>NZ_JBSIEZ010000002.1:0-369630 GCF_053615415.1 Paenibacillus sp. S33 | reverse complement strand
TTGTTAAACACCTCCTCAAATTAGCATAGAAAATTATCTTTGAATTAGCAATTCATAAACTTTTCAATTGATATTGGGTCGGAGCCATTATACTACGTCTCCAAATGTATGCACACCTATACGCTAAATATAGTTTCATCTGATTAATGGTAGGGCACAAGGGAAATAGCGTTGAGTAATATTTAACAAAAAGTAATGACTCCAATATATCTTATGGTCTACTAAAAGTTAGCAGTTTATTTTTGACTAAGTCTTATTCTTATAATCTAAAGACTTCTTGAAATTTTGAGAACCTTTCGGAGTATCGTCTCTAGGAATTTCATCCTCGTTGCATAAGCGGGTTCCCTTGTTTACTTCTGTGAGCTATTGCGCTCACATGGAATAGATTATCTTTTCTTTTCTTTATTATGAAAAATGAAGACCTGCGTTGATGTTGCGACAATCAGTACAAGACAAGTTCTTGTCCCTCAACATTAGGTAGTCGGATCATTCTATTTTATTATTATTCATACAATAAAAACCATTGATCTTGAAGTTCAAGATCAATGGTTTGAAAATTAAGCCGATCTTTGCTGTTACCCGTTGACACCGTGATTGAAAGGAACAATGGTTGAAGATGGAGAAGAAACCGAAATCAAAATACTAAGAGATGTCATCAGCATCAATGTAACTACTAACGTTTTTCTCATATGAATGCACTCCCTGTATAAGTTCATTGTAACTGCTGTTTCCAAATAATTCAGTATATAATTTATTGCGATATTATATCGTTGCTGATTTATGTTATAGAAAGCAAGCTGATTCAGCAATTTCACATAATACATACGATTTCCAAGGTCTTCGAAGCTGGAAAAGGTCTCAAGCAAATTAGAAAGATAATAATCCTCGTCTATATTCCACATTTTCTTGTATAAACGAATTGTACTCCTTCAATATTTCCATATTCCCTGATAATAAGTCTACGGCGTATCCATTTGCCACTGCCAATTCTTTAAAACGTTCTATTTTCTTGTATATCCTCGTCCGTAGCATTTTCATACCATCCTAAATCAGCATATTTATCTATATAAATCTCTTGCTCGGACAAAATGACTTTGCTTCTGAAAAACAATGGATTTAGCCAGATATCTATATCCAAAATAAAAAAACAAGTGGACGTTTTAGCATCTGATTTAGAGGAATAACTTCTCCCCATTTTTGTCTGTCTATTGTTATAACTGTGTTCTGCTAAAATTAAAATGTAATCAGCGACGTGATTTGCTTCCGTCCAATTATTTTGTCTATAGCTTCAATGTATACACGTGTTCAGACAACAAATAAATTTCGTCCTCTGTTTTAAAACGATTTTCCATCACTAAACCTCCAGAAAGATATAATTCACTATAATGGAGCCTTTTTAGGTACAACCATCAAAAATAGGCCTACCTCCTATTTACAAAGGTCATTTTCGAGAAAATCCAATCACAAAACTATAATTGGTTAAAACATAATTTCTTTTGAAGATATTTAAGAGGAGTAGATAACTATATGCAAACGATTGCCGAACAAATTGGTGCAATAATAAGAACCCTAAGAAAAGAAAAGGGATTAACACAGCAAAGCCTCGCTGATGAAATTGACTCATCGTTCTCATATATTGGTAGGGTTGAACGCGGTGAGAGCAACGTAACTATAGAAACCATTATAAAAATTGCTGCTGCTCTAAATATAGGATTTTTCGAATTAATGAGCTTAGGTGGAAAACAGGACAATGAGACTATATTAGCTTTACATGCTCTTCTCTTAAATAAAAGTGAGAAAGAGCATAGAAAAGCCCTGAACATCTTGAAGGAAGTATTTGACGAAGATAAGTTTTAGTACAATTGACAACCTCACATTACTATAGGCTACCAATTGTTATATAATGTCCCTGAATCATTGTTGGACTGTTTTTACCGGTTTTGCGCCATCTGGCCATTACTTAGGTGACCATTAAGCAATGTAACTAGAGGTTGAGTCGGCTTACTAGATGAATCCGCTTAAGTGGCGCGTCATACTAAATGTGTTAGAAAACGAACATAATAAAAAACAGGTCAATTATGGTGTTATCTGACAATAATGAACCTGTTAGATGTAACGTTATAGCATTACGTAGGTTATAAAATCCAAGCATTTATGTGCGTACAGGATATTAGGGGAATATCCTACGGGGGTGATGATGGTTTAAGTTCTTTTGGGTCATGCGGCTTGGTTCATTTGGTACTGGGTGGGTAAAGAAAAACCTTGAGGATTACCGTCCCCAAGGTCATTGAACATTAAATTAGCTAATAAATACGTTTGACTTAAGTCCTAAATCGGGACTTATTTTGATATAAACTGCTCCCTGTTCATCTAAAAAGAAAGCCTTCCAATCATAATTCTCTTTTTGATCCAAATAAATCGAAATCTCAACACAACTACTTCTTATTTTAGTTAAATTATTCAAGTGAATATCGTCCCATTTCGAAATTAAATTCTCAAATAGGTAATGATAATTTTCTTCACTGCATCCTACAGTTATTTTTTGTATCTTTTTTCTCATTGATTCTAAGTCTAATTCTTCAAAGTAAATCCCACTAGACAA
Source organism: Paenibacillus sp. S33 (assembly GCF_053615415.1). Lineage (NCBI taxonomy): Bacteria > Bacillati > Bacillota > Bacilli > Caryophanales > Paenibacillaceae > Paenibacillus > Paenibacillus sp. S33. The sequence goes on along the minus strand of NZ_JBSIEZ010000002.1, from coordinate 367,028 downwards.
AAACCAATGTAATGCAATATCCGAATGATTAACATTAGTTATATATTCTTTATCATCTTCAAAGTCATAATCAAATTCATTCCATAATTTCATTAAGCTAGACTTGGAAAAGATTATTTGTTTTGCATCTCTATACTGCTCACTTACTGGTAATAACAGCAAATAATCTTCTAAATTTTTAATACAGTACAAATACTCTATCCCTGATAAACCGAAATTTAGTTTAAATTGAAGAACACCATCTACGGAAGTTACTAAACTATAAGCATAACCCTTATAAATCATCTGTGAATCTACCTTTAGGGTTACTATTTTATCTGTACCTTCTCCGGTTATTTCATAGATTAAATCATCCATTCTACCCCTCCTGATTTTATGGAATATCATTCAATGAAGGAAGTCCATTTGCTTTTGAAAATCTCGCCCAGTCACTACCAGGAATAAATACCCTGTGAATGATTGAATTATCCGATGGTCTAACAGTAATATGGTAAACTCCACCTTTACCATTCATACTACCAGTTAATAAATATTCTTCCCTTCCATCTGCACGTACTAATGCCGGTTTTTGTGAAAGAATTTGTTTATCAAAAGATGTCGGGAAGTTATGAGCTGTAGGGTCCTTTTTCATCTTATCTAATACTGACTGGCTATACGAAGGGAGACAATCATTTCCTATATTGTGAACCCAAATGCCCAAATCACTTACAAAGTAAGTATGGAAATCAGCAACAGTAAAATTGTAAACCTTAACTTTTTCATCGTGCTTAATAATGTTGATTTTATCAATCGTTAAGGTATTTCCGTTACTCTGTTGTAGCTTATCGCCCAACCGCAAGTCAGCCGCTAGTACCCAACCTTTATCTTCAACCCAAAACGGATGATTGTCAGTTGTCTCAATGATTTGATTACCCACCGACAACTTATAGGTGGTATCCTTCTCATTGCGATGAAGGGCGGTAACTTCCTTATATGCTTGCTCGCCAGTCTCTTCATTTTTGGAAAGAACCTCATCTCCGATTTTAATGTCTTCGATATTTTTCTTTCCTTCGTCTGTTTGAACCTTCGTGCCTGCTGTGAAACAATTACATTTCCCTGATTTGCTATACTTCCCTCTACCAGCAGACTTCCCTCTACCAGCAGACTTCCCAGCAGTATCACCAATCATTCCCATCGCAGCTATGGCAAGGACTTCGGCATCTGTCCACTTTTGGTATGCACTTAACAACTGATCTTTAGCCCAATCAGATTTGCCAGAACTATTCTTATATGCACTGGTTCCCGTTAACAGATCGTATAAGTAATTGTACTGGTTTGCTCCTCCATAAATGGACACAAAATCGTAGCGTTTTCGTATGAAATCCTTGTATACCTGATAATTCTGATTCTTCTTGCTGGAACTCGATTTAAGTCTGGCTTCATTTAGTAATATTCTAAGCTCTTGATAATCTCTGGTTTCAAAAAAATGTCCACTCGGATCCACATAGAATAGCGGATTATTAGCTGCATACGCATACCAGTTCAAGCTTTGCGGATTATTCATCTCGCCCTGATACGTATCCTCGCCCATAAAACGGGCTGTGCCTGGATCATACCAGCGAGCCCGCAGGTACTGGAGTCCGGTCGTATCGTCCCAATACTCGCCAGCATAGCGCAGCACGTTCGGAACGGTCTCTTTGACCTTCTCCGGGCCGCCCCAGATATCGTAGCTGTAGCTATTCAATTCCTTGCCCGAACTATCACTTAGGCCTACTACATCACCGTGACCGTTGAGCTGATAATATTGCAACTGCCCGCTTACCTTGTCTTGTCTGGCCCACAGTTGACCGGACAAGTCATACACGTAAGCGTAAGTGATCTTGGCTGTTCCACCTTGGACCTCGGCTTCCGCAATCAGCTTCGCTTCTTCGTCATAGTAATACCGAGTCGTTTTGCCGCCCTCTGTACGCTCGTACAGTAGACCGTCTCCGTTATAGCTGTACCCGACCTCTTTGCCTTCACCGGTCACCTTTGTCAGACGGCTGACAGAATCATACGTATATTCAGCATTTTTCATGCCGAACACTTTGCCACTGCTTTCAGCGCTTCGGTTTCCATTCGGATCGTAGCCATAGGTCTTATTTTTTTCACCAGCGGCTTCGCTGGCAATCCGATTTGACGGGTCATATCCAAACTGGTCTGTTGTTCCGTTTTGTGTACGTCCGATGATGTTTTTATTCCCATCCCGTTCATAACCAAATTGGTGTAGCGCCGTACCGCCTTGCTCCACCGTAACCCCGGATAAATCCAGTCCGTTATAGCTGAATCGTGTACTCAGTCCTCTGCTCGAAGACTGACCTTTTAGCAAACCATTAGGAGCATAATCAAACGTCATGCTATCTAGTGATCCGCCCGCAGCAGCACTCGCTTCTCCCAAACTCTGTACATTTGCCACACCGGTCCCAGCGCTAATGTCCATTTGGGTAACTCGGCCCACACTGTCCAGCTTGGATTGAACGTGCATAGACGTGCCAGCAGCATCTGTTAGCACATAGCCTGTACGAGACTGCTTGTTGTATTCATAGCTGATGTGCGTACCATCAGGGTACTTCAGCCCAGTCAACGACCCATCTGATGGATCATAGGCATAGGTGGTCGTTCCCTGACCATCTGTCATGCTTTTTCTTCGTCCTGCGCTGTCATAGGTATAATTGGTTTTAAAATCGGGACCTGCCGCTTCGGTAACTAATCCGTCAGTGTTATATTGAAAGGTAATGGCATCCGATTTTCCTGTCAACATACGGGAGATAGTTCCATCCGTATCGTAAATATTTAACGTAGTTCCTCCGCTTGATTTCTCAAGTAACGTACGTCTGCCCAACTCATCATATGAATACACATTCTTTTGCCCATCTGGAAACTGAACGGTCTTCAAATTTCCGGCTAGATCATACGCATAGCTGACCTGCTGTCCGGATGGATCAGTGACCGAGGTCATTTGTCCCAAAGCATCGTAATCATAGAGCGTGCGTTGACCATTACCGTCTGTACGGCTAGTGACCATACCCGCATAATTATAAGCTAACGATTCCAGCGGCTGAAATGATCCATTTTTAGCTTCTTGTGTGGAAGTCACACGACCTAAAGCATCTGATACTTCACGCACACGATAACCGGACACATCCGTCTGAGTGACAGTACGATCCACCGCGTTATACGTCACGGTATCTGTTGTGCCATCCGCATAGGTCGTCTTCACAGGTCGTCCAAAGGCATCATAGGCATAGCGAGTGGTTGCTTGTTCGGCATCCGTGCTTTCTACCAAATCCCCATTCTCATCATAACTATAACCATAGATTGCATCACCCACTTGCTGCTGGAGCATCTGCCCGAACGGATTATACAATCTTTCAACGCTTACACCATCGGGTCCGGTGACAGTGACATCATTCGTATCATCCTTGTACACCACGACGGTTTGAGTTCCATCTGGATAAGTAACCTTTGTTACACGTCCCAAAGAATCATATACATAGGACTCTGTTTTGCGCTTGGCATCTGTTTGGGACTTGATTTCTCCAGTCGGATAGTAGTCATACGTGTACTCAACACCTTTAGGCAAAAGCTGCCTTGTTGGGAGCTGTGATCCATATGGCGATTTATAATCAATAGAAACATCTGTATAGTTTCTGTCATCTATGAGAACTTTCTGACCACTTACATTCCCTTTTGCATTGTAAAAAGTATAGGTATGTGATAAAAGTTTCCCTTGCTCTGTACCATCATAGTTTTTTAGTTCATACAATGCGCCCTCTGCTTTATAAGTTCGAACTGTCGTTCCAGTTTTTCCTTCACTTATTTTAGTAACCGTCTGGGTAGGTTGAACCCAGAAAAAAGGCTCACTAGAGGTTTTATACGTATGAGCAGTCTCCAATCCAGTACTTTGGGATACTTTTAGTGGAAGACCATATTCATTGTAGTCATAGGAGGTGGTTACAGGTTCTGACGAAGAACCTCCTTCCGTATAGGACTCTTCCATTTGCACAGGCAAATTCCAATCCATGGCCTCATTATAGGTGTAGTTTATATGATAGCCGGTAGAATCACCCTCTTGATCATAGCGGTTAAGAACAAGCTTGTCTGGTGTGTTATCTCCTCTAAAGACTTTACCAAAATGGAAGGTTTCTGTTGTACGTGTTCCTTTGGCAACAGCCGTCCATTCAGCACTTTTTCCATAACTGGCTAGATCTTCTCCGGAATACGCGAAATCAATTTTATTTAAAAAACGATTGCCTGCAGTTGTACTGTACATATCAGCGCGTGAAACCACCTTGAACACGCCTTGTGTTCCATACACGCCAATTTGCTTGTTAAATGCTTCATAACGAATGTCTGTGATCGATGAAGTAGGTCGTACAATTCGTGTAAGCAACGCGGTTTCATTGGGCTGCAGGGCTCCAGTCTTTCCTTCACCATCTACGACCACATTAAAAGGAGCATCCATGAATGTATACGTATAGCTTGTGCTTCGGGAAAGAGAATCCAGTACTTCTGACAGCACCTTGCTGCTTCCCTCACTACTTTGACGATAGGTATACTGATGGTCCGTGCCCTGCTCTTTAACAACAAGCTGTCCAGCATTGTAAGTGAAGTCAAGCTCTCTACCATCACTGTTTCGAATCGAATGAATGAGCTTAGCTTCACCAGCAGTTGTATAATCAAACTCCACCCGATTCTTATACGCATCCTGGATTAAAATCAAATAACCGTCCTGATCGAGATAATAGTCATTTCCATTCAGCACTGCTATTTTGTGTGCACTGCTTACTCCCTGCACACTTGCGCTTTGATCTGTACTGATCTTCAGATCTTTGTATGCATATCCTTCAAGCTGCAAATCATCTCTCAGTTCATAGGAGCCTGTTCCCGGAATATACAAATACCGTTTACCATCCTGTTTCTGCATATGAGGAAGATCCCATTTCCAGCCTCTCCCTAGACCAGAAGCTGCTTCTTCCTCGCGGATGGCACTTATGTTTGTATACAACCTTTCATTTTGCTGCACACCAATCTGATTATTTGCCAATGAACTGTTATACACACGAGCCAATGCAAAGGGCAATGACCCCGGCAGTACCAAGTCCGTATTTTGAACAACGAGCTGTCCTGAAGCGGTAGACACACTGTTGTCACTATAATCCATTCCATAACGCGATGTATCATCACTTAACCTGCTTTGTGCAAGCGCCGCCTGATCAAAAGGAGCATACACATCTGTTGTAGCAGATACCTGCAACAAACTTTGTTTAAGTAAATCCTTCCCGATCAGTCCGTTTTCTCCTGGAGTCGGAGCATATACGGAATCATTTACTCGGGGTATAGATGGGATATCCATCTCAGTCGTGTCTGGCGCCGACGCTTTACCCTCTTCCTTATCTAGTGGATGTTGAGTTGCCTTTTCATCCTGGGTGGCCTGAGTGGGCTTTTCACCATCCTTCAGCGCAGCCGACTCATCAGACGGCTCCACCTTTGCATTTGTGCTCAATGTCAGTCCATTCTGCTGTACCCACAAGTTTGGACTTTGTTCTGGTAGTGAATTTTCTCCACCATCTTTTTGCCATGCTTTATAAATATCATATAAAGTATAACCTTTGGATAACTGTGCATTGACCCAAGCCTGGTCCTTACCAGTTTGCTGCGCAAGCCATGCTCTGGTAATAATCTGTGGAGTGGAAGACGAAGAAGACTGAGAAGCTGCCGCCTCTCCGTGCCCTTCTTCTCCATATGCCCATGTGCTCCATGGACCCAGCAACATTGCCATACATAGTAGACTACAAATATAACGTTTAAACACTCGCTCACCCCTATTTAATAATGCCTGTACATCTAACTATCTGTTATGTTTTTTCGAAACAAAGACATCCTTTTAATCTGTAAAAGGAAATACCTTTTTCGTCCGTCTAATGACGTTTCCGTTTAAGTCATAATCCAGTTGAATTTGATCACCAGTGAACAAAATAACTTTATTCAATCGGTTCCCTTTTCCATATTCATATGAAGTATCCTTACCAAGCACCATATGTGCTGCCTTAATTACGGTTTGTAATGCGCCGCTATTGGTTTCTGTCAGCTTCACATAAACCGTTTGTCCTGCCTTCATCTCGTACTCTAAAACTGTGTAATCCCAACCATATATTTGGTTTTGCTCTGATGAGGAGACAAGCTGATTACTAAAATCAGAGTCCGTAAACAAGCTTACAATGGGTTGCTGCGCAGCAAAGTTGGATTTCTCCTTCACCGCAAAACGGTAAATCCCGTCTTCTTTGGGTGTAAAACGATATTTTCCTTGCTGACCTGCCGTAAAGTCAGCTTCTTTATCTATGAGCTCAATTAGCTCGTCCAGCTTGCTGTCATCGTTATTTTTTACAGCAAACACACGATAAGGCGCTCCAAAGTTAACAGCAGGAGCAGCTGCAGCTACGGCAAGATGAATATTTGCATTAGCTGGCACTTGCTGCTGAGTATCTGTCGCCTCTTTATGTTCACGAATCACTTTTCCACCCTGATCCGTAACGATATATTGATACGTTCCACCAGCCGCCTTCGCATTCGTCACGATAGGGGCCTCCTGACTTCCGCGATTGATCCATATCTCCTGCTTGCCACTGAATAGAGTTGTTTTTAACAACGCTGGTTCTGTGCTTGGCTCCGCCTTAATTTCATTCTTGAAATGAAAGGTCACAGCTTGCGGCGAAGTGACAGTCACAACGAGCGTACCTCCTGCTCCAAGTGAGATTTCAGGTAGAGAAGCATCCATACCTGCTCTATCCACCTTGGAATTTACACCGCTACCTTCTCCATATATGGCATAGTCATAGAAGCGGCTTTCGTTTGAAGCGTCTGTCGTTAATGAGGAAGCCTGTGAGCCGGTATTCACAAATACGTAGCTCTCTCCCTGCTTGACAGTGACTTGATTGCCTGTCGGCACCTGAGCATCCTCAACGTCGAATATTCCTAACACAGCTCCATAAGTCACTGGTACATCCGAAACCGTCGTTACAATGGCATAACCTCCAGCTTGTACTAATGGCAATTGAGTCGTATCATTCGCTTGGCTGTACACTGTCCCGTCTGCCTTGTAATTCATGTAATTCCACTTCATACCGCTGACTGAAATGACGTCTAGGGCCTTGTCTAGAGTGCTTACATTTATAAATTTCCGACTTTCACCGCGTTTCAATGTAATTCGATGGAAGGCTGCCTGCCCACTAAGCAAAGCCTCCACCTTATTGCTATAGGTAAAGGTAATTGGCCGATCTGATACATTGGTGACAATGGCTTTACCGCCAGCGACAATCTCTGGGTCCACTGTATTGTTGAAATGATCTGATGTCAGTAATCGAAGTACTTTATAACTTGCAGCATCAAAGTGTGCATTGCCACTGCTTTTGTCATGCCGCAATGAATTCGATTGACTATCATGATTACGGAACTCATACGAATCCCCCGGCTGCAGCGTCGTTTGCCCGATACCATTATCATCTTCGCTGGCCTTAAAGCTCCGATAGATACCACCAAACGTGATTGGCGTGTCACTGGTTACCGTCACACTGGCCTTTTTACCTGCACCAACCAAAAAGGTTGAGTTCCCAGTATTGCGCCTGGATTGCTCTGTATCATCTGCTTTATACAGGACCACATCAAATTTTCCTTTAACGGTTTTGGCTGTGCTGTGCAGATTCCTCAAATGATCACTAACATTGGTAAAAGCATAACTTTCACCTTTCGAAAGTGTTACCCGCAAGAAAGCAGGATGGCTACTCGTTTCCCAGGAAAAATCATCTGTATAGTCAAAGATAATAGGACTCGGACCGATCACAGTCACAATGGCATATCCCGAAGGCGGGATCATGGGACCAGACTGGCTGTTAAAACCAGAGGAATTTACCGTTCCATCCGGCTTGTAAATAGCATAGTCGAACAAGCTTCCTACCTTTTTGGAGTTATTGTAGATCGGATTCATTAGCGTACCATTATTGTGGAAAATGTAGCTCTTGCCTACCTCAAGCTCCACACGGCTGATTGCATCACCACCCACAGGACGAGCAATAAAATTGCGATATGGAGCCCCGTATGTAACCGGATTTGCAGTGACCTGGGTTATTACCGCGTATCTGTCCACAGCAATCTGCGGCTTCGCCGTAGTGCCACTGCCGCGTGAAGCCTCTGTTCCGTTTGCCAGATAAACAACATAGTCAAGTTTATCTTTAGATGTACCGTCACTTTCCACCGTATCCAATCGGGTTCCCACATTGATAAATTGGTAGCTTTCCCCCTGATTTAGGGTAACCCGCGCATAAGCCGGCTCGCCGGTGCTTTCTATACTGTATTTGCCGTATGGAAATCCGAAGGTCACCGCATTGGCAGTGGAACCTGTAATAATCAGTTCCTCGCCATCACCCAAAGAGGGATGAGCAATGCTATTAAGATCAGATGCGGATAAAGTTCCGTCTGCCTTGTATTTTGCGTAATCAAAACGGCGATTGTCTGCATTTGACCCATCATGCTGAATCGAACGGGCAGTCCATCCTTCATTCACAATCCGATAGCTTTCATTTTTAGAGACCGTAACTCGCTCTAGTGCCGGGTCCTCCGATGTACTGTAGGTGAAGACGTCCGTTACTTTTACGGTTAATGCTGCTGTTCCTGTATTCGTAATAAACGCTGTGCCTCCCCCAGGAACACCAATGGGGCTAATGCCGTAGTCCATATGGACAGTGCTGATGTCTCCGTCCTCTTTGTAACTTACACTATCGTACAGAATGCCTTTAGATTGAGAAGCGTTGCTGTATATAGATTTGCTAACTGTATCTGTATTCTGAAATTCATAACTTTCTCCAGGATCAATTATGATCGACGTATACTCTACCGCTGCCAAACTCATCATGAGTGCGTTATAAACGCTGTTTGTTGCAGAAGGTGGCGGATCAAAAGAAACTGTTTCATTAGTGAGCTCCTGTTCCTTCTGCGCCAAATCTGCTTGATCCAGTTGCATTCCGTCCTTTAAATCTTGTTTTTCTGCTCCTGCCACACTAGGCAAGCTCAGCAAAGTGTTCGTTGCCAAAAGTGCCGTCAGAAACCATACCATTACCTTTTTACAAATCATCTAGCTGTATAACCTCCCTTTCTCTCATCAAAAAAGTTGCATGTTGGGCTACAAAAACCCACTTTCCTCTCTACACATCCTTACAATTGTAATAAAAGATCGTATTACCTCCATTTCCATAAAAAATGTCACACTTTAATATATCGAAACCTTAAGCTTCCATTTTAATAGGCCAAATGGACCTTATTTTCCATAAACCGGTTAAGCCATGGGATTAAAAGAAAATCAGGAGAAGAGTCACTTGCAAAGCCCTTTCCGGGTATAGTAGTATGTGGAAAAAAATCGGAGGGTATAGCCTAAACAACAAGACAAACATTTCATTTAGGCGTGGTCTCTGATCAATCGCAAATATTTGGGAAAAGGTGTGCGCGTCAAACGTTTCGCAAACTAACTCCCTATCAAGTACGCAATCGCGTTTTGCTTGCCGTTTTGATGGTCAATGACATTAAACTGTCCCAACTTGCCGAGGAGCTTTCGATTTCCTCCCGTAACGTCAGCGCGTGGGTATATGAAGGTCGTATTCCCGGCAACACTAATCTGGAAAAGACGTGTAGTACACTTGGTTATCTGCATCATATTCTATTTAATGTAGAGGTTGTCCGGCGTTCACCACTCATCTGTTAACAGTCGCCGTCCCGTTTATGAAACGGACTATGACTCGTTCTCCGGTTAAGAATCGGATCTTGGCTAGTCTATGCATGGTACATGATATTTCGGTAACTGATGTAAGTGATATTGGCGTTCACCCTGGTGGATTTTGGGAATGGTTACATCAGGGTACCGTTCCTTCGCAAACTTTCCAGGATCAGGCGGAACAGTTTTTCCGGATTCCAAAATCCACTTTCTTTGCTGGTACCATGCTGAAAAAGTAAAAATGTCCGTTAAACGAAAAAGTGTACTTCTCATTTGAAAGGAATGTACTACCATCTTTCATTCACTGAGATTTTCACATCATGAATTTACAGAATACAAAACCAAAAAAAAGCACAGTTTTCCGATTCCTAGGCGTACTGTGCTTTTTTTGATAACAAAATCCTAAAAGCTTCTTGCTTATACTTTGTCAGCTTCTTAAGAAAAAGTGCTTGCCACTTCAGTTAAACGTCCGGCTTCTTCCTTAATTGCTTCAGCTTTTTCAACAACGGGTTGCCCCGCGTCCAAAGTATTCGTCTATGATAAGCTGTATTCCTCGTACAGCTTATCATAGACGACTGTGTTCTCAGGATCAGATTGAAGCTCTCGTACCGTACAAGTGCTATATGACGTACTGCTTCGACGATATCGTCATAACTCCCAGCTTAAGTTCCCGCAGCTACTGCCACGAATATAGCCGCACCTAATCAGGAGTTTGAGTGGAAGCTGCCACCTTTTGAAGTAGTCTGCAATAATAGAAGCAAACATACTGTCAAATGTATTTACAGGAAATAATTACCATCAATCAGCAGTTCAGACATAAACATTCCTTCCGTTTGGAGTCTGGTCGTCATTTCAGCCATTTTCATGTAGCTTGAGATTAAGCCACACCTGCACAACCAGAATCCAAACTATCACTACCCTATAAAAACAACTGCCTCCTTACGCTGAAACGCGCTAGGCAATTTTTCTATGAGTGTTATCACTCGTTCAACGAGCTTATTTTTGTGATCCTCCTCTAAATTTTTTTCTGCCCAATTCTGAAGTTGTTGAAGCTCATATAAAATAATAGGTAGGTCTTCCTCCTCAACATCAACCCCTGTTGAAAATAAATCTATCCATTGTAATCCTAAAGATTCAATAGCTGGTTGCCAACAATCATTAAAAAATGATTCCGACGCAACGGGAAGAAAAAAACTTTTTTCGAACTCATTCTGTGGTTCGAGTATTATAACGCTAACTGACATTTATTTTCCTCCTCCAAACTGAACGCTGAATTTATAATCTGGAAACTCTTTTTTGAGCTGATTTAGGCTGTTCTCGGCAGCTTTTCTCAACTCAGGTGTATCACCATCTAGTCTAAATACAAATTCTCGAATATCTTTAATACTATCGAGATGGGGAATATCAGATGAACTATTTTTCGTTGCTCTTGTACTAAATGCATTATTTTCTAGTTCATTGATTCGATTTCGAGTCTTTTTTAATAATTGTTTATCCGTAAATTCTTGGGGCGTTTGAGCAGGTAAACCTGTCTTAGGATTTACTTTATCTAATCCTTTTGCAGATTTATCTTCGTAGAATATTTTCTTTTTCAAATCAATTTCATCGAATTCTCCTATAGATTCACCTTTTTTATTGACAATCTCCACTTCTTTTGGATTTTCAATCGTAGAAGGTGAATGACTTGTCACTTCATGATGTAAGGAGGAACTTGAAGGCTTTGAACTATTACCTCCACCTTCCCCTTTTGCCATTTGCCACAGTTCCGCTGTTTTTTCTCCTATCCCATTTGCACTTTTAACCGTGGTTGTAGCTCCATGCGCTGTCAAAGCCGCTGATCCAATTAATCCTGGTACTCCGATTATGCTCCCTACTCCTGTAGATGAAACAGCAACTGATAATCCTTCTCCACCTGTTCCAACGATTACCTCACCAGCGCCCTGCAATGTAGTAGCTACGTGACCGAGAATTTCACCTACTTTAGCAGCCATAGGATGATCATAGTTACGGTCTTTGTCAGGCAGCATCCCCAAGGTTAAATCTTCCTGAATAGCTCCTTTTGCTCCCTGAACAGTATCCCATAAAATTTCTCCTTGAAGCTTACTAGCTTCCATCTGGGCTTCAGCCTTGGTGATCTCAGCTTGTCCAATCTGTTCAAAAATCTTATGTAACCAACCTTCACCGCTCGATGCCTTTTTGATAGGTGCACCATTTCCCAGCGCATCCAGTACGACTTTTTCTCCATCTACCTGTGTAAAGTTTTTTGAAATAAAAATAAGTTCTTGTGCTGCTGTTGATAGTCGCTCAAGCGTCATACTCATAGATTGTCGAGAAACCTGAAATTCCTGAAAAAATCTCTCTTGGGTAGCTCCAGACCAGCCTCGTTGGACAAAATCAATTCGTCCACTCAAGAAATTCAGCATACGCTCCATTTCATGCTTTCCTTGTAAGAACTGATCAGCAACTTCCATCAGTTTGTCAGGTGGAACTAATATTCTCCCCATTTCTACCACGCCCACTTTAATTTTGATGGAAATAATCTTATCAGAAGGAGATGTTTAGAGACATCCATCTGTTATCCTGATATTCCCTTTTATATTATGTGACCAATGGACTGAAAGAAACAGGTTACTATGTCAAAAGTATTATAATCCCTTGTTATAAGACATGGATCAACGTAGCCCTATTGGCTTTAAAGACTTGTACACATTCGCCAAATCCTTCAACGCGTCAAGCTGTTCTATTTCCATCAAAACTTCAAATATCGTAGCTGCCCTGAGATTGCGACTTTGGTCTTCTCCAATTTGGATCGTGAATATACGATATTGACAGATGGCTAAACGTTCGGAGTGCTGATATTTCTCCACTTCTGCTACGTTCTCGTAGAGTAGCAGTGCCGCAGCATGTCATCCCTCTGCAAATAGGTTTTCCGCAATCTCAAACAGTCTGGGTGAATAGAGCAAATTATCCATGATGGCTCCCACCATCTTGCTTATCCAACTCCGCACAACGATACAACAATGGTTCGATTCGTCTCATGTTGGGGGGGAGGTCAATAATGTAATTTTCTATGTATAAGTCGTATAAGTGCCCTTCCGGTAAACCCATAGCCAAAGTGATTCGATCAAGCTGCTTCACCGAAACAGGACGATGCTGTGTAATCCAATTACTAAGCGTTCTTTGATGAACGCCTGAGTATTCTGCAAATTGAGCCAACTTCTGGGGTACTAATAGAAGGAGTACTTTTTTGTGGATTTGCAGAAAAAGGAATAACAATAAGAATAAGCAGCTAATTAACTTAGTATTTTCTACATTTTTCTAATCACTCCTTATTCCCTGTTTCGTTCTAAAATAACCATATAATGTATTCAAAATCGAGTTGATGTATATTTCGTGAATTACATAAAAAAGCAACCGACAATATATCAGTTGCTCACCTCTCAACAAAATACCTATTTGTCATATACCACGCTTTCCCCTTAATTGTATCAACCAAGCCCTTCTTACTATCCAAAAATACAATCTCACCACATTCTTTACAGCCCCATTTGTTCCTCTTGTACGCTGACTCTTCTTTATAGGAAGCTCCACATTTACATTCTATCTGGATTAATATCTTGTGCTGGCTATATGCATCTGTTAACTGTTCATTGGCTTTGCTTTCTACTATTGGTTGTATTTCTATTATATATTCCCTCTGCTCTGAATATTCATTATGCACCTTGAAATCTGCTACAAGCTCAGGGCTCAATCCAAAATGCTCTTTGCCTACTATAGTCACATATTTACTTTCTACACGATAAGACTCTATCCAGTCCTGTATTTGCTTGCTGGACAGATTGACAGTTCCTTTGATTCCACTGTTTAGTGTGTAGGTCATTGTGTGGTTCTGGTTTTGGTTCATGATACTATCTCCCTTAATTTCAAATTTACTTTTTAAAATTCTAGTTTGACTGAGGGATGTATTCAAATAATCCTTTTCTATGAACTGCCTATATGTTAATATATTCCTAATGCATTACTTATTACCTAGGAGGAAAGTCATGAATAAATTTAAGAACATCTTTATTTTTTTTCTAGCATTTTTGATTACCCTTTCAAGCATGTCATTATTTTTTGATCAAAGTGCATCAGCCAAATATGTGAAAGGATATTACAGAAAAGATGGCACATACGTTCATGGATACAACAGAGGAGGATCTTCCAGTACATACACTCCTTCATCAGACTATCCCACATTTGAAAATAAAGCTGACTCTTTAACCACCTATTCCTCCACCACATCTTATAACAATAATTCAGGAACAGTGAACCTATACAAAGGAAATCAACTTGTAGGAAATACATCAAGTAATGAACTTGTTTATGTTCAAGGGTATTATAGAAAAGACGGTACATATGTAAGACCTCATTATCGAACTCATCCAAATAACTTCTTGAATGATAATTTCAGTTATTTGGGATTATCAACTTTGAAACCTATACAAAAGTATCCATTCTATAATTTCAGTTCTATTCCTTCTGTATCAACTATTGAGCATTATCTTCAATATCAATTGAAAGACAAACAACTTACTACAACAAATCTCACTGTTCTAAAAAATTATGCAATCTCATTAAGCAATATAAACCTCAGTAATCAAAATGATAATTCAATCAGAGTCGTAGGAGAGAATTTCTATAAATCTTTAGGAATTAATCCAACGCTATCTGAAGATATGGCACAATTTGATGTAACCGGAGTTATCACTCCAAGCATATATTTAGAACAAATTCTTCAAGAAAGAAGCCTTGCTGTCTTACCTCAAGATTACGATATCTTAAAAAAAGCCTATTTAGCTTTATTGGTTGCATCCAAGGACGATGAGGCTATCAAAGTAAAAGCATACACTTTTGGGACAAAATTTTATAAGCAGCTATTCCCACTATATCCAGAGCAAGAAATCAAAGACCAAATTGAAATGGATTTACTTCAAAATTTTGAGGGTGCGGATAATAATGAATTAAACAACATTGCAGATACTATTAAAAGAAGTGTTCTATATTATAATAACTCAACACCTGAAACATATATCTTAACTTCTATAAAATATTACGGCAATACTATGGAGAATCCGGTATTTACAGATTCATATTATTTATACTTAGCTGATTTAAAGTTGAACTATACGCAAAAATTAATTGAGGATGGGAAATTGTTTTATCAGCAATATCATTTGAATGAGACTCAAATTAATGATCAAATCATAGCTGACTTTATCTTATTCACAAAATAGCAAAAAGAGAGGCTGCAAACTCAAATGCGACCTCTCTTTTTTCATAAGATCATAGTTTTACTTAAAGCCTATCACTTTGGAATGTTGAATCTTTTGGCTGTCTTAAGTAGAAGGTTATGATTTTTATCCAAAAAATTTTTAGTACTTTAACACTATAATGATATTCAACTTCTTCGCTAGAAAAAATACATCCATAATATGTTAGAAAATAACCACATCATCTGCCTTCCTTAGCGTGAATTGTTCGTAGTAGGGACCCTTTATTTATGCTCTATAGGATAAATGTCCGTTCGTTCACACTCATAATCGTTTCCTCGGTGCTGTTACGCTCTTGGCCTGTGCTGATCAACCTTCCGAACTCCCCCATGACTTCCTTTTCACTCGAATTGCTTAATCTTGGCTAGAAACTGATACTATTTAATCGACCTTTCCCTTTTGTGCCGCCCCCCATGCCTCATGGGGAGATGTAACTCATGTGGAAAACTGCTTGATTTATCCGGTCTGGCTCCCTCGACTAGTTCCAAGGGAGATTCCCGTGATCAATGATCGGTGGTTATCCAGTGTTATAGAATAGTACCTTATGGCGCTAGATCTTAATGCATGTTTAAATGCTTTGTATAATAAAGCAAGTATGCCACATGTTGACGTTCAGCGTCATCCGATGTCGTGCGGACCCTTAAAATTGTCCTTTATTAAGGAAAAACAGGCGCCGAACTCTAATAATTATAGTTCCACCAAATAACATAAGATTTAAACTTCCTGACTACTTTCTGAAGTATAATTATATTAGCTTATTATGGAGGTATTTATATGCGCCCAATCAACTTTTGCGCCCCCTATATGATAACTACAATTAGTAAACCAAAAACAAAAAATGACCTAAAAAGAATGTTGCTGGCATTAAAAAGTTATGCAAAAGAAGATTCTAATTTTATGGTTTATCTAAATGAAACCAATAAGCATACGACTATTGCTGGTTACGGAGAATCACATCTCAATAGCATTGTTGACCGTATATCAAGTGAGTTTAATTTAGATATAAATGTTCTAAAGACCCAAGTGTTATACAAGGAAACTATAAGCAAAACAGTAGTATCTGAAGGCAGATTTGTAAGGCAGTCATCAAGCTTATGCAGATACGGCCACTGTTGGATTGAACTCGAACCAAAAATACGTGATAGCGGTAATGAATTTGTGAACAACATTATTGAGGAAACCATAATACCGAGCGAGTATATCCCGTCGGTGAGTCAAGGCATTCAGCAGGCTATGACTTGTGGGGTCTTAGGTGATTTTCCAGTTGTAGATGTGAAAGCAACGCTATTTAATGGGTCATATCATGAATATGATTCAGACCAAATGTCTTACAAGATTGCAGGATTAATGGCATTTAGGAATGGGATGAAACAAGCGGACCCAGTGATTTTAGAACCAATAATGAAAGTGAAAATTGAAATTGCAGAATGCAATTCAACTGATGTTATAAATGAAATACACTCGATATTAGGAAAAAAAGGAGCAGTTAAATCGAAAGACGGAATATCAGTCTGGACCATAGATGTTCCGTTAAGAGAATTGGCGATTAGTGAAACGTTGAATTATAAACTCCAGGGAAAAGGGAATTGTTCGGTGATATTTGGAAATTATGATGAAGTCCCACAAAATATTAAAGAAAATATAATACATGAATCAAGCTTAATGGGTACTCGTTATCAAGATTTATTTTATTGGAGTAAATGGGGAAAGGAAGAAGAGGAATACCATTTAAACCACTTTGTAGAATCGTTTTGGGAATAGAATTGGCTTAACTCAGTGGCCCTAAGAAAAATAAGAGATTTAGTCCAGCTATGGTTCCTCCTCTCATTTTACTCGTTATCCTGCCCTTTAGTTAATGACAAACGGCAGCCGATTCATGGCTGCCGCTTTGTATTCAATGACCAAAATGTCTTATATATATTCCAGCCATTAGTTTTTTGATACCTACGCAGTAATTCATACTTAATTTTCGCTTTGCTTTTAAGAACCTAGCCAATAGTGAATTCAATTTCCTCTGCAGGATTTGTTATATTTGATATTTTAAATCCTGAATCTTTTGTATCCCATTGTATGCTGGACGGATTAGTGTTAAAAGCAAAAGCTACCCCGTCAATATTACCAAATAGATCGGTTCGATCTCCACGGTTTCGATTCTTTTCCAAATCCAGGTTTCCATCCGCCTGCATTAACGCAACCTGATAGTGCCTTGTAGCCCCTCCATCCTGGTTTTCATTTGAACCCAAGATATCGCAATGATAAATGGCTAATCCTGAAGAAGGTAGATGCTTATCCAATTCGATATTCGCTCTATTCTCAACCAAAAAATACTCCTGTTCTTTGTCCGTGTTGTATTTATAAATAGTATTGTAGTCTCCATGTTTAACGGTAATTCTCCCGCTGCGACCATTAAGGTTTACCTCATTATCGTACCATCCGACCAGCTTTCTCTGATAAGCGCATATCGGAGAAGGAGTATGTCCATTATTCAAATGGTTTCCCGAGCCCATTAAACAATATTCTCCGATTCCTTCACTCTCTTTATCATCACCATCGCGTTCTCCATAATCGTAAATATCGCAAAAACGGCATAGCAGATGCCCAGTCTCATGACAGAAAGTCCCAATAGCCAGATCGCTGCTGCTTCTACCAGCTCCCGTTAGCATGTACCCTTTAATTTTGTAGCTTCCGTACTGCAAATCAACTTCAGAGTTGTGGGGCCATAGATGACCTTCAGAAATAGATGGTCCGGCATAAAAGAAATTTACAGCATCCACGATTCCTCTACGCTTGGAGTCATATTCTGACAAATCAATATTGAAATCTCTCATTAGAATATCCATGGCGTCTTCCACCAATAGCACTTGAGTGTAATAACTCCTGTTATGCGGCAATTTTACCGGACCCACGACATGATTAATATATTTTAGTCTCCCAGAAGACATCGTTTCAAAATACTTGCGGACGGAAGAGTAATTGCCGTTACCATGGTAATTTTCTCCGTTTAGCATATCATCGATATCCTCATTAGAAACTGCTAATGGCAAATCAGCAAATTCAACCAATACGGTTAAACCGTGGATTTCTCCCTCTGTAAGAAGATTATTATCAATCAACCCTCTATATGGCCCAAAAGCTAACGGTTCTCTTCCTTCAGTTTTTTTTTGCCGAGGTCTAAGTTCGTTAAATCGCTTCATAAACTTTTGGCTTCGGACAGTCGAATCTTCCTTAATATGCAATTGAAGACCTTCTGGAGCCGGCTGATCCACCCCAATTCCCGTTGTAACAAGTTTCCCCTCCTGCAGTATAGCATAACAATATTTTTCTGCATTTTGATCATATATCGCTGTATAACCATCCAAAGACTCGTGACGGGCATAAAATTCATCACCATACACCCTTAGTTCAATTTCCTTATTATCCTGAATAACACTTGTTACTTCTCCGTTTAATCTACTCATAGCAATGAATCTCCTTTTATTGATTATGTGCTTAAATTAGAACCTCTTTATTGACTTGCTCTTTAGAGGCAGCCGTGTTTGAACACTCGCCTTGTAAAACAAGAAATCCATTTCCGACCAGCATTGGATCTGCATTTCGACAATCCGTCCGTTTGATCAGTTGAGCATAAATTTCAGGTTCCGTGAACTTTCTTTTGAATCGTGATTCACAGTAATTAATGAGCAGAGCAGCAGCTCCTGCCACATGGGGACTGGCCATGGAGGTACCGTTCATAACAGCATAATCTGAATGTTTGAACGTTGAGCGGATCGCTACCCCAGGCGCGACCAGATCAATTTCTGTATTAGTGTTCGTAAAGCAGGGGAGAACCTGATCCAGACCGATGGCTCCAACCTCAACGACTTCAGGGTAAGCTCCTGGGTAGGTCAATTCATTTTGTAAAATACCGCAGTCTCCCCCTTCATCGGAACCACCTTCATTACCAGCGGCACATATGATTAGAATGTCATTATTAACCGCTTCCTTTACTGCGTCATGGACAAGTGTACTATCTTTCCCACCAAGCGACATATTAATAATTCTGATCTTCTCCTGGTTTGGGCCGCGCCACGCAATACAATATTTAATAGCCTGTATTATATCTTCATCCGTGGCTTCATACTTTTCATTTCCAGAGCCTTCTACAACAGTCTGACCTCTATCATCCTTTTGCCGCTTAAACACCTTAAGAATGACCAGCTTGGATTGCGGGGCGACGCCTATGATCCCTTCTCCATTTTCAGACGCTGCAACTACTCCAGCGACATGGGTGCCATGGCCATTAAAATCAGTTACATCCTCCGCAGTACCTTCCGAAACAACATAATTCCGGGTGGCGATAATGCGGTCCTTAAGATCAGGATGGTCTACTTGGCAACCACTATCAATAATAGCAATAACTACGCCTTCGCCTTTGTAACCTTCATTCCACATATGCACAGCATTGATCATTTTAACGCCTTCCGGCACTCCATCTATACTTCTTTGGGTAGACTCTAATTTGTATGGAGTCAGATTATAATTTGCCATGCATCGGCACCCCCTTTAATGCAATTAATCCTTAAGAATTAATTCACATCATTTACGTACAAAGCTAGACTTCCCAAGCATTCGCTCACTATTCATGTATTTGCAGCCTTCATCTTCATTAGACAATCATTATCGGTTATAAATATAAGGTACTCGTACATTAAAACAAAAAGCCGCCGATATGGTGACTTTTATTGCCCCAACATATGCATTTTCAAATTAATGATAAAGTGTTGTATCCTCAATGTTTTGTTCGCTGATTCGTTCATAGTATTTGTACGGAGTTTCTGTTCTTTCTCTAAATTTCAGTTTGTAATCATTAAAATCCCACTTTTTCAGAAATTCTTGTGCTGCTGCTCGTCCTGATTTATATAAGACTTTTTTATCTTGTTCGGTTAAATCGAATTTTGTACTTGTTACTGACTCGGTTGGAATAAATATTGTTCGTTCTTCTGAGTGTTCATCCACATGTCGCTGATCATGTGCCTGAAGCATAGTTTTAAATACTCCTTTAAACAAACTTATTGGCCCGTGTACTTCGTATTCGTGTACAAATGTGCGTCTCGCTGATAACCGAAACCCAAAAGTAGGCCAGCGTGGGATACCTTCGACATCGAATAACCAAATCGGATAATTACTTAAGAGGCCCCCATCTAGCATATAATATGGTTTATTTGAAATGGGTGTTTTCCATAGATATGGCTGAAAAAAGAAGGATAAAGTTGTACTCATTCGTACAGCTGTAGCTATCGGAAAGGTATCGCGAGATAATCCATAATGATATAAATCATCTGGAAATATAACCATTTTTCCATTACTGATGTTAGATGCAATGATTGACAATTTGCCTTGAGGAAGGTCTCCAAAAGTATGAACACCTTTTTTTTCTAACCAGCATGCAATCAATTGTTCAAGTATATGATTTGAGTAAATACCTGAGGAAACAATTATAGGGAGAGCTTTGTTTATTAACGGAAGTCTATTTAACCATGTCTGTCCTAGTAGTTGTGTGTAATCAATTGAACTAATTAGTTCCTTAATTTCAATACTTGTATACCCACTTGCTAATAATGCTGCAACAATTGATCCTGCTGAAGTTCCGGCAAGCCTTCCCCAATGATATCCCCGTTCTTCCATACCTCAATTGCTCCTACAAATGCTTGACCTTTAACCCCGCCTCCTTCAAAAACTCCATCTACTATCAAGTTTATCATTTCTTCCTAAGGTTATTTTTTGGGATAGTTAAAAAGAAAAACCTAAAAGATTCCTTAACAGCGCTTTACGGACACGTCCTGTCTGGCAGAACACTTTTGGCTTATAGGTCTCACTCGTATGTATTCCGTAATTTAGCATCCGAACCATATTCTGGGCAGTGGAAGCGAATGTATTGATCAGTATGGTTATAATGTTCGCAACAAAGCCGCTCACAAATCCCTCGACAAAAGCTCTGGCAATATCCTTTGACTTAGCAATGACTCTACCCTGTACCCTCAAACAAAGACTTCTGAACTCTTCTATTCTTCTCGCCACGGTACCATAAGCCTTAAACAAAATATTTTGTTTCGGCTTTCTTTACGGTCGACTTTACATGCTTCAATATTCTTCTTAACAGCAGCTTCACGGTTAATTTCATAATGCTGGGCGTTAGTCTTGCCTGGACTTCGCTTGTTCTCCCGATCCATCCACTGCTCAAGGTCTTTATCGTTTTTAGATTGGTTCAGGCTGGATTCCGTCCAGGCCAGATCCTCTCTGACGTTGCCATTTCATCTCGCTGCTCAGCATTCATATACAAACGTGCTCCGTTATTGCTGTGAATTGCCTTGGCCGATATTACATGATCAAGGTGGGTTGTTCCATCTTTCTTGAGGACCTTCCCTGTATAATCATCTGTAATCTCTATGCTGGTCTGAAAGTTTAACTTTCGCTTCTTCGGAAAATCCTTTTCGTAATTGCCACGGTCAAATGCCTCCGTATATTGGTCTTCATCGGCTTTGTTCGCAAATATCCCCTTCTCAGCGTTATGCAACGTCGTCACGTTTCCGCCGTTCTTATAGCTATCAAAGATAGGTCCCAAACCGAACTGACTGATAATGGTTGTCAGTACCGTTTCCTTATACTGTAAAAGCAATTTCTTAATATGACTATTCTGTAGGGTGCCTTCATTTAAGATGATCTCCTTCAGGTCCACCTCTACGAGTAAGGTCATATCGAAAGCATCGCTAGACATGATTATTCATCCGCTCCAGCTACTCTGTTCAGCAGCTCCGCTCCGGCATTTGTATTATTCACCAATGCCCCTAACCGCTGCTTTTCTCCCGGTGACAGCAGGGTATAATCGGTAGGTGAGGTGCGGCATTTCGATAACATGCCAAGAAGAGAAGCTGCGGTGGTGGTACTAAGCATATTAATCTCCTGAATTTCCTTACGTGTCGCCTCAACTACTCTGACATTTCTACGTATTTTGGCAGCCTCTGCATTAGCCTGTTCAGCCAATTTTTTTATTTTTCCCACTTTTCAAAAGGCCAGCTGTCAGAAGCGCCCCTCCGCCGATTGCCCAACCTACGGGACCGGCCAATCCTAAGAGCGCAGTCCCCGCTACCGTTCCACCACCACCAGCAATCAGTGCTCCTCCCCCCACAGCCAAGCCAATGCAGCATTCGTGGCAGCTGCACCGCTGAGCGTAGCAATCGCCGTACCTGTAGAAGCAGTACCAAACGTAGTGGCGATTGCTAGTGCCACTGTTGGTCCAAAAGCAGCTACCCCCACCCTGCAGCTACCCCTGCTGTAGCTGCTCCTTTAGAGGTGAAATTGGCTCTACTTATTTCTCCCTCAATTGTTTCAAGCAAGCCTGAGAACTTCTTGGTTTCAATCTTTATTGCCTTTAATTCTGTATCCAGCGTCACTGGTTTATTACGCATACTATTAATGAACTCCCATGCCTGGTCGATAACCGACTTTAATACTCTACGTTTATGAAATAATTGCTCAGCATCCTGGATGAGCATCTGATTCTCAGATTCATAGCTGGCTTGTACTGCCTTCAAATTCCTAATGGCTCCTTCTCGCAAATCTTTATTAAACATATGTATCCCCTCTAATCAGATGTCTCTAAGAATTAGTTTCGTAATGTCACCTATTAATCCGTATTCATAAAATGTTTTCTCTTCTCTTTTAGAGTCTTATATTCCATATAATACAATTATTATTCCATATATTCTCTTATTATAAGTTATAAATAACATCTAATAATATGCTCTGTTTAGTAATTTAAAATCATATGAAAAGGCAATTTCCCGCTTTACTATTACTTATGATACGGTTCACCGCAACATCGTAAGGGGCAAACGAATGATTGCAATCAAACTTGAGGTGAATTTTGAACACTAACAACCGTCTTTGGACTTTTATTTTATCTCATGATTATCTGGATGTAGCCATTGAAATATATGGTAATGTATGGTACCATCACAAAAGAGGAACGTATGTTCTTAGTTTTTGACTCTTTATTCGTATCAAACAGAGATTTAGGAAGATTTATCCATTTAGGAGGGTGTCCGCTTGAACAAAGATTCTATTTATAGAACAAACGTTATTGGTGCTGGTGAGGCTGGTGTCGCCAACTCGATCAACATGGATAAGAATGTTGTACATAAAACAAACAGCTTCTATTGGGATACAAAGGGAAATGACTACTTAGGGGCAATCGTGCTTCCTTTTTATGGAGCATTTGTCTCAGAAGAAAAACACCAACTTTTTGGTGATGTTTCAGGAAAAAAGATGCTGGAGATAGGCTGTGGAAACGGTCAATCCTTGCAATATCAGGGGGACCGTAAAGCATCTGAACTGTGGGGTATGGATATATCAGAAAAACAAATCGAAAAAGCAATGCAACATTTGACCTCATGTGGTCTTTCAGCTAAATTGATCTGTTCCCCCATGGAAGAAGAATGTGGCATACCAAAGGATTATTTTGACTTTGTTTATTCGGTTTATGCTATAGGCTGGACCACCGACCTTGAGGGTACTTTTCGCCGAATCGCTTCTTACTTAAAAAAAGATGGCGTATTTATTTTCAGTTGGTCCCATCCTATACATAAATGTGTTGTTGCAGAAAAGAATATGCTTGCTTTTAAGAAATGTTATTTCGATGAATCTTGGTATTCGGTGGCTCTTGATGACGGTGAGCTAACATTATCGGATCGTAAACTTTCAACTTATGTAAATGCGTTGGCAAAAGCGGGATTTGTCATTGAGCAAATGATTGAGGAATCTGATGATGAAATTATACAATCACGAGATAGCGGATTTGCAAGAAAGGCAACGATGCTTCCTGTAACTTTTGTCATCAAAGCAAGAAAGCTATAGCCCTTTATTTATGTACCGGATGAAGATCAGAAAGACGAGCAGGCTATCACTGGCAAGCTCGTAACAAACCCCGGCGACTTCGAGCCGATCATGGTTGATGGGCACATGAAGTCCCCGGAACACAAAGTTGTGTAGGCATGAAACAGCGTCGCGTTGTAGTCCTTTCAAATAACCATTTCAACCAGAACAATAGCTACGAATATATTTACGTCGCTCCGATCTTGAGTGTCCATCCTGAAAAGGACCACGGGAAAAAATGGTACAAGCGAATGATTCGCGATGAGCATCCAACGAACATTTACATCCCAACCATCGAAGGTTATGAGCGGTACATATCACTTGCACAGATTACAAGCATTCATAAAGGTTCCCTGCTTCGAGACGTCCATGAAACGATTGACGAGGAACGTCTTTCGGTCGTCAGTGGCAGTCTGAACTTCATCCTAGATCTTGGCCTGATGGAGCCAGATGAAGCCGAACAAGTTATTGAGGAAACCGGCACTGAGTAAGCAATCATATTCGATTAAAGCAAGCTCGGGAAACGGAGCTTTTTCTACTGTCTACCTTTCTCCTCCTTTTTTCGTTCAAGTTAATATCTACCCGTGTCCTTAACAAATGGCCGTATGATACGCTAATTATGGTGATTTTATGTATATTGATCCGATGTTATTGGATGATTTAAAGGAACCTTTTGAATATCAGGACCATATCGCTGAACACAAAGTATCTCCATATAATCACATGTACAAGAATCTCAATATACCTTCAGTACGTTCTTTTGCATAAGAAAACCCCTCCGATCTACAGTGTTAAATTCATTGTAATATGAACTCTTTTTTCCACTGTCTATCATGAGGGGATAGTTCCAAACTACAGATAGTTAATCTGCAACTAAAGCACTTATTGATTTCATACTAAGCTGCTCTATATAGATCAACTCATATTTCCTACGTTTGGAGATTGCATCTACTGGGCTATCTAGTAAGCTAACTATCCTAATTTCTTATTTCTTTAATCAGCTCATAACAAATATAAGGAAATGAGAATATACCAATGAAGAATGAGATTGGTATCTTTATTGCAACTTTTAGTAAGAAAAAGAACAAATCTATAACCGAACCGCCTCTCATTGCAACGGCGATTCTCCATTCTAAACTCTTTTCTCTATAAAACCATTTGTATAAAAATCTATTAATAAGATGATATCCGCTGGGAATCGATCCTAGCATATAAGCAGCGAAAATAAATTTAAATTTAAGTCCCATAAGAAAAAATGACACAAAAAATAAAAACAAAGATAATAATATAGGTTTAACTATATATCTCCCATATGCTTCGGGACCAAAAAGTCGATACATAAATTCTCCTTTCATTACTGAATATATGATGCGATATTTCTCTGGTGTAAACTATGACTTTAATTACTCTTCTTACGCCTATAAGTTTATTTAGGATCTCATAAAAGCCTAGTTAATCGACGAATTATCGATATAACCCTGCAAAATCTCCGGAGGTAATTTCTTTTTAAAGTGACCTGGTATATGTTCAAAACAATACGCCAACTTACTAAGATTAAAACCAGGTATCGCCTTAAGCAGAGCCACTTCATTCTGTCCCAGTTGCTTGCTACAAATAGCACAGACTTTATTTACAACGGCCTTACTTTGTGTTGGTACTCCCTCTGCCGGTGGAACATTGTCGTCTTTTAGATGGGCAAGAGCTGGATTCTCTCCCCATTTTCGGTGTGGAGCCAGATCGGCCCAACCCATTTGCCAAGAATCCAACGCATTAACGAATGCCTGGTTAATAACCTGATCTGTTATAGTTGGTATTTTGCTACTGTCTGTTAGTGTATCTACACCATATCCATCACGAAAGTAGTCTGCAATATAGATCCGGACAACAGCTTTGATGTACCCAGCCCCAGGGTTGATCTCTAGCTCACGAAGCTCGTAAGACCATTCACTGCCGGTGGCCATTTCAAGTCGGTCCGTATAAACTTGGTTCGGAATATAGTGACGATTTTGGTTCACCACTGTTCCAGATGGAAAGCGTTTCTTAAGCGAAGCAACAACCTTAGCGTAGTCCAAGAATATAACCTTCCTTCATCGAGATATCATCAATTCAAAGGAATGTGTCCAAACCTATCTATGTAATGCTTGAAATTGGTATAGGTATTGATGGCCAAGTCAACTTGATCCGGCAACTCCTTTAGGAGCTGCTTAAAATAATCATGACCTCGGGGTGTGATGGAATAGTATCGGTTGTACCGATTATCTCCATCCCAGGCCCGGGTTACATGACCTTCTTCAGCTAACTTTTTCAGGCGAGCTGACAGATAGCCGTTATTAACGCCTACGTTTGTAGGAGACTGCTTCCCTAAAGCAACAATGATTTGCTGCTCCAATTCACTCCCATATAAACGGCCTCGTTGAAGCTCTGACAGCACGAAAAAATCAATGACTTGCTGAACCCTAACGATGTTATGTAACGAGATCTGCTTAGATAAGGGGTATTCATTTCTTGGCATATAAATCTCCTTCCATAATTACGGCTTATTATGGTCCATAAAAACAAAAAACAGTGGACCGTAAGGATCCAATTCTTTTAACTCACTACTAACGTCATTTTTTTACCTATATTATATCATATTATACATGACAACAATATACTTGTTAGCAGGTTTGTTAATAAACGAAACCCTCACTTTTTCTATTTTCTTGTTCCCTTTTTCCATAGCATGCACCCACGTATCTTGACTCCTACCTTAGTTGCAGAATTTCAAATCTTCTACTATGTACGTACTTATTTTTTGCTGTATCCGTACCCAGTCGAAGCCAGCAAATCTACAACTAAATTCGGATCAAGTTGCAGATATGGGTTTGGGGGCGCGGGGGACAGGAAACCCGGTATAAAAAGGTCTCAGGACTAACATTAAGTAAGTGACTTGTATTGTGTAAACTAACATTAATGCATGAATTTTGTGCTGTTGAAGCTAGATACGTATCCAAGTGTAGACTACGTATCCCCTATCTAAATTCACCTATCGATCTATCGAAAAATGAACACATATACAATGACAGAAGAAGGGTTTATCGAACTGAGCGCCGAACGTGGCTGCGCGGGATGAGGGATAACCGTGCTAACAAGTATATTGTTGTCATGGTTGTTTCAAAAGAATGCCCCTATACTCTTCTAAAGAAAATCACAGCCCGCCAAGCTGAGATTTTTCGCTCATCATCATTATACAATTAATTAATTAGTTAATGAACGAAAACTTTTTATCGTCTTTCCTCATGTCTTCGAAAACGTTCGTCCACAGTTTTGTCATGGTACTCTATGTAAAAATAATAGAGGTTTTGAAATAAAAATCCGAGAGCGGTTGTAAAACCATAGCCTCATTTCTCTTTATATAGTGAACGCCCCAAAAGGCGATTACAATCCACAGGAGGTAATATCAATGGCAATTGGTGAACCACTAAGTTCAAGAAGTCAGCTTTATGGACGTGACAGTGCCGATCTGTTGGCAAGAACACTTTATGGAGAAACTGAAAACGATTCTTCATCCCGTGTAGGTGTTGCTTATGTCGTTATGAATCGTAAAAATGCTACAACAGGAGAGTTTAGAAATCTAAACACCGTTGAAGCAGTCGTTCTACAGCAAAATGCATTCTCTTGTTTCTGGGATAGTAACTTGGCTAAATGTCTTGCCCCTAACACTAGCAGTGCCGTATGGAAAAACTGTGTAAACATTGCTCAAAACCTGAGTACCTTCTCTAACCCCATTGGCGATAAGTTGTTCTACACTGTAACATCATTATTTAACAATCTAAGCTACACTGAAAACGGAAAGCTCTACTACAAATTCCCAGGTGGTAGAACAGTCCAAATAACCTCTAAAGTTGCCCTCGGCGCGCACACATTTTTTAACTACATCTAATTATACGAGTATTTAATTACTTAAGAAATAAAAAAGGCTGACCATTGTGGTCAGCCTTCAGAGTGTCGAGAAAGTCCAGAGGACTTTTCGACACTTCTATTTTTATATGGGGAGACGCATCTTTTAAAACAAAAATCGATTTAAAACGATCTGAGGACCCTAGTTTTTAGACCACTAAGACAGTTTTAAACCCCCTGCAAAAAAACAGGGGGTTTCTCGACAGCCTGAAGGCTGACCATTGTGGTCAGCCTTTTTTATTTTTCATTAGGTACAAATTTGATTTGATCGGCAACAAACTCATTCTTTACAGTATCGAATTTATAAGTGATATGGAAATCACCTACATATTGGGGTGATGCTCCAACACTTGCGCCTATTTTGGAGACTATTTTTTGATTATCCAATTCATAAATAACTACACCGCCAAAAGCGAGCTTGTCTTGTTTATAATTCGGCGGTAGTACAACATTAGAATCGAATTTATATTCTTTCTCTTTCGTCTTAACTGTAATAGCTAGAGTATCGTCATTTTTAACAACATGCGTTTCAATCTGACCGGCAACAATTTCCTCATAATTTTGTACTTTAATTTCACTTAAATCCTTTGCATTAAGTATATGAATATCAAAAGTATCTAATCCTGTACCTCTACCTGTGTTGATAATAATCACGGCTTCTTCCTTGCCATCACCCGTAAGATCAGTATAAAATACCTGCGGTTTAGTTCCTGTATTTAATATGTTCCAATCAAATTCTTTCTGGTTGCCGTTAATCTCTACCTTGACTCCGTGTACATCCCCGTCTATTTTGTTGACAGCATAAAGCTTCACTTCCTCATTCTTGGAAGCCTCAATCAGCTTTGCATTAGTCTCTTGTTGCGGCTGCGTTGTTACCTGTTTACTGGGAGACTCGCCTGGCCCTTCCGTAACCGTTGCTGGCTTATTTGAACCACATCCCGAAAGCAAAACAACACTTAATAGCATCAATACACCAATTTCTTTTTTCAACTCCATATGCCCCTTTCAACTTTCCTAGCGAAATTATAGCAGAGCAAATAAAAAGATGATTTACATAAGATTAACAATATTTAAGAATAAAGTTAAAGTAATGTTAACAGACCTCAAGCATCAATTCAAACAATACGAAGATCCTGAAAGCGCTAAGGGCGTTCCCCGGTGGCACTGGCTCTCTCAAAGTATGGTAAATAGCGCAGCGGAATCATGGTGTGGCTCTGTGCATGCATACATGATGGTGCCTGCCATCTTTGATTCGGTCCACGCCTCTTACGCTCCATGGGGTGCGTGAAATGAACGACAGGAACGTAGAGCGCCTTGGCCGTCGTAAGCGCTCTTGTTATCGGCGTGGGTAGTGGGCCAGCGGTGCGTACTGGCTCTAAAACGGACGCACTTGCCGCGCTCTTGGATTCCTCCAAAAATACCCCTACTAATTGTTCTTCAGCCCTATCAACTTCCTGAAGCTTACGGATAGGACACTAGTAACTGGATAGAACATTAGCCGACCAATGTAGTCACTTGGGGAACGTACAGTCGGCTCACGAGATCGTCTATTCCTTTAGCTAAAGAGATATCCCACATCGCCAAACTGATTTTCATGTCTGTATGATTGGCAAAAAACTCCACACAGTTGCCCAATGCCAGTTCAACAGCTGGTGTTATTGTTACATCCGCATCTGCTGCTATTACAAGGTGCTTACAACCAATGGCTTTTAATGGTTCAAGTGCAATCGAGAAGGAGTTCAATCCTGGGATTCCGATAAAGGGTTTATACAAAGCATCTGATGCTATGTCTGCTTTCAATCCCCCTTCAGTAAGCCAAATCTCAGAACAGTCCAGTAACTTATCCGGTGTATTGTGATAATTCCAGTTCTCCATTAGTTCACTAGGTAATGCAAAGTGATACGGAATAGGAGCCCCTATACTTGACCCATTTAGCTTGTTACTGCTACTCCACCAATAGTATTTCTGACCTTGTACCAACTCAGCTGAACACAGGAATTCACCCATCGCATCCTTGGTGGACCTAACATCTTTTTCAATTAGTCCCCCTTCCAAACGCCTTCCAGCTATGATAAGTTCACAGATAGCTCTGCGTAGCCCGTTCTCTTTCTCTACTTCCCTTAAAACTCTACCTTTTATACTTCCTTTTAAGCGAAGCTCCAAGGGTGGTTGATCTACTCGAGTTTGAAACCCTGTGATCTCGTTATAAATAGAGCGAAAGGGTATCAACGTTCCAGAGGCCCCAGCCATCGTCCAATAAGGACCATACTTACCTTCTTTTACGTAAAAACCTGGTACACCTGAAAGATCATCTGGAGAACTTAGCCGATCGGAGACTCGTTTTGTTATCTTGTGACGATCCTGACTCGGTAAACTACGGTATTCTCTTATCTGAATCTGCTTTTTCGTCATTTTACGTTTGAGTAATGCGCTTAAGTGAAAGTCTGAAAGGATTGATTCCTCTAAGAATGTTTGATAAACGTCATCCAAGTAATCATTTGGCTTTTTCTCAACATCGTGATTATCCTCAATCTCGGGAGGTGTAATTGGCGATTCTTGTTCATTTAACTGGTGAATGTATTGACGTCCAATTTGTGAATCAAAATAATGTTCTGATTGAACACGCATACAATGGACGACCGTTTGATCTTTGTTAATACGGCACCAACCTTTATGCCCACAGATGGGGCATATCGATGCAATTTCATACCATCCCGTATCTCTTGTTCGGCGTAATTTCATTGCAACCATCCTCTCTTTTTTAATTACTCTCTGTACGAATAATCCTTGTCAGAAAATGTACATAAAATAAAAAAGGACACCCTCTTCAAAATCGAAGAATGTGTCCTTTATAAAAAGTAACAACAAAAAACATGCTCAAATAAAACATGTGCTTGGGTACTCTCTTGTTTGTTAGCCAATTAAGGCATTTCTTATCTTCACTGCATCAATGAGCAGCAAAGAAAATTACTAGCTAATTAATTAATTAGATTATATAATATAATTAAACATACGTAAATAAAAAAAGAGAGACATGATGTAATTATCATGTCCCTCTTACGTGCAATCTATTAAATTACATTTAATTGTGTGTTTTTTTGTATAAAAAAAGCCCCTATCATTCACTCATTAGGAGTCTCGCGGCCTCCAAGCGTTGGGCTACTAATGAACAAGATTAGGAACTCACTTCCAAACATTATGTGGTTATTTTAACACACCATTTTTAAAAAGTGAAGTGACTCCTCTCTATTAAATTTTGCCTTTTACAGGTTTACGAGGAGAACTAGGTATGCATGAAAAAAATCTTAAAGGTAACTATTACAAACTTAGTTATTATCGACTTCGTCCTACTGGGGAGTCTGAAGCTAAGAAGCGTCGTATCGGTGATAAAGAGCAGATTTATACAAAAAAAGAACTGGAGAAAATCTTCCTCTCTGAAGAGGAAGTTCGCCAGTTTAGCCTTGATAAGCATGGGTCATCGCTCCCCCATATGGACGGTAATATTACCATCATAAATAACTATCTTATGGATTTCTGGGGTCACTTTTTTAATGCTGAAGGATTCGCTCTATATATCCATCTTAAACGGTATTGCTATGGTGATATTGATTACTGCTGGCCAGACTTGGATTTGATCGGCTCAAAATTAAAAAAATCCAGAAATACAATTAAAAAATACCTTAGCATATTGGAGCAGTATGGATTTGTTCTGATGTTTAATGTATTGAATAGTGACAAAAATAACATGGAGGAAAGTCCTCTCTTCAAAATTAGAAGACAGGTTCCCTTTTTACCACAAGAATTATACGAGAATCTTCCCCTTGATCTAAAAATTGAGCATGATAAATTCATGCAAAAATTGGTCGGCTCTCATAATATTTCTGGTGAACTGGAACGAAGTTTAGACTTTTCAGTTATTTACGACAATGTCCTGAAACAAGGTACTGTAGTCAGAAAACCTAAAAGTAATGAGAAGTTGCCTGCGGAAAGTATCGCAAAGCAAAAGCTGTTGAATGAACAAATAACTGAAGAGGATCGAAAGGTTTGGGATGATTTCTGTACACTTTTACTTCCTAGGTTAAGTAAACCTTCTTTCGATACCTGGTTCAAGAACAGTTTTTGCGTTAAGTCAGGCTCAGACTACGTTATTTACAGCCCAACTTCATTTACAAAAGAATGGCTAGAAACCAGACACAAAGATTTAATTTATGCGCTTTTTAATGAAGCAGGTGCTCAATTTGAGCATATAATATTTGATCATCTTTAAAGGAATAGCAGCTTGGCGCACATGTCTCAGCTGCTATTTTTTGCCTTGAAAATGGCAAGGGTAAAGTTTAAGAAATTACAGTTACACGGGTAGTACCCATTGAAGCTAACATTACCGGCAAAGTATCTTTAATGGAGGACTTTTTCAAGGTTTTTATGGAGTGATTCATAGTCGAATTTATTAGTTACCTTGTAATCATAAGCTGAATCCTTGGCTTCTTTATCAAATATAGTTATATCTGTGCTACTCCAGATAGTAATCATAAACCTAGGTTCACCGTTTACTCGAACTCTAATAGTATAATTATCATTTAAAGATGTAATACTATCCGATTTTTTTAACTTTAAGTTGGTGAATTCATTCATAATGTTCTTAATTTCTTTTTTATCAGTAACAACAGCACTTTTAATATCACCAGTTGATGTATCCTTAATAATATAAAGCGAAGTAATATCCTCAACATTTATACGATCCAGTACAACTTTTTGAAATGATGTATTCAAACCTAATAAGTAAATAGTACTCGGAATGCCTATCACTAAGACAATTACAACTATTGAAAGGATATTAATTGTACGCTTTCTCATTATCATCACTTCCTCCTAACATATCTTCTCTAACCACTTTCCTTTACATAAAAAGAGGCTCATGGAGTTTCTAACCCCATGCAAAATTATGATCGCACCCATGCCGATAAAATAAAAGATGTATTGCCCTGCGAGAATCATACACATTTTGGACCATAAATTCTGACTTGGCTTCAGAGGTAAGGACAACAACAACTGAATATCTCTGGAGAAATAAAACAAGGTCAATATTTGAAACAAACCAAAAACCATGGTAATACTATATAGACCGAGCAGAGCCAACTCTAAAAATTGTGTGTCTAGGCCCATCCCGCTTACTTCATCGTACATAGCTACCCACTCGTTTCCCGAGAGATTTACTATCAGAAATAAGCTGATAGCAACCAGAAGCAGAATAAGTAAGATGCTGTGCTTTCGTATTTACATTTTCATACAAGTTACTGTTCAACCATTGTATACGGATTAGACTAAAAATCTTGTTCATCTTACCCTCCGATCAAATCAAAACCATCT
The DNA here is from genome assembly GCF_053615415.1 of Paenibacillus sp. S33. Classification (NCBI taxonomy): domain Bacteria; kingdom Bacillati; phylum Bacillota; class Bacilli; order Caryophanales; family Paenibacillaceae; genus Paenibacillus; species Paenibacillus sp. S33. Next base: position 333,722 of record NZ_JBSIEZ010000002.1, on the reverse strand, counting down.
TCTCCGGTAGAACTGTCTTATGTATTATAAAAAATAAGAAGCACATCAAGACCCAAACAAATAACATTTAATAGAATCAAGGCTATATTTTTTGTTCTTTTTTTAGAGAAATACGCCAAAATACTCCCAATGGCTTGCAAGCCAGGAAGTAAGAAAATAAAAGAAAACTTACTTACATAATCATCAATCTGCCCACCACTGGTATGAGCGCCCACTTGAGACGGAAGATAGGGGGAGGCAAAAATATTAATCAATAAAGTAATGACGATAATCCCTGCACACATATACAAAACCGGGTCTTTTTTCAACGAAAATCCTCCTTTTAAGCTGTTTCAAAATCCAAATCGACTACTAATATATTCATCATGGGTTACTATGATAATCGTGCAACTTTTTTTGGGATGTGAGATTAATCATTAAATATCTCCTTACCATTCGCATCAATAAATGCAGTAGGTTCATCTAGAATAACAACTTTAGGCTGTCTATAAAGCAATTTGGCAATCGCAATTCTTTGGGCTTGTCCACCGGATATACTACTAACAATTTCTCCGATGTATGTATTTAATCCCTCCGGCAGGGTATTAATAAAATCTGCAATTTGAGCTTTGCTTACAGCACTTTGAACTCGGTCCATATCTATATCTTCACCCCCACCACAATATTATCCAATAAAGAACCACTTATTAAATACTGATCCTAAGGTTGATATATGACACTTCGATGAAAAGATTCCACATCTATTTCATAAATATTCTGACCATCAATAATGATAGTAGATTGGCTTGAAGCTTTAAAACATTTTCCGTGTCAGAAGAAACTCTGTGTGGCTGAAAACTAGGGATGCTAAAAGACACCCACATCTCGAAGGGAGTAGGTGTCGCGGCTATTTGTGAACTTTCTTGCAATTATCTTTTATAGTTGTTCCTCTTCTGGAATAGAGAAAAACATTTGCTTTGCCTGATCTTCAGTCGCTTCACCCAGACGAGTTTTTTTACCAGCTTTATCAATAGTCCCGAACGTGGTGTCACCCGGAACGCTATAATTATAATAAACTACGCCCTTTTGGATCGTGGGCATTTTTCCGCTTTGTTCAACAATTTTGTTGGTGAGGAACGGCAGGTTTGCATTTTTAGCTTCCTGTTGCAGATTCAGCCTTGCAGACCAGAGCAGCTCTACATGTGTATCAATGATACGATAGTAATTGACAATGTCAATATGTTGTTCAAAAAATTCACTGGATTGGTTTTTTGGGAAGTGGCGAATATAAGCCATACTATCCCCTTCTTCACCTGACAGTACATTAACTTTAACAATACGTGGAAGACTGTATGCACCATGACGAGCTAAAGAAATATCGCTAGATTGGATTTCTTTTAGCATCTCTTCTGTCGGTTTAGCTACGTAAACTGTACGATCTGGAGCATTCCAGTACACTTGAGAACCAGACGCATCTGCAATGAAACGCAGCGGTACCATAACTCGACCATTTTTCATTACGGAAGAGGTAGATAGCCTTACTTTCTTACCACCTACCAATGTCTCTTTTTTTCCTGCCACCAGTGTTGATATTGTTCCTTTATTATCTACAGTTACTGTTTTAGAAACATTGTTCCAGCTGATCGTTACGCCAGGAATCGATTTTATCATATTCAATTCCACCAACGTGGAACCATTCTCAATATATGGATCTGCATCCCCTGAAACGGGTTCGTTATTCACTTGTACAATAATGGACTTAGTGGCTGCCGCAGAAACGCCAGAAACACCACTAGCAAGCATACTAAAAGATATTGCAGATGCAAGAGCCGCTTTGGAAAAGGTATTCATAATTTTAGTCTCCTTAATAGTATTGTGTACTTAAACCATGGCCTTTAAGGGTTCAAGTGCAATCGAAAAGGAATTCAATCCTGGGATTCCGATCAAGGGTTTATACAAAGCATCTGATGCTATATTACTCCAGAAACACCCTTGCTAAAAATGATCTTTCCCATGATGAATTACTTCTTTTGTGAAGTATGTTTATTTTATAAAATTTTTACACCGATACTGTATTATGGTTGTAAATACAATAAGGGGAGAAAACAAATGCTGAAGAAGCTACAGAACCCCATTTTTCTTATTTGTCTAATATTTTTATTTTTCTTAACTTGGCGTATTATATATCATCCACCCCATTTTATTTATGATTGGTTGATGGGTTCCTGCGTCATCCGTTTGATTGGTCGAAAACTGTACGAAAAATATCAAGATACTTATCGGACTAGTGTTATAACTGATACGATTGTAGAATTGATTATGGTTATGATCTCATTCGGAATTATCCTATTTCTATTTATGTCACAGGAAACATGGTTGCATAAGTTGTTTTTTATTCTTGTAGGTGAATCAACCTTCCTCATTTACAGCGGCGTAACATTTAAAGAGATCTTACAAAAAAATAAGGTGAATTGATGAAGTATCGAACTATTAATATTGCTGTTGCTATTATTTTCGTACTAGCATGGGGCATTTATGGCACCTATTATTTTCTGAATTTAAATACCTCTATTCAAAAAGCTGTGTTGGATCAGGTCGATATGGATAATGTCTATCTTCAGATTATAAGAACGCACACTAAAATTACTAATGAACCAGTCGATTATAACGTGCATGTGATGGAAAAGACTGGAGTTAAAGCAATATTAGATCAATTATCTGGCATTGAGCTTAAAAAAACAAACGGAATGAATAACGGGGATAAAGTTCCTTTTTACTATACTATTATCATCCGCCCGAAAAGCAATCAGGATTCAACATCGAAGTATGAAATTACATTTAAGAATAATAAGTCAGTATCATCTTTGATCAGGAAAAAAATTATAGGCAGGAATATATGATAACAAACGAATTCGACTACCATTCGTTCAAAAATTCAATTGATGAACTTTTCCAAAGGGAGTAGTTAGTTTGTAATGAAAAAAGGTCAGTTGTCAAACTCAAACGACCTTTTTCTCAGTTATTTAGGAATCAATCTTAGAAAACTTCTCATCCGTTTCCAGAGTGTGCTTTTTGCATAACGCCATTACCCGAAATAAAACGAAGAAAGAATACCTCGCTTATGCGAGCTTTTTGATTCAAATCATCCTCCCCACGCCCGCACATACATTAACGGTGAATTGGAGTTCGATAGAAGAGAACATTTTCTTTTATATTACTTCTTAAACCGTCGTCTCGCCTTCTTTGAAGGGTTCCAGCAAAGTTCTACAGGCGCTTTATCACATACTACCCACGTCCCTTTCGGGGCGTTTGGAACGGTGGGAGCCTGGATGGCGTCACATCCATATCGGCTCCCACTTCGTTTTTTAGCTATGCATAGGAGTGAAGCTTCACTTCGCGTCTGGTTAGGACGCAAGTGGTCAAGCCCAAAACGTGACAACCCTCGTTACACTGATCCACCAGCATAGCCTCCACTTAGACCAGGTAGGTCTTTTACCGTGGTCTCTGTTCCACAGCCTGCACGGGCTCATGGTAGGCTTACGCTCTTGTCCACGAAAGAAAAAAGACAATAGAAAAGTAAGCCCTCGTTAATCCATTATTCAAAAATGGAAACTAACGCTGGTATATGTAAATCAGTCTAGCTAAATGTTGCTATATATGAATCAATAGCATATAAAAGCAGGACTGTAGTAAGGATTAGCTGGCATTTTCATTGCAAAATAAACTGGAAATAAGATATGATGATAATACGATTGTTAAAGGAGCTAAAAAAATGTCAGCACACATCTTTCCTTTTCCAAGATCGGCTAAGCAACCGGCTAAGGAAATTGACCCGTTTGAGGAAGCTCTTGCTGAAATGGAAGAAAGGCTAGGTGTTTCTGTTTCCGACTATTTAGGCTTTTCGGGAAATCCTGAAGAAACAAAAAAAAATCATAGAACGAAACATGAACCGTGAGACTTTTAAAATTCTCACTGATCTTAGCTATAACCGTTAAATTTTACGTGCCCATAGCCACAACCTTTCGGGTTGTGGCTTATTTTATTGCTAGTAGTTGAAGTATCTCTATAAGTGGATTTAAACGCGGGGATGTCTATGTTCCACCATTGAAAGAATCTGATATATCGCCCCCTCCACCTTTTTTATCCAAGGAAGACACAAACTTGTTACTCTATTTGATAGTGATAATCGTGATATGCCTGGTAAATTCTATCCTGGCTGTCCCTATTACATCAGCAGCTAAATCTTTGCCTCCGGGAATATGAAACGGTCTTTTGTACCTTTGGATAAAGCAAGGCATCCTTTTTTAGATCATATTCATACTTAGCGCCCTTCAGGCTATGCCTTTAACCAGGCACTAATTGGGTGAATACCTGTCGGCAGAGTTATGTATTTCGGACTTTGGTTTGCCCAACAAAAAAAGGAGTTGCCTAGCAGCTCTCCATAAATAGTCGTAGGATTTTATGGGATGAAAAGAGGTAATCCCAGTACCCTTTTTCAGAAAACATGATATAATAGTAATATGAATTGGAAGTCCAGGGTAAAATAAAAGTAGCTGCAATGTTGGACGCATTGCAGCTATAACAAAGGCCGGTGGGCAACCACGGCGTTATTTTCGCAAACGAAAAATCACCGGATTGTATAGGCGCTCACCTACTCCCGGTGGTTTTTCTTGTCTTGCGCTTGTTTCCAGGCGTTAAGCAAAGTATTCAGGCCAGTTGTTATACCGACCAACTTTAGCAACACATCTAGAAGTTTCAAACACAAATCAAGGAGTGACACAGCATCACCCCCTTTCGGGTTAGCTTTGCCGTGTCCCCACCGGTATCTCTGTCCTCTCTATTATACCATTTTTAGGTTGAATCAACTAACAAAGATTTCCCACCTGAACTTGTTCAGTTTTATAATGTATACCTTCGTTATGTAAGGAAATAGCAGCGGTGGCTACCGTATGAAATCCCGTTTTGCCAAGTTTCATAACTTACCAGAGCTGATGAGCATGTTTCGTCTCGTTGCTGATATTCAAACTGCCGATATGCTGAAATTCCCCGTTCCACGGCTAGAAGGCGATAAAGCTAGTGTCGTGGTCAGTGACAGCTCCCCCTACCAAGAGCATTTGATGGATGAGTTTGTTGAACGAGCCGAAAAAATTCGGAACAATAAGGTCGATGCCAAAGAGGACAACATGCTTAAGTTTACCCATGAAGCCAAGCTGATGTCCATTGATCCACGTCTAGTACATGAGGATGCCCCCGCCGATCCGATGTCTAAATTTAATCTTTTCATTACTAACGTTCCAATCTAAATATTTTAAATAAGATTCAGTTAGCTTTTCAACTGCTTCTTTTGTTGTTTTCTTAAAATAATTTCCCCTTGCATACTTTGGGTGTACATAACCATTCACAAAGGTTAGTACTTCTGATACCCTAATCCAAGAATCATGAGTTTTTCCCCTGTCGCTCATTATCAAGGCAACCCAAAAAAGACCATCTACAGAATGATTAAACGTTCCAATCGTATTTGAAGGGAAAGAAATTAGAATAATGATGCTAAAAATCGCTATTGCTAAGAACATAGCTGTCAATGCTTTTTTCATCCGTTAACACTCCTTTTATAATGATTTCGTACCTTCTAGTACATTGCGGTGTTTGTTATAAACTCCCTGTACATATCCATATTCTCTTACAATCCGTGGGCTGTGTGAACGAACGACAGAAACGTAGAGAACCTTAGCCACAGGGTGCTCTTGCCTGGCTTAGGCGTTGCGCTCTAGTTATCGGCGTGAGAGCGGCCAGCGGGTGCGTAAATGGCTTTAGGACGACGCTCTTGCCGCCGTAACAATGAGCCTGCTTTCCTTCCTGCTAACCGATTGGAAGCCAGTCACTTGCTACAGGCATCCAGGCTGGTTCAAACCAGCCTTTAGGGTTACAACCGACTCATGAAAAAAAGGGGCGCTCCTGGATTCCTCCAGAAACACCTCTACTAATTGTTATTCAGCCCTATCAACTTCCTAAAGCTTACGGATAGGAAACTAAGACGTCCTTATTGCTCAGGACGTCCAAAATGAAGTGAATAATCTATTTAATTTGATCTTTCCTTACTTCACCGGAAATAGGTACAATAATATCCGCTAATCCCGTAGTATTTTTAGGCAAAGCTTGCGTTACTGGCTTCTCGGTCCCCACTTTACCATATGTGACACTATGATCCACACGTTCTTGTAAAAAATAATATTGTGTTTTGTCTTCCGATGGACGCTTTCCTTTTTCTTTCATTTTCTTCCTCGAATCTTCTTCTACACCTTCCCAAACTAGATGTTTAACATCATCCTTAATTTCATAGTAAGTATATAAATTCCCAACAACATAATAATATCTCAATGCTTCTCCTTCAGGAAAGATATACTGATAATAAACACCCTCCTCGGTATTATTAAGTGTATTTTCATCCTTAGAAGGAAGATTTACAGCAATTTTACGTGCCGCCACCAAATCCGTACTTTGATACAACTTCTTATATTTTTCTACTTGGTCAGCACTCCGAATAATGACCGCATTTTTGTCCGCTTTCCATTTTACCTCTGCTTTAAAGGCTTCGCTGATGAAGCGCAAAGGCACAACAACGCGATTCTTGTTCAATTGAGCAGGCACATCCAAAGTAAGTGTTTTTTCTCCATAAGAAGCTTCTTTTTGACCGATCGTTAATACAAGTTTCTCTTTCACCCTAGGAGCATTGACAGTCACCGTCTTCTGGCCAGCATTCCAAACTAAATTGAGCTTAAGCGGCTTCAACGAAGCTAAAGAAACCATAGTTCTTCCTGCGATGGAAACAGGTGGAGCATCTGAATTAACTACCTCGCTATTGATCACCAATTGAATCGACGGTGCAGCAGAAAGCGGAACAGCAAATGTTAAGAGCATAACTAAACTAAGCATAGATGTAAGAAAGATTCTCTTCATACCTTAACCAACCTCCAAAAATTTGTAATAATTACACCCACTAAAAAAATTCAAAGAAAAGTTCATTAAAATATAATGTTTTTTGGTGAAAGCAATCAAAGCAGCTGGCGGCTCTGGTAAAGTAACAATAAGTGAAAGTTAAGATTTTTATACTTTATTCCAAACTAGCCCACATCTATTTGATGTGGGCTAGTTTTCATAAGGTTCACTTTTAAAATTCGGTGTTAATTGAGCTAGCTTCTGTTCATCGTTCTTAGATAAAGACCCCTTCTTTAAAATGGATTTTTTTGATTCTGAGTAAGTATAGAGTATTGCTTGTGGAGAATCGTCACCTTTACTCACAAAGTCAAAGCTTTTCCCCTCTTTATGCCAAACTATAGAGGAGATCAGTGTAAAATCCTTATCGGACACATGCGTATAGCCCTTACACTCTACATCGTATACTCCGATATAACTTGAACCTAGATCACCGATTCCAAACGCAATCTTTTTTCCATCTGGTGACCAGTTATATGCATCAATCTTTTCACTTCCTGCTCCGTCACTATTCATCTCAAACATGTTTACAAAAGTTTGAGCCCCATCAGATAAATTAATTAGAACAAGTCTACTACCCTCATGATCGCTTATATGGAGAGCTACCTGGTTGTTTTTGGATAAGGAAAGTGAATTAACTCTCAAAGGTCGTTGGTTGAGCTTGACAAGTTGCTCTCCGCGCTTACTTTTTATTTTCATAGAATCCACAACTTTATTGGCTTCGGCGGCTTCTCCCCCCTTAGCCTTAGTTAACTTTGCGGTAAAAGTAACATCTTTATTTCTCCATAGAATCTGTTTTCCCGAAACTACAACCTTAAATTTATCTTGATTATTATAATACTGTGAATAATTTATAGAATCCATCTTTTTGTCAGTAGCTATAGATGTTTCTATAGTTGCTTTTCCTTCAACTTTTTTTACACTTTCCTTTGTATTGTTGACCTCAATATTATTCATTTTGTTCTGAGGCCGTTGTTGATTTGAATTTGAACTTGCCTTATCACTGCACCCTGAAATCGCTAACGCCACTATCGCACCTACGGTCATAATCTGCACGAATTTCATAATTTCCTCCTTAATATATAGTGTCCGTTATTCCTATATTCTCTTGTATATGTAATCATATAAAGGTAAATACTAATAATCGAACACATAATCTAGTAATCTACTTTAAAATCAGTCACCTCTTTCCTTTCTTTCTAAATAGAATGGTATTGGACCCATTTATATATTTTACCATATATAATCCTTTTTATGTAATTAGTATACATAATATAGCATATTCGAAAGCAACGAAAGAAAGCATTCTGGTGTTTGTTCTTCCCTATTCCTATTTTCAAGGCTTTTCGCCCGTGGGTTGCATTAGGTGAGCATCAGGAACGTAGAGCGCCTTGAGCGGACGCTTTCTCCCGAAGTAAGCGCTCTAGGGCGAGCGATCCAGCGCATTCTATCATGTCTTGGATGGCGTTCTCTGCCGCTTTAGAGCTGGTTAAATGTAAGCCCGTTTTCCATGTTATGATCTGAAGCATTTCAGCCTGACGCGGAGATTCAAAAACCATATACGAAAGAAGACGCCCCTTGTTCACTGGGACGTCCAAAATGAAGTGAATAATCTATTTAATTTGATCTTTCCTTACTTCACCAGAAATAGACACAATAATATCCGCTAATACCGAAGCACTATCAGGTAAAGTTTGTGTTACTGACTTTTCGGCCCCTACTTTACCATATGTTACACTATTATCCACACGTTCTTTTAAGAAAAAATATTGCGTCTTGTCTACCGGTGGTCGTTTTCCTTTTTCTTTCGTATACTTCCCTGAATCTTCTTCTATACCTTCCCAAACTAGATGTTTTACATCATTCTTAATTTCATAATAAGTAAGTAAGTTGCCTACAACAGAGTAGTACCTTAAAGCCTCTCCTTCAGGGAAAATATACTGATAATAAACGTTCTCCTCGGTATTATGAAGCGTATTTTCATTATTCGAAGGAAGGTTTACAGCGATTTTACGTGCCGCCACCAAATCCGTACCTTGATACAGCTTCTTATATGTTTCTACTTGATCAGCACTCCGAATAATGACAGTATTTTTGTCCGCTTTCCACTCCACCTCTGCTTTAAAGGCTTCGCTGATGAAGCGTAAAGGCACAACTACGCGATTCTTATTCAATTGAGCAGGCACATCCAAAGTAAGTGTTTTTTCTCCATAAGAAGCTTCTTTTTTGCCGATAGTAAGCATAAGCTTTTCTTTCGCCCCAGGAGCATTAACAGTCACCGTCTTCTTGTCCGCATTCCAGACCAGATTAAGCTTTAAAGGCTTCAATGAAGCCAAAGAAACCATAGTTCTCCCTGCGACAGAGACGGGTGGAGCATCTGAAAGTACGACCTCGCTATTGATCAACAAATGAATCGACGGTGCAGCAGAAAGCGGGATGGCAAATGTTAAGAGCATGCTTAAAGTAAGCATAGATGAAAGAAAGATTTTTTTCATACTAATTAACCTCCAATCATTTGAAATTCACTAAAAAACCATTGATTCTTATACTTTGAATCCAAAGGCAAAATAAAGAACGTCCCTTGCTAATGACGTCCAAATAGACTGATTTAGTGTAGCTATTGCTTTCTTTTCTCATCAGGAATAGGTTGGACAATATCTGTATAGGATTGAGATTTTACAGTGAAATCTTTCTGTTGACCTTTTTCATCTTTATATACAGTTTTGATATTTCCATTCTCATCTTTAAACATCATGATATCAGTTACCCATGTGACGTAATTATAGCTAGGTCTCTTTCCAGCACTTGTTGCAATATCTTCCAAACCGGTGGATACAGTAAACTGCCAGACTGCCTTGGCCACTCCATCTTTAACTTCAACTACCGTATTACCAACATTGTTTCCATACATGTATCTAGAAGAATCCCCTCTCGGGAAAACGTAATTATATTCTTTATTAGCCCCCGGTTTTTCTAGAGAAGAAAGCGATTTGTAAGAGAATTGAATCGGTAACGATATAGCAGCCTGACGCGCTGCTTGTAAATCTTCTGCCTTTAAGCTCTCTTGGTCCACTTTATAATTACAGTCTTGAATAAATAAAATAGACCGAAGCTTCTCATAGCTTGCCTTGTAGCCAAAATTCTCCGAAATAAAACGAATAGGTACCAATATCCTTCCCTGGGACACTTGGACAGGGACATCAACCTGGACTGCTTTGTTATTTTTAAATGCTTCTTTTTTGTTAGCCATTAGCTTAATTTGATCTGTGCCTTTTGTAATGACTGCAGATTGACTTTTACTATCCCATTGATAGGTTACCCCAAGAGAAGCAAGCGTACGTATAGGAACCAAAACACGTCCGCCCTTAATAATAGGTGAAACATCAGTTGCTATAAACTTTCCATTCACATTCACCGCATTAACGGATATAGGATTGGCAGCATCAGCACTCGCCCAGGATTGAAATGTAAGTACGAAGAAAAACACAAACACAATAACCTTTTTCAAGATAAAGTACCTCCTTTTTCAATAAACACTCTTACATAAGACGTATCAAATATACAAAAGTTTCTAATCTATACCAACTTCCCCGGTCTACTTTCAAAACAGTTAAATCCATAAGCTCGGTGATTCTGCTGTTCCCCATCATCGTGCTGTTCTTTCTATGCCTACATGATGATTAGTTCCCCTCCAAACTCCTTAACCAATATAAATTTTTAGGAAGAATACTATCATGGGAACACCATCGTATGAGTATGCTAAATTCGCTAAAATTTACCCTGATACAGGAAGATACACGGATGAAATTTGCGCTCGTTTTATCATTGGATTTGAAATAACACGTTGGGATACTCTGCCGTCCAGTCTTCCGCCATGGAATCTGTCCTTCTCCAGACTTCAAATTTCAGACATGAGATTTAAAAAGGCAACAGGTGCTTGGAAAGACGTAAATTCAGCAAATGCGACAGCAAGATTGTCTCACAAATCACACCTCCTTCACCCGTAAATTTCAACGGTGTTGACGATGATCTGGAAAATGGACGATCTGCTGTTTCGATGAGCGTACAATAGATATAAAAATTGCAGTAATTAAAGCCGGCATACGCGACTTTACAAACCAATTATTAGTGTTAATTATATGATATCATTCCAGATCTCTTGGATTATTTAAGCTCAAATTTCATAGTGAGTTAACAAATGAAAAGAAAGCTTCAGACCGGATAAATCAGCCCGAAGCTTTCTTTGTTTCGTTCACCGCGTTTTACTTAACAGTATCAAGCTCCATATACTTTAGCTGTGACTAAGATTACTGCCTGGTAGCAGCGTCCATAGACTAAAATACATCAAAGTAAATCCCTCTACTATTATTCGCATAAACAATGGTAGCACCTTTACAATGCTTACTACTCAACCTGGTTACCCAAAAACCAAAGAATACCGGCAAGAGTTCCCCCGGATATTGCGAATTCTCACTGTACTTCATTTAGCGTTGCTACTGTACTGCTGATAATAAGCATTAGCACAACGGATGCCATCCAGGCTAATACAAATTCCTCTTTTTACCACCTACCTCCTAATAATATGATATAATTGTAATAACGATACATAGAATACATATATACCACTTTTGGCACACTTTTTTTAGAAGGAGTTTTCAATTTTGAAGAATATCGCAACAATCTTGGTCGTTGGATTTTTTACTGGAGTATTGACTATATATATACTTAATGGAAAGGTAGAACTAGATGGTTTATTAGTTTGCTTTTTAAGCGCAGGTATAGTAGCACTAGGCTTCCTAGCCGTATTTTTAATAAAAAAAGTGCGTAAAAAATGAACACACTCTAAAATGAGTCTGGATCTCCTGAACTTATTTTCATTCGCACACTACAGCGTTATCGCATATTGCTTAGCTGGCATATGTATAAAACCCAGCATTTGATACATATGTTTATTGATACACGAAAAATTTGTATTGGTGTAGTGTAGTTAAAAAAATTGGAAAAGTACGGTGATAGCAATGAGTTTTGCTCTTGTATTATTTATTGCTGCTGTGATTCAATTTGTTCTGGACAAAATTATCAGCAAACCAGATGAGAAGATATCAGACACGGACGGTTTTATCCCATATAGGTGGTCCATTGTGATTGGGGCTATTCTAGTAATTTTGTTAGTTCTTTTTGTTAAAGAACCTTATAAATATGTTTGGATTGGCGTATTACTTATTCTAGTGTTTGGTGTTCGATCTATCTTCCAATGGAAATATATTCGCACTTCACAAAAACATATTATATCACTATTGATGATGGCCATATCTGTAGTTGGTACAATTGTTTACGTTTTAATTTAACAAAAAAACAACTCCTGCAAATGCAGGAGCTGTTTTTTTGTTTGAACCAAACATTGGCTGCGTCTCTGATTATGGACCAGCGCCGGGAAAATCCAGCAATCTTTTGGATTCTCCCAGCGGTTTGCTAGTACTAGCGTAGCTGTCACCAGGGGCAAAATATTGGTCGTATTCTTGTCGCCCCCAGCTCGACGCGATCACCTCTTTCATGGAGAAACTTGAGAAACGTAGAAACTTGTTTTATAGGCAGCTTTTATTTTTCCAACTTCTTATTTACATTTTATGACATGAGAAAATGTATATAAATATCGCCTAAGGCATTTTATAGAATAATTATGATCGTTATGTGGGATGTGTAATAGTTTTGCATAAAAATGATGTAAGGATGTGATTTCTGACAGAAAATAATTATGTTTATTTATTTCTGATACATGCGATTGTGCTGATTAATTAGTTCGTCCAAAATCACAGACTGCTCAAGTACGCAAGCATGACCTAAACCATACTGTTCGTATAGGTCATGCAACCGTTCCCGTGCACTTTCCATCTGTTGATTTAGCGTTACGGTTTCATCTGCTTTCAAGCCTTCAACCTCCTAATGTATCTCATTTTAGGGGGCAATGAACAAATACATCATGATCATTTTTTCGTCGAAAAGCTACAACATATAACAAAAAAAATGACCAGCATGAAAGCTGGTCATTAGGTATTTATTGAATGCCTTGAATCACATTCCACCAATGTGTTCTTGTGGTGTTAACATGCCCGAAGTCGGATTCTGAGCTAGTACTACGAACACCAGTATGCAGCTAACTGTCACTAAGATTAAAGCCATCTTTTCTGTCATTTCTTTCCCACAAGTCATTCCGGGCAAGTATTTCAGGAGTTGCATACATTTTATAACGTTCAAACAAGCCAACACAATTGGCAATAAGTAGTCCATGATTAATTGTAACAGCTTTTTCAAAAGCGATTATTAAGCATTTGAAACCATATGGATATCTACCTTTATTCAAGCTATACTTAGCCACTTTGTACCAAAAACGGACATACTGCTGTGGTAAAAATTGTTTGGTATACATATCCATAGAGGATACTTCCTGATACGCTGCAATTTGGGGTTCAAAGCGCTGAAGGATATGATCAACATTCACATTATATTGGTTGGCTGCTTCAATAATGTTAAGAAGTTCGGCGAAAATTTCTTTTTCACCAGCTATGTATTCCACGTAATCCGGCAATACGCTAACATCTCCAGACATAAGCCTATTAACATAGGTATTAATTTTTGCCCATTGCTTAAAATTCCCTAGCCAATGGAGCGTATCAGGATCAGTTTCCTTAACCCAGTTTAAGTCAGCATAACGACGGATATGTACTAATGCCTGTTCATGTTTTCCTCTTGCGTCACAGGCATTCGCACACAGCAGCTCGGCGTAAGCTATGTATACAAATAGAGGTCTGCTAAGCTTCTTACCTGGTTTCATTTCTCGCTTAGAATTATGAATCAAATCATATTGAACTTGCCCTAATTTACACATTTGACATGAAAGTTTATACACTTTGTCCCACATACTTAAGGATCTGTACACGTTGGCTAAGTCTTTCAAAGCATCCAGTTGTTCAAATTCATCCAGACGATCAACAAAAGGTTCAAACTTAGCCGCGTTTTGAAGATTTTGAGCCTGATCTTTCCCTATCCGGATACTAAACAGTCGATACTGGCAAACTGCCAATCGCTCTGAATGCTGCTTTTTTTCACTTTCAGCCACATTTTCATAAAGGAGAGCAGCCGGGTCCTGAAAGCCTTTTGGAAAAGCTCCTCAGCCAGTTCAAATAGTAATGAGATGTAGATAGGAGTATCTAGCAATATACTCACTACCCTTTGTATGCAATCTAGACGACCAAGCTCTGCACACCGAAACAAAAACGGGCTTATTTTTCGCCAATTCAGGGGTGATTCTATGATGCATTCTTCAACGTAACGTTCATAAAAATAGTCTGGTGGTAATCCCATCCCGGCAGTAATACGGTCCAATTGATTAACGGATATAGAACGATTGCCTGTGACAATACCGCTCACTGTACCTACATTCAAATCAGTCATATGACCAAACTCAGTCATCGTTATGCCTTGATGTTTTAGATATCTATCAATCTCTGTGCGTATCATAGGTGTGATTTCCATAGATAAACCACCCTTTCAATATGAACTTTAGAATGTGCAAATTTAAATAAAAAGGAGAATTGGAAAAATAGCTATATAATGAAATGTTTGTATTTTTTTCATGATACCATCTTTTGAAACAACAATAAATACTTATATTAGGAAAACATTGGATGATGTACGCAAAAATGACAAGGAATTTAGAAAACCTGGTAGACTCGTAATTCCCAAAGAGGTATTCATTACAAGTGACATGTATTCGAATGACTCAGTAGGAATTTTTGTAGATGAAGAAACGAGTACAATTCCCCTAAAAAAGTGCATTGCAAATCATGTAAATCTTGTCAATCGACCGAAGAGTTAATGGCTCTCTTGTTTGTAAAAGTTGTGCCTGCATGCTCAAGATTTCTTCTACAAAAAAACAGTTTTTACAACCAAAAAAGATTATGGCCCAACTGCTCTTAGATTTACATGAAAAGTACCCGACTGCTACACAACAGGAAATGCTGATATGTTGGGTATATCAAAGTCCCGTGTAAGCCAGTTCATACAAAATATTTAGCCAACAAAAGAAAGATTAGTAGATTTAAATTGGTTTCAATGAATTTAGTTTGGAGGAGGATATCAATTGAAGAATACAGGTATGACACGTCCCTTAGACACGTTAGGTCGGATTGTTATTCCCATAGAAATCCGGAACACAACGGGGATTGAGATTGGCGATCCTTTAGAATTTTATATGGACGATGAAAAAGGTATTTTGGGCATAGGGAAGTATAACGGGGTTTCCTGTAAATTGTGCAATTCGGCTCAAGATTTAAGCTATTTCAAAAGCTCTCTTTTGTGTAGGCAATGTATACTAGACATGAAAGGGAACATAGGTGTTACTCTCATTCCCATCCCTACTATTAAGAAGAAACCTAAAGAATCTAGAGTCCATCGGCCTACGTTACAATTGCTTAAAAATCTGCGTCAGCTCATGCGTGAGCATCCAGAAGCCAAGCAAAGCGAATATGCCAAGTGGCTTGGCGTATCACAGGGCCGAATATCTCAGCTTAAAAAATTATTATAATTGTCGTTGAGTTTGGGAAGGGAGGTGTGTGCATGTGAACAAGCGACTAAGAACAGTTGTTGTTGTCTTAAGTCTAACGATTCTTATCGGAGGAGTTATAACCATTATTCAAAGCCAGACCTTTGCTAATAAAATTAAAACTGAGGTTAAGGTAACCGGCGATTCTAAAACCAGTGCCACCAAAACTGAGACTAAAGCAACCGATGATTCTAACTGGCTCTCACCAGAGAGAAAGAAAGAACTAACTCATCTAGCTGAATCTAAACAACCCCATGTCCTGTTAACTGAGCATGGAGATTTTTATCCCGTTAAGGTTCCAAACAAGTACCAAAGCGATCAGGTTGCAAATTTGGATAATAAGGGGGAAGAAATAACTCCTAAAACAAAACAGGTCATTTTAAGAAATTTCACCTACGAAAAAAAAGAAGAAAAGAAATAAATTTTTGGGGACGCTCATTTTATGGGCGTTCTTTTTTAGTAGGAGTAGTACAGCATACCTGTTCTTGTCTTTGCGTGATTGTTTTCATGCCTGAACCAAAGTCTTCAGACCAGTAGTAATACTGACCACCTTTAGCACAGCGTCAAGAGTCTTCACAATAAGACCAAGAAACGCGGCAGCCCCTCCTTTCGGATAGCTTCGCCGTGTCATTTCCCACCGTTATCTTGTCCTATTAATTGTAACATAAACGAAATACTCGGAAATAGAATAGAAACAACAGAAGCGCCCCGAATTCGGAATGCTTCGGCTGTGTTTCCAAAGCCAGAAATCCCTCTGACGTAGCTTACTAAAGAAAATGTTTGGCTTGTGGTATCGCTTTGCAGCGTTTGCGCTATGGATCTCAGTACACGCCTGAACTGTCTCCCTGTCAGGACCTCCAGGTTCACTAAATGCATCTCCATAATCACACGCAAGCATTTTGCTTAATTAGACAATGGGGTAAATAAACTTAATTATTTCTTTTCCTCTTGCACGTTAACAATTAAGTCTGCAAGCTGTTTAGCATCCTGTACTTTATGGGATACAACCACATTCCCCTTTGTGTCTATAATCCCATATTCACCGACCATCCCAACTGATCCAGAGTTATCATTAAAGAAAACAAGTCGTTTAGTTACAGCTGGTTGTTCACCCCATATACTTTCTATGTTTCCCCCCAAGTATTTAGACAAAGAACTGTGTGTTCCATCCAGCTTAGAAAAAGTCTTTTTCCCCTCCCAAGCTAAGCTCATATAACCATTTTTCAACTCGTAATAATAAATACTGTCACTCCAAATAAAATACATCTTGGAAAAATCATTCTCTGGAAAAATAAAGCTGAAACTTTCTCCTTCAGGTCGATCCTTGGATACATAGAACTGAACTCTTTGCAGTCCAATAACTCCCAATCTAGCTTTTGCCAAATCACCACTTTGTATCAACTTTTGTGCATTTGGATCAGGGTTTATAATAGCAATACCATTGTTCTTGGAGTCCCAATCTACAATAGCCTTAAAATTCTCGCTAATAAATCTCAAAGGAACATAAGTCGTGCCGTCTTTCATAACAGGAGGAGTGCTGAGACTTATTTTTTTATGGTTCTTGAGGGCAACGTTATTACCAACAGTTAGCTGTAGACTATCGCCATCATGAATCACAGTTATTGTCTTACTTTTACTGTTCCAAACAACTTTGTAGCCTCCTAAGGACTCTATAACGCGTACAGGTACGAAACTAGTATCATTTAAAACCAAGGGACTTTTCATATCAGTAAGGAGATTTTCATTTACGTTTAATTTAAGGGGCTTCGCCTTTGCACTAGCCATACTTCCTGAAAATATAAGGAGAACAAAAACACTAAAAAAGAGCGTCATTTTCTTCAATATGATTCATCCCTTTCCGTCTTTTCATTAACATCAGAGTATCCTTTACACATATCATCCTTTTTTATTTTACTTATCTCTCAAGCTGACCCTAAACTTCGTACGGGACATACGAAACCAGCTTTCTCCCTGAGTACACCTTCCTTGAAAACTTCTGAACGCGACACAAATACACTCTCCAACCTCACTCCATCCATAAGATACGTATGCTCTTTTTAGAGTATCAATTTGAAGGAGAAATATACTTATTCAAACTCATCAAATAAAGCCTTTATGCAAAGTAGAATAAAAATTGCTTGCCTGTGAAAGATCTGGATTAATGATATAAACAAACCAATAAAAAAATCGTTAAATTAACTATACAAAAGGTGCTTTTTTTGACTCCCGCCTTTTTAAACAATGTGCCATAACTGAAAATTAACAGAAAAGCACTCATAGAGACAAATAACAGCGTTATGATTAAAATTATTGCAAAGAGATTTTCTTCCCCAATAAGATCAGGCGCCGAATATTTGCCCATAAAAAATCCAATATAATAAAGACAAGTAGATACCATCATAATTTGATAAGGTAGCAATAATGCCAATATAAGATGAATAAGAAAACTGAGATATAGATATATTTTGTTCATTTATTTCCTTTCCGGTTATGGTTCAGTTATTAGCCTCTTGTATTCTGTTTCTTGAGTATACTTCCCCCTTAATGCTCTGCTTAAGTGAAGTATGGAGAATGATCACACATAAAATGAGTTAACGTATCCTTCAAATTCCTATGCTGTTTCATATATTTGAACAAGATATCCAAGGTAAGTACGGTTTTAGAGTCTTCGATACTAATAGTCCAGGACGATGTCTCCTCAGGATGATAACTAAATTCCCTAACAATGCCGTATGCTACACCTAGCTTGTCAATCCTCTTATGTTAAGATCTGATGGATCTCATCAGTCACTTGATCGATATTAATACCACTCTGTCCCTGATCCTTCCCCTCATTCCAGAACCCATTGGATAATAACCTCCTCATATACATGGGATTAAGCCGTGGATTATAACAAGCATCTTGTTTAACTATGCTGCTTGTTAATTTGATAATAGAGCATTGTAGCGCCTGCTCAACAAGCGTGTTATTCAATCACCGTGTTCCGTTGCTCAAATATATCTTGCTTAGAAAGACTCGATTCCCCATTCTTTATATAAAGTGTTAAGTTCATGCGATGTTTTTGAAACAAAATTCTTAACCACATTTTCTTTTAAATAAATTGGTTTTATCAGGGGTTCATTGTCCTTATTACGTAGCCATTGTAGCTTTATATCTCGGTATTGGTTTACTTCAATTTGAGTTAACAATGGTTCGATACTATAGGCATTTCCGACACAGAGCTTGTTGAGAACATCTTCTGCCCATTCTTCTCTCTTGACTAAATTAAACTCTACCTGATTTGACTCCATATTATAGACTTTCCTTATTTCATCTTTTTCTCCTTTGTACTCACGTTCAAAATTCGAATAGACTGTTTCCGTCCATCTTATGTCCGCATAGATATGGGCAAAATACCCTAGTATGTACTCTGTCCAGTTCGTATCAACATTTAGATTTAAATAATATTGGCATCTTTCCTTAAGTATTTCTCTACTAGGAAATCTATCTTCGCAAACAAAATGTGTAATACCCTTTTCGCTTCTTGTCACATCTCCCCTTACATGGACAGCATCTGGAGCAATACTCCCAATTAAGAAACTAGAAGATGGAGTTCGCGAGCAAAGTTCTAAAGCTATCGCAAAATGGACCATCGGATAAGGCATTCTTGATAACCTCCTGAGTTAAGAAAATCATTCGATGTAGCTTTACACCAGCATACTACAACATATTGAAACTAACTCGCCCATTGGCGTACGAAAGCCGACAAATGGCCAAATGTTATCGGGTATCCACCAGCATGATCTATTCAAAATGAACTGACCTTACTCCTTTTTCGGGTTACAGACATCCTGCCATCCGCAAAATGACATTAACGTACCAGTTCATGATGCGGCTTGCCTTCTTTAATTCTGGCCTACAGCTTTTCGTTATTACGAGGCTAGGAGTGTAGAGCTACTAGGCGAAGCTACTTCCTCCGACCTTGTCTACATAGACGTTTCTTGAAATCACGTTGTAGCCCCAAAAAAATTATATTACGTTACGTAGAGAGACGATATCTTAATGCTAGAATGCACTAGAAAATATCGCCCCCCCCTCCTTGTATCTATTAATTAATATGTCCCATTCTCACCATTAAACATCACTACCTTCGCTTGCTTCACTTTGGATAACCTATAATAGGATACCAACTTATTACTGGATTTTATAAACTTATACTTATCATGCATTAAAACTTATCGCCCCTTTGCATCCACTCGGTAAGCGTAGATTAGCAGCTATACCTGGTGCGAATGCCAAGCTCACATGATTTTCCCGAGTTATTCGCACCTCAGATTTTGTCGAAAACGCGTTGAATGTGAACAACACCAGAACTTTAATCAGTGATTTTAGTATAATCTAGTTACCATATATACTGTTGTACGCTACAATAGAGATAAAGGCTCTTGGATACGTTGTTTTTTGCTGTCGCACTCCATGTGAGTGCGTGGATTGAAATAACGTAGCGACCTCAGCGCTGCTACCTGACGTAGCAAGTCGCACTCCATGTGAGTGCGTGGATTGAAATCCTGTGGTAAACGATGTCTCGGAATAATTTATCACCGTCGCACTCCATGTGAGTGCGTGGATTGAAATAACCTTTTTGGCCCATTTTGCTAATTCAAGCGTAAGTCGCACTCCATGTGAGTACGTGGTTAGAAATTAGATGCTGTAACCTACAAACACCTGTCCAACGATATGGAATCAGCACTGGAAGAAATTCGAGGAGTATATGTCGACCATTTTGTCCTTACATTGAAATTGATTCATAGTAAAGGATTTTACAAAAAAGAAAATGAGGCTGTCATGAACTATATTAATGTATTTCGGGTTTGACCCCATTTCTTGAAGTTCGAAGTATGAACCCGGGGAGTTGATACCAAAAAGAAGACAGCTTGCGCTTCTACAACTTAGGAGATGACTACAAAATGAAAGTAGAGCATATAGGGGCTAAAGAAACTTACGACTTGGAAAGCGTACTCGGTTTGTAAGGTGCGAATGTGAAGCTCACATAAAAACCTCGGGTCCTTCGCACCTCGAATTTTGTCGAAAATCAACTAGATCAGTTACTTTCAATAAATGTCAATGGTTGACCCAAGCCTTTTTGGCATCTGTTTTTGCGATAATGTGAGGAATTGATATCATTAGAGTATGAATTACTGCATTTTCGCTGTCGCATTCCATGTGGGTGCGTGGATTGAAATCCCTACGATAAACTGTTTGATTCGACGATTAATTAAGTCGCATTCCATGTGGGTGCGTGGATTGAAATTTTCAAGTCAAATTTGCCTTTATACGTTTTGATTGTCGCATTCCATGTGGGTGCGTGGATTGAAATCTTTTTTGGGCGAAACATGTTGCAATTAAAACACTTTGTCGCATTCCATGTGGGTGCGTGGATTGAAATTACGATGTCTGCCTCTTCCACACCGCCAGATTGTGGTCGCATTCCATGTGGGTGCGTGGATTGAAATATAACTGAGGCAAAGAAAATTAATAGATTTCGTATTGTCGCACTCCATGTGGGTGCGTGGATTGAAATAATTGATTTTGCTCAATAACCTTAATCCCGCGTTTTGTCGCACTCCATGTGGGTGCGTGGATTGAAACTATGTAATATCCAAATCTAACTTTGTCACCCTGATGTCGCACTCCATGGGAGTGCGTGGATTGAAATTGCATCTTGTTCGCGACTTGGTGTGTCTTGTCTCGTCGCACTCCATGGGAGTGCGTAGATTGAAGTAATAAGCTCGTCCCTCTTTTGAAGCTTCCATTCCTGATCGTACGATTTGGAGAGCGCCGCTTTATCCGAAATAAAAAGGTCCGGTAAGTGGAGGAACGGATATTTTATGCGATTTGGAGGGTGGGCGACGGTTTAGTACACTTTCGTGTGGGATGAGCTGATCTTGTAGCAAAAAGATGATTTTCACTTCCATGGATGCCATAAAAACCTGTCGTTAGATAATATGAATGTTTTATTATGGTGCGAATGTGAAGCTCACATAAAAACCCCGAGTCCTTCGCACCTCGAAATTTGTCGAAAAGCAACTGAATCAGTTACCTTCAGTAAAAATCAAGGGGTGATCCAGGCCTTTTTGGCATCAGTTTTTGCGACAATGTAAGAAATTGATATCATTAGGGTATGAATTACTGCATTTTCGCTGTCGCACTCCATGTGGGTGCGTGGATTGAAATATTGAGGTGGATAACGGCATGAAGTACGCGGCGGGTCGCACTCCATGTGGGTGCGTGGATTGAAATCGTCGAAACACGGACAAGCTAGATCAAGAGGAGCGTCGCACTCCATGTGGGTGCGTGGATTGAAATCGCTGCCAGTGTAGGCAGCTCGTCGGGATCAGCGTCGCACTCCATGTGGGTGCGTGGATTGAAATAGAAGAAACAATTCCATGACCATCTTTATCTAAGTCGCACTCCATGGGAGTGCGTGGATTGAAATGTCTTTGCCCTCAATGTACTCTACATATTCGGGTGTCGCACTCTATGTGAGTGCGTGGACTATGATGGAGCAGTTGTCACCTGGTCGTACGATTGGAGAGCGCCGCTTTATCCGAAATAAAAAGGTCCGATAAGTGGAGGAACGAATATTTTATGCGATTTGGAGGGTGAGCGACGTTTTAGTGCACTTTCGGGTGGGATGAGCTGATCTTGCTGCAAAAAGATGATTTTTACTTTCATGGATGCCATTAACATCCGCCGTTAGATAATGTGAATGTTCTATTATGGTGCGAATGTGAAGCTCACATAAAAACCTTGGGTCCTTCGCACCTCGAAATTTGCCGAAAATCAACTGAATCAGTTACTTCCAGTAAAAGTAAATGGTTGATCCAAGCCTTTTTGGCATCAGTTTTTGTGACCATGTGAGGAATTAATATCATTAGGATATGAATTACTGCATTTTCGCTGTCGCACTCCATGTGGGTGCGTGGATTGAAATTCTCACCTGTACGACCTCGATGCCCATAACCGTAGTCGCACTCCATGTGGGTACGTGGATTGAAATCATGAATAACCACCCTTCCAGCTTTTGAAATAGTATCGTCGCACTATGAGTGCGAGGATTGAAATCTCTCGATGATCCTGCCTTTTTTTGTGTAGCTTGATGGTCGCACTCCATGTGGGTGCGTGGATTGAAATAAGTCCCCACTCGTAATGACGGCACAGCTTATAGTCGCACTCCATGTGAGTGCGTGGATTGAAATTTGGCCTCCCCCTTGACCTGATACATGCCTGTACGGTCGCACTCCATGTGAGTGCGTGGATTGAAACCCTTTACACCAGCATCCATAAACATTCCATGGGTTAGTCGCACTCCATGTGAGTGCGTGGATTGAAATCGTCATAGGCACGCATCCCCTTTCGTATCTCTTGCGTCGCACTCCATGTGAGTGCGTGGATTGAAATTGCCCACCTGGTCATATTGACAATGCGAATACCGGTCGCACTCCATGTGAGTGCGTGGATTGAAATCTCACTATACCTTGACCAAGGAGTAGGAGTAACAGTCGCACTCCACGTGAGTGCGTGGATTGAAATTTGGGTAGCTATTAGAGTTGCTAAACAGATGGCTTCAGTTGCATTCCCTCTGTTTAACTATGCTACTGGTTAGCTTAATGACGCATCATTAGTCTAATACTTTATTGTCTTTTAACAGCAACAACATTAAGTACCAATAAGCAGCCCCTTGCGGCAAGCAGAAGGGTTCCATACCATAAGGAACCCACAATTCTCTTTTTTACTCAAACGAACAGAGAGTAACGTTACCTATGCACAGAAAAGCCTAATGGACCACTAGAAGCGACTTCTAGTGGTCCATTAGGCTTTTGTTCTCATACCCACTCAAATCTTCATATTTAGCTATGTACTCTCTAGCCTGATCAAAAGAATCTTGCTTCAGAAATCGAATTGTATCGTCGAAAAACCATATCCCCATGAATCACTAAATACGAATTAGGGGTTCCTATGGCATAAATCACTTGCTGCTTGGAAGGCCTATTGTAAGGGGGCTGCAGTTTCTAATCGTGAACCCATATGATGTTTGGCCAACCTTAACCTCTTCACTACTTGAATTAAGCTGTATGATCGAATATTCGTAGCCCCAAGAGTCTACATTTATATACGTTGGAGTGCCCATGGTATCAATTACATCTTGGATAGAAGATCCTATTGTAAATGGAGTAGCCCCAACTATATAAAAAGCGGCAACCCTGGACGAGAAAATAGAGTCCTTGACTTTCGCTTATTTTATTGAGCCAACGTTTCCCATTAGTTGAATCAATTTTCGTTTATGTATGATTTATAATCTTGTTCGTACGATAATTTTGTTTCCTCAAACGTTGGAATATCTATGAATTCAATATTTTCTGTATTCAAACCTAAAAAATCTTTTACAATTATTCTCACGCTTTTCTTAATCTCATCAATGTCCCAAGATTGGGATGATTTTGACCACATATCAATATAGACAGGTTTATACCCATCTATATTCGTCGGAGCAGAATGAGGAACTTGACAAGAAACATCTTCTAAATCTCTTGGGTATATGTAATGATAATAAATATCTTCATCACCATTTATAAAACTTTCAATTTCATCAGAATATTCTTTATCATCACCAATAATATCCATATCGTATTTTAAGAGGTTAATTAGACCTGTCACGGTTGTAAGTTCAAAATAACCTAAGAAATTTATTTGATCTTGATCAGAATAAAGCATAATTTCATCATTGCGGCTCTTGCTACAGAAACCATAAGCCCCATACCAGAATAACCAATGTCGTACTCGGACATATATTGTTTGAATATTAGTCACCTACCTGAAGGTCTTTTATCGAGATTAAACAGGCGTATTTTCTTCCCCATCGTTCCCCTACTTCTAAAAGAACAGTACGGTTATATCTTAACACATTTCGGAAGTAGTCCTGCCCGTTAGATGAAAAAAAGCAGCCGATCACATTGGTCAGCTGCTTTCTTAGTTGTATTGAGCTATCGTTTCCCTTTAGTTGAATCATTTCTTCTTGGCTTGCACTTATGGGTTTTTGAGGGCAGGCAGCAGGATGCCGTCGATTAGCGCTGTGAAGAAAAGCTTATCGAACGGTTTTCACTGGATGAGTCCGCGAAAAGAAGCCACTGAAGTAATAACCTGGCAGGCCATCTCAATGTCTGCCTGAGCAGGAATCTCACCGCGGGCGACGGCTCGATTCATGAGCTCGCGGTTCACAACCATCCACGGCTCGAAAATCCCGGCTGTTTCAGCCTCGGCAAACGCCGGATGCTGCAAAAAGGAGCCAAGTCCCGCTAAGACTCGGAATTTGCGTTCTTCTTCCGTGATGGATTGCGGCTTCAACAATATAAGGAGATCTTCACGCAAGCTTCCTGTTTTCCCGTTAGCTTAACCAAACGATGAACCTTAATCATCGCTTGTTTCTATACAAGAGTTCCAAACAAGTAAACTACAAACACTATAATACTAAGAATCAACATAACTCCTCCCACCCTATAACACAAAGAAGTTCCAAAATTATTTGAGTATTTTTTCGAAATTATCACTGCTGGTAACCAAAATACAATAGCAACCATAAATGGAATGTGATACCCCTCGGTTTCATTCGTATAAATATCCCAATTGAATAACTTAAAAAGATAATGGCTCAACATGAAGTCGTTTTGAAATTTAAAATTAAATAAAAACCCTAAAGTTAGAACAACTATTGCAAATGACCCAGTACCAAACGGTCTTTTTATTGTCACTTCATTTCGCTCCCCTGCAAATTGTTGCCCTTTGGCTACAATTCTCATCGAGTTGATTTCCTAATTATATGCTATACGTAGGAACAGTAAATTTGTTGCGTTATCCTGCCCGTTCGTATAAAAAAAATGTCTGACATAAATAAGCAGACATTTCATCCTCATGAATTTGTGGTATAATGGATATAAATAAAAGTAGCCGCGATGTTAGCGCATCACGGCTACTCGACAAAGGCCGGTGGGCAACCACGGCGAGAATTTCATACGGATACGAAAAACCACCGGATAGCTAGGCTCCCAAACCTATTCCCGGTGGTTTTTCTTGTCTCGCCCTTGCTTATAGACGTTGACTAACGTAATTAGGCCAGTCATAATACCGACCAACTTCAGTACAACATCCAAAAGCTTCAGACACAATTCAAGATATGACACGGCAGCACCCCCTTTCGGGTAGCTTCGCCGTGTCTTTCCCCACCGGTTACCTTGTCCTATTAATTATAGCATAAACGCGACACTCGGATATAGAATAGAAACAGCAGAAGCGCCTCGAATTTGGTTCGCTCTGCTATTTTCCAAGATTCAGGAGTCCCTCTGACACAGCTTACTAAAGAAAATGTTTATCTTGTGGTATCGCCCGCCTTGCAGCGTTTGCGTGATGGATTGGTACACGCTAAATTGTACAAAACGTGAAGTTTAATCAGAGAATTTAGTATAATCTAGTTACCATACTTACTTCTGTGCGCTACAATGGTGATTAGAAGATCCTTGGATACGTTGTTTTTTTGCTGTCGCACTCTATGTGAGGGCGTGGATTAAAATAATTGCTGTCATCAGGCTGTCGCTCCTTTTTTTATTTTGTTGCAGTATGAGCACATGGATTGACGCATAGCTCACTGAGAGGAGCACGGGAAATTCTTGGAGACGGAACTGCAACCGTCTTGGTTTTATTGCCCATTCCATTTTTAGATTCGGCATCTGTACGTGTAGAAGCTAATGTCACGCTGTTTTAGGAGCTTGTAAAACTAATAGATATTTCTGGTGCGAATGTGAAGCTCACATAAAAATCCTGGGTCTTTCGCACCTCGAAATTTGTCGAAAAGTAACTAAATTAGTTCCCCTCAGTTAAAGTCAATGGTTGATCCAAGCCTTTTTGGCTTCAGTTTTTGCGATAATGTGAGGAATTGATATCATTAGGGTATGAATTACTGTATTTTCGCTGTCGCACTCCATGTGAGTGCGTGGATTGAAATTAAACATCCCATCTCCGCGTCCAAGCAAATTTGGTCGCACTCCATGTGAGTGCGTGGATTGAAATACCTCCTCTCCTTTCGTGAATTTGTAGCCTTACAGTCGCACTCCATGTGAGTGCGTGGATTGAAATAAACCATGTTGCCGATTACACTCCAGACCGTTAGCGTCGCACTCCATGTGAGTGCGTGGATTGAAATAATCTGACGTCCAGTCCAATTAACTGGCCCTACTGTCGCACTCCATGTGAGTGCGTGGATTGAAATACGAACATCATCGTTGAATAACTTTTCATATTCCGTCGCACTCCATGTGGGTGCGTGGATTGAAATCATACATAATCCATCTGTGACCAGTTTCTAAAGTCGCACTCCATGAGATGGCCATTAAAATGAAAGCCGGTGAACTACTCTGTAGTAGAATCACCGGCTTTTATACTTATTCTGTCTCTAATTTAATCTGTATCCTTATTTTGCTCCTCTACAGAGCCACAGTTGATCTAATCGCTCCTATACATCATATTTAAACCAACTCTTCAAGGCACCTTTCTCGTAACAAAGCAGCAAGTTTTTTTTCACCAAAACTGCTTATCTAACAGTTAATTTATATCAATTAGGACTTCATAAATAGAATCTTTTCCTCTATACTTGTAAGTCCCTATCATTCTTAATTCTTTCCCATCCCAAAAATACTTATCACCTATATGTGGATGAGGTATGCCTTCTATAGTTGAATAGTCCACGAAGCGAAGTTCATCGTCTAGGTATCCAATTCTTACTATATCATCTGAATGTTCAACATAAAGCCATTGGCCACTCTTTGATCTCCCAACAAAATCTCCAAGTAAATTTGGATATTTTTTAGGTTGGCCCAGATCGTCAAATTGTGGTTCACCGGTTTTAAGATTAAGTATATAAATTTTTGAATAAGCTGTTGCTACAATATCTCCAGAATTCAGGTCTATATATTGATAATCAAAACCTTCTGACGAACCAAACTTAAATTTGATATTAATATCTATAGAATGTTGATAATCGCCACATAATATGAGCTTCACAGAGTCTCCATTGTCGAATTTTAAAGCGTACCCCTTGGATGTCAAAACAATTTTATCCAGTTTCCACGATTTGTCTATTCCATTATCAACAAAAGAGTGTACTTGAATTTTATTATTGCTGTCTAGGTACTTTACTGTATATGATTCCTTATCAGCAAAGATAAAGCCACCAGGAACCCCCTCAGCATATTGCTCTAATTGACCTAATGCTAAATCTTTTGATACCCAGTTTCCATCTTTTCCTACTGACACATATATTTTTGGAGTATCGAAATAATTACTTGGATTGGTTTGAGAAGAGACTGTTAATCTGTCATCTTGCTCAAAGGCAGACCTACCTGTGGAAACATCATGTATATTCGTGTACTGCTGATTACCATATTGTAAATTTACTTTTTTTAGAACAAATTGTTTTGTAACTTCACTTGTTGATGTTGAATCATAATCTATTTGTTTATAAGATTCAGATGGATCTTGATTGCTGCAAGCAGTAACACCAAATAGTATTAGCAAAATTAGTAAAACAAGAATCTTTTTCATAAATTTAATTTAACCCCTTTTTCATTTCACATATGACTTGATCCTGGCTAATCCTCTCCACAAAAAAACAAAAAGTTCATCATCTCATTTTCAATTACCACTTGGCACCGCATCCGTAAAAAGAATTGGAATTGGAGTTTTGAAATTGAAATTCAATGTCTCAGATAGTAAATTAACACGCTGATTATACAGAAACGATAAACATCAAAATAGCTAATTTTTTGTCCGTCTCTATAATAATCGGATTCCCCCCTCTCTTCACCTATATATGTCCAGATACAAAGTCGATATATTCGTTATAAGGGATCGTCTAAAACTCGTTTTCTCTCCTATTTATATCGTTTCTTCAACTGTTCGATAAATTTAGTACCAATTCCATGTAAAAATCAATATCACGCAATTTCAAAAAATGATAAACTTCCCGCTTTCACTTAGGATGTAAATTATGCCAATTATATAATACGCCAAATTAGATCAATTTTCCTCCTTTTTATATTATAAATTAGGAAATTAGTCACTTGTCATTCAAAGAGCGCTCCATTGTTAAAGATGGGGAACATCCAACCAAGGATACTCTCTACCTCTTAGTCAGACGCGAACGCGTATGTTTACGTATAAATGCTCGAATTAGGCGCATTTCCTTACGGGCAGTTTCCTTCTGTTCCTCTACTTCCTGTGAACTGTCTACAGCTTCACCGTTCTTAAAAATCATAGTTCGCATGGCTGACTTCATCAAATGTACCTAATAATAGCTTCCTGTATAGCGTTGAGAGCGTGAGCGCCCGCTACTTATCGATTTCCCAACTTCTCAAGTGATCTTGAAGCTGGCTGGAGCGTTTGGCATCTGCTGCCCATGTTTCCTTTTCCCAAGCGTAAGCAAAATGATTCCTCCAACTCGCCCAAGCGGCTTAACAGCTCTATACGAAGCAGCTGGCTTCGCTGCATACCATTTCAAAGTTTCACCGCCTTTCTTGCAAACTTCTATGAATACAGAATAACATCTGCATTATTCGGATTTACTACTGATTTTCGAGGGGATCAGCATTATTGCATACCATAAATCCTCTTTTCAAGACGAAGTATTGGAACAAAAAAATGGTCAGGAAAGTTTCCTGACCACTTATAATATCGTAATGTTTAATTCACTTCCTAAGTAATTCAGTTTTATTCTATAATTTCCAGATCCAAATCTTGTCCATTCCAAACCAGAAGTTGATACTTTCCTGGCGGCAAATCGCCTGTAGAGATAGTAACTGGTTTATTCACTTCATCATCCGTAACAATTATCTTTTTACCCCAGTTTTCTGCAACCAAATCGTCGTAGTTACTTTGGCTTCCTAAAACAAATGTATTTAGCAGATATACATCTGAAACATCTGAAAGAGAGAATGTAAGAGCGTCTCCTTTTTTCACCTTTAATATATCCCCGATAGGTTGAATCATTGTAATTCTGACCGTTCTTCTATTTCCCCAAGTCTGAAATTCTTTATTGAATTCACCATTTGATGTAACCACGGAGCCTGTGACTAAACGGAATTTATAAATCAACCGATCCTCCAAATGTTTAGGCAATATAAAGACTTTATTGTCCTCAACTCTTACAGCCCCATCTTCCTTTGTGAAAGGCGTAAAAGGACCGTCACCAACAGACCACTGAACGATATCTTCCGTTGTCTTCCCATCCGCAAGCTGTAACAAACGGTTATAATTAAACGAAAATTGATCAAGTCTATCCTTTCTTTCAGAATATTGAGTATATATCGGTGACTGATCCAGAGGCTCGTTCTCATCCAAAACCGTTATTTCCTTACTGCGATAAGCACCATTTTTGTCATAAACCGTCAGATCAAATTCAAAGTTGTTAGGATAATCCCAATGATTAATATCATATGTCGAGAAACTGACGGAATTATTAGCCGGAACCTCCATTTTCAGCACCTCGCCGCTTTCGACACCCAACTCAAGGGATTGCAGATTACGGTAATCTATGAAATCACTTGAAAAGTAAGCAGTGCCATCATAAGAGCTAGTAAAATAAACGGACTCTCCGACTGTTACTATTTTTTTAGGAACAGAAATGCTAGCTTCTCCATTATGCTCTGGTGCTTGAGGTGTATCATCTTTCTTGTCGTCATTTTTTTTATGATCATCTTTTTTTGGATTATCGGATTCATTAGAGTCACTAGAAGAACCCCCACCGCCGCCTGATGATGTTGTCCCTTGTGATCCTAATGTATTTGTCGAATTGCCTATCGTGACCTTAACATCACTATTTACCTTGTCGCCATTTGTCACAGATTTAGGTTTTGTTTGAAAAGAAACATTTTCAGCATTAACTATGGCCTTATCAACAGAACCTAATCCTATTACCTTGGCAGCAGCATTAAGCACCAGAGAGAGAATAGAAGATTCTTGTGCCATATCTATAGTTGTACCCGTAGCGTTGTCAGCTACGTTTAACGTATCAATTTGTCCGTTTGGAATGTTTACATTAATAGCGAATGCTTCCACGTTCACCGTGTGGAAGTATCCTGTAAGGCTCACATTCGATTTTGCTGGGAGCTCATTTGTTAGAGTAACCCGATCAACACTAGCCCCCTGTGAGACATCCAAGGCTGCGCCCGTCTTAATTTTCACTTCACTTATGGAAGTTGCACCTTCCGCCACCAAACGAACGGTTCCATCCACTTTGTTTACGATGATACTAACTAGCACAGAATTATTCAGATGAACGCTATGCTCTCCACCGCCGTAAACGTAGGTTTGACCGTGGACTTTGACATTCTTCAAGAATACATCGCCGTTCCCAACGGCTTTCCCGATAATTAAATCACCCCCAATTTCCGTATTTTGAAGCGTTACACCCGTTGTATTGATGACAACATTGCCTGACTGCTTGGCGAGTCCAGTTGAAGGTCCATATGTTCCTGATTCTCCATACCAAGCACTAGAATGATTCACAGCACGATCCAGAATCGTGACCGCCTCAGCACGAGTCAACGGTTTTTGAGGCTGAAATGTACCGTTCTGGTAGCCTTCAATAATGCCCGCTGCCACTACAGCATTAACGGCTTTTTGGGACCAATTGTGCAGAGATGCGCCATCTTTAAAGGTTTTATTTGAAACGGAAGAAGGGATTTGAAGCAATTGGTTTATGGTCACTGCCGCCTCTTCTCTACTTAATACTTGCGTAGGGCGAAAGCTGCCATCCTCGAATCCTTTCATATATCCAGCGTAAACTGCATCCGTAACGGTTGGGGCAAACCAATCGTCTTTATCTACATCGGTAAAAGATGCTGATTGTCCTGGCTGTATTTGAAATGCACGATTTAACAAAGTAGCCCATTCACTTCTTGTAATCGGACGATTTGGCTCAAAGCGTGCGTTCGCCACACCTGAAACCACTCCTCGATGGCTCCATTTTGCAACGTTGTCCGTTGCCCAATGGTTCGCCATATCCCCATATGGTTGAGATACAGTAGAACTTTCTTCCTTTGTTACATGGTGTGAACTGTCGGCTGCGAATATGGGACTAGCCCATACAGAGGTCGCTAAAATTCCAGCCGTGAAAACATTAACCCACTTCTTCATCTTTTTTGTCCTCTCATGTATGTAGTGTTAAATCAAAACTATATACCTAATATTTTAGGTATATAGAATCACTTACCTATTATTACAAGATTATTTGAAGATGTCGCTACTTTTTGATACAAAATAGGATATTTTTAACTTTATAAAAAATATTAAAATAAGGGCTCCTCTCGGAATTAAAATTTGATCCTGCACAATTGGTATTCTCTTGATTTATCCTTCACTATTAGAGTGCCAGATTGACATGGACACTGAACATAATGATTCTCTGCTCTCTTCTACACTTATTTTGGCAGTTTGCTAGTATAACAGGAAGAATGCTTAAAACGGTTCATGTTTTGCCGTATGAAGGCAAAAGAAAAAGCACCGCAATGGGTGCCTTTGGAAGTTACGTTTCCCATAATCTTAATTCCGACTTGAATGCTTCCAATAGTATAGTTATATTTTTAATCTCAGCGGCGTTTTCTTGTTCGATCCTTGAAATGACATTCTTAATTTCAGTTTTTCCATTCCGCACGTTGATTAAATACGAGTTGTATTTATCATAAGTATCGCCCTCTGCTACTCCTTTAGCTTCAAGGTTAGAATAGATGCTTTCAAGAAAATTATTCGTGTCCAGCGCTTCGCGTACATCGCAATTAAGCATATCTTCTGCTTGCCCCGCTTTTAACACGTCAACAGTATAAATTTTCTTTAATTTCTCCTCTAAGTCCTTAATATGCATCTTACAAGTTTCTATTTTTTGCTTACTCATCGTAATTCCCCCTTACTCATAGCTTTACCTCTATTGCACAAGTAAGTCGATAACAAAACTGTTTTCCCCAGTTCATCTACCCGTACGCAATCTTTTCATTTTTTTGAACTCCTTAGGCAGGGACTAAACCTCTGCCATTTCTTTCTGGAGGTGATGATTGGCTCGATAAAAAAGCCGCTCATTTGAGCGACTCAGTATTGTTTCTCTTTGTAATCTTTTAGCGTATTCCATACTATCTCTTTCAGGTCGGAATGTTCTTCAGGTAATTCGAGATATATTTCAAATATTCAGTCATTTTTGATCAATACTTAAACGAGTGCGAACTCCTTTTGCTACTATTTAAATTTGTAACACTCCTCTTAAAAAGAAAACCATGTTGTATTTCTGTTGTATATAAATCATAAGATTTCGCTAACCCCGGAGAGCTAAACAACGCATCATCAATCGGATTAGCAGCAAAAGGATTCAAAAATAAGTGTAATCCATCAATAAGGCTTTCTTTATATTTTGTATGAGGAACAACTTCCGTCAACCCTTCCGGTCCAAAGCTATTAAATTTATAGGTTTCAAAAAATATATCTTTTTGCTTATTCGGTTGCATTGCTCTCACCTTACCAAAAGAAGCAACCGAACTAAACAAAACTCCACTTATATGGCTAAATTTACTATCATTAAATATCCCTATTGGAATGCGGGCACCAGTGCTCTTCTTAATAATATGATCAGATACCTCGTAATGAGGTTCATCTCCTCTATATTCTGCCTTCATCAAACCATATAGGACACGTTGAATTGGGGCAGATGCTTGATAATAAAAGAGAGGTTGTTCGTAAGCCCCAAGAGCAAGTATAAATGGCTTTCCTTTTACGTGCTCTAGCATTGAATAGCTTTTTATATACTTATTAGATTTATTAGTAATACTGTTTGAAATTCTTTCTGTAGCTGTGTGCACTATTTCTGAGTGTACTCTCTCCGCTTCTTCTTGAGACGTTGCTATATTTTTCAATAATTCCACTGTCTTTACACCATTATATTCTGGAGTACCATCCTGAGAATGCTGTGTAGTTACCGCCTCTACTATTATACTTTTTTTATTTTTGGTAATAAAAAAGTCAGGAGCTGAGTGACCATAATCAGTAGAAAAACCAAAATTCCCAAATGTCGCATGTAAATATATTTCCCAAAAACTCGAATTAAATGTTGTTTGGAATTCTTTTACGAATTTATTATCTCTATCACTAAAACCTAATAACCAGCCTTTTAAAACCTTTTGGGCTTGTGGCTCATTAAGAATAGCTTTAAAATTGGGATGAAACAATTCCTCACTAACTACTGGCGTAAACAGATCAACTATAGCTCCCACTCTCCTTTTGTTATAACTATCGGATTTTAAATAAGAATAATTCACTAGCTTAAATAATTGAAGCATTATTTTTACTAATTCCTAAACCGCCTTTTTCCACCACAAATTACACTTTCATAAACCAGCATTAAGATATTTCTTATCAAATGATTATCTTTTTACTGCCACACTACCTATTGAAGGAAGCATAATATGTGTATCTGGCTCCATCAAATATTATCCAAATGTCAAAACAAAAGCGTCAGCTCGGTCTGGTGACTTGAGCCCACGCTTTTTCATATCCTTCTTACTTTCAAGCAGCATTTTACCTTTACTAGTCATGTTCCATTTACGTCCTGTAAGTTGGGTTATAAGAACATCATCATCAGGCAATTGCAGAACGCTCGGATCTCCATTCATAAAGTTGCTCATATTCTGTTCTAATTGTTCCTTAATAGATGCCCACATTTCCGTAACTAGATTTCCATAGTGTTCATCTAATGAAGAAAAGCCATTGTTAATTGGTATAATTTCATATGGTAGCCCCTCTTCAGCTACGATTTCATTTAGGGCCTGTACGCAAACCTATTTGAGCCATAAACGAATTGAAAGCAGCGTCAAAAAAGCCATGAACATGTTCGCTGTTTTTTCATAGCGAGTGGCCAAGCGTCGATAGTTTTTTACTTTGTTGAAAAAGCATTCAATTAAGTGTCGCTCTTTATACGTTTCAGAATCTAACGGGCGCTTTACCCGCCGATTGCGTTTGCTTGGGATAACCGGAGTGATCGCTCGGCTTTGCAAAAGCTCCAGAATGGCATTGGTATCGTAGGCGCGATCAGCCAACACTTCGCCCGGGCAGAAGTCCAGTTCATGAAGAAGGCGATAGCCGGTGACAGAATCGTGGTCTTGTCCTGGCGTCAATTCGAAACGCAGCGGATAGCCGAGCGCATCCACCATCGCATGAATTTTGGTAGTTAATCCTCCGCGCGAACGTCCGATTGCTTGCCGGCCCTGCCCCCTTTTGCGCCCGCTCCATGTTGATGGACGCGGACGATGGTGGCATCGACCATGACCTGCTCCCAATCCGGCTCGATGGCGACATGCTTCAGTATTTCACCCCAAATATTCGCTTTTTGTAGCCGCCAGAAAAAGCTGTAGGCTGAAGACCAAGGGCCATAGTAACTCGGTAAATCCCGCCATGGCGCGCCCGTTCGAGCAACCCAAAGCACGGCATTGAGCATCTGGCGCCGATCCTTGGGCGGACGTCCTCCCTGTTTTTTTCGGGCTGGGGGCAACAGGGGGTCAACTATATTCCATTCTTCATCCGTTAACTCGTATCTTCGTCTCATGTGCCTTATTTTACTAGATTTCTACGAGTTGTACAGTTTGCGTACAGGCCCTAAAAAAATCGGGCTGAAAAAACGCATTTTTCAGCCCGATTTTGCTTATCTTTTTTTAAAATCCACCTTAGTTCTTACCGCCATAGCCCTTATAAGTAGAGTAAACTGCATCTGCATATTGATTGGCCAGAATAGGACGGCCATAAGAATCTGTAGCTCCCGGATACCAGTAATCTCCTCCGTTATAGTGTAATAAGCCGTTATATATATTGCCGAATTTAATAATCTTTTCATTTAAAATCAGGGCGCCCAAGTATACCTGATCTTGTTCACTGCCGTGATTATAAGCATGGCCAAATTTTGAACTGAATTGAGATAAATAAGCATTACGTGTGTTTGGTTCTACCTGCATCAATCCGTCGCCGGCTGATGGACTGCCTGGTAAGCCTGCTCCAAAGCTGCTTTCCTTTTTGATCACAGCACTCAGCAATAAAGCAGAATCTCCGCCTTTACCGAATTTATCGCCCGCATTCATTGTGTATGTCCATATGTGGCTTGGAACTTCGGAAGGCTTCGTTACTGAAGGACCTGTTGGTGGCGTTGTTGGCGGTGTTGTAGGTGGCGTAGTTCCGCTGCCGCCTTTCTCCCATAAAGCAGGAACAATAGGTGGTTCCCAACCTACGAGGGAAGTATGTGCCTGACGACAGGTATAAGTACTTCCACTATATGTTACTGTATCATTTACTGCATAGGCAGTATTTGGTGCCCATGCTCCCCTATCGGCTGCGCTCACCGGCAAGACTGCGCAAAAGGTGGATAAGAATACTGCTAAAACTACCAAAAGTGATGTGGCTTTAAAAGAAAACTTTTTGCTAGTCATTTTCAAACCTCCTTGTATTTTTCTTCTGATATTTTCCTGTGTTGCTCATTTTCAACATTTATCAGCACTATTTCCCCCCTTTGTTTTCACAAATACTTCAAGTTCATTCCATAATTAAAGCGCTTAAACAAATGATTACAATTCTGATAATACAGAAACATGAAAATAATTCCAATAGGACGTAGGTTCTACTTTCTTGAAATTTTTGATTAGACTGGAAAGAGGCTAAGTCTACAGGTCATTAAAGTCAACCTAAAAACTTAGCCTCTTGATTTCATATTAAATTTTAAATAAACTTCAGTCTTCACATACCATTGTCTGCAAAGTCGATGAGACTACTATTTATTATTGCTGCTACATCCTTTTTGTAATCGTGTATAAAAAAATGATCCCCGTCAAACATATGAATTTTACAACTTTTGGACGTATAATCATGCCATTTTGCAACGTCAAAAATAGTGGCTCCCTTTTCTCTTTTTCCCCACAATACACTTATATCGCAGTCAAGCTTAGCGTTTTTTTCAATGTGCCTGTATGTGTCAGTAATTCTAAAATCCGCTCTGAGTATCGGTAAAAACAACTCCATTAATTCATT
This sequence comes from Paenibacillus sp. S33, assembly GCF_053615415.1. Lineage (NCBI taxonomy): Bacteria > Bacillati > Bacillota > Bacilli > Caryophanales > Paenibacillaceae > Paenibacillus > Paenibacillus sp. S33. The sequence goes on along the minus strand of NZ_JBSIEZ010000002.1, from coordinate 297,015 downwards.
GCTTTTCAGAACCTCTTTGGGCGTGCCTCCCAGCTTAAATACCTCATCCACAAACTCCTTATCCGGCAAATCATAGAGTACCTTCTTCTTACTTACAAAACCCGGAGGATATCTGCCGGAAATAAACATATGGACAGGATATGGATGTCCGAGCTCCTTTATTCTATAGGCAAGTTCATATACAAGTACACTGCCCATACTGTGGCCAAACAACGCATAAGGTTGTTCTTCAAGGTTGCTTATGATAATACGGTGTATATCTTCAAGCGCTTCCTCAACACTTCCGTAAAACGGTTCACCAATCCTGCTGCCTCTTCCCGCAAGCTCAATCGGGAAAAGCTCAATCCTATCATGCAAGTATTGTTCCCAATATTTATATACTGCTGCAGAACCTCCTGCATACGGCAGACAAAACAATTTAATCTTATCCATTATATCTACCCCTTATATCTGAACTATTGGTTGATCTCTTCCAATATTTCTTTAATAATAGCCGCATTTTTATCTATATATCCTGTACTTAACATATCAAAATGACTGCCAAATCCGTTATATACTTTGAACTCTCCCGTTGTTGCCTCTCTCCATCCTTCACATAAATCAGCTTCACCTTCATTGTCTTGCTGCTGTGATATAATAAGATGGATATTGGAGTTTATCTGTCCCGAGTTTATAACACTTCTAGTGTATTTATGATAATTTCTCATTCTTTCAATGGCCTTTTCAATAACTGCCTGGTTATCTCCAAACATGCCTTTTATAAGTTTCTCATTTTCTTCTATAAATTCTTTATCCTGTTGCTCAGCAAGTTTCTTAGCATCTTCGCTTTCTTCCTCAATAAGGACAAATGATTTAGCCGAATCCAGAAAGATTATATCGGATACATGATGTCCAGTTTCAATTAATACTTTAGCAACTTCAAATGCCAGATTACCTCCTGCCGAGTAACCAAATAGAATATATGGGCCCTCGGGTTTGACAGAAGTAATTGCCTTCACATACTCCTCCATCCTGCTCTCATTTTCTATAAAGTCAAAGGAATATATGGAATAAGCATTCATTTGTTTTGATAAACTACCATAAGCTATTCCATTTCCTCCTCCTGGAGGGAATGCAAACATAAGACTCTCCATTGCTGAATTAAAATGAATTGCCGGACTTGGTGTAATATAATCATTGGCGTACGTATTGTGTATAAAACGGGCAATTTCCTTTATGGTTGGGGCCATATAAAAGTCTTTTAGTGGTACCTCAACATTTAACTGTTCATAAATTCTGCTTATAAGGGATATTGCCTTCAGTGAGTATCCTCCCAGTTCAAAGAAGTTATCATTCACACCAATTTTTTGTACTCCAAGGGCATCATGCCACAGCAGTGCAAGCTTCTCCTCAACTTCACCGCAAGGCTCTACATACTCTACTGATGTAGCTAAAGTACCGTCATTTTGGGGTAAATTATTCCGATCTATTTTGCCATTGGCTGTCAAAGGCAGCTTTTCCAGCTGAACAAAGTATTGTGGTATCATGTAATCGGGAAGTTCTTTTAAGAGAAGCGCCCTTAAATCTGATATTGTAGATTCACTTTCCCCTGCTATATAAGCACACAAATACTTGTTGCCCTCCTGGTCTGTCTTTGCAATTACCGCAGCTTCTTTTATTGAAGGATGCTTTAATAGCTGCACTTCTATTTCCCCAAGCTCTATCCTAAAGCCCCTAATCTTTACCTGATGGTCTACTCTGCCTATAAATTCGATGTTTCCGTCAGGAAGCCACCTTCCAAGATCACCGGTACGATACATTCTTTCTCCAGAGCTGAAAGGATTAGCTACAAATTTTTCCGTAGTCAATTCAAGTTTGTTCAAATAGCCTTTTGCCAGCCCATCTCCAGATATATATATTTCACCAGTTGTATTAACCGGTAAGATATTCATGTCTTCATTAAGTATATATATCTTATAATTCTGCAATGGCATACCTATAGGTATACTTGTTAGATTTCTCACCTTCTCACGGCTTAAATGGTAATAAGTTGAATCTACGCAGCATTCTGTTGGACCATAAACGTTTGTTATAGTAGGGTTATTATCTTTAAACCGATCATAGAAACCTTGTATACCTTTACATGAAAGTTCTTCCCCTCCGATAATAAACTGCATAACTGAAAGACTTTCGCCAGGCCTGGCAGTATCTGTTAAAAGCTTTATATGTGCTGGTGTTCCGTCTGAAACAGCAATTGAATTCCTGTTATAGTACTTTAGAAGGCCCTCACCATCTAGCCTTGTATCCTCAGGAACTATAAACAGCGTATGGCCAAGGAGAGAAGCCGCAAATATTTGTTTTACAGATGCGTCAAAAAAGTAAGGGGACACAAGGGCAACATTTAAATAATTATCATAATTTTCATAGACAAGCTTTCTTAGTCCATAAACCAAGTTAACTACACTTCGATGCTCTATCATTGAACCCTTCGGAACTCCAGTAGATCCCGATGTATAAATGATATAAGCTAAGTCCTCTGGTTTATTTATTTTATCAAGGTTTTCAGCACTTCCAATGTATATTTCAGGGGAATCAAGCAGTAATATATTACCGTAAAACTCTGCTTTATCCGCTAAATGTGATTGCGTCAACAGCATAGTTGCATTACTATCTTCCAGTAATTTTTTTATTCTTAGTTCAGGAAGTTTGGTTGAAATTGGTAAATAGACACCTCCTGCTTTTAAAATTCCCAGTATTCCAACCTGCATATCTACGGATCTTTCTACCATTATTCCAACTATGCTGTTTTGCTTTACACCATTACTTCTTAGTGCTCTGGCAAGCTGATTTGCCTTTTCATTGAGCTGCCTGTAGGTTAATTGCTTGTCCTCAAACACTACAGCTACATTATCAGGTGTCCTTTCCACTTGGTCTTGGAACAGCTCATGTAGAGTCTTATCCCTAGGGTATTCTGCCTTTGTATCATTAAAACTATTTAGTATTTGCTGTTTTTCATCCTGAGATAGTATATTTATTTCGGACAGCATCTTTTCGGGGTAAGCTGTGATCTCTTCCAGTACATTGATGAAATGGACCCCAAGTTTTTCTATTGTCTCTTTCTTAAACAGACGAGTAGCATACTTTAACCCAAATACAATATTATTCTGGGTCTCTTGGGCGTTTAGGGTCAAATCAAATTTGGACGCCCTGAACTCATTATCATAGGGCATGAACCTTAGCCCATTCATCTTAAATTCTGATGCCTCTTTATTTTGCAAGACAAACATAGTATCAAACAGCGGATTTCTGCTCAAATCCCGCTTAATGCTAAGCTTCTCCACAAGTTCCTCAAATGGGTAATCCTGGTTTTCATAAGCCAGTAGAGCGTTTTCTTTTACTACCATCAAAAACTCGCTGAAATTCTTTTTACCTTGAGGGTAATTCCTCATAGCTAGGGTATTGACAAACATGCCTATGATGTCCTGCAAATCTGTATGTGGCCTTCCTGCTATAGGGCTTCCAATTACGACATCTTCCTGTCCGGTGTATTTGAAAAGAAGCACATTGTATGAAGCTAGAAGCACCATATACAGTGTTGCTCCATGATCCACGGCAAGCTTGTTCAGTTTATGTGCAAGTTCCCGGCCTGTTTCAAAACTGACCATATCGCCTTCAAAACTCTGTATAGCCGGCCTTGGGTAGTCTACCGGCATATCAAGTACTGGTATTTCTCCCCTAAATGCCTGGAGCCAGTATTCTTCTTGTTTACTGATTGTGCCGTCAGCAAACAATTTATTCTGCCATACGGAATAGTCCTTGTACTGAATCTGAAGTGCTGGAAGATTCATTCCTTCATACAAGCTTATGAATTCTCTTACCAGTATTTCATCCGACACCCCGTCAGATATGATATGGTGTTTATCAAGCATCATGACATGCCTGTCTTCTCTAATTTTTATGAGCCCTGCTCTTAGTAAAGGAGCCTTGCCAAGGTCAAATGGCCTTATGAATTCATTTGCTGCTTCTGAGGCTTTTTCTTCGCCGGTTTCCATGTACATGATACTAAATTCCACCTCATCATGGACCTTCTGCACCGGTTCACCATCTACCATATGGAAGGAGGTCCGGAAAGCCTCATGCCTTTTTACCAGCTGATCTAAGGCTTTCTCAAAACGTTCTATATCAATACTGCCTTCTAACAACATAAACTCTGGCATATTGTATGCCACCCTTGCTCCTTCAAGCTGATTTAATATATACAGCCTTCTTTGGGAAGACGACATAGGATAGTATTCCATTTCTCCAGTGGGCTGGATAGATTGATAAATACTCTCTTGGGCTTCCTGGATGTACTTGGCAATTTCTGCAATTGTCGGCAGCTTGAATATCTCCTTAAGAGATATATTTACATTGAACTCTTTGTGAATTTTGGCTGCAAAGTTTATTGCTTTTAATGAGTGCCCCCCAAGCACAAAGAAATTATCATTTCTCCCTATTTTCTCAACCCCCAGGATATCCTGCCACAATTGTACAAGCTTCTCTTCCACTTCACCTGAAGGTGCTTCATACTCTACTCCAGTATTTAAATGAGCAGCAGGGTGGGGCAAGTTCTTCCGGTCTATCTTACCATTGGCTGTCAAAGGCATTTCATCCAGCTGCATGAAGTATGCCGGAATCATATACTCGGGCAATTCTTTTGAAAGGCATTCCCTTAGTTCAGTTATTGTCAGTTCATTTTCCCCAACGAAATATGCACACAGATCCTTGTTCTTCTGTTGGTCTTCCTTTACAATAACCACAGCTTCTTTTATTGAAGCATGTCTTAATAGCTGAGCCTCTATTTCTCCAAGTTCTATTCTAAATCCCCTTATCTTTACCTGGTGGTCCATCCTGCCTAAAAATTCTATATTCCCGTCAGGCAGCCATCTTGCCAAGTCCCCAGTACGATACATTCTTTCTCCCTTTATAAACGGGTTAGATACAAATCTTTCTGCAGTAAGCCCCGTCTTGTTTAAATAGCCTTTGGCAAGACCATCCCCAGATATATATAATTCCCCAGCGATACCTATAGGATTTACTTCTAATTTCTTACCAAGTATGAATGCTCTGGTGTTTGGCAAAGGACGGCCTATGGGGATATTATCCAATCTACTAAGCCCCGCCGCAGTAATCAAATATTCCGTAGAATCCACACAGCATTCGGTAGGACCATAAACATTTGTGATGCAAGGTTGCACATCCTCAAATCTGCTTAGGAAGTCTTTTACTGCATCAAATGGAAGAACATCTCCGCCTATAATAAAATGTCTCACTTTTAGGTTATTATCTATAGGAGGAGAATTTAACATCATATTTACGTGTATGGGCGTTCCATCCGAAATATCAATCCTATTTTCACTATAGAAGTCCAGCAGCTTTTTACCGTCTTTCCTTGCTTCCTCCGGTACAATGTACAATGCATGCCCCATTAGCAGTGCTGCGAAAATCTGCTGCACCGAAGCATCAAAAACATAAGGGGCAATGAGGCAAACATTCAACGGTGATTCATATTTGCTATATATTCTCTGGAACAGACCCTCTACCAGGTTTAATACACTCTTATTATCAATGCAAACACCTTTAGGGTTTCCTGTTGAGCCAGAGGTATAGATGATGTACGCTGTATCACCAGGCTTATTTATACATTTTATATTCACATCGTTTATAAAATTATAATCATAATCAGATAAATCAATAATCTCACCATCGAAATCATCACGATCCATAAGATGATTTTGGGTGAGTAAAATTTTGGCCTTGCTGTCCTCCATCATATACCTTTTTCTTTCCAATGGATAATTAGGATCTACAGGAAGGTACGCCCCCCCAGCCTTGATTACTGACATTATACCTATAACCATTTCAGGCGAGCGGTCCACCATTATGCCTACAATATCATCAGGCTTTACTCCCTTTTCTCTTAATGCCCTGGCCAATTGGTTTGCCTTTTGATTCAGTTCTCGGTAGGTTAATTGTTTACCTTCAAAAACCACTGCAATATGATCAGGAGTCTTTTTCACTTGCTCCTCAAACATTTGGTGTATGGTTTTATCCAGGGGATATTCGAGAGCAGTATCGTTAAAGCTGTATAATACTTGCTGTTTTTCTTCCTGTGATAACATTTCGATTTCATAAAGCCTTTTTTCGGGGTATGCTGCAATTTCTTCCAGCAAATTGATGTAATGAGCCCCAAGTCTTTCAACTGTTTCTTTCTTAAACAGTCTTGTACAGTATTCGAGTTCAAAGGCTATACCATCCTCAGTCTCAAATGCATTTAAGGTGATGTCAAATTTTGATATTCTGCCTTCTATCCCTTTGTTGTACGGCTTGAAGCTTAGATCAGACGTTATGAGCTCTGCTTTTCCAACATTGTATATGGCAAACATGGTATCAAAGAGGGGATTCCTGCTCATATCCCTCCTTATGTCCAGCTTATCCACTAATTCTTCAAACTGATAGTCCTGATTGTCGTATGCTTTCAAAGCATTTTCTTTAACTTCTTTCAAGAATTCAATAAAAGTCTTTTCTCCTTGCGGGTGGTTTCTCATGGCCAGAGTGTTTACAAACATACCTATGATGTCTTGAAGGTCAGCATGAGGCCTTCCAGCTATAGGACTTCCCACAATAATATCTTCCTGTCCAGTGTATCTAGATAACAGCACATTGTATGCAGCAAGAAGCGTCATATATAATGTAGCTCCATTGTCTGATCGAAGCTTGTTAAGTCTAACCGCAAGCTCGCTATCAGCTTCAAAGCTGATGTAGTCTCCTTCAAAGCTTTGTACTGCGGGTCTTGGGTAGTCGGTGGATAAATCCAGCACAGGGATCTCTCCCTGAAAGGTCTGGAGCCAGAATTCCTCCTGCTTACTTATGGCAGCTCCTGCAAACAATTCCCTCTGCCAAACTGAGTAGTCCTTGTACTGTATACGCAGTGGAGGAAGTATTTTCCCTTCATATAAGCTTATAAACTCTCTTACCAGTATGTCGTTGGACACTCCATCCGATATGATATGATGCATGTCAAACACCATAATATGTCTGGCTTCTCCAATCTTTACAAGTCCAACTCTTAATAGTGGAGCCTTTCCAAGGTCAAAGGGCCTTATGAATTTCTCCACTATTTCGGGAACCTTCTCTTCACTGGTTTCCAGGTACATGATACTTAGGTCCGCCTTGTCATGGACTTTCTGAGACAGCTCTTCCTCGATCATATGGAAGGAGGTTCGAAAGCTCTCATGCCTTTCTATCAGACTATGAAAAGCCTGCTCAAAACGTGCTTTATCAACAGTACCTTCCAGCAATATTATGCCAGGTATATTGTAGGCGATTCCAGCTCCTTCAAGCTGGTTTAATATATATAGTCTTTTCTGGGCGGATGACATGGGATAATATTCCATATCCCCAGCACGTTGAATGGACTGATATAGGCTCTCCTTTGAGTCTTCAATGTAGCTGGCAATTTCTAAGATGGTTGGTGTCTTGAATATTTCCTTAAGAGGTATGTCTACATTGAACTCTTTGTGAATTCTTGCTACAAGGCTTGTTGCCTTTAACGAGTGTCCTCCGAGCATAAAGAAGTTATCATTTCTTCCTACCTTCTCTATTCCAAGGATGTCCTGCCACAGCAGCGCAAGCCTTTCCTCTACTTCACCTGAAGGCGCTGCATACTCTGTTCCTGTATTTATTCTTCCATCAGGCAGCGGCAGCGCCTTTCTGTCCAATTTTCCATTTATGGTTAACGGTACTTTTGCTATCCTCATAAAATAGGATGGAATCATATAATCGGGTAGCTCTTTAGATATAAGCTCCCTTATTTCGGTCACTGTCACTTCTCGGTCAGACACTATATAAGCGCAAAGATACCTGCCTACACTTGAATCCTCCCGGTCAATGACCACCGCCTCATTTATATCAGCATGCTTCAAAAGGGCTGCTTCTATTTCCTCAAGCTCGATTCTATACCCTCTTATTTTAACCTGGTGGTCTTTTCTGCCGGCAAATGCAATATTCCCGTCAGGAAGCCACTTTGCAAGATCTCCTGTTTTATACATCAGTTCTCCAGGCATAAATGGGTTCGGTACAAACTTTTCCCTGGTAAGTTCCGGTTTTTTCAAGTATCCTCTCGCCAATCCTGCCCCGGAAACACAGAGTTCACCCTCAACACCTATGGGCTTAAGATTATTGTTTTCATCAACTATAAACACCCGGGTATTGGTAATAGGTTTACCAATAGGTACCGACTTATCGGCCGTCTCACAATCATCTGCTTTCCATACCGTTGCACATACGGTTGTCTCAGTAGGTCCATAAGCATTTATATATGAAATCCTGTTGCTCCATTTCTTTAAAAGTTCGGGAGTGGAAGCCGAACCTGCTGCAATTACCTTCTTTAAGGAAGTTACTTTTTCCGGGTCCAGATTTGCCAGATACGGAGGTGGTAAAGTAGCAATAGTTATCTCATTTTCATTTAGGTATTCTTCAAATCTTCGATAGTCATTGATAATTTCGCTTGAAGATATATATAGTGTTGCTCCTGCCAATAGTCCCATAAATATTTCCCAAACTGCAGCGTCGAATGAAATTGATGCAAATTGAATAATCCTATCGCTTTCACTTACATTTAAGCGGGTCTTGAAAAACGCCTCCAGATTTGCTACCCCTTTATGTTCTACCATAACCCCTTTAGGTTTTCCTGTAGACCCAGATGTATAAATGATATATGCCAAATTTTGCGGTGAACATACCACTTCCAGGTTCATAGGGTTTCCGGCATAAAGGCTTTCATCTTCTATGTCTATATACTTCCCGTAAAACTCCACTTTCTCCAGGAATTGCTTTCGGGAAATCAGCACCCCTATCTCGCTGTCCTCGAGTAAATATTCGATTCTTGCCTTAGGGTAGTCAGGATCTATAGGCATATATGCCCCTCCGGCTTTAAGTATGCCAAATATACCTATGACCATCTCCAGTGAGCGTTCTACCATAATACCCACTATGCTGTCTGGTTTAACTCCCTTATCCCTCAACACTCTTGCAAGCTGATTTGACTTCTCATTGAGTTCCCTATAGGTTAGCTGCTTACCCTCAAACACCACTGCCGCATTGTCAGGTGTCTTCACCGCTTGTTCCTCAAATAGTTGGTGAATGGTCTTTTCCCTGTGGTATTCCTCCGTTGTATTATTGAAGCAGTGTACTATTTCTTTCTTTTCCACTTCGGTGAGTATATCAATATTCCTAATATGCATATCGGGATTATCGGTTACAATTTCTATTACCGACTGAAAATGTCCCTTGATTTTTTCTATGAAATTATCATCATATACCAGTGAGTTGTAACTGAATTTAATAGATAATTCCTTACCGCCATCAACGAGTATCCCAAAATCATAATTCGTCTGCTCGAATATTTCCATTCCAACTACATTTAAAATGCCATTACTGGATGAAGCATTAACCGCTTCATCCATAGGGTAATTTTCAAAAGCCATGACATGATGTATCAAGGCATCTTTCAAGCATGTTTTTGACTGCACATCCGCCAGAGGATAGAAACTGTACCGGTCAGATTCAAGCACCGATTGCTGCATCTCTTTGATCAGTTCGGTAAAAGTTTTATCCTCATCACAACTCACCCTTACTGCAACGGTATTTATAAATAAACCCACCATGCTCTCAATTCCCTGTATTTCATGAGGCCTTCCCGATACCACCTCACCAAACACCACATCATCGGTATTGTTATACCGCTGTAATAATATCCCCCATATGGTCTTTATAATGGTACTCATGGTTGTATTGTTTTTGGCTGCAAACTTCTCAAGATCGCTAGTTATTTGTTCAGATATTTTAAACTCCGTTTCTTCAATCCTGAAATCATCACTTGCAGACCTGCCGTTTTGGGGAAGGACTGTCTGATGCTCGTAACCTTTAAGATAGGTTTCCCAGTAATCTGCGGCCTCGTTCTGATTTCTGCCTTCCAACCATTTGATATAGCGGCTGTAAGGATATACCTTTCCTGACTCCGGCTCCCGGCTATTCATCAGGGCTTCATAGTTTTCCATAAATTCTCTAAATATATTTGCGAGACTCCACCCATCAATAATGATGTGATGAAAGCTCCATACCATGTTATAAGATTGGTAGCCTGTTTTAATTACACTTATTCTTGTTAAAGTATCCCTTGATAAGTCAAAGCCCTTTTTTCTGTCTTTAACCCTGTATTCTTCTATATACCTATCCCTTAGTTCTTCGGCAAGGGAGGTAATATCCTCATAGCTGACAGACAGCTTTCTTTCCTTCATGACTACTTGTAAGGGCTTGGCTACATTTTCATACAAAAAAATTGTTCTCAAAGCGTCATACTTTTCAATAATGATATTAACGCTCTTTTCAACACAATCAATGTCCAGGATGCCTTTTATAGAAAGTGATATCTGCTCAAAGTAGGCGTCTGAATTTTTATCCATCATATAGTGGTACAATATCCCTTGCTGCATAGGAGTGAGCCGGTACATATCTTTTATGTTTTGTTTCTTCAAATCACTCATAAGTACTCCTCCTTAAATACAAACTCTTTTTATTCGAAGTTATTCAATACGTCTTCAAACTCATCCATATTCAGATCGTCTACTGTAAAATCACTGAGTGTAGCTTCTGAATAGTCCATTTCTGCACAATGGGTTATTATGTTTACTAAATGCTTTTTAAAACTCACCGCTACCCCTTCAATAGTACTCTTCTCATACTCGCCCTGGTTGTAGCTAAAGTTTAATTCCAGCTTCCCGCCTTCTACAGTTCCGCCGTTAATATCAATACAATACTCACTTTTATAGTTTGGTCCTGTAGACTCTCCGGCAGGAATATCAGACACTCCAAATAAATTGTCTACATTATCCTGGTTGAATTGACCGAGGTAATTGAAGCTTATTTCAGGGTTTAGATTAAAATTTAAATCGGCTTTGTTTTCCGGCAAGGTAAGATATTTTAGTATGCCGTAACCTATCCCTTTGTTAGGTATCTGCCTGATGTTTTCTTTTACCGATTTGATCATGCGGGAAATATCGAGTTGTCCGCTGACATCTAACACCACGGGATACTGGGTGGTGAACCATCCCACGGTCCTGCTTATGTCAATGTCTTTAATGATTTCCTCCCTGCCGTGCCCCTCCAGACTGATCAGAACCTTATCATTTCCGGTCCATTCCCTCACTGCTAATCCCAAGGCGGTAAGCAATATGTCGTTTACTTCTGTGTTATAAGCATGGTTTACCCGCTTTAGCATCTTCTCAGTCTCTTCAATACTCAGCTCGATCTTGACGCTATTGTTATTCATATACCTTCTTTCTTCAATCTCTCGGTCTTTTGGAAGCGGTATTGTTTCAGTTTTTTCCAAATTGGTCCAGTAATTTATTTCTTTTAATAGTTCAGGGCTATTGGCATACTCATCAAGCCTCTGTGCCCAATCTTTGAAAGAGTCGGTCTTGTTGCTGAATTTTATTTCATCATTGTTTAGCGCCTGTCTGTATCCTATGTCCAAATCTTCCAGTATGATTCTCCACGATACCCCATCAACTACAAGGTGGTGAATAGCTATTAGCAGGTGGTCCCCTTCTTTAGTCTTAAACAGACCAACCTTAACTAAAGGACCGTTATACAAGTCCATGCTCCTCTGAATCCTCGACGCTTCCAGCTCTATTTTTTCCCGGTAATTATAGCTGTCCCTAAGGTCTACAATTTCCAATGAAAAATGTTCACCTTCAAGGTTTTTGTTGTATTGGAGTATATTTTGATCCTCTATTTTTACCACTGTTCTAAAAATATCGTGGTGCTCTACAAGCTTTGACAATACTTTTCGAATAATAGCTTCTTCAAATCCGTTACGCCCATATATCATTATTTCCTGATTAAAATGATGGATATCCTTGCTGTCTTGTTTATACAACCATCTTTGTATAGGTGTTATCGGTACTATGCCTTCTACCGGGCCTTGATGAATTCTTCGGCTTGTAGATTGTATATATTCGACGAGTTCCTCAATTACAGGATGTTTGAATAAGTCCCGCATTTCAAGCTTTAGCCCATGGACGTTAAGACGCGACATTACCTGTATGGCTTTTATTGAGTCTCCTCCAAGGCTGAAGAAATTATCTTTTACCCCGATGTTTTCAGTTTTTAGTACGTCTTCCCATACTTTGGCCAGTATTTCTTCTCTTTCGTTTCTAGGAACTACATGCTCTACTCCGGTATTAATATTCCCCTGTGGTTCAGGCAATGCTTTCCGATCAATTTTACCGTTGGCATTAAATGGCAGCTGTTCCAGATGCATGAAATATGCTGGTACCATGTAGTCAGGTAGTTCGTTTAAGAGATGCTCCCTTAGCTCGGAAATGGTCAATTCATTTTCCCCTACAATATATGCACACAGGTACTTCTTCCCTTGCTGCTCTTCCTTTGCAATAACCACTGCTTCCTTAATAGCAGTGTGCTTCACCAGATGTGCTTCAATTTCTCCAAGCTCTATTCTAAAGCCTCTTATCTTTACCTGGTGGTCGATCCTGCCCATGAATTCGATGTTCCCATCAGGAAGCCGCCTTACTAAGTCCCCTGTGCGGTACACTTTTTCGCCGGGAATAAACGGGTTAGGTACAAATTTTTCTGCTGTCAGTTCAGGTCTATTCAAATAGCCCCTTGCAAGACCGCTTCCACCTATCACAAGTTCACCGGCCACTCCTACAGGAGTTAATTGGTTGTGCTTGTCCAGTATATAAAGGTATACATTCTGTAAAGCTTTCCCTATAGGTACTGTTATAAGTTCTTCTGCTATTTTCTTTGTTATACTGTAACCCGCTGCATATATCGTGGACTCTGTAGGCCCATAGATATTTTCCAGAGATGTGTTCTCTGAGACATCGAAAAGCTCATGGACAAGCTTTTTGGGCAGCGCTTCTCCAGCAGCAAAAATATACCTGAGAGTTGATGGCAGTTTTATACCATTATCTTTTAAAGTATGCACCATTATATTCAGCATTGATGGTACAAAGTTTACATGGGTTATCTTATGCTTGTTTATTACCTCTACTAACTCCATAGCTTCCTTTTCCACACCTTGGCGTGATATTACAAGCTTTCCTCCGTTGAGGAACCAGCCAAATATCTCAGCTACGGATACGTCAAAGGTATAAGTTGTTTTAAATAGAAAAGCGTCTTCCGCTTTAAGCGGATACATGGCCTGGAGGGCTGTAATTATGTTTACAACGCTAGTATGCTCAATCATTCCACCTTTGGGCTTCCCTGTCGAACCTGATGTATAAATGACGTACGCAAGGTCCGAGGGTTTGTTTACATTTTCAAGCTTTGAGTTCTCTTCATTTAAATATTCTTCCTCCAGATATATAATATCCGCATCAATCTGCTTATTTTCCATAAAGGTCCTGGAGGTCAAAAGGATCTGGGAACCACTATCGTCCAACAAATACTTTATCCTTGTATCAGGATAATTAGGATCTATCGGCAGATACGCCCCTCCAGCTTTCAATATGGCAAATATCCCCACAATCATCTCAAATGAACGTTCGGCCATAATTCCTACAATACGGTCAGGCTTTACCCCTTTGTTCCTCAATACTCTGGCCAAATGATTTGCCTTTCCGTTCAATTCCCTGTAAGTCAAGTGCTTGTCTTCATATACCACAGCTATGTTGTCAGGTGTCCTTTCCACCTGCTCAGCAAACAGCTCATGTATGGTTTTGTCCTGCGGATAGTCTTTCTTAGTATTATTAAAGTCTATCAGCAACTGCTTTCTTTCTTCATGACTTAATATAATAAGCTTGTCAACTGACCCTTTGGGGTTATGGATAAACATATTTAAAATATTAATAAAATAGTCTATACACTCTTCTGCCTGTTTTCTTTCCAATACTTTGTCCGAGTAGATCAAGCTTATATTAAGATCATCGAATGTATTACTTACTGTAAAGTCAAGACTTGTATTGGTTGCTTCATATTCATCAACTGAAATTCTATCTTTAACATCACCGATTTCTTTGTTTATTATCTCGTTATATATATGAAAATCCACATAATTGAATATGGTATCAAATAAAGGATTTTCCTCTTTGTTTTCTTTTCCGCCCAGGATATTTATGATCTCAAATAAAGGCAGTCTTCCATAAAGCTTTAAGTTTATTAATTTCTTTTCTGCAACTTTTATCAATTCCTCCCATATATCGATTTTATCAAAACACATTTTGACGGGAACCGTATTTAAGAAGCACCCCAGCATCTTATCTCCATCTTCGCATACAGGTCTGTTATTTTCTACCAAACCTACGACAAAGTCATCCTCGTATGAAAGCATATTGAGCATATAAGTGTATGCAGCAAAGCAAAGTGTCTTTAAGCTTACATCATATCTTCTGGCAGTACTTCTTAAATCACCTAAAAATTCCTGACTTAAATGGCGTGTTACATGGTCTACTTTATAAGATTTTTTTGTTTTTCCATGAATATTTGCAGGCATATTCAACCTTTTATATTCACTTAATTCCTCTCTCCAATAATTAATTACTTCCTGGTTGTCCTTAATTGTCATTTGGTCTGCTATATAATCTTTATAGCTGCATTTAAGCCGTGTTGGTATATAATCTTTTTCTTGCTTAAGCTTAGAGTATAGGTTTGAAACTTCCGTAATCAATGAAGCAACACTCCAGCCATCCAGGATAGCATGGTGGAATATCAGAACCAGACAAATATGGTTTGCGTCAAGTTTGAATATTCTTATCCTCCAAAGGGGCTTTGATATATCAAACGGATTCGCTCTGTCATTTTCCAAATATTTGTTTATATACTCAACCTGCCCTGTCCTGCTAAAATTCATGATATCTATCTGCTCAATATCAAGACTACTGCCCTTGTAAACAATTTGCACAGGAGTTTCAAAATCCTCTAAATTAAAAACCGTCCTTAAAATATCATGTTTTGACGTCATTAGAAGCATCGCTTCTTTAAATGCTGGGAAATCAAAGTCTTTGTCATTCAGATGAAATGCAAATTGGTCATGATAAACTGCATTTTCATAGTCTTTTTTGGAATGATAAATCATACCCAGCTCTATGTGACTCATCGGATATATATCTTCCATGTCCGAAGGTAACTTTTCTGAGAGAGTTTCATTCATCAATATTCGCTGTTTAAATAACTCCAGTTCTTCCCTTGCTTTACCCATCTTACTGTTAAAAGCTTCCGTATCTTTTACTTTTAAGAATGCAGACAATCTCTCAATATCAGGATTCATGTATATATCCCTGATTTGGATGTTTATATCCAACTTTTTGCATATTGTGCTGACTAATGATATTGCACGTATAGAATCTCCGCCTATTTTAAAGAAGTTGTCCCTTATTCCTACCTGTTTTGCTCCAAGCACTTCCTGCCATATTTCAACCAGTTTCTCTTCCACTTCATTCCGCGGCGCTACATATTCTGTTCCCGTACTCATACTTCCGTCAGGCTCGGGCAATGCTTTCCTGTCTATTTTTCCATTAGGGGTCAATGGCAGCTTTTCCATCTGCATAAAGTAAGAAGGGATCATGTAGTCCGGGAGCTCTTTTGACAAGTGTTCCCTCATCCCCTGTACGGTTATTTCTTGATCCGGTACGACGTACGCACAAAGATACTTATTTCCGTCAGCTCCTTCTTTGTCCAATACCACTGCTTCTTTTATTGTTTCATGCTTTAATAACCGGTTCTCTATTTCACCCAGTTCTATCCTGTAGCCTCTTATCTTTACCTGATGGTCGATCCTGCCCAGGTATTCTAGGTTGCCGTCAGGCAGCCACCTTGCCAGGTCACCTGTCCTGTACATCCTTTCACCCGGTGCGAATGGGTTTGCTGCGAATTTTTCTTCTGTAAGTTCCGGTCTGTTCAAGTACCCTCTTGCCAGTCCATCCCCTGCTATACATAGTTCTCCCGCTACTCCTATCGGCTGCAGGCCCTTTTCCTTACTCACAACATATAACTTAATGTTATCTATGGGCTTTCCTATTGGTACAAGCTCCAATTCTTCTTCCGTGGAGCAGCCAAAGTAGGATACATCTACTGTTGCTTCTGTTGGTCCGTACAGGTTATGCAGGCTTGTTCCTTTTTCTTTGTACAGCAGCTTGTTGAACTTTTCTACTTGCTTCAGGTTCAGTGCTTCTCCACTGGCAAATACCTGCTTTAAGCTTGCTATTTCCTCTATTATCCCCTTTTCCTCTACATACTCTAAAAATACACTCAACATGGATGGTACAAAGTGCATTGTGGTAACTTTATTTTTTTCGATTGCCTTCACGATTTCTTCCGGATTTTTTTCTCCTCCCGGTATCAGCAGGCAGACTTTGGCCCCAGTAAAGCTCCACCACAATAATTCCCATACCGATACGTCAAAGGTATAGGGAGTTTTCTGCAGGATCACATCACCTTCAGCTATCGGGTATTGCTTCTGCATCCAGTTGATCCGGTTGATTACGGAGTAGTTCTCTATCATTACCCCTTTGGGTTTGCCGGTAGAACCGGATGTATATATTACATAAGCCAAGTTTTCAGGTTTACTAATTAACTTTGGATTTGATACATCCCCAGTAAATAGTTCCTGATTTTCTATGCTAATAAATTCAGCATTTCTGTAACTACCTTTAGCATTTATAAATTTATCCTGTATCAGAATAATTTGGCTGCCACTGTCATCAAGCATAAACTGGATCCTGTCTTCAGGGTATTCAGGAGCTATGGGTAAATAAGCCCCCCCAGCTTTTAGGACAGCCATGATCCCTATGATCATTTCCGGGGAACGTTCTACCATAATTCCCACTACACTATCAGGTTTTATTCCCTTTTCTCTTAATTTTCTGGCCAGTTGGTTTGCCTTTTCGTTTAGCTCCCTATAAGTCAGCTGTTTATCTTCAAACACTACAGCAATATTATTGGGTGTCCGTTCCACCTGTTCCTCAAAAATCTGATGGATGGTCTTTTCCCGAGGGTATCCTGCTTTTGTATTATTAAATTCATATAATATTTGATGTTTTTCGTCTTGTGACAGCATATCAATTTCTAATAGCCTTTTTTCAGGAAAGGCTGCTGCCTCTTCCAATACATTAAGGTAATGGGCAATAAGCCTTATAACTGACTCTTTCTTAAACAACCTGGTAGCATACTCCAATTCAAATGCAATACCGTCCTCTGTTTCCTCAGCGTTTAAAGTCAAGTCAAACTTGGATATTCTTACTTCACTGTCATAGGGCATAAACCTTAGCCCATCCATCTTCACTTCTGATGCCTCGATATTTTGCAGTACAAACATAGTATCGAAAAGTGGATTTCTGCCCAGATCCCTTTCCAGGTTAAGCTTATCTACCAGTTCTTCAAATTGGTAATCTTGGTTTTCGTAAGCCCTTAAGGAGTTTTCTCTTACTTCATTAAGGAAGTCCACAAAAGTCTTTCCACCTTGAGGGTGATTCCTCATGGCTAGCGTGTTTACAAACATACCAATAACGTCCTGAAGATCAGTATGCGGCCTTCCTGCAACGGGACTTCCAACTATAATATCTTCCTGTCCGGTGTACTTGGATAAAAGGACATTGTATGAAGCTAAAAGTACCATGTAGAGCGTGGCACCATTATTCACTGCAAGTTTGTTCAGTTTAACAGCAAGCTCCTTGCCTGCTTTGAAACTGATCACATCTCCCTCAAAACTCTGTATAGCTGGCCTAGGGTAGTCTAGCGGCATATTAAGCAAAGGAATTTCTCCTTTGAATACTTGGAGCCAGTATTCTTCCTGCTTACTAATTGTCCCATCAGCAAACAGCCTGTTCTGCCATACGGAAAAATCCTTGTACTGAATCTTAAGTTCCGGAAGTTCCTTACCTTCATACAGGCTCATAAATTCTCTTACCAGTATGTCGTCAGACACCCCGTCAGATATAATATGGTGCTTATCAAACATCATAATATATCTGTCTTCTCCAACTTTTATAAGCCCAACCCTAAGTAAAGGAGCCTCATCAAGGTCAAAGGTCCTAATAAATTCACTGGCTATTTTCGCAGCTCTTTCCTCATCGGTTTCCATATACATAACACTAAAATCCACATTGCTATGGACCTTTTGTACCGGTTTACCATCTATCATATGGAATGAGGTACGGAAAGACTCATGTCTGTCAACAAGCTCCCTAAAAGCCTGTTCAAAGCGCAGTTTATCGAGTTTGCCTTCAATTAGCATAATACCAGGCATGTTGTATGCCATCCCAACTGCGTCAAGCTGGTTTAGAATATACAGCCTTTTCTGGGCGGATGAAATTGGATAGTACTCCATCTCCCCAGCCGGCCCAATAGAATGAAATACACTCTCCTTTGCAATCTTGATGCACTCGGCAACTTCAGACATATTTGGGCTCTTAAATATTTCTTTAAGCGGTATGTTTACATTGAACTCTTTGTGAATCCTGGCAATAAGATTTGCTGCCCTTAAGGAATGTCCCCCCAGCTCAAAGAAATTGTCGTTTCTTCCCACTTTCTCTATACTAAGGATATCCTGCCACAACCCCGCAAGTTTCTCCTCCACTTCACCCAAGGGTGCGACATACTCTATTCCAGCATCGATATTGCCGTCAGGTTCGGGCAATGCCTTCCTATCTATTTTGCCATTGGGAGTCAGCGGCAGCTTTTTTAACTGCATAAAATAGGATGGTATCATATAGTCTGGAAGGTCCTTTAAGAGATGTCCCCTTAGTTCTGCTATTGTTAATTCATTTTCCCCTGCCACATAGGCACACAGATACTTGTTTCCCTTCTGATCTTCCCTTGCAATAACCACTGCTTCCTTTATTGAAACGTGCTTTAGCAGTTGTGCTTCTATTTCCCCCAGCTCTATTCTAAATCCCCTTATCTTTACCTGATGATCTACTCTTCCTAAAAATTCCATATTCCCATCAGACAGCCATCTGGCCAGATCCCCTGTACGATACATCCTTTCCCCTGGTATAAACGGGTTAGGTACAAATTTTTCAGCTGTCAGTTCGGGCCGGTTTAGATATCCCCTTGCAAGCCCTTCTCCCCCTATGCACAACTCACCCAAAACCCCTGTAGGCTGAGGTCTCAAGTGTTTGTCAACAACGTAGTATTTTATATTTTGCATTGGCTTTCCGATAGGTACACTCCCGGATTCCAAATAGCTTCCCAGTCTCTTTTCGTAATAACTGGAATCTATGGTGGACTCAGTAACCCCATAGCTATTAACAACCCGCAGTTTCTCTCCATACCAGGATTGTAATCTTTCATAATCTTCCACAGAGAGAGTATCTGATCCAAGTATAAGCAACTTGAGGCTATCAATAATCAAAGCATTATCATGGATATAATCCATAAGAGGAATAATCAGTGCCGGTGTGGATTCAAAGATGGTTATTTTATGGGTTTTAATAAGTGAATATAATCGTGCAGGATCGTATCTCTCCTCGGATGAACAAATAACCATTTGGCCTCCGTTGAGCAGCGTTCTCGAAACATCTCCCACAAATACATCAAAAGAAAAACTTGCGATTTGCAACAGCTTTACATCCATATCCGCAAGCCTATATTCCTTTTTCCATGCGTAAGATATGTTGACAAGACTTCTATGCTCTATCATGATCCCCTTTGGCTTTCCTGTGGTTCCTGATGTATAAATGACATATGCTAAATTACAAGATTTATTAATGACAGGAAGATTTTCTGTTCTCCCGTTGTAATTCACACAGTCATCAAAGCTTATAATATCAAGATCAAATTTAATTTTTTCTTTATGATGTTCTTGCGTAAGAATAATTCCAGCCAAGCTGTCATCGATCATATATCTGATTCGTTCTTCAGGATATTCGGTGTCTATGGGTAAATACGCGCCTCCTGCTTTAAATACAGCAATTACACCTATTATCATTTCTATGGACCGGTCTACCATTATAGCTACTACACTGTCAGGTTTTAATCCCTTGTCCCTTAAGATCCAAGCCAGTTGATTGGCCTTTTCATTAAGTTCTCCGTAAGTCAAGTATTTATCTTCAAATACTACTGCTATGTTATCAGGCGTCTTTTCCACTTGTTCTTCAAATAGCTCTTGTATGGTCTTATCCTTAGGATATTCTACTTTTGTATCATTGAAGCCATAGATTATTTGCTGTTTTTCCTCCTGGGACAACATATTTATTTCCGACAACCTTTTAAACGGATTTGCGGTTATCTCTTCCAACACGTTAAGGTAATGAGCCGCCAACCTTTTTATAGTCTCTTTTTTGAAAAGCCGAGTACAATATTCAAAGCTAAAAGCCATACCATCTTCACGCTCTATTGCATCAATGGATAGGTCAAATTTTGATATTCTATACTCTAGCCCGTTATTAAAAGGTCTGAAGCTTATACCAGGTACTGCAAATTCTACCTTAGAGGCATTTTGCATGGTAAACATAGTATCAAACAGTGGGTTTCTGCTCATGTCCCTCTTCAAGTTAAGCTTCTCAACCAGTTCTTCAAATTGGTAATCCTGATTGTCATAAGCCCTTAGAGCGTTTTCTCTTACTTCATTCAAGAATTCTACAAAGGTACTATCTCCCTTGGGGTAATTTCTCATAGCCAAGGTATTTACAAACATACCAAGGATATCCTGCAGGTCTGAATGTGGCCTTCCGGCTATAGGGCTTCCAACGATTATGTCTTCCTGTCCGGTGTGCTTAGACAGCAATATGTTGTATGCCGCGAGCAGTGTCATGTAAAGCGTAGCCCCATTATCCCTTGCAAGCTTGTTTAATTTATTCGTAAGCTCACTGCCTGCTTCAAAGCTAAAAAAATCCCCTTCAAAGCTTTGTATTACAGGCCTTGGATAGTCTAGCGGCATACTCAGTACAGGTATTTCTCCCTGGAATGCTTGGAGCCAGTATTCCTCCTGGCTGCTAATTCCGCCCTCATCAAACAGTTTATTCTGCCATACAGCGTAGTCCTTGTACTGTATCCGAAGTGCTGGAGGGTTGTTTCCTTCATAAAGATCCATAAACTCACGAATCAGTATGTCCATGGAGACACCATCGGATATAATGTGATGCATATCAAACATCATAAGATGCCTGTCTTCTCCCGTTTTTACAAGCTCTACCCTTAGCAGAGGAGCCTTGCCAAGATCAAAAGGTCTGGCAAATTCCCCAGCATACTCTGCGGCTTTTTCTTCGTTAGTTTCAAAGTACATCACGCTGAATTCCACATGGTCATGAACCTTCTGGACCGGGTTACCATCGATCATGTGGAACGATGTTCTAAGAGTCTCATGCCTTTTTACCAACTGCCTGAAGACTTCCTGGAAACACGCTGTATCAATGCTTCCTTCCAGCAGCATAATACCAGGCATGTTGTATGCTGTCCCTGCCCCTTCAAGCTGGTTTAGTATATACAGCCTTCTTTGTGCAGATGACATAGGGTAGTATTCCATTTCTCCTGCCGGTTGGATTGACTGATATAGGCTCTCCTTTGAGTCTTTAATATATCTGGCAATTTCTAAGATGGTTGGTGTCTTGAATATTTCCTTAAGAGGTATGTCTATATTGAACTCTTTGTGAATTCTTGCTACAAGGCTTGTTGCCTTTAACGAGTGTCCCCCAAGCATAAAAAAGTTATCATTTCTTCCTACCTTCTCTATTCCAAGGATATCCCGCCACAACAGCGCAAGTTTCTCCTCTATTTCTCCCGAAGGTACTACGTATTCTACGCCGGTATTAACATTGCTATCGAGCACAGGCAATGCTTTCCTGTCTATTTTTCCATTAGGGGTCAATGGCAGCTTTTCCATCCGCACAAAGTAGGAAGGGATCATGTAGTCCGGGAGCTCTTTTGACAAGTGTTCCCTCATCCCCTGTACGGTTATTTCTTGATCCGGTACGACGTATCCACAAAGATACTTATTTCCGTCAGCTCCTTCTTTGTCCAATACCACCGCTTCTTTTATTGCTTCATGCTTTAATAACCGGTTCTCTATTTCACCCAGTTCTATCCTGTAGCCTCTTATCTTTACCTGATGGTCGATCCTGCCCAGATATTCTAGGTTGCCGTCAGGCAGCCACCTTGCCAGGTCACCTGTCCTGTACATCCTTTCACCCGGTGCGAATGGGTTTGCTGCGAATTTTTCTTCTGTAAGTTCCGGTCTGTTCAAGTACCCTCTTGCCAGTCCATCCCCTGCTATGCATAGTTCTCCCGCTACTCCTATCGGCTGCAGGCCCTTTTCCTTACTCACAACATACAACTTAATGTTATCTATGGGCTTTCCTATAGGTACAAGCTCCAATTCTTCTTCCGTAGAGCAGCCAAAGTAGGATACATCTACTGTTGCTTCTGTTGGTCCGTACAGGTTATGCAGGCTTGTTCCTTTTTCTTTGTACAGCAGCTTGTTGAACTTTTCTACTTGCTTCAGGTTCAGTGCTTCTCCACTGGCAAATACCTGCTTTAAGCTTGCTATTTCCTCTATTATCCCCTTTTCCTCTACATACTCTAAAAATACACTCAACATGGATGGTACAAAGTGCATTGTGGTAACTTTATTTTTTTCGATTGCCTTCACGATTTCTTCCGGATTTTTTTCTCCTCCCGGTATCAGCAGGCAGACTTTGGCCCCAGTAAAGCTCCACCACAATAATTCCCATACCGATACGTCAAAGGTATAGGGAGTTTTCTGCAGGATCACATCACCTTCAGCTATCGGGTATTGCTTCTGCATCCAGTTGATCCGGTTGATTACGGAGTAGTTCTCTATCATTACCCCTTTGGGTTTGCCGGTAGAACCGGATGTATATATTACATAAGCCAAGTTTTCAGGTTTACTAATTAACTTTGGATTTGATACATCCCCAGTAAATAGTTCCTGATTTTCTATGCTAATAAATTCAGCATTTCTGTAACTACCTTTAGCATTTATAAATTTATCCTGTATCAGAATAATTTGGCTGCCACTGTCATCAAGCATAAACTGGATCCTGTCTTCAGGGTATTCAGGAGCTATGGGTAAATAAGCCCCCCCAGCTTTTAGGACAGCCATGATCCCTATGATCATTTCCGGGGAACGTTCTACCATAATTCCCACTACACTATCAGGTTTTATTCCCTTTTCTCTTAATTTTCTGGCCAGTTGGTTTGCCTTTTCGTTTACTTCCTTATAAGTCAGCTGTTTATCTTCAAACACTACAGCAATATTATTGGGTGTCTTTTCTACCTGCTCTTCAAACAGTTGATGTATAGTCTTATCCTTAGGATACCGGACCTTTGTATCGTTAAAGTCATATAGTATTTTCTGCTTTTCTTCCTGTGAAAGCATATCAATTTCTGACAACCTTTTTCCAGGATAAACCGTTATCTCTTCCAGAACATTAAGGTAATGGGCTGCAAACCTTTCTACAGTCTCTTTCTTGAACAGCCTTGTGGCATATTCCAAATCAAATGCAATACCTTCCTGGGTTTCCCGAGCATTTAATGTCAAGTCAAATTTGGATATTCTAAATTCATTTGTATAGGGTATAAACTTAAGCCTATCTATCTTCAATTCTGATGAGCCGGTATTTTGCAATACAAACATAGTATCAAAAAGAGGATTCCTGCTCATATCCCTCTTTACATTAAGCTTTTCCACCAGTTCTTCAAACTGGTAGTCCTGATTTTCATAAGCCCTTATAGAGTTTTCCCTTACTTCCTTTAGAAACTCAGCAAAGGTCTTTTCTCCCTGGGGATAGTTCCTCATGGCTAAAGTATTTACAAACATACCTATTATGTCTTGTAAATCTGTATGAGGTCTTCCAGCTATAGGGCTTCCCACTATAATATCTTCCTGCCCCGTATACTTAGACAGCAGTATGTTGTATGAAGCAAGCAATGTCATGTAAAGAGTAGCCCCATTATCCCTTGCAAGCTTAATAAGTTTTCCCGTAAGCTCACTGCCTGCTTCAAAACGGATAAAACCTCCGTCAAAGCTTTGAACCGAAGGCCTTTGGTAATCTACTGGCATATTCAGCACAGGAATTTCTCCATTAAATTCCTGGAGCCAGTATTCCTCCTGCTTCTTTATTTTGTCCCCAGCAAATAGTTCCTTCTGCCAAACAGAATAGTCCTTGTACTGTATACGGAGGGAAGAAGGGTTATTTCCTCCATACATATCCATGAACTCATGTACCAGTATATCCATGGACGTACCGTCAGATATGATATGGTGCATGTCAAACATCATGACATGCTTGTCTTTTCCCGTTTTCACAAGGCCTACTCTTAGCAGCGGAGCAATTCCAAGATCAAACGGCTTTATAAATTCTTTTACGATTTCCCCCACTTTTTCTTCGTCAGATTCTAGATACACTACACTAAAACCCACAGGATCATTGATCTTCTGGACGGGTTCACCCTCTATGAAATGGAAAGATGTTCGAAGGGTCTCATGCCTATTTATAAGCTGTTGGAAGGTCTTCTGAAAAAGCTCCAGATCAATACTGCCTTCAACCAGCAAGCTGCCTGGCATATTGTATGCTGTCCCTGCTCCTTCAAACTGATTTAATATATACAGCCTTCTTTGGGCTGATGACATAGGGTAGTATTCCATCTCTTTAGCAGTTTGGATGGATTGATATATACTCTCCTTTGCTTCCTTCATATACCTTGCTATTTCCGCTATAATTGGAGCCTTAAATATTTCCTTAAGAGGCATGTCTATATTGAACTCTTTGTGAATTCTCGCTACAAGGCTTGTAGCCTTTAAAGAGTGTCCACCTAACATAAAGAAGTTGTCATTTCTTCCTATCTTCTTAATTCCAAGGATGTCTTGCCAAATCAGTGCAAGCTTCTCTTCAAATTCGCCTATAGGCGCTTCATACTCTATTCCCGTATTTATATTACCTTCGGGTTCAGGCAATGCCTTCCTGTCTATCTTGCCATTAGCTGTCAATGGCATTTTTTCAAGCTGCACAAAGTATGATGGTACCATGTATTCGGGCAGTTCTTTTAAGAGATGCTCCCTTAGTTCTGATATTGTCAGCTCATTTTCTCCCGCTATATATGCACACAGGTATTTACTGCCCTGATGGTCTTCCTTTGCAATCACCAAAGATTCCTCAATTGAAGGATGCTTTAGCAGTTGTGCTTCTATTTCACCAAGCTCTATCCTAAAGCCTCTTATCTTTACCTGGTGGTCTATTCTACCCAGGTATTCCATTTCTCCATCAGATAATAACCGGACCAGGTCTCCAGATCTATATAACCTCTCTTCCGGCTTGTACGGATTTTGAACGAACTTTTCCTTTGTAAGCTCCGGTCTTCCAAGATATCCTCTGCAAACTCCGTCTCCTCCTACACAAAGCTCTCCGGCTACTCCAATGGGAACAACTTTCATGTTCTTATCCATTACATATGTTGTAAGGGTTGGTATAGGCCTTCCTATGCTGCTCACATTAGATCTAATTTCTTCCTCTTCTATCTCTTTATATGTGACATGCACTGTTGTCTCGGTTATTCCATACATATTGATGAGTCTAGTCTGCGGGTACTTCTTTCTCCATTCCTTCAACAATGCAGGCTTTAATGCTTCCCCTCCGAATATGACATATCTTATCTTAAGTTCTTTTTCTTCATATGATACTTCTTCATTGGCTATATTATAGAAGGCTGAAGGTGTCTGATTTAATACGGTCACCTTCTCATTCCTTAGAAGTCTCAGATACTCTACATTGCTGCGTGCTGTCATTTTAGGAACTACCACCAATCTGCCCCCATATAACAACGCCCCGTACATCTCCCATACGGAAAAATCGAAACTCATAGAATGAAACATAGTCCATACATCATTTTCGTTAAAATCAAACTGCATTTTACTGTTAAATAACAGCCTTACTATGTTTCTATGCTCTATCATTGCCCCTTTGGGTTTACCTGTAGAGCCTGAGGTATATATTAAGTAAGCTAGATCGGAAGGTTTATTTACCTCCGATAAGTTATATTGTTCATCTGAATATTCCTGCTCATCTTCTAAATTTATTACTGTACCTATTGATGTATATTTGTCTATAAAATGTGATTGGGTCAACAGGATCACTGCCCGGCTGTCTTCCAGCATATGACTTATTCTTTCCTCAGGATAATCTGGATCTATGGGAAGATATGCCCCTCCTGCTTTTAATACCCCTAGGATTGCTACTATCATCTCAAGTGAGCGTTCTGCCAGAATACCTACGATACTGTCCGGTTTGACTCCTTTAGCCCTTAATACATGGGCCAACCCATTTGATTTTTTATTGAGTTCACTATATGTAAGCTTTTTACCCTCAAATACCACAGCTACATGATCAGGGTTCTTCTCTGCCTGCTCTTCAAAAAGCTGATGGATAGTCTTGTTTTTAGGATACTGTGCCTCTGTAGCGTTAAAGGTATATAGGATTTGCTGTTTTTCTTCCTGTAACAGTACATCAATTTCCCACAACCTTTTTTCAGGGCATACCGTTATCTCTTCAAGAACGGTTATGTAATGGGTTCCAAACCTTTTTATTGTCTCCTTCTTAAACAGCCTGGTACAATATTCAAGGTTAAATGTTATACCTTCTTGACCCTCTACCACTTCAAGCATAAGGTCAAATTTTGCCTTTCTGCCTTCCAGCCAGTTGTTGTATTGTTTGAAGTTTATACCCGATGCTGCAAATTCTGTCTTGTTTGAAGTGCGCAGTGCAAACATAGTGTCAAAAAGAGGATTCCTGCTCATGTCCCTCATGAGATTAAGTTTTTCTACAAGTTCTTCAAACTGGTAGTTCTGATTTTCAAAAGCCAAAAACGCATTTTCCCTTACTTCCTGCAAGAATTGGACGAAGGTCTTTTCTCCCTCAGGATAGTTCCTTATGGCCAAGGTATTTATAAACATACCAATGATACCCTGCAGGTCAGCATGGGGCCTTCCGGCTACAGGACTTCCAACTATGATGTCTTCCTGTCCAGTGTATCTGGACAGGAGTACGTTATATGCAGCCATCAGTACCATGTATAAGGTAGCTCCATTATCTGTTGCAAGCTTATTTAGTTTGACTGAAAGTTCAGGGTTTATTTCAAAGCTTACAGCATCTCCTTCAAAACTTTGTACCGCCGGTCTTGGATAGTCAGTAGGCATATCCAGTACCGGTATATCACCCTTAAATGTCTGGAGCCAGTATTCTTCCTGCTTCTTTATTGAGTCTCCGGCAAACATCTCCTTCTGCCATACAGAAAAATCCTTGTACTGTATCCGTAGTGGCAAAAGGGTCTTCCCTTGGTACAAATCCAAAAACTCACTCATAAGTATATTGACTGATATACCATCTGATACTATGTGGTGCATGTCAAACATCATAACACGCCTGTCTTCGTTCGTTTTTACAAGTCCTACTCTCAGTAATGGAACTTGGCTAAGATCAAAGGGCGTTATGAATTCTTTGACTATTTCTGCTGCTTTTTCTTCATCCAGTTCCAGGTACGTAATACTGAAATCCACGTAATCATGAACCTTTTGTACTGGTTCACCCTCAACCATATGAAATGATGTGCGCAGAGCCTCATGTCTTTTTACTAGCTCCTTGAATGCCTGTTCGAAGCGTACTGCATCAATGTTTCCTTCCAGCAGTACGACGCCTGGCATGTTATATGCAGTACCTGCTCCTTCAAGCTCGTTTAGTATATACAGCCTTTTCTGGGCAGATGACATAGGGTAAAATTCCTGCTCTCTGGCAGAAGGTATTCCAGAAAAGGCATTTGGCGTATATTTTGAAACATCTTTTCCTTTTTCTTTTAGCATCGTCTCAAATAGCTTTCTTTTTTCTGGAGAAAGAGATTCTATTCTTTTCATCAAATTATCCATAACTTCGTCCCTCTTCTCTATTTCATCTCTTTTAATTCCTATTTATAGATTTTCAATCATGCTTAAAATTTCTTCGATTTCCACTGTATCGTTAAGTCTATTTTTAATACTTTTTGCTATTGCCGAAATTGTAGGACCCATAAATACTTCTTTTAATGCAAATTCTATGTCAAATTCTTTATGAACCCTTGATACAAGATTGGTTGCCTTTAATGAGTCTCCTCCTAATTCAAAGAAGTTATCATTTACTCCAATCTTCTGGACTCCAAGGATTTGGCTCCATATCAGTACAAGCTTCTCCTCAATTTCACCGAATGGTGCAGCATAGTCTACCCCTGTATTAATATTTCCATCAGGGGCAGGCAGGGCATTTCTATCTACCTTGCCATTCGCTGATAAAGGCAGTTTTTCCAACTGTACAAAATATGAAGGGATCATGTAGTCTGGCAGATCTTTGGAGAGATACTCCCTTAATTCCGGTATTGTCAATTCACTTTCTCCAACTATATATGCACAGATGTACTTGTTCCCTTGGGGGTCTTCCCTTGTTGCTGCCACAACTTCTTTTATTGAAGAATGTTTTAGAAGCTGAGCTTCTATTTCTCCAAGCTCTATTCGGTATCCGCGGATCTTAACCTGATGGTCTATTCTGCCCAGGAATTCGATATTCCCGTCAGGCAGCCATCTTCCCAGGTCTCCTGTTTTGTACAGCCTTATCCCCTTTTCTTCTCTGAAAGGATCTTCAAGGAATACATGGGCTGTTTTTTCAGGGTCATTTAAATAACCCCTTCCTACACCTGTTCCAGAGACGCAGATCTCTCCTTTTACTCCGATAGGGCACAGGTTCATGTTTTTATCTGTTATATATAGATTCATATTTTGTATAGGCTTGCCTACAGGAATGTTCTCTCCTTCATGAGCAGCTTCCATAGTATATAGAGTAATATCGTCCGCTGCCTCTGCAGGTCCGTAGGCATTAACTACTTTAGTATTTGGACATAGGTCAAACCATTTCCTTACTATGCCGGATTTTACGGTTTCTCCCGTTATCAGCAAGTAATGAAGTTTTTCCGGTTTATTCCCTGTATTTTCCACATACTCAAGCATTAAAGCAAGGTATGAAGGTACCACCTCAAGGACCGTTATGCCATCTTCTATGATCCGATTCGTAAACCTTGCAACATCCTTTACTATTTCATCTGGATAGATGATAATTTGAGCTCCTATGGTTAGGGCTGCAAAGAACTGCCATACAGATACATCAAAGTATTGAGGCGAGTTCTGGGATATTATGCTGTTGTTAGTTATACAAAGTTCCTTTATTTCCGCATGGATGTGGTTTATCATGCCAAGATGCTCTATCATAGCTCCCTTTGGTACACCAGTTGAACCAGATGTATATATAACATAGGCCAAACTATTTATGTCTATATCTAGATCTAGGTTTTCGCCACTTTCAGCCTCAATCTCTTTTTCACACTGGTCAAGGTATATAATTCGGCCTTTATAGTTCTCACTAAGCTGCTGGGTCACATAATCTGATAAGGTCAACACATAGGCAGCTTTAGATTCCTTAAATATATCAAGCACCCTTTGTGTAGGGTATTTTGGATTTACAGGTATGTAAGCCCCCCCTGCTTTCCATATACCAAGTACCGATTCTACAAATAAGGGTCCCCTCTCCAGCATGACAACTACGGCTTCTTCTCTACCAGTGCCAGCCTTTAGCATGTACCTTGCTATCCTGTTTGCCCTTTGGTTGATCTGGCCATATGTAAATCTACGGCCTTCATACGCTACTGCTATATTGTCTGGACGTACTTTCGTCTGCTGCTCAAACAGGTGGTGTACCGTCAGGTGATGTTCAAATTCAACCTTCGTATCGTTAAAGCCGTATATTATTCGCTCCTTTTCTTCTTGGGATAACATATTGATTTCTGATAGTTTTTTTTCAGGGTTTGAGGTTATCTCTTCAAGGATATTAAAGTAATGCTGAACAAGCCTTTCTACCGTCTCCTTCTTAAACAGACGTGTAGCATATTCCATCCATAATATTAT
Source organism: Paenibacillus sp. S33 (assembly GCF_053615415.1). Taxonomy (NCBI): domain Bacteria; kingdom Bacillati; phylum Bacillota; class Bacilli; order Caryophanales; family Paenibacillaceae; genus Paenibacillus; species Paenibacillus sp. S33. Next base: position 267,044 of record NZ_JBSIEZ010000002.1, on the reverse strand, counting down.
ATTATGACCATCTGGTATCAACTGGAATGTTAGGTCAAATTTTGATGTTTTACTTTCAACCGGATATTTGGAATACTTTAATTCACCACGATGTTCCATAATATGCTCATCAGAAGGAACAATATTAAACATAACAGTAAATAAAGGATTTCTGCTTGAATCTCTCTTTACGTTAAGTTTTGTCACAAACTGATCAAACCTGTATTCCTGATTTTCATATGCTTCTAAGGAGCTTTCTTTTACTTCTTCCAAGAACTCAGTAAAGGCCTTATTTCCCTCTGGGAAATTCCTTAATGCCAGGGTATTTATAAACATCCCCAGTATTCTTTCAGTATCAAAATGAGTTCTTGCCGCTATAGGAGTACCAATAATTATGTCTTCCTGTCCTGAGTATTTATACATTAGTGTATTTAATGCCGCAAGAAGTATCATATACACGGTGGCTCCTGTTTGGGAGGAAAGTACATTTAATTTATCCATCAAATGACTGTCTAAATCAAATAGCAACCTATTTCCTTCAAAGCTTTGAAGGACAGGCCTAGGATAATCTGTAGGCATATCAAGGATAGGAATTTCACCCTTGAACCTATTAAGCCAGTATTCTTCCTGCTTTTTGTAAACCTCAGTGCTAAACAAGCCATTCTGCCACTGGGCAAAATCCTTATATTGCACCTCCATTGCCGGAAGGCTTTCACCACTTAATATAGAAACTATTTCATCAAAAGTCCTGATTATTGAAGTTCCATCCGAGACTATATGATGTACATCAAGCAAAAGTATTTGCCTGCTAGCATGGATTTCTATAAGACCTACTCTTATTAAGGGTGCTTTGCTTAAATCGAACGGTCTTACAAATTCATCGATTATTTTCTCTACTCCGTCTTCCTCAGACTCAAAATATTCTATAGTAAAATCAACTTCATCTTGTATCCTTTGCACAAGCTCCCCATCAATCATCTTAAAGGATGTCCTAAATGCTTCATGCCTTTGTATCAATGTTTTTAATGCTCCCCCAAGGGCAACCCTTTCAATCCCACCTTCAAATAAAATTCCCACAGGTATGTTATACCCAATGTTGTTACCCTCAAGATTATTAATGATATACATCATCTTTTGTGCAGATGAGGTTTCATAGTACTCTTTTTCAGAAACTTTAGGTATTCTTTCAAGCTCAGCCTTACCCATATTTAGGGAATCCTGTTCTGAAATCTTTCCCGATTCGTATAGCTTTGATATCATTTGCTCGGAAAGATCGTATATGCTGGAACCCTTAAGAAGTTCTACTATGGAAACAGGTGTTTTAAAGGCAACCTCCATCCTGTTTTTTATTTCGGTGGCCATTAATGAATCCATCCCAAAAACAGTTAGTGGTTGTTTGGTACTTAGATCCTCAGGATTATAACGCAAAACCTTCGCTACTATTGTTTTAATATGCATTTCAACGATATTCTGCCTGCTCTGTATTGGAGATGAAATAATATCCTCCAGGATATCAACATCCACCTTTGATTTATTTATATTCTCTTGTTGTCCTGACTCATCTTGCAAAAGAGTTTTAAGCACATGTGGAGAACTCATGGGTGAGAACCATTTTTCCCCAAACGTTTGCCACGAGAGTATAGGTAGAACCACAGACTGTGCAACAGCTTCTCCAACAAGGTGCTCCATAGCCCTAATTCCCTTTTCTACCGTTACAGATTCTATGGATTTTTGTATATAATACTCCGGATCACGTTCCATAAACCTTGCAGCCATTCCAACCTCTGACCATGGTCCCCAATTGATACTCAGTGCAGGAAGTCCTCTCGATAAACGGTAATGTGCAAGTGAGTCCAAAAAGGCATTCCCAGTTGCATATGCTCCCTGGCCTGGTGAACCAAATACAGAAGCAACTGAAGAAAATAAAATAAAGAAGTCAATAGGCCGTCCCTCTGTCATACGGTGAAGGTTCCATGCACCATTTACCTTAGGCGAAAGGACCCTATAAAAAGTCTCATCTTTACTAACCTCAAGAAATTGATCATCCGTAATACCAGCAGAATGTACAACACCTCGAATAGGAGGCCTTTCTTCCTTATCAAAATCTTTAAAAAATCCAGCAAGCTTTTCCTCATCAGTTACATCCACTGATCCAATATATACTGTTGCCCCCTGGGACTCCAGCTTACGAACAAACTCAATCCTCTCTGCAAGGCTGCTGCCTGGCTCTACATTGTTCCATTCAGAACGTTTTGGAAATTCTCCGCGTCCAAGCAGTACCAGATGTCTTGCTCCCTTGGCAACCATCCACTGGGCTGTAATCATACCTATGCCACCAAAAGCACCTGTAATAACATAACTTCCATCGGGGCGAAGATGTACGGGTACTTGATGCTGCATATCAATCCGCAGTTTATCGATTCTTGCTGCAAGTCTATTCCCATTACGGAAAGCAATTTGGTTCTCTCCATTACCTAAGACTTCTTTTAACAGCATTTCCATTTCACCCGCATTGGCCTCTATGTCAAGGTCTACAAGGCCTCCCCAATTTGAAGGCAACTCATGGTAACCTATGACGGTGCCAAGGCCCCATACCAACGACTGTAAGAATGCAGAATTTGGAGTAGCCCTGTTGATCATTTGGGCTCCTCTTGTAATAACCCACAGCTTAAAATTTAATCCCAGATTTGTGGTTGCTTGTACCAGGTGTTTTAATACAAACAGGTTTTCAAAACAAGCTTTTTCTATAGCTGTATTGCTAACTTCCTGGATCTCAAGGATATTGAGGCTCCACATATATACAATACCTGTTAGCTTCGTTTTAATTTTTGAGAATTCATCAAACAACGCTCTAAGATCCTCAATGCTTCGAGGGTTTATATATATCTCACGCTCTTCATACTGCCAACCAAAATTCTCACCAGGATATACCATAAAGCATTCTTCTCCCCTTTTTTCAAGGAGATTTGCCAGTTCTTTTCCTGCTGCTTTATGATCCACAAAAATAAGCCATGCTCCAGAGTTAGCAGCAGCTGTGCGGGTATCAACTTCTTCACTTTTTAGAAGCTCCCAGTTTATCTCATAAAGATAATCCTTAACTCTTCCAGCATCAGACCCTCCACTATTTCCAAGTTCCTTAGTTCTTATGCCCAGTATTTCGGCGATTAGATTTCCGTCCTCACTATATAGACGGATGTTGGCGTTCAAATTATTATCTTTCCTATCTACCATCTGCGTATGACAAAGCATGACAGGCTCCGGCCTTCCATAAAGCTGCACCCTGTCTATTCCTACAGGTAGGAATGATTGGCCTTCGTTATTTTCATCTTCATTAAGTGGTGCAACTGCCGCAATGGTAACCTGGAAACAGGCGTCCAATACCGCCGGGTGAAGACCGTAGATAGAGCTATCAATCTCCAGTATTTTAGGGATCTCGATCCTGCCAAGAGCTTCGTTATCACCTTTCCATATCTTGTCTATACCTTGGAAATAAGGACCATAATGGAAACCCATTTGATAGAAGGTTTTATAACATACTTCTTTTCCGTATTCTTTGGTACAATTGCCAAGTATTTGAATCAACTCATCTTTAGCAGTGATCTTTATGTTTTGCCGTTTTCTTATTGTGCCGGATGCATTGCATGTCCAAGTCTTATCTTGTCCCGGTATCCTGCTTGAAATCTCGAATTTTGCGGTTTTTGGATCCAAAACCACCTGCACCACAGGTGATACTCCTTGATTTAAAAATAAAGCATTTTCAAACTTTATATCTTCAACTGTATAAAAACCCTCTCCAAAATAGCTTCTGGCACAAGCCATTCCCAGCTCTACATACCCTGCTCCGGGGAAAACTTCTATACCTTGTATTTTATGATCAGAAAGATACGTCATATAGGTAGTATTAAGTTCAATCTCCCATATAGGGCTGGAAGTTTTCAAACGGCGTCCTAAAAACTTGTGCTTATTTTTTCCCTGCCTAAATTCACTTGATTCCTGCGTTTCCATCCAGTATTTATCCCATTGCCATGGATAAAGAGGGAGACTTACAAACTCACCTTGGTACCGGTAAATCTTGTTCCAATCTATAGGGTATCCCAGTGCATATAGATTCCCTAAGTTCTCCAGTATTGAAACCTGTTCGTTTTCATTTCTTTTTATAGAGAACAACTTCTTACCTTCAACGTTTTTAGCTGACAGACAATCAGAAATAGAAGCTGCTAAAACAGGGTGAGGGCCCACCTCAATAAATAAGTTATAATTCAACGAAATCATTTCATACATTGCTGCTTCAAAACGTACCGGCTCTCTTACATTTTTATACCAGTAATGTCCATCACACTCTGTACCCGTCAGCATTTTCCCTGTAACCGTGGAATATATCGGTATCCCGGCAGGCTGGGACTTTATTCCTTTTAATGCCTCCAATAGCTCCTGCTCATATGGTTCCATTTGGTAACTGTGATACGCTACATTGACCTTTAAAAGCCGCGCAAAAACCCCCTTATCCTGCAACTGTTTTTGGATCTGCTCAAGGGCATCAGGATCACCTGACAAAGTTACCGAATTTGGGCTATTGATTGCTGCCATTGAAACACCTTTTATGTTCTCATCCAGCAGGGCCACAACTTCTTTTTCTGGTAAACCTACCGCCAGCATTGTGCCCTTGTTTACTGCTTTTTGCTGTGCACGGCTTCTGTGAATACTTACCAACATGGCATCTTCAAGGCTGTAAATTCCTGCAACATATGTAGAAGCCACTTCTCCAACACTGTGTCCTACCACCGCATGGGGTATAATACCCAAGGATTTCCATACTTCAGTCAAACCCACCTGAACAGCAAAATTGGCAGGTTGAGCAAACTGGGGCTGGTCCAAACGTGAATTCTCCTCATCGGCGAGAAGTTCCTCCAGTAGAGACCATCCAGCATACTGACGTGTAAGTTTATCGCATTTTTCTATCATATTTCTAAACACAGGGTCTTTTTCAAGGAGCTGTCTGCCCATAGCCCACCATATGGGCCCCATACCTGTATATACAAAAACAGCTTTATTGTACTTTCCTGCCTCAACATTTCCCGCAGACATCCCCTGGCGTGCTTGTCCTTTAATATACGCTTCCAGGTTTCCTGCAAGTTCTTCCTTTGAAGATGCCGAAACCGCTAGTCTATAGTCATGATGGGTGCGCTTTTTGCTCATCATGCTTCCAATATCATATAAAGAAATACTTTCTCCACTTCCATTAATAAAATCAACATACTTTTGCGCATAGTTTTTTAGCGCCTTTTCTGAGCGCGCAGATATGGGAATCATATATGGCCATCCGGTATTTACATTAACTTCAGGAGTACCCTCTTTTTGGAGATCTGTAGCTTCCTCCAAGAGGATATGGGCATTTGTTCCTCCAAAACCGAATGAATTTATGCCAACCAATGCGGGTTGCGGCAAAGGCTCCAGGGTCTGAGGAATTCGTATATATAAATCGTCAAAGGGAATTTTAGGGTTTGGATTCTTAAAGTGCAGATGTGGAGGTATTTGCTTATGCTTTATGATTAGTGAAGCTTTTATCAGTGCGGCAACTCCTGCAGCGGCCTCAAGGTGGGCAATGTTTGTCTTAACAGATCCGACAATACACTTTTTATCTTTTGGCCTGTCTGTTGAAACCACTCGTGCTATTGCATTAGCCTCAATAGGGTCTCCAACCGGAGTGCCGGTGCCGTGAGCTTCAATATATGTTATATCTGAAGGTGATATTCCTGCCTTTTTGTATACCTCCTTCATTAAGTTTTCCTGAGCCTGCCCGTTTGGAACAGTAATCCCGTCTGTGTGGCCGTCCTGGTTTACACCCGATCCACTTATTACGGCATAAATCCTATCTCCGTCTTCGATAGCATCTGACAGGCGTTTTAAAACCACAACGCCGGCTCCTTCTCCTCTTGCATAACCGTTTGCACTGGAATCGAAAGTTTTGCACCGTCCATCGGGAGATAAAAAACCACCCTTACTTTCCGCTATGGTATACTCAGGTGTAGCTATAACACTTACTCCGCCTGCTATTGCGAGATTACATTCATTATTCAATAAACTCCCGCATGCAAGGTGTGTTGCAACCAAAGAGCCCGAACACGCTGTATCTACAGACAAACTTGGACCTCTGAAATCATATATATATGAAATCCTGTTGGACAACATTGTCATCATCATACCCGTTGCCGAATGTGTATCTAAACTTTCAACCGATTCGTTTTTAAATTGTATTGCTTGATAGTCAAGGGTGAAGCCCGCTACAAAGACACCGGTATTGGTTCCTGCTAGCTTGGCCGGATCCAAGCCTCCATCTTCCATTGCTTCCCATGATGTCTCCAGCATCAGTCTTTGCTGTGGATCAAGAAAGGCCGCTTCCCTTGGAGAAATACCAAAAAACAAAGGGTCAAACTCATCTATTTTATCTAAAAATCCACCATGACAGGTGTAATGCTTGCCTGGCTTTGATTTGTCAGGATCATAAAACTTTTCTAAATCCCAGCGGCCTTCGGGTAAATCGGAAGTCATATCTTTTCCCGCAGTCAATGCTTCCCAGAACTCCTCAGGCCCCCTTATTCCTCCTGGCAAACGGCATCCTATTCCTATAATGGCGATTTTATCCATAACTTTCGACCTCCAATACTTTATTTATATTCTCTTGAATAGCTTGTCTGATAATTGAACAACCCTGCTGCAAAAGTTCAAGCTCGATGGTTAACGGAGGCATAAGTTTTATAACACTGTCTTTTCTTCCTGCGCTTTCGATGATTAAACCGTTTTGGTAACATTCCTCTACTACTTTTTGCGTGATTCGCTCATCCTCCACATTGGAAAAATCAATACCCCAAATCAAACCTGCACCCCGAATGGTCAGGCCCTTATGTAATGACAAAATCTGCTTGGTTAAATATTCTCTTACAAATGCTTCCTTATATTTCACAGACTGTTCCAAATTATTCATTTCCCAATATTCCAACGCAGCTGTAGCTCCAATGAAAGCAAGCTGGTTTCCCCGGAACGTACCGTTATGCTCACCAGGCTTCCAGACATCAAGTTCCGGTTTCATCAGCAGAATAGACATGGGAAGGCCATACCCGCTGATTGACTTGGAAAGCAGTACAATATCAGGGATCATCCCGGCACGTTCAAATGAAAAGAACGGTCCGGTGCGTCCGCAGCCAACCTGAATGTCATCGCAAATCAGTAGAATACCGTGTCTGTCGCTAAGTTCCCTCAGCCTGAGCATCCATTCGGGTGAAGCTATATTTACGCCGCCTTCCGCCTGAATGGTTTCAAATATAATAGCCGCCGGTTTTTCGATTCCCGAGTGACCGTCGTTTAGAACGGCTTCCATGTATTCAATAGTATCGAATGAGTCAATTGGACTCTCGGAGTATGGGAAAAAGGTAACATCGGATAATGCTATGCCGGAGGAAGATCTTTTCTGAATGTTGCTGGTAACAGCCAGACTCCCCAGCGACATTCCGTGAAATCCTCCCATAAACGCAAATATACCAGTCCGTTTAGTGAATGGCAGTACCAAGATACGGAAAAATTTCTTCCCCAATTACTTCATGTCTTGAGAAATAAGTGATGAGTCTTTCGTATCCGTATTTATCCTTTATGTGTTCTTTTAAAAAGTCCTGATCGATCATGTTTACACTCAGTGATAATACAGTAATATGAAAATAATTCCAATAGGTCATAAGTTCTACTTTACTTGAAATTTTTATCAGGCTGGAAATCTTAAAATGAGAGCAACGTATTATAGCAAGGAAGCCACCTACATTTTTTGAGCGTGTATCGGGTTTGTAGAAGTAAAAAGGTATCCTTCTAATAAAAACTTCTTTAGTTACAGGTTGGTAAGCAATATTATCGTCAACGCTCCACTACCCGCCGGATATATATCGCTAGCTCCAGAAGTTTGGGCTTACCGGACGCGCTGGGGTTATGGCGGCAGCCGCAGGACCGATCGATGAGGATCGGACGGATTGACGCGGCATCAATGCGTCAAAGTCAAGAGGCCGCTGAAGAGCTTTCGTAAGCTTTTTTCTGTTGCGGACGGAACCACGAGGCAGCAAGAGCGAGTAGAGAAGTCCCTATTAGTGCGATGATGACCCAGCGGTAACCGTGAATGACGAAAGCAAAATCAACGGCAGAAATCACATTGTTCTTTCCGGAATACAGCACGTTCTTCAGGTGGGCTGGCAGCGCTGCGCCGACGATGGTTAAAGAAAGAGCCGTACTCAGCACTTGACCCAAGTTATATAGCATGGACCGCAGTCCATTCGCCACCCCGCGGCTTTGCTCCGGAACGCTTGACATGATCTCCGTCGTATTGGGGGTAAGGAATAAACCGGTCCCGACCCCGATTAACAACATGCCGCAAGCGGTGACCCCGTAAGAGAAATTTCCACCGACCACGAATAGGAGTAGTAGTAGTCCTGCTATAGAAATAAGAATTCCAAGTGAGGCCAGAACTCGAATGGCCGCCTTCTTAGTCAACATGCCAGCAATCGGAGAAATGACCAACATCCCTATCGTAATTGGAAGGATCCTTAGACCGGCATTAAGCGCGTTTTGGTGGAAGGCAAATTGGTAATAGAGAGCGAAGAGCAGAGCAACCGCCGTACGGGCAAAAGAATTAAAGAATGTAGCGATGTTCCCCATACTGAACGTCCAGCTTTCAAAAAGGCTTAAATCTAGTAGAGGTGATGCTGAACGATGCTCATGCCATAAAAATATAGTAGTAAATATGGCGAATATCGCAAAACCTCCGATCACCTGCTTGTCTCCCCAGCCCAGTTCTCCCCCCTTGGATAAAGCAATGATTAGACCCGCTAAAGCGACAAAGATCATGATGCCTCCATATCCGTCCACTTTTTTATGGAGCTGCGCTAGGGGCTTCACCCTTAGAATCCAGAGCCCCCAGATGAGAGCAATGATCCCGAAGGGAACATTAGACCAGAACACCCACCTCCAGCCTCAGGCGGTCGTGACCACGCCGCCGACGACCGGGCCAAGCACCTGCGCGACGGAAGCGGACAATAAATTCAGACCGAGACCGGTGCCCAGCTGCGATTGGGGAAACGCATCGGTAATCAGCGGTGTTGTGTTCGTCACTACGAGCGCTCCTCCGGCAGCCTGTACGATCCGAAGAAGGATTAGTACCTCTACATTAAAAGCATAACCGAGTAGTAAACTGGATACGGTAAAGATGGCCATTCCTATTAAATACATTCGGCTTCTTCCGAAAATATCCGAAATTTGTCCGAAGATTAAAATCAGGATAGTGTTTACCAGCATATAGGAAAGTAAAATCCAGCTGGAAGCAGCCGCATTCGCATGAAATTGCTGGCTTAATTCCGGCAATGCGACATTAAGCGTTCCGATATTGACCAGAACCAGGAACGCTCCGAGACTGGTTACAGATAAGACATACCAGGGGTACATCCTATCGGACTTGGGACTTCTCTTTTGGGTCATAGAGACCAACCTCCTGAAATAAAAAAACGACCCCTGGAACCTGATAAATCCAAGGGCACATCTCCTTTGGGTTCAAACTTCAGCAAAGGCAGAAATGATTTCCTGTTGTACGCTACAATAGAGATAAAAGCTCTTGGATACGTAGTTTTTTGCTGTCGCACTCTATATGAGTGTGTGGATTGAAATTTCGACATAATGGCCTCCTAGAGTTTTAGTTTTTTGGTCGCACTCTATATGAGTGTGTGGATTGAAATACGCCACCGTTGCCATAGTACGGATTGGAGCTAAGTCGCACTCTATATGAGTGTGTGGATTGAAATAATTATGTACGATGTTGCTGATCAGTTGTATAAAAAGTCGCACTCCATGTGAGTGCGTGGATTGAAATAAAATTATCGGAAGTATACAGAAATACAATGCAAGTCGCACTCCATGTGAGTGCGTGGATTGAAATCAATCTTGGACCGATATACACAAGATGTTGATGTCGCACTCCATGTGAGTGCGTGGGTTGAAGTAATAAGCTCGTCCCTCTTTTGAAGATTCTATTCCCGGTCGCCCTCTATATGAATGCGTGGACCATGATGGAGCAGCCGTCACTTGGTCGTACGATTGGAGAGCGCCGCTTTATCCGAGATAAAGAGGTCCGATAGTAGAGGAACGGATATTTTATGTGATTTGGAGGATGGGCGACGGTTTAGTACACTTCCGTGTGGGATGAGCTGATCTTGTAGCAAAAAGATAATTTTTACTTCCATGGATGCCATAAACACCCGCTGTTAGATAATGTGAATGTTCTATTATGGTGCGAATGTGAAGCTCACATAAAAAACCCGGGTCCTTCGCACCTCGAAATTTGTCGAAAAGCAACTGAATCAGTTGCCTTCAGTAAAAATCAAGGGTTGATCCAGGCCTTTTTGGCATTAGTTTTTGCGACAATGTAAGAAATTGATATCATTAGGGTATGAATTACTATATTTTCGCTGTCGCACTCCACGTGAGTGCGTGGATTGAAATCCTAATATCGCCGTACTTCATTTGAACCCAATACGTGTCGCACTCCACGTGAGTGCGTGGATTGAAATAACTACAATCGGTGGGCTATTTTTCAGTTGTTCCAGTCGCACTCCACGTGAGTGCGTGGATTGAAATTTCAGCCAGAAGCCTCAAGTAATCGCTTATGGCTGTCGCACTCCACGTGAGTGCGTGGATTGAAATATGCAGTTTAGCGATAATTGAAGCATTAAGAATAAGTCGCACTCCACGTGAGTGCGTGGATTGAAATTTAAATGATTTGCCACGTTCAATGTTGCCTCTTCGTCGCACTCCACGTGAGTGCGTGGATTGAAATTTAAATGATTTGCCACGTTCAATGTTGCCTCTTCGTCGCACTCCACGTGAGTGCGTGGATTGAAATCGATTTATCCGTGGAAACACACGTTGGGGAACTGTGTCGCACTCCACGTGAGTGCGTGGATTGAAATATCCGTCTGAGAATGAAAGATGAATACGGCGTCGCACTCCACGTGAGTGCGTGGATTGAAATAAATGCTCCTGCACCCTTACTTTAGGCACACTCAGTCGCACTCCATGTGGGTGCGTGGATTGAAATACGCCTTCAGGCAGCTGTTCCTCGGGCTTCAGCTCCGTCGCGCTCTATATGAGTGCGTGGACCATGATGAAGCAGCCGTTACCTGGTCGTACGATTGGAGACCGCCGCTTTATTCGAAATAAAGAGGTCCGATAAGTGGAGGAACGGATATTTTATACGATTTGGAAGGTGGCGACGGTTTAGTACACTTCCGTGTGGGTGAGCTGATCTTGTAGCAAAAAAATGATTTTTACTTCCATGGATGCCATAAACACCCGCCGTTTAATGTGAATGTTCTATTATGGTGCGAATGTGAAGCTCACATAAAAACCTTGGGTCCTTCGCACCTCGAAATTTGTCCAAAATCAACTGAATCAGTTACTTTCAGTAAAAGTCAATGGTTGATCCAAGCCTTTTTGACATAAGTTTTTGTGACCATGTGAGGAATTAATATCATTAGGGTATGAATTACTGCATTTTCGCTGTCGCACTCCATGTGGGTGCGTGGATTGAAATACCGATGGTGGAGAGTTGGGCATATATCCTACACGTCGCACTCCATGTGGGTGCGTGGATTGAAATACTCCGTTCCGGCCGCTATGCGGTGACGGCTGCAGTCGCACTCCATATGAGTGCGTGGATTGAAATATAAAGGCAGTCCGCTGCGTCCAGGAACTCTTTTTGTCGCACTCCATGTGAGTGCGTGGATTGAAATTCTCGATGAGTAGATTCGTCCACATAAAGAAAGCTGTCGCACTCCATGTGAGTGCGTGGATTGAAATTTTTGCTCCAGCCATCCATCAAGCAGCGGGATAGCGTCGCACTCCATGTGAGTGCGTGGATTGAAATTTGGGTAGCTATTAGAGTTGCTAAACAGATGGCTTCAGTTGCATTCCCTCTGTTTAACTATGCTACTGGTTAGCTTAATGACGCATCATTAGTCTAATACTTTATTGTCTTATAACAGCAACAACATTAAGTACCAATAAGCAGCCCCTTGCGGCAATCAGAAGGGGTTCATACCATAAGGAACCCACAACTCTCTTTTTTACTCAAACGAACAGAGAGTAACGTTACCAATGCACAGAAAAGCCTAATGGACCACTAGAAGCGACTTCTAGTGGTCCATTAGGCTTTTCTTCTCATACCCACTCAAATCTCATATTTAGCTATGTACTCTCTAGCCTGATCAAAAGAATCTTGCTTCAGAAATCGAATTGTATCGTCGAAAAACCATATCCCCATGAATCACTAAATACGGATTAGGGGTTCCTATGGCATAAATCACTTGCTGCTTGGAAGGCCTATCGTAAAGGGGGCTGCAGTTTCTAATCGTGAACCCATATATACATTTAAATTATCGCTGATGTTTGGCCAACTTTTAACCTCTTCACTACTTGAATTAAGCTGTATGATCGAATAATCGTATTTCCGATGACTGGCTGCTTAAACTTGAAAGGTGTTTTGATCCCTGTCTCACAAACGGGGGTCAGTCCCCCCTTACCCAGCAGAATCTTTTACATCTACTCTAAATTCAAACTGGTTCCGTATGTAATAAGCTCCGGCAATCTTGACCGAATCAGGCGAGAACTTTTCTATAGTGCCACCATAGTCTACAACCGACACTATATCCTCACTCAACGACTGAACAACGTACACTCTTGCTTGCCTTAATGCAGCTGCAAATAGTTCTATATCAGACTTTAACACTTTATATGTATGATTCATGCGATCACCTCGATAATTCTTTCGCTGAACGGTGTAATAATTCCTTCAATACAAAATCCCCGCCGACCAATTTGAACCGCACCCCAACTCTTAGACACAGTGTCAGGATCAAATACGGGGTCTCCTTCTAAGCCAAGAACATCCTCTTCCTTTTGACCGAATTCTACGTAGTCCGTTATGTCTGCAAAAGCAATTTTCATGTACTCCACCAGTACGCGCTGAGCATTTAAACCAACCCCATCCATCAGGGATTCGTTGTAATTCTGCATTTTTCTTACATACCTATCTTAAAGGAGGTTCACCCTATGAAATATTCAACTAAAGATCAAACAGCCAGCGTGCAGCATTGTCCTAAAGACCAGATCCAGCCTGCCGGCAACGAACAGGTGATGCGGATCGCACAGAAGGGCAAAGATAAATACAGACGCACCCTGGATAAGCTCGCCAAGAATTAAGACATTTGATCCCTTTGTCATGTTTTTTTAGTTTCCATTTCTGGTTCCCAGGAAAAAGAAGAGGGCTCTTTTAAAAAAATCCGCATGGTTGAGCCATTCATAGAAAAAATGCTGCCCCCCCTTTCGTGGGAACCAGAAGTGGGAACTTTAAAAAAACTTAGGGCGCTATACGCCCAAGTCCTTTTCTTATCCCTTTATTTACTTAGGTTTAGCAGAAATCCACGGGTATACGAATTAGCATACGAATAGGGATACTATCCGGTATGTTATTGGGTATACGATCAGGTATGGTCAATTCGCCCCGTTGTCGTCGTCAACTCTAACGTTCCCGGTCTTTCCGCTCCTTGCGGCGGCTCCATTCCTTCTGCTGTTCATGCTGTTCAGCTCTACGGCTGGCTTCGTCAAATGCCTTCAGCGCATTGTCCAGCACCTTGAGTACAGGATCATGCGATGCAGAAGCTGAAGCCTTCTGCGCAAGAGAAGCTATTTCGTCCGGTTGCAGTACACGCCCGGCCAGATGGTTGACCTCGTTGATCTGCTTGGCTTCCGGGTAATACAAATGCTTGCCCCCGGCCCATGCCGGGTAGCCGTCCTGGGTGCGCTGGATCTCGACTTTCTCCAGGGCATCTTTGGTCTGCAACAGCACGTCACGGGCCATCATGATCCGGTACTGCGGTGATCAATCCGGTCGGTTTCCCCGGCACGTTCCAGGGCACGATTCGCATGATCGACCCAAGCTGCGCGCCAGTCTATGTACTTTTCCGCATTTTGCACCTTGCCGAAGGCAAAGGACGGATTCCATTCCCGGTTCTTCTGGCCAAAGCCATCAGGCCCGATATGGCGCATGGTCAGCATGATATGCGCGTGCGGATTCTCCGGATTGTCGCGGTGAATCGCCACGTCCGCGACCATGCCGCGATCCGCGAATTGTTCTTGGCAATAATTCAGCAGCAGCTCACGCTGATCGTCAGCGCTCAGCTCACGCGGCAGCGCGACATTGATTTCGCGGCAGAGCTGCGCGTCCTTGCGCTTCTCGGCCTTCTCCACTTCGTTCCACAAACGATTACGATTCTGCACCCACTCTGGAGCATTTGCCGGCGCGAGAATGATGGTTTCCGGTGGTGTAGAACGACGGTAGAACTTCAGTTCACCGGTACGTTCGTCCTCCAGCTGGTCACCGCTGCGGTAGGCTGCCATCGCTACGGCCGATTTCCCGGCAGACCGGGAAGCGACCTGCGTTGAGTAATGGTAGATTGCCATCGGCAAATGCTCCTTTCTGTAAAAGTGTTTTGACCAATCGAAAATGCGAGAATCGCCATTTTACGCTTGCCGATCCCAGCGGGATCGGATGGGTGCAGGGCGAAAGTCCTGCCGCACACATTTCGAAGCAATGTATCAGTGCGAAGCAAATATCTCAACTCAAAGCACGGGAACAGCGCATCAAAGCTGAACTGAATTAACAAGAACGCAAAGCGCGGACGCGGCGACTCATTCAGATCGGCGCGATTTTCGAAACAGGTTTTGAAATTTCGTCCACGGCTGAAGCCGAGTACCTGGCCCGAGAATTACGCGACCAGGCTAAACGGTTGCTGGCTGAAGACAAGCAACGATCAGACGGCCGTCAGCCCGATGGATCTAGGTCGAAGTGATGAATTAGTACGTTAATATTTAACGGTGTTAATGATCATTTTATTTTGTGAATGCAAAACCTATCAAAAAAACATAGGAACTGAAAGAAATGTCAGCGCACATCATACCTTTTCCACTACGTAACAAGCAGTCTAAAACAATTGATCCATTTGAGAAAGCTCTTGCTGAAATGGAAAAAAGGCTTGGGGTTTCGGTTTCTGATTACTTAGGGTTTTCTGGAGATCCGGAAGAGACAGCTAAGATCGTGGAGCGGAATATGATCCGAGAGTCCTTAAAAATTCGCACGAAATTAATCTCAGCAAAAAAGTAGCTCCTGCAGACAATAAAAAGGATTGGTGGGCTGACTGAACATAGTGATGATGTAACTTCTTAGTCTGATACATACGATTGTACTTTTGATACATATGTTTATTGATGCATGAAAAATTTGGATTGGTATCTTACTTTACGGTCCATATCAGCTTCGCTGGTACTGGGCCAAAAATGATCTTTCCCAAGGTAGATTGCCTTCTTTTGCGAAGTATGTTTATTTTATGAAATTTCCAAAACAATACTGTATAATAATTCTAAATACAGTGAGGGGAGAAGTTAATACGAAGGTTGTCCTTGAAAGGTTGAGAGAAGCAGACGCTAATAAAAAGGAGATTTCATATGAAAAAACGCACCTACTATATTTTAGCATCCATTATTATCCTTTTAGGAGTAGGCGTATGGATATTTACAATAAATTCAGCAAAAACATCATTAGACGAAGTAGTTTGGAAAAAGATTAACAAGGATAATATAAGCTCAATAAATATTATAAAAGAACATGAGGAAGGTAAAGTATTAACCCTTACAGACAAAGATGAGATTGATAAAGTAATAAATAGTTTGTCCGACATTGAAATGAAACAAACTTCCAGTTCTAATCGAGGATATAATGAATTTTATACGATCATAGTTAAAGTAGATAATACACGAACATTCGGAATGACCTTATATGATACTAAGTATATCGATGTTCACGATTATGAAGCGTATCCTACTAAAAAGAATAAGTCCTTGTCCTATGAAATTTCAAATGACTTTGACTTAAAAGTAATTCGAGATATCTTTAAGTAAAGTAAAGAAGCGCCGTGTGGCGCTTCTTTACTTTACTTTTATTTTAATATTGGATCCATGGTCCACCTTTTTTATGAACCCGTTTAATTACACAATTACCTGTCACGAAACGTACATTAGCCGTTTCATATTCGATAAATGGTACTTTTACTTCAATCATGTCGTAATCCGGACTGTCAGAAAAGAAGTCCTCTAGGTAGCCAAGTGCCCAGTATCCATCTTTCACCATATGCTCCAGTGCATCTTTCTCACTTGGGACCATGCCCAGCAAGAGGGACGTAACGCCTGCTGCTAAACTGGCTGGTGTGCTAGCTGCAAATATAAGGCTCAAAAACACTTGCAAACCCGGACAGTGCTCCTGACAACTGGTTTCCACTTGGATTCAGCATAGTGATGTGTAGGTGCACTAACATATCAACAGTCTCTTAAATCAAAAGCTTCTTCTAGTGCGGCAGTATCTTCGAAGATTTGAAAAAACCTTATCTTCTCCTGTTCTACTTCGCAAATAATTGCCCAATCACTCTCGAACACTTTCCCGGTTACATTGACCTTGATGCGGAAATTCCCCCATGCACACGCTGCTTCCTGATTACCGATGAGTTTGTGAAGGACAAAACTCTCTATTTGTTCTGCTTCTTCTAATAAGTTTAAATAATTTCTAACACCTTCTTTTCCATGAAATGTGCCGTATAAAGGAATTTTATTAGAAGGCTCTTTTTTAAGAATAATAAATTTCGCTTCATCATGAATCAATTCGATCACTTTATCAATCTGTTTGCTTCCTAATGCTTGAAAATAATTTGTTAGCACCTGTTGAGCACTTTGCATTTCTACTAATCTCCCTTCGAATAGGCGGAATAAGCTTTGCACAATCCAATAATAACATATTTTATCTACCATCCTGCCCGTTGGCTTAACGCCGCCGCTGCCAGTCTAGAACTATATTTTCACGGTCTAACACTTTATTTCCATCAAACACTCGTCCCAGCAATTCTTTCACCCAGTTGATCATCATCACCAGACTTCATGATTTCCCAACACACACCGCAAAATGAAGCGCCAAGCGTAGTGTGAACTTCTGGATTCGGATTATTGCATATTAAACACTGTCCTTTTACAGGACGCTTTACTTTTCCTGTCTCCACATCATGAAACAAGGACGATCCCTCCTTAACTGATAATGATAGTCTGCGAGGATGACTTGTAAGATGTAACAAAAAAACACAAGCAAATATGCCTGTGCTTTTTTTGTAGCTTATCTTGTTACTCTTGAATTTTTTTTGCAATTCCCATCAATTCGTCAAGGTTTCCGTTAGAAGAAGAAACGGTATAGAAGTGATCTTTCGTAATCAAATGAACAACTTTTCTAGCTTGTCCGTCAACATAAATAGCAGTATGGTCGTTGATTTTAGTCGACTCGACCTTTTCTTCTTTATACGATTCTTTCAAACTATCAATAGTAGCCTGTTCGCCCATTTGGGATTCGGTTTGAATGACCATAATTTCAGTACCATCAGTTCCACGATATGACTGTCTAATGACCAGTCCATTCTCGCCTTTTAAAGCTGTTGTGTTTAATGGTTTCAAACTGTGTTTGTCAGCCGCTGCCGTTTTAAGCGAGGCTCCCTGTGCTAGATTAGGAATATGGATGTCTTCTGCTGGTACATCAGATATGTTTATAAGACCCTCGATATCACCAGAGCTTTCAACCACTGTCTCTGCTGGTGTTTCAGTTGGCGCTTGTGCTGATGAAGTATCTATTGCTTCTGCTTTCGTCTCCACAGGAATCGGTGTTGGCGTTTCTGATTCAGCAGCATAAGAATTATATACAAATGCACCGCTACCTATTACGAGTGCGCCACCTAAAGCCACCGCAACTAATTGTTTTTTCAATTTAAACCCCTCCTAAATTAATATACTGCACCTGAAGTAACAGTTTTATTGTTGCTCTTGTACATAACGCTATATCTCAAGTCTGAACTTCCACTATAAAACACCCAATAAGTCGAACTATCAGGGGTAGATAAGAAGAAAGATTTGCCTGGTACTTCAACAGTGACATTATAATTCATTCTGTTCCAAGTTCCCGAGCCAGCTACTCCATCTGCTGTTAGTCCTTTATCCCTTTGAAAAGATTCGAGTTCTGATTTCACACCGCTGCCAAAACTTCCATCAATTGTTCCTACGCTGCCCTGATGTCCATACGCCCATAAATTTGCTTGCAGTGCTCTAACGTATCCCCCGCTGTCACCTTGTCGTAGAGTAGGGAAACCACTAAAATCAATGGCGGCACTTGCTATACTTGCAAGTCCGAGACTACCTACTAACGCCACAGATGCAACAGCTAGAGACATTACAGATTTCAGGTTTCTTTTCAATGCAATTCCCTCCATTTTTAAATTCTACGATTTTTAGTCCGTCTCATTTAGCTTTTTGTTCTGAATAGATAGAAATAAATCCCTTCTTCCCGAGACAAGAGTGACTTCATTAATCAAGCTGATTATTTAAGACTACGGTTTATGTACTTGTGACTAATAAAGCATGTTCAAAAACAGCTATTATAAATTAAATAGATGTTTTTCCCATTTGTTTGTATTCTATTACATTATAAGTTTCTTATTGTAATTTTTAAACAAAAATATGGACAATCCTACCAGCCTATTATGAGACACGCTGCGGAATTGAACCGCGCAAGGGTTCTACCAGGCTGTTTCACGTTTCCGCTGGTTAAATGGTGCCTTGCCGCCTGCACGTGTCATGAATAATGTGGGCGGGGGCCACTCTCCCCCGCATGGAATGACTACCGTTTAACCGACCTGCATACCGCTACCGATCTACCGCTGTGCGTTACGGGTGGCCCTAAGGGATGCAAGGATTTATCCTTGTTCGCGGATACATAATCGGGCCTTCCCTTGCGCGCACTGGTCAATGCCACTGAGTAGTATGTCCCTCTATCCCCTTGCAGGAGTCATTGAGGCTATCAACTATCATCTGCAGGTGTCATTCTACATTGTAGCGACTCTTTCCCGCCACCACATTCAAAACTGTAGAAGAAACTCAAAAAGGCCGACACGATGGCCGACCTCCTTACTGCATTTAAATAACAATAGCGTGATTAATTACAGTTCTCCTCGTGAACTGCCTATACGGACGAAAAGATCGCCCTTCATGTATGCTTTACCCGAGGTAAGAGCTACATAATACTTATTAGCACCAGGCCAAGCGTTTGAACTAATTTCACTATAAGTGCGACCAGGTTCTACAGTCCCAGACATCATTTGTTTACCTGTTTCTGCGCCTTTGTTTACCGAAAAATTAATTGGCTGCTTACCGTCATTACGTATCCATACTTTAACATAGCCATAACCTGCGGGTATGTCGAAATTTTCTGTAAGTTCTGTGTTGCGGAGAGTTCTATTAACCACCGATTTAGTGGCATAAGGACTAATAACTCGATCTCCCGCTTTTGGTGTATTCACATCGGTCGATGTGTTTGCAGCTTGAACTACTGGCGCTGGGTCCACAGTAGCTGAATTTATACTACTGATAGCTGAAGAAGTACAACCAGTTAACGATAATACAGCAGCTAAAGGCAAGACAGCGAAGAAAGGAGTCATTCTACTATTTCCCATATTATAAACCTACTTTTTTCAATTACAAAAATTATTTCATATAATACTATTATAAGGTTCATTTTGTAATTTTCCAAGAAGGATTGGCAATCCCCTTAGCTTAGATCCTCTTCTAGATGCCGTGGCCTCTCACTGAAAGGCTTTCCCTCTAGAATAGCACACTGCAGAACTGAACCTCGCAAGGGTTCTGACCAAGCTATTCATGTTTCTGATTCCTTGCGGCCTGCATGCGCCGGAATAATCCGGGGAGTGACTCTGGATATTGCTAAACTAAATTACAAAGTCTATTAACCAATAATTTTAAAGGAAGTTGAATGTAATGAAACATAAAAAGTTGCTGATCGTTGGGGCTGCACTGGGTATTTTTAGTGGGGCTTTTTATATAAATTCCATTTCTGCCGAGATTCCTACTGAGCTTATCCAAACCAAGCTTTCTCAGCAAGGATTTCAAGCATTAGTGCTCAACAGGAGGACTTAAAAGTGGAAACGAAATCAGTTTCTAGTTCTGGGAAAGCCACAATTGATGACATTAAAGCGATTCGCGCGGTTCGAAATGAAGTACGGAGTGGAGTCAACGGAATCAATGAAATCAAAAATATTGATTTAGCTATTAAAGGTGCAAATGGAAAAACGATTTATGATGCTGTTTCTAATGATGTTACTCATATCCCAGACTTTTCGAAAAAAATCCAAGGTTCCCTGGAGTCGGTAAAGGTCCTGGAAGCTGTATATGGAGAACTTCAAGGAAACGGTATGGATGTAAAATCGGTAGATATTACAAATAGCGTTATTGGTGGAAAGCTGACAAAGATTGTGATTGCAGCGGATGTCTCCGAGATCAATAGCCTGGTTCCTAAAATTGAACAATGGATAATGGCGTTAAATGACGCTAAAGACAGCAGTGGTATTTCTCAATACGATCTGACTATCAATGGTAAAGATAATGAAGTATTATTCTATTTGACAGCAGATTTAGTATATCGTGATTTTTATTGGTGGCAATCAGATGCTTTAGGCGGTGAAACTTGGACGAACTCCGGACCTGAAAGTGAGAAGTCTACTAACAGTAAAGACAAAGTAGAGGCAACACTTCAAAAAGGAATTACTGCTGAACCATCCAGAGTAGATAATAACGGTTTGGAAGAGCCCCAAATAAAGAGATAAAGATCATACAGTATTTTGAAAAGGTGTTCCTCATTAAAACGGGGAGCGCTTTTCTTACTAAAATAATTCATAACATACTGTTGTGCGCTACAATGTAGATTAGAAGACCTTTGGATACGTTGTTTTTTTCTGTCGCACTCTATGTAAGTGCGTGGATTAAAATAATTTCTGTCATCAGGCTGTCGCTCCTTTTTTTGTTTTGTCGCAGTATGAGCCACATGGATTGACGCACAGCTCACTGAGAGGAACACAGGAAATTCTTAGAGACAGAACTGTATCCGTCTTGGTTTTATTGTCCCATTCCATTTTTAGATTTGGCATCTGTACGTGTAGAAGCTAATTCCACACTGTTTAGGATCTTGTAAAACTAATAGATATTTCTGGTGCGAATGTGAAGCTCACATAAAAAACCCGGGTCTTTCGCACCTCGAAATTTGTCGAAAAGCAACTGATCAGTTACCCTCAGTTAAAGTCAATGGTTGACCTAAGCCTTTTTGGCATCAGTTTTTGCGATAATGTGAGGAATTGATATCGTTAGGGTATGAATTACTGTATTTTCGCTCCTTCCGGTTGCTTCGCCCGTGTCATTCCTCACTACAACTTAGGAGATAACCACAAAAAGAAAATATAGAGCCTTCCGGTTGCTTCGCCCGTGTCATTCCTCACCTTACAGCGTTTGCGTGATGGATTGGTACACACTAAATGTGTACAAAACGTGAAGTTTAATCAGAGAATTTAGTACAATCTAGTTACCATACTTACTGTTGTGCGCTACAATGGAGATTAGAAGTCCCTTGGATACGTTGTTTTTTTCTGTCGCACTCTATGTGAGTGCGTGGATTAAAATAATTGCTGTCATCAGGCTGTCGCTCCTTTTTTATTTTGTCGCAGTATGAGCACATGGATTGACGCATAGCTCACTGAGAGGAGCACGGGAAATTCTTGGAGACGGAACTGCAAACGTCTTGGTTTTATTATCCCATTCCATTTTTAGATTCGGCATCTGTACGTGTAGAAGCTAATGTCACGCTGTTTTAGTATCTTGTAAAACTAATAGATATTTCTGGTGCGAATGTGAAGCTCACATAAAAACCCTGGGTCTTTCGCACCTCGAAATTTGTCGAAAAGGAACTAAATTAGTTACCCTCAGTTAAAGTCAATGGTTGATCCAAGCCTTTTTGGCATCAGTTTTTGCGATAATGTAAGGAATTGATATCATTAGGGTATGAATTACTGCATTTTCGCTGTCGCACTCCATGTGAGTGCGTGGATTGAAATTCCATACTGGTAATCTGAGCTTCTACCTGACGTAGTCGCACTCCATGTGAGTGCGTGGATTGAAATTTTCAAGCGGTCCATGACAGCTCCACTGTTGCTCTTGTCGCACTCCATGTGAGTGCGTGGATTGAAATCTCATACTGAATACGTGCAGTCTTCGATTTTGCTTGTCGCACTCCATGTGAGTGCGTGGATTGAAATCATCAGGGATACACCGTAGTGGGTATGCAGATCGTAAGTCGCACTCCATGTGAGTGCGTGGATTGAAATTCGTATCTATCAACTTTAGCGAGTGCAGCGGTGTTGGTCGCACTCCATGTGAGTGCGTGGATTGAAATCGTCCGTACGTTGTCGTGCTTTTCGCCTAGCAAAGTCGCACTCCATGTGAGTGCGTGGATTGAAATTTCATCCCCTTTCGAAAAATATGCTTTCAGTTCATGTCGCACTCCATGTGAGTGCGTGGATTGAAATGATCTGGGCATCTATACCCAACCTTGCATACTGCGTCGCACTCCATGTGAGTGCGTGGATTGAAATTCTTCCCCATTATCGCATTCCCCTCACCGTGTTAGTCGCACTCCATGTGAGTGCGTGGATTCAAATATCCTGAATGGCCAACCTGTGAAAATTTATTTTTTAGTCGTACTCTATATGAGTGCGTGAATTGAAATTTGATTTTACTATTAACCATATTTCAACTCCTTAAGTCGTACTCTATATGAGTGCGTGGACCATAATGGAACGCCGTCACCTGGTCGTACGATTGGAGAGCGCCGCTTTATCCGAAATAAAGAGGTCCGATAAGTGGAGGAACCGATATTTTATGCGATTTGGAGGGTATCGACGGTTTAGTACACTTCCGTGTGGGATGAGCTGATCTTTCAGCAAAAAGATGATTTTCACTTCCATGGATGCCATAAACACCCGCTGTTAGATAATGTGAATGTTCTATTATGGTGCGAATGTGAAGCTTACATAAAAACCCCGGGTCCTTCGCACCTCGAAATTTGTCGAAAAGCAACTGAATCAGTTACCTTCAGTAAAAATCAAGGGTTGATCCAGGCCTTTTTGGCATTAGTTTTTGCGACAATGTAAGAAATTGATATCATTAGGGTATGAATTACTATATTTTCGCTGTCGCACTCCACGTGAGTGCGTGGATTGAAATAGGAAGTTACAAAGCAAAAGCCTATGGATAAGTCGTCGCACTCCACGTGAGTGCGTGGATTGAAATAGATTCAATAGTGATGTTGCTTATCGGGAGTATCGTCGTCGCACTCCACGTGAGTGCGTGGATTGAAATTCGTGACCCTCAAGGATCGCCGCGCTTGTTTCCGTCGCACTCCACGTGAGTGCGTGGATTGAAATCAACGCTCAGAGCGTATTGTATTGGTGGTTACTCCGTCGCACTCCATGTGGGTGCGTGGATTGAAATTGTTTTGCATCAGACAACCAATCAATCATATCAGTCGCACTCCATGTGAGTGCGTGGATTGAAATTATAAAGCCGGCTACTTTGGATACATTTATGAGGTCGCACTCTATGTGAGTGCGTGGACCATGATGGAGCAGTCGTCACCTGGTCGTACGATTGGAGAGGGCCGCTTTATCCGAAATCAAAAGGTCCGATAAGTGGAGGAACGGATATTTTATGCGATTTGGAGGATAGGTGACGATTTAGTACACTTCCGTTTGGGATGAGCTGATCTTGTAGCAAAAGGATGTATTCTGCTTCCATGGATGCCATAAACACCCACCGTTGAGATAATGTTCGATTACTGGAACGCTCTTCTTTGTTTTGGTACGCTCCATATTATTAGAACGTTCCGGACTTTTTTGGAACGTTCCGTATTTCTGGAGCAGCAACTTTTAGCTCTTTAGAGAGCGCATCAACTGTAAGTGGGGTAGATATACCTCTCTCGGCTTATCATCTCCATATGTACCAATGAGTCTGCACCGCTCCAGTTCATCAATCAGTTTGATTGCTATGCTATAGCGTATCCTCATCCTTCTTGTAATAAAGAAACCGAGGCTTGTTTGGCCTCGGCTACAATTTGGACAGCTTTTAGAAAAAGATCGTCAGGATATGATGTTGTATCTTCATCTTCCTTTGGAGGTTCCTTTTTTTGATCAGTTTCACCTTCATCGGAATGTTCCGTATGTTTCACTTCTCCAGCAATTAAACTCTCCCACTTATCTTTTGCCTTCCATCCTCTTACCGTACCTTCAGATACACTAAGTTGAGAGGCTATTTCTGTGAGACGTATATTGCCGGAACTGGCTTTGTATAAATCAAATGCTTCGTCCCGTTTCGGATCTCTCTTTCGTCCCATAATCTTATTATTCACCCCTTTTGATAATGTATCTGAAGCTAAGGAAAAGTTTCCTGACATACAAAAGAAGCCGCCTATTGGCGACTTCGACTTAACTGATACCCCACCATATTCGACTGCTAATATAAATCGCAGCTACTGTACCGATCACTACCGCAACTATTAACAAAATCCTATATAATTCTCTTGTTAGACCCCTCGGTATGAATGTACACAAAATTTCACCTAGAATATAAATCACTACCGCTGTAATCGCTCCGATAATGAATGGGCCTGCATTGTCCCATATTCCTGTCCAAGTCATCATTTTATCCCTCCTGTTCTTTATTTCGTCAGGAGAGTAATAATTCATTAGTTGGTTATTAATTCAATAAAAAAGCCGCCTATTGGCGACCCGTATCTCTAAACATATCATAAGTAAATTTATCGACTGCACTTGATCTGCAAAAGTCTTTGTATCTTGCTGGACTTCTATCCAATCATTCATAAAGTTCCCTTAATTAATAATTTCCTCTGTGCCATTATGCGTATATTTTAACCCCCTCGTAAGCCGCAGGACTCCATTCATTGTAAATAACCGAAACAATTGCAAGTCCATCAAAAATCGCTCAACGTGATAACCAACTTAGATTCATATCCCCCCCTCTTTCTGTTCGTTTATCACCAATTATTTGGTGAACTTTGAGTAACAAAAAACCACCTGCATCGGGTGGCTTAAGATATTGTTCATGCTATTTAATAGTAGGGTTAATAAAATCTACGACGCCATAACCGTCCCCTGTTATTTCAATGACAAGTTTTTGAACCCCTGTTAAATTAACAGTTATGTTTTCTTGGACACTTCCTCCGCCCAATGAAACTTGTTTTAGAACATCCCCATTTTCATTTTTAAAAGAAATATTCCTTAAAAATGAATAATTACTTAGATCCTCATCATAATCATTTTCTATCATAGATTTACATAAGCTTTTTAATTTGTCACAGTCATTACCACGACAAATAGACCCGTGTATCCTACTTAGCTGTCACATATAAACAAAACCACTTTTCAGTGGGTTTGTTCAATAATTTATTATTGCGTCAACATAGGATCAAATAAGCCCACTTGAACCGAATCAGAACCTTCTCTCTGAATTTTAATTTGCAATTTTAGTGCATTACTAACATCTAAATTTAAGTCTTCTGGAAGATTACCTGCAGTGACTTCTTTAGAGTATATTTCCTTTCCATCAGCAGATATAGTTACTTTCGCAATACCGCCATTATCTTTATATTTCTCTGTTACTCCGAGTTTCGCTTTGAACATTTTCATTTTTCCATTTAAGGGGTACTCCACATACCCCCAAGAATTTTCTTGAATAGATAACGCGATTAATGTCATAAGCAAATAGCTTGAATGTTCATTTCCCACATTATCAGTAACTTTTTCACTACTGTTATATTCAGCATTTATATAAGCGCCCGCACCGTATTGGCTATTCATGTGTTTTAGATCTTTTTCTAAATACAGCGTTTTACTTTCTCCTGTTTCACCAATATAAATAGTTTTAGATTTTCCATCCCATTTCGCACTTTGACCAAGAGCATTTGAAATGAAACCTAAAGGAACATAAGTTGTCCCGTTATACACGAATGGTCTGCTGTCATCAGTTGGCATTTTTGAAACATTATTAATCTTAATATCTTTGACATTGTAGAAGACCTCAATCATTGATCCACTAGCAGCAAAAGCTGTAACACCAGTCATTAATGAGCCAGCCACAAGTCCTAATACAAGTCCTTTTAATTTATCTTTCATCTAAATATCCCGTCCCTTATATAGTTAGTTAGACCTAGTCTTAAAGTCATAATATAGGTTTCCCTCTCTCTCTGTACAGGAATATTTTAACATCATTTTCTAATAACCCTTCACAGTAGGCGAATGACAGCACAGCGGAATCGAACCGCTATAATCCTGTATGTGTCGTATATCCCGGACTAAATCGGGAAAAGGTGTTACTTAAGTTGATAAGCAAGCTGCTTGAGTACGTTTGGTACCGCAATACTCTGGCCTTTAGCTTTGTTGACTTTGATGTAGGCAGTACCATCATTGGGATAATAGATTACGCCTTCTTCGCCAATGATCGGGAATCCGCTATCGTCATAATCCAAGTTGGTTTCAACGTACTTCCGGTGTTTCTGCGCTTCGTGTCCAGTGGATGCATATGTAAGATAACCTCTTTGTCCAAATATGCATAACTTTGTCTATGTTTTTTCCCCTAGACAGGCATCCTTCCATCCGGAAAAATGACATTAGTGTACCGATTCATGATGCGGCTTACCTTCATCAATTCTGGTCCACAGCTTTTCGTTATTACGAGGCTAGTACTGGGCCAAGGCTACTTCCCCCCGGTTTAGTCTACTTAGATGCTTTTTGAAATCCTTACAATAGTTTTAACCCTTATTTTTTTATATTGTAGCTCCAAAATAATAAAAATATTATATTGCGTTACGTAGAGAGGCGATATTCTAATGCTGGGATGCATTAGGAAATATCGCCTCCTCCTTGTAGCTATTAGATAAATTATTCCTTTCTCACCATTAAACATCAAGACGTTCGCTTGCTTCCTTAGGGTAACCTATCAATAGGATACCCAACTATTTTGCGTTGGATGGATTGCTGGATTTTATAGACTTATACTTATCATGCATTACATCTTATTGTCCCTTCTGCATTCACTCGGTAAGCTGTTTTTTTCTTGATTATAGATTAGCAGCTATACCTGGTGCGAATGCCAAGCTTACATGATTCCCCGAGTTATTCGCACCTCAGTTTTTGTCGAAATCGCATTGAATGTGAACAACACCAGAACTTTAAACAGTGATTTTAGTATAATCTAGTTATCATGTATACTGTTGTACGCTACAATAGAGATAAAGGCTCTTGGATACGTAGTTTTTTGCTGTCGCACTCTATATGAGTGCGTGGATTGAAATCGCTACCCGAGGTGTAAACAAATACGAGGTGTATCGTCGCACTCTATATGAGTGCGTGGATTGAAATTATGTGTACGTCTGTCATTACATAATCACATACAGTCGCACTCTATATGAGTGCGTGGATTGAAATCGAGTAGGTCTAACACCACAAGAATCGTTATGTCGCACTCCATGTGGGTGCGTGGATTGAAATCCTACAACAATAAATAGGGTAGCCATTACGCCAAGTCGCACTCCATCTGAGTGCGTGGATTGAAATTCTTTCGAATTTTTAAAAGGCTACGTTATCATCTTGCGTCGCACTCCATGTGAGTGCGTGGATTGAAATTCGTACTGTTGGCTAATACCGCTCACCCATTCGGGTCGCACTCCGTATGAGTGCGTCGATTGAAACGTTGTTATCCGCTTAATTTTTATGCGATTTTTACGTCGTACTCCATGTGAGTACGTGGGTTGAAATATTTCTTGCTCTAAATATGTTACTTCCACATCTGCCATGTCGCACTCTAGGTGGTGCGTGGATTGAGCGGCTCCTACGGCGGCGACAGCAGCGGTGGAGTCGCATTCTACATAAGCGCATGGATTGAAATTGCTGTAGAGAGAAGTAAACACCCAACTGGCTGGCAGAATATTATATACCATAAGGAACCCACAATTCTTTCAAACGAACAGAGAATAACGTTACCAATGCACAGAAAAGCCCAATGGACCACCAGAAGCGAGTCCATTGGGCTTTTGTTCTCATTCCAACTCAAATCTGCATATTTAGCTATGCACTCTCCACCCCGATCAAAAGAACCCTGCTTCTGGAAAACAATAGATTTCGCTAAGGACCCATAGCCAAAATAACATATCAGAGGAGGACGCTTTATCATTTAATATAGTCTTTCTATAATTATTGCGGATCTCTTTTCAAGTAGCTTTACTCCCACAAGACTATGGCGTTCTTTGTCCATGTCTGTTTCGAATAATCCTAAAGAAAACCGTCCACCTTTCGGTTGGTTTGTACGGGTACAAACATTTTACCGGGTTGACGACTCTTTTCCTACCATTTACTGGTCATCAACATGCCTGTAAAAATAGATACATTTAGAATTAATCGTAAATTCGCCAAGCATTTTGTCGATATATATCATTAGCATCATACTGATGCTCATTTATTTTGAAGCTTTTAATTCTATTCTGGAGGCAGCAAGATGTTAACACTCAAAAAAACAATAATAGCAGTGCTATTTATCCTGATGAGCACAGTGTCCGCAGTCGGAACCGTAGTCGCATCAGAACCGAACACAGTATATGTGGATCTGAGCAACAGCTCAACCAGCGTGATTCCAGGTCAGAGCGCCTCACTTGAAGTCGGAATTCCGTCTGCTGCACTTCCGGATACAAAAGGCATTCAGGCAGCCAAAATCACACTTAGCTACGACGAAAATGTGTTTACGACAGATGGACTTCTGCGTTATGACGATGCACTAGGTAAATATATTTGGCGAGACGACTGCTTCACCCTCATCAGACCCTATGATAACGGAAATTACCGGATCGAAAATCCTTATCCTACTGACCTTAATCCAAGCGATAACAAGAAGGAAATTGTCATCTATGTATCTGGGAAGAAAGACAAATGGCTGTCATCAGATTCAGGTGTTCCATTTGTACACCTGTTCCTGAACGCCAAAGAAACTGTGAGCGATTCAAATACATCTATTACTGTCCGCATGGAAAATACTGAACTTCAGGATCAGGACGGCAATGATTATAAAAATTATACGAGTACAAGCGCTAAAATCTATGTAGGTCTTCCTAGAAAGATCGATATTGTTCGGGGCACACTACCGCCAAGCAGTCAAGCTATCTCTATGGAACAGAACCAAGGTATGGAAGTGAACGCATTAGCTCTTTTCGCCAACGGAGATACCACTTACGTAACTGAATTTGCGAAGTGGGAATCCTCTAATCCTGACGTTGTTGCCGTAAAAGCTTATGGCAGCATCAGTGGTGTCAGCTATGGAAAGGCTATCCTTACTGCTACTGTGGGCTCTCTTGTTGGATCACACGAGGTGGTGGTTGGCTCAAGGACAGAGAAGGAGAAGTATGCCCAGCCTGATTTCAATGTATCGGTTACATACGTCCCTTCCTCCGACATAAGCCAGAAAGCTCCGAGGTTTCCCGTAATCGTCAATGGTAAGTCAGCCGAAGAGGGACTTCTAGTCGATGGCAGTATGTATGTGCCTCTTTCCTCTGTTGGAAGGCTGCTCATGCTCCCAGTGGGCTACGATTCGTCTAAAAAATTCCCCACACTAGCTGGCAGGGCCGTATCGCAATTTAAAGTCTTCGCAGGGGCTTCTTACATCAAAGCCCGTGACATTCCAGTGGTACTTCCGGGCGCAAAAACTTCCTGGGACACCAAAAATAAAATCTTGTCCATTGAGTATTTGATCTAAATTGTTTTTTGTAAAATATAAAAGAATTAGCAGCTATACCTGGTGCGAATGCCAAGCTCACATGATTTCCCCGAGCTATTCGCACCTCAGATTTTGTCGAAATCGCATTGAATGTGAACAACACCTGAACTTTGATTTTAGTATAATCTAGTTACCATATTTACTGTTGTACGCTACAATAGAGATAAAAGGCTCTTGGATACGTAGTTTTTTGCTGTCGCACTCTATATGAGTGCGTGGATTGAAATTGGCCAACCGTCATAGCAACAGAATGAGCATCATTGTCGCACTCCATGTGAGTGCGTGTATTAGAATTTTTCGGGTCCAACAAATCAAAAAAACAAAAATCTTGTCGTACTCTACATGAATGCGGGGAATGAAATATACCCTCTACAACGCCGTGTGCGCGTCTATTCATAGGTACCTGCTTGGGTTGACTATGACCGTTTTGGACAGCTATCGTCTTATTATTAAAGACATAAATAGACACAAATGCACTCCATCTGTTTAACTATGCTACGGTTAGCTTAATGACGCATCGTTAGTCTAAGACTTTACTTTTCCGGTCTAATACTTTATTTTCTTTTAACAGCAACAACATCAAGTGCCAATAGGCAGCCCCTTCCGGGGCAAACAGAAGGGTTATATACCATAAGGAACACACAATTCTTTCAAACGAACAGAGAATAACGTTACCAATGCACAGAAAAGCCCATTGGATCACTAGAAGCTACTTCTAGTGATCCAATGGGCTTTTGTTCTCAAACCAACTCATTTTTGCTAAGAACCCATAGCCAAGATAACATAATAGAGGAGGACGCTTTATCATTTAATATAGTCTTTCTATAATTATTGCAAATCTCTCTTCGAGTGGCTTCGTATAGACTTTTGACACTCCCTAAGACTATAGGTTGGCCTTATTTACGGATTATTACCAGCACCAACCACGACTGAGAAAATTCCCTCTTCATCGTGCTTCAAGATGACGATAAAGGCCCCAGACTTAGATTTAGGATTGCTAGCTGCATCCAGATCGTACCAACCCCTCAACCGTTCTGAAAGGAGCTTGCTCTCATACTGGATAACTTCTCGCCCCTCATCTATCTTATACTCCTTGATCTTAACAGCATCACTTGGAATTACAGAAGAAGCCTCACGCATAGCTTCCTTTTCAGAGCGCCTTGGCGTATCCGTAGCTTCAAATGACAGGATTACATTCAAAGCCGTGTTTTTCTTAGTAACTTCATCTTGAGCATAGATAGCCAGAAAACTATTGTTCTGATAAGAACTAATGCCGACATCCTGCCCATTCTCATCTGCCCCGCGGAGCTGTTCGATAGCCTCCTTCGTATCCCCAAGTCCTCCTGTCTTGGTGATCAGAGGTTCTATAGTGGTGCCTTTATTTTTAACTGGCTCAGTAGCCTTACCGCTTTCTGTATCCGTCGCAGCTTCGTCCGCTGGAGTTGATCCAACCGTGCTTATTTTCTCTACAACATCGCTGTCTTTGTTTTCTTTGGTTGATTCTGCGCAACTGGTTAACGTTACAGATAGAGCAATACATCCAGCCATAATAAGCAATCTCTTCTTGTGAAACTCCATACTTCTCCCCCTTATGTATATGATTATTTAATTCTAGCTTACATTTAATAATATAAAAAAATAAACTCGCTATCTGGTGTATCGCTCAATGTCTTCTATATTTGAATTTCTCCTCATCTGGTCCTTATATTCATGTACGTCGTTATTTAATTTGGCCACAGCTCCCCAACCCGAGAATACAAGCAAGAGTACCCCCATCAAGGCATAGGCGAATGTGAAATAATTCAAATAAAAGTTTAAAACAATACCACCTAAAACCAGCAGCAATACGATACACAGCGTCCACTTTAAGCCCTTCTTCAATAAAATCTCCCCTCATAGATTCCTATAATTTTCCTTTATGTATCATCATACATACGATTACTTGTCTAAAAAAGTTCCAATAATTTAGGCATTATGAGTTCTGTAACTGTTGTTGTCTTGATTAGTATGGTTGCCACAACCTTAACTATTACCTGTTAGTTCAATCCATGGTCGTCGTCAATTCCCCCCCCCCCCGAAAATTCTTCGTAATCGAAGTTGCAATGCTAGATAATATTATTTCTAAGATGTCATCAGAGTATATTGGTACATCAATTTCAATTAAATTTACTTCTTCTTCAGTATATCAAGTGTGTCAAAAGCATAGTTCCCATCTGGATTGGTAAAAATACCAGTTACTCTAACAATCTCCCCATTGACTTCTTTATGAAATGTTAGGTGACTACCTTTTGTGAATCCCAAAACAGAGGTTAATAATTGCTCCACAACCTCCGATTAAATTTGGGACATGTACTTATCCAAATGAATACTTTATATGATCGCACATAGTTCCACCTTACACATTTCTGCTATAGTTCCCTTTTGCTACTTCGAGGGAGCTTAAATAGGCAACGAATCAATATGAGCTTCGACTTCAAAAATAAATTCTTCAAGGCTTTTGCAATCAAACCATCCACTTCCTTCATTTATCTCAAACAATACTGGATAGCTATAATGATTTATTGAAAATTGCCACCCCTGTCTTGATATCGGAGTATCCAATATTTACAGTAATTAAATAAATTTTCAAAGTCAAATTTACTCAATAAGTCAATCCTGGTAAAGTGTTCCTAATGGTTCAGGAAATATTCGATATGCTAACCTTTTGTTTCTAGTTTAATACACCCCTTAGAGTTATAAAAGCATATGCAGACATAATTAGTGATTCAACATTTTCCTGCAGTATCCTGCCCATTTCCTTAACAAGATTGGATCAAATAAAGATTTAAGTTTTGACATAAACCTCAAAATAATAAGCTTCGCTCGTAAAATTTCAAACTCTTTACAGACCTTTATATTGATCTGATCCCCGTATTTGTTCAGAATCAGGTTAATCGCATTTCGCTCCAATGACCCTCGCTGCCCAATACATAAATATCCTGATTCCACTTGTGCCCTGACTTCAAGATATCGGGTAATGGCTTTTCTTACTTCCTTATTTAATGGAATAGTACGAGAGGAATTCACTTTTCAAATACCTTCAATAATCCTTTGCATTCACTGATTACTCAGCTTGATACCAACCAATTCGCTTACCCGTATCCCTGTTCCCAGCAACAATTCAATCATACAGATATGCATCCAGTTGCCCATCCGGTGAATTTCATTCCGTAGCTTCCATAAATCCTTTTTCCGTTAACCCTTTGTGTTGGCGAACAACCTTGTTCTTAACTACTTCGATATGTATCTCTTCCTTAAAATAGCCTTGTTGATACATCCACTTTGCAAACACGTTGATACTGGCATCTTACGGTTATAGTGAGTATCGCTTGCTTAATGCTTTGCAGATATTTCTTGTACTCCACGTCATCCAGTTCAATCCACTGATCCAGTCCATATTCCGTTTTCCTTTGATATGTGTTTCCCACTTAGTCGGACGTTCTAATGCTTCAGCAAATTTGGGATGTTTCCTTCTATAGTCATCTAATGTCTAAATATGAATATTTAGTCGTTTCGCTATCTCCTTATCTGTTGCTCCTTCACGTACCCAAACGGGAATATCCCTTAGTCTTGGCACAACAAATTGATCATACTTTGTCAGTATCTTCGGTTTATTTCTTTTGGGAATGTTATTGTTTTTACTCATTCTGCTCACTTCCATCACGAAAAAAAGCCTATGCGAATGTGCATAGACGTTCGTTTTTAAAGTTGTGTTCCATTTACAGATTGCATCTCAGGGAATTTCCGTTGATATGTTTTGAACAGTACATACTTTTGTAAACCTTTGGATTGATGCAAGGCTTGTTGTGCCAGTTCAGTTGCTGCTGCATGATGATTTGATTTCAACTCCAATTCGGAAAGAAGCGCGTTTTTCATCCAAGGTGTTGGAATCTCGTGAATGATTTTGTGAGCTTCCGCATTATTTCCTTCTTCCATACACACGATAGCTCGATAGTAATTTTTATATGCCAGTGGTTTGATGAATTCGATTTCTTCTTTAACCGTCAAAATTTCTCTTTTATAGAAAGCAAAAACGGTTTTATATAACGCTTGTTTGTGAATTCCTTTATACTTTTGGAGCAATAGGCGAATTGAGTCTTCTACTTCTTCATCGGTTTCATTGGCTAGAGCATAAAATAGATGGTATTCTGGTTTATTCTTACGCGACATTAAAAACTTCTCTATTCTCTTCAAATTAGAATCCCATAATACAGTAAAAAGAATAGGAACATATAGTACGAGAAACATCAGGATAAAAATGATTATAAAAGCTAACACATTATTGATATGTAAATGATCCACAATCATCCACATGACAATGACAAATACAAGTACGACAAGATGTCTTATATTCCAGATCATATAGCCTCCCCTTTTCATGCTGTTGAACATGTTGATTTGTCTTATCAGGATTAATTCAACTAATTTGAATGTAATCCCTTCTTTTCCCTATAAGTAGTAGCTATATGGCCAGCACGAAAAAAGGGAACAGCCAATTATCGACCATCCCCCATATGTATTAGCTTACCCTGACAACAATCTAAACTCCTCTATACATAGATATACAGGGAGAGCCTCTGGCTACCCTCTTATAATAATATGAATACCTTTTACCAATCCACTTGTTTATAATCCTTTAAAAATACACCCGTGAGTGGTCTCTCTGCGTCTTTTCCTTCATAGATTGGATCGCAAATTCTAGCTGCAGCATCATTAAAATCCAATGGTAGATTTATCTCTCGACTACCCTTTACCTGTTCTGGAAACTGATTTGATACCCAGCCAGGATCTACGCTAGTTACAAATATTCGATGCTTTTTATACTCTTTAGACAAGGTTAGGGTCATCATATTAAGCGAGGCTTTTGCCATGTTGGTGTGGACATGATATCCACCTTTTCTTTTCATCTGAAATCGGCCTTCTGCCGCAGATACATTAACAATAAATCGATTTTGATTAGGACTCCTCATCATAGTATCCTTCAACTTTGTATTGAGCAAAAATGGAGCGGTCACGTTGATTAGCTGAACTTCGAGCATTTCAACCATGGAAATTTGATGGGATTGAGCTGTCCATGAATTTTGAAACGAATGATTGTGACTTACTACTCCCATTTCTTGATTAAAAAGCTGTAAATTTTGAATATCTTTTGTTTCATTCGTAGATTTATCAAAGTAAGAGATAGTCGTGCTGTTAGCAAGTAGACGTTGGTTGTCCATTATTTGTTTTTGGAGTTCCACTTCATTTAATTTTAATTCCTTATATTCCTCTTGCGACATTCTTACCGTCTGAGCAGCATTATTTATAATGATGTCTATGTAGGGAAACTCTTTATCTATGAAACGGGCAAACATTTCTACCCTTTCAATTTGGCGAAAATCTAATTCGTAGATATGGATGCGATCTTTCCAATTTTCAAAATCAGGCTCTTGGATATAACGCTGTAATGCATCATACGGAAAACGGGTTGTCAAAATGACTCGTGATCCGTCTCGTAATAGACGTAATGCAGTATGATATCCTATTTTTGTTCGTCCACCTGTAATCAATGCGATGTAAGATTCTAAATGATGCTTGGCTAGACGTTTTTTTTCATTGTATTCGCCACATGATTGGCACAGCTTTACATAGTGTTCATGAAATACAATATTTGATTCTTTACAAACATAGCATCTATACTGTCTGCCATTATCGTTTAATTTTTCATATTTTCTCATTTTATCACCTTAAATATTATTTACACATATAATAACATATGGTACAATTTTCTTACACAGTAGCTTAATTAAAGTGCCCGCCTTTCACGCGGGAGAATGAAGGTCTCAATCCTTTCTGTGTATGGTGATAGTTTAATGAAAATACCTTCCCGTCAAGAAGGAGATGGAGGTCTAACTCCTCCTCACCTTTAAAATTAAAATAGGATGGTCCTTAATTCTTGTTTTCTTGAGGGTTAGGGGCTTTTTTTGTTCTCAATTTTATATAAGCTCAATTCTAACTTATCGTAGCAAATTGATATGAAACGTATAGCTGACCTAATAAAGTCGGCTTCATACTAGATCTGCTAACAAAGAAATTCCTTAATCATTCCATCATATTAAATGTTGTTTTGTCTTCACGTGCCCAAGCCAATTCCAAAGGTGTTTTTCCATTATCATCTTTAGCCTTAATGTCAGCCCCATATTTTAATAGGACTTCTACTGCTGCTGCATTTCCCTTACTGACAGCTCTATGCAAGGCTGATTGTTTATACTGGTTCCTACATTCAATATTAGCCCCATGATCCAACAGGAATTGAATACCCAAAACGTTATTACAATCCGCAAAATTATGTAAAGGGGGAAACGGTTTCTTTTCGCAATTCACATCACAGCCCAGCTCTAATATATCATTCAACAGAGCTTCATCTTTACAATGAAGAGCGATCCCGAACCCCTTCTTTTCTACCTCTTTTTGATAGATATCCGCATATTCCGTATGTATATAATTCACAATATCACTTGAATATCTAAATGCAATTTCAAGCGGTGTTTCAGCCAACGCACGTTTTCCTACATTTGCCCCTTTTTCTGCTAAAAGTCTAAATGCCTCTAAATTATTGTGTTTACAGCAAAACTGCAAAGCTGTACCGTGATATTTCAAAACCTTATCTAAATTGGATTTACTTGCGTTCGCAACGAGTTCCTTGATTCCTTCCATATCATTCATATAGCATGCAAACACTAG
Source organism: Paenibacillus sp. S33 (assembly GCF_053615415.1). Classification (NCBI taxonomy): domain Bacteria; kingdom Bacillati; phylum Bacillota; class Bacilli; order Caryophanales; family Paenibacillaceae; genus Paenibacillus; species Paenibacillus sp. S33. The sequence goes on along the minus strand of NZ_JBSIEZ010000002.1, from coordinate 230,417 downwards.
AGTTTCTTTAATTTTCTCGGCTTTTAATGATTTCCATAAGGTTACTTTACTTTCCTCTCCCTCCGGTTCCAAATCATATCTCTGGTAGATAATCAATTCGAAGACATCACTATCATAAAGCTCTGGATTCATATCGTTTACAATACTATATTCCATTAATTTTCCAGCTTCCACTTTAATACAAAGAATCCCCTTTCCCCTCATTATCATCCCAATCTCATTTGTATATTTTTCAAAAAGAAAAACCGTTATATCACTAACATATGAGACTTCATTTTCAACAATCTTATAATATCCGCTGGTGAACGAATTCTCTGTACCTGATATTAAATAAATATAAGTTTTCCCTTTAATCACAGATTCATCGACAATACTGTTAACCAAATTCTCCACACTTTTCATACATCCATGCCCCCATGATTATACCTTCTTTATTTCTGATATATTAGCATGAAATTCATACGCCAGTAAAAAATCAAACTGATTTTAAACCCATTCAATTAAATTGTGTGAATCGTTATATAATATTTTCCAAAATATAACTTTAATTTCTGTACAATAATAAATAATTTGTAAATTTAGAATTCAATTTTAATGTGTTTTTTCGATTAGAACTCAACTTTATTATATTTGATATCCGCTTCTCAGATTTTGAAAGGCAGCCCCTCAAAATCTGAGAAGCGGGTATCAAATTTTGAGAGGCGGCGTATTAAAATCTGAAATGCTTCGCCTATCAAAATTTGAGAGGCGCAAATTCCTGTTTTTAACGGCTATCAGATTTTGATAGGCGGGTTCTCAAAATTTGATAAACGTAATCGTCTATCAAATTTTGAGAGAGGAGGTATCAAATAATGACAGACCCCCTTTCAGGTTTTGAAAGAGGAGGTATCAAATCTTGAAAGTAAAGAAGTACTTATTGAAGTAGCACTAAAAGGAAGTACTACGTATGAATAAGATATTTATCACCACAAGATTAAGGAGACTTACATAGAGACAAAAAAAGAAACCCCCGAAGGAGTTTCTAAAAAATAATTCGATTATAAAGATTTAAAAGAGTATCAAGCTCCTGTGATACCTTAACTACAACTGGAGCAGATAATATATTTCCAACAGCTGTATTGTGCATTTCTTGCCGTTTAAGGGCTATTGCTTCCTCAAGTGACTCACGATCTGGAAACATTTTTGCATCCCATTCAGAAAAACCTATAAAATCGTAATCTTTTATTTTCATATCCTTTTGTACTATCAGATGTTTCCTGGCGCCAAGCAATTCCTTTTCGCAAACAATTGCGAAGTGTCTACCTTTCATGTGACTGTCCGTCTGGTATTGCTCTTGTCTTGTAATTAGTTCTTTCATTTAAATCATTCCTCCGTAGAGTCCCCGCGGTCAGACGGGGACGTAGTTATACGTTCCCCTGACCGGGAGACTTACAGAAAATACAGTTTTAGCTTTTTAGGACGCAAAAAAGGAAGAAAAGAGCATACGTATCCCGTACGTTCGTTTTCTTCCTTAACATCCATTTCACTTATGCCAAAAGCATAGCTGTTCTCCGCTTGAACCATTCAGCAGAGAAAATCATTGATCTTGTAATACTTTTATAATACCACAAAGTACAGAAATATTTCACGTCTACCCCTAGAACGGTCATGATTTCACTTAGGTTCTGTCTGCAGGTTTCATAATGGATCGCCCTAACGGTGTTTTCTTCCTTATATTTCTATTTAAGATATTTTTTACAATCTATAACCATAGATTGTAGCGGAACTTTCTCCATTGATTGCCTTCCTTTCTGAACATGCAGCATTACGTTCGATCTATTATGTTCCTATCCGACAAATCCGTACGAAAATCACAAGCATCCTAGGAGTTTTTTTGGCGCAATTACGAACTCTGCTAACGGATTTTCATGGCTTTTTTATTACAACTTATACAAACGGATGTTGGCACGCGGGATGGTATTTACTTAGGAGAACTTGAAAGAGGTAAATATTTAGTTGGAAAATGGCACGTTACTGCTATAAATGGTCAAGTAGAGATAAAATGAGGACGTCAAGGTCGCGTAGCGTTCATTTCAGCCTTGACGTCCGTCTCCTAAGGGTTAAGGTATGTAGATCCCCAGAAATTCAATGCTGGGGCTGCCAAGCGGCGAGAGAGGGGTAGTTTTTTGTATGAATCTTGTGTATAATCGTTTTCACGTAAGAAAAATATGCGCCCGTGGTCCAACGGATATGACGTAGGCCTCCGGAGCCTGAGATCGAGGTTCGATTCCTCGCGGGCGCGTCTTAAACATGAGTTGCTCGTACGTATCTTTTTTATTAGATCTATTTCTATTTTATCGATTGATTCAAAAAAAACACAAGGAGCCACTTTAAAGGTGACTCCTTGTGTTTTTTATTTCTAATATACCACTTCTTTACTTGCAGCTTCTTCCCCATAGAAGGGAGAAACGCTTTTAAGTCCAAGCGCATGCACAACCCGATTAATCGTATCTAATTTGACACTCTGGCTCCCTGCTTCTATTTGGGAGATTCTAGCTTGGGTAGTACCGGCAAGGGAAGCAAGTTTCGCTTGACTCCATCCTAACTTGGTTCTTCGGGCTAACACCATATCTCCAACCATTACAGAAAAAGATGTTAAATAGTCTTCAACTTCAGGAATTTGTTTAGCTTCCTGCATAAAGTTTTCGAAGTCCTGCCCTAATTTTTTCATCGTAAAACTCCTTTCAGCCACCATTAATATACTTACTCGGATCTTTTAAAAAATTAGGAATCATACGTTCTGTAAGCTCTACCACCCTATCAAATTCTGGTGATGAAGTCTTCATCTTCATCACTGAGTAAGTGAAGACCAATATCTGGTTACCTTCAAAAATGTGTGTAAAAAAGATGGCTCTGAAAGCCCCTTTGCGGTTCTTTTGGTTTACGCGTAGCTCATACAAAGGCTGATGAGACTTTAGTGCCTTAACAGGCTGTACTAACGTAAACGGAATACCCACATCATCTTCAGAAATTAGATTATGAATAAGAGCTTCAGGAATGCCGTATCTCTGAGCAAACTGTAGAGCACGTGTGATCCGCTGTAACAGCCAGATAGCTTCCGGATTGTTGGCGGCGGCCTGCTTACGCAAGCGTTCTAGTTCATTTAAAACAGGACGTTGTCCTGAATTATCTTTTGCAAACTCAATATATACCATTGATTATATCACATACGATATAATATGCAACTTATCGTATGTTTCTCCTTTCGTCTTCATGTAAGTTAGAAAATGAGCCTGATTAATCAGGTGAATCCATTTTTGTTCTATGAATTCATCTGCACTAGAAGAATCCCTGATATCATTCCAGCTCATGAAGTACCATGATAGGTGTGACACACTCGAACATGTTGAAATACATTTGCCATTTAAGGTTTTTAGCATTGTGTAGTCTACGAGAATTAAGCGGGGGAAATCTCCCGCTTTATCCGCGCAGAGATTCCCCCCTAATATTTGATTTCTTTTTGAAGGAAAATAATTGCCTTCAAACTCATGAATTTATGTCAACATGTAAAAAGTAACCGATTAATATGGATACTTCTTACGGTCCGCATTCTCACATTTGGGACAAAATGCATCACACTGCAATTATGAATCCCATCTGAGTAATCGTCGTCGAAAAGATTCTGATTTTCATTCTCCGTTTGCATATATCTTCTCACCTTTTAAAAGGTTATTTTAATTATGAATTTTTTCAATATGCCGTTGTAATTCAGCTGTTAATTCCACTTTCAAAATATACTCGCCGTAATCCCCAAATGCACCGATCACGGTCAAAGGAATGGGATGTAGTTCAGGCTTGGCTACAAATACAGAAAAAGAAACTGTAGCTCCAGGTTGCGTTACCCCGATAGTCACTTTGAGAAGGGACAAAAAGAAAGCCGCTGCATTAGCAGTATTTATCCCTAGGGAAGTCCCCTTCTGATCTGGAAATACGGCAGTATCCCATGCTGCACGACTAACCAACATTTGAGGGGGAAAACCCATACTTCTAGATAACTCTGTGATATCTACCCACTCACCAGCTGCGATTTGTTCATTCATCGATCGAATATTTCGATTTGCAAGAGTTGCCATTAACATATAATTGTCTCCTATTTGTTAAGTGTGTATTTGATCACTTCTGAGTGATGCACTTTTTTCAGCAGGCCTAACATTTTTCACAATGAGGCGTAACTGTCATACAACAAAGAACTTATCATTTGAATGCATGCCACTTTAATCAGCATTACATCCTCCCTTTTTAGTACAAAAAAAAGGAGATGCAATATATGCATCTCCTCACCCTCTATACACGCTATGGAAATCAGTTCACTTTGGGTTTCTAAGGAAGTTCTCAACCGAGAACTTTTGTCTTAGTTGTTCAAACGGAACAGTGACTTGGCCAATGATATTAGATTGGTCCAACAAGGTGGCGTACCCAGCAATAAGAGCTGCATCGCCAACGGCAATTTGCTCGTCACCTTCATCACTCTCATTTTTAAGAGCAGGAACAGCAGTAACCACTAAAGTGCCTCCCATATATGTACGTTGGTTGTTTGTGTTCACTCGAACAAACCTCTCTTTTTGATCTTCTTGAGACATAATACATCCCTCCTGTTTGAATAAACAAAAAAAGCCCCGAACACAAAAAAAGGCATCGCCAAATAAATTGACCATCCAATTTTGCATCAGAGCATGTACATTCATTGCCGTCACCAAGACAACAATATTCTCCTTCTCCATCGACTCATGTCGTCAGAGATCATCAATGTGTTTCCGAATAGCTATATTATAGCGTAATCTAACTTAGTTATCAAGATAGACAGATAATTCATCGGGTCATATACAATTTCTACCTCTCTAAGGACTCCCTTCAGCTTAGAGACTTTCCGATCCTGTTTCAGTATCAATGATAGCAACTGCTCCACGCCAATAGAGTGAAAAAAGACCTGCTGGAGTGATTTGTATTCATCCACAAATGTAATCCTTTGCTAACAATTGCTGTAAGCAATTGTTAGCAAAAGGATCCTACAGCTTAGGTTATGAGAAAGCAAAGTACGCTCGCGGGACGCTGGTAAACGTTATTTTCCTAGATGATTCTGGTTCTGTACAGATGAGAACAGGCATCGTTAAGGCAACAGGCGATGGACGTAAAGTCTTCTTCATGGTTTCTTAAAATCCAGTAGAGGGTACTCACGAGCCCTCTTCACCCTAAAAATATCTTGGACATACAATTGAACGAGGATCATTCGGTTGACGCCTTCTTTTTTTACACTAAAAGTATTGCAACTTTCTTTTAATGGATTCGTTAAAGAAAGAGAAAGGATGTGTAAATCTAAACATGGATAAACCTGCTCGAATTATTTCTATTCTCATACTTGCTGCAGGTGTAAGTGTGTTTACTGGTTGTGGAAAGCAGGAAATAACTACACCCACTAATGAAGCGGTACCGCCAGCCCCTGAGTCGGCAGTAAAAGAAGGACCAGGTCAATCAGCCAGCTTGGACGAGATCAAATGGAATGAAGTTAAAGACCCTCTGGTCGAGGATGGCATGATAACAAAACTCAAAGTGGCTCTGGACGCCTTTATATCAAAAGATTTGGATCAGTTCCATGCTGCACTCAGCCCAACTGTTAAAACAGGGCACGATTACCTCCTGGATCAGCCCGTGAAGTTTACAGGTATTGCCGAAGCTATAAAAGAAAAGGATCGGATATTGGTACCCGTAGTAGGCGAACGGCTTAATAAAGAAGAAGGTTCTTCACCTGATATACGGTACACCTTCTATTTCGAAAAAGATAAAGATGGATTATGGCAAATTGTTTCGATAGACTAAATGACTTTCTCATTCCATCCCCATCAGAAGACGTTCTGATTAATCAGAGCGTTTTCTTTAGGTCTAACAAACTGCGGGGTAGTTGAGGTTTTGATGGCTGAAGTCACAGCAACACTGAGCTGGCTGAATGGTTTCCCATGTTTGCTTCTCCTATCCTGGCCCCCAATGTTCCGTGGGTCGCGTAAAACGAAGGACAGGAACGTAGAGCGCCTTGGCTGAGGCGTTCTCCTCCGGCGAAGGCGCTCTAATTATCGGCCTGGTTAGCGGGTCTTAGGGGCGGGGGACCCCTTAGAGCCGGTAGCATGAGCCCATCGTTTACTGTATTGCTGACGATGTTCATACGAGATCTGCCGGTAAGTCTAATAACCTACCGGCTTTACACTGTTCCTAATATATTTCATTCTAGCGTTACGATTACGGTACTTTCAAATTGATGTTAAACCCTTTACAATTCCACAAGGTGAAAGACCTACAGTTCAATTGCGACCTAAAATAATTTAAACTATCTCCTTAATTAATGGACTCCCACCAGGCTACATATCCTGTAGAATCTGTCTTAGGGAAGATTTCCCCCATTCCTCTTCAAAGTCTGCTTCCTCTAAAGGGCGTAAGTTCTTAAATTTCCGTTTTTCCATTACCCGTAGAATATCAGCAGTGATACTTTTTATCATTTGTTGGGTTCCTTCAACTTCATTCATAATCTCCTCTTGAACACTGCGGTCTTTGAAAAAGATAAACTTGCGTATACGATCGTTCATACATGAAATGACAGTTTCAATATCTTGCTCGTCCTCTGGCTCAAAGGCTTTTTGAGTATCGGCGTAGTTCTCCTCAATGGCTTTAACGATATAACCAGCCATATTCGTAACTTCCGCATTCCGCTTCTTTTCATATACATACTTGATATGACCTCTTTTCTAATGGATAATTGTTAAGCAAACCTATGAAGCTTTTTAACGACTGCAAGCCCAATTGTGATATATTTAAGCTAAAACCTTTTTAGAAAAGGGAGATTATATGGTCAAGTTGTCTTTATTTGCTTTAACTAAAATTGTTGAATCTATCCCACAGACTATTGTGGATCATATGTATACGTATTTATATAAGGATACGGATGGTGTTTCCAAGGAGACCTGGTTGTTTGAATATGTCAAGCGTATACTTATTGAGACATTTGGGTACGACACACAGCATCTTGAAGATCACGTTGAAATAAGGGAAAAAAATTATAGAAAAAAACAACAAAGTAAAAAGTACTGGCTTAAAAAGTTTCAAGAGGAATTGGTCAAGATTCCAAACAACCCTGTCTCGATTGAAATTTCATCATGGAAGCTTGCACTTGAGCAAATGAAAGTTTCTGCACCTGAATTAGATATTATTGCCGAGTCAGAACGATTAATAGGTGTAAAAAACTTAGAGGATTTACCCGAGCTACGTTTGAAACAAATTAAAGAATGGTCATCGACAAATTCGACTTTCCTCTCGGATTATCGCTATTTGTCAACAAAGAAAACGAATCAAATACGAAAGGCTCTAGAGACAGATCTCAATTTTATTATTGCTGATACTATTGAGAAGTATGATTTAACCCAAGCTGTGGATGTACAGCCACATGGTCTAATCGAAAATGTAGTCTTCTCTGAGAAATCAACATCATTGAAAATTAAAAGAGAAATTAATGCAATTACTTTGAAAGAGACTTTCTTCGACGACTATGAGATTAGCGACAATGAGTTTCTGCGGACAATTATTAAAGTTGAAGATGGCGACTTGCTTTTTGCCGACAAAAGCTTAACAAAAACCTTAGATGGAACAGATCGGGAAATTATATTCTATGTGATGTCCCAAAAAGATGAATCTTTTTACACCGATAGAACAATCACTGTGGATATTTCTAAGTTAGTGCAGCGAGCTTACAACTCTCAAGGGGTTAAAAATTACGTAGAAATTGAAAAACGATTACGAAAAATCAGATCCTTTGGATTTCAAGCCGTAATTAAAAAACAGTCTGAAAAAGCAAGACCTGGTTCAGCAGACTGGAGTATCTTTGATTCCGTAGTAATTAATTCGAATCCTAATGGCAGACGTTATGCCGAGATTGTTATTGGTACTTATTTTCACCAACAGTACATTAATCAGCAAACGGTAAAGATATATAGAGATAGTCTCGATTCAATCCAAGGGAGCATATCCAAGATACTCGTGCATGCTTTACAAAAAGAGCGGTTGGAACGTTACGTTCAAGGAAAGCAATTTAGAGACGTCTTCCCACTCAACTTTTTCACGCGAAAAGTACGAATGGACAAACGAAAAACAGAAATGAATATGAGAAAAGTGCAGGATGCACTTGAAGAGTTTAAAGCCCTTAATATCCTGATCGAATCTTACAAAAGATATAGCCCCTCTGCCTTCGAAATCTGCTTCATACCACTAACGAATACTGAAATGCATGACTTTTTTGATCAGGTGGATTCACCTATTCAGTTGTCACTCCCTATACAACCCGAGCTTATCGAGGAATGAAATCGTTCTTCTTGGCTCGGTTTTCTTTTATCAAAGGAAAGATATTTCACAACTTCCTCAAAAATATGATCAATCAATCTTCGGATCAGTCGATATTGTTTAGCATGAATATATAAGAGATTAGTCTAACTTTCCTTATAATAGCTATGGTTTTATTTTTATTACTATATATCCGTACTCAATCGATTTTTATTACGAATTTTTCGTACTATGATATATTGAACGATTTTTTATTACGTAAATATCGTACTAGAGTTTAAAACATATTTTAAATAATTTTTAAATGATTAGGATTAGACAGAATTATTACTATTTCCTCGTACCAACTAAATTCTTATTACGATTTCCTCGTACTTCATTAGTTTTTATTACATTTTCTTCGTACTTTCTATGTATAAGCAAAATTATTACGAATTCATCGTACTTTTCGGAAAAACTTTTATCTTATAATCTTTCATGAACTTGGATAATTTATAGATTTTCTTACTGTTTTCTCGTACTCTATGTATTTTATTACGTGATACTCGTACCTTTAAAACTTTATTACTATATTTACGTTCTAAACATGAGTAAATTCTGAAGGACATTTGTCGAATTGAAAATTTTCCCTTACAAATTCAGGCCCTAGAATTTTTCTTACCATTTTTTCGTACTAAATTAGTTGTCTAGATTTACTTATGATTATCACATTTTTAGATTTTCTTACGTTTATCTCGTACTTTTTGTGATGTTTTCAATTGGAATAGGCAATGCTATAATCATTTTTGTAGTTGAAAGTTTCACAGAATAAAGTTTTTTAATATAGTAATTCAAAAAAAAGAACCCAACTATATATCTAATAAGTGGTTAGTTTGGCGACCAGCACTTATTAGACAATGAGGAGTCGGGGTCTTGGTTTTACTACTTTGTTGATGTGTTTTTAGTATATCACGCCTTCAAAAAAAGTAAAAGCCATACCCTTTATTTCCTGTATACTTTTTTGGTTGGGAATAAAAAAGGAGTGGCAACCAATGAAACATCATCCCTCGCTGTTCGATGCTCGAACATTACATAATGACACTCGCCTACTCTTTAAGCTTAAGTTGTTACTTGGTACAGTGTGTGCTTATGGTGGCGAAGTCCCCCTCACGAACGTTGAACTTGCGAAACGTTTGGGAACCTCCAGCTATCGAGTTTCTGTTCTCCTGCAAAAATTAATTCATGAAGAAATCGTTTATTATGACGAATATGGAAGACTATTTTTTAAACAATTTGTCTTTGTTCGAGATAAAGAAGAAACGGAGAAAGACAATCTGTATGCGAAAAACTTCGTTTTTTTTGTATCGGAATCGTTTTTAAGTGAAGATCGAAATGTTCAGCGTTTTGTTCTTCATTATGTTGGAAAAGAACTCGTTTATATCCCCGGCAACTTCCGCTGGGGGTATATTAGTGATCTTTACGGCCCATTGGGTCTCCTCAACATTCGTACTCGAAAAGAAGCGTTGAAGATTCTTAAGAATGCTTCAAAGTATTTGAAAATGAAAATTCATAAAGAAAACTTCCAAGTGTTAAACGTACATCAAGAGTGGTTGGACATGGGGGAAGTTTTTTCTGAAGGTGCAGAGCTTTGGGTTATGAAACAACTCAGAAAGCATCGTTTTTGCTTTGAATTTTTATCCCGCAAAGCTGTTTGGCAAGTGGCAAAGGTTATGGAAGATTACTATGCTAAATTCGGATACGAATATGCAACTGAAATTTTTGACACCGCTCTTTATAACATTCAAAAAAATAAAATGCGTTCTCAAGCATTCTTTAAAATGATCTATAGAGAAGATGATGAATACATAATAAGTGACGAAACGAATGAATTAGACCAAATCAGTGCCTATTTTCGTGCGGTAATGGAAGCAGCTGAGCTTAATTATGCTGTTCAACTCTCAATGGATCTTGATGGGATAAACAATAAGAAACAAGCGGCAGAATCAGGCCTCTTTACCAGCGGGCAACTATCAAATGTCAATCAGAAGCTGATTCAAGAAGCTAATCTCCAACACCAAATCGTATGGGATAAACTTCTCCGATTAAATCAATGCTGGCTTAACAGGTTTCGTCAAAGTCCGGATTGGTTTATTCAAAATTTCTATCGGATAAAGTCTCTACCAGCTCCTATCTTAGAAATTAAACAAGAAATAGAAAAATTACTTTCTAAAAGGAAGGCCGAAGACATGAAATGGGCACTCTAGTTTTTTAGACAAGCCTCTGGTTTATTTGTTATGCCTAAAATAATTCTGCAGTCATATTATATAACTTATTAGCAGTAGTATCTTTTTTTTATGACGCCTACTGCTATTTGTCATGTTTATTTTTAAATGTTCTTTGAATTAACCTCTACCTTTATTCTCTAAATTATATATTTTCAAGAATTCACGAGTTACTTGCAAGCCATTCTACTTGTGTATACTCACATTTAATGGTTTCTTTTTAAAATAAGCTGTGGATAACGTTTTTTTGCTTGTGTTTATATATTTGGTCCTTGTTTATATTTATTTTGGTAGTAGGGATAGCTCAAATCATATAGTGTATAGTCAGTTGATGACTCTTAATTATGTTGGATAGAATCTGAATAAAAAATCTTACACTTTGGATTCTGAAATTGAATTTCTGTTTTCAATTTTTTACAATCTTAAAACCCCAGTATTACCAAGGGTTTCAGTGAATTGAAACGTGCTATAAAAAGGTATTAACGAAGGGTGTTATCTTTATGTTTTTAATTAATTGTTTTAAAAAAAGATATTGATTTATGGTGTTGGTGAAAGGTTTTAAAATGGCTTCAATGAACACCACCTCCTAAAAGATATATGAAATTAGTTAAACAATAGAACAACCTTAGCTAGATAAATCGAGTTGGAGGCTATCCATTAGTTGATTAGTTGAGTAGCCGACCTCTCACACCACCGTACGTACCGTTCGGTATACGGCGGTTCAACCGTTTAAGTGCAATTGACGTAGACGCTCGTACTGAGCAGAGAAGTCATAATACCCTGCATGTGCAAGCTTTTTGTTTGTAACAGAGCGTTGCAGTATCGCGCTTCCGGCAATGCGCAAGTGGACCTCCTTTCGGAGAACCTTCTTCCGTTTTGCGGCGTACCCCGTTTTTCAGATACTTTTTAATCAGGTCGGTTACGCGCTTGTCCTTGATTTGATTGCGCAAGAGGTTCATGAGCAGCTCATGGTTCAGCGTGTCGAAGTACTTCGAGAGGTCGATTTCTACTGCGTGGCCGTATCCCTGCTCTGCATAAGCTTTCACCTTTCGAATCGCCTCCTGCACGCTCCGCCCCGGACGGTAGCCGTTGCTTCCATCCGAGAAACGCGGCTCAAATAGCGGTTGCACCTGCTGGGCGATGGCTTGCTGGATGATGCGATCCACGACCGTGGAATGCCGAGCTTTCTCACTCCGCTTCCATCTGGTTTGGGGATTTCCTTGCGTCGTACCGGGTTCCGCTTATAGCGACCTTCCCGGATGCTCTGCAAGAGTTCGTCTCTGTTTTCCTGCAGCTACGGCTCATGCCGTCGATTCCCGGCGCTCCGTGGTTGCGCTTGATTTGCTTGTAGGCTTGTTCAGGTTGTTCCTGTCCAGTATTCTTTCCAGCAAGTTCTTTGCACCGTCTCTTTCCTTACTTTCCAGAGTGCCGACGCTCCGCGCTCCCGCATAGCCTTCGTTTTCCACACCATCTCTTTGCGGGCAGCCCTTTCGGTATTCTGCTCTCATCACGCCAGTTCTCCTTTCAATTGTTCGGCCCTTCCCGAAAATAAACTCCATTTGTTCTTCGATGGCCATACCAACTTCCTCCTGTCCCATTCGTTAATTTGATTGTGCTGTACTTTAGACAGATAATACACTCACGTTGGGCTTGGTCTTTGTAGGGGGCTTTGAGATTGATTTAACTATCTAAAGGCCACACGAACGTGAGTCATAAGGTCTCTCAGTTCCAAAAGATATGTATCAATGTAATGGATTGGGGGCGGATTCCCAGTGAATTTGGGAAAAGCCACATCAACGTGAGTCATTTCGAGTGTATTTTGATGCCTTTTCACACACTGGCCACACCAACCGAGTATACATGCAGCAAAAAAGAGCAAAGCTCCTAATTCAAGTGATCGGCCACGCCAAGTTGAGCATTTTTTATGAATAAAAAGGGGGGATTAGTGTATACATAGAAGTATGACCCACAAATATAGACGATACTCACGTTCATGTGGCCGCTAACTCATCTCTGGCGTGGCTTTTAACTCACCTCTACGTGGCCTTTAATCCTATGAATCTATTGACTTTACTAAGATATTCCTTCCCTTAAAACAGTAAACATACTGAAACATAAAAGAAAAAAATATTATACATAATAAAAATATAAAGATAAAATAGGTGTTTAACGATTCTGAATTTTTAATAGTATTTCAGTGGCTGTTTCCCTAGCCAAATAAGACCCGTTTCTGAAGATGAATATTCCTTATGATCTGCATGCTTATGAATCATCACCTAATTGGTTTGGTTCATTTCGATACTGAAGACTCGAAAAAGAAAAAAGACGACCACATGGTCGCCTGTATGAGTAATTAAATTGTATCAAAATAGGAATGCAAAGCCGAGTATTGCGGTTCCGTTGCTTGCTTGTCCTTTATAAGAGCCAAACCTAGAGTAATCAAAGCATTCTCCTCCCCATGAATAATCCGCTCCCGCAGGATATGCAACACCAACTGATGCATTGGATCATGGGTATCGTTGATTTCATCATCGGCATTATGTTCAAAAACTCGATTAGCCTGGAAGAACACATTTTCATAACGGTCCACTACCAAATTAAGAAGAGCAAATTGATGATCCTCAGGCAGTTGTTCCGAAAAGACAAGGGTTTTAAATAACTCAATATCACTCATAGCATAGCCGGCATCTGCAAACCATCGCTGGGCACCCTTATAAGTCATTTCAAAATTCAACACAAAAAATAGATCCTGGGAAAGTACATTTTTGATCGCGCTCATAGGCACACCCTCTCTAATCTGTATTGGTGCTAACATTTGCAACATATAGCTTTTTCTTTTTATCCATTTTTAACGTTACGGTAATGGCAGCTGGTTTGGATGCCAATTGAATTTCAGGCGCACGGGTCTCTTTCCCCGCGTACTGGCTTAATTGTACCACTTTATTATAATTCACCAAATTAATGATGGGCCGCCCATCATACTCCATCGGATACTTGTCTACTCCTCCATCAGCGGATCGAACAATCCTCACCGCGCTATTACCATAGTATTGAGCAACACCGTATACCACTGTAATCGTATCGGCCTGTAAATCTGCTAATGTATCGCCTGGTGAGATTTGAGACGAAGATCCTCCCCCACCCTCTCCAATCGGTAGATTCATCCCCCCTGTATCAACGTAAGGCTTGCCGGTAGCTGGATCAATACCACCATTATCAAAAATAGTGAGATTGTTGTCATTTAAAACAGATATAAAAAGCCGTTCATAATCCAAACTTGTTCCGTATCCAGCTCTAGATATGCCTCTGGCCATGTCATACGGGTTCTTCTGGGCCAATGCATTCTTATACCTTGAATTTTGTAACAGGAAGTTAGAATGATCAATAATCGACTCTTCAAAAGTATTATACGATCGGAAATAGTCAACAATATGATGAATCTTCCCATTCTTCTCTTGCTCTTTTGTTTTCCCTTTACAAACCGGACCCCGCCAGCGACTATCTGCCTTTATCCCATACAAATTATGACATATAGTTTTTTGCCCAAAAGTAGACTCTACTCCAGCTTGTGCGAGGATGACACTAGCAAATATACCCGTTCTTTTCTGTTCCTGAATAGCTAGTGAAGCATATCTCTTCATAAACGGATGCATCTTTTCTATACCCGGTACATTGGGAGGGGGAAGGTCTGGAATATAAGGAACACTAGAAGACGTTCCCCCCCCAGCAGACGACCGGCCACCACTTCCCCCGCTTCCGGCCTGATCTCCTATGATGACCTGGTTCACATATAACATCTTAGGGGATTCATAGTTGCGAGCGTCTGAGCTGGCTGGCAACGTAATGGGGATGTTTTGGGACATCGCTTCTTTCGTAGATATATCCAATATTTCAGATATGGTATTAATATACGGCACCGGGTTAACGGCTTTTTTCCCATCAGGAATAGTTTCAAAATGCAAGTGGGCTCCCGTGGATCTCCCCGTATTACCGGATAAACCAATAATTTGTCCGGCCTCCACGGTATCGCCTGGATTCACAAACACTTGGCTTAGATGGAGATACCGCGTCTTTAGATTTAACTGCGGGTCCGGATTCGAAATAACGACAAAAATACCAGCATTTTGAGTCGAAGCTGGGTCGCTAGGCATGGGGAATTTTACGGTCTCCACTGTGCCAGCGGTTGAACTTTGAACAGGTGTTCCTTCTGGAACTCCGATATCAATACCCGAATGTAATGTCTTCTTTTTAGTAATCGGGTGTGTACGATACCCATAAGGACTTGTAATGTGCTTTTTCAAACCCTGAACATAGATTTGGGGCGGCAGTATTTTTTGAGAAACAAACGAATCTTCAGTCTGGTTGGATACTAAAATACTGACTACTATGATGATGGCCAACAAGACTAGAATTAAAAAGGCAATCACGGCTGCAATCAGTAGTGTCGTAAATTTAAACTTCTTCTTTACATAAGACTGTACAGCTTTTTTGACCAGTGTTGAGGCTATCTGTTTTGAATTAAACCTGGAAGCCATCGGAATCCACCCCCCTGTTGCTAATCTTTCTTAGCCGAGGTCGATTTTCCACGAGCTTCAACCGCACGCTTTTTGATACTGTTCGCCACATTAATATTGGCATCCGATACTTCAGCGACCTTGCTGGCTTTATTCATAATCGTCAAACTTTTCTTTTCCGTTCTTAGAGCTTCGGTAATTTCAGAAGACATCTTGCTTTTTATTTTGAATGCCTGCTCCATTTGCACTTGTCTGGTGTTCACCACATTCAATTTTTCGTTGGTGCCCTCCTCTGCCATCAACCGTCTGATTTCTGCAGACTTCTCACGCATGGCAGATTGCAGTTTTGTATCCTTGATCTTGACTTTGCTCATATCCATGCGTGTATTTAATTCAGGAGCAATATGTGCTCGGTAAGGAACCTTTACCGTATCCACTTTCGACCCAGCAGCCTGCCGGATGATTTGCTCTCTGGCTTTTGATTGCAGTGGACCTTTGATGGATACAGGTTTTACTCCTGCAGGCGTAGTCGAAAGACTAGTCGATCTCGTCATTGTATTCAGAGATTCATTCGCATCCAACAATTTCGTTTGCTGTTTTGAGAATTCAGGCATACCAGAAAAATGAGAGATAATAGACGCACGTCGCAATGGATTCGACATCGCGGTTTTAATTTGGGATGCATTGTGTAAGCCAGCAGTTTTGAACCGTAAATTCATATCCTGAACGAATGGAGTTTGTTGAACACGCTCACCGGTTTTCCGGGCCTGCTGAACACTATCACGCTGATCCTGTTTGTATCTCTTGTACAGCTGCATCATGGAAAAATCGTCCATGTTGGCTTTAAGTTTCGGATTCCCTTGCAGCTTTTTAGCGTTCTTTATCTGCTGGGAGGCTTCTTGAGGACGGTCGTTAAAAAATGCCCCTGTCTGCCGAATCGCACTTTCATTGGAGTACATAACGGATGCAACCTGCTGATCATTCATCCCAGGATGGATACCCTTTGTAAGGATAGCGTCTTTAATGTTGCCGCCACCGGATTTGATGGAAGCCAAACGATCCTTTTCGGTTTTCCATTCCTTATCCAGCCCACGAAAAGGATTCTTCATCCCATGTTCCAAGTTTTCATTAACTTTGCTGACAAAAGGCGTATATTGCACCGGATCACCGGTACTGGCAGCTACATCTTCTGCAGCGGTTTTCTCGTTATGATACCGAAGGGACATACTAGCCGCGGTTGCATCATCTATGCTTTTATTGGCATTGTTTAGTGAAAGCGGATTAAACTTCCGAGGCATGCCAATTTTATTGGCTCCCTTGTTTCCTCCTAACATCGTGGAGAAAGCTTTACCCACGGTACGGTCATAGATGGCATCGCTCATTTTCCGTTTAAATGAGTAACCCAAGACGGACGGCTTTCTTTGTGGTACCTCAATACCACCTCCACTTCCAGGGTTAACCTTTCGGACCAAAAAGCCGGCTACATCTTTTCTAAAATAGAAGCCTGCTAAAATGGTGATTGTTTCAATGACGAGTGAGACGAACCAACTGCTTGTTATCTTTTGTACGACGGTAAAGACGCCGTGCCCTAAGACCAAAGAAATATCTAAAAATAGCAACCCCATAACGGCAGTTAATAGGGAACCGATTAATTTAGTAAATTGGGGCTGTAATGCTGGAACGCCGCCGCCTCTACCTGGGAGTAAAGCTGCAAAAAGAGTAAAGGACATCATAGCCGACTGATACAAAGCTTTGAGTCTGCCAAGAATACTGAAAAAAGCAAAATAGGAAAAACATATTAAAATGATAAGCGATAAAATACCATTCATAATGACGATGCCAAACTTGGAGAGCGTCCGCGATTTCGCAACGTGAGGGTAATCTACTTCAGCATCTTTTAAAGCTTTCGTACGATCTTCACTATCGGGTTCTGTATTTAATACACTTCTTAGAATGTCACAATCCACATTCATCGAATCGAACTGCATCATCTGATAAGGACGATCCACAACTTCTGCCCATAACTCTCGTGAGAATCCAGATACTCCCCCTTTTCCATTATTGGACGGGTTATTTGCACATTGATTAACGCCAGTTCCTGGATTGGTTGAATTGGACGAAAACGTGATATAAAAAGAGTTATTAAGATCCTGTCCATAGGAGTTCACACCTTTAAGAAAAGGTCCTAAATTGGTGAAGAATGCCAAGATAATAGCAAGTGCGATTAAGAAGGATGCAATCGAAGACATCCCATCCAAAAACCGACCTTTGATCATGAGATACAGGATATAAACGATCGTTATTTGAATAAATACGCCTATAAAGTCTCCCCATAATCCGTCTCCCCAACTACCAAAACGAATCCCGGTAAGATTCTGGACAAGTTCAACAACAACGTCCACGATGAGATTGAAGTATCGGAATTCAAATGCTTCCTGGGCAATAAAGATAAAAAACTTGGTCGTGTAAATCGTGATCATGAGGCAACCACTGGCCACGAAATCCAAAAACGCATTCATGGAGTCTTTAGCCTTTTCTTCGATTTCTAGTGCTCCGCGGTCTGGATTAACCGTCTCCACCTGATAACGGGAAGCTGGCTGGTTGTAATTTGCTGAGCTGTCTCCATCGTTGGGGATTAGATCATCAATAATGTCGGCATGAGCAATGGAAGATGACGATAGCGCAAGGAATGTAAAAAGTATAAGGACCAAAAGGCGAGATAACCGCTTCAAGTGGCCAAACTTATTCATACGTTGCACCTTCCATTTGCTCCACGTGCTGTTGGAACTCCTGAAGAATACCAAACTCCCCTATTTCCTCTTGTGCGAGTTCTGATTCTTCTGGAGGGCGGGTATCAAAAGCTTCTTCCAGATGTGTAAAGACCAAATCTACATCGAGAATACCAATGCGGCCATTTACATCTTGCATCAAGCACTGTCCACCATTAAGATTACGGATCATATCAATATTAGATTGGATATGCTCAAGTCCAAACAGGCTCAGTGTATTCTTAATCTTTTCGGTATCCTCATCACGAAAAGCAAACTTGATTCCGATGTTACCAGCCATGTCACCGGATACATCAGTAGCATTCTGTGTAATAAAGACAGCCCCACCATTCAAGCTTCGTCCGGTCCGAACGACTTTGTTTCCAATCGCTTTTCCAGCATGGTTTGATAAAAAGGACCATGCTTCTTCGAAGATTACATATTTAAAAATTCCACGGTCATGGTAGATGAATTTTTCAGCAAAGCGAGCTACAGCGAACATGATACCTACACTCATTTTTTCGCCTAATGAATAATTTTCAGTAGGTGTCTGGGGATCTGGAAGCTGTAAATTAGCAATTTGCAGAATATTAAAGATACAATCCAGGTTCATTGTCTTCTCCTCACCCGTACCAAATAACAGTTTGGCAAAGGAAAGAGTCATAAAACTCTCTAAAATTTCGGCAACAAGAGTTGCCTCTGGCTTATTGTCTTCTCCGATTTTATAGAGTTGTTCTATACATTTTGCTAAGTATGGTTTGGGTTCAGCGGCAACCATCTGTACAGCGCGCGAAATATAACTATATTGCACCGTGTTTGTACCCGTTGATGATAGATAAGATAGAATTTCAACCGCTGCCTCTTTAGCCGTTTCAATATCTTTGAGCATGATGAAAGGGTCGAGTTTCCCTTGATCCTCCAGATCGGAAGATAAGGTGGTCACCTGAATTTGACCAGCTTCATCAAGTTCAGGGAGGTGCAGAGGCCAATTGGTTCGTTCATTTTTAGGGTCGAGGATAAGCACTTTTCCTCCTGTAACCGTCCCACAAATGTATGAGAGCAGATTACCTAATACGGATTTCCCCCCACCTAGCGTACCTACAATAACGATACTTGGACTGCGATTGATTTTACTAGGGTGTCCTGGGTCCATATAAACTGGGCGGGCCAAATCCCCAGTAGTGCCGATGTATGGACCATGCTCATCACCAAGTTCCTGCGATGCACCAATCATACTAGCAGCAAGTGTTTCAGGTGGTATTCGCTGAATGTAATCCGTCACGTACAACGGCGAACCAGGAATAAAATCATTAAAGAGCAGCCATTGATCACCAGCAGGCTGTGCTACTTGGATATTGCCAGCATCCTTGAAGTGATCTTGTAAGATTTTAGCGTTACTTTTCAGAGCATTCAGATCCGTATGATAGAGTCCAAATGTTACATGCGTTAAAAATGTAGGATTTTTACTTTTCTTGTAATCGGCTTCTAAAAAGTGAGCACTTGCATGTTTATCCGCCAAGTCTTCAGGTACGGTGGCTTGTGCTTCGTTGATATTTTTGATTTGGTTTTCGATTTCCATTTTTTTGCGTGAAACTTTAGATAAGGCCTCACGTGATTCAAGCACATCTACCTTGATGCTCATTTGCATAGGGAATGGTAGTAAGGCGGCTGAATATAGCCACTCGTTATCAGGCATCTCCAACTCATCCGGTAATTCGGACACCGTTAAGTATGTATGATGAATCGTCTTCTCTTCACCATCATGAGGCTGAGTCAATGTAATGCGACGTGGATGTTTTGCATTAATATCAGCTTCCGTTAGAGTGAGCACTTGCCGTGAATCATACATAAGAGTTTCCATACGATTTCGAATGCCTTTTTTTATTTTCGGAGACCATGCTTTTGTTTTGGTGGAACGTAATTCAGGATCGGCAATTCCTAACCAGAAGTTGCGTTTAATAAGCCATTCGGTGGTCCGTTCCGTTCCCCGAAGTAATTTGATTTTGCGGCTGATCCGACTATATATTTGTTTTTCTTTAGTTAAGTAAGACAGAAATTCATGTTCATATATTTCAGGAGCATTCAGTCCGGTAAACTTTTCGATGATTCGCTTAGGGCGGGATATGATTCGTTTGACCTCTGTGTAGACCCCCTCTATTTGATCAACTAGGTCACTGCTTTCACCTTTAGCAAGATAAACGATGATATAAGCCTTGTATTTGACATTGTTCGAATTAATGCCTGAATTGTAGATTGAGTTTAAGTAATCCTCATGAAAATCCACCATCTGTTTTGACCAATCCCTTAGCGGACCGGATAGTCGTTGTCTCAAGCGTTCGTGATGCTCAGAGATATCGTGGACCTCTGGCAGCCATAGCAGATGAAATTTATCGCTAAACACGCTTAGTAGGGATGAGAGTGAAAATAATTTATCAAGCTTTCGCCGGTCACTGAGATGATCATATACAAAAGGGCTCAATTCATAGACTGCCCAGGCTTCATGGTTATGGGTAAAGATAAGATTCTGTTCAAAATAAGCAATGGGAAATTCTACATTGATTCGCTGTGGTTTTTTTGATAAATCCAAAGCTGGTTAACCTCCTTAAAAAAGAGCGCCGCTTACATGCGCTCTCTATGGGTACGATACATAATTTTACTTTTGTAAACATAATGGTTGTTGTATTGCATCTTCTGATAACGGCGGAGTACCTTGTTCCGCATTAAGAAATACACCATGCTCATGAGCCATTTGTGTGGGGGTTTACCATCCAACTTTTGTTTGGCAATGAACCAAGTCAGTAATGAAGGGAACACTACGTATGTATATCCCCCAGAAATGAAAGGTAACAGTTTACCAATAACAAAAAAAACCATAAAGCACACAAGTGCAATACCGGCTATGCGGATGTTGAGGGGGAAAATGAGCTTTTTTCCCTCAATGGCATAGAGTATTAAATCGAAATTCCAGATTTTTGAGTAGTTTTGACAGATAAACCTTGGTTTTTCGCTTGGTTTATCCATAAGCTAGTTACCACCACCAAAAATAGCGTGCATGATCGTTGTACTCAACGTTTGAACACTTTTCCAATCCGAAAAGAATCCGAGAAGAAGACTAATGCCAATAAAACTAAACATCTTTGGCCAATCACGTTTAATAAAGAAATAAGCAGACACCGCAAGTACAATACCCGGGATAACTGGATCAATATTTCCTTTGAGCTCTTGTCCTAAATTTTCACCGACCTTAATTTTAGTATCAGCGTAAATAGGGGTTGTCCAAAATGCACTGATTGCGAGAGATGTAAGCATAGTGCGAAGACCTACTTTTTTCATTTTCTTTTTCTTGTCTTTGTTCATGTATAGCTTCCTTTCAATGAAAATGATTTATTTAATCGAAGAATCTCCAATGGAGGTAACATACAGTTCACTTCCTTTGGACGCTACTTTTAAGATCCAATCATTTTTGAAGTTTTCTCCTGAAGGACTTTTGACGGATACCGTTGCATAAACGGTGTAGTGCCCTACAGCATCGGTTTCAGCTTGTCTCAACGTTAAGGTTTCTACCTTTTGAAAGGAGTAGTTAACCTTTTGATAAGTAGCAGCTGGCTTGCTTCCTTCGGCATAGAAATATTTGAGTTCGTCAGATTTGTTATTGAACATTGCAGTGAGAACACTCGTCGTAATCTTTTTAGCACTCTCAATAAGCTGCTGATCTGTTACGACTTGGCCCAAATCGGTAGATGGAACATTCGCCTTTTCACCCTCACCAATAAAGCGAGGATAGTTTTGAACCACATACTTATTACCGATAACTGTAACGGGAACAACCATATTTGTTTTGATGATTGAATTGTCTCTATCCAAAGGATTAGGCGTTAAACTTAATTCGGTTGACTTATTCTCTGGGGTGTCCTGTTTTGGTAGAGTTGCCTTTCTCCGAACGGCAACTGTAATTTCGGCTAGCGATTTATTAATCCATTGGGCATCACTTACCTCAGCGGTTAAAACATCGCTCTGTCCCTTCGTTGAATAAGCATCCAGACCTGCGTCAGCATCAATATTGGTAATGAATTGAGCTAGCCTGTTACTGCGACTATTGATGTAGTTGCTATCCCAGGTAAAGTATTCTGTTGCAAATTCAGCAGCAAATCCTTTGGCGCCTGTGGGCACCTCTTGTATCTGAGTTCCGTAGTTATTCACTTGCTGAATAACCTTTGGGCCAGTAATTAGAGAAGTTATTCCTCGTAAACACACGAACCCGATAAATGTCCAAAACAAGATCCTGCCGATCTTCCCCATCATCATCTGCTTGGGTGCCTTCTCTTTCATCTTCTTTTGTGTTGTGGATGAAGGGGGGACTACCTCACTCTCCGACTTGTCTTGTGTTTTCATTCGTCCGAACATTTGTTCACCTACCTACCATTCTCTTTCTTTTTGGAACCACTGCTGATATTTCCGATTGAACCAAGGAAAACGAAAATAATGATTACGAGAATCACAAGGTGCTTCGTGTCGAAGCCAAGTAACCAACTCCATACATTTCTAACTCCATCCCAAAGAGACGGCGCTCTACTCGATACCGTATCGGATACCGTATCAAGAATGCCGTTAATCTTCTCATGACTTTCATCTTGCTTCCGCGATGGCGGGGATGGAGATACATCAGTCTTTGTCTCCTGGTGTTCAGCTGCCGGTTGACTGGCGGACTGAGAAATCCCCTGGACACTTTCCTGTTGGTTTGGCGTACCTGAAATCGAAGTAGTGGAATCAACACTTTGCTGTGGTTGCCTCAATACCATTACAGCCACGATCAGAAGAACGACAACACCAAGAGATGTAATCATGGTCTTCTTCTGTTTTTCCAAATATGGCTCACCTCCTAACGAAGTTTTCGCTATCCAAATAATTAGTTAGATAGCGAAAAAAATATTATCTAATTAATTAGATAATAAGGCGAAAAAAACAACGAACTAATTGGTTGTAGATTCTAACTAACTAATTAGTTAATTGGTTAGTTGTATATTATCATAAATTAATTCGTTGGAATATGATTTTTTTTAGTAATTCATAATTAAACAGATTTTAGGACTCAGGGTTTTCCAGGGGGCTATTTAAATCAGCGTAGTTAATTAAGATATCCTGGATATTTTTGCTCACGATTACCTTTGACGAATTCTGAAATATCTTCCCTGCCTGTTGGAAAATATAATCTGCTGCTTTCCGAATGTTTTGTAGACGGGTTTCGTATTTAGCGGTTGGGATGACAATAGCGATGTACCCTTCCCTAATTAGCTCGTTGGTCGATAATCTCATGACATCATAGTATCGCTTCAGTTTATTTTGAATGGACACTTGTTCGCTAAAAAAGGGTGATCTATAAACGGGCTCTGTGGATCTATCTAACTCAATATAAAACAGTTGGTTTTCTAGTTTAAGAATAGCGTCCGGCCTGATAATGAGTGTTTCGTTATCGCTAGCTACCGTTTCGCTTGGATACCAGTCCCACTCATCAAATTGAACCAGCTTCATATCGCCGCTAAAAATTTTATATTTCAATTCTAAGTATAATTTAGCAATTTCCCAGAAATGCTCTTTCTTAGCCCTCTCCATGTCTACTTCAATTTTTGAAAGCTTCGCCTCGTCAGGTATGTCTAGACGTTTCTCAACAATCCTCAGTCCTCTTAACGTCAGATATATCCAAGTCTTACCGTGAATCGATCCACGAGAGGAACTAGGTTTATTCAAAGCATCCGGATTTACACTTGTCGTCTCGATAAGTCCTCTGCTTTTTAGCTTTCTCTTCAGACGAGCCATTTGAGCCTGCAAGCGTTTATTGTTCTGATCCTCAATTTCAAGTTTCGTTTCTTCATCTGCTTCTAGGTAGTTTTTGTAATATTCCTCTGGTCTCTCATTAAAGTACAGTTGCGAAATGTATTCTTGCTCCATACATCGGCATTTGTAAAGATCAATCAGAAATGTCCAGTCCATTTGAGATAGTAAATCAATAGTCTGGCCTAAAGAATAATCGGCTTGCTTTTCATTAGTCTCTCGATTAGGTAGGTTCTTCAAAAGTATGTATCTCCTTCTCTTGGATTTAACATGTGATAATGGCTGTAGTAAAAATGCCGCAGTTTTGAATAAAACTATTTTTTCGGCATTAGTCGCGTTTTTTAAATCATAGCAATCCTTTGTTGTAAAAGGAATTAGGCATATTTTTAATCATTTTTTACCAACAGTATACATTCATATAAAATCCTTTGTAAAATCGCGGATAAAACAACATATAAAATGCACATAGATGTGCATATAAAAACAAGCATACAAATATATCTATTTTTCTTATATACATTCACTCCTGTTCGTCGCTGTTTCAAATTATTAGATATAGGTTGATCGGGTTCTGAAACAGCAACCGGTATTTTCTTTTAGGATGTACAGATCCTACAAGATATGAATTCTAGAACATGAAGAAAGCGTTATATCCCAGGAGAGTAAAAAGTCATGCTGGTTGTATAAATGAAAAGACTTAAACTTCAAATGGGATTGGTTAGAAGGATATTTTCTGATGAAATCTGATACAGATTGAAACAGATATCTATATTGTTGCTTATGTAAGGGGATTAGGAAGTACAGCCCATCAAGTAATAGTTGTGAGGTGGTGGCTGGTTAGTGCTGCATGGCCAGGCTCTTTCCTGCTAATATTGGAACAAACAAATACTTACATGCGTGAATTCGTCGGCGCTTGCTCCCTACGTCCCCCCCCCCAGCAGTTGATGAGCATCCAGGAACGAGTTCTTTTACTCAGAAATATAGGGTAACGACTTTTCTTAGTCACTTGATCTGCTTTTCTAATATAGGTAACGTATTTTGATAGACGAAGGCTTCTCTTTCTTGACAGTGTGACAAATAGAACGGATAATGTTGGTAAGGTCGCGTAACGCAGCGTAACGCTGAACTAGTTTGATGTACATAAAACCCTTGATGTATAAGGGAATAACTAGATAAGGTCGCGTAACGCAGAACTATATTGGAATTAACGCAGCGTTAAATTGGGGGTGAAAGAAAAGGTGAATAATGAGGTGTTATACCCTGAAGATTTACTTGAATTAGTATCAAGTCGGTTTTCTCATGATATGCTTGCCGTGTTTTCAGAAATATGGAATAGAAAAGAGACAGGGATTATGTGGACTGAACTCCTCCAATCTCATGAGCGATATATCATGGAGAAAGCTCTTCTCATTTTTGAAATCACTGGATTCGTTGAAGTTGATATTGATAATAGAGACAAACGGAAAAAGAGATATATCCCGGACAGGACTAGAGGTCCGCAACTAGCAGAATTTATATATAAACTTTATCAAGGAGGTAATTAATCGTGGCAATTGAATACACAAATTTAGGCTTTATTACTCTAGAAGGTTTTGTTCGAAGAGATGATGTAACAAATCGTACGCTGAAGCTTTGCTTTATCTGCTGTGGTCAATATGGAGGACGACAAGGTGATGAGGAAGCGAGATTAGGGCACTCCGTGTTTGTGATTAACACTTCGGAATCCGACTTACTTGACTTAAAAGCCATAGCTAAAAATAGTGACCGGATCATCAAGTTGGAAGGCTACGGTGGAGCAGCAAAAGACATTGAGAGAGGACAAGCTGCCATCTATGATAATAGTGAAGCCATTGTGAATGTCCTACAGCATGAGGATGTTATTGATGCAGATCATGTATTTGTAGTAGGTGGCATGGGAGGCGGAACAGGTAATGCTGCTATTCCAATGATTTGTAGTAACCTTGCTAAAATTAGAAAACCGTTTAATGGTAAGCCTTCTTTCGGTGCAATTATTACGGTACCAGCATCTTGGGAAAAGCGTGGTATTAAGAAAAATGCACTTTGGGGATTAGGACATCTGGATCAACTGGTTAAAAATGAAGACATTGGTGCAATAGTACTGATAGACAACGATAAACTCTATAATCTGACTCAGGGTGTACACAGTAATACAACAGAGACACCTTTAAACTGGATGGATTATGGTAATAGTAGTCTCGCTGCCCTTTTAGATGAAATAACTATGCTTACCTCACTCCCCTCTTCAAAAGCATTTGACCTGGACGAATGGAGAGATGTTTTTAGTTCACCTGGATGGGTATCCATAGGAAAAAGTTATATTACTAATAGTAATGAAATTGATAGAAGTGACAAAATATTCAGAGATGCCTTTGCGAATTCTCCGACAGCCAGTGACTATGATTATGAATTAGATACTGTAAATGGTTTTATGGCGGTTATTCATCCTAAAAACGAAATTATTACTGATTCGAGTTTCAAAGTGCTAGAAGAGCAATTCGGGGACTTTATAGAAAGCGCTGAAAAGCCTCATTCTGGCATGATTGCTAATCATATATGGGGTAAAATCACCAGTAAGAACAAGTTGATATCAGAAGATAAGAAAGCAATCGTATATACCGCAGCCGTAAGTAGCAATCTTCCAGATCGGGTTAGACGGATGTTAGTTGAAATCGAACAAGAGGAAGAAAAGCTTGAGAAAAAAAGAATTGAACGAAGCGATAAAAAGTCACTAGATCTCTCCTCGTTTACAAAGCAAGAAGATAAAGTTGTAAAAGAAAAGTCTTCACTCGGCAACCAATTTGATCTCTTCGGTTCAAAAACAGAAGAAAAAGAAAAAAACAACAATACATTTGATCTGAAGTTAAATTTTCCACCAAGAAAGTAATTCTAGTAGAGGCCTCTTCAAAGAGGGCCTCTTTTTTTATTATTTCAAAAATAGTTCTGCGTAACGCAGCGTTATTTTTGAAATAACGCTGCGTTAAAAAACGTTGATATAACGGTATTTTTCGAGTATAGTTCTGCGTTACGCTGCGTAACGCAGCGTTAAATTTAGATTTTTTCCTTATATAAAATCTTCAACCAAGGTTAATCATTCCCCTCTTCTTGGCTAGCTTCAAAGCTCTTAAGATTTAAGTTTAGATCCAAAATAGAATTTACCTCCTATCCCCTTCTCCCTTCTTGAATGATTACTTTTGCATTGTATCTGAGGTTGTTCAATTCCCCCCTATCTTGGTTTTGTTCTAAAGCTTTGCCTTGAATGTATTTTGATTTCTCATTTAATCAAATGATAAGGCTTAAAAACCCTTATATACCCGTTTTACATCCCCCTTCGGTTGTTATGACAAAGTAGATCATTGAGGCAGCAGCGGTTTTCAACCCAAACGCCAATTGTTTCAACAGATTTGATCAGAAAATTATCTGATGTGTTCTGATGGAATATAATCTAAATCAGAAATAATAATACTGAATCAGATTTAATCAGAAATAATTATAATTCAATAGAATATATCAAAATAATTAAATGTAATGATAAATAATACAGGATATGAGATTCTGAGGTGGTTTAAATCGTGACAGATCATATTAGATTGAGGTAGAATATAATATGAGGTGATCTGATAATGGATGAAATGAGCAAAATGAGTGACCGCCTAAGCCAAGAATTTAAGCAAGACCCCCTTTATAAGTTGATTACAAAAACAGACCTTTTAGATGAACTGTTTGATGACTACATAGAGGACTTGAATGAGTCCGTAGATTACACAACAACTGAATTCGAAGGGTGGTATTGCACGCAAGAGCAGGCGGTCAATTTCTTGTGTAAGCCGTCAACAATGCGGAGCTGGCAAAAGCAATTGAACCATTATATTGAGGGGAGAATGAGTGGCCGGACTGTGATTATGGACTATCAAGCTGTTTTCCGTCTCAAAATGGCACTTCTGCTTCGTAAACACCAAAATATTAAGCTCAACCGATGTGCAGAAATGGTTGGCATTGTCTCTAATGATAGTCTTCGGATTCTTGATAATTATGAGGATGAGAGGCGAACTAGCCAAGAAAGTGGAGTTGTTAACCCTTTCGCCAGTGCTTCTGAGGAACAGATGCAAAAGATGAGTGAATGGATTGCAGGAATCGTTGACAAGCGAATGGAAGAGATGAGGATGCTTGCACTTCCTGGAGAAGACCGGATGAATGAGCTGCAAGAAAAGGTGGAAGGGATCGCTGATGTCTTGACTCAACTCCAAAGTTCCGTTAATTCTGAAGAGCAACAAGAAATTCTTGATAAAGCGGTAAGTAAGATGCGTGAAGACGTGGAGACGCGTGACAAGATCGTCATGGAACAACTCTCTATGATCCAAAAAGAGCAGAAGTCAAAACAAGAAATACAGCAGGAGATTGTTAACTCACTACCATGGTTCGTTAGAATGTTCGTTAAGAAAGATAAGTAGGAGGCACCCAAGAGGGGCCTCCTTTTTTGTTGATTTCAATCCAAAAGTACGTAATCGGATTGAAATTGATGAAATCTACTTGAATCTGATGTGATTTGATCTCTTCGTAAGTATGAATTACTGCTTATATTTGGAACCAGTTAAGTATCTATTGAGGTGTCACTAAATCTGCTAGATTCCTTGAAACGAGAGTAACCTCGTTATCTAATTAATTAATTGATTAGTTAGATAGCGAGACAGTATACTTGAGTATAGCTTCGTCTGCTTTAACACTAACTTGGAAAGGATGATAGAATTAGTGCGGATTGTGGGAATGTTAATAGGAGGTTTGATTTCGCTCATTTTGCATGTGAGCTCTTTTGTGTTGAAGAATTTATATATACAATTAGTCAGATTTATACGAGATGATGCAAATACTAAGGCAAAATGGACTATACAAGCTGTTTTCCTTTTTCCGCTGTTCATTTATATTTTTATATGGATGGTGGGTAGGTACCAGGATATAATCTTTTTTGATCGCGAGCCGGCTACCTTAAGGTCTATACCTTTATTACTCGTTTGCTTTTTTGGACATACGATCTATAACAGTCCAGTTTTACGAAAGAACATATATGCCAAGTCTATTGTTCAAACCCTACTTAATACCATCTCGGTATTGGCATTAGGACAAATATTGATACCTTTTATAGGTTCGAGTATTGGAATTGTCATAACGTTTATTATGTTAACTATTACGATCTTTTTGACTTTACGACTCTCCAAACATAGCAGCCTACAAGATACGCTGTTTGCCAGACTACATTCTATCGTTGAAAAGGCTCAGAGGCCTGAGAGATTTAGTTTGTTTTCATTATTTCCTTATACGACCGAATCTCGAACTAAAGCAGTCTATGCTTTAGAAAATACAAAAATAGATTTAAGTCAAAGAGGATGTTTAAGTCACCTCAGATATTATTCAGAGGATTGTAGACTGGAGCTTTTTTGGAGCGTCCCTACACTGTTCAAACAGAGTCAACTTCAGGTTTTAGAGAAATCAGATCGTGCACAGCATACCCAAATTCTCGGAGGGACGGGTTCTGGGAAAACCTTGTTTGCGGCGACAACGACAGCTCAGGATTTTTTTAATGATGCAATAGGAACAACTATTGTAGAACCTAAGGGTACATTTGTCAGAAGAAGTGCAAACTTATTAGATCGAATTGGTAGGAATTATTATCGATTAGATCCTGATGCAGAGAATTCTGATTGTTTGAATCCTTTATATGTTACAGAAGGAAAAGATTTTGAGTTGATGATAGAAGCAAACATATCAGCTTTTCATGCTCATTTAGGTCCCGAGGCAAAACAGTATTTTAAATCTAGATCTACTCAATTGCTTCGGGTTTGTATTAAGGCCCTTAAACTGGCCTATGGAAATGAATGTGGGTTTGATGAGCTTAATGAGATCATACAACCATTTGGTGAAGAATTAAGAACTGATACGCTATTTGTTCTTCAACAAAAGAACCTTTTAAATCAGGTTCAATTACTCAATGAATACCACAAAAACATAGGAACAGATGGAAAAATCAAAGAGTTTACCATGCAGACATACTCAAGTTTGCATGATTACATGCTGGAATTAACGTCTAATGCACATATTCGAAAAATGTTCTGCGGTAAATCTACGTTTAATATTGATGATGTTCTTGAGAATGGTGAAATCGTTCTTTTTAACGCTGCCTTTGGTAAACTCCAAACGCTAACCTACACGGTTGGTAGATTATATCTGAATTTATTGCGCGCTAGCACATTTAGACGGGATCTTACCAGGAATTTCAAGGCACACTCACTATTAATTGATGAAATTGAAATGTTTGGTGATGAGGAATTTTCTACATTTCTAGAAATGGCTAGGGAATATGAAGTGTTTGTTTCGCTTATTCACCAGGGGAACGAGCAGCTAAATGATGTGAGTAGAAGGCTAGCTGCGATGGTGAAGCAAAATGCAGTGCAGAAGATTGTATTAGCTGGTTTAGAGGTGGAAGATGCAGATTATTATGCCAAATTATTTACAGACTATTACAAGAAAACATTAAGTAGCGGCACCGATGAAATGTCCACAACCGGTTTTAATACGCAAGTACGCGAAGAGAAGAGGTATCTTGTTGATCCGAGTGACTTCTTAAGGCTTAAGGGGTATAACCCGAGAACGGGTGAACCAGTGGAGTGTTACTTCCGTGGAGTTAAAGATAATGTAAGGTTAGATCCTGTTTTTGCTGAAATTTACCCACTACCTCAAGTACTATTCAGTCCACTTGGGCAAGAAAATCAAGTGGTGAAAAATAAGAGGACAGAGGATGAGACCAAGAAAGAAAACCTGCAGCTTATTGAACCCATAGTGGAGACAACAACAATTGATCCTCCTTTGGAGAAACCCATCGGCCTAACTGAAAAATTGAAGAAGAAAGAAGATAAAAAACAGGTGGTCACAATAGAAAGCAGCAAGCGAAACCCATTATGGGATGCTAAAAAAGTAACTGAGACATCTGAAACAAATAGTTCTATAGGAACGGAGCATGAGACAAGTAATTCTAATAAAGACAGCGTCACAGTCTTAGATCAGGAAAAAAATATAACGATTCAGAAGCCTATAGTCAAGGAAGGGTTTGATCAAGCGATAGTAGGAGATGCTGCTTTAAATATTGCAAATAAAGTTAGACTGAGAGCAGTAGAAGAAAGGAACAAAAAAAAGAAGAATGAAGCGGATTAACCGCTCATTCTTCTTCAGATATCTCAAAATCTTCAGTATATTTATCATATATTTTTCTTCCAAGTGGAGTTAATGTACACAGCACTGATTTTCCATGTGGAATAGTACCCACAAAACCCAAAGCCTCCAAATATCCGAGAGCATAATTCAACTCTCCTCGACGTACTTGAGCCGAAAGAGATAGGCTATCTTTATTCATTGTAGCAACTTTAGATAGAGCTTTCATAATAAGTTTTGGTCCTGTAGGAAGAATGTTTATTATAATTTCTTTAAGATAATTTTCAGTAGGTTGATTAAGATCTATGTCGTAATTTGCTTTGTTAAAGGTCATTGAATTACCACTCTCTTTCAAATTTATTTCTGTAGTTTGATTATTACATACATCTATTGAATAGACAATAACTAATCAATTAGTTAATTGCTTAAATAATCAATGAAAGCTAGTCAATTTGCGTATTAAAGTGGACGTGTTAATAGGAGCCTGTCCTTCTGTAGAACTGTTTTTTTCTAATGCTCGTTTTAAAATTTTATTATGCTTAGTATATTGAACCCAAGTCAGCGTTAAACACTTATTATCAAATTGTATTTTTCTCTCAGGGAAACGTAAATCTTTGATTTGTCTAAGGTTTACAAAAAGCCCACTTTCAATTCGAAGAAAATCAAATTTCTCTAATTTAGTTTCTAGCAGAAGGTAGTCATAGAGTGGTTTTTTTTCTAGATGCGCTTCCGAGTCTAAATGGTACTCGATTTCATTGTAAGTGTTCACTCTTATGTAATTGATCAGGTCAAGTTCGATCTCTACAAATTCGAATTCATCCTTAACCGGATCACTTGAATATCCTGCCAGGTGCATCAGTACATTAAAGTCTGCATTGTATGCTTGAGCGAATTTCTTTAAGGTAATGGGTTTGGGAATTAGTGGACTACAATTGTTACGGTTTACTCCTTTCTCGACATCACGAATATATCCGTGGCTCAAATCGCATTTACGTGCAGCAGCATGTAAGGAATAGCCGTAAGAAATTCTTAGTTTCTCCAAGTAAGTTCCAAGTGTATTCATGGTACCCCCATATTAAAGTTATAGTAGGCTAAATTATATAACTATTGTCTTTATTATACACTATAGGTATATAGACCTATTCGAAAAAAATAAATTTATCTAGTATGGTAATTAATATTATGGAAGAGAACTAGTAAAAAATAATGTTTTGTCGAAAAAAAGCATATAATATGTCGAATAATAGCGAATAAAATACTATAATGTCGACATAAAATTTAATTTAAAGAAGAAGATGGAAAAGTATTGACCGCTTGTCGTATTTATAGTACACTTCGTCTAGATTTGAACTAGAAGAACTACTCTTCTGTGACTATTGATCTACTTTATATAAGAGTATGAGAGGGATGATTTTAATATGTTAGGTCAAATGAAATCAATATCGGGAACTTCGGAGATAAGTGCAGCGGGCGTTCCTAACATTGCAGTTGAGGAAAACGGAAGCTATTTGATGATTATTGAAGAAAGTGAAGAACTAGATGGTAAACTTACAGGCTACATACCTGCTTTAAGATTAGGTGTTGCTGGAGACACGAGCAAAGACCTTCAAGACAGCGCGAAAGATCTGATTAAGATGAGCCTTGAGGCTAACATCAAACCGTTCACAAATGTAGCTTTCATGATGTTGAATCCAAATACGTAAAAAAAGGAGAACCATCTCCTTTTTTTATCAAATTCGAAAGTCCCATTGATATATATCATAAGAACACAAGGTCTGTAAAATAAGTGTTCAGAAATTTATTTTAAAATACTCTTCATTTCTTAGACGGCATGTAGTAAGATACTAATTGTTTAATTCTCGCTTTCTAGCTAATTAGCTAGATAGCTTTTTTTTAGGATTCTAACTAATTAATTAGTTAGAATAATTTTTTTCAACGTTAACTAACTAATTAATTAACGTTTTCGCTGAAAGGGGGACAGTTGTGAGTAATGATCAACTAATTTTGGATTTGGACTTCGTAATGACACATCCTAAGGTAGAAATAAAGAACCTTGAGTGGTTTTATAACAACTGCCTTATGGCCTATCATCATGTTCCTGTTTTCAAAATTGTAAATCATATGAATATGAGTAACCCATCACTATTACGGGATTGGTCATCACAAAATGTAGCCATTCGAAATGCAATGCAAGAACTGGAGATTCCAGAAACGAGTGTTATGACTATTGCTCTCCGTAGGGAGGATCTCTTATATAAAAATGGGTTTTACATAACGCCATATCATTCGCCGTCTGATTCGAACAGCTTAAACATTTTGAAAAACAGGAAACACATCGATATTACCTGTGAAGGCCTTCAAAAGTTGACTTTAGCAGGTATTAAGGAAGAGAGTGCCAGACACTTTATACTTTATTTAAAACCATCGGAGGATTCCAAATGAGTAATGAACTTTTAAATATTAGACCATTTGCAATGTACGAAAAGGCACTTAAGAGAGGTGAAATACTGCAGGGAAGAATTAATGCAATTGAAGAACATTCGCCTTTTGGACATAGCATGAAGTGTGCTGTTATAGATCTCGAAAATGACTTGAAGGGTCTCATTCATGAATCACAGTTTGATACACATAAATACCGGTCTCTTGTGGGATTTATTGACCATACAGTTGATTTTATGGTTCTTGATGTAAGAAAACAAAACCTAGATCCGAAACAATTTAATGTTTTCAATTATGAAAAAAATATTGTACTGCTATCAAGAATTCAGGCTTTGAATGAACTTGAAACAGAATTTTGGAACATTCCCGATGATAAGTTGATCGATCATGTTGTAAATGGTAAAGTTTCTGGCTTTCAGGATAGAGCACTGTTTATAGATGTCAGTGGTGTAACTTGCCGCATGAAGATTCAGGATTATGAGTACGGCTGGACCGATTCTATGCTGAAAAAGCTGCCACTCGGTGCACCGATTACTGCGAAGATTATTTCATTTAACAGGAAAAAGAAAACAGTTGAGTTATCACGTAAAGAATTGTTGGAAGATCCGTGGGAAAGAATTCATACCCATTATGGCGTGGGAAATTTCTATAGTGGCATTGTAACTGCAGAGGTTCCCAACGTAGGTGTTTTTATTCGGTTGCGTGCTGGTATAGAGACGTTGTCCTGGTGGCCAGACAGAAGACCAGAAGGTCCACTGGTAGGAAAAAGTGTGACTGTAGCTATAAAGAGTATCAAAAAAGAAGAGCGAAGAATCAAAAGCAGAATCACAAATTTCCCGCATGAGGTGTACTAGTCAGGGGGAGTCAGCTAATGGAAGGCAACGTATCACCTTTATTACAACAGGAACGTACTGAGGAGGTCCTGGTGAAGTACCCGACGTATGATGATCCCTTTGCTTATGTAGAAAGCATGGCTCCTCTCACTAGGCATCAATACTATTACATTGAAAAATTAATCAATCAAAACTGGATTACGGATCGAGATTTGTTAATCGTAAAAACATTATTTGTTCATCGATGGCTAACGTTTACTCAGATTTGTAATTTGTTTTTCGAGGACAATGAACCAGCCACAGTAAGAAAAAGAATAAAAAAAATGCTCAAACATGGTTTAATACGCACGATAACTTGGAGAAGCCACTCAAAATCCAAAGCCTCTTGTCCCAGCTTATACGAGCTGGGTGCAAGTGGGGCAGACATTCTCAATAACAAATATGGTGTACGCGTGGGATCGAGAGATCCGCGACATGCGAAGGCAACAACATTAGCTTATAAATTCAAGTACGTTATAGCTAATGAATTGTATATTCAATTGAACCATGAGCTCCAACTTATGCATTTTGAATTTACACCAGTGTTTCGCTTAGGTGAAGAAGTACAAGCCCCAACAGCTAGGTTTATTCTTCGTACACCTGGTGGTGCCGACCTGCCATTCATTTTGATATGTCATCGTGATGAAGAAAAGTGGATGAAGACTTTAAGATATCAGATTGATTTTTATAAGAAATACATGAAAGAATCGGGCGAACAATTCATCCTGGTAATTATGGTGTCCGATGAAAAAAAAGCAGAGATAGCTAATAAAATTGTACGCACAGAGGGCTTTGGGGAAACCACTTGGTTTGTAACAGATAATGACCTTTATAGTCCAGACCATTGCCTCACTAAAAGCAGCTTTTTCGAGATTACAGATGGGGTAAAACAATACTTTGACCTATCTTAGGATAGGCAATTAATCAGGTTTTGATTAATTGCCTAATATATTAATGGTCCATCATTAATGTTTTAGGCAATTTATGAAAAGGAAGTGTGTGATGAAGCGTGTCTTTATAGTTTCCATAGATAAGACAGAGGTTGAGTGGATAACAGACGAATTGAAAAGCTGTAGGGTGGTCGGGGATATTCAAGATTTTAATTTTTTTATCCCCCAATGGGAAGCAGCACAACCAGATACTTTGATCGTAATGGATAATGCATTCGATGAAGACGCCGAATTCTTGAATTGTGTTAAGAGATTGAATAATGAAGCACCCAGACCGCAAATCATTTTTTTTCATGATAGAAGTGATCAGGATGAATTTCTTCATTCTTTGGCGGCCGAAAACGTTCAGTGTACTGCATATGGAGACCCGAGTATCTCCGACTTGGAGAGGTTGTTGTTCGGGAGCAGTGCTGTGATCGTTGAACCTGCTAACGAAGAACTCACGAAAGAGGTGGCGAAGGCTCTATCAAGCACGGCAGAATCAACTATTGCTGAGCATGGAAGTGATACAGAGTCAAGTAAGGTTCAGGAGACTGGGATGTTGAAACAAATCCTCGCTTCTTTCAAGCACACTAACAAACCATTAGAGAATAACGCAACAAGGACAGTCAAGCCAGGACCTGCTGAGTTTCTTGATGAGGATAGAGTCGAAGAGGAATTTGTAATACCTAAGCAAGAGGTAGAAATTGTCTCTGAACAAGAACTTGAAGCTCCTGAAAAAGAGAGTATAAGAACGATCGAAGAACAGACCAACCAGCAACCCATGGAAGTCATAAACCAAACGATGGATTCACACTCTCAAGAGATTAATGAGACTGGTGAGGCAGCTTCTTTTGAAGTTAAAACAGAAGAGAAAAATAATAGGATTCTAACTGAGAACAGTGATTCAGAAGTTGAAAATCCTAAAGCTGCTTCCGACCCCGGCAAGCTGAAGCAGTTTCTTCGATTAACTCGAGCAGAGAATGTTCAAAGCCTTTCCGAGAAGGAGGTGAGCAATAATAGGAGCCAGCCATCTCCAAAGAAAAAAAGTAAGGTCAGGAAAGAGAACCAATCTAAAACGAGTGCAAATGATATCTCTGTTTTTTCTGGATTCGGTACCATGGTCATTGGAGTTGCCGGAATGAATGGAAGGGTTGGTACCACAAATCAGGCTATTCAATGTGCAATGTATTTGGCCAAGAAGCATAAGAAGGTTGCTTGCTTTGAGTTAGGTCAAGAAGCTGTATTTTGGAAAATGAATCACTCACGACAAAACCCATTTCAGTTTGGAGGGGTTGATTTTTACCCAAAATGTACGGAGTATCTAAAAATCATTTTCAGTAATAAATATGATGCTGCTGTTTTGGATCTGGGGGCACTCGTGAAAGAAGGGGACTTAACTGCCCAGGTTCAGGAGTATGCTCGTGCAAACTTTAAATTACTGATTGCTGGTTCCGCAGAATGGGATATTGATAGATTGACGGATGCAGTCGAGCAGCTACATGATAATCACTTTTTGCCAGGCACAAAAATTATTATGAACCTCACTGATGAGCGTAGTTTTCGTAAAATCGAATCCGAAATGCTGACCAAAAAGCAACAAAAAGAATTCGGGATTACGCTACATATGGGATCATTATGCCCCGATCCATTGAGTGATGTTGACCATGCCTTATATGACACAATTTTTGAGGTGAACAATGTTAAGAAGATTTAAAAAGAATAAGATTACGACTATTAAAGAACAGCCGCCAATTGTTGTTTCCATTTTCGACCCGAATTCAGGAGATACTACTGAAACAGCATTATCAGTAGCGAAAAAATGGATGGGAGTCACCCAGAAAAAAGCAGTCATTATTGAATTCCCGTGTCTTGGATTACCTCGTTTGCTTTCGCGGATTGAAGATCCAGACACGATATTAAAAGAGCAAAGCGTAGATCAATATTTATTAGATATGGATCGCGGTGATGTTAAAACGCTAGATACATATATCACTACTGTTGAAGGCGTTGACTGTGTAGCAGCTCATCCAAAAACTAGCGCTGATATACCTGTATTGATCAAAATGGAGAACTTAAAGACAGCTCTACAAGCACCGGAACAACTGGCTCAGGGTTTACTTGGTACTTATGATTTAGTTATTTATGCTCTGCAAGGACAATTATTCCATCCTATGAGTTTTGGTGCCCTAAGACACGCTGATAGCGTCATTGTTCAGGTTCAGTCCCTTGTAGCTTTGCCGCATTCTTATAAGACGTTAAAAAAATTGCCTACGTATGGTGTCGAAGATCAAGTTATCCTATACAGCGATTTTCAATTGGCACTTCCAGAAAAAGTATGGAAAAAGGATGAACTCACTTCGTTTATTTGTAATCTAGACAAAAAAGTAATTTCAAAAATTTCGGATCAGAAACCTACAACTTTTTCTCAACATATTGGTGTGATTAACCCAGCAGAACACATAGCCTATCAATCCTCTCTACAAGGAGGAAATGGTGTTAGTCTCAACATCCGGGAGTCCGAACAATTAAAAAGGTTAGTTGACCAAACTCGCCAAGTCTTAAAATCACAACACGCTGATGAATTTATTGAATCCTTTACGAATATCCAAAAGCGGGGAATTATACAGCATCACATCGCAGACTATATCCGTGAACAAACTACCTATAAATTTACAGCCAGTATAGATGTTATCATTCAAAAAGTTCAAACTGAAATCACCCAAATGGGACCACTTCAAGTAGCTTTAGATGATCCCAATACTTCTAGCATTGAGATCAATGGGCCGGACGAAGTCATGTCTGAGATTAACCATGTTGATCAGCTCGATACCCGAGTGAAGTTCGAAGACAAAGAGCACATCTATGCCATCATCAATAAAATGCTAATC
Source organism: Paenibacillus sp. S33 (assembly GCF_053615415.1). NCBI lineage: Bacteria > Bacillati > Bacillota > Bacilli > Caryophanales > Paenibacillaceae > Paenibacillus > Paenibacillus sp. S33. The sequence continues at coordinate 192,341 of NZ_JBSIEZ010000002.1, read as the reverse complement.
CCTATGGGGAAAACACTCACAGCGAATGATCCGGTTCTCGACTCTCAATATGGTGGGTTCCGTATTAATGTGGTTGCTGATCGGGATCGTGGTGGATTAACATCTGATTTTCCAGTTGTATCCATTAGAAAGTTCCCGCCCGATGTGTATACCTCGGAAGCTTGTATCGCGTATGGCAACATAAGTGAGGAAATAGATGAATTTAACGCTGATATATATCCACTGGGCGTTAATGAAATTACGGGTGGCTCTGTAAATGCTGGTAAGACTGCGGGGCTTCAACGGATTCCATTATATCTAAATCCATTAACTCGAATATTAACGATCGAAGATAGTGAGGAGATGATGCTCAAAAAGAAAGAAGCCTACCTCAACTATCCGAATATTGTTTCATTTTTTGTTAAAGAACATGAAATCGAACGTCGCCGGTATGATATTGCTAAAATCACTAAAATAACATTGCGTCAAAATCCTGATTGGGTCATCATCGGTGAAGTCCGTGACCATGCAGCTGCGCGACAAGCGTTAGAGGCAGCTAACACGGGTAGTAATGTAACTTTTACTATACATGCGAATGATGCCAAAATGACGGTTGTTCGTTTCTTCCAGCTGGCGGGGAATACACCGGATATTGCGTCTCAAGTCGGAGATTCCATTGATTTAGTTAGATATAATGTCAATGATTTTGGTATTAGAAGACAAAGTGAAATCGCTGAACTGTTAGGATTCGATGAGCGTAATCAACCAATTCTTAACCCTATTTTTGTTTACAACTTTAAAACAAAGTTATTTGAAAGGGTAGGGTCGCTAAAAAATATGCGAAATAAGATGATCAGAAACGGGGCGTCACAGGCCGTGATTGATCGCTGGTGTGAACCACTGAAGGAAGAAGCAGTATGATAACAGCCCTTCCGTTACTTCTATTGTTTATATGGTTAGCGACGTTCAGCTATATTCTGCCTAAAGTAAATGTTAAACAAAATAAAACCTATAACGCACAACACAATAGGTTGCTCAAAATATTAGGTTATGACAAGGTCCAGGAGGAAGCTAGTCATAACGGAATACAAATATCTTTAAAAGAATTTGTAGGAATAACTCTTTTCTCTGGTATTGGCGGGATCGTGATCTCACTTGTTACAAAGAACTACTTTTTTATTGTCATTGGTGTAATCCTTTGTTTTATGCTTCCCCAATATATTATTGGGAAAGTGAAACGCTCCAAACGGGAAGAAATTATGTTTGAGTTACCGGATAATCTTAAAACGCTCACCAGTAAGCTTATCGATTTTGCATCAGTTCTTAGTGCTCTGGAGCAAGCGGTTCCTGATATGTACGGTCAAACTAAACTAGTATTTCAGGCAATTTTAAATGATCTTACCTTAGGTTTCACTTTGGATAAAACTTTAGAAGAAGCTCAAAAAAAAATAAAAGTACAAAGATTTACGGAGTATTGTGAAAAACTTTTAATGGCTGAGCAAGAAGGGTTTCATGAGCAATCGATTAGAAGCCTGAAGGAAACAACGAAAGAATTCAGTTTAGATAACACAATGATTCGTGACCTTCAAATTAAATCAAAGAAGGACAAACGCCAGCTTGTAATAGTTATTATTTTGGCTTGGTTCGTGCCTGTCGTTCTTTCTACCATGAATACAGGAAATGCGAACGTATTTCTGGATACTTTCCTGGGCCAGATGTACATTGCTATTTTTGTACTTGCTTCCGTTTTTGTGCTTGTGAAGTCGGATGAGTGGTTGGCTGTCAATCTTGAAGAACTATGAAGGGAGGTGAATATCATTGATATGGATCTATATGCTCGGGTTTGCTCTATTCGCTGTTTTACTATTAGGTATACATCAAATTGTGCCAAACTTCCAAAAAGAGGCTCAATATACCAGGGCAGCGGAAAATGTAACTCGATCTGATTTAGAACGAGCACGACTTAAAAAAGGAAAGGCTACACTCTGGTTGAGTGAAAAGATTCTTCCTAAAATAACTCAAAACCCGATTTTCAGAATAGATCGGCTCTTGGGGAAAAATATGAAACAAAACATCGAAGTGATGGGGAAGTATGCCAGTGTTGAAGAAATGCTTGCAATCAAATTATTACAGGCCCTCATTCTATCTTCACCTATTTTTCTTCTCTGTTTTTTACTTGAGAGTTATTATGCCGCGGTTCCCGTATTTGTGGTCATCTTTTTAATCAAGGGTATCCGCGATGTAAGAGCATCTTTTACCTCTATGCAACGAGAGATAACTAAGGATTTACCCAAATTTATAGATAAAATGAATATGGCTTTAGAGTCAGGGAAATCATTTGTTACCGTCTTCCGAGAAATGGAGAAACGCTGCGGACAGAAGATGAAGCTGTTGTTGAAACGGCTGAACAGTAACTTGCAACATATGGAGCCCGGAATGGCGATTGAGATTTTTGCGAGGGAAACGACGATTCCTATTATGCTTCCTTTTGCTACGGCTATTAAGATCGGTATCAACTCTGGATATGAAGAAGGCAAGGTACATTTAGATGAAATCCGTGAAGAAATGCTGAAGCTGCGAAGAACCGCAATGGAAGAGAATACGAAGTCCAAACCTGAGCGGGTCAAATTGAGTACAATAGGGATTATTTTTATGGCTATAGGTTCTGTCATTATATGCTTTGTAAGTATATTTTCAGACTTGCTTCACACATTCTAATTTAATGGGGGATTTATAAATGAAATTATCTAATCAATTGGTCAAGGTTACAGATGTTATGGCGGAAAAATTGAACTATAGAAGTACTAAGATTATCCAAAAAACGTATGCAATAGGGCAAAGGGCAATTTCAACACTTACGAACCAAAAAGGACAAACTAGCGTAGGGAGTATGATTTGGATTTTAGGTGTTGTGGTTGTAGCTGGTGCTATTATCGTATTGATGAAAAAATTTATGCCCGACCTTTGGAACATTATCGAAGACAAAATCAAAAGTGTGATGTAACAATGGTTAAACGATTTAAAGCTAGTTTTAACCAGCGTGGAGAAATGACAGGCATATTTATTATGCTTGGAATATTAATTTTTTCGGTATTCACATTTCTATGGACAGATATCGAAGGAATCTGGAGCGATAAACGAAAATTAGCAGTCGCTGTGGACGAGACATTTCTACAAGTACAAGCGGAGGGTGGGTTTGATTCCACTCTTCGTACATATTTTTATGATCTTTGCAGGGCACAGGGGCTTGATGTTACCAAAATTACAATTACCGGGACTCCTAAATTGGTACAGAGAGATGGACACGTTGAGCTAAATGCATCCATCACGTATACCATGAGATCCCTCAAGCCAATGGGGATTGGAGAGATAACCTTTCCAATTCCTGCAGATGCGGACGGGAAAGTTGCAACCTATTTTCGGCCAGGGGGAACTCCTTAATGAGCCCTGTTAAAATGATTTTTTTAGTTTATTTTTTAATGTTTTCTTTGTTTGTTTCCTTGGATATTGGTACAGCATATGCGGGGGCAGAAATTGCTAAACGTAGCTTAGGGAAGTCCATCATTTCTGGTATCATCGCTTCAACAGACGAAAGCTCATATGTAATGGGAAAAACCCTGTTGAAACCGGATCAGTTAGAAAGTAATGCACGCAGGTTTCTTATTTCTAATATGAAGCTAGATTCGAATTTAAGTAACCGTGTATTCAAAGACGGTCATTTAGAAGTGAGATTACAGTATAGAAGTGATGGTGCTCCCCGTGTAATTGCAATATATCGAGCGAAAATTGCAATGGTATCGGGTCGAATTATCGGACTTACAGACTACCCTATTGAAATCGTGAAGCAGACACCTTATTACGCGGAATATAAATAGCAAAAGAGGGGAATTAAGTTGTGAACAAATTGTGGAACCCTAAAATACGAAGAATAGGTATATTTCTTTCAGCTCTGATTATATCCGGTGTTATAGTACTCATAGCTGTAAACATGGTGAATAGTAGCACCGAGACTGAAAAGGTTGTTGTGGTTACAGAGAATATTGGTCCTAACCAGAACCTGAAAGGCATGCTCAAATATCGTGATGTTGTAAAAAGCGAGCTTCCAAGTGATCCGGTGCGGAATATGGATGATGTTGAAGGGAAAAATTATTATACTTCAGCCATTGGATTTTATAAGGATCAACCCATATCTAAGTCTGGTATTACAACAAGTGCCAAGTCAACGTTTGGAGAAACCCTGGACCTTAAAAAGCCAAATCACTTTGTAGGGATAAAAGTTGATCAATCACAAGCTACTGGTAGTTTTATAAAACCCGGAGTCATCGTTGATGCGGTTGCTTACATCAAGGCAGATGGCGGATCTGGTCGCGTGATTGGACCAGACGATGATCCTGATTTGGCCGGATTAGTTGTAGTTGGAAGAGAAAATTCAGAAGGAACTGAACCTGGCCAAGATGGACGAAGTTCTTTAACTTCTTTGGTTATTGTTAATGCTCCAACTATTAGCGTCTATAAGAAATTGGTGCAGTACCAAGAGGACGGGAAAATCTATCTGGGTCCTGCAGGGGTCAAAACCAAGTAAAAAGTCATCGCCTACGATCATACTGGCAGGTGATGAGTTTCCCCAGCTGCCAGTATGATCGTCACGATACTTTATTTACCAATATATGTGTAAAAATTAGACAGCTCCTTTTTTTTGTTGTAAAGTGTGATTTAAGGAACATTAACTAATTAATTAGATAGAAAGAGGTGTAATCTTAAAGTCACACTTTTTAATTTCTGTTATTTAGCGATATTTTTCTTAATGTCGTAGAATTAAAATAATAAAAACAAAAGGAGCTTTTAAAAATGAAGAAAAAATTTATGATGATGTTCGCAATGATTTTGATAGTTTCTAGTCTGGGCCAAGTAGCTTCTGCTGCTAGTAAAGAAGTTACCGTGACCGTCGATGCTAAAAAGGTAAATTTTCCCGATGGTAAACCACTATTGGAGAAAAGCCGGGTACTGATTCCGGTAAGATTTGTTTCTGAAGCATTGGGAGCCAAAGTAGATTACAAAAATCGCACGGTATTGATCAAACAAAACGCTAAAAATATCAGCATGAAGGTCAATACTTCTATTGTTACTAGCGGAGAAAAAAGAATTTTCTTGGATGTGCCGGCGCGCCTACAAAAGGGGCGTGTTTATGTGCCATTGCGTTTTGTATCTGAAGCACTTGGAGCACAGGTAGATTGGAACAGCAAAAAGTACCTGGTAACAATTACAACAGCTGGCACCACTGCTACACTTGAAGACCCAAAAGATCCTGAACAGAAGCCAGAAGAACCGAAAAAAAATGAAGATACAACAAATACAGGTTACTTCAAAGACTTTGAATGGGAAAAGAAAACCGACCTAGGTAAATCCCTTTTCAAGAACAACATCAAATTTGCAAATGGAAAGGTAACATTCTCTGTTCCGGAAAATTCTACAGCTACATTTTTTGGAAACGGTAAGACTACAAAACTAACTCCTGGTAAAACATACTCATACCCTTACGGTGTAGGAGGTCTTACCTTTTCAAAAATCTATGCAAAAGAAGACCATATTGAGAACTATGCTCTGTATCTCGATAATAAGAGCCAAGGGCTTTCAGGAGCTTATTCAGATTCGACGGAGCCTATCGTAGAACATACTGTATTTAAAAATAATAAGGTAATAGAGACTGCTGCTACTCTTACAAAAGTTATTACAGCTGCTCAGTCCTTATAGAACGGAGTAGCAAATGAAACGCTTAACTATTCTAATCTTTCTTATCTTTGTATTTAGTTTCACTTCAAATGTATCAGCTGCTGGGTCCCACGCTATGCTAAATAAATATTCATATGGGTGGGACTATGGTGAGAATGGTTCTGCTTTAGAAGGCTATATCCCAGCTTTAGGAAATAGAGTAGTTAGACCATGGGAGTTGGTACAATGGACCGGAGTTTTCAAATTTCCAAACAGTGAGTCCGAATATATTAGTAATTACGATGTTTTTAATGTTAAAAGGAAAGCCGACGATCCTAAATTCGATAAGGAAAATGGTTTTGGATTGGTATTTAAGAGTCAGGCTGCTTTAGGTGACCTATTTGATTCTATTATGAAAGATAAACAAAAAATGAGCTCCAAGCAGAGGGCGTACTTTCGTGAAACATTTATTAAGTCTGCTGATGATCCAATATTCAAACCAGGAAATGAGTTTTACTACAGTGTCGAATTAAGCAAATTCCTTCGAACTTCAGGGATTGTACAACGTATGGGAATCAAGTTCACTAACACCAAAAAAATTAGTGAAAGTAACCGACAAGCGATATATGAAGTAACGAAGTGGCCCGAGCTCAAAGCGACGGCCGCAGCTGGTTCTTTGAATGTCGAAATGAAAACTTATGGAGTATCAGAGCGTGACGTACGGATTGTAGCTACAAAAAAAGGAGCATTTCCGGATTTAAAAAACGCTATTAGTTTAAATGAAGGAAAGCTGATCCATACGTCAGCTGCTACTCAAAGTAAAACCTTGAAACTGAAATATCAGGAGCTTGCGGATCAGCTTGGGGAAGACATTGATATCGTTGTAGATGATGGATATGGTCGAACTGCAATCAAATCCGTTCATCTTCCCAAAATGCCGCAAGAGATGGACTACATCCCTACCAAGTTAACACTAACTGAAGGCAACCAGCTTTGGTTGAAGTGGAAATATGTTGGGGAAGAGTTTAAAGCCGGAGATCATATTGATGGCCGTGGAATTCCTAACATTGCGCGAGTTACTGTTAAAGGGCCTGAATCCGGAATTCAGAAATTTGAACAAATGTACAATAGCGGAATCCCGGCAACCGTGAAAACCGGACAAGAGTTTAGTCATTATTTGGGCAAGGTATATGTTGGGCGAACCCCCGGAACATATAAAATTTCGGTAGATGCCTTTGCGAACAATCCAAGTCATCCCTCAAGAGCTACAGAAGTTCCCGATGTAGCTTATCGTAATAATGAGATCAAGGCAGATTTTACGGTAAAACTTGTGCCCATTGATCTAGTTGCGCAATCTATAACCGCCACCCCTTCACATATCGGAAAAAACAGCCAAGCAAGCATTATTGCGAAGGTGAAAAACGTAAGTGAAGAAGATCAAAAACAGGTTATGATCCGTATTACTGCTGATGATGACACGATTTATGAAGTACGTAAGGATATGCCGGCAAATAAACCAATTTCGGTTGGACCCGTGAATTGGACCGGGCGAGAAGTTGGATTGCACAACATAACTGTTCAAGTAGATCCTGTAAATGAGGTACCGGACGTAAATCCAGGTAATAATATCGCAAGTACCGGGTGTACGGTTATTGCAAACAATTCAGGATCATCTTCGGATTGTAATTCATCCAGCAATCAATCAACTGCCAAAACTTCATGGACAATACCGTACCGTTATATCTATGAAATTGCTGAGGTAAACAGGCCTCTTTGGACAACAGCATGGGTAAATTACTCGGAGCATCTGAACGTGAGTACACAAGTCAATACAAAACAAGGTATTGAAACCGATCCGCTGCATCCGAAAGAAAGTGACCGGGAAAGTCGTGGTAGCTGGGCCATTATTCCGTATGCCAAGAAAAATGGGCTAAAAGCAAACGAAGTGACAAGGGCAGGGTATGGCTATGAGCTAAAGGTCACGACGAACTATTCAACAGATTGGGAAACCAAAGTACCAAGAGGATTCAACGAAACTGCGCGCCCAATTGGTGGTACCTATATTGGACCTACTCCAGGTGAAGCTATTGCCAAGTTCTATGATCGTAGCGGCAATTACATCAAAACGATAAAGTTAGAACGAACAAGTGGTGGAAACACCGGAACTGCCGTTTGGGAGCTTCCCAAAATAGAAGGCACCTTTTTAGATGGCACTAAAGTTATGGAACGTAAAGTTTATACGGACAAGGACTGGTCGGATGGTGACGTTACCGTTAAGGTCTATGTCACGGCTGAAGGTTCAAAAGGCAAACTTATTGCATGTACTACCAACAAGATAAGAATTTTCGGTGGTATGTATGATGATACGCAAAATGTAAGGTCTAGGAACTAAAATGTGGCCATATATTCAAATGGCCTACACAGTATGTATTCTTTATATCTTTAGCATTCAGGATGTAAGAACCCGAATAGTTCCGCTATCTTGGGTAATCTGTTCTGTACTAGGTAGTATTGCATTGAGGTTGGTATATTCCCCAAGTCCAATAAGTACCTATATTATTTCAGCATTAACGATAGGTGTTTTTTTATGGGTCCTTTCCCTAATTAGTAAAAGTGGAATGGGTGGAGGAGATATTCAGCTGATCGCGTGGTTGGGATTAACAGTGGGTTTTATGGAAACCACGTTTGTTCTCATCATTTCTAATCTACTTGTTTTATGCTATCGAATTATGAAGAAGAACCTGAATCCTATTGCCTTTGTTCCTTATCTATGTTTTGGTGAATTAGTAGTCGTTTATCTACGAATTTTTCTTGAATAAAAAAGAGGAGGAGAAATCAAACGTTTTTACATCAAAAGGTGCTTTTTAAGCTCCTAGATCTCGCTCTATATATCCTGCTGTTAAGCCTTTTAGATTACGTTCGAGTGATTCTAATGGTGTTATTTGTCACGGTCTTCAATTTACTGTATTTTGTTAACTCCAAAAGAAGTTCGAAGAGATTAAATTGCTGGTATGAGTATTCTATTAACGAAAAACGGACTCTTCTTCATTTCTCACCATCCATATTAATTGGATACTGGGCAAACCGTAATACATTGCTGGGGTCACGGAAAGCAGCGATCAATAAACTCACTTCCCTTGGACATGCCAATATCTATGGGGAAACGATTAGTCTGACCAAAATAAATGGGGATTTATCTGATCTTACGATGCTAGAAAAGTGGGGTAAAAACGGTGTCTTAACTCTTATCACGACGATTTTCCAGACCTGTTTCAACTTAAGGAATGTGTTCACACTTACGGTTACGCGGAAAATATTTAATATGATATGCTCTCACTCATTTATTCGGTATAGATACCGGTAATTTTTTTACTCGATAACTAATTAATTAGATAGCGTTATATATGCTCTTTAGCTTGACGGAAGGAGGACAAAGATTGGATGACCAGACAAGTGAAAACTTGTTAGAACGATTTTCATTTTGGAGCCGATACTTAGGTTTCATGTTAATTGTAGGTGGAGTGCTAATTTTAGCCTTACTTATCATTATCTCTTTAGCCATACCTTATCTAGGCCTGATCGGAATCCTTCCCATTGTCATAGGAGTGATGTTGTTTAAAGCCGGGAATAGAGCTCGGGACTTTCTGAATACAGAGGACGAAACAAGCTTTAAGTCAATGATAATGTATCTCCTAAACTATGTGATGACTCCCCATAGCTAAAGCTATGGGCTTCTCGGTTCAACGAGTCCGCTAATGCGGCGCTCTCCCCGAAGGCTCCATCCGAGCCAAAAGTTTTTAGGCGGTTGCTCGTTTAAGGATGTTAACAGCTGCGTTCTCGTCTCTATCGGCTATGAATCCGCAGCCTGGACAGTGATGTTCCCGATCCTTGAGCTGCTTCTTAACGATTTCACCGCAATTAGAGCAAAGCTGAGATGTATTGCGAGGGTCAACTCGTTTCACGATTCTACCGGCGCTCTCAGCCTTATAGGAGGTGAATGCGACAAGTTGACTCCAGCTGCTGTCTACGATGCTCTTTGCTAAGTTATGGTTCTTGATCATACCGAGAACGTTCAAGTCCTCGAACGCTATCAGCCCGTATCTATTTACGAGCTGGCGGCTAACTTTATGGGAGTAATCCTTGCGCTGATTGGCTACATGTTCATGTAGCCGGGCGAGAACGCGTACAGCCTTCTTACGGCGGTTAGAGCCGTTCTTCTTGCGACTGACGGAACGCTGTAAACGTTTGATATGCTTTTCCGACTTGCGGAGGCATTTAGGCGACTCGAAATATTCACCGTCAGACGTAACGGCAAGCGTCTTAACACCTAGATCAACGCCAACGGCATCCGTACACTGTGGAAGCTGTTTCGGTTCGATTTTCGTTGACAGGCAAGCGTAATACTTGCCGTTCTTCTGGATGATCGCACAAGTCTTGATTTTGCCTTCCACTGGACGGTGCAGCTTAATCTTAACATCTCCGATCTTAGAGAGCTTGAGCTTGTTACGTTCCAGCTTATAGCCGCCTTGCGGAAACGTGAAGCTATCATACTGCGTGGCTGGCTTGAAGCGAGGAAACCCGGGCTTTTCTCCAGCTTTAATACGACGGAAGAAAGCCTGAAACGCCTTGTCTAAGCGTTTGGCAACGTCCTGCAATACTTGGGAGTGAACTTGCTTGAGTGCTGGAATCGCCGCTTTACGCTCATTAAACGTGTTCGCCTGACTGTAATAGTTAAGGCTCTTGCCTTCGTCTCGGTAAGCATGAATACGCTCGTTTAGCAAACGATTGTACAGCAGTCGGCAACGTTCTACGGTAAATTCAATCGCCTTACGCTGTTCTCTGTTCGGATACATCCGAAATTTGTAAGAAATTAGCACTACCGTCAACGCTCCTTTTGTAGCTCAATGTACCGATTCACTGTTTCAAGCGATACGCTGCCGACTGTGGCGACAAAATAGCTGTTCGTCCATAGTGAGGGGAGCCGAGACGTAAGCCGTTTGAACTCCAGACGAAGCACGCGGGACGTATAGCCTTTAAGGTGCTTCACTATCCGATGGATGCCGAACTGAGGATCGCACGAAACAAGAATATGCACGTGGTCGGGCATAATCTCCATTTCAAGGATATTGGCGTTCAACTCCTTGGCCTTGCTCTCCAGTAGTTCTTTTAGCCTTGCGTCGATTGGAGCCGTAAGCACCTTACGCCGATACTTCGGGCAGAACACAACGTGATATTTGCAGTCGTACACCACATTGTTATTGCTGTCTACTGTTCTGGACATGTGTTCACCTCAAGAAAAGTATACCAAAATAATAGATAGTATTCACGTATCTAATGAAAGTTTTTCAATGATGCCGGCTTACATCCCCATATCTAAAAAAGGGGTTTTACGCCGCAACCTATAATTTTTTTAAAACGATAACTAATCAATTAGATAGCGAGCGCATTTTGTTAATTTGATTGGAAGAGGGGGAGAAAGATTATCAATGTTAACATCAATCGCTACACATAATGCTTGTCTTGCAATTTTGTGAGCACATTAATCCTGCTCCATTCATTTATTTTTCATCAGCAGGTTTGTGTACCATCAATGTTTTTGTAATGATATCGATTATTTTTTTATTTGCTAACTAATTAATTATATAGCAATAAGTTCATTATTTCTTTGTCTGGAATTAAGGATACAAGAGTTAAAAAGGAGGATTGCATGAGTTGCGATTCAAATATAAATGGATAAACGTAATGCTAGCCTTAGTGTTAATAGCCTCATTTGTACCTATTTTCCCACAGAAGGCAGCAGCAGCTTCATATTATATAGGGCAAAGTTGGAAAGTGACTAATGTGGGTAGTAGTTATACCTTCGATTTAGGGGCACCAGGTTTTGATCGTAAAGATTTTAATATAGTAAGAGAATTTACCGTATATACACCACCTGCACCGGGTGACTTTACCTGGATTACTGAGTATTATTCTCAGGATGGGATTACTTGGTATAAGGAAAGTGAAAATATATTTAAATACGCCAATACAGTGAGTTCGAGTGGCGGGACTATAATTTATCCAAGAAATCCAGAAGTAACTCACGTAAGATACTATAAATTTGAATCCAATAAATCGACTTCTCAATTTTATAATATCCAGTTAAAAATCACCGAGGGCCCTTATTCATACGATAATATTCCTCCTACAAAACCAACTATTCATTTGACACCAAACGAAGTAACTCGTGGAAATGTGCAGGTGAATATCACTGGTAGTACCGACGACAAACTACTCCGTGGATATGAATACAGGTTGGAGGGAGCAACAAACCAAGACTGGACACCGGGTGATAGTCTGACAATCACGAATGAGGGAAACACAACGATTTATGCCAGAGCTGTAGATTATAACTATAACCGCAGCTCTGAAGTGACGGCCCTCGCTCGCATAGATCGATCTCCTCCTGGAGCACCCGCTTTCTACGCAAGTCGTACTGGGTATGTCAATACGGATGTTACTGTAACGGTACAGCACGGAGCAGACACCGGAGGAGGTATACGTGGTTCACAATACAAGCTTGCCGGAGCCACCAATCAGGATTGGACCAATTATACCGGACCAGTCAATATCCAAAATCATGGCATAACCTCCATGACAGCACGGACAGTGGACAACGATGGACGAACAGGTGCTGAGTCTTCCATTAGTATATATATCGACAAAGTAGCTCCTACAGCACCGACGATTAATCCAGCGGGTTCTCATGGAAACGGATATACTGTAACCCTCCAACCAGGCAATGATGACTTATCTGGACTGGCTCATACGCAGTATCGCATCAGCGGGGCAATAAGTCAGGATTGGAAGGAATACGATGGTTCATTTCCGGTTCAAGTGGATGGGAAGAGTACCGTATATGCTCGATCTATAGACCAAGCTGGCAATGTTAGCCCGGAAATAAAGAATGAGCTAACGATCGATAAAAAAGGGCCAGCAGCCCCAGTAATAAAACCAAATGAAGTAGGGCCAACTGCTAATAACATAACGGTGTCTCTAGAACCGGGGGCTGATCCTGTTTATGGTGTTAAGTTAACTCAGTATCGGAAAAGCCCGGCAGCAGCATGGGTACCGTACACCGGACCGTTTATGGTAACAGCTGAAGGAGTTTATGAGCTGGCAGCTAGAACGATTAACAACTTGGATGTCTCCAGCCCAATCGTTACAAAAACGGTTACGATTGATCGCACTAAACCAACGGTTCCGGTGATTACCGTATCCGAAGTGACGGCACCAACTACGTATACGAATAAGCCGATCCAGTTCAAAATTTCGGGGGGTACTGATACCTCTGACATACACTATGAATATCAGGTCAATTCAGGTAGTTATCAAATCGGCTCTGCCGGAATGATAAACGATTCTGGTATTACGAAAATTACGGCACAAGCTGTAGATGCCGCAGGAAACCGATCTGATCCTGTGTCTATTACATCCTATATCGATATGGAAGCACCAAGCATTGGAATGACCCCTGATACAAGGGATTGGGGAGATGCTCCTATCAATGTAGAAGTGAGCTATAAGGATCTACATGCTGGAGTAGACCCAGCAACCATGAAATACAAAGTTACAAACTCTTCTGATACTCCTGAAGTTTGGGATACAGCAGATCATTCTGTTATGGATCTAAACATAGTGGATGAAGGAGAGTGGTATGTACACGCTAAAGTAAGTGACCGGGCTGGAAATACATTTGTAACAACGAGCCAGGTGATGCGGATTCAGAACCAACCGCAGCCAGTGACATTGTCTGTGCTGTCTGTCAAAAATTCCGAGGCCGAATTAGAGTGGACATTACCTTCTGGTTTGACCGATGGGTACACCTATACAGTTCGGAATTTAACAACAGGAAAGGTGTGGGACGTCAGTCATCCGACGAATACGTACCAGGATACTGGCTTGCAGGGCGGCCACACATATGAATATGAGATCCAGTCTATTAATCATGTGGGGAACAATGCCTATTCGAACCGCGTTAGTGTGCTAACACTGCCGGATGCCCCGGAGAATATTCAGGTGCATACCGCTTCGCGTACACCTGCGCGGATCACTGCTGACATTACGCCAGTGTATTCCGCTGATCAATATAATATTGCTGCAACTGACGTAGTGACTGGCCAAATCATATTTAAGGATACGGTAACTCAGGACGTTTATAATCCGATAACTGGTCTTGAGCCTGGAAGAATGTATGATATCTCAGCTTCAGCAGTGAATGCGAGCGGAGAAGGGGCAATGAAGCACGTTTCCTTTTTGAGCCTACCAGACACCCCCGGAGGTTTCCGAGAAGCTACTGTTTATGAAGATGGGATAGATCTGAAATGGAATACAGTTACGACTGCAACCTATTACGAGTTGGAGCGAGGCCAAGCATCTGTATACCAAGATGTCTACACCGAGTATAGCGACATCGGCCTTCGTCCTGGGACAGAATATAACTATGGAGTGTCAGCTGTGAATGAAACGGGGGCAGGCGATTACTCAAAACTAGGTATCATTACATTACCAGGCCAAGTTACAACATTGACCCGAGTAAGCAGCGATGTTTATTCCGTTGGTGTGAGCTGGGAGGATGTAAATGGGGCGGATGGCTATTTACTTAATGTAAATGACGATTCAGATATTCGCCTTCCTCGTGGTTTCAATCAGTATACATTCGAAGGTTTGGCGCCTGGTACTCCTGTAAAAATCAAAATACGGGCATTTAACAGAAGTGGTGTTGGAAAAGACAATACTATCACTGCTTTGACTGCACCAGAATCCGTAGCGCTTTCTGATGTTGCAGATATCGGTGAGCATAGTGCAACTCTTATGTGGAAGCCAGCACATGGTGCCACGGTTTACGAGGTGAAAATAGATGGCCAAGTTTATTACAGCACTGAAACTAAGCTAAAAGTTACTGGATTATCTGGTGGGACAAATTATGATTTTTCAGTAAGTAGCGGAAATAGTGGCGGATTCAGTCCTCCAACAACAGGTAAGATGCTGACTATCCCTTCACAAGTACAAAATGTAAAAGTAAAAGAGATTGGTAATGGTCAAATCAAGCTAAGCTGGGATGAAACCCAAAGTGCAAACCATTATCTAGTAACCCGTAGGGATATGGATCAGCAACAGGAAACAATTACGAATAGTATCATTCTTTCCGAGATTCAACCTGGAGTGATATATGGATTTGGTGTACAGGCTGCTAACGGTAGCGGCATTGGGGAAATAACACCATTTACGTACCGTGCGCTGCCAAGCACGATTGCAGAAGGAACCTTATTAATTAAGAATGTGACGGATACCGGTATGAAAGCAAGCTGGACCGAAACAACAGGTGCAGATAGCTACAATATCTATAGGGATAATATTTTTGTAGGCAACACAACGAACTTGGAGTATGACCTGGATAAAATGGATAGTTCCACGGTATACAAAATATCTGTAGCTCCTTTGAATACCAGTGGGGAAGCCACAAAGACATCAGCGGTGGAGGAAACTCACCCATCTCCGGACTTCTTTATTACGAAAAGAGATACAACGCGGCATGAATTTGAAATTCAATGGCAATCGGACCATAAAAACGATATCTTTGTCCTCACAGGAGAGAAGGATGAGGAATTGTACCGAGGTAAAGGACGTGGATTTACCTGGACGGATTTGAAGGATGGTAGAACTTATAGTGCAAATCTATGGGCAGAAAATAGCCAGGGAAAACGTACCGAAATCAAAACGGTTACTGAGAAGACTAGCAGCAAACCCGAAACGGTTGAAAGCAATATAGTTTCTTCCGTTGCCTTAGATGAAACACCAGAAGAAATCCAACCTGTTGAAGAGAAACCTGCTGTTGAAAACAAGAAGAAAAATCATTTTGACGACATCGATCGTACGTTCAATCGAGATAAGATAAATGAGCTAGCAGACATGGGGATCGTAAAAGGGACAACAGACAAGACGTTTGAACCAAGTCGGCCCGTAACCAGAGTTGAGTATACTTCGATGTTAGTAAGAGCCCTTGATTTGGAATCTCAACCACTAGTAAATTTGACCTTTCAGGATATAGACGAAACTGCATGGTATATTGACCCGCTTAAGACCGCTATTAAAGATGAAGTAGCTCGTGGGTTTAGTAAGACCGTATTCGCTCCAGATCGGATTATCAACCGTGAACAGGCAGCGAAAATGACCAACAATGTAGTTAGATCTGCGCCAGCGCAGGAGGTTAATGTTTATTCTGATTCTTCAAAAATTGTTGAGTGGGCAAGAGAAGATGTTCTAGGCCTAACAGAGCACAACCTTGTACAAGGGTATCCGGATGGCAGCTTCCGGCCGAAGCAGGATATTACTCGAGCCGAAGCAGCTGAGCTCATATACAATTTGCTTAAAAAAAAGAGCTAGAGAAAAGGCTTTGATTACGGTAAGAACTGAGACAAATTTGCTTAATAGCTGATTCATAAGTAGGTTTACTGATTGTTACATTACAGAACCAGTAGAAACAATCTACTGGTTCTACAATGCTTTTCATAATTCAATACACCATTTGTAGCAGCTTTTTTTCTTGAGAATATCTCAGTTATAACTGGATTCATAGGAGGAGAAAGTGTTCTTTGTCCCATCTATAGTCGTTCTCAAAAAGGTCGCCTATGTATTTTCATCGACACGTAATAAAAAAACTCGAAAGGATGAATGCCAGTGGAAGATCTAGATTTTCGCGCTTATGAATTGGAGGAGGGGCGTTGGGTGATACCCCAGGGCGTTTGTTATATGTGTGGCTGCGATACGGATTTTATAGAGTTTGATGATGAGTTTGATGCGACCACAACGGCGTATATGCTTAACGTGAACGAGCACGAGAACGAGGAATATATGATAGAAATGGACATGTGTAACCTTTGTCCGTCTTGTAGAGAGCATTTTATTAAATGCAAACCTTAATTTTCTGGTCTTTTCATACACCTATATAAACAGGATTCACACAGAAACGGGATGGACTTCCCCTCCTAGTACATAAAAAAGATAGACGAGAAGGGAATTAGATTTATGCAAAGTTTCATACAAAGGACCTTCCAACAAGGAGGTCATTTATCTAAAATTGTTGCTGGCTACTCTCCAAGGGCTCCTCAAATCCAGATCTCATCTAAAGTAGGGGAATGTTTGGAAGAGGAAAGACACTTACTTTGTGAAGCAGGAACAGGAACGGGAAAAACTTTGGGTTACTTATTGCCGGCAGCGAAGTGGGCCGTTCAAAACAATAAAAAGGTAGTTATTTGTACGCATACCATCCCGTTAATGAATCAAATTATAAAGACAGAGCTTCCGCGTGTTCAAGATATTTTGCGGATGGAGAATGCGAATCTTCGCTATATGCTGATAAAGTGGAAATCTCACTACTTATGTAAAACAAAATTGAATATTCTAGCTCGTGAAATGACACCAGATACAAAGACTAAAGATGCTGAGGTTATTCAGAGAATCGTAATGAAGGCCGAAAGAGAAAATGTTTATGATCGTGCGGAATTTGGTTTTGAAATTGAGGATCAGCTATGGAATCGCATATCTGCATCCAAATGTGTCCTTCAAAAAATAAGACGGGTGAATGCTCGCTTGAGCGCGATAGGGTAGGACTAAGCGCTGCCCATGTCATTGTAACCAATCATGCGTATTTTTTTAATGATTTGGTCTTAAGAAAAAAGACTGGGAATGGGAATTTACCAACGTATGATGCTGTCATTTTTGATGAAGCTCACGAAATAGAGGATGTGTGCTGTAAAGCATTTGAGAAAAAGGTAGACATCCAGCAATTTGAGACGCTGTTCAACCAGTTCTTTAACCACGATCAGGTACAGAGATTAGGTGTGGAGAGTCGCCTTAAACTCAATGACATGCACCTATCTTTCCAGCGTAAAATTGAAGATCTATACGAAGGAATTTCTCAATATATGTCGCACAATCACGGCAACCAAGCAGGTTTCCATCTTATGTATTCCAGAATTGCAGTGGAGGAAATTTGCAAAGCTCTTGGGGATTTTATTAAGACAGTTAAAGAAATGAAAATTAAGTCCATATCTGAGATACTTGAGCGATTGTTTGAGGCAAATGATAATTTGGATTTCATTGGACAAGTCGAGAAAAGATCATGGGCATATTGGGTCACTACTGATCAGTATGGAAAAATTGTTTTGCATGCAGCGCCTCTGTTTCCTAAAGTAGTGTTGGCATATGGGCTATTCGATAAGGTAACTGTTATATTGGCCAGTGCAACCATTGCCACTGGGGATAACTTTAATGTCTGGAATTTCGTTGTTGAGAGGAAATCCCTATATCCTGAAGTGTTAGTTTTAGATGATAAAGAGGAAGTCGTGATACATGCATCAAACGGATGGATTGATTATCCGAAACGTTGGTCTGTCTTGGATCTAGAACACACATTTCTGAAAAACATAAAAAGAGAATTTGATGCAAATGAATTTTTAAACGCTGCACAAGGACTGGGGTTTCTCCTGGATGGTAATGTTCCTCAATCTATTCAAGAAGTTGATTCTCTGATTATGTCGTTGTATGTGGATTAAACTGACTAGTTATATTTGCAGAAAAGCACTAATGTTTCGTTTCTAAATAATCGCTCGCAAGGGCTAGAGCAACACAGTTTCCAAAATTTGATTCTAACCGTTTGCCTGTGACTTGTGACCCCGTTTACGATTTTTATGGTTCAAGTAGAGATTGGTGTTCTTATGTCACCCTAGTCATTTTGATTTTAATTCTTCCAAGACTGAATTAGTTTGATTGGTCCTAAGGCGTTATAAACTCATTTATCCCTTATTTAAAGCAGGGATACATTGAGTTTCTTTAAAATTAACTAAAAATGGCATTCATAAATTAGTTGGAGAGTTAGCGAGATCGGTAGTTAGAGAATCTACTTTAGATTCAACAAGTACTGAAATGGGGGCAGTGGGATTCGTCATAAAGGCGGGTATGGATGATCTTTCCTTGAAGTGGGAAAATATTAAAAGCAAAATAATAAGATGCGATGTAATTTTTAAGGATGTCCCTGAAGAATGGGTCAAGGAGTGGAGGACGCGCCTACACAGCTTAACCAAAGAATAGGTCGAGAATATTCGATCCCATCGACGATTGCTTGTTGTAAAATTCGGAATAACCGCAATTTTCGCAATAAACGACGACAAATTGGTTGTGCTGAATATCAAACATTTTAGAGAGGCCCGTGCCAGTCATGGCCACCTCTTTCGTCTTGGCGTTTCGGCTGCCGCATTTCACGCATCCCTTTTGTTCATTCATCTCTAATTACCTCCATATTTGCGTTCGCGTTTTGTATTATAATACGGATCGTGTTCAGTCATGGTTGCAAAAGATGGGAATGGTTTTGTTACCCAGCCCTTATATTCTTATAATCCCTCGAAGGCTAGGTCTTAAGGGAGTCACAGCGCTAATTCGAGGGTACCATTATTGCCCCGATTAAGACCACTTCAGTCTGTTGTCAGTCTAATACCTTTCTGTTTTTCTAAGGTTTTAAGAGTGTTCAAAAGAAAGAAGTGGAAATGTAGGTTGACTGCTTCCTCAAGGTATGGTAAAAATAGATTATTAACTAGCATTTAATTTTCTTTGTCGATATGAATTGACGAAGATAAGATTTGGACTTCTTTGGTTCAACACATATATTTAGGCTTATTTAGCCGTGGGATCATGACACCTAGTAGGGTGTTTTTTTGTGTCCCATGGCTTTTTTTTGTCTATTCTTGCTTGGTTCTAAAAATTTGTTTTGGGAGGATGGAAATACATGAGCATTTTTAAAGAGAAAGAGAGTAATAAAGATCATTATGAACATCTAGTCGAAAAAATGAGTCAGATCGTAGATGGAATGATTACGAAAGAAAAATTCCGTGCTGATTTTTATAAAGGGGATACTGATTCAATCAAGCATTACAATACGTTCGCGTGGTTTGTTTATGATTTTGGAACACATCTGCTTCCACTGCAGTGGAAACTATAAGAGAATTCCAACAAAATTGGTTGGAAACGTTACAAGAAGACCTGGGGGATATAAATACATTCCTCTTTGTATGTAACCGTACGACGGGAGAAATGAAACCAATTAATCACCATGAAGATGTTGTGGAACAATTGCAGTATTATATGGCTGTTTAATTGATTTTGGATGCTTTAAGAGGGAATGAGTCTAGAGATTCATTTCTTCCTATAGGTTATCCAAGATAACCTTGTTTTGATGATCTGAAAATTAGGAGGATAAATCCATGAAAAAGATAAATTTATTGTTTTTGTATGAGCAAAATAAAGAGAACTGCAGTTGCTACATTCCAACCATCCAGCAGTATACCATGGGACGCGATATCGAAGATGCTAAGGTTAATGCACTTGAAATTGTACCTACGAATTTAGATGAATCTAATTTATACGAAGCTCATTTCGAAAGAATGGAAATTGCGGGAAATCAGTATGATGCATTAATTGAGAGTAGTGAAGAGAATGACGGAGTCATTTGTTATTTGCCAAATTTTCGCCTGGGCGGAATTGGACGCGATGTAAAGGAAGCGAAAGAAAATGCATTGAAGATTATTGACCTCCAAAATATTCAGAAACCATTGTATAAGGATGCCACATTTGAAATCGTCACTGTTGATTCATACTCCCCGGCGATCAATCCTATTATCAGCTACAATGCTTAATGAAGTGCTAAAATGAGCCTGGCATTCTTATCAAGATGCAGAAGGTTTATAGGTCAGAATGCCAGAGTGAGACGATGATTCGGATAAAGCAAAAAAACGTAAGCTGCTATTAGCTTGACGGCTTTTTTTAGGGTTTTAAATAAGCGCCTGTGTTATTTTGGTGCTATAAATACATAGGCAGATACAAGTCACTCATTTGGGTGGCTTATTTATTGCTTTTTGAAAGGATTTTAGTCTTGAAGAAGAAGCAGAATTTTGCTCCCGTTTAAAGGACCATCAAAACAGCCGAAAAAATGTAAAGGTTGTGTTTGGGGGAGATGGGATGGAGTAAAATAGTTTTGCTTACGTCCACGTCCATATGTTAAAGAGGATAACCTTCCTGAATGCAGAATTTTGGAATTAGACAAAAGCTAGGGAGGAATCTTTTTGAATGTTTTTGAAGGTGCAAATGTTGATATCTGGGGTGCTGTAGGAGGAAACAAATTGTTAATACTCATCATTGCCATAATTTTATGGGGTGTAGTGTGTATCTCCATTAAAAAAATACTGGGAAAAACATTGGCCGGAATCATAGCGAGTGCTGGTGTTTTGGTCATTTTATATTATTGGGGTATTCAATTTCTCAATTAACTTAGCACCCTTGCGGTGCTTTTTCTTTTGCCCTCATACGACAAAACATGAGCCATTTTGAGTGCTCTTCCTATACTCAGGAATGCTAAAAGGAGTGCAGAGAGGGCATACACACACTCTGACAGACTGTTAGCCTGTCACCCGAATAGTGGAAACCAACTCAACATAAATGCATCTTTATTATTTACAAAAGGAAAAAGTCACCTTTTGTCGAAATAATGTATTGAGGTGAGAGTATTGGAAGAACTAATTGAGAAAATTATTGCGTTTAGAGAAGATAGGAATTGGAAAAAATTTCATAATCCTAAGGATCTGGCTATATCGTTAAATCTTGAAGCGAGTGAACTTCTGGAGTTATTCCAGTGGAAGAGTAGCGAGGCAGCCGTGGAAGAGAATTATGAAAAAATGAAAGATGAAATTGCTGATGTGATCATTTACTCTTTAATGCTGTGTCATGATTTGAACATTGATGTTGATTCTACAATTCGAAACAAAATTCAAAAAAATGCCGATAAGTACCCTATAGAGAAATCATATGGATTAAATAAGAAATACACTGATTTATAGGGGGAAGTTTAATGCTTTATTACTTCACGGCTTGTGACAAAAATGCACGTAAACACTACGATGAAACAGTAGCGGTGCCTTATCGAATTGCAGATTTGTTCGATAAATTGGAACCTGAAGTTCAGTCGACATTAACTACTTATGGTCTTAATGAGTACGTTCACATGTGGGGGGCTGTTCCCGGAGATCAAAATATTAAAAGGTGGAGTAGGCTTAAGTCGAATGACGGTATGTTGGTTTATACCAAAGAGGGGTTTACATACTACGCAAAAGTTTTGTGCAAAACACATAATAGGGAAGTTGCAAAGCATGTATGGGGGGAAGATACAAAGGGAAGAACGTGGGAGTATATATACTTTTTAAAAGATTTACAAGAGGTAAGTATCCCTAAAGAAGTGTTCTCTGCTTATTTCGGTTATAAAATTAATTTTACACCGCAAGGATTCAGCAATATTGATAAAGAAAAACTTGGTATCAGGATGAGGCGCTATACAGTCCTTGATGAACTAGTTGATGATTTGAGTAATAAATTTATACTTTCTGAGGATGATCTCGAAGAGAATAATTTTCAAACCTCATTAGAATCTGATTTTAGTAAAATACCTATCGATTCTCCAGAAATAAAGCAACGGAGGAAGAATCCTAAAAAAATAAATGGCATGGAAGCTTGGCCACGAAGTGCAAAAATATCAAAGATTGCATTAAAAAAAGCTAATTTTAAATGTGAAATTGACCAGTCACATATTACGTTTGTTTCTGATGCTAGCAAAGAGCTCTACGTTGAGGCACACCATCTAATACCTATGAAATTTCAGAATGAATTTACAACATCAATTGATACGGAAAGCAACGTCGTGGCACTATGCCCACTGTGTCATAGAAAGATTCATCTTGCACGAAAAAATGAGAAAAAAGAATTGCTTCAAATACTTTATAATAAAAGAATTGATTTGTTACGAAATAATGTAGAAATTGATATCTCGTTAAAAGATCTATATGGATTCTATGCGATTAATTAAACAGCGCCCTTCGGGTGCTTTTTCTTTTGTTCTTATATGATAAACATTCAGAGCCTGCCCTTGGGAGTGTCTTATTGTCAAAACTAATCCACCTAGGTTAAAGATGTCGTCTGACAGGCTCGCGAATATTTATGAATCTCACTCAGACTTGGAAATAATTTAACATATATAGAGGGCAAACCGTCATGGTCTGCCCTCTTTGTTTTTTATGAGTTTTTAGCTTTGACTAGTTCTTTTTTAATTGCTAACCAAGCAACTAGAACTGTACAGATTGCCGGTATAGTTTTGGACAGCAGAACTTGAAGTAAAGCAAAAAGCATAATGCTTGCGAACATTGTTTTTCATCCCCCTTTTATTCTCTACACACTAAGAATCGGAACGACGTGGCAGTTGGTTGTGGAGCATTAAAAAAATATTCAGAGAGGAGCATTCACAAGTGGAAATCAGAGTATTACCGATAGAACAAATCAACGCAGCAGCATACAACCCTCGTGTTGATCTTCAGGTGGTCTTTCCGTTGAGGGATCGCTGCCTGAGACGCTATGGGAAGTTTCACGGGGGGATGGAACAAGTATGTACATCCCACTCAGAAGCCCCTTTACCTGGCTATTCCAATTAAGAATAGCCAGCAGGTAAAGGGAATGTGGTTGTCTATTTCTTTGGCGGCAGCGAATCTACGCTTATGACTTGTGAGCAGGCGGATCGGACATGCCAAACATTGGAGCTCGGCCCGATCTTTTGTTATGTAATTAAGATGCGGTATCAGGAGGCTACAGGAATTAATCCAATGTTGCTATGATGTGTTGATACCTATATATTAAAATGATTCTTTGAAAGTTTGGCCAATAGTTTATAATTGGCTTAACACTAATGAATAGAGGTCTGGTATGTCAATCGAAAGAGACACTATGATCAGTTCTTTAAAGGAAATAGTGATACCTATTCTTAGACAGAAAGGATTCAAAGGATCTTTTCCACACTTCCGGAAAATTGATAAAGAAAAGATTGAACTTTTAACATTCCAATTTGATAAGTATGGCGGTGGATTCGTTATTGAGATCGCGGTTTGCTCTTCAGAGGGATTCACATGTTCTTGGGGGGAGAAGAAACCACCTAACAAAGTTACGGCACATGATTTACATCCTGATAATCGTATGAGACTTAACAATGGCAATTGGTTCCGTTATGACGATTCTAGGCCTGGTGACAATATCTACGTTAGGGTAGCAAGTGATGTTATAAATCACTTTTCAGAAGCTGATCGATACTGGGAGAAGACAGCTCCTTTTACAAAATGAAATGATTTAATGAGACCGCCTCTTGGTGATTGTGTAACATGGCGAGAGAACGGAGTCCAGATAGGTATACAGTTCCAAGAGAATTCCAATCTATTGAAAATATTTAATTGGCTGCCTAAAAAGCATTAGCAGGCTCATAATATTGACCTTATCAAGTCACAGAGCTATACGGCAGGGGAATTACTTGAGCTCCTTATATCTATTCATCCAGACGTATCCTACGCTCTATACACATACTTACGTATGGGAGATACCGATTTAACGTTTAGTGCAAAGAATTCAAACGGAAACGTAGGTAAGAGTGGACAACAAGTGCTGGAAGAACTTAAGGCCATGCTTAATACACTGTTACCTACGACGGGATATCAGCATGGACGGTCATTAAATAAACTAGACACGATCCAGCGGAAAATGATCATGGTTCGTGGCACTTGTGCCAGGGAAGTAGTATTGAATGAGGGATTACTCAGATAAGAATGATACTGCAACTTACGAAATAATACCTTCACAACAAAGATGAAGAGGATTGAAGACTGAACTAGAAGAAATAAATAAAGCTATAGCGGCATTGAAATAAAATCAGTATTACCAAGGTATTAAATAAAATACAACAGAGATATATAGAAAGACCTCTCCGTACTGGAGAGGTCTTTACTCTTATTTATACACATACTTAGATTCCAAGCCCCAATAATCATAATTATAATCCCTTGGATGTTGTATAAGGTGTTTTGAGCGTTCAATCCAGACATTAAGCTCCTCAGTCTTAGCGAAGGTGCTCACCTTTTCTAATAGTACGGATAATTCTTTTATACCTTCCTCTTCTCCAGATTCAACAACATCACCAGTGAAAACATAAAGACTACTTAGAAAAAAAGGAATGTGTTTGCATTTTTCGTCATCGACAAAGTTGCATATCATGGGTATGTTTTCAAAGCTATTCACAGCTAGTTCCCAATCCTGGTCCGGTATTTTCATATCGCTGTATGCCCATATTCTAATTTCCTTTTGGTTTGGGTTCCAAGCATGTTGGGCATCTCTCCACATTCTTATCCACCCTTTTCAATTGAGTTCTCATTCTCCGATAGTGCAATAATGATTGCCACCTTAAAAGGAATAGGTAAATTCACTGCCTTAAATAAATAAGAATATTGTAGACACTATGTGCAATCGTTGGAGCCCATATCGAAGAAGTCTTTTTATATATAAATCCAAGAATGTATCCTACGAGAAATATGGTCACATAGTTAAGAAGTGAATATCCTGAAATAATACCTATTGGAAAGTGTACCCCCATAAAAAGTATGGCTTGTATGAAGTTATTTCCTTTTACCCGATGGTCTCTTAGTTTATTCATAATGAATCCTCGGAACACCACTTCTTCAGAAAATGCCGCTAATGGTGTAATGATCCATCTGATTCCTATGTCAAATTTAAAACCATTAAAGATAATAACCTCGATTACTACCAATAATAATCCAATAATTCCGCCAGTAAATACTCCCTTGATAATATTTTGTTTTAATTTTATGTAGTCAATGATTTGTTGCAACCTTACTCGATCGATATATACGAAATAAATGACTACCAGCCCGATCCAAAAAATCAGTTTTATTAAGAATGATATCAAATAAAGATTCAAATCAGATATTTTTGGATGGAATGTTAGTTCCTTAATTGTCCAGCCTATGTAAAAAAACAATATAAAGAGAATAAGTTTACTTTTAGTCATTTTGTTGTTTCCTTTAATGAATTTCAGCTGATAGTTTAATATTACCATAAATTGTTCTGTAACTCTAAATATCTGTAGTGATTTTAGATTGGCGTTTATTGGGGATAAATAGAACAATGTTTCCCTTTAAAATCCGCAGCGTTATAGTAACAAAACCAATTTAATATATAAGTATGAAAGCCTCTGATAACTCAGGGGCTTATTTTGCGTTCAAAGAAAGGTGAGAACAGGTATGGATATACATGCAATTCACGGAGTACGAGGTTTTATTGATGGAAACGGAACGGCACAATTGAGTTTAGAGGATGTTTCCCGTGGGCTTGGGTTTGTTCGTTCAGCAGCCAGTGGCAATAAAGTTGTAAGGTGGGAGCGAGTGAGAGGGTACCTGCAAGATTTTGGCGTACCCACAAGTGGGCACAGTAATGAAGTTAGGAAAGTTGGCCTGCCTGAATTTATTCCTGAAAACATCTTTTATCGCTTAGCAATGAAAGCAAAAAATGAAGTAGCAGAAGCCTTTCAGATTAAGATAGCTGATGAAATACTGCCGTCGATCAGGAAGCATGGAATACATGCTACGGATAATGTAATTGACAATATGCTTAATAATCCTGACTTTGGAATTGAACTGCTGACTAAGCTCAAGGAAGAACGTGCTGCCAGAGTACAGGCGGAAAGAACGAATGCAATTCTAATGCATGTTAACAAAACCTATACCGCGACAGAGATTGCGAAGGAACTTGGGTTCAAGTCAGCGATTGCGTTGAATAATGATTTAGGAAATCGAAAAATTCAATTCAGGCAGAATGACACATGGTTGTTGTATAGCAGATATGCAGATTGCGGCTATGTTGAAATCAAACAAGAAGTACTTGATAACGGTAAAGTTATCTATCATCGTAGATTTACTCAATTAGGCCGTGAATGGCTTGTGAAAATTTATAATAAGGAGCAATTAAAGGCATCTACAAACTAAAGGTGTCTTTTTTTGTGTCTGAGGGAGGCGATGAAACCCATGGCAAAGATAAAATCCACATTAGACATACAACTGGATCTAACCAGACCTGTTGAGGATTTGACTGAGGTTATTTCTGCTGTCATTGCTTCACAGCCAGCACGACGGAAAGAAATACTTATAGGTTTGGATATTGCGGTAGCAAATGCATTAGCAGAGATACAGGCCCAAGAGGAAAAGGATCAAAAAGCAAATGATGATAGCTCAGGAAAAGTTTCCTGAACGGGGAGACGGGGGGAAAGATGGTTGGATAAGTGGGAGATTTTTAAGTTTGGTACTGCTTTAGGAAGCAGCGCTATAACGTATTTTTACGGTGGGTGGTCGGGAGTATTGGGGGTGTTGCTTGCACTGGTCATTATTGATTATGTGACCGGATTATTTGCCGCTGGCGCAGAAGGTAAGAAGGGTACCGGACCCGGTTTAAAAAGCAAGATTGGTCTCATCGGTATCGCTCGAAAGGTATTTATTTTTGCAATGGTAGCAGTATCCCATCTGATTGATGGAGTCTTAGGCTATTCGCACCTATTCCGGGATGCAGTCGCCTATTTTTATATGGCAAATGAGCTGCTGTCCATTTTGGAGAATGGTGGCAGACTCGGCGCTCCTATCCCGCCTGTAATCCGACAGGCCGTAGAAGTTTTGAAAAGTAAAAGTGGTGAGGAAGGAGAGAAAGAGGATGCAACAACGAAACAGCCGTAATGCCCAAGGAATAGACGTATCCCGTTATCAAGGAAAGATTGATTGGAAGGCGGTCAAGGCAGATGGTATTTCATTTGCCTTCATCAAGGCCAGCCAGGGACAACGTTACGTCGACCCGACATTTATTACAAATACAAAAGGAGCCAGAGCAGCCGGGGTATTGTTGGGAGCATACCATTTTGTCGATGCAACCAGCGTTGAAGCTGCAAAAGCGGAAGCAAGGCATTTCGCTGAAGTGCTGGAGCAGATTGGCGGCGCAAAAGCGCTGGACCTTCCAGCAGTGATGGATTATGAAAACAATCCCGGCAACCTGTCCAAAACAATTATTAGTGCTGTAGCGTTGGCTTTCCTTCTGGAGCTGGAGCGACTTACAGGACGAAAGCCGATTATCTATACAGGCAATGCATTTGCAGCTAATTTTAACGCCTCATTGGGCGGTTACCCATTATGGATAGCCCGGTATAGTGACACTCGCGTCCCTAGCGACACAGTGACATGGAAACGTTGGGATATTTGGCAATACAGCGACAGTGGCAAGGTAGCTGGGATAAAAGGGAACGTGGATATGAATGAGTATGACGTTACAGCGGACGAGCTGCGTAAGCGATTCGGCGCTGTTGTCCCTGCACAAGAGACAGAATCCGTTACATCCGGCATATTCCGCGTCAATGGCAAAGAAGCGGGGAAAGCGCTTCTATATGGGTCCAGAACTTATGTGCCGCTGCGGTCATTAGCAAATGCCTTGAGCTTGTCTTATCGTTGGGACAATACCAGTAAGGAAGCCTATTTAAATGGGTCCAAGCTGCAAACTGTCCAACTTGTAGAGGGTACAGCGTATGTGCAGCTCAGACCAATTGCTGATGCTTATGGGGCGGTAGTGTCTTGGGATTCAAAAAATAAAATCGCATCGTTGAAAACGAAAGGGGAAAAGTAATCATGTAAACAATTATCGAAACTGTACAGCCTTACGTAAATACCATTGTTACAGCAGCTGCGGGTGTGCTTACAGCATTTATTTTAGGAGGTCTGAACAAACTCAAGACTAAGGTTAACGCGTGGCTAGAAGCGCGTACAACGGCAGCACAACGCGAGGTAATCCATAAAGTAGCAGGGGAGGCTTTTGCACTTGCTCAGACTACGTTTAAAGAAGCGGGAGGAGAACGTAAGCTTCAGGAGGCTTTGCAATATGCATCCTTGCGACTGACGGAACAAGGAATTGTGGTATCGCCTACGGAGTTGCAAGCAGCAATTGAGAAGGCATATCTGGAGTATAAAGCTAAGACAAAGACAGTGCTGACTACCGAAGCTCAGCCAAGTGAAGAGGCGACACAGGCCGCAGCTAAAGAAGCTGTATCTGGCCTGGCTGCAAAGCTTAATGATTTCTTGGCACAAGCCACGGCAGAGGTAGCATCTGTTGTTCCTGCCCAGGTGCATTCTGAACCTGAGCCTATTTCAGCATCGGTAGAAGCTGTTCAAGCGGCAGTAACGGCGGAATAAAAAAATAAAACAAAGGCTCCGGCAGTAGATGCACGGAGCTTTTGTTTTATTTTAGCGATAGATTTCCGTCTGCATTGTTCCATCCATTAACTTTCCCGTCTTTGAAACTCACACTTGAATTTCCATAAAACCATCTTTCAAAAGGACCAGCATAGTTTACTGTATTAGCAGTGCCCATTATCTTCTCCACGGTGTCCATTGAATCACCTTTACTGAATGTCCCTCTATCCCGATTTCTAACACCTGCAAATTCACTCTCTGAGGGGCTTTGATTTACAGATGCACTTTGGTTTTTGATTTCATCAAGTTGTCTCTCTACAGAAGCCATTACATTCTGCGTGATTTGTTCTTTCTGTTTGTCAATTTCCATAGATATTTCACCTTTATATTGTTCCATTTTGCCAATTGCAGAATCAATATCAGGGGTGTTTTGCCAGCCGTCTTGAGTCAGAATCTTTGCTTCTCCAGTTAAACGATTGATCATTACAGGGTACTTTTGATCTAATTTATCGTATTTGTACATAGTGGGATAAATAAAAAGTCCAAATAATACAATAGACGCTAATACGAGAGGATAGATAGAAACTATTCTCCAATTTATCCGGATCTTTTTACGTTCATTTTTGATTTGATTTACAGTTTCCAAAGTAGTAATCCCCTTTACATTGGATATTCTAGTCGTAGTCTATCAGAACTAGGGATATTTATCCACATACAAAGCAAGATGGTTGTTCCCCTTACTCAGAATACATTTAAAGAAATTGTATTGAGCCTTAGCTGCAAAGCTTAATGATTTCTTGGCACAGGCTACAGCAGAGGTAACGCCAGTTGGTCCGGTTCAACCTGAACCGGACCCTATTTCTACGCCAACTCAACCTGTCCAAACGCCTGTTTCTGCGGAATAAACTATAAGTAAATACCCTGATGGCTTCAGCTAGCGGGGTTATTTTTTGCTTGTAATACGAACATTTGTTCTGTATAATTATCAGTAAAAGTATGGTAAAAAAGATTCCAATATGAGTTCACTAATGGTATATTTTAGGTGTGGAAAATCAAAATATACAGATAATAGGTGAAAAGAATGACAGAAAAAATAATGAATCCAATAGCGGAAGGTGTTCAAGTTATTCCGAATTATTCGGAAATTCTCTCCTCAACCGTTAGTGAAAGCTACCCGAAATATGCGAGAAAAAAGTTATTGAAAGAAATGGAAAAAAATGAAGTGGTGAGGCTTGAAAAGAGCAAAAAAACTGCTGAAGGGAAAAATGTTTTGGACTTATCGGACATTGAAGATGAAGGGAATCAACTTTCAGAAGGAATTGTAAGAGCTCAAACGGTGGTGAGACACGTCGAAAAGGACGAGTTTTTGAAATCGTATAAGTTTGCAGCTGTCTTTTCCGTTACTGAGATTGATGAAGCTCTTATCGAAGTAGGGCTAGCATCAGGGGGAATTGTTGATTATTTTTCGGATAATCGTCCCAATGATTACGTTTTTGATGAAAAATTATATAAATCAGTCATTCCCACTAAATATGCAATTGGGAATATTATCATGTTTAAATTTAGCCGACTTCTTTCAGGGTTTCCTCCCAATACTGAAATCAAGAAGCAATACAAATATCCTATTATTGCTGTCTATCACAAACACCTTAAAGCGCTTGAAATTAGATTGGATAGAGTCAAACCTTATTTTCAAGACGATGAATTTTTTTACACTCAGCAAATTGAACTTGTGTTAAATTGGTTTAAAAGGAACCTAGATTGTCAGTTCGAAAACATCAACTTTCCCGCTGTGATCGACTACGTCATTAAGACTCTTGAGCAAGACGAAGTAAGCGTGCACTCTCAATCCATGAGTTTACCCAATGGAGGAAAGGCGGTTCTTGATACAGGGGCTGATGAAAACTATATACTTCCCTTGCTTGGGGAACTCAAAGAACTAATTAGGTCGCATGAAGAACTTTTTGATAAAAGCCCAGAAATTAAGCAAATTCTTGATGGTTTCATCGCAGAAATTGAGACAAATGCCAACTTGCCATGGATAGCATTAATATGGAAAGGTACCGACAAAGGCAAAAGCACAACAGTTAAGTTTAAACACGATTATTTAAATCAGGAATATAGCTTTTTGCAGTATTATGGACAACAATCCAATATGGAGAAGATGAATAATGTCACCGACTATATTATCAAGAATAAAATCGAGTTTGACCGACTCGAAGATATTGCCAGATCGGAAGATGACGGATCTACTGAAGATCCTATCAACGTATAAAAAGGGGCAGCTTATTTATCCAGGTGTCTTGATAAGGCGATTGAATGTAACTATGTCAGTCGCATATCAAGTGTTGGAAATAATCAAGCGTTTGAAGATTATTATTGTTGTCTTTGAAGTATATTGTCATCGTTGTGGGCGATTTACTGGTGAGATATACAATACAATTGGCGAAATTCCTGAATCTGATTATTGCGAAAACTGCGATTCTGAATTAACATCTATTCAAAATAGTGTAGCAGTATACAAGGTGATCTTTGATGAGTAATGTCGGTCTTTCCCCACATGAATATCTTAAGTTTGCAGATATTGACGACATGGAAGAACATTTCAATACTCTTTCTAGACTAAATGATGAAGATCTGTCAGAGTATAAAAAATTATTAATTAATCTAGAAAAAGTAAATAAAAAAGAAGTGACAAAAACTAAAAAAGATCAGGGAGAGAATAACACTCTTCAAAAAGGAAAAGCCTTAGAGAAATTGGTTTCTTTTCTCTGGGAAAAATCAGGGTTCTTTGAAGTTCATGATAATATTCGTAACAGTACAAATGAAATTGATCAACTTGTCGATTTCAATTTCAAAGGAAAACTTTTTGAAAGCTTTTTACCCGTAAATCGAATAAACAGTAGGTTTCTAATATCGGAATGCAAAAACTATAATAAGACGATAGGTGTTACATGGGTTGGTAAATTATACTCTTTGACTTGTACGAATTCTTCAAGATTTGGTTTTCTTTTCTCTTATCATGGGATGGCTGCAAGAGGAGGATGGGATTCTGCTATAGGACTTACGAAGAAACTCTTCCTTCAAAAAGAGAGATTAGATGAACGAGTATCAATTATTGATTTCAATATTGAAGATTTCAGAATGATTGCTGAAGGACACAATTTCCTGTATTTGATGAAATCCAAAATTGATGCTCTTTTGTTACAAACCAGTGTTGATAGTTTTATCTCAAAGCACCCCGCCGAGGACTGATCTATTTTGTAAGAATATCACAAAAGTACGAAAGCATCAGTGACACCCTACTGGCTAAGCTGGTGGGGTGTTTTTTTATTTTGGGATAATGTAGAATTAATTTATAGAAAACCTTAAGGGGATGAATTATTTTATGGGTGTTTTAATTTTGGCGGTTGTCTTATTGGCAGCTATTTTTGGACCAATTATAATATCTTCAAACCGAGAACATGCGAGAAATTTAAAGCAACCTATAGTTGAAAGAATTGCAAAAATAATTGATAAAAGAGTAGATTGGACTGAGAATTCATCATATAAATGGTATTATATAACTTGCCAATTCGAGGGGACGGATCGAAAAGAAGTCAGAATAGACGAAAATGAATATGGTATTTTAATTGTTGGAGATGAGGTTAAAGTAATAACCCAAGGTACTTCAGAAAAAGTCGAGCGTATTACAACGTGAGGCGATCGGCATGAACCGTACATATAGTATTTACAAAATCACCCAAACCGATTATACTGATAACAACACATACGGAAGCACCGTCGTGCAATCCGAAAGCATCGGTGATACCCTGCTGGCATACGCTGGTGGGGTATTTTTCTGTTTAGGGGGAGGAATACATATGTTTAAATGGATAGTTACGTTGCTGGCAACGGTTTTATTAGCTGGGTGCAGCGTGCAGCAAGATGGTGTAAAGACCACTAAGAGTGACCCTATAGCCGTCCCAGTAACGCAGGTGTCTGCCGATGGGGTTAAGCTGGAATTCCCGTCAGACCGTTATCCTGAAACGGCCCAGCACATTAAAGAGGCTATTGCCGCAGGAAAGTCACCAGTATGCACCATAGACCGCGAAGGAGCCGACCATAACCGTGAGCTGTCCCTAAAGGGTGTGCCCACCAAGAAGGGTAAAGACCGCGATGAATGGCCTATGGCGATGTGTTCCGAAGGTGGAGAGGGTGCAGACATTAAGTACATAAGTCCAAAGGATAATCGTGGAGCTGGATCGTGGGTTGGTCACAAGCTGGATGAATATGCAGACGGAACAAAAGTTGAATTTATCGTTAAGTAGTAAAATCCCCGCTAACCTTTAATTGGTCGGCAGTCTTTTGTTAGACACTGAGTATGGCAACATTGAATACTTAAAGCGCCTTGGATTTATCTCCAAGGCGCTCCCCTGCTTGTAGTAACGGTTAT
Organism: Paenibacillus sp. S33; assembly: GCF_053615415.1. NCBI lineage: Bacteria > Bacillati > Bacillota > Bacilli > Caryophanales > Paenibacillaceae > Paenibacillus > Paenibacillus sp. S33. The sequence goes on along the minus strand of NZ_JBSIEZ010000002.1, from coordinate 159,035 downwards.
TTAATGTCTCCTGTGTACTGACCAGTAGTACCCCAAGCTTCGCCTTCAACGTTGTTACCGTTCGCTCTGAATTGAATTACATATTTCCCTGAAGGCATTCCATTAGGGAATGAATTAACGCTAGTCCACGTTAATGAGTCTCGTTTGCCAACAGTTTTAAAGACGTATTCTTTCCCGTTACCCTGCAAGCTCCAAGTGAGATTTGGTGTTCCTGTATTCTGAACTCTAATCCTTACATGTCCATAACCTTTCTCAACAGTTAAGTCCATCGTTGGACTTGTCCCACCAAGAACCTCATGTACCTCTTGGCCTGTTCTTTGGATAACTATACCTCCATGATCCTTCGATACTACAATCCCCGTAACTGGTGCGGCAAAAGCAGCCAGCGGAGCTACTGCCGTAAGAGCCAATACACTTGTAAGAATGATTGCTGTGTTTTTAAAATTCATCAAAAACCGTCCTCTTGAATGGTATAATTTGTACTACTGGCCAATCATACCACAGAAAAAGGAATAAAATGTACAATTTTATTAACAAAATGGTAAAAAATCATTAATATTCGAAAATACATATTTCATTTGAATATTGCATGACAAATATTTCAAAACTTATTGACAACTATTAAATTGTAGACAACAATAGAATGCAATAATATATAAGTTTTGGAATTTCTGTGTGAAAGGTGGATATGACATGAAGCATACACCTACGATTAGAGCAGAATTAGACAGATACCTACAACAAGAAGGATTGAGTTTAACACAATTTGGTCATATTGCGGATATGAATAGAGGAGCAGTAAGTGCTATCGTGACAGGAAACAAGCCTTTGTCTGTTAACCAACTGGATCGAATTACTGAGGCTATGGGTTTACCGGAAGGTCACTTTTATGACTTGTTCATAGAAAACTACATCATCGACCATCCTCCGAATATGAGACGAATCGAGCCATTTTTGTTTCGCTGTGCGGAGTTGGACAAGTTGGATGCAATCCGTCGAGTGGTGGGAGCCATCATGGACAATCTACTGTATTCACCCAAGCTATTTGAAATTGCAGAAGAATTGTTGGCGCAGGGAAAAAATGCGGCTGCATTCTTACTCTATGAGGGAGTAGCTGAAACGGAGAGATATCAACATTCTGAACGTTTGGCAGTCTGCCAATATCGCATATTCACGATTCAGATTGGACACGATCAAAGCCGTAACATAGGGACAGCAGCGGTGTTTGAAGCTTTTGTGGAACGCCTTGATGAACTAGAACAGCTAGACGCATTGAAGGACTTGGCTAATGTGTATCGTTCATTGCGTAAGTGGGACAAGGTAGAAGAAATGGCAAGGAAAATGAGAGATAAAGCGGAAATCCAATATACTTTGAAATATCAACAGAACGGCCGAGAACATACTGAATCTACTAATAAGCTAAGCCGTCCCTTATTTGTGTACATCGCTTATGCAGATTTGTTGTGTGCCAATGCATGTGAAGAGCTGGGTGATTATAAGCAGGCATTGCATTATACATATGCCTACTCCAATTTAGATTGGGTTAGAGAGACCGACGGGGATACCCAACACTGGATCGGTTTGTTTAAACACTGGTCACAAGCTAATATACTTGCATATAGGCTTTTATCTGGTGATATAAGTGTGCTTCATGAATATCTAAACTATATTGATGAATCGTCAGATGCAATTCAAGAAGATAGGGTCACTCAACTACTTAACATTATGATAGCGGCTAACCGTTATAAGCTGGATTTAAATGATATACTTAAACGATTTGAAACTGAGATTGCCTCTTTTTCTCAGCGACCATCATCAGATGATATGTATACCAAGCAAGTGATACCAGACTACTCGGCACTGTGTGGATATGAATTTGCTTATTATTATTTAAGTCATGGGATATACGATGATGGCTTTAATCATTTGTTTAGTGCAATGGTAAAAGCGCATATACTAAATAATGAGACATATTTTATAAATTGTATGGGGTTGTTTGTGCGTTTCAAAGCCCATGCGGTTCCTGAAACCAAAACAGAGTTTTACAATCTCATTGAAAAGGTGTGGTTAAACAATGTTGAAAAAAGTGGTAATGTTGATCGTTGCGAGTAGTTTTTTGTTTACCTTAACTGTACCTATTTATCTGGACAGCCATAATGAGGGATTTCAAATCTTTGCAACACATGGAGGCGCTTAAACGTAAGTAAAGCAAATCTCCGCTAACCTTAATTGGTTGGCGGAGAATTTTTTACTTGCAGGAATTACCACACCGTTCACCGAATGAATTATCGAGGTGATCAGCATGAACCATACATATAAAGTATTAAAGTCGGATATAGAACTATTTGCAGCTGCATTAAACCAAGCAAGAGTGTACGTTGTTCAGTTATTGGGAGAGGATATGGTGTCGGTTGTAGACTATGGCGGCACTATAGAAAAGTTTTCGCCCGATACGATTAAGATTGCCGGAGCGTATTATATGCGGAATCAGTTTGAATTTAGAGTAGATATGAAAGGACCTACCAGATTGTAGTCGGTAGTCCCTTTAAGGTAAACCATAACAAAAAATAGGAGGGGAAATGATGAAGAAAAGAATATTTCTGTTCTCGATTTTATCTTTAGCTATAGTAACTACAGTAGGTGCTGCTTCAGCCTCACCAAGTATAACTAGCAATAACTCCATAATTAATCAAAGATCGGGCGGAAGCGCAACTGTAAGAGAATCCTTTAGTGTCCCTAAAGGATGGGGTCATGTTAAACTTTGTATGAAGAATCACTCTGATCATCCAGTAAAGGTAAGTTTAACTCACAGCGGTTCAAACAAAATATATATTAAAGGATTAGTAATCGCTCCTCACGACACAGTGACTTGGAAATCTACTGACCAAGGTTTCAGCGAGGGTTTGCGTTCTGGAGACTACATACTTCAGTGGAGAGGCAGCGATTATAAAGTTGACGGAGAAACATGGGGAATAGCTGATTCACAGCCTAGAAACCTCTGAATGATCCTAGCTATACAATTTGTCCTTCTAGCCATTTGGTGAGGAGGGTTAATTATGCGTTTGTTCAAGCCAGCAAGTGAATTAATTCCCTTAATTGTTCGGGAGAGATTTTTTTCATCGATCAGTTTGAATTTAGAGTAGATGTGAAAAAGGACTCCGCTGGTTAATCTAGATCGGAGTTCTGCTTATGTCTAACAGGATAGCTTGTAAGGCTTCCGTTTTCCCCAACGCCTCATATTGCTAAAATATGCACAACCCATATTTAGCTAGCGTTAATTCGGGAGATAACTATGGTTTTTTGTTTATTTTTGGCAACACTTCTACTGCGATTTCAGCCCATTTGACAGAGCCATACGGTGAACTACCTCCCACGAATACATCTGGGCTTAGAATATTGACCAAATAAGTACCAGGTTTTTGAATAACGACAGAACCGCTTTATTATTCTCTGTTATAACTCTTTTCGCGGCATTTGCAGAAACATCTTCAGTAACTGCTACATACGGAACAACACCAACAATCGATGCTAATACTGTAACTCCGCCTGCTCCTACTGTACAGCCTGATGGGGAAGTTAGTACCCAAGGGGTGAAAGTTAAGGCTGTAGAAACTGCTATTAAAGCATTAAGATATGTTATCGATAACCTTGTGTCGCGGTGGACTCTGGAAAAATTCTTTGATACAGAGACAGTGGCAGCTGTTATTAAATATAACAATAGGGTTTTTGGTGTTCTTGAAAGCTACTTAGGAGCAGTAGAATTGACTACTGCTGAAATAGCCGCAGGCGCAAGGTCTGCGATCGTGCAGGAATTGAGAGGAGTCGTTAGTAAAGGAATCGCAGAAGGAGTAGGGATGGTTGTTGAGTGGTTGATTTATTATGGTAGCAAAGTAATACTTTAATGACTTGAAAAATGAGAGGTGCATCATGGAAAACCCGGATATAACTAAACTTGAGAAGCGTATAAACATTTTGCTTGAATGGAAATCTGTATTGTTACGTTTAGCAGAAGATGAATTGTCACCATATGATAAATGGTGTGCAGAAAAAGAGCTTAGTCGTGAAGATCAACACTTTATCACGAATCTTTGTATGTTATTTAACATACGATTGCATCCTGATCAAAGTAACCTCGATGTTCAAAAAATCACTAAGAACTTTGAAGAACATTTCAAAGTTAATGATTTTGAGTTGAGTTACGAAGTGTTTGAAAAATTTATAAAAGATTATCAACTTAGAGAGAATCCAATTCATGAGTGGGATGCTCGAGAAGTGCTTGAAAAGCTGGCCGAGAGCAATAGGAGTGTTGAATTGAAGGAAAAGCTACTTGGTTAGCTATAGATTCTAAACGGAATAGGTAAAAAGATCCCGCCAATCATTAGGTTAGCGGGATCTTCTTCGTTGAAGGAATTACCACAGGATCCACCGAATAGCTATTTGAGGTGATCAGCATGAACTATACACATAAAGTGTTAAAGTCGGACATAGAACTATTTGCAGCTGCATTAAACCAAACAAGAGTGTACGTTGTTCAGTCGTTGGGAGAGGATATGGTGTCGGTTGTAGACTATGGTGGAACTATAGAAAAGTTTTCGCCTGATTCGGTTAAGATTACCGGAGCTTATTACATACGGAATCAGTTTGAATTTAGAGTAGATGTGAAAGACTCCGCTGGGTAACTGGCGAGTCTTTTTTTTATTTTGCGACATGCTTTGCGATACTTCGACATGAATCTCCTATTAGTATAAAGAAGATTTAAATACTATGGAGGTGTCATATGATAAAAGGATTTGTAAGAGGATTAATTGTATTTTTATTGGCATCTATTTTTTCCGTTCAGGGCGTTTACGCTGAACCGGCAGCAATCAGCCAACAAGCAGCTGGGTATACGTTGGAGTTCGCAAGTTCACGTTACCCTGTAACCGGGGCGCATATTAGAGATGCAATAGCAGCTGGACATTCCGCCGTTTGCACAATTGACAGGGATGAAGCTGAAGAAAACCGTAGGGAATCTCTGAAGGGCTATCCAACTAAAAAAGGCTATGACCGCGATGAATGGCCGATGGCAATGTGTGCTGAAGGTGGCGCAGGCGCTGATATTCGATACATAATCCCTAGTGATAACCGGGGAGCAGGATCATGGGTAAGTCATCAGTTAGATATGTATGCTGATGGTACAAAGGTAAAATTTATAGTGAAATAAGGGTGAGGGACTCTACAGGGTGTTGGCTGATAGAGTCCTTTTTCATACCCAATAAAAAATAAATATGCAAATATTTAGATTATATTTATAGATCAGCAAGTTTATGTTTAGACAGACTTTTAAGAATGATTTTGCTTCGTAATAGTTCAATATATTGCAGGAGGAGATCTTAGTGATAAGTAAAATTAAAGCATTATGGAGTATTTTAATTGTAGTGATAGTGTTCATGAATATACCAGCTATAGAGGTAAAAGCGGAAGCTATAAGCGATGAATGGTCGATTAAAACGACTATAGAAAATCCTAAGGCGGTAAGTGCTGTTTCTGAATTGAATGGTAAGATATATATATTCGGTGGTTCTTCAGGATCAAACCCATATAAGGATGTACAAATTTATGATCCGAAAAATAATATATGGGCCTCAGGAAGTAGCATGCCTACGGCTCGTGCTGCAGCAACTTCCGTTGTTTATGGAAATGATATTTATGTTATTGGTGGCTATACAGGTAATGCTTTTAGCTGGACAGGAGGCTCCTCAGTAAATAATGTTGAAGTTTACAATACCCAAACAAACACATGGAGCGTTAAAAAAGCTATGCCGCAGGCTTTAGGTTCGTTGACAAGTGTTTTGTATAAGGGAAAGATTTATGTGTTTGGTGGGATGACAACAAATACACTTTCAGTTGCTACTGTCCAAGTATACGATCCAGCTTCCGACAGCTGGTCAACGAAGAAACTTATACCGAATACAATTCATGGTTCCTCTGCAGTTGTATATAAGGACAAAATCTATCTTGTAGCAGGTAGACATATTGATAATAATTCAAATGTTTCACTAAATACATTTTTTGAATATGATGCCGATAACGATAACTGGTCAACTAAATCCAATCTTCTGACAGCACGTGGAGGGGCCCAAGCTGTCATTTATTCCAATAAAGTATATGCTATTGCTGGAAAAACTGAAGCAGGTGGACGTAGTTATGAACTTAATACAGTAGAATCCTTTGATTTTGAACAGAATAAATGGTCTCCTGAGGCTAGTTTAAAGCAAGCCAGAAGTGGGGCCGGGGCTATAACATTAGGTGGACAGATTTACGTTATCGGAGGAAGTCAGAGTACATTAGCTAATTCTCCGGTTAATACTATAGAAATATTTAGAAATATTGACAGCTTCACACCAGAGCCGACGCCAACTCCCGAACCAACCGATCCATCTCAACCAACTGGAGATCGTGCAATATTAGTGGTCACTATGACAACAGGATTGGAGAAGGAATTCGACCTAAGCATGAAAGAGGTAAACGCCTTTATTGCTTGGTATGAGGGCAAGCAGGCGGGTTCTGGATCTGCTTCATACGCGATTAATAAACATGACAATAATAAAGGTCCATTCAGCAGCCGCAAGGACTACATGCTATATGATCGTATTCTGACGTTTGAAGTAAGTGAGTATTCAAAGTAACCCTAAGAATAAATAAAGGATCATATCATGATGTAGCTGGTATGATCCTTTATTTTAAGTATGTAATTTAGAATGTGATCTTAAAAGCATTTTTTCATGAGAGTTTTGTAGATTTTCTCATCGACTTCCATCAAGCTTTTCTTACCGTCTTTAAATTGAACAGCAAGTGTGTGTACTCCTCTTTCGCTAGCGGAAAGACCAGCAAGCAATCCGACAGGGCCAAGCAAAAAACTTCCCACTAGGCCTCTTCCTATAGCACTCGCTGCACTTTTTCTATGTGACTCATCCATGACTTCATATTCCTCAATAGTGTTTTTATCTAAGTTAATCGAAGACAAAAAACCAGTTGAGAGGCTGATCGTACCGAAAGTTTGCGTTATTAGTTTCCCGTTGTAATCCCCAGCAATAACACGATTTTTAGCACCCATGTTACATCCCCCTATATAACTCAATATTTGTATATAGTCTATCAGACCTAGGAATATTTTTCTATATATACTTACAAAATAGACCAAATGGATTACGCTGATAACAACACATTTGAAGCACTGTTGTGCAATCCGAAAGCACCATTGTGCAATCCGAAAGCATCGGTGACATTTCTACTGGCTAAGCTAGTGGGGTGTTTTGTGTATTTATACAATTAAATTCATAAATGAAGTTCAAAAATATGTTAAAATTTCAAGTGTGAAAAAGAACATAATTGTATAATAATTCAAATTATATTATTATTGTAAATATTGGTTGGCCAACCATACTTGTTGAAAATAAAACATAGAGGTGCTAACTTGAAGAGAATAGCTAAGTATTTTGCCGCAATTTTATCCATTATTTTATTATTTAATATTTTAGGTTTGACTGCAACTTCAGCTTCAGCTGAAGAAATCACTCATCAGTCTGAAGAAGTTACTGAGGAATATGACAGACAATTGGATAATGTGTATGAAGAATACAAGGAAAATCAGTCTGGCGTTCAATCTGAATTTGATCAAAATCACATTACTCCGTTTGCAGCTCAACCAGCATCAATTGGTCATATAATTAAGTTTACAATACAACAACTTTTCAAAAAAGGTAGTTCTGTTGCTGTTCAAACCACAACAAGAAATGTTATTACAAACTTAACTAAACATGCCATTGAAGAAGCTATTAAAGATGGAATTACTACTCTTATGATTGACAATCTGCTTGAAGGCAAAGCATCCGGTATGCGAGCAGTTGAAAAATATATTGATATTCAAACAGGAGCTCGTGTTGTTTATGACCCTAATAATAAAATAATAGCCATTTTGGATAATAGCGCGAATGATGTAATCACAATTTATAGCGATAACGGTAAGGACACTATTAATTATCGAGTAAATGTGAAAAAACGTTGGTTTAAGTCTATGTGGAATTTTAAATAAAGAGGAGAGAACAATGGCTATTCTTAAAGACAAAAATGAAGAAGGGACATGTGTTGAATTTACATTCAAATATCATATCCCGGGTGAACGTGAAGGGTGTCAGCTCAATTTTAAATACTTCAAATCGGATAAAAAGATATATGATTTGGATTTTGGGTGGACAAATATCACTGTTAAGAATTATATTGAGGCCACTTCGCAATTCCCCGTAAAAAGTTTAAATGGATCGTATTCATCATTCGAGAAAGATCTTTATGAATTAAACTGGGAAGAGGTTGACTCCGGCACCCTATACAAGCTGAATTTTTACGGTTCTCAACAAGATTTCTGTCTTTTTGCTACTAAAGAAGCAATAAGACAGTTCGGTGTCGATTTGCAGGCGGATTGGGATCAGGCTCCATTACATTAAACTTAAAATTAAGGCTCGCTAGGTAACTGGCGAGTCTATTTTTGTCGTTGGAGGAATTACCACATTATTCATCGAATAAATGACCGAGGTGATCAGCATGAACCATACATATAAAGAGTTAAAGTCAGATATAGAACTATTTGCAGCTGCCTTAAGCCAAGTAAGAGTATATGTAGTCCAGCCGTTGGGAGAGGATTTGATAGATATTGTGGACTATGGTGGTCCATTAGAAAAGTTTACTCCGGAGTCAGTTAAAATATCAGGAAAGTATTATATGAGAGGGCAGTTTGAGTTTAGAGTAAGTATGTAGTGCTTTATGCAGATGTAAATAAATGCCTTAGTTATCCCGATATAATATACGCAATGAGTTGTCAAAAAGGTGGGGATCTAGTTGATGGTCTTAATGGGTTTTCTAGCTGTGCTTTTTATTTTGTTCTTCTCGCTCTGGATATCGGCCAGGCGTGACAGAAGAGCACCGAAAGTAATTCGTCGAGCAATAGTTCTTGATAAACGTGTAAGGTTAGAAAATGATTCGCCCTCTGAAGATTATTTTTTTACTTGTGAGTATGGAAATGGGGAAAGAGAAGAGCTAGAAGTAGATGAAAGTGAATATGGGATTATAGTTGTTGGAGACACAGTTAATGTAATAAGACAACGCAAAATGTTAAGAGTAGAAAGAGTTGTTTCTTGATTAATAAACTTTACTGGGAAACTGATATGAATTGAATTTAGACCAGACGTAACAAAGGACTCTCGCTGGTATGTAACCAGTACGGAGTCCTTTGTTGATTTACTATTTAGTTGAATACTCACTTACTTCAAACGTAAGGATTTTGTTGAAGATTACGTAGTCTTTACGGTTGTTGAATGGACCTTTGTTGTTATTGTGCTTTTCAATGGCATATGATGCAGTCCCTGTTCCAGATTGCTTACCTTCGTACCATGCGATAAAGGAGTTTACTTCTTTCATGCTCAGATCGAATTCTTTTTCCAGACCAGTATCCATTGTTACAGTCAGAATTGCACGGTCACCAGTCGGTTGTGCTGGATCGGTTGGATCAGTAGGATTAGACGGATCAGGATTAGGACTTGGTGTTGGATCTACAGGATCGGGAGTTTGAGTTGCAGGGTCGTAACCCCACATTTCCATTTCATGAATGGACAGATTAACATCCTTGCCAGTAGCCCCATTATTCTTAGTAATATTTATTTTATAAATTTTAAATTGGTCTTTATTATTAAGTGAAAACTCATTAGCTCCGGAGGTGAAAATATAATTAGATTTATCATCGAGAACGGTCCATTTTACTCCGTCATTGGACCCCTCAAAAGTCCAGGTATTAGGCATATCCTTACCAGCATCTGGTGGATTGTTAGTGGAGTAGCCTCCATAATAAAGAACATATTTAGTGACAATTTGCGGAGTTGAAAATTCATAAGCGAGCCATCCATTCTTAGGTGACGTTCCCCAAGCAGTATAATTTCCAGCCGTGCTATAGTTTGGCTTTCCATCAAATGCTTTATATCCTTCGAGACCGCTGTATGCGGCACTATAGGTGACCTTACCTGAAGGGCTAGTATCTGTTTTCATAATAGGTATTAAACTGATGGATTCTGGAGTAGCTGCATGTGTTATTTGTGAGAACCAAGGAAGTAAGAATAGAGAAAGTAGAATAGGTAATAGTTTTTTCATGAATATTCCCCTTTTTGTTTTATTTGCTTAGTAAGCATACAAAAACGTAATAGGAATGTCTAAACATTAATGTCTATATATTCAAATAAAAGTTGGAATAAAGATTTAATTTTTTATACTGTAAAGGCTCTTTTTGTTTTTCGGACATAGTGAATCGCTAATCATCGTTGTTCAAGGAAGAGCGGGTGTGCTGAAGCTATATGACTTGATGCTCTCTGAGGTGCGACAGTGGGGTGGTTTTAGATCAAAACCCGCTAAGCTAACGAGATAGATAAATCTTTTGGGTTGTGAAATTGTTTCCAATTTCGATCATCTCTGAATTGAACTACTTTTGACATTAAATCTTTTATCTTATCTTCGTAGGGTGACATAGCTCTTTCTCCGCTCTCTGTTTTATTTTGCTGAACTCTATTGACATCAACCGTAATAATCACAAATAATTAATTTAGATTTACTAACATTGTAATATAAATAGATACAGAAATGAGTAGATGTCTTTGAAATACGGAATAATGAATCTGCCTCTATACTTAAATAGTAGCAGCACAAACCAAAATTGTATTCATGATCTCTGTCAAAGTGAACAAGATATATTAGATAAAGGCTTTGTCACTTATATCTACTATAATCTAAAGAAAAAAACAGTATACATAGGCGAAACAAAGCATTTTTGGGTACGTCACGACCAGCACATTCATGAAAGCCATTTCAATGATGGCGAATTTACCAATTGCTTAATTGTTTACAATGCAAGCTTCTTTACCGAGTCCCATATCAAAGATTTGGAGTTCATGATAATTAACCATATGCTTGCGGAAACAGACGAAACGAAGTTCAAGATATATAACCGAAATAATGGACAACCTCAACCGCAATACAACGAGCATCACATAGTAGAGCAAGAAGTGTTTGTGAAGCTGTGGGGAAACGAATTATATAATCAAGGATTAGTACATACAAACGATCTAGAAAGAATTAGGCAGAAGATTATTTTCAAATACTCCCCTTTTACTCAACTGAGCAAACAACAATCTGATATTGAGGAAAGAGTAATTCAAGATCCTCGTAATAAGTATCTAATTGAGGGTGGAGCTGGAACTGGAAAAACAGTTCTCATGATGTCGCTTATGTATAGGTTGATCAACAAAAATCCAGATATGAAGATAGGTTTGATCACTACAAGCAACCTACTCGACAAGTTTAATCGAATTTTAAAGCAATTGAATTTGAAAAATAAACTTACCTTTGTTCGAGCTGGCAAGGCTATTGAGGAAGCACGCAAGAGTAATAGTCACTACGATATCATCTTAGTTGACGAAGCACATCGTTTGCAAAGATACTACCCCAAAGGACACCCAGAATCTAAAAAACATTTCGACAAGAGTCAGCCTGAGATTAACGAAATCCACATGCTTCAAGAAATCACAGATGGACTCGTTCTCTTCTATGACCAGTTCCAGAGCATACGTCCACAAGATGTTCTTAGGGCTAACTTCATCAAGCTCACCCAAGGATATGTAAAAGAATCTCTAAGTCAACAATATCGCATCAAGGGTGACGGTTCCTTTAGCGGTAACGATTTTCTCAATGGCATCCTGTATGCTTTAGACATTATAGATGAAATCGAATTTAATCCTAATGTCTTCGCATATCGCAACAAGGACTCTTATTTTGGAATCGTTGACTCCATTCAAGACCTATTTAAATACATTGGAGAAATTGAACTCCGTCATGCCAATACTACAAATCGTGTTATTGCTGGTTATACTAGAGAGTGGATTTCAAACCCAAAATCATCGCAAAATAAAGGAATAGACAAGTTTAATCTGCCTTATGATTGGGTTGAGAATGAAAGCAAGTGGCGATGGAATAGCCAGTATGAAAAATGGGTTGAGATTGAAAGTAGTAAGAATGAAGTAGGCTCTATCCATGCCATTCAAGGCGCGGATATTGACCATGTCGGAATTATTATCGGCAAAGATATCGCTGTTGGTGAAAATGGGAAACTTAGAGCTATAAAAGGGAACTATAAAGATACTGGTGGTACTCCACTACTGAACGAATACAATGAACAAGAACTTACTAGTTTCATACTGAATATATATTACGTGCTCCTCACTAGAGGAATTAGTGGATGTAGGGTTTACTTTGAAGACTCTAAAGTAAGAGAATATTTTGAAGAGAAATTATCGTCTAAAGTCATTTAATTGTTGATATACAGCCGATCTTTAAGGTCGGCTGTTTGGACTACATCTGTAGTTGGGTTTAGCAATGGTGTGTAATCCTGATGCATGGAGGGTTCTTGATACGGACTACCATACCGACGGATATGTGAATGGCTGGAATTTAAAAGCGGAGTAAAGGAGGCGAAGATGATGAAAGAGAAAACATTAATTAGTATCCTTGCAGTTCCATTAGTAGTGGTAGCTGCTTCAGGTTTTTTCTATCTAAACACAGATAGAGTTGTCAGTGCACAGAGTGAAACGATCGCAGCTGCTGACAAAGCTACCAATAGTCAGGTGGAGTATATCAAAATATCTGTTTCTTCAAGCACTTATTCCGATAGCTCTTATCAAATAAGAATCCGTGATCGGAAAAACCTAAGTGAAGTTACTGAAGATTATGTGGGAGGAGTCCTACAAAATAAAATTATAGTTTCTGAAGAGGGAAGACGAATCACTTCTATAGGGAGGAATCATGTAACGGGGAAACTTGTAGGGAACACCTGGACATTGCCCGTTAACCTGGCTAATGAAAATAAGAAAATTTTAAATATTTCTCTAATGGAAGAACAGAAAAAAGAAATGAAAGAGCAAAATTGGGTGAAATCTTTACGACCACAATCTAATGATGCATCACTTCAAGAGGTTGTAGCAGAAACCAGTCTTAAAAAAGAGGTTGTAACCATTGATGCTAAAGGGCTCCCGGTAAAGAGAGAGGTCTTTGTGAAAGATAAAGAGGGGAATTGGACAGAAGACTCCGTTAGGGTCGAGGAATATAAATATTTAGACTCCATGCCAATGAACTTGCAAAGAATGAATGATGAAGTGGAGATCAAAGAAATTACTGCTCCGATTAAAGAAGATAAATTATTAAAAGGGTAATCCGAACAGTATAAGAACAAAAAGTGAACAACAATAGTAAGAGGAAAAAGTAGTACATCAAAAAGCTCTGCTAACCATAATTGGTCGGCAGAGCTTTTATCGTTTCTAACAGGTCTGTGTTAGCTAGCATATATTTCGTTTTAGCTTCTTCATATAATTTGCCGAGGTTACGAAGCCCTATTGTCGTCCTTTTCCATGTTGAAAATATGTTTACTATTTAATATTTTTCGTATATATTAATATTTGGAAATTAGATTTTCACAAATATTTCCTAAAAAACTAGATTGAATTAACAGAGGAGATTATTTCAATGAGCATTTCATTAAGAATAGAACGCGAATCCGGTGGTGAACCAATCGAGTTTGTAAAAGGTGAGATCATTGGCTTTACTTATAAGAATAATAGTCCCATAAACCTTTCAGCTAAGTCTCCAAACTTGGCTCATTCGCTACATATTCGAAGCAAAATTCCGCTTCATTCGCTTCCTTCAGTTGTAGACAATTCGGATAATTCCAACATGCTGTATACATGGGCAAATACAGAATATAAACCTGATATTGAGGATTACTATCGCAAATGTAATGTCCAAATCGTTAGAAACGAAAACACAATCCGAGATATTACGTTTACACACGCTTATGTATATGAGTATCAAGAACAGATTGATACCAGCAAAGAGATTCTTGAGTTTGAACTTGTTTTAAAACAAAAAGAAGATCAATTGGGAAAAATTCAGTACAGTCCTCAGGTAGAACCTAAGGAAACAAGAGAACAGGATCAGTCTGATGTTTCGCAAAAAATACTAGAAGGCGCATATAGTAAGAATATGCTAGTGTATGCAGGAAATAATACTTTCCCGTTTGAAAATCCGATGGTAGAACTAGAAAAAACTTGGGTGCGAGGCGTAGAGAAGGTAAAGAATTCAACAGATACTGTAATACATTATCCTGATCGTAAAGCATTTACAATAGTAGCTGTTCCTATAGCTCGAAAGAAGTACGGGGACATCACAGCCAATTTACTTCAACATTCACTTGACTACAAACCAGGAAATTTACACTTTAACGAGTGGTCGTATGAGGCTCAACAAATTAAAAAATCTAAAGAACATAATATGTATGTAATTAAAAAAGAAGTACAAAAAGCAAACGACAAAAAAGTTAAAATTTTTTCAAGTTATGGGTCTATTGCAATTGAAAGTGACAGAGATTTATATAACGCTTTTCACAAAATGAAGTACAAAATAGATGGAACATATGTAAAAGGACAATGGGAAATTACTACAATATATTATGATAAATATAATTTTGAATATAATTTTAAACAAATGTTTACTGGGGACAACAAACTCGGTTGGGCTGCGGCCAATCTAACAAATTTAATGGAATCATGGGGAACACTCAATGAGTATACATCTTATGTTACAGTAACTGATACAAAAAAAGCTTGGAAGTGAGGTGTGAATTGCAGATGAAACGCAGATACAAGATTTACATCTTGATCTCTCTACTAGTTATAACTACTACTATAATTTTTCTAGCGAATTCTGGAGACGATACGATAAGGAAGTACCCGTATGGCAAAGATACGTTAGAGTTTTTTGGAGATGGGACTTTTCAGATTTACAGGGGAGGAGGATCGGGTGATCCTCCAATACTATACACTCATCAAATTGAAGCCCTAAATTCAGTGATTGATAACGTTCTGTCTTATAAAATAGAAGATAATATCGTATACGTGGTTGGTGAAAATAGCTTCATTAAATTGGATTCAAGTACCAACACATACGTGAAAAAGAAACGGATTTCCGACTTTACTCCCAAAGATAGAGAGATATTTAATAAATTAATGGAAAAATAAAAGCAAGTTTCCGGACCTACCTAGGTTTTCTTGTGGTATAATCTGGATTGTGCGACAAAACGGCTATAAAGGGCGGTCGGCTAATCTCCCGGAAGGGAGGTGACGCCATGGAAGTTAAAGACACACTGATGTTGATGATTCAATTCGCAACGTTGGTGATTCTGATACTTTCTTTCCATAAACGGAAATAGACCGCCCTGACGAGGATACGGTCTATTTCTGGATCAAACCTCAATTGCTGACCGCTCTTATAGCGGTAAGTCGTGCAGGGGACGGTGGCTGCCGTTCCCTTTTTCTATTCTTATGTTATCATATTCATTTTATTCAGGCAATGGAATTACCTCTGTTGACAATAGTCATAATAGCTATAGAAATATTAAAACCCCGGATTGCTCCGGGGCTGTTTTTATTCGAGACCAAATTGTGCTTTTGCTTGTAGTTTGTTGCCTTGGAATGTGAAAACGGCATTTGCACCAGGTCCGACTTCACCTTTATACGAATACATTACAGTATAAAATTCGTCTCCTTTTTCACCAACCTCTGAAAGAGCCTCACCGGGACCACCGATAATTTTCGCAACTTCCTCATAAGTCATTCCATTTTTAATCTTGTTATATTTAGCTTTGGTAATGGTTCCGAGGTTTGGCGATTCTGCTACTGTCCGACCCTCTATTTTTCCGTTGTATAGTTTCCAATTGGCTTCTCCCTTAGCACCACGGGAACCAAGTTCACCCTTAAAGGTAACTATATCCCCCGGATTAAGACCATTCAATTCTGAACGATCTGAAACTTTTACAACAATAACATCCCCGAGTTTTTTCTTTTCAGCGCTAATATCTGACCATGATTCACCGTTGTAATCTGCTGGTTTACCATAGACATAAAGGCTGCTTGATCCAGCTTCAATAACAACACCTGACCATGAAACAACTTGATTTCTTACACTGTCGAATGCTTCCCCTTGCTTGGATACTGGCAATGCAAAGAGAGCAGATGAAAACTTATCAAAAGGAAGCGATGTGTCAATCAATGTTTTTTTAGCATCAGTCTGTTCCTTTTGAACTGGTTCAGTAGTAACTTCGTTCTCTTTAACAGGCGTGGTAGCTACCGGTTTGGAATTAGTTTCGGTTGGTTTCTGAGTGTCAGCGACTGATATTCCAATAATAAATACTAGGAAAGCAAGTAAACCAAAGAGAAACATTTTCTTAGTCTTGCCGTTCTTTTTTATTAAAGCTATAGCCCACAAAACAAAAAACACAAAAAAAGCCAGCAAAGCAATCACAGCAATTGCAGTCATTACATAACCCCTATCTATTGGTAATATTATAGTAAAATTAGTATATATGACCTAGGAATAATTTTCTAGCACAAAAGTCTTAGAAGTAGAAAACAAAAGCTCTTGTAAGGAACATACGTTCGGGATATAATTTGAACATATTACATCAGGAGGCTACATACATGGGAAAGAAACTTGAGGGCAATGGATTATGGGAAAGCAGTCGGATAATCATTCCTGAACATAAGGAAGCATACCTAAAGCTTATGAAAGATCGCCAACGGCGTGGTAAGCCTGAACTTGATGATCAAGAAGTGCAGCTAATTGAGCAGGTGCTCATAGTCTCTTACAACACACGTCAGCCTATATCGATAGTGGTTTTTAGTCCGTTCGATGACGAAGAACTCACAGGTGTAATCACGTCTATAAATACTGCTCGCAGGGAAGTAAAACTGTTTCGTGGCGAGGATGATTTTAGTTGGATCAAGTTGGAGGATATCATTTCAGCAAGTAAACTAGCAGATAAATCTAGAGAATAACAAAATATTCGTGCGATTTTTGTAATAAAATTATATATATTGGAAAATGTTCATGGTATATTTATCCTAGAACTAAATACCTAGGGGGATATCATGAGAAGTAATGGAAAGGGAAAGATCATAGGAATTATCTTTGCATTAATTGTAGTTGTTGCGATTATTAAATATTTAGGATTACTGATTATCGCAGGGGGACTTGGTTATTGGGGGTATAAAAAATATCAGAATGCTAAGAGAGAAAATCGGAAGAGTAAACTAGCAATAGTTTTATTTTCACTTGCCGGGATTTTCTTTTTAGCGTTCATCGGGAATCTAACGAATGTTAAGCAGCAGGATTTAGCGAATAAAGCACCAGCTGTTCCAGCTAAAGTAGAACAAACTTCTGCGGTACCTACTACAACTAAATCTGAGCAAACTTCAAACATTGTTTCTACCTCAGCATCTAACGAAAAGGCGGATTCTGAACAACCAAAACGTATTCCTATAACTTTAATAGCGGGAACGGATGGAGATACTTTTAAAGCATCAGTTCAAGGGAAAGAGGAGAAAATTCGATTACTCTTAGTAGATACACCAGAAAGCGTTAAACAGGGTACACCAGTTCAACCGTTCGCAAAAGAAGCCTTTGCTTTTACATTGAAGCAATTAAAGCAAGGTAACCTTTCCCTAGAGCTTGATGTTTCAGAACGAGATAAGTATGGTCGTCTACTTGGCTATGTGTGGGTAGGAGATAAGATGCTGAATGAAATGTTGATCGAGAAAGGATACGCTCGGGTAGCCTACATAAACCCTCCAAACGTTAAATATGTTGATCAATTCAAGAACATTCAAACCACCGCTCAAAAAAATGGGACAGGTATCTGGAGTATTGAAAACTATGCGCAAGAAGATGGATTCAATCAGAAGGTAGTTCAAAAGGCAGTTCAAAAGGCAGTTCAAAAGGCAACTGCAAAGACTGAATCTAAAAGTAATGATTCAAGTGTAAAAGAATCTAAGCCTAAAGTAGTTACTCCTAAAAAGGAAGTCGTCCAAACTTATTCTGAACCAAGAGAATCATCAAGGAATGTATACTATAAAAACTGCTCTGCGGTTCGTGCTGCTGGTGCCGATCCAATTTATGAAGGTGAACCAGGTTACAGTAGAAAGCTGGATCGTGATGGTGACGGAGTGGGATGTGAAAGATAAGAATTTTAGTTAATGGAGAGTGTTATATGTCAAGAATACAACAAGCTATAAACTTTGTTATCCGCGAAGTGGAGGCGCCTGCTCTAGATCATCCTGAACTTGAAAAAGAGTTTAAAAACAAAGTTATACGTTCTAGAACTGTCGTTCGAAATATGAAACGAGTGGGCGATCTTAAAAGATATCTTCAACGTTTTGAAATTGTACAACCTTCAAATTCACCAGGGACAGCGCTATACGAACGGTTTAAAAACCTTGGCTTAGAAACGTACGAAGATTTATATCCTCGTTTTTGTGAAGAGTTTAAGGATGAATTAGATGATGTTACCGTTCTTAACGATTTCGTGATCGGGGCTGACTATACTTCATGGGATATATCCATACTTGCTCGTACTTATGATCCACAGTCAGGTATTTATCTTATTGGTAATAATGATAGATTACAGGCTATCTTCATAAAATCAACTTTCTCAGATGGAAAGTATCCGAATGAATGGATTGTAGAGAATGAAAAGATAAAATATTATTTCTACAGCTTAAGAGGCAATTTCGATCCAAATTACAAATATAATGCTTCAATAATTAACTCCGCTCAAAACAAGACACCGATATATTTGTTTACCAAAGATGGAACTGTTCTTAATTTGAATGGTTTATATGAGTTTGAATCGCATCATTACAACTCTGAAGATGGTTCAAGATGGTTTATCCTGAATAAGTTAAATTCCTTGAATATACAGAGATCTGTAACTACAAAAGAATATTTACAAGAAGTTGATAAGCAAGTTAA
This sequence comes from Paenibacillus sp. S33, assembly GCF_053615415.1. Classification (NCBI taxonomy): domain Bacteria; kingdom Bacillati; phylum Bacillota; class Bacilli; order Caryophanales; family Paenibacillaceae; genus Paenibacillus; species Paenibacillus sp. S33. Next base: position 140,108 of record NZ_JBSIEZ010000002.1, on the reverse strand, counting down.
GAAAGCCAAAAGATCCACTGATCAGGATCGTAAAGCTAGGTTAAATAATGCTCCTAAAAAACCCGAAAGTGTACCTGTTATCACAACAGCATATAAAAGAAATCCGGATGTAATTGTTGAAGTTTTAAAGCGGGCTAATGGTATTTGTGAAATATGCTACCAACCTGCGCCATTTCTTAGAGCGAGTGATTTATCTCCATATTTAGAAGTACATCATAAAATCCCGTTGGCAGACGGAGGAGACGATACAGTCGAGAATGCAGTTGCTGTTTGCCCCAACTGTCACAGAGAAGAACACTTTGGTGTACAAGCAAAAATTGTTACTGCTGCTCTTATAGTAGATAGAGGAAAGATACTCATCGCTAAGCGAGGAAAAGGTATGAAGCTTGAGGGGAAATGGGAGTTCCCTGGTGGAAAGCTTGAAGCTGGAGAAAGCTTAGAAGAGTGTTTAAAAAGAGAAATTTATGAGGAATTAGGAATGCATATTGATGTTCTTCATCATTATGATGATAGCATCTATAAATACTCTGATGGTGTGATTAGACTAATGGCGTACTGGGCCAAGTGGAATAGCGGCGAAATTAAGGTAAAGGAACATAGTGAGGTTAAATGGATCAATTTTTCCGATTTGAGTTTGTATGAATTTTCTCCAGCTGATGTTCCCTTTATAAACTCATTGCAAAAGATACATTTATTATTCTAAAGAAACGGATTTCATTCATTAAAAAAATCCATAAATATAAAAAAATTATCAACATATATTCAAAATGAGTATGATTATTTTCTTAAAAAGCTACCCTGGGGATAACAGGTTTATCCCCAAGAGTCCACATCGATGGGGAGGTTTGGCGCCTAGATGTCGGCTCATCGTATCCTGGGGCTGAAGTAGGTCCCTCTGCCAGGAACACCGCTGGGTAGCTATGTACGGAAGGGATAAGCACTGAGAGCATCTAAGCGTAAAGCCCCCCTCTAGATGAGATTTCCCAATACGTAAGCCATCTTGAAGACGACGAGGTAGATAGGTTGGGAGTGGAATGCAGTAATGCATGGAGCTGACCAATACGAATCGGTCGGTTTTTTTCTAAGATAAGGCGTAATGAAGTTTCGGATCCAGTTTTCAGGGGGGAATTCCTTGAAGATAGAATTTGCAAAGCAGATTCATGTTTGGTGGTGATAGCGGAGGGGTTCCATAAGTACCCAACTCGAACACGATCGTTAAGCCCTCCAGTGCCAATGGTACTTAGACCGTAGGGTTCTGGGAGAGTAGGACGCCGCCAAGCATGAAAAAAGAGCACAACCTTAAAGACATCATTAGAAATTAATAGTAGATACTAGAGGGGATCATGATATAATTGAGGAAACAAAGTAACCGGTGGGAATGACATGGCGAAGCTGCCCTGAGAGGGGGTGACGCTGTGTCACTTGACTTGATCGTGAAGATTCTGGACGTTATGTTGAAGCTGGTCGGTATATTTGCTGGCCTAAAGACGTTGTTACGCGGACAGAAGAAGTCACGTAAAGCTAAGAAAAACCACCGGCGATAGGTTGGGCCCTGTATCCGGTGGTTTTTCAATTAACTAATTGGGATTCGCCGTGGTCGCCCACTGGCCTTTGTTTAGTCACGATGTCTCACCATCGTGGCTTTTTTTAATATACTCTATTTATGTATTTATTATACCACATAAGGGACATTTTATAACCAAACAAGTAAATTATTTTTTACAGATTTTTTAAGATACAGGCATATTCCGAACTTTAATGTGAAACTTAAGATCAAGTAATTGAAAAGGTTGATGCATCATTAGTATGGTAAAATGACAGTCCAACTATTGAATTAGAGTTTATTTATATTGTATAAATCTTTTTATTATAAGGAAATTTGATTATCTTCTTCGCTCAATATAACGTTGCGATAAAGAGAAGGCCCTACTTAGCTGTGGCATTATGAATTGAATCTTTTGGAGACTTTTATTTGTATTCCTATTGAACACTCATAGAGTCTCCTTTTTTTCGTTCACATAAGCAGAGTGAGGCACTTTAAAGCCTGTACAATTTATAGGGTTCAATAGAAATGGTGACTTATCCTGGGAAATCTCATAGGGTCCACGGGAGTAGAAGAACTAAGTAATTGCTAACCAATTGTGGAGACAAGTCCCTATATGAGGAAGATGAATCCATTCGGCAATCTATTATTACACAGATCCGAAGTAGCTGAAATCAATGAGGATGTTGAGTATGCTCTTAGTAGCATATTGGAAGACATTGAATACGTTTTAGGAGGAAATTTTTAATGGAACAATACTCGATTCTGTTATCTAACCTGCTAGAGTCTATGGAGAACATTTCTAACGCCATAGATGGGGATGATACAAACTAATTCAATGACATTTTTGCAGGTTTTGATCTATTGAAATGTCATTGGATGAATAAAAAATTAATTTCAAAGGTAAGCTTGAAAAATATCAAAGATGTACAACCCAACCCAAAAACGCAAAATCAACCTATTTTTCAATTTATAAAATGGGAAACAAAACGTTTCAAGGATTTACGCTAGGCAAGCATAGGGAGGACGGATGGGAAAAGCCATACTTCACCAAACAGCAAGCTTTAAGAGCTGTAACCGCAGTATCTGATTTCTTCGATTCTCCTGAGGGTTATTGCTCTGAAAAAGACGCATTTATACTCTCAGAGGATATGGAAGAATACGCTGCAACCTACATCTATATTAACGGAGGCAGACAAAGGTATACCCCATTGGGGGAGGGGAAGAGCCCGAAAAAAACTATATGGATATCAATTGTTCAGACGAGTACGCTTATATTTACGCATCAAATGGAAGGGATATGTTAATAGATGAACTGGCGAATCATTGCCCATGGTTTCCCATTACGTATGATCATGCGGAGATCACAAAAGAAGAATATTATGATATTATGAAATTACATGAAAGTGGTTTGGGTAGCTTAGACGCTTATGTTGATCAGTATTAAATAGAGTTTCAAAAGAGGCGTAATTATTTGAATACTAGTTAAATGATAATTGTTAAGCACTGATTAGAAAGTAGAACTTTTTTGCTATATTTTTATGAGTTACCATCAGCATAATGCATAACAAAAAACACGGCATACAAATGTCGTGTTTTTTGCATTAAATATTTATAAATAAGCGAGTCTCTCAACATATTATTTAATAGAGAACCTAAGAGCTCATTGGGCACAGTCTTCTTTAAAACAAACAGAGTACGCTGAGATGCTTGATTTATCCAACCAAGAATATCTTGTTTCGCTAAAAAGAAGTTGAAATAAATGAGCTATGTTTTTTACATAACCTAATAATTTGTTTTTATGCAGATCAGATTCATAAATAAATGCCTAAATGTACGTCTATATGACGGCCAAGATGCTTGAGTTATTAGATTTACGAGTACATGAGTCTGTGAGTCTGTTTGTCCGTTTAGATCGTTCTATTGTTTCATTCTCGTCTTTAAGCCATAATCCGTCTTTGAAATAAACGACATCTCCTTCTTTCACCCCTGTTACACTGCTAATTGGGAACATCTTGTGTCTTTCTTTTGATCTCCCAATGACCGCTTATACCATTCCTTAAACCGATCGTTTATCCCTTTCATTTTTTAAAACCAAATTTATTAAAGCATAAATGAAGTTTTAAATTGCTTGTGTATGCCGTCTTTATCAACGACTAATCGATATCCACCATAAAACCTTTTGATGTACGAGATTGGTTGGCCGCTGCCGTCCGTCACGGAGGAAGTGTAAGTCACCTTATCGTTAGAGACAGGCTTTGGGTTATCAATTATCTGCTTTGGCTGTCATCTCTTGTACCCCCAGAAGAGCCAGGAGAGGGGGCACTCAGCGGGAGTAGCGGCTCCCGTGAGGACTTCTGGAGTCACTTTGCCAGTTGACCAAGGATGCATGTTGAGTTTTACAATTTCAACGTCCGAAAGGCCGATGATCCTGACGACAGTATCGGTTCTGAATACATTAAACCCAACCCAAACATCTTCAAACGATCCAGGACAGTTCTAACGGGTGTCAATGGTTATTATCCTTCCAGACCCTGTATAAACAGGTTGGAGGGAGGTAAGATCTTAAGGAACTCGGTCGAGATTGATTAACCGGAGTCATTTTATGTCAAAAAAACCAAAAAAAATAATATATATTCTCTTTTTGCTGTGTAAATAAGTCAAGAAGGATTTTTAATTCAAGGCTATTGTGATGAAAACAGTTAAGCATTTTAAATTAGCAGGTTGGGTTCATGTTCTGATCGTGAGGTACTAGACGCTTTTTTAATAAGTGTTGCATAAATGAATTTATTTTTTTATTTGACATTATATTGAATACATTTACACAAGATGGTATGTTTTTTTTACATTGATAATGATGAGGATAATAAGGAAGAAGTAGCAACTTAAGAAATGACAAAAATTAATAGTTTCCAACTTCCGTGATACCTTTAATTAACCTAATTATGGATATTACAAGATATTAGAGAGGATGTAATAAGCCTATCACACGGACGATTTGACTAAACACGGAATGAATTTTTAAAAATGTCACAATTGAAGTTGAAATCCTTCCATAAAGTGAGCAAATTTTAAATTGTGAAAAGACGAACTATCCTCCGTCTCCTGACGCATTTGAGCTGGCCAGATAGGTTAGAACGCAGCTAGAGGTCGAAGAAGTTGAACTTCTCTGAACGGCCAAATCATCGAAAAAATATCGAATGCTGTAGTTGGCGCGAAATCGTTATCCTTGCGATTACTCACTAGTACATACAGCGGAGTAGTAATTGTAGGACATTGTAGGACATTAGAACTTCGGTCTAATCCGCAATTTACTCTTGCCATGTACAAAATAATTGAAAGGGGAAGCAGGATGATCGACAATGTGAAAAATCAACGTCGTTTAGCACAAAAGGAGGAGAGGATTTGGTATACCGAGCGCACATACCCGAACGGGTTAAAGTTGTCGCTTGTGGCTGTATCTCACCTGTCCGGCACTGTGAACTTGGAGTCGTTCGAACAAGCACTAAACTAGGTGTAGCTCCAGCATGAAGCACTCCGTACACGCGTAACTTGAGACAGCGATTCTGATTATCCGGCCCAGTATCTCTATGTTGTCAGTAAACTGCGCTTTGCGCTTGTTTTTATCGATATGTCTGCGGATAAAGACCCACACAAACGGTATGATCACTGGTTTGGAAGCGTTTGCTTTAGAGTTCATGCCTCAGCGTGAAGTGATTTGTGGAACTACATGTTGCTAAGACTTGAAGACGAGGTTCACTGGGTAATTTTACGTATTCACCATATCATTTCCGATGGGCAGTCAATGCTGCTTTTTCTAAATGACTTGGCGGATAATTACGCCCGCATCTTGCTTGATGTTCTGAGTGGGCGGATGCGAAACAGAACCATCAGAAGTCTCAAATTGTTGCCAAAGATCGACAATATTAGCTTGATCAATTCCGTGACTAGCAGTCTGCGGACATCCTGAAGCTAGTTATCCCGCAGGGTGCCTCTACTACAGCCCACGGGCATCGCTGCCGATGGATGAAGATCTGCGCCATCTATGCTAACCGTTCCACCCGCAGGGACAAAGAAATGATCGGCATGTTCGTCAGCGCTGTACCCGCCCGTATTCGGATTGATCCCGAGACGGGGCTCCTTGCCTTCCTGAAACGGGTAGCTTTCGAGCAGTACCGGCATCAACGGTATCCTTACAATCAGCTTGTTCAAGATCTCCACGCCGTAAGCTCCACAAAAGACACGTATCGACTGTTCGACATCTCGATCCAAAACCGAACGTAGGCAGCGATCCCGCTCGGAGAACATGCGCGGCTGGATAACCTGCAGTCGTTGTGCGCGGCGCCGCTGCATAAAATGCCTTTGTACTGTGCGATCGGGGATGATGACTGGTTTACGGCGGAGTACTTGTCGCAACACGGCAACTGGAAGCTATCCGCCGATCAGGTCGAACTGTGCGTCATTCCAGGCGCAGGGCATTATTTTAATGAAACGTATGCCGAAGCGCTGACGCCGTTTTTAACCCACGTCCGTTCCGAACGTCAAGATAAGGCCACCTAACGGAGCGCTTAAACGAGGGGAGAGGGGACGCTCGCGCCTCTGTATGCTCAATCTGTTCGCACCTAAGTAATGTTGCCTGAACTGCACAACAGTGAAATTTTTATTCGACATTTTGTGGTTACTTCTTAAATAAATAGACCTAGATTCTAAATCTTCAATTTGTTTGTATGTCTAACCTCTTTCAAGGCGCTGATTAGTTCTGGTAGAAAAAGTAATGCTAGACGGTTTTCTTCTTATAGTTCATTTCAATTTTTTACGCTTGAGCGATATTAAGAAAATTCACGTTTATCCATATCTAAGAGTGAGACTCTCTCAGCTATTCCTACCGGCGTCGGGGTATTCAATGTCATCGGTTACTTCGATCCCATTGGTAACCATAATTTTTATAAAGCATGTTCTTTCCAAGCTGGATAACGTACCCCTTTTATTGCAAGACAGTTTTAGATATGTGATCAAATCAGATAGTGAAAAAAGAATGCACCAAGAAGCAAGCAACTATGCATAGAATTTTTTAGCCGTCTGTGTAAGAAGAAATGGCTCTTATCCATTTTTGAAATCCTGATGATTCGAAGGAAGAAGAGTCATGAAGCTAATTGCTCTGCTCTTGTCCACAAGTGAGCTGAAAGAACAGTGCACGCATATCCAACTCCTTGCCAAAGGCAGTCATTATTGGGACTACTTTTTACCAATATCAATTTTTCTGAGGAGAGAGACGTATGACTCAAAACAATATTCAATTGTTTGCATTAAGCCAGCCACAGCAACGAATTTGGTACACCGAGCTTGTGTATCCCAGTCGCAACACGTCCACAATTATTGCTACTGTTAAAATCATGGGAACGGTTCGCATAGATGCACTGCAGCAGGCAATAAACCGGGTGATTGCACAAAATGATTCTTTTCGTATTAAAATCACGGTTCGGGACGGCGTTCCCTATCAATATGTGGAGCCGTTTGCTGCTCAAAGCATAGAAGCCCTTCAGTTTACCCAGGAGGAGGCTGAGCTATGGGTGAGCTATCATAACGCACAGCCGTTCCCCTTACTGGATTCGCAGCTATATCGATTTGTTATTTTGCAGCTGGGCGAAGAAGATACCTGGATTAGCTTTAAGATGCATCATATTATTTCTGACGGCTTTACCATGGAAAAGGCAATTAATGAAATTACGAGAAATTATATGAATATTGTGCATGATACAGATTCAGATACGCCGCCCCCGGCGAACTCATATCTCGATTTTATTCAGACGGAACAAAGCTATGAGCAATCAGAACGCTATCATAAGGATAAGAAATACTGGACGGAGAAGTTTACCGATTTGCCGGAGGTTACAGGTTTAAAATCATACAACCCGCTCACGGTGAACACGGCTGCAAGACGGGAGATTTATACACTGGAGCACGAATTATATCGGGGTGTCACGGCTTTTTGCGAGGCGCATAACATCAGTATTTTTACATTTTTCCTGGCTGCTCTGTATATTTATTTACATAAAACGACAGGTGAACAAGATTTAACTGTAGGTACATTGTATGCCAACCGTACGTTAAAGAAGGAAAAAAATACGATGGGGATGTTCGTCAGCACCGTGGCTACGCGCCTGCGGGTGGAGCCGGAATCCGAGCTGCTCACCTTCTTGCAAGGTGTGGGCAGGGAGCAGGCGTCCATTTTGCGGCATCAGCGTTATCCGTACAACAAAGTTATTCAGGATTTGCGTGAACAGCAAAGCAGTACGGACATTCGGCGCTTGTTTGGCGTTACCATTCAGTACCGTACGCTGAGCTTCTCCCGTTTTGATGAAGCCGTTCAGCAGGTGGATGCCGATTTCTGCGGAGATACGGTGAACGACTTTGATATTGCCATGATAGACATGCTGGATGACGATAAGCTTATACTACAACTGGATTATCGGATCGAGCTGTTCAGTGAGCAGGAGATTGCCCGAATTATTCAGCAATTCCTGAATGTGGCAGATCATATGGTAAAAGGACCACAGAAGCAGATTCAGGAATTGTCACTGATGAGTGACGAAGAGCGAGCGCAAATTGTGAATGTATTTAATGCGACAGCAGCGCCCTATCCCCAAGATGTGGGGATTCATGAGTTATTCGAGGAACAGGTAGAACGTATACCGGATCAGATAGCAGTTATGTTTGGAAATCAGAGACTGACTTATCGTGAGCTGAATGAACGGGCCAACTCATTAGCACGAGTGCTTCAATTACATGGAGTAGGACCTGACAAGCTGGTTGGCTTGATGGTGCAGCGCTCAGTTGAAATGGTCGTCGGTCTCTTGGCCGTTCTAAAAGCAGGCGGTGCTTATGTACCGATCGATCCCGAATTTCCGTCAACTCGTATTAAATACATGCTGGAAGACAGCGATGTCACAGTGCTTCTGACCAGTCGTGATTTGGCAGAAGAGCACCAATGCAACGCCAATACCCTGTTTTTAGAGGATGCAGAATTGTATCAAGGGGAAAGTGGAAATCTGGGGGCGATTGCCCGCCCAGAGCATTTGGCTTATGTCATCTATACATCAGGAACGACTGGAAAACCGAAAGGCGTTATGGTTGAGCATCATTCAGTCCTGAATCGGATTTTGTGGATGCATAACCGCTATGGCTTGAGCTCGGAGGATACGATCCTGCAAAAGACCACCTTCACCTTCGACGTGTCGGTGTGGGAGCTGTTCTGGTGGTCGATGGTCGGTTCGAAGGTAAGCTTGCTGTCGGTCGGCGGGGAAAAGAATCCAGAGGAGATCGTCGATACGATTGCCCGCGACGGAGTCACCACGATGCACTTCGTGCCAGCCATGCTGAATGCGTTCCTGGAGTATGTGGAGCAGCAGCCACGGGAAGTGATGCAGGCAAAGCTGGGTACGTTGCGCCACGTATTTGCCAGTGGCGAAGCGTTGCCGCCGCAGCATGCGGCGCGGTTCCAACAGCTCGTGTCGAGCCTAGGTGGAGCGAAGCTGATCAACCTGTATGGTCCGACGGAAGCGACGGTGGACGTAACGTACTTTGATTGCGAGCCAGAAGAGGAATATGCGGTTATCCCGATCGGGAAACCGATTCAGAACATCCGTCTGTACATCGTTCAGGAAGGCACGGAGCAGTTGCAGCCGATCGGGGTTATAGGCGAGCTGTGCATCGGCGGTGTAGGCGTAGCCCGTGGATATCTGAACCGTGCGGAATTAACGGCGGAGAAATTCGTCGCCGATCCATTTGCCGGTGGCGAAGCAGGCTATGAGAGGATGTACCGTACAGGAGATTTGGCGAGATGGATGCCGGACGGGAAAATCGAATATTTGGGCCGGATTGACCATCAAGTGAAAATCCGGGGCTACCGGATCGAACTGGACGAGGTCGAATCGCATCTGCTAAAAGTGGAGTCTGTACGAGAAGCCGTAGTCATGGCACATGCGGATGAAACGGGGCAAAAACATATGGTGGCGTATTATGTCGCCGGTCAAGAGCTCGGAGCTAGCGAACTGAGAAGTGAGCTAGGCCGGGAGCTGCCAAGCTATATGGTGCCGTCGTATTTTATACAGCTGGAGCAGATGCCGCTGAGTCCAAACGGCAAAATCGACCGCAAGGCACTGCCGGCACCGGAAGGCAGCTTGCAAAGCAGGGCCGACTATGCCGAACCGCGCACCGCGCCGGAACGGGCTATGGTAGCGGTCTGGCAGGCCGTACTTGGCGTACAGACGGTCGGTATCCTGGACAATTTCTTTGACCTAGGGGGCGATTCGATCAAAGCGATTCAAATCGCATCCCGTGTTTTCCAGACTGGCTACAAGCTGGACATGAAGAATTTGTTCCGGTTTCCAACAATCGCTGGGCTGGCACCGCATATGCACGAAGTCAGCCGCGTGGCAGAACAAGGAGAAGTGAGCGGGGAAACGGCGCTGCTTCCGATCCAGCACTGGTTCTTTGCTCAGGAGCGCGAGCGTCCGCAGCACTTTAACCAGGCGGTTATGCTCTATCACGCCACAGGCTTTGATGAAACGGTGGTTCGCCAGGCAATGGATCACATCGTGAAGCATCACGATGCGCTGCGTACAGTTTTCCATCCGGGTGCCTCCGGTTACTCGGCTTGGACACGCCGTGTAGAGGAAGGCGCGTTGTATACGCTTGAAACTGTGGACTACCGTGAACGGGCGACCTATGCGGAGGCGCTTGAAGCGAAAGCAACGGAGATCCAAAGCAGCATCGACCTGTCCGCAGGACCCTTGGTCAAGCTCGGACTGTTCCGCACAACCGGGGGCGATCATCTGCTGATAGCCATTCACCATTTGGTAATGGACGGAGTGTCGTGGCGGATTCTGTTTGAGGATTTTGCTACAGGCTACGAGCAAGCGATGAAGGGTGAGCCCGTACGTTTGCCTTATAAAACGGATTCCTTCCAAACGTGGGCGCGCGAGTTGACGGCTTACACTCAGCGTTCTGCGGCTGCATCGGATGCGTCCTATTGGGAGCAGGTAGAGCAGGTCAAATCCATGATTGCTCCGCTGCCTAAGGATTTTGTTTATGAAGGCTCCTTGAATGCCGACAGTGAAGTGCTGATGGTGGAGTGGAGCGAAGATGTAACTCGGCAGCTATTGAAGCAGGCCCATCGCGCCTACAACACCGAGGTCAATGATTTGCTGCTGACTGCGCTGGGGCTGGCGCTGCATAACTGGACAGGTGCAGGAAAGGTTCTGGTGAACCTGGAGGGCCATGGCCGGGAAGCCATTCTGCCAGAGGTGGATATCACGCGTACGATCGGCTGGTTTACGAGCTTGTATCCGGTACAGCTAGAGACAGGCAAGGGCATGACCCTAGCACAGCGGATTAAAGAAACGAAGGAAGGACTGCGACGGATTCCGCACAAAGGGTTGACGTATGGAACGTGGCGCTACTTGTCCCATGCGTCTGCATCGAATGAAGCGCGCATGATTGCGGCAGAACCGGAAGTCAGCTTTAACTATTTAGGTCAGATCGATCAAGATCTGCAATACAGCGGAATCACGTTGTCATCCTACAGTGTAGGGGAGGCAGATGATGCACATTCACCGCTACAGTACACGCTGGATTTGAACGCGATAATCTCGAAAGGCAAGCTGCGCTTGACCATTGCTTACAGCCGTATGCAGTATCGTAAAGAAACGCTGGAACGCGTGGCGGGGCTGCTTCAATCCGCTTTGCAAGAGGTGATTGCGCATTGTGTCGCTCAGGAACAGCCAGAGCTGACCCCGAGTGATGTGTCCTTCAAAGGCTTGACAATTGGGGAGCTGGAACAAATTGCGGAGCTGGCTGCCCTTACCGGTGAGCTGGAAAATGTATACCCACTGTCCCCGATGCAGAAGGGCATGCTCTTTTACAATCTGATGGATTCACAATCAGGAGCGTATTTTGAGCAGGCATCGTTTGCTCTGCAAGGACACTTTAACATCGCTGCATTTGCGGAAAGTTTGGATATATTGGTGCAGCGGCATACGGCACTGCGCACGAATTTCTACAGTGGCTGGAAAGATGAACCGCTTCAGGTCGTGTACCGGAATAAGCGCAGCGAGCTGTATGTAGAGGATTTGCGGGATATGAAGGAAGTGAAGCAATACGATTACATCCTCGATTTTACGCGCAAAGACAAGCAGAGGGGCTTTGATCTGGCGCAGGATGCTTTGATGCGTGTTGCTATTTTTTGCACAGGTGAGGATTCGTACCGTTTTGTATGGAGCTTCCATCATATCGTGATGGATGGCTGGTGCTTGTCGCTAATGACAGGCGAAGTGTTTGCGAGCTATTTTGCGATACTGGCTCATCAGCAGCCGCAGCTGGCACCTGTAACGCCGTACAGTCAATATATCGAATGGCTGGAGCAGCAGGATCGTCAGGCTGCAGCAGGTTACTGGAGCAAGGTTCTGGAAGGATATGAGGAGCAGTCCCACTTGCCACAGATAAAAATTCAGGGTAAGACGGGATATCAGGCAGAGCGTCTGGACTTTGACCTGGGTGCGAAGCTAACGGCTGACATCCAGCGAGTAGCCAAGCGTTATCAGGTGACCATCAATACGTTGATGCAGACCGTCTGGGGCATTTTGTTGCAAAAATATAATGGCACGGATGATGTGGTATTTGGCAGCGTCGTATCTGGGCGTCCGGCAGAAATTCCGAATGTGGAGCACATCATCGGCCTGTTTATCAATACGATCCCAGTACGCATCAGCACTCAAGAAGGCAGCTTATTCTCGGACGTGATGAAGCAAACTCAGGAGCAATCCATTGCTTCTCATGCTTACGATACGTACCCGTTGTATGAGATTCAGGGGCTGTCGGAGCTTAAGCAGGATTTGATCAATCATATTCTTGTTTTCGAGAATTATCCGGTGGATGAACAAATTGAGCAATTAGGCAACGGCAAACCATCCGGCTTCAGCATTACAGGAGTCGAGTCTGTCGAGCAGACCAACTATGACTTTAACCTGATGGTGCTGCCGGAAAACACCATTCGCATGAGCTTTGGTTACAATGCACTGGCCTTTGAACGTGAAAGTGTAGAGCAAATTCGAGACCATCTGGTTCAACTACTGAAACAAGTGGGAGCGAACCCGGATATTCGGGTGCATGAGTTGGATATGGTAACCGCGCAGGAGCGTGAGCAAATCGTCGAGGTTTGGGGCAATACGGCGGCCACGTATCCAAGCGGGCAAACGATTCATGACCTGTTCGAGGTGCAAGCAGCACGGACACCGGAGCAGGTAGCGTTGTTCTTTGAAGGAGAGCGGCTGAGCTATCAGGAGCTGAATGAACGTGCGAATCGCCTTGCACGTACCTTGCGCAGTCAGGGTGTAACAAAGGATCATCTGGTAGGTCTGATAGCCGAGCGTTCGGTGGATATGATCGTGGGTATCTTAGGCATTTTGAAAGCCGGAGGTGCATATGTCCCAATCGATCCAACGTATCCAGAAGAGCGTATCCGCTACATGCTGAACGACTCAGGTGCGGAACTGCTGTTGACGCAAAGCTATCTGATGGAAAAAGCCGTTTTCGACGGTCATGTGCTGGTGCTGGATGGAGCACAGACGGTGTATCACGAGGATGGTTCCAACCTGGAGCCGTTGTCCGGTCCGAACGACTTGGCGTATGTGATTTATACGTCCGGTACGACGGGGCAGCCGAAGGGCGTTATGGTAGAACACCGTAATGTCGTTCGTTTGGTGAAAAATACTAATTATGCGCAATTGGATGCCGACACGCGCATTTTACAGACAGGGGCTGTTGTCTTTGACGCTTCCATCTTTGAAATATGGGGTGCGCTATTGAACGGCGGCCAACTGGTGCTGGTGAGTCAGGATGTCATTTTGGACGCACCCAAGCTTAAGGAAGCTGTTCGAAGCCATGGCATTACGACGATGTGGCTGACCGCTCCGCTCTTTAATCAGCTGTCTCAGCAGGATCTGGAGCTGTTCGAGGGGATACGGGAGCTGCTGGTCGGCGGTGATGTACTGTCCGTACCGCATATTAACCGAGTAATGAAGGCCCATCCGCACCTGCAGATTATTAACGGCTATGGCCCGACCGAAAATACGACCTTTTCCACAACACATGCGATTACTGGCATGCAATCCGAATCGGTGCCGATTGGCCGTCCAATCCATAACTCGACGGTGTATGTCGTGGACCGTTCGATGCAACTGCAGCCTGTTGGGGCGTGGGGAGAGCTGATCGTCGGTGGTGACGGGGTGGCACGCGGATACCGCAACCGTCCTGACCTGACGGCCGAAAAGTTCATCGACAGTCCGTTCCGCAGCGGAGAACGCTGCTATCGCACAGGTGACCTGGTGCGCTGGAATGCGGACGGGACGCTGGAATACAAGGGACGGATCGACGCCCAGGTGAAAATCCGGGGCTACCGGATCGAGCTAGGCGAGGTGGAAGCGCAGCTGTTGAAGCTGGAGGCCGTACGAGAAGCCGTCGTAATTGCACGTGAGGATGAGCAGGGGCAAAAGCAGCTCTGTGCCTATGTGGTAACTCATACGAAAGTAGCTGCAAATGAGCTGCGCAGCGCATTGAGTCAGGAACTGCCGGGCTATATGGTGCCGTCGTATTTCGTGCAGCTGGAGAAATTGCCGCTAACGCCCAATGGCAAGGTGGATCGTCGGGCGTTACCGCAGCCAGAGGGAAGTGTTGACTCCGGCGAGGATTATGTAGCAGCGCGAACCGAAGTGGAGCGGACGCTGGTATCGGTATGGAAATCTGTGCTGGGCATCGAGCAAATTGGTGTACTCGATAACTTTTTCTATCTGGGCGGCGACTCGATCAAGGCCATTCAGGTGTCTTCAAGACTGCTGCAAAACGGCTATAAACTGGAAATGAGGGAACTGTTCCAATATCCGACTATTGCAGAGCTGAATGGGCGGGTACAGCAGGTGAGCCGTGTCTCGGACCAAGGAGAAGTCACGGGTACGGTAGCGTTGACGCCAATTCAGCATTGGTTTATTGAGCAGCAGCCATCCAAGCCAGGACACTATAATCAGGCATTGATGCTGCACCGTGAGGATCGAATGGACGAAACGGCGCTTCGTCAGGCATTGCAACGCATTGTTGAGCATCATGACGCATTGCGTATCGTATTCCGCCAAAATGCAGACGGCGGATTTGAAGCCTGGAACCGTGGCGTGCAAGAAGGGGAACTCTATAGTCTCGAAGTCGTGGACTTTACGAACGAGCCTAATTTTACTCATGCGCTGGAAGCAAAAGCCAGCGAAATTCAAGGCAGCATCTGCCTGGATGAAGGCCCTTTGGTGAAGCTGGGGCTATTCCGCTGCCCTGATGGGGATCATTTGCTGGTTGCGATCCACCACTTGGTGGTCGATGGTGTATCTTGGCGCATTTTGCTGGAGGATTTGGCAACCGGCTATGAGCAGGCTTTACGGGGCGAGTCTGTCCGTTTGCCGAATAAGACGGATTCCTTCCGCCTGTGGGCTCGCCAGCTGTCAGCTTATGCGAGCAGCACCGCATTGGAGAAGGAGCGTTCGTACTGGCAACAACTTGAGCAAGCTGGAGCCGCTCAAGCGGCATTGCCGAAGGATTACACTCGCAAATCCGAGACCAAGCATCAGCTACGCGATGACCGTACACTTACGGTGGCGTGGACGGCCGAAGAGACAGAGCAATTTTTGAAGCAGGCACACCGTGCCTACAATACGGAAGCAAACGACCTGCTGCTGACAGCTCTGGGCACTGCTATTCATGAGTGGGCAGGCATCAGTCAGGTGCTTGTCAATCTGGAGGGCCACGGACGGGAAGCCATTTTGCCGGATATGGATATTACGCGTACAGTTGGTTGGTTTACCAGCCAATTCCCGGTTGTGCTGGATATGGGAGAGGATCGGAATGTGGGACGGCGTATCAAGAACCTCAAAGAAGGGTTGCGCCGTTTGCCACATAAAGGAATTGGATACGGGATATTGAGATATCTTGCTGCTGCTAGGGAAGGGGAACCATCTTTTGTTGCCGAGCCGGAAATCAGTTTTAACTATCTCGGACAATTCGATCAGGATTTGAAAAATAATGCATTCCGCATGTCTCCGTATTCCATCGGGGCTTCCGTTAGTGATACGTTGACCAAGCGATACGCGCTTGATATCCACGGCATGATCACGGAAGGTGCGCTGGAATTGACGATCAGCTACAGCAGCAAGACATTCATGAAAAAGTCAATCAAGAAACTGGCTAATCTGCTTCAGGAGAGCTTGCGCCAGGTCTTGGCCCATTGTGTGGAAAAAGAGCTGCCGGAGCTGACACCAAGCGATCTGTCCTTCCAGGGACTAACGGCCGGAGAGCTGGAGCACATTGTAGAGCAAACCTCTGCTGCAGGAGAACTGGAAAATATTTATTCTCTAACGCCGATGCAAAAGGGGATCTTGTTCCATGGCTTGATGGAGCCGCAATCCGGAGCCTATTTTGAGCAGGCGACCTTTGATCTGCAAGGCAGCTTCCAGGTGGATGCTTTTGCCGAAAGCCTGAATCTGCTGGTGGACCGCCATCAAATTTTCAGAACGAACTTTTATAGCGGCTGGAATGAGCAGCCCTTACAGGTGGTGTACCGTCATAAGGCTGTCAGATTGCGTTTTGAAGATATGCGTTCCATGGAGCCAGAGGAGCTGAACGCGTACATTGCCGATTTTGCAGAGCGCGACAAAGCAGAGGGCTTTGATTTTAGCTCAGGCGAGCTGATGAGAGTATCTATATTACGTACGGACGAGGAGTCATATCGTTTTGTGTGGAGCTTCCATCATATTTTGATGGACGGATGGTGCTTGTTCCTGGTTGTCGGAGAAGCATTCCAGACGTACTTTGCCCTACTCGAAGGCCGCAATCCGGAGCTTACTCCGGTAACACCATACAGCGAATATATTGAATGGCTGGAACGGCAGGACAACTCGGAAGCAGAACGGTTCTGGAGTAGCTATTTTGCTGGTTTTGAACAACAGACGGTGCTGCCTCAAGCCAAGCAGGTGGACGATCATGCCAAGGGATATGAGGCGGACAAGCTTTCGTTTACGCTGAGCCGTGAAGTGACGGAACAGATGAACAGGCTGGTCAAGCAGCAGCAGGTGACGGTCAATACGCTGCTGCAAGCGGCGTGGGGTGTTGTGCTGCAACGGTATAACCATAGCCGGGACGTTGTATTTGGCAGTGTCGTATCCGGTAGATCAGCGGATATTCCAGGCGTAGATAAAATGATTGGTTTGTTCATTAATACCGTTCCAGTACGAATTCATAGCGGCAAAGATGTTACATTCGCCAGGCTGATGAAGCAGACACAGGAGCAGGCGCTTGCTTCCCGTGCCTATGAAACCTATCCGTTGTATGAAATTCAGGCCCTGACGGAGCAGAAGCAGGATCTGGTGAACCATATTATCGTGTTTGAAAACTATCCGGTGGAACAGCGGATGGAGCAAATGGGCAGCCGTGACACGAACGGTTTTGCCATCGCCAATGCTTCCATGTCGGAGCAAACGAACTATGATTTTAACATTACGATTGTGCCAGGCGATGAAATCGGTATTCATTTGGAATACAATGCGCTGGTGTTTGAGCGTGCGGCTGTGGAGCAAATCCGTGAGCATTTGCTGCATATCATTGAGGAAGCGATTAACAGACCGGATGCGCTGGTCGATGAGCTTGAGCTGGTGACTGCTGAGGAAAAAGCGAAAATCATCGACGGGTTTGGTTCAGTCGGCGTGTCGGCGTGGAGTGATGCGAAGGAAGCAGAATTGTTGTTCCATGTCTATGTGGAGGAACAGGCGCAGCTTATACCGGACCATGTGGCAGTAGTATACGAGGAGCAGCAGCTAACATACCGTGAGTTGAACGAGCGTGCGAACCAATTGGCCCGCCGATTGCGGGATGAAGGCATTGGACGCGAGTCGATTGTTGGCATTTTGAGTGAACGTTCCGTGGACATGCTGGTCGGTATACTGGCGGTATGGAAGGCCGGCGGCGCGTATGTGCCTTTGGATGCGGATTACCCGTCCGAGCGAATCCGCTTTATGCTGGAGGACAGCGGGGCGACGGTGCTGCTGACTCAAACCGGCTTACAGGGGGGGGCGCAGGTATGGTTGGAGGAAAGCCAGTGGGCTTTAGCTGGAGCAAAATCCGAAGGCCAACTGGAAACGGCGGTTAGTGCTGAAACGTTGGAACAGGATATGGATACGCTCAGCGGAGACCTGAGCCCTTTAAAATTAGCTTCGTCACCTGACAGCGAAGCAGTATCCGAATCCGCAATGGGACTACGTCTGCATACCGTACTGGCGCTGGACGATGAATCGCTGTACACCGGGGATACCACGGATATCGAGCACATCAACGAGCCGCAGGATTTGGCGTATGTAATCTATACCTCCGGGACAACGGGACGCCCGAAGGGCGTCATGATCGAGCATCGCAGCCTGGTGAATACGGCTGCGGCGTATCGCCGGGATTACCGTCTCAGCCAGTTCCCGGTACGGCTGCTGCAACTGGCGAGCTTCTCCTTCGACGTATTCGTCGGCGATATTGCACGGGTGCTCTATAACGGCGGTACAATGGTCATTTGCTCGAAAGACGACCGGATTGATCCGAGCCGTCTGTATGGCTGGATTCGTGATTATCAGATTACGGTGTTCGAATCGACACCAGCCCTGATCGTACCGTTCATGCAGCATGTGCATGAACACGGACTGGACATGAGCAGTCTGGAATTGCTGATCACCAGCTCGGATAGCTGCAGCGTCACGGATTACCGGGTGCTGCAAGAACGGTTTGGCGCGGATATTCGCATCATTAACAGCTACGGAGTCACGGAAGCGGCGATCGACTCCAGCTTCTACGACGAAGAGCTGTCGAAGCTGCCAGGCAGCGGCAATGTGCCGATTGGTCAGGCGTGGCTGAATGCCCGCTTCTACATCGTGGACAGCCAGCTGAATCCGGTGCCGGTCGGCGTACTGGGCGAGTTGTGCATCGGCGGAGCCGGGGTGGCACGGGGGTACCTGAATCGTGCCGACCTGACGGCGGAGAAATTTGTAGCCAATCCGTACGTGCTGGGTGAACGGCTGTACCGCACAGGGGACTTGGCGCGGTGGATGCCGGACGGCAATGTGGACTTTATCGGCCGGATGGACTATCAAGTCAAAATACGGGGCTTCCGGATCGAACTGGGCGAGATCGAAACGGCGATCCAGCGGGTGCCGGGCGTGCGGCAAGCGGTGGTGATCGACCGGACGGATGAGCGTGGACACAAATATCTGTGCGGATATCTCACGGGAGAAGCGGAGCTGCAGATCGAGGAGGTACGGGCAGAGCTGAAAGCCGGTCTGCCAGCGCACATGGTGCCTGCGCAATTGATGCGTCTGGAGACGATCCCGCTGACCAGCAATGGCAAAATCGACCGCAAGGCATTGCCAGAACCGGAAGGAAGTATCCATACCGGCGCAGCCTATGTAGCACCGCGTACTACGGTCGAGCAGGTACTGGCTACGGTATGGGCCGGAGTTCTTGGTGTGGAAGCGGTAGGCACGCAGGATAACTTCTTCGAACTTGGCGGCGATTCGATCAAGGCGCTGCAGGTATCATCCCGCTTGCTGCAAGCGGGCTATCGGCTGGAGATGAAGGACCTGTTCAGCAAACCGACGGTAGCGTCGCTTAGTCCTTTGCTTCGTACAGATGGCAACATCGCCAGTCAGGAAGATGCTGTAGGCAAGGTGGAGCTGACACCCATTCAACGATGGTTCTTTGAGCAGCAGCCAGTTGACCTGCATCACAGTAACCAGGCGATGATGCTGTATCGAGCCGGGCGCTTTGACGTAGACGCGCTGCGCCGCACGATGGAACGCATAATCCAGCATCATGATGCATTGCGTACCGTATTCCGCACGACAGAGCATGGCTATGCAGCCTGGAACCGCAGTGTGGAGGAAGGCGAGCTGTATGCACTGGACATTGTGAATTTCAGCGGGGTTGAAGATGAATCTGCCGCTGTGGAAGCCAAAGCGAGTGAAATTCAAGCCAGCATTTGGTTGAGCGAAGGACCTTTGGTAAAGCTCGGTTTATTCCAATGCGCCCAAGGTGATCATTTGTTGATCGTCATTCACCATCTGGTGGTGGACGGTGTATCATGGCGTATTTTGCTGGAGGATTTGTCGTCCGGTTATGAACAGGCTGTCGCAGGGAAAACGGGCAAAGCCATTCAATTGCCGCACAAAACAGATTCGTTCCAGACCTGGGCTGAGCGTCTGTCAGCCTATGCGAACAGCGAGATGATGGAGCGGGAACTTGCTTACTGGCAGCATATTGAACAGGTGGAAGCAAGCCTGGCGAAGCCGTTGCCGAAGGATTATGCAAATGATAAAGCCCTGCTTGGAGATAGTGAGGTAGTAACTGTCCGCTGGACGAAGCAGGAAACGGATCTGCTGCTCAAGCAGGCTCATCGCCCGTATAATACGGAAATGAATGACCTGCTGCTGGCAGCACTCGGCAAAGCCGTATATGAATGGTCAGGATCCAAACGGGTGCTGATCAACCTGGAGGGCCACGGACGGGAGGCCATTTTGACGGAGGTGGATATTACACGGACGATCGGCTGGTTTACGAGCCAGTTCCCGGTTGTACTGGATGGAAGTCTGGGACAAGGCGGAAATACTGCTCGTTTGATCAAACAGGTCAAGGAAGGGCTGCGTAATATCCCACAAAAAGGCATTGGCTACGGTATTTTACGGTACTTGTCAAATGCGGATGCTTTTGTGCAAGCAGGTGTGAAGCTTCAGACAGAGCCAGAGATTAGCTTTAACTATCTGGGACAATTCGATCAGGATTATAAAGGCAATGACCTGCAGCCTTCCTACTACTCTATCGGTGTGCCTGTCAGCACAAATGCGGCTATGGATTTTGCACTGGATATCAATGGCGTGGTCGTGGATGGTGAGCTGATCTTCACTATTCGTTACGGCACAACGCAATTCCGTCATGAAACGATTGCACGGCTAGGAGAGCTGCTGGCAGTCGGCTTACGTGAGGTGATTAGTCATTGTGTTGCCCAGGAGAGAGCGGAATTGACGCCAAGTGATGTACTGCTAAATAACATCACGCTGGACGAGCTGGAGCAATTGGTGGAAGATACGCGAGATATGGGTGAACTGGAAAATGTGTATGCCTTAACGCCGATGCAAAAGGGTATGCTTTTCTACAGCCTGATGGACGAAGATTCGGCGGCTTATTTTGAGCAGGCAACCTTTGAGTTGAACGGGCATTTTGATGTAGTAGCTTTTGGTAAAAGCTTTGATCTACTTGTACAACGCCATGAGGCACTACGAACGAACTTTATTAGTTCCTGGAAGGATGAGCCTGTGCAGGTCGTCTTTCGCAACCGCAGAGGAAGATTGTATTACGAAGATTTGCGCGGACTGGAAAAAGAGGCACGTAAAGGTTATGTTGAGGCATTTATCCTTGCAGATAAAGCCAAAGGATTCTGCCTGGCAGAGGATGTGCTAATTCGTGTTTCCATTTTACAAACGGGAGATGAAACGTACCACTTTATTTGGAGCTTCCATCACATTTTAATGGATGGCTGGTGCTTGTCCTTTATGACGCAGGAGGTATTTGGCAGCTATTTGGCACTGCGTGCGGGTAAAAAGCCTGTACTGGAGCCTGTTACGCCGTTCAGCCGTTTTATTGAATGGCTGGAGCGCCAGGACCGTGAGGCGTCGCTGCAATACTGGAGTGGATATTTGGCAGACTACGAGCAACAAATTACACTTCCGCAGCAAAAAACACAGCCTAAATCCATACAATCCGGGGAATATGTAGGCGGAGAGCTGGAATACGACTTCCAGCCGGAGCTGGTAGCTCAGATTGATCGGGTGGCAAAGCAAAATCAGGTGACGATCAACACATTGATTCAGACGGTATGGGGTGTACTGTTACAAAAATATAACAACAGTACGGATGTCGTATTTGGCAGCGTTGTGTCCGGTCGTCCAGGCGATATTCCGGGTGTGGAGCGCATGATCGGGCTGTTCATTAATACGATCCCAGTACGCGTACAGTCAGAAGAGGGCGAAGCCTTTGTTGAGCTGATGAAGCGAACACAGCGACAGGCGCTGGTCTCCAATGCCTATGACGCGTTCCCGCTGTATGAAATTCAGGCGCTTACCGAGCAAAAGCAGGATTTAATCAATCATATTATGATATTTGAAAATTATCCGGTGGAGCAGCAGGTAGAGCAGCTGGGAAGCGAAGGACAGGAGCCATTTACAATTTCGAATGTGGTGGCTACAGAGCAAACAAACTACGATCTGAACGTAGTCGTTATGCCGGGGGAAGGCATAAAGATTCGTTTTATGTATAACGAACTCAATTTTGATCAAACAGGCATTGAGCGTCTGCATGGACATTTTGCGCGTCTGCTTGAGCAAATTTCGCTTAACCCACATGCTCGAATTGAAGAGCTGGAATTGGTCACGGTGGCAGAAAAACAACAGATTACAGTGGCGTTTAATGACAACGTTTGTGCATATCCGTGGAATCAGACGATCCATCAGATGTTTGAGGATCAGGTGGAGTGTACGCCGGATCAGGTAGCATTGGTGTTTGGAAATCAGAGTCTGACTTATCGCGAGCTGAATGAGCGCGTGAACCGTTTGGCCCGGACGCTGCGTTCGGAAGGAGTTAAGCCGGATCAGTCGGTAGGCATTCTGGTGCAGCGCTCGCTGGAAATGATCGTAGGCATCTACGCAATCCTCAAGGCAGGCGGAGCATACGTGCCGATCGATCCGGAATACCCTGTGGACCGCATCCGCTTTATGTTGGAGGACTCGGGAGTGAAGCTGGTATTGACGCAAGCTAGTTGGGTGGAGCAAGCGTTGCAGAGCTTTGAGGGCAAGGTGCTGGTGCTGGATCGCGAAGACATTTACCATGAAGATGGCTCAAATTTGGAACCATTGGCAGGCCCACATCATGTAGCCTATGTGATCTATACCTCCGGTTCTACTGGAAAACCGAAGGGTGTAATGGTCGAACACCATTCAGTGATCAATCGGATTCTATGGATGCATGACCGTTATGGCTTGGGTGCTGAGGATACGATTTTGCAAAAGACCACTTTTACATTTGACGTGTCAGTATGGGAGCTGTTTTGGTGGTCCATAGTCGGCTCGAAGGTCAGCCTACTGCCGGTTGGGGGGGAAAAGGATCCAGAGGAGATTGCCGACACGATTGCCCGCGACGGAGTCAGTACGATGCACTTTGTACCTGCGATGTTACATGCATTCCTGGATTACGTGGATCGACAGCCACGGGAAGTGATGCAAGCGAAGCTGGGCACACTTCGGCATGTATTTGCAAGTGGTGAAGCATTGCCGCCACAACATGTGGTTCGTTTCCAACGCCTCATATCGAATATCGCCGAAGCGAAGCTAACCAATTTGTATGGACCGACGGAAGCAACCGTGGACGTATCGTACTTTGATTGCGATCCCACCGAAGAATTTTCAGTTATTCCGATTGGAAAACCTATTCAAAATATCCGACTGTACATCGTAAAAGAAGGCACGGAGCAGTTGCAGCCTGTGGGTATAGCAGGGGAACTGTGTATTGCCGGCGTGGGCCTGGCGAGAGGATACTTGAATCGGCCAGCGTTGACAGCGGAGAAGTTTGTTCCAAATCCATGGTCGACTGGAGAAAGGATGTACCGAACGGGCGACCTAGCCAGATGGTTGCCAGACGGTAATATTGAATACTTGGGCCGACTTGACCATCAGGTGAAAATCAGAGGTTACCGGGTTGAATTGGGTGAAATTGAAGATCAACTACTTAAGCTGTCTGTAGTACGGGAAGCAACAGTTATTGCACGGGAAAATGGCATGGGTTCACAGGAACTTTGTGCCTATGTGGTTACAGACATGGATGAGCCCCAGTTCACAGCGATCAACTTCAGAGAAGCCTTATCAAAGAAGCTTCCTTCGTATATGCTTCCATCCAGTTATGTGCAGTTGGAACGCATGCCGTTGTCAGCAAACGGAAAAATTGATCGCAAGGCACTACCGGCGCCAGACATAGGAGATCTGGCTCGTGCAGAGTATGTCGCTCCTCGCACAGTTACAGAAGAGAAGTTAGTAGAAATATGGGAGCAAGTATTGGGCATACCGCAAGTTGGTATTACTGACAACTTCTTTGAAATAGGGGGACATTCTCTACGGGCAATGATTATGCTGGGCAATATTCAAAAAAAGCTCAAGGTGAAACTCTCGATCAGAGAAACATTTAAGTTCCCTACAATTGAACAGTTATCTCAACTGATATCTGGTATGGAGCCTAAAGAGTATATGTCCATTCCGTTTGTTGAGCCCCAGGATTTCTATATCCTTTCTTCGGCCCAAATGAGATTGTATATATTAAATCAGCTGGACGGAGGAGAAGTTGCCTACAATATGCCTATCATCATGTGGATAGAAGGCCCAATAAACGTCTCCCGTTTTGAGGAGGCCTTCTCTAAACTGATACAACGTCACGAATCTCTACGGACTAGCTTTATAAAAGTCAATGGCACACCTGTCCAAAAGATACATGATGAGGTTACGTTCGAAATCGACTATTGCCAAGCGGAAGAATCGGAAATACCCACTTATTTGAATGAATTTTTTCAACCCTTCGATTTAACAAAGGCACCGTTGCTTCGTGTAAAACTTGTTCAAGTTTCTTTTGAACGCTATTTGTTTCTGTTTGATATGCATCATATCATCTCGGATGGTGTATCAACGGAGATTCTGCTTCGGGAGCTGACATTGCTATACAATGGGAAAGAATTAAAACCACTGCGTATTCAGTACAAAGACTATGCGGTATGGCAGCAGTCGGAGCTTCAAAATGAAGCTCTGAACAAACAGCAACGATATTGGTTGGAATTGCTTCAGGAAGAAATTCCGAAACTTCAACTTCCGACGAATTTTGCTAGACCCAAAATACGAACCTTTAAAGGAAATGTGATGAATTTCATTATTGACAAAACAGTAAGCAAACAGCTTGAAAATATGGTTTTTAAAGGTGATTATACCTTGTATATGTTATTATTATCTGCCTATATAGTTTTGTTACACAAGTACTCAGGACAGGAAGATATTATTGTGGGCACACCAGTTGCAGGAAGAACCCATCCTGACTTAGATTCACTGATTGGAATGTTTGTTAATACAATTGTTATAAGGAACCAGCCGGAGAAGGATAAAAAATTTAGCCAGTTATTGAAAGAAGTAAAAGAATCCACGCTCCAAGCATACGAGAATCAAGATTATCCGCTGGATGCAATGATTGAGAAATTAGGAATTAGCAGTGATTTAAGTCGTAATTTGTTGTTTGATACGACATTTGCACTACAGCATAACAGTGACCAGCAATTTAATATGCAGTCTCTAACTTTTACTCCGTATGATTATGATCTTAAATACGCAAAATTTGACATTTCTTTGTTAATGAATATTAAAAATGATCAACTGTACGGATCTTTTGAATATTCTACTGAGCTATTTAAGGAAAGTATGATAAACAAATTTGTCCATGATTTTAAAAATATATTATTTCAACTTTGCGAGAACACAGATATAGTTCTAAGCGATATTTCGCTAGATCAGCATGCCTCAGATAACCATGAATTTTTGGAAGAATTGTTTGATTTTAACCTTTAAAATTTTTACGCTGAATCTCCTCCTGGATAGATCATAAACCATAAAACGTCCAGGAGGTATTTCCTTAATTTTAATAAATATATGGGGTGATCGTTTGGATACTTTATTTGAGAAAGAAAAATTATTTTGGAGAAATATGATAAGTTCAGAAGATCGAATAAGTTCATTTCCCTACAATAAGAGCTCTAACAAAGATGGTATTATTAATTCCCAGTTGAGCAAACACAGACATCGATTTTCTCAAAACGTTCAAAGAAAATTAGAGGCGTTATCTAAAGGCTCCAAAGGAGTTGAGTTTCTTATACTACTAACTGGAGTACAATTCTTGCTGTACAAATACACGGAAGACAGTCAAACCATCGTTGGTATACCTGTAATCTCCAATAGCCAGGAAGATTTAAGTCCTATTAATGAAATCCTCTTCTTAAAAGCTGATGTAGAGGAATATAATACGTTTAAAACGCTTGTCAAGCAAAATCAACGTGCGGTAAAGGAAGTATTGAAACACTCAAATATTCCTTTTCAGGATATGACAGGTCAACTAGAGATTGAATACCACAACAACGGCAAACCGATTGTGGATACGGTGATCTATTACTCAGCATTACATAACTTGAATTTTATTAATGATGCTATTGTGAATCTTTTACTTGGATTTGAAATGGAACAAGAATCAATTTATGTGAATGTCAGTTACAACCCGGATGTGTACAGTCAAGATTACATACTACGGCTAACAGCACATCTGGAGCATATTCTTATCCAAATGATGAATGAGCCAGATCTTGAAATTCACAAAGTGGGCATCATGACAGAAGAGGAAAAAGAGAAACAGTGTATTGAGTTTAATCGAACGAATGAAAATGAGCTTGCGAGCGCAACTGTTCAAAAGTTGTTTGAGCAACAAGCTAAGGCGGTACCAGAAAAAGTGGCTGTTACTTACGAAAATGTTGCCTTCACATACAGGGAGCTTAATGAACGTTCGAATAGACTAGCTCGTACATTACGGACTAACGGAGTTCAAAGTGGTCATTTAGTGGGATTAATGGTTGAGCGCTCTGTGGAAATGATCATCGGAATCCTTGCTATCTTAAAATCAGGTGGAGCTTATGTTCCTCTTGATCCTGATTATCCAGAAAATCGCATACAGTATATGTTAAAAGATTCTGGTATTTCCGTAATCTTAATTCAGGAGCATTTAAAAGAAAAGATTGCTTTCGAAGGAAAGGTATTAGCTTTAGAAGACAAGGATTCATATTCGGAGGATCAATCTAATTTAGAATTGGTGAACTCCCCCCAAGATATAGCTTATGTCATTTATACATCCGGTACAACAGGTACCCCCAAGGGCATATTGACCACGCATGAGAATATTATTCGGGTAGTTAGCCGTACGAATTACATCGATTTTCAAGAGGGAGATCATATACTTCAGCTGTCCAACTATGCATTTGATGGCTCAACCTTTGATATTTTTGGTTCGTTACTAAATGGAAGCAAACTAACTCTGATTGGAAAAGACACCTTGCTAGACATAAAAAAACTTGCCTACCAAATTAGAGATAAACAAATTACAGTTGTTTTTATTACGACGGCTTTGTTCAACATGCTAATAGACCAAGATGTGGATTGTTTTGTCCATGTACGAAAAGTTCTTTTTGGCGGGGAAAGAGCCTCGGTGGAGCATACTAAAAAGGCGCTAAAAGAGTTAGGACCTCATAAATTAATACAAGTATACGGACCTACAGAAAGTACTGTCTTCGCGACATATTATGAAGTTAATGAAATTGATGATACCGATGTTCATATTCCAATTGGCAAGCCGATCAGCCAAACACAGGTATACGTCTTAAGCAAAAAAGGTGAACTTCAACCGCTAGGTGTCCCTGGAGAATTATGGATTGGCGGAAAGGGACTGGCTCACGGTTATTTAAATCGTCCTGAATTGAATAACGAGAAGTTTGTTACCGGCCTATTAAACTCGAATGAGCGCCTATATCGGACAGGTGACTTGGTTCGGTGGCTCCCTAAAGGGAATCTTGAGTTTTTGGGTCGTATTGACCAGCAGGTTAAAATACGTGGTCACCGGATAGAACTTGGAGAAATTGAGGCGCAGCTTCTTAAAATAAGTGGCATTCAAAAAGCTTTGGTGACTACCGTTGAAAACGAGCATGGAGAAAAAGAGGTTTGCGCATACCTTGAGACAGAGCAGCCTTTCACGATCGGCGAACTACGAGCGACCCTTGGGGTTCAGTTGCCCGCCTTTATGATTCCAGCTTATTTTATTCGTTTGGAAAGTTTCCCTCTCACATTGAATGGAAAAATCGATTTGAAATCGTTGCCGCATCCCAAAAATAATATATGGACAGGAGCAGAATATCAGGCTCCTGAAACAGTAATCGAAGAACGACTAGTTCAGATATGGAAAGAATTATTAGGAATTGAGAATATCGGAGTAAAGGATAATTTTTTTGAGCTTGGAGGGCAATCATTAAAAGCTTCAAGTATGGTCACAAAGATATACCAACATTTGGGGGTTGATCTATCTCTTAAACAAATATTCCAATACCCGACCATTAAAGAAATCGCCAATTGGATTGCAGACAAGCAAGGGAACTTTGAACCTATCCCTCTTGCAGAGGAAAGAAGCAGCTACCCCTTGTCTTCGGCACAGAAACGTTTGTACGCTTTAAGTTTATTGTCCAATCATGATCTAAGTTATAACATGCCCGCCGTATTTTCCGTTGAAGGACCTTTAAATCGAAATGATCTTCAACAGGCATTGAATAAGCTAATCCAGCGTCATGAGTCATTACGAACAAGTTTTGTAAATACAAATGAAGGGCCCATTCAGAGAGTAAACCCGGTGGTTCAGTTTTTAATCGAATATTTCGAATCGACGGAAGAAGATTGCCAGAAGGTGATCCAGAACTTTATACGTGCATTTGATCTGAAAATGGCCCCGCTACTGAGAGTGGGCTTAATTGAGATAACTTCTGAGCATCATCTTCTTATGTTTGATATGCATCATATCATCTCAGATGGAGTTTCAATGGAAAACATTCTAAAGGAAATAACCCTTCTTTTGGAAGGGGAAAATCTACCTGTCCTTCATATTCAATACAAGGACTACGCTGTATGGCAGCAAGATAAGGTGCAGCAAGAACGCATGAAAAAACAGGAAACATATTGGATAAATACATTTAGTAATGAGATGCAAACATATGAGTTACCAACAGATTATAATAGGCCAAACGTCAGGGACTTTTCAGGAAATCTCCTGGAATTCACATTAGATCCCTTTACTAGCGAAAAATTAAGACAAATAACAGCTGAAAGCGGAACAACTTTGTATATGATTCTTTTAACTTCATATTTCATTTTTTTATACAAGTACACAGACCAAGAAGATATTACAATCGGAACACCTGTTGCAGGAAGAACTCACCCTGACCTAGATCATTTAATCGGCATGTTTGTCAATACGTTAGCCCTTCGAAGCTATCCAGCAGGTCACAAAACATTCATGCAGTTTTTGCAAGAAGTGAGGGAGACTGTATTACTTGCATTTGAAAATCAAGAGTATCCTTTAGAGACACTTGTAGAAAAATTGGAACTCTCACGGGATTTAAGCAGAAATCCTTTATTTGATACAATGTTTACTTTACAAACGGCGTCTTCGCAAGAAGCCCAGATTCCTGGTTGGAACCTAAGCGCATATCCCATAGAGCATAAGGTAGCAAAATTTGATTTGTCATTTCATGCTAATGTCGAGACTTCAACGATCCGATTCAGTATAGAATACGCTACTTCTCTTTTTAAACAGGGAACTATACAGCGGATGGGACTTCATTTTCAAAATATTATTCGTTCCATCACGCAGGATGTTCAAATTATATTATCAGATATTAATATATTGACTGCTGATGAAGAGGAAAAAATATGGAAGACTTATAATACACCGAAAATCGAATTTATGGATAATAAAACAATTCACGGATTATTTGAGGAACAAGTATCCCTGGTGCCTAACAAAGTTGCAGTCGTTTGCGAAAAAACACATCTGACTTATCGCGAACTTGATGAACGCTCCAGCAGACTTGCAAATTATTTACATCAAGAAGGAGTAAAAAAGGAAGAAATTATAGGGCTAATGACCGAACGATCCGTAGAAATGATTATAGGCATGCTCGCAATTCTTAAGGTAGGAGGAGGCTATTTGCCTATCGACCCTGAGCTACCCAAGGATCGTATTCACTATATGTTGAATGACTCCGGCGCCTCCCTATTGCTAACTACACATAATTTAACGGAAAAAGCCACATTTGACGGCAAGTTTATATACCTTGATGAAGAGAAAATTTATATGGAACAGGACTTGCATATCGAATTTGAAGTTTTCCCCTCAAATCTTGCCTATGTGATTTATACTTCAGGAACAACTGGTAAACCCAAAGGGGTTATGCTTGAACATCGAGGGATATGCAATTTAAAGTCTCTCTATACGAACACACTTCAAATAACAGAACAGGATCGAATTGTACAATTCTCTAATTTTTCTTTTGACGCATGTACCTGGGAAATTTCTCAGGCGCTGTTTAGCGGCGCGACCCTTTATATCCCGCGGAAAAATACGATTTTGGATGCGGAACGTTTCACAGATTATTTAATAGAAAATAATATAACAGTGGCGACATTACCTCCGTCTTATGCAGTACATCTGAATCCAGAAAGGATCGTCAGCTTAACCAAACTCATTACAGCAGGATCGTCCACCTCACTTGAATTCATCAAAAAGTGGGCTAATAGGGTGCAGTATTTTAATGCCTACGGTCCGACAGAGGACTCCGTGTGTTCAACTGTGTGGTCGGTTCCCTCATTTCAGAATTTTGATTCGATACAAGCAGTCAGTATCGGTAAGCCAATACAGAATCATCAGGCATTCATTTTAAATCGTGATAACCAGTTGCAGCCTGTTGGTATTCCTGGCGAATTGTGTATAGCTGGAGTTGGTTTGGCAAGAGGGTATTTGAACTTGGAAGACCTAACTGCGCAAAAGTTTGTCGTTCATCCACTAAACGCTCAAATGCGGTTATACAAAACGGGTGATCTGGCAAAATGGATGCCTAATGGTAAAATTGAGTACTTGGGGAGAATAGATCACCAAGTAAAAATACGAGGATTCCGTATTGAAATTGGTGAAGTGGAAAACCGGCTTGCGAACATCGAAGGCATACAGGATGTTATCGTTATTACCCGGCAAGACGTGCGCGACGATAATCAACTATATGCGTACTACGTTGCAAGTAAGCAGTTTGAAATCGAAGTATTGAAGTCAGAATTAGCGAAAGTTTTGCCCGAATATATGATTCCGTCTTATTTTGTCAAACTGGAGAAAATGCCTTTAACGACTAACGGTAAAATTGATCGTAAGGCGCTTCCTATTCCTGACCTCGGTCTAGCCTTTGCTAGAACATATATAGCTCCCCGTAACACGATGGAGCACTTGCTTGCTTCTATATGGCAGCATGTTCTGGGTGTTGAACGCATTGGTATCGAAGATCATTTTTTTGATCTTGGAGGAGATTCGATTAAAGCGATTCAGGTATCTTCCCGGTTGTTTGAAGCCGGATATCGGTTTGAAATAAGGGACTTATTCAAAAATCCAACGATAAAACAATTAGCCGGTCACATTCAATCTATTCTCGTAAAAACAAATTCGTGTGAAATCAATGGAGATGTAAAGTTAACGCCAATTCAGAGATGGTTCTTTGAACTCAATAAAGAACCCCATCATTTTAATCAGTCTTTTATGCTTTATCGCAAAAAAGGATTCGACGAAGATCTTCTTCACCAAGTGTTGCAGAAATTGACTGAACAGCATGATGCGCTTCGGATCTTATTCCGTTATACATCCGATGGCTACGAGGCCTGGAATCGTCCTGTAGGGGATGAGTCAGCCTACATATTGGAAACGGAGGATTATCGGCATTATGATAAAAATGACGCATTTGTAGAAATGAAGGCCAATGCAGTACAACGTAGCATCAATATAAGTCAAGGTCCTTTAATTAAATTAGTCTTATTTCATTGCCAAGATGGGGACCATTTGCTTATTGTTATTCACCATCTAGTTGTTGATGGGGTTTCTTGGCGGATCCTGCTGGAAGACTTCACATCCATGTATAGTCAATTAGAAAAGAAGCAAACTATCAAGCTTCCTCCCAAAACAGATTCTTTCCAAAGCTGGGCATTAAAGATATCAGAGTATGCTCAAAGCCCAGATCTAGAAAGTGAATTTGAATATTGGCAGGGGATCCATCATACGGCAACGGAATTGCTACCAAGAGACGCGAAAATCATTTCCAAGCAGAATCAAAATACGGAATATACAGTGAAGATGACTGCGCATGAGACCGAGCTCTTGCTTAAGAGTGTACATCGTGCCTACAATACGCAAATGGATGATTTGCTACTTGCTGCACTGGGGATGTCTCTTCGTGATTGGAAGGGGATGAAGCGAGTTGCTGTTAGCCTTGAGGGTCACGGACGTGAATCTATTTTTCCTGAAGTAAACATTTCAAGAACGGTAGGCTGGTTTACCAGCATGTATCCTGTTATTTTGGATATGACTGCGGAACATGAGATATCTACTGATATTAAACGGATCAAAGAGAATATCCGACAAATACCGCACAAAGGAATTAATTATGGTATTATTCGCTATTTAACCAATAGTAAAGCGTTGCAAAATGAACTACATGCAGAAATTAGCTTTAATTATTTTGGAAGTTTCGATCGGAATTTTCAGAGTAATGAATTTGAGCTATCACCATACCCGCGAGGCGAAGAAGTAAGTAATAAGTTCGTCTCCGGCTTCTCTTTGATGGTGAATGGTTACATTATGGATGGAGAGCTTTCTCTTTCCTTCCTGTATAACTGCAATTACTTCCGAGATGAATCGATAGAAAGTTTGGCCGGATATTTTAAGGCGAATCTGCAAAAAATCATATCTCATTGCTTGGATAAAGAGCCTGAAATCACACCGAGTGATTTACAAATCAAAGGGCTTACCTTTGAAGAGTTAGAACACATTCTAAATGAAACTCGCGAAATCGGGAGGGTTGAGAACACTTATACCCTTACCCCTATACAGAATGGCATGCTGTACCATAATCAAGTCTCGCCTGAATCCAACGCTTATTTTGAACAAACTGCTTTTACCATGGAAGGTCCACTAAATATTTCGATATTCAAGGAGTGCTGGAATGATCTTCTGAAGAGACATGCTGTACTGCGTACCAATTTTTATACTAATCTCTTGGCAGTGCCAATACAGATTGTTTACCGGGAAAAGCAGCTTCAGTTTTACTATGAAGACCTCAGGGATTTAAATTTTGAAGATCAAAGGTCTCATTTGCAAAACTATAAAGAGCAAGACCGTTTAAAAGGTTTTGATTTAGCTTCAGACACGCTTATGCGAGTGGCTACTTTCCGAGTGCAAGATCATGCTTATGAAATTTTATGGAGCTTCCATCATATTTTGATAGATGGATGGAGCCTGCCTTTAATTATGAAAGAGATTTTGGGAACATATCGTGCCTTTCAAGATCACCTAAAGCCGGATTACCCCCCAGCCTCACCTTACAGTGAGTATATCCGGTGGCTGGAGGAGCAAGATCGAAAAACGTCTTTACAGTACTGGAGCAATTATTTAGGCAGATATGACCAGCAAACGGTTTTACCCAAGAAAAACATAAAAATTGAGGGCTATCGTTCGGACAAGGTATCATGCGAACTAGGAGCATCACTATCTCAGCGAATCCATGAAGTCGCCAGACAATACGGAGCAACTGTAAATGTTTTGCTTCAAACTTTATGGGGGATTCTACTGCATAAATATAATAACAATCACGATGCGGTTTTTGGGAGTGTCGTTTCAGGGAGGCAGGCCAATATTCCCGGAATAGAACATATGGTCGGATTATTTATTAATACGATTCCAGTCCGCATTCAATGTAGTCCCAATGAAACCTTCAGTGATCTTTTATGTAGAATGCAGGAGCAAGCCTTGAGATCTCATCAGCATGACTATTACTCATTATACGAAATTCAGGCACACACAAGTCAGAAACAGGACTTAATTAACCATATTATGATTTTTGAGAATTATCCGGTTGAGAAGCAGATGCAGGCAACCAGTAGTTCTCCTGATGAAATCTCGATTACAGCAATGAGCGCGGTGGAACAAACCAATTATGATTTAAACGTGGTCGTCGTACCCGCGGAACAATTGACGATTCATTTTGAGTACAATGCTCTGGTGTATGCCTCTGAGAATATGGAACTGCTCAAAGCTCATTTTTTACGTATGATAGAGCAAGTAGCTGAGCGACCGAGCCTAAATATAGAAGAAATTGAACTCATCACGGAATCGGAAAAAGAACTGATTTTGAACAAGTTCAACCATACACAAGTTTCTTATCCTGAAGCTGATTTGATTTTCCGACTGTTTGAACAACAAGTGGAGCGTACACCTGATCAAATTGCATTAGTATTAGGAAATAAGAAATTAACTTACAGAGAATTAAACCGAAGGGCGAATCAACTTGGTCATACATTAAGAGCCAAAGGAGTGCAGGCCAATCAAATTGTTGGCATTATGACAGAGCGCTCACTTGAAATGGTGGTAGGAATCCTGGCCGTATTAAAATCCGGTGCAGCTTATGTTCCTATTGATCCTGAATATCCGGAAGAACGGACTCGTCATATACTGTCTGATTCAGTCTCTCAAATTTTGTTACTTCAACGTAAATTAGAAAATAAAATTTCATATAAAGGTTCGAAAGTATTTTTAGATGATGAACAACATTATAGTGATAAAGTGGATAATTTGGAACCTAATAACGATCCTAACTCATTGGCGTATGTTATTTATACATCAGGGACAACAGGTCAACCCAAAGGAGTCATGATTGAACATAGAAGCATTACCAACACCATTCTTTGGAAAAAAAGGTCGTACGATTTTAGTGGTAATGACCATGTTCTAATGACAAGCACATTTGTTTTCGATTCTTTTATAACACACCTCTTGGGACCGCTTGTTTCAGGCGCAACTGTGTATATGCTGAATGATAATGAATGCGTTGATACGCATGCTATTAGAGAGGCGATTGTTAAGTGGGGGATTTCTCACATTCAAAGTACCCCTGGCTTTTTGTTTCAAGTTCTGGAAGTTGTGAACAAGCAGGATCTTGCAACGCTTAAAAATGTGGTCGTCGGCGGAGAACAGTTAAATCCTGTACTTGTCCATAAGTTGAAATCCATGAATTCATCGGTAGAAATATGCAACGAGTATGGTCCTACCGAAAATAGCGTCGTTTCAACGATGTTTTCGATTTCTCAGATTGGGCAGCCTATTTCTATAGGAAAACCGATTGATAATGTGCAAGTTTATATTTTAGGGCCGCGCGATCAGGTACAGCCGATACAAGTTGCCGGAGAACTTTGTATTAGTGGAGCTGGTTTATCAAGAGGGTATCTTCATTTGCCTGACCTTACTGCGGAAAAGTTCATAGATCATCCTTTTTTGGATGGACACCGTATCTATCGAACAGGAGATCTGGCGCGCTGGCTGCCAGACGGTAATATTGAGTATCTTGGAAGAATCGATCAACAAGTCAAAATACGTGGTTTTCGTGTTGAGCTTGGCGAAATAGAAGCACACCTTTCAGCAATCGACACTATAAAAAATGTAGTTGTGACTGTGCATGAGGGTCAAAATGGAAAACAATTGTGTGCCTATTTCGTAGCAGGCCGAGAGCTAACATCGACTGATTTAAGGGAAAGATTAATTCTAAAGCTTCCTGAGTATATGATTCCAACTTATTTTGTTCAGCTGGAAAAAATGCCTCTGTCACTCAACGGTAAAGTAGACTGGAAAGCACTGCCCGCTCCTGACGAAAATAACATAACTACAGTGGTTGAATACATCGCTCCAGAACATCCGCTAGAGTCCATACTATCTCAGGTTTATCAAGAGATTTTGGGGGTTCATAGGGTTGGTATTCAAGATCATTTCTTTGATCTTGGGGGCGATTCTATTAAAGCGATTCAGGTTTCTTCTAGACTTCATCAGGTCGGATACAAACTTGAAATGAAAGATATCTTTAGATTTCCGACTATAAGCCAGTTAAAAGACCATGTGCTTCCGCTTACATCGGTAGCTGATCAAAATGAAGTCGAAGGAAAGGTGGAAATTACGCCTATACAAAAGTGGTTTTTTAAACAAGGGTTTGCAGATCAGCATCACTTTAACCAATCTGTCATGTTATATAGTCAAGAAAGGTTGAATGCAATAAGTTTACGAAGTGCGCTTGACAGCATCGTAACTCATCATGATGCATTACGTTTGAGATTCCGTGCAAAAAATAATAATTTCGAGGCGTGGAACTATAGAGTCGAACAGGGGCCACACTATTTTTTAGAGGTAGTTGACCTCCGTGCAAAAAACAACTGTGAAGAAATTATCGTAGCAAAAGCAAATGATATTCAGGGCAGCTTCAGGCTAAGTGACGGTCCCTTGATCAAGCTGGCTTTATTTCAATGTGATGATGGGGATCATCTGCTCATAGTCGTTCACCACCTTGTGGTTGATGGTGTATCATGGCGAATTTTATTTGAAGATATCACCGGTGCTTATGAACAAATTCAGCAGGGTCATCCTGTTAGCTTACCAGACAAGACCGATTCCTTTCAGAAGTGGGCAAAAGCATTATTGACTTATGCAGATTCGCCGGAAGCGGGGAGAGAGCTAGTATATTGGAAACAAATTGCTGAAACACCGATTGTCCCTATTCCCACAGATAGTTGCTATGATAATTCCACAATGGGGGATAGCCGTTCGGTCACCGTGGAATTAAGCAAAGAAGAGACGGAGCTGTTACTAAAACACTCAAATCGTCCCTACAATACAGAGTTAAATGATATTTTACTGGCCGCGCTGGCGTTGGCTCTATACTCATGGACCGGAATTTGTCAGACTCTTGTTAGTGTCGAAGGGCATGGTAGGGAAAAGATTCTAGAGGACATCGATATGAACCGAACTATTGGCTGGTTCACCAGCGAATACCCTGTACTGCTGAACATGGTACCAGATAAAGATCTTTCTCATCAAATTAAAATGGTGAAAGAAAGTCTTCGAAGCGTGCCTAAAAAGGGAATTGGCTATGGTATCCTTAGATATTTATCTACAAATCCTCAAAGACAAGCATTGGAATGTGAGCCAGAAATTAATTTTAATTATTTAGGTCAATTTGATCAAGATTTTGAGAACAATAAGATAAAGCTGTCACACTATTCTTGCGGTTCGGATGTTAGCCGATCACTAGAAAGAAAGCATAAGATCAGTCTAAATGGTCTGGTATCGGGGGGAAAACTGAGTATTAATATCGGCTACAGCATGAAACAATATAAATCATCAAGCATAGAACGGCTGGCGGCACAACTGTATTTTCATCTACAAGAGATCATTTCCCATACAATCAATCGAGACTGCATAGAATTAACCCCATCAGATCTTTCATTGCAGGGAGTTACCTTGTATGAGTTAGATCAAATGACAAAGTACACTCAAGATCAAGGTGATATAGAAGATATGTATCTTCTTACACCGTTACAGCAAGGAATGTTATTTCACAATCTTTTGGAACCTTATGCCGGAATGTATTTTCAGCAATTGTCTTTTTCACTTCATACACAACTGGATGAAGAAGCTTTTAAGTACAGCTGGAATCATTTATTGGCGCGACATGCTATTTTACGTACTAATTTTTACGGCAAATGGGGCAAAGCCCCCCTACAGATAGTTTTCCGCAACAAAAGAATGGATTACAAATATACAGATATTCGGGGCTTGGAAGTAAATGAGCGTGATAAACTACTGAAAAAATATCAGGAAAGAGATCGCCAAAGAGGCTTTAATCTTGAAAAAGATGTGTTGATGCGCGTTGCTGTATGGAGGACGGGAGAGGCAACTTACGAAGTTCTTTGGAGTTTTCATCATATTTTAATGGATGGTTGGTGCATCTCACATGTCGCTAAAGAACTATTTGATGTGTACAATGCTTACAAAAATAAAAGCGAGTCTAATTTGCAACCAGTAATCCCTTTTAAAACATATATCCGTTGGTTGGGGCAGCAGGATAAAGCAATCGCCGCTGCATACTGGAAAGACCTTCTGAAGGATTACGCACAGCCAAGTCAGCTTCCACAAAATAAAAATATGACAAATAAGTATGTCAGAGAGTCAGTAATTTACTCATTAGGAGAGCACTTGACGGATCTCATTAATAAAACATCCAAGAAATTGAATATAACAGTTAATTCTATCTTTCAGACGGTGTGGGGAATGATCCTGCAAAGTTATAGCGGAAGCAGGGATGTTGTTTTTGGAAGTGTCGTATCCGGCAGACAGGCTCAGATTAAAGGAATAGAACGTATTATAGGCTTATTTGCAAATACCATCCCAGTACGCATCCGTTGTGACCAACATGAGAAAATGGTCGATGTTCTAATAAGGACACAGCAACAGGCACTTATGTCACATTCCCATGACTATTATCCCTTGTATGAGATTCAAGCTTCAGCTTTGCCAAGAAGGGAACTGTTAGACCATGTTATGTTTTTTGAGAACTATCCACTTAACCAAGAGGATCAAAATTTAGAGAATAGAGAAGAAAATAGTCTAAGAATATCTAATATTGATATTTTTGAACAAACTAATTATGATCTTAATCTCTATATAATTCCTGGAGATAATTTAACGATTCATTTTGTTTTCAATTCACTAGCATATGATAAAAGCTTCGTAGAACAAGTGGGTAAGCAATGGCTGGACATTCTTGAAAGAGTTGCAAATCACCCCAAAATGCAAGTAGTGGAATTACAAAATTCAATTGTCAAGGGAAAATGGGAGTCCCAACAACCAACCGACTCGCTACATGTACAGCACAAGATGGACGAACATATAGAGAAGGAGCCATTGATTGTTGCACCAGAGAGCCCCATCGAAGAAACCTTGATAAATATATGGAAGAACATTCTTGACATCAAAACGTTGGGGGTAACAGACAATTTCTTTTTGTTAGGTGGTCATTCGCTGCAAGCGGTCCAATTGTTACAGCAATTGCAGACCATGATGAATATCGATATATCTTTGAATGTGATCATGGAGCAACCAACAATTCGTGGTTTGGCTCAAGAAATTATGAATCGAAATACGCTAAAAATTTAATATTGGTGAAGTTCTGAGTTCTGACGTCTTGAGGTACGGTGGGTTGATATGTTTTTCACTCGACCTCAAGACCATTCTTTTTTACATGTAATCATAATATGAGTATTTATAATTACAATTAGTCATTGAAGTCATTAAAATATAGATAGCTTAGTTGGATTACTATAAGTACACTGAACAAGCAAATTAGAGAAGGAAAAAAGTTTTTATCGAGCCAAGGTTATCTCTATATCTTACGACATGGCTTGATTTGACTTACATTTTTGGGGTCAGTCCCTTTGCAATAGTTGTTCTTACATTAGGGTTTTTATTTAATTTATAATTGCAAAACGACTTTATGTTGAGCCATTATCTTTTTAAGTTATTCAATTGGGATATGGATATATATACGAATGAAACCGAGGAGGATCACATTCTATTTATGCCTGCTATTGTATATTGGTTACCAGGAATGATAATTTCGAAAAAATATTCAAATAATTTTGGAACTTCTTTGTGTTCTAGGCTGGGAGGAGTTATGTTGATTCATAGATTATAGTGTTTGCAGTTTACTTGTTTGGAGCTCTTGTATAGAAACAAGCGATGATTAAGGTTCGTCGTTTGGTTAAGTTGACGGGGAACGTTAGTTGAATGACAACAGTGGCAAGGCAACAAAAAGTAGCTCCTGCATTGCCTGCAGGAGCTACTTTTTATTGTGTATTGCATTTGTTTCAATTATTGATGAAATGTGGCGTTCCTAAAAACATATTTTTAGGAGCGGTTCAATTTTACGTTCCAAAGTGTTCGTAAATAATTATTGGAACGTATCGATATTAATCACTGCTTTTGGCAGTGATAGGAGGAGGCATTATATAGTAGATATAACTTATGTTTGTGTGTCGGCCAAATCCATGCTACCAAAAACATCATAAAATCCTAACTACTGTGCATGAATTCCTCCTTTAAGTAAATAACACGCCTATTTTAACTACATAAGTTAATTTTGAAGAGCGAGAAGATGGAGTTGTTCTCTGTCTTCTTTTTACTTCATTGGATCGACTGCAGTAGATTTGGTCATGTGGAATATAGTAAAAGAAATGATTTTATTAAGTGCTTTGGTATAACTTACATGTAGTAATCAGCAAACCTAAATGATATATTATTTACCCGGCCGTAAGATAGGCTGTGATGTAATGGTTAGAGGGACTTCAAAAATTCAAAAGATCATCTATGAGTTATTAATTACCAGTAGTATGAATCGCTAAAGTATGATATATTATAAATCCGGCTCAAGAAAAGCCGAATGAAAATTGATCTTTGAAAACTGAACAACGAGTGAGTAAACTGATTTTGTTCGCAAAATCAAACATGAGATATTTTATCTCGTCAGTTTCAAATGAGCTAATCGCTCTTTCGATAAATCAACTTCGGTTGGTCTTTAATGGAGAGTTTGATCCTGGCTCAGGACGAACGCTGGCGGCGTGCCTAATACATGCAAGTCGAGCGGGGTTATGTAGAAGCTTGCTTCTACATAACCTAGCGGCGGACGGGTGAGTAACACGTAGGCAACCTGCCCACAAGACAGGGATAACTACCGGAAACGGTAGCTAATACCCGATACATCCTTTTCCTGCATGGGTGAAGGAGGAAAGGCGGAGCAATCTGTCACTTGTGGATGGGCCTGCGGCGCATTAGCTAGTTGGTGGGGTAATGGCCTACCAAGGCGACGATGCGTAGCCGACCTGAGAGGGTGATCGGCCACACTGGGACTGAGACACGGCCCAGACTCCTACGGGAGGCAGCAGTAGGGAATCTTCCGCAATGGGCGAAAGCCTGACGGAGCAACGCCGCGTGAGTGATGAAGGTTTTCGGATCGTAAAGCTCTGTTGCCAGGGAAGAACATCTTATAGAGTAACTGCTATAAGAGTGACGGTACCTGAGAAGAAAGCCCCGGCTAACTACGTGCCAGCAGCCGCGGTAATACGTAGGGGGCAAGCGTTGTCCGGAATTATTGGGCGTAAAGCGCGCGCAGGCGGCTCTTTAAGTCTGGTGTTTAATCCCGAGGCTCAACTTCGGGTCGCACTGGAAACTGGGGAGCTTGAGTGCAGAAGAGGAGAGTGGAATTCCACGTGTAGCGGTGAAATGCGTAGAGATGTGGAGGAACACCAGTGGCGAAGGCGACTCTCTGGGCTGTAACTGACGCTGAGGCGCGAAAGCGTGGGGAGCAAACAGGATTAGATACCCTGGTAGTCCACGCCGTAAACGATGAATGCTAGGTGTTAGGGGTTTCGATACCCTTGGTGCCGAAGTTAACACATTAAGCATTCCGCCTGGGGAGTACGGTCGCAAGACTGAAACTCAAAGGAATTGACGGGGACCCGCACAAGCAGTGGAGTATGTGGTTTAATTCGAAGCAACGCGAAGAACCTTACCAGGTCTTGACATCCCTCTGACCGCTGTAGAGATATGGCTTTCCTTCGGGACAGAGGAGACAGGTGGTGCATGGTTGTCGTCAGCTCGTGTCGTGAGATGTTGGGTTAAGTCCCGCAACGAGCGCAACCCTTATGCTTAGTTGCCAGCAGGTCAAGCTGGGCACTCTAAGCAGACTGCCGGTGACAAACCGGAGGAAGGTGGGGATGACGTCAAATCATCATGCCCCTTATGACCTGGGCTACACACGTACTACAATGGCCGGTACAACGGGAAGCGAAGCTGCGAGGTGAAGCCAATCCTAGAAAAGCCGGTCTCAGTTCGGATTGCAGGCTGCAACTCGCCTGCATGAAGTCGGAATTGCTAGTAATCGCGGATCAGCATGCCGCGGTGAATACGTTCCCGGGTCTTGTACACACCGCCCGTCACACCACGAGAGTTTACAACACCCGAAGTCGGTGAGGTAACCGCAAGGGGCCAGCCGCCGAAGGTGGGGTAGATGATTGGGGTGAAGTCGTAACAAGGTAGCCGTATCGGAAGGTGCGGCTGGATCACCTCCTTTCTATGGAGAATCGTTTCCTGCGATGGAAACATTCAAATATGAAGCATAAGCTTCAAAATTACTCACTCGTTGCTCAGTTTTGAGAGTTCAAACTCTCATATTGTACCTTGAAAACTGGATACCGAAACGAAATTGCGTTTTAGAATATTCCTTTAAGCTGATCTTGTGTAAACAAGAAAACTTAAAGTAGCGAATCGTATTTACATTGTAAATACTAGGTTAAGCTACAAAGAGCACACGGAGGATGCCTAGGCGCCAGGAGCCGACGAAGGACGTGGCGAACAACGATAACGCCTCGGGGAGCTGTAAGCAAGCTTTGATCCGGGGATGTCCGAATGGGGAAACCCGGCTGTCTTCATCGACAGTCACTTTCTGCTGAATACATAGGCAGAAGAGAGGCACACCAGGGGAACTGAAACATCTAAGTACCCTGAGGAAGAGAAAACAATAGTGATTCCGTCAGTAGCGGCGAGCGAACGCGGATTAGCCCAAACCAAGGAGCTTGCTCCTTGGGGTTGTGGGACGTCTCACATGGAGTTACAAAGGAACCGGTTAGATGAAGAGGTCTGGAAAGGCCCGCCAGAGAAGGTAAAAGCCCTGTAGTTCAAAACTTGTTCTCTCCGAGACGGATCCCGAGTAGTGCGGGGCACGTGAAACCCCGTATGAATCCGGCAGGACCATCTGCCAAGGCTAAATACTCCCTGGCGACCGATAGTGAAGCAGTACCGTGAGGGAAAGGTGAAAAGCACCCCGGAAGGGGAGTGAAATAGATCCTGAAACCGTGTGCTTACAAGAAGTCAGAGCCCTATTGATGGGTGATGGCGTGCCTTTTGTAGAATGAACCGGCGAGTTACGTTCCCGTGCAAGGTTAAGGTGAAGAGCTGAAGCCGCAGCGAAAGCGAGTCTGAATAGGGCGAATGAGTACGTGGACGTAGACCCGAAACCGGGTGATCTACCCCTGTCCAGGGTGAAGGTGCGGTAACACGCACTGGAGGCCCGAACCCACGCATGTTGAAAAATGCGGGGATGAGGTGGGGGTAGCGGAGAAATTCCAATCGAACCCGGAGATAGCTGGTTCTCCCCGAAATAGCTTTAGGGCTAGCCTCGGAAAGAAGAATCGTGGAGGTAGAGCACTGATTGGGTGCGGGGCCCGCAAGGGTTACCAAGCTCAGTCAAACTCCGAATGCCATAGATTTAGTTCCGGGAGTCAGACAGTGAGTGCTAAGATCCATTGTCGAAAGGGAAACAGCCCAGACCATCAGCTAAGGTCCCCAAGTGTGTGTTAAGTGGGAAAGGATGTGGAGTTGCACAGACAACCAGGATGTTGGCTTAGAAGCAGCCACCATTGAAAGAGTGCGTAATAGCTCACTGGTCGAGTGACTCTGCGCCGAAAATGTAACGGGGCTAAACACACCACCGAAGCTATGGCTTGATGCTTGCATCAGGGGTAGGGGAGCGTTGAATGCGGGTTGAAGGTGTACCGTAAGGAGCGCTGGACTGCATTCAAGTGAGAATGCCGGTATGAGTAACGAAAAGATCTGTGAGAATCAGATCCGCCGAAAGCCTAAGGGTTCCTGAGGAAGGTTCGTCCGCTCAGGGTAAGTCGGG
Organism: Paenibacillus sp. S33; assembly: GCF_053615415.1. Lineage (NCBI taxonomy): Bacteria > Bacillati > Bacillota > Bacilli > Caryophanales > Paenibacillaceae > Paenibacillus > Paenibacillus sp. S33. Next base: position 96,927 of record NZ_JBSIEZ010000002.1, on the reverse strand, counting down.
ACCTAAGGCGAGGCCGATAGGCGTAGTCGAAGGACAACAGGTCGAAATTCCTGTACCACCGTAATCCGTTATGAGCGATGGGGTGACGCAGTAGGGTAGTGACGCGGACTGATGGATGTCCGTCTAAGCAGTGAGGCTGATGTGTAGGCAAATCCGCACATCGTTAAGGCTGGGCTGTGATGGGGAGCGAAAATTGTAGTAGCGAAGGTCATGATCTCAGACTGCCAAGAAAAGCCTCTAGCCAGGAGAAGGTGCCCGTACCGCAAACCGACACAGGTAGGCGAGAAGAGAATTCTAAGGCGCGCGGAAGAACTCTCGTTAAGGAACTCGGCAAAATGACCCCGTAACTTCGGGAGAAGGGGTGCCTCGGTAGGGTGAATAGCCCGAGGGGGCCGCAGTGAAAAGGCCCAAGCGACTGTTTAGCAAAAACACAGGTCTGTGCGAAGCCGCAAGGCGAAGTATACGGGCTGACGCCTGCCCGGTGCTGGAAGGTTAAGGGGAGTGGTAAGCCTTCGGGCGAAGCTATGAACCGAAGCCCCAGTAAACGGCGGCCGTAACTATAACGGTCCTAAGGTAGCGAAATTCCTTGTCAGGTAAATTCTGACCCGCACGAATGGCGTAACGACTTGGGCGCTGTCTCAACGAGAGATCCGGTGAAATTTTAATACCTGTGAAGATGCAGGTTACCCGCGACAAGACGGAAAGACCCCATGGAGCTTTACTGCAGCTTGATATTGAATTTGGGTACGATCTGTACAGGATAGGTGGGAGCCGTAGAACTTTGAGCGCCAGCTTGAAGGGAGGCATCCTTGGGATACCACCCTGATCGTATCTAGGTTCTAACTTGGTACCGTGACCCGGTGCGAGGACAGTGTCAGGTGGGCAGTTTGACTGGGGCGGTCGCCTCCTAAAGAGTAACGGAGGCGCCCCAAGGTTCCCTCAGAATGGTTGGAAATCATTCGAAGAGTGCAAAGGCAGAAGGGAGCTTGACTGCGAGACCTACAAGTCGAGCAGGGACGAAAGTCGGGCTTAGTGATCCGGTGGTACCGCATGGAAGGGCCATCGCTCAACGGATAAAAGCTACCCTGGGGATAACAGGCTTATCTCCCCCAAGAGTCCACATCGACGGGGAGGTTTGGCACCTCGATGTCGGCTCATCGCATCCTGGGGCTGAAGTAGGTCCCAAGGGTTGGGCTGTTCGCCCATTAAAGCGGTACGCGAGCTGGGTTCAGAACGTCGTGAGACAGTTCGGTCCCTATCTGTCGTGGGCGTAGGAAATTTGAGAGGAGCTGTCCTTAGTACGAGAGGACCGGGATGGACGTACCGCTGGTGTACCAGTTGTTCCGCCAGGAGCACCGCTGGGTAGCTATGTACGGAAGGGATAAGCGCTGAAAGCATCTAAGCGTGAAGCCCTCCTCAAGATGAGATTTCCCAGTATGTAAGACCCCTTGAAGACGACGAGGTAGATAGGTTGGGGGTGGAAGTGCAGTAATGCATGGAGCTGACCAATACTAATCGGTCGAGGGCTTATCCTAAGAATAAAACGCAAATAAGTTTCGGATCCAGTTTTCAGGGTGTAAGTTTTGTATGGTATAAGCCCAAGTGGCTTATGTGAAGCAAGCGAACACACAGCATTTGGCGATGCTGATTCCTGAAAAAGAATTTACGATGTAAATTCATGTTTGGTGGCGATAGCGGAGGGGTTCCACACGTACCCATCCCGAACACGACCGTTAAGCCCTCCAGCGCCGATGGTACTTGGACCGCAGGGTCCTGGGAGAGTAGGACGTTGCCAAGCACGACAAAAGAGCACAGCCTAAAGACTGTGCTCTTTTTGTGTTTCATAAGGTTTTATGCTGGAAATCGCCTTAAAGTCAGTCTCAAGGACGGTCGTTTAGAGGTTGAAATGAATATGTTGTTTGTGTTTATTGTCCTTCGCGATTATTTGAGGGACATTAGTGAAATTGATAGTAGATACTAGGGAGAACATGGTATAATTGAGGAGACAAAGCAACCGGTGGGAATGACATGGCGAAGCCAACCCGGAAGGGGGTGACGCTGTGTCACTTGACTTGATCGTGAAGATTCTGGATGCGCTGCTGAAAGTAGTCGGCATTTTTGCTGGCCTGAAGACTTTGTTGTGCAATCAGAAGAAGCCACGTAAAGACAAGAAAAACCACCGGCGATAGGTTGGGCCCTTGATCCGGTGGTTTTTCATTCACATGATTTGAAAATCGCCGTGGTCGCCCACCGGCCTTTGTTAAAGTCACGATGTGTCACCATCGTGGCTTTTTTAATATACGTTTTATATGTATTCATTATACCACATAAGGCTATTCTGTAACCAAAAAGGGTAAAGAATTTTTTTAATGATTTACATTGGCAATCTAATCATGATGGCCAACTCTTGTAGAGGGGCTTGGAAAATATCCCGAAACATGAATAACCCCCTTCCGACTTCTTATTGGGAAGCTTTGCTTTCTCATACTTGGAACTTTGTTAACCTTTTGGAACCGTCGAATGGGGGGTATGAGAGGACGGGGGGTAGCCGCCCCTTCTACTTGATTAGAATTTATATGATAAGATGAACTAACGTCTCTTTCTTTTTTATCAAATGTGTTATGAAAGTTCGTATTTACATGTTATTGGACAAGAGCCCTTAAACATTGACATCCACGAGATGACTAGCATCTCTTTCTTTTTTTAGCTGAGTCCGAAGATAATTTTCCTTCGGTGTTTTCGTGCTGCTATGGCCAAGTGTTTCGGCAATATCATCAAGTGAAGCACCGGCATGCCAAGCACTTTGAGCAAAAAAATGGCGCATATAGTGTGGAGTAACTTATGTAAAAGTTCAGCACAAGTGGCACTACATTTATCGTACTGATCGACTTATTTAATCGTGAAATCATTGGCCATAGTGCAGGTCCCAACAAAGACGTTGCTCTGATTTCCCGTGCCTTTGCTACGGCAAAGAGCGATTTGAGCGACATTCAGTGGTTTCATATCGATCGTGGAAGCGAATTTAAGAACCAGACCATGGACGAACTGTTAGAGACCTTTGACATTGGCCGTTCCCTAAATATGAAAGGCTGTCCTTACGACAATGCCGTGGCCGAAGCCACCTACAAAGTGATGAAAACAGAATTCGTAAACCAAATGAATTTCCAGAGTCTTCATCATCTAAACTAGAATTATATGATTATGTGAACTGATTCAACAAGCATCGTATTCACGGCACATTAAGATACATGACGCCAGTTCAGTACAAAGCTGCAGCCGTTAATAAAGTTGTCTGATTTACTGTTGACAGCCCACCAGAGACAATATAAGACTTAATTATTTCAGTGTTTCAAAACGATATGTACATCCCTGAAACCAGAGAATAATTATTTGAGTTCCTCAAATATTGGTGGCTTTCTTCTTTTTATTATCTTTGTAGAAGTCAATTACAAAGGTCTTAGGATGTAGGAGAACATTGAACATAGTTACTTAAGAGGCTGTAAATGGTGGCTTTTTTTGTTTTAAGGATAAGAACTTTTAACCTTAAAGTGATATAGATTATAATCAACTACACAAACAAGTTTGATTGGGAATGATTTCTAATGAACTCAACTTTCGCAGCATGAAATCGGTAAACAAGCCCTTATTATAACTGGTCAAAAGGCTTCAAGCAAGTTTTCGCCTCTGCGAAAGTTGAGTAGTGAATTTTTTTATGTTAATTGCTTCGATAATACTAATTCTTTTAGGGCATTTGGATATGCTTGCTTACATAGCTCTAATACAGCCTTAGCATATTCTTGGATTTCTTTCTGAGCATCATGAGCTATTCTTTGATTCAAAAAGTGACTAACTGCTTGTAATGAAGAAGTCCAGTACCAGCGAACGTACATTCCATAAGCTGGTAAAAAGAGTCTTGCCTGTTCGGCACAAATTCCAGCTTGCAGAGCATCTTCATAATTTTGGATACCTGCTTCAACATACTCCATTAGTTTTTGCGTATACATTTCACCTAATTCCCAGGAGATAGTTGCACCACTTCCTTGCTTACTATTTTCAGGCTTTTCTCTCCATTCCGCTGATGAAGGAATATAGAATTTAGGATCTTCAGTAATATAGCGTCTACTCGATTCATTCCAAGCGTCTAAGTTATCGCCAGTTCCCTCATAATGAGCGGATCCAACAATATATTTCCACCATTGTCTTGCCACCATCAAAGGAGCGTAAATTTCAAACTGCAAAATAGCATGCCTAAATGGCGAGGTATGTCCTTCTCTAGCAAGAAACTGGATTAAACGTTGGTCTTTATCAGACCATTCAAACGATTCCTTAGAATAAGATACTCTTGCTGCATTTACAACTGTTAAATCACTACCCATGTGGTCTACTAAACGAACGTATCCTTGATCTAAAACTTGAACTGTTTCCATAATTTTCATCTCCACTTAACTGTATAATATATTTATTTAAATAATTCGCACAAATGGGTGCTTTCGTAATACCAAGTATAAAATTGCTATAATTAATGTTGAGGATATAAATAAATACCTAATAGGTAAGAATTCTGCCCATAATCCTGATACTAGTAATCCTAAAGGCATAGTAAGTTTTATCAAAAGAGAAGAAGTTCCGGTTACTCGACCTAATAAATGATTAGGAGTAACTTCCTGCCTAATTGTAGAATAGACGATATTAGACATTGTAACACCAGCAGTGCGAATAAAAAAGGAGAAAGCCATCATCCACCAGTTAACTGATAAAGTAACTAATAACATACCTATTAAATCTATTAGGATTGAATACAAAAAGATTTTTCCTCGGGGAAGCTTTTTTCTAATCTTAGGAATAAGAAGCGAGCTAATCAATCCACCTATAGCTGCTATGCTATAAATAAGACCTACTTGCTTTTCATTGGCACCTAGGATATTTGAAGCATAGAATATTATAATGCCAATGATTAAACTATTCGCAAAGTTTTTTGTTAAAATGACTATGGTAGGAGTGAAAATGTTTTTTTCTTCATATAAAATTAAGATGCCTTCTTTAAAGTCTTTCCAAAAACTTTTTCCCTTCTTGTTTATATGCTCATTATAATCTCGAACTCTTAAAAATAAAGTTAAAAATAATACTATGAAAAGCCCAATTAAAAAAGCTGAAAAACTTGCAATATACGATAATGAGACAATAATTAAACCAGCAATCCCTGGTGCTATCATGTTAATTATTGTGCTAGAAGACATCATTCTTGAATTAGCATCAATTAATTGTTCTGAAGTCACAATTTGAGGCAGAATCGACGTATAAGAGCTCCAAAACATAGCTCCACCAAATGAAAGAACAAAGCCTAGTAAATATAATAACCAAACATCTATTTGTTGTATGTATATAAGTAAAATAATCATCAATAAAACCAGTATTTGAACTGAGGTCATTATAATAATCATTTTCTTTCTACTATAACGATCAATTATAACTCCTCCAATAATTCCAGCTAAAATACTTGGAATAATGTCGATAGCTCTCATCATACTCATTGCTAAAGCTGAACCAGTTAACATATTAATATAAAGAGGGAGCGTAATGATGTATATCTGAAAACCAAAATTATAGAATATATTTCCTATCCACAAATATAAAAAACTTAAATTTGACCAAAGCGTCATTTTAGTCTCAACTTGCATTGTTTTCATTTCCACTCTGCTACCTCTCCTTTATAATTATTTCTTTATTTTAGTCCCCTATCCTTTCCTAGTCACTAATTATTTATTATTAAAGAGTCCATTGAAAAAACAACTCAACTCTGTTTTAATAGTTCCTTCAACTACAAACCAATATATTCCAATAAATATTATTGATATACTGGACAGTGAAAAGTTTTAAAGCTTAAGAAGCCAACGAATCGACGTCAAAATCAGATGTAGCCTGCTTGTAACGAATAATTTGGGGAATAGGTAATGCAGATTTTGAGCAAACAGCCGAAAAATAGACGTGCGCAAACAAGCGGAAACGTTGGCCTAAAATACAACAGCATGCAATAGCGCTCGCACTACCGAAAGAACAGACCGGGAACATGAGCAGAAAAACGCAAGGCGACCAGTTGCAGCAATCCCATCGCGATATAATGGTACATCACGAATCTCTCAATGGCCTAAAGCGTTCGCCCTTCACTACTTCGACGAGTATTTTTAAATAATTGATATAATTGTAATTTTTAAATAGCCTTACTCGCCAAGCTGGCTTGGCGACGGGGCGTTCATAGGCCACCACATTGGCTTTGGCTTTCGTCCCAGGTGCATGCGAGCTTCGGACGCGAGATGTAAAGCGTCCAGCCGCTCCAATGTCGGAATTGACAAAAAGTAACGATCTAGCAAGAGCAAGGTGCTATCGAAGTCTCGGATTGCAGCCAAGCCTAGCTTTATTATCTCAACAAGCGAGCAGGCGAACGAACAGAAAAAATGAACGAACGTCCGTATCAACGGCTGTTTAAGGAGAGATCTCGAATAGCAGGCGTCAGGCCCAAATGGTCAGGACGCAGCACGAAGCCGACAATTATCACCACGAACCATTCGAACGTGGCTTGTCTGGAGAAAAGGAACGGAAGGAAAGCAAAAATTTATTCAGATATTTGAGCATAGGTATGGTAAATCGCTCTAGAATCGCATAAACTGTTTATTATGTTTTATCCTTAAATGTAAAAAACTAGATAACACACAACCGCCTGGTTGTGTGTTTTTTCTGGAAATGATTTTTCGACAAGAATCTCTGACTATTCAGTATAGTTTGTGATGTAATAAATTGACTTTTCTATTCTATCATATTAAAATATTGAAAAAAATGAAAGACGTATGTAATTCTTACCTGGAGTAAAGAACTGAAGGGGTGAAAATATTATTAAATTTGATGGTACTTATCCTAATCAAAAAGTGTCATTTTTTACAGAAGAAGAGATGTACTTGGAACCTAATGCTGCTTTAATTTTTGCTTATTATGATGCACAACTCATTTTTACTCATCATCGAAGAAGAGGCTGGGAGTTACCAGGGGGAAAGCGTGAGTTTGGTGAGAGTATTCTGCAAACAGCTATTAGAGAACTATACGAAGAGACTGGAGGAGAAGCTGAACGTATAGAACCTATTGCACAGTATGTTGGATATGAAAACGATAAAGTCAATTTTGTTAAAACTGTTTTTATAGCGATGGTTTCTAAAATCGGAAAACCAATAAATAACAATGAAACAGATTATATAAAACTGGTATATGATCCTCCGACAGCTAACGAGATATTAGAGAATGATGAATTTAGTATTTTGCTGAAAGATAGGGTTTATGAATTAGCTCTTAATCTTTGTAAAGATCATAGGTATTCTCAACTCAAAAAAAGCGAAAGAAGAGGACCTTACAGTGCGATTAAAAACAAATAACGAGAAATTAATTGATACGCTCAGAGAAAAAGTTTTATTGAAAAATGAAAGAAAAATTCTTATCGCAAATTTAAACAATTCTAAAGAGAATGAAGATAATTATACAAAAACTAATTGTCAGGGATATGGACGAGTTAGAGTCTTCAAAAATTTTTCAATTCACTTCAGTCTAGAAGATCAAAAAACAAGAAAACCACTCTTTCGAGGACATCCACCAGTAGATGAGTTAAGATCTCAAGTGTTTCAGTTGGCAGCTTGTAATTGGCGGTGTTGGTACTGTTTTGTGGATTTTGAATTACTCGCTGGAAATGAAAAATTTGGTTCCTTTTTCACTGCGGATGAATTGGTTGATATGTTTCTAAATGAACATAATCACCCTAATGTATTAGATTTGTCTGGTGGACAACCTGACATTGTACCGGAATGGTGTCTATGGACGATGCAATCATTAGAAGAAAGAAAAATGAATAATAAAGTTTTTCTCTGGATGGATGATAATTTAGGAACAGAAACATTATGGGAAGTACTCACTCCGGAAGAAATAAACTATATGGCCAACTATCCGTTACATTCTCGTGCTTGCTGTTTCAAAGGTTATGACGATAACTCGTTTAGATTTAACACAGCCAATCTACATTCGAATCATGAATCACAATTACGTATTTTTGATAAGTTACATAAAGAGGGCTTTAACCTCTATGCCTATATTACTTTAACTAGCCCAGAAGGTAACACGACTCCTCAAAAAATATCTGATTTTATTGATAGACTTCAAGCAATTCATCCTAACGTACCCTTAAGAACAATTCCTCTTGAAATCCAGCCATTTAATGCAATGGTTTCACGTAAAAACGTCGCACAAACACAATCATTAGAAGAACAATCTAAAGCATATTATTATTGGTGGGAAGAGATGACAAAAAGATTCTCAAGTAAAGAGTTAGAAATGCCTTATGATGATATATCCTTATATTAATGAAAAGGACTGAATTATAATGTCTTTCACATCCACACTTGATATGATTTCTCTCTATAGTAAAAATGATAAAAAAACAGACTTGTCTTATATGAAAAAATTAATGGATTCACTAAATAATCCACAAGATAGTTTAAGGTTCATTCATGTAGCTGGAACGAATGGAAAAGGATCTACTGTAAGTTATGTAAGCAATATATTAACAGAACAAGGGTATATCACAGGTGTATATACTTCTCCTCATGTAGAACGCTGGAATGAAAGAATAAAAGTTTCGAATCATGAAATTACTGAGATAGAATTCTCAGATTTAGCATTCCTAATACAAAATAAAGTAGAGGAACTCGAAAAGCAAAAACTTGGCGAACCCACGATGTTTGAATTTCTTACAGCAATGGCTTTTTTATATTTTAGAAATAAAGGCTGCGAAATAGTAGTTTTAGAAACGGGTATGGGAGGAAGAGTTGATCCAACGAATATTGTTAGTACTACCATTTTATCTGTCATAACAAAAATCAGTGAAGATCATATATCCTATCTGGGTAATTCAGTCAGTACTATTGCTAAAGAAAAAGCAGGTATTATTAAAAAAGGGACACCTGTTGTACTATACCCTCAAGAGTATGAGATTGAATCAGTTGTTAAAAATCATGCAGAAAATCTAGGCTCTACTGTACTAAAAGCTGATTTTGATAAGATTCAACTTTTTGAGAAAAGAGATAGCTATCAAACGTTTTCATATAAAGAACATAGTGGCTTGAGAATTCATATGTTAGGCAAACATCAATTAGAGAATGCTTCTATTGCTATAGAAGTAGTTTCCTCTCTTTCTAAACTAGGATATGAAGTTCGATCAGAAAACATTCGAAAGGGTTTAGCCAACACTAGATGGCCAGGTAGAACTGAAGTTTTGAATGAAAAACCACTTGTTATCTTAGATGGAGCTCATAATTTAGATGGTATTAAAGTTTTACTTTCTTCATTGAAGGCTTACTTCCCTAAAAGAAACTTAATAATGATTTATGGAGGAGCGCAAAACAAAGATAATGAACAAATGATTGAAATGATCGCTAAACAAGCAAAAACTATTTACTTTATTCCATATGACCATCCTACTGCTGCCTCAGTAGAAACACTAATGCATATTGGTACTAAGTATATGGAAAATGTGTTTGTTTGTTCTTCAATCAAACAAGCAATTGAGGAAAGCATGCATCATTCTACAGAAGAAGACTATGTATGTGTTGCAGGATCCTTATATTATATTAATCAATTCAAAAAAATCTTCACTATACTAACTGATCTAAAGTGAGGTTGGACACTCTGACAAAAATTCCTTTACTAACAAGTTATGGTGTTAGTTCAGCCAATTTGAAGGCTACAGAAATTGGTAAAAGTATATTAGATGCTGGTGGAAATGCAGTAGATGCTGCTATTGCTGTTTCTTATGCATTAGGTGTATTGGAGCCTTATTCCTCGGGAATAGGTGGGGGAGGAGTCTTTATAATATATTCTCCGACGCAAAAAACTCCTATGTCATTTAATTATCGTGAGATGGCCGATAGTAATAGTGTATCTTCTGCTTCAGAAATTGGAATTCCCGGTTTTGTTATGGGAATGGAGCGCGTTCATAAAGAGTTCGGCCATATAGCGCTTAAAGAATTAATAAGACCTTCAATTAAGCTGGCTAAAGATGGTTTTACAATTGGTAAAACTTTAAGCATGCAACTTAAAAAATCAGCACAATTGAATAAAAATTCTTTGCACCATTTTTTCCCATATCAAAAAGCATTAGAAACAGGTGAAATATTAGTTCAGAATGAATTGTCAGAAACATTATCTATTATTTCTGAAGAAGGTTCAAAAGAATTTTATAATGGTGATTTAGCTAAAAACTTCTCTTTTAAAACAGGAATAGCATTAAATGACATGAAAAAATATAAAGTTGAAAAAAAACTGGCAGTTAGAGGCAGCTTTGCTGGATTTGATGTTTACTCTGCTCCACTTCCAGCTGGTGGAACACAATTAATACACATATTACATGTTCTTGAAGAAATATTATTAAAAAAAGGTTCAGAGATTGAAAATGAAAATTTGATTGAACTATTATATAACATCATTAATTTATGTAGTGAAACTGGAATGGCTTATTATGGTGATCCTTTACAAGGTGATGTAGATGAACAATATCTCCTGGATTTTTATTCTCGCGATAAAAAACTTCCTTATGAGTATTCAGAGAGTGTTATATTACCCAGTCTGATCAAACAAATAGATTCTAACAACACAACTCATTTAGTGGTCATGGACAAATATGGGAGTGTAGTGTCGGTGACCAACTCGATAAGTAATGTTTTTGGATCTGGTATATATGTTGACGGTTATTTTGCAAATAATCAGCTGCGTAATTTTTCCACATCAAATAATTCACCTAATTCTAGGGGAGTATTTAAAAGGCCTTACAGTTTAATTGCTCCTACTATAATGGTTAAAGATGATACCGTTATAGGTATCGGATCTGCAGGAGGGCAAAGAATACCTTATATACTTAGTTATGTATTATTTAAACATATAATTGGCAAAATTGATCTTCAAAATGCAATAAAACTTCCTCGTTTTTACAATAATCGTTCGGGTTTATGTCTTGAGTTGGGTGCATCAAAATTTAAAGATGAATTAGAAAAACGAGGTTTTTTTGTTAATTTAATAGATGAGACTTTTTCATTCGGAGCGGTGCATGCTCTTCGATACGATAAATCATTAAAATTCTTGATTGGCGCTGCAGATCCTAGAAGAGAAGGAGCATATAGCATAACAAATTGGTTTGAGGAGGCCACTTATGAGCTATCAAGAAATGATAAAAGATAATCTAACTAAAGTTTTATCATATCCTAACGATATTTATAACTCAATATATAAACAACTGCTTGATAATATGATTGATACTAAAAAACATCAATTTAATCTAGCAAATCAAGAATTAAAAAGAAACTCTTTTCAATTCTTGATGGGATATGGATCTAACAATTATTTCCCTAATGCTCGTGATGAAAACTATATGCCTGTCGATTGGCTTCCTAAGATTTTGACATACGATCAATATACGTATATTCAAAAAGGAATAAAGCAGCGAGCTAAAGCATTTAATTTATTTTTGCATGATCTTTATCTTGGTAATTCTACATTAATTCCAGACGAAATTATAAAAACAAGCAATTTTCTTAGTATTAAAAACCAGTCTCTTTTATTTAAACATCAGATTTATGCCCATATATATGGTATTGATATGGTAACTGATCAAAAAAATAAAATATACGTATTAGAAGATAATTTAGGCTTTCCTGCCGGCATGGTTTATCCTCAAATGTTAAGACAGATTACCAAGCAATACGTCCCAGAATTATTTACTGGATATAACATCTATAATAACTCTTATACGGATGAGATGTATCGTATGCTTTCATCCTTGTCAGATATTGAAAAGCCTGTTGTAGTTTATTTGCAGCGTGGACCAGGAGCGGTAGATTTTTTCGAAGCAAGACTTTTTTCACAACAAACAAATATTATTCTAGCTGACGCTGAGGATTTATATTTTGAAGAAGATGGAAGAGTCTTCTTGCGACTTAGTAACGGAAGATTAAAGAAAATAGATGTAATTTATTTGAGATTAACAGAAAGATTTAGAGATTTATATGAGTCTCTTACTAAAACTCTCATGGGTGGAGAGACGGCTGTTGTTACTTTTAAAGGAAATATGTTACCAGCAGACAAAGCTGTATTCCCTTATGTCCCTCAACTAATTCAGTATTATCTTGGAGAAGAGGCAATATTGAAGCAGCCCAACACACTATGGTTAGGAGACAACAGATACCGTGAATTAATATTATCGAATATTGATAAATTTGTAATAAAATCCCGGTCGGGTGTTGGAGGCAAACAAGTATTAATTGGAAATGAAGCCAATATAGAAACATTAGATATATGGAAAAGTAAAGTTAGGAATGCCCCTGAGTCTTATATTGCTCAAGAGATTGTTTACTTTAGTAAATTTGCAAAATGGGATGATCAAAAAGAGATATTAATGCCAGTTTTTTCGGATTTACGTATGTTTGGAACTATAGGAAAAGGTAATAAAGTCAGTGTTATGAAAGGAGGATTATGCCGTTTCTCTTCCTCTACAAGTAGAATAGTCAACACTTCAAGTGGTGGAGGAGTAAAAGATATTTGGGTACAAAAGGGTTCTTAGTTAAAAAAACAATTATAGGATGGTGAAGCAATGGATGGAATAGCAAGAAGTACTGGAGTTAAAGTTTTCTTTCTGGGTTGGCAATTATCACGGACACTGTCTGATTTAAATGACATTCTTTTTTATTGTGAATACAGTTTATTAAACATGAAAGATGCAGATTCATCGCTCACACGGTGGTTGCCTTTATTAGAAAAATTAAATATGAAAAAAAGCTTTCTTGCAATAAATGGAACTGCAAAGAACGACCCTTTATTTATCAAAAGATTTATATTATGCGATATAGATAATTCGCTTTCTATTTTACAATCATTATATTTAAGCAAAGAGTTAGCGAGTGGCACTCTTGATATTCAAGTATATAATCAACTACATGAATCTACCCTAATTCTTAGGAACTTGAAAGAAGATGAGTTAGATTTAAATTTTGTTCATATTATAAAGACTACGAAGCAATTTATTCTAGCATCAATCGGTATTATTTCTCAAAATGTTCCTTACATGAATATTGAACAAATTATTGAAGTAAAATAGTAAAAATTTTGGAGGGATTAATTAATGGAATACTTAGAGTCAATAAACTATGTTTCTAATTTAAGTACCAATATAACACGACATCGAATGGAGTTTATGAGTGAACTTTTAAAATATGTTGGTGAACCCCATAAGCATTTAAAATTTATACATATTGCAGGTACAAATGGAAAAGGAACTACAGCTAATTATATTAGTAATATTTTAAAAGTATCTGGTTATAGAGTTGGGCTTTATACTTCTCCTCATATGGAAATATGGAATGAAAGAATAAAAATTAACCAAAAATTAATATCAGATCAGGATTTTGCAAATACGATAACTTCCGTAAGAAATGCGATAGAGAAAATGGATAAACAAGAGTTGCCAACTATTGCACAAGTATTAACTGCTACTGCTCTTCTTTATTTTTATCAAAATCAGTGTGATATCGTAGTTTTAGAAACTGGATGTGGAGGTAAAAATGATCCTACGAATGTGATTCCTACTCCTGAATTAGCAGTCATTACGAAATTAAGTTTGGATCATACTAATTATTTTGGCAACTCCATACTTGATATTGCAAAAGAAAAAGCAGGTATTATTAAAAATAACACTGATACAATTGTCTATCCTCAAAGTAGTATTGTCACAGATTTATTACACAATCAATGCCTTGAAACACAGTCAAATTTGTTTATTCCGTCCCTTTCTAATGTCAATTTATTAAAAAGAGAAATCACTAAACAATTATTTGAATATAAAGGATTTATAGGTGAAATATATTTATTAGGACAGCATCAACTTGAAAACGCAATCGTTGCAATTGAAGCAGCAATTGTTCTAAGTAAAAAAGGATATCAGATAACACCCGACTCAATTAATAATGGATTAAAATCGACTAAATGGACGGGTAGGACTGAAGTGATAAATACAGATCCGGTATTTATTCTAGATGGAGCTCATAATATTGATGGTATAGAAGCATTAGCTAACTCTCTTATAGACTATTTTTATGGAGAAAAAATAACTTTTATTTATGGCGGATTAAATACTAAAGATAACGAAACTATGCTTCGTTGCTTGGCTCCTATTGCAGATAACTTTTTACTAATACCATATGATTATCCACGAGCTGTTCCGACTCATGAGTTGGTTTCCATAGCAAAAGAAATCACACCTAACTATAAAGAATGCTCATCTATTGAAGAAGCTATCAAATTAAGTCTTGAGATTAGTACTTCTGGCATAATATGTGTAGCTGGCTCTACTTATTATTTCAAGCCTTTTAAAGAGTATTTTTCGAAGAAAAGAAAGGAAGGTGAAAAGATTGAATTATAACAATGCTCTGATTTATCTAGAAAATTTGGAGAACTTTGGTATAAAGCCAGGTCTTCAGCGAATGCACAATCTTCTTCAGGAGATGGGGGATCCTCATAAAAAGTTACGATACATTCATGTAACGGGAACTAATGGGAAGGGATCAACGATTGCATTTGTTAATAGTATTCTTACTGAAGCAGGTTATCGTGTTGGTGTTTACACATCTCCACACCTTAATACATGGAATGAACGTATCAAATTAAACAATAATTATATTACTGATGAAGAATTTGCTAGACTTGTTTTTTTTGTTAAAGATGCAGTTGATAAAATGATAGAAAAAGGATATGAACATCCGACTGTTTTTGAAATTACAACAGCTATAGCCTTTCAGTTTTTTTCTGAGAACTGTTGCGATATTGTTTTATTGGAAGTTGGCCTTGGAGGAGAATTTGATGCTACAAACGTCATTGATGCTGCAGAAGTATCAATCATTACAAAAATTAGTATGGACCATAGTGAATATTTAGGGCGGACGATAGAAGATATCGCAAGGACAAAATCAGGAATACTAAAGAAAGGAACTACTTTAATTTTATATCCACAGGATGGACATTCGGAAAACATTATCATTGAAAAAGCGACAAAGAATCAATGCCAAGTAATAATACCAGATTTCTCACAAATTAAGATTAATAAGATGAGTATAAAAGGAACATCTTATAGATACTCCTACTATGAAGAATTTAATATTTCACTATTAGGAGAACACCAAGTTTTTAACTCAATTGTTGCATTACACGCATGTATGGCGTTAGATCAACAAGATATTTTTCGTATAAATTTAAATGATATTAAACAGGGATTAATGAAAGCACATTGGTCTGGAAGAATAGAAGTTCTAAATGATAAGCCTTATATTATTATGGATGGGGCACATAACGAAGATGGGGTTTTTAGCTTAGTAAAAGCGTTAAAAGCTTATTTCCCTAATAAAAATATTAATTTTATTTTTGGAGTTCTGAAAGACAAAGATTATTTAAAAATGACACAATATATATTACCAATAGCTAAATTTGTGTCAACAGTTTCTCCTCTTTCGGAAAGATCACTTTCAGCTGCAATGCTTGCTGATATTATACACAAACAAAACTTTGATAACGTAAAAAATTTCGAAAACTTAAAAGAAGCACTTCATTGGAATCTTAGTCAGAGCGATGAAGACGCAATAATTTGTATAATGGGTTCTCTTTATGTTGTTGGTGAAGCAAAACAGTTATATCAGAAGGGGGATTATAATGCGACTGAATTGGTATAACAAAAATAGAAATTCTAAAGTCGAGCATATTTCTTTTCCTGTACAGAATGTTTTTGGTGTTTCTATCCGTTCACTGGTTAATCTTTACCCTCATAAGTATATAGCTGCTTTAAGATTCAATTCAGATATTGAAATAATTGATATAGCTAATAAGCAATGTTTTACTATCAAATCGCCGTTTGAATTTAATAACATACAATATATCGCTTGGTGTTCTAAACAAGAAAGTCTTTTTACGTTTACTGATGGTGAGATGGTTGGTGAGCTAAAGTTAGACTTTTGGGAAAATGAGGGTTGTTTTGAACAAGTAAATAGTAATCCATTAACCCATTTCACTTCACTTTCTTATCTCAATTTTATGGATAACAGTTACATTGACTTAAATTATCTCTTCTTGCTAAATCGTATATTATCGGATTTACCTCAAGAAATTAGCGCAATTTCAATATCTGGAAATACAGTAGTGATCGGTACAATAAACCAGGGACTTTGGCTATTGGAAGATAACAAATTAAAAGTTATCAGTGATAAAGAAAAGGATATAAACATTGCTTATTGGCTTGATAATGGTTCATTTATTACCTGTTCTAAAGATACATATGTGACTTTGTGGAAATTTTCTGATTGTAATTGGAATAAATATGTTCTTGGCAAGCATACAGGCTGGATATATGATTGTGTCTATTTAAAAAATGAACAGATTTTATATACGGCCGGAGCAGATGGTGTGATTTGTAAGTGGTCTCTTAACAAATTGAATCTATGTATCTCTGTTCCTATTAATAAAGGAATTGTTTCTGCTGTATGTCAAAATCCAGTTGCAAATAATATTATTATTGGTAACTATAATGGTAGTTTGACTATGCTTGCTAATCAATCAGATGAGATTAAACAAGTTCCTCATATGAATTCTATTTGGAATTTTTATTATATGAAAGAAAAGCAATTGCTTTATTCAGTTGGAGCAGATAGTACTATAATTTGTACCGATAATAGTACGGGAGAAATTAAAAACCGTTTAAAGTGCCATAGTGGTTGGATTAATGGGCTTGACTATGATTCTCAAACTGAAAGTATTATAGCTGTCTCGTCAAACGGAGAAATCATCTTTTGGAATATAAATGATGATGATTGTTATCAAACAGTTAAAATGCCTGATTATTGGATGAACAATATTAAAGTTAGTAATCATTTAGATTATATGTTTATTGCTACAGCCGAGGGAGATATTTTAATTATAAACAAAATAGATAGGTGTATTCATAAAAGATTAGGTTATCACCAAGATCAAATTCTTGATATTGTTGTAGACGAAGCAAATTCAATTCTAATTAGTATTTCTATAGACGGAAAAATAGTTATATGGGATTTACTAATGGAACGATTAATATATTCTTTTGTTTTTCCTCGTTTTCATCCTACTTCTTTGACACTAAACAATAAACATTTGAAAGTAATTATCTCTTCTTTAGAAGGTGATTTAGCAGTTGTATCTTTAAAAAATGATTACCAAATTGCTTACTTGAACAATGCTCATGAGGGAAGAATATGGAAGGTGAGTTCCGATTCTACAGGTGACTTTTTTGTTACAATTGCTACGGATAAAAAATTAAAGTTATGGAGTCTTCAAGAATTTAGCATTATAAAAGAGTGGAGTGATGATACTCTCTTTACAAGTTGTCTAATAGAAGATAAAAAAATATTTTTTGCTAATCAGGATGGAGAATATGGGTGTATTGAAAGAGATGAAGAATCGATAACAGAAATAGTTGACCGAGTTGTCTTGGTACATGATCGTAATTCTATTTCTATTCCAGGAGTATGTAATGATTTATTTAATCACAGCTGCTTGTTAATTACAGATATAAAAGAACCAATGAATAAAGCATATGTTGAAAGAGTTGAAATCATTTTAAATGATTTAAAACTTGAATATGTAATATATGACTTATCTGAATATCCAAAATTAAGAGATATTACATACTATTATTCGGGTTGGTCTCATTATCCCCAAGTTTTTTTTTATGGAAAGTTTATAGGAGCTGGCAGTGTTCTGCTTGAAATGTATCGTAATGGTACTCTAAGGCGTCTAATTGATCAATACATTCAAATTCCAAGTAATAGTTAAAATAGAGAAGAACTGAAAGGGGAAAATAATGTTTACCCTTGTTGATAATAACGACTCGTTTACTTTTAATCTGTATCAGTATTTTATGAAATGTAATGTTGATCTACAGGTTGTTAATATTAATGATCTTAATAAAATTGATATCAGTCAAAGCAACGGTATTATCATTTCTCCAGGGCCAGGTAATCCAACAGAAATGCATTCTTTAATAGAATTTATAAGAATATCGGGCAAAACAGTTCCAGTTCTTGGGGTTTGTCTTGGATTTCAAGCTATTGGATTAGCATATGGCGGAACAATAATTGAAGGAATAGAACCGGTACATGGAAAAGTTTCAGAAATTGTTCATGATAGAGAATACTTATTTAATAAAATTCCTTCTCCTATGAATGTTACAAGATATCATTCTTTGATTTTACAGGAAGAGAGTGTTCCTAAACCGTTAAAAATTACTGCTCGATCAGATGATGGTGTGATAATGGGAATCCGTCATTTAATCTATCCCATCTTTGGAGTACAATTTCATCCAGAAGCATACTTGACTCCATTTGGTATCAATATAATACAAAATTATATTAATATTTGCAGTATGTATAAAACTAATATTGTTAAAGGAGTTTAGTAGTATGGGGTTAGATAAGGGTTCTATCCATATCCGTTTCCGAGACCAAAGCAATAAAATTCACGAATATTTTTTTAAGGATCCAATAGATATTATTGAGACCTATGATTTGAAAAGTGTAAAAGACTGTCTTACTCAATCAGAGCAGGCTTCAGCAAAAGGATATTATGTTGTCGGTTTTGTATCCTACGAGGCTGCTTCGGCATTTGATGAAAGATTAGAAACCCAATATGCTACTAGAGTTCCTTTAGTCTGGTTTGGAATTTATGATAAAAAACAAGATATACAGCTTTTTGATAATTATATTGATGATCACTATCAAGTTGGAGAATGGATAGCAGATAATAATTATAAAGAATTTGAGGAGCATATTAGTAATATAAAGTCCAATATTAAAAAAGGTAATACTTATCAAACGAACTATACGATTAGACTAAAAACAACTTTTGATGGCAGTGCTGCTTCTCTATATAAAGAGCTATGTTCGAATCAAAAGGCTGCCTACAGTGCATATATATGTTTAGGTGATATAGAAGTTTTATCAGTCTCTCCAGAGTTGTTTTTTGAGTATAGAAAAAATAGAATTGTTACAAAACCTATGAAAGGTACAATAGCTCGTGGCAGATGGCACGAAGAAGATATAGCAAAAATAAATGAATTGCGTAATACACCAAAAGAACAGGCAGAAAATATAATGATTGTAGATCTGCTTCGTAACGATTTAGGAAGAATAGCTAGAACTAATACAGTTCAAGTTACAAAGTTATTTGAAGTTGAGAAATATCCTAATGTATTTCAAATGACATCCGAAATTATTGCTACTACTAATGTGAATTTAGTCAAAATTTTTGAATCACTATTTCCATGTGGTTCTGTCACAGGTGCTCCTAAAATAAGTACTATGAAACTAATCAAAGAATTAGAAAAAGAGCCGCGCGGAATATATTGTGGAACAATTGGATTACTATTACCCTATAATCATTATATTTTTAACGTTTCTATAAGAACTGTCGTAGTTGATAAACTTGTTAATAAAGCTATTTATGGAGTAGGAAGCGGAATTACATGGGACTCATCTGTTGATGGTGAATATCGAGAATTATTGCAAAAAGCATCTATTCTCAAGAAAAAACATACTGAATTTCAAATTATTGATAGATTACGGTTAGATTGCGATCATTACAATTTATTGGAATCTCATTTAGAAAATATAAAAAATACCGCTGATTATTTTGATTATCCATATGACCATGAGCAATTAAAATCGACTCTTATGAAAATTAAAGATTCAAACAACGGAGTCCAAGAAGTCTATATTCAATTATTTCGAGATGGGAAAATACAAGTTCGATGTAGTCCATTAAAATTGAGTTATGAGATAAAAAACGCAAAAATTGTTGGTACTCCTGCAGACAGAAATAATGTTTTTCAATTTCATAAAACTAGCTATTTGAACTTAAGTCAATCAATAAATCAAGACTCTTCAGATGTAAGTTTATTTTATAATATGGAACATGAAATTACACAGTTTTGTAGCGGAAATGTTGTTGTAAAATTGGGGGGGAATTATATAACTCCACCGATTGAATGTGGAGTAATACAAGGAACTTTTAGAGATGCTTTATTAAAACAGGGAAAAATAACTGAACGTAAAATTTTAGCTTCCCAATTAAAAAGAGCTCAAGAAATATGGCTTATTAACAGCGTAGATGGATGGGTGAAGGTCGCTATAGACAAAAGATACTATGAATTCCTGGAGGCGTAGCTAATGTTAGTAGTGAAACCAAGTATTATTGAAAACAAAACTGAGATTGAAAAGGTTATTAAGCAACTTTTAATACTTTTAGGCGAAGATCCAGAACGGGAAGGACTAAAGGACACACCATCCCGCGTTGCTAAATCATATGCAGAATTATTACAAGGATATAGCTTGGATCCTTTTGAAGAATTAGGGACAAAGTTTGCAGCCGAAAACCAAAAAGAAATAGTGATTGTTAAGCACATTTCATATAATAGTTTATGCGAGCACCACATGTTGCCATTTTTTGGTGAAGCACATATTGGATATATTCCTCAAGATTGTATTATTGGGCTTTCTAAGTTAGGGAGGCTACTTGATGTTTTTGCTCAAAGATTTCAAGTACAAGAACGGCTCACCAATCAGATCGCCGAAACGCTTCAAGAATATTTAAACCCAGGAGGTGTAATAGTGGCCATAGAAGGAGAACATATGTGTATGTGTTCTCGTGGAATAAAAAAGGCTGGAAGCAGAACGATAACTTATGCAAGTACAGGCTGCTTCGTTAATAATCACCATTTACGTAAAGAATTTCAAAAATCTATAGGTCAATAGAGTTTTAAACAATACTTATTTAAGGTGGTTTAGAGTGTTATGACAATAGCTTATATTGGAATAGGAGCTAATTTAGGGGATAGACATACTCAGATCGATCAGGCTCTAGGGAATTTTGCTCAACATAAATATATTTCCTTAATTGAGACATCTAATCGCTTTTCTACTTCCCCAGTTGGTGTTCTAAATCAACCTAATTTTATTAATTTGGTATGCTCTATTCGAACTTCCTTAAGTGCTCTGCAATTACTCGATGTTTTAATGGAGATTGAACAAAAATTAGGAAGAGTTAGGGAAGGAAGATGGGGACCGCGGACAATTGATTTAGATCTTTTGAGTTTTGGTCGTGAGGTAATTAATGGCGAGAAACTAACCATACCTCACCCACGTTTACATGAACGATTATTTGTTCTTATACCTTTGTTAGAGTTAAATCTTGATTCTTTCTTTCCTTATACAATTAAGGAACTAAATAATTTTGTTAACGTAATTACTAATCAAAATATTAGCTTGATCGAATAATCAGACATTTAAGATAATAATCTTGGTGTTTTACAAATATGCTAGGTTGGATGAAAGAAAGGCGCATATTTTGAAATTCAAGCATTTTGCATAATTTTTTTTTCTCTTAAAGACAAGCGAGAATGAAGTTACTGAGAAAATAGACTTAAAAAAGGGAAAAACGTTCAAACCTATTAAAAGCTGGCGAAGAGTGTGGGTTTGACTGCGTGACCTGCTAAAAAAGAAAAAGCCTCATTTTGAAGTAGCGAATCACTATATCCGTGAAGGATACGCTGTCTTGACTGGGTGGAGGTTATTCAAGAGTGGAGAGACGCTCAAAATAAATACGCCTGTGCGATGCTGATATGTCGATCACAGAAACAGTCACTTAATGTGAGTTCGTTACCAATGTGGGAGAATAGGAACATAGTCACTTAGAAGTCACCAAGTTGGCGTTTTTTTGTGTTAACGATACAAGATCTTGATTCCTTAGTTGAAAAAGACAAGAAATTGGTATTATATCCTATTTAATAATATCTTAATTAGTCTTGATTTTTCTTATGTATATAGGTATCATTTACTCAAGTATTCTCTTATCTTTTTGCTATATTTATGCGTGAGCTTTCAGTATAATGCATACTAAAATACACGACCCATAATGTCGTGTATTTTTTGCATATGATATTTATACCAACAAGGTACAGCTTTGAGGTCAATTGGCACAATCCATTCGATGATTCTCTTAATCTTATAGCAGCTAAGATAAGGAAGTCGGATATTACAATAGTTTGTACTTTGCATAATAATCACTAAGTAATGGATTATATTGATGAAGATGAACAAAAGTTGAATTAATTAAGAAAGATACGCCAGAAAGAATGGTAGTGGGAGCAAGATACGCAGCTATAAAATTGGGGTTAATCGAATAAGATTCCCCTAATTTCTTTTTTATTTTTAATCAAATAATACCCTCCTAAACTTGACATTTCTCGAAAAAATAGTTCTAAAGGAATCCCTTTAATCTCCCTTAATGTTTTTCTCTCCACTTAATCGGTCTCAACCATCCATTCAATATGCATGAGATGTTCTTGATCTAAATTCATACAAGTATCCGTTTGGTTTACAAAGGTCATGAGCTTTGCTATTAAACATTGATATCTACGAAACGACTAACATCTCTTTCCTTTTTCAGCTGCGTCCGGAGATAATTTTCCTTCGGTGTTTTCGTGCTGCTATGGCCAAGTGTTTCGGCAATATCATCAATTGAAGCGCCCGCATGCCATGCACTTTGTGCAAAGAAATGCCGGATATAGTGAGGAGTGATTCTTTTATTATCGATAGTTACTAAGTCAGCTGCCAGCATATGGTTTGATAGCATCGTAGAAAGATACGAACGGTTATAGTGTTTACCAAATTTGTTGGGATAGAATGGGGTATCATCGTCGGGATTTATCTCTGTACGAAGTCCGATTCTTTTACGATACTCACGTAATTCCCTAAGAACATATGGCTTGATTAGTGCAAAACGCTTTTTTTTGTTCTTTGTAATCGTCTGCAGATAATACTGGCTCTTTATAGGATCATAAGACATATGCTTCATCTTTGGGGTGATTACTTCATTTAGCCGTAGGCCAGTGGTGGCTAGCAGTAAAATGAGGGACTTTATCTTAGGATTCTTATTGTAATAACGAACGGCAGCTTCCACCGTAGCTGGATCGATCACGCGATGAGGAATTTCTTCTTTATCGATTTTAACTGGCGAGAGTCCCCGTGAAATTTTCTTCTTCAGATACCCTTCTTCAAAGCACCAATCTAAAAAACTTTTTAAAATAGTAACCTTTTTAGAGCGAGTAGTTTTTTTAGGATACTGTTTCTCCAGATGCTTTTGGTAATTCTCCATATCATAACGGCTCAGTTCTCGAATATCATTCTTATTATACAAAGAAGGAAGAATAATTAAAAAATTAAATATTATCGATATATATTCTTTTTTTGTCTGTAGACCACGTTTCTTATCTTTTTGATGTACGTAAAGATATGTCACTCCAATATTTGAAAACAATGAATAGTCATAGTTACCCTGTTGGTCTTCATAAAGAGAGGCCCTTTTTGTCAATGTATCATAATATGTTATATCTAGCATACTATTCTTTATTTCATCAATATTTTCTTTTCTGAGAATAGATATATCCAAATTAAAATTAATATCAGAATCTACTAAATACAAACATATCACCTCAATACTAGATAATATTCTTTAATCAAGAAACTACAGACAATAGTGGCACCGAATTCTGATTTTGGTGATTCTCAACGTTTGGAGTTTTCCATTAACACTTTTATATATTATCAGCGAATGATAAAAAGAACAAATAGAGTAGTCAAGCTAAAATAATATGCAATTCTTTTGTGTTGGATTCTATTATTGATTTTTATATATCTAAAGATAATGTATTCAATTATAATTATAGTTGAGTATTTAATTCACGTTTATTATTAATAAAAATTATATAATTGTTGTATTAGATTCTAAATAAATAACACGATAAATAGAAAGTAGTAGGAGGGATATGACATTGAGCAAGTATCTGAACGTTCAGGAAGTCGCAAATATGCTGGGGGTTACGCCAGCTACCATCTATAAATTAATAAACCACCCAGAAGTGTCGAAAAGGATCGAGCCAGTGAATAGGCTGACATACAGGGGAGATGGAGGGTACCGGTTCAGTGCAGATAGTGTGGAGCTTGTGAAAGAACAAGTAATTAAAAAGGATCTGACGATTGCCGATACTGCAAAGTTATTGAACCGTTCTAAAAGTTTTGTTCACGGGTTAATCAGGGAAGGGAAACTGAAAAGCTACGAGGATACATATCGTGGAAAAAAAACGTTCTTTATTAAAAAAGAGGATTTGGAACAGTACAACAAGGATGTTAAAGAAAAGCCAAAGAGTCTTTGGGAAACGATATATGACAAAAAGACAGGTGTATTTCTCTTTCAGCCGTACTTCAATAACGGTGAATTGGCTAGGGTAATGAGTATAGGTAAAAATGGATCCGCACGAGCGAAAATTACGTTGAAGACAAGCTCGAGTGAGTTGACACTTGAAGAAGCCCTAGGATTAGGGTGGAAGCCAACATATTTAATAGAAGAAAAGAAACAGGTCACGGCATATGGATTTGCCAAATTTGTCTTCCCTATACCTAGAAGCTTAGATTCGGTAATTTACCAGGTTATAGATGAATTATTTAAGGCTGCTGGACCTTATAACATGCGTGTTAAAACTGGTGAGATGTTAGAGGTTGAGATTAAAAGGACGACATTAGTTGGCATAACAGAGAGTACAGAACCGGACTTAATTAATAAATTGAAGACGTTCGCTCATTCCGGTGAAATTGTCCTAGTCCATAATGGTACGGTTATTGATCCAGGTTATTCGTCCATTCTCATGTATCTCCCGTATCAAACTAAGAAGGAATTGTTGTCGGAAGCTGAAAATGAAGGGATGAAACTACATGATTACTTAGCGGATTTTTTTAATAATAAATTTGGATTGAATTAATCTAATTTTAGTTATATGAAGGAATAAAGTATTGTATTTTTAAAGGTCTCTCTTATACAAAAATATAGATCGACATCTCTTTACAATGCCGATTCTTAGTAACTATATGTTATTATTGGTTTGGAGGGGAATAGCATTGGCAATATTATAAGGTTTATTGACCAAATTGGTAACAACAAGAGTGATGACTCCAATATATCTTAAGACCTGCTAAAAGTTAGCAGGTCTTTTTTTACTGAGCTTTAACTTCATAAGTCACGTAAGGCTTTTTGAAATTTTGGGAAGCTTTCCAGTATCGTCTCCAGGAATTTCATCCTTATTGGATAAGGGATTTCCTGTGATCCTTCCTGTAAGCTGTGCGTCAATCCATGTGCTCATACTGCCTAATGACAGCAATTATTTTAATCCACGCACCCACATGGAGTGCGACCCTTACTGGCTCCAACAATATGCAGCACTTGAAAGGATTTCAATCCACGCACCCACATGGAGTGCGACCACATTCATCACGACACAGTAAAAGATTTTGGTAATTTCAATCCACGCACCCACATGGAGTGCGACGCATTTCAAAAATAAAGTGTTGGAATTAGGCTTTATTTCAATCCACGCACCCACATGGAGTGCGACATTGACAACACAGGAGCGCAAATTGGCTGCTGAATATATTTCAATCCACGCACCCACATGGAGTGCGACATAGCAGGCGTTCATGAGTACGGCAGCGCAAAGATATTTCAATCCACGCACCCACATGGAGTGCGACAGCGAAAATACAGTAATTCATACCCTAATGATATCAATTCCTCACATTATCGCAAAAAATGATGCCAAAAAGGCTTGGATCAACCATTGACTTTTACTGAAGGTAACTGATTCAGTTTATTTTCGACAAATTTCGAGGTGCGAAAGACCCGGGGTTTTTATGTGAGCTTCACATTCGCACCTCAAAACCCAGTATGCTTTCCATGTCGTAAGTTTCTTTAGCCCCTATTGCTCTACTTTCTTTTTGTAGTTATCTCCTAAGCTGTAGAAGCGCAAGCTGTCTTCTTTTTGGTTGAGTTCATACTTTAAACTTCGAAATGGGGTCAAACCCGAAGTACATTAATATAGTGATAAATAATCCTATCCTGTTTCGGTGAGACATGCCTTCAATACGACTTTCCTCGTATCACCCATTGTCCATCATGACAGCAAAATTTTCTTTTTTGTAAAATCCTTTACTATGAATCTTTTTTGTTAATCAATGTAAGGAAAAACGGTCGGCATATACTTCTCGAAGTTATTCCATTACATCCAGTGCTAATGAGGCTCGTTCTGAACGAACTCTATGCAGAAAACCTACATTAGCATCCAAGCTCACAGCTTCCATTGCCGATTTCATATCGTTGGACAACAGTGTTTAAGCAAGAAATAATAGGAC
Organism: Paenibacillus sp. S33; assembly: GCF_053615415.1. Lineage (NCBI taxonomy): Bacteria > Bacillati > Bacillota > Bacilli > Caryophanales > Paenibacillaceae > Paenibacillus > Paenibacillus sp. S33. The sequence goes on along the minus strand of NZ_JBSIEZ010000002.1, from coordinate 70,546 downwards.
ATTCACAGTACCTAACGGCGGGCGTTTATGGCATCCATGGAAGTAAAAATCATCTTTTTTCTGCAAGATCCGCTCATCTCACACGGAGGTGTACTAAACCGTTGCCCTCTCCTCCAAAACGCGTAAAATGTCCGTTCCTCCACTTATCGGACCTCTTTATTTCGGATAAAACGGCGCTCTTTACTCATACGGCCAGGTGGCGGCTGCTCCATCATGATCCACGCAGTCATATAGAGTGCGACTTCCATTCCTTTGGATGGTCCTTTTAAGCAGATCATTTCAATCCACGCACTCATGTAGAGTGCGACGCTGACGAGATTCGACGCAGACATTTTGAAAATATTTCAATCCACGCACTCATGTAGAGTGCGACTACGGAGAGGTTTCAACAATTTGTGGCGGTGATTAAAATTTCAATCCACGCACTCATGTAGAGTGCGACTAAAAGTTTGTTCAATTCCAAGATTCATGATGCTATTTCAATCCACGCACTCATGTAGAGTGCGACAGCGGAATACTACGTATCCAAGTGCTTCCTAATCTCTATTGTAGCGCACAACAGTAAATATGGTAACCAGATAATACTCTGTTCTTTTGTTAAAGTTCATGTTTTGTACACATTCAACAGACTTCGACAAAATTCGAGGTGCGAATAACTCGGGAAAATCATGTGAGCTTGGCATTCGCACCAGAAATATCTACTAATTTACAAGAACCAAAAATTAGTGAGGAGTAAACATGAACGGAAGATATATAATGCCGAATTACGTATAAATCTTATTTAATGAAAAGACGGTTAATCCTAGGCTAGGAAAAGTCTTTCGTATGTATATTATTTTCGTTTAAGTAACAGTACAGGAGAAAGCATTTCTCGATTAAGGAAAGAGCTTAAACAATTCATGAAGCTGGAAGAACTTACTCCTGAAATGTTTGCATCGTTTGGTTGATAAGGTTGAAGTTAAAGCAGATGGCTCAGTAAACATTAATTACAGGTTTACTGCCAACGCTCTTCTTACGGCTTAAATACAGTGACCGACACTCTAGTCATGTAGAGTGTATATAGTAAGAACAGCAGATGGACACGTACGAGGAGTATAAATGTACCTTAGATTTTATCGTGGGTAATGATTTCCGATAAATTGGGTGTATGGTATAATATGGTTAGTGCATAAAATTACAATGGGAGTAACGAGTGTAAGGAGTTTTTTCGATTATGAACGAGAGTATCGAATCCATGTTGCGCCATCTGCCTCAAGAGGCTTTGCACCACTTAGAGAACGAACTCAGTCTGTATAGCAGGGGGAAACCGGCAGGTTTTTCTGTCAACGATGAGTGTATGGATCAGACCACCTGGGCTTGGTCTTTAGATATACTGCTACTGCGTTGGATGCAACAATCTTCAATTTCTGATGACCCTAGAAGTGTAAGAAGCCTCAAGTATCTCCTTGTTGAATACAACCGCAAGAACCCAGATGCAAGCTTAGAACTAGATCACTTAATATCTAACGGGTGGGTTAGGATTGTTTGGGATTCGTATAGACTTCCGCATGGTTTTATATTTTACAAGAGCAAACTTGAAGAAAAACCAGAGCATGTTTTTGAGTTCATGCGCCAGCTATCAAATGAACCCTATCCAGATACTTGCACAATTCGTCTACATGATGTGCTAGAAATACTACGGGAACACCAAGCCAGCTACACGGGAACACCCCAATTGGAATGGTTTCTTGATAATGGGATCTTAAGCAATGAAGGAAAGGGGTATGTATTAAATTCCCGCTCCAACTACGTAGCCGTAAATGCTAACTTCATTCTGGCAAGACTCTGGATGGAAAAGAAAGCAGGGCCATCCAAGGCTTATGATAGGTTGAGCTGGTGGATACGTTATGTTTCGTTAAATAGAGTGAGTAACGAAGTCCTTCGCGGGATCTCTTCTGCATCTCTTGGTGATTTGTTAGATGCCTGTCTGGATAGGCTGCTTAACGAAGAGGATGGTATCGACTGGGAAGCAGAACGGAGAAAAATGATCGGCGAGGTGCTTGCTGAGCAGGGTTCGACGCAAATTGAAAAGCAGATTTCTTGGATTCCTCTTCCTAGGGAGGATCAAGATTTGGAGAAGTTGTTTTGGTTTGACCGGCCATTAGAAGCTGCAATCGTGATGCACTATCCTAGGGGCATACTGGGACTACTGTTTAATTGGATCGTGAGAGGTGAGGGAAGTGGAACGGCATGGCCTGATCGTCCTCGATTACATAAATTGCTTGCGGAAAGAAAGGATCGTCCATTCATATATCACGAATTGAAACATGCCGATCACACAGTTATTCCAACGCTTCTTATTAATCCCGATCTTACAGTTATCGGCATGGCTCTATTGGCCATGTGGGAGCCTTCCTATCCGGGAGATTTCTACAGTAGAGAAACCAAAGAAGAAGCATGGAAGATAGAAGAGCGTATATGGATTGAATCGCTTTCTTATTTCTCATATGCAATGAATCGAATTCTTATTTCAAATCCGATGTTCGCAGCTTCCCGTATCGAACAGTGTCTGACCTGGTTTGAGGAGCTGATACGGAAAAAATCTTTTACTAGTGCTGGTGGTCCATCGTCAAAACTATATCGAAAACGGGAGCATATGCTCGCTTGGCTTTATTCGAAGTTTATAAAACTAGATAGGGCCTCTTCCGAGACCATCATTGTCAGCAACTGGACAAGCATTATACTTGCGATTCTTGATACGGAGGACATTCCGCTGGAACATCCGTCGTTCCCACAATTATTATGGCTTATTCAACTCCATGGCAATGGCGGGCCGGTCAATCGAATTGATGAAATCATGGAGTGTGTCATTCATGCTTACCATCAAACTCATCGATCTTGTCGCGACAGCTGGGTTTGGACACAGCGAATTGCCGATGTCATACAACATCCTGCATGGGAGGTTGTACTTAAGTGGGCTATGGTTCGAATAGATGAACCTTCTGGGAATGACCGACTTTCTACTCTACTTCAACCATTTCAGATTGAGGATCTAAGTAAAGAGCGGCCTCAGGAAGAAAAAAAACAACACAGCTGGATTAGGTTGGCGAGCCAGATTATTGCGTTGCATCTACAACGGTTAGCTAGATGGATTGCGGACCTACAGATCCAGCGGGAAGACACGGGCTATCGTATGTTGATATCAGTCTTCTCTTCACTTTTAGAGGACAGCCTTAAACACTACGGTAATGCCGTGTTTCTGTCTTTTGAATTGATGCATGGGTTTAGTAACGATCTAAAACTTGTGAATATGGTTGCCAAAGCGATAAATTTTCTGCCGGATAGGAAGAGGGAGCAACTTCTTCGTGTTATGGCCCAGGTTGACCAAGATCCAGGATTATGGGCTAATATATACAATGGGCTTGAAAGAGAGACAGATAGAAAAATAATTCTAACCGAATATAGCCTACTAAAGGATGAAGCCCTTACGCAGAATTTCGGGTGGAACAGCGATTTTCGGGTCCGAATCACAGAGCTACTAAATACAAACAACATCGATCTGGCCGATTTGGCTCAGCAATATTTAGATCGCTTCCGTGCTGAAGCATCCCCACGTGTTTTAGTCGAATATGAGGATTGGGCATTCCAGGAGCAGTTACGGATTCACTTGGTGAAGAAGGAATTCAGGCAGATTCATAGCAGCGTTCCGCAACCGATCTCAGCACATCAAGCCAATACGTTAACCTACTACTGTGCGCTAGCGTATCTCGAAATGGACCCACCAGACGCACATCAATCGATCGCGCTTCTGGAGCCGCTAGTCCGACAGGATGCAGGCAATGTGAGTTACCTGGTAAACTTATATGGCGCATATATAGAAGCCGCAGCAGACGCGGTGAATACAGTCAGTCACATAAGCGGAAAATTTATTGACAAAGCCGAACACTTGTTAAACATAATTCAGGCTTTGCCGGAGGAGCAAAGAAAAACTGTTAGCGGGCATATTGATACCAACCGTTTGTACTTGGAAAGTATCTTAAAAAACTCGAGCATCTTCTGGCAAATTTATGGAGGATTAAAGTACGCACGGCAAAATTCGATTCCGATCGGAACGTATGCCGTTCACATGTTACTACACGAACAGAAGTGGGAAGAGGCAGAGAGGAAGCTGGAGATTCTGCACCAGCGGCATGGTAAGTTTGAGTCTTATACAGAGCTGTTACAAACTGTGAAAGAGCGAAAGCAAGAACTAACTGTCATTCCACCTCACCACTTCCTACAAGAGCTACGTCAGTGGACCTCGATCAACACCGCTTTGAGCTATTTAAACCAACTGTCTTCGGAGGAACAGGTCAAGGCACTGAAAGGCGATGAATTCTTTACGGTGAAGGATTATATCTTGGAGACGTTCTTGGATGTATGCAGGGAGGTATTAAAGTATTCGCCTAGCATCACCCCATCTGAGACACAGCAAGCAGAGGAGGATCGATATACCGACTTGCTTGTTCTCTTACTAAATCAACGATTGTTACCTATAGGCTGGTCAGCCGTTACGCAGTCACGGGGAGGCTATACGCGAAAAACGATGGGCCCACGTGGTGGTATCGGCGAGAGGGATATCATCATTTACAACCAGAGACATACCGAATTGGCGATCGGGGAGGCATTAAACTTAGCAGGTTTACGCACGGATGATATTAGAGTCCATACGCAGAAAATTTTTGGCTATGATACGACACGATGCAATTTCTATATTGTACTTACGTGGGGATTCGCGAAAAACCCTGATATACTGTGGTCGCAGTATAAAACTTTAGTAGCATCGAAGACGGAAAATCCGTTTCCCGTTATAGATTACGGAGAAACCACGAAGATGTTCCCAACGCATAACTTCCAAGCAGTACGTAGCTTCTATACGATGCACGAAACCGATATGGAGGGCGAAAAAGCAGTTGTAGTTCACCTTTATGTTGATGTGCTGAGCGAAAAGCAGAAAGATATTGCAGAGAAAGCTAGAAAAAATTTTAAACAATGAAGGTCTCGTGTAGTTCTTCTTTTCTCAGTACCTCTCCTCTACACTAAAAAATTTTTCTGTTTGTATACTTTTATCATGAATCCTTGTTCATCAGTGAAATCATTGAAAAAATAATAAATGTATTGCATTTGGACGCCCTCAGCTATAAGCGGTTGAGGCCGTTCAATGATTATAATTTGTTGTTTATTCAGGCGTAACTACTGGGAGTCTGAATTTGTTTCGGCAAGAATTCAACCGTATTATTGAGACTACGGGAGATGGCCATATCATCTGTATAATAGAGTATAGAGGGCTGGGATTGTGATCAAAAGATAGTTACGCCCCCAGGTGCAGCGAATAGGTTTTTACAGAATATTAAAACCCCGGATTGCTCCGGTTTTTTTTATTCAAGGCCAAATTGTGCTTTTGCTTGTAGTTTGTTGCCTTGGAATGTGAAATTGGCACTTGCACCAAGTCTGCCTTCACCGTTATATGAATACATTACAGTGTAAAATTCGTCCCCTTTTTCACCAACTTCAGAAATAGCCTCACCAGGACCGCCGATAATCTTTGTTACTTGCTCATATGACATACCACTCTTGATCTTTTCATATTCAGCTTTGGTGATGGTTGATGAATTCTGAGAGGACGAAACTGTACGTCCCTGAATATCTCCATTGTAAAATCGAAAGTGTACAGCCATACGTAACAACTATTGCTACAGCCGTCATAGGTGTACTCACGACATTCGTTTTGGCTGGACTGAACAACAGTTAAAGGTAAAGCAAACGCATGGCTTGAGGCGCGTACCACAGCGGCACAGAGAGAAGTAATCCATAAGATTGCTGGAGAGGGTTTTGCCTATGCTCAAACGGCGTTCAAGCAGGCCGGAGGCGAACGAAAGCTCCAGGAGGCTTTGCAGTATGCTTCACTTACTCTTTCCAGTCAAGGTATCATAGTATCCCAAGTAGAGCTAAGGTCTGCAATTGAGAAGGCATATCTAAATATAAGTCTAAGACAAAGACAGTGCTGGCTACCGAAGCGCAACCGAGCGAAGAAGCAACGCAGGCCGCAACTAAGGAGGCTGTATCTTCGTTAGCTGCTCAAGTCACTGCAATCCTTTCACAAGCTACTGGGACTGATACCACTGCTGCGACACCTGAACTGGAAAAAGTCTCAAATATAGTTGCTCAAGCGCCTCTATCCACTGAATAAAAAATAGATACCTAGACCTCTAAATGATATGGCAAAGACCCTGCATATACAGGGTCTTTATAAAATTATCTAGTTGAAATTATAAATTTAAATGGGTCGAAATTAAGATTGTAGTTTTCCGAAGAACCCTCAGCAATCATTTTTAAATTACCTTTAGAGAGATTTACTCCTTCAAACCTCAGAATACCTTCGGTTTTTATCCCAGGGAGTATGTCCGACTGTAACTCGGGATAGTCTGTACCATAATAACTATCTTCTGGTTCAAACTGCTTGCTTCCTTGAATTAACTTAGTGTGGTAAAGGTTAAAGTTAATTGTATCCTTCGACTTATTCTCAATTGATAAATAAAACCTAGTTTCCTCTTCGGCAAATTCCACTTTCTGAAGAGTCATTACATAGCCATGTTGTTTCACTATTTTGTTTACTGTAATGGTTTTCAATGTAGGGGCTACAGCGGTAGCGTAATCAGTTTTTTCTATTTTATCAGCTTCGATGGCAGGAGCAGTCAATTCCTCGCCATATACATTCTCACCTACATATTCATCTGCAATAGTTCCAGTTACATGTATAAAATCGTCCTCTTTGACTTTAAGAGAACTATCAGCATAACCTATCATAGTATTTTTTTCAGAATTTATAGGATCTACATAGGCCTGAATATATATAGCATTACTTTCTTTACTAGGATCTGTAGCTACTTTTGCATAAAAATCCACAGAACGTCCTTTGAACCTTACTGGGTCTGAGTACATTTGCTCAAATTCTTCTTTAGATAGTGGAGCAGCTAGTTTTTCAGAAACAGCTGGTGCAGATTCCGAGGAGACTGATTGTTCTTCATTTGATTGCCTCCCGCAGGCAGCCAATCCCATCATTAGTACAAGGGCACTCATACCCGTTATAAAAATCTTTTTGTTCATATTGCGACTTTTCCCCCTGTGTTAATAAATGTATTTACAACGGAAATAGTCTATCAGAACTAGGGGTATTTATCCACATACAAAGCAAAATGGTTGTTCCCCTTACTCAGAATACATTTAAAGAAATTGTATGGAGCCTTAGCTGCAAAGCTTAATGATTTCTTGACACAGGCTACAGCAGAGATAACGTCCATTGCTCCTGCTCAGGTTCAATCTGCACCCGAGCCTAATCCTGCACCAGTAGATTCCGTACAACTAACCAATCAAAAAATATAATATAATCGTGACAAGAAGAGATAACCGTACGTCGTTTGGCCGGTCATATCTGGGATAAGCGGAGGGTTTCGAGGGCTGCCGCATTGCCGGAAAGCCGGGATCAGAAGACTATACAGGCTGTGTATGGTGGACAGAAGGAGATTGCCCAAAATCTTGTTTGTGACAATGTCCGCATTACTTCAGATGATCCGTTTACCATGTCTGGAACTTTAATTGTTGACGAAACGCATCCTTTCTTTTTTGATCATCCGCTTGATCATATCTCCGGGCTGCAGTTGGCTGAGGCGATGGGACAATTGGCTAAAACCGGGCAACTGCTCAGGTTGGGACTGGACCCGAAAGAACCGGTTTTTGTGTATGAGGCTCAGCTTGCATTTCATGATTATTGCCATAAAGCGAATAAAGCTGTTGTTCATGCGATCGCTCCGCCGGCCGGCGGAGCTGAAGTGGATCTCGGCTGCTACAAAACAGAAATTATACAGGAGGGACGTCTGGTCGCCAGCGGTACATATAAAATTAAGCATTTGTTGCCGCCTGAGCGAGATGCAGCATCCAGCCGGACACATGACACTTCTCTGTCTTTGCCTGTATCTAAGGAGCTTGTAAATAAACGACTACACATTATTGTAATGATCAGCGGAGCGGAGAGCAGCAAGGAGCGCGAAAAGTTTAGAGTGCCAATTGTACATCGATCCTGAAAACCCCTATTTCAGCGATTTTCCGGGAGTCTGGCATGACACAGTCGTATTGCTGGAGGCATGCCGCCAAAGCTTGCGGGTATTCGGTTATGCCCAGAACGGATCGGACCAGCGTCCGTTAAGAGGACTGCTCCCGGTGTTGAAAACGATGAATATTAAGCTAACGCGGCCTATCCTGCGGACAGCGGAAGTGGTCTTACACAGTGAGCGCCATGAAGCTTTTCAGGTTGGAGACAACCATATGCTGCAGCCAAGGGCTGATTATGTCAGACGGTGCCAAAGCCGGAAGCTATGAAATACAATCCCTGTTGCTGGCCGAGGAGTTTCTCGCCGGTTTGCGAGAAGGACAGCTCCGTGAAGCTGCTTCACCGCCAACCAAAAAGAAAAAATCACAGAAGCAGGCTCCCGCCGATGTAAAAGATTTAGAAGCTACAACCGCAGGGCAGCCCCCGGAACAAGAAATACTGCAAAGGTAAATGCAAAGGAGACTGAGCTATGAATACAATTCGACTGATTGCATGCGATGTGGATGGCATCCTGCTGACCGACACATTCAGTCCAGTGCAGAAATCCTTGGTAAAGAAGGCGGGAATGCCCTATACCCGCGAGATCGAGAGAAATGTTTTTTCGCGGCAGCGTTCGGAAGCGGTCGCCTACTTGAAACAACTGTTCCGGGTAAGCTCTAGCGAAGCCGACTCGCTCCGGGATTTTTTCGGGGAACGGGATAACTATATGGCAAATCATGATTCGGGACTCATTGACGGTGCCCTTGCGTTTCTGAATCTGCTCTCCACGCAGAATGTAAGGCTGGTTTGTTACGGCGGATTGGCGGAAGAGAAACTCCTGAGCCATTTTAAGTATTGCAAGCCTTTTTTTGAAACGTATATATGTACTAACGATTTTCGGCCGGGGATCAAAGAGATTACCCGCGACATTTATGGACTGGAATACCATGAGGTGTTGTTCATCGACAATGTGAACACGGTGGCCGAGGTAGCCAAATCGTTGAACGCGCCCTTCATTGGCGTGCCATCGACCCCTTTTCAGTATGAGGATATGAAGCAGACTGGGGTGAAATACTTGTTGAATTCGCTTAAGGGAATTGACGCAGAGCTGCTGGAGAGAATCGACCTGGAAGCCGCCGAACAAGCCGTCTGGTCGAATCATGCGCAGTAATCCTACGGAAATCGCGAGAGCAGGTGGCAGCGTGGCGGAAATTTCCAAGCCGGATATGATTTTGATCGATTTTGACGGCACCATATCCCCAAATGCCGTATGTCTCATAATATAGAGCCCCCAAGGTTTTTATTAACCGATATACTGAACTTCCTATGGAAGAGTTATATGGATTCTTTAAAAGAACGGTCTGTTTTCTACGGACTGTTCGATGCACCTCTTATTTTCTTCCGTGGGGCTTTGAAGCCTGTTTACTGGACTTTTATCGCAAAGTTACCGCCGCCTTGGAGGAATACGGGGTATGCCGAGCGAAATTGAAAAAAGCTTTTTTCCTTTGGACTTCTACGAGCATAAAAGCATAGCTTACCGCATATTCTCCTCCGCACAACGGACGGTTATAAGATTTGCCCTGCTGAACGGAAGGATCGGTCCGCACCATATTTACGACTTGCAGGGAAGCCAAAATTCAGTGCCGTCAAGTGTTTGATGCGTCGATCGATTCACGATTCGGCTAATTAACGTCATTGCTTGATGTCTGATCCGAATTTGCTGTATATCAGATGGAGCCAGAGGGGAAATAAGGTATTGTGGAGAGGGAAATTCTGTGATAGCATCAATATTATAGTAAATAGGTAGGGATTAATAGTTTGGAGGGATTAATTTGGCTAAAATTTATCAGAATTTGACAGATCTCATCGGAAACACCCCTTTACTGGCATTAACGAACTACAGCCAAACCCAAGATATTGAAGCAAATTTGATTGCTAAGCTGGAATATTTTAATCCCGCCGGCAGTGTGAAGGACCGCATCGGTTATGCGATGATCAAAGACGCCGAAGATAGAGGACTGATCAACAAAGACTCTGTCATTATCGAGCCAACCAGCGGCAATACCGGAATCGGGCTGGCTTTCGCCGCTGCGGCTCTTGGATATAAACTGATCATTACGCTTCCCGAAACATTCAGTATCGAACGCCGTAAGCTTCTGCTTGCGCTTGGTGCCGAACTGGTGTTAACCTCGGGAGCGGAAGGCATGAGAGGCGCGATTAAACGTGCGGAGGAACTGGCTGCCGAGAATCCAAACTCCTTTATTCCGCAGCAATTCAAGAACCCTATCAATCCGGAGATCCACCGTAAAACTACAGCGGAGGAAGTATGGCGCGATACCGACGGAGAAGTGGACATTTTTGTTGCAGGCGTCGGCACGGGCGGAACGGTCTCAGGCGTCGGCCAAGTGCTGAAAGAGCGCAAACCTTTGGTCAAGGTCATCGCCGTGGAACCGTTTGATTCACCGGTGCTTTCCGGCGGATCGCCTGGATCGCACCATATTCAGGGTATCGGAGCAGGCTTCGTTCCGGATAACTACAATAGTGAATATGTGGATGAAGTGTTCAAAGTCAAGAATGAAGATGCTTTTGCAACAGCACGGTTGCTGGCCAGAAGCGAAGGACTGCTTGTCGGTATTTCTTCCGGAGCTGTGGCCTATGCGGCGACGCAAATTGCGAAGCTTCCTGAGAATAAAGGTAAAAACATTGTCGTGCTCTTGGCGGACACTGGTGAACGTTACTTGTCTACTCCGTTGTTTGACTTTTAAAATAAAGAAAGTGCCAAAAAGACCCCTATGATTAGATCTGGACTATGACCTACAAGAAGGACACTTTGAAAAAAAGAGCCCCTTGTGTGTTATTGAGACATTCAAACATGTGTTGAGTATTATGGTTGAAAATACAATAAAATAGCGAAAATGATCTGACTTCGTTTTTGTAATAATAAAGTTAAAACAAATCCTTACATGTCGAAGGAAAAGAAAATGGTCGCTTAAAAAGTCGCTATATTGGTATTATTCTTTCAAGGTAGAGAACGTAAAAAAGACATCTGTTAAGACGATCTGAAACGTGGGACTGATCCTATAGCATGAGACAAATTAAAACACCTTCAAGAAAATGCTCCCATGTCGTAAGATGTGGTGGACAACTTTGGAGGTGTTTTTGCGTTGGCAACAGGAGTGAGCTATCCCTTGAAAGTAAGGATGAAAGCCATCGAAGTTAGTACACCGGTACGAGAGGTCATGGAGAGCCCTGCATCCGAAATAAAACGGTGGTAGCGCAGTGGTGAAATACATTGGCTGGAGCAACCTGTGGGCAAGGAATATGGCTACGGGATCCGAGGTGCGAATAACTCGGGAAAATCATGTGAGCTTGGCATTTGCACCAGAAATACCTACTAATTTATAAGAACCAGAAATTAGTGAAATATAAAACTCTCATGAATATGAATGAAAACACGTAATAAATTGATAAATAGGCAAATCTAATTAGGCTAGGTACCTAACATAAACTGATTCTCAACGATTATGGTTTTTCAGATTTCAAGCTCAGAATAAGACAAATAATGTATTAAACCAAAAGGAACAAGCCAAGAGATGGATCTCTTGGCTTGTTCCTTTTTTCATTTGAGGTGTATACAACTTAGAAGCCATTTTATAACAAGTGCTAGCTTGTTAGATTTTTTATTATCGTCGCTTTCCTTTTGTTTCTCAAAATAAGTACATCTTTGGTCAAAGGATGAGTCCAATTTTCTTAGCTCATCAAACTCTATGATACGAATAATCCGCATCTCTTGAAAGCAAAAAGTGCCATCTTCAAATTTGGTATAGTCCGTTGGGTCTATAGGTTCAACTTCTAAGAAGATCAGATTAAAAGGATTTTCAAACTTCGGATGTCCGCATATAGTACTTGGAAGATCCTTTGCACAATAACCAAAGACTGAACCACCCACTTCAACTGGAATTTGAGGATTATGAACTGTGTTAAAATCCTTACCTACTGCCTTTATAAATATTGTTCTCGCCTCCTTTCTTTCTTCTTTTACATAACTTAAAACAAAAAAAGGAGAAGTGGAAGACTTTGATGGTTCGAGGAGGTTTTACCTATCATTACTGAGAACAAACCAGAACCAGAAGAAATCTAAATACTCGACGTTTAAACATCAGACGGGAACTGATTGCCCCTACGCTTTTGACACATCTACCTTTTGACTGAGCAAGCAGGATGTCCACTGAAGGCCTACTTCAGGCATGGCGGATTAGCAGTAACCGCATGTTATAAATTACCACTTACCGATTTAGCAGGGTTTTTGGCGCACAGGTAAAGAAGTGATTCGATTCCGCTGTGTGTAATGATAATATCTTGAGGAAGTATTTTTTTACAAAAGAAGGTGTCTGAGAGTCGTTGCTCGAAAGTATCATAGTTTGTTATTTAGCGAGAGGCGGGTCTAAATGAAAGTAGAGAAAGAGAAGCAATCAAAATGGTCATTTCTTTTAGTATTGATAGTCGTAGCTATCATATGATGTGTAGCAGGAATTGTGTTATATTTTTCAACTGACAACTGGGCAGACCGAGGGACTTTTGGAGATATGTTCGGATCAGTGAATGTACTATTCTCAGGTTTAGCTTTTGCTGCGGTGGTGTATACCATTCAATTGCAAAGACAAGATCTAGAACTACAGAGAGAGGTACAAAAAATCCAAATTCAAGATCTAAAAATGCAGGCTGAAGCTACTAAAAAATCGGCAGAACAACTGGAAACACAGCAACAACTGCTTAATTTTCAAGTTACCCAGGATACTGTACTTAATCTTATTTCTATCAAAGATCAGCTTGTTAATGATTTTTCTTGGAGGCCAGATGGCATAAAAGGGTTTGTAAGAAAGCGCCCCGTTCTTTATGAAGAGCTGGTTGGTATCGAAGCTGTTGTTGAATATTACAACGACTCTGTAAAAATGGAACAGAAAAAACCTGTTTATAAACCTTTTTTTGTAAGCTATCATAGAATATTTTTTTATACCCTACAGTTTATAGATCAATCAAATATTGATAATAAACAAAAGCAAGTTCTTGCAGATGTTCTGAGTATCAAAACTTCTGATAATGAATTTTTAATACTTTATAACTTGAATAATGAACAACAAATGCGGTTAATGTTATTAAAAAAATATGGATTTTATGATAGATATAAGGAGATTGATAATTCGAATAAAACAGCTCTGAATTATCATCAGATGCTGATATTAAAGAAGACAAAAGAAGAAAAATTGATATTATCTATAATATTTTGAAATTAGTTGAATCGAAAAAGGAAAGATTCACACATATTGAATTAGGGCTAGATTTTGATGAATTTCTTGAGTATATGAAGGATGTGAAAAGTAAGGAATTAGTCAACCACATCTCTTTTTTACCTAATGAAGATCGAGCTACAACAGTTTTTACTAATAATTTAAGTTTGACTAATAATGGAAAAGACTTCATCAAACTTAAAGAAGGCGGTAAAACTTAAGCTTCTTAACGGATGCTTTTTTTATATTGGGAAACTGTTGTAGTATTGAAATCAGTAAAACGTCCTCTATCCCGGCTAGCTCAAAAAAGCAGCCGGGTATTTGTCGTGATTGTAAGTACAAGAGCGCGATCTGGATTAAACAGATTTGCGTGTAGCTGTCATACAACCGTATAAAACCGAAAGGAGCCAAGTGTTATGAACTTCATTCAGTCAATCCGTGATCCTAAAAATTTGGAAGCCATAAAGCGATAAGAACGAAAGAGACTATATACTGTTTCTGGTCGGCATCAACACGGGTTTACGGATATCACACATTCTTCACCTTAAGGTTGGTTCGTCAAAGGAACCTACATTTTTATACAGGAAACCAACAAGAAAAAGAATATCCCCATTCGTAGAACACTCCGTAATGAATTGGTGTGTGGAGAGTCCGGATTGAAGGTGAATTTCCCCGTGGAGAATCGGATACATTTATTTCGTTGAAAGTGGCTTAAATTTGCAGCTAAAGAAGTGAGGCTGGAACCCGCCGGGTCATGCTAACTATAGGGGGAGACGTTGCACGGTTTGGTGATGATGAAACTTCATGTTTGCTGGCATAGGGCCAAGAGTTGTAGAGGAACACCATCCATCCATATATGGATGAGTAGCATGCAGCTCTTTTGCCAGGCTAATCACCCAGCCGGCAGTAACCATGGTGTTTTTTTGAATAACCGAATCAGAATAAGAGTTAATGATAGCGTCGTAGGCGGAGGAGTCACAGATCGACTAAATGAAATCGTAGCTGAAGAAGGACTACCATATAAAATCATTCCAATTAATAATGGTTCTTCTTTTTTAGATGAGCACTATGGAAATCTATTTACTGAAATGTGGGCATCCATTAAGGAAAAATTAGAACAGAATATGAGCAATTTCATAAATGGAGATCCAAGTGTTTTCCAGTTACCAGACGATGATGTACTAATAACCGAACTTACAACTCGTAAATGGAATATAATCAGTATAGGGAGAATGCTGCTTGAAAGTAAGAAGGATATGAAGAGCGTGGGCTTAAGTCACTAGACCGAGCTGACGCTTTTGTTTTGACATCTGGAGAATATTTGATGGAACCAGATACACATATCAGGTTTCCTTCAATAGGTAGTGTAGCTGTAAAAAGATAAATTACGGTGAACAGGTAATGTATTGCATGAAGTGGAGATTTCTCAGGACTATTTATTTAGAGAGCATCAACCTAGCAATGAGGCCAGCACACTGAGGGAGGAGATAGCTCCATATAATTATTAATAAGGAAACAGAGCTTGAGGCAAAGGACAGTTTGTTGGAACTGACGATGAGTAAGTTTTCCATTATGTGCAACGTGAGGTGGTTCTGAAAAGTCATCTTGATAATAAAGGGGAATTCGATTATATCAGGTGTGGTGAGCTAGGAATTAGTGACAACACATTTCGTAGACAAAAATTGAAGCTATCACATACTAGGGACTGCATTGAACCTTAACGTTAAAACGGAAATATATATAAATATCCAAATTGTATAAAAAAACAAAAGTCGAAGATCGTTTTCTTCGACTTTTGCTTACTTTAGTCTTCTACAAAACGGATATATGGACGTTGGAAATATCTTTGGTCAGACACGAAGTAATATTCCTTCCCCACAACAAGAGGAGGGATAACCGACTTTGAAGATATATATAATTTTTTAATCTTGCCTCCGTTAGAGGCATTGCTCTGGATGACTAAGTAATCATCTTTAACTTCAATTAATTTAGCGTTTTCACTTGGATGAGATCCTGAAAAATAATAAATACAGCCAATGATTAGCAAAAAAAATACAAATTTTAAAATGAATATTATATTTTTATTTTTTGTCACTAACATTTGAATACACCTCCAATATTTGATCATTATACTATATCTATGATAATATTGGTAATAGAATTACAATATTATTCCACCTTGGAGGTAGAGAATGAAAAAGAAGACAGGGTTACTCTCGCTTGTGATAGTTGGACTTCTGGCGTTTTCTCAAGGCTCAGTTAGCGCGTCTAGTTCGGAAGAAATGAAAGTAATGGACTATACTCCCCTGAAAATTGACAACAATCTAACGGTTAAAAAATTTTCTGATGGTCGTATTGAGCCGATTGAGAATGCAAAGTCTTTGACGGAGAAACAACAGTATGAGATCTTAAGCGAAATGGGTTATACCGAAAAAGAAAGTGAAGAACTCTCTGAGGCGGAAAAAGTTTACCTCATTACTGAGGGTGGCGTAAAAGTTAATGTAACCCAAAGTGAAATAGTTCACAAGTACTTTGATCTTAGTGGTAAGGAGCATATAATTACACCAGAAAATGAAGCTGAAATTAACAAAATCAAAGAAGCTGATTTAAAGAAAATAAAAGGTGATAAGTTTAGCACATCTGCAATGGGATCAGTTAACGACGGTACTTTTTCAGGTACTTCTTCAATTCATTATATGGGGAAGACAGCTAATGGTAGAGAGTACAAGTACTCATATCGAACCCATTTTAACTGGAGCAACATCCCTTGGATTACCTTATCTGATAGGGTAGCGCATGCTTTCCAATCCCATACTTCAGCCGTTGGGTCAAAAGCTGACTTCTTTTATCGTACAGCAAATGGAAACTGGCAGGATGGTGAATTCAGTAATATTGACCAATCACAAGTTTTGGGAACTATTGGTTCGGTCCGCTTAATACCTATCAAAGAACAATACGGAACTTTATATACTGAAGTAAGAATACCAGTAGCGCATGGTGGTGGTACAGGAAGCTTTGCTAATAGTTATGCTCATTCATACACTGAGGTCCCATTTGCTATATCTTTAGGCTCTGTGAGTATTACTGGTACTGGATTAGGAGATTTTTGGAGTTGGAGAAGTAATTTCACGATTGGCCAATGGGAGTAGTAATATTTTTGATGGGAGAATGGCCTCTTTATGTTCCGAGGTTGGACTTTTAATGACGTAAATTTGTATTATGGAAAATCAAATAAGGAACGCACCGCAGCTTTCGAGCCTCGGTAAATCAGGTCGGCAATGTGCCGACCTTTTTGATTTTTCAACAAAACCATTTCAAGAGGACATGAGTATGTCTGCAAAACCACGTTTCGCATTTTTGAGTAAGGACAACATCTTGCGTCTTCATGACGCACGCTTCGCAGCACGGAAAGTACGTACAAACAAGCCTGACTGACGACGAGAGAGGTTACCCGGTCGTCGAGGATCAGGAAGTTGTGTATTATGCCTGAGGACAAGGCATATGTCAAGGGCAACAAAGGTGATGGCCAACTCATCCCAACGCCGTTGGTGCTCAAGCAGCTCGCAGCAGAGCTCCTGTAGTTCAGCAATATCCAGAGTCACTCCCCGGATTATTCCGGGGCTTTACGGCACGTGCAGGCGGCAAGGAACCAGTTAACCAGCGGAAAACATGAACAGCCTGGTCAGAACCCTTGCGCGGTTCAATTCCGCAGCGCGCTTTCCTTCTACCTATTAATTCCAATCACTTTATTGACGATATATACAGAATAAGGGGGAATTATTAATGACTAGAAGACGGAGAAGAAAACAGAAAAGTTCTATTGAGGAGGCTATTGCAGGAATTGCGCTAATAGCCCCGTTCTTCTATCTATTCAGTTACAGGATCAATCGGTGCCTCTATTTTTGCATCTTTTTTGGCAGTAGCAATAGTCATAGCATTTATTACCTATCGTCAAATGGTTGCTGCAACAAGACTGCGTAATTCTGGGATTGCTATTTTTCCAAAGTTAGTCCGATTCAATCCTTATCGTAGTTCAGGATTACTGACTACTCTGTTTCCTAGATTTGTGAATAAAATTGTTATGTCACGGGCGTTCCTAGAAACCAGATGAACATCGCAGAGATAATTTCCATTTGACTATTTACCACAACAAGTGTTTGGTACAATTTTTCCACACGAGGAAAATTATTGTATCGATTGCATTATCGATGATTTTGGAAACAAACAGAAGTACCTTACTTGATTTGCATGAAGGAGAATCGCGATTGAAAAAGACGATAATAACATTCATTAGTAATATAAAAGGGAAGCGCTTTGCTACGGATGATTTAGAGAAATATGTATATCGACATCTCAAACAGGAATACCATGAACAAGGTGGTTACGACCGATTTCATGCCATCATGGAAGAGCTTGTATCCGAGAATAAAATTCAGCCAGTTATCGCTCGTAAAACAAACGGATTATTTCGCCCACTCTACAACTACTACCAGGTAAGAGTAGAAGAAGCAACAGTGGAGGCACAATTGGAACGTCGTCTTCTAACAAGCTTTCATCCCAAATTGACGATGACATTCTACTTAAAAGCGCCTGATCAATTTCAAGAGGACATGTTTTATTTGGAAGCGATTAATGCGTTTCTGCGCAGTGAAAGTCACAACAACCTCAGCTGCATTGTTTCGGTGAATGAACGGTCATTTGAGTTGTTTGGTGATGAGAAATGGATGACAAGTAAAGCTGGGAGCGCATTGCTTAATCGCATCAAAGTTGACTTGGACGTTTTCAACTGTTATCGGACCCCGGAGCCATTTTTTTATGTTAAAAAAGAGTCAATGGAAAAGACGGTAGTGAACGCGTTGATTTTGGAGAACAAGGATACGTTCCATACACTTCGGTTGTTATTTAAAAATGGTATGAACTGTTGGTGCGGAACTACATTCGATATGCTCATTTACGGCGAAGGCAAAAAGATAATAAGCAGCATCGAATTCATGGATGATATTGAGGAATGTCGAGACAAGACTATCCATGCTTATTATTTCGGTGATATTGACCCTGAAGGCATTTCTATCTTCTCCAGCCTACACAAAGTGG
Source organism: Paenibacillus sp. S33 (assembly GCF_053615415.1). Lineage (NCBI taxonomy): Bacteria > Bacillati > Bacillota > Bacilli > Caryophanales > Paenibacillaceae > Paenibacillus > Paenibacillus sp. S33. The sequence continues at coordinate 52,060 of NZ_JBSIEZ010000002.1, read as the reverse complement.
CCACAGTTGATATCTCGCCCTTTATTCCATTTTACGAGTCGTTAATAGCTAAATACCGAAATCGGAGCAAGCCGAAGCGTTCTAAGAAGCAAGAAAACGCCAAAGCCAATAATGAAGCATTTTTTAGTTTCATCGATAATGAAATGTGCTTAGAAATAAAAGAAATCGTTGATAGCGGCTGTTATCTGCCTCAAGAGGGATTAAACCGAAGTGATTTTTTGCGTCTGCATGGCGAGGAAGGGGAGTACCATGAATCTTGAACGCATATTGCAAGGCTTTGATGAACGGATGCGAAATATCGCCGTTTTTTCGTCCATCATCAACTTGCAAGAGAAAACGCGATACAGCGAATATCCGAACGAATCTGCTGGACTTGCGACGCTGCTATTCATACTCGATAACATGCTCTCCAACACACCAACAACGACCGAAAGTCTAACCATGTTTTTGCAAACCTTACTTTCGGAGCGATGTGATATTCACTTAAGCATTGAACAAGCAAGTGAGTACCGACTTGTCCTCGTGCGTGAGTTTTTGCGTAATGATGGAGCACCCCACAAGTTCTCTTACTATAGTTTTGAAACGAAATCGGACGAGGTATATGCGTTTCACCTGATTGAATATGACAATCTGAGTATATCTGAACTGAAAGAAGATCGAAGCAACATCAAGCTAACAGACAAGGGACTTGAATTTCTGTTTAAGACGAAAGAAATGTACAACGAGCTGCAAATCTCCATCACACAACTTTACTTTAAACAACAGATGCAGAAAGGGCTTTTTAATGAAGCATTAAAGGCAGCTATCGATATGATTGGTCTCATTCAAAGTGAAAAGTCAAAAATGCGCTCTTTACGCTCGGATATTATGCGGGATGCGCTAGGTGTTTCGAAGCGACAAGAGCTAGAACAACGCTTAAGCAGCGCACATGACAAGATGGAGCGCGAACGCGAAATGTTCCGTAGTTTAAAAGGGCTGGTAGATGAGAAGCTAACCAGTTACTACAACGGTGAACTGACTGAGAAAGAAGAAAAGGGACTCGATTTGATACATGAGATTCATCGCAAAATCCAAGATGCGATGTCCATTCACGAGTCGCTTTTTGAAGAGAAACAAAGGCTTCAGTACGCCATGACGAATGCACTTGAATCACTCATCTTACATGCGTTCTCTGTAAAGCTTAATTTCGAGCGAGAGGTCCTGCAAGAAGTGGTTCGAACCGGTGCGAACTTGGATGCGCTCAAACAAATCATTAACCCCCTTATGCCGCTTCGGATTCCATCCTACTTTAATCCTGCGGTCATTTTCTCCGAACAAAAACGGCAGGTGCGCAAACAGGAAAGGGAGATTGAAGTGCCAGTCGTGGATGAAGATTTGATTTTGCAGATAGAAATGGAAGAGAAAGAAAAAGAACGCTTACGTCTGGAACGAATTAGTCGCTACTTACGTATCGTACTTCTTCCGCTTCTGGAAAATGACAAAATTCATATTTCTACGGTTCTAGACAACTTAAAGGAAGAGAATGAGAAGTTCTATCAAGAGATAACAAACCAAGCACACTTTTGCTCGTTCCTTGTTGATCTTCACCAAAGTGATTACAACAAATTCGATAGAATCAAACAGGAGATCCAGGTGCATTTACCGACATTATCACGATGTTTGGCGCAACTGGTTGACGAATATCCTGATCTTCAACCACTCGGTCATTTTTCTTTTCGTCCGACCGACAATATCATTACATTCGATAATGGCTTCAAATTATCCGATTTCGTAGTAGAGCGGGGGGACCTATATGCTATATCAAAAAAGTGAGGTAGAAGATGCATTTAGCTTGTTTCTTCAACTAGTGAATGCCGGTAAGATTGATAAAAAAGACGTGGAATCTATTAAACTCTACCGCAATGATAACGTACAGCGGCTCCTGAGCGAAGTGTTTGAGCCGAAGGCCAATGTGAAAATATTTGAGTCCGAGAACAATATCTTTCTCGTTCCTCAACTGGATAACCATCTCCTAAGCTATTCCAATGCGGAACTGAAGAAACGACTCGGACTTGATTCGAACGAGCAAATCTACTTGTTCTACTTCTGCATCATTGTCCTCTTGTCGCAGTTCTTTAACAGTGAGGACCACACGCTTGCAGCAAATCAGTTTGTTCGAGTCGAAACCATCCAGAATATTATGAAAAAGCACATCTCCGAATTCCAGTCTTATTCCGAAACGCAGCTTGAAAATCAAACCATAAGGACCATGCTTGATATTACTGGCATTATTAACGCCTGGGGAGCATTGCCGGAATACAACGAAAAAGCCAAGAACATTCGCAATACCAAGAAGAATCAAATTGGTTTTATTCTGCACTGTTTGAAGTTTTTACAAGACGAAGACTTAATTATACTTCGAGAAGACAGTGAAGTTAGCATTACTGATAAAATGAACTTGCTTATTATCCGGTATTACTATCACACACAGCGTAAAGATCAACTACTGACGCTATTCAAATAAGGGGGGAACAAAAATGCCTGTATTAAACGATGTTCGTATGGTAGGCATTCATTTAGACGAAGGTAAAAAAATCATCCCAGACACCCTTTGGCAGATGCATGGTCTTAATGTGCTGCAACTGCTCGAAAACGGAGGAGGGAAAACAAGTTTGATACAGCTCATTACCCAAACTGTTCTGCCTAACTCTTCGATTGCCGGTCGTCAGCTTAAAAAAACGCTTGCGAAACAGACATATGGACATATCGCAACGGAATGGTATGTAGAAGGCGACAATCCTTTCTACGTATGTACAGGCTTTTCGTTTATGAACGCAGAAAAGGACGAAGATGACCTGAAGTACTTCAATTACATTTACAAATATAACGACAATAGCGGACTTACAATTCGTTCGCTGCCACTACAAACAAACCAATCCGTGACAAAATACAATGAACTTCGTTCCTTCCTGCGCAAAGTCGAGCATCCTATAGTGACGATTTACGATACGCAAACGGAATACAAACGCGCCCTACGTAACTTTCATATAATCGAAGAAGAGTGGCAGGCCATTCGGAAAATTAACGGAGATGAATCTGGTGTATCCGATTATTTTGCAAAAGCAAAGAAGACAGAAGACTTAGTAACACAAGTATTTATTCCGACAGTTGAAAGCATTATTTTCCGAGATGAAGCGGCGAAGAAACAAATTCATTCAGCGTACAGTACGTATAAAGATAACTTACTGAAAATCCCGGAAACCAGGCAAGATATCTCGGATTTTGAAGTTATCGCCTCTCATGCGGAAACCGTCATTAAAGCGGTTGAGGCTGCAAAAGAGAAACAAGAAGAACTTGAAACGGCTACGACTGCCATGATGCGCTCGTATGTGAGTTTTAAAGAGAAAAAAGAGTTTTTAGACACCAATATCGCTTCGCTTCTGACACAGGAAGAATTAATGAAACAACAGATTTTGGAGCTCGAATGGAAGAAGGAGAGTCATCCAATCCATTTCGAATTCTTAGAAATCAACAAGTTGAATGAGGAAATCGTTAAACTCAAAGAAGATCTTAGTACGATTGAGAGTCAAATTGAGATTGAGCGACAAAAGAAGTCTGAACTTGAGGCACTACAAACCTATGAAGCATATTTGGATAATAAGTCAAAGTGGACCAAGTTATCTAAAGATATCGAACTCATGGGTGCTAGTCATCCGGAGTTACAAAAGCAGATAGAGTATTATTTCAAAGCAACCGAACTGTCCTGGAATAGCCTGGTTTCGCAAGAATTTGAAAAGGTAAACGAAGCTTCAAAAGCCATTGTAGAGGTTAAACGCGAAATCGAGAAGCTAAAGATAGACAAAAAAGAAAATGAGCAAACGAAAACAGCACTGGAACGTAAACATTCAGAGCTGGGTGCTTATATTAGCCGCTATAACTCAGAGAAAGAGCGGTTAGGAGCGTTGTTCGGTGAGGCGGCAGTTTTCACACCCGATAATACGAAAGCAAGCGTAGAGGCTAGTATTGACGCGTTAAAAAAGCAAATCGAGGATAATGACACGCAAATCAAGACTTGCGATAATACCCTTACCGAAATTAGCACAAAGGAAATTTCGACTAGCGTTGCATTTGCAAACATCGAGCATCTGATTACGACCCAGATGCAGTTAATTGCAACCTATGAAGAGGAAAAAGAAAAACTCAATCAACTATATCTTCAGTCCGGTGTTATGACATTCGACTTGTTTGGCGATCAAGAGGAGCATGTACTTGGATTGAGTGTTGAAATTGGACAACTTGAAAAAGAAAAGGAAAAGCTAGCTCTTGATATGGCAGAATTGAAAGGTCAAGTTGATCTTCTTGATAAACACGACTTCTACGTTCCACACGAGGCCATGATTGATTTGAAAGTGCAGTTAAAGCGCGATGGTGCACCGGTGTCACTCGGGAGTGAGTGGTTATCCGAACAAAGCATGAGTGAAGAGGAAAAACAGGCATATTTGGATAACTTCCCTTTACTACCTTTTTCGTTTGTTGTGGATGAGGGATTAATGCCGACTATTACTCGCTCCTTAGAACGGAGAGCCGGAAAGAAGTACGAAATTCCGTTCCTGTTCCAAATAAAGCAATCGCTGATTCCAGGTGAATTATACGGCACTTCAATGGCGGTGCTTAAAGATGGATTTTATACATTTCAAAACTTAGATGTCAAGCTTTTCTCTTCTCGGGCCGAACTTGAGACTATAAAAAAGTCAACCAAACAGCAGCTAGAAAACATCACCTCACGTTACCAAACAACGAAGGATAACGAGTCACACAGACGAGAAGTATTACGTTCCGCAAAAGAGTTTTATGCGCAATATGACGTTTACTCAGAGAGCAAGATGAACGAGGAACTCAATAGGCACAACGGTATTTTGAGCGAAATGGGTAAGGAACTCAAAGAGTTGAAAAAGCAAGCAGAAGATACAACAGCACAAATTATAACGTACGAAGATGATATCAAAGATTGTCAGAAGGAAATCGAGCCCTTGGCCAAACAGCGAGATGCGTTGGAGCAATTTATACGTGAGTTCTCCGACCTGAAATTTGTAGCGAACGACCACCACACGATTGGACAGCAAATTGCAGAGCAAGATGAGATTCTGCGGAAGATGGAGTCTGATCAAGAACGATTAAATGAACATGCCACTCAACGAGATAGGGCGCACCAGGAACGGTTAAGAGAAAAGAGTGCGCTTGAACGAATGGGAAAAGAACTCGGTTTACAGCGCCTTCGTACTGAAAACATTGATGTTTCAACTATGGAGACCTTTTTGTCATCTAAATCGAATTGGGTCTCTGTACGGGATGAACTCGAAAACAAAAACAAAAGTTTAAACGAATCGATTTTGCTTCGTAATAACTACAAAGAGCGTATGGACGAAGCATCAAGCTTCATTGAAAAGAAATCGGTATCACTTTCATGGTGTGAAGTAAATCAACGCTCCGTACAAGGCGACGAGATCTCCTCGGTGGAACAAAAAATTGCAAAGCTTGAAGATACACAAAGTAATAAACAAACATCCCTAGATGACTTGAAATCGAAGAAGACTTGGCGTGAAGGTGTAATGGAAGGAAAGACGAGTGCAATTGCTGAGAAGTATAAGAAACCACCGTTTGTATTTGGTCAGCAGCATGAGTTTGAATTGGAAGGCTACGCATTTGAACATCAAACCGCGCTTGCTGAACTGAAACAAACGCAAGAAGATATGAAAACAAAGAGAGAACAATCGTCAGATATCACCAAGGCCTTTGACCATTTTGAAGGTTCAGATGATTTTAGTTCCGAAGCAGCGGGTAGCTATTCGCCGATGACTCCGGAAGAATGGGACGGAATTGAGAAAGCGTACGATTGGGCTAAGTCGAAATTGACCGTCTTCCGGAAAGCAAAAAAAGCTCACGAAGAAGAGAAGGTTAAAACAACAGAAACCTATAACGCTTATAAGGCTATCCTCGTAAGTACGAATAATGCAAAGGTCAAACAGTTTGAAAAAGAATTGGGTCAGTCTTTGGTGGAAACGGGAAGACTCTTTGACTTTGAGTACGTCCTATCCTGTTTTTTTCAAGTATTTAATGCACTTGAGCAAATGAAGCATAATCTGGCTTTGAACCTGGCTGAACTTGAATCGGATTTGCAGGAATTGGTTGAGCAATCCTACCAGCGCGGCAATACGCTTTATGAAAGCATATGCGAAATTCCAAAACATTCCAAAGTCGAGTTGTACAACAGAACGATTCAGATGGTGGATATGACTTGGAATCGTAATGATGAGGTCTCGGCTCGGGCCTCGTTGAAACTCTACATCAACAATCTTTTGGAAATGATTCAATTATATAAACGAGAAGGAAAAACAGACGAAGCCATTGACCAGTATATGTTATCTCAATTGACGTCGGTTCAGCTTCTAAATCAGATTGCACCTATTGCAAACTGCATTGTAACTATTGTAAAACCGCGTAAAAAGACGATGTTGCAACAAGAAGTGACCTATCACCGATGGGAAGAGGCAGCGAGTTGGTCCGGAGGAGAAGGGTACACTTCCTACATGGTCATGTTTATGATTTTGATTACGCATATCCGCAAAAAAATGCACGCCAAAGAAACCATGTGGAAAACCATCATTGCCGATAATCCTTTCGGTAAAGCATCTTCAGAACATGTGGTTCGACCAATCATTGAACTTGCGCAGAAGAATAAAATTCAATTAATTTGTTTGACTGCTATTCGGGATGAAGAAATCCGGACACACTTTGATGTAGTTATTAGCAATCGATACTACCAAGTTGGCGGTAGAGAAGTGCTTCAAACCAATCCAGAAAAAATGAATATCGGTCACTTGTCTTACGCAACGAAATAGACCAAGCAAAGCCCTTCTTATACAACAAGTAGGGCTTGATCGGTTATACATTCGCATGTCAAACTTACATTTTGTTTACTACCAATGGTGATAATATTATGAAAAAAGTAAAATCCTTTGTACATTAAAGGGCTCGTAAGAGCCTTTTTCTGTTGTTTACCAAAGTAAGGTCACATTTACACTTGTAACATTCGTATACTCAAATCATTTTACTAACTCATTACTCAACTATCCTGCCTGTTATCTAATCGCGTTGTCTGTCTACAACTATATATTTACCGAACAATAATTCCCTCTAAAATCCGCAGCGTTAAAGCAACAGAACCAATTTAAGATATAAGTATGAAAGCCTCTGATAATTCAGGGGCTTATTTGCGTTCAACCACAAGTCGTCGAAATTCTACTTCAAGGAGATGATAAAAACCGTGGCAAAGATCAAGTCTACATTGGATATACAACTGGATCTAACAAGGCCAGTTGAAGAATTGACTGAGGTCATTTCTGCTGTCATTGCTTCACAACCAGCGCGTCGGAAAGAAATACTTAAAGGTTTGGATATAGCAGTAGGAAATGCACATTAGCAGAGATACAGGCCCAAGAGGAAAAGGAACAGAAAACAGATGATGATAGCTCAGGAAAAGTTTCCTGAACGGAGAGACGGGGGAAAGAAGGTTGGATAAGTGGGAGATTCTTAAATTCAGCACCGCTTTAGAGAGCAGCGCTGTGACTTTATACGGTGGGTGGTCGGGAGTATTGGTGGTGTTGCTTGCTCTGGTCATTATTGATTATGTGACTGGGCTATTGCTGCTGGAGCAGAAGGTAAGAAGGGTACCGGACCCGGTTTGAAAAGCAAGATTGGTCTTATCGGTATCGCCCCAAAGGTATTTATTTTTGCAATGGTAGCAGTATCCCATCTGATTGATGGAGTCTTAGGCGATTCGCACCTATTCCGGGATGAGGGGGTAACTCACTCTCGTTGCCAACGTAAAAACACCTCCAAGGTTATCTCCATATCTTACGACATGGCTTGATTCTCTTGAAGGTGTTTTGATTTGTCTCACGTTAAGGGGGTCAGCCCCAATGCTTGACAAACATTAGCTGGTTTTTATTTTATCGTTATAAGTTCTTGTCCAAACGTAAGGACAAGAAGTAATCATAACCGAGTAGATCGTCAAGCATAGGTGGGCTACATCTTTATTCAGATGTTCTTGGTATCATAGAGCCCCCTCAAAATATTTCAATTTCCACACTCAAACTCATGATTTCATAGTGAATGTGTAGAGAAAAAAGGCAAGGGTGGGGGAAGTAGCTAGGGAATTGTACGGTATGGAGGAGGAAAAGCCATGTCTTCAACTGCTATGACTGATGCAAATTTCTGTGAGCAGCTAAAGATAAACGTCGGCCGATAGGCAACTTAAATTGAGTTCCCTCTCTAATCGATTTTGGGAAAAGGAATTCTATCTATTAGATTAGACTCTCTGCTAGTCGCGACAAGTTTTTTCATACAATGGATTACATATTTGGACGAAAAAAACAAATAATTTCATTAATAAAAAACGATGCGAAAGGACTGGTCTGGATGTATTTCGGACTTGTGTTTAAAGGTGAGTTTCATCAGATTATAATCAACGAAAAGTTCATTGAGTTTTATGAAAATTTAAGACCGCAAGTTGCAAGGCTTCCTTTAAAACTAAACTTTACGGATGATGACGAGGGCAAACTGGTTATCGTAAGTGTAGACGTTGACGGTGGGGGGACAAAACCAAGCATTAAAGAACGCTCTGCCAAGCTATCGGAGCCATTGATTGAACAACTAATAAAACACGGATCCTATCCGGCATCGATGCCATTTATCGAAGGAAAAGTAGGTGGCTCCGTTAATTATAGGGATGTACCAAGACCTATGATATGAATGCTTCCGCATTATTAGCTACCAGAAGAAAGGGGTAAATTTCATGGACGCTAAATTAGATCCGTTAATCCGCATTAAAAGAGCTCTTGAAGGCGAATGGATACGTAAGGCTAACGTCAATGGGATGGATGTCGGGTACAAGTATGTGAACGGTAAAATGACCGATAGGCTGGCTATACGCGTTTTCGTGGATAAGAAGGAAGATGTACCCGCAGCGGATCTCATTCCCATAACGGTTGAAGGCACACCGACGGACGTTATCGTGCGCGGTAAAGTCGTTCTTCAAGTATTGGAAGTATTGCAAGGCGAAGAAACTGCGGTTAGAGGAGTGAAACATGACCCCCTTGTGGGCGGAGCAGGAATCAGCCGGGTGAAAACCAACAACGGATCGACCGTAATCGGAACATTGGGGGCCATCGTTCAGAAGAGGGACGGAGCCCCCCATGCTTTAAGTAACTTCCATATCATGTGTGTCAATACAGAGTGGAAGCCGGGGGATGCGATTGCCCACCCCCCGGTTATCTCAAACGATACTGCGGATATTATAGGTGAGGTCAAAGAGGCTTGTTTAAAATCAAAGTACGGCCCGGCCGGCAATGAACTGGATGCCGCCATTTGTGATATCCGGGGCAAAGAGCCTTCCTCCGAGATTTTGAACATCGGTAAAGTTACTGAAATCGCGGATTGGGTCAAAGATAGCGCAGTTCGTAAGCAGGGTTTTGCGACCAACCTTACTTATGGAATCATTGATGGCGTAGATAATAGTGTTCCTGTCGATTGCGGTCCTGAGTTCGGCGAGATCACCTTCCGCAGGCAAATCCAGATTGTTCCGGATCGCAGAAAGAATAGAATCTTCTCAGATAACGGGGATTCGGGTTCAGTGGTCGTGGACGAGCAGAATCGGATGGTCGGATTATTGTTTGCGGGCTCGACGGACCATTCCTTTAGCTACGCCAATACAATATTGGATGTGGCAAAGGCATTGGACGTCACACCTTACCAGGAGTAGACCGATGACGACTTTCAGCAAGCAACACGAAGAAGGCGGAATCGTTTTGTATGTTTCGGATATAGACGGACGGCCGATCGCCTATTGGTCGAGTTTCAGCGGAGAAGCGGCACCGGATCACCTCACTTTGAGCGATGCGTGTTTTAAGTATACCGGGTACATGGTATTTTCTGCTGTATCTTCAGAACAGTTCATTCGCGAGTCTTCCAAAATATATCAAACATTGTCCGGACAATTGCGAATTCCGCAGCGAAGTTATATATGGCTGAGCGATCCCAAGCAAATAACGGAGGAGACCGTTTCCTGGTTAGGGGTACGCGAATCAGACGGGGTCTTTATCGAAACTCCCGTTACATTGCCGATTGTTACAGACGGTTGGAGCCTTCAGTTCTCATCCGGTGTAAAAATCGGGGTGGATGTGGAGCGGAGCGAGCTAATCTTTGAAGGAGAAATTTCATTTTCCGGGGCAACGGCGCCACGTGCCGAGCCGTTCCGAAACATTCGTCTCTCCTTTACGGGCCCGGGCAGAGGGTATTGGGTCATTGAACGGTTATTTATTCCTCTGGATTCGTTAGCCGCGAACAGTGGCAGGATGATCGGTTTTCAATTTGTCCATCCGTTGGCACAAGTATCTCTCGGGGCAAATCTGGCCGTTGCGCGGTATCCCTTAATCCCGGAGCAATCGGGCGAAGGGACTCCTGTTCAATTCACGGCATGCATCGATACCTGCGACCGGTTTTTGCCTGGAGATGGTGAGGAGACTTATACGGGGCGGTCCTTTTTGGCTTTTTCCCGAAACGGAAATACGGGCTTCGTTCAGCAGTTGCCCACCCATTATGTTACAAAGGCGGGCAAAGCGGTTGTATTGAGCCCTGTTGAACAGGAAAGTTATTGGCATGAATATCAAGCCAGACTTTTATTCCAATCCGCTGTGGGCAAGCACTCACTCATACTGTCGCCGAGTGGGGATTTTGAAATTACGGAATCTGACCGGCAGGGTCAGGAGGGAAGACCCGCTCAGCTCTTGGGCGGATTGTCGGGAACGGAATTTTTTGTCATCCCCCAGAGCTGCCGGCTGCGTTTTCATCCGAATCAGGCCGCGTATGCGTGGAAATACCCGTTTCCGGAGGGAGATTCTTACGGCCCCCCTGCGCAGAAACCGGAGGAAATGCTCCAACACAAATATGTTACCTCGTGGGTGAGCGTCATTCCGAAAGTGGGATCCGGGGAGAGCAGCAGCTACGTTTCACAACCTCCCGGTTCGACGCTATATAGTCAAGGAGACCTATCCGCATCAACAGAAAAGCTTTTGTTGGATTTCAAACCAACTCCCGTGCCGGCCGTTGACGAAATTAAACCATATCCGCTGGTTCCCTATGGAGGGGTAAAAGTAACCATATTAGAAGGCGACTTCGATCCGGATAAAGTCCGCGAATTTGAAGAAAAAGTCATCTCTCCTGTAAGGAGACACTATTTAAAAACATCGGCGCAGCCCTCCGCGGAAGTTCCGGAGGAGTCCGCCGCAACCTTTTATGATGCGACGACTCCGAACGGTCAGCTGGTTCGATTAAGCGGCAGCCTTTACAAAAAAGTTCTTCTTGGATCTGTAAATTTATCGGGTCCCGAGACGGAACAGAACGCTTCGGAATGGAGCTTTGAATCCGTGGATGAACGCTTGCAGAAAGCATTGCAAACCAATCAGCTCTTCATAGTGGCAACCAGCCGAAAGCATCTGGGAGCCGATAAGGGGACTGTCGAGAGTGGTCCTGTTTTTAATAACAAGATAAATATTGACGGTTGGGTCTTCCATGTGGATGTCGGCTCGGAAAACGCATACTTGAATTACAGTAATGTCCTGATCATGAAGGGCCGTACCGGAGCTGGGCAAAGCTTGGCCGAATTAGCGGAACGCTCCGATTTGTGGACCCAGCCGGAGGATTTTGTCCAAAGTCATTTCGGGGATGATGCGTCGATCCATGAATCTGGGGACCTTCAAGCCTTGTCCAGGTGGATAAAAGATTATATCGAAGAGGCGAAGGAAATCGGAAGCTATGATCCCGCAATGGCACACTTTAATGCGTTGGTTCAGGATCCGTATTGGACCGGAATCCTGGTGCTGAAAGCAACAATAACTGATTTTCCTAAGGATATCGGGGACCTTACACAATTGACGGCCGACAATGAACTGAGGTTTTATGCCCACCATTTCGGACTTGAAACGTCGGTAGCCAAACGGGAGATGACTCCGCCTGATGAAAGCAAAATATTCGGATTGATCCGCTACCAACATCCGGGTTTTTCCATTCAGCCTCCTCACGTGCCTGTTCAGGTTGACAACCGCAGCGCTAAATGGGATTTCTCCTTGTTGTATTTAAAAGTGGCTATACGGGAGGGTAGAATGGTTGACTTCTCTTGTTTAGGCCAACTGACCATGGATGAGTGGTTCGGGCACAGGGCGGCCGGAACAGAGGGGGGGAGCCGATACACTGACAATGCTTTGATATTGGAGGGTACCTCCCAAGTGGAGGAGTCTTCCCAGTTGGAGGGATCTACTCGTCGCGAGGAGAACCGCCGAACCTACATGCTCGAAACAAGAGAGCGGGTGATCTTCCAATTTGACAGCAACATCGCGGAGAAGGTTACCGTGGATAAAGCGAAATACATTTCGTCTCCCGGAAATGGTTCCACACCCATGCTGGAGATCTGTGGTTCGATCATATTCCGGCGTATCGAGTTTAATGGGAGTCCCTATAATCTGATGTCCTTCGGTGAGGAAGGCCTAAAATTTAATTCTTTAACGATCGCCAAACAGGGAGATGGATGGGACTGCCTTACGGATCGGACGAAGTTTGAACTAATGGTTGGGTCAAAGCAATCGGGGCAACGCAGCTTGGTGGAAAGTCTTCCGTTGGAGCTAATTGGCTATATCACCGATAATCGCTCGATTACAGACCTCGGATATTGGTCTGTAGGAATGGCAGCGGGTTTTTATGATGTAGGCAGCGGTCCTTGGAACGGCCTTCGCTTTCGGCTCCAAGCCGGCAGCTTGGGCGGTTTAAGCGACAATAAGCCGTTGGAGGCGGAGCTTTTGCTTGCCTGGGGTCCGGGAAAAGCAGAGGATCCCGGCCGATATGAGCTATCGGTCGGACTAAAATTTCCGGGGTTGGAGCATCAGTTTAAGCTTCAGAATGTAATACCCCTCGAGTTTAATGACATCAATTTGACCTACAACGGTGAAAAAAACACCTTTGAACTGGAAGTCAGCGAAATGTTCTTCCGCTTTCTTGGCTTGCGTTTTCCGCCGGTAGGAAGTATGTCCTTAATTTGGTTCGGAGGCGGGGATCGGCAACATCCTTTAGGATGGTACGCATCGTATGTCAAGTAAAACTAGAGATGGAAAGGAAGGTGAAAGTCTTTGAGTTTGCTTCAGGAATTGCAGGGGATATGGCAGAACGCCAAGGAAGGAAATCTCGCTCTCAATCTGCGCAAGGTATTGGAAAGCAAGACAACGTTATATCCCCGGATCGAGGCTTTATCGGATTACGTCGATTGGAACCTCAAAAATTTGGATTTTCAAAAAATAACTGAAGAGGAAACGCGTTTTACAGCCCAAATGAAAGTCTTAGGCGGAAGGGATGCCGAGCTTGATCTCTCGGTTAAAGGTACGCAGGAAGCGGGATTTGTCTTGGATCTGACCATAAAACGGGGCGGCAAGTTCAGAGTTGATGGAATGCCTTGGCTTCTGCTTAGTGATTGGAAGATTCATGTCACGTTGTCGGAGCAGGGAGATCCGGGCGTCCAAGGCTCCCTCGAAACCTCCATTTTGGTGGGTAAAGTATGGCTGCCCTTTTCAGTTGCCTATCCCTTCCCTACGGAAGAGATCTTTCAAGCGAGCTTTCCGCTCGCAACACCGACGTTGTCCGACCTCCAGCCGTTTTTGGGCGGCTTGCGTCTTTCGGGGTGGTTGGAAGCCGTTTCCGAGGCGAAGATGGGAATTTCCTTTGCGTATGATGCTGCCGTTCATCGTGTAAAGTGGATCAAAGCAGTTTGTGAACTGAACAAATTGGAAATAGGCGGTGTATTGAAACTGGCCAAAGGAATGGCCACTTTAGAAGTTAAAGAAGAGGCCGGGGAAATAATCACCCGCATCGAATACAGGCTGGCCTTGCCTTCTGAAGCAACGATCACGATATCAGGCGAATTTGTAAACGGTCGTTGGAGTTGGACGTGTACGTCCGATGATAAAACATTTCCGTTTGAAGAACTGCTACCGTCGATGTTCGGGATTGGCGATGCAGGGCTGGCCAGAGGTGTTCTTTGCTCCGGCTTAAGTCTAACGATCCGGTCAGAAGGTACGGGTCGAACACATATTGAAGGCTCCGCCTTGTTATCCATATCGAATGAGTTGGAATTGGGACATCCGCAGGTACAGTTTCAGAGACTTTCCATAGAGGGCGATGAGAACGAGTACTGGCTTACCTTAAATGGAGCTGTCAATTTCCCGGGTATGATTCTTCCAATTTCCTTGGCTTTCTCTTCCGTGAAAGGATGGAAATCCTTATGCGGAACGGTATCCAGAGGCTCCCTAGGTACAAGCTTTCCTCTGCCTGACCTGCAATTCCCGGAAGCCTCCATCTGTTGGAACGGCTCCGCTTGGATATTAAAGGCTGTGGTCCTTTGGGAAAAATGGGGTATTGCCATAAAGGCGGAATCTTCTTTTGAATACATCGCGGACAAGGATAAGTTTGTAGGTTTCTTGGAAGGTCAAGCTGACTTCTTGGGGATACGGTTAAAGGTTAGTTATCAAGATGATGGAACCATTACAGGCAAATGGCACGACCAGGATATCAAGATTGAGGATCATCTACTTGTACTCCCTCTCCCAGACAAGTCGTTGGGATGGCTGATTAAAGAAGCGATATCCTGGGTCAAGGGAAGGCCGTGGCCGTTTGGTCTTGCATCACCATGGGATTTGTTCGACGACATTTCCTTGCCGGAAACGCAGCTTGTACTGGATACACAGAATAAATTCGCTACCTTGGAAACAACGATCCATGCGTCGAGATCTTTGGGTTTGCTTGAAGGGTTTAAACTCAAATATGATCTGAATCCTAATGTTTCGTTGAAGGAACGTCTTGTCATTACTCTTAAAGGCGATCTTCTGGGGGTCCAAAATCCATCATGGAATCCCGCGGAGCCGTCAACGACTCCGGTTCCAAATCATTTGTCGGATGTATTTGATCTAAAACTTCTTGCCTTGGGCCAGCATGTTTCGCCAGTTGGTGGAGGGCTGGGTTCTGTTGAGGATGCGATCCGGACAATGAGAGAGAATCGCAGCAGGGACTCGATCCAATATAACCCTTCCGCGGGTTGGATCATCGCTATGGATTTGGAAGTTTTGCGATTTATATCACTAAAGTTCCTGTTCAACGATCCACAGCTGTACGCATTAAAGGTTGGGCTTAATAAGGAAACAAGCGACTTCATGAAAGGTCTTGAATTTGAAGTCCTCTACCGAAAGATCACGGATGACATCGGCCTTTACCAGGCGGAAATCACCTTACCGGATGTTTTGAGGATCATGGAGTTTGGGGCCTATACCTTGACGTTACCTGTTTTCGGGATCGGCATATATACCAACGGTGATTTCAGGCTTGACATCGGATTTCCATACAACTTCGATTTCTCGCGGTCCCTTACGATCCAGACGATTGTCCCTCCCGGCATTCCCATGATCGGCTCGGCAGGCTTCTACGTCAATAAGTTGTCCGGTTTGACTTCAAACCGTTTGCCTGAGGCGAGAACAGGAAGTTTTGGACCAGTTTTGGAATTGGGTTTCGGCATGCGCGTCGGTTTGGGAAAGGAAATACAGAAGGGCCCTTTGAAGGCAGGTTTCAGCGTTACGGTCATCGGTTTGATGGAAGGGGTGCTTGCCAACTGGAGGCCTGACGGAGACGGAGAAGGCGCATTGTATTATTGGCTTCAGGGGATCATGGGGATTCAAGGAAGACTTTACGGCGAAGTGGACTTGTCTCTTGTGAAAGCCAGTGTGGATGTGGCTGTGACCGTAGCAACGGCGATGATTTACGAAGCTTATGGCGATCTGGAGTTTTCCCTGCTTGCAAAAGTGGATATTAAGCTAAAGATCAAAATCGGCAAGGGTATGTTCAAAATCAAAATCAGTGTCTCTTATTCCGCAGAGATCAAGGAAAGCTTTGTAATTAAAGCCGAGGAGCAGGCGCCTTGGAGCGCTTTGGCCATTCAGCAGGGCCTCACTTTAAACCAAGACACTGACAAAAGCTGCAATCGGGAACTATATCCGCATTTAACGCTCCATTGGGATAATCTCGTATCGACCGAAACGGAGTCGATCACAATCTATGCTGCGCCTGTGATCACATTAACACCGGATCCGGGTTCGACGACTGGAAGCAAAGCGGCATATGTTCTTTTATTCGCAATGGAAACGTTCGATGATTCCAAAGATGGCGGCCAGGAGCCGAATGGAAAAATTCCGGACTTCGAAAAAGTATGTCATCGCTTCTTTCATTGGTTAATTGCGGCCGCTCTTGGCGATATAAAAACGATATCCGTACAAGAGTGCGAAGAAAAGGTTTATGTTCTTCGGGAACGGTTATGCCAGTTAAAGAAACAGTTGTCTGATCCCGAATCGGCGGGACCGTACATCCCCATGAAGGCGTTGGAACGGTTTTTATCCGAGTATTGGAATATCATCGTACGGGGCAAACATGAACAGTGTCAATCTTCAGCCGATGGACAGACAGCGTCTGAAATTTGCTTGGATACGATATTTTTCCCTGCACTGCCGGGGCTGAGCGTTCAGATCACGAAGCCGGATCAGGACAATCCTTCCGTTATCGATAAGGAATACCGGTTTGCAGACGCGGCAACAGCCAACGCCCAATATTTGCGCGAACAAATGAAGCACTTCCGGCAGAGCTCCATAGAAACTATGCCGTACTCCGGGAAGAAGCCGTTGGGAATCAAAGTGAATATGGAAGAGGAGCAGTATTCCGTCGCCGAATTTGTTCTGAATGACTATTTTACGTCTATTGCACGCCAGCTTATCCAAGCTTCACTGGATGAACTTGACGATTACAAATACGGGATTGGCGAAGCGACAACGGCTATGGAGATAATCAGCTTTTTGTTTAAGCACACCAGGAATCTAGTGTTTGAGGAAGGTCAAGCGGGTGACGCTCATTCACCGGAGATGATTCAATGTGCCATCGATCTATTCAAACGGAACGAGAAGGTTCCACTTCGTTCAGGGACCCGACTGTTCATTAAAGGTAGGTTCTATCGTTTACAAGCCGGAGATACCTGGAAGAAAATCGCGATTTACATAGTTGGTGAGGAACGCGCTGACAGTTTTGCGAAGAGTATGATCCAGCTTGATGAAAACGCACAAAATGAAGAACTGTTCGTACCAGCTTCTTACCCGAGAGCGGATGATCCCCAACAATCTCTGCAGGTTGAAAAAGGAGATTCACCGGCAAAGATAGCTAGGAAGCTGGGATATCCCTGCGAGGAAGGGTTTGCGTGTTTGGAACGACTTATATCGGAGTACCCTGAAATGATGTTGCGCGAATCGGCAGAAATTTTGCTGCCTCCTTACGAATATGCGGTTGTTGAACATGATACGCTCCGGACCATCGCGCAGAAATCCGGGGTCAGCGTCGACGAATTAGCCAAGAATGAGAACAATTGGAATACAGCAGGAATATTCTTCGCTCAGGAAGTTACGCTCGGACCGTTAAAGCGTATGTTGACCAAGGATATTTTTGAGAGGATGAAAAAAAAGCGCGTTCTGCAACAATTATCCGGCATGCTGTCCAGATCATTCCTTCACGGCTTGCGCCTTCGTAACCGGGAGGGGTTGAACACGAGGTTAGTGGATTCGGGCCGTACGGACTTTTGCTTGTTCGAACTGACCGGACAACAAGGGGAAATTCCGCATTTCGACAAAAACTGGTCCATTGTCATTGATAAGCCTGACAACTATTTGAATATTGAATTTAAAGAATAAGGAAGAGGAATCCCGATGAGCCCATTACGTATATCAATGGAAGAGTATGCAGCCGAGATCCAGGATTTGAAAGCGGAATCGGTTGAGGCCAAGATTGAAGGTTCCAGAGTTCAGTTGTTACATCCTGTTCACACGATGTCCCAACGTTATCAGCCGACCCAAGCCGGGGGTTGGTCGGCTTCGGACCAAACGGCTCAGAGAGCTGGCCTTTCCCAACCGATGCATCTTTGGAAGCTTCCCGATCCTATGGGAAGCATGATTCCGAACAATCGCAAGTATCAACCCCGAATGGATTTTTACTCGAAAAAGGATGAGCAGACCGTACCGGTCCCCACATGGGTTTGGGCTACCTTGATAGAACTTCGCATTAGGAGGATTTCCTCCGAAGCGGACCCGACCTTTAAGGATAGAATGTATGAATTTCTCGGCATCAGGGAGGCGGACATTGTTCTTTTGGAACGTCTTCTGCAAGCAGGCAGAAAAGAGTTGAATGAATCCAGGGGGTATTTCCATCTGTTATATAGTTCGGAAAACAAGTGGGCATCTTCCGGGGAGCGGCCAAACCTGTTCGTGATGCAGGCGAACTTGAGTACGGATACTCACCCTTCGGAAGGCATTGAACTGATGGGCGAGAGCGACAATGGTCTGGCAACCGATACCCATACCTTTATCAGTAAATTGTGGGAGGGCAGTATTACGCGATCGGGCGGATATTCGATCTATTTCAACGACGAGGGGACCGGGAAAGGGGTGCCGGACAGTATATTTGATCATCAAGGGGAGGCAAAGGTCGGGTTACTGATTGTCTTTCAAAAGCCTTCCGATCAGAGACTATATCCGGTGCGTCCGTATTTTAACTGTATCGTTACCGGGGGCGTGGTGTCAGGAGAAGCCGGAAATGGCAATCTATTCGCAGGCAACACGGGAACAACGGAAACCTTATATGGTGAAATCGTCCGCGAGATCGTGCCCGATCTGTTCGCAGGGGAGCAATCTTTGCTTGATTTGGCTCAGACCTACTGTTCGGATGTGACGGAGATTGTCGAACGCCATCAAGATTTATCCTTGATGAAGGGACAGGATCTTGAGGTGATCGATGGAGTATGCATTCTGCACACAGGCGGGTTAAATTCTCCGGAAGACATCGTACGGGTGTACGGCGTAAAACAGGACTCGCTTATGGCCTTAAATCCCGGGGTTCGTTGGGACGATCCGTCAAAGCCGGAAGCGATCCGGTTGCCTGCAACAACCTATGAGGCGGAGGAAGGGGACACCTTGCGAAAGGTCGCCGATAAATTCGGAACTTCGTTAGCTTCCCTTGCACATGCGAATTCTGAGGTGAAGAAGTTGTTTCGCTCGGAGGAGCAACTAAGCGTTCTCACGGGACCGGCCATCAGGCTGGCTGCTCTTCCTCCCGGGGTGATTGAAATCCAAGCAGAACGGGACGGGATCGAAGAAACACAGGATTCAGGCGAACCGGATAGCGTGGATCGTTTGTTTCATCTGTTAGGATACCGATTAGAGCGGAACAGGTATTACCAAGACTATGATCCGGGTATGCCGATTGGGCCCGTCGAGAACGGAAAACCTGCCGACTCCGAAGGAACTGAGCCTCAAGTTGCAGGGGATGGAAAATGGCGTTATTCGAAAGCTATTCCATATGAAAAATTCCTTCAGGGGGCGGATTTGACTGCCGAGGGGAATGTCAAGAATAAAAACGAGCGGCATTACCGGGAGATCGGCTCCCTTTTGCAGATAAGATGGGATTGGATGGATATGTTCGGAAATCGCCTCCATAGACCCGCAGGCTCAAAGCCGGGTGGAGAAGGTTATCTCGCAGTTCCTGTCGGTTTCACGGATCCGTTGCTAGGACCGGGACAATGGCCAACGGTGACTTGCGATTACGAGATTGTAACCCAAGGGAATATGCCTGTTCTGTGTATCAACTTTCGCAGACAACAAAGGAAATTTGAAGAGGGGCCAACCGACAAAGATAAGTGCCAAGCCGAAAGGGATGCAGATATTCTACAAAAAGCTGTTGCCCAACTGGAGCATCAATTGAGCGACAGGGAGATGGTGGAGTGTACGGTGTGGACGTCGCTCATGCCTGCGTATAAGCATAAGTTGTCTAAGAAAAAGAAACAGGTGATTATCCGGAGTCTCAAAGATGCAGAAGAGAAGTTGCGCAACTTGGGTAGGGGAGATGAGGAAGAGAAAGAGAGCGTTTATACGATAGACATCCCCATCCTAAAGGAGGAAATCAATCCGCTTGATATCTTCGAGCTAAAGGTGCAACTGGATCTGACTCGTCCGTTGTCGTTGGTGGACCCTGCTTTTCGTACGTCCTTGCCGGTATGGAAATTTTCCGGACCGATCGGTCCAATAAGCGACAGGGAAGAGGATAGTGATGACCAACGGAGATCGAAAACTTCCCTTCGTCATTTCGCGGAAAATTTGGAGAGCGCCCTCCATTATGAAGGTTCATTTGCTTACCGGACGGCTGTCGGCATCGACAGGAAACGATGGTCGCAATCTACACTGGAGGTGCCGGTTTGGCTGGTTAGGCTCTCCCTGGAACCGACAGTTAATGAAGGCTTGCGATTTCGCGTCCTCAACCAAGAATTGCCGGCTGTTTATGCCCCCGCCCCGTTGATCAATGCATCGGTTGAGTTGCCCTATACCAAAAAGTGGTTAGTGAAAGACAATGAAATCACCGAACAAGCAGAGCCGAGTGATGAAACAAAGATCACCGTAAGAACCCATGATATGGAGGAGAAGTCTAGATTTTTCCTCGAGAAGCTTGAAAAGATCATCAACTCCCCAGCAATGGCTGCCTTTGAATTGCTTTCAAACACAAACAGTTCTGAATCTGCCCGACATCACGACGATTTATTGGAGTGCAAGCGGAAATTGGCCGGTTACATTTCACAACAGATGGTTGAAGTATATGAAGGAGAGTCTTTTCCGGAGATAGACCGCACAGTTGCCAGAGAGATATACAAACAACAAATGCTCCTGGAGCTCACCAGAGCTTATTACACGGATGCCGTGATTCAATATCAGGCAGAAGCTCGGGGAAAGACTGATACGGGAGATCCTGTCAAAGAACTGGAGAGCAAGCTGTATGGCACGGTTGTAGCTTCTAACGACAAGCTGCCGGAAGGCATTGTTTTGTCCAATCCTAAAGTTGGCATTCACCCCTATGATAGAGCGTTTACCCGGTCATTGCTCAGTTTCTCCTTAGCTGGGATGAAGAAGGATCCTGCTGAAACTACGACAACTCGTTTCTTGGAGCTTAAAGCCAATTATGCTCCAACCCATATCGAGCATCAAATCGGTTCCCTTCCGGATATCGAGGGATACCGTGCGTCGTCCTGGCTGTACTTTATACTGCCGGAGAATGCTTTGGGCAGGCGGATGCTCCAACCACTCGGCAAGGTTCAAGTTCCGATGGTTTTGCGGGCCTACCCGGAGATACCGACCTTAAAGCTTCAAAGCATGAAGGATTACCTGATGGCAGATACAATAAAGCCGCCATTCACCGACTTGCTGAAGTGGAATTACGAATTTTCTTACACCCGGACAAGTCATCATCCCCAGGACCGCGTCAAAGTGGATGTCCGTTTCAATGAGCGGCTCAAAAACAAGCTGCTTGGGGAGGAGGTACATCGTCATCTTTGCGGGGCGCTCCATGATTTTCAAGAGGTCTATCCGAAACTGCAGGAATACCTGGACAACATCTCCAAGATGGCTATACCGAAGACACTGGCGGATGGTTCCGAACCAAAGGAGTGGGAACCGATCAGTAAAATTGGCAAGATTTTAAGTGGATTGGTTCAATACGTTACAGATATGTGGAGCTCTTGGCCACAGGATAAGGCTCGTTTGCCGGTGACGAATAAACCAGAGGAAACATCAGACCCGGATGCGGAGGAATACCGCTTTACCATCGAGGAGGGAAGTGATCATCCCGGAGGAAAGCTGATTGTCCGTTTTATTGAACGGTCGGCTAATCTGTACGGGGAGGAGCCTAGGATTGATGTTGAGGGCTATACGACCGAACGTAGCGTTTCGATAAAGAAGGACGGACTGAAGCAGTTTGAATTCACTTTCCGTAACGACAGCGGCGAGCTGTCCGGGGAAGCCGGGTTGAACATCGCAAAAAGAACGGTAACCATTCCGGGGCTGCATGTATTGAAACACCAAAATGCCCGAGCTTCCGTTTACATCATCCGGAACGAGGAACTGGTCCCCGGAAAACCCACAGCCGAACCCTTCATCTACCGGACGGACCGAAACAAGTTTGAGAAAGTGCTCCTTCCTTACCTTAGGAGGGATATTCCTATACCTATGACGGAGGAAAGAGGCAAGAAGCCGCTATTTGAGCATTTAAATGATTTTTTCAGCACTTTGTTTGAGCAGGCGGGGAATAAGGAAAATCCAAGAATTCAGCTGGAATGCTTCTATTCCTACGAGCTTCCAAACCACTTATATTCGGTGAAGATTCCAATATTCCTCCTGCCGGAAAAGGAACTGGCATTTAAGCAGGAGCTCCCTCATGTAGCGACAGCGATTCAAGATTACCTGACGAAAGAAGGACTAGAGCGAAGAGGCGGAAAGTTTCACTTTGATTTAACTATTCTGACTCCGTTTGATCAGGATTTGAGTGAGAGATCGGTTCCGATTCTCAAGTTGTCCGATATTTACTTGAATCTTGGACAGGTTGCATTACCTTCAAATGAATGACATGGTTTAAGTATGACGGAATAGACTTCATCAAGGAGGCGTACGAATGTCGAAAGGTCATGGTAACATCGCAGCAATTGGTACGGAGGCATTAAATAAAGAATGGGGGACAAGCTTCAAGACCTTTTTAAAATTGGGAGATTCGCATGATGAAATTAGTGTGCTGAAGGAAAATTTAAGAAAATACAGGTCTAATGCAGATTGGACAAGTGTTCTCTACTTAGAAGGGAATTACATCCATGTTATTTGAAGAGAATACTCACGAAAATATGAAGAGGTCCTAGTAATTGGAGGGTATAACAGTAGACGGCGTCTACGTAGGACCTCCAGAAACCGAATGTCTGCCTCTATAGGCCTATCACCAATTGGATTTATCAGATTGGACTCTCCTGCCGCGGCTCTTTACAACAATTATAATGACACAAAAGAAGGCCTTCGGGCTGACAACAAGTACTTGTTAGATCATTCTTGGCTAACGGAACAAACTAGAGACATCATGATTAAGCTTGCACAGTCTTTCTTTACCACCAAAAACAAAAAGCTTGAAATTAATGATTGTTCGCTAATCGATGGGGAAGCAACGCCGGAACATGAAGGACATCGAAGAGGCGTCGAAATGGATATTCGCAATAGGTGGATGAATGATGATGAGGAGAAAGCTTTTCTTCAAATTTGTGCGAACCATCCTAAAGTGTCCAAAGTATACTTTCGTGTAAATCTGAAAAAATTAAACCAGATGCAAGCACAAAGACCATTTTCATGTTGAATGTAGTTAAACTCAACGCAAATTTAGCTTTTTTCGCAGAACGTATAGCTTGATTTACAAGAGGTGAAACGCTACAAATGAACTGTGTATTACTTTTGTCGGACGTGAAAACAAGTATAGCCGAGCCTTTAAAAAAAGCACCGTACGGCGCAGCAGCTACGGTCAAGCAAAGGTGCCAAACTCCGCGATGACCTGTCAGCATTATGATTTAAGACTAGATTACTGCGCCTAAGGGTTAGCACTCGTGAGATTTACGACCATCTTCACAGCTATTGTGACAAAGTGTCGGTGAACGACAACATAGTCTCATAATGACCCTGCCTGGCGCGTGTTTTCTGTTTAAGGGACAAGTTCTTTTCCAGACAAAAGGACAAGAACTTGATCCCATTGCCGATTTGATCTTACAGCAGCAGCCGATCCAAAAAATTGGATCGGCTTTTTATGTCAAGGCAAGGAGTCCTTATACGATATCGCGACTTCTTCATTGGTAGTATACCCGCAGCAATAAGGGAAGCTTTATAGCATTGGCAATATTTTAAGGTTTTTTGACCAAATTGGTAGCAACAAAAAGTGACGACTCTAATATATTTTAAGACCTGCTAAAAGTTAACAGGTTACTAGGCCTTAACTTCATAAATCACGTAAGGCTTCTTGAAATTTTGGGATACTTTTCAGTATTGTTTTCTGTTTTCAGGATTTTATCCTCATTGGATAAGGGATTACACTTTATACATAAGGATTAGTAAAGAAAGGGAGGGATAAGAATTGCTTTCTGAAACAGAAAATCAAAAAAATACGCTTTTAAATGATGCACCTTGGTCGTTTAGATCGTATTATCCAGAGCTTTTTTACGAACGAGGAGAATGTTCGACTCTACTATAAATCAAAAAGTGGATTTAATGATAGCAAATGTGAACTTGAGGAAAGGTTCCAGAAACATTTTTTTCAGATTCGGTTTATTACCTTTCTTGTTAATACGATTAAGTATTGCACTATTGATCAGCTTAGAAATCAACAAAAGCGAAACACACGGTTTGCACTTATATATGATCAACCTCTATCAGAAGAACACGAAACTTCTACTTTAGGAGAAATGATAGGAAAACATCAAGACGATTTTTTAGAAAACCTCATCACTGATCCAGCTACATTTGAATCATCTCTTCAAAATGAATCCCTAGCTCATGCTTTTTCAAAAATTTCTGAGAAACAACGTCTTACCATTACACTTCGATATGCTCTTGGATATAAAGATAATGAAATTGCTCGCATGTTAGGAGTCTCTGCACAAACAGTAGGTAAGACGAAAAACGCAGCTCTAAAGAAACTGAAGGTTCTGATGATGGAGGGAGGGTGAACCAATTGAGTAATACACAAACTCTATCCAATATTTTAACTGCTATCAGCCAGGTTGGATTTCCTATTGTTGTTGCGGGTTATCTACTTGTTCGATTCGAGAAAAAAATTGATGTACTGTCAGCAAATATTTCTCGATTAGTGGATGTTATTAAACAAAAAGAGAGTGATAATTCAGATGGAAAATGAATTGTTTGATTTGGTATCACTTGCTCAAAATGGTGATAAAGAGGTACTCGCTATGGTCATTTCCTTTTTTCTACTTAATCTTAGACAAGCTCGATCAAAAGTTAAGCCGGATAGTAAGGACGATCTAGAGCAATCCATTATTGAAATATTAATTAAAAAAGTCCTTACTTATGACCTTAAAAATGTTCGGGATTTCACAAACTTCTGTGCACAGTTTGGAGAACTACAAAAATCACAAATTGTAGAAACTGACTTCGTAAATAATGTAAAAGGGTAGCCATAAGGCTACCCTCAGAGTGTCGAGAAAGTCCAGAGGACTTTTCGACACTTCTATTTTTATATGGGTAGACGCATCTGTTAAAACAAAAATCGATTTAAAACGATCTGAGGACTCTAGTTTTTAGACCACTAAGACAGTTTTAAACCCCCTGCAAAAAAACAGGGGGTTTCTCGACAGCCTGAGGGTAGCCATAAGGCTACCCTTTACACTTTACTCATTTTTTATTACTCCTACGATCGTTTTGTATATATTAGGTTTCAACTAGGTAGATTCTAGGCCAATCGGCTGCCCACAGGGGCCCGGGGACAACGGGGATCTGGAGCGTAGTGCTGATCATATCCATAAGCTTTAAGAGCTTCCCTGACACATCTTCCGAGACCTTCATGACACCGCTGGAAATCGGAGCAATCATGGCAAGGTCCGTTGGAAACGGCAGCCTGCTGCGGGTAGGCCAGTTCCAGGGCTTTTGGCGAATTCCACACTTCCAGCAAAGTCTGTTTCGTTAAATCGCCAATAATGAAATGTTCGTGATTGTATAGCTCCTCGCAGATGGTTACCTTACCGTCTGGCAGCACAACAACACCGCGCCGGTTAGCCGTACAATAAGCTCTTTCCCAAAAGTTTTTCTTCCTTAACGATTCATCTCCAGCATAGGGATTATCATTGGCGCCGCTGAAATTTACTTTGTCTGGAAATTCATTTTGGATCTTACTGAATACTTCCTCGAAAATCTCTATATCCTCTGGGGAACAAAATAGGCTATCGTCGTGGCGATATAAGGAACGTCCGTAGCAAGTAAAGTTGCTCCTCAGTACATAATGCTTCTTCGTCAAATAGCACGCCAAGGATACGGCATCCTTGATGTTAATCGGAGTTAGCACCGTGTTGGTCCGAACCTTTATTCCCGCCTCACCTAAGTAATCGAGGGTTTGCAGTATTTTCTCCCCATAACCGGTAAGGCCCATAAGACGGTCAATGATGTCCGGGTTAAGAGCGTCAATACTAACCTGGATGGTGGATAGTCCGGTTGCCGCCAGCCGCTGGGCCATACCTCTGGATAAGGGATACTTAGTGGGTATATTGAGATACAGACCTGCAGACAGAGTGCTCTCAATGAAATCAAATGCATCCTCCCGGCAAAAAAAATCACCCCCCGAGAACTCGACGGTTTCTATACCGCAATCACGGGCCTCTTTCAACAGGCGACGGTACAGATTTAAATCCAATTCTTGTTTTCCTCTAAAACCCTCACGATTAGCATAGCAATACCTGCAATTGGTCACACAACGCATGGTCGGGAGTACCAGCAAGGTGTAGGGCATTTTGCACCGGGTATCATCCATATTAATCATTTCTTCCGGAACAATAAAAGTCTTTGGATCGTAAATCCGTACCTGTTCCGGGTTGTTGTTGGAAACTTCTATAATCAATGTTTCAATGGTCTGTTCATCATTTACCCGAATACCCAACAGGGTATCCACTTGCCGAGACGCAGCT
Source organism: Paenibacillus sp. S33 (assembly GCF_053615415.1). NCBI lineage: Bacteria > Bacillati > Bacillota > Bacilli > Caryophanales > Paenibacillaceae > Paenibacillus > Paenibacillus sp. S33. Next base: position 25,377 of record NZ_JBSIEZ010000002.1, on the reverse strand, counting down.
TCAATATCCAGATCGAAGATATAGGCCACCGCTTCACATACGGCAGTCAGGTCCCGTTTCCCGTCAAATAAGGAGAGGATTACAGCCTGCTGCGGGTAGAGAAATTTAAACACTTCCTTCGGGCTATCCCCCGGATTGGCGGTAAACAAGATTGACCTCCCCCCGTCAGGCCGCAGTTTCACCTCAGGGCTTAGAAGAAGACCCATAATTATAACCCCCTGTCATTTAATTGCTCCTCCGGTGGAGCATCCTGGATAACATGATGTGCAGCGCGTTGAACATCCCAACGTACATCTTGCGATATCCTCCTCATCCTCCGTTACAGCATAATTGATAAGTTCTCTTAACAGTTCACGCTTCGAGAGACCTGTTTCGGAAAGAAGGGCCCTGATTTCCTTTAACATACTCATTAGTGTCACCTCATTCTCTATGATTTGAAGTCTATAACCTGTGAATCACCTTGCCGTAGGCCCATTATTGCAGCTTGAATTACAATTGATACACCCTGCTTCACACTGCCCGCATATGGCACTATTGTCCATAGCAGCATCAATCAGCTCTTTTAGAAGCTGACGCTTGGAGAGACCGCATTGGCACAGAAGTTCCTTGAGTTCCTGTAATTCTCTCATCACTATCACCTCATCATTAGCTATATTGTACATTTTTTCACATGAGTTGGTTTTTCATACCTTTTTCTGAAAAATGGTTCTCTCTTAATTTAACGAGTGGTTGGATTACTTGGTAAATGAGGTAGCCCTTGAATGAACTCATCCTATTGTTGAAGTGACTTGCAGTAGGGCAGTTCATGAGGAGTTGCTTTTTTTCATTGAAGTAAAGGGTGAGATAGTTTAATACATCACGACAGTAGTTGGAAATAGAAGGGTATTTTTATTCATGGTATCATTAATCTATCGTATCTTGAATGTGAAATAAGAAAGGACGTAATATGAATAACATAAGATATCTTGTTTTGTCAGTAGTTGTTGCACTGGGGATAACACTGGTTGGTTGCAGTAATAAAGTTCCTGAGAGAGTACAAGGTTCTTCCAGTCCTGTAATACAGGAGAATGGAATGTCAGAGGCGGCTTCGATTAAAGTCGGAACTATCGATACGAAGGACGGCAAGAACCTCAAAATTTCAATGGCTGGCGGCACAAAAAACAATTTTGGAGAGTTGTCATTCCATAAAGGTGAGACGTTCACAATCTCGGTGGAAAGTAAATATCAAGGCGAGCTTGAGATTGGTATTATGTCTATAACCACGGAACAAGTGTTCAGTGACATCGTGAGCGTTGAAAAAGGTGAATTTATAATAAAGATTCCAGAAGATGGGGACTATCGTATTTATGTCGGCAATAAAGACGTGAAATCTACTACTTTTGATCTAAAACTTAGCAAAGCGATAGAAGGACCAATCGTTTAATCGGCAAGGTTTATTATATGATACAACAGAAGCCATTGTTGAATTGCAAATAACAGTCATAGGGTTACTAATTGTGATGGAGTTTCTTGAATCAACTGCTAACGTATGCAGGGCGCCCAAAGCCAGCTATGTACAACGACCTTGTTCCGCTAATGGAACGCTTGCGACGTTGTACTTATCCACAATCAGCATCTGAACCATTTCCGTCTGTACGGTGTCATTATCAATAACTTTCTCTAATGACTACTAAATCTATATGAGGCAGAGAGTTTGATGAGGAGAGGATGATAGGGCTTATCGTTATGCAGTAAATAACATGGATCGATAAACCCGCGGCACTATGCGGTTTTCTAATACTATTACACAAAAGCCGTGTTTTGTACATATGTATAAAATCACTGTCTGATTTGATACATTCTGATATGTGTTCATTGAAATCCCTTAGAAATTTTTTGTTACTCATAAACAGAACTGTTTCGACAATTTTACCTGCAATAGATACTTTTATTTTCAACGGTCTTTCACAGTAACTCATTACTGTAGTATCGGATTCTGTTAGAACCCAATAATCATATTGAAGTGAGTTGTATAGTCTAACCTCTCTATGAAGCCTTCTACTATATACATAAAATCTATTCCTACCCATTTCATTTTTTATCTTATTGATTGGTGAATACAAGCGCACAACCCTCCAAAAATTGTATTTTTCACACAATATTTTATATTCACCCTCGTATACTGTAATCCTTTGTAAATAAAACATTTTTTTGTCGAATTCTTCATGAATCAGAATTTTTGTGTTCGAATAAACTATATGAGCTGGCCTCTTAACTCCTTTTCTACTTTAGGGAGTAGGGAATATAACCTCATACGCTCGCTTTGCTGTATCTGGATATCTATTAATCCAATCTCTTTTGTCTTAATTAAAAAGGGGTTTTGTAAACTGATGTCGAATTCATTTAGTCTAGATCTTAACCAGAAAAACTAAGGAGGTAAAAAAACATGACTAAACCGTTGGGGATTACTGAAAAGTACAGTAGAGAAATCCAGGAAATTGGAAACAAACTAAGAGACCTTGAGAACGGGCGTATTTACGAGAAAACAGGCGCTCAAATGGATGGTTACCTTACAACAAACATTCAGCAACTCAGAAAAATGTTTACGGAGTTAATCTCTAAGATTGACAATCAAGATCCATCGATGAATGAGAAATTAGCGGAAGCTCTAGGAAGAATTGAAAGACCCTAATCTATGGAGAGGAGCTTTCGAGCTTCCTTTTTTTCAATTTACAAAGAAAATATTATCAAGAAATCACATATCTTGTTTTTTGTACCAACTGAATGAGAAAAAACACACTTGGTGTCCCCTATTGATTGAACTCCAGGCTAGAGGGGAACTTTAAGTAATTCTACAATGCAAAAAAGTCGCCTAAATAGCGACTTCATAGTACTTAAATCAGCTCCATCTTCCCTCGGCTTGGAGTCAACTCAAATTTCGACTCTAAGAAAGTCGAATTCCAGTTCTTCACTTTAATTTATAGATGTGATGTTATCCGGATGGCTTGGTCGAATGCACACAGTAAAAATGATATAGTGTGCCTTCATGATTAACAACAGACGGTTTATGGGCGTAAATACTATCCAAACTCCCGTTTGGACCAGGTTCGATAATAGGATTAGGCTACTTGATCCAATGAACTGTCTTCCCGTCAAAGTCAAAATAAAACATCACCCAGTGATCCCGATGCTTTAGTACGCAGGGATCACTGACAAATTTACTTTCCCATGAATTTGGAGTGACTTTCAATAACAGATTTTTACGGGATTTCCTTTTGGGAAAGCCGATAGCCCAGCGTTTGAAGAATTGTTGGTACGCCTTGTTCAAATTGAGCTGCACGTTAGCGAGTGCCCAGCTGTCGACCTCTTTCAGAAACGGAAAATCGTTTTTGTACCGAGCAGGCGTAGGAAACTTGATTTTCTCGCCGGTTACTCTTTAAATTGAATTTGATGGGTGACCTCTAATTATCAAATACTTACGCATATAAGTTTATTTGCGACATAATTTCATAAAGTCTTTGTTCAGAGAGATCTCTTTCGAAATTCTTTAAAGAATCTTTTATTAACTCACCAATTTTTTTAAACTCTGTACCATGTTTTTCAGTAACAATACGAGCGTTATGCTTTTTGCACTCATCAAAAAAGTAGTTCGAAAATTCCTCAAGGAAATAATCATATACCTCTGAATCAATTTTGTGGAATCGTTCACGGAAGTTTGAGCGATCATTAAGCCAATCACTCCTTTGCTTATCATGTACACTCTCTTTGAGCTCATTATCCTTATAACTAGATAAAAGTATCTGCTTAAAGCACTTATCTAGATTACAATCTAAACATAACGTTGGTTCAACTGGAAATCTAAACAGTTTATGTTCTGGACAACTCAAAAAATGCGTAGAAAAATTATTTAATAGTTGCTGTATTGCTGCAGCATCATTCATTTGAGGATCAGTTGAAAAGAACAGTGCAAAATCATCAGTGGACAACTTAGAAAATACTTTGTTATATGCATCAAAAAATCTCCAGTTCCATACATCTCTATAGGTGCCCCAATATCCAAGTACATCTCGATTTAAAAGATCAATGTTAGCGGTCTGTGTTCTCCAGTGCCCATGTCCCGAGTTCCCATTAAACCATGTAATACTTGCGGCATCAAACATTTCTTCCAATAGAAACATTAATCTATCTTTCAGTTCTGGAGGTTGAGTGTTGGCGTTAAAATTGAGTTCCATTTTTTTAATATTAATGAACCCAGTACCCAAATACTCTTTTCGAATAATAGACCTCAATAACTCTTTTATATGAAAAGTATTATTTCTAAGATACTGAGAACGTTCACTACCATTCTCATTTGAACAATACGGTATTAGTTTATCCTTGATTACTTTATATATATTATCCGCTAGTTCTTTTGAGACACCATTGTTTTTTAAAGCCTGTTGAATAGGATGGTCTTCGTCCATATATCCTGTAATTCTAGAATTAAAATAATTAACAACATTTATTTTGTTTTTTTTATTTAATGCCCAGAGATCTACAACAGGGTCTTTGCTCATACTGTTAATCACTAATTGATTCGCATCTATGTCAGTAAAAACCATATAAATTCTGAAGTTTGGATTAATATTATATATGGTTGGAATTGCTAACTCTAGATCAGAGGGAGAATCAGACCCTAGCTTTCTTAAATAGAACACCGTATTCATTTTGGGGTAATCTTCCATTAGATTAGGTAGTCTTTTTTCTAACAGGTCCTTACTCAAACTAGTAGCATGATCTAACCCATAAGTATCCACTAAAGTTATCTTGGAAATATGTAAATCCTTAAAAACCTTGATGTAATCATCGCTTACTCTATCTTTCACAATGACTTTTTCAATGAATCCCGTATAGGAGTACTTCACCCCTTCATTTTCCATTACCTTTAATGAACATTCTAAAAACTCTTTTTCCTGCTCATTCATATCAGGGTGAAGTTTAATTGTGACTTGATTTTCCTTTGAAAATAAAATGCTATGTTTTTTCTTTAATGTGCTAATTACAACATCGTATACTTTTTCAAATAAAACTCTAACTACATCATCAAGATCATAATCATTCTTACTTTTTTCTGGATCTCTTTCAATCCCTAATTTACTAATTAAGTGAAAATATTGATCTGTCGAATATTTTACAGGAATAGTAATATTTGGTTCAGTACCAAATAGAGACTTAAAAATATTTAATATCTGATGAGGGACTTTCTCTTCTGTACAAAAGTCCAGCTCGTCATAATCGAAAAAGTCCTCATTACGAAGGGTACTGTTTAAAAGTTGAGTTGGTTTTATTGAATATTCGGATAAGTGAAGGATGCCTTCTTCTTTAGTTTTTGTATTTTTATTATCAGTTGATTCATCTAGAATTTGATAGCACTGATTAATGCGAAATTTAACAAAATCCTCTTTATTAAAAAATTTAATTTCAACATTAGGCATTTTTAGATCTTGAAAAATTTCATATTCAGTACTTGATCGTGTAGTTCGGCCATTTCCGGTAGAATTAATTAGATTTGAATGTTTTAAAAACGTTTTAATGAAAGCAGATTTTCCGGCGCCGCTTTTACCAATTAATAAAGAATAAAGTTCATTATTACCCTTAATGGCAGCAGAATTCTCTTCTTTTATGTTCAACCATGATATCCCATTTTCAAAACTCCCGTCTTCAAGATAAACAATATCGAGCTCTCGTAACTCATCAATTATTGCGCTTAGAGGAATAACCTGCACTTCGCTGTAAGCACCATCAGGAAGTAAAGTTCCAATAAAAATACCGACAAGCGCCTTATTCTTTGAAACTAGAAGTGGTGAGCCGGACATACCTTCAAGCAACTCTTTCTTAGAACGATCGAAGCTATCTGAAAATTCAATGTTATAGGTCATTCTTTTACTCGTTGAGCTCGTATTCCCCTTAAGATTTGCCTCTATACATTCAAAGGCTGCGTCAGTATCTTTTTTTAGATACGGAAAACCACAGAGTAGTGAATTCTCATAATTAAATTCTTCTAGCTTAAAAGGGACATTACTCGCTACTCCTTTTGGAGCTTTTTTAATAATTATGACTCCAATGTCCAAGGTATTAAGAATATGTATATCAATTACTTCTAGATCAATGCCAAAAAAATCAAATCGTCCTTCAGTCACATTGAACAAACAATGACCTGCTGTTAATATCATGTCATACTTATCACTGTTCATTTGAATGATAATTCCGCTTCCATACCTCGATTCAGATTTGTGTGTATAGTTGTAACGGATGCAGTGTGGTAGTTCCTTTGACGTGAACATTCTCTCTATTCCTCCAATATAATATTTGATATCACATATTCGTAAAAGTTATATAATGTTTTTTCTTCAGTATTAAAAAGCCCCGTGTGCTCGTAATTATAATAAAAAGACACCCTTTGTTGAGAATTAATAATCTTTGCCAAAGTCTCCTTGTGTGGACGATTACTTTTATTTGTTGATATTAAATAACGGGAACAATCCAAAATTGATAGCAACTCCTCGGAAGTATTGAACTTACTTCCGTGATGAGATAGTTTTACACAATCTAATTTAAGTTTATTTTTGGTTGAGTACCCCATGCTCTTTAAAGAATTCGCTATTACTACAGCATGAGCATCACCTAACATTAGAATGTTTTTATCAGAATATTCAAAAAGAAAAGCAATACTAGATTTATTTGCAAGTGATCTATCTTCACAAAATGGTTTTCTGAGTAAATCTTCTAAAGTGTAGTTATAATCATTATTATTACCACCACACTCGGTAGCGCTGTTTTCTTCTAGTTCCCAGTTCTTATTTAATTCTTTAAGTGTATCAATCGTCGGAGATAATATGGTAAGTTTAGCCCCAGATAAAAGAAATTTATCTTTGAATTTTATTATTTCATCATTCCAAATGTTATTTTTTTCAAGATAGTCTTCTAAGCTTTTCCCCTCTCGATAAGAACACTCAGAGTTTAACGGCGATAAGGTCAGTTCTCTACTTTTTATAATATCTGTGTTGAAGTACTTTGAGAGAGAACTAGCCGAATTAAACAGAACTTTTCTTATCAAGTGGTGGTTCATATCTTCATCTTGAAAATATTTTAGTATACCACCGATATGATCACTGTCTGTATGAGTTAAAATGAGTAAGTCTATTACTTCATTTCTTTTTTCAATTTCCTTTATTTCTTTTTTTAAAGTACGATATGTTCTAGCAATTCCACCGTCAATTAAAATATTTGTATTTCTACCTTCTCCATTATTATATGAGATAATAAAACTATCACCACTGAATGCTTTTAACATTCTTATATTAAGCATTGCACTCATCCTCTTTATGGCTTTTTAATTATAATGACTATTCGCAAACCTAACATATTCTATTTAACGATAAAAGATGTATGGCGAATGACACTCCTTTAAAAAAAGCAACGCAGATGTATCAACAGATTTGAGAGCACTTTTCCAAAGCCTCCTGAAATCTTCTTCACTTAAATAATTCATTCGTTCTCCTCCGTTAACGTATTCTGCTACAGCATTACCAGAGAAATTGATAATTCCTGATTTTAAGAGGGAGGACATGAAAATTAAGACTCCTCTATACATCTAATTCGACTTTCTCGACACGTTGAAGCGTCCGCACCAAGCGGATGCTTTTTCGCCTTTCGTTGGCGAATATGTTGTTAGGTCTTTTTTCTTATCTTGAAAAATCCGAAACATTCAATTTGCCTCTTTTGACCCCGACCGTCGTACCTTGTGTTCTTAGGTTCACATCCAAATATATTCCCACTTCGCTCGTTATTTTGGTGTTGATTGATATTAATCTCCCACTGCTTTTTCGCCTGATCCACGAATTGTCCTTCCACCAACAGCGTGCCTTCCACGCGGAATTCGGCAATCAACATCTTGCTGCCAAGCGCCGGTTTGATATACACTTCCGAAAACCGACGTTTAGGTAGCTTCTTCTCGGAAGTAACCGACTTCGGTACGCCGACCAATTGCTTCATGCGGGACTGCAATTGCATCAAGATCACCTCCGCCTGCCCCCGAGTAACGATATCATTGGAACCGAACATCCAGCTCTGATTGCCTTCGGTTCCGCGTATGTAATCATGTGCCAGCACGTATTTCACCGTATTCGAAAAATCGAAATTCACACCGTCCGCCGACGCGATCAGGCGAGCCGCGCGATAGCGATTAATTGGCTTGTCCCGAAAGTCGCTTTTGCCCGGACTTGCACTGAACAACAACAGGTTTCGGACCGTCGCCACTTTGTAGGCGCCTTCCGCCCAGTGATTCTTCTTCTTGGAAGAGTACGATTCGTCATCGACTTTGTAGGTGCGCAACAGCATGATGAGGAACTGCGCTTTTCTCACGGAATCTTCCTGGCGGAATTTGCCGTTCGCGTCCGCTCCGGCGGCACTCGATCAAGGGTCCACTCGATCGCCGCTTGATCGGAGCGTCCAGCAATATCTTTGACCTTGGTCGGGTCAGTTGCTGGATTTGTCTCTGACCAGGATTCAAGTATCCTTCTGGGTTCCGCTTCAATTATTTTACGAGCTGCAAAGGTATCACCAGCTCTGAAGGCCTCTATAATGCTAGATAATTCCGTACGATCAATTAATTTCACGTAATTGATATCGGCCAGCGTTTCGCATGAATCTGTGAATCTGGTTGTTGCGATGACAACCGCTTTTTTAGCCTTATAGTATCTCAAACAAGAGAAGACTTCTTGAACAGCGCTAATCACTACCGGATTTTCTACCGAGTATCTTTTGGCTTGAATAACATTTCTAAGTCCATCTGGATCATTAAATACTACGTCAGCTCCAAAGTCACGACTACCTATAGTCTTATAGACACCGGAATAGCCTAGTTCGATAATAATCTGTATAAGTACATTTCAAATCTGGAGCCGTCTTCCATCCTATCAATATCAGCTAATGTAATATCTCTTAGTTCGTAGTTCTCCTTATCAAATACAACGATAGTCTTTTGTTTTCTCGACAAGATGAGAATTAATATAGACAACACAAAAACTGAAGCAATAACCAGCAGAAAAATAATATAGTCCATTAGACCCACACCACTTCTAATTCCCAGTACAATAATACCATATATTTCAAGGTTATAGATAGAATTTGTGATCCTAGTATTATGCAAATCAAGATTTTGAATTCATTCCACAAGCTATAGGCCAAGGTCTGAACCGGATGACCCGGCAATTTTGTGAGCTATTAGGGGTCTCCAGATCCGGCTATATCGTTATCTTCAAGCAGCAGATGGTACTCTTAAAGAAGGCTCAGCACGATGAAGATATCTTCAAATCGGCGAAGAAAGCCTTTCATCGCCGAAACCTTCACGTTCCATCAAAATCACACTCCATAATAAGTTTAGTATCGTGTATAATCTCAAACGAAATCGTGGATTGATGAAGAAATTCGGTTTGGTCTGTCCTCATCTGAAACCCAAACCATTCAAACGAATGGCTAAGGCGACTCAGGAGCATCGAATTTTACCCATCCTTTTATAGAGGGACTTCAAGAAAAGAATCCCTGGTCTCGCTCTTCTGACAGATATCATCTATTTACCTTATGGCCAGTCCAAGATGGCCTATTTGTCAATCATCCTTCGGCATTGGAACAATGTTCTTGTCCCGCGACAGGATTGTTATTGGGACCAATAAAAAAGTTCATTTTTCTAAATTGTGTTAGATCTACTCCTTCATCGTTCGAATATGATCTGTGTCCTTTCAATGAGATACCTTCTAACCACATAAATTCCCCAACTTCTTAGTTATAGACTCCATTATTAACTGAAACTTCATATTTCAATTGTTGATTCATAAAAATAGATTAGACAACTTCAACTTTTGCCTTAATTCAGCTATAGCACATTATCTTAACTTCAATCAATAAATTCTTTAACCCATCAATTTCAACTGTCATATTTTCAGAATTGTGAGCTTATTGTTACAATCATTTTAGCAACAGTTATACGTGGACGTACTTGCTCAATTTGATCCTGAATGTCAGTTTAAATCTTCTTCAGTATAGTTATAGTACCTCAATTAAGGTAATACCATCTCGGAATGGAGTCTAAATTATGATATCAAGTCAATTCTATTAGATGTGATAAGTTGTTTATCGATGATACTCAATATTAGTCTGCATTGTGACAGCAAAAATTAAATTTTGAATCACATTATTGTGCATGATATAACAATAAATACTCCCACTGAACATTATCCTACTCAAGTAAGTAGAATTGATCTCCAACTTCTTCTCTTTTCCAGGCCAGTGGGGAAATTTGTGTCAAATTCCAGCCTGGTAGGGAACTTTATGTCACTAAAAATTGACAAGAAGTTCCCTACCAAAAACTAAAAACCCCTTGTTTTATAAGGAGTTTCTTGGCTGGCGACTTTATGTCATTCTACATATGATGTCGGACGACAAGAACATATATCGTTTGCCGATTTGTCCTCGTTCCTCTTCCTTAAACAAAAAAACCCTAAATTGGGTTCTTTTTTTGTTTGTTTAAATTGTCTGCTCTGTTGCTGATCCTAAATCACTGAAGTTTTTCCAGTTATCAAATCCGCCAACATACCCATCAACATATTCCATAAGCATTTTATTTTCAGTACTTAGATTATCCATTACTTTCATTGCAATATTTAGTGGTAGAAAGCTCTTCATACTTCTTACTCTTTTTCGTTCGTTTGGACAATCATATAGTCCTTTTGTATGGTTTCATATACTGATAATATTCAATAAGCGAATGATAATCAAATGTTTTAGTTATTTTAAATGCGCATTTTGGAAAACTGGATTTCTTTATCTCACAGAAATAAATCATTCATTGTGATAATTCCATCCCCCTAATCCTTAGAGTATTTTCCCAAAAGTCGATATTGGAAAGATCCAGTTCTAAACCGTATTCCTCCTCAAACTGTTTGTATACTTCTGGTGACATACCTTCAAGTGCATCACTCAATATATCTAGTGCTTTGTCCGCTTTTCTTATTAATGGATGCCCGTCATTTATCGTAATCTTATTTTCATCCTGATCGATAAATCTTTTTGCTGCTAATTTATGTATTGCACTCCAGCCGTCGATAGGCTCCGGCTCGAAATTATGTGGGAAATACCTGTAGTGGAAAATTAGGCTCACCATCATTGAATCTAATTGGTTCAGGGATGATTTGGCTTCATCGATAAGTTCCTGCAACTCTACCCATTCATTTACGTTGTGCGACCGGATAACCTGCTTGACTGCAGTTTGATCTTTCAGTTTCTTCAACTCTTCGATCAATTCATCCTTTGTATCGCACTCGTCGATTTTCTCCTCCAGTTCCGCGTCAAGTTCCTTCAACTGGTTCTGAAGCTTACTGAATACCTCTACTGGAACGGTAAGTGGTCCTTCTTTTTGACGTTGCTCTTCGTACTTCTCTATCGATTCAAGAAAATGCTTACCCCTCGTGCGATATTCTCCAGAGCGGATCTTACCTGTCAGTTCTTTACCTTCCAATTCATCCCTAAGCTTTGGAAGATCATCTTCTGTCGCCATAAGGACATTCGTAACCCCGCGCAGGGCAGATCGATCTAATATCTTGTACGTCGCTGGAGGAATCACAATTGGGTAAATATTTTGATTATTTGCCCACGATGCCCCCATTTCATTCAGGCAAAAATCACTGTCCATGTAGTTTTCGGTCAGTATCATAATGACCAGTTCCGCTGAGTTAATGTTTGTCTTAATATGCTCAGGGAAATTAACCCCGGTTGGAATATCCCCATCCGAAGTACAATATATTTCTCCTCGGTCAATCCCCAGACCCATGACGAGCATATCAATGAAAGGTCTGACGATCATATCAGCATCTTTTACAGCATGACTTATAAAAATTTTCGGCATACTTATCTATCAATCTCCTTGTCAATTAGTTTATTAGACCTTCATCATCCTTGCTGGCTGATCCGTGTTGTCGAACTAAGTCTTTATACTCAAGTATAACCGATAGCTCAGATAAGTTCTAGATAACTACTTTGCTTCTAGAAAGATCAACTGACAGAATAAAGCCGCCAAGTGTGAAGTTAGAATCTGCCTCAAAGTGTGTTCTTGCATATTAAGGTCGAGTGCCGATTCAGGAATACTGAATTTGTTCGTTTGGTAAGTCTCCACACAACGCTGATTATGAATTGTAGTGTTATCGAGGAAATGTACTTCTCACTGAGAGTCAGCTTCGTCTATCGACCGATACCTCTTGAATGCAATAATCGCTTGTAACGCATGTAACTCTTTTCTACGCCCATGAGAAACTTAATGGTTATCACCCTTCCTTAAATTATTCGGAAAATAGCCCTCCGTCACATTTATAATCGTGCTGCTGTTCCATATCACGAATTCAAAAAAGAATAAGGTTGGCTTAATAAATGAACATATAAGGGTAATATGACTTGATGTTATTGAAAATATCTTCTTTTGACCATAGTTCATCGCTAAAGACCATATTTTCAAACCCTAGAAACGAATAATGGTTAATTTGAGAATAGTGTCTATAAATCCAACTCTCCAACGCACACTCAGGAAAATTTCTCGGCAGTTCCGATGCGATGTAACTCCGTCTAAGCGAACATCAACTTATCCTTTCGATCTTTTTTTGTCCCTGCTCAGCACGTCTTTTTAAATGCTTAAAACTATCCTCTATTACCTTAACGAAATAACCCATTACCTTATATTTCTGGTAACCGAACACCGTTTCATTATCCAGGCGAGCACACTTATAGTTGATAATTCTTTTCAACCACGGTTAACCACATATTCTTGTCTTTTTCGGCTAACGATATATGTGTCATATATCGTTAAAACAAAAAATAGCCGCAGCTAAGCGGCTATAAGCGTATATGTTCCTCTCGCCTTACATATGATGTGGCACACCCCTTTCTAGATAGCAGCTGCCGTGGCAAACTGCTCCTTTTTTAGATATTACACCTTAGTGTTCATTCAAGTTAACTAAGTGGCTTTAAGTAACTGGTGTCATAACGCTTTGGTAGTAACACTAAAATACTCATAAACTATATTTTGATTTTAAAAGCGCAACATCTTTTCTCCCATTCTTAAATTTTAAGCTATTTAATACTTTTTTCTCCGTTCCAGGTGTCCAATAAATCTTCAGATTTTCTTTTGCTCGAGTAATTGATGTATAAAAAATGTTATGAGTAATAAGCTCCTCGATCTCATTCGTAATAACAATTTTTACAGAGTTATACTCCAAACCCTGTGCTTATGGATAGATACAGCATACGCAACTTGAAACGGAATGACTGTATCTGAAGTCGAATCATAACTCAAGAGAGTTTCCTTGTTAAAACGCAATCCGTACTCTTATATAGAGTGCGACCATAGTTGAAACTTGGGCGCAGATTGAAGACGTGATATTTCAATCCACGCACTCACATGGAGTGCGACGAGATCGATAAGGAAAAATCATCGTAAAAGAAGATTTATATTTCAATCCACACACTCACATGGAGTGCGACAGCGAAAATGCAGTAATTCATATCCTGATGATATCAATTCCACTCATTAGCGCAAAAAAACGATGCCAAAAAAGCTTTAATCAAACATTGACTCTTACTGAAGGTAATTGATTTAATTACTTTTCGGCAAATTCCGTGGTGCGAAGGACCCGGTTTTTTTATGGGAGCTTCACATTCGCACCTTCACGATTACGTCATTCAATCTCTAAGAGTCTTCCATATCCTGCGTTGGTCTTCCCGCCAATGCCTTCTTCTCTTAGCGCTCCGAGCAAGATTGTTTTTGTCAGACTTAGCCACTTCATAGCTGATTCCTGCTCTCCCTCACAAGTTAATATAATTTCAAAGTGAGCCGACGCTGAAAGAAATGGAATAGGGACGGGGGAATCATCATCACGTGGAGCCTTGTACTCAATATCATTACGATATGGCTCTACAATAATGCCGTTATAATCCTGATGATGCGCTGTAAGCACATCCTGCTTCAGCGCTTTGCAAACTGTTGCTGGAGTAGGAAGAGCATCGTGAAACTGAATAAACCCAGCAGATGTTTGTGAGCCAAATAAAATGTTGTAGTCGCTTCCCGTACGCTTTAATGCTGGTTGCTGGTCACCTAGTTGTCGATGTGCATAATGCGAAGCAACACCCTTCAAGGCTGTTCCTGGTAGGTAAGGCACACCATAAATGCGATGTAGCGCAAGACTAGTTTCAAGCACGGAATTCCCTCCATGCCCAATAACGAGTGGCGTTTGTGATCTAACCTGGATATGCAATGGTATAGTTGCTCCATAGCTCTCCTTCTTGTAGTATCGATCATAGTAATGCTTATACCAGCTTTTTTTTGTCGTTGTCCAGTCAGTTTCATAAGCCTTGATCAGTTTCTGGTAGAAAGCTTGTTTGCCATCCCCTTTACTAACAACTTGTTCTAAGCACAAATCTATACCCTGCAAACTTGTGTCACCCTTGGTGATAGCTAGATGGGCGTTCATAAGATGCCCTCCTGTTCCGGCGCATCCGTTCCTTGTTCGATCTTCAGAATGGCTTCCGCATACCGCTTAAACCAGACGGAGGCACTCAGTACCCTCTGGGACAAGTGAAGATAGTCTGCATTTTGAATTTTGAGTTCTTCTTTCCAAGATTTATCGAGACCAAGGGCACTCCGCATATGCTGCAAATATAAAGCATGTGGACTTTCTACGCTCTCGGACTTCGCCTGAAAGAAGGTAACGGCCAGACGTAAACCGTTAGTCAGAACGAGCGAAGGAAAACGGTGACAGAGCTGTCCATATTGCTGTGCAACGATGGAGTTTGCATCCAGTGACTTTATTCCTTCGAATGCGGCCTGCGCATACTCATGTTGGGATGATTTCATCGATCTCCGCCTCCCGAGAGGCGGCAGCGCACGCGCCCTTTGCCGACACTTGCATTGCCTCCAAGTTGTAAAAATATTTCTTTTTTCATATGTTGAAGACTGGAAATCCGTTTGGAGATATCTGACGATCCATCTATCCGATCACACCAGATCATCCCGTAAAATATGGCTTCAGTAGGTACACATTCCTCATACCATAGTGCACCCGCTTGCGTAGTTTTCGTATCTTCCTGTATTCGAATGCGTGGAGTAATCTCACAACACATCGTCGTAAAGTATCTAAATGTGTCGTCCGTTACTAATACAAGTCGCTCGATGAACATCTCTTTTGAATAAGGTTCATTTTCATCGAACAGCATATTCGCCAGCCAATTTGCCCAGGTGGTAAACCCATGCGATATTTCCGCCTTACCATAGAACTCGTCGAGGAAAACTTGCTGTTGACTCACCACTACAGAATCAGTAGTTATCCAAGCGGTCTCATTATTCTTCGCATCTTGCTCAAATTGATCTAAATTTGGAATTTCTAAAGACATTCCCATCGCTGCTGCATCTCGTACTAGGCGTTTCAGTACCATAGGAGAAGTAACATAAGCGAAAGTGCCATATCGGCTGGCTACCGGAAAAGCAAGAATCCGTCCATCGGAAATAACAAGTGCTCCAGCTTCGGCTCCATTGTGATCTGATTTACCGAATGCTTGCTTGAACCAAGCGCTTTCTCCTTCTTTAGCTCGATAGTAGTCTCTCTTTACCCCTTTCATGCTACTGCCAGGAATCATAGGCCATTCAGTCACCTTCTCGCGCATAATAGGCAGATCAATTGCCCCAAGTCCTTCTCCTGAACCGATATGTAGTGGAGACAAACAGTGTATCCAGTACCACTGGCTTACATTTTCCATTTCCCTTGCTCCTTTATAGTAGGTTTATTTATTATTTGTTCATTTGGGGTGTGTTTGTAAGGTTCCATTTCCCCCACAAAGCCAGTCCGAACCCGTCTTCTTTGTCAAAAGCCTCTTTGCGGCGATTCGTATCCGACACGGATTGTAGCCACATTTCCTTCGCCAAATCAGCCGCATTCCCTTTGGTGACTTCAAAGAAGTATACGCTTCCTGCTGGAACCATGCGCCGAACCGCCTTCTCGTTGGACAAACCATCCTTCGAGTAACTCCATCCCGATACAGGCTGCCAACGTGGAACACAAGCCCAGCGCAATTGAAGCTCTACTCCACACTTCCATGGATTTTTAGTTTGGAGATTTTCGTCCAGCCAGCCTGGCAACCAACCTTTTCGGAAATAAGCAGGAGTCGCTAATACCATACGAATATATGACGCTCCCTGCATGCTTTCTTGAATCGCTAAGGGACAGGTCCATGACAAGTCATCTTCCACCTCACTGAAGTGAGCCAATCTGCGCTTGCCTCCCATGGGGTGCATCTCTGATATTTTGCCTGTGCAGCTGGACGTATGCTCTCCAAAATCAATCTCAGCTTCCACAGTGAAATCTGGTGGAAAAACCAGTGATTCTGTTGAAAATAATTGCTGTTCCTTGGCGGTATACGTCTTGGGGTCGATTGCAGTATGTGTGCGTTCTTCACGAATAAATGCGGGTAGAAAAGGTGTTGTTTCACAAGCTGTGTGCAACGGATTATTTTTCTGATCCAAACGCCATTGATTTAGAAGCTTGGACCATGTTTCTTCTGTCACGGTGCCTGTCAACCAATGCACCATCCGCTCCTTTGTGATGTATGCGGGTGCTTCCTTCATCCCTTTGTGTGTCCCTGCTCCAAGTGGCGGCCAGAGCACATCTGCCAGACGTCCTTCCTGACCTACGCCAAAGAATCCCTGTCTGCCATGTTGAGCCCCTGTCAAGTTAACAGGTCGAATGAATCGGATACTTGCTTCTCCATGTTCTTCATACATTTCAGCGTCCTGAGGCATGGCAAAATACAAGTTATCTCGGTATTTATATATCGGACCTCGAACATTTAATTTAGAAAAATGGTTAAGGCTGAGGGATGACTTTCCTTCCTGTGCTTGTTCCCTTTTAGCCAGCATCGTGCGAATTGTACCCGCAAGCATACTTGGCGTGACATCACTTAATGTGTGGGCCCGGATTCCCGGCGTAGCGCTGAACGGTCTTCCGTCCCGTATCATAATAGGATCAAGAGGTTTTACTTGTAGTCGTTTCTTCATAAGTCGTTCCCACCTTTTCCAGATGAATCGTCAAAATGAGTTGCTCTGCCAATATCCGCAATCGTTCTAATGGCTCTGTTTCGGTATCATATAGTTCCTTCAATTTAGGAATCCACTGTTTTTTCAATGTCGCCTTGTCTATGCTTTCCGGCTTCTTCTTGAACGCCAGACGCTCAATCTCCATCCAGAGTAATTCTGCGAGCAATTTCGGATCACTAAGCCACGCTGAGCCTGTAGCCATTTCCTTGTAACTTTGGTATGTTCTACGTAGTTCATAGGCAAATTGGGCAGAAAAAAACTTTTTATACTCGTGTAACACTTTCATTTGCTCCACTGGATTATCTTCGAACGGCAGTGCTACTTTCATTAGATCGCCTCCACCGCGTCTGTGGAAGTGAACCTCCAATGCATTACGTGTTTTTTTGGCCTGCCGTTCTGCTTCATGTGCCATTCTACGTACTTCTTCAAGGGGTTCCAGCATATGAGTGATTACAATCCCCACAGAAAGAGTCGGGGTAGAAATAACGGACCCCAATATTTCAATAAAAGACTTACGTAACTCACTGGCTGCATTCAAACATGTATGTACTGGCAAGTAAGCCATAACATCATCTCCGCCACCATAAACGAGTTGTCCCTGATGATTTTTCATAATTTTTGCTGCTTGCAGAGCAAATCTGGAGAGCGCTTGAGAAAAATGTATATGGCTCTGTTCATCCTTAATGTTGCGAAGATGTTCCCCCATGCGATCACCATCAGCGATTAGAAAAGCATAATAAGGAGTTGGACGGACAAAATTAAACTGATGATCCCTTGACTTCTTCTCCAACTGGAGATACATCCGTTCCAACTTGTCTGCTATAGAATCTTTGAGGTTCTCTTGATGTTCCTTGGGAACCATAATGCATTCTTCAAGATAATCCCCGATTCGACGTTCATAAAAAAGACGCGCGTCATAGGAATTGATATCTAGCTTGTTTATTGTTTTTAAGTTCTCTTTTTCCAACAATTCATTCACGGTATGCAAATAATCGGTCACTGCCGAACCTATGAAAGTCACATCACGAATTTGCTTTTGGAAAGGCCGAAAGGCTGTATCGCAAACCGAAAGAAACCGCTCTTGGTCAGGATGAAGTATTAAAGATAACCGTTTAATGACGGAGATGGCGTCTAAGGTCTCATATTCTTTAATTCCCAACCGTAAAAGCCGCTCAATGTTCCTATCGTGGTTGATCCACACTGATTCACGACCGCCGTCCAGAGAAGATTTTTTCTCACCGTACATCGTGCCCGGGTCATTTTGCTTAAAATCCCTTAGCGTCTTACGGGCAGCTAATAATTGTTCCGTTTTGCTTAATGCCTCATCATAATGTAGTCCTTGCATCGCTGTCCAAGCCGCCTGAAAATCAAGTAAATCGCTGACTTGACGATCCCACGTGCGTATATTAATAATTCGCCCAATTTTCTCCTCTGCCGCTCTTGCATACTCCTTCCACTTACCTTGGATAGCTCTTCTGACTTGCCAAGCAATCTTGCTCGGCTGATCTGTATTCATTATCCCAAGAATCTTGTTTGGTGCACTTATCTTCTCTACTTGTTCGGAGTTTTTGTCTATCACCGTAACAGGAAAAACCAATCGGCCACCCAGTTCCTGAAATTTCTGAGCTCCCGCTATGCTTAATTCAGAGAGCAAATATGAGCCAAACCATAAATCTCGCGTTCTACGTGCCTGGGCGATGAATTCTTGCACGGGCCCGATAGAAAACATCATCAGTATCTCTTCAGATTTGTGCTCTCGCAAAATTTTTCGACCTCCTTACTGTTTAAAAAAGCCTCAACAGCAGACGTATAGACTTTTTTATTATCTTGCATAGGGTTATTATCATATGAAACGTTAGGATAGATTTCTTTTGTTCCAAGTTGCTTTACGATCCTATCGTTTTGCTTTAACTCGGCCCCTTCCAAACGGGGTTGATTTAGGATAGCTATTATTCCAAGCGATTTATGAGGAGTACAGGACAATGGTTTTAAAATCACCGGAGAAGCAAGGCGATCCTTACCTTTGGGAACAAGTTGTGTTTTGTAGGGTTCCTTTTCCCAACGTTTTCTTTTGCGGAGCTCTTCATAAGATAGCTCTTTATCCTCATCCATTTGTTGCTTAAACTCAAAAATAATCGGTAAACCAAGTTGTGCTTTTGGAAAAGAAACTAGCCTATCAGGTTTACTGGGGGGATATTTCTTGTCATGTTTGGGATGTGCCATACCTGTAATCGTTCGAATGGAATCTGCTTCTGGCCAGTGGCTTCTCCCCGGTCTGGGTTTACCTTTTTCTTGGTTTGCACGTCTGCGAAATAAGCGATAAGCTTCTATTGCCTCATGCCAAGCATCTTTTATTTCCTCTATACGGGAACGAGTTTTAATCTGATTGCTAAGCGTCGGCCAATCACGACTTTGATCCGCCTGTAATAGTTTTAATTCGTATTTTTCTATGTGTTTATCAAACCAAGACAAAAAGTGTTCAGGGGTACAGTTATCTATACTAGGAGAAATCCCATCACAATATAAACTCCCGCACCCTCTACGTGTTCTTGCCCCCACTCCGCCGAAGTTAATCCAGGCCCATAGTGCAGGCTGTATCTCTTTGCGTTCTATTTCTTCAAGATCCATAGATTTTTTTATATCATCGAATGGTTGCTTATAGATGATGTGAAGCTTGAATGTGTGCCCTATAGTGTGCTCCACAGATCTCTTTTTAGCAGCGTCTACCTCTTTACCTGCTGAATATAACGCATATTTTGGAAAGTGAGTTTTACTTATAGACTTAGTGGATGTTGGCTCGATCCAGATCTTTATGCAACTGGGTCTACTTGTGTCCCCAAAAATCTCTGCTTCTCGTTTGCGTAGTTCATATACATTTTCATAAGCTGCACCACGCGTTGCCCGCCACCAGAAACGCAACTGTCCTCGCACCGTGCTTGTACGAACCAATTGTTCTGTATCGATCTGCCCTGCCAGATAACCGCCTCCAAACATAGGAGTCACAATGGTTATGGCATAAACCTTTTGTAGATTAGGATTTTTAGCGATCCTCTTTTCCAGATCGGTGACATTTGTTGCGGGGCTTCCCAGGTTTCTTCCCATGCTAGTCTCCTTTCTTGATCTATCTATTTAATTGGCATCCTCTTCAATACTGTCGTTCCCGATTGCTGTAAGCTCTCTAAAAGCTTTGGCATAAGCGAAATGAGGAAACAACATAGGGTTATTCAGCAGCATGAGCAACTGGTTAAGCTGGAAGTTTAAAGTTAACAGCGGATTGCCTGGTATTTTCAAATCACTCAGCGTATTTTCAAGTGACATAGCGTCTTCTGAAAATTTCAGTTCGCTATATTGCCCGCTGTCCACTTGCTGTTTAAACTCTTGCTTATCTTCATCTTTCCAGTTTGAAGGGATCACGTTCATATTACCGAAATTTTGTACCCCCTGATTCAATTGATCCCCCCACCAGCCGAGCTTTTCATTCTCGTGTTCGACCAGTAAATCAAATTCTCTGACTATTCCTTTACTACCTGGCTCAACTCTTTTTAGCAGAATAAAATCGAACGCCCCTTTTAGCTTCTCTGCAACTTGATGTACGGATGTCTGTTGTTGTCTCTGAAAATTGCTTGCAAGAATAAAAATAGGTCGAGTACGTTGCTGAGTTTTGTTTGTGATCCCAGTTACATACCCCTGCACCATCCGCGCAATGCCTGTCGTTCGTGGGTGTAAGTTTTTAATGCTTTCTGCCCATTCTATGATCTTTTCATATTCCCAATTTGAACTTTTACATTCAATAGCTACCACTACGGCTTCGATTGGAATGAACTTGAGAGTATTATATTGGAAGACGTATGGTGTATACTGCTCATCGTAGACAGCAATATCCACTTCCCTAGATCTGTTATTGTTCGAGTCAATGATAATGACCCCCTGCGCCAATGAGTATTTGAGAGGGATAATACTTCGAAAAAACTTGACCCACATCTCCTCGCGATAGTTCCCACTAATTGTTCCATGCTCAGAAGCAATATCGATTTCTTCTACCATCATCTGATTCAGGTAACGGTAGTTCTGATGAATACGTTCAAATACATTTTCAACCTTACTATCTTTGCTGGCTTTAATTTCTCCCATGTTCTCAGGCCCTTTCTATCAATCTTATATCTATACTACTTCTTCTTAATTAGCCCTAAAATAATCCAACTCATGTTATGGAATAGGAAAAAAGAACCTGATTAACATAGGCATTAAGGATCATGTTAATTATAATTACGATTGTATGTATTTTACAAGGATAAATTTTCTTAATAATGTTTTATAGATTTTAATTGATTTTTATATCCCAATTAAGTAAAAAATTATATTTAGAATCGTAACTGAATACCAAGCTATAACGGGATTTTTCATAAGTCCTGTTATAAAAAAGCCCCCTGTAGATCTCACAAAAGAGATTCTCAGAGGGCGAGAGTGACATAGAGGATGTTTTGGTAGCTATGAAGAGACTGCGTAGTTCACTGATTTCATCCACGCACTCATATGGAGTGCGACTGAAATCATTAAACATCGAGAACTGACTCAGAAAATATTTCAATCCACGCACTCATATGGAGTGCGACTGCGAAAATGAAGTAATTCATACTCTAATGATATCAATTTTACACATTATCACAGAAAACGATGCCAAAAGTGCTTGGATCAACCATTGACTTTTACTGGAGGTAATTGATTCTATTGATTTTCGACAAATTTCGAGGTGCGAAGGGCCCGGGGTTTTCATGTGAGCTTCACATTCGCACCTTCACGATACTATCATTCAGTCTCTAAGAGCCTTCCATATCTGCGTTGGTCTTCCCGCCAATACTTCCTCTCTTAGCGCTCCGAACAGGACTATTTCGAAATTGACCCACTTCATAGCTAGTCCTGATGATTCGCTGTAAGTACATCCTGTTTGAGCGCCTTGCAAAACGTTGCTGGAGTGGGAAGAGCATCGTGAAACTGAATAAATCCAGCACATGTTTGTGAGACAAATAAGATGTTCTAGTCGCTTACTGTGCGCTTCAATGCTGTTCCTGGTAAGTAAGCTATACCATAGATTAAATGTAGCGTAAGACTAGTCTCCAGCACGGAATCCCCTCCGTGCCCAGTAACGAATATATTCGTAGAGTATGCCTGATAGCCAAAGGTATCTTTTAAGCATATAAGCACAAAGCCGTAATCACAATTTCATTAGTCTTATGATTTTCTCCCTCAATTCAACTGATCATCCAGAATAGCATCAATGACTTTTAATATCTTCTTTTGCTCATCTTCATTTCTACTACGTAGCCTGTTCACAATTTCTGTGAGTGTTGACTCGCTTTTCTCTCTGTTCACAGGCTGGATATAATTAAAAAACTCCACCATAGAGAGATTGAGGGCATTCGTAATTTTATCCAGCACCACGATGGAACAAACTTTTTCAGAACGTTCCAACTTACCAATATAAGTTTCGTGGACATCAGCCTTACTTGCAAGTTCCTCTTGGCTCAATCCACGTAGTTTTCGGAAGTGTCGAATTCCTTCCCCTACCATTTTCATCAAATCAGTCACAACCATCACCCTATGCAAACCATAGACTAGCCATATAATTACTCCAAGATACTATAGGGTTTGTTTTTATAAAATATATCCTATAGGGTTTTATTTTGATATAATAAGGATGCCCTTTTTTTATAAAAGTAAACCCACAGGCCATGATAAAAGCCCACTTAGTGCTTACGTACAAAATTAACTTTACGAATAAAACGAAACATCTATCAACATGTAAATGATTGCAAATAGAGAGGAATGAATCTCATTAAAGTACAATGTATATTCCCAGACAACTCAACTACGGATATTTACGTAACCGAAATTGGAGAATTTCTTCGTCTTACAAAATTGGTGAACGGAATAACAATGAGAGGAAGTAATTATAGTGTGGTCCATACAGAACTAATTGTAGAAAACGAGACTTTCTATATTTCAGTGCTATTAAAACACAGGCACATTGAATAAAATGCTGTAATAACTTCTGATAAGGCTGACTGAACTGTGACTTATAGAAGGACTCTTTGAGAGTATGACCTATGTAGGTCAAAGGAAGAGATAAAGTAATTCGAAACGTGTGTATTCCAGAGGAAAGATTAACCAGCTGAAGGCAAATCATAACTTACAAAAGGTGATAGATGGATGTTTTCTCTCGGTTTTCTTTTTATTCCTAAACGTAAGATTATTTTCATTTGGGTCTAATCTGTAGCTAAGTCTTAAAACTTGATGTTCAATGAACATTCCTGGTCTTGTAACTTATGACTCACCTTTATTTGAACTCTTGAGCTTGCTAATAAAAATTTTCGGCAGATATTGAAAGAGAACTCAACACATATGGAGAACTGACTTTATCCAACGGGTGAAATCTCGTCTAACATATCCAATCGCATCGAGTATGGTCATTAATATTGATTGATCCCATTATTAAACTGAACGGTCTATATTCGTACAAAAAGGGAAGGTTACTTCCTTTTGATCAGAGCATTATCCATATCCAAATTATCGTCGCACCACACAATCAAATTCATTGATCGTTTTACATTCCTTAGTCAAAATGCAGTAATAATTTTGAATTTCTTTGCCTTCATCATTTTTATTCTTCTTATAAATCATGCAAAATCAACTCGTGTTTCTCTAAAATCTAAATAAGTAGTATCTCAATATGCCGAATTCTCCTGTTAGCTCAGTAGATTCTCTGTGAGAGCAAAAACTATGGACTTGTCTTTTTCAAAGAGAAGCTTCGTCAAGTCTAGAATTATTGTCGGGTAAGGAGTTTCAAAAACTCCTTATCCTTTTACTCTTCACCACTAATTAAAAATAGCTTTTCTTTGAAACCCCCACGCTTTTCTTTTTTTGCAATACGAAGGGACTCAAAATCACCGATTCGACATCCCTTACTCTCAACGAGGGCATAAATAACTTCAACCATATCAACTAACTCAAGAAGTTGATTTTCCTCACTTGCTGTATCAAATTCCCTCAACTCTTCGTATAGTTTCTGGTGTAGCATCTCTATATACTCCTCTTGATCTAATGTTCTAATTTCATATTTTTTCCCGTGCTCCTCCATGATTTCAGGGATTCTATCACGAACAAGTTTATTATAGAACTTCAAAATATCCCTCCTATGCCATTAAGTATTCACACAAATTAGAAACTCAAAACTTTGGGGGATTTCCGAAAAAAAGTGTAAACTATCCTTGACATGATATCCAAAATTTCCGTACTAGTTTATGCTCTATAGCCATTTCAAGTTCTAAAATATGTTTATCGCGTTTCTCCCCTTCCTTTAATTTTCTAAGCATGGTTTGATTTCTCTCTTCTAGTCGTTGTATCATCTCTTCGCTCGGAATCACGTTGGACTTACTACTATTGCATGACTGATGAGTAAATACTAAGTTCCACAAATCATCTGAGTACAGGTATGACCAAGGGATTACGTGATCTATGGCAGGTGTTTCGTTTTCAATTTTTTCACCGCATAAAAAGCAATGTTGATATGGATTTTCCACCCCAATGTACGTGGAGAATTTGCCCAGTGATTTCCGCCTTACTTCTCTTTCGTCAATAATTCGGACTTTTTTGGAAAGGCGAGGTGAGTGATTGAAATTCTCCAACATCTGAGTCCAGCGGTAATTGATTGCGTCAAAAACAATCAAACTATATTTTTTTAGATGAGCGAGACAATCTGAATGTATGCATAAAGAATCAGCCTTTTGAACGTAGCTGTAAATTCCCTCTACTTCTTTCCCGTTGATACGTAGAAAACGAAAACTGACGTCTTGCTTCAGTGCTTTTACAATGTCTCTCACTGCCTTCTGATAGGCGTCCGAACAAATCGTTTCTACATTAGCTGCGTACCATTTAATTGGCCTTTTAGAGCCAGTATTAGACTGATATATCCCAATCAGGTCTTTCACTGTAGAGACAATTACAGGTGGTTTTACAGGGTTACTACTTTGCTGTAGGTCAAAAAAAATAGTCTGCTCCCAATAGTATCGAATTACCTTGCGAGCTATGCATTCCATAGTGATTTCAACACAACTATTTTCCGTATATTCACCTTCACAGGCTATTTCAGTTATCGCTCGGGCCCAGCTCATCTTATAAGTGTTATCAAAGGAACAATTACGAATGATGTAAAGCCATTTGTCTATGAAAATCAA
>NZ_JBSIEZ010000001.1:4165000-5552672 GCF_053615415.1 Paenibacillus sp. S33 | reverse complement strand
AGACGTCACTCCTTTTAAATCCTGACATTTTACCGAATTAAGCTGCAGAGAGCTGCTCTCGGCGCTTCGGCAAAACGCCTAAAATCCCAAAAATGTTGTTGAAGGCCATAAAAAGACATACCGCCGCCTAAATCATGCGGCAGTGTGGTGAGAGAACGCAGCACAAAATGACCCTGAAAAATAGCTAATGGAAATTCCGCTGCTGATCAGCAGAAGAGAGGCGATATTTCTCAGGAGGGAATGTGCGGCACGATCCGTTCTCTTGATCCCGCAGGCCAAAACGGGACTGCAATATGTCGAAATCAAATGAAAAATGTAGAATATATCCCCAGAATCCCAAATCCGCACAAAAATAAAAAGATGGATAAATTGAACTTGTTCACAACTTTATCCACAGGGTGTTGATAATATGGAGGGTAAAACAACATATTCACATTCAAAAGTAATATCATCATAGCAAAAGAAGCCTTGTATTTCAATGACTGGTGGTTATTTATCCACAAATTCAATCTGTTGTGTACAATTTTTATTCACAACACAAGATATTGTTTATAATTTGTTCAGTTTTCGACAATAACTCTTTTTTACTCTAAAATGTTATGCACAGGTTATGACCATTTAAATCACAATTCAGTTCTTTTTGTGGATCTGTGTATAACAGCCGTTGCCTTTTGGTCACAGAGGCTTATTTTTCTGTTGAAAATTTCCGGTAACGTTTCCGACATTATTTTTGAACGAATCCGATAACGTCGATCTGAAAATAGGATGGATTCAAGTCACAGAATGAAGGAATGTAAAAAGAGCAGTTTTTGGAGGAGTGAAAACTACAAATAGAATGCTGATGATGGAGGAGAGGCGAAAGAAATTTTATGAAATAAGGGAATAAAAGAGCGAAGTGAGTGAGCGGGGGAAGGGGAGGAGGCTTCCTGATTCGAAAAAGAGGGAGAGGATTCACAAGTACATTGACTTTTGCCGCTATTTGTGGTTAAATGTACAAAGGTGTTTTTTGTGGAGATTGCTACGTTAGGTATATTCCATATAAAACGTATTCCTTGTAAGGAGGTGCAGCACAATGAGACCGACTTTCAGACCGAATGTCAGCAAACGTAAAAAAGTTCACGGCTTCCGTAAAAGAATGAGCACGAAGAATGGCCGTAAAGTTTTGGCAGCTCGTCGCCAAAAAGGTAGAAAAGTATTGAGTGCGTAATGCGTGCATAAAGACCACTACGGTGGTCTTTTTTTTCATAATTGAGGTATTCAGGGATCGGATCCCTTCTTCTATTGTTGTGGAAATGTAGTGAAAGAAGAGGAAGAAGTCCAGCATCCTGTCCTATATTAGATGAAGCTTTTGAAAACGGATATAAAATAAGCGAGATTACCATGTTGGAATGTTGTCCATACTTCTTACTATATAAAAGGTGAAGGTAAGCTTACCGACATGTGTAAAAGAGATGAGCAAGGAGAAGCGCCGTGCAAAAAAAATTGCGTCTACGAAACCGGGCGGACTTTGGGCGCGTATACCGCCATGGCAAATCTTTTGCCAACCATCAGTTTGTGGTGTACTGGTTCCGCCGCAGAGAGGTAGAGCAGTTCCGCGTCGGAATTTCGGCCAGCAAGAAGATCGGCAATGCAGTAGTTCGCAACCGGATGCGTAGAATCGTTAAGGAAATTGTGCGCCATCATGAACATGAATTGGTGGAGCAGATTGACCTGATTTTTATCGTTCGTAAAGGTGCGGTTACAATGTCGTATCAAGAGCTGGAGAAAAGCGTGCTGCACGTTCTACGCAAAGCCTCGCTGCTCAAGTCTTCACGCCGATAGTCAGTATCTTTGTCCTACAGGATATGGTATGATTTACGTTGGAATGGATTGGTTAAGAAAGGGGTTATGAAGTGTCGCGTTTGAAGACTCAACGGGGAAAATGGTTCCTCCTGATTGCCTTATTGGCACTTGTTGCTGTGCTGTCCGGATGTGCCCAGACGGCCCACAATTCTTACACGACGGCAGACTTGGCCAATGGATCAGTTTGGCAAAGATATGTCGTTTACTGGTTTTCGTATGCGCTAGATACATTTGCCCAATGGTTCTCTGGAGAGTATGGCCTGGCCGTACTGGTTCTGGTGATTATCGTGCGAACCATTATTTTGCCGCTTACACTCAAGCAAGTACGTAGTTCCAAAGCTATGCAGGCCATTCAGCCGCAATTAAAAGAAATCCAAGCGAAGTACAAGGATACGCCTGAAAAAGTCCAGCAAGAGACGATGAAGTTGTTCCAGGAAAATAAAGTCAACCCGATGGCTGGCTGTCTTCCTTTGGTAGTACAGATGCCAATTTTCATCGCGCTTTATAATGCCATTTATTATAATTCGGCATTGCGGGATCATGACTTCTTGTGGCTCCAGTTAGGTAAACCGGATCACTTGTTTATCCTGCCGATTTTGGCAGCGATTACGACATTTGTCCAAACTTGGATGATGATGAAAATGAATCCGACGCCGCAGCAGGGACCGATGCAATTTTTGCTGTACGTCTATCCGGTGCTGATTCTGTTCATGTCGTACAACTTCCCATCCGCTTTGCCGTTGTACTGGTTCTACAGTAATATTTACACGATCATTCAAAACTATTTCCTTTATCGGAATAAGGATAAAGAAGCAGCGCTGGCGAATGTGAAAACAGCCAGTCTCGCGAAAACTGGTTCCTCCAATAGTAAGAAAAAAGGTGGTAAAAACACGAAGGGGGCTAAAAAGTCGAGATGACCAAAGTCGTGACATCAGGAAAAACCGTTGAAGATGCTGTAAGACAAGGACTCTCCCAGCTGGGAGTAAGCCGTGAACGGGTAACCGTAAGCGTGTTGGAACAGCCGTCAAAAGGATTCCTGGGGTGGCTCGGGGTCAAGAAGGCGAAGGTGGAGCTTACGCTGCTCTCTGAGCCGTCTCCTGAAACCACACACGCGGCTGAACTTCATATATCGGCTCAAGCACCTTCTAGCGTGGGACAGGCTTTATCAAAAGAAACTAGGCCTGTTGCACAGGAAGCACAGATGAACACGGAAGCACCCTCGGGACATATAGATGCTTATGAAGAGGCGGTGCGTTTTATCCGTGAAACAGCAGCAGGAATGGGACTGGACGTTAAAGTCGATGTCCGCCACCGCAAGGATGAAAGTACACTGGATATCTCCGGTCCGTCGCTCGGTATGTTGATCGGCCGCAGAGGACAGACGTTGGATGCATTGCAGTACCTGACGAATATCGTTGCCAACCGTCATTCTGACAAGTTCATCCGAATTGTGCTGGATGCCGAGCAATTTCGTGCACGTCGGCAAAAAACGCTGGAGGATTTGGCAGATCGGTTGGCGAACCAGGCTATTCGTTATGGCAAGGAAGTGGTACTGGAGCCAATGCCGTCACAGGAGCGGAAGCTGATTCATGCCAAGCTCCAACAGCATGCGCTGGTTAGAACATACAGCAAGGGGGACGAGCCCAATCGGCGCGTCATCATTGCTAAAAAATAATCCGACGCAATGGCTCTCTGCAAGTGCAGAAGCCATTGCTTTTTTTCTTATATTTCTCGCTGAAACGGCTGCCGTCCTTGATGAAGGACGGCAATGTCGTTTCTACTTGATAGGAGGTAGAAACTTTATGCTGAGTGATACTATAGCTGCCATTGCAACGGCTGTCGGCGAGGGCGGCATTGCGGTTGTACGAGTCAGCGGTCCAGAAGCGGTCACAGAAGTGGAGGCTTTGTTCCGTAGTAAAACACCTCTAAGCAAGGCTCCAACTCACACAGTACATTATGGACATATTATAGATCCTCAAAGCCAGGAAAAGGTGGAGGAAGTTTTAGTTACAGTGATGCGGGCGCCACGCTCTTTTACGACAGAAGATGTCGTAGAAATCAGCACTCATGGCGGGGTCGTAGCCGTCAAACGGGTGATGGATTTACTATTGCTGCAAAATATACGTCTGGCTGAGCCAGGTGAATTTACGAAACGTGCTTTTCTGAATGGTCGTATTGATCTGAGTCAGGCGGAGGGTGTCATTGACTTAATCCGCTCCAAATCAGATAAAGCTTTTTCGGTGGCTTTGAAGCAGGTAGATGGACAACTGTCCCAGAATATTCGTCGTCTGCGTCATGTCTTGGTGGAGACACTTGCTCATATTGAAGTGAACATTGATTATCCTGAGCATGATGTTGAATCTTTTACATCTGACTTAATCAAGGATAAAAGCAGTCAGGTTATGACGGAAATTGATCGGCTGCTGCATACGGCGGAGCAGGGAAAGATTTTGCGCGAAGGGCTGACTACAGCGATTGTTGGAAGGCCAAATGTGGGCAAATCGTCACTGCTGAACACATTGGCTCAGGGCGAGCGGGCCATTGTGACCGATATTCCGGGCACAACTCGTGACGTTATTGAGGAATATGTGACGATTAATAGTATTCCGCTCAAGCTGCTGGACACAGCTGGGATTCGTGAAACGATGGATGTAGTGGAACGGATCGGAGTAGAACGTTCGAGAACGGCGGTTAGTGAAGCGGATCTGCTGCTCATCGTTATTAACGCCAACGAACCACTGCATGAGGATGAAATGGCATTAATGGAACAAATCCGCGGTAGACAAGCGATTGTCATTATGAATAAAATGGACTTACCGGCCCAAGTAGACCGGGATTTGTTGCTGCGTTATGTTCCCGAAGAGCTTATCGTACCGATGTCTGTGAAGGAAAATGAGGGAGCGGACCGACTGGAGCAGGCGATATCCAAGTTATTCTTTAGTGGCAAGCTGGAATCAGCGGATATGACATATGTCAGCAACGTACGGCATATTGCTTTGTTGAAGAAGGCGCGCCAATCGCTGGTAGATGCCTATGAAGCAGCTGATCAATTTGTACCGATCGACATGATCCAGATTGATGTAAGGCTGGCATGGGAGCATTTGGGCGAGATTGTAGGCGATACTGCGCATGATGCGTTGATAGATCAAATATTTTCACAATTTTGTCTGGGCAAATAGAACATTCAAGTATGGCTGGAATAAGCCTGCTATCGTTATAGATATACAAGAGCATATTCGGTGTGAAGACCGGAATGTATAAGGAGGTAAGAAAGGTATGGGTTACCAAGGAGGCGACTATGACGTAATTGTCGTAGGCGCGGGCCATGCGGGCGTAGAATCAGCCTTGGCAGCAGCACGGATGGGCTGTCGCACGTTGATGATTACAATTAACCTGGATATGGTCGCGTTCATGCCCTGCAACCCGTCTATTGGCGGTCCTGCAAAAGGGCATGTGGTGCGAGAAATTGATGCACTGGGCGGCGAAATGGGTCGGAATATCGATAAGACATTTATCCAAATGAGAATGTTAAATACTGGTAAAGGTCCGGCGGTTCATGCATTGCGTGCACAAGCAGACAAGTTTTCTTATCAGCATGCGATGAAGGAAACGATGGAAAAGGAACCGAATCTGACCTTACGCCAAGGTATGGTGGAAGAGCTGATTATGGAAAACGGCCATTGCGTAGGTGTAATTACGAAGACGGGCACAGAGTATCGAAGTAAAGCAGTTGTCCTGACCACAGGCACTTATCTGCGCGGAAAAATCATTATGGGCGAGCTGATGTATGAGAGTGGTCCGAACAATCAACAGCCTTCGTTGAGATTGTCTGAGCATTTGAGAGAACTGGGTTTTGATCTGGTTCGATTTAAGACAGGAACGCCACCACGTGTACACAAGGACACGATTGATTTTAGCAAAACGGAAATACAACCGGGTGATGATCAACCGAAGTTCTTTTCCTATGAAACGAAGTCTTCGGATAATGAACAGCTTCCTTGCTGGCTGACATATACTTCAGTAGAAACGCATCAGATTATTAATGATAACTTGCACCGTGCACCCATGTTCTCTGGTCTGATTGAAGGAACGGGACCACGTTATTGCCCATCTATTGAAGATAAAGTGGTACGTTTCAGTGATAAGCCTAAGCACCAAATCTTTTTGGAGCCTGAAGGTAAAAACACATCTGAATACTATGTTCAAGGCTTGTCGACCAGCTTACCAGAGGATGTGCAATTAGCTGTGCTGCGTTCGATTCCGGGGATGGAAAAGGTAGAGATGATGCGCAATGGCTATGCTATTGAATATGATGCGATGGTACCTACGCAGTTATGGCCTACTTTGGAAACGAAGAAAATTCCTGGCTTGTTCACAGCAGGTCAGATTAACGGTACCTCTGGTTATGAAGAAGCTGCGGGCCAAGGAATTATGGCAGGGATTAATGCAGCTCGTAAGGTGCAGGGCAAAGAGCCCGTCGTATTGGACCGTTCGCAAGGCTACATTGGGGTTCTGATCGATGATTTGGTGACGAAGGGGACGAATGAGCCTTATCGTCTGCTGACGTCGCGTGCAGAATACCGTCTGTTATTGCGTCATGATAACGCGGACCTGCGATTGACTCCGATCGGGCATGATATTGGCCTAATTACGGATGAACGATACGAGCGCTTTTTGGATAAAAAGCAAAAGGTAGAGCAAGAGATTGAACGTCTGCGCTTGGCGAAGGTTCGTCCGGTTGATATAAATGAGATGCTGGAGCAAGGCGGATCTGCACCTATACAGGATGGCAGTAATTTGTTAACGGTGCTACGTCGACCAGAGATCAGTTATGCGCAAGTAGCACAAATCTCACCTTCACCTATAGCTCTTACTGAGGAAGAACAGGAGCAGGTGGAAATCCAGATTAAGTATGCGGGCTACATTGAAAAGCAATTGATGCATGTGGAGCGTCTGCAAAAGATGGAGAAGAAGAAGCTCCCAGAGGATATTGTATACA
Organism: Paenibacillus sp. S33; assembly: GCF_053615415.1. NCBI lineage: Bacteria > Bacillati > Bacillota > Bacilli > Caryophanales > Paenibacillaceae > Paenibacillus > Paenibacillus sp. S33. The sequence continues at coordinate 5,545,831 of NZ_JBSIEZ010000001.1, read as the reverse complement.
ATGAAGTTCAAGGACTGGCCATTGAAGCCAAGCAGAAGCTTGAAAAGATCCGTCCGATGTCGATTGGCCAAGCATCCCGTATTTCGGGTGTAACTCCTGCGGATATTTCCATTTTGCTGGTTTATCTGGAGCATTATAACCGCGTAACGGCAGCAAGGGGATCATAATGGACGCGATACAACAGCAATTTAAGCAGCGGCTGGCAGAGCATAGTATTGTGATTAATGACAGTCAGTTAGAGCAGTTTGAAACATATTACCGTGTGCTGGTTGAGTGGAATGAAAAAATGAACCTGACGGGTATTACTGAGCGCGATGCAGTGTACACCAAGCATTTTTATGATTCTCTTTCCCTGGCCTTTTATGTTCCGTTAAATGATGTGGGAAGCTTGGCTGATATTGGATCAGGTGCAGGTTTTCCAGGCATTCCTTTGAAAATATGCTTTCCGCAGATTCAGTTGACTATTGTAGATTCATTGAACAAACGTATACAATTCTTGGCCCATGTAGTAGAGCAGTTGGGTTTGGAAAATGTTGAACTGATTCATAGCAGGGCAGAGGAATTGGGGCGTAAACCAGGATACCGCGATAGTTATGATCTAGTGACAGCCAGAGCGGTTGCTCGTCTCGCCGTATTGAATGAATTTTGTTTGCCGTTTGTCCGTGAAGGGGGACACTTTGCCGCGATGAAGGGTAGTGATCCTACGGAGGAAATCAAGGAAGCTTCCTACAGTTTGAAAGAGCTAAAGGGAAAAATCAAACATGTTCAGGCTTTCCAGCTACCTGTTGAAGATGCAGCCAGACATATGATTATTATTGAGAAAAGAGCGGCTACACCACGGAAATATCCACGTAAGCCGGGTACTCCTTTGAAGACGCCGTTAGTGTAATTGTTTGAAAAAAAGTGAATGTTTCACGTGAAACATTCACTTTTTTTATGGCTGACAGACTCTTTACATAAAAGACACTTTGCTAACATGCGTTCTTGTTTACATGGGGGAAGAAGATGGATAGATAGTTGTCAAAGAGGATGCATAATTTATTATCTGATCCTTCCGAAAAGCTGATAGAGACGATAGGATTATGGCTGGAAAAGTGATAGAATAGAGATAATCGTTTTAATGTAAGTTGACTGCTCCCGTACCCATGAATTCAGATATACATATAGGGCAGTAGGACAACAAATGTCAGGGGTGTACGTGGAGTGTACCTGCTTACGGCGCTGTTTCATATAAAAGGGTCTACGATCCGCGTAAGGAACTGTTTTTCACGAAGCGCTGTTAGTATGGTGCTATTATGAAATTAGGTGGTATTATACGGAATGAAAGAACAATTTTCCAAGCTATTTGGTTTGACGGAGCGATCTACTGGGGACGAAATAAAACAAATTCCAGTTCGGGATATTGTCAGCAGTCCTTATCAGCCCCGTACCATATTTGACGACGAGAAGATTGATGAGCTATGCCAGACCATTAAGACGCATGGTGTAATTCAACCGATTGTCGTTCGTTTCCGTAATGGACAATATGAGATTATAGCAGGGGAACGTCGTTGGAGAGCTGTCACCAAGCTGGGTATGGAAACTATTCCAGCCATTGTTCGTGAGTTTAATGATTCACAAGCTGCATCCATCGCGTTGATTGAAAATCTTCAACGGGAAGGGTTAACTGCGATTGAAGAGGCTGTAGCTTACCAAAAGCTGATTGATCTACATCAGCTCACCCAGGAAAGCCTCGCTCAACGACTTGGCAAAAGTCAATCCACTATTGCTAACAAGATACGGCTGCTTCATCTGCCGGAGAGAGTGAAAGAGGCTCTAATGGAACGGAAGGTGTCCGAGCGTCATGCTCGTGCATTATTGTCATTAGAGACTGAAGAACTACAGTACAAGGTTTTAGATGAAGTCATTGCCAAGGAACTCAATGTGAAGCAGACAGAGGCACGAGTTGCCTTTTATAAACAAGTATCCACCAATAAGAAATCGAAGCGGATTTCCTTTACCAAGGATGTCCGGCTTGCGCTGAATACGATTCGTCAATCCATTGATATGGTGTCTGGCTCAGGCTTGGATATCAAGACCAAGGAATCTGATCATGAGGATCACTATGAGATTGTCATTCAAATTCCCAAACGTAAGTAAGGGATGAAGCGTACAGGCGGCAGCAATTGCCGCTTTTTCTGTCTAACGCCGAATAAAACCGCAGCATACTCAATTCTATTCTGAAATTGCCGTTATCCGTAAGTTAAGGACTAAGTAACGTCTCCATAGAGCGTTTTGTAGTTATGGAGTGTAGCAGGATTCCGATTAAATTATGAGGTGAATGAAGTGTCAAAAATAATAGCCGTAGCCAATCAAAAGGGCGGAGTAGGCAAAACAACTACTTCCGTTAATTTGGGCGCCGGACTTGCTTCCCTCGGCAAAAGGGTATTGCTCGTGGATATCGACCCGCAAGGTAATACAACCAGCGGTGTGGGTATCAATAAGGCGGACGTGGCAAATTGCATTTATGATGTACTCATTAACGAGGTTGATCCTAGCGAAGCTATTATGAGTACACAGGTTGAGGGATTAGATATTATTCCGGCAACCATTCAGTTAGCAGGCGCGGAAATTGAACTGGTGCCGACCATTTCTCGCGAATTGAGATTAAAAAGATCGCTTCAACTCGTTAAGCATAATTATGATTATATATTAATTGATTGCCCGCCATCGCTGGGTATTTTGACGCTTAATTCATTGACGGCTTCCGATTCAGTCATTATTCCAATCCAGTGTGAATATTACGCATTAGAAGGATTAAGTCAATTGTTGAATACCGTGCGATTAGTGCAAAAACATCTGAACACCTCACTGCAAATTGAAGGTGTGTTGTTAACCATGTTTGATGCCCGCACGAACTTGGGTATTCAGGTGATTGAAGAAGTGAAAAAGTATTTTCAAAGCAAGGTTTATCAGACGATTATTCCACGCAATGTGAGACTCAGCGAAGCACCATCACATGGCCAGTCCATTATTACGTATGATCCCCGTTCCCGTGGGGCAGAGGTATATATTGAGTTGGCAAAGGAAGTGGTATCTTATGAGTAAACGGTTGGGAAAAGGACTTGATGCACTCATTCCCTCCCTTATGGTCAATGAAGAAGATAAGGTTGTTGACATTCCACTCAGCCAGTTGCGTGCAAACCCGTACCAGCCTCGAAAAACGTTTGATGAAGAGTCCATTAAAGAATTAGCCGAATCCATTCGTCAACACGGTGTTATCCAACCTATTATTGCACGTAGTGTATTGCGAGGATATGAAATCATAGCCGGGGAAAGGCGGTTTAGGGCGTCTCAATTTTGTGGGAATCCGACTATACCTGTAGTTGTTCGCAATTTTACGGATCAGCAAGTGATGGAGATTGCCCTGATTGAGAATTTGCAGCGTGAGAATTTGAATGCAATGGAAGTGGCAGTGGCTTATCAGGGATTGATGGATCAATTTTCTTTAACTCAGGAAGAGTTGTCCATGAAAGTGGGAAAATCACGTTCTCATATTGCCAATTTCCTTCGTTTGCTCGCATTGCCTGAAGAAGTTAAAGATCATGTTTCACGTGGAACATTGTCTATGGGACACGCTAGAGCTATTGTTGGGCTCAAAGATCCAGACATGGTAAAACAGTTAGCACAGCAATGTATTGAACAGCAGTGGAGTGTTCGCGAACTGGAGGAAGCTGTACAGCAGTTGGATCATAAACCTGGTGAGGCGAAAGCCAAAGCAAAGGTACGAAAAAAGGACCCCTATATTGACCATATGGAAGAGTCCCTGCGTGAACGCTTTAAAACAACTGTAAAGATCAAGCACAATAAGGATAAAGGCAAAATTGAATTGAATTATTACAGCCAGCAGGATTTGGAAAGATTACTGGAGCTATTACAGTAGTTTGTTGAAATATGGACATGTCTCCTTGAGCAAAATGGAAAGTGAGATATGTCTTTGCTTTGTCTGGAATTGCAGGAATTAGAATGGTTTTGATGGATAAACTAATAGCCTTGTGTTATTTGTTTCGCTGTTCTCAAACGTATAAAATATAAGTATGCAGGTACATGATTTTTGAGGTAGAGGAGTAGAAGCAAGCATATGGCTGAATTGAATGGACTAATCATGGAACAGCTTGCCGGAATCGTTGCAGGGATCGTGCTTATTTTGCTCATCCTGTTGATTGTTATTATCGTGCAGGGTGCAAAGCTGAAGAAGATGCGGCGAAAGTATGAAACCATGATGGCAGGCAGCGGTGTCGAGAATTTGGAAACGCTGCTGATTGATTTGAAGGTACAGATGGATTCGATTGAGGATGAGCAGGAAACCCATCGTGCAAGTATGAAATCACTACGCAGCAAACTGACTGGCTTGAAGGGACATATAGGCATTAAACGCTATAATGCCTTTGGTGAGAGAGGAAGTGATTTAAGCTTCTCTCTGGCTATTGTAGACGACAATCAGGATGGTATGGTATTAACCGGCATTTATAACCGAGATGGTTCATATGTGTATGCCAAGCCTCTAGAAGCGGGACAATCCACCTATTCCTTATCACCTGAAGAAAAAGAAGCCGTTACTCTTGCGCAGCAAGCAGGACAGAACGGTAATGCCACTCCTTAATCGCGGAGTATAGGCTACCAGCAATGATATCTGATAATTTCATTACCAAATTTAGTCTTGTATTTTGTAGCACGAAGTATTCCATGAAGCCGCCGACGTTAACGATACCAGTCAAATGGATATCGCCGACCGGCGGTAATTCTTTATTTACACCTGCTCCCGGCTTGAGAGGGCCTTCTGAAACCTGAATGCATCCAACACTGGAGGTTTGTCCAAGACATGCATCTATACCAATGATATAAGGCTGTTCATACCGGTCTTGTATACTGTTTAGCGTCGTTTGCAGGTTCATGGCATGTACAGGCTCCTCTAATGTACCGTATAGGTTAAACAGAGGGCTTTTGTAGCGTGCTAAATGCGTACCTACGAGCGGACCCAGGCAATCTCCAGTGGAACGGTCGGTGCCGATGCAAATAATGACGATATTTTGCAGACTCGGCGCCTGGTGCAGATGAAACAGCAGACGATGGATGATGGCTGATTGGATCCCGGGGTCTGTGTGTGATATTTTTAAGCTTAGGGGTTCTTGCCCCGGAATGAAGTCAGATGGATGAGTCATGGAATCTTCCTTTCGCTCTGTAATGGAGTGTGTGGGTTACGCTCGCTGTACCTTGGAGAATAACAATTAGCCTGCGGGTAACATTTATGCTCAAGATAGTAGCTAGTATATGGATAAACTTGTGCTTTTATACTCGAAGAAAGTAGATTATTCATAGCCATATGTTTGAAGTCAGTAGATAAGCTTATATAGTAGGAAATAGAATTCGGGAAGCAGGAAGAGTAGTTCCCTTGTTTAAGGAGGAGTACAGCATGACCTTAATACATTGGTTGGCCGGTAATGTAGGTACGGATGACGTAGTGAAAGATGCGATTCAATGGAAGGATGCTGTATGGAAATGGCTCACTGATAGTACGATGTGGTCGACCCTTTTGTTTGTGATTTTGAAAATAGCGATTATTTTTATCATCACACGTATCTTTATTCGAGTTATTAATAAAATTATAGATAAGTCGATGCAACAAAAGGGAGATAACGGCAGGTTCCGATTGAATACAAGGCGCTTAACGACTGTTGGGGAACTGCTGAAAAATGTAACCAATATTGTATTTAATTTCATTTTGATTATGCTGGTGCTATCGCAAATGGGTATTAATCTCGGCCCTCTGATTGCTGGAGCTGGAGTGCTTGGATTGGCTGTTGGTTTTGGGGCACAGAGTTTGGTTAAGGATGTAATTACCGGATTCTTTATTATTTTTGAAGATCAATTTGCCGTAGGAGATGTCATTCAGACAGGTACTTTCAAGGGTACAGTAGAAATGATCGGGCTGCGTACAACCAGACTGGTGAGCTGGAAAGGTGAGGTGTACATTTTACCAAACGGCTCAATTACAACGGTAACGAACTTCTCCATGTCCAACGCGTTAGCGGTAGTGGATGTGCCAATGAAGGCCGAGCGTAGCCTAGAGGAAGCAGTTGGTTTGGTAAAACAGGCAATCCAAGGTATTGAAGAGTCCAATGTACAGATACTTAATATACCGGATGTGTTAGGGGTTCAGTCCATGACTACCTCAGAGTATATTGTGCGTGTTGTGGCAGAATGTATGCCGAATACAGGGGCCGTGGTAGAGCGTGATATTCAGAATAACATCAAGAAGGCCCTAGAGGATGAGGAACATCGTCAGGCCGCCTTGGAGACAGCGATAACCCTAGAAAAAGAAGATGAACAAGGAAGAAAAGGGGGAGAGAAGGGTGGAGCGTAAGTCATTTGAACTAGGGGACATTGTACAGATGAAGAAGCCTCATCCGTGTGGAACGAATGAAATGGAAATTATCCGCATGGGGATGGATATTCGAATCAAATGTGTCGGTTGCCAGCATAGTGTGCTGATTCCACGTGCCAAGTTCGAAAAGAATATGAAGAAAGTGCTGCGATCAAAGGCTAATGCCGACGAGCAAAACACAGAAGCAAATTGAGCTAAGAAAGATGAATGGCGATGAACCAGAATCAGCTTGCGTCACAGTTGCAATGATGATATAATTATCCTTGCTGCGGAAAGGTACCCAAGAGGTCTAAGGGGGCTGACTCGAAATCAGTTAGGCGTCGCAAGGCGTGCGTGGGTTCGACTCCCACTCTTTCCGCCACTAACTTCATTAAATAAACCAATCTCTTACGTCTGTGACGTAGGGGATTTTTTGTTTGTGGAATAAAAGGTCAACAGAGTGTGATAAAGTGAAAAGCACTAAGATAAACCATGAGGGTAAGATGGAAGAAACGATTACAAATCTATTGGGGAATGAATAAGGCGTTATAGCAAAAAAATGCTCCTGACAGCAGAGAAACATTGCCGTTAGGAGCACTTTTTTTGTTATAGCTGGTTAGGCGGGTAATGATAGCGTTTTGTTTTTTTTGAGCCAGAGATCATCAGAAGGATCGCTGCAATCAAATGGAGAGCCCAGCCTACAAAGGGTATCCAGGCCAGCAAAGAAGTGAGTACTCCCCATACGGAGCCGTAGATCGCTTCCTGATTGCGTAACGACAGGATAAGTGTTACTGCGTGTAGGACAAGCATAAATCCCAGAGCCGAGTAGCCGGTCCCCATGACAATAGCTCCCCCCACAATCGGTACGGCAAGCACCAATTCGAATATACCTGATATCCACTTTAATATTCGAGAATAGCTCATCTTTAAACCTCCGTAGATAGTAGGTCTTTGTACTTGGATATATTCTAGCAGAAGGAGCTGAATTAATCTGCATTTTACCAGGATATGCAAAAAGTCCGATAATGCAACAAAGGAGGACCACAAAGGTCCTCCATCGTAGGCGATACATTTTTAACAGGATACGATCTGTCCAATCACATCATGAAACTCGGTGTACTGACAAGCAATACCGTGTTGAAAAGACAGTGTCCTTTTACACAAACCTAACGCTTCTAATGCCCGGAATGGATCTCCTAACAGTTTGTCCGGCTACGTCGTCCAACGGAACCACACCTCTCTGTTGTATCGCCTAATCATAATATGGCCAGGATTCCGAGGAAATATACATTAGTGGACACGAGCTTTCGTTTTTTTCTTCCATTTGCGATTATGGTTGGCGGTCTCGGGAAAAGAATCGCCTCTTTCCAGCGTTACTTGCTGTGGGTTTTGGATTTCAGTATGGAAGCTCTTTTCTCCGACCTCCATGTATACGCCGTCGTTTGGGACCTTATCCCCTGGTTCGAACTCAGTCTTTTCACCCATACGGTGGTGCCTCCTTAGATAAATGAATTTGAACTGCAACGGTTATTGTGCGCTGTCTTGAACAGAAACATGCGAAATCGGGTATACAGATAGTGAGTGAATCAAATGATTTCCTTTATATATGCGAAATTTTTGATGTTCTATAAAATTGTATAAAGCTAATGATATACAGTGTATTTAGCCGTATTAGGCTTGTGTATTGAATTTGTAGGTTGCATTCAGTTGCTCGATTTGGTAAACTGTTTTAGTGCGAGCTTAGGCTCGTTCCTTGCTCTCAACTGAGATTGAGGGCCTTATGTCCATAAGGAGGTGTAAAGAATGCGCAAATATGAAGCGATGTATATTATTCGTCCTGACATTGAACAAGAAGCTGTTCAAGCGACAGTCGATAAATTCCAAGGTATCATCTCTAACGGCGGTGGCGAAATTACGAGTCACGATGTAACTAAACGCCGTCTTGCGTATGAGATCAAGAAATTCCGTGATGGTTCTTTCGTTCTGGTAAACTTCACAGCAGAACCTGCTGTTGTTACTGAGCTTGAGCGTATCATGAAAATTTCTGACGAAGTAATTCGTTATCTCATTACGAACGACGTAGCTTAATTATTGTACGTGATTATGTAATGAACAACGCTCAAAGGAGGGGATTGGATTGTTGAACCGTGTCATTCTGATCGGTCGTTTGACCAAAGATCCAGAGCTGCGCTATACACCGTCTGGTGTAGCAGTAACCCAGTTCACCCTGGCTGTAGACCGTCCGTTTACGAGTCAAGGCGGCGAACGGGAAGCGGATTTCTTACCGATCGTAACCTGGCGTCAGCTTGCTGAAACATGCGCTAACTATCTTCGCAAAGGTCGTTTAACGGCTGTTGAAGGCCGTGTTCAGGTGCGTAATTATGAGAACAATGAAGGAAAACGTGTATACGTGACTGAAATTGTAGCTGATAATGTGCGTTTCTTGGAATCTAACCGCGATGGCGGTAACGGTGGCGGCAATAGCGGTGGAGCTGCGCGTGAGGAGTCTCCTTTCGGAGGCGGTAACAGCAATAGTGGACGCGGGAATAATAACTCGCGAAACAATCAGGATCCTTTTTCCGATGACGGAAAACCGATCGATATTTCGGATGATGATTTACCATTTTAATTGGGAAAGGACTGACAAAGAATGGGCTTCAGACAAAGAGAAGGCGGAGACGATAACAAAAGACCAGCTCGTCGTGGTGGTCGCAACAAACGTCGTAAAGTATGTTTCTTCACTGTGAACAAAATTACTCACATTGACTATAAAGATACAGACCTGCTTAAAAAATTCATCAGCGAACGTGGAAAAATTCTTCCTCGTCGTGTGACTGGAACAAGCGCGAAATATCAACGTATGTTGACAATCGCTGTTAAACGTTCCCGTCAAATCGCATTGCTTCCTTACACTACTGAATAGTAGTGGGTGGAAAAAAGAGACGTTCCCGATCCCGGGAATGTCTTTTTTTGTGATCTTTTATATTGACAACAAGTGCCATCTATTGTAACTTACTAATAATACAATCCATGTTTACCCATAAACCATAGTATACCTTTTAATGGCTTGTGAAATTGCAAGCTCCTCGACTCGCCAGAGTAAACATTTCGGCCTTCCAGAATGTTATTTTATATTACATGTAATCTTATTTTTTGTCATTTTCCACAAGTAAAATTCATAAAGTTTACATAAATAGATATTTTGCATTTTTATATTACATAAAAAAAGATATTGACGTGATATTATTTTACACTTAAGATAAACCTTAATAAAAATGTAATGGTTGTTAACGCACAAAATTGACCAGAGGTCTAAAACACGTGTTTACGCTATTAAAGACAGTAAGGAGGATGTGCAAACTTCATTTTCAAACCTCAAGCTTTAACGAATCACCGCAGGAATGAGACAGGCTGTTAAATAAAGAACCGACTAAGGGGGATTAACAGGATGATGCAGACGAAGAAATGGGTTTCTTTGCTTATGATGCTTACGATCGTTGGTGTTCTGTTTGCAGGATGTAGCGGAGGTGCTAATGAGGCACAGCCACAGCAAGGCAATGCGGGCAATAAAACAGAGGGAAATGAAGCAAGTGCACCTGTTACGGAGGGCGTTATTAAAGCAACTGATCTGTCACAAAACCCTCCGGGAGCGACTAATCGGAAAGATAATATTGTAGTAGGTATGACATCACCAAAAGGGGTATTCAACCCGCTATTCTGGCAAACGACTTACGATTTATATGTAGTCAGAACAGTATTTGATTCCTTCTTACAGGTGAAGGCGGATGGTACATATGAAAATAGTTTGGCTGAAAAGGTTGATGTATCGCCGGATGGTCTAAAATACACATTCCATCTGAAACCAGGTGTGAAGTATAGTGACGGTACTCCAGTAACCGTGAAGGATTATGCTTTTGTTCTTAAGGTGCTGCATGATCCGAATTATGATGGAGAAACCGATGTATTGTCTTTTAAGATTAAAGGCGGTAAAGAATATCACGATGGCAAAGCAAATGATATCTCGGGGATCAAGGTCATTGATGATAATACAGTAGAGGTCACCGTTACAGAAGCAACAGCGTATACGAAGGATTTTCTGGGTGAGCAATACTTCATGCCAGAAGCTTATTACGGAAAAGGATTTAAAAAAGGTAGCCTGGACAGCATCAAGGCGCTTAATAATAAGCCGATCGGCTCTGGTCAGTATGTACTGAAGAGCTTCTCCCCAGGTCAACAAGTCGTATTGGATGCGAATCCAAACTACTTTAAAGGCGCACCTAAGGTGAAATCGGTTATTTTCAAAACAACAACAGAAGAAACGAACCTGTCTATGCTGCAAACAGGCGAAACGGACATGGACAACATCACAGTTACGGAAGACAATGTAGAGGAATTAAAGGCTCTAGGCTTCTTGGACGTGAATATTATGCCGACAAATGGCTATGGATATATAGCGTTTAATCACAAGGAAAAGAAATTTCAGGACCCTAAAGTACGTCAGGCTCTAACGATTGGCTTAAACCGCAAGGAGATTGTGCAGGGTGTATATGGTCCATATGCGAATGTTATTAACATTCCACAATCTACAGAATCTTGGTCTTATACGGATGAAGGTATCAACAAATATGAATTTGATACAGCTAAGGCGAAGGCTTTGCTGGATGAGGCAGGCTGGAAGGTTGGTACTGACGGAATCCGTGAAAAGGACGGCGAAAAGCTGACCATTAACTTCTCTGCGACTGCTGATAATCCAGTAGTAGAGGCCTTGCTACCGATCATGTCCAATAACTATAAGGAGCTAGGCATCAAGCTGACTTCCGAAACTTTAGATTTTAACGCCATTATGGATAAAAAGGACACAGGCAAGTTTGATATGTTCTTCGCGGCTTGGGGCTTAACTCCAGACCCGGATACAACGACTTTTATTACGAATGGTGCACAAAATGATATCGGCTATTCCAATAAGAAGGTCGATGAACTAACGCTTGCTGGTAAGCATGAGCTGGATCAAGAGAAACGCAAACAGATTTACAAACAGCTCTACCAGGAGCTAAACAAAGACCTGCCAACTATTTTTATGTACCAACGCAGAGATATGTGGCCAGTTAATGGACGTGTAACCGGCTTGGAAATTACACCATACAAAGATTTTGAGTTCACTCTGCATAACGCTCAGATCGCTCAATAAGGGTTGCCAATCGTATGCTCAGCTCTCACGAGCTGGGCATATCACTTTATTCGTCTGGAGGAATGAATATGAAGCAGTACATTATTCGAAGACTGCTGCAACTCATCCCCACACTTATTGGCATATCCATTATCGTATTTGCGATTTCAGCCATGGTGCCGGGTGATTATATTACAGCCAAGCAGAACCCGAATATGACGGCCGAAAAGGCGCAGCAGCTACGACATATCTACGGGCTGGATAAACCGGAATACCAACGCTATTTTATATGGGCCGGTAATATGTTAAAGGGGAATATGGGGGATTCATTACAGCATAAGCAGCCGGTAACGAAGGTCATTGGCAATTATGTATGGAACTCATTTATTATCGCTTTTTTTAGTCTTATTTTTAGCTGGTTGATTGCGGTTATTGCAGGGGTATTTTCAGCCAAGTTCCAATATTCGTTATTCGATAAGTTTGTCACATTATTCATTTTCTTATGTATGTCGCTGCCTTCATTTTTTATTGGTCTATTGGTCATCAAAATATTTGCCCTGGAGTGGGGGATTCTCCCGGTTGGGGGCATGACCACAGCAGGGATGGAGCCAGGCTCATGGGCTTATATGGTGGATGTTCTCAAGCATATGTTCCTGCCGACACTCGTACTTACGATGCTGAGCACAGGAAGTCTGACCCGGTATTTCCGTACAGGCATGTTGGAGGTCATTCGTCAGGATTACATTCGTACCGCACGCGCCAAAGGCCTGAAGGAACGTACGGTTATTTTCAAGCACGCACTGCGCAATGCACTGATTCCAGCCATCACACTACTCGGCTTCGAGCTTCCGGCCTTATTTGGTGGAGCGATGATTCTGGAGAAGGTATTTGTGTGGCCGGGTGTGGGTCAGGTCTATCTGGAGTCGATCAGTATGCGGGATTATCCGTTTATGTTGGGCTTCACGATTTTCCTAGCGGTACTTACGCTTATCGGTAATTTGCTCTCTGATGTATTGTATGGCATGGCAGATCCAAGAATTCGCTTGAAGTAGGAGGGATACTATTGTCCGCAGAAACAGTCACGATTGAAACGAATCAAAAGGCGGCGATCCGTCCTGAAGCGTCTCCATGGAGAATCGCCGTTCGCCGTTTTAACCAAAACCGTCTGGCTTTGGCTGGTCTCGTTATATTAATTCTGATGGTTACCATTTGTAGTTTTGGACCGATGATTTCACCTTATCATTTAGATGATTACAAGCTAGCTGACAAAAATTTATCGCCTAATGCTAAGTACTGGCTTGGTACGGATAAGTTTGGTAGAGATATTTTGCTGCGTACGATGCTGGCCGGCCGTATTTCCTTGACGGTGGGGCTAGTTGCCACGTTTATTTCGGTCATGATCGGAGCGACGTTGGGTGCGTTGGCAGGATTTTATCGTAAAGGCGTGGATACGGTTATTATGCGGATTGCCGATATTTTCATGGCACTCCCTACATTACCGCTGCTTATTATTTTAGGTGCTGTTCTGTCGGATTTGAAGGTCGATCCGTCGAATCGCATTTATTTTCTGATGCTCATTATCGGGATTCTGAGCTGGACGAGCTTGTCCCGTCTGGTCAGGGGGCAGATTCTTACGCTGCGTGAACAGGAGTTCATGCAGGCGACGGAAGCGCTAGGTTTGAGAGACCGCCGCAAAATATTCCGACATTTGCTGCCGAACACGATTCCCACCATTATTGTTACGGCTACGCTTGGAGTAGCGGGTGCGATTATTACAGAATCTGCGCTCAGTTACTTGGGGATTGGCGTTGTGCCGCCCACACCTTCGTGGGGAAACATGATATCAGCTGCGAATAACCTGATTGACTTCCGCAAACGGCCCTGGATATGGGTCCCACCGGGAATGTGTATTCTCATTACAGTTGTAGCGATTAACCTGATTGGCGACGGTTTGCGTGACGCGCTGGACCCTAAAATGAAGAAGTAGGAGACGAACGTTTATGGAGAATGCTTTGATTGAATTTCGTAACCTGAAAACCCACTTTCATACCTCTAACGGAACTGTCAAAGCGGTCAATGACGTCAGTTTTAAAATTCGTGAGGGTGAAACGCTCTGTGTGGTAGGAGAATCAGGCTGCGGTAAGAGTGTAACAGCGATGACGATGATGCGGTTGATTGATTCTCCCCACACCTCAGACGGACAAATCTGGTTTGAGGGCAAGGACCTCCTAAAACTCAATAAAGGTCAAATGCAGCAGATTCGCGGCAATGACATCTCGATTATTTTTCAGGAGCCCATGTCTTCTCTGAATCCCGTGCTTACGATTGGGGAACAGATCACGGAGCCATTGCTGATGCACACATTAATGAGTAAAAAAGAAGCACATGCTCGGGCAATTGAGCTGATTAATTTGGTGGGGATTTCACGTTCAGAGGAAATATTTCATTCCTATCCTCATGAATTGAGTGGCGGTATGCGCCAGCGGATTATGATTGCCATCGCATTAAGCTGTAATCCGAAGCTATTGATTGCGGATGAACCAACAACGGCACTGGATGTTACGATTCAGGCACAGATTCTGGATTTAATGCGGGATTTGAAGGATAAGCTTAAAACGTCCATTATGCTCATCACGCACGACTTGGGCGTCGTGGCAGAAATGGCTGATTATGTGGTTGTTATGTATGCTGGAAACGTCATTGAAGAGGCGCCTGTCATTGAGCTGTTTAAAAATCCGCAACATCCATATACTCAAGGCTTATTAAAGGCGAAGCCCGTCATTAATCAGAAAATGGATCGACTCTATTCCATCCCAGGACAGGTTCCAAACCCGATTGAGCTGGGGGAAAATTGCCATTTTCATGATCGGTGCGCCCATTGTATGCAAATTTGCAAGGATCAGGCTCCTCCCTTGAATGAAAAGGAGAATGGTCATAAGGTTGCCTGCTGGCTATATGAGAAAGAAGGAGGGCAACGGATATGAGCGAGCCTTTGATTCAAGTGGAAGGGCTGAAAAAGTATTTCCCGATCACAGGCGGAATTTTTCAGCGTACTGTCGGACATGTGAAAGCAGTCGATGACGTATCCTTTAACATTCATAAGGGTGAATCCTTCGGTCTGGTAGGAGAATCGGGTTGCGGCAAAAGTACGATTGGACGTACGATTCTCAGATTGATGGATAAGACAGAGGGATCGGTACGATATAAAGGCGAAGACTTGCACGCGTTAAACAAAGAGCAGATCCGTGCGCTTCGTCCGAAGTTGCAAATCGTCTTTCAGGACCCTTTTAGCTCACTGAATCCGAGAATTAAGGTCGGTGAAGCCATTGGAGAGGCATTGCTGGATCACGGGTTGATTGATCGTAGTGAGCTGCGGAAGAAGGTCAATGAAACGCTGAACATTTGCGGGCTGTCCTCGTATCATTATGATCGGTATCCGCATGAGTTCTCTGGCGGTCAGCGCCAGCGGATCGGGATTGCACGGGCTTTGATTTTGAATCCTGATTTTATTGTGGCTGACGAGCCGGTATCTGCTCTGGATGTGTCTATTCAGGCCCAGATCATTAACTTGTTAAGTGATTTGCAGCAGGAACGCCAATTGACCTATCTGTTCATCTCGCATGATCTAAGTGTAGTCGAGCATCTGTGTAGCCGGATAGGTGTGATGTATCTGGGTTCAATGGTAGAGCTTTCCTCCAAGGAGGAACTGTTCAGTAATCCGCTTCATCCGTACACGAAGGCGCTGCTATCGGCAGTACCGATTCCCGATCCCACGATCAAGAGACAACGAATTGTGTTGAAAGGAGACATCCCATCTCCGGCCAATCCGCCTTCAGGATGCAAGTTTCATACACGTTGTCCTATGGCAGAAGCACGTTGTAAAACAGAGACTCCGGTATACCGCGATGCGGGCGATCAGCATTTTGTAGCCTGTCACTTTGCCTAAAATATAATAATTAGGAAGCAAAATATCCGTCATTCTGAAAGGAGCATTGACGGATATTTTGGCGTGGAATAAAAAAGGTAAAAAAATTGTATCTTTTTTTCGAAAAATTGCAGACAAAATGGATTTTTCATCGTCTAATAAAGTATGGAGGTTATTACGATGATGAAAAAACATTGGTTACGTTGGGCTATTGTCGTCCCGGTACTTATTATATTGATTTTTATTACGCTTGGGCCCCGCCTGTTGATCGGAAAGCCGAATGTGGATGCAGAGGCTGCGGTGCTGATGGACATGCATACTGGGGAATTGCTGATGGATGTGAATGGTGATACGCCTATGCCTTCCGCAAATATGTCCAAGCTCATGACTGAGCTATTGGTGCTGGAGGATATACGGGCCGGACGGTTAGGCTGGAATGATGAAGTGCGAATTAGCCGTTACGCCAGTACAGTAGGCGGTGTGAATTTGTCCCTCCGGTATGGTGAAAGGATGACCGTATCCGAATTGTTCCAGAGTATGGTTGTGTATTCAGCGAATGATGCCGCTGTCGCGTTAGCGGAGCGTTCGGCAGGGAACGAATCAGCTTTTGTGAAGCGTATGAATGGGAAAGCTGCCCAAATCGGGTTGTCATCCGATAGTCGCTTTAGCAATGCGTCTGGGGCAGGTCAGAGTGAACTGGGACCGAATCACCCTGAGGATATTCAGGGTGAAACGAAAATGACAGCAAGCGACACGGCAAAGTTGGCCTCCTATTTGATTACGTCACACCCGGAGATTTTGAGAACGTCCAGTCGTACGCAGATGGAGTTGAAGGATAAAGGCATCTACATTAGTAATACGAACTGGATGCTGCCTTCCTTGGCTGGACCGTACTCTTACGCGGGAACAGACGGACTGAAAGCAGGGTACACAAGCGATGCTGGATACTGCTTCACGGGCACAGCTGAGCAGCATGGAAGACGGCTAGTTGCTGTGGTGCTGGGTGCACCGAGCAAGGAAGAGCGTTTTGAGCAGACACGGAAGTTGTTCGATTATGGTTTTTCCCTGTCGACTTCTTTCCCGGTGAGACTGCAAAATTTGGTGAAACTGGCTCCACATTAAGGCAAAAAGTGACTTTGAAAGCTACATAGGATACGGATATAAACATGAATTGGGGCTTTGACCGTGAGGTCGAAGCCTTTTTTGGTATGAATTCGAGGAGCTGACCACGCCATGACACTTTTGACAACAAGGTAGTAGACCTTTTATGCTTTGAGGGGAAGTTTCAGCTTCATGTGGGACCAATTTGGTTTAATGAAGAGATGGGATTTGTGACGGAAAGAAGGAAGGTACCTGTTATGGAGAGAAGACATAAGAGAAGGACCAGTGGAAAGCCCAAAAAGAAAAAGAGGTTTACCGCTCTATATATTTCATGTATTGTTTTATTTTTGATTGCAGTGGGAGGCTACCTGTTCCGCAAACAGCTGACACTGGTGGCTTTTGATTGGTTTGTATCACCGACGTTGGAAAGCAAGCTGGAGAAATCCTATCAGCCGCGACAATCCGGGGAACAGCAGCAAGAGACAGTAGCTTACCGTAAGGAACCCTTTTCGGTGCTGTTACTGGGTACGGATCAAAGGCCAAATGAAAAGGCGCGTGGTCGCTCGGATACGGTTATGTATGCGGTAGTACGGCCCGCAGAATCGCGTGTGCTTTTAGTTTCCATTCCAAGGGATACGTACGTACAGATTGCCGGACATGATCCGAATCGCGATGGCGAGGATGATTTTGATAAGTTGGGGCATGCTTATGCGTTCGGAGGCGAAGATATGTCCATGGCTACAGTAGAGAAGTTGATGGAGCATAAGGCCGATTATTATGCTACGATTAATTTCCAGGGTATTCAGGAGGCGGTGAATGCAGTGGGTGGAGTTGTGCTTCCAATCGACAAGCCCATTGAGAATAAGAACCCGCTGCATATCAAGTTCCGTATTGAGGCGGGCAAGCCGCTTTATAATGGTGAAGAAGCCATGTATTATGTTAGATATCGGGAAGATAGTGACTTCAACCGTACAAAACGGCAGCAAATATTTTTGAACGCTATGGCGGATAAGCTGCTGAATATCAACGGAATTACCAAGATCCCGGAGCTGCTCGATATTATGGGAGCCAATTTTAAAACCGATATGGAACCTACTTTTATTACTGGGCTTGGCAAGCAAGCTATTTCGCAGGGGAATCCACAAATTTCAAGTTTTACGATTACGGGGGAAGGGTTCAAGAAGAAGGGCCTGTATTATGACCGGGCTAATGAACAGGAACTTGAATATGCCAGACTCATGATTGCCAACTGGCTAGATTCCGATACAACCCCGCAGACGCTGAGGCTTCCCGACAAGCAGGACATTCAGTGAATAATCAATGGATTTATATTTGATTTTGAGGGGGATTCGTTTCTCATGAATATCGCTTTTTTCTTGCTTCCCAAACAGGAAGTTGCTTGTGTAACGGCGGATGCTACTTTACGGCAAACGTTGGAACGGATGGAATATCACCGTTTTACAGCGGTTCCTATTTTGGATAAAGAAGGTAGATATACAGGTACGGTTACAGAAGGTGATCTGTTGTGGCATATGAAAGAGTCCGAGGGGAAAATCACCTTTGAAAACGCTTCTAAGTTCATGCTTAAGGACGTTCCGTTGCGGGTTACGATGAAGCCCGTATCCATTGACGCGAACATGGAGGATTTAATTAATTTGGCGAAGGTACAGAATTTTGTACCCGTCGTAGATGATATGGAACGGTTTATTGGCATTGTACGTCGCAGCCAGATTATTGAGTATTGTGAAAAATTTGTGTCCAGGGAATCGCTCAATACTTCAAGCTAAAATAAGCAGCAAAGCTGGTCCGAAAATAACGATTTATCCTATGGGGTAACAGTTATTTTCAGAATAGGATATGCTATAATGGAGAATAAAGCTTTTTCAGAGGGGTGTGACTCTTCATCATATGCCTAAAGAAATGGATGTAGTTAAACGAGCCAAGGTTATTGAATGGCTTAAAACAGAGGTGCTTGACCAAGTCTCCCGTCTGTTTAAGGCGATGTGGGAAGGCAGTACAGCCCGCATCGGTGATTGTTTGGCGAGTTTGGTGATGAGCAGTTATATTTTGGGGAGGCGCCTTGGAGTGTCTTACCGTGAATTGGATGATCTACTCATCGACAAGCTAAGAAAGCACAGAAAAGAAGGACACCAGCTGGAGGATTGGTATCAGGACATTTCCGCACTGGAAGAACATATGCGTAAGAGGTGAAAACGTTGAAATTCCGCTTGGCAACTGTAGCATGGAGCGTCATTTATTTGCTTCTGCTGCTGACTCTATTGACACCATTAAGAATCATTACCGTATTTTTGCTGATTGTGCCTGGCGCTGTATTGTTTTCATCGCTGCCTTTCAAAGGATTTCTGGTCCACGTCATACCGGTGCTGTTAATTATAGCGCTACTCGATGTGTATTCGCTGCTCCCCGCGATTTATTTTCTGATTCCTTCAATAATGATGGGACGGATTTATAAAAAGGGAGGACCTGCTTTTCAAGCGTTGATGACCGGGATGGGCGTTATTTTAGCCGAGTTGTTGGTTGTTCTGTTTATCGCTACGTATTCCTTTGGATTTGATCTTTCGCAGTACCTTCGTGATCAGGCTGCGATATCGGCAAGTATTGTACAGCAGGTTTTGAGTGCTAATCCGATGTTTTCAAACATGAATTGGACGGCAGAGGATACGCAGAAACTCGGCACAATGCTGATTGGAAAAATTCCGTATGTGCTGATCGTGACCTCGTTCATATTGGCGGTGATTACGCATGCTTTGGCACGTCCGGCATTGAGCAGTCTCGATGTACCGGTACGCAAAATGAAGCCTGCCCGCGAGTGGAGGCTACCGCGCGCGCTGATCTGGTATTATCTGCTGGCAATTGTAATTGAATGGATAGCAGGGTCTTCCGATAGCAGCTGGATTCAAATGGTTTCCATTAGTATGCTACCGCTGATTCATGCATGTTTTATTATCCAGACGATTGGTTTTGTATACTTCTGGACGCATAGCCGTAAAATGAGCCCGGTGATTGCGTTGCTGCTGTCGCTCGTCGTTCTGGTGTTCCAGCCGCTCCGCATTATAGGTATTATTGATTTGGCCTTTCCGCTGCGTGAAGCTATTACAAGATCAAAGAAATAGGGTGAACAGTCATGCCTAAATTTCTACAAAAACGCTGGCACGGCTATCAGACGGTCTGGGCGTTTTTACTGCTGCTGGTGCTTGTCATATGTATTTCCATGTACAACTGGGAACTGGGTGTGATAGGACTGCTGCTGTCATTCTTGCTCGGCGGGCTGATGCTGAAGACGGAATTGGATTTTCGTCGGGAACTGAATCAATATATCAGCGGTCTTTCCTTCCGGATCAAGCGGGTGGAAGGGGAAGCGATTAGTGCATTGCCGTTCGGCATCATTTTATACAGTGAAAATCGAACGGTAGAATGGCACAATCGGTTTGCCGGGGAGATGTTCGAAGAGCAATCACTGATTGGTGAGTCTCTTCAGGATTTGTTTCCTCAACTCGCAGGTGCTCTAAGCACCAAGAAGGAAACAAAGGAGCCTGCTCGTGAGCTGAAGGTGGAGCAACAGCATGATGAGCGTCATTATCAGTTTCTGATCGTGCCTGATGAGCGTCTGATATATTTGTATGAAGTCACGGAGTTGGCGGTGCTACGCAAGCAGTATGAAAACGAGCGGTTGGCGCTCGGTATCGTCATGCTCGATAATATGGACGAGGCTGCTCAGGGGATGGACGATCAGCAGCGCACCGCGCTTATTGCGAAGGTGTCAAGCGAGATTACATCCTGGGCTAATCAGTACAATATTTATTTGCGTCGATTATCTTCTGAGCGTTATCTCATTATGCTAAATCATAAAGCGCTTCAGGAGCTGGAGCAAAGTCGATTCGTCATTCTGGATACCGTAAGGGAAATGACGGCGGATTTGAAAGTACCGATGACACTGAGTATTGGCTTGTCCTTCGGTGCAGAGAGCATCAAGGAGCTAGGCGAGCTGGCCCAGTCCAGTCTGGATATGGCACTTGGACGTGGAGGCGATCAGGCAGCAGTGAAGGCGGGACAACGCCTGTCCTTTTACGGAGGCAAGTCCAATGCTGTCGAGAAGCGGACCAGGGTACGTGCCCGAGTCATTGCACATGCATTGCGTGATCTGATGCAGGAGAGCGACCGCGTGCTGATCATGGGACATAAAATACCGGACATGGATGCAGTGGGAGCGGCCATCGGTGTGTGGAAGGCTGCGGCGCTTTACAATGTAGAGGCACATATCGTGCTGGATAAATCCAATCCGTCTATCGACCGAATGATGGAGCAGGTAAACAAGGATGAGAAGTTATCGCAAGCGCTCCTGACGCCAGAGCAGTCGCTCCAGCTGATGACTGAGCACAGTCTGCTGGTCGTGGTGGACACGCACAAGGCCTCCATGACGATTGAGCCGCGTCTAGTGCAGACGGCCAGTCGGGTGGTGGTTGTCGACCATCATCGTCGGGGCGAGGAATTTATTAACGATTCGGTTCTGATCTACTTGGAGCCCTATGCGTCATCGGCCTGTGAGCTGGTGACCGAGCTGCTGCAATATATCCATGAGAAGGTCCAACTGACACCGCTGGAGGCAACATCACTGCTGGCAGGGATTACGGTAGATACCAAGCATTTTTCCCTGCATACAGGCTCGCGTACATTCGAGGCAGCCGGCTTTTTACGACGTAGCGGGGCAGATACAGTTATGATCCAGCGCATGTTAAAAGAGGACCTGGATGAATATATTGCTAAGGCGGAAATTATTAAGCATGCTAAAATGATATATGGGCATATCGCAATTGCGGTAACTGAGCCCGGACAGAAAATACCGCAGCTCCTGATTGCTCAGGTGGCGGATTCATTACTCAATATGACGGATGTACTGGCCTCCTTTGTGGTCAGTGAACGTCCTGACGGCCTGGTGGGGATCAGTGCCCGTTCACTCGGACGCATGAACGTACAGGTCGTCATGGAACGGCTAGGCGGCGGAGGACATCTGACGAATGCGGCGGTTCAGCTGGATTGCCCGCTGGAGGAAGCTAAGCGCAGAGTGGTCGACGTGCTGGCCGAAATTGATGGGGAAGAGGGGTTATTTGAATGAAAGTGATATTCATTAAAGATATGAAGGGCCAAGGCAAGAAGGGGCAAATTAAGGAAGTTTCGGACGGTTATGCAGCGAATTTCCTGTTGCCGCGTGGTGTTGCCCGTCCAGCGACAGAAGGAAATATGAAGACGCTGGAAAATCAGAATGCTGCGGAGGAAAAGCGTAAGCAAGAGGAAAAGGAAGAGGCGCAAGCACTCGGCAAAAAGCTGGAAGAGACAACGGTTCAGCTCAAGGCGAAGGCTGGTGAAGGTGGACGGCTGTTCGGCGCGATTACAAGCAAGCAAATCGCGGAGGCAGTAGCTAAAACTGGCATCAAGCTGGACAAACGCAAAATTGAGCTGGAAGAACCGATTCGTACGTTGGGCGTGACTCAAATGACCGTTAAGCTTCATCCTGAGGTCAAAGCTACGCTGAAAGTACAGGTGACTGAAGAATAATTATGGGCGGCGAATTTTTTGATCGGATTCCTCCGCAAAATCTGGAGGCTGAACAGGCGGTTATCGGGTCTATTTTGCTCCAGTCTGAAGCACTGATTACCGCAATGGAGCGGGTGCAGACCGAGGACTTTTATGATAAGGCTCATCAGATGATTTACGAAGCAATGATTGAGCTGGGTGAATCCGGACAGCCGATTGACTTGGTTACGCTGACCTCGAAAATTCAGGACAAGGGACAGCTAGAGGATATCGGCGGTGTCAGTTATCTGGCGAAGCTGGCTCACGGGGTGCCAACAGCGGCTAACGTGGATTACTATGCCCAGATCATTGAAGAAAAAGCGATGCTTCGTCGCTTGATTCGTGCAGCTACGCAGATTGTGAGCGAAGGCTATAGCAGTGGCGAGGATGTCGCTGGTATGCTGAGCGATGCTGAGCGCAAGATTATGGAGATATCCAACGGGCGCTCAGGTAGTGGCTTTATTGCCATCCGCGATGTCGTGATGGAAGTGTTTGACCGCGTTGAATTGCTGCATCAGAATAAGGGCAATACGACCGGAATTCCGTCTGGATTTGTTGATTTGGACAAGATGACGGCGGGTTTCCAGCGCAATGACTTGATCATTGTGGCCGCCCGTCCATCCGTAGGTAAAACAGCGTTCGCTCTGAATATTGCGCAAAACGTTGCAGTTCGGGCAAAAGAGACGGTAGCCATCTTCAGTCTGGAGATGTCGGCCGCTCAGCTCGTGCAGCGGATGATTTGCGCCGAGGCCAATCTGGACGCGAACGTCATGCGGACAGGTGAATTTAAAGGCGACGACGATTGGGCGAAGCTGACGATGGGCATTGCAGCCTTGTCAGAGGCGGAAATCTATATCGATGATACGCCCGGCATCACTGTGGCTGATATCCGTGCCAAATGCCGCCGTCTTAAGGCGGAAAAGGGACTGGGTATGATCGTAATCGACTACTTGCAGCTTATTCACGGACGAGGCAAAGCAGGCGAGAACCGGCAGCAGGAGGTATCGGAAATTTCACGGACATTGAAACAAATTGCTCGTGAGCTTGAAGTGCCTGTAATTGCCCTCTCCCAGCTGAGTCGGGGTGTGGAGCAGCGTCAAGACAAGCGGCCGATGATGAGTGACTTGCGGGAATCGGGTTCTATCGAGCAGGATGCTGATATCGTGGCGTTTCTGTACCGGGATGATTACTATAATCAGGAAACAGAAAAGAAGAATATTATTGAGATTATCATTGCCAAGCAGCGTAACGGCCCGGTCGGTACGGTAGAGTTGGTCTTTCTCAAAAATTATAATAAATTCGCTAATTACGAGCGTGCCCATTCGGATGCGTTCGCCGGATAACATATTAGTATCATTAGAAAAGGCTCTTTCGACGCGGATTTCGCGATCTCGAAAGGGTCTTTTTTATAGAATTCACGTATTTTCATATAAGGAATGAAACTCTCAATTACGAACAATACTATTTTCATGTAATATAATGTTCGCTTTTTATTTGACTTTAAAAAATGGTGCTGTTACACTTATAGTGCTGCTTCAACGCAGTGGGGAGATCATTACGCCCGGGGCTTTCCGAACCTACGGAATGTCTGCGACGGACGTTTTTTCCTGCTGTCCGAGAACGCTCCATATCTGCTCGCTCAGGCGGTTGAAGTCGGATATGCGTAGTGTGTCAGCTCAAAATCAGAGTGTCTGTGGGCACTCCACGGAGGAATGAAACATGTCAACTGTAGTCGTTGTGGGAACACAATGGGGAGACGAAGGCAAAGGTAAAATCACGGACTATCTGGCGGAAAGCGCTGAAGTGGTGGCCCGTTACCAAGGCGGAAACAATGCTGGTCATACGATTCTCATTGACGGTAAAAAGTACAAGCTGAGCCTGATTCCATCCGGCGTTTTTTATGAAGATAAAAAGTGTGTTATTGGCAACGGCATGGTAGTCAATCCAGCCGCTCTTATTGAAGAAATTACTTACATTCATGATAATGGATTTTCCACGAAAAATCTGGTCATTAGTGACCGTGCACATGTGATTATGCCGTACCATATGACGCTGGATGTGCTGGAAGAAGACCGCAAAGGTCCTAACAAAATTGGTACTACCCGTAAAGGGATTGGCCCTGCTTATATGGATAAGGCTGCACGTAACGGTATTCGTATTGCTGATTTGCTGGATGCAGAGGAATTCGAAAAGAAGCTGCGGCACCAAACGAAAGAGAAAAATCAAGTGATTGAACAAGTATATGGCGGCGAGCCATTGGATGTAGAAGCAATACTGAAACAGTATCTGGAATATGCTGAATTTATCCGTCCTTATGTAGGCGATACGTCTGTCGTGTTGAATGATGCGATTGACGCAAATCAAAAGGTACTGTTTGAAGGTGCGCAAGGCGTTATGCTCGATATCGACCAAGGTACGTATCCATACGTTACGTCCTCTAACCCGTCGGCTGGCGGCGTATGTATTGGTTCCGGTGTGGGACCATCCAAGATTCAACAAGTCATCGGTGTAGCTAAATCGTACACAACTCGTGTAGGTGATGGCCCCTTCCCAACTGAGCTGAACGATGAAGTCGGCGATTACATTCGTGAAACAGGTCATGAGTACGGTACGGTTACAGGTCGTGCTCGTCGTGTGGGCTGGTTTGACAGCGTCGTTGTGCGTCATGCCCGTCGTGTCAGTGGGTTAACGGGTCTTTCCCTGAACTCGCTGGACGTATTGACTGGCCTGAAAACGGTGAAAATTTGCACAGGTTACAAGTACCGCGGCGAGGTGATTACGCATTATCCGGCTAGCCTGAAAATGCTGGCGGAATGCGAAGCGGTATATGAAGAAATGCCAGGTTGGAGCGAAGACATCACTGGTGTGAAAACGCTGGAGGAACTGCCTGAGACTACACGCAATTACGTACAACGTGTGTCTGATCTGACAGGTATCCCAATCGCTATTTTCTCGGTTGGGCGTAATCGCGATCAAACGAATCAGGTGCTTCCGATTTATTTGTAGGACAAGAATGATATAGCTATTGATACACATTCAAAGAGAGAGGCTGTTAGCAGCCTCTCTCTTTTTTTATTCTGTGAAGTGTTAAATGGTATCTTCCCCTTTACATAATCTTATCTTCCTTGTCGATTTGTGATAACAAACCCTCTCTATAATCCAAATAGAAAAGAGATTCGGACGTCTAGACGTCTTGAGAGGGATGAATTATGAACTGGTATCTTCGCTCACTCGGCACACGCAAAATTGTAGAATTCATCGTGCTTATCATTTTCGTCATTTTTTTCCTGGGGCCTCTGACCAATCTTCTCCTTTTGGCGGTTTCGGGAAAATGGCAGTATCCTGCACCGCTCCCGCAGAGCTTGTCACTGGAATGGTGGAAGTTTGTACTTACCCAGGATGATGTTCTCAGCTCGATTTCTCTATCCTTCCTGATTGCGATTACCGTTACGGTCTGCTCCATTATCGTATGTATTCCTGCTGCTTATGCCTTTGCACGAATTTCTTTCCCGTTCAGTAAGTGGTTCCTTTTCTCATTCCTACTTACGCATGCTTTTCCGAAAATGGGTTTGTATGTGTCTATTGCCGTACTATTCTACCAATTCGGGTTGATGAACACCTTTGCAGGCATTGTGCTTATCCATATGGTAAACACGCTCATGTATATGACCTGGATTCCATCCTCTGCCTTCCGCAGCGTACATCGTGCACAGGAGGAGTCAGCGCGGGATGCTGGAGCCGGACCATTTCGGGTGTTTTGGAAAATCACCTTTCCTATGGCGCTGCCCGGCATTGTGGTCGCCTCCATTTTTACCTTTCTTGCTTCACTAGATGAAGCACAGGGGACACTCCTTGTCGGAACGCCAGACTATAAAACAATGCCGGTCATTATGTATTCCATCATTGCTGATTATCCAAGCACAACGGGCGCTGTTTTCTCGGTCATTCTTACCCTACCAACGATCATTCTGCTATTGGCAGCCAAGCGTTTTGTAAGTGCGGATGTACTGGCAGGCGGATTTCAGGTGAAATAACGTAATTGGTCAAAAGAGGAGTTTGTAAAATCCTGAAAAAGGAGCCTAAGCTAATGCCCATTCAATTATCCATTCAAGAGTTAACCAAGCGCTTCAAGACAGGAGACGGAGTCAAAGGCATTTCACTTGACGTGATGAAGGGAGAGCTGGTGACACTGCTGGGACCTTCCGGCTGTGGTAAAACAACCGTGCTTCGCTCCATTGGCGGTTTTTTGGACCCGGACAGTGGCGACATTCAGATGCAGGGTAAAAGCGTACTCAAGCTGCCGCCCGAAAAGCGTCCGACAGCTATGGTGTTCCAAAGCTATAATTTGTGGCCGCATATGACCGTGTATGACAACCTGGCTTTCGGGTTGAAGATTCGAAAGGTGAAGAAGACAGAGATTGACCTTCAGGTGAAGGAAGCGCTAGCGCTGGTTCGGCTAGAGAGCGCAGAGCGTAAAACGCCGGGACAGCTCTCGGGCGGTCAGCAGCAGCGGGTAGCACTCGCTCGGGCTCTGCTGCTAAAGCCTGATGTATTGCTGCTGGACGAGCCCTTTTCCGCGCTTGATGCCAAATTGCGTATGGAGATGAGAGAGGAGCTGCGCGATATCCAGACCCAGACGGGGATGACGATGGTGTTCGTCACCCATGATCAGGAGGAGGCGTTGTCCATTTCCGACCGCATCGTCGTTATGAATGCGGGCCGGATTGAGCAGCTCTCTTCACCGCAGGAGATCTATGACAAGCCACAGTCACTTTTTGTAGCAGGTTTTATTGGCCGGATCAATTTATTAAAGGGGGTGAGTACAGGTCGCAGTGTCTCTGTGAGCGGAATACCGTTTGCACAAGAGCATGAATACACGGGTGAATCCATGGTTGGTGTAAGGCCAGAGGATATTGTTCTGACGACGGAAGAAAAAGGTTCTCTAGCCGGAACGATCAGACAAGTGATGATTCTCGGGCATTATGCGGAAGTTTCGCTGGATAGCGGTACCCATCATCTGAAAATGTTTGTGCCACGTGAACGAGCGACCGAGCTGCGCAGTGGAGAGCATATCAGATTCAGCTTCAGTAAAATTGTTACTTTTCCAGCAGCACAGTGAAGATTCACGATCAACCTCTATATCGCATCAATGTCCATCACGAACGCATCATCTGGTGATGCTGCGAACTTGTGCAACTATCTAAAGGAGGCAACAACGTGTTTGGGAAAAAGAATATGGGTCTGGTTTTGGCAGGGGTACTTAGTTTATCGTTGTTGGCTGGCTGTGGAAACGGCGGTAATGCCGCCACGGCTACAGGGGAAGCCAAGTCTACAAAAGCGGGAGCCGCTACCGGAACGACGGAAATCTCCCTGTACACTGGAGGGTCTCTGAACGTCAAAGAGCTGTGGGAAACGTTAATCAAGGACTTTGAAGCTAAAAATGATCATGTTAAGGTCAAACTGGTGTATTTGCCAGCAGGAACCGGAGGTGCATCTACACTGGACCGTCTGATCGCAGCCAAGAAAAGCGGACAAACCGATACAGATATCGACCTGTACGAAGGCAGTCTGGATGACATCACTAAAGGGGTAGGCGAAAAACTGTGGGAAACGGTGGACGCTGCCAAGGTTCCAAATTTGAAGAATGTGGATGAAACGTATCTCAAGCAAGTCAACAATCAGGCCATTCCATACCGTGCCTCTTCGGTTGTCCTTGCCTATAATAGTGCAAAAGTAGCGACACCTCCGAAAACAGCCGACGAGCTGTACACGTGGATTCGCCAGCATCCGGGCAAGTTTGCCTATAATGATCCGTCCACAGGTGGGTCAGGCAGTTCATTTGTGAACACGGTTATCTATAATTTCCTTCCGCCAGAGGCGATGAACAGTGATGATCCGGCAAATATGAAGAAATGGGATCAAGGTTTCTCACTGCTCAAGGAACTGGGCCCTTCAATGTACCAAAAAGGAGTCTATCCTAAGAAGAACCAAGGTACGCTTGATATTTTAGCAAGTGGAGAGGTAGACATGGTTCCAGCCTGGTCTGATATGGCGCTCGAACAACTGGCTAAAGGGCTGCTTCCAGACACGGTGAAGCTGACACAGATCGACCCTGCTTTTACAGGTGGCCCCTCTTATCTGATGGTTCCTTCACTTTCCTCCAAAAAAGAAGCAACCCAGGAATTCTTGAATTATATACTGACGCCTGAAGCGCAAACGGTGGTTATTAATAAAATGTACGGCTATCCGGGGATTAAGTGGAATCTGATGCCAACAGAACTGCAAGAGAAATTCAACAGTGTATCTTCTGGATACCGCAGCTTTAACAGCGGAGAGCTTCAGCAGGAAATCTACAAACGCTGGCAAAGTGAAGTAGCGGGCGGTTGAGCATGAGTTCATTGTCCAAAAGGGGGATGCTGGGGCTTGCTCTGGTCATCCCGTCTTTTCTCATTTTGCTGGTCGTCGTTATTATTCCGATTCTTTATGCAGTGAAGGAAAGCTTGATTGATCAATATGGAACGGGCTACGGTCTGGCCAATTATATTCGGCTGTTCACGGAACCTGCCATGCGTAGAAATATCATGTATACGATTAATGTCACGTTAGTCTCGACGGCCCTTACTCTGGTCATCAGCTATGCTTTGGCGATTTATCTGAGATTCGGCAAAGGAGTTGTCGTGAAGTGGATAGGCCGCTTGTATTTTATTCCGATGTTTGTTCCCGGTGTAATTGCAACGTATGCGATCATTACCATGTATGGCAATCACGGTTGGGCTGCACGTCTTTTGCTGCCGCTCGGCATTGAGACGATTCCGAGGATTATTTATGACTACAAAGGGCTGGTGCTGGCTAATTTGTGGTTCAACATTCCGTTCGCAACCATGCTGCTCAGCTCGGCACTTGCCAGCATTCCAAACGCCGTCGTCGAAAGCGCCAGAGATGCCGGAGCCAGCACGATGCAGCTGTTTGGGCGCTTTATTTTACCCCTTTCCTACAAAACGATGTGGGTTGCGGTGACCTTCATTTTTATGGGAATCATGGGCAGCTTTACGGCTCCCTTCCTGATTGGTGCCAACTCGCCGCAGGTGCTGGGTGTTGCGATGCAGCAGGTGTTTTCCAGCTATCAGGAGACGCATACGGCCAGCGCAATGGCAGTGTTTATGTTTTTACTGTGTTCTTTTATGGGCTACTTTTATATTCGGACAATGGTGAAGGATGCGGATGCTAGCTAGACCGCCGTTATAACTAAGGAGGTTACAGGGATGAACAGCCAAGCAGAGGTGCAAATTACCGGGTTTAGTGGGCGAGTGTGGGAAAAGGATCTGCTGGATTGCGGTTATCGGATTGCCTTACACAAGGCGGAGGTTGAGCTCAGCCCGGGAAACGGGTTCCGGTTTAGGTTCTCCATGCCAGAAGACGGATACGCGGAGCTTGATCTGTTCGCCAGATCAGACAGTGACTGGGCTGCGACAGATCGAGAATCTGCCTTCGTACGCCTCTACCTGAATGAAGCCTATAATCAAGATGTCATTTTGTACTATGGCAGCAGTCAGGGAGTGTATACCCGTTTGTTGGGACATCTAAAAGAAGGCGATTATGAGGTCTATGCTGAATTTCGCGAACTGGAATCGGCTCCGCTTGTATCTCGAGCATGGATCGATGGGGTTGAACTGCGCTGCGTGGCTGATTCCTCTCCAAGATCGCTGATTTATCGCCATACCCCGCTTTTATATGGCCGCAATCTCTCACATCCCTATGAGAATCGCTTTACGGATACACCGCTTGTTTTGTTCTATTCCGTGGAAGGGAATGAGGAGAAGACAGTCATCGAATATCAGATGATGTTCAGCCATGAAGATGAGGGAACGCCCGCGCCGCTGCTTATGAGCAAATGGGGAAGAACGACCGATATCGAATGGATGTACCGCGTCGAGCTGGATGCGGAAGGCAATGTTCTGGAAGCTGTTTTCCAGGGGGCACATCATATTACGACTGCGTTTAATGGCAATTATGATCTGGGTGGGCATCCTGTTCTCCAATCCGCAACAACTAACGGAAACTTTAAGGATGACATCACATCGGACTATCGTTTTATGCTGCCGCCTGCTTTCCAGTGGAAACCAGAGGAAGAGCCACGTGAGGCGGTCATGAGCCGTTTTCCTTTTGCCTATCAGGTCACTGGGTGGGAGATGGAACGTCAGCAGGAGCTGGAAATACCGTCACAAGCGTCTTCCATTGCACTTGCACACCAGCGTAGCTATGTGTTTATCCAGACTTCCAAACGCCCCTTACGGGGTTCAGACAGAGAATCGACTCCAGGGTCCAAGCCGGGCTTCAATCGGCGTGAGGAAGATGCCTGTGTCGATGTCCAGCTTCGTCTTCACGGCTCGGAGCAGTGGTATTCATCGTGCCATTATGATCTGAGACTCGGGGATTTTAGAGCCGCTTATGAGGGGGCAGAGTCACATTTTTCCACCACGATCAAGCTGTCTGGAGAGGCTGTGCTTGAGGATATAGCTGAAATCAGAGCCGTATTGCTGGAAGGCGGTGCGGACAGCATGGAAGTAGCCGGACTGTGTGCCTTTACGTTAAACGAGGATAATCTCCCGCAGTTTCCAGGTATTCGTACAGACCGGGTAATTGAGCTGACGCGGCTTCAACCCGTGGGTGTTTTATGGGCGGCAGACAAAGACATGTCGGGTGATGAAGAACATCCTGTGAATGATATGGTAAAGCATGTTGTGGATGAACTGTCTAGCCAGGATGGGGAGTCATGAGCAGACTACTGTATGTGGAAGGAACGGTTGACAGAACCTGCACTCAGAGCCATATTACGTACTCTTTTCATATTCCACAGCCGACTGAAACGATCCGTATTCACTTCTCTTACACGCCCAAGTTATTGGAGGATCAAGAGCAAGCACGAGGAATCATTGAGGAAAGCATGAGCAAATACGGATACGACGAGCCGGGGCATTCATCCGATCTATGGAAGAAGTATGTCCCGCTGCAAAATTTATTAACGCTGTCTGTCGATGATCCTCTCCGTCACCGTGGAAATGCGCACCGTCCCGAGATGCAGCAGGAGCATTGGCTCGGTTCGCCTGCGGCTTCGCCGGGATTCCTCGCAGGAGATAATCCGGCGGGCATGTGGCGGATTACGGTCAGTCTGCATGCCGTTGTAACCGAGACGCTTGCCTACCAAATTCATGTATTGGGGGAGGAAGCAGCATATGCTTAAATGGATTCCAGCTGAGCTTCACACCCATACGCTTCACAGCGACGGAAAGCAAACGCTGGAGGAGCTTGTTCAAAGCGCAGTGGATCTGGGACTTGAGTGCATCGCTATGACGGATCACAACACGCAATCGGCACTCACGGATCAGGAACAGGTTCAGCGGCAGTTTGGTCTCCCGATCATTTCAGGGATGGAGTGGACGACCTTTTACGGGCATATGCTGACGCTTGGGGTTGACCGCTTTATCGATTGGCGTGTGCTGGGACCAGATGACATCCATGAGGGGATTCGGCAGGTGCATGAGCAGGGAGGCATTGCAGGGATTGCCCATCCGTTCAGGATCGGAAGTCCGATCTGTACGGGGTGCTTTTGGGAATACACGATTCAGGATTGGCATGAGGTGGATTATATAGAAGTCTGGTCAACGCTTATGCCATCTATTAAGCGGGATAGCCAGCGGGCGTTTGCCATGTGGACCGATTTGTTGAATCAGGGGTATCGCATCACTGCGGTAAGCGGTCGGGACTGGCATGTATCTAAACCGGATGATGCGCTTCCGGCTGTTACGTATCTGGGGGTTTATGATGAAGCAGAAGAGCGAGAAGGCTTAGCAGACCGGGCAGTTGAGGCGATTCGCCACGGTTCAGTGTCAGTTACGATGGGACCGTTACTGACGATGTGGGCACAGATTAAGGGCAGAGAACATCGTTATCACATCGGCGAATGCATAGAGCTGACTGTAGAAGATTCACTATCTGTGACGGTTCAATTGGATGTGGAAGCAAGAGCAGCCCATTACAACCTCAAGCCTCAGAATCTTCGTCTTCTGCTGACAAGTAGTCACGGAATATGCTCCGAGATTCAGATCCCTGCTCACACAGGTGAATATACGCTATCATTGCAAGATCCGCTAGGTAAGGGCTGGATACGAGCGGAGCTTTACGGCTGCATGGAAGACTGCGTGATGATGATTGCTTTTACGAATCCGATTTATATGGCTTAACACAATAGAAAGGCTGGGCTTCGGACGGTGTCAACAAAACAAGAGAACATAAAGCAGCGTATAGAAGAATATATGAAGGCTAATCAAATGGGTCCGGGGGATCGGCTGCCGTCGGAAACTGCACTTTCCCAAACGTTTCGTGTCTCGCGTACAACGCTACGGGGAGCTATTCGCCAACTGGAATCAGAAGGTAAGCTGCTTGTAAAACACGGGAGTGGCACGTTTGCGACTTGCCCGCTGCCGAGTATTCCAAGCTCCCTCGACCGCCTGTACAGCATCGGGGACATGATTCGTTCGGCAGGGTTACGGGAAGACGAGCAGCTGGAATCCATTCAGAGAATCTCGGTTTGTCCTCCTGATATTGCCGAACAGATGAGATTTTCCGAGAATGAGCCCATGATTGCTCTAGAGCGTACACGCACTGCCAACGGAGAGGCTGTAGCCCACTCTATCAACTGGATGCCAGAGAAATTAGCCGGACCCATTCTAGAAGGTGACTCTTTTTCAGGCTCGCTTTTTCAGAGTCTTGAGTTCAAGGCGGGGGTGCGAATCGTCGGAGCGTATTCCGAGCTTACCGTTCCCAACTATGACGATGCACATATGACGCGTCTGTTGAAGCATCCACAGGCCACGGTATTACTATTAAAGCAGCTTCACTATGATGAAATGAACAGGCAGGTGCTGTATTCTCTGGATTATGTCCGCAGTGACATTTTCCGTTTCTGGGTGCGTCGTACACGCTAATTCAATCAGAAGGTGGCATCTCCTATTGAATTGTGCTAGTTTTACATATTCCATGGGTTAAAAATCGTCATATCTCGTCAATACTGATCTATATGCACTTCATGATGATACACACATGGCAGGATGCGTATAAGGAGGTAACGGGATATGAGGTGGCTTGGATGGCTGCTCAAAAAAGGAATGACAGTCGTGTTGGTTAGCGCACTAACGCTGGCAGTGACAGGTGTAGTCGTTAATGCTTATGTTCAATCGCTGCTGCGGCAGTTTAACATTCAGCTTGATCATCAGCCCATATGGGGATTGGGTTGGCTAAAAGGCAGTGCGGGTACGGACCAAAGCACAGACACGGGGAAGAACAAGACGACGGGAAGTGACTCGGGAAGTGTAACACCGCCTGATGATGCGTTGCCTGTCATGGGACAGGGCTTAGAAGAAAGCGGAAGTGAGGCTGGTGGCGCAGCCAATGGCAAGGTATCTCAGGAGGGAGCCACGTCGGCGGGAACATCAGGCAATGAGTCTCAGAAGCAGGCAGAAGGTACAACAGCTACACCTGAAACAAGTATTGAAGGCCATGATTTGGTTATTACGCCCGACCATTTGACGGAGAAGAAGAACAATTTACCGGCGGCACAGAAGCAGGAGATTTTTGCGATTCTGATGAATAAGCTACCGCCGGAGGAGATGCAGAAAATTTCAGCTGCGATGGAAGGCGGTCTCACCGAGCAGGAGCTTCAGGATATTCAGCAGGTGCTAGCGAAGTATTTGACCAAAGAGGAATACAACAAGCTGATGGATTTGCTTAAATGAGTATTTTGCAAAATCCTGAATAAATAACGATGAATTCAGGGGCAATGTGTATGCTCAAAATAGGACTGTAGAATCCGCGCCATGCGCGGATTTTTTTGCGTGCCAGGAAGGAATTGGAGTGTAGTTGAATTCTTTGTAAAGGCTATGTTAAAGTAAACAGTGTTGTGAAAAGGTTAAATTTTTGAAACCTTTTACGCAACTATGCAATGGTAGATAGCGACTAATATCATAGATGCTTGTGAATACAGGCTAAATTCATAGTGTGAAAGACCAATAACGAACGCATTTATATAGAGATAAGATATGCTGAAAAGGAGAGAGTCATGAAGGTTTTGAAGGAGCAGGATTCACCAGACAGCAGGAATGCAGATTCAAACGTTGCAGACAAGCCTGCTGTGGAAGCGGGGAAAATAGCAAAGTGGTGGAGCGGTCGGAGAAAATGGTTGAGCTGGACGGCAGGCGGTGTGGTGATTGCAGGCAGTCTTATTTTTGCGAGTAATCAGTATGTCGGAGCTAACACAGTTCCTTATTATAAAGTGTATGTAAAAGGCGTCGAGGTCGGAAATATCTTGAATGAGCAACAACTTAAACAGCTGTACGCAACGAAGAGCAAACAGTATAAGGATAAGTATCCCGGCGTCAATATGGTGCTCAATACGAGCGCGGTAACGACAGACATTGAGAAGGCATATAAAGCGGATATCGACAGCGCAGCCACGCTGAAGAAGCTGGATGGTATGCTGACAGCGTATGCCAAAGGGGTAGAAGTGAAGGTCAACGGACAGACGGTTGGCATTGTAAAGGATAAAGCGACTGCACAGGCGGCTTTAAAGCAAGTACAGAAGAAGTATACACCTGTGGGTGAGGGTACATCTACAGGCATCAAGGGGCTGGTTCGCAAAACATCTGTGGGCAGTAGTCATGCGAGTGCTAGTACTAAAACCCCTAAGGCATGGCTGGAGTCTGCCAGTATCCGTGAGAAAGTCGCGTACGAGCCTGTGAAAGCAGACCCGAACAAGGTACTGACGGAGGCTGAAGCAGTCAAAGTGTTGACTGAGGGGCGTGAGGCTCCTATCACGTATACAGTGCAAGAAGGCGATTCTTTGTCGTCGATTGCAACTAAATTTAATATGACCGCTTGGGAGATTAAGCAGAACAATCCCGGCTCGCGTGAGCTGTATTTGCAAATTGGAGATGAATTGAAGCTTACTGCTCCAAAGGCTCCGGTTACGGTGCGAACAGTAGAGAAGGTCGTCGAACAGATTGCCATCGAGCCTGAGGTTGAGATTCGCCAGAGCGATGAACTGAAGGCAGGGGTTACCAAAGTAGTCAGACCAGGACAAGTAGGTCTTAAAGAGATGGACTATCGTTTGACCAAGGAGAACGGTGAGGTCGTGCAAGAGGAATGGCTCGGTCAAAAGGTGCTGCAGCCGTCTGTTACTGAGGTGGTTCTTAGAGGAACGAAGGTCGTGGGAGAAGGCTCAGGACAGTTCGCTTGGCCGGTGTCCGGCGCATCGATGTCAAGTAGCTTTGGCGCACGCTGGGGACGTATGCATGAGGGTGTCGATTTGGTCGGTAGTGCTGACATTCGCGCATCAGATGAAGGCGTGGTAACATTTGCAGGTCAGCAGAATGGATACGGCAATGTCATTATGATCGATCATCGCAACGGCTACCAAACCGTGTACGGGCATTTGAGCAGCATTGGCGTTCATGTAGGACAGGTGGTTCAGCAAGGCGAGTCGATCGGGGTCATGGGGAACACAGGACGCTCCACAGGAACGCATCTGCATTTTGAAATTCGTAAAGATAATACGCCACGCAATCCAATGACGTATTTAAGATAGAATGGATGTTTATATCGAAAGTTACATGATCTATGAGGATCAAGGGGAAAGGCCATGTTTTTCTGCATGCTTAACAGTAGGTGCAGGCATGGTTTTTTTCTGCGTAAAGAAAAGGGTCTGGAGAAGTAAGGGAATGGCGCACGGGTATGATAGAATAGAATAAACATCTTATAGGTACTGACAAACGAAAGTTA
This sequence comes from Paenibacillus sp. S33, assembly GCF_053615415.1. Lineage (NCBI taxonomy): Bacteria > Bacillati > Bacillota > Bacilli > Caryophanales > Paenibacillaceae > Paenibacillus > Paenibacillus sp. S33. The sequence continues at coordinate 5,509,810 of NZ_JBSIEZ010000001.1, read as the reverse complement.
ATTATAGATTATGATCCGTGAAAAGAGGTGAACGCTGTATGCAGGGAACGATTCTAGTAGTGGATGATGAACAGCCCATCGCTGATATTTTGAAATTTAATTTGGAAAAAGAGGGCTACCAGGTGATTTGCGCCTTCGATGGAATCAGCGCAGTGGATATCGCGGTCAAGCAGCAGCCTGACCTGATTCTGCTGGATCTGATGCTGCCGGGCATGGATGGCATGGACGTATGCCGCGAGGTGCGCGGGCATCAGCTCCAGACGCCGATTATTATGCTGACCGCCAAGGACGGCGAAATCGACAAAGTGCTGGGGCTGGAGCTGGGTGCGGACGATTATGTGACAAAGCCGTTCAGCACACGGGAATTGCTGGCACGAGTGAAGGCACAGATGCGCAGACAGCAACGTGGCGGGGCAGGCACGTCGGAAAGCCGACCGCAGGAGGATAAGCAGGGGCTGCGCGTGGGCGACCTCTTTTTTGATACAGATATGTATACAGCTTACAAAAACGGAACACCGCTTGACCTGACGCACCGCGAATATGAGCTATTGCACTATATGGCGAAGAATGCTGGAAAAGTCATGACGCGGGAGCATTTGCTCCAGGCAGTATGGGGCTTCGAATACTACGGGGATGTACGGACAGTAGATGTGACCATTCGGAGGTTGCGCGAGAAGATTGAGGAGAACCCGAGCAAGCCGGAGACCATCCTGACGCGCCGTGGTCTTGGATATATCGTGAGCGGGGGCAAAGGTGGCCTGCGGGCATGAGATGGCTGTCTTTCTTTCGTACCATTCATGCAAAGCTGATTATTATCTATGTGTTGCTTATCTTGGTGGCTATGCAGCTGATTGGGGTCTATTTTGTCAGCTCGATGAAGAACTCTCTCACGAGTAATTTTACGCAGGATTTGCAAGCACGGGCGGAGATGCTGTCCGTGCTGGCGGAGCAGGATCTGAGTGGCAGTGACGGCAAAATGGAAGAAGACAGCGTGGAAAGCCTGCGTGCACGCGTAAATAATTTGTTTGATTTCAGCGGCGCGGAAATTCAGGTGCTGGATGCCAGCGGCAAAGTGTTAATTACTTCCCAAGGTTCACACGCCGATTATGTTGGACGCAAAAATACGCAGACAGTGGTCAGCCGCGCACTCCAAGGTATCCGTGATAACGAGGAATACATGGTGGACGAGGATAATGTCCGCAAGAAGGTCGTCGCCAAGCCCGTCATCAGCCAAGGCAAGATTGTCGGCGCGGTGTACATCGCCGCTTCGATGACCGAGCTCTACGATACGATGAAACGCATTAACAATGTGTTTCTCTCAGGTATGCTCATTGCGCTGGCGCTAACGGCTGTGCTGGGCGTGGTATTGGCCCACACGATTACGCATCCGATTAAGGTGATGACACGTCATGCAACAGAGGTTGCCGAAGGAAAATTTGACCAGCAGATGCCTGTATTTGGGGATGATGAGATCGGCAGGCTCAGCGTGGCCTTTAACTATATGACAGGCCGTCTGCGTGAGGCACTGTCTCAAAATGAAGAGGAGAAGGAGAAGCTCTCCTCCATCTTGACCAATATGAGCGACGGTGTGGTCGCTACTGATGACAACGGCCGGGTCATTCTGGTCAACCGTCGGGCCAGCGCCATGCTGGGCGTGAACGAAAACGAAATGACCGGCAGGCATATCGCGGTACTGCTGGGGATCGACCCGGAGGAAACCGAGGCCCTGTATAGCGGATCTTCGGCCTCCACGCTCTTGCAGCTGGAGCCAGCCGGTCAGGATGAACCTATCGTCATCCGTGTGACATTCACGCCGATTCATCGGCGGGAAATTGGCATTACGGGGACGATTGCCGTGCTCCAGGACGTGACGGAGCAGGAGGAAATGGAGACGACACGGCGGGAATTCGTAGCGAATGTATCACATGAGCTGCGCACTCCGTTGACGACCATCCGCAGCTATGCTGAGGCGCTGGATGACGGCGCGATGGCTGAACCGCAGCTCGCGGAGCGTTTTGTAGGCGTGATCCGCAATGAGACAGAGCGTATGATCCGGTTGGTTACGGATTTGCTGCATCTGTCACGGCTTGATTCCAATGAGGCGCCTTTGCGGATGCAGCCTGCGGATGTGATGGAGATGCTGGACGAAGTCGCAGATCGGTTTTCTTTTCAAATGAAGCAAAAGCACATTCGCTCAGGGATGTTCGTAGAGCAGGGAATCGGTAAGGTCGTGATCGACCGGGACCAAATTGAGCAGGTGTTGGACAACTTGATGTCCAATGCGTTGAAATATACGCCAGATGGCGGGAGTATTCGGATTGAAGCTCGCCGCAACAGTGAGGGAATGCTGTCCATTTCGGTACAAGACACCGGAATTGGTATTCCCAAAAAAGATCTGGACCGGATTTTTGAACGGTTTTATCGTGTAGACAAGGCGAGATCGCGCAATATGGGTGGTACGGGACTGGGACTGTCGATTGCCCGGGAAATTGTAAAGGCGCATGGGGGCCAGATTTTTCTGGAATCGGAATACGGTCAGGGAACCTGTACGACCTTTACGCTACCCATGTCGAGTGAAGGGAGGGAAGCACAGTGAAGGAACGTTTGAAGTCCTGGACGCTTATTTTGCTGGTTGCTTCCAGCCTGGTACAGACTTATTTTTTGATTTACCGCCTTCCAGGCAGTGATTCTGTACTCACTTCAGAAACGAACTATGTCAAAACCGAAAGCATGGGACAGGAGAAAAAGATTGAGAACCTCGTGTTTCCTGATAAAATGCTCATTCACCAAGGCGAGAAGAAGCATACCATTTTTTATCCGGGTGTTACTTTTTACGATTTAATTTATACACGGCTGGAAAGCCGGAGCTTTAACAACTTTCAACGTCGAAGTATTCAATCAGCGGACTGGGCCCAGATTCGCAGCGAAAACGAAGGCATCGAATTATCCTTTTCAGGCGGAGTCCCGGTTTCATTACTGGAGCGGGTCATGCGTCTGACGCCGGATTCGGTGTTTCAGGGAGAGACGATTAACCGCATTTGGATCTATATAGACGAAAGGAATGCCAAGCCGCATGCGCTCTTTTTCAGTGCCAGAGGCGATGTGGTGTATGAGGCAAACCAGTTCGACATGACGGTAGAGGACATTCGGCAGCATGTGAATTTCGGTGAAAATGCCCCGTTGTACGAGCTGGTGGATAATCAGTACTACATTCCCGTGAATGACCTGGAAACTGTGCAGCCTGTGGTGTATGCCGGGTTGTTTACGACGGAGCAAATGCAGCGGAACTTGTTCTTCGATCCAGGGATTACGCGCAATATTCAGGAGAAGGACGGCTCCCAAATTTACACGGACAGCAAGCGCAGTCTGCAAATTAAGCAGGAGCAACGATGGATGAGCTATACCGATCCCAGTGCCCCAGGGGCAAGTGGAAGCAGTCCAATTAGGGATGTACTGGCCGCAGTTGATTTTGTGAATCAGCATGGCGGTTGGGATGCTTCGTACCAAATGAAATTAAGAAGCAGCGATGAAAATCGTACGACTGTGATGTTTCAGCAGTATTATGGTGCTTATCCGGTGCTGGACACACCATCATTCCGCTTTGGTACGATTTCGCTGCAAATCCAGCAAGAAACGGCATCTGTCTATGAACGTTCGCTGCTGTACCTCAAGGGAGGAGAGCAATCCTCGAAGAAGGTTATGCTGCCGGGTGGCGAGCCCTTGAAGAAGCAACTGGAGTCTGTAGCAAAAGGGAAGACAATTCGTGAGCTGACTCCTGTATATCAGCCGGAGCTGACCAATGATGGATTGAAGCTTGCTCCTGAGTGGCACGTTACGCTCAGTGACGGTTCTGTTGCAGAAATTCATGCTGTTCCTGTAACGACAGCATCCAACACAACACAAACGAAGCCAGACCGGGAGACAAAGAGGTGACAGGAAGGGGGAACGGGAATGGATTGGAGCCGCGCCAAAAACGTATTGATCTGTACATTTTTGCTGCTCAATGTGGTATTGGGTTACCAATTGTGGCATGATGCGCAGGAAACGGCAGGGCCGAATCTGGATTTTACTTCATTGGATGAAAATACGCAGCGTTTAATGGAAGAGAAAAGCATTCAGGTGCTGGCTCCGATTCCCGGGGATACCCCGCAGCTGCCTAAACTTTCTTACACATACGTTCATAGTGGAGAAAAGGATGATCGTGTGCAGCTGGTGAAGCCGGTGGACAGCAAACTGGTATTTACCCATGACGCGCTCGTTGAGGCATTGGAGCCACAAATCAAGGATATCGATAACTTTCAGTATGATCCGCTGGATGTTCAGGAGGAATTGGCATCCGGACAAGCAGATGCTTTTGTACTTCATCCGCTGGTTCAGGGCAAATGGCCGCTATTTAATGTGAAGCTGGCTCTGTTTTACAGCAATCAGAAGATTACAGGGTATCGCAAAATTAAGGTCGATCTCCAGCCTTCGGATGAGGCAAAGAAAATGCTGCCTGCGTCCAAAGCACTGGCAAGGCTGATCGATGGCTATTTGCCGCGTGATACGATTGTGAAGGATATTCGGCTCGGTTATTACGGACAGACCTTTAACTCCGATAGCCAGGTGGCTGCCCCCGTGTGGCGGTTTATGCTGGACAACGGGAAAGGTGTGTATTATGTGCAGATGAACGGAGATGTCATTAGTCCAAAGACAGAACATACAGAAGGGTCTTGAACAGATATGGGGATTTCATTTACCGTGCTGTCGAGCGGTTCGACCGGCAACGCTACCGTTGTGCGGAACGAAGACACGACATTGCTCATCGACGCAGGTCTCAGCGCGAAGCGTATTGACGAATTGCTGAAAGAACGCGATCTGAGCGGAGAAGAGTTGGATGGTATTTTGGTCACGCATGAGCATTCTGATCATGTTAAAGGACTAGGCGCCATGGCGCGTAAATATAATTTACCTATATATGCTAACGAGAAGACATGGTTTGCCATCAGCAATGCTGTTGGGCAAATCGCAGACGATAACCGCAGAATATTGGAGACAGGCGCAACGCGGGAATTTGAGTCATTACGCGTGGAGTCTTTTGGCATATCCCATGATGCGGCTGAGCCTGTAGGGTATAGCTTTTATGATGGGGCAGAGAAGCTCAGTGTAGCGACCGATCTCGGCTATGTCAGCGACAAAGTGAAACAGGCGATATCAGACGCGGACGTATTGGTACTGGAGTCTAATCATGATGTGGAAATGCTGCGTATGGGGCGTTATCCGTGGAACATCAAGCGCCGTATTCTCAGTGATATCGGTCATTTATCCAATGAGATGGCGGGTGCGATTCTTAGCGAGCTGCTGACAGGTCGTACGAAGCGAACGTATTTGGCACATTTGAGCCGCGACCACAATATGATGGAACTTGCGAAGTTGACTGTACGTGGGGCGATGGAAGACCGCGGCTGTTTTTACAAGGACAGTGAATTTCGATTGTGCGATACGTACTATGATCGTCCTACACCTTGGGATAAGGTAAGTGAGCCATAAAGCTGTTCAGCTCGGCGGCTTTGCGTTCTACCTCTTCACGGGTCACTACGCCTTTGTCCACCAGTAGTTCAATCAATGTACTTAGCGCCAGTGTATTGCGGTAATGCTCGTCTTTCAAATCCGCAAGCTTGGCAGCCATACGAACTTCATCCATAGCCGAACGATGTGAATTCATCATATATTCCTCCTGTAAAAATATTTTAGAAATGGCGTGCAATGAGCTTGGTTCTGCCTGTGGTTTTGCTGGGTGCTGTGATACAATAAAGCTAACAACGGAAAGCTTTCTGAAGGAAGGCTCTCATCGAAAGTATAGGCAGCTTTAAGCGGACGGGAACAGGCCAGAACGTCTCTATGAGACGATCATTTTGTAATAGAATAGAAGACTTGTTACTATTGTAGTCCATTGGTTTGGAAATCATTCCTCTTTTTTCCTCTATTCGGAGTCAGATTCGGCGTGTATGCTAATTTATGAGATTCGGTTGCTTAGGAAGGCACCATTTGTGGTGATTAATAAGTAGGCCGGAACGATTGGTTGCTGGATTCCGATGATAAGGGATATTCAATCCATTTGAGATGTTCAACGGAGCAGGTTCTCTGTAGCATAGGTTGGCGCAAGCCCGAATAGCCCTAATTTTTTAGTGAGTGTCGGTGCATGACAACGAAGGGGAGAGGATTAGCATGGGCTTGTTTGAGGACGATTTTTATTCAACGAAGGTATCCACACGTGCGGCTAAAAAAATGGCATTTAAGGCGCGCCGTGGAGGACGGGGACGTTGGCCACACAGGAAGCGTGGAGTAAGTCCGGTGCAAGCTGCTGTCATTAGCGGTGCAGTCAGTGCAGTGGTTGCTGTGCTTCTGTTCAGCTTTATTACAGGTCTGCCCTCCACTACAGCGGTAACCGGAGCCAGTCACTATCCCTTGCGGCAAGCAGCGGGTGATCCGTATGACCGGATTGTGCAGGCGGCTGCCAAGGTGCGCCCAGCCGTCGTCAGCATCGTAAACCTGAAAGGGGAAGACGGTAACAGCACGGAACAATCCGCGCTTGGATCGGGTGTCATTTTCCGAGTGAGTTCGGGCAAAGCCTTCATTATGACGAACAACCATGTGATCGAAGGATCGGATGATCTGGATATTGTAACGGTGGACGGTGTCAGAAAAGAGGCAAAGCTGGTCGGAAAGGATCGCATTAGTGATATCGCTGTGCTGGCAGTTGACGATAAAGGCATTAGCACGGTAGCGGATATCGGCGACTCCAGCAAACTTCGTCTAGGCGAGACTGTCATTGCTATTGGCAACCCGCTCGGCTTGGGAGACACACTTACCTCTGGTATTGTGAGCTATACGAATCGAATCATTCCGATTTCCATTAACCAGGATGGCGTGTATGACTGGGAGCAGCATGTCATCCAGACCGATGCGGCGATTAATGAGGGAAACAGCGGCGGCGCGCTGGTCGATCTGGACGGACGTGTGATTGGCATCAATACGATGAAAATCGCTGATACAGGTGTTGAGGGACTTGGTTTCGCCATTCCCGCCAATGAGGTGATGAAGACGGTGGATGAACTGGTTGAGGACGGCAAGATCACCCGCCCTTATCTGGGGGTATACACGGTCGATCTCAATAATGAATATGCACCGCTGGATGAAACTCAGCGCAAGGAGCTCAAGCTGCCGGACAGCGTGAAGAATGGAGCAGTCGTTCTGGAAGCCCACGGTCCTGCCAAGGAAGCTGGCTTGAAGCTGAACGATGTCATTACTGCGTTTGATAGCGAACCGATTAACTCTACGCTTGATTTGCGTCGCTACTTGTACGATAACAAGAAGATTGGCGATGAGCTGAAAGTTACTTTTTACCGGGCAGGCAAGGAAGAATCGGTGACGTTAAAATTAACAGATAAGCCGGAAGGCTAAGGTTTAACTTATAGGCTTAACTATAAAAAGGCGTTCTCCGGCTCATTTCCGGGAACGCCTTTTTCGATTTTTTGCTGCGCCTTAGATTAAGATGTCGTTCCCGTCACACGGGTTCCGCTCTTGGTGATCTTGTATGTCACCACATCGCCGCTCCAGAAGTGGAACTTCAGCGTGACGTCGCCATCTTTTACACTATTAAAAAATTCAGGTAACAGCTTGATACCGTTGGCATCATAGGCAGGGGCAAAGGTATTGCCAAATTCTTTATACGGTGTCCAATCCTGTGGACCGGCATTGCCACCATTCGTATACACGGCTTCCATCGTGGCAAGCTGGCTACCACGGAAGTCCGTTGGAATGGTAAAGGCTTGTGTAGTCCCTTCGACAGCACTTAATTTTGGAGTATCATACACGACTACTTTGAAATTCCAGTCTGCCCCCTTGTTAAACTTAGCGGTAATGACGGCATTCTCCCCATACTTACCGGAGGTGGTCAGGCTGGTGAGCAAGCTGGATTTTAGTGTTAATGTGTCTCCGCTCAGCGTATAGTCGGTGTCCTGTTTCAGTTGCTTACTGCCGGTATGGAGTGATTTCAACTGATTGCCGTTCAGGTTTAGAGTGACCTTGGTGTCCTGAGCAGAGGTGCCTTTCTTCAAGTGAATGAGATCACTAGCTGCATTGGAGGAACGTCCTTTTAGGCTGGACTTAATGACATTAAAGAGTTCAGGGTCAGACCATTTGTACGTTGTCCGGTTCAAGTGCTGGCCGTTATCCCAGAGCATACCTGTTATTTTCTTCTCCTTCATATAATAGGTCAGGAACTCGAAGAATTTCAGCTTTTCGCCCTGTTCAATAACGCCTGTATTTTTATCGAAGCCGAGTAGGCCGTATTCACCGATAATGACCGGGATACCTTTGGCTACAAAGGTGTTATAGACGTTATCAAAGGTTTGAACAATATCGTTCTTGGTATCTTTCTCAAATGTAGTATATCCGGCAATGTTCACACTGAAAGGCCAGAAGCCATAATAGTGGACGGTTGCAATCAGGTTGGGATCGTTCAGCTTGGTTATCGTGTTGTACAGCTCGTTGATTTTGGCCTGAGCAGGTGATGTATCCAAGCCAGGCAGAACAAGGGGGCGAGTGGCATTTTTACCGCCGGAGGCGCGGACGATTTTGTGGAAGGATACATTCAGTTCATGGAGCATCTGATTCATTTTTGCTTCATCCGTAGTCCCTCCTTCGGAGAAACGGGGTTCGTTAATACTTTCAAACATCAGCTTGTTAGGTTGATCTTTAAAGCGCTGGGCAATTTGTGTCCATAACGCGTTATAGCGAGCCAGCACCTCATCATGTTTGGGCTCCATACTGCTTATCCACGTCCATGAATCATGATGGATATTGATCATGACGTACAGATTGGCATCCAGTGCCCAGCGAACAACCTCTTCCACACGGTTCATGTAGGCAGACTCAACGGTATAGTTGGGTGCGCCTCCCATGTGCTTATCCCAGGTGACGGGAATACGAATACTTTTGTATCCTTGGGCAGCAATTTGCTGGATCAACGCCTGGGTAATGCGCGGATTGCCCCAGGCTGTCTCATCCGCCCCGACAGCATCCAGAGAATTTCCTAAATTCCATCCAGGCTGCATGGCTTCTACATACGATTGCATGCTGCTCGCAGCCGCAGTTTGCGGTGCTTGTCCGTCAGATTCGGCAGCAGCGGCAACGGATGCGAACGTAGATAACAATAGGGTGATGGCAAGCGTCAACGACAGCAATGAAACGGGTCTTCGTTTTAACATAACAGGCCCCTTTACAAAGTTATTTTTGAAAGCGCTTTCCAATAAAACACTACCACACTATTTGAATATGGAATACCTGTATAATTCATGTAAAAATCATGTGTTAATTAGATATTTTAATTTTGTAAGCGTTATTATTGAAAAAATACAGAAATGAGTGTAGAATCTATGGCCCTACGTGGATTGTAGTATAGCATCGGATTTGTAAATACAAAAGAAAGAAGGAGATGAATATGAATAAGTGGGACACGGAAGAGGCCATTCGACGCTGGGATATGCATGCAGAAAACTTTACTGCCAAGTACACTGAGGAAGGAGATCGATCTCGTGAAGTACTGCTGAATCCGGCATTGCAAGCTTGTATGGGAACCCTCGGGGGCAAAAAAGTGCTGGATGCCGGCTGTGGCGAAGGTTATCTGAGCCGGAAAATGGTCAAGGCGGGTGCATCGGTGGAAGCCGTCGATTACTCGACAGAGATGCTGAAGCTTGCAAGAGAGCGAACGCCGTCAGCGTTGGGAATTACATACCACCACGGTAATCTGGAGAAGCTGGAGATGTTCGGGAACCAGAGCTTTGATCTGATCGTGTCCAATATGGTCATCCAGGACTTGGCCCATTATGAGCAGGCGATTGCCGAAATGCAGCGGTTATTAGTTCCAGGGGGCCGCTTTATTTTTTCTATTCTGCATCCATGCTTTCAGACACCGCAGAGTGGTTGGGTGAAGGATGAGACAGGAAAAAAGCTGTATTGGAAAGTGGATCAATATTTCAACGAAGGCCCATTGGAGCAAGATATGCCTTATGATCAGGAAGAAAAGTTTTTGTACTTTCACCGTACGCTGGGCAGCTATGTACAGACCATTATTGAGGCAGGCTTACTGTTGGAAGGGATGATCGAACCCAAGCCGTCTGCCGAAATGTTGGAGAAATATCCCCATTTTCACGAAGACCTGAACGTCAGTAATTTCCTCATTTTTAAGACCAAACGTCAGGGATAGTGGGCAAGCACTTTCCTTTCCGCGTCAAGTGTGGTAGAACAAAAGAAGGCAGTTTTGACACACTTACAACAGGAAGAGCTTCAAACGGAAAGGGATGCAACTGGAATGTACGTGGTATGTAAAGAGCATGTGGAACTGGCAATTGATATGTTCGTCGATGAATACGAGGATGCACCGGATGTCGTCGATCTCAAGGAAACGAAATTTTCGGATTGGGACCCTCCAGTGAAGTGCAAGGAATGTGAGAAGAAAGCAGAGTTTTTGGTCGTCTAAAAAACAAGCACGGGCGTTTCGGCAGAAACGTCCTTTTTGTATACCAGGATTTATTACATACATAGAGCTATATTTATTCCCATCACGTGCTGAGACAGGAGTGAACGATGGATGGACCCTTTGCTACATTCCCTATTTCGTCCGCTTCAAGTCAATGGAAGTGATCCCTCCACGTATTATATCGAACAAAAGCCGTCTGCTGCGCTGAAAGCTTACGTGGCCTGTTATTGGGAGTCCGGTCCGGCTAATAGGGTGGTAGAAGAGAATCTAGCAGCTTCGTGCGAAGACACCGCTTTGTTAAGCTTGCCGCAGGAAGAAACCATGGAGCGGGTATTACCTGACGGCTGTACGGATATTCTATTAGAATACGATCCGGTGAGTAAGCGTCAGGAACTCTCGTACTGTGGGACATTTACGCAACCGTTTGTGTCTGCCAGACAAGCAGGGTCCGAGACACGTATTTTTGCCGTTCGATTTTTTCCGGGCGGGGCACATTATTTTCACGGGATGCCGACTCACTTGTTTACAGGCGGTAATTACCGCTTGGAAGATCTCTGGCCCGAAAGCATCGCCGTCATAGGTGAGCGCATTTTGGAAGCACAGAATTTCAATGAACGGGTGCGCATAATGGATGAGTATCTTAACCAGCTTCTGCTGCGCCAACGTACGAACGATTGTGACCTGATGAAAAACCTGCTGCATCGCATCTTTGTGAGCGGTGGGAGTGTGGGGATTAAGGAGCTTGCGGACTGTGAGGCGATCAGTGAAAGGCAGATCAATCGTAAGTTTGGACAATGGATCGGAATCAGCCCTAAAAAGTTCAGTGAAGTCGTCCGCTTCCAGAGCGTTCTTCACAGTATCCAAAGCGGCGGGGGTCTGGATTGGACGGAGCTGGCATTGAAGCACAGCTTTTTCGACCAAGCGCATTTAATCCGTGATTTTCGCAGGTTTTATGGAGATTCTCCGCTTACTGCGGCTAAGGATTTACGGAAGTTGTCCGATTTTTACAATACACGCCTAGAGGCATCGACTATACTCAAAATATAAAGAAGAATGGCAAAGGAGAGATGTGAATATGAGTGGAACGCTGCAAGTTCGAGATCATCTGCTAAATGAGCTGGAGACGGGAGTACGGACGGGGGAAGCATTGATCCGTAAAATACGCCCAGAGGATTGGAACTTTCGTCCGCAAGAAAATTTCCGCTCACTACTGGAGTTAGTACATCACTTTGTACTTATTCCAGCTTCGGATCTTGCGATAATGCAGGAGAAGTCTGAGGGTGAAGTGGGAAGCATTGAAACCAGCCTATCCGGGGTGGAAGATCCCGAGCGCTTGGCTGCGACTTTCAGGCAGAATTTTGAGGCCTATAAGGCTTACATTCTTTCGCTTAGCGAAGACGATTATCTGAACCGTTCGACGAAAGCCTTTTATATGGAGCATGGACATTTGCAGGTTCAATGGCAGATTGAGACTGTGACCCATGTGTTCCATCATCGTTCGCAGATTTATAATTATCTGAAGCAACTGGGACATGAAGTGAGCTTTTTTATGTTGTACGCTTGAGTATGTTTGTGAAGATTTATGGAGGGCACCTGTGCGGTGCTCTTTTTTGGTTTTATTTAAGGCTTTTTAGGATGGCATGACTTACTTGAACGCTCGTGAAACTTCTTTACTAACTCGTCTGAGAATGCCGATTTGCTCCTCATTCAATCTGCTGGTCAACGCAACAAACTCATCTACCGCCTCTTGCCGAATAGTTTCGTCTTTAGTCATATGTTCTTTGGAAAACATTAATTCACTGATAGACACGTTTAAGGCAGTTAACACTTTCTCCAAGGTATCAATCGAAAAGTTTCTTTCGCCACGCTCTACCGATCCAATATATGCATCATCTAATCCTGAAAGTTCCGCAAGTTGTTGCTGTGTTAATCCCTTAGCCTTCCGAATCGTTCTAATTCTTTCTCCAACCGAATTCCGTAATTTTGTCATATTAACCACCTCATAACAAGCTTATGGAAGATGAAGTGTAAAAGTCAGGTAGAAGAGAACTGTTCAATTCTTTTTTTGTTGTAATTCAACTAAACTAACAATATTTTTAGTTATAGTAGTAAGAATTTCGAGCTCTGTTGTTTCTCTTGAATTTATGAGTAACATAAGCTCATTTATGATTTGTTTTCGATCTGTATTTTCATCGAATTGAAAAAGTTCAAAGGGTGGAACTTTTAATGCTAGAATTATTTTTTCCAACGTCTCCAATGAAATATTTCGATCTCCACGTTCTACTCCACCAATATAACTGTAATGAAGTCCTGCTGCTTCTGCTAGTTGTTCCTGTGTCCATCCTTTAGCTTTTCTTAGTTCTCGTATTCGGTTTCCGACACTTTCTGGTAAACTCATGTAATCACCTCCACTTAAGGTTAGAAGAGGAGAGAATATCGTTACAGACCATCTTATACAAAATAAATACACATAAAACTGTACTTTTAAGTACTTTTTATATTGACCTCCTTTTTCTCTTTCTATACAATTGGCTGTAAATGGAAATATAAGGAGGGGCTACTCTTGAGAACTTCTATCCTGGAATCACTCAAACCGGACATCATTGTTGAAATGTTAGAGATGGCTGTGGCTTTTGAAAATTGGAAAAAGGTGATGGAGACGGCGGATATTTTGTACCAATGTGTACAGCGTATTTATGAAGAACGGCAGTATCATAAAGCAATGAAATTATCCATCCCGCATGTCAATTTAGAACGTCCGTTGGTATATTATTTTGGATTCAGTCACCTGATGTGTGGAATGGCTCACCAGAACCAGGGTGCATATGAGCAGGCAAGGGAGTGCATCTATAAGTATGTTGAGCTAGGGTGGATGGAGGATTTAGAGGAAGAAGACAATCAGGTTGTCGAGGAGTTCAAGTTTTTAGCTAAGACTAATTTATATGCAGTAGATATTTTATCTGGAAATATAGAGCTTGTCGAGGAATACGTAGCCTTTTTGCAGGATAATCTAGAGGAAATATTACCGGGGCTGAATACCATATTACAGGCAGCGCTTATGTATCATTTGGATGTGGGGGATATTTTACATACGTTTGCAGAGCAGATTGATGAATTCGGGAGTTATGAAGACGCAGAGAACATATCTTACTATTATAGCTACTGCTATCACTTGGCTTTGTACTATCGGAATTGTGGCAGATTACAGGATGCAGTGGGACTTACTGTGCGGGCGATGCAACTAGCAGATCAGTCGGGCAATGATGGTCAATTTAAGAAATGTACAGCATTGTTCGAATCATTGCGTGAGTCAGCGACAGCGGAACAAATCAGCCAATATCGGCAGCTACTAATGCAGTGTCTTGATGAATACGAAACGGATAGACATTTCACTGTGAAGAGCATAAATGAATGATCCGCTATAATCTGAACAGGGAATAGGCTCGTAGTGGAGAGGAAATAGATAGGTAAGAGACGTTTCAGGTGCTAAAATAACTATGTTAAAGGTATCTTTTCGTGTTAGGGATCGTAAATACGATTTTACATTATCATTCGACATAGATAGGGGTTTGGAAATTGTTTATTCAACTTATAGGTGTTGGCAAGTTAAAAGAGAAGTATTTGGTCATGGGCATTCAGGAATACGCTAAACGGCTGGGGCCATACATCAAGTTCCAAATGATCGAGGTAGCCGATGAAAAGGCTCCCGATACACTGAGCGAGGCGGAGGTTCGACAGGTCAAGGAACGAGAGGGCGAGCGTATTCTTGCTCATGTGAAAAGTGAGGCACATGTGATTGTACTCGCCATCGACGGCAAATTGTGGAGCTCGGAAGAACTCGCAGAGGAACTGGACAAGCTCGGCACCTACGGTACAAGCCATGTTGTCTTCGTCATTGGCGGCAGTCATGGTCTCTCTGACGAAGTCCTTCGCCGTGCTCAGCAGAAGCTGAGCTTCGGAAGGATGACCTTGCCACATCAGCTGATGCGATTGGTGCTGGTGGAACAGATTTATCGGGCAGTGAAGATTAATCGAGGGGAGCCGTATCATAAGTAGGGCGAATTTATGCTAAATTGAATGTAGTCTATATTTGGTATGAAATAACTCCCAAAATACAAACAGACAACCTGTTTATTGTTTTTCTATTTGTGTTACCCAAATGCTAAGTGATACTAATTGGTGTTTGTTAATTCCTGTGTGTAACAATAGAACGCTACGGTCACTCTTGGCTGACATTCGCCCTACAGATGATACGAAGAACCGTATCATCTGTAAAGGCAAGTTTATTTGGCAGGGTAAAACATCTGGAAAGTCGGCGATGCCAAAGTTTACCCCACTTATTCTCTGATGGATTTTATAGTGTTAAAGCTTCTGGCTTGGTTGGTGTACCTGATGAACTTTTCTTGGTGATACTAAACTTTGTGATTCCGGATAACAGTAATTGGAAACCCTCTGAAAGGCACTCGTTGAAGTCTGGAAAATTAAAATAGCTAGTGTCTACGTGGGCTAAATCTTCCTCGCTGAACTCAGTGATCTCACAGATGATATCAATAATTTTCTTGCTTTCATCCTGCACAGACATAATCATGGAGTATGTACCGATGAGTTCGTTAGATAAAACATCATTAACTTCCCAAAGAACTGGTCTGTCAGTAGATTTTTTTGATAACAATTTAAGTATTACACTAGATAAATCATCGGAAATAATGTTGTTCAGCAGTTTCGGCGATTTAGGCTCTGTATGTAGGTGACAATTCATTTGAGCAAGCGCTGGAACATTAAACGGGACTTCTCCAGTAAATAGTTCAAATAGAGTTGCACCTAATTGATATTTATCAATACCACTTGAATGTTTTTTACCAGTCCATTGTTCTGGTGACGCATAAGGTGCAGATTTAAAATGATTTACACTATGAGCTCTGGTAGCAGCATCAATAAACCTTGCTAGCCCAAAATCGCCTACTTTGGTTATTCCATATTTAGATAGAAAAACATTAGATGGTTTTATGTCTCTATGTAGAATATTTTTATCATGGGAATACTTAATAGCTCTACAAAGTTCCCATGCAATTAGTAGACATAGGCGATAATATGTCTCGGAGTCTAATTTTGATTTATAATTACCAATAAATTCGCTTGCTGTCATACCTTCAACATACTCCATAACAATAAAATCATATGGAATGAGGTTGCCTGACATTTTCCCGAAGTCTAAGATTGTTACCACATTAGGATGCCCAATTAAACTAGCACCAAGTTTAGCTTCATCTTGAAATATAGTTGAAGCTTGAGGATTATCTCGAATAAATCGTTCCTTTACTGTCTTAATTGCTACTTTCCGATCAAGCCTAAGATCAATTGCCTCCCAAACCTGTCCCATTCCCCCGTCGGTATCAATTATTCTAGTAATCTGATACCGTTCATTAATAATTTCTCCTACGTTTAACATAATTCTAGCTCCTCTGTTTTTTAGTAGCATCATACCAGAATTTTCTACAAGATTATAGTGTTAGTGGAGCGATAACATAAACCAAAGTATTTGTGCAAAGCCGTCTATTCAGAATTTCAAATGGACATTTAAACGTTGCTTCAAGAGGATTACAATTATCCTTTTGGTTTTGCTCTATAGAAGATACGCTGAACCTTCACAAATGACGCAAATTGTTCATCTTAACTGCGTACAGGGTTGTGGAAGCTACTGCTGTATATATAGTTAGTCCTGAAATGTTAAGCGAGTGAGTACGTTCTGAAGAATGGTTTCCGGCTGTGTGGAAGCACCATGTGCACGCCAAGCCATGAATCCGTCCGGCTGATAGTATTTTCGAAGATGAAGTGTAATCAGATAACAGTGTATTTATGCATCGTACCTGCCAGCCTCCTTTCCTGGTCTGCCACAATATAAAGTGTTAATATGTTCCGTTTTGTCCATCAATCCAAACCAAAGGGGAAATTCCAACACAGCGTTCCCCTTCTCGTTACGCATGATCTTGCAACATACAACGAAAGTTCGATAAACTCCATCATGGTCAGATATGGGCACATCATACAATAGGTAGGATAGGAACAACGTTATAATTTTCGTGAACGCTACTTCCATGATATGATCGAATTGTTATAAGGCATCAATTAAGGAGGAAGTATGAAACGGAAGAACTTGATGATATGTGCCATTATTGTATTAATCGTTGTTAGTTATCTAATTAGAAACTCAAAGGAAACGGAAGTTTCCTCTGCTAGCTCACAGTTTGAAAATGACACCCAACTTATTGTGAATTCTACAGTTCCTTCAGATCAGCCTGCAAAAGTATTGAACCAATCACAATCGGTAACCAAACCGGCGAAATCTACAGCTGATCTTAAGCCTCTATTTGCCGGGCCTCTTCAAGCATTTAAGGACAAGTATGGAACACCTGACTCGAAATACATGTTTTCCATCTCGTATAATCAAGATGATCTATTAATCGACAGTGACAATGAAATTGGAATGGTCAACTCAATATCAATGTCCTTTTCAAACGAGACGTTTATTAATAAGGAAGATGCACTTGCTAAAATCCTTCTCTATCTGCCTGAGGATGCGAGGAAGATAAAATCCCGCGTTGATGGCGAGTCTATCTTTGTGTTATATCAAAGCCCTTCCACTGCCGAAGCTTTCTCAGATTGGTATGAAGCATGGGGGACCGAAGCCTTGAAAAAACATGGTGGAGGAATGATCCTAGTAAAAGTTATTGGAGGAGACCCAAATAGTAAGGAACGCCGAGGGAATGTTACGACTGCCCGTATGGAGCTTTGCAATTTAAGTGTTCAAGATATTAAGGATATAGATGTCGATTGGTAATGACAAGAAGGCGTCTATGTTGAGAGGGCTCTTTTTGAACTAACTAACGGATAATGATTAATAAAAGGTTTTCTATATAAACGATCAAAGGAGCTGGTCACTGCCAGCTCCTTTCCGCATTTCGCCGATAGCCCAGTTAAGCTGAACCGTATACACAAGTAACAGCGAGTTTTTTCGAAAAAACTCGCAGCAGGCTTAGAAAGGCGCTTTGGCAGGCATGAGTTTGTGAAGGGCAACGTTTGGCGGCAAAGTCGGCGTAAACGGACTTCTGCGAGCTTTTTAGGGTCACAATGCCATGCCAATCGTTCTGAATCGGGCAGTAGAACGAGGAGAAATTAGGCAAGAGAAAATTACACAGGTTTTTGAGCTTGTAAACCTAGCTATTTACAGGTAGAAGTATAGGATCACAGCAGCGAAAACACATTGAATAGTTTGTGGCGAAGTATTGCCACCCTGTAAATGCGTTTCTTTAATATTTTTGAATTATTATATAACTGAGTAGCCGCAGGGCAAGCAGAAGAAATAAAGGAACTAGGCAAGCTACGAGGCAATAGTATAAGCGGCGGCCTTTCATGGGACCACCGCTTATGCTTGGTGCATCGGCTCCTTACCTTTCAACTAAGGACAATAGCTTATTTCTTAGTTTAGGGTCTGTAGCGTAAATATAGAGTCCACGGATACCGCGCTTCATCAACACATTAATTGAATTTAAAATGATCTCTTGTCTAGCCTGTTGTATTTCCTGCGCAGAGAGATCACTTCGTGAGTTAAAGGCGCCGACATCCTTATATTTAGTTGTATCAATAAGGATTTGGTTCGTATGTTCATCATACCCGACTGAGGGACCTAGTATGACACCTACATATTTTAATCAAAGCCTTGAATGTTATAGATAGAACCTACTTCATGAATCGTATCCTCTTTCTCCGCCCAGGTCGTGCCGCTAACTGGAATATTCCAAGGCATTTTCAATCCGTCTGCCTTAACGTAGTATATCTGTCCATCCTTTTTGTGTTCATAATCAAAGGTCGCAACTATTCGGGACAAGCCAAACTTTTTGTTTTTGTCCTCAATCGCTTTCTTCATTTCAAGAGCATTGCTGAAAATCTGCAAGTCATATGTATTTTGACTTACTTGTGGCATGTTAATCAGCTTCTTTGATACAAAGCTGTCAATCCAGTTAACAAACTCAGGCTTGGCATTCATTCGGAATTGATCTTCTAAACGAAAGGTTTTAGAATGATATTTTTCAGTAATTTCTTTTAACATTTTTTTGTTCCAGTAGCTTTTGATTCTTAGAACCTGTTTCGGGTCAAAAATGACGATCGTTATTTTGCTTTTCTTAATAATTTCCTCGAGATGATTATTCCCTTTGAAGTTGTTATATCGATCTTCCTTAGTTAAAAGCAAATGGGCTTCGTCTACTAAGACAATATTAGCTGACGTTATTTTTTGATCATTAATGAATGTAGTGGGCTTCATAA
Source organism: Paenibacillus sp. S33 (assembly GCF_053615415.1). Taxonomy (NCBI): domain Bacteria; kingdom Bacillati; phylum Bacillota; class Bacilli; order Caryophanales; family Paenibacillaceae; genus Paenibacillus; species Paenibacillus sp. S33. The sequence continues at coordinate 5,490,966 of NZ_JBSIEZ010000001.1, read as the reverse complement.
CTTTGTTCTTTTTTATATTAGGAAGGCTTTTAGCCAGACTATGATAAGTCTTTAGCATCTCGCTATGGTTCACTAATAAGTAATTATTTGTACCGTAGAGAACAGAGTCACTGTCATTGGCATAGTCCTGAATAGTATTAAATAGAGAACTTATTAGCACACTTTTTCCGGTTCCTGCTTCACCTTCAATAGTTAATACTTGCGACTCCGTTTTTTGAAAATTTTTCTTGCAGAAATTAAGGATTTGATTCTTAATCTCAAACTGCTGATCGGATAGTTCTTTAAAGGGCGAGAGCTTATAGGTATCCCTATTCTTTAATTTTTCAAGAGGTTCTTTTACAATTTCTTCATCTCTGAGTTTTTCCCATATTTCTGTGAAAACACCTTCATTGTAGTAATGCTTTCGATAGTAATTGTGTACCTCACTTTTTACCGTCTGGCTGACATTCTGAAGCCTGTATCGATTTTCTGCGATCAAATAGTTAATTAAATTAGTCTCAATATTATAGGTCGCAGACTGGTGGAATCGTTTATGTCCAATAAGTATGGTTTGCTTAAGGCCCTTGCGCTGGGGATTACCCAAATGCTTTTTTATGCGCCGTTTAAATTGAACCGTTTCGCCAACATAAGCCTGGAGCGAGTGCTGATTATAAAGAATGTAGATAATGGGATGGTTGGTTAGCAAGTCTTCCTCTATTTGTTGTGCGTCCTGTGAAGAAAAGCCTATTTTTTAAAAAATAAGTTTATTAGTCATGTTAGCCACCTGTAGAATCTAGGAAATTAGTAAAGACTACTACAGTATACTATATTTAAATGCTCTGTAAGATGTGCAGCACTTGAATAGTTAAGGTGTATTATTTTAAATGGCTTGATATAGTTTAGAAGAAAGGATGATAGAGATGCCAAATGATAGACAACAGCTTCACAAGGAATCGATCAAGTACCTAACGACTGCCTCCCTTCGCGAAAATGATCCTAAGTTTATCTGCACAATAAATGATCTAGCCTATGAGCTTTTAACAACAGATGAAGTAGGTTTGATAGAGCAGTTGTATTTTAAAATGAAGAATATTGCCCTACGAAATAAGATTCTGTATGGTTTAATCCGGTGCAGACATTTGGAACTGAAGGATTTCTTTCAGAAAGCCTATAAAAAAGAACGATACTTAGATATGAAACTACTCACGATCCATGGACTGGCCCAATATGCTACCGAACAAGAGATCGACAAGGTCATCAATCATTTCTTAAAGCTCTTAATAAAAAGAGCAGAGACAACTCCTTATAACTACTATGAATATGAGTTTCTAAGGTCTGCTTTCGGGTTTCCTCTTCTAATTAAAAAATACGGGTATTCCTGTTTTGAAAAGGTATATCAACAAGTCGAGAAACAATATCAGGATATGCCAGAAGCATTTAAGGGACATTTGACCTTTGATGAAGATGGGAAGCAAGTTTCGTTGAGAACTCCGATGAAAATAAAGCAAATGATAGATCGTTTTTATGAATCACGAAATCTTCGATAAGCTGAGTCCAAGAAGTTGAAAAGCAGCGACGACTATAACAATGATGAGGTTTGTTGAAAGGAGAATAGAGATGACCGTAAAGTTTACTTTGAATTATACGGATGGAGATTTCATCGAAATCATAGAAGTTCCAATTTATGAAGCGTATCGTGAGGGTACTTCTTTTCAACTGTATCATTTAAATCGCAACCCTACTCGTATTGAACACAAGGAATTGTTAGTTATCGATGAATCGGGGATTGCCCCAGAGTGTATGTTTAAAAGTGTTACAGAATTTTGTGGAAAAATTATCCCCTATTTATTGAATAGGAAAAATGAGTCATTGTTTTTATTCGGGGAGTATTATGATGCAGAGAAGGATAAGATGATGGACATTGATTATATTGAGATCCCCTGTTTAATAGGCGGGGCAGCCACCTTACAAGAAGAAGAGAAAAAGTAGTCGGATTTGATTCGGTCTTCAGAGAAACAAACCGGAAGAATCGCTCCAAAACAGGAGGTTACATATGAGTTCTATTCTAAAAGTTATAGAAAAGCTAAAGTTGAACGTCTTGAATATTGAAGATGTCCCAGAGTCATTAACAAGGATAAACTATTCCGTGAATTTCAGATGCTTGAAGCCTTGAAGGGTATAATACCCTGTTTCTAGAGTATTGGACATTTGGTACGGGGATGAAAGTACTTCTGGAGCATTGCTTCTTTCAGCAATTCAAGGTATGCCTTTCTGCAGAAATATGATATTTATGAAAAAGCTCAGAGATGGTGGTATGAAAACTTTCTTCAAATTTGCTGTTCAAATCTTCTCTAAATACGTTTTCAACTTTCAAAAAATCTTTCGGTAATTCACCTTGTTGGCGGATATAACCACTCATTGTATAAAACAATTTGTCTGCTAGAAAATTCAAATCGTTATCAAAATAGATAGAGAAGGTGAATTTGTCAGATTTACTAACTTCCTCGTAGGTTTTAGCAATCTTGTATTTCTCCCTCAATAGTTCAACAACTTCTTGAAAATCGAAAATATCGAAATATAATGCTAAGACCGATTTCTTAAAGAACTTATCTGATACAGGCTCTACTTTACTTCCGCCAGTGGTAATCCGCGAAGTATTTGGGGGCCGTGATTATGCAACTATTCATATTGATCCAGTGGCCGATACGATAAATTTTTCTCGGTATTCGTACCGAAGTTTAAACATCCAAGACATAGAGCGCTTACCTGCGGTCCCGATTTTCCTAATGAAAGTTGTCGCATTTTATTTCATCTCGCAATCATGTAGAGTTTCTTTCCTTACTAACTCTAGCAATTCATGATTAACCTTATAATAACACTATAGTTAATAATTGTAACGTTTAGCATAGGCATTATTCGTTATGTGTTAATAAAGCAGCGCAGTAATCCGATAAAGTAATTACGACAAGTTTCCTTGTATATTCGACATCATTAGACAAACTGGGGGCAGTGGTTTTTATGAGGAATAGTAAAGTATCGGGATTATCCGGGAAGTGGGCACAAATGCGGAGCAGGTTGCCGCATCATCGGAAGAGCTGACAGCCAGCGCGGAACAAACGGGACAAGCTACGAAGCATGTTGCGTCCATTACAGAAAAATTAGCCGAAGGAGCGCAGACGCAGGTGAACAGCATCGAAGCCAGCGTTACGCTTGTTCAGAAGATGGATGGGGAGGCTACGCAAAATTGCTGATCGTTCCATTCATGTCAAGGAATCTGTGGATGTAGCATCGGAACTGGCCCCCAAAAGGAGTCAGGCGATTGAATCTGCAATTCATCAAATGTCCGCTGTTTCAAATAATGTAAGTGAGATTTTAATGGAGGGCGTAATAGATATTTATGCTCTTAACTTGGTTTCTAGCAATTATACGATTTCCGCATAACTTTGATGTTTAGAAAGTGGCAAACGATGTTGAATAAGTACATCGTGTTACCTCGAGAGGGACTAGATGGGAGTGAGGCATAATGAGAGGAATGAAGTTCATGATGACGATCAGGAACAAGGTAATTCTAACGATCGTCGTTACTGTAATCACCAGCCTTGTGATCGGAGGCGTTGGGATTTACAATTTGAAGCGGGTACAATCCTCGCTTGAGGAGAGCCTCAGTATTAGGGCGGAAGTCATCGATCTCATTCGTACAGCAGATGTCGACCTATATCAGATGCTGTTGGCAGAACGATCGCTGTACAGTTATGAACCAGGGTCGGAACAATTTTTGAAACAGCTAGAAGATTACGGAAAACAAAAGGAGTCGGCAAAGAAGAAGCTTAATAAGTATAAGTCAATGGGAACTATTTTTGATAATGAGGAAAAGTTGATTCAAGACTACGAAGCAACGGTTGCAGCGTATGAATTGGTCTCCAAGAAAGTGATTGACGGATTATCATCAAAGGATTCAACTGTCCGTGAAAGGGCGAATCTTCTTTCTTATGAGGAGGGCAACGAAAAGTTTGACCAGATGGAAGACGCTTTGGATCACATAGGCGATCTGTACTACGATGATAATCAAATCATGTTGGACAGCACACAAAAACAATACAGCTTCCTGCGATTGATCAGTATCCTCTTAACATTGGCAGGCTTGATCGCTTCATCGTTGCTTGGTTATTTGATCATCCGATCCATCCATCATCCGATCCGTTATTTGCGCGGACGTGTCCGAGAGATTGCGGAGGGCAATCTGGCCGTCGATATACGTACCTTCTCCCAGGATGAGCTTGGGGAATTAACCGCTGATTTTAATATAATGGTATCTCGTATGAAAGAACTCATTTCGACAGTAAGCCAATCGATTGGCCATGTAAATACTTCCGCTCATGAACTTACCTTTATTGCGGAACAAACAACGGCAACCGGCGAGGAAATGACGTCAGGCATTAATGAAATTGCAGTTGGTGCTTCCGAGCAAGCGTCCTTGACAGAGGCAACGAGCCGTGAAACGATGGCGCTATCGGACACGATTGAAAAGGTAAATGTAAGGAACAAAAAAATGACCAGCTTGTCTTCGGAGGCGGAAATCGTCTTAAGAGGCGGCATGGATAAAGTAAAGAAATTACAGGATCACAATCTCCAAACGACAGAAGCAAACCAACTGGTCGTACAACATATTGAAGGCCTGGCAGAACAGATGCTTACGATTTCCACAATCGTACAGACGATTAATGAAGTATCCGAGCAAACGAAGCTCCTCGCATTAAATGCGAGCATAGAAGCGGCGCGTGCCGGCGATTCCGGAAAAGGATTTGCAGTCGTCGCTACAGAGATTCGCAAGCTGTCGACCATGACTTATGAATCAACAGAGAGAATTAATGCAACTATTGCACGCCTCAAGGCAGAAGTTTCTCAAACGTTGCAGGTCATGAATCAGACAGAGGTGGTTATCTCCGACCAATCTCTTATTGTTCAGGAGTCGGGAACGGTATTTGAATCGATTATGGATATGCTAAAGGAAATCATCAGCTCGATTCAAGAGATGGATGGGGATATAGGGCAGATGAATGTTAGTAGGGAACAGGTCATCTCATCCATTATCAAGATATCTGATGTAGCTCGAGACGCAGCTTCTGCCACAGAAGAGATAAGTTCGGCTTCTAACGATCAGAGTCAGGCGTATTCCCATCTGCATAGTGCAGCTGAACAATTGAAACAATCAAGCCAACAAGTGAGCGAAATGATCAGCAGGTTTCGAATTGTACAAGAATAATTAGTACTAAGAATAAGAAAAGGAGCTATCTGACTACGGATGGCTCCTTTTCTGCTCTCGTTGATGAAATGCGTGCGTACCGTCTCACCTCTAGGGGGGAATGGTGAATTATTCGGAAGTGTTGATGCGTATCTCCATTCAATGCGATCATCACAACCGTTAGATTTTATATGGCTTCTGTCTAAAAAGCCATCACCACAAGGGATAGCTAAAACTTGCCGTTGTAGATAGCACGGTGACTGTATCATAAGCAGGGCGAAACTTGCAGATTAAAATGGTGTAGATTCGAAGGGAAGTTTTTCCTTTATCTTCTATCTATGAAAAAAGATCCTCTCTCAAAACCAACTCCTACCCACTCTCCCGATTTCTATGCTTTAATAAAATGAGCAGTATTAACAAGAAGCGTTGAAAGTGGGATTCTATGAAGCGACTAACGATTGGCCTGTTCGCCCATGTGGATGCAGGTAAGACAACTTTTGCGGAACAGCTGCTGTACCATACGAACAGTATCCGGTCGCGGGGGCGGGTGGATCATCAGGATGCGTTTCTGGACAGCCACGACATCGAGCGGGCAAGGGGCATTACGGTGTTTGCAGATCAGGCGGTAATAGAATATAAAGGAGACAGCTATTATTTAATAGACACGCCCGGACACGTCGATTTCTCCCCGGAGATGGAGCGGGCGATCCAGGTCATTGATTATGCCATCCTGATTGTAAGCGCAGTTGAAGGTGTCCAGGGCCATACGGAGACGGTCTGGCAGCTGCTGCGCAAGCACCGGATTCCGACGTTCTTCTTTATCAATAAGACGGATCGGATTGGCGCGGATACAGGCAGAACCGAGGCGGATATCCGTCAGCAGTTGACGGGGGAAGTATGCTGCATTACACAGAGCTTCGCTGACGGCATAGTCGGCGAGCCGCTGCGGGAGGCCATGGCAGAGCGGGACGAAGCCTTGCTGGAAGCATTCCTGGAGGGGAGAGAGGATTCGGGCTTCTGGCTAGAGGCCTTGCAGAGGATGATAGCGGCGGGTCTTCTCTTCCCCTGTGCTTACGGCTCTGCGCTTCAGGATACAGGCGTCATTGAATTTCTGGATCAGCTGCATCTGCTGACGACAACCACTTATGACAAGAATGCTTCATTCCAGGGGCGGGTTTATAAAATTCGGCACGATGCAGGCGGAGCGAGACTCACGTTCATTAAGGCGCTGGGTGGTCAGCTAAAGGTGAGAGAAGAGCTTAGTTACGAGAGCGGCGGGGTTCAATATGACGAAAAAGTTACGCGACTCTTCTTGTTTAACGGCCTTAAATCGCAGTCGGTGGAGCAAGTGGAAGCCGGCGATTTATTTGCGGTTGCTGGATTGTCCGCCGCAGAGGCCGGACAAGGCCTGGGGGCGATATCGGACAAGTTAGCTTACGAGTCGGAACCGACGTTACAATCGAAGGTATTATTCGACAATTCGATACATGTACAGAAGGTGCTCGGTGCTTTTCGCACGCTGGAGGCGGAGGAGCCGTCTCTGAACGTCGTTTGGGATGAGAAATTGCAGGAGATTTCTATCCGCGTCATGGGATTGATTCAACTGGAAGTGCTGGAGCAGCTTGTTAGAGAGCGGTTTGGCTTTGCTATCTCTTTTGGACAACCGGAAATCTTGTATAAGGAAACGATTCAATCGGCTGTGAAAGGGTACGGCCACTTCGAACCGCTCAGGCATTATGCGGAAGTGCATTTGCTGATTGAACCGGGAGCAAGGGGCAACGGCATCATGTTCGAAAGCAGATGTCATGCCGATGATCTGAATGTCAGCTATCAGAATCTGATTCGGAATCATCTCTATGAACGGGAGCATCACGGACTGCTGACCGGCATGCCGGTCACCGACGTGAACATTACGCTACTGAGGGGTCGCGCGCATAAAGAACATACCCATGGTGGCGATTTTCGTGAGGCTGCCTTTCGAGCACTACGACAGGGCCTGGAGAAGGCGGACAACGTGCTGCTGGAGCCCTATTACGATTTCAAAATCAAGGTCGCTATTGATGAAATGGGCAGGGTACTGTCCGATATTCGACGTGCTTCAGGTATTTTTAATCCGCCGCAGACAACCGGAACGCAAGCGGTGGTCACGGGCAGGGTGCCCGTGTCGACTTTCATGAACTACAGCGCCGAATTCGCCTCCTTTACGCATGGACGAGGCAGTATCCGCTGCGTGTTCAGCGGCTACGATCGCTGCCATAATACGGAGGAAGTCATAGAGCGGATGGGCTACCGCAAAGGGGCAGACCCACTGTATACATCCTCCTCCATCTTTTGCGCCAAGGGGGCGGGTTACTCGGTGCCATGGGATGAGGCGGAAGCCAAGATGCACCTTGAATTAGAACCTTGAATGAGCTTGCTCTAATGGAGATGAAACTCCAGGTAGGAGAGCGAAAACCCATGCCTCAAGTGACGGTAAAAGTGTTGTAGTCTTTTGGTTTTGGGTCACTATATATTTTCGCCAAAGTGGGGACGACCGAGATACAACATCCAGTAGCAGGTTTTTGGCAATTCTCTTGATTTAGTGTGGGGCTGTGGTTAGCGGTGTTATTCTTGGGAGGACTTGAATGGCGGCGAGATCATCAAGCGATTTTTGGCGTGCGTATGTCCCATTCGCACAAGCATGCTGCCCGCCCCTGGCGTAAACTGAATTATAATCAGTGAGCGAGGTGAACTTCCATGGCACAATCGAAAGAGATGCGTGCACGGGCTAAGAAGTTTCAAGGCCGTCCGGTCTGTGTCACCCTGCACAGCGGAGAGACCTACGTCGGCTACATCACCGACGTTAATTACGGCGGGTTGGTACTTGCCAGCGCTGGAGTCCCCCCACGCACTTCTTCCGGGAAGCAAGATTCCCGATCTCTCAAACGCAGAGCTGGTGCGCATGCCCCGGGCGTCCGTCTCGGGAACCGGAAAAGCGGCGCTCGCAAGCCGTCTGGCCGTTCGCGCTCCCGCAAGCCGGACGCCAGGGTGTCGGCATTCCTGCCGATGATGGGCTCGCTGTTAGGCGGCCTTGGCGGCTCTACTGCGGGCGCAGGAGGGCTTGGCGGTATGCTTGGTGGGGGTCTGCGGCTGTTCGGCATGATCCAGAAATTTGTCCCGGTCGTGAAGATGGGCTACGGTATGATCAAGTCCATTCGCCCGTTTCTCGGCGCCGTTAAAGGCTTAATGCCCTCGGCCAGTCCAGCCACGCCGGATAACGAATAATCGTATCCCTGTGGACTTTAAGCCTCCTTTGAGTGGTCGAAGGGGGCTAGCTCACACCATCACTTTCTAACAAGAATAAAAATGATCACGGTCTTCGTCATCAAATTTGCCAAGTGTCCGTCTCCTAACAAATTCGTGTTGGCCCCCATATGGATTCCATTCATATGGATTTTTTTCTGTGGTACTCTAAGGTGGTTCAGTGGTGACCTTAAGAGAAGCTACAATGAAAGATTACTTAAAGATACATATCATTTTAAAGAGGTACGACCCATAGAAAGAATAATAAAATTGCTGGATAAGCAAACAAAGGAAACCTGGCTATGGTCAACAGGAGGGTTCAATATGTGGTTTAGGAAGAAAGAAACGCAACTGGATCGAATAAAAAACAAACTGAGTCAAGCTATGCACAAAGACGCGGATTTCTCAGTGTTTGGAGCATCCTCACATCAATATAGGGTTAAAGAGAAGCTTACAGCAAAAGAGCTGGCGGACTGGCAAGCCCACAATCAGGTTACACTTCCTGAGCCTTACGCGCTGTTTTTAACGAAAGTCGGCAACGGAGGCGCCGGACCCTATTATGGAATCTATTCAATTGGAAAGGCAACTTCCTACACCGAGCGCCAGGCACTCCTTGCAAAATCCGTTCTGCATCCCGGGATGACCAAAGAGGAATGGAACCATCTGATTGAGCCCCTGACCAAGGACGAGGACATTCCCGATGAGGAATACGACGCCACCTGTAATAAGGTGCTGGGCGGCATGTTGTGCATAGGCACCCAAGGCTGCGAATACGACATGTATCTCGTACTTGAAGGGAAATACAGGGGGAGAATTGTGTACACCTCCGATTTTCATCCCGATCATCCTTTTTTCTTTGTCTATGAAGACAGCTTTCTGGACTGGTACGAGCGCTGGCTGGATGAAATTATTCTGGATTATGATATCGGGTGGTTTGGTAGTCGAATGCCGGGTGATGAGAATGCGCTGATCCAGATTTATCAGAGCGCTCCAAATGAACAAATCCAAGCCAAAGCGCTTAATGGAATGTTCAAGTTTAAGAAAGTCTCTCAGCCAACCCTTGGTTTTTTGAAGAATATTGCGGAGCAAAGCCCAAAAAATCGGACCACAGCCATTTGGCTCATCTGCAAAACTTCTTTTGACGCGGGTAGAAAATATCTTCTGGAGCTGTTGCAATCGGATGGGCATGAGGGTTTTCTGCAAGCTTTACAGATTCTACATACTTCCAGTAAAACTGCGAATTTAACGGATTTTGTTCCAGTGATCTTGCAAAGGCTTGACAAGATTTACGACCCGGAAACGTTGCGTTATGCAGGGTATATCTTGGAGGATTATGGTGCGATTACTCTCCAGGACTTTGCGTCTTTCTTGTGTCACGCTGACCCGAAAATGCAAACCACTGCCATCTATGCCGCGCGCAGTTGCGAAAACAAGCTGGGAAGCTGGGAGATCATTGAACAGATGTTGATGGGGGGCGGCCCGGAGGTTCTGAATAACTCGATTTTATACTGGGGCATTATTCCACATGAGAAGTTGCTGCCTTACTATAAGGAGGTATGGCCGCAATACAAAAGCAATCCGGATTTCAGAGAAAAATTTATCGGTTGTTTGCGAGAGCTGCATTTGCCAGATGATTATTTCGACAAAGACGAATGGTGAAGAAGGTGTACATGGATTATCCAGCTCACCTTCGATTTAATTTGACGTGGCGGAGCCTGAACATTCCGAAATCGGATTTACGAGGAAACAAAAAAATGAAAAAAAGCTACTGACATCCCGTTGTCAGTAGCTTTTTTGTACATTAGGAGTATGCGAATAGCGCAGTGTTTGGAGATGGGGCGACCTTTCTCAAAATCTTATCATAGAGGTGGAATTTATTTATGAGCAATATCAATTGGGAAGTGGATCCGGACCACAGTTCCGTCGAGTTTTCGGTGACGCATTTAATGATTAGTAGAATCAAAGGAGTATTCGAGCATTTCCAAGCGATCTTGAGTTTTGACCTCAACGATTTAACAACCATGGGTGTTCAGGCCTCCATAGATGCAAATAGTATCACAACTCGCCAATCGCAACGAGATGAACACTTGAAGAGCGACGACTTCCTTCATGCAGCCAAGTATCCAACCATTACGTTTCAAAGCACCAGCTGCGTCCTTGCTGGCGAAAGGCAATATGAACTTACGGGCAATCTAACTCTGCATGGAGTAACCAAACCCATCACTTTTCATACCGTTTTTGAAGGACTTAACAAGGACCCTCGCGGCCGGGAACGTGTAGGATTTCATTCAACAGCCAGTATCGAACGCAATGAATTTGGCTTGACATTCAACTCGCCTCTGGAAAAAGGTGGGGTTATCGTCGGAAATGAAGTGGGAATCGAGCTTTATATCGAGGCAATTAGAATAGATTAGCAGTCCTAAAGGCCATCCTTTTAGCGGGGTGGTCTTTTTACTTGCCGTTACAGGTAGGTTGGTGAACCGTATCACAAATAAGGGCGAAAATGTTGAAAATTGGAGAGGTAATCATGGGAAATACGGATAAGTTTGAAATGATAGCTAATATATATGACACTTCTGAAAGAATTCAAATTGCAAAGGTATCATCTGATGCCATTCGTGAATATGTAGTTGACGCTAATAGTAAGAATGCTATTGATTTTGGGTGTGGAACGGGCCTTGTCGGAATGAGCTTGTTAAATGATTTTAATTCTATGCTTTTTCTGGATACTTCACAAAACATGATTAATCAAATAAAGCAAAAAATTACTGATCTTCATATTCAGAATGCAGATACATTATGTTTTGATTTTGAAAAGGAAGGTCTAACGGATTTACATGCGGACTATATTTTTATGGCTCAGGTTCTACTCCATATTCATGATGTTGAATTCGTTTTATCAAGGCTATTTGATGTTCTAAATGAAGGAGGACATTTACTAATCGTAGATTTTAATAAAAATGAAAAAGTAGTTTCAGATATAGTTCATAACGGATTTAATCAAGAAGAGCTGACTGACATTATGACTAAAATAGGATATAGAGATATCCAGTCCAAAACTTTTTTTAACGGAAGTAAAATATTCATGGGACAAGATGCATCTATGTTTATTCTTGATTCTCAAAAATAAAACTTTTAGGCAGAAATCAGCTCTCCTTATAGTCGGGGTGCTAAGGTACAACGAAATAAAGGCGCCCCTTATGAGACAGCCTCATGCTTCTTGCATGGTTTTAAACTTATGATTCAATCTGTGGCTAGTAATGAATCAACTATGTTCAGGTGGCTTTTTTATAAACCAACCCAGCACCAGAATAAGTATTGCAAGAATAAATTCAATCCAAAAAACCGTTTGTAGACCGGAAGCCATGCTTTGTGTCTTCTCATGCATCGCAGTGGGATTGAGCGAATGGTGAAGATAACGATTGGCCCCAGACGACATGATGCCGACGAACAATGCGATGCCAATCCCTCCTGCAATCTGTTGGAGCGTATTGTATATGGCTGTGCCATGAGGGATCAGGTGACGTGGAAGTTGATTCAATCCTGTCGTCTGAGCCGGCATGACGACGAACGACATGCCTAAGAATAAGAGGATATGATTGAACAGAACGGAACCTTGTGTTGTATTACTGTCGATGCCGGTAAACAGCCACAACGATATGACGATCAGGAGCAGTCCGGGCACAATTACGAGTCTCGGCCCGAATTTATCAAGTAATTTCCCCGATACCGGCATCAGCATCCCGTTCAAAATGCTACCTGGCATTAGAAGTAAGCCTGTCGCGAATGCTGTCAACTTCATCACATCCTGCATATAGAACGGCAGCAATGTTGTTGTGGCGAATAGAACCATCATCAGAATTACAATCAATACCGCAACCAGAGAAAAAGTGGAATGCCGGAATACGGAAAGATCGATCAACGGCTCTTTGATCTTAAGCTGGCGCCATACAAGCAAGAGCAAGAAAAGGCTACCTATTGCAATCGATCCGTAACCTTCTGGCTCAAGAGAGACACTTGTTTGGCTGAAGCCATAGGTGACGCAGCCGAAACCGACGGTTGACATCACAATGGATACAAGATCGACCCTTGGCTTGGTCAGTTCTGTCACATTCTTTAAGTACACGAATGCATAAATCATCGAAAACAGTGCGACAGGAATCACTATGTAGAACAGCCATCGCCATTGAAAGGTATCGATAATCAAGCCAGACAAAGCCGGCCCGATGACAGGGGCGACCATGATGACCAGCCCCATGAGACCCATGGTGGCACCCCGGCGTTCTGGAGGATAGAGGGCGAGAATCGTATTCATCATCAATGGGATCAATAATCCTGTCCCGCAAGCCTGAACAACCCTGCCCATCAGCAAGATTCCGAATCCCGGGGATACTGCACACAAGCAGGTACCGGCCAAAAATAACGCCATCGCAGACATAAACATCTGGCGAGTCGTGAACCATTGCTGTAGTAATGCGGTCACCGGCACCAGTACGCCGACCACGAGCATATAACCCGTCGATAACCATTGTATGGTCGAAGCCGCAACGTTAAATTCTCTCATCAATGCAGGAAACGCATTGGTAAGTAAATTTTCGTTAAGAAACGCGACAAATGTACCGATGAGTAGAGCGGTTAATATTGCTCCTCTCTTCATTCCTCTTGCATCTTGAGCCTGATTGTCCATCTTCTACCTCCCGATTGTTCATTACGCTCCGTGCATTATTTGTATACCACTTATCCTGCAACGTCTGAAGATCATTCTACGTGAAGTGGGATGAATTGGAAAAAGCGAAATTGCCCATCATACTCGGAAATTCATTCATATTTCGAAAGCATAAGGGGGGCTCCCCCGCGATGTCGCTCATTCGCGCATTATTTCTTGACAAGATGAGGTTAGGGGATTATGATAACGTGCCGGTCAACTCTACAAGGCAAATAAAATCAAAAAGGCTGACTTTTCGTAGTGCCTTGGCACCGGAATCGTCAGCCTATCGTGCAGATTATCCTACACCATCACTTTCTAACAAGGAATAAAAATTATCACGGTCTTCGTTATCAAATTTGCCAAGTGTCCGTATCTTAACAAATTCGTGTTGGCCATACATGTCTATTTCCTCACCGTACCTATTGTAGAGCGCGATCATATTCCCATCCTGATTCAACTCCATGTACCCGTAACATTTTGCTTCAGGCCTTCACCGTAAAAGAGCATAAATTTTATTTTGACCACTCTGTGCATGCAGATCCTCCTTTTCTGTCTTTCATATTGGCTTTGAATATATACAGTATTTTCCATGAAATGTCAACAGATGAGGTTTCCACGTGATGTGAAAACAAAGTAATTATTAATATGATGGATTAAAATTTTTGTATGTATAACTAAGATCGAAACGGTTTTTACTTTCTCTGGAGCTCATTTTATTCCACTATGTGTTCCAGCACAGAAACTTGAAGGATTCGTTGTTCAAGAATATAAAATTTCTTGGGAAATATCTGAGGAGAAAGGATATATGGATAGTGTTAATTTCAAGCTTCTAAGTCTTTCGCCTTGTGTCACATGACATTATGGCACTGGTAGATTTGACATCAAGAGCCGTAGGATACGACTACTACTTGTAAAGGATGTGGGCTCTTTGATGACAAGAACCGTCGTCAGCTTTATTCAAAATGGCTATTTCCTAATGCTTACTTTCGCTACCGGATTGTTTTACTTTTGCTTTTATCTGGTCGCTCTTACATTAGGCTTGAGTCTTTCGTTTACCGTCGCGGGTGTTCCTCTGATTACTCGCATTTTGGGAACTACATACGCCTTCCTGCAATTTGAACGCATACAGACCAAGATCTATACGGATATTACCACCGAGCTTTACGTTAAACCAATAAACACCGATGCCTCTATCTGGCTTCAAGCAAGGAAGGAGCTGCTAAATCGGCGCAACTGGATCGCTATCGGCTGGCTGATGCTGAAGCTCCCGGTGGGGATTTTAAGCCTCATTAGTGCGGCCTTGCTTTATATAACTCCACTCGCGATGATTGCGACCCCGCTCCTCTTTCCGTTATTTAATTATTATTTTATGGGTTTTCTTGTAGATACTGTGATAAAATCCATGCTGGTTTCGGCCTCAGGAGTCGTATTCACTATGGTGAGCTATAGGCTTGCGAACAGCTTGACGCGTATGCTAGGCGGCTACACCCGTCTTATGATCAAGAGTGTGAACCGTTAACCGGAATGTCCCGGTCTGGATTTAAAAGTATTGTTGAATGATGGTTTGTTCTATAATAGTCACGTAATGTCATACTGAAAGTTCTTAGGGGTTGATGGTTTTGTTCGATATGGTAAAGCAGTGGTTCTGGTACGACTGGTTCATGCTTATGATCCGCCTGATTTGCAGTACTTCTCTCCTGCTCACTATCATAGAGCGGCAATCTCATTTCACGCTGCCGCTTTGGGTTCTTGTGTTTTGGCAGCTTATTGCTTTTTCCGTTCCCTGGCTGTGCTTGCAGCTCAATTATAGATACTACCTGCTTACCGAGATTGTGATCCCGGGCGGGCTGTGCTTGTATTTAGCTTCGTTTTTTCCGGAAGCCTACCTCACATTCCTGTTGTATCCATTTTTAATTGCCGCTAACAGCAAACAAAGAACATATCTTTGGTCAGGTCCTTTATCGGTATTGCTCCTACCCACTATAATTAAGCTGCTTGTAGAGCAGACTGATTTTTGGGTTATGACCATTCAATTCGGGACGGCTTATGCATTCGGATT
Source organism: Paenibacillus sp. S33 (assembly GCF_053615415.1). Lineage (NCBI taxonomy): Bacteria > Bacillati > Bacillota > Bacilli > Caryophanales > Paenibacillaceae > Paenibacillus > Paenibacillus sp. S33. The sequence continues at coordinate 5,475,696 of NZ_JBSIEZ010000001.1, read as the reverse complement.
TTCCTTCCATTTATTGATGGTCAATCATCGTCAAAGCGAAATTATACGCGAGCAAAATGCGGTGCTGGAGCAGTACTTGTCCCAAATCGAGCGCATCACGCTGGCCGAAGAGCGGAATCGGCTCTCCAAAGAGCTTCATGATACTGTCGGTCATGCCTACACTTCCCTCATTATGGGATTGGAAACTTTGCGCCCTGAGCTAGAGACGGATACAGGAACGAAACGGCTCGATTCCCTATTGAACCTGGCCCGGAAGAATATGGATGAAGTGAGAGGCTATGTGCATCAAATCGAATCGCCGCATGAAGAACTCCCACTGCTTCAGTCTTTGCGGAAGCTGGCAGAGGAGTTTCAGGAGCATGCTAAGGTGTCGGTTCGTTTCCAGGCCTTCGGAGAGGAATACCCTGTAACGAAGCAAGCAAAGATAGCGCTGTATCGCTGCTTGCAAGAATCATTGACGAATGCCGTGCGTCATGGACACTCGACGGAGATTACGGTTTTGGTGCAATTTGAGCCTCAGCAGACGAGGCTCGAAATTCAGGATAACGGCCGCGGGATGGAACATGGACGGGATGGTTTCGGCTTGAACGCCATGAAAGAGCGAGCAATGAATTTGCAAGGTCATGTTGGCGTCTATACCCAACCGGGCGAAGGCACCCTCGTTACCTGCACCCTGCCACGACAAACGGAGCTTAAGGATGAAGTCATCCGTCTGTTGGTCGTCGATGACCAGCCTTTTATCCGTGAAAGTCTGCGGACTCTTCTGGAGGAGCAGCAAGATTTGCAAGTCGTAGGGGTAGCAGAAGATGGCGAGCAAGCCATCGAACTGTGCAGGCAGGTTCAGCCTCAGCTGGTGCTCATGGATTTGGACATGCCGAACCTGGACGGAATCTCCGCATCCCGTACCATAAAACAAACGTGGCCCCACATCCGCATCTTGATTCTCACCACGTTCGAAGATACTGGACAGGCTCTGGAAGCGCTGCGAAGCGGAGCGGACGGATACTTATTGAAGTCGATGAAGCCGGTAGAGCTCGCCGAAACAATACGCACGGTCTATCGCGGAGGCACGCTGATCGATCAGGAGATGTCGCACAAATTGTTTGCACAGCTGCAAGCCGCCAAGAGCGGGGAAGATCCGTCGACAACTCAAGTGGCCGCGACCTATGATTTAACTCCACGGGAGCTTGAAATTTTACAGTCCGTGTCGAAAGGACTGCGATATAAAACCATTGCCTCCAAATTGTATTTATCTGATGGTACGGTTAGAAACTATGCGTCATCAGTCTATCTGAAGCTGGGGGTTCGCAACCGGGAGGAAGCGGTGCAAAAAGCCCGGGAGGCAGGGCTTCTGGAATAAACCTTACGGCTCTATGCGGATTTCCGTTGAATATGGAGAAAGCTAAGAAACAAGCGGCAGCATCAGCAGCCGCTTGTTTCTTATTGTACAAGAAAACCCCCAGTTTGATCGGGGGTTCAGGAAACCTTATATAAAGTATCATTATCTTACTTTTTCCGGTTAACCTTTTGAATTAGTGACTGATTGGCAACGTATAGTAATTAAATGCTTGATCCAACAAGGCACTGGCTTCTTGACGCTTCAAAAGCTGTTTGGAGCGGAAATCTATGGAGCCGTCTGAATTGATCTTGGTATCCGGGTCCATGATACCTTGGGAAACAAGAGCTGTGACTGCTTTAACTGCCCAAGCATCCGTTTCGCCACTCCATTTAACCTTAGTTCCAGGCTCAACCTGTTTCAGGTTCTGGATCATTACCGCCGCCATTTGTCTAGTGATAGGAGAATTAGGCTGATAATTACGTAGTCCGGCCATCATCTGCTTCTTATTCGGTTCAATCATGAAAGGTTGCTTATACCACCCATGGGCGCGCAGCAGCACTTCTGAGAATTCTCCCTGAGTCATCGTTCCTTTCGGATCGAAGAGGTTGGCTGACTTTCCGCTCATGACTTTCAAAGCATTAAGGTTGTTTATATATGAAATATATTTACTACCCGCAGGTACATCAGAAAATGGTGAATCAATGTTTATTTTTTGCGCATAAGCAACGAGATCTGGGAGCTGCATGTAATACAAATATGCAATATGGCCTGCTTCATTTTTATTAAACGTCAATTTATTACCTGATTCATCTTCAAATAATAAAGGGTGGATCATTTTTAGTGTATGTTTGCCTGATGTTCCTGTCTCCATTATTAATTTCCCGTCCGAATACGAAACCTTCGTCCTTAAGGCAGCGATACGCGTGTTTTGGTATAATCCCACGTAGTCTTGAGCCTGCTGCTCACTTATTTTTGCGTAGGTTGACTTTGGAACTTCTGATTTTCTCGGATAATAATGGTTCATAAATTCCTCATACACGTCAAGACTCATCATGGAGTCGTTATTGTAGGACATGTACATCGCTGTATTCTTCTCAGGCAGAATAACAATCAAGGAAGAATGCCCTGTAACATTTCCTCCTTTTAGAATCACATGCTGATTATTCATCTTCTCTTTGAAGTAGCCTTCGAATCCAATTGTTGTAACCGGGAACTCCTTGTCAGGGAATAATTGGTATGTGTGCATTTGCTCTATGCTCTTTGGACTCACCACTTCTTTACCTTTGTACTTGCCTTTGTTCAGGTGCATCATGAGGTACTTCGCCATGTCATCTGCTGTTGAAACCATACCGCCTTCAGGTTTTTCCGTTGGTTTAAACCCGTCCAAGGGTATCAATTCACCTGTTGGTCCATAGTGAGCAGCCATTCTGCTTAACAATTGGGGGGTAAACCGCACATTCGTCGAAGTCATGCCTAACGGTTTGAAAATATTCTTTTCCATGTATCGGGAATATGACATGCCCGTTACGTTTGCTACTGCATATCCCGCTAGCATGAAACCAAAATTGTCATAAGTGTACGCTTCTCCTGGAGGCCTGACAACAGTTGGCATATTTGATGCAATGTATTTCTTCATTGGAAAATATTTGTCCGCGTATTCTGGATGCATTTCCATGAGAATATCTGGTTCATCAAATCCACTTGAATATGTAAGTAGATCAAACATCGTCAGTTTTTTTCCTGTTTTATTCGGAACCTTTATTCCTCCTAAATACTCTTGGATATCGTGTTTTAAATCCATTTTCCCCTTATCGACCAACTGCATAGCTGCCAATGCAGTGAATGACTTTGTAACAGAGCCGATTTGGAAAACGGTATTTTTATCAACAGGAATTCTTTTTTCCCTGTCGGCATAACCGTAACCTTTGCTTAGCATCACTTTCCCACCCGTGACGACCACAAAATTAGAACCAACTGTATTAAACTTCTTCATCTTGTCCGCAAAAACACCATCTGCAAAAGCTTCTAGTTCCTTGGCATTTCGCGGCCCCTCCAAGCTAGCCTTTTCAGATGCAACTGGTGCGTTAACGGGTGCGGCAACTGACGCGCCGTTGGGTGCCATACAGGCGGTAGTTATCGTAGCAGATAACAGTAGAACCGCGAGATTGGTGTGAATCATTTTTTTCATGAATGATTTCTCCTTGAAATGTATTTTTGCCTCATAACGTCCGGCAAAACCAAGTATGGCAAAGGACTTGTCATACCAACAAGTTACATTTCGTCACCCACCATACCAGTCACTCCAAAGTGTGTCATATGACAATTAGGCACTAGGTGCCTAGTGTTCCATGGTAATATCGTTTTTGGGTGTGTCCATTTGATTGTTTACAATGAATGTTGGACCCCTTCACTTCAGTTTCTTCTTTACCGTCTCTCCTTCAATTAACACAGGTTGATAATAGGTGTGGTTGCGTAGGTCCTTCTTTCCTTGCAGTTTCTTAATAACCCAATCGGCGGCATCACGTCCCATTTGTTCCTGTGGGTGTGTTAATGTCGTTAGTTTGATGTTTGCATTCTTGGAAATATAGGAATTATCTTGACCAATAATGGATATGTCTTCAGGAACAGATATACCAAGTTGTCTGCATACATGTACAACTTCTAATCCTACCTCGTCGTTATAGCAGACAATTGCGGATAACCCGTCTCTTTGTTCGGTTAGGAATTTTTTTAAGTTGGTGGACAGGTCTTGCTTCGTCTCTGTATAGAATGAGAGCACTTGCTCTGGGTAAAACCGTAATTTGGCTTCTCCAAGCGCCTTGATATAGCCCTTCATTCGATGCTTTCCTTGTAAATCGTCCATTTTGGCAATGATACCAATGTGTGTGTGTCCGTTAGCAATCAATTCTTTTGTTGCCAGATAGCTGGATTGTACGTCATCGAGACAAAAGAATGGAACCTCCAACTCTTCATAATAAGCATTAATCATGATGAACGGAACCTCCTGCTCCTTGAACGTCAGATAGTAAGAGATATTGGGATTATATAGATTGCTCTTCGTAGGCTCAATGATCAAGCCATCCACACCAAAGGACAACATCATCTCCAAAGCTTTCTTTTCCTGTGCGACATCATTATTTGTACTAGCTAATAGCAATGAATAATTATCTTCATTTAATCTGGCTTCAATCCCGCGAATAATAGAAGGGAAGATGTAATCGGAAATGTAGGTTGTGATGACTCCGATGGTTTTATTACTGGAATTCCCGCTGTTTTTTGATCGGAATTGGTTGCTGACATAAGTGCCCGATCCTTTTTCACTTCTTAAAAAACCCTCGTTGGATAGTTCTAAAATTGCCTTACGTACCGTCTGGCGGCTAACTTTATACATATCCTGCAAAGCCGATTCCGTTGGAATTTGTTCTCCTACGCTGTATGCTCCTGATAGAATGTTGCTCTTTATATCCTCAAGGATGACCTGATACTTTGGTTTCACTTTATTCCTTCTTTCCTGGTTGTCCTAATACTAATTTACCTACCCATAATATTTGTATGTACATATCTTAGCATAATTATGAACTATTATAATCCATAGCCTAACATGTATAAATACTGAAGGCCAAGTGGGACAAGTTGTACCCGAAGGAGATGCGGTCCTGGGAGGAACAACTTTCTCCTCGGTCAACGGCTCGCTGTAGCACTAATAATCGGTTCATGAGAATATTTGTAGGTATAACTATGTATTCACGTTGACAAATGTACGAACAAAAAATATACTAAGGTTGTAAATTAAAGAAAGCGCCTTCTTTCAATTATTGCGATTATAACAGTTGTTCAGAGAGAGGAGTAACGTGAGCATGGATCAAGACATTAAACAAGCGATTACTAAGGGAGAAACCTCACTTGGTATCGAATTTGGATCCACACGTATCAAGGCAGTGCTGATTGATCATCATTTTGAAACCATCGCATCTGGAAGCTATGAGTGGGAAAATCTCTTGGTGGACGGCTATTGGACGTACAACTTAGAGAGTATTATTACGGGTCTGCAAGAGGCTTATAGTGAAATGAAGCAAGAGGTTGAACGAAAATATGGGATTACCCTTCGTACCGTTGGTTCTATAGGATTCTCTGCAATGATGCACGGCTATATGGCTTTTGACAGCAAGGGCGAGTTGCTTGTTCCGTTCCGGACTTGGCGGAATGCGACAACCAGTGCCGCAGCAAAAGTTTTAACTGATAAATTCCAATTCAACATTCCTGAGCGATGGAGTATTGCTCACCTGTATCAAGCTATATTGAACGAAGAGCAACATGTCCCTCAGATTGATTTTATGACGACGTTAGCTGGATATATTCACTGGCTGCTGACTGGCAATAAGGCTATTGGCGTCGGGGATGCTTCGGGCATATTCCCAATTGATGAGACTACACATGATTATAACCAATCGATGGTTAAGCAGTTCGATGAACTCATTGCAGCCAAAGGTTACGATTGGAAGCTAGAAGGAATTCTCCCTAAAGTTTATATTTCAGGCGAGCAGGCAGGTGTACTAACCGTCGCGGGAGCTAAAATCTTAGATAAATCCGAAGATTTACAACCAGGTATTCCGCTTTGTCCTCCAGAAGGTGATGCGGGAACAGGGATGGTCGCTACGAATAGTGTGAGAAAACGGACTGGCAACGTCTCTGTGGGAACCTCGGTTTTTGCCATGCTTGTATTAGAGAAGGACCTTTCAGCGGTATATCCGGAAATTGATCTGGTGACTACACCGAATGGTAATCCGGTCGGAATGGTTCATGCCAACAACTGTTCAAGTGATATCAATGCTTGGCTGGGATTGTTCCGTGAATTCTCTGAGGCAATGGGGCAAAAGGCGGATCCGAATCAATTGTTCAGTGTGCTGCTGAACAAGGCTTTGGAAGCAGATCCAGATGGCGGCGGTTTACTCAGCTATGGCTATTTGTCAGGGGAGAATATCACCGGAATAGAGAAAGGCCGGCCATTGTTTGTCCGCTCTCCTGAAAGCCGTTTCAATTTGGCCAATTTTATGCGGACTCATCTTTTCACTGCGTTTGCTGCTTTGAAAATCGGAATGGATATTTTGACAAAGAAAGAAAATGTCGCAATTGACAGCATTCTGGCTCACGGTGGTTTATTTAAAACCCCTATCGTCGGACAAAAAATTGTTGCGGCTGCCATGAATGTCCCGGTATCAGTGATGTCAACAGCCGGAGAAGGCGGGGCGTGGGGGATTGCTATTCTGGCTTCTTACATGATGAACAAGGATCAACAAGAAAGTCTGGAAGACTTCCTCGACCAAAAAGTATTTAGAGATGCTGAGGGGCAAGAAATTTCTCCCGACAGTTCCGACGTTAAGGGATTTGAAGCATTCATGGAACGCTACACACAAGGCCTGGCGATTGAACAGGCTGCTGTAGATAATCTAGTGGAAAACTGGAGGAATTGACGTGTTAGAGCAACTGAAAGAAGAAGTATATCAAGCCAATCTGGATTTGCCTAAACATGGACTCGTGAAATACACCTGGGGTAACGTAAGCGCTGTTGATCGTGAGAGCCGCTTATTCGTTATCAAACCAAGTGGTGTTAGTTATGACACGATGAAACCTAGCGATATGGTGGTTGTTGATTTTGATGGCAATGTTGTTGAAGGAGAAATGAGACCTTCATCAGATACACCGACTCACGCCGTACTTTATAAGCATTATGCAGAGATCGGCGGTATTGTACACACGCATTCGACTTGGGCGACCATTTGGGCTCAAGCAGGCTTGGATGTACCTGTAATGGGGACTACTCATGCAGACACCTTCTATGGTTCTGTTCCTTGTGCCCGTTTCTTGACACAAGAGGAGATTGATCGTGGTTACGAAGCGGAAACCGGCCGTGTCATCATCGAAACTTTTGAGCAGCGCGGGCTGGATATTTTAGCAGTGCCGGGTGTTCTGCTTAAGGGTCATGCTCCCTTCACTTGGGGCAAAGATGCAAAATCGGCAGTCATGAATAGCGTCGTGTTGGAAGAAGTTTCGAAAATGAATTTATTCGCACGAGAATTGAATCATTTTGCTGAAGAATTGCCGCAGCGCATTCTAGATAAACACTATTTACGCAAACATGGGAAAGACGCGTACTACGGGCAAAAGTAATATAAATTAAAAAATTAAGAAAAGAGGATGAATGATGTCAACAGTAGGTACAAAACAGTTCTGGTTTGTCGTAGGTTCACAACATCTGTATGGAGAAGAAGCATTAGCAGAAGTTAAAGCACACGCACAAGAAATGACCGATGCCTTAAATAAGAGTGGCGTTCTGCCTTATCCGCTTGTATTGCAGGATCTGGCGGTTAGTGCAGACAAAATCACCAATCTCATGAAAGAAGTCAACTATCGTGACGAGGTTGCGGGTGTCATCACTTGGATGCATACCTTCTCGCCTGCAAAAATGTGGATTCGTGGTACTAAATTGCTGCAAAAGCCGCTACTTCATTTGGCTACACAGTATAATGAAAGCATTCCTTGGGCTACGATTGATATGGACTTCATGAACCTCAATCAGGCAGCTCATGGTGACCGTGAATATGGATTTATCAATGCTCGCCTGAAGAAACAGAATAAAGTGGTCGTAGGTTACTGGGAACGTGCAGAAGTGCAAAAGCAAATCGCAGAGTGGATGGATGTAGCGGTTGCTTATAACGAAAGCTTCAATATCAAAGTTGCCCGCTTTGGCGACAACATGCGTAACGTTGGCGTTACGGAAGGTGATAAGGTTGAAGCTCAAATTCAATTTGGATGGACCGTTGACTACTTCGGAATTGGCGACCTTGTTCAGTACGTCAATGCTGTGAAAGAAGAAGAGATTGATGCTTTGTTCGCGGAATACTCCGAACTCTATGAATTTGATTATGGTACTTATAGCAAGGAAGCTTGGGAAGCCAGCGTAAGAGTGCAAGCAAGCTATGAAATTGCCCTTAAACGGTTCCTGGATCATGGCGGCTATGCTGCCTTCACTACGAACTTCGAAGACCTCTATGGTATGAAACAGCTTCCTGGTCTTGCCGTTCAACGTTTGATGGCACAAGGATACGGCTTCGCCGGTGAAGGAGATTGGAAGACTGCAGCGCTCGATCGTCTGCTTAAAGTAATGAGCCATAACCAATCCACTGGCTTTATGGAAGACTACACCTATGAATTAGCGGCTGGTCAGGAATCGATCCTTCAATCCCATATGCTTGAAGTTGACCCAACGTTGGCAAGCAACAAGCCTAAAATCATCGTTTCTCCGTTAGGTATCGGCGATCGTGAAGATCCAGCTCGTCTGGTGTTTGACGGCAAGGCAGGAGACGGTGTAGTTGTTTCCATGGCTGACTTTGGCACGCATTATAAACTGTTGATCAATGAGGTTACTGCATTTGAACCGACAGTTCCTGCTCCAAATCTTCCAGTGGCCCGTGTACTGTGGAATGTGAAGCCAAACTTCCAAGATGGGGTTAAAGCATGGATTGAGAACGGCGGCGGTCACCATACCGTGGTTTCCTTGAATCTAACCACAGACCAAATTGTTACTTATGCAAAACTGGTTAACCTGGAATACGTAATTATTAAGTAACTAGAAGATAGTCATCTACTAAAAGCATTGGGTCAGTCCTCAGGACCCAGTGCTTTTTATTGGTTTTCTAAGGATGTCGAGATAAGGGAAGTTGAAGTGGGCAGGGTAGGGAGGCGAAAGTTTGATTCATGAGAGTAAGTTTAAGCGGCTTGAAAGTGTTCGTGATCTTGTTCATGAAATGCTTGTTACTACAGAGAATAATTCCATGAAACAGGAGGCTTGGGCTCATCTTTTCGGAGTATCCAATTTTGCTTCAATGCTTGCTATGAGAAGAGGACAAGATGTGGAGATCGCTGCAATCGCGGGGGTGCTCCACGGTTTTTATTTCTATAAAACCGGAATTAAGGACTTCCCTGGTCCCAACAGTGCAGATGCTGTAAGACCTATACTACGTAACACCCAACTTTTTACCGACGAAGAGCAGCTTGTCATTCTCCGCTCGATCTTTTATCAAGGAGACAGACATCAAGGACATGGACCATACGAAGAAATAATTAAAGATGCTATTTTATTGCAGATGTACTTACAGAATGCAGGTAACCATTCATTTAAGACGGATATACGTAGACTGCAAAATGTGCTTGTTGAATTGGGGATTCCGGTGGAGCTTGTAGAAGTGGAATTCAACGCAGATACGGAAACGAAAAACAGTAACGCTGAAGACAGACGTCTTATGCTGGCTGATTTTGCAGAAACGTTTGCAGGGCAAAACATTGTTGGCGTCCCGGAAGATGAACGTTATCGGGAAATTTGCAAGTATTGGCCGGACTCTGATATTTATAAAGTACTGGAAGGCAATTGGTGCGCTGCGTTTATATACTACTGTTGTATGCAAGTTGGAATTCTACTGCCCATCCGGTATCCGAACTGTATGTATCGATTAGCTGGGGTTGGTGCGTGGTTGGATTGGGCCCAGCTGCCTGAAACAGGATTTTTTTATCACGATAAGCAAGATGGATTTAAGCCAGCACGTGGTGATATTGTGGTTTATGAGAAGCTTCTATCGGATGATTCCCACGATCATATCGGAATTGTTTTAGGTTGTGATGACAACCAGATTTTGGTTGCAGAAGGTAACAAAGACAATAAGAACTACTCCAGTGTTTTATACAGGGATAGAGGTCATTGTATTCTCGGATATATCCGTATAGACAACGGCTATTATTTTCATTTCAGTGGGCAATATACGCCGATCCGTTAAATATAATAGGCGATATAACGATACAATTGGATTCTCCTTAAGGTAATCATTTAATTCTAAGGATGTGATACTATGGCCAATTTACCAGCTACGAAAACGAAACTGGTTATCGTTGAAGGTATACCTGGCTCTGGCAAATCCACATTATCTAGACACATACATGACATGTTAAACACACATCAAATAGAATCGGAACTATTTTTAGAAGGGAACTTACGACATCCCGCTGATTATGAATCGGTTGCATGTATGCCGAACGAAGAACTTGATCGGCTCCGATCTATCTATTCTGAGGTGTTTCATTACATTGATCCGTTTGTATCTGTGAATGGCAACGACTCTTTAATCGCATATGCACTTGCGCAGCAATCAGCTCCAAATGGAATCCCTTCTAGTTTATATGAGGAAATCCGGCGTTATGAAATTTACGATGGAGTACCCGTAGAAAAGCACTGCGAGTTGATGATTCAACGTTGGAAGTCTTTTGTTAAAGATCAGCGAGAAAAAGAAAAGTTGATAATAATCGAATGCTGTTTTTTACAGAACCCAGGGTGTGCATTACTTGCCCGGCATGATGCTGGAGAAGATCGTTTTACTCAGCATATATTACAGATTGCGGAGCAAATTCAGGAGTTAAACCCAATTTTGTTCTATTTGAAGCAACCGAATGTGCATGAGACGATTGAGCGAGTTAAAACAATGAGATCTCAAGAATGGTTAGATTTCGCGATTTGGTACCATACCGAGCAAGATTATGGAAAGAACAAGGGGCTTTACGGATATGAGGGATATATTCAGTTCCTTGAACATCGACGAGAGCTAGAATTACAAATTATTGAGCAACTTCCTTTTCAATCGTTTATTATGGATAACTCCGATTATGATTGGGGGAATCAACAACAGACCGTTTCGAATATCATAATGAAGTATTTATAAGGGCCTATCCCGGAAAGACATATTTTACCGAGTTATTCATATACATGGACTGTTGATTCAATCATTGGAAATTCGTACTCTAGATCATTTGCTTCTAAACGCTTTTTTGGTGTCTGTTAATACTGCTAGTAAGTGAAGCCCAAATAATACAGCGTGTTGAGATCCATTCTTATTATTTCTGCAAAGAAAATTCTCACTTTTTAGCAGAAATGATTTATAATTATCAGATAATAGATAATATAATTTTTAAAAGATTATATTTTAGTTATAATAGAGACAGAAAAGATATGTTCCTGAGTGGAGCCTTGCTTCTTGTATCACCTAAGCAGGAGGGCCTGCTCTTTTTTGCAAATATAAGAGATAAGGAAGGTTTTTATGAATAGCATTCAGAAAAATACAGACGTTATCTTAATTGGTGCCGGAGTCATGAGCGCGACTCTGGGATCATTGCTGAAAGAGTTAGCACCAGAATGGGAAATCAAAGTGTTTGAGAAACTCGCAAACGCGGGAGAAGAAAGCTCTAACGAATGGAATAATGCAGGTACAGGCCATGCTGCACTGTGCGAACTGAACTATACATCCGAGAAAGCTGACGGATCTATAGATATTCGTAAAGCTGTAGACATTAATGAGCAGTTTCAGCTTTCAAGACAGTTTTGGTCTTTTCTTGTAAACAGCAATTTGATTCGTAATCCACAGGACTTTATCAAACCAATACCTCATATGAGTTTGGTAACAGGAGAGAAAAATGTATCTTTTTTGAAAAAAAGGTTTAAAGCGCTTTCAACTATTTCTCTGTTTCAAGGCATGGAATTTTCCGACGACCCTGAAAAGCTGAAGGAATGGATTCCGCTGATTATGGAAGGCCGTACATTGAATGAACCCATCGCGGCAACCAAAATCGACTCTGGAACAGATGTCAACTTTGGTGCTTTAACACGCATGTTGTTTGAGCATTTAAAAAGTAAAAACGTCGAGATTAATTACAAACATAGTGTAAAGGATATTAAACGTGTGAGCGACGGCTCGTGGAAGGTCAAGGTCCATAATCTGGATAACGGTAAAATCGAACACCATAATGCCAAATTTGTCTTTATCGGTGGTGGGGGTGGAAGTCTACCTTTGCTACAAAGAACCGGTATTCCTGAGTCCAAATATATCGGGGGATTCCCGGTAAGTGGACTATTTATGGTATGTAACAATCCTAAGGTTGTCGCCCAGCATCATGCAAAAGTATATGGTAAAGCTAAGGTTGGTGCTCCTCCCATGTCTGTTCCGCATCTGGATACAAGATATATCGGTAACCAAAAAGCACTGCTATTTGGACCGTTTGCCGGCTTCTCACCGAAATTCTTGAAAACGGGCTCAAATTTGGATTTGATCGGTTCTGTAAAACCTAATAATCTCATCACGATGTTGGCCGCAGGCGCAAAAGAGATGGCATTGACCAAATATCTGATCCAGCAAGTGATGTTATCGAATGAAAAGCGTCTGGAAGAATTACGCGAGTTTATTCCGAACGCCAAAATCGAGGACTGGGGGATCGTGGTAGCAGGCCAACGTGTGCAGGTGATCAAAGATACGGAGGGTGGAAAAGGAACACTTCAATTTGGTACGGAAGTGGTTAGTGCCGCTGATGGTTCGGTAGCTGCCCTGCTCGGCGCTTCTCCGGGTGCTTCTACTGCTGTTCACGTTATGCTGGAAGTATTGGAAAAATGCTTCCCACAACATATGGAAGAGTGGGAACCAAAAATCAAAGAGATGATTCCTTCTTATGGGGTGTCACTAGCGGAAAACCCAGAGCTTTACCAAGAAATTTACGATTCCACAACGGAGGTGCTGGGTCTGGGCGAAAAAGAACCGCTTCATCGTTAATTTTGCATGGCTGGTAACTGGATCATCCCACTACTTTTTAATAATATGTACAGTAATCTTACGATATATTTTAAAGTCGAATAAGCAACAACACTAAGCGGTGGGAAGGAAGTCCTCACCGCTAAAATGCTTGCTTAACAATACAAAATTTTGTAATCCTTGGGGTGGGAATAATTACTTAACGACCGTTCCCAATATGATAGGATGAAGCCAGACAGAAAAGAAAGCAGCACTATAGGCTCTATTCAGTTCCAGTTGTCCAATGAACTGGTGCAGCGGATTGCTACCCCGGCTTGGTTAAAACGCAGATGGGCGGGGAAAAGGCAGAGCTGTCGGTGGAGGATGGAGCGAAAACGGCGGTCCGACTGGCGACCCTCTCGGAGGATGGTCCAACGGGCGGATTCTATTACATGGATGAACAGCTTCCATGGTAAAGCTTTATGCTAAATAGATAGGGACGCACTCACAAGAGGAGGTGCCCCTATCTATTTATATTACATTTGTGCGGTTGGACGGATTACGATTTCGTTCACATCAATATCGGCCGGTTGTTCAATTGCGAATCCAATTGCACGGGCTATCGCGTCAGGTGTCATGGCTAGTTTATCCCGAATGGCAGCGAGTTGATCTCTCAATGCTGGATTGGTCATCCCCTCTGTGAAATTTGTCTGCACAATACCAGGCGAAATGATGGTCACGCGCAGCTTGTCGCCAGCCTCCTGGCGCAATCCCTCTGAGATGGCGCGCACGGCGAACTTCGTACCGGAGTAGACCGACTGGTTCGGCACAGTCTTATGTCCTGCTACAGAAGCGATGTTCACGAAATGTCCGGAACCCTGCTTGCGAAAGATAGGCAACGCTGCGGCTATACCGTACAAAACGCCTTTAATGTTGACGTCAATCATATCCTCCCAGTCCTCGACACACAGATCTTCGAGAGGGGAAATAGGCATAACGCCAGCGTTGCTGACGAGAACATCCAGCTTCCCGTACCGTTCGCAAGCCAAATTAACGAGGTTGCACAGATCCTCGCGCCGTCTCACATCAGTGCGTGCATAAACAGCTTCGCCACCTCCATTGGAAATGCGTGTCGCCAGCGCTTCAAGGCGCTCGGCTCCGCGCGCTCCAAGCACAACTTTTGCCCCACGCTCGGCAAGCAAGAGTGCTGTTGCTTCTCCAATTCCGCTGCTTGCACCTGTAATCACGACGACTTTGTTCTCTATTCTTCCTTCCAAATGCATAGCCCAATCCTTCTTCCTTTGATCTATTTACCTTAGGCCCTCTGTTGGCCTTGCAAGTAAATTTTAAGTAGAATTCGATTGAGACAGGTAGACCGATCAAGTCCAATTCTTGCCTAATCCTATTCGGCGCGCATATAATTAGCACATCAATATTAGCGTTCAACGGAAAGGAAGGTGAAGCATGAATGATTTCGTCTCCTCCCCCCTCTGATATTTCTACGAATCTACAAGAACTGATTCATCTAATTCATCAACATGCGTCTTCGGATGGGACGTTTGTCTCGTCTGTGCCAGGACTTTATTTCAGACGTGCAAGCCATGTGTCCGAGCTGAATCATACGGTCCATATGCCCTCCCTGTACGTGGTTGCACAAGGCTCAAAGACAGCAATGCTGGCTGGAGAAAACTATGTGTACGATCCAACAACCTACATGGTCACATCAGTTCAACTTCCCGTAATTGGTAAAATAACTCAAGCCTCGTCGGAGCTTCCTTATCTAAGTCTTCAATTATCCATTAGTCCAGACGTCATCCTGGACATTATCAAGAAGAGTCCTCCTCAAGGTACCGTAAAGACTGGACGCGGCATACTAGTGAGCCAATTTGACCCTCTGCTGCTTGATGCGCTGCTTCGGCTTGTCAGACTTTCGGATACGCCTGCGGATATTCAGTTTCTTGCGCCGCTTATCACGCACGAGATCCTTTATCGTGTATTACAAGGTGAGCAGGGGGCTTTAATCAGGCAATTTGCCGTAGTTGGTAGCTATGCACATAGCATCTCCCAAGCGATCCATCTGATAACCCGCGATTACTCTAAGCCTCTTGTGATTGAACAATTGGCGAAGGAAGTAAACATGAGCCCTTCTTCCTTACACAAGCATTTTAAAAAGGTAACGGCTATAAGTCCTCTGCAGTATCAGAAGGCCATTCGACTGCAGACTGCACGCCGCTTGCTGCTCTCGGAGGGATTGGAAGCGGCCAATGCAGGCTTTCGCGTTGGCTATGAGAGCCCTTCGCAGTTCAGCCGAGAATATGGACGCATGTTTGGGCGTCCACCGATGAGTGATGTTAAACATTTGCGCAATTCCCTTAGTGTCTCAGTTGATTGAGAGATTCTTCGGGTGATCTGTGGAGGAGGCCCAGAGCAAGTTGTCTTTAGTCTGGTCAAAGAGGATATATCACACCAACGGAAGTTCGTCGAGCCGTTCGTAAATCAACAATCCTTTCTCTTTCGCAACCCTTACCATTTCATCGGCACCCTGAGAGGGTCCTCCAACCCGAAGCACGGCGTTACAGTAATCAAGCAGGCGAATGGAAGACGGGTGAAAGATTTTGTTAAAGGTCTCATCTCCCAGAGCAGTGGAACCGGCTGTCGCGATAAGGGGCAAAGCATACCACTCTCCCAGCACCGGCATGTGACCAGCCTCGTAAACTTGAAGAGCAATTTCGTTCATGTAGTTGACGTTCTTCTCGATTAATACATGATCATCATTCGTTCCAGATCGATAAGGGCCTGCGATAAGGATATGAAGCGGTTTCGATTTCACTTTCAAGAGGCCCTGGATCTGAGCGTATTGGAGCAGCATTATCGTCTTGGCGTCACGAATCTCGCCGCTTTCGACCATGTCTAGCGCTTGAGCAAACGGAAGTTCTATCACTTCAATGTTTTCCTGTTCCTCCTCAAGGCCACCACCGCACCCATTGTCATATCTTCACTATACTCGGCTACATAGAAGTGCAGGATTTCGGTAACGGAGCCCGGTGACATATAGACCTCGCCAACTTTCTGCACCCGGTCGATACGGTATCCCGTCGTGGAACATGCCGTAATAGTTTGTGAGGAAAAGGTATAAGGACTATTCTCCAAAAAGAGACCACCCTTAAAAAAGGATAGCTATTGCGGTGAACCGTTAAGCAAATCCTCGGCTATTTTTACCAGGTCTTCTTTGCTCAGCGGGCTGTCCTGGTTATCAGATATGTTGTAGTGTAACCGTCTTTTTTCATCAAGCCAGCCCAATCGGTTTTTTCCGGCCTCCAAGGGGTTGCTTGTTTTGCTTGCCCTGATGTAATAGGCCTTGGTTCCTTTGATCATCAGTTCCTCAGCCGAATCCTGTTCATTTTGCATCACGGTCGTCTTTGTGACTTCGGGAGCGTACTTGGTGACGGTGATGTTTACATAGTCATTTCCTCTTGCATACCGGGCAAAGGTGAAGTCTGACTTGTCCCAGCTCAGCTTTTGAATAAACAGATTTTCACCTTTCGGTGCGGCCTTGGCCTGTTGCATCAGTTTATCCGTTAAAGCCCGATATTCCTCTTTGTTCATCACCCCAGGATATGCAGCGACTGGATAGACGTATCCGAAATCAAATCGGTAGCCATTCGGCAGATGAGTAGGATTGTGGAATAGTGGGGCTTCTGTACGCTTGATTTCATCCTGCAGACTGCTGAAGCTAGAAAGTTCAGTCGGTTTGTATGCAAACAGGACAGGATTAGACGAATTTCTTGGATTCATAGAATCGTCCTTAACGTAATAGGCCGCATACTCTCCAGGCTGTAGACGGTCTCTCACCTTTTCGTTCCACTGTGTGTAGGTGGTTGTATACGTTTGGGAAGCGTCCGTTTCGGCAGGTGTTTTGGCGGTATTTAATACGACATCGCCTTTGCCGTTACGTAATTCCAGATATTGCGAAGCGGCGTACCCAGTCACAGAGGCGCCCAATACAAAAAGTAAGATCATAATAGGAGCGGTGATGCGCGGTTGAAGACGCATTTTTACGATGAGTCCCTTTTTGGGTTTCGCCTTTTGGTAGACCTGTTCCATCACTTTGTCAGAGACGTCAAAGGCTTGTATTTTTAAGGCGTTCTCTGGCTCCGTCAACATGTCCATATTTTTTAGGCCTTTGTCTTTCAGATCGGTGTATTTCAGACCTTGTTCCTGAGTTCTGTCTTGTAATTCACGCATTTTGGGTCCTCCTTTATGGGCTCCATCATTTTTTTGAGCTTTGTTTTTGTTCTGCCGTATTTTTTCTTGATAGCTTCCTCGCTTTTGTTCATAATTTCCCCGATTTCTCCAAACGATTTTTCTTCAAAAATGCGTAGCACCAGCAGGTTTCGTTCTTCTGCATTCAGTTGGCCCAATGCCCGGCTTAGCGGCTCACTGAAAAGCTGACGTTCCATAACCTGCGCGGCGCTGTCTGCGGTCATGTTAGTTGAGGTAAACAAATTAATTCTAAATTTGCGCTGTAGACTTTTCCTGCGAATCAGGTTCAAGCAGTGATGATAAGCCATTTTATACAGCCAGGAGGAGAAGCCCACTGTGGGCTTGTACATACTGATTTTCTCGAAAGCACTAACGAAAATATCCTGTACAGCCTCTTCCGCTTCCTGCTCACTTCCTAATATCCGCCAGCAGTACACAAAAATCTGACGCTGATACTCCTTTACAATGTAGGCGTAATCCTGGATCTCGCCAGCTTGGACCCGTTTAATTCTATATTCGATTTCCTCATTCAAAGATTTAGGCACCCCCTCTGATTAAAAAGAAAACTATATCTGTATAACAAATGAAGATGAACCAAAGGGACATCTTTTCTAAAATTTTTCAAGTATTAAATCAAGCCTCTAAGAGAATACGATAAAGCAGAACAATTATCACCAACGTTGTTGATTTCATAGAGCTTGGATTTTTATTGTGGAAATAAATAAAATAATAAATATACCTATCAAAAAATTAAAAAATAGATTGTAAAGAAAAAAGGGGATGGGAAATGAAGTTTTATGATAATAGGGGAGTCCAGATGGTGGTTGCACTTTTATATCCTGTTATAACATTTGTTATATTAAGTAATGGTCATATGATAGGTTCATGGACTGTTCCGGCCATTATTGCAATTTTGTTTTGTCTGTTATGGAAAAATACTCTTTATGTAATCATCTCTAATGTCTTGATGTGGATTATATCCGTACCTATGTGGTGGCTGCTAGTTGAACGTGTGAAAACAGACCAGGGCGCTGAAATTTTCATTTCGTCATTACCATTCATTATATTGTTATACATATTTGCTGTATTTATTAAACGATCAAGAGATAAACTCGGCAATCCCGTCCGTATAGCTAACGAAAACCATCGGCTATGCTGGGCGGGATTGCCTCACCCTCTTTAGTGCAGCGTATCTTCTACTTATTCCCTTTACGTACCTTTAACAGCTTACCCTTTACGGTTGTATTCTTCATAATCTCAAGCACCAGTGGACCTTTACCATTCAGAATCTCAACATCTGTCGCATAATCCAGAATCGTAATAATCCCGATATCATCTGCGGTGACCCCGTCAAGCTTAGCGATGGTCCCCACGAAGTCGACAGCTCTAAGTTTTTTCTTCTTACCGCCGTTAAAGTTCAGCTTCATAATCTGTTGGTTTAGTTGCTCGCGCTTATCTTTTTTGAGTGCGGTTTTTACATGCAGTTTCTGCTCAAAATCTTCTCTACGGAGGTCAACAGCCTCTTCTGAGGGAGCCTTTACCTGCGGAATCGCGAACCCAATATATGCTTCAATATCAGCTAATCTTCGGCCATCCTTAGGAGTGATGAGGGAAATGGCTTTACCCGTTTTGCCAGCACGTCCCGTACGTCCTGTGCGGTGAACATAGCTTTCCTTCTCAAGGGGAATATCGTAGTTAATGACATGGGTGATATTCGTGATATCAATTCCTCTGGCGGCAACATCTGTCGCGATCAAGTAACGGAATTGACCCCTTCTAAATGCATTCATTACCTCAAATCGCTCGTCTTGCTCCATGCCACCATGAATGCGATCACATGGATATTCAAGATCAGCCAATGCTCTGAATAATGTATCTACATTCTCCTGCGTACGACAGAAAATAATGCAGCTGTCAGGATTCTCAACAATGAGCAGATCTTGCAGTAGTGCCAGCTTGTCTGACTCCTTCACCTGAATAAGAGAGTGATCAATTGTAGCGGTCGTTATACCGGTTGCTTTTATTTCAATTTCAACAGGATCGTTCATATACTTGTGTGACAGTCTGGCTACATCCTCAGGAAAAGTAGCGGAGAATAACATGGTAACCCGGTCACTAGGCAGGGCCTGAATGATTGACTGAACTTGCTCGATAAAGCCCATATTCAGCATCTCGTCAGCTTCATCAATCACGAGGTAGGCCATTCGATCTAACGATAGCGTGCCTCGTTCAATATGGTCCAGTACACGTCCTGGTGTACCTACAGCCATATGTGTTCTTTGTTTTAACTCGGCCTTTTGTATATGAAAAGGATGTTTTCCATAAAGGGGCGTTGCTTTTATCCGCTTAAAGCGTCCAATATTCGTGATGTCTTCGGTGACCTGTAACGCGAGTTCACGGGTTGGCGTCAGGATTAAAGCTTGGGGCTTATTCTCATTCCAATCTACTAGCTCACAAAGTGGAATACCGTATGCCGCTGTTTTGCCGCTACCTGTTTGCGATTTGGCGACAAGGTCCTTCTTCTCAAGCGCAACTGGAATGACTTCCGTCTGAATCTCTGTTGGCGTCTCATAGCCCAAGCTATTCAGCGCTCTTACAATTTCTTCACTTAATGCGTAATCTGTAAAATGCTTCTGACTCATTTTCAACCTCTTCTGCGCTGTATTTGAATACCATTACATATATAATGTCATCGTGTATCGAACTTATACTCATATAGTATACTCTATATCCAGGTTCACTCTAATACATATCCATATTAACTGTTTGTCTAACTGAATCCTTGGAGCATTTAACGACGGGCTCGTCCATTTTCTCGTGTATGGTATCTGATGTGTTGGTCTACTGAGCTATTTTGCAATTTAACGACCGACAAACTTTACCCATGGATCTACGTTGAACAATTTCATGGAGAATTAATTTTGTCTTGCTGTTTTCCAGTACGTATCTTCAATTGTATCGGCATGTTTCCATATCCGAATGGCGTGAAAACATGTATTACGAACAAAGGGCACCCAATCGGGTACCCTTTGAACTGCCGTTAGCGCGGAAAATCGTATCAAAAGTATTGTTACGATGAAAAGTGAACCCAATCTCTCCCTTGGATAGCATCCATCTTTTTAAAGAAAATTTGAGCGCGTTTATTCTCAGTAGAAGTTATCCAGGTCATTTGAACATATCCATGATTTTGTGAGTACTTTTGACATTCTAAAAAAAGCTGTGATTCTACTTCTGTATCTCTAAAGGGTTCCAATACAAATAGGTCGTTCATAACTGTGATTTTGTCTGCTTTCATCGTGCTAAAGGTAAAGAATAATGTAGCAAAGCCGATTAATTCTCCATTTTGTTCCGCCACAAACTGTATACCGTTTTGCTGCTCAAAAAGGGTTTGAATCAAATTATGAATTTTTTCGATAGGTGGCCTAGGGTTTTGATAAAAACCAACGATGTATTCATACATTAACTCGGTCAAACTGCTTAAATCATCAGGCTTAGCGTTTCTTATTAAAAATGACATTAGATGTACTCCCTTTTCATTAGTTTTGAATCAATATACACTATTAAGTATATATATGCAAAACTAAGATCAGTGAAGGAATCGTTTGAACTTATGCAAATGCGAAGAAGTATGTAATATGAGCGCAACAAAGGCTGCCGAGAAAATGTATCCGGCAGCCTTTGTTGCGCTGAGGGACATGTGCGTCGAGAATACACCCATTCGTTAAAATTGAATTCACTCTGAATTACTTAAGAAGTGTAAGTGTCACCTCTATCGTGTTATCAATAAATGATCGTTCTGGACGAGACTTTATCATTACCGTCAGTCCAATTAACGATACGACTAGCGCCTGTGATACAGCCTTCGCATCGAGCCCGATCTCAAGTTCACCTGATTGTATACCTCGTTCAATGGTTTCTTGAAATATAACCGATAGGTACATTTGATGTTCCCTTGTAGGAATTTCAAATTTCTCATCAACTTTGAGGGGATGGTTCCGCAAGCAGAAGCAAGCCAGCGTGCTAGCTAAAGTTATGTAGACGCAATTGCAAGAGCGCTTAATCCTTAAACTATTAAAATGGGCAGTCTCCAAAGTGATATGCTACGAGGCTAGATTTTAATCGAAACGATGTGTTAAAGGAGCACCAGGGTGTTCAGTCACCCCGCAATGATGTAAAGTTTTTCGGGTAAAATCTTTACTTTTACATGTAGCGGACAATAACCTTTCATTCTTATAATTGGAAATGTAAGCGATTTATTTAGAGGTAGGGATATTAAAAACTATACGTATGAGGAGGAGATTGTATGTCGAAATTTAAAGTGGGCAAGTTGGTAAGTAGCTTGGCGTTGGCGGGTGTGTTGTTATCATCAGCTCTGATAAACCCGGCTAGTGCCAGTATGGCGAACGGTGGCAAATTCCTCGGGAATATCATTGCTGGAAGTGTCCCTGCAAGTTTCGGAACATACTGGAACCAGGTGACGCCAGAGAATTCGACCAAATGGGGGTCAGTTGAAGGCAGCCGTAACAACATGAACTGGTCGCAGGCGGATACCGCCTACAATTATGCCCGTAACAATGGATTCCCGTTTAAGTTCCATACATTGGTATGGGGTGCTCAGGAGCCAGGTTGGATTAGCGGACTGTCGGCCGCTGATCAGAAGGCGGAAGTGACCCAGTGGATTAAAGCAGCAGGTCAACGCTATCCGAATGCGGAGTTTATAGATGTGGTGAATGAGCCCCTGCATCAGAAGCCATCCTTCCGCAATGCCATAGGCGGTGACGGATCGACCGGATGGGATTGGGTCATATGGTCGTTCCAACAGGCAAGACAAGCTTTTCCAAATGCCAAGCTGATGATTAATGAATATGGAATTATCAACGATCCCTCGTTAACCGACCAATATGTCTATATTATTAATCAGCTCAAGAGCAGAGGCCTGATTGACGGAATTGGTATTCAATGCCACCAGTTTAGCATGGACACTGTTTCAGTTAACACGATGAACACTGTACTGAACAAGCTGGCGGCAACAGGATTGCCAATCTATGTGTCGGAACTGGATATAACTGGAGATGACAACACCCAGCTTGCCAGATACAAGGAGAAATTTCCGGTATTATGGAAGCATTCTGCGGTGAAGGGAGTTACGCTCTGGGGGTATATCCAGGGACAAACTTGGAAGCCGAACACACATCTGCTGAATTCTAACGGCACGGAACGTCCCGCGCTCCAATGGCTGAGACAATATGTGCAGAGTTAAACTATAGGTGGCACTTAAAACCCAACAGATACGAACTTTTGCCAAATGTCTGGGCTGGGTAGATGTTTATTTGACGAAGTCTTGGCTGAAATGTTATACGCCCAAGGCTTCTTTTTATTTAGCTTAAACCTAACGTATCAAAACCTAATCCAACTCAATTAGGCTTACATACCCAATCCATAACTTTAATCCACTTGAAATAAAACCGTCTGGACGGTATAGTAAAGAGGGGTGATCAATATGAATACAACTAAAAAAGCATTAAAAAGAGAATTAATTCTTAAAGCGGCCTCGATGATTGTGCACGAAGAAGGAGTAGAGAAATTAACGTTAGAAGCGGTGGCTAAGAAAGCGGGAATAAGTAAAGGAGGATTGCTTTACCATTTTCCGAATAAAGATGAATTGATTTTGGGAATGGTTGAACAACTATCGACCAGCTTTGTCTCCGAATTTAATGAGAGAGCAGAAAACGATATGCATTCCAAAGGAAGATGGACTCGCGCGTATATGAATACATCATTTTCTGGCGATCGGAATGCAAGTGACCTGTATACCGCTCTCTCAGCAGCACAGTTTAC
Source organism: Paenibacillus sp. S33 (assembly GCF_053615415.1). NCBI lineage: Bacteria > Bacillati > Bacillota > Bacilli > Caryophanales > Paenibacillaceae > Paenibacillus > Paenibacillus sp. S33. The sequence continues at coordinate 5,452,659 of NZ_JBSIEZ010000001.1, read as the reverse complement.
GAACCCTCACATGCTAAAATTACTTCAGGACGAGTATGAGAATATCCAAAATAAAATTGAAAACGACGAATTGGACCCCGTTCGTTCCACGATAGTCCGATTAGCTATAGACGGTTTGTGGTTTGCTGAAATGTTTGGGCTTGCTCCTCCCAATGAAGAAATGAGGCAAAAAATGATGGAAGAATTGAAAACATATATAAAGGAGAATGAATAATGGCTTATCTTTTCTTGGCAATCTCTATTGTTGGTGAACTTGTTGGAACTTCAATGCTTAAAGCTTCAGAAGGTTTCACCAGACTGTATCCGACTCTATTCACAATTGTGGCGTTCGTGATCTCTTTCTTCTTTATCTCCTTATCCCTTAAGACGCTCCCCTTAAATATGACTTATGCCATCTGGTCAGGTGTAGGAGCTGTTGCTACAACGCTTATTTCAGTATTGATTTGGAAAGAAAAAATCAATACAGGAAGTATCGCAGGTATTGCTTTAATTGTTATTGGCGTGGTGGTACTGAACCTATTTGGTGCAGGACATGGTGAGGCAAAAGGAACAACAGAAGCAACGAGTTCAATCGTTCAAAAATGAGATGAAATAGTATAGACACAAGAACATTGTAGAGAAAATGTATTCCAAAGGAGTGCCCTAATGAAGGGAAAAAACCACTTCATTAGGGCACTGGAGATTTACTACCACTATCGATCACTGCCAGTTTGTGTGAAAGGACCCTGCTGCATCACTTCGTTCATAAGTATGGGCACCAAAATAATCCCTTTGTGCTTGCAAAAGGTTAGCATTCGAAATACCTGTCCGGTAACTATCATAATAAGTAAGTGAAGCACTTAAACATGGAAAGGAAGTGCCAGAATTAATACCCTCACAGACAACTTTTCGTAATCCTTTTTGATACTCTTTAACTTTTTCAGCAAAATACGGGGCGATTAATAGATTAGCCAAATTCGGCTGTTCTTGATATGTTTCGCTTATTACGTTTAAGAATTCAGCACGAATGATGCAACCACCACGGAAAATAAGGGCTATATCCTTTAAAGGTAAATTCCATCCGTAAAGTTCAGAAGTCATTTTATATTGTATAAATCCTTGCGCGTAGGCACAAATCTTACCCATATAAAAAGCTTGTCTAATGTACTCAATCCACACATCTTTATCTAAACTTCGCTGATCAATCCCTGGTCCTGTTAGAATATTTTCTGCGTAAACTCGTTCTTCTTTTAAAGAGGAGATGTAACGGGCAAACAATGACTCTGTAATAATGGATGATGGGATCCCATTGTCAATTGCTTGAATGCTTGTCCATTTACCTGTGCCCTTTTGCCCTGTTTTATCAAGAATCACATCGATTAGTGGTAAGCCTGTTACATCATCCTTTTTCCGTAAAATCTCTGCTGTGATTTGGATTAAATAACTTTTCAGTTCCCCTTGATTCCATATTTCAAAGATATCAGCAATTTCATTCACAGATAAACGTAACCTTTTTCTTAAAAATGTATAGGTTTCTGCGATTAATTGCATATCTGCGTACTCGATTCCGTTATGTACCATTTTTACAAAGTGACCGGACCCTTTTGGACCCATATAAACACAGCAAGGGTCTCCGTCTACTTGGGCTGCTATTTTTGTTAGAATAGAAGCTACTTTTTCATATACGTTTTTATCTCCACCAGGCATGATCGAAGGTCCATTTAAAGCCCCGACTTCGCCGCCGGAAATACCGATTCCTAAATAACCGATTCCTTTTGACTCCAATTCATCATATCTACGTTCCGTATCTTTGTAATGGGAGTTACCACCGTCCATGATCACATCGCCTGCTTCAAGGAAGGGTACTAATGTACCTATTACCGAATCGACCGGTTTGCCCGCTGTTACCATAAGGAAGATTTTCCTTGGAGTTTTTAAAGAGTAAACAAAATCTTGAATTTCGTAGTAGGGATGGATGGAGTGACCTTCACTTTTTTTAACAAGATCATCCGTTAAATCCCTCGTATAATTATAGACAGCGACTTGCTCACCCTTACCAGCCATGTTTAAAGCGATATTACGGCCCATTACCCCTAAACCAATGACACCAATTGTGTTGGACATTTTTTCTGCTCCTTTTATTTGAAATGAATAGGCCGTAGATCCTCACTTATAGGCTTAGAAGATTCTAAGAAAAATAAGTGGGGGATCTACCGCCCGGGAATCATGGTTTATACGAATAAACTTAGTACTAAAATAAATCCTAATCCAGCTACAGAAATGATGGTCTCAAGCAATGTCCATGTTGCAAATGTTTCTTTCATGCTTAAACCAAAATATTCTTTAAACATCCAGAAACCAGCATCGTTAACATGTGAAGCTATTAAACTACCCGCTCCCGTTGCAAGCACAACTAAAGCAAGATTAACGTCGGATTGTCCTAACATCGGAATAACTAAACCAGCGGTTGTTAAAGCTGCAACGGTTGCAGAACCTAAGGAAATTCGTAATATTGCAGCGATAATCCAGGCAAGTAAGATGGGTGATAATGTAGTTCCATTGAATAATTCAGCCACATAGTCACCTACGCCGCCATTAATCAGTACTTGTTTGAAGGCGCCGCCACCCCCAATGATTAAGAGCATCATCCCAATATGAGTAATAGCGGTTGTACAAGATGCCATTACATTTTTGATTGGAATTTTTCGTGCTATTCCCATGGTGTAGACAGCTACCAGTAAGGAAATTAACATGGAAGTTGATGCATCACCAATAAAACGGATCGCTGCTAGTAAACTGCTATCTTCAAATCCCATTGTTTTTTGAAGCAAAGTAATAACCGTAGCAATAGACATTAAAATAACAGGAAGCATTGCAGTAAATACACTGATACCAAATCCCGGAGTTTCCTCGGATTTAAATACTTTTTGTTCACCTAAAGAGGCAATATTACCGGTTTTCGTAAATGATGCAGGTACGAGTTTTTTGGCAAGCTTAGTAAATACAGGTCCAGCTAAAATAACGGTTGGAATGGCAATAATGAAACCGTAAAGTAAAACCTCACCAAGGTTCGCGCCATATTCACCAGCAATAACTGTTGGCCCTGGATGTGGAGGTAAGAAACCATGTGTTACGGATAAAGCTGCAACCATCGGAATTCCGAGATATAAAATAGAAACCTTTAATTCTTTTGAAATGGCAAATGTGATTGGAATTAACAATACTAATCCTACTTCAAAAAATAACGCCACACCGATAATGAATGAAGCAGCTACGACTGCCCATTGGATATTTTTTTCACCAAATTTGTCTACGAGGGTCATGGCAATTCGTTGAGCACCACCAGAATCAGCGATCAACTTACCTAACATCGCTCCAAGTCCAAAGATTAACGCTAAGTGACCAAGAGTTCCGCCTAATCCGGCTTCGATGGTTTTGACAATTTCCTCTAATGGCATTCCAAGTGCTAAAGCGACGCCGAACGATACAATGATTAATGAAATAAAGGTATTCAATTTGAAGCCCATTATTAAAACTAATAATGCTAAAATTCCAATCGCTACGATAACTAATGGCATTGTAATTACCCCCTGCTTTTTATCTTTTTAGTGTTTAATTAAGCTTCTTTGATAATTGGAAATCCGTGTATAATCATCTTCTAATACTCTGGATAGGTTAATGAAAATCGGCAGCAATTTCCTATATTCCTTGGTTGCTTCTTCTTTTGGTGTATGTTTGTTGGTACTGCCAACCATTTCAGAAACGACTTCAAAGGACTGGATTTGTCCGGTGGCATACAAGCCTAAAATACAAGCTCCTAGACAAGAACTTTCGTAGCTTTCTGGAACGACGACTTCAGATGAGAATATGTCAGACATCATTTGCCGCCAAACATCTGATCTTGCGAAGCCTCCAGTAGCTTGAATTCGGGTCACAGGACCGTCCATACATTCGGTTAATGCTAAAAATACGGTGTACAAATTGTAAATGACTCCTTCTAGGGCTGCGCGAATCATATGTTCTTTCTTATGTGACATCGTTAAACCGAAGAATGAGCCACGTACGTCTGGGTTCCATAATGGCGCACGTTCACCAGCCAGGTATGGATGGAATAACAATCCGTCAGATCCTGGTCTTACACGTTCAGCAATCTTGGTTAGTACATCATATGGATCAATTCCTAGTCTTTTCGCTGTTTCTACTTCTGATGAGGCAAGTTCGTCACGGATCCAGCGAAGGACCATCCCGCCATTGTTCACCGGCCCCCCAATAACCCAGTGCTTTTCTGTTAAGGCATAACAGAATATTCTTCCCTTTTCGTCTGTTTGAGGCTTGTCTATAATGGTTCGAATAGCTCCGCTTGTCCCGATTGTAACGGCAACTTCACCTTTTCGTATCGCATTTACACCTAGATTAGAAAGGACTCCATCGCTAGCTCCAATGACAAACGATGTTTGTGGATCGATCCCCATCTTTTTTGCTAAATCTGAATCACAGTTGGTAAATATCCTGGTTGTTGGCACGAGCTCAGATAATTGAGAAGGGGTTATACCAGCAATTTTTAATGCTTCTTCATCCCAATCTAATTTTTCTAGATTCATCATGCCCATGGCAGAAGCTAGGGAATAATCCACTACATATTGATCAAAGAACTTTTTAAAAATATATTCTTTAATTCCGATATACTTTTTAACCTTGACAGCGGTTTCAGGAAGGTCATTCACAATCCAGGCTATTTTCGTTAAGGGTGACATGGGGTGAATGGGTGTTCCTGTTCGTTTATAGACTTCATGCCCATTCAGCTCATCTTTTATTTTATGTGCCCATGCTTCACTTCGATTATCTGCCCATGTGATACAAGACGTCAGTGGGCGGTCATTTTCATCCATCGCAATGACACTATGCATGGCACTGCTAAATGAAACAAACGATAGCTTTTTTTGTGAGTGATGTTTCATGATATTCGAAATGGCCTGTAGGACAGCCTGAAATATCTCTTCTGGGTTTTGTTCAGCTGTCGCTATGTCCGGTGTATAAAGCGGGTATCCAATATTCTCTTGTTGGATGACTTCACCTTTTTCGCTAAATAGAACGGCTTTTGTACTTGTGGTCCCGATATCTACACCCAACATATAGTTAGTCATTTTGTTGCACGACTCCTTTAGATAGCATTTGTTGTGACATCCATAGGTCTTCTACTTTACCTTGAACATCATCAAAGTTTTCATGTAAAGACTTGATCATGAGGTCTCTATCTTTTACTTTGATTGCTTCAATATAAAGTTCGTGATTGTTTATAATCCGTGTAAAATCTTCATACTTTTCTGTGAAACGCATACGCATCGACAAAAGAATGAGACTTTCCATAACAGGCTTTAAATTATTCCAGATCATCAGAATATGTGAATGATTGACTGCACGAATAATCGTTTCATGGAACAAGACATCTTGATATGAGAACTCATCAGCATCACTATATTTGACGGCAACTTTCATCATTTCGAGTATTTTACTAAGTTCCTTCGCCAAATCATTAGTGTCCATCTTTACAAGACGTTCAAATACGAAGGATTCTATGAGCAGACGGACATCATAAATTTCTTCTATTTCTTTTTCTGATAGGCCAATAACAACGGCTCCCATTCTTTCTAATCGAATGATATTTTCGGATGCCAGTATTTTTAACGCTTCACGAATGGGTGAGCGACTTACAGTGAAATCAGCAGCTAGTTTATTTTCAGATAATATGGTACCGCTTTCAATCCCGCCAGAAATAATGCGCATTCTAAGCTCGGATGTTACGCGATCACCAGCTGAGGCTTTTAAAAGCCATTTGGAGGGATATAGGAATTCTGATTCGACCATCATTTCACCTTCTCATTTAATCAAGTATACTTGTATACAGGTATTATAATCTGAAATTTTAAATTTGCAAGCGTATTCATTAAATTTGTTTTGTAACTACTGATTTCAACTATAGGTTCCAATTGAAGTTCGGATTTTTTGTTCAATTGCACAATCAATTTCGTCTATTCTTCAATATTTTTAACGTGCTGCAATCGATATAATGAAAGCGTAATCAAAAATTGCCCGGGGGGTTAGACAGATGGAAGGATTGACGATCAGTTGGATAGGAGCTCTGGCAGGGCTGGCTATTGCAATTATTCTGATATTAAGAAAGCTGAATCCGGTTTACGCTTTATTTTTGGGAGCTATTGTAGGCGCTTTATTAGGCGGAGCCAATTTGGAACAGACGATCAGCGTGTTAATAAGCGGTACGCAAAGTGTGATGGGGACGGTCATTCGTGTGCTTGCCGCAGGTGTATTGGCAGGTGTAATGATGGAATCCGGGGCAGCGGAGACGATTGCGCAGGCTATTGTAAAGAAGTTCGGCGGCAGTAAAGCGATACTCGCACTAGCCTTGGCGACGATGATTATTACGGCGGTAGGTGTATTTATTCCCGTTGCCGTGTTGATTGTGGCACCTATTGCATTGTCGGTCGGTAACAAAATGGGGATTTCCAAGCTGGCGCTCCTGTTGGCTTTGTCTGGAGGCGGAAAAGCGGGGAACATCATCTCTCCCAATCCTAATACGATTGCAGCGGCGCGCGGATTTAATCTGGATTTAAGCCACGTGATGTTGGCGGGTGTGGTTCCTACGATATGCGGTTTAATCATGACTGTTTTGGTGGCATCTATGCTGAAAACCAAAGGTGTGAAGGTGTCCGACCAGGATATCATGGACAGTGATGTCGATACATCGAAATACCCGGCGTTGGGACGGGCGATTGTAGCCCCGCTGGTAGCTGTTATTTTGCTGATGATTAACCCGATTGGTTCCATCTCTGGTATTGAAGCACTTTCGAATTTCAAGGTGGATGCGATGTACATTTTGCCGATCGCTGGGATTGTGGGTATGCTGGCCATGGGACAAGGGCGCAATATCCTGAAGTATTCGGCCTCCGGTTTGAATAAAATGACGGCGACCGTGCTGATTTTGATCGGTGCAGGCGGGATTGCGGGTCTGATCTCTGCCTCCAACTTGTCTGCTCAGGTGGTTGGTCTGATTGAAGCTTCGGGAGTTTCCGGTACATTTTTGGCACCGCTTGCAGGTATTCTGATGGCAGCTGCTACGGCGTCCACCTCGACGGGCGTTATTTTGGCGACAGGCTCGTTTGGGGAAGCCATTCTGAACATGGGAACGGCCCCACTCGCTGCAGCTGTGATGGTGCATACAGGAGCTACAGTCATTGATTCCTTGCCGCAGGGCAACTATTTTCACGTCACGGCAGACAGCATGAAAATGAGCATTAAACAACGGATGGGATTGATTCCTTACGAAGCTATTGTGGGTGGAACGATGGCAATTGTAGCGACAATCATGTATGGATTTTTACTTTAATATTCACGATGGGGTGAGAAGATGAGAGAGAAAACATTTGTGCTGGCACCAGATTCTTTTAAAGAAAGCATGACGGCTAAAGAAGTGTGTATCGCGATGGAGAAAGGACTGCGCAAGGTCTATCCGGCGGCGAATTATGTCCACGTACCGATGGCGGACGGCGGTGAAGGAACGGTGCAGTCACTGGTGGATGCGACAGGCGGGCAGATTCGTTATATCGAGGTGACAGGACCGCTTGGAGAACCTGTAACTGCTGCATACGGCTTGCTGGGAGACGGCACCACGGCGGCAATCGAGATGGCATCTGCTAGTGGAATCCATCTGGTCAACAAGGATAACAAAAACCCGCTAAAGACAACAACCTACGGCACAGGGGAGTTAATCCGTGAATGTCTGAACCAGGGAATTCGAAAAATTATCATCGGCATTGGTGGAAGCGCAACGAATGATGGCGGTACAGGAATGGCGGAAGCGCTGGGCGCCAGATTTCTAGATGCAACAGGCAATACTCTTCCGCGCGGCGGCGGTAGTCTGGGCGAGCTGGCCAGCGTTGATATTTCATCACTGGATGACCGCTTGTCGCAGGTACAACTGATTGTAGCCTGTGATGTGACAAATCCGCTGTGCGGAGAGCATGGGGCATCTCAAGTATTCGGGCCACAAAAAGGGGCTACCCCGGAGATGGTGCAGCAATTGGATGCCAATCTTGCTCATTACGCCGATGTGGTGAAACAGCAGCTGGGCAAGGATGTGCGCGATCTCCCAGGCGCAGGCGCAGCAGGTGGATTGGGTGCGGGCTTATTGATTTTCACTCAGGCGACGCTGCAAAAAGGCATTGAAATTGTGATTGAATACACCGGTTTAAAACAAAAGCTTGCCACTGCCGATATCGTTTTGACGGGGGAAGGCGGTATTGATTTTCAGACCAAATTCGGTAAAACTCCTTATGGAGTAGCTCAGGCGGCAAAACAGTCTGGTAAAAAGGTCATTGCGGTCGCAGGTTATATTGGGGAAGGGATCGACACGTTGTACAAGGAAGGGATCGATGCGGTGTTTGGCATCGTGCCGGGAGCCTCGGAGCTCGGTAAGCTGCTGGCCGAAGGGCCGCAAAACGTAGAGCGTACGTGCGAGAATATCGCAAGAGTACTTCAGTTCAGCGAGAAATGAACAGATGGAGAAGTGGGTTATAAACATAAAACGGCATCATACAAATACGATATAATACGAGCGCTCGCCTGTAATCCCGAACTTAGCCAAGGCCGGATTGACTGAGAAATTGGGGAGTGACGGCGAGCGGAAATATGATATTACTGGCGCATGGTCTGGCGTGAAACAGCAGTTCATTGATACAGTGCCAATAAGCCATGCGTAAGCTCAAAAAGCTGAAGGAGGTTCCGGGGATCTTTACCGGTTAAGGTATGGATGCGCTTCAGGCGGTATTGCAGCGTATTTCGGTGAATATTTAATTCATCTGCGGTAAAGGAGACACTGCCGTTATGGTTAATAAAGCTTCGCAGTGTATCCAGCAAATCCACAGTATCTTCCAGCTTGCTAACCAGATAGATCGTGTTCGTCAGGTTCGTTTGACTCAATTTGACCAGAAACTCGACTTCCGCAAAAGAAATTTTTTGCACAGGCGGGCGCAAAGCCAGTAAAACATTCATAGCTGACTTGGCTTGCATATAAACATCCGCAATGTTGTGCTCCTGTCTGCTGACTGTAATCAGCACATCGGGATGGCTGCGTACAAGTGGCTCTAGCAGTTTGTCTGTCGGCTCCTGATTTTGTATCAGGATGAGATAGCAGTCTTCCTCCATACGAAAGGATGGATGCTGCATGAATATATTGGACAACTCGGCTAAATGAGCTGGATCAGCAGGCAGATACTTTACATATACAGCCGAAGTTTTTAGAAGCAAATCAATGTGATATTGAGCTGCTTCTTTTTTTATTTTTTGCGTGTAGGCTCCCTGATGATTTAACAACATTTCCAGCACAGATTTTTTGCGATTGGCTTCATGGGCCAGATGCTCCAATGAGATGCGCTGTTCAATCAGGAGAGACACCGTAGTTTTAACAATATTGCAAAAAGGACGCACTTCATCGGGATTGCCTGAAATACCAATGACACCAACTAACTCATGATGAATGACAATCGGTTCATTGGTTCCCTTTTTCTCATAGTGGCCGTCCTGCCACACTTCAACCATTTTCCCAGTTTCGAGCGCCTGAACAGCTCCTTGGTGAATGGTTCCGATTCGTTCACTCTCGCCGCTGCCAATGATGATGCCTCGTTCATTCATAATATTGATATTGTATGGAATATCCTTCATCATTTTGTCTACGATGTCTTGGGCTTGTTTTTCGGAGAGCTGAAACAAAATCCCGATTCCTCCTTTATCTATAGTGATATAGCGTATTTTAATGTACCACCTTAATGAAAGGGTTTTCAATTCATTGTGCATCTGAACAATATGATAAGGCGGATTACCGAACATGTCAGTCAATTTTATCATAGATGTGAAATTGCAGCGTATTATGATAATCCATTAGACGATGTTATATATTTTTGTATTGAGTGTAATCTAAGGAAGAGTATAGTTGTACGCAAAAAAACAGGGCTCATAGGAGCACCTGCTTTTTGTGTCTATCCTTTTTATTGCCAGCCACGCTGTCTAATGACGAACCTCGCGGAAGCTATAGGTTATGTCGTGTAGTTCTTTCTTTAAACGAGCATCTTTAGACGCTGGTGCATATCCAAGCACCTGGTAGTAATTCCTTTCGGTCTCAATAATCGCTACATGGGTAACATATTTGTCCACATCTTTCTTGCCTTTAATCACGAACTCAAGGGCAGGATATCCATAAATGGTTGTGTTAGAGACAGGTCCTACACTGGACAGGTTCCACTCTTTGGTTAAATTATTTTCAGCTTTCTTACCGTACTGTTGAAGAGTTATATTGCCCAATTGCTTTTTCGAGTGGGATAGTACCACAACGGATTTTTGAATGTACGGATTGAATATTGCAATCTCTGCTTTTCCTTCACGGTCCGGGTCTGTTGACCAGTCCAGCGGGGCCGTTATTTGAAATCGTCCATCTTTACTTACATAGCTTTGCTCTTTCTTGCTCACCGGAACTTCAGGAGGTACGTAACTGTCTGCAAGTATAAAAATAGCATTTACAAACGAGGCTCCCAAGATCACCATTGCGGTAAAAAATATAAAGAGCGAACGTTTCATTGTCTTTTTGCTAATCGGCTCTAAATCCCGTACCTTTACAACATATGTACCTGCAGCTAAATCTCCAATTCGTTGTCTTGATGCAGTTACTAACACACTGATACCAGCAGGTATCCCACCCATTAGCAATGGATTGGTGTCGATTAGCCTGAGCAGCGTACGAATGAGTGATTTAAGAAAACCAGGAGGCTTTCCTTCCCCGTTAACCACCTGAATACGAAAAACGAACTTACCCAGCGTATAGCCTGTGTAACCTTCCAAAAGTAAATAATAGCTGAAGAAAGCAATAAGCAGAATACAACGGATTGCAATCGCTAAAGGCAAAAACCATCTGTCCGTTATTTGAATGACAGAAATAAAAAAACAAATATACCCGATTACAAAAAATATGCAATCAAAAACTGTTGCTCCCCACCGTCTAAACAGAGTAGAATTCCCGTATGTTTTTGATAACGCCGCCATCCTGTTTGGATCTACCCCATAATTTTGACCATGCCGAATGTGCGTCTGTCTTGAAGTTTCCTGCGGATTGTGTGATATGTGCTGTTCGTCCAAAAAATACACCTCTTCTTAATAATTAAAAACACACTCCTTATATTAACGGTCATTTTATAATCCATGTTTAGGAAAACATTCTATAAACAAAGAAATTATTATAAATATCCCTTCCTCTCATTTCCTCTATAATTGGAAGAAGAAAGTAACGATAAGCGAATATTGAACTCGGGAGGTATGGGTATGCAAGAAGAGCTGGCAAAAGCGAACAAGGCAGCAAGAGGTGAGAATGTGAAAGGTGAGTTTCCGGTTATAACGACTGAACGTCTCATATTACGAAAAATGGTAGCGACGGACAGCAAGGACATGTTGGAATACTTTTCAGATGAGCAGGTTATGAAGTTTTATGGACTGAGCCCGTTTGAGTCTGAACAGGATGCGCTGGATGAGATTAGTTGGTATGATCAGATTTTTGAGACAGATCAGGGAATCCGCTGGGCTATTCAAACAAATGAAGGTAAAATCATCGGTTCTTGCGGATTTCATAACTGGGATCAACGTCATCACCGGGCAGAAATGGGCTATGAATTGTCCAGAGCCTATTGGGGCCAAGGGCTAATGTCGGAGGTACTTGCAGCTGTAATCGACTATGGGTTTAATACCCTCTCATTGAACCGCATTCAGGCGTTAGTAGAGCCGGAGAATGCACAATCCTTGCGGTTGCTTGAAAAAGCAGGCTTTCGGCAAGAAGGGCTCCTCTCCCAATATGAATTTACGTTAGGGAAATATGATGATCTTTACATGTGCGCATTGGTCAAATCAGTGTATATCAATCGTTCTCAGAAATGATAGATGTAGGTGAATCAAGCAGGGGAGCATGGATAGGAAGAAGGTTGATCATTGTACAACATGATCGACCTTCAGCAGCATACCCATTTCATATTGCTCAATGGAGTCTTTCGAGAGACCTATTTTTTGGATAAAGCCTTCAAGAGAGTCATTGTCAGACAGACAGATGTTCACCTTCTCAATCTTTTGGATCTCTGCTGCTCTATGAAGGAGGGCGCATCCTAATCCTTGGTTGCGATGCTTAGGATCGACCCAAAGAAAGTTGATTTTACCCTTAGCACTCATGCTCACCATGCCGAGGCACGTTTGATTTACTTCGTAGATGCCGAGAAAAGCTTCCTGTCTACTGGTGGCGTAATAAGGTGTGTCACTTTGCCAATGGATGTGGCAGTCGATAAGGGTCTTTCGAAAAGCTGCGATGTCATCAAATGTAACTTCCTTAAGAATATACGAAGATGAGAGGGCAGCGGGTGGGGCGGAGGGCAGAGTGCCGTTGTAGTATTTCAGCGTATAGTGTGGCTGATAGCCTTGCTTTTCATATAATTTGACGGCCCGATGATTATCCTTGATGACTTCGAGCCATAGCTGCTGGCAACCCGCGGAGATGGCTGTTTGTTTATGTAATTCCAGCAACTTGTTGCTAATCCCCTGACCGCGGTAAACCGGAGCGATGCATAGCGTGCCGCAACGCATGGTCTTGTACCCGTCGAACTGCCGGACACCGCCGAGAATTAAGCCGATCGGTTGATCCTCATCCATGGCAAGGAAAGAGTGATTCCGTGTATTACCCTCTGGACCAAAAAAACGTGCTGCGAAATCGTCCTGATCCATGGTCAGGCGAATGGAATAATCCGAGAACCCAAGCGAAAACGCTTGAAAAATGTGTTCCATACTGACGTCATTGCATCTCACATAGGTGATCACCGTTATTCCCCCTAGAAATTCATACTATATTTGGATTATAGGGAATTAAGAGAGCTCCATCAATCTCCCGCTGAAAATAAAAAAACCCCTTAAAAAAGGGGATTGGTGCTGTGTGTTGTAGGGTTGCAATTCGTGTCGCTAAGATCAGGATTGGTAGAGAGGTCACGATAATGGTTGAGCTTATATTCAATAATTTTTTGGGTTTCCATCAGTCTGGAAATTTCTTGTTGAATCTTCTGATTATGTTTTTCAAGTAAGGAGTATCTGTCAGGAAGGGTAATGTTACCTTGCTCCGAAAGTTCTCGATAATGCTTCATTTCCTCTAGGGTCATCCCAGTGGCTTTTAATCGGGTTAAAAAGATAATTCCGAGAATCTGATCTCTACTGTAGAACCTGTGTCCGTTAGCCTTTCGTTCCGCATAAGGCAGCAAGCCAATTCGCTCATAATAGCGTATGGTATCTTCTGTTAAACCTGTTAGTTCTGCAGCTTGACTAATAGAGGTTATGGTCTCTGGAATTTCCTGCAAAGTATCCCACTCCTTAATTGTAACGATTACCAAGGCACTTCTCCATTCGAGTCGAAAAACCCTCCTGACGGCCCGTCATTATTTAAAGTGGCTAAACGAACAACGACAGCAGCAGCTTGCTGTACCGAGCCCGGTCCTGTAAAGCCATTTAAGTCAGTGGCGGTAAAGCCAGGGTCAGCCGAATTAATTTTGAGAGGTGAGTCTTTGAATTCTTTGGCAAGGGTGACGGTGAACATATTAACCGCTGCTTTGCTGCTATTATAGGCAAGTAAATTAAATTGTGCATGCTCATGCTCAGGATCGCTATTAAAGGTTAAAGAACCAAGGCCACTCGACAAGTTAACGATTCTACCGCATGGGGATTCTTGCAATAAAGGTAGCATGGCTTGCGTCACGGCGACCAAACCGAACAAGTTCGTTTCATACGTTTCTCTTAAATCGTCCAAAGAGAACTGACTTGGAGGAGTGGCTCCTCCTAAAGATATGCCGGCATTGTTGATGAGTACATCAAGGGAACCGAATTCTTGTTTGATCTGTTGGACTGCGGAATCAATCGTACTTTGATTCGTCACGTCTAATAAAATCAATCGGGCTTCTACTCCTTCATTAGCCAGCTTATCCACCGCTTCCTGGCCGCTCTGCTCATTCCGTGAGCCAATCAGGATTGTAAGACCCATACCCCCCAATTGTCTGGCTGTTTCATACCCGATGCCTTTGTTGGCCCCAGTAATAAGAGCTGTTTTTCCAATGATCATGAGCGATTCCTCTTTTCATTATTCTTGAATTTGGCGGCCACCATGCTTTAAATGTACTACTTGGAGTATACTTAAAGTCAACACAAAACCAGCAAAAATATAGCTCGAAATGCCCTGGACATTCTTTATTTTGGAAGATGGGAGAATGGAATGAATAAAAGGCAAATGGAAATTTTACGCCTGTTGTTAACTGAACCGGACCGGTTGTGGTTAGCGCAGGATCTGGCGGATCTGACCGACTGCTCTGAAAAGACGATCCGCAACGATCTGAAAGTAATTGAAGATTATATCGTCAAGCATTCTGATGCCAATCTGGTGAGAAGGCCGGGACGCGGCATTTATCTGGAGATGGGTGAAGCGGATCATAATGAATTGTTCCATCGACTGTATGCGGACGAGAGTACAGCCCAACATGAGTCGGATGAGGAAAGGGTGCTGCATGTCGCCTATCGGCTCTTGATGAATGCCAAGCCTGTGACCATCCAGGATCTAGCTTCACAGTATTATGTGAACAAGACTGTGATTCGTAGAGATATGGAGAAGATCGATGGCTGGCTGCACAGCTTTGATCTGGCCTTGATTACCAAGCAGCGCGTTGGATTGACCATTCAAGGCTCTGAGAAAAATAAGCGTATCGCTTTGGCGCGGATGAACCAGCTGATTGACAGTCCTGAGTTAACAGGACAGATGATGCGCAAACAGTTTGAATCGCACGAGATTACAACCATAAATCATGAATTAAAAGCATTTCAAAAACGCCATGAGCTCAGCTTTACTGACGAAGCTTTCGAAGCTCTAATGCTGCATATCCTCTTAATGGTTAAACGAACCAAGATGGGACAACCCATTTCGCTCTCCAAGCAGGACATTGCCTTTTTGCAGGAGAGACGCGAATTTACATGGGCTACGTCTTTTTTGCAGCAGTTGCAAAAGTTGTTTGCTGTGCCTTTTTCCAAGGAAGAGACGGCGTATTTAACTCTGCACCTGCTTAGCGGGAAGTTCCGTTACCAGCAGGAGGGAAAAACAGGAAAACAAGGTGAGCTGGCAGATAGCCACCCGCTTTTGCCTGAGTTGATTGAGCAGTTAGTCCGGCGGATGTCCGAGCTGAATATGATTGCCTTTTCCAAGGATAAGATGTTGCTGAAAGGGTTGAATGTCCATTTATATACGACCCTGAACCGTCTTCAATATGGATTGACCGTGTCCAATCCTATGCTGGCCGAGATCAAGAAGATGTACCCCTACATGTTCGACCGAGTTATTATTACACTGGAAGAGGTGGGGAAATGGACCCGGCTATCATTCCCCGAGGAGGAAGCGGCGTATTTAACGCTGCATTTTCAGGCTTCTGTGGAGCGATTGCACCAGAAAGAGAGTCATCCCCAGAGAGCCATCATCGTGTGTCACATGGGCATCGGTATGTCCCAACTGCTACGCACCAAGGTGGAACGTAAATTTCCGGCTGTACATGTGGAGACAACCCTTTCCAAAGCAGAAGTCCAGGACTATCTGGCAGCCCAGGAGGTGGATCTCGTCATTACCACTGTAGATCTCCCAGAGATGAACATTCCGCACATTCTCGTCTCTCCCTTGCTGGATGCCAAGGACGAACGTCGACTGGAGCAAGTGATCCGACGACTGGATGAGCCGGAACATAGGGCAGCAGAAGAATCGGTATTTTTTAAATATACAACACCTTTTTTGGTCTTTCCCCAGCAGGAAGTGCAGCATCCGGAACAATTGATCTCCAAGCTGGCGCAAATACTGGAGGACAAAGGATATGTGGAGCCTGGTTATGTGGACAGCGTACTGGCGCGAGAAAAAATGTCGGCCACGACGATTGGGGGAGGCATAGCCATCCCGCATGGCGGTTCTGAGTGGATAAGGCAGTCCTCCATTGTAATCGCTACCTTGAAGCAGCCGCTTACCTGGGGAACCGAGAAAGTAGAGCTTGTGTTCTTGCTTGCGGTCAAACAGGATGGGCGGGGAGAAATGCGCCAGTTATTTAAGGAATTGTCCCTGATCAGTGAGCAGCCTGCTTTGGTTCATGCCTTATCTAAGGAGACCGATGCGATGAGATTATTAGGGAGAATGAAGGGATAAACTAAAATCAAAAGCTGTGCTCTGGAACAGGACTTATAGATAAGTCCTGTTTTTTTGTTGGTATAATTCCGTTTTTCCGAAAGTTCCGGTAAAAAGTTCGTCCGATAACAGCAAGATAGGCGTTTATACTATGAATGTAAGCGGAAACAACAGAGAGAAGGGGAATGACTATGAAGATATTAGCGATTACCTCATGTCCTAACGGAATTGCACATACGTATATGGCAGCTGAGAATCTGCAAAAGGCAGCAGCAAAGCTGGGCGTCGAGATGAAGGTCGAGACACAAGGCTCCATTGGAGTCGAAAATCAACTGACTGAGCAGGAGATCCGTGAGGCAGATGGCATTATTATTGCAGCGGATAAAACGGTGGTTAAAGACCGCTTCGTCGGTAAGAAACTGCTGGTCGTTGGCGTACAGGATGGCATTCGCCGTCCAGAAGAATTGATCCAGCGGGTGATGAAGGGTAATGTACCTGTGCACCAAGCAGAGTCACGTTCTGCCGAAGGTAGCTCACAGGAGAACAAACCGAAACAAAATCCCATCTACCGCCACTTGATGAACGGTGTATCCTATATGGTACCCTTCATCGTCATTGGGGGATTGCTCATTGCCATTGCGTTGACGATTGGCGGTGAGAAGACACCAGGCGGTCTGGTTATACCGGACGGTTCATTCTGGAAGACGGTTCAGGATATCGGTTCGGCTTCGTTTACCTTTATGATACCGATCCTCGCCGGATTTATCGCGATGAGCATTGCAGATAGACCGGGGCTTGCACCGGGTATGATTGGCGGATTCATTGCTGCGAACGGCAGCTTTTATGGAAGTGAGGCGGGGGCTGGATTTATCGGCGGGATTATCGCTGGTTTCCTGGCGGGTTATGTTGCACTTGGGATTCGAAAAATCAAGGTTGGCCGAGCATTACAGCCGATCATGCCTATAATTATTATCCCTGTATTGGCATCGTTAATTGTTGGATTAATCTTTGTCTTTGTGATTGGTGCTCCGGTCGCACAATTGTTTGAAGCTTTGACAGGTTGGCTTGCAGGTATGCAAGGTACAAGTTCAATTCTACTGGCATTGATTCTAGGTGCGATGATCTCCTTTGATATGGGCGGCCCTGTGAACAAAGTTGCTTTCTTATTCGGTTCGGCCATGATCGGCGAAGGGAATTATGAAATTATGGGGCCAATCGCCGTTGCGATTTGTATTCCGCCGATTGGGATGGGACTTGCAGCGATGATCAATAAACGTAAATTTGCACCTGCGGAACGCGAGGCTGGGAAGGCAACATTCACAATGGGGTTGTTCGGTATTACCGAAGGTGCAATTCCATTCGCGGCGCAAGATCCACTACGTGTTATTCCTAGTATCATGGTAGGATCCATGGTCGGTTCAGTCATTGCGATGTTGGGGAATGTAGGTGACAAGGTAGCTCACGGTGGACCGATTGTAGCTGTACTTGGTGCAGTAGATCATGTGCTTATGTTCTTTATCGCCGTTATTGTCGGCGTAGCTGTATCGGTTGTCCTGGTGAGCTTGCTGAAAAAAGATATTGCAGCAACTGTAACTCCAGATGCTGCTGGGGAAGCTGGACAATCTGCGATTACTACAACGGCCGCTACGGAGTCATCTGCTTCAACAACTGTTACAAATAATGGGCC
Organism: Paenibacillus sp. S33; assembly: GCF_053615415.1. NCBI lineage: Bacteria > Bacillati > Bacillota > Bacilli > Caryophanales > Paenibacillaceae > Paenibacillus > Paenibacillus sp. S33. The sequence goes on along the minus strand of NZ_JBSIEZ010000001.1, from coordinate 5,434,717 downwards.
AGCCGTTTCTCCACAAGCCATTCACATTGAGAAACTGACGGATATTGTAACGATGGATCTGATTAATTTGGATCTGGAAGGAACGACACGAGATGCTGTGGTTGATGAAATGATCGGAGTACTTGAGAGAACTGGAGCCGTAAGCTCTGCCAGTGATTTCAAACAGGCGATATTAGCCAGAGAGGAAGAAGGCTCCACAGGCATTGGAATGAATATTGCCATTCCTCATGGCAAATCGGAAGCGGTCCTGAAGCCAAGCGTGGTCTTCGGCATCAAGCAGGGCGGTGTTGACTGGAATAGTGCAGACGGAAGTGAAGCAAAACTGATCTTCATGATTGCCGTACCGCGCAATAGCAAGGAAAATGCGCATCTGAAAGTATTGCAAATGTTATCGCGTAAGCTGATGGACGATCATTTCAGAGAAGCGCTCCTGGCGGTTAAAACGAAGGAAGAAGCATATCAATTGCTGGATCAGGTGCATTAATTCAATGCGATAAGAACTTGAATCAAAGAAAAGAGGCTCCCGAAGTTTCAGCCGGGAGCCTCTTTTTTTTCCTAAAGCATGTATTCTTACGAGGATTGTGCCATGCGTACTAGCATATGGGCAAGCGCATGCTGCTGCTCTTTGTCCCCCGCTTTCCACAGCTCCTGGAGGAGCTTCTCCTCGCTGTTTCGAGGTTCTTCTTTGGCTGCCAGATATCCAGCTATCTTCTCAGCTGCTTTTGCGATCAATTCTTCATTCAGACCAATATTTTGAGCCATTTTAATCTTGTCGCTCAAATAACTTTTGAATGAATCAAAGTTGTTCAGAATGTCATCCTTTTTGCTGTCGTCTATCCGATTTAATGCGTTATCTACTTTGTTCAATGCCAATTCGCCTTCCTTATTTACAACATGATTGTGCTCTGCCATTTCTAATGCCTCCTCAAGATTGTTTTTAAGGGATAAGGACTTTTCCGATATAGTGTACTTACCCCGACTAACTAAAGTGAAAACGTGAGAAGCAAGCAGAGTATCGTGGAGTGATGAAGGAAAACAGAGTAGAGAGATTCCAAGAAAAATACAGTTGATCCTACATAAAGTCAAAAAAATAACGAATTACATGAAAAAAGACGGGCGAGGTGTAGGTCAAGCTATCTACCCGGCTTAAGTAGCTTTTTTTCAAAGCATCGAACTTATCATCATCGCCGATTAATAAATCCCGCTTCAGCACGGAAACTGTTAAGCTGCCGAAGAAACCGCTCAAGCTGATCAGCATGCCGAAAATAATTCCAAATTTCAGGTCAAACGGCGTCAGGTAGGGATAGATGAGATAGGAGGCCGCTGTAGTTACGGGAAAAGCGAATGCAAAGCCTTCCCAAGTTATATTGGGATTGGATGTCGGGACGATTTTCCGTTTTCCGAAATAGAGTGATGCTAGATAGTGTACGACATCATTGAGCTGCGTCAGTACCACTAGAAAAAGTACAAGTTTCGCTCCGTATTGCGGCGTAGCAAACTGAAAATAGGCCAGATGACTCAACCCGAAAACCATCAGCATGAGTCCCCATTGGGTCGAGCTGACACTGCGCAAAAAACCAACCGTTCCTTTGTTGATCAATCGCGGAAGCGGTAGCAGCAAGAATACATAGATAGGGATAAAGACAATAAACATTCCGTACCACCCGATATAAATCCAATAAAATTGTACGGGAATCGCCAAGTATGCCCATAGAAACAATCTGCGATCCGCTTTTCTGGATCTAATCATGGAAAAGTATTCTTTTAGCGCAAAAAAGGTGAGTGCCATCAAAGAAAGCAGTGAAACGATCGGATTGAAAAGAGTTGCCAAGCAAAAGATAAAGAACATGCCCCACCATGTCTTGATGCGAAGCCCAATAGCTGCATAGTCTTTGTCTGGCTGTGTTTTGACTACTACTATGTAAATCAGATGGATGACCAATAAGGCTGTAAAAATAAGGATTAACGTTAATAGCGAACTATCCATTACCACTCACCAACTTATCGCGAAATAGAGTTCCATTAGGGTTCCTATGTTATTATGAAGGAATAATTCAAACTTGATAAGGGGAAATTTCGTAAATGGTAGCAGATCAATCCGTCTTTATCTTGCTTACGAATACGGGAACGTTTCTTACGAGAGTCATTAAAAGCTATACGAGAGCGCCATACAATCACGCCTCCATTTCCTTCAACCGGGAACTTTCGGAGTTATACAGCTTCGGAAGAAAGACCCCTAATAACCCTCTGGATGGTGGTTTCGTGAAAGAGGATATTAAGACAGGTACATACAGCAGATTTCCGAATACAACATGCGTTATCTACGAGCTTCAAGTAACCGACCGTGAAGTTGAAAAAATGAAGCGAGTTTTACATGTATTTATCCGAAGTCGTCAAAAATATATGTATAACTTACTGGGTTTGATCGGTATTGCACTCAAAGAACCAGTCGAGTTCAGCAATTCTTATTTTTGTTCCCAATTCGTCGCGGAAATTTTACAGCGATCCGGCATAAAAATATGGAACAAACTGCCCGCTCTTGTTACACCAGATAATTTTCGTCAAAGTGATCGATTCCATTTGATCTACGAGGGGAAATTGAGCGAGTATGATCCTCAAGCTTGAGGACCAGCACCGCATTACTTAAACCTCTTCCGGCACAATTACCTCGATATGACGCGGTAAAATACCAAGCTCGATAGGCAAAGACGGCCCTTCCTCACCATCTACATTCGTACTGACCGGTTCTGCGGAGCTGACACTTACATGCTTTGCGGTAAAGTAAACGATATCACTATGATCCTTCAGGTTGCCTAAAAATAAGGATATGCTGGCCGTCACGGTGTTCAATATATTGAGGTTTTTGAAAATAAAGCAGTGAAGTAGACCATCGTCAACAGCCGCATCGGGTGCCAGTTTCTCGAATCCGCCAACTGAATTGGTTAACGTAGCCAAAAAGAGTGGAGATTTCCCTTCCCAGGTCTTGTCATCATAGCGGACGATAAGTGAGTGGGCAGGATGGCTGATAAGCTCTTTCATGCCTTCTTTGAAGTAGGCAAACGTGCCAAACATGGATTTATCGTCTGATGATACAGCTGATAGCGATTCAGCAAGCGAACCTGTGGCAACCACATTGGCAAACATTCGGCCGTTTAAGAGGCCCGTATCTACGTTTTTCACGCGGGTAGAAGTCAGTGTACGGATCGCCAGCTCAGGACTTAGCGGAATGTGCAAGGCACGGGCAAAATCATTGACTGTCCCAAGGGGGATGACACCCAGTCGTGGACGATGGTCTTGATCAATGAAGCCGTTGATGGTTTCGTGAAGTGTGCCATCCCCACCGATGGAAACGACTAGGTCACAAGCTTCCTCACACGCATTAACGCAAAAACGGGTGGCGTCCAGTTCCTTTGCCGTCTCTTTAACCGTAACAACGTATCCTTGATCACGTAGAATTTCTTCTACGCTGCTGACATGTTGGAGGGATTCCTCTTTGCCAGAAGAGGGATTTACAATGATCATAGCTTTCTTCATATACAGGTTCCTTTCTCTGGGGAAAGTTTGGGTTACCCACTCTTACCCGAAAAGCAGACCTTTAGACTCTAGATTAGACATGTGTTATATTTTTAGTTACTATATAAAAGTAAATAAAATCTGAATGGAGGATTTCATATGAAAATCGCATTAACAGGAGCAACGGGGCAACTGGGTTCCATCGTGGTAGATACGTTGCTTACATTTGTCTCCGCAAACGATCTTATTGTTAGCGTAAGAAATCCAGAAAAAGCAGAGAACTTAAGGTCTCGTGGCGTCGACGTTCGTCATGGCGACTTTGATAAACCGGAGACGCTGGATCAGGCGTTTGCTGGAGTAGACCGGTTGCTGATTATATCCGCAGACGGGGATAATGATACTAGAATCCGTCAGCATAAAGCGGCTGTTGATGCTGCTGTACGTGCTGGAGTAGGCTTCATCGCCTATACTAGCGCTGCCAATGCCGCTGACAGCACTCTATTCCTTGCACCCGTACATCGTATCACGGAGGAGTTCATTCGTGAGTCAGGTATTCCTTACTCCTTCCTGCGTAATAATTGGTATCTGGAAAATGAGGCAGGTACGATCCAATCCGTACTCGCGGGGGCTCCTTGGCTAACCTCGGCAGGGTCCGGTAAAGTAGGTTGGGCTACCCGCGCAGATTATGCGCAAGCAGCTGCAACTGTTTTGTCTGGCGAAGGGCATGAGAATACAATATACGAGCTCTCCGGTAAGCCGATTACCCAAGAAGAGTTTGCAGCGATACTGGCTGAGGTTCTGGGCAAAGACGTTCCTGTACAGCAGGTGGATGATGCTACGTATGCCGAGGTTATGCTCGGTGCGGGAGTCCCGGAAGGTGCAATCCCTATTGTGGTCGGCATTCAACAAGCGATTCGTGAAGGAGCCCTGGATGTCGTAAGCAACGATTTCGAGAAGCTGTTGAAACGCCCCCTTACGCCGCTTAGCCAAGGAATGAGTGAACTGATCAAGCAAAACCAAGCATAATAAACGTACCGTAGAGTACAATTTCAACATATGATACTGCTTATGACTAAAACGGATGCTGCCTAGAGAGGCCAGCATCCGTTTTAGTTACATGTTCACCCTCTGGGTATTTTCAGAGGCAGGGCGCTTACGTATCGGTACAAAACTCAGATTAATTTCATCCATGAGTGGAATCGTGACTGTTTATCCAATATACTTGTAGGGAACTCCAAGGGAGACTTGGAGCAGGCTTGGTCTATCAAGGAAGCTTAGCATTGCAGTAGAATTTGAAAATGAATGGAGTACATAATACCATGTCTAGTTTACCAAATTGTCCTGAATGTAATTCAGAGTACACTTATGAGGATCGCAGTCTTTTCATTTGCCCGGAATGCGCTCATGAGTGGTCTACCGAGTTAGAAGCAAGCAGTGAAGACGTAAGGGTCGTCAAAGATGCGAATGGTAACATCCTGCAGGATGGTGACTCTGTAACGGTCATTAAAGACCTTAAAGTGAAGGGAAGCTCATCCGTCTTGAAAATCGGGACCAAAGTAAAAAACATCCGTCTGGTGGATGGCGATCATGATATTGACTGCAAAATTGATGGTTTTGGAGCAATGAAGCTAAAATCGGAGTTTGTAAAAAAGAATTAAAATGTAAGAAAGGAGAAGCCGGGGCTTCTCCTTTCTTATGTTTATAATGGTGCTAACCATACGGTTCCTGTTCCCCTGTACACATTTACCAGCCCTTCGCCGGAAGCAGCCGAGCCCATTTTGGTTTTCCCGGATTTTTCGACGGTGAACTGTAAGGTATTGGACCACATGAGGGCGAAGTTACCATCCACCTTCAGCACATCATTTTGCAATTCTATAACGACCGCTTCTTCGGAAGGGATCGGCGCTTGAAGTGCCAGCACTCCTTTTCCGCGGGCGCTTAAATTAAATAACCCTTCTCCGCCCAGTGCAGCAGAGGAAAGATTACTACGTGCAACGACGGATATGTCTAGCGTCGTGTCACAAGCCAAAAACAAGCCGTCTTCGATGGCAATATCATCATTGTCCACATCAATAAGCCAAATATATTGGTAGGTAGGCTCCAGCATGATGGTACCCGTGCCTTTATAGTGTGGTTTAATGGCACCTGTCCCGGTTACAGCACCGGACACCAAGTTTCGCATTAAGCCTCCAACGCCTTTTACACCGGTAGTCATTTCCATGCTACCCACAGTATATTGCATGGCTCCCGCCTTCATCATAATCTCACTATTATTGATTTCGATCATGAGTTGTTTGCGGCGCATATTACTTTTGCTCATATAGTAATTGTTTTTTGCAGCCTCCACCGAGGTGGAACTCAAATCTGTTATGTATTCCAGTACCGTAAATCCGCCTAATTGGTCAGTGATGGCAACATTGCTGTTATCCTTTAAATTGTTAATGACAAAAGCCATAAATGTATGTGCCTCCTTGTTGTATTCATGTTGTGGGATGGGAATCTTCTTTATTCCATACAATATTCGACAAAGAGACTTCTTTTCCTGCGGCGAATCTAGACACTTCCCTTGACTGGTTTTCAGACTCAGAAAAAGAGAGCTTGAAAAAGATGCGAAAAAGGTTCAATATAAAGATATCGGTTTTTAAAATGATTGGCTTTGAAAGCAGCCGTATGAGAATAGGGCATGAAAATAGGGGGTAGAACAAGTGGAGATAGGGATAAGCACGTTTGTAGAAACAACGCCGGATCCCCAAACGGGTGAGGTCATCAGTCATGCACAACGAATACGTGAAGTTGTCGAGGAGATTGTGCTTGCAGATCAGGTAGGGCTGGATGTGTACGGCGTGGGGGAGCATCATCGTAAAGATTATGCAGCATCTGCTCCGGCTGTTATCCTCGCTGCTGCTGCTGCGCAGACCCAACGAATTCGGTTAACCAGTGCAGTTACGGTGCTTTCATCGGATGATCCTGTACGTGTGTTTCAGGATTTTGCTACACTGGACAGCATTTCGAATGGACGAGCTGAGATTATGGCAGGCCGGGGTTCTTTTATCGAATCGTTCCCGTTATTTGGGTATGATTTGGATAACTACGATGAGTTATTCGATGAAAAGCTGGAGCTGTTATTGAAAATACGGGAATCCGAGAAAGTTACCTGGAAAGGCGGACATCGGCCTGCAATTCATAATTTGGGCGTGTATCCGCGTCCAGTTCAGAATCCGTTGCCTGTATGGATTGGGAGTGGGGGTAATCAGGAATCTGTGGTTCGTGCAGGCTTGCTAGGATTGCCGTTGGTTCTGGCGATTATTGGGGGTAGTCCTGTACAGTTTGCTCCGTTGGTGGAACTGTATAAAAAAGCCGCTAGGCATGCTGGTCATGATGCATCGCTGCTTCCGGTTGCATCACACTCACATGGTTTTATCGCAGAGACGACTGAGCTGGCAGCGGATAAATTCTTCCCTTCCACTCAGCAGAGCATGAATGTGCTTGGGCGTGAACGGGGTTGGGGTCCTTACACTCGCTCCAGCTTCGATGCTGCACGCAGTTTTGAAGGAGCGTTGTATGTAGGTGATTCCGACATGGTTGCCAAGAAAATTATTCATCTGCGTAAACAAGTAGGCATTACACGTTTTCTGCTCCACGTACCTGTCGGTACGATGCCGCATGACGATGTCATGAGAGCAATTGAGCTATTGGGAACAGAGGTAGCACCACGGGTTCGTGAAGAGATATCCAAGTGGGAATCCGAAAGTAAATAAACGGAATTACTTCATAGATAAAAGAGAAAGGAGCAGACCATGGGAGTGAGGTCGCTCCTTTTAATAAAAAATATGACTGCTTTAGATCTCATGCAATGTTGCGAATTAGGAATTCTACATCAATTCTTTCTCAGTCTTGTAGGTACTGCAACACGGTTGGATGACAGAGGTTTTCCCTGTTTCAATTTTTTAGCCGTTCTAGGTATTCTTACGACTAAGGATCCTTCTGTGCTTTGTTTGGAAGGCAAGGCTATGCGGATATTCCCGGATTGAGGTGCGCTTTGGCTAGCGCTGCTAACCAGGTTGATGGTGTAACTTGCGTAGATTGGACTGACAGGAATCCGCCGCATACCTAAATTCCTACAGGTCGTACATCCTACGTTCCAACACCAATGGAAGGCCTGGCTAGGGAGCTGGGTAAAATAAGAACCTGACCATGTGCGTCCAAAGCTACTTTCGGCATAGTAATAGAACGTATTGCCTCCGGCATATCCACTCCAAACTTCTCTTGTCTGCCCAGGATCTACACGATACCAGCCAATCTTGGCATAGTTGATAGGACTACAGTTGAAGTTCGGATAAGCGTAAGCAATATAGATAGCCGCATTAGTACTGTTGCGAAAATTGAAACCCATTGTCGTCACTTCTTTCCTCATATATTAATCCTACGGAATATTCTATGAGAGTTTTGAAGGAAGGGAACGGACAGGAGTCTCTTAATCGCTAAAATTGAACCATTTGCTGATGTCTATTTTGTGATGTTCATTTATAGATCGCCATTCGTTTGTATCTGGTTGATAGGTATAATCTTTTTGCCAGGTCATGATGTTTTCCACGATTGCCCGTATGGAAGAGACGATATAGGAGACTTCCTGATTCGTCATCATGGGATGAAGCGACAGACGCACCCAGCCGGGTTTTCGAGATAAGTCTCCCGCATGGATCAGGTCTGTCATTTGTTTAGATGTTTGTGGGTCGATGCCCAGCAAATAATGTCCGTAGGGGCCTGCACAAGAGCAGCCGCCCCGGACCTGAATGCCAAACCGATCATTCAATAGTTTTACAATCAGGTTATAGTGAATAGGGCCGACAACGAAAGAAACGATTCCCATTCGTTCTTGGCTGCTTCCTCCTAAAATGTGTAGCCCTGGTATGGTACTCAAGCTCTTTAGTAATAATGATGTCAGTTCCTTTTTGCGCTCCAACAAGCGCTTCTGTCCCATTTGTTCCTTCAGCCGAATGCAGAGCGCGGTTCGAACGGCCTGTAGAAAGGCAGGCGTCCCTCCATCCTCACGGGCCTCAATATTATCTTTATACTCGTATCCACCCCAAGGATTGGTCCAGCTAACTGTGCCCCCTCCGGGCTGATCTGGAGCACAATGGAGGCACAGCCTCGAATCCATAATTAAAACGCCGCTTGTACCGGGACCCCCAAGAAATTTGTGGGGTGAAAATACAATCCCGTCCAGTTTCTCAAGCGGATCTGTGGGGTGCATGTTGATCTCGGTATAAGGTGCGCTTGCCGAAAAATCAACGAAACAAACGCCACCATGTTCGTGCATTTTGCGGGCTAGCTGGTAAATCGGCACTTCGAACCCTGTAACATTGGAGCAAGCGGTAAAGGCGCCGATTTTGATAGGGCGATGCCGGAATTGAAGCAGCAGTCGTTCGAGATGAGTTGGATCGACCATTCCGCCGGAACCCGGAGGAAGACACACAACGTCTCCAATGGTTTCTGCCCAGGAAATATGATTGGAATGATGCTCCATGTGGGTAACGAAAATAACGGGACGTTCTTTTTCGGCGATGGGGTAGAGAGGCTTTAAATTTTCATGTATTTTCAATCCTAACAGTCGCTGAAGCTTATTCACTGCACCTGTCATACCAGACCCAGCAAACAGGATGATATCATGTTCATTGGCATGAACGTGGTTTTTAATGATTTGTTTCGCTTCTTCATAGGCTTGGGTCATCAGAGTTCCTGTCAAATTAGACTCCGTATGCGTGTTCGCCACAAAAGGGCCTAATTCATTAGCTATTTTCGACTCGATGGGTCCATACAGACGGCCGCTGGCTGCCCAATCCGCATAAATCAGCTTTTTTTGCCCGTATGGAGATTCAAAGGTCTGATGATATCCGATTGTACTTTCACGATACCTTTGGAAATAAGCCTCGTTAGAAGGCTGATACCTACAATTACTGCTTCCAATTCGAGCCATGAGCATACGGCGCCTCCCAAGTCGTTCTGTCTTCTTAGGGTACGTAGGTAGGCCCGAATGGGTTAAAAAAAATAGGCGAGTGTCATCATTTAGTCACAATAAAAGCCTCATCCAAAAGCGGGATAAGGCAGTAGGTCTATCTTATATAAACAACTGCATATCGGATTCGAGCGCATCTTTTAGATACGTTTTGGCCTCGATAATTTCCAGTTCAGGTATAAATTCTTCCGGTTTAAAACCCATAATATCGACCGATAGCTTACAGGCATAAAATTTTACATTTTTCTTTCGCGCTCCTTTCAAGAAATGAATGAGCTTCGGGGCTTCGTTATCTTCGATCATTTCCGTCAGCATCAGCTTGCCAAGGCCGCTAAAATTCATTTTGGATAATGGCAGCTCTTCGGGTCCTTTTGGAGTCATCCAGCCCATGATTTTTTCATAAATCGTCTTGTCCTCAAACGTCATCTTGTCAGGGTCACGAACCAGAAATAGTCCCCAGAACGCAAAAAACATCGTCACATCCACATCCAGCTCCCGAGCTGTATTTGCCAGAATCAGTCCAGCCATTGCCTTATCATAATCGCCGCTGAACATAAGCAGATTCATCCTTTTATCCATAATTCCCGCCTCCATTACCAACAGATATATTCAGTATGGATTTGGGAATGAGAAGTATGCCTAGTTCACATATTGCTCACAATTGCAGGGCATGTGTCGGAATCAAGGGCACTATTCAATATATGTTATTATTATCTATGGAAATTACATAGCACCATTGTTTTATGGAATATTAGTAGGATAAATGTGAAAGGAACGGGGTTTGAAATTTATGAAAAGGGATGGATCATCCTAACGGGGTGAAAACGTTGGTGGTATTCCCTTCCGAGTCTACAGGTTGGCCGCTCGACCTGTCTTCAACTGGAGAATCGGAAGCCTTTGACGAGTTTGGGGAATTGAAAGCAGGCTATAGGCTTCAAGCGAGTGTTTACGACTTTGATCATGATGGAACTAACGAGATAGTCATTGCAGCGGGTGACTTGGCTACGAATGCTGAGACATGGGTTTTTTCATTTACAAATGTTGAAAACATTAAAAAGATAGATCCCTTTCATCAGGAGTTAGCTGTAACAGGGCAATCCTATATTACTTTGAATGGACATGAATTAGATGTACCTTATGGCTCTCAAGGTTTATTTGAGGCTTATAAGTATGTAGATAAAGAATTTCTTACTTCTGTCAAGTAGCCCGCCGTTACCAATGTCATATCTACAAACCGCTCCCATCTGTATAATCTCAAGGGAATTCAAGACACAAGCCTGAGATTGGGAGGATCATGAGAAAGTGAGTATAGACAACAAATATAAAGCACTTGAACTGGAAAAGCCGGGCATCTACGAGCTGGAGGGACTGGAAGTCGGGGTTACCTCCAATTGCAACTTCAAGTGTGATTACTGCTGTGCGTATCAGCGGAACGACGGGCAATGCATCAGCAGCAAAGAGGTCATTGATATTATTGATGACATTCCAACGTTAAAACGTGTGCGACTGTCCGGGGGAGAAGTGACCTTGAAATATGAGGATTGTCTGGATATCGTGAATCACTGTTCAAGCAAGGGCATCGCAACCCAGCTCAATACCAATGCCAGCTTGCTCAGCCCTGAACGAATTGAGAAACTGCGTGATGCAGGACTTTCCAATATTCATATCTCCTTCAACTTCACGGATGCCGATAAGTATGCAGCCTATTATCATGTACATCCTCGCATGTATGAGAAAATTGTACAGAATATTCGGTTATGTACCGAAGCCAAGCTAGAAACGGTGCTGGAGACGTTGCTGTTTGCCGAGACGCAGAATAACATGCCAGCTATTAGCGAAAAGGTATATGAACTCGGTGTGCGCATCCATGAAATCCAAAACAGTATCGTGATGGATCATACGAACTGGAACGCTATTTCTACCAAGGAAGCGCTTATTCGTTCCGTTCATGACCTGATTGCACATAAAAAGGACGATACTGTGTTGTATTTCACCTGTATGGACCGTTTTGCAGAAGCACTGGGCTTCAAGGAGCAGCCGGGTGTTTATTTTTCCAACTGCGTTGATGGTAAAAAACAGCTCCATCTTCACGGGAACGGGGACATCCTGATCTGTGAGCTATGCCATCCTGTGGTCATCGGCAATATTTATAATGGAACATCCCTAAAGGATATTTACAAAAATAAACCGAAGCAGCTTCAGGAGTTCCTCGACAAACTGCCTTGTCCTGCCTATGATGCGCTTTTCCCTGTAGGAAGCAAGTAGACATGATTTGAGATTGTGAGGCTATGAGCATCTACCATCCAAATAGGTTGGATGGTAGATGTCCTTCATGTAACTCCATGAATCCTTTATTATTTCAGGATTTTGCAAAATCCTCATTTGTTTTAATGAAAGGGTTTACATGTTAAAATATAAAAATATGATCTTCTTATGAAAGAAGGAGTAGATATGAAATATAGAAATGTGGGCAACAGTGGTCTTAAAATTAGTGAAATCGGTCTAGGGAGCTGGTTGACGTACGGTACAGCCGCCGAGCAGGAAGCAGCTCATACCTGTATTGCCAAAGCCTTTGAACTCGGGATTAATTTCTTTGATACCGCGAACGCGTATAACCGGGGAGAAGGCGAGAAGGCTATGGGAGCTGCCTTGAAGCCTTATCGAAGAGAGAGCTATGTGTTATCTACCAAGGTGTACTTCCCTATGGACTCCGGTCCCAATGACAGGGGACTGTCACGCAAGCACATTATGGAGCAATGTGAAGCGAGTCTGAAGCGTCTTGGTACGGATTATATCGACATGTACTTCTGTCATCGTTATGATTCGGATACTCCTTTGGAAGAGACGCTGCGAGCGCTCGATGACCTTCAGGCTCAGGGGAAGATTCTGTACGCTGCTGTCAGTGAATGGAGTGCTGCCCAGCTCACGGATGCTTATGGGATTGGAAAAAGGCTTAATTTGCGCCCGCTGATTGCCAATCAGCCAATCTATAATATGTTCGAACGTTATATCGAACATGAGGTACTTCCTGTATCCGGGCAGATAGGTATCGGCCAAATTGTATTTTCGCCTCTGGCTCAAGGGATCCTCACGGGTAAATACAAGCCTGGACAACCTTTACCGACGGGTAGCCGCGGGGCTGATGCCTCGGTCAATAATGTCATCAGCAGTTACATGAACGATACCGTTCTAAACTGTGTCCAAGAGCTGGATAAGCTGGCGAAGGGCTTGGGTGTCACCCTGTCACAGCTCGCGCTTGCCTGGATTCTGAGAGAACCGGGTATCAGCGCTGCACTCATTGGGGCTACTAAACCGGCACAAATCGAAGAAAATGTGAAAGCAGTCGAAGTGACGCTACAACCGGAGACATGCGTGGAAATTGAGCGAATTCTGAAGCAAGCAGAGGGTTTTGAACCTTTGCGTTAAGCATTTTTAACTTGCTTCAAGCATGGCATAAATACCTGAACCCACACTAAATACAATCCCGCTCACTAAAACAAGGATCTGCTTTTTACTGAGATCCAGCGGATCAAAAAAGATGGGCAACAGCCATTTTAGGCTGATGACAGCCCATAAACCCTCCAGTAATCCTAGCATCAACACCTTTTGTCCCCAGTGAAACTTCATTTGCGGTGTTAGCGGACCTTCAAGAAACAGGTCACCTGAAGTATGGAGGTTCCAAGAAACGATAACTACGAATATAAGAAGAGTTAATAGGGTTGACATAATATAGGTGATATCTTTTTTAGCCTCTTTCGTAAGTCTCGGCGATTTTTTAAACTCAGGCAAGCCAATCAGGAAAAAGACGATTCCTACGATAATAGCCACGCCTACAGAGGAACCAAGTATGATATTGGCTAAGATGCCGATGCCATTGATGATTAATAATAAAATAAGCTCTCCCCCTTTGGGGTTACGATGATAGTTATTTTATTGTACATGTAGGAACGAAAATGCTCAAATATTTGAAAAAGCCCCAGCACTTTCGCCTGGGACTTTTTTGCTTTTTACCAATTACAATGCTGATTTAATGACCTTTTTATAATACAGGATGGATAGTATCCCAAAAATGGAATATAAGGCGGTGTACAGCACCATAACGATGATCATAGGCATCCAAATTTCAGTTCCAAACAAGAACCAGCCGGATTGGACGGCGAAATAGCTATGTGAAAGGCCAATCACTAATGGGATGCCGAAGTTAAAGAGTTGTTTTATTTTAATGCCTCTAAGCAGGTCACTTTGAGTGAACCCTAACTTTCTTAACACGGTGTAATTGGCTTTTTCGTCTTCGCTCTCATCCATTTGCTTAAAATAAAGGATACAGCCTGATGTAATGAGAAAGGTGAGTCCTAAAAATCCAACTACAAACATGATCACTCCCATGTTCCGCTTCTGATTGCTGCTCATTTCAAGGCGTGATGTTTGTTGATCATTAAAATCCGCAGCTGCAAAGAGACGATTGGCTTCTTCAATCTGTTCTGCACTTATCATATCAATTCCAATATATAAGGATGATTTCTTTTGAATCTTAGGATTTACATCTTTCTTTAACCGCTCAAATATGGTTTCGTCTACAATGGCAGTGGGTACCCCCCCGGCTGTAAAATAGTAGGGAATCACATACTCCTTTTTTAGACCCAAATATTGTTGATGTATGACTTCTTTTTTTCCCTTCAAATCCAATGGACCAAAGTTTTTCAAGGACATAAATTTCTGTAACAGATCATTATAGCCCATTAAAATTGCTTGACCTGGAGATACATCCGTACCCTCCACAGATTGATCGCTTATGACAGGCAACGTCATGGAATTCGCACCGATATTTAATCCTTCCAGAGGAGTCTCCATGATTTGCACTGTGTCCACACTGACTTGAATAACTTCAATTTTCTTCTCACGATACTTTATGTCATGCTCCTGAAGTAACGTTTTGAATTTCTCAGCATCCGGTTCATTCGTCATTGCAAAATGGGAAGGTACATTGTCCTCAGCTGATTGATCCGCAGAATAATAGGCGATATAGCTTAAGGAAAGTAAACCGATGGCAAGTGCCGATACTGTTGTAATAATGGTCAACAACAAAGCATTGGATTTCATGCGGAACATAATGGATGAGAGAGATAGCACCTCATTAATGTTCAAATAGCCGCCTTTACTTTTTCTGATGATATTGGAAATAAAGCGGATAGATCCTTTATAAAAAAGTAGTGTTCCGATGATGACAGTGCCCAAAATAAACACCATAGCCATAAACAATTCATTCATGGATGTAAAGTCTCCGCCAAATAATTTGGAGGAAACATAGTAACCTAAAGCGATGAGAGAGATGCCAATGATCCCGATGATCATCTCATAGATCGTTATTTTCTTGATTTTCCCTTCGGTGGTTGAGTTCACTCTGAACAAAGATAAAATACTTTGTCTCTTGATAAAGGAATAATTCATGAGCATGATCAACAGGTAGATGATACAAAAAACGATGAGTGTTTGAATCAGTGCTTGGTTAGAGAAATATAGAGTGGCAATGGCTTCGACGCCTGTCGTCTTAAATAAGATCATGATCACTAATTTGGAAAAGGAAAATCCAACTCCGATTCCAATAAACAGGGAACTGAAGTATAGAATTAAGTTTTCAGCACTCAGGATGCGGAAAATTTTGTTTTTGGTCATTCCGATTAATTGAAATAGGCCAATTTCTTTGCTGCGTCTTTTTATAAAGATATTATTAGCATATAAAAGGAAGATGCAGACAATGGCGACCAGTAAAACGGAAGCTGCCCGTATGGAAGCTGCCCCTTTAACAGAACCCTTCACTTCGTCCATGGAAGGATCGTATTGTAATGTGACGAAAGCGAAATAGAGCGCAACACTAAAAATGAGAGCAAAAACATACAGGTAATAATTCTTTAGATTTTTTTTCAAATTCTTTAGAATGAGCAGATTAATGTTCATATTGGACCCCGCCTAAGACCCCTTGGGTTTTCATAATATCCTGGAAGAAGCTTTGTCTTTCCTGCTCGCCTTTATGAAGCTGCGTATACATCTGCCCATCCTTAATAAAAATGACCCGACTGCAATGGCTGGCTGCGACAGGATCATGCGTGACCATAATAATGGTCGCCTTGCGTTTTTGGTTCAACTGGCCCAGCTTATTTAATAAATCGGAGGCCGACTTGGAATCCAGCGCACCCGTAGGTTCATCGGCAAAAATAATACTGGGCTCATGAATAAACGCTCTGGCCGCAGATGTTCGCTGCTTCTGTCCACCCGAGATTTCATTGGGGTATTTGTCCTTGAGCTCATAAATTCCCAGTTCTGTGGCTACTTCCTGAAATTTTTGGTTGGCTTCTTTTTTAGGCGTTTTGGTGATGGATAACGGTAAGAGAATGTTCTCCTTCACGGTTAGCGTATCCAGCAGATTATACTCTTGAAAAATAAAGCCTAAATGCTGTTTGCGAAATTCAGCCAGTTGCTTTTCTTTCATTTTCGTCATTTCGATATCATTGATTTTAATGGAACCTTGGCTCACTTTATCAATAGAGGAAAGAACATTCAGTAGTGTGGTTTTACCTGAGCCGGAGGCTCCCATAATACTGACAAATTCCCCTTCTTCAATGACGATATCAATTCCCTTTAAAACCTCCTGCATATTTAACTTATTACCGTAGCTTTTATGAATTTTATGGGCTTCTAAAATATTCACTTCGATGCACTCCTTATTGTTCTTGTAGCCTTATTATAAAAATAGAGCCGATGTTTTTCCTTTGATTGGGCGAACAATACATAAAAGCATGTGACATCTCTGTCACATGCTCACCATGCTCACGAAATCATTTCGTTTGGGAAAAATTAAAGTGAAGGTTGTACCCACGTTCGGTTTGGAGTGCACATCTATATGTATGAGCAAGGACTGGGCTGCCTTTTTCGTTAAATATAACCCCATGCCCGTTGAAGTATGATCAGAATGTTGGGTTGTGGAGGTAAAACCTTTCTCGAAAATACGGGGTATATCCTTCGGATCAATACCGCGCCCAAAGTCTTGGATCTCAAGCTGTATTCGATCCCTCTGTTCATAGCTGTGAATGATAATATCACTGGCATTGCTATATTTGATGGCATTAGTTAAGAGCTGTCTGATGATAAAGGCCAGCCATTTGGCATCACTCAGCACTTCCATGTGCTCCAATTGGATGTCAAAACCGATCCCTTTTTGGATGCACCATGACTGTAATGCTTTGATTTCATTAAAAACCAGAGATTTTAAATTCACTTGCTCGACATACAGATCATTTTCAATAAAGGATATGCGTTTGTGATGGAGCTGCTGATCCAGCAGTAAGTGGATTCGTAGCCATTCATAGGTTAACTGAGCTTTTAGGGGCTTATCGTCCAACCGCTCAATCATCAAATGCATGGTGGTCAAAGGCGTTTTCACCTCATGAATCCAGGATAATAGTTCATCTTTTTCATGTTCAAGTGTCAATTGATTTTGCGAGATGATCTGTTGTAACCGTTCGGTCTGGTCAGTGATTTTTTGTTCAATGATTTGCTCAAACGGACTCTCCGGTTCGCCTATACCCGTTAGTTCAAGAGGGCTTCTCCATTCTTCTAGTGTTGTATAGAATTTGGTTTCCTTGGGATAGCGAATGATTAAAAAAACCAAGAAAATCATCATGGATAAGAAGATGATATAAAGGATGGGCATTAACGGAATTGCTGCATCCACATAAGCAATGAACAGGATCAGAAATTGCTGGCATACAAACAGTAGAATCCAGCTCCGCCTCTCTATAAGATATTTTTTAATCATAGGAAGGTGCCTCTTCTGTAGCCATGTAGCCTTGCCCGACTTTCGTTTCAATGAAACGGCCCAAATCCAGCTCGTCTAATTTTTTACGCAGGCGGTTCAAGTTGACGGTCAGGGTATTGTCGCTGACAAAACGTTCATCATCCCAGAGGCTTTTAATTAATTCCTCTCGTGCGACAATTTTATTTTTTTGTTCGATTAGCAACTTCAAAATAAAAATCTCGTTCTTGGTTAATTCGATGGAGCCAGCCTCATTGGCTACTACATTTTTTTCATAATCGACCGTCGCTCCACACCATGTTTTCAGGGAGACGGGTTCTGTATTGTAATTATATACGCGGCGGAGTGTCGCCTGTAATTTTGCAATGAGTACATCAAAATGAAACGGTTTTTGGATAAAATCATCCGCTCCAAGCTGCATCGACATCACCATATCCGTAGGATGATCCCGTGACGATAAGAAAAGGATGGGGACGTTAGAATGGGATCGAATCATTCGACACCAATGAAACCCATCAAATTTCGGCAATTGAATATCTATCACGATCAGATCAGGTTTTATCGTTGTGAATTCCTGAATGACTTTATTAAAGTCATGGATGCCATACACATCATAGTTCCATTGAGTTAACCGATCCTTCATTTCATGGAACAAAGTTTCATCATCTTCAATTAGTAAGATTTTGAACAACGATTTCACCACTTTTTACTTTTTTTAGGATTTTGAAAAAATTCGATTCCAGTCGCTTATTGGATTTTGCAAACTCCTCTTTTATAAAGTGTATAGCAAAAATTGTGTATGTGCTACATGGTGGACTCAACTTGATATTGCGATAATCTACTGTTAATAGTTGAGGTTTATAGTGGGTTTATATTGACTATCTCATATATTTTAAAGGATGGATGCAATGATGGGAATTCACACGTATTTTCGGTCGCTAAATGAACTGGAAAGAATCATCCGTTGTCCGGGTAAGTTTAAATTTGAGGAACACAGCGTATCGGCTCATTCCTGGAAAGTGGTGCAATATGCCAAAACGCTAGCAGATATTGAAGAAAGAAATGGTGTCAGTATTGACTGGAAAAAGCTATACGAGATTACGAGCAGTCATGATTACGGGGAGATTTTTATTGGAGACATCAAAACGCCAGTTAAGCATTCCTCTAAGGAACTACGGCTATTAATCCAGCAGGTCGAAGAAGGTATGGTTGAGTATTTTATTGAAGAGAATATTCCCGAGGATTTTAAAGCCATTTTTCGCAAGCAGCTAAGGGAAGGTAAAGATGATTCTGTAGAAGGTTTAATCCTTGAAGTTGCAGACAAAATGGATCAGGTGTACGAAGCATTTGCTGAGCTTCAGCGGGGAAATACTGAAAAGGAATTTATAGTCATGTACCGTAATGCACTTGTGAAAATCAAGAATATTCAATTACACTGCGTTAATTATTTTTTGGAAAATATCCTGCCCGATATGGTCAAGGAAGAAACGCCCTCATCCATTGATATCAAAAAGATTACGGAAGAAGCCTTAGCTTTGTAAATGAATTCCCCTACCGTCCAGAAGCTACTGAAGCGCTTCTGTTCATACATAATAATTCCCCTTTCAAAACCAGACAACGCTTGACTTCAAGTTAACTTTAAGTAGTAACATACGGAATGTGACGTAGTGATTAGGAAATGCGATGACTATTCTGACAATTGAGGAGTGATACAAATTGAAAAAGAAACAACTGGGTAACAGCGACCTTCAAGTATCTGCACTGGGTCTGGGCTGCATGGGAATGTCCGAATATTACGGTGAGTTGAATGATCAGGAGTCGATCAAAACGCTTCATCGTGCGCTGGAGCTAGGGATAAACTTCTGGGATACTGCCGATGTCTACGGTGTGGGGAAAAATGAAAAACTGATAAGCCAAGTTTTGCGGAGCCACCGTGACGAAGTAGTGTTAGCTACTAAATTTTCTATTATGCGTGGGGAAGATGGCGCATTTATGGGTGTAAGTGGCCGTCCCGAATATGTAAAAGAGGCATGCGACCGCAGTCTGCAAAGACTAGGAGTAGATGTGATTGATTTGTACTACCAGCACCGTGTCGATCCGAATGTACCTATTGAGGAAACGGTGGGTGCGATGAGTGACCTGGTTCAGGCGGGAAAAGTCCGCTATTTGGGCCTGTCCGAAGCTTCTCCGGGGCTCATTCGACGCGCTCACAAGGTACATCCGATTACAGCCCTGCAAACGGAATACTCCTTATGGAGCAGGGAAGCAGAAGATGAAGTTATACCGACGTGTAAGGAACTGGGCATCGAATTTGTGGCCTACAGTCCACTTGGACGCGGTTTTTTGAGCGGGCAAATTCAGAAGTTTGATGATTTTGCTGAAGATGATTTCCGTCGCTCTGTGCCACGTTTTCAACCTGAGAATTTCCAGAAAAATCTGGATCTTGTGCAGCATGTTAAGGACCTTGCTGCCCAAAAAGGGGTCAAACCTTCTCAACTGGCGTTGGCATGGCTGCTTGCGCAAGAGGGAATTGTACCGATTCCGGGAACCAAGCGGGTTACGTATTTAGAGGAAAATGCAGGAGCAGTTGATGTGGTTTTGTCCGCAGAAGAAATGGAGACTATTAACGCAATCATCCCCAAAGGAATGGCAGCAGGCCTTCGTTACCCGGCCGAGCGGATGCCAAATTGGCAAGCCGAATAATGAAGATAATGAGATAAACCCAAAGCCGTCTTTCACGCGAATCGGCGTGAAAGGCGGCTTTGTGGGTTTCATAGATTAGCAGGACGTACTTTTTCTTTTTACAAAACGGGAGCTTGCAATGCAGTATTGATATTTTGCAGATCCATCGAAAGCTGCTCTTTTACGTTCCAAGGGTGATACCAGCCGCGTTCAATCATGTACGTGGAAATTTGCTCATGCGTATCAATAGCTTCATCCAGTTGCTTTGTAAGAATCGCCTTAATTTCTGGAGTTCCCGCTTCTGTTACGGCCATAGCGTAATTTCTCACACCGCTTTTGGCCGCGTTCAGAAAATCAGCTGCAATGACTTGGTCCGTTAAGGTATGCAGTCCGGTCAAATGCTCCAATAGTGTATTCATGGCTTAACCTCCTGTGAACTGGCTTGATCTAAGAGGGTGCCGAGTTCTTGTAATTGGCGGGTCGATAAGTCAACATCCTGCTGTAATATAGCTTTGAGAGTCGGATCAGAGATCAATGCTTGCATTGTTTTGGACTTGGTAAGACATACTGTTTTGAACGCTGACAGTTCATGGACTTCAAGGGTTTCGTGCAGGCCATACACCATATGACGTTTACCTCCAATACTCCAATATATAGTTAAGGTTTAAGTACCACTTTGATGCAATTGTCTTGTCTGGTATCGAAAATTTCATATCCACGTTTGGCGTCGCTTAACGGAATGACGTGTGTAACAACGTCTCCTGGGTCCACCTTTCCCGTATCAATCAGCTCATACATATATGGCATATAGTGAATAACGGGAGCCTGTCCCGTACGTAAATTAACATTTCGCTGAAAAATGTCTCCCAAAGGAAAACCGTTATATCGTCCGCCGTATACCCCGGTAACTTGAATGGTCCCGCCTTTGCGGACAGCTTGTGTGGCTATGACCAACCCTCCTAAAGCTCCACCGTGAAGTTTGAGACCAGAAGCCAAGGATTCCAGCGGAGACATTTTACCGCTCATGCCGGAGCAATCAATAACTACGTCCGCGCCTCCTTTGGTCATCTCCTTCAGGTAGTTGCCAACGTTTTCTTGCGATTCCACATTAACGATCTCCACGTGATTGGTGCGCTTCGCGTGTTGCAGACGATAATCCAGATAGTCTGCCGCAATGACTCGTTTTGCCCCTTTGAACCAGGCGAACTTTTGCGCTAACAGACCTACCGGCCCACAGCCAATAACAATGACAGTATCCCCCTTCTTCACTCCGGCATTATCGACGCTCCAAAATGCAGTAGTCATGGCATCAGCAATCAGGCAAAGCTTCTCGTCAGGATGTTCACAACTCTCCGGAATTTTGAAGTGAGTGAAGTTGGCAAAAGGCACACGTAAATATTCAGCTTGTCCACCCGGATATCCACCGGTTGTTCCTGAATAGCCGAAAAAGCCGCCCATTTCTCCATGCTCATTAGAATGATCACATTGGCTTTCCAATTGGTTTTTACAATAAAAGCATTCACCGCACGCTATGTTGAACGGAATGATCACGCGGTCTCCCTTTTTCAAGTTGGTTACGCCGCTGCCGACTTCTTCTACAACCCCCATCGGCTCATGCCCAATTACATAATCCTCTTGTAGATTCGGAATCATTCCATGAATGAGATGCAGATCTGAACCACAAATAGCGGTTGTTGTCAGTCTGATAATCGCATCATCGGCTTTTTGAATACTCGGGTCCGGAACATCTTTAACCACAACGTTTTTGATACCTTGGTAGGTCACTGCTTTCATGCCTGGTTTCCTCCCATATGTTCGTCCGGCGTGCGATCAAACATACCCTTGCGGGTGGTATCGTCTGGGAACAGTTTCATTTTACTGATGTCCACCGTCTTGTTGGCTGATAGTTGATCCAATTGATACTGCTTTTGCAGATCATAGGGATGAAACCATTTTTTTCGTACCATAAGATCAGTGATTTCCTGATGAAACGCGATGCCTTGATGCAATTGATCGCGCAACAGAGTTCTAGCATCTGGAGAGACGGTTTCCGTCAAGGCTATGGCTGTATTTCGAACCCCTTCCTTGACGCGAATAAGAAAGTCCATTGCAAATGTCATGTCTGCCATTTCTGGCATATTTAATGAGTTTTTTGGATCCACATAATCCATTTTAGCGGACTGGGTCTGATCTAATGTCACATCATTCACCTCAATTTAATATTGGTGTGGGACGGAATTCTGGAACAGGTGCCTGAAACGGTGCTTTAACATACAATGCTTGCAAATCGGCAATAGCTTGTATAGATTGCTGAACATCTTTTTCCATTAAATCCTTTAGCTCTTGATCGAATACCAAGCCCTGCATTAATTTGGACTTAGCTAAGCATAACGTTTTAAAATTAAGCGCTTCGTGGATCTCTAGGGACTCATGCGCCGCTAATGCAGACTGTTGGCTTATCATAGGATCACCTTTCTTTTATGATTCTCAAAGGTATGTTGTCCAGCGTAACTATGTTTATTCAGAGCTATGAAAAGGTTGGGTTACCGGGGTGTAGCTCTTCATGTAGGGCTCTTGCCGACTTCAACCTTGCCAAGCGATTTTTTGGCCGGACCTTCAATGACTTCGCCTTGATATGAAAAGCGTGAGCCATGACAAGGGCAATCCCATGTTCTTTCCGCCTCATTCCACTCGACTTCGCAACCCATATGGGTGCATGTTGTGTCCACTAGGTGTAATGCTCCTTGTGGGTCTTGGTATGCGCCCGCCCTTTTGCCGTTCACCCGAATGACCGCCCCTTCGTCGTGCTGCAGTTCTTCGGCTTTTTTGTAGTTGATCCCCAATTTCCCAGCAATCAAATGTTTAGCCACATTCGCATTTTGAGTCACAAATGTTTTAATGTCGGGGTCCATATGAAATCTTGAAGGGGAGAAAAGATCCTGATACGGGCTTTCCTCTCTGGTAATCAGATTCGTATTTAATAAAGCTGCCGCTACACTTGTGGTCATCCCCCATTTTCTATACCCCGTAGCAACGAGGATGTTAGAAGTGTTAGATAGTTCCTGCCCAATATAAGGGAGTTTGTCTAGTGTATATAAGTCTTGAGCCGACCAGCGATAAACGATCTCCTTTAATCCAAAGGTTTGCTCTGCGAACTTTTGTAAAGCTTCATAGTACTGGAAAGTACAGATTCCTTGTCCCGTTTTGTGGCCTTCCCCACCGACGATAACCATCGGTTCACCATTTATTAGTACAGAGCGAAGCGAGCGTTTGGGGGTTTCCGCACTAAGGTACATACCACCCGGATAGGTTTTGTCCGTCTTGACAGCTAGTACATAAGACCGCTCGGCATGCAATCGCGCAAAATAAAGACTGTTTGGATCATTGAACGGAAAATGCGAGGAGGATACGACATAGTTGCAGGTGATTTTGTGCTCGTCGCTTGTATTAATAATGGAGGGGGTTCCCTTATCCACACCCACAACGGTGGTCTGCTCATAAATCTTCCCGCCTTGCCGGATGACTTGATTGGCTAGATACCTTAAGAAAGGAATCGGATTAAACTGAGCTTGGTTTTCCATCATAATAGCTGCTTTAGTTGAAAAGGGCAGAGGCGTTTGTTCGACATAACTTCCCGGGATGCCAAGTTCCTTGTAAGCTTTATATTCGTCGTTGATTTTTTCCACAAGCGTATCCGCACATGTATAAACGTAGGCATCTTCTTCTGTAAATTGACAATCGATATGATACTCTTCTACCGTTTGTCTGATAAATTGAAGAGCATCACGGTTGGCTTCGTAATAGAGCCGGGTTTTTTCCTTGCCAAAATGTGAAAGAAACTCGCTGTAGATCAAATCATGTTGTGCGGTAATTTTGGCGGTCGTATGGCCCGTTGTTCCATGAAGTATCCGCCCTGCGTCGACGACTGCGACGTTTAGTCCTTTTTTAGAAAGTAAATAAGCAGTGGTAATACCAGTAATCCCCGCACCTACAATGGCAACATCCACCTGAATATCTTCACTAAGCTTGGGAAAGTTGGGGATGTCAGTTGAAGCTAACCAATATGATTCGGGAAATTGCGGAAATGTGGTACGAGATTCGCCTTGTGTCATTTTCACAAGCACCCCTTTGATTACAATTATTGTATACATTGTTATCATTGTATGATTTTATATACCCTAAAAAGGGATACTTTCAGCCAGCTTTCATCTTGTTTTCAGCTTGACCGGGTACAATCAAGGCAATTTTCCCGGGGAGGATGCATAACTAATGAAAACAAAAATGAGAAGGAAGGTCTGGATTCCGGCTATCATCGCAGTTACGGTAGCAGCTCTACTCATAATCTACTATTACTACATGTCCTCGGTTTCCGGCGGCAAGCCTGGCATGCGACCTCCGGGAGGTGGCAATGTACCAGGACACATGGGCGGACGTCCCGGCGGAAAAGGTGGTGGGGGAAACGGGGAAATATTTAATACCTTGGGTACGATCTCCGTTTTTCTTGGGGCGGCCTCTTTCTGTTGGTTCTGGTTTAAGAAGAAACTGAGATCGCCGTCAATGCTGGTTCGAAAGGCCGGAAAGTTGTTTCACTCCTTGCATAAACTGCTGGGTTGGGCGACCTTGATTCTTATTGCCGTTCATGGTGTCTATTTCCTGATTACCAAATTTCAAGATCACAAAACCTACTCCGGTCTAGCAGCCTTTGCTATTATACTGGCTATCTCCGGGTACGGCTTCTATATTAATAAAGTACGCAACAAGTGGATGCGAACCATCCATCGTATACTTGGACTGCTGTGGGTTCCCGTGCTGCTGCTGCATGTCGGCGGAACTGCAATTATGGCGGTCATCGCCACTCTTGCCGTGGGGGGACTAGTCTGGACACTCGACAGAATGGCGGAGAAAACGTTGAAGCCTGTCGCAGGGGACACTCTATAATTTTATGGAGCGGTGTTACCTTCATCCGGGGGAGAACAAGATGCTGGCGAAGGTGTACGGTTACATTTTTTACGTTGTACTGGAAAAAAAACTGCTACGTCCTATTAAGGACGTAGCAGTTTGTTTTATTGAATGACTATGAAATTAGATAAGCTAGTTACCTAATTCGAGTGCGAATTGTCCTAGTATATGAAAAGTAGCAGAACAGGAGTTATGCTCTTCCGTTAACCAGAATAACATTAGCTTGAGTTCCTGATTGGCGCAGCTTAATTAAGGGGGCGTAGTCATCGGAATAATAGAACTGCTTGGCAGCCTCGTAAGTCGGGAATTCGTGAACTACGACTATTGACGGCTTCCATGTGCCTTCCAGTGTCTCGGGCTGTGGATCTAGCGTAAGGTTGCGGAATCCCGGCACTTTCTGCAGCAGCGCATCTGCTAGCTCTGCGTATTGTTTGAAAACAGCTTCTTCCTCTACTTTTATATCTACGATAACATATGCGCTCATATCCATTCTCCTCTGTATGTCGGACGGTGATCATACGTCCTAGGATTTCGCCGGCGAGCATTTTTAGCTTAATCCGACACGCGGAGATTGTAAATTAGGCACTTTTTTTATCCTCAGTTTCATTTATTACACCGGTTCGTTATTTCAGGTTTGAAAAGTCGGAGAGATGATGTTCGGCCTGAAATCGTTCTCCCCAAGCCTTCATTTGGGTGAGTATTGACTCAAGCGAAGCTCCGAGCGGGCTTAGCGAGTATTCCACTTTAGGCGGAACAAGGTGATGAACTTCGCGGTGAATGAGACCGTCTGCTTCTAACTCTCTCAGTTGGAGGGTCAGCATTTTTTGAGTGGCCGTGGGAAGTGCCCGCCGCAGTTCTTGAAACCGCTTAGTTCCACCCAGCAATTCGTACAGAATGATTCCTTTCCACTTTCCGCCGATAATGCTTAAGGTTACTTCCACCGGACAGCCTTTAGTCGGCGTGCAATTAACTCCATTGTTCAGCCGTTTTCTCACGATATCATCTCCTTTCACTTTGTTATTATACCAATATTGTACTTGGCAGTTTAGTTCAGATACAGCGACACAAGGCAGCACTTGACTTCAAGTTAACTTTAATAAGCAGCATCTAGTAGCAAGCCGAGTAATTCCATCCTTATATCCCCAAAGCCGTCCTTAACGCGGATCGGCGCGAAAGGCGGCTTTGTGGGTTTACATATACAGCTAAGGACGTGGCTTGAAAATGCCGAAAGGACGCCCGACGGGCAGAAATGTACGGCCAAAATGAGCATTCAGAACGGCAGCTCCTGTACCATACAGCGAGAGCAGACCAATGCCCATTTCAGCATAAGCGGCGATGGTATGGAACACCTCTGGGGCAACGCCAAATGCATCGAAGCTAAGACCGAGGAACAGAAAATCAATCAACACAAAAATAAAGAATAAAACCTTATGCGTCTCCATCGCTCCAATGGTCATGAAAAGCGTAAAGATGAGATAGCCCGCAAAGGCAAAGCCGAGCTGTTTGCCATCTACAGCAGATGCCAGCTCTGAGCCGAATACTCCCATTTTAATCATCCAGCTACTGGCTACGGCCAACCAGAAGAAGGCGTAAGCACCAAATGCCGTCATGCCGAAGGTGTTGTTATGTTTTGCATCCTGAATGGAGGCAAACAGCTGTGCAAAAGCACCGAGAAATATAGCCCAAGGGATGATGAAGCTTAAGCCTTCAGTGAGACCAAGCTTTTGGGATGAAGCCACAAGCGTTACAATAGCCAAGCCAAACAGGCCGATCGCACTCGGATCGGCCGTTATGATTTTTACGTTAGAATGAGATTCATTTTGCATAAAAAAATAGGAGCCTCCAATAATGTTCAAGTACGCGTCAATCTGCCGATGCCAGAATCACACTGACATATTGTAACGGAAACCGACGTACTCGCATAGTAGGTAAATTATAAAATTTCTACCGATCTGTCTTGTGATGGGGCAAGGATTATTAAATGGTGTTACCGCAGGATTTGTGATAATATTTACACCTATATAGAATGAGGAAGTGACATAGTGATTAATATAACAATTCCAACTCCGGATATCACGATTACCAAACAGGCTAACCCTGAGCTCAGCCATATTTACGGATTTACCGACTTTCACCTGATCCCTAGAGATAAGGCTGGTATCTTTATGTTCTACAACACACAGGAGGAATTGCTGTTTGTTGGTAAAGCAAGAAAGCTGAGACAAAGAATCAAAAAGCATTTTGAAGATACCGTATCGCCGATCAAGGACAAGCGGAACGAAGTAGCGATTATTGAGGTTTGTATTGTGGAAGATGCAGTAGAGCGAGAAATTTATGAAACCTACATCATCAATTCACAAAAGGCTAAATATAACGTCGAAAAAGTATTTTTTAAGTAATGGAGTAACTTCCATATGAAAAAAGAGCAATAAGTCGCAGTGACTGTACTGTCCTTATTGCTTTTTTGTATTTCTGCATTTTTGATCCTTCCAGAGAGGGGCCGTGGCATGAATAAAACAGATCGTATGCTAGCGATCTTGCTAGAGTTGCAGCGTAAGGATATTGTACGAGCCGAGGATTTGGCAGCCATATTCGAAACGAGTGTGAGGACCATCTATCGGGATGTTCAGGCTCTAAGTGAATCGGGCGTACCGATTGTAGGAGCACCGGGCATTGGATATTCCTTGATGGAGGGGTACTTCCTGCCCCCCTTGAGCTTTACCGCAGAAGAGGCTGTGGCGTTGCTAATCGGAACGGATTTTGTCGAACAAAAATTTGATGCAGACTACGGCATCAAGGCGCAAACCTCCCGCAGGAAGATTGAAGCTATATTACCGGAGAGCGTCCGCAGGGAAGTCTCCCGGGTGCGTAAGACCATCAGACTGCTCGCGGTGGGTGAAGGAGCAAACCATAGAGAGAAAACCTATTTGGAAACGCTGCGTCTCGCTGTATTGGAAAAACGGAAAGTACAGTTTGGCTACTCCAAAAGAATGCCAGAGGCTGACGGGAATCGTCAAAGTGTACGTGTGGTCGCTCCTTATGGTCTTGTCCTGCTCCGTGGTTCTTGGGTGTTAATTGGGCAATGTGAATTGAGGCAGCAGCTTCGCCATTTCCGTCTGTCACGTATGGACGAGCTTATCGTGCTGGAGGACAGGTTTCAGTTGCCTGTCGATTTTCATTTGCAGGATTACAAGCAAACCGATGACCGTCATGTAACTGTTCGCATACTAGCACGTTCGGATATCGCAGATAAGGTGAAGGAAGCGAACAACTTTTATATGGAGGCCATAGAGGAGCGTGCAGATGGACTGCATATACTCTTCCGCGTCAGACAGCCGGAGGAATTACTGCAATGGGTAATTGGATGGGGCGCGGATATGGTTGTGCTGGAGCCTGAGTCGCTCCGGGAGCGGATACGTACAGAAGTGGAAAAAATGTTGAAATGCTACTGACATAATGCTGTCAGTAGCATCAGAGTGTCGAGAAAGTCCAAAGGACTTTCCGGCACTTTATTTTTTATTTGGGGAGACTCAACTTTTAAAACAAAAATCGATTTAAAACGATCTGAGGACCCATTTTTAATTGATCAAAATGACCATTTTAAACCTCATTAAAAAAACAGGGGGTTTCTCGACAGCCTGATGCTACTGACATAATGCTGTCAGTAGCATTTTTGTATAGTAAAGTTACTTTGATAGAGAGGGGCAATTATTAATATATGAATACAACTGAAACATTACAGCGTTTCGAAGAAACGGCACAACACTATCTTCTTGAATTGGACAGCTTTAGCTTGGAGCAACTGCAGTACACACCTCAGGAGGGTCAATGGTCGCTTGGACAAATGTATCTTCATTTGGTGAACTCTGCACTGTATATGCATCTTAAGAACATTGATCTTTGTCTACAGCCTAATGGGGAGACCGGAGTTAAAACGGAGGCAGGCACGGCCATTTTTAATCTGGGGAGCTTTCTACCAATGCGTATCCAAGTTCCACCATCCCCGCAGTACACTCCCCAACAACCCACTAGCAAAGAAGAAATTGTGGAGGGATTAAACGTCGTGATCCGCAAGATGAGAGAGATTGAGCCAACCGTTGGGAAATCAACAGGGCCGTCTACCGTCTCTCATCCCAGTTTCGGCGCGCTGAATGCTGGAGAGTGGTTTTCACTCATCGAGATGCATTATCGTCATCATCTTTTGCAGAAGGAGCGCTTGAAGCACGCAATAGCCGATTAATCGTCTCCCGACGCAGCCCTATAAACTGGCCGATTTCCTCCTGCGTCAGCACGTCCGTTAACGTGGCGGGTGCGATGTAGGAGTGGAACCAGCGTTGAAGCTTCCGAAGCTTCTCGGCAGGTGACACCTCGGTGAGCTGGTCAATTCGTTGCTGCATCATGCGCAATTTGTCCTGTAGCTGCAAAGCGATCTCCCGACATTGAGCTGGGTCTTGCTCCAGCTTTAGATACCATTCTTTTTGCGACAAAACCCCAATCTCAGAGGTTACCAACGCCACCGCTGTACCATAATAAGGATTGGGGCTGATCAGGGAGTGGTGCGGAATGATTTCATCGGGCACAATCACATTAACTAAAATTTGCGAGCCGTCTTCATGGACTCGGACAATTTTTAACAAGCCGCTCTTTAAGTGATATAAAGGACCCGATTCTCCTTGTCGAAATAAGGTCTCGCCTTTGTGTAATATCATGAACGTAAACAGCCTCCATTCCATGTATTCCAGCTTTTTAGATGAACCCGCCATTGACGCGGATCGTCTGCCCGGTAACCCACTGTGATTTGGCGCTGACCAGGAACTCAATCACATCAGCGATATCTTCCGGTTCGCCGAGCCGACCCATAGCATTCATTTTTTTCATGCCTTCGATTTGCTGCTCGGTTTTTCCTGCTTGGAAAAGCTCGGTGTTCACAGGACCGGGAGCCACGGCGTTGATCGTAATTTGCTTGCTTCCGAACTCCTTGGCTAGCTGACGTGTAAATTGCTCCACTGCGCCCTTGGTACCTGCGTATACGCTATATGCCGGGAACATTTGTCCGATTACGGATGTGGACAGGTTCACAATTCTTCCGTAGTCCTCCATATATTTCATGGCTTGCTGACAGGCAAAGAAAGTGCCCTTTACATTCAGTGCGAATTGTTTGTCAAAATCAACTTCGGTTACCTCAGCCAGAGGTTGGGTGATCATCAGCCCAGCGTTGTTAACCAGAATATCCACTTTACCAAATTCAGCAATCGTATTTGTAAATAATGCTTCAATATCACTCATTTTTCCCAGATCAGCGTAAAGTGCTATGGCTTTGCCGCCTTTTTGGATAATGCTCTCGACGACTTCTTGGGCTTTGTCCGGACTGCTGGCATAATTGATGACTACATTAGCGCCTAGATCAGCCAGTTGCTCGGCAATGGCACGTCCAATCCCTCTGGAGGACCCGGTGATAATTGCTGTTTTTCCGTCCAAATGCTTCATATGTGTTCAGCCCTGCTTTCCATATCTATTTTAAGTGATTCCTTTTTCTAAAAGCGTCCACACATCCGAAAACTCCTGATTAATCACAGGGCTCTTCCATTCGTAAGCATGAGCGGGGTGATGAAAGCGGGCTGTGGCATAGAAAAGGGTACGCGCCAGTTGGGCTGGCTGATCTGATATGATGTCCCCGCGTGCAATGATATCAGCGAGATGATCCACAATGTGGGCGATATGCTGGTCGATTAAATCAGCGGCTTGCTCGGTGACCCTCGTATACATCTCGAACATTTCCTCGTCGTCGCGAGCATAATACTGTTTGAGTTCAACCAAGGTCTGTATATATCGTTTTAAATGTGGCGTTCCCAGTATAGATGAATTCTGACAGACCTCCGTTAACGGGCCAATAATCTTTTCGTTCAGCCATTTCTCGGTCACGCCTTCAAGAAGCTCGGCCTTACTTTTAAAGTGTCGGTAAATGGTGCCATGACTTACTCCCAATACTTTGGCAACATCGGTTACGGAGGTTTTGGCTACACCAAAACGCCTAAGTGTGTCTTCAGTAGCAATGAGAATCTGTTCCTTGGTTAGCACATCTGAGGATTTTTCCATAGGGACACGGTCAAGTGCCGTGTGAGTCACCTCCTTGAAGTCAGGATAACACAAAGAGTATCAAATGACAAATATTCATTTTTGTCATTTGATACTCTTTTTTTTAAGAATCCAAAGAAATGAACAGAAAAACTACAATAGCGATTCGATGACAGGATCAATGGTGCAGGGTTCCGTTGTTACTTCAAACCTTCCTTTTACCTGGCCATCGCGATCGACCAAGAATTTAGAAAAATTCCACTTGATACCGTCGCCAGCGTATATTTCTGGATACTTATCCCGCAGGAAATCCTCCATCCATTGACCGTCTTTGGTTTGGGTATCGAAGCCTTGAAACGGTGCCTGTTGGGTCAGATATTGAAATAAAGGATGAGGAGATGAGCCTCTTACATCCGTCTTCTCAAAGAGCGGGAAGGTTACTCCATGGTTAATTTGACAGAATCCCTGAACCTCCGAATTGCTACCTGGCTCTTTTTCATTGAATTGGTTACAAGGAAACGCGAGGATTTCAAAGCCTTGTTCCCTCCGTCTCTCGTAGAGCCTCTGCAGATCCGCGAATTGACTGGAGAAGCTACACTTGCTGGCTGTGTTTACAATGAGGAGAACCTTTCCTCTGTAGTCTGAGAATTCAATCGGTTTCCCGTTAATTGAGGTTGCTTGAAAATCATAAATAGACATGTTAACGTTCCTCCTCACGTTATTATTTAATACATCATATATCCAGAATCATTATTGGTCTAATATATTATTAGGATCAACTTTATAGGTATTTACAATAACTTCGTCATGCAGAACACATTGTCCATCTCTCTCTTGAAATCAAAGAAGACTCGCCTTAAAGAAAGTAGGAGATTTGCCTCTTTCATAGCAAACTGTGGCATTCGCCGTTACCAAGATAGAATATAGATGCATATTCATGTAATGTGTGCAAAAACCCAACAGAATCGAGGGATATTCGTGCCCATTGGAAAGATGATTCAATACAAGGAAATGCAACAACATCCCATTTTACGTTCTCACTTGCCCGAAACCCGCTGGATCAGTAATGCAAGGACTTTACGGATGCTGGATACCTATCGCACAGTCTTTATCAAGCCTAATTATGGGAGTGGAGGAACTGGCATCATACGTGCGAAAAAGCTGGGGAGGAAATATGAGGTTCGTTGTGGCTCCAGTCGCAGAGTCGTTAGATCCCACGCCGTAAGAAGAGCAGTTAGAACCTATCGGAGACCTCATCGTCGTTATTTGGTACAGCAAGGACTTAAGCTAGCCAAGTACAAAGGTTCCATTTTTGATGCCAGAGTGTACATGCAGAAGCCGGAATCGGAATGGGTCATTTCAGGAATAACCGGTCGTGTCGCTGCACCTCGAAAAGTCGTTACCAACTATCGGAAGGGAGGACATGCGGCGCCGTTGTCCAAAGTGCTTTTAAGGGTCTTTAAAAATGACAGAATAAAAATGAAAGAGATTCTGGACCAGATCATCGAGCTTTCTAGAATCATTGCCGACACGATAAATAAAAATCATCCGGTTCGCGAGCTGGGTATCGATCTTGCTATTGAAAAGAGCGGTCAAATCTGGATTATCGAGGCCAATCCGCATCCCGGACATATGTTGTTCAGGCAGCTC
The DNA here is from genome assembly GCF_053615415.1 of Paenibacillus sp. S33. Taxonomy (NCBI): domain Bacteria; kingdom Bacillati; phylum Bacillota; class Bacilli; order Caryophanales; family Paenibacillaceae; genus Paenibacillus; species Paenibacillus sp. S33. The sequence continues at coordinate 5,402,012 of NZ_JBSIEZ010000001.1, read as the reverse complement.
CCCAATCACAAGATGATTCGCAACATTTTGAGAAACAAACGTCGTATTCATCACTAGGATAAAGTTTTTGAAATCATTCATTGATAAGAAAAGGAGGAGAACGCCCAAGCAAAGATGCGGGAGCGTTCTCCGTTTTTTTTGTTAAATGACTGACGGATTTAAGACGAAGCTTTTATGTTAAAATGTGTCCGCCATCCACATGAAGGACGGTTCCGGTCACAAACTGATTTTGAATCAAATAAAGTACACCTCGTGCAACATCCCCCGCAAGTCCAACTCGCTTCACAGGAAGCTTATGCGCGACCGTATCATAGAATTGATTGCGCGAATTTTCAGGCATTTTGCTGCGGGAAGGTGTATCAATAATGCCGGGTGAGACGACATTCACGCGGATGGGAGCAAGTTCTAACGCCAAGGTTTGACCAAGATTCGAAACCGCTGCATTCACAGCACCGAGCGCAGAGGAGCCAATATCGGCTTGTATGCCACCACTCCTGAAAATAAAGTAATGGAACCTTTGTTTGAGAGTTGGGAAGCCCCGTATTTAGCTGCATAATATTGGCCCCAAAATTTGTTTTCGAAGAGCTTGCGGGCTTGATCCGTCTCCAATTGAAGGAATGACCCGCCTGATGTTTCTGCGGCGCTAACGATAAGATGATCATAGGGACCGACTTTTTCGAAGAAAGATTTTACCTGCTGCTCATCTGACGTGTCCAGCACATATATTGCAGCACGAGGGCCCAGCATTTCTTTGGCCTTGTGCAATTTATCCTCCGAGCGGCTGGCGATTACCACTTCCGCTCCAAGCGAAATGACTTGCTTAGCTGTTTCTAAACCGATACCTGAGCTTCCACCAATAATGACAATCTTTTTGTTTTGCAAATGGATTACCTCCTCGTATTAGAGAAAACATGACTTGCTACAGCGATATTGTATATGTAGTAAGTTTATTTAGGGAAGTAGTGATATTTAATTCATATAGTTTCCTAAAAGGAACTATTGTGATACCATTGGTTTTAACAGATGATTTTTGGAGGAGTTCCCATGCATGCCCAAAAACCTATTGAATTGACCAAAGGAATACCAGGCAAGCCGTGTCCTATTGCCCAAACACTTGATTTGATCGGAACGAAATGGACTTTTTTAATCATCCGTGATCTGCTTATCGAAGGAACACTGAGATTCAGCCAACTTCAGAAATCCATGAAGGGGATTAGTCCCAAAACGCTTTCCCTACGCCTGAAGGAACTTGAAGATAACGGCCTGTTAGAAAGAAAGGTATATGCCGAGGTTCCACCGCGAGTTGAATATTCGTTAACGGAAAAAGGGAAGCGACTGGAAAGTGTTTTTATTGAGCTGAAGAGATTTGGCTTAGATTTAGAAGCAGATCATTGAGGGATATGACTGCAACATTCCGAGGTATCGTTGAGCTGAACGATGCCTATTTCTTATATATATAAAGGGAAGCGCTTACTATAAAGTTCACAGAAAGTTCACTTATGTGGAGGTTTCGACTATTTATATAATTACCAAGGTACACAGAAGGGATGATGGAATTGCCAACAACGAAGAAAGAAGATTTTTATTTTGGTTTAATGATGTGCTTGGGAATGGTCGTATTCATGACATTTTATAATCTATATACAAATGACTTGATTGGCACAATATCTCTAAAAGTAATGTTTCTTCAATTTATTTTATGTTTTATCATTGCTTTCGTATTGGAATTATTTATTGTCGGTCCACTAGCAAAGAAAATAGCCTTCTCATTACCATACGACAAATCTAAAAAGGTATTTGTGATTCTGTCCCTTTCATGCTGTATGGTCATTGGAATGGTTCTTTGTATGTCACTTTATGGATTGGGGACAGCTTACTTTTTTAATGGTCTTTCGGGAGATTCATTATTTAAAAATTACTTATCTTTAGTTTTTAATAATTTTATTTTTGCTTTCCCTCTGCAGCTCTTAATTGTAGGGCCGCTTGTTCGGTACTTATTTGCTAAATTCGTGAAAGGTACACGAATTGCGGTATCTATAAGCTAAAACGTAGTCAACGACGGTATACGATAGCTCAAAAGCCGCCTTCTGTCTGAGAAGGCGGCTTGTTTTTTACGCAGAAGTCCCAGTATCTTTACAGTGTTTGTCCGCTGTCCACCGTAATGATCTGGCCTGTCATGGCTTCCTGTTCCAAAGCAGAGCAGATCATGCTCGCGATATCTTCGGGCGTGGAAATGCGCTGTAGGAGCAAATGAGGAAACAGTTGATTCATTTGTTCTTCTCTGCCTGCCCACCATCTTGTCGCTACGGCTCCCGGCACGATGCAATTGACGCGAATATCCGGTGCCAGTGCTCGTGCTAAAGATTTGGTCAGTCCGTGGACGGCCGCTTTGGATACCGCATAGGGAAGAGAGGAACCTAGCCCTGTTTGCCCTGCTATACTTCCAAGATTGACGATAGCTCCTTGTTTACTACGCTTCATAAAAGGAGCTACGGCTCTGGCACAGTAAAACATGCCTTTTACATTTACATCAAATAGATCATTCCATACCTCTTCCGTGGCTGACTCCAGATCATCCATAGGAATGTGATGTGTAATGCTAGCGTTATTCACGAGTATATCAATCGTACCGAATTGCTGGACAATCTGGTCAACCATAGTTCGAACTTCCTGCTCTCGGGAAACATCTGCCTGTAATGCGATAGCACGTCCACCCTTTTCAAGGATCATACGTACCGTTTCCTCAGCATCGTTTTTAGAGCGGGAATAGTTTACGACTATCGTAGCTTTTCGATCTGCCAAGGCCATACATGCGGCTCTCCCAATTCCTGTACCTCCACCTGTAACCAGTGCTACTTTTTGATGTAAATCCATATATATTCGCTCCTTCTCCAACCAGTTCATTTTGCGTCTGAAAATAATATGATCTGATATGTATCATTGTAGAGGATGTATTGTGTTCTGTATAATTGAATTAACTGAATTTATGATTCAATAAAATTGAATTAATTGTGCATATAGGAGACTGAGAATGGACATTAAAACGCTCAAAACATTTCAAATGATTGTGAATTACGGGAGTTTTATGCGTGCGGCGGAAGAGTTGAATTATGCACAATCTACCGTGACGATGCAAATACAGAAGCTGGAGTCCGATATGGGAATTCAACTGATCGAACGGGGCAAGAAAATAAAGTTAACTGAAGCGGGCAGGATGTTTTACGAGCAAAGTCTACATATTGTAAAGGATATGGAGCAATTGTATGAAAATATGGACAATCTGCAAAGAGGGACTACAGGTAACATTCGTATAGGAGTGACCGAACCGACTGCCAGTTATCGACTACCAGAAATTTTAAAACGCTTCTTAACCCATTATCCGAATATTCGGGTTTCTGTTGAGTTTGGGAATACCCCTACCTTAAGCGAGCGTATTCTCAAGGGAGATATTGACTTAGCGCTGTGTTCCACACCGGATGTGGGCACAGAGCTATATTTTGAACCTTTATTTAAGGAGAATTTTGTAGTTTTGATGCCTGAAAATCACCCGCTTGCGGAAAAAGAAAACATTGGACCAGAGGATTTACAGGGGCATCGGTTGCTTATTACATCGGCCACCTGTCCATATCGTCGCAAACTTGAAATGGTCATGAAGGAATATGGAATAACCACGCTAGACACGATGGAGATTGGCAGCATGACGGCTCTGAAATTTTATGTGGAAAGCGGTTTGGGTACTGCCCTTGTGCCACAAATTCTGGTCAGTCCTATCCCGGCAGGAGTAGCGGTGAGGGAATTAAGCGGCAGCCTGATCGATATGACCTTCGGCCTTCTTTGCAAAGCAACAGACTATCCGCTAAGGCTGGCAAGCTCAAGGCTATATTCTGTGTTGAAGGAGGAGCTTGGGGAATGGTCCTCGGTGCATTGAGCTAGAGTAGCGAGTATGCAGGGAATTGTGTTTTCTGTCATCTTATGATGTAAATGCAGTACGGTATAAAACCGACTGCAATCGGCAGTCGGTTCGGTTTGTTTACTTTTTCTTAATCGGAATCCAAACTTCACTTCGGTAGTCTTCAGCATGTGAATCTCCCATAGTATACACTTCTAGTTCCGGGCCGCCTGAATGCTCATAATTACTGGCAGGGAACCATTCCTGAAAAATTCTTTGCCATACCTTTTGGATCGAGTGAGGCATAGGGCCGATGGATGTAAACACTGCCCAGGTTGAAGCCGGAATGGTTCTGGATTCCAGCCCATTCGCGGTCGCTACGTCTTCGCTGCCTTCTGCGGCGATTAAGTAACTAAACGTCTCCTCCCCATGTTTCATGTCCAAGCATATACCGAGTATATCGTCGCCTGTCCCCAAGGCATGAATCCGATCCGATGTACCATCCGCATTCAGTTCGTTCCAGAATTTTGGGATTTCTCGAAGATTATCGCCGTTCTTAGTGGTGACTTGAATGGACTTGCCAATGACCGTAAAGGCCGTTTTCTCTACAATTTTGTAATCCATTTCCTGATCTCCCTTCAACGATAGATGGAAGGTGATGCGTGGAAAGGCTTTCAGGTTTACCCCAGGGCTTCTGGCCTCAGAGGGAGAAATACCGTGTACCTTACGGAACGCTTTAGAAAAAGATTCGGGGGAATCATATCCGTATTTGAACGCTACATCCAGCACCTTGGCGGAAGAAAGACTCAATTCCTGAGCAGCCAAGGTCAATCGACGTTTGCGTACATATTCTGCTACCGTGACGCCGGTTAGCATATGAAACATACGCTGAAAATGGAAAGGAGACGAATAGGCTGCCTTTGCAATTTCATCGATATCGAGTGGCTGCTGCATTCTCTCTTCCATCAGATCCAGTGCGTCCTTGATCCGAAGTAACCATTCCAACCGCATCACCTTCCTTGGTTGTAATCATATCATTAGGAGTATCTGTAATCCTGTCTTTGCGTGCTCTTGTTGAACAGGTTCTGTCGCCTAGTTTAATGTGGCTTGTACTTGGTTTCAAGACATAATTTTACGCTAAAATTTTGGAGAAACAATGTGCCTGCCCCCTTGTGTTCATAATTAAAATTTGGGACAATGAAAGAGGCGCTTAAATAGCGCAGATAGCTTAAACATGCTATGATGCAATGATGGTTGAGAAGAATGGTGCGTGCTTAGTTTTATATAGAGGAAGACGAATTTGAATGTTTTGAAAAGAGGATCGAACATGAAAAAAGAATCCATTTATGGATTAACGCTAGATCAATTGACAGCATGGCTCATCGAGCATGGACATAAGAAATCCCGGGCATTGCAGGTATGGGACGCATTGTACCGGAAGAGGGTTACTGATTTTGCAGCGATGGCAGAGGTACATGAGGATTGTACTCGCCTGTTGGCAGAGCACTTTTCCATTGAAACACTTGAAGAACACGTGAAGCAACAGTCAGCAGACGGGACGGTCAAGTTTTTGTTCCGGCTTCAGGATGGTAATTTGATTGAGACGGTATTGATGCGGCATAAGTTTGGCTTATCCGTATGTGTGACTACGCAGGTAGGATGTAACATTGGGTGCAGCTTCTGTGCGAGCGGATTGTTGAAGAAGAGCCGTGACCTGTCCAGCGGTGAAATTGTAGAGCAAATTATGAAGGTTCAGCTGTATCTGGATCAGGAACGTCCGGGCGACCAAGTCAGTCATGTCGTGGTGATGGGAATTGGCGAACCGTTTGATAACTTCGTGAACCTGTCCGATTTCATTCGGGTCATTAAGGATCACAAAGGGCTGGCGATTGGGCCGCGGCATATTACCGTTTCCACAAGTGGACTTGCCGATAAAATCATTGAATTTGCAGATTCCGACCTGCATGTCAATCTGGCGATCTCCCTCCACGCTCCGAATAATGAGATTCGTACTCGCATTATGAAGATCAACCGTGCGATTCCGATTGAGAAACTCATGCAGGCGATTGATTATTATTTGGACAAAACAAATCGTCGGATTACGCTGGAGTACATCCTGCTGAAGGATGTTAATGACGGTAAGGAGCATGCGCTCGAACTGGCTGAGCTGGTGGGCCATCGTCGTAATCTGGCCAATGTAAACCTGATTCCGTACAATCCGGTGGATGAGCATAGCCAATACCAGCGGAGTGAGTCGGAGTCGATTACGGGCTTCTATGATGTGCTGAAAAAACAAGGCATTAGCTGTAGTGTTCGGCTGGAGCATGGAGTCGATATTGACGCAGCCTGCGGACAGCTACGTAGCAAGCAAATTCGCAAGGATGCCAAGGGTAGCCGCAATGCGGAGCGCGAAGCCATTAGTTAAATACACAAGCGTACTCTCTAACAGGAGTACGCTTTTTTATATCACGAGTCGTAGGGCGAAACGTTGCCCTAAAATGTGAAAATAGTCACGTAATAGTTGCTGCTTTTACGTTATAGTGAGTGGTTAGTGGAGGGGTTATATGGCTAACGTAATTTCGAATGTGGCGCTCGTTCCGGGCATCTATGTGATGAAAATAGAGGGAAAGTTTAAAGGGAACATGGGGCAGTTTTACATGCTGCGCAGCGGGACAGGTTATCCACTGCTGCCCAGACCCATCAGCATTTATGATATCGGGGAAGAGAGTATTTCCTTTTTGTACCGGGTTGTTGGAGAGGGGACAAATTTGTTTTCCCAATTACAGCCTGGTCAGGAGATTCAGTTAGAAGGACCTTTCGGAAACGGTTTTCCGCAGGTAGAGGGTAGTTTGGCTTTAATCGGCGGTGGCATGGGTACAGCTCCGTTGCTGTTGGCTGCAAAGTACTACCCGCATGCGCATGTTTACCTGGGGTTTGCACAGCAAGCCTTCGGGGTTGAAGCGTTCGAAGCTGTGGCGGCATCTGTACAGGTCAAGGTAGGGGGAAGCATCGTCGAACAGGTCGATCCGACGCTTTATGCAAATATGTTCTCCTGCGGGCCAACTCCGATGTTGCAAGCACTCGCCATGAAAACGGTGGATACGTCGTCCCGTTTATATATTTCAACTGAAAGACACATGGCCTGTGGTATTGGCGCATGTTTGGGCTGTATGATGCGTACCCGTGGAGGCAATCGGAGGGTATGTAAAGAAGGGCCTGTATTCCCGGTGGAGGAGGTGGAGTTCGATGATCTCCATGGCGTGTAATATTGCGGGTGTACCGTTCAAGAACCCAATCATCATGGCTTCCGGTACGTTTGGATTCGGACGTGAGTATGCGGAATTTTATTCTCCTGAATTATTGGGCGGTATCGTCGGCAAGGGACTAACCCTGCATCCGAAGGCTGGTAATACGGGATCACGAATACATGAGACAGCATCCGGCATGCTCAATAGTGTAGGGCTGGAGAATCCGGGGGTTGCCGCCTTTTTGAAGGATGAACTGGATGACATGACTCACTGGAACACGGCTATTATTGCCAACGTAGGCGGCTCCAATCTGGAGGAATATGTTCAGGCCGTAGCGATGATTACGGAAAACGCGCAAAAACGACGCACGATGAATCGAAGAGGCGTCGATATGCTGGAATTGAACATTTCGTGTCCCAATGTGAAGCAGGGTGGAATGCAATTTGGTATCCAGACGGAGGTAGCGCGGGAGGTTGTGCGTCAGGTGCGCAATGTGACTGCGCTTCCGTTGGTCGTCAAGCTGTCTCCAAACGCAGAGAACATCACGCAGATGGCGGTTATGTGCGAGGAAGAAGGCGCAGACGGAGTTTCGCTGATCAATACATTTTCTGCAATGAAAATAGATATACGCCGGCGTCGCAGTGTCTTCGCCAACACGTATGCTGGTCTTTCCGGCCCGGCAATTAAGCCAATTGCCTTGCGCATGGTTCACCAGGTGGCACAGGCGGTGTCGATTCCGGTGATCGGGATGGGCGGGATTAGCTCGGTAGAGGATATTATTGAATTCACCATGGCAGGGGCCGCTGCCATTCAGGTGGGAACGTACAACTTTGTCCATTTACATGCAGGGGCTGAACTGGTACATGGACTTGAACAATGGATGCAGCGGGAAAAGGTGCAGTCATTGGATGAGATACGGGGAATTTTGTGAATTTGAAACCTTTTAGCATACACTAATTCATATAGAACCGGCTTGTCTTTAAAAGACAAGCCGGTTTTATTTATTTACTGAAATAGCCAAGCTTCAACTAGTGGTTAATATCGCACTTGTTCAAGATGAACGAAATTTGATTTTCCAGTCGATGGATGGCATCCTCGGATGCCTGGTCGTTCGCACCTTGTTCCTGAAGCGCGGCGAGTTCCTGTTTTAGTTGATGAAGATCCTGCCCTGCATTGGCGCAGTTGTAGTTACTTTCGAGATTTTCGATCATCCTATATCCTCCATTTCGTTAGGTATACGTCCTTATTATGGAGAGTTGATACTTCCTTATTCAGCATATTGTCTTAATTCAGATAAAGTTTACGTTGTTGTCGCTGGAATGCATAGAGCTTGCAGATGAAGAAGGAAATTGTCAAACGGTGTCGAATAACAAGGGATTATAGGGAAAGAGATAGGCTCTTTTTCCTAATGGAGAGCTTGACAAAGAAGCTGGGTGATGGGGTTGCGGTTAATAGGTAAGTCGAAGCCGAGACGACAATTCAAAGTTTCGCTACAATTCATGATTATTATTTTGGTTGTTTTAGTTATTATTATTTCCTTAATTATATCCTTGCTTCTCATTCGTAATTTCGTAATTAACCAACATTTTGATAATACGAAGGAAAAACTTTCGGGTATTGCCAAGGTGGTCGCTAGTGACAACGATGTTATTCGTAATGTTGAGCAGGGAGTCCCTGTGAAGCAGATCCAAGACTACTCGCTTGGAGTCATGCACAACGTTAATGTGGATTTTGTAGTCATTCTGAACCACGATTTAATTCGGCTATCTCATCCGAATGCAACGATGGTTGGCAAACCGTTCTCTGATTTGAATGATGCCAGAAGAGCGCTATCCGGTCAGGGACATTTTTCTGAGAATATAGGTATTTTGGGCAAAGGTTACCGATATTTTACGCCGATATTTAATCAACAGCATGAGGTCATTGGCATTGTATGTGTAGGGCTGACCATGAGGACCCTAAATCATGATTTGATGCAGGCGCAGTATACCATTTTTGGGGGGCTGATGCTGGGGCTCTTTAGTGGAGTTCTGGGCGCGATCATTCTGGCTCAGAAAATCAAAACGATTTTATTTGGGCTTGAGCCGCAAGAGATAGCAACACGATTGCGCGAAAAAGAAATTATTGAAAATGAGGTCGCTGAAGGAATTATAGCCATTTCGGCGGACAAAAAAATTATGCTCATGAACAAAGAAGCCCAGGCCAAGTATCAACTGGCAAACCAAGAGATAAAAGCCCCGATTGGAGAGCAGATAGATACCAACTTTTATAACGTGCTCTTCAAGAGAGTGTTTGATGATAAGAAGAAGATCAAGGATCGCTCATTTTATGTGAATGGTATAGAAGTCATTGCGACAGTAACCCCTATATATATTGAAAATGAGTTTTTTGGGGCGGTTGCAACGTTACGCGACCAATCCGAGATGATTCATCTTAGTAACCAGTTAAGTGGTACAAAATATTATATTAACTCCCTTCGCGGACAGACCCATGAATTTATGAACAAAATGCACGTAATATCCGGGCTGATTGAAATGAGGAAATATGCGGAGGTCAGTCAATATATTCAGCAGCTAAATCACCGATATCAAGATGAGGTAGGCTTTCTGACTGAGAGAATTAAAGTTCCGGCATTAGCAGGTTTTATTATGGGTAAAATCAACGAAGCACGCGAACAGAATATTTCGGTTCTTCTTGCAGAAAGCTCGAATGTCTCTAATGTGGAGATGCAGGATATCGTTCATGATGTCATACACATCCTGGGTAATTTTTTTGACAACGCCATAGATTCCATCTTACAAAAAAAAGAACCCGGCAAAATTGAGCTGAAATTGAACTATGAGTGTGAGGGAAATGTATTTATTTTGAAAGTGAAAGATAATGGGTTGGGGATTGATTTTGAGATGCAAAAAAGAATATTCGAGCATGGCTTTTCAACCAAAGGAGAAGACAGAGGCTACGGCTTGAATCTGGTTAAAACCATGGTGGAAAATCATCAAGGAATCATTGAGCTTGATAGCCAACCGGGTCTGGGAACAAGTATATATGTAGAGTTGCCCTGTACATTGGAGGTGACAACTGAATGAAAGTTCTAATTGTTGAGGATGATCCGATGGTTGCTGAGCTTAATCAACAGTTTATCGAGCGCATGGACAATTTGGACGTTGTATGTAAGGCAGATACCGTCAAGAAAGCACAAGACTGTCTCCAAAAGTGGAAACCGGATCTGGTATTACTGGACGTTTATTTACCTGGAAAAAGCGGATTAACTTTATTATCACATATGCAGGAGCATCAGTATCATGCTTCAGTTATTTTAATTACGGCTGCAAAAGATATTCAGACGGTGAAGGAAGCTGTTTTTTATGGTGTTGCAGACTATTTAATTAAACCCTTTACATTCGAACGCTTTAGACTGGCTGTTGAGAAAATCCAGCGCCTAGCCACGGTGATGGAGGAAGGGAACGGAATTAATCAAGCTGTCATTGACCATTATTTTAATAAAGAAGAGTATACGGGTGTGGAGAAGAAAAAACCTGTTGAACATCCATCGCATAATCTACCGAAAAACCTGTCTAAAAATTTGTCCAAACTGACCATGACCACGATACTGAAGAGTATTCAAGAGCTGGACGGACCATTCTCGGTTGAAACGTTAGCCAGAGAAGTGGACTTGTCCCGTATCACGGTAAAAAAATATATTCAGTTCCTGGTGGACGATGGCTTCCTGGTTGAATCGATAGAATATCACAAGGTTGGCAGGCCGCTAATGCTCTATCAGTTGAATCCTGATGTAAAAGAACCGCTATTTCCATTGTAATCTGGAAATAGCGGTTCTTTTTTTGTTCACAAGAGTACCGAGCTTCCTAATTATTTCATAGAGAGAACAGGAAGTGGGACTAGGTTATCTGAAGAATGAGTTGTAACGATATCATGGAAGTTGTCATAGCTAGTTTCAATCATGTTGGATAACGCCGTAACGGTATTCGAGCCAGCATGAGGCGTTACCAAAACTCTTGGATACAGCTCCACAAGCTTCTGGATCGTTGGGTCCGGGAGCATTTGCCATGGTTCAAAGGCTCTAAAGAATAATTCATCTTCTTTAGGGAAGACATCCGTAGCGAAGCCTTCCAGATGGTTACTGAGCAAAGCGTCCAAAATAGCTTGGTTATCTTGTAATTCTCCACGTGATGTATTGATGAGAATAGATCCCTTTTTCATTTTTGCTAAAAAGCTGGCGTTAATCATTTTGTCGTTCTGTCCCGGCAGATAAGGAACATGCACACTAACGACATCACACTCTGCTAGTAATACATCCAAGGTCGTGAATGGAATGACTTCCTTGGCCGCGTCCGATTGGTACACATCATAGCCGATAACAGAAGAACCTAATCCTTTAAATAATTTGGCTTCCGTCAGACCGATGCGGCCGACCCCAATAATCCCAACTTTACAATTGTGAATCTCTTTGCTGAATGTATGCTCGTCCACAATGAAATTTTTGAACGAGCTTTTGGTAGTCATATAAGCGGTGTGTCGGAACAGCATCATTGCTAAGGTTAAGGAGAGCTCGGCGATGGCATTCGGAGAGTAGGATGGCACGCGTGCCACCTTCATTCCGAATTCGCTGCAGGCATCCAAATCAATGTGGTTGATTCCGACTGTTCTGGTAAAAACATATCGAATGCCGTATTCATTGAATTTTGTGATATTTTCCCGATTGGCAGCACAGTTTCCTCTTAGCAAAACGGCATCGTGATGCTGTGCCAATTCTGCATTGCTAGTGGTTAACAACTCTTCTACCAGCGTTAGTTGAAAGTTATATTTATTGAGATCCTGGAAATAGGGTTTCTCATAAGAACGGACACCATAGCAAATGATTTTTAACATGTTGTTTTCCCCCTGATTTAGAAAATTCCAATTTTATCAATGACATTGAGCGTAACGATCCACACTGGAATCATGACGACAGAAGTAATAGTTGATAGAAGCGATGCATTGGAGGTCAATATGGCTTCCTTATCAAAACTGATCGCATAGGCTGCGGCTACGGTAGCTGTTGGAGTAGCCATCATGATGACAATAGTAGCTAAAGCGACTGAATCGACTGACAGAATATGAGATACAGTCAACAAAGCCAGCAAGACGATGTTAACAATAGGTACAAGCCAAACCTTAACTATGCTGTAATACCAAGAGGTCTTATCAGTAGCTGCCGACTTGAAGCTGATCTCCCCTAATGTCGAGCCAATCGATAACCAGGCTAACGGAGAAGCTAGTCCAGCAAGGTAGGTCATGGGCTTGAACAGCCAGACAGCGGTTTGATCAATTCTTAGAAAGGCGAACTGCTGAATGGCCCCATCCTCTGTAGCTACACTCATCTGTGGCAAATAACCTTGAAACAACCAAACAAACAAGCCTAGAAACGTGGCGATAACGATTGGATTCAAAAACATGGTTTTGAGATTTTTAAGCTCCATTTTCAAGCCGCTCATTTTGATATAGCCATAGGAGTATAAGAAAATGCGGTACCCTATGTTAAAAATGGAACTGTACATCACTCCGGTAGGACCGTAAATGGCTCCGACAATTGGAATTCCGAAGAAAGTCGTAGAACCGAAGATGGTTAACACCCGTAAAACATCCTGTTTATCCTTGTTGTAGCTCAGAAAGAACGGTTTAGAAATAAAGATGAGAATAATATAAATTAGAACTCCCCATATTAAAACATTAATTCCTTGTTTTAACATTGTAGGATTAATGTCCTGCATGAAAGAATTAAAGGCTAGTGCTGGTAGAGCCACGGTTAGAACAACCTTGGATAACAACTTTCCTACTGCTGCGTTAAAAATCCCCTTCTTGCGGCAAAAGAAACCAAGAAGGATAATAAAAACGGTGGAAGCGATAGAACTGACAATTTTGTTATCTGTTAAGGTCGCTGTAATCATTTCTAGTAAAGACATAGATAAAACCCTCTCTTGTACCTTTTTTCACATAAATGACGATGCAGAATGTGACGATGCAATTCCCTGATCTTTTGGCCAAAGTGTTGGTTTGCACTTTTATAGTAAAATGACTTTGTGAAAAAAAGAACAATATCTAATTAATTTAACTTATGAAACTAATTTAAAAAATTTATACGTTACATCAGATGGCAAATGAAACGAGAGGGGACGTCTTCACGGAATGATTATTTCTTGGCTTTGTGAGTGCTCATCAACATTCGTGCTATAATGTAAATCATTAAAACCCACTTGATTAGTGGGTTTAGTAGAAAAGACGAGCAGGAGGGGCCGCATGAATCCGATACAACATATACTGGACGAATTTCAGCTGATCGTGCTGGACGGCGCAATGGCGACCGAGCTGGAGCGTCATGGACATGATCTGAACGATAGCTTATGGTCAGCTAAAATCCTTCATGAGCATCCGGAGTCGATCAAGCGTGTGCATAGAGATTATTTTGAGGCTGGGGCAGACTGTGCGATTACTGCGAGCTATCAGGCTACCGTTGAAGGCTATGTTAAACGAGGCCTAAGCGAAAATGAGGCGCTGGAGCTGATTCAATCATCGGTGCGGATTGCTGTGCAGGCACGCGATGAGTTTTGGGCTGACGTGACGGCTACTGCAAGTCAGCGGCATCGTCCCAAGCCGCTAGTGGCGGCCTCTGTAGGCCCTTACGGGGCGTTTTTGGCAGATGGATCAGAGTATCGCGGCGATTACAAACTGAGCGAGGAACAGCTAGTGGAGTTCCACAGGCCGCGTATGAAAGCTCTGATTGAGGCGGGTGCAGATATTTTAGCTTGTGAAACGATACCCTGTCTGGTTGAAGCCAAGGCCATCGCCCGATTGCTGAAGGAATTCCCTGGCACGTATGCCTGGATCAGCTTTAGCGCAAAGGATGGGCAGCATATCAGCAATGGTGAGTCTGCCGCTGCATGTGCTGAGTGGCTGAATGGGCATGAGCAAGTGGCTGCTGTAGGAATCAATTGCACTTTGCCGAAATTCGTTCCATCGCTTATTCACGAAATACGCAGCCACACGGATAAGCCTGTGGTGGTATATCCCAATCTGGGGGAGGAATATGACCCGGTCACCAAGACATGGCACGGCAGCACTTGTACAGAGACATTCGGACAAAGTGCCCGCCAATGGTATGAAGCGGGAGCTCGTCTGATTGGCGGTTGTTGCCGGACTCAGCCGCAGGATATTAAAGAAATAGCATCATGGTCGAGAGATGAATAAACGGAGATAAACGATGGTCCGAAAAAAACAAGCAGGCTGAACCAAGTTGTGCTCCAGTAATGGAGGGGCTTGGTTCAGCCTGCTTTGTCTACTACCTTCGCCGATCCGGTCAGCTTTCTGCCAAACGTTCCAGCAGCGCGTCTCCATTGCGGCTCACCCGAATATGGGCAAAATGTGCGTTCTGTTCTACAGTACGTCCGGTTCCCTCAGGAATGAAATAATTCTCAATACCGTACAGAATACGGGAACCATACCATTGTCCATTTAGAATGACCTCATGGCTGGCAAGTTTTTCACCATCTTGATATAGGCGATCCGCGACGTATACTCCTTGGCTATCTGGTGTGAGAACGACTTTGACCTTGCCTCGGCTCCATTCCTCCTCCTGAAGAGGGGTCTTGGAAGGCGGGGTAGATATGTCGTAATTCAGTGCCACATAATCGCCTTGCAGCAGGGAGCGCGGGTCTATAGGAGCCAGTTTGAGCTTAATGGAAGCCCCTGTGGCGAGCAGGGTTTCACTTCTCGCCGTCTGATAGCCGACGATCCCCAGCTGTAGCACGATGACAATGGCAATGAGTAACGGGCTTAAGCGCATAAAGCTAAAGCTGCGGTGGTCGGCATCGAATGCTGCTTTGCCGCTATGGGCCATTCGCCGATCCGCCCACCAGGTAATTCCGAGCGCAATGATCCCCAGTAGCGCCAGCGTAAAAGATTTATACAGTAGCGTCCACAATAAATCATAGTATTTGAAGCCGATAAAAATAAACCAGAAGACAACGCTCGTGATGGCCTCCGATTTTTGTTTCAGACGGGCAAAGGCAAAGACCATCCCGGTAACGATAACAAAATAAAAAATGTTAATGAACATATAAGAGTGTGGAACGACATCCTCGAAAAACGTCGCCCAAAACAGGAACAGCAAGCTGAAAAATAATGAGCTATTCCGTAGATGTTCTTTTAACTCCGTCTTGGATATAAAGTAACTTACCCCATATAACACGGCATTGACGATGAAAAGAGAGAAGATGATGAACTTATAGGTCCAGTTCCAACCATCCCACTCCTGATACTGCTGAAATAAAATGGTCGCCAGATTCAGGTTTACAAAGGTGTAGGCAAAAAACAACTGCCTTTTCCCCTTGGAGCGAAACCATCCAGCGATGGAAACGATCAGAAATAATACCGAAAGCAGCGACTGATCTGACCATAGAATGGCCGCCAAGCCTGTAATATAGCTGATGGTCAGCAGTGTATAACGTATTACCGAATCCAGCTTGGATTCCGGTATGACAATCATCGAAATCATAAGCAGCAACGACACAACCAACAGTACATATTCGGTGTGGTTTACATTCGTGCTAATCATAATCAATCCGATGAGAGATATACTACCGATCAGCACTCCAACCACTTTGATCACACGGGATACGGTTTTGCTAATCCATTCACTTCCATGTTCCTCGTGGACGGTCGTCTCATTCTTTGATGTACTGATGTCCGTTGTCCCTGCTTCCGGCAGTGTTTTCCCCAAACGATTCAAATAACGGAAAAACCACACGTTACCCGTCAACAGTAGCGCCACAAAAATCAAACCAAAAACAAAAAACAGAGATGAGGAGTACGCCTCAGCCAGCTCTATAAATTTAAAGACAGCAAACGCCGAAAGTGCCAATGCATTCAAGGTCAGTAGCGTTTTATTCAGTCGCACCTTGATAAATATATAAAATCCTAAAGTAATCACAGCCATATGCGGTACATTCATGATCAGGCCATACTCATCAAATGCAAAAGAATTGGTCATCGCTAACAGGGCTATATGGAAAACCGTAAAGCTCATATATTGTAGTGGAGCAGAGTGTATACGATGAAGGAACGTCAATAAAAATAGCAGCAGATTGACTATTGCGAACATTCCGGCAATGGACAACGATTCCAGCTCGCTATAAGGCACACTTTGCATCGTAGGGTAAAAATAAAGCCACAAACCAAGATGAATTAGTACATAAGACAGCATATAAAAAGGATTGTAGCGAGTAATCCAGCTAAGCAGTAGAGCCGGCACCGACCAAATGAAAAACAATCCGTAGCTGTCCGCATGGGAATTGTAAATTTGACCGAGCAATGCCACGGAAACGCCAAAGGCTATACAGCCAGCCACCAAAAACATATTAGACAGAAAAGCTTGTTGACCGGGAACAGCACGTATCCGTGCAAATACAAAAGACAAGCCGTAGAACAGAACAATAAGTGCAGCAGCAAGTACAATCTTGAATGTCCGATCCAGTTCACCCCAATTGGAGGCGAAAAAATAAATAATTGCGGCCAGTATCAGTGAGATGCCCAGCAGATAGCCCGTACGTATCGCATTGAATCGCAGCATGGATTTCACGTACCTTTCCTGTTGGTTTGATGCCTATTATAGCGTTGAAAGGGCTCAGAACCAAGTGGGAATTAGGATCAGGTCATAAAAAGAGAGACACCGTATACGGCGGCTCTCTTTAACGTTACTGGATTCCGACTAAGCGTTGACGGTACGAATCTCTTGCCGGGACTGATGTCGGAAGCGATACTCACGCGGTGGAATCCCTGCTGTTTTCTTAAATGCCTTGGAAAAGGTGGACATATCGGTATAGCCGATGGACTGGGCTATGATCGACAAATTGTAAGTCGTCTGCTCCAGTAATCTTTTGGCTTCGTTAATCTTGAGGTTTTGCAAATACTTGGCGGGAGAGATGAGGAAGGTGGAATGGAATTTACGTGAAAAATGCGCACGATCCACACCTACATGCTCGGCAATTTGTTCAATCGTAACACGGTCACAATAATGCATTTCAATGTAATCTTTCCCCTGCTGGAGCCAATAATCAGAGCATACAAAGTTGCGCAGCACGTCAGATGTGTTGCGGGATAACTCCTCGAAGATCTGGTGCAGTGTAATCAAGCGGGCCAGATCGCTGCCCTGTCTGCTGTTGTCGTGTACGATGGAAAACAGGTTGGAGATAAGTCTGAGGATTTCCTCGCTCACTGCGTTAGCCATAAATGGCGTAGAGGGATTAATTCCGATCCGCTCCAGCAATGCGAGGGACTTGGGTCCCTCAAAGGCAATCCATACCTTTTGCAACGGGTGCTCCTGATCGGTGTAATATTCATGGGCAAGATGCGGAAAAAAACAGAATAAATCAGACTTTTGGACGCGGTACTTTTGTTGCTTATAAATAAACTCAGCCTGACCTTCAAGTACAAAAATCAAATAAAAATAAGGAACAGCCTTGGGACCGACATGGCAGCTTGTTTTCGAAATATCCATACCTAGTCTGACAGGCCAAACGGCGCTGGATTTTTCCAGTTCGGTGGCTGTGAAATAATGGTCTTCCACGATGTCGAAGTGATCTTCATTTTTTGCTCTTTTCATAACTTGTCACCTCTCCTTTGGTGGAGATAAGGGAATTTTGATTTTATTGTATATAAAGGAAAGCATAATTACAAGTTAATTCATTGGAATTAAGGGTTATATAATTAAAACGAGGTATGCCAAAGGCTCCATGGCCGGTTGAGACGAGCCTTGGAGCCTTTTAAGTTCTATATTATGAGATGGAGATTAGTCTATATTTATACGTTCAGGATTCCTCCTTTTGGAGTAACGTTGAAGGCTTTGGCCAGATCGGCCAATTCCTGATCTGTAATCCGTTGCTGAATATCATGGTGAGCAATGAGCATATAAATTTGCGCTGCTTTTTCAATCGTTTCAATCAGGCCAAATGCTTCATCAATGGAGCTGCCCGTTCCGAAAATGCCATGATGAGGCCATAATACAGCGTGATGATCCTTCATTTTTTTAGCCGTTTCGCGGCCGATTTCGCTGGAACCTGGTACCATCCAAGGGATTACACCGATACCGTCTGGGAAGACGACAATACATTCAGTACACATTTCCCACAGCGTTTTGGTGAATTGGTTTTCGTCCAGACTATGAATGAAGGTCATGGCAATAACATGGGTGGCATGATTATGAATCACAACACGATGGTTAGGATCGACCTTCAAGCGCTCAATGTGGCTCATAAAATGGGAAGGCAACTCACTGGTAGGCACTGCGCCATGTTTGAGGCCCCACAAGACTTCCAATTGCTCGCCATCCTGGGAGACACGAAGGACTCCTAAGTTAGCTTCTGGATCTGCAATTACGTTTTTAAAATATTTCCCTGATCCGGTGACGATAAAATATTTACCAGCCAGTTCATTCACCGGGAAAGCAGGTTTAATCGTCCGAATGACCTGATGAATATCTATATATTTTGCAACCTCAGCTTCATCCAGAATATAGCTTACATTACCTCCATTGCGTTCATCCCAGCCGAATTTCCACATGTTTTGTGTAATTTCCGCCATCTCGCGAACAAATGGGATATCCAGTCCCGATTTTCGTTCTTTTTGATTCTCCAGTACAGTAGTCATGGATAATCTCTCCCTTTTGGATGATATGAATATAAGCATTATCAGTACAGTGGTTAACGTTTCAGAAGTACCTGTTGTTCATAATTTTTAACTTCGGCCAGCCATTCCTCACGAACAGGAACGCCGTTTTGAGCGCAATAGTAATCCCATATGGCACCAAACGGATACGATTTAAACTCTTCGACCAGAGCAAGACGAGTGGTAAAGTCCCGTTCCTCTTCCGCCTGCTTTAATGCTTCAATCGGTTCGAGCATAGCGCGAAGCAGCGCTTTGATCGTGTTGCGTGTTCCGATGACCCATGCTGCTACATGATTGATACTTCCATCAAAGAAATCAAGACCGATATGGGTTCGGGAAAGCAATTCACCGCGAACCAGCTCACGGGCAATGTCTAGCAATTCGTCGTCCATCGTCACGACATGATCACTGTCCCAGCGAACCGGTCTGCTGACATGGAGCAATAATTGATCGGTGAACATCAGCACAGAGGACAGTTTGTTCGAAATGACTTCGGTTGGATGGAAGTGACCAGCGTCGAGACAGATAGATTTACCGCGTGTCAGGGCGTAACCCATATAGAATTCATGGGAGCCCACGACATAGCTTTCCGAGCCAATGCCAAACAGCTTGCTTTCAACCGCATCGATGTTGTATTCTTCACTGATTTTCTCGCTGAAAATTTCGTCCAAAGCATCACGCAGACGTTCTCTTGGAGCCAACCGATCAACCGGAGTATCTTTATAGCCATCCGGCATCCAGTGGTTTGTGACACAGGGCTGACCGAGTTCTTTTCCAAAATGCTCTGCAATCCTGCGTGATTTTTTGCAGTGTGTGATCCAGAAATCACGAATTTCAGAATCCTTATGGCTCAGTGTGAAGCCGTCTTCCGCTTTGGGATGGGAGAACAGCGTTGGATTAAAATCAAGCCCAAGCCCTTGCTGCTTAGCCCAGTCTACCCAGTTCTGAAAATGGCGTGGCTCCAGTTGATCCAGATCCACTTGTTCTGTGGTGTCCGCATAGATTGCGTGCAAATTGACCTTGTGTTTACCCGGAATGAGTGATAGAGCTTTTTCTAAATCCTGACGCAATTCATGCGGCGTGCCTGCTCTACCCGGGTAGCTGCCCGTTACGGCAATCCCCCCGCTAAGCTGTTTGTCTTTGAACAGAAATCCCTGAACATCATCTCCCTGCCAGCAGTGCAGTGATATTTTGATTTGTGAAAGCTTCCGTAAAATGTCGTCAACTTGAATACCGTGGCGGGCATACAGCTTTTTCGCTTCGTTATAACTGGCTTCAATAGCTTCGTTCATGGCTTTACTCCTTTATTGAGATATGTGAATAGAGGATGTTGACTGTATCTTAAGGTGCTCCCAGCGATGCAAAAGTTCTTGCATGCCTTCCACCGATTGTGGCTCATATAGCCGAGTCGGAAAGGAGCGGGCGATGGTTCGGCCAGCAGCTTTGAGATCCTCAAGAACACCAGAGCTAATTAATTGCACGACAATATTGCCGATGGCCGTAGATTCGGAAGGACCTGCCTGAACCTCAATTCCCAAGAGATCGGCGGTTAGCTGACATAGTAATTCGTTGTTAGCGCCTCCGCCGACAATGTGCAATCTGGTAATCGTTTCGTCTGTTAAACATTGCAGTTCGTGTAAGGCATCGCGGTAGCTTAAGGCCAGACTGTCAAAAATACAGCGGGCGAGTGAACCCGGCGTCCTGGGGATGGGCTGGCCTGTTTCTTCACAGAATCGCTGGATTTCAACGGTCATACTATCCGGGTTTAAAAAGGATGACTGGTTACAGAGGACGAGACTGACAAACGGTGCCTCTGCTGAAGCCAGTTCGGCCAATTCGGCAAAGCTATGTGCGGAACCGCCCTCTCTCCTAACCTCCTGAATCATCCATAATCCCATAATATTTTTCAGAAAACGGTACGTACCGTAAGCGCCCCACTCATTCGTGTAGTTCCCCTGCATGGCTGCCTTGGTATTCAAGGCTTCGGATCGTTCCATTCCCAGTAGTGACCACGTTCCGCTGCTAATATAAGCCCAAGGTTCTTCCCGCTGTGACGGAACACCTGCAACAGCCGATGCAGTATCGTGAGTCGGCGCAAGAATGATCTGACAGTCCGGAAGATCGTATTTTTGAACAAGCTCCGGCAAAAGAGAACCCAGAACCCGTCCAGGCTCGGCAAGCTCTGAAAACTGATTGCGTCGCAGTTGGAGCAGGGAGAGCAGGTCTTCATCAAACTCTCGGGAGTTCACGTTGAGAAGCTGCATCGTGGATGCATTCGTCATTTCATTGATCATGATGCCTGTCAGGCGATAGTACAGATAATCGGGGACCATCAATATTTTATCCGCCTGGGCAAGCTGTTCCCGATCATGGACGAACAGTTGATACAGGGTATTAAAGTTTAATTCCTGAATGCCTGTTTTCTCATACACAGCCTCTCGACTGATGTGCTGGTGCAGCCTGTCGGGTGCATGGAGGGTACGTGCATCCCGGTAAGCGTATACCTCATGAATGCGGTTACCTTTCTGATCAAGCAGCACGTAATCTACAGCCCATGTATCAATGCCGAGCGTACAGGAATGAATCCCTTTTTGTTTAGCTTTTTGCAAGCCCTGAATAATCTCATTTAATAGTTCGTCGATATTCCAGTAATCGTGTCCGTCCTTTTCGGTAAAGGAGTTGTTGAAACGGTGAAGCTCTTGCAAGTGTAGCTGGTCACCTTGCAGAGTTGCACTTACGAGCCTTCCGCTTGAAGCTCCAATATCAACAGCAAGATAATTATTCATATCCAATCTCCTTGCATGGATAAAATACGGGCAGCCTGAAAGTCTGCCTTTTGTTTTCTTAACTAACTCCATACTACTTCCGTTTTTCTTTGTAGTCAACAGAAACGGAAGTTATATTTGTGGTTTTATTTTTGTTTTCTAAAATTATAATTAAAATTAAGTGTTGTTTTGTATGCATTTTTGTTTTTTTATCTGTTTTCTACAATCAGGATAATGCAAAGTCCTCACAATATATATACCTTGAACAAAGGTCGATTTGATTTTACGATATTCCAATTGTGGAAGGTTCTCCAAATGCCGCTGTCTGTATGAAAAATAGTCTTGAAACCGCCCGCCAGAGGGTGTAGTATACAAGATATCAATTTCATATGACTCGTATAATATTGGGGATATGGCCCAAAAGTTTCTACCGGATGACCACTGTAATCGTCCGACTATGAGTGATAGCGCATCGGCTTTGGATGAATGCGGGCATTTATTTGTGCGCCAATCCGTCAGGGATGACAACCCCAAGGACAGGCTTCACTTGAGAAACAACTCAAGGGAGCCTGTCCTTTTTTGGTTTTGGCAGGTTTTATACTATTTTAAAGTACAGAAGGAGCGATACTCGCATAATGAAAGCTTTGGAGGAACGTATTCGTCAAGAAGGACAAATTTTATCTGACACCGTATTAAAGGTAGATTCATTTTTGAATCATCAGGTAGATACAGCATTAGCATTGGAGATTGGTAAGGAGTTTGCACGCCTTTTCGGCAGTGCTCCGATCACCAAGGTGCTTACAATTGAAGCTAGTGGTATTCAATTTGCTATGGCTACTGCTATTGCCTTGGGGGTCCCGTTCATTTATGCGAAGAAAAAGAAGGCAATCACGCTAAATGAGCAGGTATACTTCGCAGAGGTTCATTCGTTCACTCGGCAGGAAACCTATCAGGTGAGCATTTCCCAAAAATATCTCGATGCTAGCGACCATGTGCTGATCGTGGATGATTTTCTGGCTACTGGCGCAGCCTTGGTTGGACTTACGGATATTGTGAAGGAAGCAGGAGCGGAGCTGGCCGGGGTTGGCTGTGTAATTGAGAAGAGCTTCCAGGAAGGCCGTGGACTGTTGGAGCAAAGAGGCATTGCTGTGCGCTCTCTTGCGCGTATCGCTTCCATGGCACCAGGCGAGGTTCATTTTATAGAGGAAGCTGGAGCGGTGATTCCTCCCGTTAAGGAGAATGTGGGATGCTAAGTAAACAAAAGTTATTCGCGCTGGGCTTCCAGCATGTCATGGCGATGTACGCTGGAGCAATTGCTGTACCTCTAATTGTAGGAGGAGCATTGCACCTGACACCAGCCCAGATGGCTTATTTGGTGGCTGCCGATCTGTTCACTTGCGGGATTGCTACGTTATTACAGATTATGGGGACACGCTTTTTCGGTAGTAGACTGCCTGTCATTTTAGGCTGTACATTTACGGCAGTAGGGCCCATTATCGCGATTGCTTCGACCTCAAATTTAGCGACAGCGTACGGTGCTATTATTTTGTCCGGTATATTCGTGGTGTTAGCAGCACCTTTGTATGGCAAGCTGCTACGCTTTTTCCCGACGGTCGTTACGGGTTCGGTCGTTACGATTATCGGTCTATCTCTTATTCCGGTGGCGATGAACAATGTAGCAGGGGGTCAGGGTAGTTCGGATTTTGGACAGCCGCGCAATTTGCTGCTGGCGTTAGTTACACTACTGGTTATTCTGCTTGTGAATCGGTTGGCAAAAGGCTTTTTGCGCTCGATTTCCGTGCTTATTGGTCTGTTCGCGGGCACAGTGGTTGCTTATGCGATGGGAATGGTGCATTTTGCTCCCGTGGCGGAAGCCTCATGGGTGAGTGTCGCGCAGCCGTTTTATTTTGGTAAGCCAGAGTTTAGCATGATGGCAGTATGTACGATGATTATCGTCAATATTGTCAGTATGGTTGAGTCTACAGGCGTTTATCTGGCAGTAGGCAAAGCGATTGATCAGAAGGTGGAACAGAAGCAGATCGTCAATGGTCTGCGTTCCGAAGGACTCGCGATTATGCTTGGGGGTATTTTTAATGCGTTTCCTTATACAGCTTTTTCGCAAAATGTTGGCCTGATCTCACTCACACGCGTCAAATCGCGGAACGTTATTTTTGCTGCGGGCGGGATCATGGTTGTTCTCGGTTTGCTGCCTAAGCTGGCTGCCTTAACGACAGTGATTCCTAACGCTGTGCTAGGCGGAGCGATGATCGTCATGTTCGGCTCGGTTGCTGCATCAGGCATGTCTATTTTGTCAGAAGTGGATCTGCGGAAGGAAAGCAATCTGCTGATCGCAGCATGCAGTATTGCCGTGGGCCTAGGCTCTGCCGTTCTGCCACAAATGTTCGACCAGCTGCCGAGCTTTGCCAAAATGCTGTTGCAAAATGGTATCGTTTCGGGTTCGATTACAGCGATTGTCTTGAACATTGTTTTGACGAGAAAACAAGGGGAATCGGTCAAAAGCGTGACGGTTTCGGAGGTTCCACAGAAGGTTTGATGATTAGGAATAAATAAAGATAGCCGGAGAGAGGACGTATGCCTCTTTTCCGGCTTTTTGGCATGGAGTTATCCAGATAGTAGATCCCCTTGCCGTCTGGGGACATATAGATAAAGCTGCGGGATGAAATGGGTAGCTCTAATTTGGTGCATTTTCCAGTTTATGCGCTAGAAGAACTTGCTAGAGTGGTAGGAAGGGGCATGGTATAATCTAAATTATGGATTTTGAATAGTGGTGGATGTTTTCGGACCACGGTGCAGCTTCCCGAAAGGGGGTGAAGCCGATGGTCAACCTTGTGTCGTGCTACGATGTGTTGCGTTGGATGGTTGCGTTACTAAGCCTGGTGTTTAGTATTCGTAAACTTTATCGCTGGCTACGTCGGAAATTTCGGAACAAGCGAAAACCCACCGCGTAATTAGGTTAGGCGCCTAACGGTGGGTTTCGTTTGCATTAACATTTAGTTGTGCAGCGCGCCGTGGTGGTGATCCACAGCCTTTCAAGTCCTAAGAGTCTTTGCCGTTGGCGCGGCGAAGGCTCTTTTTAGTATACGGACACGGTGGTTTACTCTATACCTAATTTTAACACTTCAATTGCGTGCACGCAATTGAAGGTTATGTCTTGTTTCTACCTTATCGTTCAAATTTGAATTATTGTGCAGCATTTATTGACAAGCCTGTGACAACAAAATAAGATCGTAATGGAAAGAAATAAAGGAAGAAAACAGGTGTGAGCCGGACGACTCTATGTACGGGGTTTTGTTGAGACCATGTGGATAGTTGTTGAGCGTGTTCACTTAAAAGGGAAGTTCGGTTAATTCCGACACGGGCCCGCCACTGTATACAGGCATCAGCAGGATACTGCTGGAGCTTTCAGAACAGCCACTGGAACTGTGAAGAACCGGGAAGGCCTGAAAGATACGCCTGGAGTCAGGAGACCTGCCTGTTTTGACATCACTGTCAGACCCACGGGATGCTGGGGAGGTGGTTAGGCGTGCTGCATACGGAATGTTTGAAACCGATCTGACCCCTTCTATGTTTTTGGAGTTGGCTTCGAGGTGTGTTTTGACATTTTATAATGAAAGCATTTCTGACTGCTGATCAAGTGGTCTGGAATGCTTTTTTCGCGTTTTGCGTTAGGTTTATATGATTTTACAAGATAGAGGGGGATTCATCGAATGATTAGCAATCGTAGCAGGCGCTCATGGTTGATATGTACAGGGGTGATGCTGTTACTGGCAGTTATGGCTCTTTCGGGATGTACTAGCAATAAGACGTCGAATAGCTCCGGCAAAGATGAGAACGCGTCAGTACAACAAACAGCGACAGGTAAAAAGCTGGTAATGGCGTATACATGGAAACCGTCAGGTGTTGACCCGCACGGAGATAATAGCTGGGATGTGATGCGATCCGGTGCAGGTGAGACACTGGTACGTTTGAATGAAAAGCTGGAGCCTGTGGCTTGGCTGGCAAAGGAGTGGAAGCAGGATAGTCCTACAGTTTGGACGTTCAGCTTGCAGGATAAAGTCACTTTTCATAATGGAAAGAGTATGGATGCAGCAAGTGTAAAAGAATCTTTGCTACGCTCTATCGAGAAAAGCCATCTGGCGAAGGATTTACTGAATGTGAAGTCCATTGATGTAAGCGGCCCGCTGGCCTTAAAGATCACGACAAACCGGCCGAATGCGGCGTTGGTGTCCAATCTAGCTGATCCATCGACGACTGTACTGGATGTGGCATCGATGAAAGATGAGCAGAGTTACCCAGCGATGACAGGCGCCTTTAAAATTAAAGCGTTCAACAAGGACCAATCCTTGGTCGTAGAGCGTTATGACGGATACTGGGGCGAGAAGGCCCGGTTGGCTGAGGCGACAATGAAGTTCATTACGGACGGGAATTCGCGCCTGATGGCGCTGCAATCCGGCGAGGTGGACGTAGCGACGGATATTCCGGTTGATAACGCAGAGGTACTGAAAAAGAACGACAAGCTACAAGTGCTGTCGGCTCCCTCCTTGCGCACCCATATGATCGTGTACAATATGGAATCCCCAGTATTCAAGGATGCGGCGAACCGTAAGGTGGTGGACAGCCTGATTCCACGCACATCGATTGTGAGCGCCGTCATGAGGGGCTTCGGTACGGAAGCAAGCAGTCCGTTCCCGAGCATTCTTCCCTTCGGTAAAGTTGAGCGTAAAGCGCTGGACGGAACGGCGGATCAGCTGTTAACGAAGGATGGCTGGCAGAAGGACGCCCAAGGGACATGGACTAAGCAAGGCAAGCCGTTCGAGGTTACGCTGCTGACTTTTCCTCAGCGTCCAGAGCTCTCTGTTATGGCTGAGGTCATCCAAAGCCAATTGCTGAAAGAGGGAATCCAGGTCAAGATTCGCAAGGTGGAAAATATCGACGAGGCGTTGACCAAAAACGATTGGGATTTTGCTATGTACAGTATGCTTACTGCTCATACAGGAGAGCCACAATATTTTATGGACATGTTTTATTCTTCGCAAAGCGAAGCCAATGTAAGCCGTTATAGTTCCAAACCGCTGGAGAGTATTCTTAACAGCTTGAAGCTGGCGAAGGATACAGCGCAGCGTAATGCTGTGACACTACAAGCGCTGGATATCATCAATACGGATTTGCCACAGTCCTTCATTGTGCATCCTGACAATGTGTTTGGTGTGAAAAAAGGGGTAGAGGGTTTTACACCCCATCCGATCGAGTATTACTACATTACAGCGCAATCCGATATTGCGGAATAACGAGCGGCGTATCCTATGATTCGTTTTATACTGGAACGTGTGGCGCAGCTGCTCATCATTGTATTCGTTGTATCCACGCTGACTTTTGTACTGATGCGGCTGGCTCCTGGAGACCCTGCTACCATTTTGCTCACCGCGCATAATGTCCCTGCCTCTGAGGAGGCGTTGACGACGCTACGGCAGGAACTAGGCTTAAACGAACCGTTTCATATTCAATATGTGAACTGGCTGCGGGATGTGTTCACAGGGCATTGGGGCACCTCGTATGTATCCAAGGAATCCGTGCTAGCCGAACTGTGGAACAGACTGCCTGCTACTGTGGAGCTAGCTGCTGCGGGCTTTGCCGTCATGACGGTGCTTACGCTGGGGTTGGGGCTGGCTGCCTCGCTAAAAATTAGCGGCCCATTGGATCGTCTGGGCAGGCTGTTCGCCCTGCTGGGATCGTCGATCCCCTCTTTTTGGCTTGGGTTTCTGTTGATCTATCTATTCTCCGTTCGCTTGGGCTGGCTCCCATCCATGGGAAGGGAGGATTGGACACATTTAGTGCTCCCAGCGCTGACTCTTGGCGCAGGTTTGGGAGCTGTGCAAGCCCGTGTACTACGCGCTCAAATACTGGAGCTGGGTGACCGGAATTTTGTGAAAGCAGCGAAGGCTCGAGGCTTTTCCCGTATGCATATCCTGTTTTTTGAGATATTTAAGCATGCGGTTCTGCCTATAATTACACTGCTAGGTACCAACCTATCATTTATGCTGGCAGGTAATGTCATCGTAGAGACCATTTTTTCATGGCCGGGGTTGGGCAAGTATTTTATAGATGCAATTACACAGCGAGATTATCCGGTGATTCAGGGATATGTTATTTTCGCCGTATTTTTAATTGTAGGAGTTCAGTGTTTGGTGGATGTGGTCCAGACGGCAATAGATCCGAGGCTGCGTTTGCGTTAAGGGGGAAGCTGAAAATGAAAAAGATACGGCTTTCCTTTCAAGGGAGCTTGCTGGCAGGAGGCGTACTGTTTGGTCTGATCGTGCTGCTTGGGTTATTGGCTCCATGGGTCGCTCCTCATGATCCTCTTCAAGTGGATCTTTTGAACCGTCTGGCACCACCCAGTCGGAAATATCCTTTCGGTACGGATCATCTGGGTCGGGATGTGCTGTCAAGGCTAATTTACGGGATTCGGATGAGCGTGCTAATCGCATGTGCAATTACTGTAGCTACGTTGTGCTTCAGTCTGCCTATAGGGTTGCTCATTGGTTATGTGCGCGGACGCGTGGATCAGCTGGTTATGCGTGGAATCGACGGCGTACTGGCTTTTCCTGATATTATTTTAACGGTGGCAATTGTGGGCATTTTGGGTCCAGGTTTTGTTAACATGACCCTTGCGATTATTGCGGTACGGTGGGCGGGCTATGTCCGGTATATCCGTAGTCTGGTTCAAAAAGCCTGTCAGGAGGACTACGTTCGATATGCCCGTTTATCCGGCAATTCACACGTACGTATACTGAGCCGTTATGTATTGCCACAAGCGTTGCCGCAGTTGTTGGTTTATGCGGTATGGGATATCGGACGCGTGGTGCTGATGATCGCTGGGCTGTCCTTTCTTGGACTGGGTGTACAGCCGCCCAAGCCAGAGTGGGGCGTGATGCTGCATGATGCAACCTCGTATTTTCAGGTGGCTCCGCATGTCATGATTTTCCCGGGCTTGGCGATTATGCTGTTCGTACTTGCCTGCCAGCTTTTGGGCGACCGCTTTTCGGAAAAGGGGGCGGCCAAATAGTGGAGGATCAAACAGCCCTTGGGTGCAAGGATGCGATAGAACAAGTGGCAGGGCGAAAACCGTTGTTACACGTGGAACATTTGGAAATCTGCCGCACAGGCGTAGGAGCAAGCGGAAGCGGGAGCAAACTACTGCTGCGTGATGTGAGCTTTTCCATATATTCAGGGGAGATTGTGGCCCTGACCGGACCGAGTGGATGCGGCAAGAGCCTGACCGCACACGCAATCGCAGGCATGCTGGAGCCAGGTATTAATGTTACGCAAGGGCGTATCTACTATAACGGGGAAGACATTCTTCCGTTCCAGGAACGGCGCTGGCAAAGGCTACGCCAAGAGGATATTGCCCTGCTCATTCAACAATCGCTGAGCGGGTTGAACCCGATCCGGACTGTCCGCGCCCAGCTGATGGATACGCTTAGACTGCACGGGCGGCATTGGATGCCGCACGACCAGATGAAGCCGGGGCACGCTGGTGCTGCCCCATCCCACAATGCACCGCAGCAAGTCCACCCATTGGGCGTGCTGCCACGGATACGGCAGATGCTGAGCCGTGCCTCGGAGATAGCCAGAGGAGGCGCTACTCCAGTGCGAGAGGCCTATTTGTGCTCTCTGCTCCGCAAGGTTGGATTTGCAAATCCTGAGCATATTTTGTCATCATATCCTTTTGAACTAAGCGGAGGCATGTGTCAAAGGGTGCTGCTGGCTGCAATGTTAAGCTCCGGTCCGAGCCTCTTTATTGCCGATGAGCCTACTACGGCGTTGGATGTTATCAACCGCGATAAGGTTCTGGCATTGTTGCAACAATTGAGAGAAGACTTTGATCTCACCATATTGTTGATTTCACATGATCGCCAGAGTATGAGTCGCATAGCAGATCGAGTGTTGGAGATGAGCCCGGAAGGAAGGATGCACAAGTGATGCTGGAATTGAAGAATGTGACCAAAGCATACCCTGTCCGCAAACGGAGAAAAGGCTGGTTCAGCACGCAAGATAGCGAGCAGGCCGTGAAGAAGGTGAGTCTGGAGCTACGACAGGGGGAATGTCTCGGACTGGTTGGAGAAAGTGGAAGTGGCAAAAGCACGCTGGCACAATGTATTCTAGGGCTGGAGTCGTTGACTTCAGGAGAGATTTGGCTGGATGACCAGCCCATTCACACCGGAAGGATGAAGGATATTCAGCTGTACAAGCGAATTCAGTTGGTCGCACAGGATTCGTCGTCCTCGCTCCATCCTCGCATGACCATACGAGATATTTTGGAGGAGCCGATCCACAATTATTTTCCCGGACGAAAAGCGCAAGCACTGGATATTTGCCAGTCTTTACTGGAATCTGTGGGGCTGGACACGGAATGTCTGGTAAAGTACCCAACACAACTAAGTGGCGGGCAAAAACAGCGGGTATGTATTGCCCGAGCGTTGGCGGTGGAGCCCGATATTATCTTGTTCGATGAATCGATCGCCAATCTGGATACGACAACGCAGTTTTCCGTGCTGGGCATGCTTAAGAGAATGCAGCAGGAACGTGAGTTGTCCTACCTATTCATCACTCACGATCTCCAATCTACTCGTCAGTTTTGTGACCGCGTTGCCGTTATGGTTCAGGGGGAGATCGTGGAAATATTTAAGGAATGGGATAAGGACTTGTTACAGCATGAGTACACACGTACTCTGTTTCAAACGTTGGCGAATTAAGCCATAAATTTAATATTCTACAAATTTAAAATAAATAAGAGGATGGCTTGTCGAATGTTGTTGACAAAATAGAACGTGGTACCTATTCTAAATATGATTATGATAATCATTATCACATATATAGAAAAGGGGAAATACATTGATGTCCGTTCGACACCGCAAGACTGCCACCCTTATGTTGGTGGCGCTCCTCTTATTATCCGTTGTTTTGGGCTGCGCGAAGCAGGAGAACACACCTGCATCCACCTCTACTGAGGGAGCTGCCAATGAAAAGTCGATCACGCTATCGTGGCCGCGTGACATTGGTACGATGAATCCTCACGTATACAATCCTTCCCAACTTTTTGCACAATCCATGGTTTATGAGCCGTTAGTCAGCTACAAGCAAGGAGGCAAGCTGGAGCCTGCTTTGGCTGAATCCTGGACCATTTCCAAGGACGGCAAAATATATACATTTAAGCTGCACAAAGGTGTGAAATTTTCGGATGGAACGCTATTTAATGCAGCCATTGTCAAAAAGAACTTTGACGCTATTATGAAAAATCAGAAGACCCACAGCTGGCTTGGTATAGTAGGCGTTCTCGACAAAACTGAAGCTGTAGATGACAGCACCTTCCGAATGACGCTCAAAGAGCCATACTATCCAGTGCTTCAGGATTTGTCTGTCGTTCGCCCGTTCCGTTTTCTGGGTGAAGCGGGGTTCCCGGATGATGGAGATACGTCCAAAGGAATCAAGAAACCTGTAGGTACAGGACCTTGGATGCTGGATGAATACAAGCAAGATGAATATGCAACCTTTAAGCGTAATCCAAATTATTGGGGCACTGCACCAAAGGTGGATAAAATTACGGTAAAAATCATTCCCGATGGCGAAACCCGTGTAATGGCCTTTGAAAAAGGCGACTTGGATCTGATTTATGGAGAGGGTGTCATTAGTCTGGATGCTTTCAAACAGCTTCGCGACACGAATCAGTATGTTACCACGCTGTCCGAGCCTGTCGGTACAAGAAGCCTGTTACTCAACTCATCCAATCCCAAGCTGGCAGACCTTCGGGTACGTCTGGCACTCCAGCATGGCTTTAACAAGCAGGCAATGGTGGAAGGTGTAACCTCAGGTCTGGAGGAAACAGCGGATACGGTTTTATCCAAAAACTATCCGTATACGAATGTAAACTTACAGCCTGTTGGCTATGATGTGGAAAAATCCAAATCGTTGCTGGATGAGGCTGGCTGGAAGCTGCCCGCAGGCGGTACAGTACGGGAAAAAGACGGACAACAGCTGGATTTTGAGCTGATTTTTGATAAGACTGATCCGATCCAAAAGGCGATGGCTGAAACCATTCAGGCTGAATGGGGAGAACTGGGTGTCAAAGTGAACCTGACCGGACTGGAGCTGACGGTTCAAATTAAGCGCCTTAGATCCAACCAGTTTGATCTGTACTTCTGGTACAACTATGGTGCGCCTTATGATCCGCATTCCTTTATTAATGTTATTGCTAAGAAGAGCTTCGGAATTTCCGAGGTGCTGAGCGCCCTTCCGATGAAGAAAGACCTGGATCAGCAAGTACACCAAGCGCTCTCATCGACAGATGAAACCAAGCGCCAAGAGCTGTATGCTTCGATTCTGAAGACGCTCCAGGAGCAATCTGCCATTGTACCTATTTCGTATATTAAGAAAACGGCAGTGTACCAGAAAAAGATTACAAACTTTGTATTCCCGGCTAATCGGGATGAAAATCCGTTTGAGGGAATTGAAATCGGAAAGTAGCTGAAGCCGATAGGTAACGGTAGTTTACAGGATAGGAGGACAACTCATGATCAGCTATATCGGGAAGCGAATGGTAGCGGTCATTCCTATTGTTCTCTTTGCCACCCTCGTTACCTTTGCACTCATTCATATTTCACCAGTTGATCCGGCCGAGGCCTATTTGACGGCTGCTCATATTTACCCTACTCCAGAGATTCTGGAGCAGAAAAGACATGAGTTCGGGCTGGATCAGCCTTTGCTGACGCAGTATATGCATACACTTCAAAGAATCAGTCAATTGGACTTTGGTACTTCGTATCTAACCAACAAGCCGGTGTGGGATGAGGTCAAGGTTCGGCTGCCCGCCACTTTTGAATTGGCTGTGAGCAGTATGTTGCTATCTATTGTGGTAAGTATTCCGCTGGGCGTGCTGGCGGCGATGCGTAAAAATGGCTGGATCGACCTGCTTAGTCGAGGAATTTCATATTTTGGCGCGTCTATACCCCAGTTCTGGCTGGGATATTTGTTAATCTTCTTTTTCTCTGTCCGATTGGATTGGCTCCCTGTAGAGGGGCGAGGAACGTGGCAGCATCTGGTGTTGCCCACGTTAACCCTGTCGCTGGTTCTGATTGCTTTATATACGCGCCTGCTGCGTTCCAGTGTGTTGGAGCAGCTTCAGGAAACGTATGTGCAGTATGCCAGAACTCGAGGAATCCGTGAGCGGGTGATCATGCTCAAGCATGTACTGAAAATTGCCATTGCTCCACTGATTACAAGTATGGGTATGAATCTGGGCAAGCTTCTGACCGGAACAATTATTGTGGAGCAGGTGTTTTCATGGCCCGGGTTTGGCCGTTATTTTGTGGAAGCGATTTTTAACCGGGATATTCCCGTCATACAATGCTATGTATTTTTGGCGGCATGCCTGTTCATCGTATGCAATTTGCTCGTTGATCTGGTGCAATTGTATATGGACCCCCGAATTTCATCGAAGGGACGAGCAGAGCAGTGATGATAAGGTTGCGTACAATGTTCAAAGGTCAAAAGGTAATCGTGGTCTGCTCTGTCGTACTGGTTGCTCTTTTTATCATTATGGCGCTAGCTCCTTGGCTGGCTCCCCATGATCCGGTTAAAGTCAATTTACTGCACAAGCTGGAGGGACCTTCGAAAGAATACTGGCTGGGGACCGATCATTTGGGTCGATGCAATTTATCCCGGTTGCTGTATGGAGCGCGGATTTCCCTCGGCTTTGCGACATTAATTTTCCTGTCCTCGCTTAGTATCGGCGTTGTGATCGGGTCGCTTGCAGGTTATGTGGGTGGCTGGGTCGATAGTGTGTTGATGCGGTTTTGCGAAGGTATTATGGCGTTTCCGAATTTGGTGCTTGTGCTGGGCATTGTCGGTATTTTTGGGCCGGGCCTCATGCAGGTGCTGCTTGCTTTAATGATGGTGCAGTGGGTGTATTATGCCAGAATGTGCCGCAATATGGTCGTCAGTCTGAAAGAACGGAATTTTATAGCTGCCGCAAGGATTAGCGGGTCCTCCTCAGGGGCCATTATCCGCCGGCATATCATTCCAAATGTACTAAGGCCGATTGTGGTCATTGGTACGCTGGAAATGGGCTGGGCGATCATGGATATTTCTGCGTTGTCTTTCCTCGGTTTGGGCATCCAACCGCCGACTCCCGAATGGGGCGCGATGATTCATGAGGGAACGGGATACATCCGCAGTCACCCGGAATTAATGATCTATCCGGGGGTTATGATTCTGATGGTGGTGATGGCCTTCAATATATTGGGGGAGGCGCTGTCCGACCGATACGGAATTGCCAAACGTCAGTAAAACAGGAGTGAGTTAC
Source organism: Paenibacillus sp. S33 (assembly GCF_053615415.1). Taxonomy (NCBI): domain Bacteria; kingdom Bacillati; phylum Bacillota; class Bacilli; order Caryophanales; family Paenibacillaceae; genus Paenibacillus; species Paenibacillus sp. S33. The sequence continues at coordinate 5,368,013 of NZ_JBSIEZ010000001.1, read as the reverse complement.
AACGATGGACGACAGGGCGAAGGTGCTGGAGGTCAGCGGCTTACAGGTGAAGCTCAAAACCGATGCCGAGGCGGTATCTCTGCTAGAGCCAACTCATTTTGAGCTGAAAAGGGGACAAGTTCTGGGTCTTGTCGGTGAGAGTGGAAGCGGCAAAACGGTGACTTGTAAAGCATTGCTCCAACTGCTGGATCGCCAGACGATGGACGTGGAAGGTAGTGTCCGTCTGAACGGGCGTGAACTGAACGGAATGACGGCCGAGGAAATGCGGCGTATTCGGGGCAAGGAAATCGCGTTTATTATGCAAAATCCGATGAGCGCCTTTACGCCAGTGTATACGATCGGAGCTCAGTTTATGGAAACGGTCCGTACGCACACTGGATTAACCAAACGACAGGCCCGTGATCTTGCCATAACGGCTCTGGAAAATATGAATTTGCCCGATCCAGCCAAGCTGATGAAGCGTTACTCGTTTCAGTTGAGCGGCGGGATGCTGCAACGGGTCATGATCGCCATTTCCATGTGCCTGCGGCCAGCAGTGGTTATTGCCGATGAACCAACGACGGCGCTTGATGTGGTCAATCAGCTACAGGTGCTAAGAGAGCTGAATCGCTTGCGTACGGAATACAATACGTCCATTTTGCTGATCTCGCATGATCTGGGCGTCATTTCCCAATTGGCGGATGAAGTGGCTGTCATGCAGCAGGGTCGTATTGTTGAGCAGGCTGAGGTCCATCAGTTGTTCGATCACCCGCAGGATGAATATACGAAAATGCTGCTGCATGTCAGACCCAAGTTGTCCATTCGGGGCATGAATCAGGTAGGTGGTTAGTCGCCTGTTCGACAGTTACACTTTCAAAAGGGGAGCGAATGCGTATGCTACAAGTGAAGAAAGTAACTCATAGCTATGGAAGACGCAAATGGCTGGGCCGTTCTGAACCACGCCCCCCTGTGTTGGCTAACGTTTCACTTACTATAGAGAGTGGGTTTTGCCTAGGCTTACTTGGAACCAGTGGAGCCGGTAAAAGCACGCTGGGCAAGGTTATTCTGGGGCTGGAGAAGCCGCAGGAGGGTCAGGTGCTGTTCCAGGGACAGGACATTTATAATGCGAGCCCCCAAGTCCGCAGGGGAATGCGACGGGATATGCAGGTCGTATTTCAGGACTGCTACTCTGCTGTAAACCCCCGAATGACCGCCGGGCAGATTATTGGGGAGCCATTGGACAATTACGAACGGTTATCGGTGCAGGAACAAAAAAGAACGGTCGAAAGCCTACTGGAACGGGTCGGCCTCAAGCCAGAGGATCGGATTAAATATCCGCATCAGTTCAGTGGCGGACAATTGCAGCGGATCAATATTGCACGGGCGATTGCGCTCAAACCAAAGCTGATCGTGCTGGATGAGTCCGTCAGTAGCCTCGATATGGTTCACCAGATGCATATTTTATCCCTGCTGGGAGAACTGAAATCTTCGTTTGGATTGTCATATCTGTTCATCACGCATGATATTCGGGCAGCTTATGCTGTCTGCGATGGCATTGCTGTGATGGAGCAGGGGAGACTGATTGAGCGCTGTGATGAGAAGGATCAGATTTTTGAATCTGCTCATCCGGCTGTACGACGGTTGATCTCGTCCATTTTGCCGGAACATCCAGCAGAGCGTTTTCCGCTTCATGGATGACATTGGACCCGCAAGGGTCCTTTTTTTGTGCAACATATAGCTAAATAATCAATATGAAATTTACTTGTTGTATTATTTGAATAACCCGTTATAATATAAAATCATAGTAAATTACTTGGATATTAAAAAGGGGATGTCATAATATGAAGAAATCTGCTTTGGTAGCAGCGATTGGTCTATCTCTTGTGTTATTAACGGGTGCCTTAAGTGGATGTTCCTCGAAGGAGGCGGCATCGGGGGATAAGGTAATCTATGTCGGCACACAAAATGACTACCCACCGTTTGCTTTTACGAATGATAAAAACGAGCTGACTGGATACGATGTGGAAGTAGTCAAGGAGATCGACAAGAAGCTGGACGGCTATAAGATTGAATTTGTGCCTTCGGGCTGGGATGCGATATTCCTTGCACTAGATTCAAATAAAGTTCAGATGATCGCCGATGAAGTTGCCAAAAATCCCGAACGTGAGAAGAAGTATTTGTTCTCGGATGAGTCCTATTTCTCGGCTCAGTCGGTTATTATTGTGAAAAAGGGTAGAACGGATATTCATTCCCTCAAGGATTTGGAAGGCAAGAAGGTAGCAGCCTCGGTAGGCGACTCCTACACACAGTTGCTGGAACAGTATAATGCGGAGAACGGAAATAAAATTATTTTGAAATACAATGATACAGGTACTTCGTCCGATAACCTTCAAGACGTGCAAAATGGCCGAGTGGACGCTTATGTGAATGATCCGGTTATGGCGGCGGCAACAATCAAGAAGGAAGGCTTGCAGGTGGAAGCTGTGGGTGAGCCGGTGCAAAGCGATAACATCAACCTGGTGTTCAAAAAGGATAAGCAGGGCGAAGAGCTGAAAGCTAAAATCGATCCGATTATTAAAGAGCTGAAAGCGGACGGAACACTGAAAAAATTGTCTCAACAGTGGACAGGTGGAGAATTTATTCCTCAGTAATAACAATGTAAAGGGTAAAGTGGGGTTCCTATGGAAAAGCTGTTTGATCTTGATTATATGCTGAAAAGCCTTCCCCAGATCGTCGAGTATCTTCCCGTGACCTTATGGATTGCGTTTGTGTCCATGCTGCTGGGTGGGATCATCGGGTTAGCTACGGCCTTAATCCGGATATACAAGGTGCCTGTCTTGGCGCCATTGTCTACGTTGTATGTCTCGTACATTCGGGGAACACCGCTCATTGTGCAGCTGTTTCTCGTATATTACGGAATACCCAAGTTTCTGTATTATTTCCAGAGCGAATATGGATTCTTACAGCAATTCAATGTCTATGTCATCCCGCCCGAGCTGTTTGCGTTGCTCTCATTTTCATTGAACCTCGGGGGATATTTGTCGGAGACGTTCCGGGCGGCGATTCATTCAGTCGACCGGGGACAATTTGAGGCTGCTAATTCCATCGGTATGAGCCAAACACAAATTATGCTCAAAATTGTATTGCCGCAGGCGTTGACGGTCGCTTTGCCCAATTTGGGAAACACGCTGATCAGTACGGTGAAGGATACGTCTTTTATTTTTATGATCGGTGTCGTCGATATGATGGGACAGGCTAAAATTATGGGCGCGCGAGCGTTGGCTTTTTTTGAGGTATATGTTGCGGTGTCTCTGATTTACTGGTTGGTGTGCATTATTATTGAGCGCGGGCTTGTCGTGCTGGAGAAGCGTATTCGAATTTACGAAAGAAGTGAGTAAGGGTATGATTCAACTTCATCAAATTCATAAGCATTTTGGACAGCATCACGTGTTGAAGGGCATAGACCTGACGGTAGGCAAGGGAGAAGTCGTAGTGATCCTGGGCCCAAGCGGATCGGGGAAGTCCACGCTGCTGCGCAGCATTAATTTTTTGGAACAGCCGACCAGTGGTGTTATTGAAATTGACGGTGTAAAGGTCGATGCCGCCAAGGCGGGAAAAAAGGACATTCTCGGACTACGGATGGCAACGGCAATGGTATTTCAGCAATATCAGTTGTTTAAAAATTTGAATGCACTCCACAATGTGATGATTGGTCTGACCAGTGTGAAAAAGCTGGATCGTAAGCAGGCGAGAGAGATCAGTGAAGGCATTCTGGAAAAGGTCGGGTTAAAGGATCGTATGACTTATTATCCTGCCCAGCTTTCGGGTGGACAGCAGCAGCGAGTTGCGATTGCCCGTGCTTTAGCACTAAATCCACAGGTGTTGTTGTTCGATGAACCGACATCCTCACTTGATCCTGAATTGGTGGATGAAGTGTTGTCCGTGATTCAAAAGGTGGCGAGTGAAGGCAATACGATGATTATTGTCACACATGAGCTTGGTTTTGCGAGAGATGTAGCGGATCGGGTTGTACTAATGGAGCATGGCGTGATCGTGGAGCAGGGACCCGTCGAGCAGTTTTTCACCAATCCGAAGGAAGAACGGACACGGCAGTTTCTGGGCAAAGCGTTGGTACAGTAGAGAGCGCCACAGGAGCAGCCTGTATCCCCATAAGAAGTACGTGGATGGGTTATAGGTATGTGCAGCGCTGTAGAGTATTGCACCTATAGTAAAAGCACGTTAGACAAGTCGCAGGAGGAAGGAAAGCCCGCGCTTGTTTGTCGTGCTTTTTTTGGCCCCTCATATCCCAAATTCTTTTCTATTGCAAAGTAGCTTATCACACTTATTCATGATAAATTCTAAGAACAATACAGTGAAGATGTAATCGGGAAGGAACATTGGCATATGAAAAAGGTTTTGTTCATTAATACCGGAGGGACCATTTCTTCCTCCTATCAGGAAAACGGCCTGACACCGACCCAATCGGCTGAAAATATTTTGGCGGAAATTCCGGAGCTGAAGGAGATTTGCGAGATTGATGCCCATAATCTGATGAGCATTGATAGCACAAATACACAACCTGAGGATTGGGCTTCTATCGCCCGGATGGTACATCGTTCGCTCGATCAATACGACGGTATTGTCATTGCACACGGCACGGATACGATGGCTTATACGGCTTCAGCCTTGAGCTTCATGCTGGGAACCGTAGACAAACCCGTCGTCGTGACAGGTTCGCAGGTTTCCATTTTGGCGGAGCACAGCGATTCCAAAAAAAATGTAATCGACTCATTCCTGACCGCATGTGGCGAGGTGGCCGGGGTTTTTGTCGTGTTTAACGGCAAAATTATTAACGGCAGCCGCAGCTCGAAGATCAGAACACGCAGCTATAATGCTTTTGAGAGTATTAACTATCCGTATATCGGACTCGTGGAGAACGGTAAGGTGGTCTATACGGAGGGCGTATTTGCAAATCGCGGTACCGCTCGTCACCCATACAACGACGGGTATGCTTCGGAGGTATTCCTGCTCAGGCTGATTCCGGGTACGAATCCGGCGATTTTCGATGCCATTCAGGGCTTGGGCTATAAAGGTATCGTCATTGAGGGCTTTGGTATGGGTGGCGTTCCTTTTAAAGAAAGAAGCCTGATCAGCAAAATCGAGGAGCTGATGAAGGACGGTATGAGTATTGTCGTGACTACTCAATGTCCTTATGAGGGCGGGGATTTGACGATTTACGAAGTGGGGCAAAAGGTACTGGAGAAGGGCGTTATTCCGGGGTATGACATGACAACGGAAGCGCTGGTGACGAAAATGATGTGGGCGTTGGGGCAGACGACCGACCCGGCAGGGGTAGCCAAGATTATGGCAACGAACTACGCGGACGAAGTTTCCTTGCCTGCGGATACAGCTTCCTTATAGGAAGCTGATTTCCGTAGATAAGAACAGGCATAAGAAAAAATACGGGGTTAACGCTGGGCTTGCCCCAGTCTGCCTTTAATCTCAACAGCCACTTTCAGCGCTTGTACAGCCGATTCCAGTGGAATCAGGCTTTCCGAATGTCCGCCAAAGCATTCAAGTGCATGATCCAAACTTTTTTCATAGGGATTGGCAGATTCGAGGTTGATTTTTTGCTGTCCTGATGCGGTATACTCATATAATGCGGTAGGTATAAGATCGTTTTCATCGCTTTCATGAAATACCAGCTTGGCCTTTTCAAAATAAGCCTCATAGGCCACTGTGAAGGGGTAGCTTCCCGGCATGTGGGATGAGGCGATGACTTCTGTGAATGTATCCCGATGCTGAAAGTAAGCCCGAACCTGTGCTTGTTCAGGATGGGTAACTTCTGTACCCCAGACTGTATATGGATCACAGGGGCCTAATAGCCAGGTCAATAAATCCAGTTCATGAATCATGAACTGAGTAGGAATGGAGCTTAGTCCAAGATCCCCCCACAGAGGAGGCGTTTCTCTTTTCAAAGATAAGGAGATGAGCTTCCCGTATTTCTGTTGGCGGTATGTCTCATACAGATAGGTATAGGCGGGGTCAAACTTAATGAACTGGTTGACCAGAATCTTTTTGCCATATTGCTTCTCAGCTTGTTGCATAAGAAGAGCGTCTTCGAGATCAAAGCAAACCGGTGTTTCACAAAATACATGCTTACCGTGCTTCAGCGCATCCACGGCATAGGACCTATGCAGCTGGGAGGGCAGGCATAGATCGACGATATCCACGTCTGGGTCCAGCAGAATATCCTCTATATTTTGTGTGACTTCTACGTTTAGCTCCTCTTTCAGCTTTTGCAGCTTGATTTCGTTCCTTCCAAATACCATGATTCTGTTTACTTTGGGATGGTTGTTTAACAGTGAGGCATGATACGCGCCGAATCCCGTCCCCAATATTCCAATATTCATCATCCATTACACCCCTTTACTTCTATGATACACACCTATTACTGCCAACAGGGTGTCAACAATCTTTGCATCATCTTTTCAATTCGGGTTAACCATCTATTGTGGAGGTATGATTGTGAGACTGCATCGTTTAATCGCGATTTTATTATGTATCGAATCTAGAGGGAGAATGAAGGCCAAAGAATTGGCGTTGGCACTGGAAACCTCTGTACGCTCTATTTACAGGGACATCGATCTCCTGGCTGAAGCCGGCGTTCCGATTGTTACCGCATCCGGCCCGAAGGGCGGAATTTATTTAATGGAGGGTTATACGGCGAACTTGAAACAGTTGAATGGCGGGGATGTTATTCAGTTGTATTTAACAGGGATGGGCATTTATACAGGCGGGCCCACGGAATCGGGTTTGAAGTTAAAGAATGCTCTGCTCAAACTGGAACAGACGATGCCAGACCCGTATCAGTCCGATATTAAGAAAGCCAAAGCGCGGTTTTATTTTGATGATACGCCGTGGTGGACGGAACGTATAGCCATTCCTTGTCTTGAGGCCGTGAGAACTGCAGTGTGGGGGTCACATAAAATAACCATTCAATATGAGAAAGCTGACGGAATCTGTTCTTCCCGTCATGTGCATCCCTATGGACTTGTGGTGAAAAAAGGAGATAAATGATTAAAAAAACACCTGCCTAGGGCAGATGCTTTGCTTGTTAAGTCCAGGCCCAGAGAAATCCGTCACGATCCCAGGCAATTCTGCCACCATGAAGCTTGCGGAATGCTTTTTTGATTTCTTTTTCCAGAGATACATGACCATGCTCGCTTATAAATACATACTGCTCTCCATACTCAGAGCGTACATATGCAATTGCATCTTCTTGTTTCAGGGTGCCCACTTCACGGATCTGCGCGACCATCCATTGTGCAATCTCTTGTTCTGTTGTAGGGGTGTTGTCCATTTGTTGTATCCTTTCCTGCGTACCGATTGGGTGTAGCTGTTCGGCTCACCTCCCCGTAGTATACGGCAATTCGGAGAATTATTGAATTTTTTGATATAAATTTACTTGAGCAGTTGGCTAAGTGGGCTTTCTTTTGTATAATTAAGGGAATATTCACGGGAATTTTCTTTTTTTGTATTGTAATCATGCAAGTAATCCCTGGGGGTGCCTGATTTGAAGGAAACAACCACAATTCGCGCAGAGCTGGAGCAGTACATCAGACGAGAAGGAATTACGATTAGTAAGTTTGGGGAGAACACAGGTATTAATGCAGGAACGATCAGTGCCATTATTAACGGTAATCGTCCGATTGCGATGCTGCTGTTGGATCGGATTGGTGCAGGCATGGGGCTTGAAGAAGGGAGCCTCTATGAGTTATACATTGATGAATTTATACGGAATACGGCACCGAATTGGCGACGGGTTCGTCCCTTTTTGCATCGCTGTGCAGAGCTGAACAAACTGGATTGTATTAAGCAAGTCGTGGAGTTTATGATGGACTATCTCATATACGCCCCAGCTTTATTTGAGACAGCAGAAGAATTATTCAGTGAAGGTAAGTTCGAGGCTGCGGCAATTATTTATAAAAATGTTTCGGAAAGTGAGAAGTACCAACATTCAGAGCGTCTGGCGCTCTGCCAATACCGTTTATTTACGATTGCCGTTGGCGATGACCAGGACGAAAATTTATGGGCAGCCACACACTTTGAAAGTTTTGTGGAGCGATTGGGTGAAGCAGACCAACTGGATGCCTTAAGAGACCTGGCTAATACCTATGCCTCCTTGCGGCGTTGGGATAAAGTAGAATGGTTTGCTGAAAAAATGGGTCACAGGGCCAAGGTGCAATACGAACAAAAATACGGGAATACCAGAAGATCAGAGCGTGGCAAGGAACCCAAGGGTCCTTTGTTTATGTATATTGTATACTCTTACGTGTTGCGTGCCGGGGTGTGGGATGAGCGCGGGGATTATCAGAAGGCGCTGGAGTATGTATCGCTATACTCTGATTTGAGCTGGGTGCAAGAGGATACGGAAGAAGCTCGGCGTTTGAAGGCCCTTTGTAGCAACTGGGCTGAGGCCAACGGGTATTTGTATCAGTTGATGTCAGGCAGCTTGGATGTGATTCCACAATATGTGGATTATTTGGAAAAAAACGAAGGCGAAATTCTGGTGGGGTTGCATAAAATTATGGTAGCGGCCAACCGTTATGATTTTAATGTGGATCATGTACTGCAACGTTTTGAAAAACAAATTGAGGCATTTGCAGATCAGCATGTCAAGGTAGGCACCTATACGGAGCAAATGTCAGCAGATCTTTATGCACGATTTTTGGCAGAGATGGCTTGTTATGATCTCAACAAACACCGTTATACCAAAGGCATGAAATTCTTGCTTGAGAGTCTTTCCTATTCTGTAGTGCTGAATGGTAATCCTGTCACCATTAAATGTGTAGGACTATTTGAAAAGTATCGGCATACTGCCACTTCTGAGGACAAAGAGGAATATAAAAACTTACTTGGAGAGGTAGAGTACATCCATGATAAAAAAGATCGTTTTTTCTCTGCTCGCATTTAATGTTTTTGTCCTATTGAATTTTTCACCCGTTACCCCCCCTATGGAAGATCCTAGCGACGTCCACAGTCATGGGTTAGGGGGATGGGCTTTTTCATCCCTTGAACCATCCGCTTAGAGGATCTAGAAAGCGGCATTCAAAAAGGTATTCTCTTATGAAGAAGAGGATACCTTTTTTTGATGTGAAGTGCATTTGAAGGAGCACTTTTGCCGTCAAGAGTGGGGAGCTGGAAGTTGAGCAGGCGGAAACCAGACATGACGTAGATCCACCCAGCCCTGACTGTTAAAAGATACGCCACGTACAGAAGGGAGATAGGCCGTCTGAACGGGCTTTTCATATAAAATATGCAGCTGGTGCTCATCCATGAGCCGAGTTTCGATATGTTCGAATTGCTGCGCCCTAACAGTATGATCGGCCTCCCGTGCAATTTCACGCAGCAGTCTTTCGATATCCACACGGCTATGAGGCTCCACATGCCCAGATACATTGAGATACAAGTCAAACAGGCGTAATTGCTCATCACGGTCACGAAAGAGAGAAAAGATGATTAAGTCTGACTCCATACGGATAGATGAGCTTTTGAATTCGTTCATAGATGCGGCCACGATGTTACAGGTATACCCACAGGATTCGAGCTGAGCCGCAACCCGGTCTGCGTCTGCTTTATACTCGGGAATGGTAGCAATTTGCAGCGCCGCCAGAGGTTCATAAGAATCGTTAGATGAATCCACTGCTGGAGGAAGGGAGCGATGATCGAGACATGCTACAATGCGGGCACGTATTTCTGGATTGCGTAGTGGTCCATCCTTATGTGTATTACATGTGATAAATTTGCGTACCGAAGCCGCCGAGTGAATCTGGCTCCATGCGGTATCCGTATCTCCCGCCGATACGGGATTATGGATAATGTGAAAAGAAGAAGCGGTGTCTTCCGTATCCGACGATTCCAGCTTAGTCGCCCATGGGAGTTGGACAATTTCCACTCGGTCCAGATGAGCCCGGCCTTGAAAATAAGGTGCGAAAGCCTCCAGTGTACACAGGCTTTCGTTCATTTCCGTGACTTTGAATGCCCCTGTACCGACAGGGCGGATGCCAAAGGCGGCTTCACCCACCTGATTAAGTTCACGCGGCACAATCGCAGCCCGGCTGGTACACAGGAAGGATAGAAACAGCTCGTTCGGCTCCTTTAGTACGAAGCGTACTATCGTTGGACTTAGCGCCTGGACGTGCTGAATTTGCCGGACGATAAAATGGTAAAGTCTCCTTCCCGGCGCCCGACTCAGTCGCTCAAAGGTATAGACGACGTCTTCAGCGGTCAGTATTTTTCCGTTATGAAACAGCACTTCTTTACGCAGGAAAAAGGTCCACTGTGTACGAGTGGTGTCCACCTCCCAAGCGTGCGCCAATCCCGGCAAAATCTCGCCGCTTTCGTTCGCCCGGCGGGCTAGGCCATCAAAGACGTGGCTGGATACGAAGGACTCGGCGAGCCAGTTTAAATACAACGGGTCCAGTGTATAGAGCTGCTGGCGAATAGGCAGACGCAGCGTGTCGATCTGCTGCTGATCACTGCGCACCTCTGCGTGATGCCCAAAATAATTCAGCAACCAGCCTTGCAAATGCTCCTGCATGGTGGAGGAGCGTGAATGAACTCGAATTTCATCCAGCGCGCGTTTGATATCATGGCGGTCTATGGCTTGCATCATGGATTGCACGGCAATGTCTTCCGGTTGAATGAGGAAGCGCAGACTGGAGCGACGACCTCTGCCTCGGCGGGGAGTCCATTGTATCCAGTCATGCTGCTCCATTTTCTGAATGATCATCAAGGCGTTGCGGTGAGTACAGTCAAAAATAGCCGCAAGCTCATCCAGCGTCGTCTCTATGGTATGGTTTTCGTCCTTGTTGTCAGCTGCGTGGGAGTGAAGCCGTAAAAATTGGGCATGGAGTTTCATTCAAGGTTGCTCCGTTTCCCCTATATTTGATTAAAAGCGTAGTCACTTTTATAAAATAGGAAATTTTGTTTGAATTAATTTCTCTTTATCTTCTTATTTTATCATCTACAATAAGGGTTATAAAGCATATTTGTGGAGGTATTTACCATGCATGACAAGATGAATGGAACGTCTTTGCCGAAAACGTCGTTTCTGTCCGCCTTTGCTGGCGCAATTGTGTTGGCGCTGGTTCATCAATATCTGTTTTACGGACATGGGCTGGGCGTGTCTATGCCAATTTTTGTTATTGGGTTTTACGCCTATATGTATGCCTTTAATCGAGATCGTTTCAAGTCCAGATCATGGATAGGGCGTTTGCTGTTTGTGATCATTTTCATGCTGGCATTGACATACGCGCTGTTCAATAATCCGGTCCTGTATGTGTTAAATGCGCTGGCGATACCTGCTCTGATTAGCGTACATATGGTGCTGCTGTTTGGGGAGAAAAGGCATGGCTGGTCAGAACCCGGTATTATTGGTCAGGCGTTAAGCCATTGGTTTTATCAAAACTTTCGTCATATCGTGACCCCCTTTCGGATGGTCAAGACAGTAGCCCTTCGGAATGTAAAGGATGAGCGTAAGCGTGTATTGGGAAAAGTGCTGATCGGTTTACTTATTGCCTTGCCGCTACTGTTCATTATCATATCTTTGCTGGCTTCGGCGGATGGGATGTTCGAAAAGTTGTTAGCTGGAGTACCCGAATGGATCGGAACGCTGTCCTTTGGGAATGGCATGCTGCGGCTGATCTGGACCTGCTTTTTCACCTTCTGTTTCTTCTGTTATTTGTGGGGATTTGTACAGCCTGCTCCGCGTAATACGCAGAGAGAGACCCAATCATGGCACGGGTTAGATGAGCGCACGAATGGCCAAACCACCGAGTATGATGGTCACTCTTCAGTGATGATTGACCGACCAACGGTGCCTTACCACGAGCCGGTCGCGATTAAATTTGACCCTGTCATTACCGCTACGGTGCTGATTGTCATGAATCTGGTGTATGTTGTGTTCGTTGTGTTGCAGTTCGGATATTTGTTTGGTGCATGGGAAGGTGCTCTGCCCGAAGGAACCTCGTATGCCGAATATGCGAGAAGAGGATTCGGGGAGCTGGTTATGGTAACAGGTATCAACTTTGTGCTGATGATCAGTGTATTGAAGTGGACTGAATTTGGCTCAGGTATAGTGCAAAAAATGAACAGCGGCCTGCTGTATATACTCGTGGGTTGTTCGGGTGTGATGCTGTATTCGGGATATACCCGGCTGGTTATGTACGAAGAAGCATACGGCTATACGTACACCCGCTATTTGGTACACGCGTTTATGATTTTTCTGGGCTTGCTACTGCTTATTGCAGCAATGCGCATTCATTTCCGTCAACTGCCGTTGGCGAAATATTATATTGTACTCGCTCTGGTCGCCTATGTCGTCGTGAACTATGTGGGCATTGATATACGGATTGCTGAAAATAATCTCGAACGGTATCGCACGACATCGGTGATAGATAAGGAATATTTGAGTGAGCTATCGGCGGACGCGATTCCGCTGCTGATTGACTTTAGTCGTAAGGAACATGGATCACTAGATGAGTTTTTACAAGCCCGTTTGACGAGCATGACGAGAGAAGAATCGGCTTGGCCTGAATTCAATTGGGCAAAGTATCGAGCGCAACGGGAATTGCACGACTATATTTTGGAATGAGAGGTGTTTGGGAATGATCGGAACAGAAACGGTACAGGGTATGGTACTGGAGCTACAGGATGAAATGTCACAGTATCAGCATCAGTTTGGTGTAAGACGGAACGATTTTCTCGTGGAGGCTATGTCTTACGGAATGAGTGAGGAGGAAGCTCGGTCTTATGCTATCCAGAGTATCGGTCCGGTCGTTCCCGTCGCCTATATGCCTACGTTGGCTCCTGGTAAAATCCGACCACTCAGTCCAATGCTGGCAGCGCGGTACCGATATGCGGGGGATTGGAAGGATATCGACGAGCATCTGCTCCTACCTGATGAAGTCCTGCGGATCGCAGGTACAGAGCAGTTCCGCAGCTGGATCAGCGATATGCGGAATTACTGGGTGGAATCGGCTCCATACCGATTCGGGGATGATCGTCTTTCGCTGCTATCGGTTGCGAGCGAGGAAGAGGGTCACTTTTCCATGCTCGTCTGGAAGGAGCCCGGTGAAGAGCCAGAAGTATGGACGTATGCTTCGCAGCATGAATACCGATTCAGTCATTTACTCCATTGGTTCAAGTGGCTGAACGGGCGGAGTGAAGAATGAGAGGTACAGATGATGAAAAAGAATCGTAATTGGGTCGTGCTATTTATCGGCATCGCTCTGATGATGGGGGCAGCAGACTATTTAACACAAGCTAAGCCTACGACTACTCCTGAGCTTATCGTTCCAACCGTAATCAGTGAAGAAAGCCTTCAGTTATGAGAATGAAGTTAATTTTTTGTAGTATTACGTTGTTAAAGTAAGCCGGAAATCACCCTAATAGTTGAGAGGGAATTGAGGCCAACATCAATGAATGTGGAGCCATTCAGATGTTCAAGCGACTCCGTCGTTTCCTCTACAACTTATATTCAGGGGGAATTTCAATGGCTAGAAGTGCAAGTACTTACGCATCTGTAATTGACGGTTTTAAGGTAGAAACGAACAAAAAGTATTCGCCAGTAGGTGGAACGAAGTGTAATATTTTTGCACAAGATGTGATGTCTGCGATGTCGGCTTCCCTGCCAAGTGGCTTAGCCAATCAAATGGCTGATGCTTTACTGGGTAACAATGCGCCGGGATGGTACACTGTAACCTTTCAGGATGCTCAAAAAAGAGCAAATCTCGGGTATCCTACCATCGGAATCAAAAAAGCAGATGGGCATGGTCATGTGGTCGTTGTCAGACCGAAGGGTTCATCGATCACGATTTTGAAGGAGGTACAGGTTGCACAGGCGGGGACCAAAAATTACAACAGTAATACCATTAATTATTCGTGGGTAGCAGCAGATCTGCCTGGAGTGAAATTCTACACACACGACTAATTGTATACAAGATATTGGAAATCTAATGACCCCGGAAGCAGATCCACTCGATCTGCCTCCGGGGTCGTCTTTTTTATTTTGAAACGGAATGTTTAGATACAATAAACGCTTTGCCTGGCTTGATAAAAGCAACAGCATAGCCATTGGAGAAGGAGGAGGATTCTGCCCTGTACTCAAGTTTAGTCAGCAGTTGCCCCTGACGATTGATGTAACCGAATTTGCCGTCTGAGACGGATGATTGTGTTTGTTTACCGACTAAAGCTAAGCCTTCTTTGAACGGAGAAGTAACATCATATTTTTGTTGATATTTAATGACCAGCGTTCCGTTTTTATCAATAAATCCGACTTCGTTTTTTGCATTTTTCACACTCGCCAGGCCTTCACTAAAATCCTGGGCATCCGTAAATTTAAAGGGAATCGCGACTTTTCCCTGTTTATTGATGAATCCCCATTTTCCCTTAGTATTTTGCACAGGGGCCAATCCTTCCGAGAAGTCTCCACCGGATTTATATTGAGGAGGAATAACTTCTTTTCCTGCTGTATTGATATATCCGTATAGCCCTTTGCTATTCTGAACAATAGCCAAGCCATCCGAGAAACCACGACTGTATTTATATTTATAGGGAATTGCTAGTTGACCAGAGGCATTCACAAAACCGATCTTGCCAGTGTTGGGGGCGTAGGCAAGAGCCAGACCGTCCGTAAATATATATTCTGAATCCCCATTTTCTTTAAAATGAGAAATGATTTTTCCCGTTCGATCTATAATTGCATTTTCTTTGGTGTCTGCTATGGTAACCTTGGCTTTTCCTTCGGAAAAGAAATTGGCTTCGGTATATTGGCAAGGGATGACCAGTGTCCCTTTGGTGTTAATGTATCCATAGAGATTGGTTTTTGTATTTTTGACTACGGCTCGCTGCTCATGAAAATCACCAATGGGTTTAAGCTCGGCGGGAAGTGAGAAAGCTTTATCTCCTTTGGTATTGTAATACACGAGGTTTCCAGCAGATGTTTCAGCAGCCAATAAGCCGTCATGAAAAGCACCATCGCTCAGCGGGCGAGCAACGTTGTAATCCAGAGCAGTTTTAGAAACTTCAATGGTTGTTGTGCCGGATGCGGCCCAGCCTGTTCCCATAACGGAGAGGCTAGTAACCAGAATCAATGCAGCTAATCCTAACTTTTTTAACATGCATAAGCTCCTTTGTGAGTTGATTTTTACCTTCGGGCTTTGAAAAATCTTACCTTCATACGTAAGGTATTCCATAATATAGACGATAAAAATGTGGGAATGTTTCTTAATATTCTAAATTTTTCTAATTTTCATCTCAATAACCAGAAAGGGAGCAAGCTAATCGCTTGCTCCCTCTACACCTAAACCTGCCCTATATCTTTCGTATGCTTAACAGAGAGTTGCCGTTACGCATAAACTCATACGGAACCTTGGCCTCTGTCACCCGTAAGCCTTCTGCCTCCAGCTCAAGAATCAAACGATCTAGCAGATCGTAACGAGTTCCCGTTAAATCGGTCAGAGGAAAAATGCGGACTTCCTCTGAAGCCACTCGCAGCAGTTCGTGTACCGTATTCTTATGAAACTCATAGTCGAGTCGATCACTATACATAAACAGAAAATGGGCAGACAGCACGATATTAAACTGTTCATCTTCAAAGGGAAGCTCCGGCAGTACCGCAGCAACGTAGCGTTCTGGGTGCTTCCTCATATCCTGCGTGCAATCCTGGAGTGCTTGATGGCGCTGCTCGCTAAGCCCTTGCACATCTCCATAACAGCTCCAAACATAATTATCTTTTGCACGTTCTAGCGTTTCCATTGCATGCTCAATATCCAATAGGCCTTTGCGTTTCAGATCATCAATCTTGTGATCGTAGGCGATATCACTTGCGGTGATATCCAGCGAGGCTTTGGTGCCCAGAGCGGTGAAGGAACATGCTCCCGCAGGACAGTCCAAAATCTTTTTGCCTACAAGTTCAGAAATTTGCAAATTGAACATTTGGACGTACTCCTCAAACGTGCGGCCGATGAACACGACCCGGTCTAACTCTTGCTTGGTTTTACTTTGACTCTTCTCATCACTACTCATCTCTTCTCACCTCAGCTATTCTTTGGCTACGGAGGAGCAACCAAGTTTACTCCGTAAGCTCATGTTAACATTTTACAGAATCGAATAACATATCATTTGGCAGAACCTCTTATTGTGAAAATCGATTCTATTGAGAGATTAAAGATAAGAGATCACGTTCATTTTCAAGAAAAAAAGTGAAGAAACAGTGTCATTTTAAAAAAAGTCTATACATATATATTAAATGTATAGACAAATCAAAAAACTGGATTTATAATTACGCTGTAAACGTTTTCTAGTAGTTAACATCCAATCAGAACTTGAAGGGAAGGAACAATCATGAAGAAAATTTTGCTGGCGTGCAGCTCAGGTATGTCTACAAGTTTGCTGGTTACTAAGATGCAGGATTATGCTAAGTCCATTGGAGACGAGGCTGAAATTTGGGCAGTAGGTCAAGATCAGGCGGCAGAAGACATGGCTAAGGCTGACGCAGTATTGATTGGCCCGCAAATGAGTTTTCTTAAAGGACAGCTGGAAAAGGAAGCAGCCCAATATGGTATTCATGTAGAAGTGATTGACATGATGGCATACGGGATGGTTGACGGTAAGAAAGCCTATGAGCAAGCAGTGAAGCTGGTGGAACGCAAAAATGGATAAAGTCAATATAGCCGAACTGACGGAAGAGCAAATTAGTTTCCAACTTATTCTTCATAGTGGAAGCGCTCGCAGTAAAGTGATTCAGGCGCTGACCGAATATCGAAATGAGAATGTAGAGGGTGCGGACGAACTGCTCAAACAAGCCAAGCAGGATTTACGTGCTGCGCATGATATCCATTTTCAAATGGTTAAGAAGGAAGCGGGAGGTACCCAAACTCCTTTCTCGCTCCTTCTAATGCATGCCGAGGATCATCTGATGTCCACGGTTACCATGAAGGATCTGGTTCTAGAATTGCTGGAGCTGTTCAAATCCAGAAATTTATAACGGAACATGTAATTTTGTGAAATTTGGGACATGAAAAGCTTGCAATCCTATTGATGCAAGTCACTTCGCGGGGAGGAATAGGCTTTGTTTGAGAAATTAAGCCGGATACTGATACCTATTGCCGGTAAACTGAACAACAACCGCTATCTTACTGTACTGCGTGATGCATTTATGTTGTCATTTCCATTAACAGTTTTTGGCTCCATCATTGTCGTTATTATCAATCTGCCGTTTCTAAAAGATTGGATGGGCGACGGTAATTATGCGACTTTTAACAGTCTGCTGAACATTGCGCCGAGTGCCACCCTGAACATCATGACCTTATTCGTGGTTGTCGGGATCGGCTATTATTTATCCCGAAGTTATAAGGTCGAGCCCATATTCGGTGGCATGATCGCGTTGGTCAGCTTCTTGATGCTCACCCCGTTTGTGCTGACACAAGAAAGCGGTGCCACGATTGCTGGTGTCATTCCGTTGGATCGGATTGGGGCCAAAGGCATGTTCCTTGGCATGATCGTTGCTTTTATAGCTGCTGAAATTTACCGAAGAGTGACACAGCGGAACATTGTTATCAAAATGCCTCCAGGCGTTCCGCCAGCCGTTGCCAAATCGTTTGCCGCTTTGCTTCCGGCGTGTATCACATTGGGCATATTTTTGATCATTAATGTTGTAGTTACACTGACTCTTCATAATAACCTGCATGATCTGATTTATCATGCTGTACAGGCACCTCTGGTGCACTTGGGCAGTGGTATTATACCTACATTAATTGCTATTTTCTTTGTTCAGCTTTTATGGTTCTTTGGGCTTCATGGTCAGATTATTATCAACTCAGTCATGGAACCGATCTGGAATACGCTGGCACTTGAAAACTACGAAGCGTACTCCAAAGGAGCGGAACTGCCGCATATTATCACCAAGCAGTTTGTGGATATTTATACCGTAGGTATCGGTGGTACAGGTATGACACTGGCCGTAGTGCTCACGATTCTGATCTTCCTGAAGAGTAAGCAATTGAAGCAGGTCAGTAAGCTGGCCCTTGGACCGGGTCTGTTTAATGTCAACGAGCCCGTCATATTCGGTTTGCCGATTGTGATGAATCCGCTTATTTTTGTCCCATGGGTCATTGCTCCAATGATCGTTACGCTGATTACTTACTTCGCCATGTCTACTGGGATTGTACCGCCGCCAAACGGAATACAGGTTCCTTGGACGATGCCGTTGTTCTTTAGTGGAATGATGGCTACGGGATCTCTGATGGGAGGCGTACTGCAGTTGTTTAATATGGCTGTCGTCTTTGTCATCTGGTTCCCGTTCCTAAAAATTATTGATCGGATGAACGTTCGTAAAGAGCAGGAAGAGGAGCTTAACCAAGCAGCCATTGCAGGTAAGGATCAAACTGTTGGAATGTAATGTGAATAAGCTGCTAGATTAGCAGCTTATTCATGCAAAAGAGAGAGGAGTAGAGCTGTGAATCATACCGAAATGAAAGATATAGAGCAGCAAACCATTCAATACCGTTTTCCATCCGACTTCTGGTGGGGCTCATCGGCCTCGGCTACCCAGACAGAAGGAACCGTGGAGGGAGACGGCAAAGGACCGAACATTTGGGATTATTGGTTTGAGCAGGAGCCGAACCGTTTTTATGACGGCGTTGGACCTGGCGAAACGTCCCGTTTCTATACCCGTTACAAAGAAGATATTGCACTCATGAAAGAGCTTGGTCACAACTCCTTCCGGTTCTCTATTTCCTGGTCACGTCTGTTTCCGGCAGGGAGAGGTGAATTGAACCAGAAGGCAGTTCAATTCTATAATGCCGTCATTGCAGAGTTGCATCAGGCGGGGATTGAGCCATTTGTGAGTTTGTATCATTTTGATTTGCCGATGGCTTTACAGGAAAAAGGAGGCTGGGTGAACCGGGAGACGGTCGAAGCTTACGTAGATTACGCTAACACTTGCTTTGAGCTATTCGGGGATCGTGTAGCCAAATGGTTTACGCATAACGAGCCGATTGTCCCGGTGGAAGGCGGCTATCTATACGATTTCCACTATCCGAATGAAGTGGATTTCGGTAAAGCCGTACAGGTGGGATATCATACCCTGTTATCGAGCGCCAGTGCTATTAAGGCTTACAGAGAGGGCGGTTATAAGGGGAAAATTGGAATTATTTTGAACCTGACGCCGACTTATCCGCGTAGTCAGCATCCGGCAGACGTGCAGGCTGCTGAAATATGCGATGCGTTCTTTAACCGTTCCTTTTTAGACCCATCTGTGACGGGAGAATTCAATCCTTTGCTCGTGGAGCTGTTACGCCAAGAGGGATATGTACCAAGCATGGAAGACGGAGATCGGGAGATTATACGCCAGGGCACTGTGGACCTACTGGGTATTAACTATTATCAGCCCCGCAGAGTCAAGGCTCGTGAAAGTCTGCCGAACCCGGATGCTCCTTTTGTGCCGGAACGTTTCTTCGATTATTACGTCATGCCTGGCCGCAAGATGAATGAGATGCGGGGCTGGGAGATTTATGAGAAAGGCATTTACGACATCCTGACCAATGTCAGAGAAAATTATGGCAACATTGAATGCTTCATTTCAGAAAACGGAATGGGCGTTCAAGGTGAAGAAAAATTCAGAGATGAACAGGGCATGATCCGCGATGACTATCGCATTGATTTTATCCGTGAGCATCTCAAGTGGGTTCAACGGGCCATCTCAGAGGGCTCGAATGTAAAGGGCTATCACTTATGGACGTTTATGGACAACTGGTCCTGGACGAATGCTTATAAGAATCGCTATGGTTTTGTGTCTGTCGATCTTCAGAACGGTGGCAAGAGATCCGTTAAACAGAGTGGGCACTGGTTCAAACAGGTGATCGAGAATAACGGATTCTAAGGTGGTCCTCTGGACCGCCTTTTTTTCTTCATCATCATCAAAGAACTGTGCTGTACGCCGCTGGTGAGAAAGTATAATGTTCGGTATACTTACTTATACCGTGATACCTTAACGTCCCGCCTGCAGAACCAAAAGAACCAGCGCTACCGATGTTTTGGTAAAATGCTGACATAAAACAAATTTTAGTACAGGTGGTAGACCAATGAACAAATACGAACGGATTGCACAAGAGGTCAAGAAGCGTATTATAGACAAGACCTATAGCAGTGATGATCCGATTCCCGATGAAATTTCACTGGCCAGTGAGTTCCGGGTAAGTCGGATGACGATTAAGAGGGCATTGGATACCTTGGTGTCGGAAGGGCTGTTGAATCGTAAAAGAGGACACGGAACCTTTATCGTCAAATCGATCTACAATGGCCCGGTTAATGTCGTTGTGAATGAAATGCTGGGGCTGACAAACGTGCTGCGCGGGAAAGAAATCAAAAGTAAAATCATAGCCTTTGACGTTCAATTTCCATCTGAAGAGGTAGCGGCGCATCTATTTATTGATGCCAATTCTCCTGTGTATCGTGTAGTCCGTCTGCGTATTGTAGAGGGCGAGCCGTATGTGATAGAGCGCACATACATGCCTACGAAGCTGATCAGCGGTATTACCGAGCAGGTGTTGCACGGCTCAGTGTACAAACATATTAAGGAGGAGCTGGGCCTTAATATTGTCAGTTCACATCGTACTATCCGCGCGTCCAAGTCGACCGAGCTAGATTGGGAGTATTTGGATTGTGGTGCGGATGATCCGGTTTTAGAAATTGAGCAGGTAGGTTATCTGGATACGGGTATACCGTTTGAATACTCATTCTCACGGCATCGGTATGATAAATTTGTGTTTACCACAGTAAATCGGGTACGTTGAGCGAATGAGTACGAAACAGGTGGTAAAGCAAACATGGCAGAAGAAGCCTATCTAATATGGGATTCTCCTGCCATGTTCTTTTTTAATGAAGCAAGTTAATTGCCAAGCAATCTTACTTCATGCACCGTCGGGGTATACCAGTTGTTCGGATTATTGAATAGCACTGCATTTACAAGGTTGATTCGCACGTAGCGAGCTTGAAAGTTGACTTTGTCACTGGTAAAACCATACGTGGTATTACCTGTGCGGTCAATCGTGGAGTAGTTAACTCCATCCGTGCTGTATTCAATTTTATATTTGTAATACGCTTCAGATCCTTTGTACATAAACCATGAAATATCCACTTCGCTGATGGTCTTGGTACTGCCCAAATCGACCTGCCACCAAGCGGGCCAGGATGCGGAAGCAGCTTTCCACGAGGTTTGGGCGTTGCCATCGTTCGCCAGTGAAGCTGGAGAACTGGATGCGGCTGAGCTCGCAGTCGCTGTTTTGCCCTGTGCGTGATTCACAAGGGACGGTAGGATTACTGTGCCTGTCGCAGCATCCAGATCCCAGCTACTGTACCAGTTCAGGGTTGCTGTTTTATTGGAGTCATTCAGAGTTAGCGGCAACCAGATGAATTTGTGGTCGCTCAGATTGAGCGGATTCCAGCGGTCGCCCATATAGATGTAGCTGGTTCCTGCGCTACCCGTAATTGTGGCGATGGAATGGATTTGCGAGCCGTAAGCTGCCGGGTCACCGAAGGGCGACAGAGCAGACCAGCTCCCAGTCATGGAACTGGCGGTTGCGTAGGCGCCCTGATTCGGATACCAGCCGGATGCCTGCGAGGTGAACAGGTAGTAGGTATTGTTCTTTTTCACAACAGCAGGAGCTTCGCGATAGCCATTTTCAAAAATCCAGCCAACGAACGACTGTACGCCTGTATAATCGGCTGTCAGCTTGAAGATGGCCATCGTATCGTTGGCGCCGCCATTTTTACGGGAAGCTGTAATAAGGTAACCGCTACCGTCAGTATCCGTGAACACCGTCATATCCCGAGACTCGTAATTCAGCGGGCGGAAGCTGCCTTGGTAGGCAAAATTTCCGTCGGGTGTATCGCTGGTAGCGACGGCTACACGACCGAGTGAGTAGTCCGTGCCATTTTCATAGTGCGCCCATAGTACATATTTTCCGGTGGTTTTGTTGTAGATGACTTTGGGACGCTCGATTTTGCTCGAATTCAGCTCAGGGGCGGAATCTTTGGTGAGAATACTGCTGCGGAAGGACCAATTTTTCAAATCGGTTGAGGTATATACGTTCACTTTTTCAAATTTCCAGTTTTCGGCGTGCTCGCCGTACCAATAATAAGTAGAACCTACTTTTAGAATATTACCGCTGTTCGCCTGAATCGGGTTACCTGCGGTGTCTTTCCAATCCATTCCGTTCGTAATGGCTGTGCTTGCTGTTGCGCTCAGGGATAGTTCAGCATTGGCGACGTCCAAACCATTCAGCGCTTGGTTCACCTCGGTCCCGTAGGTTGCTTGCGTAACGCCTGTTGTATGGGCATGTGCTGTATCGGGTTGAAGACCCGCACTGGCCACTGCGAATAGGATACAAATCCATGCGGCTAACCATTTGCTGCTGTTGATCCACTTCACGATATCATCTGCCTCCTTTAACACGGATAGGATGGGTCGGAATGGCTTGTCCGGCACCTCATCTTCGATTTTATCCTAATTGGAATCGTTTACAAGTGGAATAAATTGAAGTCTTTAGCATGGTGAAACTGTTGTTACGAGAAAGGAAAAATCTGATCACTACATACAAAAAGGGTATATAGATATTTGAAACTTTGGGGAAAGCTCGTCAGTTATGTGGGAAGTGTTTATTAATTGTGCGTTTTGTCATTGACACGTTCACATTATTTCAAATTTAAAGTGACTGGAATCACATAAACGGTTACTTTATGTGGGTATACTGGGTTTTAAATTGAGGATTAACAAATGGGACATATGTTGAAATACCCTTTGTTATCTTATTTTGGAGAGAAGAGGGATACAAAGATGCTAAGTGAGCAAACCATTGCAACGATCAAATCGACTGTACCTGTTTTGGAGGTACACGGAACTACAATCACCAAGCGTTTTTACCAGATGATGTTTGAGGCCCATCCCGAGCTTCTCAATATATTCAATCACGCGAATCAGAAGCAAGGACGTCAACAGGGAGCGCTGGCCAATGCTGTATATGCGGCTGCACAGCACATTGACCGCCTGGAGGAAATTATTCCGGTGGTACGCCAGATTGCACATAAGCATCGCAGTTTGGGAATTAAGCCCGAGCATTATCCTATCGTCGGAAAATATCTGCTCGCTGCGATCAAGGACGTACTGGGAGATGCTGCTACAGACGAGATCATTGCCGCATGGGCCGAAGCCTACGGTGTGATCGCTAACGTATTTATAGACATGGAAGCTGAAATGTACAAGGAGGCTGGTCAGCAGCAGGGAGGCTGGTCAGACTTTAAGAGCTTTGTTGTGCAGAAAAAGGTTAAGGAAAGCGACCAAATTACGTCCTTTTATTTGGTGCCGCAGGATGGGCAGGTGTTGCCTGAATTCGAGCCTGGACAATATATCAGCTTAAAGATGGAAATTCCGGGCGAACACAATACCCACATTCGTCAATACAGTCTTTCGGATGCACCGGGCCAATCTCACTACCGGATATCTGTAAAGCGTGAGGATGCTGTAGAGTCCCGCCCGGCAGGTAAAGTATCCGTGTATCTGCATGAGCAGGTGCAAGAGGGCGATGTGCTTCAAGTATCTGCACCGGCGGGTGATTTTACGCTGGATCGGACAGATCGCAGACCTGTCGTGCTGATCAGCGGTGGGGTTGGGCTAACCCCGATGGTTAGTATGCTGGCTTCTTTGGTGAAATCTGCTCCGCATCGGCCTATCACTTTTGTCCACGCAGCAGTCAATGGGGATAACCATGCTTTGCGTAATGAGGTAGAAAAGCTGGTCGCCACACATGCACAGGCTGCAGTTCGCTGGTGTTACAGCAGACCAACGGAGCAGGATCGGCTGGCACAGGCTTTTCACAAGGAAGGCCGTTTGGATCTGGCCTGGTTACAATCCGTGATACCGGATCGGAACGCCCAATATTATTTTTGCGGCCCTGAGGGATTCATGCAATCGGTATACGGCCTGTTGAAGGAGTGGAATATCCCTACTTCGGATATCCACTATGAATTCTTTGGTCCTGCCAGCGCATGGGAAGCAGAAGCACAATGACACAATGAAACATCAAAAAAGACGAAGGATATTTATCCTTCGTCTTTTTTGCGATGATTACAATCGAAAATCCTGCTCATTGGGTACTACTTTTCAAAATGCGCTCCTGTTTTCATAACAAGGGAGTACGCAAAAATTCCATACCTCGCGGCATATATGGGCGTAAAGCCTCCGGAATGCGGATCGAACCGTCCTCTTGCTGGTGATACTCCAGCAACGGAATCAGAATCCGGGGTGAAGCGACCGCTGTGTTGTTGAGCGTGTAACAATATTTCAATTTGCCGTCCGCATTGCGGTACCGGATGTTGGAACGACGTGCCTGGAAATCAAGCAGCTGGGACGACGAATGTGTCTCGCCGTAAGCATGGCGGCTGGGCATCCATGTCTCAATGTCCACCTGCTTGTAGGTTTTTTGCGCCATGTCGCCTGTACAGACAGCCATCTTACGGTAGGGCAGCTCCAGCAGTTGAAGCAGGTCTTCCGCATTGCGCGTAATCTCCTGAAACATCTGCTCTGAAGCGTCCAGGCTGGCTTCGCAGATGACGACCTGCTCAACCTTGGCAAACTGGTGCACACGATACAGTCCATGCACATCCCTTCCGGCCGAGCCGACCTCATTGCGGAAGCATACGGACACGGCTGCCAGCCGTATCGGGTCCGTAACATCCACGATCTCACCGCTGTAATACGAGACCAATGGCACTTCCGAAGTGCCTACAAGCCACTGATCCTCTCCTGTGATGCGGTACGTCTGATCCAGTCCGAGTGGGAAAAAACCAGTGCTGCGCATCGCCTCTGCACGTACCATCAGTGGAACGTCCAACAACTGGAATCCGCGTGCAGTCAGCAAATCCACCGCAAGCTGCTGAACAGCCCGATGCAAAGCAACCCCTGCTCCCGTCAGATAGTAGTTACGGGTACCGGCTGTTTTGACACCCCGAGGGACGTCGATAAGCTTGTGAAGCTCACCGAGCGCCATATGATCCTTTGGTTCAAATCCGAAGTTCGGAACCGGCCCGACCCGCTCCAGTTCTACATTATCGTCATCCGATCTTCCCCGTGGCGTATCTGGCGATACGATATTAGGCATCAGAAGCAAAAGCTGTTGAAACTGTTCCTCTACTTCCTGTTGCGGGGCTTCCAGAAGATCTAGCCGTTCGTTAATTTCTTTGACCTGCCGCTTTGCCCCTTCTGCCTGTTCACTCTTCCCAGCATGGATTAGCGCGCCAATATCCTGACTACACTGATTACGCTTCTGTCGAAGCTGTTCCACTTCCTGAAGTAGCTGTTTTCTCCGATCATCCAGGGTCAACAGCTCCACGACCGATACCTGTATTCCTTTGCCGTCTGCTGCCGTCTGAACTTGCTCTTGATGCTCTCTGATCCATTTGATATCCAACATGACACCGCACTCCTTTTCGGATAAAAATACAAAAAGCGCCCTCATCCACATGGGACGAGGAGCGCTTTGATCTCGCGGTGCCACCCAAATTGACCGGACAGCATGACTGATGTCATGACTCTCCAATCCACTTTGCTCCGCTGTAACGGGCGGTCCGGTTTACTTAGGTACATATCGCCATATCCTACGCTAACGTATGGTCCTTGGCGTAAACGCCTCCGAGTTGGATGCTCTTCACAGGCATAATATCGTTTGCTTTTTTGTTAGTATACGGATTTTCGGCAGGGTAATCAAGGGCATGAGTCTGCACATTGGATTAATTCCTTTTTTCATTGTGATCTTTCCAATAAAAATAAATACACAGCGTAGACTCTGCAACACATCCATGCGGATTTCATGTTTGCGAAGGGGAAAGGTAGGCTTTATTTCATATGTATATCCATCCTACTTCATCTGCGATCATGAAACTGGAAGAATATATAAGTAAAAGCCCCAATTTACCGTCCAAAATGGGCTATAGTCTCTATAATGACTTTTTAATTTCATGTAAAATGTAATGATTACCAAAATGGACAGCAATGGAGGAGAACATGGAGGATTTTAAAGATCGTTTACATACGATCCGCCAAGAACAGAACAAGCTGCTCAAGGAGTATCAAACATTAATCGCGGACTATGAAGCCTCAGATATCATTTTGGAGAATGAGGTTCTGCGAAAAAAGTTCGAGGATCATCAGGCTCGCTGCATTCACTTGGAAGAGCGAGTACGACATATTGAGCAGGAAAATGGAAAGCTGCGCACTGCGCTGACGGAGCAAATGCTGAGTGAAAAGGCGAATATGATTCGCATTTCGCGTGAAAAGCTGGAGACCTATTTTGCTTCCAGAACCGCAGAAGGGAAAAATCGGCTGACATCCTTTGAATATGGGGCTAAAAACCGGGTGGACCAGCTTATTCAGCAAACTACGCATGAGCTTAAAGAAGATCAGGACGAGATCGTCGCCAGATTACGACTGTTCTCAGAGGAGATTCGTGACCGGATCATGGAACAACGCGAGCGGTTTCAGGAGGCCGAGCGCCAATTGCTTCATCAGACGGCAAGCGAGTTTCAGCAACTCGGAGAAGAAGAGATCAGCGAGGAAACGATGCAGAAGCGCATGAAGCAAAATCAGTTTGAAATGAAGCTAGGCTTGAACTGGATCAACAAGCTGGGGATTTTGCTAATTATATTGGGTGTGGGAGCCGCTTTTAAATACTCATATTCGAACTGGTTCACAGGAAATATGAAGGGCGTGGCCTTCTTTCTGCTAGGAGCGCTGATGCTAGGAGGCGGCGAATGGCTGTACCGCAAGCAGAAGCAGACCTTTGCGCTCGGTATTTTGGGCGGCGGTATTTCTGTACTGTACGGATCGATTTTTTACAGCTACTTTTTGTTAGAAATCATAGGAATGTATACAGGCATAGGCTTGTCCGTACTCGTTACGGTGACCGCTGTGCTACTGTCATTAAGGTATGAATCCCGAACGATATGCTCTTTCGGCTTAGTAGGGGGGTATCTTCCGCTCTTTTCTTATATGGCAGCCAACGGGCTGGAAGGGAACGCCGTGTATATCGCCATGGGCTATTTGTTCCTGTTAAACTTGCTGATTCTGCTTGTATCCTTCCGCAAACGCTGGGTCGTCGTGCAATATATCAGCTTTCTGCTTAATACGCCCTTGATGATTGTGCTGGCGTGGTTATCGGAAAGCACCGTAGCGAGCATGCTGTATGCAGTCATTACATTTGCGATGTACCTCGGGATGACACTGTGGGTGCCGTTCCGTTTAAAAACAAAACTGTCATGGCTGGATTTCTCCCTATTGGCTCTGAATACAGTCGTGAGCTGTTCCGTTCTGTATTCTCTATTCGGCGATGCAGGCCTGGATGATTATAAAGGCTTGCTGGCTCTGGTCTTTTGCTTGGTGTACGGAGGTCTGGGACAATGGGTCCGTCGATATATTCCAGAGGAGAAACAAACTAAAATATTATTTTATGCGACTTCTTTGACCTTTGCCATCCTCATGATTCCGTTCCAGTTTGGAGTTAGATGGTTATCTATGGGGTGGTTGATCGAAGCAGTTCTCCTTACATTATATGGACACCGTTACCGGTTGAAGGAATTGGAACGAGCTGGCTGGGGCATTTTATTACTGTGTCTGGGCGCATTCTTTTTCGTCGATTTCCCTATATATCTGTTGTCAGGATTTGAGACAGACTATTTTGGACTCAAATATACGCTCATTACACTGGGAATGTTGATCGTTACCGTCTTCTATGCGATTGAATTTAGCCGTCCGAATGCTTTCAAAAACAATCGGTTGTACGAAATGCATATCATGCAAGGATTTAAATATGTAGCTTTGGTGAACGTATATTTCTACCTTTTGTATGAAGCCGGGCATTGGTATAACATCGTCTTATCCGACGAGTTTGCTCATTACACCTTGTACAAAGTATTGTTGTATGCCTGCGTATCGCTGGTGTTGGCTTATTTCCTGCCTAAGGTGAGGTTGCTGTATGATCGGGTGATTAAATACTACAGCTTGGCGTTGTACGTCATAGGCTACGCGCTGGCACTGGTGGTCACCGTAACGATTCCGACCTTGCATGAAAATTATGCGCAAAATACGGCTGCTGATTATGTGGCATTGGTGGTACTCGCAGCCTTTAATGTGCTGGTATTCTTCAGCAGCAGGGATTTCCTAAACGCACTGATGACCCGACATTATAGAAGTAATGAGTTGTATCCGGTCATTATGGGTGTATATTTGCTGGGCATCATAACGGCCTTTCTCGGAGTTCAGTTCCGTCTGGGGGATGCTGGTCTTGTGTTCAGTCTGGTGTATTTGCTACTGGCCATTTTGTATATTGTATACGGCTTCCTCAAGCGAGTGGTCTACATTCGCAGATTTGGATTGGGCTTGACCTTGCTGTCGACAGGTAAGCTGCTGTTGTATGATCTACATCTGTTAACAACTGGAAGCACGATTGTAGCCTACTTCTCTTTTGGTGTTGTACTGTTGGCGATTTCGTATATTTATCAAAAAGTATCTAATCGCATGGGAGAGACCATAATAAAGAAGGATGTTGAAGAAAATATGTAGTTTTCTGTTGTATTTTGTAGATACCGAACATTATGAAAATAAATCCGGTAATAGTGAAAAATTATGCATGACCTTACATCCTACTTACGCTATAATGAGTAAAAATTATTTATGTACGCATGCTCATGTTTATGCGTAAGTAGAGAGAATGAGGGGGATATAATGAATTTGAGCAAGGGGCAGAATAGCCTGTCTGATAAAAATGAACGCTTCTCGTCTGCTGGATTTATATTGGCGGCGATCGGCAGTGCGGCAGGACTAGGTAATATTTGGAAATTTCCGTATATTACAGGACAATATGGTGGAGCTGCATTTTTCTTATTGTTTATTGTCTGCCTGTTGCTTGTTGGTTTGCCTGTACTTTTAGCGGAGCTTGCGCTTGGTCGTGCAGGTCGAGGAAGTGCTGCTTCTGCAATGGTAAAAGTAGGCGGTCATCCGATTTGGGGCAAGATGAGCATCATGTTTGTTATCGTGCCGTTTGTTATCTTGTCGTTCTATGCCATTGTAGGGGGCTGGACACTACATTATGCCGTTGAGGCATTTAGCGGAAATCTGTTTTCGAATAATGATTTTGCTGGACAGTTCGCTTCTTTTTCCTCCGGCTATGCGCCGTTGGTTTGGCTGTTAGTTGTTTTTGCATTTACAGCAGTCGTGGTAACTCTTGGGGTATCGAACGGGATTGAAAAGTTCAATAAAATTTTGATTCCTGCCAAGGTCATCCTGTTGCTCGTGTTGATGATTAACGCTCTTATGCTGCCAGGCTCTGGTGCTGGCGTATCCTTCTTTCTGAATCCCGACTTCTCTAAGCTAAGTATAGAGTCTGCATTGGTTGCTTTGGGACATGCCTTCTTCTCACTCTCACTGGGGATGGGAATTATGATCACGTACGGTGCATACGTAGATCGCCGTCAATCGCTGGGTGGAGCCATGCTGGCCGTTGGTGGCGGAGATTTAATCTATGCGTTTATCGCAGGTATGATTATTTTCCCTACAACCTTCTCCTTCGGAATTAATCCGGCTCAAGGACCATCGCTGGTTTTCATTGCTTTACCGGCTGCTTTCTCGGCAATGCCTTTTGGTGCATTCTTCGGCGGTTTGTTCTTCGTACTGCTGGCGGTTGCTGCATTAGGTTCTATGGTATCCTTGCTGGAAGTTCCAGTAGCCTATGTCATGGAGCGTATGCGTTGGAGCCGGGTTCGCTCCGTTCTCGTCGTATCGGTCCTGTGCTTGATGCTGGGCGTCCCTTCTGCATTGTCCATGGGGCTGGTGCCTGAACTAAAAGTAGGGGATAAATCATTCTTTGATTTCGTAGACTTTACCGCATCCAACATCTTCTTACCGTTAGGCGGTTTGTTGATTGTTATATTCACAGGTTATTACTGGAAGACTGCGGCTGAGCATGCGAACATCAAACCTTTCTGGTTCAACGTATGGTTATTCGGTCTTCGGTATGTTGCACCGATCCTGATGTTGTTGGTCTTCCTTCATACCTCAGGTATCATCAAGTTTTAAGAGAATAGAATACTAATAAAAAGGCATTTTCTTCCTAAGGGAAGAGATGCCTTTTTTTGTATATCTATCAGTGGTTACCTAACTGTGGAAAGGAATGATATAATAAAAACATTGTCATTAATTTTAACTTCATTGAAATCATTACGATTATGAAGTTTTATATAATGAATGAAAAGGCTACAGGGCATCGCAGACGATGTGCAGGAGAGGGAAAGGGCAGAAGAGCATTGAAACAGACAGGGAGCTTGAATTTGCAAGAAGGACGGCGGCTGAAATGAAGTCTAATCGGTTGTCGTCACAACGTCGTTATATGCCAGGTTTGGATGGTTTAAGAGCGCTGGCGGTCATCGCAGTCATTGTGTATCATCTGAATCCGGATTGGTTGCCGGGTGGTTTGTTGGGTGTGGGCGTGTTTTTTACTTTGTCGGGGTATCTGATTACAGATATTTTGGTGAGTCAGTGGGATACATATCATAGTTTTAAAATGAAAGATTTCTGGTTGCGTCGTGCCAGAAGGTTGCTGCCTGCCGTGTTGACGGTTGTGGCTGTCATTGTCCTGTGCTCGTTGCTTTTCGATCCGTCACGGCTCACGGCCTTGCGCGGAGATGTACCTGCCGCATTGGTGTATATGAGCAATTGGTGGTTTATTTTCCATCAGGTTTCGTATTTTGAAAGTTTCGGCCCACCTTCTCCGCTTGGGCATCTGTGGTCGCTGGCGGTGGAGGAGCAGTTTTATATCCTGTGGCCCTTACTGCTGGCGCTCGGGCTAAAATTCATGCCCAAGCGTATTGTGCTCGCAGGCTGGGTAACTTGTCTGGCATTAATATCTGCGCTCCTGATGGCCGTGATTTACGTACCGGGAAGCGACCCGAGCCGGGTGTATTACGGCACGGATACGCGTGGATTTGCTTTACTAATTGGTGCGGCGCTGGCCTTGGTGTGGCCAAGCGGCAAGCTGAAAGAGCAAGCTTCTGCTAAGGCGCGTATGCTTTTGGATAGCATCGGTGCAATAAGCTTGCTGTTGCTTTGTCACTGGGCGTGGGCCTCGAATGAATATGACCCATCTCTGTACCGGGGCGGCCTGCTGGGCATAGCTTTAGTCACTGCTATTGTGGTCGCAGCGTTGGCACATCCGGTAAGCCACCTTGGTCGTCTGCTTGGAATCAAGCCGCTACGTTGGATTGGAGCCCGTTCCTACGGACTGTATCTGTGGCATGTTCCGGTTATCACGCTAACGACGCCTCAGGTAGATACCGATGGCGTGCATGTGCTGCGCATCATTTTACAATTGCTAGCTACCGTATTGCTGGCGTCTCTCTCGTTTAAATATATCGAGGAGCCGATCCGCCATGGAGGATTCCGCCACTGGATCACAGGAATCCGCTCTGCGGTTCGTAGACAGGAGCGGTGGAGATGGATGCCTACAACTACAGCGGCTGTGCTGTTTGTAGGTATTCTCGTGGGTACCGTCCACCTGTACGTGGCTTCTCCTGATGCAACGATTCAGGCGGCATCAAGCGATGAGAATCCAGTCGCAAAGGCAAAGGCGATGCCGCCGCTTCACGGAACGGTATCCGTGGCTTCCAAGGAGCCTCAAGCCATCAAGCTGCAAGGGTCCGAGGGCAGCAAGGTGCAGACCCCAGTCCCGTCTCAAACCCAGACGCCTAAGAATACGGCGGTCCAGGCTGGTACTACGGACGATGTTACGAAACCGTCGGAACCTTCGGACAAACCCAAAGAAGCTACGCCTATGACAGGTGATGGCTCGAGTGTTACCGCCATTGGAGACTCTGTCATGTTGGATGTACAGTCGTACATTCAGGAATCCTTCCCGGGAGCTGTTGTAGATGGGCGGATCGGCCGTCAGATGGCGGAGGCGCCTGCCGTACTGGAGCAGCTAAGACAGAACGGACAGCTCGGTAAGACGGTTATTATTGAGCTAGGCACGAACGGCGCTTTTACCAAGGACCAGTTATCCGATCTGTTGGCTAGCCTGAAGGATGCGAAGCGTATTATACTTGTGAATACCCGTGTGCCTCGGCCGTGGGAGAGTATTGTGAACAAGCATCTTGCTGAAGCAGCGTCCCAGGACCCGCGAATTACAATGATTGACTGGTACGGAGCCAGCTCTGGTAAAAACTCCTATTTCGAGCATGACGGAGTACATTTGAAACCTAAAGGTGCTAAAGCTTATGCGTCCTTGTTGGCTCAGGCCCTAACGAAGCAATCGTAATAAACTGCAATGATACTCATAAATTATGTAAATGCAAGACAAGAAAGCCACCGGGAGTAGGTTGTCCTCTGGTTGAAGCACATCCCTAAATTTTCATCGGCTAAACCTAAGGGGTTTTCCAATGTCTATTCTAAGGTGTGTATATCAACCCTGATCCGGTGGTTTTTCTTATTTTAGTATGGAGGTACATAAGCTAATGGAAAAGGGCTATTCACATAGTAGGACAATGGAGCACCGCTTGAAGAGGAACAGAAAAAGGCTCATTTGGATTGCTATTTTATTATTTGTGGCAGGTTGTATTACTTTCATTGCAATAAAGGTCTCAGATAACAAAACACAGGCGCCAACACAGGAGCTTGCTAAAAAAACAGATTCCGTATCCAAGGACTCATCAAAAGGTAAAGCGGTCTCTCCAAAAAGCGACCCCGAAGTAGAAGATGGTGCCTTTGTCGAAAAATATTTAAAGCAGCAAATGCTAGGGCAGATGCCCGATGGAGCCGATGGTAAAAAAGTGGCCTACTTATCCTTTGATGATGGTCCATCCGTGACGGTAACACCTAAAATATTGGACATTCTGAAAAAACAGAAGGTCAAGGCAACCTTTTTTATCGTAGGAAAAGAAGCCGATGAAAATGAACATACCAGGAACATTATCAAAAGAATTGTTAAAGAGGGTCATGCGATAGGAAACCACACGTACTCTCATAATTATAAATATTTATATCCTAACAGGCGGGTAAGCACGGACCATGTTATGCAGGAAATTGAGAGGAACAATAAGGTGTTAAAAAGTATTCTGGGGCCAGAATTCACCACAAGAATGGTGCGGTTTCCTGGGGGCCACATGACATGGAATAGAAGAGATCCACAGGGGATGGCTGCTTTGGATAAAGTCTTACTTCAGAAGGACTATCATCAGGTAGATTGGAATGTACTAACGAAGGATGCAGAGGGAGCATCCAAGAAAGCCCCTGGACTAATCAACCAATTTATGAGATCAGTGAAAGGTCGAGAAAAAGCCATCATACTCATGCATGATACCTATGGTAAAGAAGAAACTGCAAAAGCTTTGCCGCAAATTATAGAATATCTAAAAAAACAGGGATATGAGTTTAAGGTTATGAAGTAAGATAAGTTTATATATAAGAAAAGGACGGGGCTGATGGCCACCGTCCTTTTTGCTAATAAGGTATATCGTTCGGGTGTTTTAGATACGCTCTGCTTCACCCATTGCCTGAATGAAAGCACCGATACCTTTGGGATCATTAGTTATAATCGGCTCGCTGATATAGTAAGCGAAGGTACCGTCCCGACGATCTTTGCCACCCAAACCGCTTACTTGCACCGTTTTGTTCAGATTCACGAGTCCTTCTTCAGTGATCGTGATAAATTCATCGATAATACCCTTACGGATGATTTCGGCCTCTTGACGATATTGCTCTGGCAGATAGCCTTTGCGAACGCCCTTGGCAATAGCATAGAGAATCATGCAGGAAGCAGAGGCCTCCAGATAGTTGCCTTTCACATGGCCCAGGTTGAGCACTTGATAAAAGACTCCACTTTCTTTATCACGCACTTTCAGCAGGGCTTCCAGTGTTTCCGTCAGCATATCAATTAGGACGGGACGGTCTGCATGATCCTCTGGAATATAGTCCAGCACGTCAACGAGTGCCATAACGAACCAACCCATCGAGCGTCCCCAGAAATTTTTAGAGCAGCCTGTTTCCGGGTTGCACCAATGCTGCTCACCCTTCTCATCCCAAGCATGGTAGAGCAGACCTGTTTCAGGATCACGCGTATGTTCGTAGCAAAGCTTGAATTGCAGGGTCACATCGTCAAACTCTGATGGATCTCCGAATTCGCGGATGAATTCAGCATAGAACGGGGCACCCATGTACAAGCCGTCGAGCCAAATTTGATACGGATAAATTTGCTTATGCCAGAATGCGCCCTCGCTTGTGCGTGGGTGTTTTTCCAGCTGACTGCGTAATTGGTAGGCTGCCTTTTTGTATCGTTCATCTCCTGTGGCACGATACAGCGAGAAGAGCAGCTTGCCGTTATTCACGTGGTCAATATTGTACTCATCTACTTTATAGCGCTGAATTACGCCATTTTCGTCAACAAAATGGTCCATATGTTTTTTTATAAATTCCATGTACTTGGGATCGCCTGTCAGTTCGCCAACCCATTCCAGACCTCTGTAAATAACGCCATGGTCATATTCCCATTTTTCATAAAATTCCGGGCTCCGTTGCAGAACGGAATCGCTCATACGTACAGCCCAAGAATCTGTTTTTGTAGGACTGGTGGTTGGTTGTGATGTTGGATTTGCCATGATACAGTCACCTCTTTAGTAAATGTTTAATCTGTAATTGTTATTGTTGTTACATAGATGGAGTGTGTGTCTTAGGGTCAACGGGTTTGTTCTTGAAGCCCACGTTATTGTTACCCCAGCACCGATCGTAATGGAAGCCTGTCAGTTCCTCGAATACCTTCCGGGCTTCCGGTTTGGCTGATTTCATGGAGCCACCGTTTTTGAGGCGGTCAATTTCGGCGATTAGCTTCTTGTGGCTGTCAATATCCAGCTTCATCACGACAGAAGCAATCATACCGATGATCGCGAGAACGATAGTACCAACCACAAGTACATAAAAGATGGCGTGCTGAGCAGCGACGGGCTGACTATCAGCCCCGGATACAAAGCCAAAATGCTGTAACACCCAGCCGAGAATGAAGACGACAACGGCCCGCACCATTTTTCCGGCAAAAGTCATCATACCTGCATAAATACCTTCCCGGCGACGGCCGGTCAACGCTTCATCCACATCGGCAAGGAACGTGTATTGATTCCAAGGGATGTAGTAGACGCCCCCAGTACCAAGCCCCATGAACAGGGTGATGACATATAGCCATACCATCGTATTCGAGGCTCCCGTTATATAGAGCAGGCCATAACCTGCTACGCTAAAGCAAACGACAACGAGTGCGGCGATGAAAGGCATACGGAACCCTTTACGCACGCAGAATTGAATGAAGAAATAGGTAGAAATCAATTGAATGACAGAGTTAAAGCTGTTCAAATTGGATACCATCTCCGAGCTTTGGAACAAGGAGAAGACAATAAAGTACGTAAAAGCAGAAGTAAACAGCCACTCAGCTGAAAAGCCGCCCAGGTACATCCCGAGATGATGACGGAACGTCTTGACTCGGAAGGTAGAGGAAATGTCGACAAACAACTTTTTCATCGAATCTATGAAGGAAAGCGGAGCTTCACCTTCCAGTTCCTTTTGCAGTTCCTCACTTGGACGTTCCCAGGAGTTTTTGTACAAGAATGCCATCGCAATCAGCAGAATAGCTGCAAAAACGAGACCGGTATAAAAGAAAGGCAATGGAGAGTCTTTGCCATACTCGGCAATAAAGCGACCAGGGATAAAAGCGGCAGCGAAATTGGCAATTTTGCCAAACATAGCCTTCCATCCAGTCAATCTGGAGCGTGCGCCGAAGTCCCGTGTCATCTCTGACGCTAGTGCTTCATACGGCACCATGACAGAGGTATACACCAGTTCAAACAGCACGTACGTACTCAGGTAATACCAGAAGCCCAACCCATCTACCCAAAGCATCGGATACACGAGCATCAGCGGGATACCCATCATGATGAAAAAGCGTCGTCTGCCGAATTTACGGCCCAAGCGGGTCCGGTGAAAGTTATCGCTGATAAAGCCCATGACCGGATTGCTGACTGCATCTATGATGCTAGCAACAGAGAAAATGGCCGCGGCCTGAACGGGAGACAGTCCGCAAAAGGTTGTATAAAAGTACATTAACCATGCACCGCTAATCGCAAGTGCGCCACTTCCCAGCATGTTACCGCTTCCATAGGCGAGTGTATGTTTCAGTGTGATTCTTCGTTCCATGATCTGTTCACCTCATATTTTGTCTGGTTATGAGGACAATCACCGGTCGCTATATTATGCAGAATTGTCTAAGTTGGTAGATGGGCCAGGGCGTCCTGATTAGGCAGGGCTTTTAACGTGCCCCTATATTTTTTCCGCTCGGAGTACCCGAGCCGATCAGATCGCTTCCTTTGGCCAGCTTAAGGAAATCACCTAGCTGGATGGAACCGTCTGCACTTCGAGTGATAGAAGGCGTGAGACTAACAAAGTCGTCTGCACTGACTACCAGACCATTGGCATTCGTCGATTTTTTGTTTTTCCACCAAACGCTAGAGTTGTCTTGATCTGTACCGCTTGTTTTGTCACTGGCGCTTCCCTCAAAGGAAAGATTGTTTATGAACACGTGATCACCCTTGTCAAAAGCAAAATTACTTTGTCCATTGTCCCACGAAGTATTATTGGTCAACGTAATGCTGCCGGGGTTGCTATTGTAGGTGAAGCCGTGTTTTTTGTTTTGGAAAGCAATACTGTTTTTCACAATATGGTTGACTTTGATTTTGTCTCCACCCAGCTTAAAGCCGTTGCCGTCGCTGTTCGCGGTAGACGTTCCATCTGCGGTCTGCCCGTTGTGGTGGGCCACACTGTTCAAAATGGTTACTTCGCCGATGGGACCCGTTTCGGTTTTGCTATACAAATCCCAGCCATCGTCTACGTTGTACGCAGCCAAGCAGTTATCAAACACATTGCCTGATCCCACAGTCAATTTGGCAGCGAAGCCATCGGCATCCTCACCATTATCGGGATCAGCGTTATCGTGAGAGTAAGAATTCAAAATCAAATTGTTCGAAGGCCACTCACTAGTGGAAGCGTTAGGGGAGTAACGTCCAAGCTGAAGTCCAGTATCCCGGTTGTGGTGAGTTTCCACGTTTTCGATTCGGTTATTGCTGCCGCCGATATAGATACCATTATCTCCGGCACCCTTGACTTCCAGGCCCTTTACCAGCCAAAAGTCTCCGTTAAGCTGAAGTCCACGATTGGCTGAACCAAAGGCTTGAGCAGAGAAATCAAGTACCGGCTTTTCACTACCGTAAGCGACCAACCCTTTGAGTGAGCCGTTATTGCCGCTATTTTCACGCTGAATTGTAACCGTTGAGGAGTAGGTGTAGTTACCACCGCGCAGGTAAATGGTTTTACCAGGAGCAATTTGCGTAAGTGCTGCTTCGAGCGTGGTAGGACTGGATATTGTACCCGGATTGGACACGTTACCATTTGGCGCTACATACAAATCACCTGCCGCTAACGTTGTGGAGACGGTGGTTGAGTCGGTTGTACTAACTGCCTCTTCTGTGAGTGCGGAAGAAGGGATGTCGTTGGATAACGTATCTGCGTAAGCGGTTCCAATAAGGCAAGAAGAAGCAAAAACAAAAGAAACACCGAGTCTTAGAGCGTTAAAGCCGGTTTTTGGACGATCATTTCGTTTAAACATGTAATTTCCTCCTTATTTGAGCTCATATTTTAAAAGAAGATAGCATCTATAAAAGTGACTCATGCTGTCTTTCCACTAAAAACAGGACACCTCCTGGGGGAATAGATTGATCTACCATTAGTCCAAAACGCTCTAAGAAGTATATGCACAGTGTAATATATGTTAACGTTTGCATCAACAGTTTTTTACTGTTTTTTTGATATTGTGAAAAAAAGTTCACACTTTTGTTTCAACTAAAAATGTAGTTTTGCCAGACTGGGAAAATTTGATTATACTTAAACATTATACATATAATAGGAATGAAAACTGTGGGAAAGGGTGGGTTTAGCGCATGGAGAGTGGAAATCATTTGACGGATTCAACTGTCGAACAATTGCAGGAAAAGCGGCCACGAGTGAAAAATGAGATGATCGATTGGCTTAAGGCCATTATTGTAGCCATTGTGTTCGTGTTCATTATACGTTGGCTATTATTTGCGCCATTTATTGTTGAGGGAGCGTCCATGGAACCGAATTTCAAGACAGATGAACGAGTGGTCGTGAACAAGGTGATTTACGATTTTCGTGATCCCAAGCCGAGTGAGGTTGTTGTATTCCATGTGAGAAAGGAACAAAGAGACTTTATTAAACGTGTTATTGGAGTGGCTGGAGATACGATTCAGTATCAAGGCGACAATCTTTATGTGAACGGTAAGAAAGTAGAGGAGTCATACATTCAGGGAGCTATTCAGGATGCGCACGCCAAGGGAGAACTATATAACAATGTTGATTTTCCAAATGGAACCATAACCGATTCCAAGGTACCTGAGGGGTATATTTTTGTGATGGGTGACCACCGCAATAATAGTAGGGATAGTCGTGCTATTGGCTTTGTCTCTATTAAAGATATTGTTGGCCGTGCGGATGTGATTTTTTGGCCGGTGGATAGCGCACAATGGGTTAAGCATAAATAATATAAGAGCGCCTAAGAGGGGGGGATTCCTCACTTAAGGCGCTTTTTATTTTATAAACTTCGAATATTTGACTCAGCCTTTGACGGCTCCAGCAACGACGCCTTTAACAATGTATTTTTGCAGAAAAATAAATACGATGATCGAAGGCAGAACAGCCATTACCATCGCGGTCATGGCGTATTGCCAATCTGACGTATACTGTCCGACAAAGGTGTAGGCGGCCAGCGTCAGTGTTTTGGTGCTGGGTGAGCCGTTGACCATGAGTAACGGAAGCAGAAAATCGTTCCAAATCCACATCACGTCGATAATGACAATGGTGGCGGTGACTG
The DNA here is from genome assembly GCF_053615415.1 of Paenibacillus sp. S33. NCBI lineage: Bacteria > Bacillati > Bacillota > Bacilli > Caryophanales > Paenibacillaceae > Paenibacillus > Paenibacillus sp. S33. The sequence goes on along the minus strand of NZ_JBSIEZ010000001.1, from coordinate 5,328,948 downwards.
ATTTCAGCAAGGGGAAAATCACGGAAAAGAAAAGCCGGAATCCCGAGGCCCCATCGATTTTGGCGCTTTCATCAATCTCAGCCGGAATACCTTTCACGAAGCCGTGATAGATAAACACTGCCAGCGGTGCGCCGAAGCCCCAATACAGCAAACCAAGTCCCCAAGTGCTATCTGCCAGATTTAAGTCTTTCGCCAGTCGCAAGACAGTGAGCATGATGGACTGAAATGGGATCAGCATCGGCATAATGCACAGCATGTAAATCACGGAGCTCCATTTGCTTTTGGTTCTTGCCAGCTTGTAGGCCGCGATGGAAGATATCAGTACGATACCTGCCAGTCCGACGACGGTGATAATGGTGTTATTCAGAAATAGGCGTGGATAGTCAATGAATTTCCATACATATACGTAGTTATCCAGCGAAAGCTGCTTGGGCAGCGCAATGACGTCGGTCATGACCTCAGCGAAGCTTTTGAACGAATTGTTAATGGCGAGAAACAGCGGATACAAAAATAACAGTGATAATACAATCATGCCCGCTTCTAGCAAAATACGTCCTGTACGGCTGCGTTGCATCAGGCTTCAACCTCCCTGCGTTTGAAAATAGACAATTGAATAATCGTAATGATCAGGACTGCAACGAATAAAATCAATGCTTTGGCTGTTCCGTAGCCATACAGATTGTTCTGGAACGTGTCCCGGTAAATATCATACGCAATGCTGTATGTTGTACCACCTGGCCCACCGCCGGTCAGAGATAAAATGACGTCAAACACTTTGATCGAGTTGGTCAGTGCCATGAAGACTGAGATCGTAATGGAAGGTGCGAGCATCGGTAGAATAATACTGAAAAATCTCCGAATCGGCCCCGCGCCATCGACAATGGCAGCTTCTTTTAAATCTTCTGGCACAGATTGCAAGCCTGCAATATAAATGACCATGTAAAAGCCAATGGATTGCCAGATCGATACCGCCAAAATGGAAACAAACGCGAGCCCTTCCTCACCCAGCCAACTTAGCTGGAAGATGCCCCAGCCTGTACTGTGTCCCAGTGACTCAAAGCCTTGCATGAAGATGAATTTCCATATAAAGCCGACAATCACGAGACTGAGGATATACGGGATAAAGAAAGCCGCCCGCAGCCAAGCCGAGCTTTTCAGCTTCATATCGAGAACGAGCGCCAGCAAAATGGCCAGCACATTCACCAATACAATGTACAGAATGGCATATTTGACGGTAAACCAGGCTGCATGTGCAAAATTGGCGTCCCCAAGCAGGATTTGCTTGAAGTTATCCAGACCTACAAATTTCGGATGTTTGGATATGCCGTTCCACTTCGTCAGGGAATAGCGTATCGTCATCAAAAACGGAATATAAAATGCAATCGTAATGCACAGGATTACGGGCAGTGTGAATAAACCGAATTCCAGTTTACTGCCCTTGTCGCCCCAAGTTCCCCTTTTTTTCAGCATAACGCACCTCTTTTTCTCAACATTTTCCGCTCTTTCGCTCCAAGCTGTTTAAGATATAATGAAAGTATAGGATAGCCCCTAGGGCCGGACCAATGGATTTAAGAAAACAGTTGAGGGTAAAAATGTGTACGCTTTCAAAAGGGGCGATTATCATGATGTCAGAGCGTGTAGGAACGTTTCTTCGCTCTATGTGGAGGAGGATCACGCAAAAATTAGTGAACAAGCTCATTCTACTTTTTACCTCGGTGATTATTCTGGTGGTGGGCTCACTCACAATTATTTCCTATCAGATGATTGAAAAGGAGTCGGTTAACCATAGCATCGCCAGCACGACCAATAATCTGTTGCTAGTCAATCAGAATTTGGAGGATTACTTGGAGGGAATGCAGCAGCTGGCTCTTCCGCAGCTTCGTTATAACGATATCATGAACGCCATTGCCAATGAGAATCGGGACTATGCTTCGAGAATGGTCATTGAAAATTACTTGCGCAGCATGTTTTATTCACGTAATGATCTGGAAGCGATCTATCTGTACGTGGCGGACCGACATCAATACTATGTGGTTACCAGGGAGACGTACAACATTACGGTGCGCAAAGGAATAAACACAGATATTCCCAAGCTTCCTTGGTATAAAGAGGCGATGGCTAGTACTACGAACGAATCATTTCAATCCTTTGTAGGGTCCCGCTCTGATATGGGCTATGTGGCGCCACAAGCGAGCTTTATGGCATACCATCGAGTGCTGAGGTCGATTGCATCCCGCCACCCGCAGGCGGTGCTGTCCTTTTATTACAATACGAGCGCCGTGAATGAAATCATGCAGAACATTCCACTGGGCAAAGGGGACCAATTGATGCTAATGAGCCCTAAAGGGGTTCCCTTTTATGTGAACAGCTTTCCGCTATATGAGCGGATGCGTGATTCTGGAGTGTTGACACAGATCGGCAAGGGAGGAAGCGGGCGAGTAACGTGGTCAGATAGCAGTGGGGATCAGGAGTATTTGGTCGTCTATGATGCTGGTGAAAAAGAGGGGTGGCAGCTCATTAAGCCCATCCCATACCGCCAGATTTATGAAGCAGCTACGACAACACGGAATTGGAGCTATGCCATCGGGGCTTTATTTTTAGGTGTGTCTATTATATTAGTGACACTGACCTCGAACGCCATTACCCGACCTTTACATAAGCTGTCCACCCAGATGAAGCGGTTTAGCACCGGAGATTTTGGAGCAACAGCTCCTGTGAAGGGACATGACGAGATTGCATATTTGTCGCTGCATTTTAACGAAATGGTACAAAGAACCGAAGAACTTATTAATGAGCGCTATCGCATGAAGCTGGTCGAAAAGAACGCCATACTCAAGGCGTTGGAGGCTGAAATTAATCCTCATTTTCTGTACAATGCCCTGCAAGCCATATCCACGCAGGCATTAAAGCGGGAGATGTTCGACATGGCGGATATGGTGGATGCGTTGGCCCAAACGTTGCGGTATTCCATCAACGGCAAGGATATCGTAGCTGCCCGCGAAGAGCTCAAGCACATTGAACGGTATATAGGTCTGCAAAAAGCAAGGTTCGGAGCGAGACTGCGGGTCGAAGTGGTATGGGAAGAAACGCTGATGGAGCTGCCGATTCCGAGATTATCTGTGCAGACGTTGGTGGAAAACGCTATCAAGCATGCGTTGGAAAAAGTATCAAGCGATATTCTGATCGTCATTTCAGCCGAATCGAGTTCTACAAATGCCACAATTACAGTCAGGGACAACGGACCTGGAATTTCAGAGGACAAGCTGAAAATGGTGCTGGATTCATTCCATGAAAAATGGGAAGAACGGGAGAGCGAGCATATTGGTTTGAAAAATCTGAACACACGGTTGAAGCTTTTGTATGGAGATCAGGCAGGATTATTCATACTTACGGATGAAACGGGAACGGAAATGAGAATGCAAATTCCCCGGGGAGGAAGTAGTCATGTATAACGTATTGATTATTGACGATGAGGAGCCATTGCGCGAAGCCATTCGTATTATCGGGGACTGGGACGGTCTGGGCATCGAACATATTTATGAGGCGACGAATGGAAGGTTGGGACTGGAGCTGTTGGGTCAGCACCATATAGATGTGGTGATGGTCGATATGAAAATGCCTGAGCTGAACGGTATCGAATTTCTTCGTGCCATCGAAAAGGCATATCCCCACCTGCTGACGATTGTCATTAGTGGCTACAATGACTTTGAATTTACACGGCAGGCGATTCAATCCCGGGTGGTGGACTATCTGCTCAAACCTATCAATCGTCAGGATCTGAACCAGGCACTGCGCAAAGCAGTGGACATTCTGGAAAGTCGAGAGCAAAGCAAAAACAAGTTCATTAGCCAGAACATTACGCTGAATATGTCACTGCCGAAGCTGAAAGAGAAGCTATATTTGTCCATTTTGGACGGTAGCTTCAAAAGGCAGGCCAATACGGCGTTGCTCCCATTGATCGGAGCGGATCAGCCGGGGAGTCGCTTTGGGGTGATCGTGCTGCGGCTGCTGAACAGGGATGAGATTCGCAGGACGCGTTTTCATGGCGATGCCGATCTGATGGATTTTGCCGTGACCAATGTGTTAGCTCAGACGTCAGATGAACGGTTGAGTTGTTTTAGCTTCTCCCATCCGCGACGGGAGCGTGAGGTCGTTTCGATCTGTACCTTGGCCCCAGGACAAGAAGAACATATGGCCTTACTATTGGCACAAGTGACACAGAAGGCGGTGGCGAACCTGCATGGGCTGTTCAGCATGGTGGTAGTTGCCGGATTGGGTAAGCTCTGCACAGATGTATTGGAGCTAGCGTCTGCTTATATGGATGCCAAGACGCTCATTCACAGCACGGATGTGTTGAAGATGGAAGGGGAATCCATTCTTCATACAGTGCCACGGCAAATGGGTACGTTAGAGGAAATGTCATGGACGGAGCGACTGTTGTCGATCCAAAAGGATGCTCAGACAGGTCAGGCGAACCGGGCAAAGGTACTGCTGGGCGATCTGCTGAAACAATTGGCATCAGGCCCTATTTTCCGTTTACAGGATGCGGATCGAATGATGAAGGAGTTCCATTTTTTACTGAGAGAAGCTGCGATTGAGTTGGGTGCGTCTACGTCAGCGTTGAATCAAGATGGAGCTTTGGAAGAACTGGAGCACGCGGGGGAAAGCGATTTGTCTGCTGATTTTACGAGCTTTGTCCACTACGGTCAGAGATTGAATCGGATGCTGGAGCTTTACATTGCTGGGGTCCAACATGCTCAAGCGGGGAACCAGTCCTTTGACATAACGGATATCAAAAGGCACATCGACCGTTATTATTTTGAGGATATCAAAATTTCGTTTTTTGCCGAAACCTATTTTTTGAGTCGGGAATACCTGATGAAGCTGTTCAAACAGCAGTTTGGTTACGGTATTCACGAATATGTACAGAAGGTTAGAATGGACAAGGCGAAGGAGCTGCTGGGTGATTCAAGCCTGAAAATACAGGAAATCTCGGATATGCTCGGCTACAAAGATAAAAATTATTTCAGTAAGGCTTTTCGTAATTATTATCAGGTGTCACCGTCTGAGTATCGCGTAAGCCTGCAATAAACCACTTTTTTACCCTTAACGCTTCACTAATCTGCCTTTTTAAATGGGAGTATATTTTTTAGAATGAGCGCATGGACGTTGATCACAAACAAATGGGGGAGTATCCATGTTAAAGAAGATGATGGCGTTATCCGGCAGTTTGCTTTTGACGGTCGGTTTGTTGAGCGGATGTGGAAGCAGCGGCGGCACGGATGCGTCGAAAGAAAGTGCTGGCGGCAAAGAAGATTTGAAAACGATTACAATAAACATGTTCACAGCTTCACCAGAGTATACCGATGCTTTTAACGCGTATATCGAGGAGTATAAGAAGGTCAAACCTAACGTGAAGATCAATCTGGAGATCATGCAGGCAGACTACAACACGATTCTGAAGTCGAAAATAGCCTCAGGCAGTACACCGGATGTATTCCAAACGACGGCAGGAGGCGACATCGACACGTATGCGGATTATAGCGCTGATCTGACCAATGAGCCGCTGGCAGCAGCCATGACGGATGCTGTTCGAGCGAATATGAGCTCCAGTGACGGCAAAGTATTAGGACTCCCGGTAAAAGGGAACCTGTTTACGCTGATTTACAATAAGGATTTGCTTACCAAGGCTGGGGTAACCTCCCCGCCGAAGACGATTGCAGAAATGCAGGATGCAGTCACCAAGCTAGAGGCGAAGGGCATTACTCCATTTGCCAATGCATATAAAGAGTGGTGGGTATGGAAGCATATCTTCCAACACTATGTAGATGCTGCCGCGCAGGATGCAGGCGTGGAACCGAAGCAACTCGTTAGTGATTTTATCGCAGGCAAAGCAAAAATCAAGGACTACCCAGTGCTGTACAACAACTTCTTTAACTTCATTGATTTGACGGTGAAACATGGCACAGATAAGCCACTGGAACGGGACAGCAATGCGGAAGTAAGTGATTTTGCATCCGGAAAAGCTGCGTTTATGACGGGTAAAGGTGCATGGGATGAGGAAGCAATCAAGAAAATTAATCCTGATCTCAAGATTGGCATCATGGGATATCCGGTGAGTGACAAAGCTGATCAATCGGTTATCATTACCGGTGCGGATCAGGCGTTGCGTATCAACAAGGATTCCGAGGTATCGAAGGAAACAATTGAATTTTTCAACTGGCTGTACACTTCGGAATACGGTAAGAACTGGTTCTCCCAGGTAGCGAAGGTGATTCCTCCAATTAAGGATGCACCGCTTCCTGATCTGGAAATGCCTAAGGAAATGGAAAGCATTTTGAAAACGTCGAAGTCCGGTGATCTGTCTGTTAACTACTCGCTGGATACGTTCCACCAAAAATTTGGCGAGCTGATGCAGGCATATATCAGCGGTAACATGAATAAGGATCAGGCGGTTGCAGAGATTGAGAAGGCATGGGTGCAATTAGGTTCAGCACAATAAGATTGGTTCCGCAGAGGCGTCCGTAAGGGCGTCTTTTTGTATTATAGCTAGGAGGCGGAGAGGGGATGGACAAAAAAATATTTAATAATATTTAAATATTTACTTGCAAAAAGTTATTGAGTTGTGGATAATAGGTTGTGTGCAATATATCTACACCATACGACATACACAATGACTGCAAGTTGCAAATGTGAGAGATCCCCCGTTGGAGGAATCTCTTTTATTCCGTTTGGACTATGCCGATTATGTTTTTAATAGACCGTGTAATTTGAAGCGTATTTTTCGTTTATGTGACGAAGATAAAAAGGAGATGAACGTTTTGACGAATTCGTTGTTTACACCGTATACACTGAAAGATTTGGAATTAAAGAATCGTGTGGTGATGCCCCCGATGTGCCAATACTCGGTGACAGCCAAGGACGGGATTCCGAATGATTGGCATCATGTCCATTACCTGAGCCGGGCTATTGGAGGCACGGGCCTGATTATTATAGAAATGACGGACGTGGAACCGGATGGACGGATTACAGATTATGATCTGGGTCTTTGGTCAGACGAGCATGTCCCAGCTTATAAGAAGCTGGTTGACGGCATTCATGCGCACGGGTCCAAGGTAGGCATCCAGATTGCTCACGCGGGTCGTAAAGCTGAGGATGCAGCTGAGCCAGTTGCTCCTTCCGCGATTGCATACCCGGATGCGAATTATAAACAGCCACGCGCGCTTACGACGGAGGAAGTCCGTGGCATGGTGCAGAAATTCGCAGACGCTACCCGGCGTGCAGTTCAAGCGGGCGTGGATACGATTGAACTTCACGGGGCACATGGTTACTTGATTCACCAATTCCATTCACCAGTTACAAACAAGCGGGACGACGAGTACGGTAAGGATTTATCCCGTTTCGGTGTTGAGGTTATTCAGGCTGTACGCAAGCAAATGCCTGCGGGTATGCCGTTAATCTTACGCATCAGCGCGGTGGAATACGTAGATGGTGGGTACGATGTGGATCATGCCATTGAGCTGAGCCGTGCATATCAGGCTGCAGGCGTAGACGTGATCCATGTTAGCTCGGGCGGGGAAGGCCCTGCTGGCGTCAGAAAGCCGGGCAACTATCCGGGCTATCAAGTGCCGTTCGCACGCCAAATTCGCGAGGCACTGAACATCCCGGTGATCGCTGTAGGCTCGTTGGATGACCCAGCCTTGGCGCAGTCCGTTATCGGCAACGAGGATGCCGATCTGGTCGCTGTGGGACGCGGATTGCTGCGCGATCCATATTGGGCGATTCATGCAGCAGTGACGCTGCGCGGCGAGGAGCCTTCCATACCTGAACAATATCAACGTGGCTACTGAGGCCTAAGTAACCCCACGTTGTTTATATATAAACAAGGCACCTGCAACGAAGTGTACGCTTCGTCAGGTGCCTGTTTTGTTTTATGGACAGATGGTACAGTGTATTGAATATTCGGTGTAACTTATTTGGTGAAAACTTTAACTTCCTTTGGAGCGAGAGTCACGGTGATCGAACCGTTGTTAATCTGAATGGAGTCGTTGCTCAGCTGGTTGGTCAGACGGGTACCGTTGGACAGATTGTCGAAGTTGCCAATCGTGCGAGTTTGACTGCTCCATGAGTTGTTGATAAGTACGATGGCCTCGTCGCCGTTTTTAGAGCGCTGGAAGCTGTAAAAGGAGTCGTCCACCCATTTTTCCTTTTGGTTGCCGTTTTGCAGAGCAGGGTGGTTGTTGCGCACACGGTTCAGCTTAGCGATGTACTGATACAGATCATGATTGGCGTTAAACACAACGTTTTCCCGGTTAGCAGGATCATCCCCGCCACTAAAGCCTTGCTCGGTGCCTTGATAGATGATAGGAATCCCGCGTGACGTCAGAGTAAAGCCCAAAGCAGTTTTGAGCTGTGGCCATTTGTCATAGTTAGCACCCGGCTTGCCGGAGGCATCATTCAGGAAACGTTTTACATCATGATTGTCGATAAATACACCGTTGGTCTGGGCATCGCGATAGTAACGATCATCGGAGTAGCGCTCCTTGATTTTTCTCATGGATTGATCGTGTCCGAACACATCCTTGATTGTATAATACATCGGAAAATCTAATGCGGCATCGAGATATCGGGTGTAATCCCCCACATAAGCAGGGTCGCCATGGAAAATTTCACCCATGGTGAAGGTATTGGCGGCTTGGTCAAAATCCTTCAGGAACCCTTTGGGTACATGCTTCACAGTGTCCACCCGCAGTCCGTCGACCCCCGACTCGTTCAACAGCCATTTGATCCAGTTTTTGAGCTCATTTGCTGTTGCAGGGTTGTCCTGATTCAGGTCATCTAATCCAGCCACATCACCGTTTTCGATTTTCGATTGGTTGTTGGAGCTGTAGTCTGCTCCTGTGATGTCGCCATTGTGATGATACCAATCTGCTTTGTCAAAGGGAGCCTTGGCGATGCCGTTCCCAGGTTGAAAATCGCCGGTGTGATTGGGAACTACGTCCAGCATAACAGCGATATTTTTGTCGTGTGCCTTACCAACCAGCTCTTTGAACTTGTCCATGGTACCGAGATGTCCGTCTACCGCATAAAAATCATACGTATGATAGCCGTGGTAAGCGTATTCGCTCTTTTGCATCGTTACTGGAGTAATCCAGATGGCGGTAAACCCCATATTTTTAATGTAGTCGAGTTGGTTAATAATACCTTGAAAATCGCCACCGTGCCACTTGCGCTGATCGCTGTTGTTGGAATTGAAACCACCGTAATTATCGTTGGATGGATCTCCGTTGCTGAAACGGTCTGTCATGATAAAATAAATGCTCTGTTTACTCCAGTCTGTGCCAAGGGGAGTGGGCTTGGAGAGGGTACCCGGATCTATAGAGGTGAAGGCGCTCGAAAGCGCCTCCGTTTGAGCAGTTACTTCAACTCCGTTAACATTGGGTGTGTAGGTAGAAGTGCTTACATTTAAGGATGCACCCGAAAGTTTTTCTGTTTGGATAGGCCCTGCCACTTCGTTGAGGTCGGTTGTGTAGGTGGAAGTCACTACGCTGACGGCACTTCCTGAAGGTGCCCCCGTTCGGATAGATCCTGCAGCTCCGTTCAAGCCGGGTGTGTAGGTAGAAGTTCCAGTGCTGAAAAGGTAATTTTTAGTATTGTTGCTGTCCCAGTTGTTATTGCCGTCATTAAAAGCAGCTTCCAATTGGGCGGCAGACCCGATATCGACGGTAATTTTGGCATAGCCGCTAATTTCGGCATCCTGCATTTTCACACCCGGTGCAGCAGTCCAGCTACCACCAGCCGGACGGTAGTGAATGTAAGGCGAGTTAAAGCCTTTTTTGTAGTATACCGTTACCTTGTTAGTTGTACCGCCGCCATCCCCGGGAATCGTACCCGCTGGAGCGCCAGATGTGATAGTTCCCGCATTGCCGCTGTTACCGGGCGTGTAAGTAGAAGTGCCCGTGCTGAAGGAGTAGTTTTTGGTGTTGTTGCTGTCCCAGCCGTTATTGCCGTCGTTAAAAGCGGCTTCCAATTGGGAGGCAGACCCGATATCGACGGTAATTTTGGCATAGCCGCTAATTTCGGCATCCTGCATTTTCACACCCGGTGCAGCAGTCCAGCTACCACCAGCCGGACGGTAGTGAATGTAAGGCGAGTTGAAGCCTTTTTTATAGTATATCGTTACTTTGTTGCCTGTACCGCCATTATTGTCAGGCTTGGCTTTGCTGATGATATATTGTTTGAATCCACTCAACTCACCGGTTGGTGAGCCATCATTGTTGACGAGATTGTTGATGCGCAATAACGTAAACCCGTGATAACCGAACTTCGTGATTTTCTCCTCGATTTTTTGGAAGCCGCTGCCGCCTGTCGGGAGTGCATTTTCACCATTCAGGCGAACACCCTTGGCATTCGCGATGGAGGAGACGGTGTCAACCAGGGTGGACGGCAACGAATAATTCGGTGCTGTGCCACTGTCACTCATCTCCAGGCAAGTAAATGTCAAGTCTAGATCGGCATCCTTGAATTTCTGAATGAGACGGTTGTAATCATAATATCCACCCGCTTGTTCTGTGCTGTGCGGCATGGCAGGATTGTTCATTTGCCAGTGCAGACCGGAAATTTTGGCCCCGATCCGGACACCGAACACAGAATCGAAGTTTTTGTGTGCAGCTGCTCCGATGACGCCCAGATGCTTCTCAAGCACACTTTGGTACCACGACAGAAAATCCTTTCCATACGTGGAATTATATCCCCCATTCGTGTAAAATCCGTCCCCATCGGTCGGCGGATTGATTTGGCTAAGGCTACTCAGCTTGGTACCCCATGCTGCATTAATCTTGTCCATTGATCCGTACTTTTCATTCATGGCCGTGCGGAACGCACTTTTAGCTGTTTCAGTGTAGGCTTGGAATTTGCCCCGTGCAGGATAACTCCATCCCGCTGCCGGATAGTATGAAGGATATCGCAATTCTCCAGAGGGCCCACCGCTTAAATAAATTTTGGGAATGATGCTTTTGTAGCTAGCAAAGGTTTGAGCAAATGAGGCATATAGCTCGTCATATTGTTTACCAGTCCCGCTCCATAATGGAGAGAGGGCTTCGTTATTGGCAAAACCGCTTTCGTCCTTGAACTGCATTTCATCTGCACTGCCCTTGCTCGACAGCCAGCTTGGCAGTGGGATGTTGCAGTCATCTCCCACATTTCCTCCACACTTATGCGTTGAGATGATAGGAACCCACTTCAGTCCCGCTTCTTTCACGGCATCTGCATAGGTCTTGTAGTAGCTCCAATCGAACTGGTTGTCTCCTGCGCTCTCCACATAGCCCCACCAGACGTCGGTAGTGATGGCATGCACGCCATTGTTTTTCAACGTTTGCAGTTGCTTTTTAAAGGAACCCCAGTCATTAATTTTCGCCAGCGGTCCCATAACGGAAGCCTGAAAATCATCTGCAACCGCAGCGCTCGCCGTATTAGAGGGTGAGCCAATGAAGGCGGTCAGAGACAGCACAAGGCTCAGTAGAAGCATACACCCTTTTTTCCATAGACTTCGATACAAGGTCAAACCGATCATCCTCCCCAAAGCATAGTCTAATTCGACAACATTTTGTAAACGTCTACAAAAATAGTATAAAGCAAGCGGTTGCATAAAAAGAAGAATTTATTGCACACTCAGAGTGGACAAATATGACATTTTACGTAAGCAACCGTGTGCTTAAAAGTTTCCAGGCAAAAAAATAAGGCATAGGTCTGAGTAAGACGCATGCCTTTTAATGATGTGCGGATAGACAATGCCAGTATAGGAGAAAGCGAACCTAGGCGTAGAGAAGCCTTGTTCCAGTCTGTATGAAAGTATTGCCGAGGCAGCTTGCTTAATAAATAGGGCGATTCTTCTGGTCCGGAATGCCACTTTTACGGTAGAAATACGTATTGATCCGATCCCGCCATTCTTTGGCATGCTCAGTCTGATGCTCCAGCCGCTTCAGCACCTGTTCATACATGGCATCATTCAGTTGCCCTCGTAGACTAACCCACGTGTCTCGGAGATGGGCCGCACGTTCTGCACCTTCAAAATGGGTATCATAAATGTGCTGTATGACAGTTTGGCCGGAGTGGAGCAAGTGTGTATAAGGAACATGGTTAAAGAATAAAAGCAGCTCATCCGGGCAGGTGTCCGTAGATTCGTAGATATTAGTATTGGGAGAAAAATATTGTCCTGCATAGCCCGTTCCGGTTGCGGACGTGCGATCTACCCCGATCCCCCGGCAATCAGCAAAATGGTAGGTGCCCCACATAGAATATTCGTACCCGTCTACATCCGGCCCATAGTGATGATCGGGACTGACCATCCAGCCGACCCCGAGAGGGGCGGTGTAGGATTCGTAGATATTCCATGAATCGAGCAGCATCTGCTTAATGGTAGAAATTAAATCTGTGTCGCCGTCGCTATTCCCTTGTCTGCCAAACGTCAGCCGAACCCACTCGTCAGCGATTTCGTCTGCGGACAGGTCCGGGTCCCAAGCCAACCGACCATAGCCATAAAGATTGGATTGGGCGAGCAAATGTCCGGTCCAATTGGTGTCTGCACCGATATTGGATACAGCGGCTATTCCATAGTTGGTATGCTTGGGAGAATGCAAAGCGCCACTCACGATACGCTTGATGGTGGAGCCTTTTCCTCGGGCGTAGGTGTCAAAATCCAATACCTCCTTCCATTGCGGAACAAGGTAACATAGATGTTTCTGTTGGCCGGTGTACTCTTGCGCAATTTGAAATTCCAGCAGTACCTGAGTGGATTCCAGCGCACCGAAAAGGGGGGAGACAGGCTCCCGCACCTGAAAATCCATGGGACCATTTTTGATCTGTAAAATGACATTTTCTCGAAACAGTCCATCCAGCGGTTTAAAATGGTCAAAGGCTGCGCGAGCCCGATCCGTCTTGCGATCGCGCCAGTCCTGCTTGCAGTTGTAGACAAAGCAGCGCCAAATCACACGTCCGCCAAAGGGCTGCAACGCATCTGCCAGCATATTGGCTCCATCGGCGTGATGGCGTCCGTAGCTGAACGGTCCAGGCCGATTTTCGGAATCGGCTTTGACCACAAAACCACCCAGATCAGGAACGGCGGTGTAAACTTCCTGGGCTTTGGTCTGCCACCATTCAGCTACAGCTGATTCTAAGGGATCGGCCGTGGTTAACCCGCCGAGCTGAATAGGACTGGCATAGTTAATGCTCAAGTAGATCTGTATGCCATAGGCGCGAAACACCGCAGCTACTTTAGCCACATCCGGTAGGAATTTATCTGCAATCAGCTCGGTTTCTACCTGATGGACATTCACATTGTTGATGGATAGTGCTTGAATGCCTACAGAAGCGAGCAGACGGGCATAGTCACGCAGGCGCTCCATATTTGTAGTAAAGGCATTATTGTCGTAGAAAATAGATCCGCCCGCATATCCACGTTCAACACTACCATCCATGTTATCCCAGTGGTTGATCATGCGGATGGGATTAACAGGGTTGGATAATTGGTCTAGAATGGGGGCGTGCAATGATTCGTTGGTGGGCTTCAACTTCCCATCTAGTCCTCCCTGCAGGTAGCGCAGCAGATGAAAGACTCCGTACAATACGCCTTTGGAGGTCTGCCCTGCGACTGTAACGTATTGTCCTTTGAACTCATCGTTACCATGCGAAGCTGAATATGCCGGATCTGGCATCTCTATCCCGCGAATTCGGTAGCCTTCTGCACCCACTTCTGCCTGTTCCTCTGCGCTGAATCGTTCTGCGACCAAAGGATGCGCTGGGAACGTACCCAGCGCAATGAATGGCGCATCCAAAGGAACGGCGCTGATTTTCGGCTGCTGTCCAAACATGGAGGTTAATCCGTGCTGAAGCTCACTCGCAGCCGATTGAAGCACTTCATCTGTCTCATGGACCACGATGATCCTGCACCAAGCGGGCAGCTTTTCTACCTTACTATTGCGGCTGTAATGCAGCCAAGCCGCATAGCCGCTCTCTTTTGGCATATCCATAAGCTTGCTCATATTGGAGCCTCCTTTTGGGCAGGTGAAGATGATCCTCAGACATGCTGTTCCTGATCCTGACTCATATGTTCAGGGAGAGTCAGACGGTTGCCGTTGCCTTCATACAGCCACAAAATGGCGGTCACTCCGCGTGGATAGTATTTGCTGCCGTGAGCAATACCGGACAGTATCTGATCACTCCAGCACCAATAGGATTCTTCAGGGTGAAGGAGCCATGAGACGTGGGCAGCGTCTGCGGCCTGCCCAGCTTCTTCCCAAGGCAGTTCTAGCAGCTCGCGGGCAATAAACTGTGACAGATAGATTTTGCTCAGCCAGGAGTTGTTACTGGTCGAGGACAGCTTCCAGCCTCCGTCTTCAAACAGACAAACTCCCGGTACCAGTACAGTTTCCAAATGGCGCCGCAGTGCTTGGATATATCCACCGAACCGTCCATCAGGCTTAAGCGCAGCCTCACATCCTGTAAAGTAAGGGAAGATCAGCCCCTCAATGGCAGGAATAATCTGCGAGTCATTGCCTTCCTTAATAACTGCAGGAATATAGCCCTTGTCTGTCATATGTGCTGTGATTGCGGCTGCACATTTGTCCGCCTGTAAGCCAGCCTCCTGTGAGAGGGAGTTAAGCCCTTTTGAGGCAAATATTTTTTCCAGTGCAACATATACCGCCCAGCATTTGCTGCCTAGATAAATGTTGTTGCGGGACTGACCCAGAGATACGTCCAGACTGTCGTAGGTCGTAATTTCTGCGCCTCCCCGGGTTCTAGAGCTGTCCAAGCCCATCAAGCCGTTTCGTTGTGCCGGGTCGGGGTGATCCCGCCGCAGCATGCTTTCGAAGCAGTCACACAAGACAGGCAGCATGCGTGTTGTAAATGACTGATCCTGTGTCTGCTCGATATATACCGTAGCGCAGCAAAGCCAGTTCACCAGCTCCTCATGGCTCATGTAAGAGAAGCAGTCGTCAATCCCTGCCAGCTCATAACAGGAGTATCCCTGCCGGGAGAACACGTTGGCCACGCCCATATCATGCGTAAACGTGATACCACCCGGATAGGTCTGTTCCTCTCCCGGAAAGCGTACCTCATCCCGATAGCTGTACCTTTGGACAAACCACTCCAGCTCGTTGCGCACCGTCCATGGATTTAAAATCAATTCATAGTAGAGCTGATCTGCCGTCAAATCGAGTGTATTCATCATCCGATACTCGCCTTCGTTCACAACCCAGATCGGTTCTCCGTCCGCTTGGTGACTAAGCAGTTGGGTGCTACCGTAGTAGCTGTGGATCGCCTGAGCGAGCATGAATTCCTGGTCTGGGCTCAGGTTGGCCGACTCCATCCAGCGATTAGCCTGAACACAGGCTGCGGTGAGGTCTGTAAAATGCTTCAATGCATAGCTCCCCACGTCTTCAATATCCTTGAACAGCCGGGTATAGTAATACGATGCTTCGATGCCTGTCGTTACTATGCCGCCGCGATAGAAGCATATGGCGAAGGTATACGTGCGCTTCTCACCTGCGGGAACGTCCATCAGAAGCGCACCCGTCACGCCCAGGCCAAAGGATAAATTCTCGGCCATGGTCTCCCCAAGCAGCTTCTCCATTGCAAATCCGCTGGCAGGTACTGCTTCGCTGCTGTTGGTCACAATGGCTGTGCTGCGCCCTTGGCCGATGCCTGTGAGTCTTCCCTCCAATGGGGTAGAATCCGTAGCGTCCCTGCGCGGATCTTCTCCAATAATGCGTATGCCGCTATACGGATCACTGCCCTGATAGCCGAAAAAAGCTTTTCGTGCTGCAGTTCCTTGCGTGTTATTGACGGTTAGCTCAGCGAATACCGCCGGAACCAACGCTGCTCGCAGCTCATCCATACCCGCGGTTCCCGGCTCGGGCACCGGGCGAACAGGAGAGTACAGCCGGAACGTCAAATCACCAGCCTGCCATGTATCCGTTCCTGCTTTTAGCTCACGGGTAATGTCTGAATCGGCAAAGGCCATAAGCTGTGGTTCCGTTCGTTTACCCTTTTTCTCCACGTCGTAGCGGGCACTTTCATCCTGTGTGGATGCAAAAAAGGGAAGCGCCTCGTATGATCCGCCATCTCTGGATTGCAGCCCAATATATACATTTTCATCGGCAGGCTTGCCCAGCTCCAAACCGAGTCCGCCGCGATTGCCCTTAAACCCAAGCGTAAAGCTGGAAAAAGAACCGATCGGTGCATGCTGCGTGTTATAAAATATATTTTTCGACATATAATGAAACCCCTTTCATAGTAAGGTTTAACTTTGACTAACTTCACTTAGAGCCTAGCATGTCAAATGGCAGGGAACCATTGTCAAATCGCTCAACTATTTATCCAAATCGCGCTGAAAGCGATATACTGGAGTATATCCATGTAAGTAAGCCAGGAGGGAAAACATGTCGTCACCACGTTTACCGAAGCGTCCCCATCATCCAGATCTTACAGCTGCCGGAGAGGAATTCTTTTTTCCCGATGTACGGACCACGATCAATTTGTTTGCCATTCATACACGAAGTGTCGGAAGAGAGTGGAGCTATCCGCCACACGAGCATCCTCAATATGAAATTAACATCGTGCTTGCGGGAGAACAGATCATGGTTGTGGATGGTCGCAGCTATACCCAGCGACAGGGTGATCTGGTGCTGCTGCGCCCGGGAATTGTCCACTCCAGCCATAGTAACGGAGAGGGATTTACGTATTTTTGTATGCATTTCGACATTGATGATAAGCTGTTTCTCTCGCTCCTGAGTCGTCTGGAGCAGGTGATGTTCCCAGCTGAAGGCACCGTGGCAGGTCAGATGGGACCAGCGTTGAGCAAGCTGCTCGATCTTTCAACGCCAGAAGACATAGGAGTAGGTAGTGATTCGGTGGCAAAGCGAATGCGGATTCAATCTGCTGTGTTTGAACTGTTCGCAACGTTGTGGGAGGCTGTATCCAGTGAAGCGGCCCATCTGCCGGGGCGTGGATATGTGCAGGCAGAGCTTGCCCATCAGATTGCCAGTCGTCTTCAGGGCAGAGTGAATCAGCCTTATGGACAGGCCGGATCGGTGGAAAAACAGGATGGGATCGAGGGGATTTCATCCGAGCTAGGTATTAGCGTGTCCCATTGTAATCGTGTATTCCGTAGCGTTTTCGGCGTATCTCCTCGTGTATATCTATCTGAGCTTGTGCTGCATGAGGCCAAGTTGCTGTTAGCTGACCCGCAATGGTCGGTGCAACAAATTGCCGATATGCTCGGCTATGGGGATATTGCGCATTTTAGCAGACAGTTCAAGCGCTGGTCGGGCCAATCGCCGACATCCTATCGCAAAAGCACGGTACAGGAAAGCCCATACGAATAAAAATGAGTATGTCTTAAAAATAGTTATGATATAATCCTTATAAAGGAGCTGAGAATAATATGAATTCACATAATCAACGTGTCGTCGTGATTGGCGGCAGTGCAGGTATAGGGCTGGCAACAGCCATAGAAGCAGCAAAGCAAGGGGCAAGCATCGTGATCGCTGGGCATGATCCACTCCGACAGGCAGGAATCAATCTTTAAACAAAAATCGGTTCAACAACATACAAAGTGTTGAACCGGTTTTTTATGATAACAGGCTTGGCCCTCTTGCAACTCTTTAGCTTTGCACATCTAATCCTTTATATTTTCGCAAAATACGTGGATAAATCAACTTAGACCCGATGCATACCATCGCCAGCATGGCGAACAGCAAACCGCTCCACAGCGTCCCATGGATCCCCGCTCTCGCAATAAACCACCCCCCTGCCAGCGAGCCCAGTGAGACCCCTAGGTTAATAAACGAGATATAAAGACTGTTGGCAAACGCGGGAGCTTCTTTGGCCTCATCAATCACCCAAATCTGGGCGACAATCAGTCCGCTGGTATGAACGGCTCCCCACACGATAATGATGAAGAGCGTAGGGATAAATGAAGAACTGATCCCGTACAACAGCAAATAGGTGCCCCCCAAGACTACTGGATGAAAAAGAGCGGTCCGTACCTTATGCAAGCCCATGAGCTTGCCAGCCAACAGATTGCCGAGCATTCCGCCGATGCCGAAAATAATAAGCAGAAAACTGATAACCTTGCTGCTCATCCCTGTATTTTGCCCCAAATATTCGGCAGAATAGCTATACACCGAGAACATGGCTGCAAAAATAAAAGTAGCCGCCCCGATATTGAGCCACAGCGATACTTTACGCAAAATGCCAAGCTGCTTCCGATAGGAGAACATTTCGGCTTGCGGTGTATCCGGCAGCATAAATAAAATACCGATCCCTGCAAGCCCATTCGCTACCGCAGTAAACCAGAAGGAGGCCTCGTATGAAAATTGATTGGCGATATAGGCTGTAATTGGAATACCGAGTACCATTCCCATGCTCGTGCCGAGAAAGGCTTTGGCGGAAGCTTGCGTTGCTTTTTCCGGGGGATACAACGCAGTGGCGGCGACAAAGGCAAGCGAGAAATACACCGGGTGAAACAGAGCCGGAATGATACGTAAAATCACTAGTAGATAAAAGTTGGACGTATAGGCTGACAGCAAGCTTGTTATGGCAAAAACAAACAACGACATTGTCATGATTCGCTTGCGGTTAAACCTGGACATCAATAGCACCATGAAGGGACCGAACAGCGCGATGATCAATGCAAATGAACTGACAAGAAACCCGGCCTGAGCTGCCGTAATATGAAAACGTTCAATGATGACCGGCAAAATGCCAACCACACCGAACTCAATCGTGTATACACCAAATAGGCCAAGCGCAATGAAAAGCAGGGGCTTACTATATTTCATTAGTTTCATTCCCTTTCCACGTCTTCCTGCTTTACGTCCTTGATTTTGCATGCTAATATTTCATTAAATCATAAAATAATAAGGCAATATTCGAAATAATACATAATAATAATTGTGTTTTTGTAATATTGCCTTTGATTTAAGGAGGCTGGTTTGATGGATCAAGTGGATCATAAAATTTTGTTGTGTCTACAAAACCAGGCGCGTATCTCCATGACCGAGCTGGGTAAGGAGGTTGGGCTTTCCCAGCCTGCCGTAACGGAAAGAGTGCGGCGCATGGAGGATAAAGGTATTATCACCGGGTATCGCGCCATAGTTTCACATGAGAAAGTCGGGAAGCCGATCATGGCTCACGTGCTCGTGCACACGAATCAATGCAATTCATTTGTTGAGTTTTGCCAATCTGCACCTGAAGTCATTGAGTGCCATAGAATCAGCGGCGAGCAAAATTACTTACTGAAAGTCATGGTTGAGTCTATGCTCAAGCTGGAGCAGTTCGGGGATGAGTGTGGAAAGCACGGGCACTCTACCACGTTAATTGTCCTGTCCTCGCCTGTAGACCATAAACATGTAACCCCCACTTTATTAGACCCTATTTGAGCTACCGTAAATGGCTTGGCAAAGCTCGGTTGTAAACGGACCTGACATCCCTTCGAATGCTGTATTGGTAAAGGCGACAACACTAAGTCTTAGTGCGGGATCAACGAACCACGAATGACCGTAAGCTCCTCCGAGACGCCACGTTCCGGGTGATTCTGCTGTTCCACTTTCGTCGGGATTTTGGAGTACGGTGAATCCTAGTCCAAAGCCCCGCCCCGGCCAGCCTGCCAAGGGGAGGTTCCCGGTCTGGATGGTGCCCATTTCACGAACCCATTCTTCTGAAAGTAACGGATTGCCGCCGTTTCGCAGTGTTTCCAGCAGCTGCATGAAATCTTTTGCGCTGCCAATCATACCAGAGCCACCAGAGTGGAAAGCCGTGGGATCAAAGGCTCGTGCAGGCTGAAAACGAAGTCCTGCGGTGCCTTCAAAAACCTGCGCAACCTCAAGCTCACGCATCCGCCGGGGTTCTGATATATCGTTGACATAAGGAGCCGCAAGCCGTCCAGCATCCGCGACCGCGAAACTGGTGTCGTGCATACCGAGAGGTTCGGTAACGAGCTTTTTAACAGCAGCATCAAGGGTTGTGCCACATACACGGCTAATGATAGCGCCGAGCACATCAGTAGCAATCGAATATCCCCACGCTTTACCCGGTGTATATAACAGTGGCACAGAAGCCAAACGTTGCAAGTTCTCTTCCAGCGTAAGATTTGAAAAATCCATGCCATCTGATACGCCTGCACGATGATAGGGACCGCCACCTTCTTCCTCTAAAAAGCCATAGGTCAACCCGGCAGTATGTGTCAGCAATTGGCGTACTGTAATGGAGGGCTGCTCACCACTGATTAATCGGGGGCGAAAGTCGGGCAACCAGCGTTCAATAGATTCATCGAGCTTAATCAATCCTTGGGCTGCCAAAACCAAAGCCGCAGTAGATACAATTGGCTTGGATACAGAAGAAAGCCGAAATAGAGCATCCTCATGCATAGGACGTTGTTCTTCTCGATCAGCCAGCCCCGCCGCTCGGACATACACGGGTGAACCGTCCATATATATCATGACGACTGCGCCGACCAGGCGCTTCTCGGCAAGGGTTTGATCTATAACTGCATTTACACGTCCGTCCAGACCAGCTTGTATCGCAAAAACTCTATTATCCAAACCCATAAATATCTCATCCTCTCTATGATCCAGCGGTTACCGCTTGATGGAACTTAGTTTACAGGATGGGAAGACGACATTACATAAGGTAACAAAGGTATTCAGCGAGTATTTACGTTAAAATAAAATTATATGGAAAGAATGGCCTTGGATTTAAATGAATGGGGTTTTACAAGAAGTTATGCTGCGTTTTACAGTGCCTTTTTAAGTTGAGATACGTTGAAAAAAGGTGGTAAAATTTACAACAAAGGGGGTTTTATTTATTGAGGATTGTATCGCGTAATAAGTTGGCTTGCTTGGTTGTCTTAGGAGGGATTTTGACCGTAATTGCTACAGGTTTTGGAGGAGGTAAGGAATCTTATAAACTTCCCGATAAGCCCAAAGAGGCTGCTGTCTCGACATTTTCAGAATATATGAACGCTTCTATGAGTCGCGATTACGATAAGATGCTTTCACTGTCTGATGATTATCGCTTTAAAACAGAACGGGCACGGCTTGATTTTCTAAAAGCCCAGGGAACACCGATTGATTATCGTATCGTGTCTGTGGATGATTCTAACCCTTCCAAGATTGTTGTTTCGTCGATAACGAAGTATGAGGATATGGAGTTACCTTCCATTAAGCATATTCTTGCTTTTGAGGAAGGAAAGTACAAGCTACAAATGAGAAATGTTGTGATCAATATGATTCCTTCATCACCTGACTACAGAACGGTCGAGTACGAGCTTGACAAAGTAGACGACAATTTAGAAGGTAATTTCAAGTGATTTTAATTTTTTAATTTTCTAATCAAACGGTCCAAAGCGTATCCAATGAGATACCAGAAAATTAGTGTAGTGAAGTAAACAATAGTTATGGGGATGTCTGCCTCTCGCACAAATCGAAATGATTCATACATCCAAACCAACGGGCTAATAATAGCTAATAGTATATTGTAGTCGTCGTACCCCGTAATATTTACAGTAATAACTAGACATGAGATTAGGACTAGCCAAAAACGAAAAGATTTCATTGCCTGTACCTCCGCAATTGTATTTGTTGTTATAGACGAATAAAAAACTGAAGGTAGCCAAATTTATTTATTAAAATGTATTAAAAAGACAATATTTCGATCCTATTTACTTGTCACGATTTTTAGCCGTGCGGTATTCGTATGGATTTGAGTGACGCTGGATTCTTTCAGACTTTTCGATTTATGATATACTCTCGATATATGATTTGGATGGGATGGTGATGGCTGAATGAATCGTACACACGACCTAGGCAAGTTAATCAAACTAACTGGAGATAGAGCAAAACTGGACGCTAAAGCAAATGGCACATATATCGTCTACAAAACGTCGGATGGTCAATTTGTTAAAGAGTACAGTAATGGTCAAGTCGAACGAATTAAAGAGCAGGATATTTTATCATGAGTGAGCCGTTTTATTCTTTGTAATCAACATTCGCGCAAACCTCCTATAATCCATTCTTTCATTTGTAATAAAATATGTATGATTGGTTAATTACCCTGTTTATGTATATTGTAAGGTGTATGATCGGATGATGAAAGTAGATTTCACACAAAAAGCCTATCTGCCGTTGTTCCGGCAGATAGGCTTTTATAACATAAACGTCCACTATACTTCGTAACCATATACAGTCTGTGTCTTTACATTGCAATTGCACCGACCACATACTCCCTATTGTCAGTTATCTCTACGCTGACGTGCGCGGGCTTCGCCGCCTTTACGGCCAGCTTCTTCCCTGCTCATTTTCCCGTCGCTATCACTTTGGTCTGAGTTGCCACGGGCTTCGCCGCCCTTGCGTCCGATTTCTTGATAGAATTCCTTGTCATGGTTTTTGGAAGTGGCTTCGCCGCCTTTTTCACCAATTTCCTGGTAGAAGTCCTTGCCATGACTTTTGGAAGTGGCTTCGCCACCTTTTTCGCCAATCTCTTGATAAAATTCTTTGTCGTGATTTTTAGCAGTAGCTTCTCCACCTAAACGTCCTGCCTCTTCGCGACTCATTTTGCCATTTTGGTTGTTGTTAGCCATGTTCAATCACTCCTCATCGAATTTTAGTAAAGCGGGTACGTGTATCTATTAACCTTTGTGTCAGGAATTAAACATGTCTCTTTTATTTTGTGAAATCACAGATAACTGGGGATATTCACCTGATTAGCGTTCCCATGCTTCTGTGTGCAGTTGTTGCTGGCGGTTAAATAATGCCGGATAAATGAACAGGCTGAGCAGCACGCTGGTCAAAATAGCAGAGGTCATGGTGGTAAATACGATGAGCAATTGCAAACGTACGGCGGCAATCGGATTGGCACCTGCGATGATTTGTCCGGTCATCATGCCGGGAAGCTGGACAAGCCCCAGCGTTTTCTGCCCCTCAATGGTTGGAATCATACTGGAACGTATGCAATCCTTGAGTATAGGGAAGATGGCTTGTCTAGGCGTGCCGCCTAACGCCAGAATGAGCATGATTTCAGGCTTGCGCAGCAGGACTTCCGACTTGAGCCGGGACACCAGCAGGCTGGACAAAATCATGGAACTGCCAATGATCATGCCGCTAATCGGAATCATATACCGGGCTGTCGCAGGAATGATATGCAGGCCAATGAGGAATGTCTGTGTAACGATTTCCACACACAGCAGCGTCAGGAATGATTTCCACATGAGACCGGGGATAAATCGTCCTTTGCGCGCAACATTTTGTGAGGCTACGGTAATCATGAGCAGAATGAATAATACGATAAATCCGTAGCTTTGCATCCCAAAAATCAAATGCAATACATATCCAATCGCCAGCAGTTGAACCGACGCTCTGATTGTGGCGATGATCATGTCTCGGTCCAGACCGAGTTTGAAGGATTTGGACATGACGATGGCGATAAATACAAAACCGAGAGAGAGAATCAAGGCAACAATCGTCATACCCATTCTCCTGCTACAAACCTGCGGGTCTCACTATGCTGTGGAGCATCAAAAAACGTCTCCGTATCCGCTTGTTCTATCAGTCTTCCGTCGATCATCAGCCATGTTTCGTGGCCTACCCTGCGGGCTTGTTCCATATGATGCGTAATCCAGATCATCGTTGTTCCCTCTTCTTTGTTCATTTGCAGCAGCAATTCCTCAACCTCTTTGACCGAGGCAGGGTCCAGTGCAGAAGTAATCTCATCTAGCAGTAAAATATCCGGGCGGTTCGCGAGTGTCCGCGCCAAGGCCAAGCGCTGTCTTTGTCCGCCGGACAGTTCCTGCGCCTTCTGTTCCAACAGGTCGCGAGTAAGTCCTACGCGTTCCAACAGGCCGGCAGGATCATCCAGCACTGTACCGTGCAGCCGTTCTACGGTTTGGAGATTGTATAGGACCGTTCCCTGAAGCATGGGGGCATCCTGAAAAACCAATGCTACTTTCCGTCTCAGTTCAGGGATCTCCCACTCCGATATAGGTTTGCCGAGGACACGGATATCCCCTTCATCCGGTGTCATTAGGAGGTTGCACAGTGAAAGCAACGTGCTTTTACCAGACCCTGATGGACCGACCAACGTGGTGATTTTGCCGGGGGAGACTTTTGCCGTAATCCCGTTCAGAACAGCACGTTGCTGTCCAGACCCGGTGAAATATTTGATAATGTGATTGAATTCAATAGCTGGAAGTGGCTTGGGTTCCATAGATATAGCTAGCTCCTTTGTAAGGGATCGAGAAAGGGATCAGATCCGTTCCGTTTATGATCTTATTTTTTTATTATATCAGTAATGCCCGCTATGCTCTTCTATAAAGGTTCGATGCAGGTCGGCTGTTGTAAAAGGCATTTTCTTTGTATAAACTAACAGGATTAGTTAAAATAGAATCTGGATCGACTCAGTATATGCATAAGGAACCGGATTACATAGAAATTCGATGGAAGGAGACAGGATGATGTCGCCTAGAAACGGAGTAAAACTGCAAGATAT
This sequence comes from Paenibacillus sp. S33, assembly GCF_053615415.1. Taxonomy (NCBI): domain Bacteria; kingdom Bacillati; phylum Bacillota; class Bacilli; order Caryophanales; family Paenibacillaceae; genus Paenibacillus; species Paenibacillus sp. S33. The sequence goes on along the minus strand of NZ_JBSIEZ010000001.1, from coordinate 5,304,405 downwards.
CCTGCGGGCTGCCGAGGACATTGCCAATGAACAAGGGATGGGGGATGTCACGCTCACCACGCTGGCGCAAAAGCTGCACATTCGCCCTCCGTCCTTGTATAACCACGTGAACGGATTGAATGGACTGCGCCAAGTACTGGCATTGCACAGCCTCGAACAGTTGGAGGAAGCTTTGATGAGCGCAGCGGTTGGTAGAGCGGGCGGAGATGCACTGACCGCTATGGGGAAGGCGTATATGCGGTATGCTCGCGAGCGACCAGGTTTGTATGAAGCGATGCTGTATGCAACTGATCGAAATGATACCGAAATGAGGCAGGCTGCGGATCGCGTGGCCGAGCTGGTCATTACCGTCCTATCCAGTGGTTATGGCTTTAAGGAAGAAGATTGCATTCATGCAGCGAGGGGATTCCGTAGTCTGCTTCATGGATTCGCCTCGCTTGAACAAAAGGGCGGCTTTGGTTTACCTGTGGAGGTGGACCAGAGCATTGAGGTGATGATGGCTACCTTTTTGGCAGGTCTGCGTGTGCGGCAAAAGCGAGATGCCGAGCTTACCAAAGAAGTCTGATTTCAACCTGATGCAGCTAACATGATTGCGTCGCAGACCCGAAGGGTAAAATACATCTGTATAATGTAGATGAGAGACTGCGAATACAGGAGGGGTATGAGTGAACGTACTGGTGATTGGCGCAAATGGAAAAGTAGGCAGACATCTTGTCCGTCTACTGGGGCAGAATAAATCGCATCGCGTAAAGGCGTTGATCCGCCATTCGGATCAGGCCGAAGCGCTTGAACGTTTGGGAGCAGAAACGGTGGTAGCTGACCTCGAAGGGACGGTTGGTGATATTGCCGCAGCTATAAAAGGCAGCGATGCTGTCGTATTCACAGCAGGCTCCGGTGGAAAAACAGGAGCGGATAAAACGCTGCTTATCGACCTGGATGGAGCGGTCAAGGTGATGGAAGCCGCCGAACAAGCGGGTATCCAGCGCTTCGTTATGGTCAGCGCCCTACATGCGGAGAATCGGGAGCAGTGGCCTGCATCCATTAAACCGTATTATGTGGCGAAGCATTACGCTGACCGCCTGTTGGAAGCGAGCAACCTGGACTACACGATTCTTCGTCCGGGTGGTCTGACGGATGATGTGGGCACCGGAAAAGTTGCTACCGGTGAGGAGCTCACCAGCCACACCATTTCTCGTGAAGATGTGGCGGCAGCGGTGGTAGCAGCGCTGGAGGAACAGCAGACGTATCATCGTGCAATTAATCTGGTGTCTGGCAGTACGCCTATTGCTGAGGCAATCCGGCTGTAATTACGGATGAAGTTGTTGCCCAAAGGACGCTTATAAATGACAAAAAAGCGAGAAGACGGCCACAATGGTCATCTTCTCGCTTTAATAATTTTACAGCTTGGTTGGATCCATTTCTTTTGGGAATGTTTCTTCAAAGCTGTGTTTTTTCTCGTATAAGTTGTACCAAGTTTCTGCAATGATATCTGGATGTCCTACCTATTCATGCCAACATCATACATGAGGCTGGTTATTTATGGGCATCTGGAATTACTCCGTTTGATAAAGAGGAAATAGTCAAGAAGGCTTCGTTATTAATAACAGGAGGAAAAGATTAATTCTTGTTTTGAGAGGTATCCCCGGTGGCAGAGCCCCGGGGATGCCTTTTGCTGTTTTCTCAGTACGATCATCCCCGTAGCAGTTCCAAGCTCCAACTCCACCTGAATAGCAGCAAAAGTATTTGCTTAAAACTAATTATATTATTTATAATACTAATATAATTAGTTTATAATTAAGTCAAGGAGATGAGATAAATGCGTATTGTTCAGGTGCAGCATGTGTATCAATTGACGTTTATGCCCCGGCTGTTCCCGGTGAACTGTTATTTGGTGGAGGAGAAAGAGGGGCTCACCTTGGTAGATGCCGGATTGCCATACAGTACCCGTGGTATAGCGCAGGCTGCGGCGCGGATCGGGCAGCCGATTATTCGAATTGTACTTACCCATGCCCATGGGGATCATGTGGGTGCGTTGGATAAGCTCAAGGCAAGGTATCCTGACGCGCAAGTGTTCATTTCAAGGCGGGACGCACCGCTGCTACAGGGCGATGTATCGTTGGAGGCAGGAGAACCGGATACTCCTATTCGAGGCGATGTACCGAAGCATATCCTTACCCAGCCTGACGTTTTACTGGAGGATGGGGATCATGTAGGTTCGCTGTTGGCGATCAGTGCACCAGGACATACGCCGGGCTCGATGGCATTTTTGGATACTCGCACCCGTGCGTTGATTGTAGGCGACGCCTTTCAGACCCGAGGTGGTATAGCGGTTTCGGGAAGGCTTAAGCCGCTGTTTCCTTTTCCGGCACTGGCTACCTGGAACAAGGAAATTTCGCTGAAAAGCGCCAAAAAGCTGGCGAGTTTCAATCCATCTTTATTAGCTGTCGGTCACGGTAACATGCTGAAGCATCCACAATCTCAGCTGGAAAGGGCGATTATGGAGATGGAACGACAATCTTCAGTGTGATGATTTCGTATTCAGCCAACATTCAGCCAGAACTCACAAAGTCCTAAGCTAAGGCAGATACAATATGGGAAAATAGAAACAGAGAGAGGTGCATCGGATTTGAACGTTTGGAAAGCGAACGGTCTGAAATATATACTTCTATGTAGTCTCATATTGTGTGCTGTCGCTAGTGTCGTTTCGTTATGGAGTTATTCAGGTAGTTCTGCGTCCCAGTCTACGGCTGTTAGGCAGGGACCATCCGGCGGGTTTGGGGGAGGAGGCGGACCTGGCGGAGGTATGAGGGGGACGGATTCGGCGAATAGCGCTGACAGCAAGAATCAGGGGACGACAGACCAAACTACCAACTCCTCCACTGAGGGGACATCGACATCGGGTGACAAAGGTACAACGACCGGGAATGATACGTCTGTATCGGGCGGCAGTGGTGTTGCCAGAGACGGACAGCACAGAGGCCCCGGTGGCATGTCTGGTAACGGATCTGGCATGGGCGGTCCTGGCGGTGGTATGGGTGGTGGAAGAAGTGGGAACTCCTCATCTGCTTATGCTACTCCGCTGGCGATTTTCGCCGCTTTGTTCTTCGGTGCGTTCGTGTATATTGCGTACCGGTTTCGGGCTCGTGAATGGAAGTTCGGGGAATGTAATCGAGGACTGATGCTGTGGACTGTACTGGGTGTGGGTTTCTTTTTAAGAATGGCGATCGCCCCATGGATTTCGGGTCACATGGATTTAATGCTATTCCGGAACTGGGCTACGACAGCAGCGGATAGCTTATCGGGCTTTTACACGAACGGATCAAGTGATTATCCGCCGTTCTATATTTATATTTTATATGTGATCGGTCAAATCGGCTCTACGGATGCTTTCAGTCCCTATATGTCCGTGCTGTTGCGGCTTCCCAATATATTAGCCGATATCGTGACAGCGTACATGCTGTACCGGTTGGCGAGCAAACGGGTCGGCTATGGAATAAGCCTTGGATTGGCTATATTCTACGTGTTTAACCCGGCGGTGTTTATCAATTCGACCTTCTGGGGACAGGTAGATTCTTTCTTTACGATGCTGATTGTGGGCATGATTGTGCTGCTTGTGGAAAACCGGGTCGGCTGGTCCGCCGTATTGTTTACGGTAGCCGTATTGATGAAGCCGCAGGGAATTATTTATGGGCCTGTTCTGTTCTTTGAGCTGTTGAGACAACGTAAAATACAGCCTTGGCTGTTGTCCATTGGCGGTGCCGTTGTGACGACCATTCTGGTCATATTGCCATTTTCGTGGGGGCAAGAGCCGTTATGGCTACTTGACCTATACAAGGGAACGGTCGGCGAGTATCCGTATGCTTCGGTGAACGCGTATAACTTTTTCGCATTGATCGGTGGCAATTATACGCAGGACACTACAACATTGTTCCTGTTCAGTTACCATACATGGGGTATGATCTGCATTGTGTTGGTGACTCTATTTACATGGTGGATGTATATCCGCAGTCGCAAACCACAATTTGCAGCAGTAGCTGCACTGGTGCTCATTGCAGGTGTATTTACCTTCGCTTCCAGCATGCATGAACGGTACTTGTTCCCTGCGGCCGCGTTAGCTGTACTGGCGTATCTGTATTTACGAGACCGCAGATTCTTGTGGCTTGCGGGTGGATTCAGTCTTACGATTTTCCTGAACACCTTTGATATCTTCTATAGCTCCAACTCTCGGGATCAATACGGTATTATTTTGTGTGTGACATCATTGTTGAATGTGTTGTTGTTTGGGTATTTGGTCAAAGTAGTGTGGGATTGCTCCAAATCGACCACGATTGAGACTGCCCCTTCCACAGACAGAGTTTCGCCAGAACTTCCTTCAGCGCAGCTTGCATGGGGAGCGTCTTCCCAAGGTGTGAACACGACAATTGATAGTTAGTGGAGTATAAAATATGCTAAAAAACCGCCTTTTAACGAAATGGAAGTGGTTGATAGATCAACTGCAATCCATAAGTTAAAGAAGCGGTTTTTTGTTGTCCTCATGTTAGAGTAACATTGTATCTATGTGTCTCAATCCATATATTCGTTCAGTTTCTGTACATCGCAGATGGTAATCTCTCTTGTACCCCTGCTATGAATAATCCCCAGCTGTTCAAATTTTCCGAATTTGCGACTGATGGTTTCGCGGGTGACACCCACATAATTAGCCATTTCCTCGCGTGAAAGGGGGAGGTTTATTTTAATGTAGGAACCATCAGGCTTGCCGTATTTATGTCCAAGCTCAAGAATCATATAGGCGATGCGGATTTCCGGGTCTTTGGTAGCTAGGCTTTGAGCCAGGTTTTCGGTATGTGCCAAGCGTTTAGTAATGGTTTTGAGCAGCTTCAAAGAGATATCGGGATTGTTGCGGATCAACTGCTCCATATCATCCTTGGTGAGCATACAAATATCAGTATCTTTTAAGGCATACGCACTAAAGTTACTCAGCTCATCGCTGTTAAATATGTTCAACTCGCCAAAAAAATCGCCAGTTGTCAGAATGTGCAGAATTTGCTCCTTGCCCTGAGGCGTCATCTTCAGTAGCTTGACATGCCCGCTTTTAATAATGTACAGCGTATCGGATGCTTGTTCCTCGATAATCAGGGCTTCACCCTTCTGATATTTTCGGTGTCGGATCATAGAGCTGACCTTACACAAATCTTCGCAGGACAAAGAGGAAAAGATAGGCACTTTGCGGGCACAGGGCTCCTTTTCGCACTGGCAGGGACAGGACATCGCATTCACATTCATTCACTCCATTCATAAACCGGAAACTACAGGTTATAGCGCATGGTTGTTATTCTGTATCATCTATTGGGGCAAAATGACTTTGATCCTCACCGCAGACGGGACAAACCCAGTCTTCTGGAAGATCCTCAAACGCTGTACCAGGCATAACGTCTTCATCGGGGTCACCGATAGCAGGATCATAAATGTATCCACAGGGCTGACAAACATATTTTTCCATCTCTAGTTCTCCTTGTCATTCAATATTTTTGTAAGCTCTGGTGCGTCCGGTTTGAGTCCCTGCATGATGGCTGTTTTGTATGGTAGTGAAGCAAGGGCATCTCCAAAGCCAATCACGCCGCAGATAGAGCCGTTTTGTATAAACATACGTGTATAAGAAGCACGATTTTTAATAATCAGGCTGGTGTCGCAGACTTGTTCATCTACCAGACCGATGGAAAAGAGAGGAGATTCATAGCAGTTTGAAAGGGTTACAGGGAGGGGACGCTGATAGCTGACGGATGCGCCCGCCATATTAGCGCCTGCTATTTTTCCCTGCTCCATTGCGCTTTCCCATAACCCATCTACTCTACTTTGAAATTCGGCTGCATCACCTGCTGCATAGATATTGGCGGAGCTGGTCTCCATCTGTGCATTCACCAGAATGCCTTGTCTAATATCAAGGCCGATTTGGCGAGCAAGCTCCGTATTCGGTACAATTCCGATAGAGTACACGACATGCTCGCAAGGGATAACAGAGCCGTCCTGTAGTTCCACACCTTCTACGTGATCTGTGCCTTTAATACCTTTTACGCCTTGCCCAAGGTGGATCTGAGTACCCCGTTCGGTCATTTGATCGGTCAAAATAGCGGAGGCCTTTTCATCTAGCTGGCGGGGCATAAGCCGATGCGAAGCTTCCAGTATGGTTACAGCATACCCGGCTTGCTGGAAGGACCAGGCGGTTTCCACGCCTTGAATACCGCCCCCGATGATACATATCCGGTCTCCCTGTCGCAATTCTGCTTTAAGGCTATCTGCATCTTGTCGAAAACGGATATTGTGAACGTTCCTTAGAGAAGCCCCATCCAGCACAAGCTTACGGTTGTGAGCTCCTGTACACAGCAGGAGCTTGTCATAAGCAACGGTTTGTCCATCTATTGTTTTGATAGTACAATCCTCTGGATGTATCTCGGTTATCTTGATGCCGGAATACACATGAATTCGTTGATTGGCAAACCATTTTTCCTTTTTGATCAGGATTTTGTCACTGTGCAAATCAGTAAATAGTCCCTTGGAAAGTTTGACTCTGTTATACGGAAAGGATGCTTCCTCCCCGTAAATAGAAATTTCGGCCAGCTCATCATGATCTCTAATCGCTTTTGCCGCGTTGACGGCGGCGACACTGCCTCCGATAATAACGTAATGTTGGTTACCCATTCAGTATCTCTCCTATTCGCTATACGCTACTGTGTTTTAAATAACACTAAGCAGTAGATCTGAGACAAATTCAGCGGCATTTTTAATTTTTTTCACTTTCTCAACTTCTGTAGGAGAGAAACGAATACGTACCGGGAATTCCACATGGGTCATACCCGTTGATTTGATTACATCTGAAGTGCTTTGCACCTTCATATTGGTACCGTTCAAGTAGTCCTGTACAACTTCAATGGCTTCCCCGCTCCAGCCGTAGGAACCAAAGGCAGCAGCCAGCTTGCCTTCCAGATTCATCTTTTGCATTTGTTGCAATAGGTCTTCCAATTTGCCCGTCATATCGGCATATTTAGTAGAGCTACCAACGAACACAGCATCTGCTGAGGCAATACTATTCAATATTTCTGTTTCATCCGCTTTATCCACGTCCCATAGCTCCACCTTGATTTGGTTCTCCAAAAAGCAGTCCTTCAGGATGTTTGCCATTTTTTTAGTATTATTTTTTAGGGTGGCATAGACAATCGCTACTTTTTTATCTTCCTTGGTTTCGGTACTCATAGAGGCGTACAAATCAATAAACTTGGCAATATCATGCCGGATCGCGAAGCCGTGGGAAGGCGCAATCATCTCAATATCCAGATCGGCAACAGCTTCGATTAATGTGCGCACATATCTGCGATGTGGATGAATAATAGCCTGATAGTATCCGATAAAGTCCTCGGTGATATCAAAACCAGCCTCATCGGCAAATAGATGCTCTACAGCCACGTGTGTACTGAAAATATCGCAAGGGAACAAGATTTTATCTTCTATACAATACGTAATCATGGTTTCTTCCGTATGCAGATAAGGAGTTTCTTTGAACAGCAGCGTTTTGCCTCCAATGTCCAGTTGATCCCCATCCTTGATTACGAGGAAGTTGCGATGCTGAAGCTTGTACATTTGTTGAATTTCCGGAACGGCAATCTCAGTGCAGACAATCGTAGCGTTCGTTGCCTTGGAAGCAAGTGCCGCCAATCCGCCCGAGTGATCTGGTTCCGTGTGATTGACGATGATATATTGAATGTCCAATGGATCGATCAATTCGGTTACAGCTTCGGCAAATTCTCTACCGAACGCCATATCCACGGTATCCACAATGGTTGGCTTTCCGGTTTTTAATAGATATGCATTATAAGTTGTACCCTTTGATAGTAGAAGACGATGAAAGGGAACCTCACGATTATCAATTTTTCCTACCCAATAAATATCCTTTGCCAGCTTGAATCCGGGCTTCATAGGAATAACCTCCTGCTTGTTATTGTTTTAGCATCTTGCATAATCCGATTCTAGTTGGATGTGTCGATGAAAAAGATGATTGAAATCAAATTTTTAAATAATTAAAAGTATTTTTTACTTAAATTTAGTTTTGTGATTGCAATCACAAGTCGAGCGAAATAATCCAATACAATAAAGGTATTAATCCATCTTAAGCAAATTTAATTTCAAACAGGAGCGTGAACCAATATGAAAAAATCAAACCTCATTCAATTTCAGGAATATAAGGAAGCTGCGTTTACAAAACGAATTGTGCATAAGGAAGCCGACAATGTAATTTTTATTCTCAACTTTACTCCTAATGCTGAGTTGCCAACACATAATCACCCAGGAGCGAATGTATATTTGCTTGTTCTTGAAGGCAGCGGTATTGTAACTGTGAACGGCGAAGCAACGGAAGTTGTCCAAGGGGATATCATTCATGTTACGGGAGATGAGCACTTTTCCTATCGTGGCGGTGCAGAGGCAAATTCCAGGCTGCATGTAGTGTTGACCCAAACGCCAAGTGAAAGCTATGCGCAGAACATATAAAAGAGGATACAGCACCATCATTGTATAAATGGAGCATTGGCATAAATCGTAAGAGTGGGTCTCCAATTGGCAATATATAGATATTGCATAATGCAACATGCTCATATAAAAAAAGAAAAAGGTTATTTTTTTACACTCGTATTGATAATGAATATCATTATCAAATTTTAAGAAGAGGTGTTAATAGCCAATGCAGACAGTAGATTACAAACAGGTGCCAGGGCACTGGATATTAGCAAGTCTCGGTAAGCGCGTGCTTAGGCCCGGAGGGTTAAAAATGACACGTTGGATGATAGAGGGACTTGACGTAACCGGGCAGGATGAGGTTATTGAGTTTGCCCCCGGATTGGGTATAACTGCCCAAATCACACTGCGGCTTAATCCCCGTCGTTATATTGCGATTGAACAGAATGAGAAGGCGGCTTCTATTGTAAAAACGTATGCAAGCGGAGCAAATCGGGAAGTCATTATTGCCGATGCTGAACAGGTTCCGTTGCCGGATGCCTCTGCGACGGTGGTATATGGGGAAGCCATGCTGACGATGCACACAAGGGCCAAGAAAGCGCAGATTATTTCGGAAGCCAGGCGGCTTTTGAAAGCAGGTGGGAAGTATGCTATTCATGAGATGTGCCTTGCTCCTAACCATATTGAGCCTGCGCTCAGAAAACAAATTTACAAGGATTTAGCTGTAGCCATGAGAGTTAATGCGACACCGTTGACGGTGTCAGAGTGGGAACAGCTGCTGAAAGAGGAAGGCTTTAAGGTCGTTAAAATCTATACGGTTCCCATGCACTTATTGCATCTGCCACGTATCATTCAGGACGAGGGCTGGTTGAGATTTGGGAAAATTGTCTTTAACCTTATGCATAACCATGCTGCCCGGACAAGGGTTATGGGTATGCGCAAGCAGTTTGTAAAGTACGCCGACCATCTGCAAGCGGTCAGTATCATCGCTGAGCGATAGCCTGAATTCACGAATAAGAGAATAAAGCTTTTTACGCAATAGCAAAAAAGGAGACGAACCCCTATTTAGGGATTCGTCTCCTCAGAGTGTCGAGAAAGTCCAGAGGACTTTTCGACACTTCTATTTTTATATGGGGAGACGCATCTTTTAAAACAAAAATCGATTTAAAACGATCTGAGGACCCTAGTTCTTAGACCACTAAGACAGTTTTAAACCCCCTGCAAAAAAACAGGGGGTTTCTCGACAGCCTGAGGAGACGAACCCCTATTTAGGGATTCGTCTCCTTTTTGTATATTTGCTGCTTTGGCTTGGCCGCTGGCGTGCGCATGCTTTGCACCCCTCTATTCGTCATATAATAGGCGTAACGAAAATTTCCAATTCCTGATGTTTTACATTACCATAGTGACTGAGATCATTGGAATAGTTAACCAAAATAATAAAATAGGCATACTTCAAAAGGAGGAAGCGTGTTATGAAGCTGCATCGAGCCATTGTGGTGGATGATGAAACCTTTACTCGTAAAGGGCTGCTTCAACTCATGGATTGGCAAGCCTGTGGTTTTGAAGTCGTAGGAGAAGCTGATAACGGTGAGGATGCGCTGGAGCTAATCAGCCGTATTCACCCGGACCTGGTCATTACCGATATTCGTATGCCTGTGCTGGACGGATTAGAGCTGATTCGGTCTGTGCTCGAACAGAGTACAGAACATCCCGCGTTTATTATCTTAAGCGGCTATAGTGATTTTGCTTATGCGCAGCAGGCAATCCGCTATGGGGTTCATGATTTTATGCTTAAGCCGATTGATGAGGGTGACTTTTCGGCTACATTGCGCAAGCTGAGTGAAAGACTGCATCGTGAACAGCAGAGTGCGCAACGATATCAGAAACACCATGCAGGTGGGCTGTTAGAGACTGTGATGATGAACCCAGTGGATGATGTAGTGGTGACACAGTGGGAGCAGCAGCTACGGCTTGGGGAAGCCACTTATATGTACTATGTACTCGTCGAGCTGAATGACCAACATCCCTGGCGCTCCGGTGGCAATAATATCATGCTATCGCTTTTCCAATTCAGGGAGCTTATAGAGCAAGCGCTTCATCGGTTAATGGATGGCAAGTACCCTCTCTATGTTCATGAGCATCGTAACCGGATTGGTCTTATCGTACCCGACTTCCTTTTGGAGTGTTTTGAAGGCAAGGTCGAAGTTTTTGTGAAAGCGCTACAACGCGAGATAGAGGGGATGAAGACACTAAAAGATCAGCTGGGAAGTCGAGTTTTCATTTATGCAGGAAAGCCTGTGAATCGGTTGCAGGATATCCAGCAGTCCTATGCCTGTGCGAAGGAGGCAGTGCTCCATAAATACATTTATGACCATGGCGGTATTGTTGTATATCTACAGGAGGAAATGCCACCACTTCACTATAAGACCATCCCTCAGGACGTACTGGATCGCTTGACGGAACAAGTTGAGGAACTGCGGTTGGATGAGCTGCGTGTGGCCGTGGATTATTTATTTAGCAGCTTTCGGGAGGAGTGTTATGCTCCTGAGGCTATGAAAATGAGTCTGCATCAGTGCGTACTTAGTATCGTTCGGGTCATTCAAAACATGCAGGGAGATGAGCGCTCACTTCAGTCACTAGAACCGATGATGAACTGGCAGGACATGAACCTGTCCCTGGGTGAACTACAGCGATTGTTTACAGCTTTTGTCGAGGAAAGTGGAAGGTATATCGGGGTTCTGCGCAAGGATTGTCAGCAGGGAGGCATCCAGCACATCCGTGCTTACATTGAGCAGCATGCCGCCGAGAATATAAGCCTGAAAAGTATTGCGGCTCGCTTTTACATGAACCCTGTATACCTCGGTCAATTGTTCAGAAAAACGTATGGTGTGTACTTTAACGAATTTCTGCTGAAATTGCGCGTTCAGGAGGCGAAACGCTTGTTGCGGCAGACGGATCTGCGGATTTATGAAATTGCTGAGCGCGTGGGCTTCGGCAGTTCAGACTATTTTGTTACCCAGTTTGAAAAGATGGCGCATGCCACACCAAGCGAATACCGCAACAGCCTGATTGTTGGCAACGAGTCAGAGAGGGCCGGCGAATGAAGATGCTGAGAATGACTCTTGATCATGTACGACTGCGAGATAAAATGCTGCTGCTTTATTTTCTCTGTGTTTTTACGCCTGTAGTGCTGACCAATCTGATTTTTTACCATGTCACCTCGCAAAACGTGAAGGAACAGCGTATGCAGGATATTTCGCGCGCACTGGAACAGATTAAAATTGAATTTTACCGTGAATTTGAAGATGCGATGGAAATCTCGTCTATCTTTTATACGGATCATCAGCTCAATGAGGTATTGGAAGAAACATATCCCCACCCTGCTGACTATATCGCCGCTTATGACTCTTATTTACGTCATATCTTGAACAACACTTACAGTCCTGCATACCATTCCGTAGGTGGAATTACGATCTACACCAATAATTCAACGCTGCTGAATTCCGGGGGAATCAGCTTTATAGATGAGGGAGTCAGAAGTTTGCCTTGGTATACCAAAATCTCGCCTGGACGCCAGTCCAAGCCTATATTTGTACGTACCGATGACAGCACAGGTGAACAGATGTACCCTTTTAGCCTGATTCGGCGGATGAACTACTTTTATTCCCAAAATGGTCGTGAAAAAATACTGAAAATAGAACTGCGAATGTCGTCCATTCGAGAGATTTTCAATAACCTGAATTTGCAGGGAAGTCTCTTTCTGCTGAACGAACGAGGGGGAATCGAATATACAACGGACCCCAAAGTGGATATAAACCACAAAAATGTGGCCTATAACACTCTCAAGCTGCCCGAGGACACGATGGAGTTCAAGACGAATTATGTGCTTACGAGCAATCTGAATGGCTGGAGCATTGTGGCTGCGGTATCGAGAGATGCAGTGCTGTATGAAATGCAGGAATCTCGCAATTTTGTGCTCTTGTTAACCTGTGTAAATATGTTGCTGCCTACATTAATCATTATTTGGATTACACGTTCGTTGAACGTGAGGATTCATCGTATTTTAAAGCACATGAAAAAGGTAAAAAACCAGCATTTTGAGCTGATTCGCGGTACAGAGTCGAGAGATGAGATCGGGCAATTAACAGGTGAGTTTAATCGGATGACGCTGAAAATAAAGCGACTGATTAACGATGTCTATATGGCCGATATACAGCGAAAAAATCTGGAAATTCAGCGCAGGCATGCCCAGTTGAATGCACTTCACAGTCAGATCAACCCACATTTTCTGTTCAATGCACTGGAGACGATTCGCATGCGGAGCTTGATGAAGCATGAGGATGAGACAGCGCGCATTATTCATAACATGGCACGGATTTTCCGCAATTCGCTGGTGTGGAACAAGGATCGGGTTACTTTGCGGGAGGAGCTGGAGCTGATCCGTTGTTTTCTGGAAATTCAGCAATATCGCTTTGGTGAGCGAATACAGTACGAAGTGCAGGCGCGCTCTGAAGACTTGGATAATCTGCTTCCCAAAATGGTCGCGCTGACACTGGTTGAAAATGCAAGCATCCACGGCATTGAGCCGCTAAAGCATGGAGGACGCATTGAGATTCATTTTGAGCATGAGGAAGGACAACTGATTCTAACGGTTCGGGATGATGGGGTGGGCATGTCTGAGGAACAGATACAACGCTTGTATGGTTACATGCAAAGGCAGGAAGAAATGGGTGAGCGTATAGGTCTACAAAATGTCATATATCGTCTTAAACTTTACTACGGGAGCCGCTTTGAGCTTGCCATTCGCAGTGCACCCGGCGAGGGTACGGAGATTCGAATTAGGATTCCTGCGGATCGGGAGTGAGGTGGAGAGCAGTACCTATTTTGCGTTGAAGGACCTTTACCTATAGTTTTCTAAGTAACACCTTTAGATTGACAGGTGAACGAAATGAACAGCATTTTATAAAATGAAAGTGCTTACAATTTAGGGTGTGCGGGATTCTCAGTGCTTGAGGTACGTGCGCACGATATTCACACACAATCGACAAAAGAGGGCGAAAGGGGAGGGTCTGGCATGACAAGCAAAAGGTTCGGAATCATCAGTCTGGTAATGGTTATGATGGCGTCTATGATCGCTGCTTGCTCTGGGAGCTCGGGCAAGGAGCCGGCGTCAGGAGATAGCAAGGAGAAGGTCACATTCACGTATTTTAATGCCACTGCGGGGAGAGACATTAATACCAATGAAACACGGATCGGCAAAATTTTGGAGGATCAGACGGGGGTAAACTGGAAGCTGGAGCATTTGGTGGGTGATTCCAATACAAAGATCGGTACATTTATTGCCAGTAACGATTACCCGGATGTGATAGTACCGGATGGCACGATCGATAAGCTGCTGGATGCCGGGGCTTTTATTCCCCTGAATGATTTGATCGACAAATATGGACCAAATATTAAGCGTGTATATGGACCGTACTACAACTTGATGAAGGCGGAGGATGGGAACATTTACTTTCTGCCGCTAAGTGCGGTGGTAGGCGATTATTTACCTGCGCCTAACTTAGAGCAAGGAGCCTTTTGGGTGCAACGCAGGGTATTAAAAGAAGCGGGATATCCAAAAATCAAAACACTTGACGAGTATTTAGCTCTGATTCGTAACTATGCGAAAAAGCATGCAGATGAGGGCTTGACTGGGTACCTGGCTTTAACCACGCAGGATAGGTTTTATGCTCTTACGAACGCGCCGATGCATCTGGCAGGCTATCCGAATGATGGCGGCACGATTATTGATATGAAAACACACCGGGCCACGGATTATGGAGATATGGAAATCACAAAGCGGTATCTGAAAGAGCTAAATCAGCTCAATGTAGAGGGCCTATTTGATAAATCGTCCTTTGTGGACAATTACGATCAATATTTGGCGAAGCTGACCTCGGGTAAGGTGCTGGGCTTTTTCGACTACCGCTGGCAGGCGGGGCAGGCCCTGAATAATCTGCAGGAGGCTTCCAAGCAATCGGGCAATGATGATATGGAGTATATAGGGCTGCCTGTTGTATACGACCAGAATATAAAGGATCAGTACATTGATCCTTCGTCATTTGTTAATAACCGAGGCATAGGAATTACGGTCAGTGCCAAGGACCCGGTGCGTATCATCAAATTTTTTGACAACCTGCTGACGGACGAAAACCAGATATTATCCAACTGGGGAATCAAGGGAGAAACCTATGATGTAGATAAAAAAGGACGCTTTTACCGGACTGAGGAGCAAATTAAGCAGACTGGTCAGGACGCGTTCCGCGAATCATTTGGGTTCAAATATTTTGAATACAGTTGGCCGCGATACGGTAGCGGTTCTACCCTGCCTGACGGCAACTCGGTTGGCCCCGGACGGCAGCCTGAGGTTGCGCGTATGTCCTACACCGAGGGGGATAAAAAGCTACTAAAAGTCTATGGTGTAGAGTCCTTCTCGCAAATGTTTTCCGCACCTGACGAGCGCCCATGGTATCCGGCCTGGAGTATTCCGATTGCTCAAGGCTCAACAGCGCAGCTCTTCCAGCAAAAGAAGGGGGACCTACAGCGCAAATATTTCCCGCGTTTGGTGCTGTCTGCACCAGAGCAGTTTGATGCGATTTGGAATGAATACACCACTGAATTCAACAAGCTGGATGTAAAGGCGTATGAGGAGCTGATCACGAAGGAGGTTGCCAAAAAAATCGAAAATCCCGGTAAAAAATAAAGGAGGAAGCAGCTATGGGCCACTCGTCACCACCACCTGTCACGATCTCCTCGGATCATTTGCCGCCCTCGCGGCGAACCGGCTTTAGGGGATTTATGCACAAGCTGAATCAGCAACGGGCACTGGTATGGATGTCCGTCCCTTTTTTAATCTGGCTGTTCATCTTCAAGTATTTGCCCATCTGGGGTTGGACGATTGCCTTTCAGGATTTTAAGCCTGCCCGCAAGTTGCTCGATCAGCAATGGGTCGGATTAAAACATTTCCATTTTCTATTTCAGGATGAACACTTTCTGCGGGTCATGCGCAATACACTGGCGATGAGCTTTATTAATCTGGTGCTGGGTTTTGTCACCGCTATAACATTAGCGATTTTGCTGAATGAGCTTCGTCAGATCATGTTCAAGCGGGTCGTGCAGACGGTCAGCTATCTGCCACATTTTATTTCGTGGGTGGTCGCGGCTAGCATCATCAGTACGGCACTGTCTGCGGATGGCGGCATCATCAATGAGGTGCTGATGTGGCTGGGGTTGATTAAGGAGCCTATTCTGTGGCTGGGCGAGGGAAGCTATTTTTGGGGCATTCTCGGTGCATCGGAGGTATGGAAAAATGTCGGCTGGAACACCATCATTTATTTGGCCGCGATGACGATGATTGATCCCTCGCAGTATGAGGCAGCCGAGATGGACGGAGCAGGGCGTTTTCAGCGGATTTGGCATGTGACATTACCGGGGTTGAAGCCTGTATTTATCATCCTGCTCATTATGAACATTGGCAATTTACTGGAATCCGGCTTTGAGCCGCAATACTTACTGGGCAACGGCATGAACGTGGATTACTCGGAGAATCTGGATATTTTCGTGCTGAAATATGGTATTCAGATGGGTAATTTCTCGCTTTCCATTGCTGCTGGGATGTTCAAAACGGTGGTCAGCTTCATCTTACTGTTTAGCGCCAATCATATTGCGAAGCGGTTAGGGGAGGAGAGATTGTTCTGAAGAAAGAGTGAGTTATGGTGGGGGGACGGCCGCTTCGCGTGCGGATTGTTCTTCCGATCGCTGTTATCCCCGTATTTTCTTATTGGAATAAAGATCATAGGTTAAAATCCGGGGATAAAGGCGAACGCTCCGCTTCTTCAGAACAATTCCGCCCGCTCCGCTGCTACCCGCCGTAAAGTCACTTTTTTTGAGAACTGAGGGTAGTGGCAAGGGGAGAGTTTAAGGAAGGCGCGTGACTCGCGCTTCCTTGGGTAAATGTGCCATTATGGTTGGCTCAGCTTCGCTATCAGCCATTAGAGGCTGTTTTTTAGGACTGTGCTATTCGAAGGAGATAGCAGAGGGTGCGCGATCCAAATGCCTAAACTATTTTTTAGAAAGGAGCGGAAGTCATGGGCAAAGGGAAGGCCGTACACGGGCGATTTCGGGCGCCCTCGGATCGAATTTTTGATGCGTGCAATATCGGGTTTATGCTCTGCCTAATGGTGTTCACGCTGTATCCGTTTTTAAATACGCTGGCGGTTTCGTTAAATGAAGCGAATGATTCGATTCGGGGCGGGATCTATTTGTGGCCGCGTGAATTTACGTGGAGTAATTATGAATTTGTGTTCAAGGAAGCGACGATTTTCCATGCTACGCTGATTTCTGTATTACGTACAGTTGTGGGTACAGTGACTTCGGTGTTTTGCTGCGCGATGGTGGCGTACACGATCAGCCGGCCGGAATATGTACTGCGCAAATTTGTTTCAATTGCTTTTATTTTAACGATGTATTTTAGCGGTGGATTGATTCCGAACTTTCTCCTGATTCGTGAGCTTGGGATGCTGGGGACTTTCTGGGTGTATGTCGTGCCGGGATTGATTGGGGTGTTTAATGTGATTGTCATTCGCTCCTTTATTGAGGGATTGCCGGAAGGGATTTTGGAGTCGGCGCGTATTGACGGGGCTGGGGAGTTTGCCACTTTTATGCGCATCGTTTTGCCGCTGTGTGTTCCCGTACTGGCGACGGTGTCGCTGTTTACAGCGGTCGCGCAATGGAATTCCTGGTTCGATGTGTTTTTGTACAATTCGTCATATGAGCAATGGAGCACTCTTCAATATGAGCTGATGAAAATACTGCAAAATTCTAACACGTCTGTTAACACTCAGGACTATGCGAGCCAATTCGCTGGTTCGGAAAATCTGGCGAAGTCGGTCACGCCTACCTCAATTCGGGCCACGATGACGATTGTCGCTTCAGTGCCTATTATTTTAGTTTATCCTTTTTTGCAAAAATACTTTGTGAAGGGTATGACCTTGGGAGGTGTCAAAGGATAGTAACTGAAATCCAATAGTGCCCAATACGAATTCAAAAAATTGGAGTACGGGAGGGATTGCTTTGCGGTCATGTTGGGTTAAGCCTTTTTGTCTGGTACTGGCGGGAGCGCTGTTGTTATCGCCTGTCGGTTGGTGGGGAGCGTCTGTGGCGAAGGCAGCTCCGTCTATAGAACATTCCCCGCCTGTTTCGGATATGGTGCTATCGGCGGGTAGTATCCATAAGACCATTGGAACGTATGGATTTGAGCAAGGAAACAGCGACGGCTGGAAGCCGCGAGGAACTTATACCCAAATTGCATCCGTCACGGAAGCAGCATATGGCGGCACGCACAGTCTGAAGGCAACCGCTCGTACAGCGGCTTGGAACGGGGCGGAGCTGGATGTGAAGTCGCTGTTGCAGCCGGATGTGGAGTATGAAATTAGTGGCTATGTGAAGCTGGATGGTCATTCTGCGGTTCCGAGCATGGTTAAACTTACAGTGGAGCAGCAGCCCACAGGCGGGACTACGACATGGAAGACGGTAGCGCAGACGGAGACGGCGGATACATCGTGGATCAAACTTCAGGGGAAATATACTTTTACCGGGGGGATGGATGCATTGAAGCTGTATGTGGAAAGCTCGAATCCCGCGCAGGCCTACTATGTGGATGAGATAGAAATAACACAGGTATCGAAGAGGCCACCGGAGCCGGCCAATGGTATCGTATCCGGGTTTGAAGATGGTACGGCTCAAGGATGGGTGTCCCGTATGGGAGATGAGACCGTGCAGGTTTCGGACGCCGATGCACGAAGCGGCTCATACAGTCTGCTGACAACAGGCAGACAAAAGACATATGCCGGACCCAAGCTGGATGTGACTGCTACGATGCAAAAGGGCAGCCGATATACGGTCAGTGCCTGGGTGAAGCTGGCGCCGGGTGAGCAGCCTGCCAAGGTGAGGCTCAGCGTACAGCGTGATCATCAAGGGGATAGTGCGTATGAAACTGTTGTAGGCGACACGGCTACTACGACAGGGGGATGGATGCATTTGTCTGGTATGTATACGCTTGCGCATGATGCAGACACTGTTTCTATGTATTTGGAAACGGCAGAAGGAACGTCTTCCTTTTATATGGATGATTTCGAGCTGTCACTTGTACCACCGCTGGCTATTGAAAAGGACATTCCTTCTTTGCATGGATTATATGGGGGACAGTTTAGCATTGGCACGGCGATTGAAGCTTTCCAGACCGAAGGGGCTTACGGAGAGTTGGTACAGAAGCATTTTAACAGCGTCGTTGCAGGGAATGCGATGAAGCCGATCTCCTTACAACCGTCCGAGGGACAGTTCCATTGGGAGGAAGCAGACCAAATTGTGCAGTTTGCTAGACAGCATGGACTGGAAATTCGCTTCCATACTTTGGTGTGGCATAACCAAACTGGGGATTGGATGTTCAAGGATAAGAATGGACAGCCGATGACGCCGACTGCTGAGAATAAAAAGCTTTTGCTGGATCGGCTGGAGACGCATATACGCGCTGTTGCAGCCCGGTATAAAAATGTCATCACCGATTGGGATGTGGTGAATGAGGTCATTGATCCTGATCAGCCGGATGGCATGCGCCGCAGCAAGTGGTATCAGATTACCGGTACGGATTATATTGAAAAAGCATTCCGTGTCACGAGGGAAGCGACGGGTCCGAACGCACGGCTATTCATTAACGATTACAACACGCATGAGCCGAAGAAACGGGATTTTCTGTACAATTTGGTACGTGATCTGCTCGCTAAAGGTGTACCGATTGACGGGGTAGGCCACCAATCGCATATCCGCCTGGAGTTTCCCGCTATTAGCGAGATTGAGCAGTCCATAGAAAAGTTTGCTTCACTTGGTCTGGATAATCAAATTACCGAGCTGGATATGGGTCTTTATTCCAATGATACAGATCGCTATGAAACAATTCCAGAATCTATGCTCATCCGGCAGGCTCACCGCTATCGGGCGCTGTTCGATATGTTTTCAAGACAGCAGGAACATATCAGCAATGTGACGATTTGGGGTACGGATGATGGAAATACGTGGCTTAGCACGTTTCCGATAGCCCGGTTGGATAAACCGCTACTATTCGACGAACGGTTAAAGGCCAAATATGCCTATTGGGCACTTGCTGATCCGTCCAAAGTCCCGCCGTTGCCAGCAGGGAATAACGAATAAATGGTTTGAATACATGCCGGGCTTGTTTTGCCTTATTCTATGCTGTATCGAACGTCGCCTTATACATGCATAAAAGCAGGCTGTCCTTCACATGTGACATGTAAAGGACAGCCTGCATTGCTATCGTAAAGGAATGCACTTTTATTCCAAATTGGCGTGTTGACCAAACATAGATTTGGAGGTCAGCTTGCGCAGATCCATCGTTCTGAGTACCAATGCGTCACCGTACAACAGCAGGGTTTGCTCAAACAATGAGCCCATGGGCTGGATCGTCTGGTAGTCCTTGTTGGACGGGTCCTTGGCCGCACCAGGCAGCTTGACGATGATATCGGCCAGTTTGCCAATGGTGGAACCGGGAGAAGTGGTTAGTAGCGCCAGAGAGGCTCCGAGTTTCTTTGCTTTTTCTGCCATGGAGATCAGGCTTTTGGTTTCACCAGAGCCTGAACCGATAATGAGCAGGTCGCCCTCGCCCAAACCGGGAGTTACGGTTTCCCCGACTACGTAAGCTTGAATTCCCATATGCATCAGCCGCATTGCCAGCGAGCGAATCATGAACCCTGAGCGGCCCGCACCTGCCACGAATACCTTATTGGCAACGGCGATGGAATGGATCAGCTGTTCCGATTCCGTATCACTGATCAATTGTGGAACCAATTGTAGCTCCTTGAGTACCTCAGATAAATATTGAGAGGTTTCCATTGGGGTTAACCTTGTTTGATGAGCTGTTGCATTTGGGAAGCTACAGCCTTTTTGTCGTCCTCGCCAGTGATACCACCGCCGACGATAACCAGATCCGGTTGAGCCTTTACGACTTCAGCCAATGTGCTCAGCTTAATACCGCCAGCCACAGCAGTTTTGGAGTTTTTCACGACTTTTTTGACGGTTTGCAGTGCTTCGAACGGGCTTTGTCCTTCAGCTTGCAGATCGTAGCCTGTATGCACACAGATGTAGTCAACGCCCAGAGCGTCGATTTCTTTCGCACGTTGCTCCAGGTTTTTAACACCGATCATATCCACCAGGATTTTTTTGCCGCCTTGTTTTTTCGCTTCTTCTACTGCGCCTTTGATTGTTGCATCTTCAGCTACAGCCAAAATCGTAACGATATCTGCACCAGCCTCGGAAGCTTTTAGCACTTCATAGCCCCCTGCATCCATAACCTTCAGGTCAGCCAGCACTTTCAGATTCGGGAATGCTTCTTTCATTGCTTTTACTGCATGAAGTCCTTCATTGATGACAATCGGCGTACCGATTTCTACGATATCAATATACGACTCTACTTCTTTTACCAATGCAATCCCTTGCGGGATATCTACTAAGTCTAAAGCCAATTGAAGTTCCATGTTATTAACTTCACTCCTTAAGTGAATTTATATTTTGATGAACAGGTACATGCTCTGTTGAGTATCAATCTATACTTTAGTTTCATGCACAGGTTTGATTGTAAGGCCCAGCTACCCGGTTGAAAAGTACGCACTAATTCGTAACGTAGTTACCCCCACGATACTATAGCATCATAAAAACCATCCATGAGAGAGCCTACATTTTGTCTTCTTTAGCATTATTTCTATAAGGGGAGTCAACTATTCGTAACCGATAACCGTACACAGCAATGTAAGGTTGCAAAAAAAGAAGGTAGTGATGATTGAATTGACTTCAAGTTAGGTTTTGACTATATTTGTAATATAATGGTATACAAAAAATGGAGGCTAAGAGTATAACTACCCTGAAGAGTAGCCGCTGTGCTAAGGGGTAATCGCAATTTTCAGGATAGGGAGGCGGGTTTAGTGGAAGAGGTCCTGAACCAAAGGGAAGCCATTTATTTGTTGTCGGACAGCCACGAACTCGATAAAGCTTGTGAGTTGTTTAGAATCAGCTACACACATAATGATTGGGATGAAGCGAACAAAGTAGCAGACTATCTGCATACGTTGGCTGAAAACCTGTATCACACCCAACTGAGAAATGCTGCAGACGGCAAGTATGAGACATTGGACACCAAACACCCGCTAGTGTTTTATTATGCTTATAGTTATTTGGCGAAATCTATTTACTATCAGAATATGGGCAAGTATGAGGAAGCCAGAAACTATATTATGAAGTATAGCGAAATGGGTTGGTTTATGGGGCTGGATCAGAGCGGTCACGAAGAAGTAGAGAGATTCCGTTTCCTCGCCAAGGCCAATTTATTTACGATTGAATTACTTTCGGGGAGAAGGGAACTTTTGCCTGAGTACGTTCAATTTCTTCACGACAATGACGAGGAGCTACTTCCAGGATTGGTTGGTATTGCCGAAGCAGCTAACCTGAATAATTGGAATATAGACGACCTGCTGAACGATTTTGCCGATGATATTAAGATATTTGAAGGTTATGAAGATAGAGCAAACCGCGTATATTATTTAAAACTGGTCAACCAATTGGCCATTTACCATTTCAAGAAGAAGCAGTACTCCGTTGCCTTAAATTATGTCCTTGATTCTCTGCAATTCTCTGCCAGTGTAGAAGCGGATGCTGATTTCAGGACACTGGTTGCTCTGTTTGAGACTTATCGAGCTTTGGCAACACCATCACAGCAAGAGCAATACCAAACCATTTTATTAAGGGGGCTTCATAATGAAAAAGGCATTAATCTCGGTAATTATGGTCTTGGCGTTTCTTAGTATTGCTCTTCCGTTGGGAAATATTTTGGGAGGGTTAGACCCTGTGATTCCTTCAAATCATGGTGTTTTTTCTTATACTGCTTGAGTCAGAATTAGACCTTCAAGCCCGATAGGGCTTTTGTACATAAAAGGAGCACACTTTTACGCATTTGCGATCAGTGTGCTCCCCTCTTTTATGCCAAGATTTATTTTACGACATACGAAGTCAGGTGACTGGCCAGATGTTGCATCGTTTCACTCGCCTTTTGCATACGCTCCATCACTTCAGTGAAAGAGCCTACCAGAGTCGCCTGCTCCTGAGAAGAAGAAACAATTTGCTCAATTTCCTGCTCCATTTGACGAATGGAGTTCTGTACATCCTTAAGGGCTCCTTCAATATCGACCGTCGCCTTTTTGGATTCTACGGATAGCTTGCGCACCTCTTGAGCGACGATACCAAAGCCTGCACCTGCTTCTCCGACACGCGCGGCCTCGATCGCTGCATTCAATCCAAGCAGGTTGGTTTGATCAGAAATTTCCTTGATGAACACAGCTACCTGATTGATTTTACCCGAGTTTTGTACGGCGATTTGGGTGTTTTTCAAAATCTGTTCACTGGTTGCCTGAAGCTCCTCGGAATGAGCCGCCACATGCTGTACCATATCAATGAGCTGCTCAGTGATGGAGAGGTTCTCGGATACGATTTGATCCAGTTGATTTTTGTTAGTCAAATTATAAGAGGCCGCAAATGCTGCGATGACTTCACCTTTCTCGTCAAATACAGGAATACTGATCATATCAAGAGGAAGCCCTAGAATTTCAGCAGGGATGTGGGTCAGGCTGGGCTCACGTCCATTTTTAAGCATGGCAAAATCTTTATAGTCTTCGAGCAGCTCCGAGCCCGTTTCAAAGCCGAGGTCCATACCCTCCGATTGGGTATACATAAGGACATGAGTGCGGTCGAAGAGAGCAAGAGTCACTTTCTCACGCATAATCTGTTGTATGTAGGGAATGGCTGCAATTAATGCATCTATTGTATTCAAATAGATAACCTACCTTTCTTTACTAGATATATTTTTTATAGTCTCGTATATAGTTGTCGGTCTAAAGACGGATAAAAGTTATAAAGATATTGAAAATTTAAAGGGAAATGAAAGCTTCAAAAAAAAAGGCATACCGTTTCCATTAAGGAACGATATGCCTTCTATTTAATCTTAACGTGTCAGTGCTGTGTATAGGTAGTTCACTTACCGCGTTGCTCGAACAGTTGTGCGATTTCCACAATAACCTTGGTAGCAAGTACCATGTTGTCCACCGACACGTATTCAAACTTACCGTGGTAGTTCTCCCCACCTGTAAAAATATTCGGGGTAGGCAGTCCCATGTAGGATAGCTGTGAACCGTCTGTACCGCCACGAATCGGCTTAATAATGGGTTCGATATTCAGCTTTGTCATTGCTTCATAAGCGACATCGACGATATGCTTGACTGGCTCTATTTTCTCTTTCATGTTGTAATACTGATCTCTCAATTCCAGCGCAATACGGTTTCCTCCATATGCGGCCTGCAGTTCTTTGACTACATTTGTTAAATAAGCTTTCCGGTTTTCAAAGCTCTCGCGGTCAAAATCACGGATAATATAGTATAGCTTAGCTTGTTCTGCCGTGCCTGTAGACTCCAAGAGATGATAGAAGCCATCATATCCGTCTGTATATTCTGGGGCTTCGTTTGCAGGTAACCGACTGTGCAGCTCCATAGCGATTTTGGCAGCGTGGATCATTTTGTTTTTAGCCGTACCGGGATGCACGTTCACACCGTGAATGGTAATATGGGCGGCTGCGGCGTTAAAGCTTTCATACTCCAGTTCTCCGAGCGGTCCGCCGTCTACCGTATAGGCATATTCAGCGCCAAAAGCGGCTACATCAAAGCGTTCCGGTCCTCTTCCAATCTCTTCGTCCGGTGTAAAGGCAACGCGAATTTTGCCATGTTGAATTTCTGGATGGTCAATCAGGTAGTGGATAGCTGTCATGATTTCTGCGATCCCGGCTTTGTTGTCTGCACCGAGCAGGGTGGTACCATCTGTTGTGATCAGGGTGTGGCCTTTATATTGAGTCAGTTCGGGAAACTCACGTGGAGAAAGAACCACACCAAGCGAAGCATTCAGCGTGATATCGCCCCCATCATAGTTCTCCGTCAATTGCGGCTTTACCCCTGCGCCAGTCAGTTCGGTAGCCGTATCGAGGTGGGCGAGAAAACCGATGACGGGAACCTCTTTATCCGTATTGGAAGGAAGGGTCGCCATCACATAACCATTATCATCAATAGTTACGTCTGTCATACCAATGGCTTTCAATTCGCCCACCAAGAGGTTGCCCAATGTGAGCTGTCCGGGTGTAGTGGGGCAAGTGTGGCTGCTTTCATCAGATTGGGTATCTACCTGAACATATGTAGTCAGGCGGTCAATCAGTTCCTGTTTCATGTGTGTATCCTCCTTAGTGTCATTTCTATTATGGTACGTATTTTATCATGATTAGGCTTATAATATGAAAAAAATGGTTGACCCTTTTAGGAATGACGGGTTGTGTTGCACAGGGGAGACGAGTAAGATAATAGTAAAATAAAAGTAAAAATAGAGTAAAACGATTAAAGGAGTCTGCAATGCCTACGTTAAAAGATATCGCCCAGGAGGCAGAGGTTTCGATATCCACGGTCTCCCGAGTGCTGAATTATGATGAAACACTGTCTGTATCAGAGGAAACGCGGCGTAAAATTTTTGAGGTTGCCGAGCGCATGAAATATACGACGGTTAAACGTAAAAATGGCGGTATTGGTCGTCAGCCCCGCAAGAAGGCAGAGGGACCCATCCGGTTAGGTATGGTGCACTGGTTTAGTGCGTACGAGGAACTGGAAGACCCTTATTATCTATCTATTCGGTTTGGCGTGGAAAAAGAGTGCCGCCAAAGTGGGGCGCAGCTGGAGCGTATTTTCAGAAGAGAGGACCTAACTACACTGAAGGCATTATCCGAAGGGCTACATGGACTGATCGTGCTGGGGCATTTTAGCAGCGAAGAGGTAGAACGTATGCTGGGACTGCCCATTCCTTGCGTCTTTCTGGATCATCCGGTAGAGCGTACAGGGGCAGACTATGTGGTCATTGACCTTGCTCACGCTGCGGCTGATGCACTGGATTATTTGATGGGCGCAGGTCATCGCCACATCGGATATGTAGGTATGGGCAAGGATGAGCAGTCCCATGATTCCGAACGAGTCGAGCTAGATGCCCGCTATGAGACGTTTTTGCGGTATCAGGAACAGCACAGGCTATGCACGTCGGA
This sequence comes from Paenibacillus sp. S33, assembly GCF_053615415.1. Taxonomy (NCBI): domain Bacteria; kingdom Bacillati; phylum Bacillota; class Bacilli; order Caryophanales; family Paenibacillaceae; genus Paenibacillus; species Paenibacillus sp. S33. The sequence continues at coordinate 5,278,685 of NZ_JBSIEZ010000001.1, read as the reverse complement.
TGATATTCATGTGTGCGGAGGAACGGCGGCAGACGGCTTCCGTGCGATGGAAGCGGCTATTCTGGCAGGACCAGAAAACCTGCCTACAGCCTTCTTTGTCGCGAGCGATTCGGTGGCTATTGGGGTGTTGAAGGCACTGGAGCAGCATCAGCTTGCGGTGCCGGAACGTATCTCAATTGTTGGCTTCAATGATATTCCGACAGCGGAATATTTGACCCCATCTCTGTCAACAGTCAAAACGCATACCGAACTGATGGGAGAAACGGGCGTTCAGCTCTTGCTGCATACAGTACGCAACGGTGCAAACGAGGTGGGGCGCAAGGTCATCATTCCGACCGAGCTAATGATTCGCAACAGCAGTGCGCCGCTGCATACCGATGCCAAATAAAATCGACGCTATGGATTTGGACAGCCCCGCCTTCCGGGGCTGTTTTTTGATTATAAAAAGATACAAAAATGGATTGACAATTGTCTTGGAAATGCTTACATTGAACATATATTTATTTTACTAAGTTTTACTCGTCATTTTTACTTAAATATTTTACTATGGTATAAGAGTGGAAAATAAAAGGTTGAGGTGACTACCCATGCGTACCATTTTGCCGTTGAATGACCAATGGTTTTACCTTCCTGAATATGTCGAGAGCGAAATAAGCGCAGGCATTGATGCAGGTCGGTATGAGCCAATTCAGCTGCCGCACACCAATGTAGAGCTTCCGTATAATTATTTTGACGACAAGGCATTTCAGTTTATTTCTACGTATAAAAGAGAGCTGAACATTCCGGCAGATGCCAAAGGTAAGCGAGTGTATGTTGATTTTGAAGGAGTCATGACCTATGCCCAGGTATATCTAAACGGGGTAAAAGCGGGGGAGCATAAAGGTGGATATACACCGTTCAGTGTTGAATTGACCGAACTTGCCGAGTATGGCGGCTCCAATGTGCTCACAGTCATTGTCGATTCCACGGAACGGGACGACATCCCTCCCTTTGGGGCAGTCATTGACTATCTGACCTATGGCGGTATTTACCGCGAAGTGCAGCTGCGAATAGTGGAGCCTGTACACCTTGGAACGATATTCATTCAGACACCGGAGCCGCTTGCGGCAAATAAGGCGGTGCGTGTGGTCGTGGAGCTGGAGGGCATCGGCGATCAGCAGGACGACTTGACGGTCGCGCTGCAATTGCTGGACGGAGCGAGCGTGAAGGCGGAGACCGAGCTGGCAGCGGTGACGGCGGCGGAAGTAACGCTGGAGCTGAAAGAGCTGGGCGGCCTGCGGCTATGGGATATAGATGATCCCAAGCTGTATGAAGCGAAGCTGACGCTGCTACGAGGCGGAGAAGAACTGGATCAGATGACCGTGCGCTTTGGCTTCCGCGAGGCTGAATTTCAGCCGGACGGTTTTTACTTGAACGGGCGGAAGATCAAGCTGCTCGGCCTGAACCGTCACCAGTCCTATCCGTACGTTGGCTATGCTATGCCCAAAAGAGCGCAGCGTCGTGATGCAGATGTGCTCAAGGAGGAGCTGGGGCTGAATATGGTACGGACATCCCACTACCCTCAGTCCCGTCATTTTCTAGACCGCTGTGATGAGATTGGATTGCTCGTTTTCGAAGAGATTCCGGGTTGGCAGCATATTGGCGGTGAAGCGTGGAAGGAGCAGGCGGTGAGGGACGTAGAGGACATGATTATCCGTGATCGTAATCATCCCTCCATTGTAATCTGGGGCGTACGAATTAATGAGTCGCAGGATGACCATGATCTGTACACGCGTACCAATGAGCTGGCACGAAAACTAGATCCGACCCGTGCTACGGGTGGTGTGCGTTATATTGTAGGCAGTGAGCTGCTGGAAGATGTATATACGATAAATGATTTTGTTCATGATGGTGGGCACAAAAAATATTTGGCGAAGGAAATCCGCAATTTTGATACGTATGACGATACAGAAGGCGTAGATGGCGAAACGACAGGCTTGCGCCAGCCGTCTCTCGTTACAAAGCTGGATCATCCAGTCCCTTATCTGGTAACGGAATATAACGGGCATATGTACCCGACCAAGCGTTTTGACCAGGAGGAACGGGTAATGGAGCATGCACTGCGCCATACGCGGGTCCAAAATGCTTCTTATGCCGATGAGGGCATTGCCGGAGCGATTGGCTGGTGTGCTTTTGACTATAACACGCATGCTGATTTTGGTTCCGGTGATAAAATCTGCTACCACGGTGTCATGGATATGTTCCGCCTGCCTAAATTTGCAGCCAGTGTGTACCGGAGCCAGAAGAACGTCGAACAGGAAATCGTTATGGAGCCGGTCACTTACTGGTCTCGTGGCGAGCGGAATATCGGGGGTATCGTGCCGCTGGTCGTGTTCACCAATTGCGATGAGGTGGAGTTCATCTACGGTCATGAGCGCAAAGGTATTTATCGTCCGAACCGAGAGAAGTACCCGGCGCTTCCTCACCCTCCTGTCGTGATCGATGAGTTGACAGGTCACTGGGGCATGAAGTGGGAAGACGCTGTATTCATTGGGTACGTAGATGGGCAAGAAGTGATCCGCAGATACTATTCACGTAATCCGGTGCCGACAGAGCTACGGGTAGCTGCAGATGATATGGTACTGGAAGCTGGCGATTGGGACGTAACCCGAGTAGTAGTGGATGCTCTAGACGAATACGGCAATGCCCTGCCGTTCTATACAGATCCTGTTTCGGTGGAGGTCGAGGGAGTGGGTGAATTGATCGGTCCTTCAAGCTTATCCCTAATTGGTGGACGCATTGCATTCTGGATTCGTACAAAGGGTGAGGCTGGCAATATCCGCGTGAAGGTTTCAGCGCCTTCTCGTTTCGGTTTGCAGGAATTGAGCATTGACGTGCAATAAGGAAGCAAAGGCAACATACAATCCTGCTAACTGCTTTTATACTGTCTGATACTTCTATTATTTAGTAAGGAGTTGTCCGCAGATTCTGCAAAGAATCTGAGAGGGCAACTCCTTTTTAGCATAGGTTAGGGTACGTTAATCTATAAGTCTTTCGAATTGTGTCTTATTACTGAGTCACTTAACGTTACGCTCGTAGATTGGAAGCATAGAATACACTATCAAACGCAAGGGAGGTGAAAACTATGGCGATTCTTTTACCTCAACAAAACTTTACGATAGCGGCTGGTATCGGCAAATCGTATTATGAAAATTTGCGTGGTGGTGCAGATGCAGCAGTAACCGTTAATAATAACGGTCCCTTTCCGATTGATCTTGTCCTTACTGTTGTCAATGCGCCTGTGATTACCTATACGATCCCTGCATTCACTAGTCTTACGGTGGAAGTTGCCTTATTGCTGGTAGCTGGTTTATTGACTAGCGCGGCCGGAGGCACATTTGGTACGATTCAGATTGCGACAGCTGATCTTTAACCTGTAACGACCTGATCCTCTAACTCTAGCTTTGCCATGTGGCAAGGTTAGAGTTTTTTGTTTGAAATTTTCTGAAACTTTTTTCATGTTGTGCCGATATATACATATAGCATAGCAAACAACAACATCGAAAAGGAGTACCCTGTATGAGCTTTAGCAATCCGGTTTTACGTGATGACATCTTTTTGCGCGAAGATGAAAGAGAAGCTAGTGAACAACGCATGACCATTGGAGGAACGGTGAACAAAACGTTGCTTCTGCTGGTTCTGCTCATCGTCTCTGGAAGTATTACCTGGTACATGACCTACGAAGGAACCGTAGAGGTGCTATCCTTGCTGACGGCAGGCTTTATTGGTATGGCAGGCGTAGCACTTGCGATATCCTTTTTCCCCAAAACGGCTCCATTACTCTCTCCTGTATATGCGATTCTGAGTGGTTTTGCTTTGGGTGGCGTTTCAGCTTTTATGGAGTATGAGTACCCTGGAATTGTAGCCAATGCCATTTTGCTGACCGTGGGTATCTTGTTCTTGATGCTCTTTATGTACACGCAGCGAATCATCAAGGTGACACGCGGCTTTATCTCATTCGTGGTCCTGTGTACGATGGCGATTTTTCTGGTGACGCTGGTTGATTTTATTATGAACTTTTTCGGTATGAATGTTCCCTATATCCATGAAACAGGTTGGCTGGGTATTGGCATTAGCTTATTTATCGTGATCATTGCGGCTTTGAATCTGCTGGTTGATTTCAATTTTATTGAAGAGCAAGCAGATCAAGGCGCACCCAAATATATGGAATGGTATGGTGCTTTTGCATTGCTGGTGACTCTAGTATGGCTGTATGTACGGATTTTGGATCTGTTGGCCAAATTCAGTAAGAGGGACTAAGTGCAGGGTGAGAAGAAAAGGATGGCTGAATGCCGTCCTTTTTTGTATTAAATAGACGGTTTAAAAATTGCATTTTACGTTAAATACATAGAAGTTGGGTAAAACATAAAGACAGACAGGAGAGGAGTGAGTGCATGTATCAAGTGGTGCTGGTTAGGCATGGACAGAGCGTGTATAACCGACAAAACCTGTTCACAGGCTGGACGGACGTGGACCTGACTGAACAGGGGACTCATGAGGCCGTTGAGGCGGGACGCATTCTCAAGGAGGCTGGATATACGTTTGATTTGGCATTTGCCTCTGTGCTAAAACGTTCTATCCGCACGCTGTATCATATCTTGGATGAGCTGGATCATCTGTGGATACCTGTGCAGAAGTCATGGAAGTTGAATGAACGCCATTATGGTGCCCTTCAGGGGCTTAGCAAGCTGGATTCCGCCGTGCAATACGGCGAGGAGCAGGTTCATATCTGGCGGCGTAGTCTGACGGTGCGGCCCCCTATGCTGGATGAGAAGGACGAGCGGAGTCCGCATCGGGAAGAGCGTTATCGCAATATTAAGCCAGAAGAGCTGCCACTTGGGGAAAGCCTGGAGGACACCGTGCATCGGGTCGGTGAGTTTTGGAAGCAGCGGATTGTACCTTTGATTCTCAAAAAGGATCGAGTTATCATTTCTGCACATGGTAACACTTTGCGGGCTTTAATCAAGTATATGGAGAATCTGGACGAAACCGCATTGCTGGATTTGAATATTCCGACAGGCATTCCACTGGTGTACGAGCTGGATGAGCATATAGATCCCATCCGGCGTTTTTATCTCGGTGATCCGAGTCATGTAGAGGCTAAGAAGCAGGCCGTGGCCAACCAAAGCAAGGTAACGGAGTGACTTTCCATACACAAAGAGGACAGGGCGCTTCCTCGCATCCTGTCCTCTTTGTGTTGGGTATAGATTAAGCGTTTGCTTCCTCTTCTTCTGTTTCCTGGCTGTCTTCCTCTGCGGGAAGTGCCCACACCGATACACTGCCGGCACGAACGGGAAATATGCCGTAGCCATCCTGCTCAATCTTTACGGTATGATCGTGATGTCCGGTCAAATCCATCCATTCTTCCCCTGCACGTTGTTTGCCTACGAACATGCGCTTTTCTCCGTCATTTGCGTTGGTGATCACCACAGCACATCCGGAGCCTTCCAGCTCAGGCACGCCTTGACGAACCCATCCAATCGTATGGGGATCATCGAAATAATCTTTTTGCTCACCATAAGCTTTATGGTACCGGGCATATAGAAGCGGGTCTAGCTCAGCCTGCTTGCCTTTCACGGGCGTTTGCCCCTGGATACCGTAGTAATCGCCGTAGAACACACAGGGATAACCGTCCTTGCGCAGCAAGATGAGTGCATAGGCGCTAGGCTTGAACCAGTCCTCCACCCAGGATTCGAGCGCTTCATGCGGCTGTGAATCATGATTATCGACAAAAGTAACCGAGTTCAGGGGATGGGTATGAACAAGCGTATCCTCGAAAATGGTGCTTAAATCGAAATCCTTGCCACCCAAGGAAGCGCTATGTAGTTTGTAGTGGAGGGATACGTCAAACAGGTCGATTTTATAATCAATGGTATCCAGGAACTTTTGACACGATTCCAGATCCGGTTTCCAAAACTCGCCTACCATATAAAAATCCTGCCCGCGTTTTTTAATCATTTCTGTAGCAAACTCTCGTACAAATTCATGATTAATATGCTTGATTGCATCCAGACGGAATCCGTTGCATTGCAGAGTATCTATCAGCCATTTCCCCCAACGGATCATCTCTTTGCGCACATCCTGATGATTATAGTCAATATTGGCGAACATTAAATAATCATAATTGCCGAATTCATCATCTACATTTTCGCTCCAGCTTTTGTTTTTACCTAAAATACGATAGATTCCTGTCCGGTCATGGCTTGCATCGTAATCGGTTCCGTTAAAATGTTCAAAGTTCCATTGAAATGTGGAATACTGACCTTGACGGCCGGGGAACGTAAATTTAGTCCAGCCTTCGATATCAAAGGGCTCGGAAATGACTTCATTGCGGTTATCCGGGTTAACCTCGACGACCTTGAATACTTCAGTTTCATCCGCGCCGGCCTTATGATTCATGACCAGATCGACATAGACGGCCACGCCGTGGCGAACACAGGCGGCAACAGCCTCCAGCAGGTCTTCCCTGGTTCCGTATTTGGTGCGCACCGCACCTTTTTGGTCAAATTCGCCCAGATCATAAAGGTCATAGACGCCGTATCCCGTATCCTCGGGCGATTGGCCTTTGGTGACAGGTGGAATCCATATCGCGTCAATTCCTTTGGCCTTCAGTTCCGGCGCCAGGCGGGTAAGCTTTTTCCAGTGAGAACCGTCAGCTTCGACATTCCACTCGAAAAATTGCATCATCGTATGGTTCCTTTTCATGTACGTCCCTCCTTCATATATAACAAGTTACCCACCAAGTGAGGGGGGCTAAACGTCAGACGGTCAATATGATGCTGAGTGAAGAACAAGGATCGCTGTATAACGTATGCTGAATCATTAAAATTTGTTATACCTGAGTGTTCACAACGACTCGGGTAGCTAGAAAAGAGAACGTGAAAACGGTAAAATGAATCTAACTTAACAATAGTTCGGGTTTTGGGCAAACTGTGAAGCGCGAGCAACAGAGGAAAGGAGGAGTGGACGTGACAGAACCGCAGCAGAACAAGGATGAAGCGAGCAAACCGCTGATTAAAAAATGTACGTATTGTCAGGAGATGAAACCTTTAACGGACTTTCAGCGCAGAACGGGTCGCCGGGCTGGTCCTTATTCCCGGCGTGGTCCTTGCCGTTCCTGCCGAGGATTGGCCCCACAAGAACGTGCGGCTACGTCCGCTCCCTCCGGCGAGGAAACAAATCCCTCGGCTGCTCCCGTGACGCAGCATAGCCTTGAAGCAAATACGGCTGCGCATAGCCTGGAGGCGTCGCTACCTATGGAGGCACAACACCCCCGCAGGAAGCCGGTCACGGACAAAGCGCGTGAGCGCCACCGGCAACGGGTTCGGCATCTGCTTAGCAGGCTGAAGCCTGCGGATACCCGGGCGTTGCGGCTCAATCGCAATGGCATGATTCGGCTAAGAGGCAAAACCGACCAGGGGAGACGCTGGCATCAAGAGATTGAGCTTGATCTGGCCATGACCCTGGTCAGAGAGCGTATGGCGGTGATTGTTAATCCATACACTGTGCGCAGACTGTATAGCAACAAGGAATTTCGTCAATATGTGCTTAAGCGTGACCGTTATACTTGCTTTTTTTGCGGGGGCTACGGTGACACGATTGATCATTTACTGCCTCGGGCAAAAGGGGGGCACACGACGCCGGTCAATTGTGTATGTGCTTGCAATGAATGCAATCAAGTTAAGGCTGCCCGTGATGTAGATGAGTTCATTGAGTCTGGTGTACCGCAGCCGTCTCCTGAAGATTTCGAGGCACCTGATAATCCTGATGCTTCTGAAGGCACCCTACGTACGTAGGGCGATTCTTGGAGCGTAGGTCCCTTAGTACAGTTCTACTTCAAAGCCGGATTCCTTCCAGGCTGTTGTTCCGCCTTCGATAAAAGCTACATTGGTAAAGCCCATCTGCTGGAGTGTATAAGCTGCCAATGCAGCTTGTCCGCCTGCCCCACAAGTGGTGATAATCGGGCGGTTGCGGTCACGTAGACGTTCGTCACGCAAATCCTGTGGAACCTCCAAGTCAGCGCGGATGGGCAGCATGCCCAATGAAATATTGGCGCTTCCACGAATCAGGCCGCAAGCGCCTGCATCATGGGAGTCCTGTACATCGATAACGAATGTATCTGGATTTGCCTCCATTCGCTGACGTGCCTCCTGTGAATCAATGCCCTTAACGTGCTGCCTCGCTTCTTGAACCATATCTCCAAATGTTTTAGCCATCATTTAAAACCTCCGTATGAATATATTTTGTGTTATTTTCATATTATCGAACTAAAACTCACTCTCTTTATTACCCTCCTCTAGCATAAGATGACCCTTCTTTTAAGGGAAACTTGGACAAAAATCGAGCTTATTCTAATTTTTATCTAAAATAACAATAAAAATTTTGCAGAAATTTGTGCAAATTTAAAATTTCTTCGACGATTGTGTCGTGAAAGGTGTAATATAGAGGTATAGGGTTCCGTTTCGGCCTGTTGTAGTCACGAAGGAGCGCTTCGTGGAATATTCCGCAGCAGTAACAACAGAATACCGTCTGAGCAATATACAATTGGCATCTGCGATAAATCAGTCTTGCCCTGTAGGGTATAGGCCGGTTTTAGCTGTGCTTCTTGCATGTTTAAGGGCGTGAATTCGATGAACGTTTTATTGCTAGAGTTTATGGATACAGGTTACGAGAAAGGAATGGACTTCTATTTTCACAGTAAAGGAGGACGTTCACGCATGTCTGAAAACCAACAAGAGGTGGCAGTAACACAGGAAGCTACCAAAGAGTCTCGGGATGTATTGGACCAATTGATGAAACCGGAGGTTCAGCAATCGCTGACCGTGCTGGTAGAAAATCTGCCCAAGTTGACTGAGATGGTTACTTTGATGACCGACGCTTATGATGTAGCTCGCAGTCTGGCGACTGACCCTGTCTTTATCGGAGATATGAAAAGCTCCATGGGAGAGTTTGTGAAGCCTGTTACAGATTCGGCTAAAGGATTGGCTTCTGCTGCAATTGAAGCAAATGACCGTGTACAAACTACGGACGGCAGTGTAGGTCTGTTTGGCCTGCTCAAAATGCTTAAAGATCCGAATGTACAAAAAACGCTGCGTTTCAGCCAGGCTTTCCTGGATATTCTGAATGAGCGCCAACGCGAAAGCAAATAATTACCTGATCGAGAACGGAGGATGGACATGTCGAAGCAAATTTTGATCTTGGGCGGCGGGTACGGCGGATTGCTAGCCGCTCTTACAGCACGCCAGCATATGGACGCTAGCCAAGCAACCATTACAGTGGTTAACCGCTTTGCGTCGCACCAAATTATTACGGAACTGCACCGTTTGGCGGCAGGTACAATTGCCGAAAAAGCTGTTGCGCTTCCTTTGGAAAAACTGCTGCGTAACAAAGAAATTATCCTGAAAGTGGATACTGTTTCCGAAATCAAGCCTGACGATAAAAAAGTAACCTTGGCCAGTGGCGCTACGTTGAGCTATGACGCTCTCGTTATTTCCCTGGGCAGCGAAACGGCTTACTTCGGTATTCCAGGACTGCAAGAGCATAGCTTCACGCTGAAATCAGTGGCAGAAGCCAATCGCATTCGCGCACATGTGGAAGCTCGTCTGGATGCTTACAAGCAATCCGGTAACCAAGCAGACGCTACAATCGTTATCGGTGGTGGCGGTCTGACAGGCGTTGAGCTGGTGGGTGAATATGCTGACAAATTGCCTGTAATTTGTCGCGAAAAAGGTATTAACTACGAAGATATCAACTTGTATTGCGTAGAAGCTGGACCATCTATTTTGGCAGGCTTCCCTCAACCACTGGTTGATCGTGCAGTAACAAGCCTTGAAAAACGTGGCGTTCAAATCGTAGCGGGTGTTCCGATTACAGAAATGAAAGCTGACGAAGTTCTCTTGAAAGACGGACGTTCGATCAAAACGAACACACTGATCTGGACAGGCGGCGTACAAGGTAATGCACTGGTTGGCGCATCTGGTATCGAAGTAAACCGTGGTCGCGCAACTGTGAATGGTGCACTGCAATCGACTTCTCACGAAGACATCTTCCTCGCTGGCGACAGCGCAGTGGTGTTCCCGGGTGAAGGCGAGCGTCCATACCCTCCAACTGCACAGTTGGCTTGGCAAATGGGCGAATTAGTTGGTTACAACATCTTCGCTTATTTCAACGGAGCGAAAATGGAACGCTTTACACCAGTATTCTCCGGTACACTGGGCAGCTTGGGCAGAACAGACGCGATCGGTACTGTAGGCGCGAATGGCACCCAACTGAAAGGCGCTGTAGCTACTTTGATGAAGGAAGGCAGTAACATCCGTTACTTGTCCCACATCAAAGGACTTTTTGCATTGGCCTATTAATATTCTTTATATTTTATATGTTTCATTGGAAGAGAGCGCTATTCAGCGCTCTCTTTTTTTGTAGCTTTTCTTTACGACACTAGAGTTGCTTACGATTCATTAGTCTTAATTCACTTCATCTTCGCTAACTCTGCCACTTGTACAGGGGGGAGCGCACCTTCAAATATACTCAGCTCATCAATACATCCTTTGAACGCAGGGTCCCACCAGTTGACACCTAAGCTGAATGTTCCAGATTTGGAGGTAAAGACATCTGGGAATCCTGAGCCGGTAAATTGAAGCTCGCCATTCACATACACGGCTAACACCCCACGATCTACAGTGAAGGCGAGATGGGTCCATTCATTTGTTTTGATCTTTAGGCCAGTACTGCCGGTATACCAAAGTGAGCTGCCGGACCAGACCATTGTATTATCCTTCTCGGGTCCTCTGGGCAGAAGGCTAATCCAGTGGTTACTATCCATAGCTCCAAAGAAAGTTGGTGTATGCAGCGTCAAATCGCTTGGTTTTACCCACAGTGACACGGAATATGCTGAGCTGGATATGAGTCCTTCAGGTAGAGCAATGCCTGACTTTCCATCAAGGACTATAGCTTGGCCCTTTACGCCTTCAGCGTAGGATACACTTCCTCCCTGGCGATCGATTCGGTCACCGATAACTTTGCCATTAGCAAAAGCATCCTGCTGATCCTCCAGATTATTTTCAAATGTGTATGACGCAGTCAATGTTGCTTTCTCATAAGGGGATACCGTGATGTTAAAAACTTTGTCCCGACTACGTTCTCCTTTGGTAATGGTAGCCGTCAAAGTGGCAGATGCAGCCTTTTCTCCGATTCCTGGACGCTTGATTTCACCTGTATCCGTAATGACGCTTTGGTCTGAAGTTTTCCAGGTAATCCGGGTTTGCCGACTGCCTTCCTTCGGAAGATTCAGGCTAGCCGTCACCCGACTTGTATCGCCAATATCTAACTCACGATATACACTGTCCACTACTGTCGTATCGGTCATATCAGGGAGCTTACTGCCCCAAGCCATTTCACCTTTATTCGATAAAACTGTAAACGCCAGGATGTATTGATTCGTAACCTGATCCCATTGTCTTAAGAACACCCCATCCAATACAGCACCATCCAGTGTTAATTGGATATTCGCATCTCCCGACTTGCGCCATGTTCCTTGCACATCGCCTTCGATGGTATGATCTGCTCTAAGCTGAATGAATTGTGTATTCTTGATCGTAGCCGAAGAATCACTGCCATGATTAATATATTGATAATCGCCAATGAATTGTTTCTCATCCAGCTTTGTTAGCGTCTCGCCACCGTAACGGTAAGGGGCTACGACAGGCCAGTCATCCTGATTCATAAACATTTGGTGTATACGCAGCTCATGTGTCTCCCCCTGCTGAGGGAATCGGGTATGAAAGACGACAAACATTTGTCCAGTAGCAGGATCGGTGTATACAGAATTGTGTCCAGGGGAAACATAGCCGTAGCCAGTGCCTGTACCGGGGTCGCCTATTTTACTATCGAACAAGAAATTACCTATCAACTTGTTGCCATAAGTTGTATTTTTGGTGTTTGCCGGCAAAACAGCATTCTGTCCTTTGGCATCCTTATAAGGTCCTGTCGGACTCTTGGAACGGAATAACCTCATGTTATACCCTCCGTCCGCTGCAAGACCGCCGTAGGTTACATACAAATAGTAATAACCCGTTTTTGGGTTGTATTCAATATACGGACCTTCCCCGGACTCACCGTATCCACCTGCGATCTTGGTGCCAAAATAACGATCAATCAGACGGCCGTCCTCCGTAGTTCCATCTTTACCTGGGTACATGGGTTTGCCAGTTGCCTTATCTAGCTCGAGTAAAAATATTCCCCCGGACCATGAACCATACGTCATCCACAAGCGCCCGTTTGCATCGTAAAAAACGCTTGCATCGATTGCATTTGGGAACATCCGATTCGCATAAGAACCATCGGTATTAAACCATCCCGGTCTGGGGCCCTCAAGCTTGCCTTCCTTAATGAGTTGTTGAATCGGCGTATTTGTCCACTTTTTATCTACCTTGCTATCTTTATCGAATGCAGTCTCTTTCGTAAAACCAGTGTGTATAATGGTATCCACATATTGATATGGACCCTCGATTTTGGGTGCGACTGCAATGCCGATCGCGGAACGAATGTAGGTGGAAGATGCGCTATAATAAATCATATATGCCCCTTTTGTCCCATCCTCATTGACATAATGCTCATTCCAAAATACATCGGGCGCCCATACCGAGAATCCTCCCTTACTGTCCGCATCATTCTCACCCGCCCAAGCGAAAGATCCAGCTAGATTCTTCGATAAGTCCCCGTAAAGTGTGTTCCCAGGCGTAGTGTAACCGTTTGCAAAAGAAGTCCAGTTTGTAAGATCTTTTGACTTCGCCGCAGAGATGTGTGACCCAAATACATAATAAGTGTCACCGTCTTTGACAATGGAAGGGTCATGAACCGATACATTAGAGAAGGTTGGCGCATCCTGCTTATTGTTCTGGTCTGGCACCGTTACCGCCGCGTCCATTGTACCTAATGGTGCGCTTGCGATTGCTAATAATAATGTTAGTGTTATTGCAATACTTTTCCTGACCTTACGTTTAACAAAACTTCTCATCATACACATTTGCCCCTTTCTAAATTGGAATACAGTGATATATTCTGCTTTTATTGCTAAATACCTTTATATTTATGAGTATTATTAATGTATTTATGAATCACTTGTCTATTAGGTAAAAATTATAAATTATGGTTGACGTTATGTTTTTGTGAGGATAAGCTAGTTATAAAAAATAAGTCGTAAGAATTGTTACTTGAACAAATTGTTGTTTTAACCTAAACGCTAACAAAGGAGAGCATTATGAATGAAAATCAGACTGTTGGTCTGCCTTATGATTGTACTAAGTTTTGCTACTGTACACTCCAATTCGACATCAGCTCAAGCTCATACGCCCATACACTTGAAGGTCAATGATCATTACGTTTTATACACCTACCCTGCATCCCCCTTTGTGGATACGAAGGGAAGGCTGCTTATACCGCTCCAAGTGGCTGAGGATATACTGGGTGGCAAAGTAACTTATAATGCAGCGAACAAGACGGCTGCTGTTGATCTGTTGGGGCGTAATGTAACGGCTACGATTGGATCACCCGAAATATCAGTTAACGGTGAGCCGATGACAATGGACACAGTCCCCATCATAAAAAGCAACGCGATGTTTTTGCCGGTATCCATTTTGTTGAAGGATACAGATGCGAAGATGGAATGGGATCCCAAACGTGGCTTATTGAAACTAAGACATGATAGCTTTACGGAAAGCCCAGTTCTTATGAGGTTTAAGGGACAAGACTTGGCCCAAGTCATTGATGCGAATGCATTTGATCTTATTTCCTTTGGCTGGGATCAAAGGCAAGGTGTATTGAATATTCATGCTACGTATAAGAGCGCCTTATCGCCCGCCTTCAAGCAAATTGACTTTAATCCTATGATTGTTTATAGCAAAGGGACCTATAGTGTATATCCTTATTCTAAACCCAGTATGTTTTACAAAGTTAAAATAACCAGTCCTGGTAATTTGGTTTATAGAATGAATATCGATACAACCAATGCGGATGAAGATTATATAAAATATATTACTTCTGTTGGCAGATTAATTAAGTAGTAGAATGTATGTTGCTTGTACATTATAAAAAAGAGACAAAGGCTTAAGGGCCTTTGTCTCTTTTTTTGAAAGATTAATCTTAGAAGGTAATGATTTGACTGCTGTTTCCTTTATTGCGTACGTATCCCACGACTTTGGATACAGACTCTCTGTCTTTAAGATAATTAGTAACGCCGTCTGTCAGGTTGTTTTTTTGATTGTTTGACATTTTATTCCAGTCATCCGAATTTACATAAACTTCGACGATAGCTTCACTGCTGTCGCCTCTTACTGTGAAATCAAAGCCGACCCCATTATAGGTGCCATATCTATCGGACAAGTTACGTTGGATCGTACTTGTATCCAGAGAAGAAGCTACCTTTTTAATCGTCACATCGCCTCTGCTGTTGGTTGAAAAGGTCGCCAGTTTATCTCTATTACTGGAGTTTTTCACTGTGCCTTCAATATCAGCATCTTTATACTCTTTCAAAATATCTTCAACGATGTCTTCCAGGTAGCTTTCCTTTCTGCTGTCGGATAGATCATCCCATCTGGATTTTGTCATTTCGATGGTTACTGTAATATCACTTTTGTTACCATCCAACGTGATATCAGAGTTGGTGCTATAGGCATCGCTGTGATCATCGTTCAGCTTCTTTTGAAGATCCTTCAAGGAGCTAGAGCTATTTTTGCTTGCTTCATCTTTTAGCGTCTGGTTGTCTTTTTGCAATTGAGCGATGGTAGCGTCTTTCGTCGTGTTCGCTGCTTTCGCTGTGTTGAGCTCTTGAGTCAGCGTCGTAATCTGGTTGTTCAACGCCGTAACTGTAGACTGATCAATCGGAACGCCGTTGTCGGCAATGACTACGCGTTTGTTTGTGCCATCCCATGTTACCTTTTTATCCAAAGCTGTACCTGCCAGCTTCAGTGGGATATACGTTACGCCATCCAGCAGGAACGGTTCTGTTTTGGCATCATAAGGAACCTCGGTTCCGTTGTAGATGATTTTAATATTGTTATATACTGCTTGGATCGGCTTAGTCACTTGTGCGGCATATGTGGATTGGCTGAAAAGAGCCCCGGATATGGCCAAGGCGGATACGGCAGTGATGATGACAGGTTTTTTGATAGATTTCAGTGATTTCATTCGTTGGTCTACCCCTTTATTTAAGAATTATAGCCTGGTTCATAGACTAGAGTAACATTAATGCCTACAAAATCCAACAGCTTGGAGAGTCATTATGGGTTGTGCTTATATTGGTTAGACGCAACAGCAACCGTAAAAGTTGCCCTGTTTGCGCAAAAGTTTTTCCAAAAGTATCCGAACAACACAAAACAAGCCCGCTGCACAAGACAGCGAGACTTGTTGGTAAAACAGTGCGTCGAGGTTATCCATTCAGGATTATTTGCCGTCCTTCAGTTTGCCTGCTGTTTCCTGAAGATGGCCTTTGGCCTTATCCAGTTTGCCTTCGGCTTGAAGGGACTTATTATCGGTAGCGTTCCCGATTTGGTCCTTGATTTCACCTTTGGCTTTGTTCACATTACCTTTGATTTTATCGCTAGTTCCGTTATCCTTCATGTTATAGCCCTCCTTATGTGATCGAACTTTCATTCAGCATGCTGTAGTTAGTCATTACCCGAGCGAGGGTAATACGAAACCAGAGGCTGTATATCACAGACGGGGGTATAATGTTGGATACGGATTAAATCAGAACGTGAAGTGGGGAGTGAGCGCATGCTCAAAATTTTATTGTTTATTCTCGTTATTCAAATTATTTACGTATCGGCGTATACACTGCGCATGATTCTGACGCTGAAAGGACAGAAGTACATTGCTGCGCTCATTAGCACCGTGGAAGTTACGGTCTATGTATTGGGCTTGAATGTTGTGCTTAAGTACCTGGATCAAGTGGCAAGTCTTGCAGTATACGCCATTGGCTATGCATTGGGCATTCTTATTGGAGCATGGATTGAGGAAAAAATAGCGCTCGGTTATGTCACCGTTAAGGTGATCAGCAATGAGATCAATGGAGGAATTGCCAATGCGCTGCGGGACAAAGGATACGGCGTTACAGCCTGGCTGGGCAGTGGACGTGATGGAGAGCGCCTGGTAATGGAAATTTTGGCTAAACGAAAAAACCAGAATAAGCTGTATCAGTCCATTCTGGAGCTGGACCCTAAGGCTTTTGTCATTACGGTAGAGCCGAAGCAATTTCATGGCGGCTTCTGGACTAAGGCTATCCGTAAATAAACATTTTGGTAAATTGCGCATATTTTTTGGAGGTTGGAGCATATTAATACCCGCACAGGTGGGAATTAACAGTAAGCCGACAGGGGATATTACCCTATAAAAACCGAGGGGGGATATAGATGTACAGACGCCAGGCCCCGGAAATCATTCCAGAGGAAAATACGGCTATTTGGTCGTGTACAAACGAGGGTTGCAACGGTTGGATGCGAACGGATTTCACCTTTTTGAACGAGCCAGCTTGTCCATTTTGCCAAGCCTCAATGGGGCAAGAAATGCGGATGCTGCCGATTCTCAATCGGGCGGGCAATTCCTTTGTCGCCCAGCGCTCCTAATCCAGGATTTTGCAAAATCCACCATTGAAAGTGAGTACGATGATCACACTGCAGAATTTATGAACGCCAAAAGCCGCTCCAGCGACATGCTGAGCGGCTTTTGGTTGTGGAAATTGGGGTAGGGGTGACCTGTCCCCAAGTAAGGTGTGTGTTGATTATGGTCTCTGGATGGGCTGTACGGAATCACGATATACAATATGACCCTGCACGAGGACTCGACCAAAGCGGCCGCCGGGATGGCTTATTTTTTTCATCATCGAATCAATCGCGGTACGTGCCATCTGCTCGATGTCTACGCCGACCGTGGTCAGTTGCGGAACAATAAGAGTGGCGTATACATCGTTGTCAAATCCGACCACAGAGCAGTCCTCAGGCACGCGGTATCCTAGACCAATGAGCTTGTGTACCAGATTGTGAGCGACCTGATCGCAGTTACATACAAAGGCAGTCGGTAGCGGCTGAGGCAGCTCCATTTCAACAAAAGCACCTTCGTCGTCCCGGTCACTGAGCACCCACTCGTTACGGAGGGGCAGTCTGTGCTCCAGCAAGGATTTATAGTAGCCGAGGAAACGATCCTGAATACTACTGGTGGAATAGATATTGCCTACATATGCAATATCACGATGCCCCTGGGCGATCAAATAGTTGGTCAGCTCATACGCTCCGTAGAAATTATCCGTCACCACGGAGTCGATATCGGCATGTTCATCATAAAAATCGAGAAACATTTTGGGTAGATCCATGGTTTGTACCAGCTCGATATATGGCTTGCTCACTTGACCCAGGAGAATGAAGCCGTCCACCTTGCGGTCGTAATAGATACGTGGCAGATTAAGCTGTTCTTCATCTTCGCGATGAAGGATGTGAAGGATGCCATAGTAGCCGTATGGCTCCAGTGCCCGTGAAATTTGCTGGTAGATGTGCAGATAAAACGATTGGCCGGGGCCAGTAAAACGTTCAGGGATGACAACACCAATGTTATAGGTGAGGCCCTCCTTCATGGACTTGGCAACGGTATTGAAACGATAACCCATTTCGCCCGCGAGCGTCTTAATACGCTCTTTTAGCTCCTCGCTAACCCCATCCTTGTCATTGAGCGCCTTCGACACGGTCACGCTGCTTACTCCCAGCTTATCTGCAATATCCCGCATCGTAACGTTGCTCTTCATTCCTGTTCCGCCTTCCAATTTTAAAAAGATAAGCATTTTGCCTAATCCAGAGAATGGATGCAAAATGCTGGGGAATATATCCGTAGCTTAGCCGCCTGTAAAATCCAAAAAACTTAGCAGCATGGCTGCCCATAGAACAACTGTTAGCCTGCGGGTAACAGTTGTTCTATGGATAGTATACATGGTTCCGCAAGTAGGATAAAGCCTGCGGCTTATGTCCGCTGGGAAGGACGGGAGTGTGCTTGCAATAGCGCTTCATTGTGATGAATTAACTCGCGGCGAACAGCGGCGCTGCCGAGAGAGCGCAAGGGATCGGATGGTGTATTGAAGGTGTAGTCCTCCAGTCGAGCGATGGTGGTCGTCGCTACGTGAATACGGGTATCGCTGGACGCGTAGTAAATAAAGACTTCATCTTGCTCGTTAACAACAGCCCCGTTGCAAAAAATAACATTCGAAACGTCGCCCACGCGTTCCTCATCATAAGGAGCCAGAAAGTGCCCGCCGGGCTTAGCAATGACGCGCGTAGGGTCTTCCAGACTGGTGGCAAAGGTATACAGCACATACCGCAGCCCGGCGGCTGTATTGCGTACCCCGTGAGCGATATGAATCCAGCCGCGACTGGTCTTGATCGGGGCAGGCCCCTGTCCGTTCTTGGCTTCGTACACCGTATGATAACAACGCTCATCAATGACGGTTTCGTGTTCAATCACGGGTTGTGTAATATCTTTGCACAGGCCGAAGGCGATGCCTCCGCCTGAACCGGTGGAAATAAACCCGTCCTGGGGACGAGTATAGAAGGCATATTGACCGTCCACAAATTCAGGGTGCAGGACAACGTTGCGCTGCTGTGGGGACTGGGTAGTGATGTTGGGAAGCCGGGTCCATGTACGAAGGTCACGAGTGCGGACCAGTCCGGCCTGAGCGACAGCACTGGAGGTATCGTGGGGTGGTGCGTCAGGGTCCTTTTTTTCCGAGCAATAAATACCGTAAATCCAGCCGTCCTCATGCTTTACCAATCGCATATCGTACATATTTGTTTCTTCCGGGTCGATATCCTCCCATACGAGGGGAGCGTCAATGAATCGAAATTGATCAATGCCGTTATCGCTCTCTGCCAAAGCAAAAAATGACTTTCGATCCAGTCCCTCTGTGCGCGAAACAAGAATGTATTTTCCTTCATGATAGATCGCCCCTGGATTCAATGCCGCATTTACACCCAGCCGCTCCATGAAAAAGGGATTGGTTTGCGCATCCAGATCAAACCGCCAGTGAAGTGGAACATGATGGCGTGTGAGCACTGGGTAGATGTAGCGTTCGTAGATACCATTATAAAAGGTAGTTTTAACCTCATTGGGGCGTGTAATCAGTTCCTCTTGCTGCAACCGCAGCTCATTATATTTGCTATGGATCATTGGTTTTCCATCCTTTCTAGCATTTCTATGCAAAATCGGCTGTTGTGATAAGGGCACTTCCAGGGTCCTGCAATCTCTCTCGCATCAGGCTTACCATCCGCTTGAACTGACCAGAACCATTCGCCTCCGGGGCGCGGATCGATGATATGTTGCCGGGTATAGGACCATAGATTTTTCACAATTTGCAAAAAACGTTCGTCTTTTGTACGTTGAAACGCATTATAAAAACCAACCATTCCCTCGGCCTGTACCCACCAGATACGTGAGGTGTCTACCCGCTCTCCTTCCCGCTCATTGATGAGCGATCCGTCTGGCTGAACAGCTCGCTCTGCTACCGCATTGGCAATATCCATTACCATATCCACGTATTCTGACGGGTAATAACCCAGCACATTCATAGCGTCCTCAATCAACCAGCTGGCTTCGATGTCGTGACCATATGAGGTCAGGTCAAGCAGAGAGCGCCATTCACGGTCGAAAAATACCCCCAGTCGTCGGGCAGAGGCATCGTAAACACGATGATATAAAATATCCAGTACGTTCGTCAGTGCATCTCGAACCTCTTCATTTGGCCAGACGCGCAGCAATTGGGTGTACGCCTCCAAAACATGAATATGCGTATTCATGGTGATATGCGCGGTAACCCCATTTTCGCTGAGTAGCTCATTAGGCTGCATGTTCCACGAGCGGTCATATTGTTCGCCGTATGCCTGCCGGGTGGGATCATATCCTTTTTGCTCCAGTAGGTGGAACAGCTCCATAGCTAGTGGTAATGCATTCGGGTCGTCTGTGGCACGTGCATACTCTGCTATCGCATAGATCGCGAATGCCTGCGCGTATACATGCTTGCACGTGTCCACGGGTTGCCCGGTGTAGTCCACCATCCAGTACATTCCTCCATGTAATGGATCAAGCAGGTGATCCCGCAGGAATGTGAATGCATGTCGTGCGGCTTCTGCATAGGTATCTTCCCCTGTTACACGGGCAGCCGCCGAGAATGACCAGAGTAGCCGTGCAGTGGCAATCCCGCCTTTATTGGCTTGGTTATGAATGTGCAGATCCATGTCCACCTCGCCGTAAAACCCACCGTGTGTCTCATCCTTCAGTCCGAGCCAGAATGGGAGTATGTGTTCCTTCCATTCCTGTCTAATTTCGTCCAGTAATGTTTCCAAGAGACAAAGCCTCCTTCGGAAAATGAATTATTAGGTTATCGTTAACTTTACAGGATTATCATATCTAGCTGTTTGTAAACTGTCAACCATGCTAAATTGGTGTTTTTTCATAAGATGTGACCCATTCTGCTTTACAAAAAGAATATTGCAATTGACATAGTAAGCGCTAACATAATAAAATGATTTTGTTACTTTAACGATAACCTTATTCGAAAACAACAGGAGGAGTCGTCTCATGAAGTTGTCCAAGGTTTTGATGTCATTACTATCCGTGGTTTTGTTAGCGGGGCTGTTTACTGGCTGTACCTCAAAGAAGGATGAGCCAGCTGCCAGCTCTGATCCGAAGGGTGTGGAAGGTGAAATTACGGTTATCACACAGCGGACTGATATTGTGGATACCGTATTTCAGGATTACGCCAAGGAATTTAACAAACTTTATCCGAACGTGAAGGTCAATTTTCAGGCATTGGCCGATTATGAGGGCCAAATTAAAATCCGGATGGGGACCAGGGATTATGGAGATGTTTTGCTGATTCCTGGCAGTATTCCAGTTGAAGAGCTGCCCAACTTTTTCGAGCCGCTGGGTACTTATGAGGAGATGAAAAACAAGTATACCGGCCTTGAAGAACGTACGGTGGATCATAACAGCTACGGTATTCCGATTGCGATGGTTTACTCTGGTGTGATTTATAACAAAAAGGTGTTCAAGGACGCAGGAATCACGCAGCTTCCCAAAACACCGGACCAATTCCTGACAGCGTTACAGCAGATTAAGGACAAAACCAAGGCAGTGCCGCTGTTTACGAACTATGCCTCTGGTTGGGCACTGACCCAGTGGGAGTCTAGTCTGGCAACATTGGCGGGTACGAAGGAATATGTGAATGTCACACAACCGAATACAGATGACAATTTCACGAAGGGCCAGCCCCACTATGAACTGTATAAGGTCCTGTACGATGCGGCTAAAAAAGGCCTGATTGAAAAAGATCCAACGACTACAGATTGGGAGACCTCCAAGGCGGATCTCGCTCAAGGCAAAATCGGTACGATGGTACTTGGCTCTTGGGCGATTGACCAGATCAAAAGCACAGCTTCTAACAAGGATGATATCGGTTTTATGCCTTTCCCGACGAATGCCTCCAAGGTACTTGTGCCTCTGGCTGGTGATTTTAACCTCGGTATTAACGTAAACAGTGAAAATAAATCAGCGGCCCGTGCCTGGGTGGATTGGTTTACCGAAAAGTCCAACTATGCCGTAGAGCAGGCAGGTAGCATTAGTCCGCTGAAGGGTGCCCCAATGCCTAGCATTTTGAAGCAATACGAAGATCAGGGAGTCGTTTTTGAAACGCTTACTCCATCTCCAAAAGGACAGGAAGGGATTGTCGATAAAATCGACAAAAAGGGAGAAATCGGCTTGTGGCAGCCTGACTTCAAAAAACGCATTATTGAGGCAGCAGTCGGTAACCGCCCGGAATCGTATGACACCATTATGAAGGATCTGAACGACGCATGGGTGAAGGCGCGTGCTGAAGTGGCTGCAAAGGAAGCAAAATAGCCATCTGAACTGACGAAAAGAAAGGATCGACGTAGCAGTCGATGGACGGATAGCCAGGAGGTGCAGCATGTTAAAATTTTCGAATCTCAGCTACTCCAAACAAAGATTGGCGATTATTGTTGCCTTTTCAATTATTCCGCTAGCGCTGCTGATCACTTTTGCGTACTTGCCAGTGATCAATATGTTTAAGTACAGCTTTTCGGACTGGAACGGCTATAGTAAGCGTCTGGAATATGTGGGCTTTGAAAACTATATCAAAATCTTTACCGACCCCGAGTATTTCTCGGTGTTTAAAGTCAGTCTGTATTACTTTGTAGCCACCTTTGTACAGATGGGGCTGGCCCTTTATTTTGCAACCATTCTCAGCTTTCAAACCTGGTTTAAAAATTTCTTTAAAGGCGTTTTGTTTTTTCCTTCCCTGATGAACGGGGTAGCTATTGGTTTTATTTTTCTATTCTTTTTTAAGCCAGACGGTACCCTTGATACACTGCTTCAGGCGATGGGGCTGGGTTCGTATGTCAAGCTGTGGCTGGGCAACCCAGAGATTATCAATATTTCGCTGGCCGGCACGTCGATCTGGAGATACATGGGCTTTAACTTTATCGTGTTTCTCGGTGCGATTTCCTCCATATCCAGTGATCTGTATGAAGCGTCTGATATAGACGGGGCTAACCGCTGGCATCAGTTCCGCTCTATTATTTTGCCGAGTATCAAGCGGATTTTGCAGTTGAATCTCATCTTGGCGATTAGCGGGGCGATCAGTGCGTTCGACATCCCGTATATTATGACCGGTGGCTCTAACGGCAGTGAAACATTCGTCATTCAGACGCTTGATGTGGCATTCAAATACAGCAAGGTCGGTTTGGCCTCAGCGATGGCGGTCGTTCTGCTGCTGATCGTGATTGCTGTTACGCTGCTTCAACGGTTGCTAATTCGGGGAGAGGAGGACTAAACATGTATAAGCTGAAAAGAATACTGGGTAGCAGCATCAAGTATGCCGCGCTACTACTAGGTGCGTTCATTGCACTGCTGCCGATTGTCGTAATTTTGTTTGCATCTTTGAAGACGAAGGCTGAATATGCGGCAACCAGTCCTCTGACTCCCCCCGTAAACTGGCTGAATTGGGCTAACTATACCAAAGCCTTTATCAACGGAAATATGCTGACCGGATTTGTGAACACAGCTTTTATCCTGTTGATTTCGATCATCGGAGCTACGTTGACCGGTTCCATGATCGCGTATATTTTGAACCGTTTTAAATTTAAGGGCAAAAGTCTCATGCTGGGTGCGTTCTTGCTCGCCACGCTCATTCCGGGGGTGACGACACAGGTGTCGACATTCCAAATAATCAACAAGCTGGAGCTGTTTAACACGCCTTGGGCGGCGATCTTGCTGTATTTGGGAACGGATATTATTGCGGTGTATATTTTTCTGCAATTTCTGGATTCCATCGCGGTGGCGCTGGATGAATCGGCCATGCTGGATGGGGCCTCCTATCTGACGATCTACTGGCGCATTATCTTGCCCCTGCTGAAGCCTGCCATTGTGACGGTGATCATTATCAAGGGCGTTAATATTTACAACGACTTTTACACCCCGTTCCTGTATATGCCCAAAACAAGCCTTCAGGTCATATCGACGGCGCTGTTCAAGTTTAAAGGGCCATATGGCTCGCAATGGGAAGTCATTAGCGCGGGCATAATCATTGCCATTATTCCGACGCTGATTGCGTTTTTATCATTACAAAAATATATCTATAACGGTTTCGCGCAGGGTTCGGTGAAATAGAATAATGGCGAAATAGAAAATTTGGTGAATCAAATATCTCGGTGAGAGGGGAATACACGTATGAATAAATTGAATGTGGATTTGGGAGTAGATAGCGTACGAATTGTGGGAGGTAGTCTGCCGGAAATGCCGTGGCAGGATAAGCCTGAAGGCAGTGAGGCTCCGGTATGGAGATATAGTGAGAATCCGGTCATTGGACGGAATCCGGTACCGGGCATTGCCCGTATTTTCAACAGTGCAGTAGCTCCATATGAGGGACGGTTTGTAGGAGTATTTCGGGCTGAAACGATTAATGGACGTCCGCATTTGCACCTAGGCTGGAGTGACGACGGGTTGGCTTGGGACATTGAGACAGAACGTTTGCATTTGGTTGATGAGGAAGGGAACGATTATCAGCCAAATTATGCTTACGATCCGCGTCTGGTTCGCGTGGAGGACACGTATTATATCATCTGGTGTACAGATTTTTACGGTGCAGCATTGGGGATAGCACAAACGAAGGATTTTAAAAGCTTTGTACGATTGGAAAATCCGTTCCTGCCGTTTAATCGTAATGGTGTGCTGTTGCCCCGCAAGCTAAACGGAAACTTTATGTTGCTATCCCGTCCGAGCGACAGCGGACATACACCATTTGGCGACATTTTTCTGAGTGAAAGTCCTGACTTGGTCTATTGGGGCAAGCACCGTCATGTCATGAGCAAGGGCGGACAGGGCTGGTGGCAATCGGTAAAGATTGGCGGCGGACCGGCTCCGATTGAGACGACAGAGGGCTGGCTGATGTTCTACCACGGGGTGACAGGCACGTGCAATGGGCTGGTATACAGTATGGGCGTAGCCGTTCTTGACCTGGATGATCCGTCTAAAGTTAAATATCGTTCCTCGAATTTCGTGCTGACCCCGGAGGAATGGTACGAAGAACGGGGTTTTGTGCCGAATGTGGTGTTCCCGTGTGCTACGCTGCATGATGCGGACACGGGCCGGATTGCGATTTATTATGGAGCCGCTGACACGTATGTAGGTATTGCATACACGACAGTGTCTGACATTATGAAGTATGTCATCGCAACGGATGAAGTGGTCGCAGACGACCGTGAGTCAGGTCGGATGTAGGAGGAACTTGAATGCCGGAGGATATGTCTTTACAGCAATTGCAGTCATATATGGGGAGTAACCCGAAGCCGCCGGATTTTGACGCATACTGGGAACGGGCATTACAGGAGCTGGAGCGGCAGCCGCTTGATTATACACTGGAGCCTGCTGATTTTGTCTCTCCGATGGTGGAGTGTTACCATCTATATTTTACTGGAGTGGGCGGAGCAAAGGTTCATGGGAAGCTGGCTCGTCCCAAGCACCTTACGGAACAAGGGCCAGCTTTGGCCATGTTTCATGGATATTCCTGCGACAGTGGCGACTGGTTCGACAAGGTAAGCTATGCGGCACATGGATTCACTGTGCTGGCCATGGATTGCCGGGGGCAAGGTGGGCTGTCCGAGGACAATTTGCAGGTTCAGGGAACGACGGTACGCGGCCATATCATCCGAGGGATTGACGACCCGGACCCGGATCGGTTGTATTACCGCAATGTATTTTTGGATACCGTGCAGACGGTGCGCATTCTGATGTCTATGGAGCAGGTCGACCCTGAACGGATCGGCGCATTTGGCTGCTCCCAGGGAGGGGCCCTGACGGTTGCCTGCGCTGCATTGGAGCCGCGTGTCCGTATGGCAGTTCCGGTATATCCGTTTCTGTCGGACTATAAAAGAGCCTGGATGCTGGATGCCACTACATCTGCATATGAAGAACTGGTTTATTATTTTCGTTGGTTTGATCCGAACCATCTGCGCGAGGAGGAGCTCTTTCACCGACTAGGCTACATTGATATTCAACATTTGGCAGATCGTATTCGTGGTCGTGTGTTGTTTGTGACAGGGCTGTCGGACACCATCTGTCCACCCTCCACGCAGTTTGCGGTGTACAATAAAATTGTATCAGACAAGGAAATACTCCTGTATCACGAATACGGTCATGAGTACCTACCTTATCTGTCGGATCGTGCTATGAGCGAATTTTTGCGGCTGTAGGGGGTTGAACTTAGCCGCAGGCTCCTTTATAGTAATAGCTATAACCTTCGTGAATGCGTAATAAATGAATGCCCCATTTGTATAACCTCAATAATATGGTTTGAGGGTCTCTACCAGGAACCGATAAATCCTGATTACAAAAAGTGTACGTCTTGTACATTTCTTGTGGTCAGGATTTTTTTGCGTAATACGAGGGAATTTACATGACAGCAAAGGAGCTAATGTAATGAACTTCAAAGTAGTTATTTTAACGATTGCGACCTTTACGGTGGGGCTGGTGGAGCTGATTATCGGTGGCGTGCTACCCCAAATTGCACAGGATTTGAATGTCTCCGTAAGCACGGCAGGACAGCTTATCATGATCTATGCGCTCGTGTATGCTATTGCTGGGCCAACTCTGTTGGCGTTAACCGCCAAAATTGAACGAAAACGACTGTACCTGTGGTCGATGTTTATTTTTATTCTGGGAAGTCTGCTGGCCTTCTGGAGTCCGAATTATGCAGTCTTGTTTGTATCCCGTATCATTACCGCTGCAAGCGGGTCGCTGATCGTGACATTGTCACTGACCATTGCAGTCAAAGTGGTGTCCAAGGCTTATCAGGCCCGTGTCCTCGGTGTCATCTCCATGGGGGTTAGCTCCTCCATCGTTCTAGGTATTCCAGCCGGGGTGCTGATTGGAAATGCATTTGGCTGGCGGGTGCTTTTCCTGATCATTGCTTTGTTGACGGTCGTTGCTATGATCGTTATCAACTTGTTTATGGAGCGGATTCCGACAGAACATGTTGTACCTATGCGTGATCAGTTGAAATCCTTAAAAAATGTTAAAGTCATCAGTGCTCATTTGGTGACCACGCTGACACTGGCGGGCCATTACACGTTATATGCGTATTTCACTCCGTTTTTAGAAAATATGATGGGCTTGAACGCTTCATGGGTTAGTGTGGCCTATTTTGTCTTTGGGCTGGCGGCAGTGAGCGGTGGTTTTATTGGCGGCTCTTTGGCAGATCGGTTCGGCACGGCGAAAAGTATTCTAGTCGTCGTAGGCGTGTTTATCGCCGTGATGTTCTTGCTGCCATTCTCAATTCACTCGATTTATGTATTTGCGCCACTACTGATTATCTGGGGCATACTGAGTTGGGCCTTGTCGCCCCCGATGCAAAGTTATCTTATTGAAAATGCACCCGAATCGGGTAGTATTCAGCAAAGCTTTAATTTCTCCGCGCTCCAGGTCGGGATCGCTCTCGGTTCTGCCTTGGGAGGAGTAGTGATTGAGAA
Source organism: Paenibacillus sp. S33 (assembly GCF_053615415.1). NCBI lineage: Bacteria > Bacillati > Bacillota > Bacilli > Caryophanales > Paenibacillaceae > Paenibacillus > Paenibacillus sp. S33. Next base: position 5,251,575 of record NZ_JBSIEZ010000001.1, on the reverse strand, counting down.
TAGTGAATCTGTTGCCACGAACGCTTGGGTAGGTGGGGCATTTGTGATTGTTGCTTTTGTCTGCGGCGTATTTTCGATTACCAGAGCCGGGACTTCGCAGGCTGTCAGAGGACACCACTCTGTTTCATAGTTCGATGGACTATCGTCCTCTTTCATAATACGAGCAAACATGTTATACTACACACAATTATGAAGAAGGAGGTGAGGTAGGTGAATCACGAGATGCTGAACAACCGTATTAGCCAGCTGCCGATTGCTATGGCTGGCATTGTTCATGCTTTTCCATACAACGGGAGAAGTCTGTCCAATTTTAATCATACGGTTGTAAACATCGCGAGAAGACGCCTACCTTAACTCGAACGGATTGCTGTATCTTCCGAAGAGTCGCGGGGTTGCTCCTGCGGCTCTTTTTGTGTTACCCGGGTAAGGGTCTTCCTAAATAAAGGAGAGCCTGAACATGTATATAGTAAACGGTCAACAATTGAAAAAATACCACGCTGCCAATCTGATTTTGGATGGTGCATCGTTTGATATCCATACGGGAGAAAAGGTGGGACTCATCGGCCGCAACGGAAGCGGTAAAACCACCCTATTACGCCTAATCGCACGTTTGTCCCGCCCAGATGAAGGGCAGCTCGTCATCGCCAAGGATACGAAAATTGGCTATTTGCCGCAAATTCCGGCGGAGTTTGAGAGCTTCACCGTGTACGAAACGCTGGCTTACGCCTATCGTGAGCTGAAGGATTGCCGCAATCAGATGAGCACACTGGAACGGGAAATGTCAGATCCGGTTGTGGCAGCGGATGCGAGCCTTCTGGAGAAGCTACTGCAATCGTATGCTGCCTTGCAGGAACGGTTTGAACGCAATGGCGGCTATGAAATGGATGCAAACATTGACCAGGTAGCGGATGGGCTGCGTATTCCCAAAGGTATGTATACGCGCAGCTTCGGCTCGCTGTCGGGTGGAGAGAAAACAAAAATAGCGCTGGCATCACAGCTCATCGGACGACCGGATTTGCTGCTGCTGGATGAGCCGACCAACCATCTGGATTTGAAAGGGCTGGAATGGCTGGAGCAATTTTTGCAGGGCTATACAGGTGCGTGTGTGGTTGTATCTCATGATCGTTATTTTCTGGATCGGGTCGCCGTTAAAATGATTGAGCTCGAGGATGGCGAGGCGTTTACGTATTATACGAACTACAGCGGCTATGTTAAGGAAAAGGAAGAACGATTGCTACTACAATTTGAAGATTATAAGGAACAGCAAAAGCGGATCAAAAAGATGAAAGAGGCCATTCGGCGTTTTGAAGAGTGGGGTCGCAATGGCGATAACGAAAAGTTTTTCAAAAAAGCAGCATCCATTCGTAAGGCGTTGGAGCGCATGGAACTGGTGAAGCGGCCTGTATTGGACCCGCAGGGGGCGGAATTTCACCTAAAGCTGGAGGATCGTTCCGGTCGCCGGGTACTGCAGTTTGAAGAAATTGTTAAAGCCTATGGAGAGCGACAGATATTAAACGGGGCAACGGGCAGTCTGGAATTCGGCGAAAAGGTGGCCTTGCTGGGTGATAATGGGTCAGGCAAAACGACGTTGCTCAAGCTTCTGCTAGGTCAGGAAAGCGCAGATGCAGGCACGGTCCAGTGGGGTGCGCGCGTGGAGTACGGATATTTGGCGCAGCAAGAAAGAGAACGGAATAGCCGGGCAACTGTGCTTGCTTACTTCAAGGAGGAAGCAGGGGTTGAAGAAGGCGAGGCACGCGGGTTGCTAGCGAAGTATTTATTTTACGGTGCCGATGTGTTTAAGCCCGTGAGCATGCTGTCCGGTGGCGAATGGTCCCGCTTACGGCTGGCGTTGCTGGTCATGAAAAAGCCAAATTTGTTGGTGCTGGATGAGCCGACGAACCACCTGGATATTGACTCACGCGAGGCACTGGAGGAAGCGCTGGATACCTACACGGGAACGGTGCTGGCGATTTCACATGACCGCTACTTTGTGAACAAGCTGGCAGGGCGCGTGTGGGAGCTGGAGGCTGGAAAGCTGACCTTTTATCTAGGCAGCTTTGATGAGTACCGAGCGAAGAAGCGGGAGCTGGAGAACGCTCGTCTACAGAGCGAGGGGGATACCGGGACACGCCCGACATCTGCAAGCAGAGCCGCATCGGGTGGCGGCTCAGGCTCGGGCACAGCTGTACATTCCAGTGTAGCGAGCAATGGCATGGGGGCGGCTGCGCATACGGGAGCGACTACGGAAGACGATGCGAGCCGTACACGCTCAGGTCGCTTGGGCTCGCCCGCTGCCGGGTCTGGGGCACGCGAAACGAAGGCCGCGAAGCCATCACGCACGCCCGCTGCATCCAGCGAGCGGTTGGAGCGGGCCATCGCCGCCAAAGAAGAAGAATTGGTGGCGGCGGATGCCGAGCTGGAGCTGCTCGGCACAAGCGACGACACGATACACATGGCGGAGCTGTGGGACGCGCGTGAGCGACTGCAAGCGGAGCTGGATGTATTGCTTGGCGAGTGGGTTGAACTGGAGTAGGTACAGGCTAGTAGTTACTGGATAGAAAACAGCTTATTCTATATAGAGGGTAGCCCTGAGGTAGAACGTTTACTGAAGGGCTATTTTATTTTGTTAATGAGAATGGAAGTGGGAATATAATAACCATATATTAAAACTAATACATTATAATGATTTCTTATCATTTAGTTTTACATATAAAGTAATAGATTTACATTTTGCAACACGTGATATTATTTCATTTGTAAGGGCGACACTAATCACTGTTAGATGAAGTTTGTATTGTCAACGAAGATTATACATAAGATTTCCCACATGGTCATATATGACAATATTTCGAATGGATGACGATCTGGTCGGGATTTTGTTCATATAAATCCTTCTATCCTACTGGAGAAGGGGAGTATTTCGACGGGACATGAATCTCGTTGAAGGCTGATGGTGTATCTAAACGAAAGGGGGGGGATGCAATGGCTGAAAACTTATTTGATCTGGACGTTCAAGTAAACAAATCTCAAGGTTCTGTAGAGCCTCAGGTTCTGAGCATTGTGGCATGTTCTAGTGGATGTGGTAGCGGCAAAACTGCTGCCAGTTGTGTTGAAACCTGTGGCAACAGATGTTTTACAAACGTTGGTTCACTCTGCTAATCCCGATTGTTGCTTTTTTAAATAATGATTTTTATTGTACTCCATAAAAGAAAAACAAGAAGGAGGGACCTTAAAGTCCCTTCTTCTTGTTTGATAAGTATTTATTTTTTAACTATAAAATATTTAAAGATATTTGGATATTGTGTTTGGTAATGGAGGGAAAAGTATGACCGATTTCTTATTAGAAGTAAAGCAGGTAAACAAAAATGTGGGCAAAAGAAGCTTGTTAAATAATATTTCCTTTGAGCTTGAAAAAGGGAAGATTTATGGATTCATTGGCCCGAACGGAGCTGGGAAAACGACGATGATGCGAATCATGACGGGGCTGATGCAGCCCACTAGTGGTTCTGTAAGGATAGCTTCATATGATGTACAGACGGATCGGGAAAAGGCGCTGTCCAAAGTGGGCGCTATCATTGAATCTCCGGTCTTTTTTGATTATATGACAGGCAGACAGGTGCTGCGTAATTTGTCCCGATTGCACTCGGGAGTTGTATCCTCTGATCGAGAAAGCCATATTAAAGAATTGTTGGAACGGGTGGGTCTGGAAAATCGTGGGGATGATAAGGTCAAAACCTATTCGCTGGGAATGAAACAACGGCTTGGTATAGCCCAATCTATGTTGGGTAACCCTGAGCTATTGTTGCTTGATGAGCCTTCCAATGGTCTCGATCCTATGGGGATGCGTGAGCTAAGAGATATAATTCTTCGTTTGCGTGATTCAGACAATTATGCCTTTTTTGTCTCCAGCCATCTGTTAGATGAATTGCAGCAAATGTGTGACGAACTGATTGTCATCAAAGAAGGGACGCTTATTTGGAAGGGAGGCGCCGATCAACTTGTCAAGGAGGGTCAACGGTTAGAGGATGCTTTTATGGGGCTGATGGGACTATGAAGACACTCATTTATAGCGAGTTTGAGAGATTGTGGAAAAGAAAATGGTTCTGGTTACTAATTATATGTACCCCTGTATTGGTCTATTCGACAGGGATATATATATTGCATACGTTAAGGGTTCCTGTGGAGGTTTTATCCAGAAATTTCATTGTTGCAGGCTTGCGTGAAAATCTATATTTAATATGCAATTTTGCTGTGGCTACCTTGGTGGCTGCTGTATTTACGGAGGAGTTTAGGAGCGGACAGCTGAGATTGTTATTTATGCGTCGTTTTACCCGTGGTCAGATTTTCTGGAGTAAGCTATTAGTTGTGAACACTTCTATTTTACTTCTTCTGATCGTATATGCTATATCCTCGCAAGTAATCGTTGTTGTCTGGAGGTTCTCACATAATATAAACGGTATGGGTATTTTCGGGCAAATATGGCTCCAAGCGTTTGAATACTATGGGTGGGCATTTGCCTCTTTATTAGCTATCAGTTCCCTCTATTCTTTTATTGCTATGTGCAGTAAAAGTGTAACGTATGCAATTGGTATTTGTATGACGTACAATCTGGGTGTTTTGTTATTTGATCCGTTGTACTTGAAGTTGGCTGCTGTATTCTCTTCTATTCCACTCTTAAAGAATCTGGTTACTTTTTTATTAATTCCATATTTACAATACAAGGGGCTGGATCAATCGCTGATATGGAATTGGTCCGTTAATGGTGCGATTGTGATTGCCGTCTTGTTCCACCTGATTTTTTTTACAGGGTGGGCTTACCGTCGTTTTACAGCTGATGATTATTTGTATTAGGAGGATCTGTATGTCTGGAATCTGGTTGAGTGAATTAGAGCGAATTTGGAATCGTAAATCTACTTTTTTATTATATATAGCAATGCTTCTTATTGTTTTTGTGAATATATGGAGTCTCAAGACGAATGGTACAATGCGATTTCGGTTTGGTGAAGGGACGGTAATTGTTAATAATTTGAATCTGCCTTGGCTTATGATGAGCGAGATTTCTCTATTTTTAATCTTAGCCATGTTGCCTATTCTGTATGTCGATCAGTTAAGTGGCGATCTTCATACCGGAGCATATCGGCTTTATGTATTGAGACCGTATCGTCGTTTTCAATTCTGGCTTGGCAAGCTACTCGCTTTATCGGTTACAACAGTCGTCTTTACAGGGACGGCCCTAGTGATAGGTATAGTAGCTGGCTGGTTGCTTTTTCCTCATACTTCCACCTTTTTTAAATATGGTTCAGGAACAGCGTCTCCCTCATCGGATGCAATCCCATATACACTTGCATTCTATTTAGTTTTAACACTGGCCTGTGTGGCAAAGTTGTTGTTGAGTAGTGCTGTATGCTTGTTTATTTCAAGACCCTTGTTTGCTTTTATTGCTATTTTTGTTTTATCCGCCGCTCTTTATCAGGTGGTTAGACCGCTTGTCTTGCTAATGGATCCCTTTCAACAAATTGTGCTTGCTTTAAGGGTGGAAGGTTCCTTTAATTTTTGGATGTGCTTAATCGCTATTACATTGATCGGCTCAGTTATCAGCTTTGTACGTTGGCAAAAAAAAATAATTTAAAAGTTTGTTTTAGAACGGAGGTTCCTCATGAAGACAACAGAAAATCTGTACAAAACGTTAGATTTTTTCATGCTTCGTACTCCTGTATTACCCGTCCAAGAGTTTTCTAAATGCTTTCCGGTCAGTATTAAAGAGGGGGAAGATGCCAGGGAGATTGCATTAGAGCGTCTATTGGAATTGTCCCGCGATCCGTTCATTCGTGAAGCGCTAGCGGCTTCCAGTCCCACTTTGCTTGAATCTTTAGTACATATCAGTAATCAAGACAATCAGCGCAAACAAGGACAAGTAATCAAAGCATTTATGCGTTATATCATTAGAATGATTACACGGCCAACACCGTTTGGTTTACTATCTGGTATCACATATGGGCGATTCGGGGAACAATCGCATCTTTTTTTACAAGAAACGAACACGTTTAAAAAACGTGCAAGACCCGACATGGAATGGCTAATGAAAGCAGTTGAGATGGTCGAAAGCCGTAGAGAGATTGTGCGTCAGCTGCAGATTCGGAGTAATACATTAATTTATCGTCAGGGTAACCGAGCTAAAATTCCTTATACGACAAGGCATGGCAGTATGGTTGATGGCGAAGATCAGAGTGTGTCTGTTCGTATAACTCAGGTATTTGATTGTGTGATGGATGCAAGCTCAACCTTCATACCATATCTAGATTTAGTCGATCATCTTAACAAAACATTTGAGGGTGCTAATGTTGAGGTGATTGAACGTTATGTGTGGCAACTTTTCGAGCAAGAATTTCTGATTTCCGAACTTATTCCACCTACGACGACTACTGAACCGCTAAATCATATACGATCTGTTCTGAGCCCAGTAACAGGTATTGAAGAGTTAAAAGAGGATCTTGATAACATCGCAGATACTTCTGCTAAATATAATCTTCTTCCTATAGGTCAAGGGGAACAGTTGCTAGAGAGCTTAAGACAAAAAATGAACAAAATGTTCAGTGCGAAATCAAGCTTGCAAATCGACCTCTCTCTGGAAGATCAAGGTATCATTCTTCCGCACTCCATACGTAAGGATATTGAGTGTGTTGCTGAATTATTGACCAAACTTTCAACGCGTGAGAACAGACCTTTGAATGAGTTTTGTGTGGAATTTTTGGAGAAATACGGACCATATCGGGAAGTGCCTTTGCTGGATTTGCTGGATGAGGACACAGGGCTAGGGACTCCGGCAGGCTATAAACACCCCACGAGCCGTCGAGTACGGTTACAGAACATGTCTCCATCCAAGTCGAGATCGCATCAGGAGAAGCTTTTGTTTCAATGGTTTGTATCTGCTATTCATGAAGGAAAGTATGAAATTGTATTGACAGATGGCATGGTAGACGAATTGATAAAGGGTCAGGAAGAGGAGAAATGGCTAGCAGCACCTTCCATGGAATTATTTTTTCAGCTAATCGCTTCCGACCAGCAGGCTTTGGATCAAGGCCAATATACACTGCTCCTAGCACCTAATCAGGGGTCTGATGCAGCAGGAAAGACGTTTGGTAGATTTTTGGACCTGTTCGGGGAGTCTTTTAACGATATCTTCTCTAGTATCCAGTTGGAAGAGCAGCGTTTGCAACCCGAAAAGCTGCTGGCTGGAATATCTTACTTGCCGAGCTCGGGAAGATCGGCAAATGTAGTGTTAACGAAACAAACCCGACCTTATGAGATCGCAATAGGGACTAATCATACAATGCCGGAAGATCGACAAATTCATATTTCCGATCTAGTCGTTGGTGTGCGGAACGATCACTTTTATTTGAAATCAAAGAGCCGCAATAGAGAGGTCATTGCTAGTCCGGGACACATGCTTAATGCGGAGTTGACTCCCAATATATACCGTTTTCTCGTGGAGGTTAGCGATAATGGCTATCGCCATTGGTCACCTATGGAGTGGGGGTTTGTGGCTCAGGCCCCTTTTACTCCACGCCTCAGGTACAAGCATATTATTCTCTATCCGGGAACGTGGAGAATTGCAAGTAAGACAGCAAGTAGCCCGTCGAAGAACATGGTGGACTTCGTCAAGGAGATAGGTTCATTTCAGGAGAAATGGAACATACCACGTTATGTTTATATGATTGAATCAGATAATCGTATTTTACTGGATATGGATCATCCGCTGCATATCGAACAATTATGCAGGGATCTCCAGTCTAAAGGAAAGGTTACCTTGATAGAGCACATTGGTGGTCTTGACAATTCACCTGTCTCCTGTGGAAAAGGACATTTAACGGCTGAGTTTGTTTGTCCGCTCGTTCGAAATCAGACTGTGGATACGCAACGTTTTATGGAAGAGACTGCAGCTTCTCTTGAATTGGTTGCAAGAGAGAGTGAGCAACAACTGAGAAACACAGTCCATGCTTATCTGCCTGGAGAATCTTGGTTCTACGCGAAGCTATACGGTATGAACAGCCGGCAAAATGAGTTTATAGGTGGGTATTGGGAAGAATTTGTGCGGGAGCATCAGGACTGTGGTACCATCCTTCAGGCATATTTTATCCGATATGCCGATCCGGACAAGCACCTGCGTGTCCGATTTGAGCTTTCGAAGAATAGGACAGTAGATGAGTTTCTCTCTACGTTTCATAAATGGACAGAGATGCTCCTGCATGAAGGGATGATAGCCAGAGTGGTCATCGACACGTATGAGCCCGAAATAGAGCGATACGGTGGGAGTAAACTCATGATCTGGGCGGAAAGAATGTTTTCTTGTGACAGTGAGGTAACAGCTAAGCTTGTACACCTCATTCGATTTAACCAAGTTTCCTTAGAAGCGGATATTATAGCCACTTTAAGTGTTATCAATCTCCTTTATCAGTTTGGTTACCATGAGAAGGCTGCGTTTAAATTACTAAATCGATATTTCGATGTCAAAGAGTATTTGGAGGATTTTCGCAAAGAAAGGAAGTTTTTTTTACAATGGATGGCATCTGATCTGGAAACTTCAGACTCCATACAATCCAACCTCCAGGCTATAGAGAGTATTTTCAACATAAGAAAAGGAGCAGTAGAGCAGTATATCCATGTACTCTATGAGCATGAAGTGGAAGGGGTATCCACTAACACGAGAGAAGATATTGTATTAAGTGTGATTCATATGCATTTGAACCGACTGCTCGGGATAGACAGGGATCGAGAACGGAAGATCATGATTATGGCCAGACATGCTTTGAACAGTTTAGTTCAATATCGGGGGAATCGACAATGACCGATATTCAAGCGAATACCAATCTTGAGTCTTCTACTATCTGGAGGTCTGTACGACAGGGATTAAAGCTGTTTTCGTTGGTATTTGGTATGAATAAGACGTATATGGTATCCAGCATTTTTTTGCATATTGTTCAGGGCTTGATGCCTGTTTTGACACTGATAATTATGCAAAACCTGCTTAACAGCATTGTTTCCTCTGGCACTCAAGGCATCTCCCTGATTATGTTACAGTTTGGTCTGTTCATAGCGATTCACGTACTGAAAAGTGTAGTTACCATGAGCCAAACGTTTGTTGAAGGCACACTGGAAGCGGTGCTGTCCAAGTCCTTAAATATGATGATCGGGGAAAAATCGAGCTCTCTAGGATTAGCCGATTATGAAAATTCGGAAATTAACGATCAATTAAAGCGCGCCTCCCAGGAGGCCTCTTATCGGCCGTATCAACTGTATACGCAAATGGCGGGCATTTTATCCAGCTTGGTCACCATGGTGTCTTCCGCAACCTTGATTTTTCTGTGGAAATGGTGGGTGGTCATCATTCTATTTGTGATCTCTCTGGTGTCTGTATACTCTATTTTTAAGCTAAACAAAGAACAATTTGAAATCTACATGAATCGAACTCCGTTATATCGAGAATCTTGGTATATGACCTACCTGTTGACCAATGATCGTGCAGTCAAGGAGGTCAAAATTTTTAATATGAGTTCTTATTTGCTCAAGAGATATGGGGATTTGCTGCAGAGATTTTTTGTAGAGGACCGACGAATTCTAGGTAAACGGGTCACAATTACTTTTATGTACAGTCTGTTGGAGCTTGCTGTGTTGTTGGGAGTAGTGTGGGTGGCTATTAGGGAGACCTTTGAGAAGAAAATTTTAATAGGTAGCTTATATGGCTATATTCAAGCAATTATGCTGACGCAAAGCCAGATGCAGGCATTGATTCAGGGAATTGTACAATTTTCTCAAAATAATTTGTATATGGAGCAGCTATTTTTATTTTTACAGCTCCCCACATCAGACCCGGTCCGGCAGCAAAAGGAACAAGCGCTACCGACTGCTCGAGATAGAAACGGAAATTTGTGTATTGAGCAAATATCTATAGAAGGTGTTTCTTTTACTTACTCGGGTAAAACGGTTCCCTCTATACGTGATATTCATTTAACCATGAGTAAAGGACAAACCATAGCCATTGTAGGAAAGAACGGTTCAGGTAAATCAACGCTTATGAAAGTACTGATGCAGCTTTACTCTAATTATGAAGGTGTGTTTAAGATTAATGGCCTTCCGGTTCAGGGTTATGATCTGCAGCAAGTTCAGGATAAAATAGGAGTCGTGTTCCAGGACTTTATGCATTATGAAATGTCAGCACGTCATAATATCGGGTTTGGATCGCTAGAGCGTTTGGAGGAGGACAAGGAGCTCATCCGTGCGGCTCAATATGCGGCTATAGACCAAATTATAACCGAGCTTCCGGAAGGATTAGACACGCAACTCGGAAAATGGTTCGAGGGTGGCTTCCAGCTTTCGGGAGGACAATGGCAGAGAATCGCAATTGCTCGGGCTTTCTTGCGCCAGGCAGATGTATATATTTTGGATGAGCCGAGTTCCTTCTTGGACCCAGTAGCAGAAAGGGATTTGCTGGAGTTATTTCTAGAGTTAATGAAGGGTAGCATCGGAATTTTTATAACACATCGAACTTCTTCGGCACGTTTGGCGCATAAAATCGTGGTCATGGATAATGGGACAATTGTTGAGCAGGGAACCCATAGGGAGCTGATGCTACTAGATGGATTATATGCAGAGATGTACAACATTCAAGCTAGTTCATTCAATGAAGAAGAAGCTTTGGTCCAAACCGGAGGGAGAGTATCAGGATGACGACGACTTCATATACATGCGACAACTGGATACCCGTCAAGGGAGAAATGAAGGATAAGATATCCGCAGTATTGCAGGAAATTACTGAACGCTATAGAGACCCGGATCAGGTGCGTTTATGGATGAAAAAGATACCTCCAATAGAAACCGACGGAATGAAGATAGAACGTTGGTCAGATGAAAGTTTGGGCAGTGGATTTACGGGAATATGTTTACTTATGGGTCAGCTGGATTATCTGTATCCCGAGGATGATTGGGATCTTGTAGGACATCAATATTTAGAGCGAATTCGTATGATGGTGGAGCAAAGAGGTGTTCACGACTTATCCCTGTATAGTGGATTAGCAGGTATTTTGTTGGCCATTTACTCCTTATCTAGGAATGGCACACGTTATCAAGGCATGCTGGATACGCTTGCTTCATGGTTTGAAGAAGCTGCTTTACATAGTCTATCCCTACATCAAGTGGAATGGGAAAAGGGGCAGTTACAGATGAGTCAATATGACACCATCTCTGGCTTTACGGGGGTGGGGCGTATTGCTATGCTGTTCCAAAACCGTCCAGCTATGCGAATGGTATGGGAAAAGACAATGGATTTGTTCCATGTCATGTGCGGTGAGAAAAATATAAATGGTCACACTGTACCCTCTTGGCACATTTCCTCGGAATATCAGTTTCAGGAGAATGAAAAGCTACAATATCCTCAGGGGAATTTTAATTTAGGGCTTTCGCATGGTATTTCAGGTCCCTTATGTTTCCTGAGTTTGTCTGCCCTTCATGGTGTGGACTCTCCTCTTTTAATAAACGATATACATAGACTGGCAAAGTTTATACATCATTGGCGTGTTCAGGATGTGGAGGGTATGATTTGGCCTGGTCGAGTTTCTTTTGAGGAGTGGCTGGAAGACCAACCATCTCCAGGCAGTACTCAAAATCATCGTGATTCCTGGTGTTACGGTGTACCAGGTATTGCACGTTCTATCTGGCTGGCAGGACAAGCTGCTCGCAATGAAGAATGGATCGAAACGGGGCTACGCGCATATTTGGATATTGAAAAAAGGCTTTACCGCAAAGGTGGATTATCTTCTTCTACATTGTGTCATGGTATTGGGGGATTATTGCATCTGGTTCAACGCATGTACTCAGATACTGCCCACGAGCAGTTAGGGATGATGCGGGACAGATTACTGGAAGATGTATTAGATATGTTCGATACTAATTCGTTGTTTGGCTTCTATGATCATAGCCTATTGGATGGAAAGCTGGCAGAAGTGGATGAGGCTGGTCTTCTGAATGGAAGTGCGGGAGTAGCTCTCGCGTTAGCTTCCTTAATTGGAAATAAAAATCCAGATTGGGATGCTGCTTTTCTAATTCACTGAGATATACCACGTTTTTTATCTAGCCTGAACATTATAAAAGCGAAAAAGATCCAATCGACTCTTGTGGTCATTAGGATCTTTTTTAACATTAATTCCTCCTGATATTATTTCTCAGTATACCGGAGCAGTCTTTGAGCCCAGATAGCCGATGCCTTTTTCTTGGGACTGCTTCATGACCTGCCATTGTTGTAGTTGTAAGTTGGCGTACATATGAACGAAAAATAAGAGATTTTGGTTCATGCTGTAACAGTATCGTTTCTTTTCCATAAGGGACGGGTATTAATTGTCTAGTCTCGCATAGATTGACATAGGGGAAGAGGAGGTATGAGTATGTGGTGTTGGGTCAAAAAGCTGTCTACACTGGCGGCGATCCTTTTATTGGCTTTTTTTGTAAGCGCATGCAACAAGGACGATGCTTCGGGTAAGGTGAAAATTGAGTTTTTTCAAAACAAGCCGGAGGCCAAGGGTTCATTCGATAAGCTAATCTCTCAATTCAATCAGGAACATCCCGGTATTGAAGTGACACAGGTCAATCCGCCAGAGGCAGAGACTGTGTTATTGACCCGGGTTGTCAAAAACGATGTACCTGACATTGTAGGGCTTGGGGCCACCGATACCTACTCCATTTTGGCGCAAAGTGGTATTTTTACGGACCTGTCGAATACAGAATTGCCACGTACGATTGATCCGATTTACCTCAAAATGCTTAAGGATGTAACCGGGGTCGATCCCGTGTATGGAATTCCTTATGCTGCGAATGCGAATGGTGTGATGTATAACAAAACGCTTTTTAAGGAAATGGGATTACGGGTGCCCAAAACGTGGGATGAGCTGATTGCAACGGCGCAAAAGATCAAGGCTGCTGGAAAAATCCCGTTCTATTTTACATATAAAGATGATTGGCAAACGAACCTCCCCTTTAATGCGCTGGGCCCGAATCTGGTGGGCATTGATTTTTTCCTGCAACGGCGTGAAAATCAGGTCACTTTTCAGGACAAGTACCGCGAGGTTGCGGAAAAGCAGCTGGAGCTATTGAAATACGGACATGGTGATAATTTTGGCAAAAACTATGCCGACGGTAACCGTGCCTTCGCTAACGGGCAGGGATTGATGTACATTCAGGGCTCGTGGGCCATATCTGAAATTCGCAAAGCCAATCCGAAAGTGGAGCTTGGATTTTTCCCATTACCGACAGGGAATGACGAAAAGGCAGTCAAGCTGGTGTCCGGTATAGATACGCTATTAGCCGTATCGGAGAGCACTCCGCATAAAAAGGAAGCCGAGGAGTTCATTGCCTTCTTGTTGAAGCCGGAGAACAGCAAGCAATACATTACAGAGCAAACGCTGTTTTCGGCGGTGAAGGGAGTCACGCAGGATGATCCGAGTGTGGCAGAGCTGTTGCCGTATTTTAAATCGGGCCGCGTCGTTGATTTTGCCGATCACTATATTCCCAAGGCGGTCCAATTGAATTCGATTGTGCAGGCCTTCCTGCAAAACAGAGACATCGACGCTTATCTGGCCAAGCTGGACCGAGAATGGGATAAGGTAGCTAACCGCCGATAGGAGAGGAGGAGGAGACATGAATAAGCGACTAACGACTTTTTACTGGATGACGGTGCCAGCGGTGCTATTGTTTTTTGTATTTTTGACCTTGCCTGCCTTGCAGGGCTTTTATTATTCGCTTACGAACTGGAACGGCTTTGGTCATCAGTATCACTTTGTCGGGTTTAAGAACTATATTAATTTGTTTCAGGACGACAATGTGGGGAACGCATACTGGTTTACTTTCAAATTTGCGATTGTGGTTACCATTGCGACTAATATCCTTAGTTTGCTGATTGCGCTAGGGCTGAATGCTAAAATACGGTTTCGTAACTTTTTCCGCGGTATTTATTTTCTGCCTAATATTTTGAGCGTGCTAATCGTGGGTTACATATTCAATTATTTGTTCTCGAACGTATTTACGATTTGGGGGCAAAATTTAGGTATTACCTCATTGTCGACGAACATTTTGGGCAGCGAACAACTGGCTTGGGTGGGGGTTGTCATCGTAGCTGTATGGCAGGGGATTGCCTTTAATACGATTCTCTATCTGGCCGGGCTGCAAACCATTCCGACAAGTCTGTATGAGGCGTCCAACCTGGACGGCGCGGGTAAATGGCGCGAATTCTGGAGCATTACCTTTCCGTTAATTGCACCGTTTTTCACGATTAATATGGTATTGGCGATGAAAAATTCCCTGATGGTGTTCGATCAGATCGTGGCTTTGACGAATGGCGGGCCGGGACGAGCCACCCAGTCGATTTCCCACCTGATATACACAGGGGGATTTAAAGGCGGAGAATTTGCTTATCAGTCGGCTAACTCTGTTATTTACTTTATTGTGATCGCGATCATTTCCATCTTACAGCTGCGATTCCTCCAGAGAAGGGAGATGGATAACTGATGAAAACAAGCAGACGTACCAACTGGCCTGTGCTGCTTCTGGTAGCGTTGGGGACAATATTTATCCTGTTTCCCCTCTATATGACGGTAACGATAGCACTTAAAAATCCCGAACAGATGGCGCATTCCGCCTTTGCCTTTCCGACCGAGCTGCATTGGGAAAATTTTAGTCGTGCCGTAGAAATGACCAACTTCTTCAGCGCTTTTCAGAACAGTGTGATGGTCACGACATCGACGGTCATATTAACTTTGCTAACCAATTCGATGGTCGCTTATGCGATTGCCCGTAATATGCAGCGACGCTTTTTTAAGGGATTATATTTTTACTTTGTGAGCGCCATGTTTATACCGTTCCCGATCATCATGCTGCCGATTGTAAAACTGGCCTCGGGCCTTCATATGACTAATCTGTTGGGTCTCATTATGCTGCATACGGTGTATGGTTTGGCGTTTAATGTTTTCGTGTATGTCGGTTATATTCGCTCCATTCCGGTGGCATTGGAAGAGGCAGCCACGGTAGATGGTGCGACGACATGGGGTACTTTTTGGCGCATTATATTCCCGCTGATGGCTCCGATTAGTGCTACGGTGGGAATTCTCACTTGTCTGTCCACATATAACGACTTCCTGCTGCCGCTCATTATTATCAGCGATGCGGAGCAATATACGCTACCGCTCGTCCAGTATGTATTTCAGGGGCAGTTCAATACCGACTTTAATTTGGCCTTTGCCTCGTATCTAATGGCCTTGCTACCAATGATTATTGTCTATCTGATTGCACAAAAATGGATTATCAATGGCGTTACGCAAGGTTCTGTAAAGTAGGACGGGAGTCAACCGTTCCAGGCAGACTGTGCCTTCATAGGAAAATAAAAAGGGGTCCCCTATACCACGGTTCACACAGGTATAGAGGACCCTCTTTTTATAGCATTACTATTTAGATGCTTCGCTGTTGCTTGTCAGAGGCTGTAAGGGTACGGTTGTCTCTGCTTCCGGGTCGTCCGTTGTATAGTAGAACATATAGATAAAAGCTTCCTTCTTTTTGAAGTTCTTGTAGACATCCACTGCCTTGTTATTGCCGTCTCCAGTGAAATTGGCTGTGATCGGCTTGCCGATAATCCGTTCTTTACCCAGGCCAATATGCGTCTGGTTAATCCCTCCAAAGTGAGCGTCCTCGCTTTCGGTTTCTACGAATAAGTCTGATCCCTGTTTATAGTAGGTCCACTTCACAGGATAGCCACCGACTTGCGTCGTTAGTGTCTGCTTTTGCTCAGAAATATCAGTTAAACGCTGTGGCGTTTTGTCATCCGAATGGGTCGTAACCTTGTATTTACCTGTAAAAGTAATAGGACTGTCCTTGGTAATCACAAGATTGGACGGCCTTTCAAAACGGATTGTGTTCAGATCGTGTTCCTGATCAGGTGATGACCAACGACTACCCTCTAACGTTGTGCCGTTCACAGAGAGAAAGTACTTTTGATAAGGTAACATGGCGAATTTCTCCTTGCTTCTGATCGTGACACGGATTTGCGTAGGTGTGACAATCATTTGTTCTAGCAAAACATTTGGATTGCCTTTCTCCAGTGGGATATTCAGCACACTTTTAATCGTCCCGCTTTCCATCTTCTTCTTGCTTAGCTGCAGGTCAAATTTTATAGGTTCATTTATACTTTTCTCGGTTTGCGCATATTGAAGTTTGAAGGTAGTCTGTCCTTCCGGCATATCCGCTTTGGAAAAATATTGCTGTGCTGTATACTCCCCGTTATCACCGGGTTTGCCAAAAGTTCCTCCCGGCTGCGACATCACAGGGATTCCGCCCTTGTAGGCCATGATCTGCGGATTATCCCATCTCTTGGGTATCGACGAATCGAAGGTAATTGCCGAGGACAGCATCAGCTTATCCTTCCCTTGTTCAAATACCTGCACTTTCATATCTTGTAAGCCATTACGATCCAGCTTGAACGTCTGCATCTGAGACGATGTGATATCGAGCGGCAATCCCAGTTCTTGAACGCTGGTGAGCTCAATATGATCTACGTTCAGCCGCACGTTCTCTGTTTCTTGCTGCGGTGTCCAGTCACTTTCAAAGTACCCGTTGTACCGTTGATTTTTCGGGTCCCATTGCTGAAAGTTATATTCCCCTGCACTGCTTTCCCCCGCGGCACTTTTTAGCGATACGCCTTTGACATTCCAAAACTCGTTTTCTGCTCGTTTTCCGACCTCCAAGCTGTACAGAATCACGGTCCGGTTCTCATCGACAATAGCTGTATGCAGCGTTAGCTTCACTCCGTCTCTGGTCACGGACTGCTCCAACGGTTGCCCGAGGTTTTGCTTTAATGCTGTCTGGATGCCACTTCTTCCGCGTAGCAGATTGTCCCAGTTGTAGTGGATGGCGGCATAGACAGGAACTGCAACCAGAAGTGCGCTTAGAGAGGCGGCAATAGCTATTTTGCGCCAGTTTCTGTGTCGGTGGGGAGTGAATGAATCGGAAGTGTCGGTTAGCGTAGGGGCAGTATGCCCTGTCTGTTCCATCCGGTTCCACATCTCACCGAAGTCAGGATAGGCCATTTCCGAATCATCATTTAACTTGCGCTTCAATGCCTTTTCTATGTTGTTCATAGTTCTCTCCTTCCATCTCGGGAATTTGTACCCCTGCATCCCGCAATATTTGCTCCAATAACTTTAGTCCTTTGTGAGTCCTCGATTTGACGGTTCCCAGCGGAATTTCTAGCAGTTTGGATATTTCCGCCAGCGTGAAATCATGCATATAGCGGAGTGTCAGCACAGCGCGGATTTTGGCCGGAAGGCGATTCATATAAACGGCCCATTCCTCTGCCGATTCGCGTTCTTCCACCAGCCTGTCTACAGGTTTACCTTCCGCCCCGCTAAATAGATAGGGATTAGCCGATACCTTCAAATGCAGGCTTTTCTGGCGTTTAAGGTAATTCAGACAATGATTGACCGTAATCTTCATAATCCAGGCTTTTAGTCGTTCGATCTGTTCACGATTGCTGCGAAACAGGATGATAAACACTTCCTGCGTTAAATCCTCTGCATCCGATGCATTATGTACCATGTAGTAGCAGGTTCGGTATACATCTCGTTGATACAAATCAAACAACTCTCGATTGCTCTCCAATGATGTGCTCTCCTTTCTCGTGCAGTTTATCTATATAACAACTGGGGTCCTCAAAAGGTTCATTTGGTTGCGAAAAGTAAACCGTCTGCTTCAAATGTACCACACGAAAAAAGAAGCCTGTAAATCTCAAAATAGCAGATTTACAGGCTTCTTACATGTTCCTAAGCTAGACCCTAAGGGATGACACTTCTTCACGCGAAAACACGTCAATGGATAGCTTGCGGACTACTCCGCTTAGTCAACCAGCCGTACTAGCGTTCTTCCTTGCGAGCGGGCTGCAAGTATGTCTTCGAGCGCGCTTGGCAGGTCGGCCAATCCGACTTCGCGCTCAACGAGCTGCTCCAGCTGTTCCGGCTTCCATTCGCTGCCGAGCCGCTTCCAGATTGCTACGCGAGTGTCGTATGGGCAGAAGACAGAGTCTATGCCCAGCAGACTTACGCCGCGCAAAATAAACGGCAGCACCGTCGTAGGCAGCTTGGTGCCTGCCGTCAGGCCGCTCACGGCAACGGAGCCGTTGTAGGCGATCTGGCTGAGCAGCGAAGCGAGCGGCTTTCCGCCTACAGGATCAACAGCTGCTTGCCAAAGCTGCTTGCCCAGCGGGCGGATGCTCTCCGCACCGTCGTAGACCTCCTCGCGGGAAATAACCTCGGCTGCTCCGAGCGCCTTGAGGTAATCGAGCGCATCGGCCTTGCCACTGCTGGCTACGACATGGTAGCCTCTCTTGTTCAGCAAGGCAATGGCTGCCCCGCCCACACCGCCCGTCGCTCCGGTGACGAGTACCTTGCCCTGCTCCGGAGTAACGCCGTTTTGCTCCAGTCGATATAACGACAGGGCTGCGGTGAATCCGGCTGTCCCGAAAATCATTGCCTCTCTCGGCGTGAGTCCGTTCGGAAGTGGAACCACCCAGTCCGCAGGCACGCGTGCATATTGGCTGAATCCTCCGAATTGAGACACACCCAGCCCGTATCCGGTAACGAGCACCGCTTGTCCTTCGCTAAAGCGGCTATCCTCCGAAGAGACGACGGTTCCCGAGCAATCTATGCCTGGTACGAACGGATAGGCTTTGACAATATTGCCATCCTTGCGGGCAGCAAGCCCATCTTTATAATTGATGCTGGAATAAGCGACACGAATCAATACTTCTCCAGCAGGTAAACTGCTAGCTTCCAGAGAACGTACCTCTGCTTGGACTTCACCGTCCTGTGTCTGATCGACGACAAGAGCTTGAAATGATTGAGTCATCTGTAAAAGCCTCCTTTATTACCTTTTAACCCTATGAATGTCCTATATATTCCATTATTAATTTCACAAATTATGCTTAGGAAGCATACAACAATCTTCACAACCTGTCAGCGGCAATGCTCACAGGCTCGTATTCTATTATACTCTTTAGCTCATAATTGCGTCGAAAAGACCAGACTACTGATATATTCTTGCAATATCCTGTTTCAATAAAGTTCGATAATCAATTATAAAGAGGGTGATAAATGAATTCTTACGCATTTTGCAAATCATTTTACGTAAACGGGATGTATTTTCAGAATGACTGTGCTAACATACCTTTTGATCGTTAAATAAATCTATGAAGAAAGGTGAATGAATGACAACCAGAGCACTAAAAAAAGGTTCGGTATTGTCCGAAGCTAAGGAACTGAATTTGTTCCGTTTAACATGGCCTATTTTCCTTGAATTGTTTCTGTTTATGCTAATGGGGAGCGTCGACACATTCATGATCAGTTCTGTATCTGATAATGCGGTGTCGGGTGTGGGCGCGTCCAATCAAATTATTTCAATTGCTATCCTTGTACTGGAGGTTATCGGCAACGGCGCTGCTATCGTCGTAGCTCAATATATCGGTTCTAAGAAACTAGTCGAAGCGGCCCAGGTTACAGGTACGGCCATTACGTTGAATTTGATGGTAGGTCTTTTGCTTAGCGTAATTTTTCTCGTATTTGGTACGCACATGTTGCAATGGCTGAATGTCCAGGGTGAGATTCTGGCTTACGCGGAGTCTTATATGAGCATCGTCGGAGGTGCCATTTTTCTTCAAGCATTGATTAATGCGCTGGCGGCGACTATTCGTACACATGGTTTTACCAAAGAAACAATGTATGTCTCGGTTTTTATGAACGTGATCCACGTGGTCGGCAACTATGTTTTGATTTTTGGGCATTGGGGAATGCCTGCACTTGGAGTAGAAGGTGCTGCTATTTCTACAGTAGGTAGCCGCTTTATTTGTCTCCTGATCTTCTTCTGGCTGATGTACCGGGTCACTGAGGTTCGTGTCGAGTGGAAATATTACGTCCAATTGTCCAAAAAGTTCATCTCTAAAATATTGCGCATTGGTGTACCATCCGCGCTGGAGTCCATTATGTATCAGTCGTGTCAGCTCATCTTCACACTGTACGTGACTTATCTGGGCGCAGAAGCAATGGCGACACGTCAATATGCGAATAATATTTCAAGCTATATTTACTTGTTCAGTATGGCAGTCGGTATGGGTACGGCTATTGTGGTAGGAAGGCTCGTGGGAGCCAGACAGAAGGATACTGCCTATAAACGTGTATTGACCAGTGTGAAATGGGCGTTGCTCGTGACCGTGATTATTGATGCGGTGGTCATCTTTTTCCGTGTTCCCTTGCTTGGTTTGTTCACGGAAAACCCTGAAATTATTCGTTTGGGAGCACAGGTCATTTTACTTAGCATTCTGCTAGAAACTGGCCGGACCACGAATATCGTCATTATTAACTCGTTGCGTGCTGCTGGAGATGCGAAGTTCCCGGTCTTTATGGGTCTGATCTCCATGGTTTGCATGAGCTTGCCGCTTGGTTATCTGCTTGTGTTCAAGCTGGATATGGGACTCGCGGGTGTGTGGCTGGCGATTGCTGCTGATGAATGGACTCGTGCTGTCATCATGTATGCCCGCTGGAAAAGCCGTTTATGGGAAAAGCATGCGCTGGTCGAGCACGATACACCAGATCAGTCTGCAACGCCCGTTCCGGCACATTGATGTCGAGCAGCATTTAGGGCCAGCTGGAACCTAGCTTTTCGATAGAGTTGTGTACGCGGAGGCAGTTCAAGAGAACATCTTGAACTGCCTCTTTTTGCTGCTGGAGAACCATACTTCTACACGGTGGCACGATAGGCAACTTTGAAGTTCGACTTATATCATAATGGCATCCATAAATAGAAGTATGGTAAATTTACTAAAAAAAAGATATACTTTTGTTGCACTAACGCAGTACATGAAAGACAAGGAGTGTACCGATGAAGAAGCCGACGATTGAAGATGTTGCCCAGAAGGCAGGAGTGTCTAAAAGCACTGTCTCGCAATTTCTGAACAAACGATATAAATATATGAGCGACCAGACCAGAGACCGGATTGCCGAGGTTATTCAAGAGCTGAACTATCAGCCTAACGGGCTGGCCCGCAGCTTGAAGCAAAACCGGACGTTTATGGTGGGGGTCATTGTAGCCAACATTGACTATACCCTTTCGATCCAGTCTATCCGTGCGATTGAGGAGGAATTGCAGCGTTTTGGCATTCAGGTGATCATTTGCAACGCCGATGAAAATCCAGACAAGGAGAGCCAGTATATTGAGATGCTCAAGGCTCGGCAGGTGGACGGCCTGATCATCTTCCCGACAGGCAAGCATGCAGATATTTACAACCAACTCATTCGTGAAAAGTATCCGTTAGTGTTTTTGGACCGTTTGGTAGATGGGGTAAATACGCGCAGCCTGTTACTGGATAACGAAATGGCGATTAAGCTGGCGATTCAGGAACTTGTGGCTCATAAACATGAGCGAATTGCGCTGATTACTTTGCCCCTTGGCTTGAATCGGATTACTCCACGAGTGGAACGGCTCAGCGGATACAAAAAGGCGCTGGAGGAGCATGGCTTGCCATCTCGTGAAGAATATATGCACAGTGTGCCGAGAGAAGAAATCCAGCGGACGCTGAAGGAGCTGTTCCAACTGCCGGAGCCGCCGACTGCGCTGTTGGCCGGGAATGATATCGTGTTGGCTGAGGTGTTGAAGTATGTGAATGCCCGCCGTATACGTATTCCGGCAGAGCTGTCCATTATTGGGATTGACGATGCGGAGTTTGCCCATATTTACAATCCGCCGATTACGACCATTACACAACCGATTGCGGATATGGGGAAGCAGGCAGCAAAAACACTGCTGTCCAGCATTGAGGAAGGCGGCGAATCAGTCCCGATTATTTACCGATTTGTGCCGGATATCAATCGGGGAGAATCCGTCAAAACGCTGTAGACGAGCAATGTGTCATATATTATAAAAATAGCCCGTATTCCTTTGTACGATCTGAGTATGCGTATGCTGCTCAGATCGTACAAACGCGAATACGGGCTATTGGAAGTTAAGGCTGACTTTGGATTCGGCCTTGTTGAGCTTGCGCTTATAGCGGTGAAGGTTATGCGGGGAATAAACCCGGACTAATTTGTGCTGGCGCTGAGCAAAAAGGATTCCAGTTCGGCTCGCGTCGGATAGCCATCCATATCTCCGGCTGACATGACAGCCAGCGCACCAAGTGCATTCCCGCGCTTGACCGCTTCAGCCAGGGGTAAGCCCTCCAGCAGCGCACTAATCACACCTGCGGCAAAGCCGTCACCTGCGCCGACGGTATCTACGACATGCTCTACGCGGAAGCGTTTGACATATCCCTCCGCATCTGCGGATTTGTAATATGCGCCTTCGGTTCCCAGCTTGATGATGACCAGCGAGGTACCTCGGTCAAGATAGAAGGAAGCGATATCCTCCGGTGAGGTGTAGCCTGTCAATATTTTACCTTCATGAATGCCGGGTAGAAGCCAGTCACACCCCTCAGATGCCTCATTAATCGCCTCCACCATCGTTTGCGTGTCAGGCCATAATTTCGGTCTGAGGTTCGGATCAAAGGATACGGTTTTGCCAGCCTTTTTCATAAATTGCCGCGCATGACGTGCGAAATCACGGCACTCAGGGGAGAGGGCGACAGAAATACCTGTAAAATGCAGATGGCGAGCTCCGGAAAAATAAGCCTCGTTAAAATCAGCGATGCTTAATGTAGAAGCGGCGGAATGTTTTCGGAAATATTCCACCTCGGGGTCCCCACTTGTAACTTTGGATTTAATCAGCATTCCGGTAGAGTGGTCTTTGGTAAACATGACGTTCTGTGTGTCGATCCCTTCCTCACGTAGCGCACTGGCAATGAACTTGCCGAACGTATCCTCGCCGAGTTTGGTCACGAGTCCCGCCCGTAGACCCAAACGCGCCAAACCGGCTGAAACATTCGTCTCTGCCCCGGCCAACGCTTTGGTGAATGAACGCACCTCATCCAGAGAGCCTGCTTCATTGGCATAAAACATGGCCATCGGTTCTCCGAAGGTAACAGCATCCAATGTTGCGGTCATTTGTATTCCTCCTTATGTTTAGTAAACTTAATCTGTAAGCGCATGCACTAACTGAATAAATTGAAATTATCACATAAATCGGTTTTTCACAATGATGAAGTTGATATATTGGCTAAAAACTTTTTAGGTAATACAGATAAAAAAATGTGGTTTTGTTTATCAAAAGGTAAAAAGCGTGTAAAACTTCGTATGTACTAAGGGTTTTTCTAGGAATAGTGAAGTTTTGGGTTGACACCCTCTTAGATAATTATTACAATTCTAGCTAAGAAGTAGAGTTAGAAACCGCTTTTATAACAATTCCGTTGATAAAAAAGTTTATCTAAACAGGAGGAATGTTTTTATGGAAATGCGTTATTCAACTCATCCCGAACATGCCAAGCATTTTACGACTGAAGAGTTGCGTCAGCACTATTTGATCCAGGAACTGTTTGTACCTGAGGAGGTAAAGCTGGTCTATACGCATGAAGATCGTGTCATTATCGGGGGCATTTATCCCGTGAATAAATCTGTTGCACTGGAAGGTAACGATCAAATCAAAGCGGAAACTTTCCTGGAGCGCCGCGAACTGGGCATTTTTAATGTCGGCGGCAGCGGTACGGTCAAGGTGGACGGTGAAACTTACGAGCTGGCCACAAAAGACTGTCTCTATGTAGGCAGAGGGGGCAAGGAGTTGATCTTTGAAAGCGATTCCAGTGAAAAGCCTGCGAAATTTTATATCGTTTCGGCCCTGGCTCATACCACGTATCCGACGACGAAGCAGTCTTTTGCCGATGTACCGTCTGAAAGTCTGGGTTCGCAGGAAACAGCTAACAACCGTACGTTGCGTCGCTTTATCCATGATGAAGGCATTCAAAGTTGCCAATTGGTTATGGGGATGACGACGTTGGAGAACGGCAGTGTGTGGAACTCCATGCCGACACATGTTCATGACCGTCGGATGGAAGTGTATTTCTACTTTGAACTGGATGAGAATGCGAGAATGTTCCACCTGATGGGTGAACCGAACGAAACGCGCCATCTGGTGATGAAAAATGATGAAGCCGTTATTTCTCCACCTTGGTCTATCCACTGCGGTGCGGCTACGGGCAGCTATACCTTCATTTGGGGCATGGCCGGTGAAAATAAAACATATAAAGACATGGATCAGGTTGCCATGAGCGAGTTGCGTTAATCCAATCAGTGTATTGGAGCGTGAACCTGCAAGTGGCTGAGGGTACATGGTCATCCCATTCGTGGAAAGGATCAGGAACATGACGAAAAAGAAAGTTTTGGAACATATCACTTCAGTAGGTGTCGTCGCAGTCATTCGGGGAAACACGGCGGAGGAAGCATATCTAATGTCTAAAGCCTGCATTGAAGGCGGCTTGGATAATATTGAGCTTACATTTACGACGCCGGATGCGGATCAGGTCATTCGAAGATTGAGAGACGAATTTAAGGATCGGGCAGTGATTGGTGCAGGAACGGTACTGGAGTCACTGACGGCAAGAATTGCTATTCTAGCCGGAGCAGAGTTTGTCGTGAGTCCTTCTTTTGAAGAAGAAACAGCGAAGATATGCAATTTGTACGCGATTCCTTATATGCCCGGCTGTATGACGCTGAATGAGATTAAGGAAGCCATGAAATTGGGTAGCGATGTCGTGAAGTTGTTCCCAGGCAGTGCGATGGGGGCGGACTTTGTTAAGGCTGTCAGAGGTCCAATGCCTCATGTACAGATTATGCCAACTGGTGGCGTTGATCTGGACAATATGGAAACCTGGCTGCGTAACGGATGTGTAGCCGTGGGAATTGGGGGTAATTTGACGGCTCCAGCCAAGGAAGGTCGCTACGACTTGATCACAGAAAATGCAGCACGTTATGTAGCTAAATATAAGGAAGTACGCGCAGCGCTATAGGCTTCAGGAATTATAGGTTTTTATACTAATTTGTGATGGAGGCGTAGGCATGGGTCTGGACAATTTTTCATTGGATTTTTTCAGTCTAAAAGGTAAAACGGCGATTGTAACAGGAGGCAACACTGGTTTGGGTCAAGGATATTCCGTAGCTTTGGCCAAAGCAGGTGCAAATCTGTTCATTGTAGCTAACAATGATGAATATGAAGAAACAAGACGTTTGCTGGAGCCAACGGGTGTGAAGGTTGCCTTTTATCAGGCTGATCTGACAGAGAAAGAATCCATTAAGAAAATTGTAGAAGAATGCGTCAATGAATTCGGTAAAATTGATATCCTTGTAAACAATGCAGGTACGATTCGTCGCGCCCCTCTGCTGGAGTATAAAGATGAGGATTGGGACGCTGTTATGGAGATTAACCTGAATGCCGTATATCACCTGAGCCAGGAAGTGGCAAAGGTGATGGTAGAGCAAAAAAGCGGGAAGATTATCAATGTCGCTTCTATGCTTGCTTTTCAGGGTGGCAAGTTCGTTCCGCCGTATACAGCGAGCAAGCATGCGGTAGCTGGTTTGACCAAGGCATTTGCGAATGAGCTGGCGGTTCATAACGTTCAGATTAATGCGATTGCGCCGGGTTATATTGCTACGGCAAATACAGCTCCAATCCGTGCGGATGAAAGTCGCAATCAAGAAATCTTGTCGCGTATTCCTGCGGGTCGTTGGGGCGATCCGTCTGATTTGATGGGAGTTGTGGTTTTCCTCGCTAGTCAGGGTTCCGACTACATGAACGGTCATATCTTGGCGGTGGACGGCGGCTGGCTGGTACGTTAAGCAGCGCTGGTCGCATCGAAGTTTATGAACTGAAAGCTGCCTCAAAAGGAAACTATCCTTTCAGGCAGCTTTTATTTTTTAATGAAGCTATATGCTGAACTTGAAGACTTGGAGCGCTGTTTCGATCCGTCCTATGCATATGGCACGAATGCCTTTATAATTTAATGAGATAAAAATTGCTAGGCTCCAGCCGTACACTTGGTTGGAGCCTTTGAGCATAACACAGATAGATAGGAGAATGGAGAGATGAGTTCACAGCAACACCAACGAGCTTTGGTATACAAATCTTTGTGGCATGCCGGTCCTTGGGTGCTTGCCATAGGGATCATTCTGGTAGGTGCCAATCTGCGCGCCTCGATTACCTCGGTAGGACCTCTTATCGGTTTGATTAAGGATTCTTTGCATATTTCGAATACACTGAGTGGCCTATTAACGACATTGCCGTTGCTGGCTTTTGCCCTGTTGTCGCCTTTTGTAGCCAAACTGTCGCGCCGCTTCGGGTCATCTCTTATTATTTTTGCAGCCTTGCTGCTGTTGACCGCAGGTATTGTGGTGCGCTCAACGCTGGGGGTGACCGCATTATTTGTCGGGACTGCCATGCTGGGACTGGCTATAGCCGTGTGTAATGTGTTGCTGCCCAGTCTGATCAAAGAGGAGTTTCCTCGCAACAGCGGACTGATGACCGGCGTATACTCAGTATCCATGAATGTGGTTGCTGCAACAGCATCCGGGCTGAGCATACCGCTGGCTCTGAACGGAGGTATGGGCTGGCGCGGTGCTTTGGGAATATGGGCAATTGTGGGTGTCGTAGGTATTTTACTCTGGGTGCCCCAACTCCTTAAGGCCCGCAAAACAGCCAATAAAGCGGCAGTGTCTGCCCGAACTGTGAATGTGTATACATCGTCTTTGGCTTGGAAGGTGACGCTGTTTATGGGGCTGCAATCTGCCCTGTTCTATGTTCCTGCCGCTTGGTTTCCCGAAATGATGAGCGGACAGGGGATGGATTCAGAGACTGCGGGATGGATGCTGTCCGTGCTGCAGTTTTCACAAATGCCATTTACTTTTATTGTGCCTATTTGGGCAGCGCGGGTGAAGGATCAGCGGATATTGGTTCTGATTATGGCTGCGCTGTATTTTATCGGTCTGGGTGGATTTCTGCTTGGGGCTACACAGTGGAGTGTGATTTGGGTCATTTGTATCGGTATAGCGGGTGGTTTTGCTTTCCCGTTAGTGATGATGTTCTTTAATTTGCGGACGCGGACACCGCAGCAGGCAGCAGAGCTGTCTGGTATGGCACAATCCTTTGGTTATTTGCTAGCAGCAACAGGACCGACGCTGTTCGGTTATCTGCATGATGCGACGCAAGGCTGGACAATCCCGCTGCTGCTGCTCTTGTGTCTGAGTGTGTTGCTTATGTTTATAGGGCTAGGTGCAGCTAAGAAACGATATATCGGAGGCGAGGTGGATGATCAGGCTACAATTTGATGCAGATGGCTACAGTGTGGTCTGTAATGCAGATCGTGTTATGTTGTTGGCTAAAGAATTTGCGCTGTTGCGCTTTCTGTATGATAACCGGAATCAGGTGTTCACCCGGGAACAACTGCTGGATCGTGTGTGGCCGCTGGAGTATCCGGTGGAGCGTACGGTGGATGATCATATCTACAGATTGCGCAAAAAACTGAAGTCATGGGATGGGCTCCGTATTCATACGGTTAGAGGGTATGGCTACAGCTTGACCTTGACTGACGTGCAGCCACAGAATCATCCGTCCTTGCTCGATCAGGAGGTGCAGGACGCCGTACATGGACTTTTCCGGAAATACCAGCTGTTGGGGCAGGGAAATTCCATCGTAGCGCTGGCTGCCCAGCAGGAGCAGATGGGTTTTCAAATGTCCGCCTTTTATCAAATGTATACCCGTTTTGTACAGGCGGATGTGTCCTGGTTCTTGAAGCGGGAGGATTTTGCCCCTGTAGACCGATTGTATTGGATATTGCTGCTATTTACGGGCACAGCAGGGGTAACGGATGAGGGGATTGCTCTATGTGAGTGTGCGCTTTCCAGCAGGCTGCTGTCCAGTGAACAGGAACGGGAATTACGCATTCTCAACATCTTGGAGGCTTATGTGGAAAATGGAGAACCTGAACGCGCACAGGAAGGTCTACCACTAACCTTGAGGGTAATGGAACGGGATAATCTCGATAAATTTGTGATGCCTGTTGCACTGATGGAGATGTACATGCATCTGGTTTCCGATCATATGGAAAAGGCTGCCGAACTGTCTAATCGTCTGGAAGGCATGCTGTCGGAGGCTCCGTATTTACGCGAACTGGGCCGTTATCGCATGATGCGCGGACTTATGCTTTTGCGTACTGGAGATGTGAACAACGCCGAGCGGCTTATGGATGAAGGGCTGGATACCCTTGATATGGCTAAACAGGAATTGCTAAAAATCAAAGCGGTCTGCCAAATCCGCGGTTTTTTGAAGCTCTGTGGCACCTATCCCACGCTGGAAGAGAAATATGCGGCTCAATATGATCGGCTTGACCGGGACAACAGTTTAACACTGCATCGTCAGGCGCTAAGGCACTGGTTGGAGCAAACACTTTCTGTGGTCTGATGTTTTTAGCTGTCTGATTTTCCTCTGATATAGACCCGCTAGAATGTTCTTATAGCTAAAAGAAGCTGAAAATGAGAGCAGGGTGAGTAGATAATGAAGGAAAAGAAAGAACTGCAATCCACGCCTAGCATTTGGCGCAATGGCCGTTTTCGGCGGATGTTTGCGGCGCACACGGCTGCCTCCTTTGGCGATTGGTTTGATGCTATCGCCATTCAGGTGCTTGTTGCCTATCGCTGGGAAGCCGACCCTATGATGATTGCGCTGATTCCGGTAGTGATGGCCCTACCGGGTCTGCTGCTGGGTTCCATCGCGGGCACGTTAGCCGACCGGGTACACAAGGCCCGGCTGATGATCGTCTGCGATGCAGCTATCGCCTTATTGACGCTGGCGATCCTCGCCGTCCCGGGCCCGGCGTGGCTGCTGCCTTTGCTCGGTCTGCGCGCGGCGGCTGGCGTATTCCAAATGCCTTCACAGCAAGGCTTAACCCGCGCGGTAGTCGCCAGCGACGACCTGTTTCGGGCGACCTCGCTGAATGGGTTGGTCAATCAGGCCTCCAAAGTGGCAGGGCCATTACTGGGCGCTATGACCTTGACTGTGTTGTCCCCTCAGGCATGCATTATTCTCAATGCATTGCTGCGTCTCTGTTCCGGCCTGTTGCTGTGGCCGCTGCGCGGAGTCGGTCCGGCGCTGGTCAGCACAGACCAACAAGCTGTTGCAGCCGGGCAGCAAGGAAAGTCGGCTGCGCATACAGCGCCTGAGGCTGATGAAGACAAAATGCAGGAGGAGCATGTCCGCGCATCTCGTTTTTTCAACCAATGGCGTGAGGGCTGGGCGTTCTTATGGCGCAGTCGAATGCTTTTGCATACGCTCATATTCGGACTTTTCGGTTTGATAGCCATTCTCATGATCGACTACCAGTTCCCTACATTGCTGCGAGTGCTCGCTCCGGGTAATGAATCACTGCTTGGCTGGCTGGTTTCAGCCATTGGTGCTGGCGCCGTCGGCTGCATGCTTGTGCTTAATCGCTTGAATCGCATAAGCGCAGGCTGGGGGCTCGGTGGTGGATATGTGCTGGTTGGCGGAGCTATTGCTGCTTTAGGCTGGGCACAACCCGGAACAGGATTGCCCGGACTGCTTATGATCGGGGCCGTGCTGGGCGTGGGCAACGGCCTGTACATTATCACCCAGAATTATATATTACAAGCCAAAACCCCTGCTGATATGGTGGGGCGCGTCTTTGGTATCCAAAGTACCGTGATTGGAGCAATCATGGTCGTTTGCCCGCTTGCAGGGGGAGTATTAATCCGAATAGCAGGGGCGGGAACGGCTTTTGTCTGGATCGGGATGACTGTTGGAATCTTGGGTTTGGCAGGCCTGCTGCTTCAATCCGTAATTTGGCGCGAGTCCCTCGCTGATTCTAGCCTGACTACGGAGCAAAATGCAGACCTTGCGTAGTCAAACTTGCGCAATAATTTGCTTTGATTTTCGTCATTTATATTATTAGCATGGGAGAGATCATAATGACTCAACAAACTTCAGCCTCAGAGCCTGTGGCACGGTTACTTGAAGGATCACGGGTGTACTTGCGTCCCGTTAACGTAGAGGACACCGAGCTATACTATAATACATTGTTCCATCAGGATGTGCGGAGGCTGACAGGCACACAACGCAGCTTTACCAAGGATCAAATTGCCCGTTATATTGAAGCTAAAGGACAGGACACCTCAAGCCTGTTGCTGTTGATTGCGCTTATCGAAGATGATCGTGTCATTGGGGATATAGCCCTGCAGGATATGGACAGCCTAAACCGCAGTGCCAACATCCGTATTGCGATCAATGAGCAGGGAAATCAGGGGAAAGGCTACGGCACCGAAGCGCTTGTACTCATGCTGGGTTACGGATTCGGTATCTGTAATCTGCATCGGATTGAGCTGAATGTATTTGATTTTAATGAACGCGCCATTCGTTGCTATGAAAAAGTAGGCTTTCAGCGCGAAGGTATGCAGCGGGATGCTTTATTCTACAATTATGAATACCATGATTCGATTCTGATGAGTATGCTGGACCACGAATACCGCGACCGCTATGTGAAAAAAGCAGAAAATTGATTCAACACGTTTACACGGGTTTGCAGAAGAGATATAATTAAAAGATAAAATTGCTCGTTTGCGCAAGTATGACCGACAACATTAAAAGAATATATGAATTTACCGGAGGAGCCTGTCACCAAGGCTCCTTTATGTCTTTTTTAGGGGAACCTGTGCTGTATTTCGGGTTTCCCTTTTTATTTTGCGAGCCGTTTGTTTCAGGTCAGACACATATTTTGCACGTTTGTTTAGCATTTTATGATTATCAGTATCTTCAATATTGTGGGTTATGCGCAAATGAGTTCAAGGATTAAATAAAAAGGAGGTTATCAGCCTATGCAATTTATACTATATCTTCTGCTGATTCTACTGTTCACAAAAGTCGCGGGTCATTTGTCCGTCAAGCTCGGTCAACCAGCGGTGTTGGGAAAGCTGATCGCAGGAATTGTCCTGGGCCCAGCCGTATTGGGATGGGTTCAGAATGATTCGCTGATTCATGATATGTCTGAAATCGGCGTGCTGCTGCTGATGTTCATTGCTGGACTGGAGACGGATCTGGATCAACTTCGACGTAACTGGAAGCCTGCGGTAGCTGTGGCGGTTGGAGGTATTATTTTACCGTTAATTTGCGGTTTTGGTGTAGGGGAAGCCTTTGGATTCTCGGTGCATGAAGGCTGGTTTCTAGGAATTATTCTAAGTGCTACCTCGGTAAGCATTACGGTACAGGTACTCAAGGATATGAATAAGCTGAATACCCGGGAAGGCTCAACCATTTTGGGTGCGGCAGTGCTGGATGATGTGCTTGTCGTGGTGCTGCTAGCGGTAGTAATGAGTATATTCGGTATGGGTGGAGAAACTTCGCTGGGACTTCTTGTTGGCAAAAAGCTAGTTTTCTTCGTCGTAGCTATTCTGGGGGGCTGGTTCGTTGTTCCATGGATTATGAAAATACTTGCTCCGCTCAAGGTGACTGAAGCGGTCATCACGACTGCGTTGATTATTTGCTTTGGATTTGCGTATTTTGCGGATATGTTGGGGATGGCAGGGATTATCGGAGCCTTTGCGGCCGGGATTGCCATTGCACAAACCAGCTTTAAGCACGTCGTAGAAGAAAAGGTGGAACCCATCGCTTATTCCATTTTTGTTCCTGTATTTTTTGTCAGCATCGGATTAAATGTTTCCTTTGAGGGAGTAGGGCAGCAGCTCGGATTTGTTGTTGTTTTGACACTGATTGCGCTGGTGACAAAGCTAATCGGGGGAGGACTCGGGGCGAGGCTGACGGGCTTCGATAACCGTTCTGCCCTTGCGATCGGCTCCGGGATGATATCTCGCGGCGAGGTTGCACTTATTATCGCAGCTACCGGTCTACAGTCGGGTCTGTTGGCACAGCAATATTTTACATCGGTGATCATTGCCATCATTCTGACGACTTTGGCTTCGCCTCCGATCCTCAAGCTGTGTTTTAGCGATAAGAGGGAGACTTCCGCTCACGATACAGAAAAGAAGGTCAGCACGGACAAGTCATAACGAGAGTATCAACAGGTCATAACAAAAAGACCCTTCGGGTTCAATTTCTCATAGCGTGCAGCATGAGAGAATGGGCGAAGGGTCTTTTTTATGCTAAATGTGCTGCGAGAATACAGTAATTAGGACTCAGATACGACAGTGAAACGTTGGTTCAGATGTTGTGGTTTTTCGATTTCGTCCACTACGGCAACCGCATAATCTTCGTAGCTGACATAGCTTGCACCTTTGGAATTAACCAACAGTGTGTCTTTTCCCACTTGGTAAGAGCCTGTGCGTTTACCCAGAGCAAATTCCGCAGAAGGACTAATGAAAGTCCAGTTCAGGTCGCTGGTACCACGCAAAATTTCCAGGTTTTTTCCTTGGTTATTTGCTGTTGGATATACGAAATCAGGGAAGCCGGGAGCATCTTTTACCAAAAGTGTTTGGGATTCGTCAGTGAACAAGCTGCCTGCACCACCTACGACAATCAGGCGAGTACCGGATACATTACGCAGGCCTTCAATTAGTACGTTACCTGCATCGACATGCAGATGCTCTTGTCCGAGTGGAGCGGCAAATGCATTAACGACTACGTCAAAGCCTTTCAGATCATCTGTTTTCAGATCAAAAACGTCTTTTTGTACTACAGTAGCACGACTTTCTGTTACTTTAGCCGAGTCACGGACGATGGCGGTTACTTCATGCCCTCTGTCTAATGCTTCTTTTACGATATTACTTCCTGCTTTACCGGTTGCACCAATAACTGCAATTTTCATAATAGATAGCCTCCTATAGATATGATGTGGATGATGGATGATTCATTCGTTTGATCGTAAGTGTACCCAGTGCATTTACAAACTTTAATATGTAACTATTATAGTTACAATACAAAATAAAAGTCAAGCTCTTCTGTTGGGCAAACTAAAGTCCTCCGATTGGAAAGAGAGGAACTCGTTTAAATATATAAGGTGAAACTGAATGAGCAAACTTAAGCCTATTGGATATATGTAGACCACAGAATAAGAAGGGAAGAGTGAACCGATATGAGTAAAAAAGTACAGCTTGAACCCGCAGCACAGAAATTTGCAGACGATAATGCCAAACCTCCGTTTCTATATGATTTGGGTCCTGAAAAAGGACGTGAAACGGTCAATGAGGTTCAATCCGGTCCAGCAGACAAACCTGCCGCAGATGTAGAAGATCTAACTATTCCAGGTGGGCCTGGCGGTGAGGTAAAGGTCAGAATTGTTCGTCCACAACAAGTGACAAGTGATCTGCCGGTCATTGTATATATTCACGGAGCAGGTTGGGTATTCGGTAATGCCCACACGCATGATCGTCTGATTCGTGAATTGGCAGTCGGCTCACAGGCAGCCGTTGTATTCCCGGAATACAGCTTGTCACCTGAAGCTAAATATCCGACGGCGATTGAGGAAATTTACGCGGTTGTTCAATGGGTGGCGCAACATGGGCGCGAGCATGGACTGAAGCCCGATACGCTGACGATAGCCGGAGACAGTGTCGGCGGTAACATGACCGCGGCCGTAACGTTGCTGGCCAAAGAACGCAGTGGTCCTGCCATCCGGCAGCAGTTGTTATTTTATCCGGTGACGGACGCTTCCTTTGACACGGAATCCTACCAGGAGTTCGCCACAGGATATTTCCTGAGCCGCGAAGGAATGCAATGGTTTTGGGATCAATATACGACAGATCCCAATGAACGAGCGCAGATTACGGCGTCCCCGTTACGTGCCACCACAGAACAGCTCAATGGGCTACCGCGTGCGCTGGTCATTACTGGCGAGGCAGATGTGCTGCGCGATGAAGGTGAGGCCTATGCGAACAAGCTGCGTGAAGCAGGGGTAGAGGTAACCGCTGCACGCTTTCAGGGCATCATCCACGACTTTGTGATGCTGAACCCATTGTCGGAAACCGCGGCCAAGCGCGGTGCGATCACGCTCGCTACCTCATGGCTGCGCCAAGGATTTGAGGGCTAGTACACTATAGAGCATTTTAAGGGTGCCGTCGTGTGATTTGATCCAGTTCCTTTGAACGATTAGGCTGTCTTCTTCCTGCTGACATCTATTGCAGGGAAGGCAGCCTTTATACATATCTGCAATGAAACCGCTTCACGTTCGTCGAACAGAGTGATAATATAAAATTTGAACGAGTTTGACCGACATTCAGCCTAAGGGGGATATCCATGCCATTTCAGGGACAACGCATTTTACCTGCAGCTAAGCATATGAAGCAGCTGGAGGGTATTTTGGACAGTTCTTATGAGTATGCTGTTTTTCTGGATACGCATGTAGCGCAGCTGCGCAACCTGTACCAGATGGCTAGGAGTCGCAGCAAGCAAATGCTCCTGCATGCCGACCTGGTGCAAGGCTTGAAGAATGACGAGTATGCGGCTGAATATTTGTGTCAGGAAATTAAGCCATTTGGGATCATTTCGACCCGGTCCGGGGTGATCGCAACCGCTAAAAAGAAGGGGATTCTTGCTGTACAGCGGGTGTTCCTACTCGATACAATTGCGCTAGAAAAAAGCTACGCGCTGGTGGAAAAAACACGACCTGATTATATTGAGGTACTGCCTGGTGTTGTCCCACCGATGATTAAGGAAGTCAGCGAACGCACGGGCATTCCTATTTTGGCGGGCGGACTTATTCGCACCCCTGAGGATGTGGAAGCGGCGTTGGCTGCGGGAGCTACAGCAGTTACGACCTCCAATAAACAACTGTTCGAGCATTATAAGCAATAGCCTTTACTTGAATCAAGTGGGCAACAATACATAAATATGCAAGGAGGCTGGAAAACGATGGAGCAATACATCCTTGCCTTGGATCAGGGCACAACCAGTTCGCGGGCCATCTTGTTTGATCGGCAGGGAAAAGTGGTATACAAGGCACAACGGGAGTTCCCACAGTATTTTCCCCAGCCGGGGTGGGTAGAGCAAAACGCAAATGAAATATGGAGCTCTATTTTGGCCGTCATCGCCTCCTGCTTGTCGGAATCAGGTGTGAAAGCCAGCCAAATTGCCGGGATTGGTATTACGAATCAACGGGAAACCGTAGTGGTGTGGGATAAACATACGGGTCTGCCTGTATATCATGCACTGGTATGGCAGTCACGGCAAACAGCCGGGATCTGCGAGGAATTGAAAAGCCGTGGATTTGATCATATTTTTCATAGCAAAACGGGACTACTCATTGATCCCTACTTTTCTGGCACCAAGGTCAAATGGATACTCGACAACGTCGAAGGGGCACGAGCTCAAGCGGAGCGCGGGGATTTGCTGTTGGGTACGATTGATACCTGGCTAATCTGGAGATTGTCCGGTGGTAAAGCACATGTAACGGACTACTCCAATGCGGCCCGCACACTCATGTACAACATTTATGAGCTAAAATGGGATGAGGAGCTGCTGGATATTCTCGGCGTTCCTGCGTCTATGCTACCAGAGGTGAAATCATCTTCTGAGATATATGCGCATACGGTGGATTATCACTTTTTTGGACAGGAAATTCCTATTGCCGGAGCGGCGGGCGATCAGCAAGCAGCTCTGTTCGGTCAGGGATGCTTTGACAAGGGCATGATTAAAAATACTTACGGTACGGGATGCTTTATGCTGATGAATACCGGAGATGAACCCTGTGACTCGGAACATGGACTGATTACGACCATTGCATGGGGGCTGAATGGTCAGGTGAAGTATGCACTGGAGGGCAGCATTTTTGTAGCCGGATCTGCTATCCAGTGGCTACGTGATGGGTTGCGTATGTTTCGCGAAGCCAAAGATAGTGAAGCGTATGCGGCGCGTGTGACCTCGACGGAAGGGGTATATTTTGTCCCAGCCTTTGTGGGTCTGGGCAGCCCGTATTGGGACAGTGACGTGCGCGGCGCGACATTTGGTTTGACGCGGGGAACGACCAAGGAGCACTTTATACGAGCGGTACTGGAATCGCTGGCCTACCAGACTAAGGATGTCCTAACTGCCATGGCTAGCGATTCGGGTGTACCTGTGCGTTCAATGCGTGTAGATGGAGGTGCAGTGATGAACGAGTTCCTGATGCAGTTCCAGAGCGATATTCTCGATCTGCCTGTAGAACGACCTGCTGTGAACGAGACAACTGCACTCGGTGCGGCGTATTTAGCGGGACTGGCAGTTGGGTTTTGGAGCAGTCTGGATGAAGTCCGGGGATATGCGCAAAGTGATCATACCTTTACTCCGTCCATGAGTGAGGACGTGCGGACTGGGCTTTATGGTGGCTGGAAAAAGGCAGTTCATGCCGCAATGGCATTCAAGTAGAGACGGTATTGCATAGAAGGCAGCCATCTGGCAACAGGCAGAATTCCCTTTTCATAGCGTATCGTGTGTGCTACGATATAGATAAGTTAATACTCGTCAGGAGACTTGGAGAGACCATGAACCGCTCGGCATCCGCCGCAGCGATGTTCGTGGTCTTTTTTTGTACCTTATGATGATTCGGTTGGCAGTTTGCATCGTGAATATATACAAAGCTGGAGGGATA
The DNA here is from genome assembly GCF_053615415.1 of Paenibacillus sp. S33. NCBI lineage: Bacteria > Bacillati > Bacillota > Bacilli > Caryophanales > Paenibacillaceae > Paenibacillus > Paenibacillus sp. S33. The sequence goes on along the minus strand of NZ_JBSIEZ010000001.1, from coordinate 5,215,007 downwards.
CATGATGGGAGAACAGGGATTTGCTGCGCAGGAGAGAACCGCTGTTTTGGAACGTATGGGAGATGAGCATTTTGATATTTTAATTATTGGCGGCGGCATTACAGGGGCGGGGATTGCGCTGGATGCGGCGGATCGTGGTTTGAAGACAGCACTGGTGGAGATGCAGGATTTTGCAGCAGGTACGTCCAGCCGCTCGACCAAGCTAGTGCATGGTGGTCTTCGTTATTTGAAGCAGTTTGAAGTTAAGATGGTAGCCGAGGTTGGGAAGGAGCGGGCCATCGTATTCGAAAATGGCCCACATGTGACCATACCGGAGCGTATGCTGCTTCCTTTTCACAAGGGCGGCACGTTTAACGCATTTACCACCTCTGTCGGGCTACTAGTATATGATTTCCTTGCTGGCGTTAAGCGTAGTGAGCGCCGTCGTATGCTGGACATCCAGGCTACGCTAGAGCGCGAGCCTTTGCTGAAGCGTGATGGACTGAAGGGGAGCGGCAGCTATGTGGAGTACCGCACAGATGACGCTCGCCTGACGATTGAAGTCATGAAGGAAGCTGTTACACGAGGGGCGCTGGCGGTGAACTATGCCAAGGCTGACAAGCTGCTCTATGACGAAGGACGAATAAGCGGTGCAGGCGTAACGGACCGGTTAACGGGAAAGCCATACGAAATTCGAGCTTCGCTGGTTATTAATGCGGCCGGACCATGGGTAGATACGTTACGGGAAATGGATCGCTCCAAAGAGGGCAAGGTGCTACGCCTGACGAAAGGTGTTCACCTGGTGTTCGATGCTGAGCGCTTTCCACTCAAACAGGCAGTGTACTTCGATACGCCGGATGGACGCATGGTATTTGCCATCCCACGTGATGGAAAAACCTATGCAGGTACGACCGATACGGTGTATGAAGGGGATACGGCGCATCCTCGGATGACCGCCGAAGATCGGGCCTATGTGCTTCATGCGATCAACGGAATGTTCCCGGATGTGAAACTGACTGCTACGGATGTAGAATCCAGTTGGGCAGGGGTACGGCCGCTCATTTATGAAGACGGTAAAAGTCCTTCGGAAATTTCACGCAAGGACGAAATTTGGGAATCCCGTTCAGGTCTGATCACGATTGCAGGCGGCAAGCTGACGGGCTACCGGAAAATGTCCGAACTCGTCGTGGATCGTTCGGTACGGGAACTAGGACGCTTGCACGGGCAAAGCTTCCGGGCATGCCGCACCAGACATATCCCGATTTCGGGCGGCAGTGTAGGCGGCTCAGCGGGCTGGGACGCGTACGTAGGTAAGCAAACCGCAGCAGGTGTTGCGCTCGGCCTGACGCCGGACACGGCTAGAGCATGGGCTACCCGCTATGGCTCCAACACAGAGCGGCTGTTTGCCATAGCGGCACGGAGCATGAAGGAGGCTACCGAGCAGGAAGCGGCGCTGCCTGTGGAAGTGCGTGTCCCGCTCCTGTATGCGATGGAACAGGAAATGACGGTGACACCGTCTGATTTTTTCATACGCCGAACCGGGGCGCTGTTCTTCCAGATTGACGAGGTGAAGCGCTGGAAACAGCCCGCCATTGCATTAATGTCCGAACATGCAGGCTGGAGCGCCGCGCAAGAACGACAATATACGGCTGAGCTGGATGCTTACCTGTATGAAGCTGTAACGCCTGTAGAGGTAGAGGCGAAACCCGGCGACGTTAAAGCTATTTGAGGCAGCGAGGGGAGTTATATCCTTGAGCCGTCCATTGCTTTAAGACATGGACTGAAAGCAAAGAAGCAGCGATTCTTCAATAACAGGAGAATCGCTGCTTCTTTGTATACATATTGCTTACAGCATCAAGTGGAACAGGAACGGGGCGGCTGCCAAGGTAAAGAGAGCGGCGAGCACCATCGAGATGCTGGATATCGTCCCCGTCAGCGAACTGAACTCGAAGGCTTTGGAAGTGCCAGTACCATGAGCACCGGTACCGAGCAGCACCCCACGTGAGACTTCATTTTCAATACGGAACAGTTTTACAATCATCGGACCGATAATAAGACCGCTCAATCCGGTCAGAATAACGAATACAGCCGTGACCGTCGGATTGCCGCCAATCGTTTGCGATACATTCATCGCAATGGGTGTCGTAATGGAGCGAGGAATCAGGCTGCTCAGCAGCGAAGAATTCAGATGCATCCACTTGGCAAGCGCCATGGAGGACAACACGGCTACAACGGACCCAGACAGCACGCTAAGCACGATTTGGGTCGCATGTTTTTTTAACACAGGGAAATATCGGTACAAAGGGACAGCAAATGCAATCGTAGCTGGCTGTAGCAGCATGGACAGCAAATGGGCGCCCGAATTATAAGAACGGTAGTTCACACCCGTCAGCGTCAAAATCAAAATGATAACAATAGGTGTAATGAGCAATGGAGACAAATACACCTTGGGCAGTGTGCGGTACATGCGTTTGGCCATCCAGTAAATAGCGAGTGTCAATACAATACATAGAAGACCGGTCATGATGATTTATGCTCCTTTCGTTTACCAAGCAGACTGGCGACCATACCTGTGCAGGCCATCACCAGAAAGGTGCCGAGCAACACGACCAGCATGATGCTCATACCATCGTGTTCCAGCATCGGCCAATAATTCATAACGCCGACAGCGGAGGGGATAAAGAATAATAGCAGCTCGGCCAGCAACCAGTTTGCGCCAACTTCAATCCAGCTTAGCCGGACCAAGCCGGTTTGCAGCAGAATAAAAAGGATCAGCATACCAATGATACTACCGGGTACAGGCAGGTGGAGCCAGGAGACTACCGCGTTCAGGATGAGCGAAAAGGCCATCAGGACGGCGATCTGGAGGACACCGCGTATGAAGCTTTTCATATATAATGGCTCCTATCTTTGAGATCGGTTATTTTCAAACTGTAATGAAATTTTACATCACAAGCTTTCATGAGTAAAATGCATATAAAGAATGTAATCTATTCCGTTTGTCTATGGGAGAAGGTGTAGGTTTGGATATCCGACATTTACAATATTTTTTGGAAGTCGCGCGGTTGCGTAGCTTTACAAAGGCAGCCCAGAGCATGTTTATTACCCAGCCGACGATCAGTAAGACGATTAAAAGTCTGGAAGATGAACTGGGGGTCGCTTTGTTCGACCGAATTGGCAAAAGAATCGAACTGACGGACGCGGGCAAGGTAATTGAGCTTCAAGCACAAGCGATTGTAAAGTCCTTTCAGAGCCTGTCCTCGGAGCTGAGTGATTTGATGAACCTGAAAAAAGGACATATCCGTATTGGCTTGCCCCCTATGGTCGGATCGAGCTTTTTTCCGCGTGTCATTGGAGAATTTCATAAGGCATATCCTGATGTGACCATTCAATTATTTGAGGACGGGGCGAAGAAAGTGGAACAGGACGTAGAAGCCGGAGCGTTGGATATCGGGGTGATTGTGCTGCCTGCGGTTGGAGATATGTTTGAGACATTTCTGTTTGTGGAGGAAAAGCTGAATTTGCTCGTTCATCCTACGCATGCATTGGCAGAGTGCAAGGAGGTACCGTTATCTGCGCTGGCGGAGGAGGCGTTTGTACTGTTCCGTGAGGATTTTACGCTGCATGACCGTATCATTGCCGAATGTGTCCGTGCTGGCTTTCAGCCGCGTGTAGTCTACGAAAGCTCACAATGGGATCTGATTAGCGAAATGGTTGCTGCAAACCTGGGGGTAGCTCTGTTGCCGGAGGCTATATGCCGAGATCTGGATTCTGAGCGCTTGCGTGTTCTTCCATTGGTGGACCCCGTCATTCCTTGGCATTTAGGGATGATCTGGCGGAACGATCGTTATCTGTCCTTTGCCGCCAGAGAATGGATATCGTTTACACAGCAATTGTTGCGGACGGAATATGGCGGGAAGTAGTCAGTCCGCGAGAAGGTGAGTACGATGCAGATGTGTACCGAAGGAGGACGAATACTGCTTACATCATAAAAAAGCTGCCCTGAGGGGCAGCGATGTAGCTTGCTTCTATGAGTGTGTTTGGTTTATTGCACGCTTGGTGTGAAGGTACTTGTCCATAATACGGTCAAGTCTGGAGGATTTGTCCAATACACGTTCATCTTTTAATCCGTGTAAGTCAGCCATGCGATTCAGTTCACGGCGTTCTTTTTCCATGAGTTTTTCCAATTGTTCGAGGTTCACAAAGCCCACCCCCCATGTCGATTGTAAGGCATGTCTCCACTAGCGGCAGAAGTTTTTTTTGATAACGATGTTATTTCCATTTTACCACTTTTTATTAACAATAATCCAGCTTTCCTGACATTTAGCGACTAATATCTATGGTTTTGCCAGTTTCACCTGATTGCGTCCTGAACGCTTAGCTTCATATAATGCCTCATCTGACTTTTCCAGTAAGTGCCTCGATGCAATGACAGGTGAACTGCCTGCTCCGATGGATACGGTTAGCGAGATCGAGGTTCCGTCATTCAAAAGAAAACGTTCATTTTCCACAGCTTTCCGAATTTTTTCGGCAAAGCTTGCTGCTTTCTGACTATCACAATTTCCAATCAGAATGGCAAATTCCTCTCCGCCCTTACGGGAGGGGTACGCCCTCGTTGTAGATTCCCGGGTTAACAGCATTCCCAATTGGCTTAAGACGGTATCTCCGTTCAAATGACCATACGTATCATTAATATTTTTAAAGTGGTCAATATCCAGCATCACGAGTCCAAAGGGTTGTTTTGTAGTCTTGGAAGTATGAAAGACCTCTTCAAATAGCGCATCGAAAGCACGTGGACTGTAGAGTCCGGTTAAATGATCCCGATTTGCAGCTTCTTCCAGCAGATGAACAGCCCGTTCTGTTTTTTTGATATAGGACATCATAAAATAAGTGAACAGGCCGCCAAGCAACTTAACAGTTGTGATTATTATAATAGATTCATTATCAGGAGGGTTAACTACAAAGAAAGTAGATAACAACGACACTACAGCAGCTCCAAGTACGGCCGACATCCACTTGCGGAGTGTTAGGCTTTTTTCTCGAATAAAGATAAGTGAAATGCCCAATGTCATGAAACAATTGACGGTAGCAGTCAGAGAAACATCTGTCCAACCACCTGTGATGTAAATACGGTACAGGCTTATGATCAAGGTGGTCAGCAGACCGGATACCGATCCTCCCATATAAACAGATATGATAATCGCCAATTGGCGCAGATCGACCACAAAGTGCCCACGGACCCATAAACCGGTCATCATTAACAGAATGCCAAACAGACCCAGCATTAAACCGTTCATTACCCGATAAATGAATACATGTTTTTTTAGGTAACGTTCATATTTCCGGAAAAATAAATTTCCAAAGAATAAGAAGCTTGTTAATAACGCAAAATTGTTAATTAATTCTTTTAACATATCCCTATCCTTTATGCTGTATTGAGAGTTGTAGTATCGTGGGGAATAAAGCAAAAGGCCTCGTTTCTATATTTCGGTAAAAAGTAGGCATGAGTGAATACCAATTGAATACAAACGATTCTTATGTCCCTTACGTTTCGTTTATCTACGTGGTACAGTGAAAGGACTATGACCGGAACGGGTGATCGTATGAAGGAACCAATTCACATATCGGTGCGTCCACTTGTGGAATATGTGCATCGGAGCGGCAGCATTCATAGCGGCTTTCGATCGAATAGCAGTATGCTCGAAGGAACTCGCGTGCATCAGGTTATCCAGAAAGGTTACAAGGAGCATGACCGCAAAGAGGTACATTTACGTACAGAAATTCCGTATAAGGACGAATTGTTTATCATTGAAGGCCGTTGTGACGGACTGATTGAGCTGGATGGCGTATGGACGGTCGATGAAATTAAGTCGATCTCTTTGCCACTCGAAGATATTCAGGGTGACGGCCAACCTGTACACTGGGCACAAGCATTTCTGTATGCCTATATGATTGCTTGTGAGGAACAACATCATTCCATGCAGGTCCAGCTTACTTATGTACAGGCACACAGTGAAGACATTCGCCGATTCAGACGGGAACTATCCTTTACTGAGCTAGAAGCTTTCGCACAGGAGATGATTGCTGGTTATGCTCCGTATGCATTCCTGCTGAGAGCACATGCGGAAAAGCGGGATGCCAGTATTGCTATGTTGAACTTTCCCTTTGACACGTATCGTTCGGGTCAGCGAACGCTCGCGGGTTCGGTGTACAAGACGATTACCGAAGGGGTTAACTTGTTTGCCAAAGCACCTACAGGTATTGGTAAAACGGTATCCACCTTGTTTCCTGCGATTAAGGCGATCGGCGAAGGGTTGGTGAGACGAGTATATTATGTGACGGCTCGTACCACCACTCGGGCAGCAGCCGAAGAAGCTTATGCCAGAATGCAGGCCCAAGGGCTGCACATGCATGTGGTGACTTTGACTGCGAAGGATAAAATTTGCTTCAAGGATGAAAATGATTGTGATGCTGGATCATGCAGCATGTGTGAGGGCTATTACGACCGGATCAACGGTGCGGTTTCCGATATTTTGGCGAATGAGACGTTAATGACCCGGGCGGTGATTGAGCATTATGCGCGCAAGCATAAGGTATGTCCCTTTGAATTTTCGCTGGATGTGGCGTATGCCTCGGATGGTATAATCAGTGATTATAATTATGTTTTCGATCCACGGATTTCTTTGAAAAGATTGCTGGAGGAGCACAAGCGAAAAGGTGTCGTACTGGTGGATGAGGCGCATAATCTGGTAGAACGCGGCCGGGACATGTTTTCGGCGGAAATTTTGAAATCTTCTTTTTTGGAACTGAAACGAGAATTTAAGTTGCTAAGCCCAGAGATTGCTGCGGCTGCGAGTGCAGTGAACGCACATATGATTACGCTGCGCAAGCAATATGCAGATACAGGAAAAGCAGTGGAGACAGCAGCACCGCAAGAGGTGCTGGAGCTGTTGGTGCCTTTTGTGGAAGCAGCTGAACGTGAACTGGTAACGGGGGGCAGCACAAGCCATGCAAGCGGTGAGGGTACGGCTTATGCATTGCTTCTAGATACGTATTTTACCGCTCAGAATATGCTGCGAATTGCAGCTTTATATGATGAGCGGTACGTTACTTATGTGGAAGCAGGGCGCAGTGAAGTGAGGGTCAAGCTGTTCTGCCTCGATCCTTCTCACTTGTTGGGACAAGCTATTAAAGGCTACCGCTCAGCCATTTATTTTTCCGCGACGTTGACACCGCTTGCTTATTACCGGGACATGCTCGGAGCAAACGAGGAAGATTATACGTTACAGGTTCCTTCGCCCTTCCATCAGGAGCAGTGGGATGTACGTCTGCTGCCGCTCTCCATCCGTTATCGGGATCGTGAGCGATCCAAAGGGGCGATTGCGGATATGCTGGCTGCATTGGTTGTGGAACGGAAAGGAAATATCCTTGTATTTTTCCCGTCCTATCCATATCTGCGTGAGGTGTATGAGGAATTCATACTTCGGGACGTATCCGCAAATACGTTGGTACAAAGTCCGGGGATGACCGAACCAGAGCGGGATCAATTTCTAGAGGCCTTCCAGCCTGGGCAAGAGCACACCTTGCTTGGCTTTGCCGTATTGGGTGGTGTGTTTGCTGAAGGTGTCGATTTACCTGGGGATCGCTTAAATGGGGTAGTGGTCGTCGGCGTCGGCTTGCCGCAAATTGGAGCAGAGCGGGATGTGCTGCGGGATTATTTTTCGGAACAGGGACGGAATGGTTTCAACTATGCGTATGTATATCCGGGAATGAACAAGGTTCTTCAGGCAGGTGGCAGACTGATTCGCACAGAGCACGACGAAGGATTGCTGGTCCTGGTAGATGATCGTTTTGCCAAGGAACCGTATGCTTCTTTGCTGCCAGATGAATGGAAAAGCTACCGTCTGACGGAACAAGCGGGATTAAGGAAGGAATGGATAGACTATGAACTTTAATTTTCATAATGACTCCATACGCGGGGTGCTGCGTAGCTTTGGACATGAAGATGCCGAAGTGGATAATATAGAGACTTTTGTGACATTTGCGCGCTTGGCTAATGGTATTTTCAGAGAAATGGATACGGATTTTAGCAAGTTGGGGGCTTCTCAGGGTCGGATTATTGTTCTTAGCCTGTTGCATTGCCATTCGCCGCATCGCATGACACCATCAGAGTTGGCGGAAAAAGCTGATGTGACGCGTGGAACCATGACGGGGCTGATCGACGGATTAGAGCGAGATGGCATGATTGAACGTGTGGCTCATGAGAGTGACGGACGGATGGTGACTGTCGGATTAAAAGAGGCAGGACGAGAGCTGTTAAGTAAGATAGTCCCTTATTATACGAAGTTGATTCGGTCGTGTATGTCTGAGTTTACGCCGCAGGACCATAAGATGATGAAGGGTTTACTGGGAAAAATGAAGGGCGGTTTTGAGCGGTCCTTGCCGAAATGCTGAATTCCTAATATAGGGAGTAAGGAATAGGAGAGAGAACATGTTCTTTTATACAGATGAGGTCTATGAAGCCCGTGATTTTGGTTCAATGGATGCCAGAGAAGGCGAGTGGAGAAATTGTGAGTTTACCCGATGTCGCTTTCGGGGTGTGGAGATGAATGAGTCCCTCGTGGAAGGCTGTACTTTTGTGGACTGTGATTTTACCGGAGCCATTCTGAATGCATCTCACTACAAGGAGTCGGCTTTTACCAATTGTTTGTTCACCAGCGCCAATCTGTTTGTAGTTCGATTTGATAACTGCAAGCTGGTAGGTTCAGATTTTGCGGGGGCGAATATGGATGGTATCACAATTACGGGCGGAGACTGGTCTTATACGAATTTGCGTCATGCAGATTTAAGAAAACAAGATTTGCGAAAAATACGATTCAAGGAAGCCGACTTATCCGAATGCAATTTGGAAAAAGCAGATTTGCGGGAGGCGGATCTTACCCGGGTAAGACTGCACAAAGCCCATCTTCAAGGAACAGACCTGCGCGGTGCGAAGATGGATGGCGTGAATTTTAAAGATCTGGACATCACCGGAGCCAAGTTGGATATCGAGCAGGCAGTAGCGGTGGCCCGCTCCTATGGAGCCAAGGTGGAAGGCTAAAAAGCACGGGATACAGGACCCGTCTCGATCTGCGGTACCCCGTGCGGGTGAAATGGATGGTTGACTCGAATGTGAAGAACTTAATCTTTAGGGGGTGCCGGCAGTAGTGGAATCGCTGCTCCCGGGTCCCGGTTTGGCAAATGATCCACTCCCACAGGCTCTAGAGGCTGCTGTGGAACTGTCCAGTTGCGCGCGGTATCTGCGGCAGTTCGCTGCTCCAGCAAGCGTTTGGCTACTTCATAACATTGATCGACATGCCGATTACCAATGGTTCGCATGGCAGTAAAGCCAATTGCCGCGGCTAGCCCTTGCCCCAGAAGGGGGACAAACTTGCTAACCTGCTTGGTAGCGATACGAATGCCCATTTTTTGCAAAATCTGCACGATAACTTCACGGGTGATGAGTCGCCCGATCAGCTTGCTGCCAATTGAGGTGATAAAACCATACACCATGGATTTTGTTTCTGCGTCCAGACCTTCCAGCTGCTTCTCAGATAATCCGAATTTTCCATTAATGGCGGGCAGTAGCTGCATCAAAATGCCAACATCAGCAAGAACATCAGCCCCTGGAACTGGAACTAATACCGCTCCACCAGAAGCCGCAGCCCTTTTCGTCACCATGGATTTACACTCTCTACGGATCTGCTCCAACTCTTCTATTGTTCGGGCTGTCATATGCATCTCTCCTTCATACGCTTCCGATTAGGACCCATGATTCTACCCTGTTATTACACACATTTCTACCTATCTTAAGCATGGAGTAAGCAAAAAATCCCTGATCCACACACTATCGCACATTTACTCCTGTGAAGCGATCAGGCATAATGAAGGGTGGTTGCCGATAAGAACAAGCCTGTTTTACGGGGATAAAGGAAGGAAGAGACAGATGAGTCAGACAAACGTTTATTTTAATCATGATGGTGGAGTGGATGATCTAGTATCCCTGTTTATGTTGCTTCAGATGGAACAAATTCATTTGACCGGAGTATCGGTGATTCCAGCAGATGGGTATCTGGAGCCTGCAACGGATGCCAGCCGTAAAATTATTGATCGTTTTGGACAAAATAAAGGGCCTGTGGAAGTCGCAAAGTCTAATTCACGCGGTAAAAATCCGTTTCCTGCCGCTTGGCGTTTACATTCCTTCTATGTGGATGCATTACCGGTACTGAATGAATCGGGGCGAATGGAAGCACCGCTTTCATCCCTGCCAGCTCATCAGCATCTGATCGAAAAGGTACGCGGAGCTGAAGGTAAGACGCTGTTGCTATTCACTGGACCGCTAACCGATCTGGCGCGAGCGCTGGATGAAGCACCGGATATTGAAGCAAAGATCGAAAAGCTGGTATGGATGGGCGGCACCTTTGAAAAAGGGAATGTTGAGGAGCCGGAGCATGACGGCACAGCAGAGTGGAATGTGTTCTGGGACCCAGAAGCGGCATATCGGGTGTGGCAAAGCGGCATCACGATTGATCTGGTAGCGCTGGAAAGCACAAGCAAAGTGCCATTAACTCCAGCAGTACGCAATCGTTGGGCTGCCGAGCGCCGATATGAAGGCGTGGATTTCTTGGGTAATTGCTATGCAGGATGTCCTCCGCTCGTTTATAGCGAAACGAACTCAACCTACTACTTGTGGGATGTACTGACCACTGCATCCGTAGGACGCCCGGACATTGTCAAGAAAAAGACGGTGCATTGCAGCGTTATCGCAGAAGGTCCAAGTCAGGGCAGAACGGTGGAACAGGCAGAGGGACGTCCTGTGAACCTGGTATACGATACAGATCCAGAAGCCTTTTTTACGTATATGGCGGATTTGGCCAAGCTGGCTGCTCCCAAACGTTACTAAGTCTGACTATGCACAAACGTGCGGCATAGGGTGATAATATTGCCTAGTGACACGTACTCATAACATAAAGCCCGTGACGTTATGCGTCACGGGCTTCTATTACATGATGTGTCCTATAATTATCACAAGCTAGTTTCTATTTCATGCTGACTCCTGGTATGTTTTCAGAGTGAACTGGAGCGTTATTTCTGTCCCGCTACCAGGTTCACTGATCCCAGTCATTTTACCATTCATTCGTTTTAATAGATGTTTGGTAATCTGCCAACCCAATCCTGGATTGCCATATGAGGGAGAGTTCCCACGGTCATGCTCAAGCCACAATTTCAGTTTGTTAGGAGATATACCGATCCCAGTATCCTTCACCTTTAATTCCAGTTCAACCTCAGGTGCATCGGTCACGGATTGGGCGGTTGCAGATAAGATGACAGCTCCTGTGCTTGTAAACTTTACTGCATTATCTACCAAATTAATCAGCATACGGCGAATTTTAGCTTCATCCCCGATAAAAATAGGCGAGCTGGTGAGATTCCAGTCGAGCTTCAACTCTAGATTCCGCTGCGCGGCTACTTCTGCATACAGGCTCAACACATTTTCCATCATGGTTCTCAGATCAAATGGATCTTCAATATCATCAATCTGCCTGGATTCCATATGGCTGTAATCCAAAATATTACTCAATAACGTCATGAGCGAGCGACTGCTCGACTCCATGATGCTCATATATTGCTGTTGTTCCTCGGTTAACTCCGTCGTCAGCATGAGATCGGTGGCTCCCCATATTTCGGTCAGCGAAAACCGAATTTTATTACTCAGGGAAGATATCAAATCCAGCTTGCTCATGGAAGAGATTTCAGCATCGATCTTGCCTTTCTCCAGTTCAACTACATACCCCAGAAATACGGCCATAGCCTGTAGTGCCTTCAGTTCTGATTCTGTCAAATGTACAGATGGCGCGTCCAAGATACAAATGGTTCCATAAGCCTGACCATTTTTCATGCGAATAGGGACTCCTGTAAATGAGTGGTTTCCCATGGTTTTAGTCGCATATAAATCACGTGTTTGTGGATGAGTAGACGTTTCCGAAATGGTGAGGTAATCCGCAGAATGGTTCAGCACCAGACTGCAATAGCTAAGCTCAAAAGGAAGCTCCTCTCCATTACGAACCAGCATCTCTTCCCGGTTAAATGAATCTACAATTACATTTGTAACCCCATCATTAGCGGCAATAAAAATGGTATTAACATGTAAAATATCACTCAACACATCAATGACATGCGCGGTAGCCTCTTGAATACTATTATAAAAACCTGTAGGTGAAGTAGTCATATGTCTCCAATCTTGATGCAAAGTGGTGGTTAACAAAACTCTAATAGTTTGTGTATCCCATTCCTAGTCCTCTGAAAGTATTGCTGGAGCGTATTATTAATTATACATGATTATTTCGTTATAAACCTGAGTCTTCTACTTCGATTTACCTATTCGCTTGCACAAACCTTCATTCCGTAGGTCTAATGCTAGCCTTTCTTGGAGAGTTTTTGCATATATTATTACACATTCACGAAAAAATATGATTATTTTCATTCTGTTTTCATAAATTCATATGTAATCTCATGATATGAAAATTGTGTAACAAAATAGGAGGACAGAACCAGTAATATCATGTAAATATTCTATATAATAGGTTCAGAGGTGGAATTATGAATAGACAGGAAGCCCTACAACACTTCCTTAAGACCTATGCAGAAGATGCATTGAACCAGAAATTACATCAAGCAGCGTCTTTGTATGAACAAAGAAAAGATGAGCTCATCTCTTCTTTTATTCAATCCTTTCAATCGATCTGCCTGCAAGCCCATTCTGCAGAAGTGGCCAAGACGAGGATCGGATACATTACTTATTCTTTGAGGCGCACGTATCTGATGGACCGTAACTATAACTATGTCGTTGAAGCCTATGATAAAAATTGGTTCTTTGATCCTCAACCTTGTTATGGAATCTATGATGCAGGCTGGGCATTCAGCTTTTTAGCAGAATTGGAGGATGAATTGAATCAGCTTCGAAAACCCTATATGAATAAGATTTTTCAGCCTGATGTGGAGCGATTTGTACTCCAGGCTACAGGGGAATTCCATCAATATGTTCTGAAATTAGCGAAAGATGCTATTCAGCAGGCTGTACATTTACCTGAATTCAAGGCCTTGAAATGTGAGGACGATTTGGAAGTAAGAATAGGGGAGTATAAAGGAATCAGTGAGGTGGTGTATTCAACAGCTTATGGAGTACTACATGATTCAACAGGATAATCGTATTACGGAGTATATGTATCCAGTAGAGATGAATCGCAGGCAGTTATTGGAATGGGCAGCCAGCGAAGAGGATTCCGTTTTACAATTTTATGTATCAGGTGATGCGGACTATATTGATTTTATAGAGCATCCGGTATCCATCGTTTCGGAACAACTAAAGGAAATCTTTGATATATATCATGCCGGATTAAGCTGGAAGCTGATTGTTTTTGCCGATATGCAGCGAATGCAGCAAACAAGGTATTGGCTGGCAAATCCGCCTAGCCTGATATGTTTATCACCACGTAGTGAATATCATAGGGACGGTACACTGAAGAAAATCATTCTAGATGAATATAAAGTAGAGAATCATAAAATATTCAGGGTTCAGGATGCCAATCATCATATCATTGTAGATCTTGATGTGGCTGAATGTATTTTGAAGTTCAATCTGGCAGGCTTGAAATTACAAAAGGTCGATACAGAGGGGCCATCTATACAAAGGAGAGTCCAAGAATGAGTGAGAGCTATGTAGTGGATGGGGCACAGATACATTGTAGCTATGGAAGTCATACGGGAAGATTTAGTGTTTCAGCTAACAGGGGAATTAGTATTGGCGACAAACTGCAAGGGAATATTCAGGATTTTCACCCGCAGACGCATATCCCTTCTTTCGGAAAGTGCCGTAGTATGCATAATCCTGCAGTCTCTTCTGCTAACAAAGGAAATTCCGGGAAAATCATTCCGCAGCCCTGCAAACCGAGCGTTTCTATGCCTTGGTTGAATGGAAAAAAGGATGTATACGTAGATCAATCTCCGGCTCTTATGAGCTGCTCCACGAATTTATGCATGTGGTGCGGCAAAATTTCATTCACGACAGATGGGCAGGAATAGTTAATAGAATGTAGGATTTGCATCATATGAAAAGCAAACGGGGGGAGTAAGATGGGACTGGCAGGAACTATGCTGACTTATGGAAATATTAGAGTGAATGCACCGTATGAAATTATCAGGCTGCTTGATTTTGAATTGACACAGAAGATAAATGAGCACGGCAAGGTGTACATCACTGCTCTCATACCGGATGAGGATCATGCAAAGTATGATGGACTAGCTTACGATGAAGATGTGCTAGAGGTATATGAGACGGATGAAGACCGAGGGACAGTTAGCATCTTTAAAGGAATGGTCACCAATATTAGAATTGCATTCAAAAATGGCGTATATCACATGTACCTTGAGGCTGCGTCTTTTACATATTTATTGGATCAACAACGGAAAAACCGTTCGTTTCAAAACAGCAACTTGACGTATTATCAACTGTTCCGCGAACTTATAGATGCCTATCCACATGGGGATTTTATTGACCTGGCGGACAGCGATCAAAAGCTGGGCGCTTTACTATTCAGTATGAGGAGAGTGATTGGGAGTTTCTAAAAAGAATGGCCTCTCATCTGCAGACTGGACTCATTGCCGAGATTACATCCGTATTCCCGAGATTATGGTTAGGTACCTCAAAAGAACAGGTGAAAGGTGAATTGCGTAGCATTAACTTTTCCCTCCAAAAAACAAAGTCAGGTCCCCAGTATACATATGCTGAAGTAGAGGATACGAAGCGTTTTGAACTTGGAGATGTCGTCGTGTTTCAACGAAAGCATTGGGTTATTGATCAGATCCACGCAGAGATGAAGCAAGGTATTATGACATATCGCTACGTTCTCGTTCCGGAAGCAGGTATTCCGAGGGAGGTTATACATAACCCGTTAATCAAAGGTACCTCTATTGAAGGGAAAGTCATTGATTTAGATGGTGAAAACGAATCCGTTAAACTTCACTTGTCCGTGGATTCTATGCAGTCCAAAGTTGAGGGGTGCTGGTTTTCTTATCCCACCATGTATACCAGTGAGGGAATCGGTTGGCATTGCATGCCTGAGCTAGGGGATCATGTCCATTTGTATTTTCCATCTAACGAAGAAAAGGAAGCTCGTGTGGTTCAATCCCTGCGTAAGAGAGACTACAAAGGAGATGAAATCAGCAAGCCGTCAAGAAAGCTATTTCATACCAAAACTCAAAAAGTGGCGAGATTCGACGACAAAGAAGTAGCACTTTCCACCCAAAAAGAAAAGATACTTATACGCTTAAATCCTGCTTCCGGTATTCACGTGTATAGTCATCACGATCTTACCTTTCACGCCGATACAGACTTGGTGCTGCATGGCAAAAAGGTACAAATGACCGCTACTCGCGAAATATCTCTGACGTGCAAAAGCAGCTATATCCGAACCGATGGAACGCTTCATATCAAGGCTAGTAAGCTCATGAAAAATCAGGTGCCTGATGCAGAGCTGAAAGCCTATAAATCCCTAGTTCAAGAATTGAAAGGGAAGGGATATCCGCAATGGGTACAGGACTTGCTGCTTCAATATAAAACGGACTACTACAAAGCCGTGGCAGCCGGGGACAAAAAGGGGGCCAAGGAAGCAGCGGTCAAGGCCAAGCAATTGCGTCAGCAGGTGGCAGAAATAGATCGTATGCCTGCCTGGGCCAGAGCGCAAATGCATGAATACACGTCCCAGTGGTGGGAAGCGTACGGTGCAAACGACAAGGCCAAGCAAAAGCAGATGCATCTTCTCGCCAACCAACTGCGTGACAATGTGCTAATCAACGAGCTGATTCGTGGGCATTCAGCCAAGTCCTATCTGGATGCGAATCGGCTGGAGGAGCTGTCCGGACAATACGCAGATGCAGCCCATAAGCTGACCGTTGCTGATCAAAAGGCTTTAGCCAAGGAAGCGGCTGCTCTGCGAAGTAAGTATGGCGTGAACAGCCAGCTTGCCAGGGAGAATTTGAACAAGCTTGCCAAGAAGTATCCAGACAGCTTCTCGTACAAGCTTCCAGCTACAGGCGATTGGGATAAGGAGCTTAACGCCGCACTGCATGACTTTGCGAAAAAATACGGCCTGGAGAATAAGGGCTATGGTCGTGATGTGCTCGCAGTGTACCTGCATCAAGTAGCCAATGGGATTCTTCCATGGCCTAAGGTTAGCAAGGCTGCAACGCCGACTGTTCCAACGCCGACAACAACGAAAACGGAACCGGAACCGGGCAAGAAGCCGCCGACTACTCCTGAAAAGCCGCCGAAGGAGGAACCAAAGCCATTAGATCCTGAGGATTATAAAGATGGATTGGTGGCGGTGAAAAAGATTGAGAAGTATATAAGCAGTAAGGGTATAAAAGGTAATCAGGCTCGAGCTCTGTACAGAATAAACGATTACACGAATAACAGCATTGTTCAAAAGAAACTGTCATCGAACCGTAAGGCACCCCTTGTGTTTTTCTTTGAAGGAGACGGTTCGTATAGTTATGCACAAGACGATCATCAGGAAGGACGGTATGGAGCGACGGCTATTGTGGTGATAGATGGCGAAATTAAATATACAAGCAATAATGCAAGTACACTTCCAGATTATGAAAATGAGGCTGCCACGGTAAACGAGGGGGTATATGGATTTAAAAGTGGACGTCACCGTGGAACATATCCAGCATTACGCATTAGGAACGGAGGGGGCGTTCCGTCAATTATGCAAAATAAAAAGCATACAGCTACTGGTATCAACATCCATAAGGGTTTCAATAAGGACAGTTCTAAGCCTAAGCACGAGTCTTCAACCGGTTGTATAACAATTCATAAATATGAGTTCACTCAATTTCTTATCGCAGTAGGAGTGGTAAAACACTCATTAGAAGACAAGTACATCAACGAAGAAATTTACGGACTTGCTATCATTGACAGAAAAGATAGGACGAAAAAAAGCATAACGAAAAAAAGATAACGAGGAGTTTGACTATTGAAAGGAATATTAATATGCATTGTTGCATTGTTGCATTGTTGATTTTATCCGCGTGTTATCACTCTGATGAAAGTAGTCAAATACAAAGTACGGCACATAAAAGTGAAGTAGTTCAGACAACAAATGATAATAAAAATGTAATGCCAACAAACTGGATACTATTCCGGGGTGAAAATGATAACGAACCTATAGAATATTTGGAAAACATGGACGATTTAAATGGTGATGATATCATTAACACAGATAGTATTATCGATAAGCTGTATGCGAGTGAAAAAGGAGATTATCCAAAAGATGAGCTGTATATAAATAGTATTTCGCATAATGGTAGCCATATTATCTTATGCAGAGAATCACACGATTCGAATTATTTAATGATTAAAATTTTTAATTTATCGACACTCCAGAAGACATTTGAATTTAATATACCAGTAACTACTGATTATTTTCTGATTTCTCCTGACTTAAAAAGATGTGTTTACGCAGAAAATGGGGTTTTGTATCAATATATTATAAAGGAGAAGTCTGCTAAAAAACTCGCTGATTTGTACAATCATGTAACAGGCTTTGCTAATCTTAAAAACCCAATTTTTTCTCCTGATAGTATGAAGCTATGCCTTCAGAGTAATAGTGAGCTAGTCTTTTATGATTTAATGAATAATAAAAAAATTAAACAAGTCAGCATGGGTACAGAGGGGATTTGGATTGAACAATGGCTTTATAATGATCTACTGCTGCACTCTTCTTCCAGTAATAATAAAACATATCTATTGGATTTGAAGAATGGAAATAAAAGAGTACTGGCAGATGTGAATGGAAGCCTTACTCTAACTATGGATGGCAAACGAATGGTCTATTTGAACTCTCAAAAAGAGATAGAACAACACCATATCAACACTGGCCAAAGTGTAAAATACTTTGATGTAATGCAGAGGATAGGGTATTCTGTGGCTCCTGTGCAATGGATACAGACTACAACAGACTTGATGAAATATAGAAAAAGCATCCCGGCACAGAAAATCGTCGCTTCATCTATACTTCCAGATCAAGCAGGCAATTCCTATGCTGCCCGTAACATTATGGACGGAGATGCGAGTACAGCCTGGTGTGAAGGAGTTAAAGGAGACGGGATTGGAGAGTGGATCAAGATTGATTTTGGTTCTGTGCAAGAATTGAAGGGTTTCGAGCTTATCAATGGTTTAGCTAAGTCATCTAATGCTTTCCAAGCAAATAATAGAGTTAAACGAATGAAACTGGAGTTTTCAAATGGACAGACCATGATGATAGATAATGATTTTATAAGCAACCAATTTCTTGATAAGCCTATTCATACTTCATTCGTGAAAATAACGATTGAGGCCGTAGAGCGAGGAACTAAATATCACGATACCTGTATGTCGGAGATACGATTCTTCTAGCATTTCTAACAAAGGAGAAGACATATGAGATGGAAAGAACCAACGTTTGGTGCAACCCCTATGTTGAAAGCTTTAACAACTGCTAATGCTCATAGGAAAGCAAAGGCTTTTGACCTGGCGGCAGAACAGAAAAAACAAAAACTAAATTATCCCGACTGGGCCCAGACCTGGATGCGTAAATACAAAGAAGATTGGTATATTGCTCAAGCCAATGGTGACGAGGTTGGTATGCGTAAAGCGCAAAAGCTAGCAGAGGGGTTGCGAAGCAAATTACGCGAAATGACCACGTTCCCCAAGTGGGCTCAAGAGCAAATGCAAAAAGAAACCGTTCGTTGGATGACTGCGGAGGCAAGCGGAGATATCAGGGATAAGCTGGCTGCCGAGAAGGCAGGACGAGCCATACGAGAGAAACTTGGTTTGATCGATACGAGTACTAAAGTACCACCAGAAGAACCTATCAACGAATCGAAAGATGAACCTACAAAAACGAACGTAAAGACTCCAGCTGGAAAATGGATACCTGCTGAGTTTCAGTACAACGGTAGTTCTAAAGCTGAGAAAACATTTAAAAGGCGCTCATTAAAATTCACTAAAATGCAATGGAATCAGGAAAAGATACACGGTTTATGGGAAGCTACAAAAAAGATACAAGAAACGTATCATATCCAGATTGATCCCCGTCTTTTGTTAGCAATTATTATTCAAGAAGGAACTGGAAGTTTTAACACTAGTAGTACAAATAGAGCGGCCGATGGTGAGCATGGTGCTGAAACTAATTATGCCAAAGATTTAATGAAAGCCAATAGTTTAGTATTTGGAAAGATATTGGGATATATATACTATGGTCAGGAATTTAGACAAGCCGTAGTGAAAAACAATAAATTAAGTGGTATTACAGGCAAAGGGGACGTTTTTCAATACTGCAATTGGTTCACGCCGATCATTAGAATGAAATCCAAGCGAGTTGAATGTGGAATATACGCTAGCGATAACCTTTGGGGTGAAAATGTGCGGGAAATATACAATATATTTAGTGGAAATGAAGCTTCTAACTATGAACAATATCTGTTGAGTCTCGATAAAAGTGTAACTCAGGAAATTGCTGCGTCGGAAGGTATTAAGCTTCCTAAATTTATATTCAGACCTGAACAAAATGGTAATAATAGCAGGAAAAAAGTTACAGGCGAGTGGACTATCGTTGGCAAACGATGACTACAAGTTAGAAATGAGGAAAAGAAATGTACAGGAAAGCTACGGTTATCTCATTATGATGCTTGTAATGATATTGGCGTTAACTGCATGTAGTTCTTCGTCTATCCATGATTATAATAGTGCGGAAACAGCTACCGCCAAAGTTAAGCAAGAAGACGGTTACTATCCAGATAAAAAAGCAGACAAAGCCAAAAATGTTGTATCTGCTGATCCTAAACTCCTTCAGGATGAGGACTTTGAAATCTCATATCGATCGCACAAGATTGATAAGAATACGGATATTAAAGAACTTATCCATAAGTGGGGTTACAGTGAAGGATTTGAAGCTAACAATAGGGGATATAATAGCGGAAATGGAACATATAGAAGATGGAGTCTGTCTTATCCTAACTATGAAGATCCAGAAATTGATTTTGTAGTCTTATCTAAAATTGAACTTGAAGGGGAGGAGCTAGTTGATGGTGAAAGTTATCTAGTAGCTGTGAGCTTGGAAAATCCCAAGTTTAAAACCAAAAGAGGATTGAAGATTGGTGAAACCCTTGGTAAAGTGCTACAACTTTACGGTCAACCAAGTACCATAACAAATAGAAGTCTGGTTTACTCCAAAAATGGCCTACATTTGAATATTTATTGGGATACTAAAACAGAGAAAGTAGATAATATTTTTATCGAATATAACATGGAGAAATCCGTGGAGCAGCAACGTAGTGCTGACTATGTAGAAGAAGGTGCTCAGCCCGACCCTGATCTGGAACCATATACTATCCAAAAAGAACAATCGTTTACCACCACTCTCGATGGCTGGGGAAAAGTACGGTTTGTATCTACATTAAAAGATGAGGAAACAAATGATCTGATACACGCAAAGTTTTTTTGGAAGTTAACAGTGACAAATATGTGGAAAATAAGATACTATACGAATTCCCCGAATTTTATGGTAACAACGGTAGGATGATCGACAGGATCAAGGCAGTAAGCTTCAAGGATTTAAATCAGGATGGGCGTACGGATATTATCATAATTGCAGATTATATCACCGGGGTTAATGCACACGGAATAGAAACGCTACCTGTCGCGGGGATCTACTTTCAGTAAAAGGACAACACATACACTACCTTGCCTGAATTGGATAAGAGTATCAATCAAACAGGCCACAATCGGACGCTTCAAAATATCATTCAATACGTAAGCAAACAACGTATAAACATGTAATGAATAATGTAAGAGAGGAGTTTTTTGAAATCAACTTTATAAAACAAAATAAAATACTATTTTTAATATTGTTATTTAGTCTGCTATTGAATGGATGTTCTGAAAAGCCTACGAATGAGAAGCAGCAAGCAGTTGATTCCACCAAACCTAGCACTCAAGTGATAGAGCAAAAAGTTGTGACTGAACCAGGGTCTGCTGCTCAAGAACAAGGTCGAAATAGCAATACTGTGAATCCGATAAATAAAAGAAATGGAAATTCCGACGCAGATTCTGACACATTAGATCAGTTTATAAAGAAAATCCAACCTCAAAATGAGCAGCTTCAAAAAATATTAAAAGAAGATTTGGACCATGATGGAAAGCCGGAATATGTACTTGCTTTTGGAATAGAAAAAGAGGAGATTTATAACATATTTGTAGTCCGGGAGGATGACGGGTATCACATTATTGATAAACTAGAGGACCCGGTTATAGTTGTGCATATAAATACAGATGTGAAAATCATGAAGCTGGACCAAACAGATCAAAAATTTATCGTTGTATACTCTATAGGCGACGGAGGGGCTTATTCAGAGGGATTCTCTATATATGCCTTGGAAAATAATCATATCAAGAGTATAAATTCTGATTTTCCTAATGCTACTGGACAAGGAATTCGAACGTTAAAAGATACCGATCATGACGGTGTCTTTGAAAGTGTCGATTATTACGAGTTTAGCGACACTCAGGAGCATACCATCGTGGTCTATCAAAAATACGATGGAACAGGACCTGAAAAAAAGGAGATTTTGTATAAAAATAAAAGTAAAAAGTTTGTATATCCAAGCGACCCTAAGGCTGTGATATTGAACTACTTGGAAGTTGATTATCTTATGAAGTGGTTTGATTTACCTTTTCCTGAAATGGACCAGCTTACCGATCCGGCAGCAAGGCAAACGTATGATTTTGAGGATGCTGTCGATCTTTCCGGTTTAGCATATTTATCTTACCCGGTGTTGGAACTGAGTATTAATGAGGTTAGTAGCAATGATAACCGAAAAATATTTTTGGTGAAAGATAATTCAATAGAAGAAAGAGCGAAAAAGGAAATTACGTTTACGTTAGAAAAGCAATCAGGCAAGTGGAAGATTATGAGTATAGAGATGAACGATAAATTGTAGAAAGTGTGATATCCAGCATGAATTACTTGAAGTACGGGCGAGCTTCTTGCGTCCTGTTATTACTCATTTCCTGTGTAGTGCTGAATGGGTGCATGAAGGAACAGAATTCTCCAGCAACTAAAACAAATCATGCGCTTTCTCTCCAAAATGACGATAAAACGAATTCCTATTCGAAAAAGCTGGACACGTTAGTGAAAAAACTTCATATAGTCAACGATGAAAATAAGGATTATGATACCAGACAAAATAAGCTTGAGGAGTTCACACAGGAACTTAATTTGTTGTTAAACGAGCCTAAAAGTGTAGAGATGAAAGATGGAGAATTAGTAGAAAAGTTCGATAATAATCTCACTATCTTAACAAAATCGTTCCAGTTAAAAAGTGGACGGCTAAACGTTAGAGTTGTAAATTACAGAGCACCTACGACGCTGACAGGCACAATCGGAGATAAATACACATTTATTCAGTGGTGGAGTACGAAGCAGCTTGTACACGCTCAGATGCTTGAGGATGGCGGGGCAGAATTAACTACAGATTTTGTGGTTCGAGATTCAGAGCACGGTATACAGTTGTGGTTAGGGGGGCATGTCTCCATTTATCATCCATACCCCGTATTTGTTGATTTGTGGAAGTTGTCTGGACAAAAATGGACGCAGAAAAGCATAGATGTAGGTAAGATGAAGCTCCCGAATTCGTGGGAATTAACCAAGGATGTGGATGAGCTTATTTTAGAAAATCGACAACATGATAGCATGAGTATCGAAGTATTAGACCACGGCGATGGTTTCTTAATAAGCAGTGATGATTCTGAACAGAACATTATCATTGAGTTCTCAAAAAGTGGAGAAGTCCGTATTGATTCTGAATATAGTATGGCCTCAAATACTCATAGTGAACGGCAAAGTTATGAACTCATTCAAGAGGAATATTCAAAAAATGGGATCGTGATTAAATACCCTCAAATTATAAAACTCAAGGATATTGCAAAGCAGAAATCTTTAAACCAAATTCTTAAGACTGATGCTTTAGAAGGATTACAAAACTATGCGGATTCCAATGCTGGAGTCCATGTCGAAATTGATTATGAGATCAAACGACAAAGTGAACGATTCTTGAGTGTTCAATATACGGGTATTCATTATGTGAAGGACGCAGCCTATCCTACTCATATGTTTTATACGACGAACCTGGATATGAAGCAGGTTTTAAGAATAAGGTTGAGAGATTTGGTAAAGGTCGAGAAACCTTTTATTGAGCTTATAAAAAGCAGGAAGATTACAGCTGTTCAGCCAGAGCAACAAGGATTAATTGGTGATTTCACAAAAGATGATTTGATTCAATTGTTAACAAATGCGGATGTAACCAAAGGTTCGCTTGCGGAAGTAGAAATGGAATCGTTTAGTTATTTCACAAATGATTCATTGGGGATGAGTGTACCTATGGCACATGTAGTAGGGGACCATGCGGAGTATGAAATTCGTTTTGCACAAATTCCAGAGAATAATAGGCAAAATGAGGAACTATGGAGTGAGTTAAGTTCCGTTGAGGATCAGTCTGTTTCCACAGTTGGCGGTGAAAAGTTGAATACTGACCAATATGAAATTGAAGAGTCGCAGTCTTTTCAAACTACTTTCGAAGGCTTTGGGAAAGTACGGTTTGTATCGACATATGGGTATACGGAAGGTTTTCGTAAATTCTTTTTCTTCCTATTGGATGACCAAGGACATATTCTGTATCCATTCCTGGATTTCTACGGGAACCGTGAGTGGGTTGCACGTTACGGAGGAGTAGAAGCAGTGGCCTTCAAGGATGTCAATAAGGATGGATTGAAGGATGTTATCATCATTGCCGATGTTGACAACGGGATTCATGGACCTGGTAGAGTTGACCAATTCCCTATAGCAGACATATATTTTCAAAAGAAAAATAAAACCTTTACCACGCTCTCTGCATTAGATGAGGCTCTTAACGATCAGGGGCATAATCAAACCATTAAAGCTGTCATTCAATACGTAAGCAAACAACGGATAAACGTAAACTAACCGACATAGAGGAGCGGTAACATGGGATATCCAATCATCAAGTATAATGGAACAGTTTTATCTCTTAAAAATCCAAAAGTTAAAGTTGTACAGAAAATGAATGAGCATGTGAAGGTCTTTTTGACAGGTGTGTTAACGGGTGCTCAAATGGAAGAATATACAGATCATATGGAAGCAGGGGCGAAGTTAGTTGTTTCTTATATGAATGACGATCATAACCAGAGTGTGCTATTTCGAGGGCCAGTCACGCAGTTCAGAATCAAGATGGTATCCAATGTAGCTCATTTGGTTGTCGAAGCTCTATCTTATACATGCCAGATGGATGAAATACCTCATAGACAATCCTTTCAAAATGTGAAGATGAAGGTGCAGGCATTGCTTGAACATGTACTCAAATCATATCCCAAAGCGAATTGTACGAGCCGCTTAAAAGATCAGCTTCTACAGGAATTTACGATGCAATTCGACGAAACGGACTGGTCATTTCTAAAACGTATAGCGTCTCGGCTTGGTTGGGGACTAATACCTGATCCGATTGGTGAAAAACCTCAGTTTTATTTTGGATTACCGGATGGTGTCAATCAAGGTGAGCTCAAACAGTATAACTACTCGATGACCAGAAAAACCAAGCCAGGGGCCAGCAAGGAAGACAACCTTTTGTATTACAAAATACAAACGACAGGGGCCAAAGATGTTCTGCTGCATATTGGCGCAGAGGTCAAATTCAAAGGGAAAACCTTATACGTCCTGCAGTCTGTTGCGTTTATACGCCATAGTGTCTTGTGGCATGAATATGTGCTGACCACATCGGATGGAATGAAACAGGATTTGATTGTAAATGAGAGTATTCGTGGCATCTCGTTAAAATCGAAGGTTATTGGAATCGAGCAGGACCATATGAATGTTTTCTTTTATGAAATGGACAAGGTCAAGCCTAACGTCAAGGAAACCTGCGCTTTTCCAACGGCTACATTTTATACATCGGAAGGGAATACGGGATGGTACTGCATGCCGGAGCTGTTTGACTTTGTAGATATCTACTTTCCAACCGCTAAAGAAAAAGACGCCATTGTAACTCACTCGATCCGCAAAAGATCCAAAGGGGGCGACTTTATTAAGGACCCATCGACGAAGATCTTTATGACCAAGTACCGCAAAGCCATTATATTTGAGAAAAATGAAATTTTAATCACGGGGAATGACGATGAAGTGGTGATTCGACTGCTGGATGACCATGGAATTGAACTGCGGAGTAAAAAGGACATACGTGTTAAGGCTGATGGAAACTTAGTATTCAATGCGGGTAACACAATACAAGTCACCGCGAAAGATACCATCGGGTTAAAATGTAAAACGAGTTTGGTAGAAATGGATGGTAACATTAAAATGACTGGAGAAAAGATAAAGACGCAATAACTAAAACCACCAAGAGAGGGTAAACCATGGCTAAAGTAACTACAGGAGCAATCGTGAATGAGAAACCGCCTACCCAAGAAGACATGATACAAGAGTGGAAACGTAAAATAAGCAAAGGCGAATATCCTTTTATTCATGTAACTAAGCATAGTACCAAAGGTGAATAGCGTTAAATATGACTAACGACGACTGAAAAAGGCTCCTAGGGAGCCTTTTCTGCAATCATGGTTCAATATTCTATTCTTTTTAGGATTTCTACTATCGATGAACCAAGCAGGTCCAGAGACGTCGATCACTTCTTTGGTTTTATAATTATAATAGATGGTAATTTTGCTGTCTTCGTGACCTTTAATGTACCCATACAGATATATTCTTGAGTGGATAGCCGGATCATCTACAACATAATCCTTTAATATGAAATCGGCCCTATAGTATCCCTTAATGTACTCTTTTCCAATAGGTATGCCTGTCCGAACGATTTCTTCTTTTTTGGCATTCGATGCGTACTGCATGTAATAGAAAACTCCTACCAGAATGACAAGTGATATAAAGACAAAAAGCCATAGTTGTTTCTTTTTCAAGTTGAAGTATTCTCCTTAAAATTGAGCTAAATATGCTATACGCTTTCTCAGGAATAAGGTGCATTCTTATCTATAACCTTACTATCAATAAACCAATCCGGTCCCGTAACATTGACGATTTCTTTTGAGTCCAAGTCATAGGATATCCTAGCTTAAGTCTGTATCGTTTCCTTTTATATAGCCGTAAAGATGTACTCTTGCAAAGACACTGTTTTCTTCAATATTGTAATTTTTTAATACGAAATCCGTATTATAGTGAGTATTAATATATTTGATACTGACAGTAGTAGCAGACTCCACTATCTCTTCCTTTTGAGCGGTAGAAAAACCACAACCGTCCAGAATGGTTAATATTATGATGAGAACTGTGCAACATTTAAGGATTGTGTTCATTTACGCAACATTCCCCTAACATGCTATTTATAATTTAATGTGAACTACAACCAGAATGCAGTGAACAATGACTTGGTTCTTATTTTTGTTGCAAATATCTCTCAGTAACAGGAAGTATTATAATGATACTATTTCCTCATATTTAGGAAAAAATCATCTGTAATGGGACTAATTATTTGAATACAGACTTGATTTTAGAATGGCGGAACAATCTTATTAGGATTCCTACTGTCGATGAACCAATCCGGTCCAGTCACGTAGAGCACCTCTTTTTTCTTATAGTCGTAATTTATTGAGATTATCTGGCCTTCATGTCCTTTTATGTAGCCACGGAGATATACGGTAGAGTTAACGTAACTACCAATAAAGTCGTTATTTTGGTATATAAATTCAGCATTATAGTATTTCCTAATATAGTCTTGCCCGATAGGTATGCCGGATTGGACGTACTCTTCTTTTTGTACATCCTCCGTATATTGCATGTAATAAAAGATTCCTACAAGGATTGAAACTACTATAAAGATGCTTCCCCAATCCTTTTTCTTCTTCAAGTTGAATTCTTCTCCTTAGTATCTCCTGACTATAAACTCATAACATTATTGCTTTTTATAATAATAGTAGGATAGCTCATTTATTTAATAAAAGGATTAGCTCGGTACAACGTTTAAAAATTGTGTTCATATACGCAAATCTCTTCTAACATACAGTTACAAAGTCCTAATCGTTATTAGGTATGAACCGCGACCAGAAATGCAGTAACCAACGACTTTATACTTATTTTTACTTTCAACTATACCCCAAGTAAATAGGAAGTATTATAATGATTTTACTTCCTTAGATTGGAAAAATATATTCTTGAACTGAAATGAATCATGTGTGCTTTTTTTTTGCATACAAATCCTGATATTTAAAATGGTGGAACATTCTTTTTAGGGTATCGACTGTCAATGAACCAATCCGGTCCGGTTACACTAAGCACTTCTTTTTTTTCAAAATCGTAAGCGATAGATATCGATTGATCTTCATGCCCTTTTATATAGCCGATTAGATGAACTGTATTATTAACATAGCTACCTATATAGTCATAACTCTTAAATATGAAATCAGCCCTATAGTATTTTTTGATGTACTCTTTTCCAATAGGTATACCTGTTCTAACGGCTTCTTCTTTTTTTACATTTGATGCGTACTGCATGTAATAGAGAGCTCCTACTAGGATGCAGAATAAGATAAGAGCAGTAACCCAAAATTTTTTCTTTTTCAATTTTTTGATGCTCCTTTTTTGAAAGTATCAACTTTTTCTAACTTTATAATATATTAGGTGATTAGACAAGGTGGGGTAATAGTTGCAGTATATTAGCGAAAAAACATACTGGAAGATAGCAGATGAGGCTTACCTATTGGATATTGATCCAAAGACTTATAAAAATGAAGATATTCCCGGTTGGAAGGTTGTTGATTTAGACGAAAAACTATTACATGACACGAATGGTTCTGGATTCGATGCGACCGTTTTTCACAATGAGAATAGCAATCAGGTGATTATAGGGTATAGGGGAACTGAACCAGGAGGAAGACCAATATGGAGTAGAGCGATGGACATAGGAACGGATATTAGCGATGTCGTGGGCGGACGAGCAAAAAATTTAAATCAACTTCACGATTATTATGTAAATAATCAAGAAGAGATAAAAAATTCCCCCCCACAGGTACAAAGTTCATTTCATCAGTATGAGGCCCAGTATCAGGATAATCAATTTACAAAAGCTCAAACACTGTACGACGAAGTGAAGAAGAAGTATCCCGCTGCCGAAATATCTACGACAGGTCATTCTTTAGGCGGTGCAGAAGCAGAATATGTTGCAGTGAAGAATGGTTTATCATCTGTGAGTTTTGCTGCTCCGAGCATTGTACATTTATTGCCTGAAGATCTTCAAAAGAGGGTAAAAGCAGGAGAATTCAAGAAGACTAATGTGGCTTTTGCCCATCCCGGAGATAGCGTTGGTGGGGGAGCCACTAAGGCTAACCAACATGTGGGGGAAACGTATCATATTGGGAGTGGTTATAAGACTGCCAATGTAGCCAAGTTTACTATTCCTGTTTCAATTCCCTTGGAAAGAAAAACCGAATTGGAAAGACTTTTTCTTGGCCCCAAGTGGACTCCTATTGTTTATGTTCCGATTACATTGCCTATGATGCAGCAAGATGCATTCACCAAATTCTATAATTCTGTATTAGGTGGAGAGAACACTCATAGCATGGAAAACTTTACGTTTGATGAAAATGGCAATATCAGCAATCCACTGTACACCATGGACGGTCAATTGGTGGAAGGCAATCCACGGGTGCAGGCATACGAGCAGATGCTGGCCGCGCGAGCAGAGCTCAAGGAAGTCATGGGCGATCTGGTTGAACGCTATGGTGGACAAATGGGGGCCTTCGGGCAGTTTGCTGCTAATGCACTGGGAGTGAATATCCTGGGAGTAGGACAACAGAATGGTCGCTCCAATGGCGGTGCATATTTTGTAGGCAACAAAAATGGGGGTACAATTCAATTAACACCTGAGGAGCTAAAGCATGCGGCTAACCAGATGCGTTCCAGCCTGCATGGATTTTCTAGCGATACCCGAGCATCCATCCAGTTATTTCAGGCTCATATCGGGACAAGTGAAAGTCAGTCTTTGACCCCAATTGCGCATAGTGCAACGGCAACACTGGATCGGATCAATCGCTGGTATCAGGAATCGATTACAGAGATAGCAGAGTATATAGATCGCAAGGGCCAGGAATTTACGATGGTGGATCAATAAAAAGAGCAGCTGGAAGAACACAACGGGAGGCAAAAGAGATGAGTAGAATATCTTTGAGCCTGGGGGATCTGCGTAGGGCTGTACAGCAGTGCGAGCAGCTAAAGCAAAGACTTCAGCATCAGGAGCAGCAGATGAGAAATATATATGGTCGTCTGCAAGACTGGAGGGGCGAATCGGCTGCTGAATTAACACGTAAAATGGAGGTATTTCTCCAAGGAACCACGGTACGAATACAAGAATTGGACGATCATAAAGAGCAGTTGAAACGTTATATTCGCAAAATGGAAGAAGCTGATCGGCGTGAGGAGAGACGTAAACGGGCTGCACAATGGTGATACAGGCAGACTGCAATAGTTAGGAGAACATCATGAAAGATCAAAATGCATTTGTTATTTTACTTATATTGAATATCGTTTATGGCTTAACGCTGTTTGCCTATCCGGCCATGCTGATGGTGGTCGCATTTTCTTTCGATGCACCAACAGCTGGAGATTATCTCATCAGTTATATTTTTGCCTATGTCATAATGAGCTACCCGATAGGAGTATTTATCTCATGGAGCTGTTGGTATTTTTATCATCGTTATGCTTTTAAGAAGGCGTATATCATAGCTAACTTTATGCTGCTGTGGCCAGCTACTCTTGTAGTGTCCTCGTGGATTCAATCGGCTTTTTCTTGAAGGGGTTCCCATCTGGCCAGTCAGCTACATAACATAAAAAACCGTACAATCGCTAGGGGACTCCCGCGGGGTACGGTTAAATGCGTTTAAATAAAAACTACATATATAGTAGTAGAAAAAAATATTCTCCCAGAGTGGTGACGATAATGATTTTGTAGTCTACTTTAATTTTCCTGCGGGGAATATAGCAGTGTTCGAAAACTTAAGGGTTAGACGAAAAAGTGTAAAAATGTTGAAAAGCTACAAAGTTCGACATATTGTTCGCTTTTTCGCATCATATGTTATTAGATTAGGGATTTTTGTTTGCTATTTATCGCATATTTATGTATAATCTATCGTGTTGAAAGATTGATTGTACGTAATATGCTGATGAGGGTGGGTTCATGACGCTGCTCGACAGTAACGAAAGCAAGAAGCGGATGTGCCAGATTTACAATGAAGTTTCAAAGGAACTGTTCGGCTTCGGGACCACGCTACTGCGGGCCACCGTTGAGAACAACATTGTTACCTTTGTGGCGAAGCACCGGCGTTCTCCACGCTCGGCGGCATTGGAAGTGGAAGCCCCCGGCTTGAAGCTGGAAGTGGATTTCCGAATGTCCATGCTGTACAAGAAGAGACTTCGCGAGAAGCTGATTGAGGATATGGAGCTCGATATAGAAGCTTTACTGCGTGATTATGATTCAGCAACGCAGTGGGCAATTACGAACATCATACTGAAAGAATCCTAATAAAATTGGATATTCGGCTTTTCGCTTCGGATCTATCTGAGGGGAGAACCTGTTATAACGCGCAGCGGGATCAACTTATTCTTTGTTTACGAAGAAAAGTATTCTTGTTTTACAAGAGTACTTTTCTTTTTTGTGTCATAAGGTGTGCATAATAAAAAAATAGGGGGAGTTTCATATGAAAAAATGGTTTAAAGGGTTTATGGCTGTGACCTTGGCATCCGTGGTACTGGCAGGTTGCGGCAGCAATGCTACTGGCGGTCAGACAGATGGAAAAGATGGTTCAGCTGATGGAAAAAAGAAACTAGTTATTTCCACATGGGGCTTTTCCGAGGACTTTTTTAACAAAGAAGTGTACGAGCCTTTTGAAAAAGAACATAACGTTGACATCGTGGTCGAAATTGGAAATAACGCGGAACGGTTGAACAAAATCAGTCAAGGCAGCACAGACGTCGATCTGATTTATCTGTCTGATTATTATGCTCAACAGGGAATCCAACAGGGATTGTTTGAGAAGCTGGATCGCAGCAAGGTGCCGAACCTGAACCAAATTTATGATATTGCCAAAGCACCGCTGGGTGAGGAATATGGTCCTGCTTATACAGTTGGACGCCTTGGTATTGCCTATAATCCGGAGCTGGTGAAAAAGAATGTGACCTCTTGGGCTGACCTGTGGGGAACTGAGTTCAAAGGAAACGTGACTTTGCCGAATATTACGGCGACTGCCGGACCGATGATGGTAGATGCAGCCTCCAAGGTAGCGGGTAGTAAGGAGTTTAATGAAGACCAAGCCTTCGGAAAACTGAAAGAGCTGAGTCCGAATATCGTTAAGTTTTATAGCAAAACGTCCGAGTTCGTGAACATGTTTAGTCAACAAGAAATTGCGGGCGGTCCGATCATGGAAATGTACTTCAAAGATTTGCAGGCGGCTGTGCCAGGAGCGAAATTTGTAGCTCCTAGTGAAGGTGCTTACGCAGTCATGAACACGATTAATGTAGTGAAGGGCTCCGACCAGAAGGAGCTGGCTGAGGAATTTATCAACTGGCAGCTGAGCAAGGAAGTTCAAGAAAAATCCGCCAAGGCGAAGGTTGATTCTCCGGTGAACACGCAGGTGGTACTTTCCGGTGCGGATACAGAAGGAATTACGTACGGTACAGATGTAGTGAATAAGCTGACCAAGCTGGATATGAAATTCGTTAACGATCATATCAAGGCATGGACAGATCGCTGGAACCGGGAAGTTGCACAATAATGAAAAAGGTCATATTAGATGTAGATACGGGCATTGATGATGCGTTGGGTATTTTATTGGCCGCCAAAAGTGGTCAGTTGGATATCCGAGCGATTACTACAGTATGCGGTAATGTCTCACTTAAACAAGCAACATTGAACACATGCAAAATCCTCGACCTTTTGGATAGACCGGATATTCCGGTTTATCGGGGGGCGGAGGCTCCCTTAATACGTAAAGGTCTGCACGAGCACCGTGTCCATGGAGAAGACGGCATTGGAGGTGCATTGAGTGGAGTAATCCCAGCAATGTCTGCATCCGAAGGTTTTGCGCCGGATATCATCATCGATACCGTGATGGCTCACCGGGGGGAAGTGACGCTCATTTGCACCGGGCCGCTCACCAATTTGGCACTGGCGCTGCTGAAGTGTCCCGAACTGACGGATCACGTCGATGAGGTCATTTTTATGGGCGGTGTTATTCACGGGTGCGGCAATATTACACCCGTAGCGGAGTACAATATGTATGCTGACCCTGAAGCCGCACGGATCGTATTTCATGCAGGATTTGGTCGGTTGATACAGGTGGGACTGGATGTAACACGGAAGGCTTTGCTGACTGCCGATCATATTGCTCGTCTGTCCCATCCTGCAATTCGTAATTATGTAGCTGAAAGTACGGCTGTTTATACCAAGCGTTATGAAGAACGCAACGGGGTAAAAGCGTGTGCGCTTCATGACCCGCTTGCCGTGGGTGTCGCATTGAATTCGAGGTTAGTAGATACCTCGTTGTTGTATGTCGACGTGGAAACCTCCAGTCGTATATGTGACGGACAAACGGTGGGCGATGTGCAGAACCGCCTTAATCATAGCCCCAATATGAATGTGTGCGAACAGGTGGACAGCGAAGCTTTTCTGGAGCTGTTCATCCAGGTGCTGAATAAGGAATAACATTTTGATAACCGCAAGGAGCTACCCATGAAGAAAACATACTTGTATTGGCTGCTGCTGCCAGGTCTGCTCTTTCTGGCGGTGTTCATGGTCATTCCGATTGTGTTGACGATCGGTTCGACCTTCGTACAGAACAGCTCATTCACCCTAGAAGGCTATCTCCATTTCTTCAAGGACCCTTATTTTCTGAAAATATTGCTGACTACGCTGGAAGTCAGTGTCGTAACGACACTCGTGTGCGTATTACTCGGCTTCCCGACGGCTTATTATATTTCGCAAAAGGCCCCGCGTCGTAAAGGTATTTTGCTTGCGCTGGCTATCTTTCCCTTATTGACGAGTCCGGTGGTGCGGTCATTCAGCTGGATGGTCATTCTGGGTCGCAAGGGGCTGTTAAATAACGTGCTCATCGGTTTAGGACTTGTAGATGAACCGCTGAATATTTTGTACACCCCGGCAGCGATGATTATTGGTCTGGTTCATTTGTTTTTACCACTGATGATTATTTCACTGATTGGTGTGCTCGAAAATATTGACGGTGATCTTGTTCATGCTGCTCAGAGCCTCGGGGCTTCCAGATTCAGCGCATTTCGTAAAATCGTATTTCCGCTGTCTGTGCCGGGCCTGATCATTGGAAGCATTCTCGTTTTCGTAGGCAGCCTGACTGCATATACGACACCAGCACTACTTGGAGGAAAACAGCGGGTTATCGCTACATTTTTGTATCAGAACGCGATGACGCTAAACGACTGGTTTTTAGCTTCTGTTATTGCAACAATTATGATTGTTATTACATTTATCGTGGTCGGTCTCTTAAATAAGGCGGCCCATAAACTCAATCCGAAGGGGTAGGTGGATATGCGGGAGAAACATTACGGACTAGGCTTCTTTAGCCTGCTGGTCTTCATCTTTCTGCTCGGTCCGCTGTTGATCATATCGGTCACTTCTTTCGAGCCGGGCACGGTATTAAAATTTCCTCCGCAGGGCTTTTCTTTGCGCTGGTATGAAAATATTTTTGAAGTGGATTTGTTTATGTCCACGTTCAAAACGTCCATTGTCGTCTCTCTGCTAGGTAACATCTTGGCACTGCTGATCGGTATGCCTGCCGCCTATGCACTTAGTCGCTTTTCGTTTCGCGGGAAGGATGCGCTGAATGCTTTGTTCCTTTCCCCGTTGCTTATACCGGGTATCGTTCTTGGTTTTACACTGCTGCGCTATTTGATCATTGTTTACCATTTACCAGTATATGCTGGACTATTGATCGGACATACGGTGATTATGTTGCCGTTCATTATTAGAGTCATTGCATCCAGTTTGTCTAACTTTGATTTTGCGATTGAGGAAGCAGCGCTTAGTTTGGGGGCTGGACGGCTGGAAACCTTTTTCAAGGTGGTTCTGCCCAACATCCGCTCAGGTATTATTGCGGCTATCCTGATTGCCTTTCTGGAATCATTCAACAATGTCGACATCTCCGTCTTCATGACAGGACCGGGCTTCAGCACCCTGCCCATTCAAATGCTGACTTACGTCGAAAATTATTTTGACCCGACGATTGCAGCGATTTCAGTTATGCTGATGATTTTGACCGGTATCCTGATGTTCTTGATTGAACGACTGATGGGATTGTCTTACTTCACTAAAAGGTAATGGAGGCTTCAACCTTATGGCACTGCTTACTCTGGATCGCGTATCGGTCGCTTATGACAACCAACTGATCTTGCAAGATTTCGATTTGCAGCTCGAACGGGGGCAATTGCTCTCGTTGCTCGGACCGAGTGGTTGTGGCAAAACGACCACACTTCGTCTCATTGCAGGATTTCTCGAAGCTAAACAAGGAACATTTTTGTTTGGCGATAAGGATTATACTCGGGTTCCGGTGAATAAACGGAACTTCGGCTTTGTATTCCAAAGTTATGCACTCTTCCCGCATTTGTCCGTTTTTGATAATGTTGCCTTTGGTCTGCGGTTACGTAAGGTAAAGGAAGATGATGTGAAACGCCGCGTTATGACCATGCTGGATACGGTTAGCCTGGGGGGATTCGAAAAACGTTTCCCCGGTGAATTGTCAGGTGGACAGCGTCAACGTGTTGCGATTGCGCGAGCGCTTGTGATTGAACCCGATCTGCTGTTGTTTGATGAACCTCTGAGTAACTTGGATGCTAACCTGCGTGTAAATATGCGTGTGGAAATCCGCCGTATTCAACAGGAACTGGGCATCACTACTGTGTATGTATCGCATGATCAGGAGGAATGTTTTTCGATTTCTGACCAGGTTGCGATTATGAATAAGGGGAACATCGAACAATTAGATGCTCCATCGACCATTTTTAAATATCCGACGACCGAATTTGTCGCCCGTTTTATTGGGTTTAATAATTTTCTAAGTTTTGACGAGCGTACTGAAGAAGGGGATCGTATTCGACTGAATACAGGCGATCTTTCGTTCGGCGTAGCGCGTAATCAGGGTACTGCCCAACCGGGTGCTCGTCAGGGCGCTATTCGCCCGGATGATTTGGTCATTCGAACAGAAGGCAACGAGACAGGGGAAAATGAGCTTCCCGGTATTATTAAAGTAAGTACTTACCTGGGGCGTAGCTATCAGTACGTGGTAGAAACGGCGAAAGGCAACTTTACGGCTAATCAGGAAATGGATACGCCTTACCTGAGTGGTCAGCGGGTTACCCTACATTTTCCGGCAGATAAAATGGTGCTGGTCCAATAATCAGCGGGTTCGATGAAGGAGATACATCATGCGTGCAGACAAAATGATTTTACAAGTTAAGGTGTATAACAGTTACTACAAGACGTTCGAAGAAGGTAATGTAGCTATACTTAATGGCAAGTTTATGTATATCGGTCAGCGTGGTCTGGAGTCTTTCGAGGCTGCTGAAATTGTCGAAGGGCATGGGAAATATATGATTCCCGGCCTGATCGACATTCATTTGCATATCGAAAGTACCATGGTGACACCAGCGACTTTTTCCTATGGGCTGATTCGCAATGGGGTAACGACGATTGTACCGGAACCGCACGAAATGGCGAATGTTTTCGGATTGGAAGGCATTCAGGAAATGATGGAAGCCAGCAAAGATTGTGTGGCTGATATGTTCTACGGCATTCCAAGCTCTGTCCCGGCAACGCCGCTCGAAACCTCAGGGGGCGAGATTGGTATTCCCGAGATTGATGCGCTACTGCAAACCGGCGAAATGATCTGCCTGGGTGAAATTATGAACTATGTGGATGTCATTCGTGATCCGGAGAGCAAGACGAATCGCATCTTACGCCATGTTCGTGAGCACTACCCGGAGCTGATCATTGAAGGCCATACGCCGCAACTGCTTGATCTGGACCTGCATCAGTTGATCTATGCGGGAATAGGCTCGGACCATACTCACCAAAGTATTGAAGGTATGAAGGCGCGGATGGCTGCCGGAATGTTTATTGAAATCCAAGAAAAATCCATGACCCCTGAAGTGATGGACTATCTTATTCAGGAAGATGTGGCACAGCATTTTTGCTTCGTAACGGATGATGTCATGCCAGACTCTTTCGTAGAGCGAGGGCATCTGAACCATATTGTAAGTAAAGCAATCGGAATGGGCATGAAGCCTGAGGATGCCATTTATGCAGCTACGTTTACTCCTGCTGCACGGATGCGAATGCATGACCGCGGAACAATTGCACCGGGAAAAATAGCTGACTTTGTACTGCTGTCCGATCTTGGTCAATTTGATGTGGAGCAAGTCTATAAGGACGGACTCAAGGTATTCGATAAGTTCGAGGAATACCATCAAGCACCGATAAAAAGCCGCTTCCCCGCCCATTTTTATCAAAGTGTGAAGCTCAATCCGCTCACGGAGCAGGATTTTACGGTAAAGATGGATGTAGCTGATGGCACACATCAATGTCGTATTATGATGGTCAAGGATGGCTCAACTTTTACGAGCGAACGGATTGCACCTGCACATGTGGAGCAGGGTGAACTGGTATGGGAACATGGTGAACATGGACTCATCGCTACGTTTGAACGGTATGGAAAGAATGGCAACCGTGCTTACGGTTTGATCGGGGGAGATACGATTAAACGTGGGGCAGTGGCAACCACCTATTCGCACGATAACCATAACTTGCTGGTCGTAGGGCATAACAAGCAAGATATGATACTGGCTGCGAATACGGTTCTATCCAGCCAAGGTGGCTTTTGCGTAGTTGAAAATGGCAAGGTGCTGTCCCATTTGCCGTTAACCGTAGGCGGGATTTTAACAGAAGGACCGCTGGAAATGGTTGCGGCCCATGTGAAGGAGCTTCGTTCAGCCTTGCTGTCGCTGGGCTACCGTCATTACAATCCAATCATGTCACTGAGTACGCATTCTTTGCCGGTCAGCCCGGCCTTGAAGATTACCGATCACGGCCTGATTGATGTAAATGCAGGCAAGGTTGTATCCTTAATCGTGGAACCTTCAGAGATGCAAGAATAAAAAAAGAGCCGACCCTCTTACGGGTCGGCTCTTTTTTTGTCGTGGCTAGGTATGAGGTAGTAGGTTATGGACTTTGCCTACAATACAGATACTTTAGCAGACAAAATTAACATCTTCTTTACTCCTATTGATGTAACCTATGTATAAAAGATAAATAAGTCTTGATTCTGGATATCCTATTGCCTATAGAGTTTGATTTACAATCAATTCACGTAATCTTCATGATTTAAACCGAATTAAGACTTGAAAAACATCGACACAGTGTTATAATTAAAACAGGATTTAGATTAAGTCTAAATTAATTAATAAATATTTATTGGATTCACGCATGGGATTTTGAAGAAAATCAGACACTACTGTTAACGAGTATCCAAGCTTTACACCAACTATATTTTGAATGAAAACGAGAGGGGATTTTAACATGAGTACATTAAATCATACGAACGCACCTACACAAGAGGCTATTCAAGAATTGCACAAGGCATTGAATCGTCAGGTAGCTACCTGGTCTGTATTGTATACGAAACTGCATTATTTCCACTGGTATGTGAAAGGACCTAAATTCTTCACACTGCATGCTAAATTTGAAGAGCTTTACAATGAAGCAACAGCTAATCTAGATACGATTGCTGAACGTTTGTTGGCTATTGGTGGCCGTCCGGCTGCGACCTTGAAGGAGCATTTGCAACTTTCAGCTATTCAGGAGTCCGCAGGTGAACAGACAGCTGACGATATGGTGAAGTCCGTTGTTGCTGATTTTAAAACCATCACTGTTGAACTGGCTAATGGGATGGAAGCAGCGGAAGCAGCACAGGATAAAGCGACAGAGGATCTTCTTAACGGCTTGAGAGAAGCAATGGATAAACATATCTGGATGCTGAGTGCGTATTTGGGATAATTAGTTGGTGTATATTTCCATGTATATGGAGATCAGGTGAACAAGATACACATCCCGTTGGTTCCAGTCTGCCACTGGAGTATAATGACGAGAAGGCGTGGAAGACCACGGGCTCTTGAGTCATGGAGCTGCCGGGATGGGGTGTATGATATGGAAGTAAAACAACAGCTTTTGCATGAAGCGGAGCAGTTTATATATACATGTTATGAGGAGCTGGGCCGAAGCCGCGATGAAGCGGAAGCCCGGCTTCTTAATATTCGTTACGACATAGAGGCTACGGGAACGTATGATCATACTTACGAAGAGCTGGAACACGGAGCGCTCATGGCTTGGCGCAATAGCAATCGTTGCATCGGGCGCTTATTTTGGGACAAGCTTTTAGTCAGGGATGCGCGGGGCGCATCAGATGCGACGGAGGTGGTCAGCGAGTTACTGGAACATATACGCATAGGAACGAATGGCGGAAAAATTAAGCCAACGCTTACTGTATTTCGCGCCTCCAAGCCAGGGCAGCCGAATATCCGCATCTGGAACCATCAACTCATTCGTTACGCTGGATATGAAACCGATCAAGGGATCATAGGAGACCCGGCCTCGGTGGATTTTACCAATGCTTGTAAAGACATGGGCTGGCAGGGGGCGATGACTCCTTTTGATATTTTGCCACTGGTTGTGGAAGTCGGTGGGCAGCCTCCCCAGCTATTTGATATTCCTGAACATTTGGTGATGGAGGTAGCCATTGAGCATCCAGAACTTTCGGGTTTCGCTTCCTTGGGATTACGTTGGTATGCCGTGCCTATGATTGCGGACATGACGCTGGAGATTGGTGGTATCATCTATACAGCGGCTCCCTTTAACGGTTGGTATATGGGAACAGAAATCGGCGCCCGTAATTTTGCGGATACCTTCCGCTATAATAGGTTGCCACAGGTGGCTAAGCTGATGGGACTCGATACGACGAGTGAAACAACGCTTTGGCGTGATCGGGCGCTGGTGGAATTGAATATTGCTGTGCTGCATTCTTTTAAAAAAGCGGGAGTCAGCATTGTCGACCACCATACCGCAGCGGCACAATTTCAGCTGTTTGAGGAACGAGAAGCCAAGGCTGGGCGCGCGCTGACAGGCAATTGGACATGGCTGATCCCCCCGCTATCCCCAGCGACAACGCATATTTTTCATAGCTCCTATGATAATCGGCTTGTGAAGCCGAATTTCGGAGTTCAAGAGAAGCCGTATACGTCGAGACAGGCTACTAGTACAGCAACAGACACAGTGCTTCAGCAGAAGCGCCAAGGCTGCCCTTTTCATTCCGGATAACGATGGGAATGACCTAATGGCTGGATTAGGACTCCAGCTTATCCCATGCAACGATAAAAAGGGTAGCCAGTGGCCCTATTAATAGGGAAAGCAGAAACCAATTTAGCCCGCTCCGATTTTTGGATTGTGCCAAGCCGGCATTAATCAGGGCAAGCGTTCCCCAACCTATATAATAATCTTCTGACATGGTATTCTCCTTTGTAAAAAGGTATAATATCGTACTGTATATGGTATGAACACATCCATGATTTCATAAGTTTAAAGTAAATATAACTTTATATATCCTGGTTTGAGGAGCGAAGCTAAGTTGGAAAGAAATCAGGCAGAGCGCATTGTCGCTGAGCTGTTGGAACGGGCTGCTATAGGTGTGACAGTCAAGCTGGAGAAACGTTTTCCTGGTGGAAGGCTGATTGGGGGCAAGTATGCCATGAATGCTCACGTCATTACCATGTATACGGACGTTATCGAAACACAGTGTGTACAGATGTTCGGCAGCGTTGATCGAGTTGAGGAGTATTTTACGGTTGTGCTTGCACATGAGATCGGGCACGCCGCCGATACGGAATTAGTGGACCTCTCCGATGCGTTGGAGCAAGAGAACGCGATAGGGACCCGGCAACGACTTGCGCTGCAAATTGAAGAAAACGCATGGAATTATGCGCTTAGACTGGTGCCTGAAATAGAAGCAACGTTTATTTCTGCCGTAATAGACGAGTCCTTGCTGGCCTATCGGGTCCCGGTTATAGAGCAGTCCGACATTGCGTAACGATGATGATCCAAGAGCCGTCAGGCTCTTTTTTTGTTGATTAGAACAGACGAGATCGGGTCGGATGATTTAAAGAAGTAGCTTTTTAAGCTGCGACACGCGTCCCTGGGATAGTTCGAGCATTTCGGCTAATTCTTTTTGAGATACATTAGGATGCTCCTGCATGAGCTGTTTTAGTTTATTCAGGAGATCATTCTGATTTCTGTAACTCCTTCTTTTCTTGGGCTGGACAGGACGGGATTCATTCAAATGACTGGAAGGATTATCG
Source organism: Paenibacillus sp. S33 (assembly GCF_053615415.1). Taxonomy (NCBI): domain Bacteria; kingdom Bacillati; phylum Bacillota; class Bacilli; order Caryophanales; family Paenibacillaceae; genus Paenibacillus; species Paenibacillus sp. S33. The sequence goes on along the minus strand of NZ_JBSIEZ010000001.1, from coordinate 5,174,397 downwards.
CTCTTCAGATTTTCAATACAACTTTTACATATCAGATGATCCCTAAAATAGCTCAAATGATCTACGGCACCACAAAAATAGCAAGAAACCCCCGTATACTTGCGAATCATCAGTCCCTCTGGGGTAATAAAAAAATCGAGGGCATCTCCAATATTAATATTCATAGAATTGCGCAGCTCCTTGGGCAGCACAATGCGGCCCAAATGGTCTAATGGCCGTGTCATTCCTGTGTTCTTCATCATTTTTCCCCTTTCCTGAAATGCGCTTATAGTTGTAGGAATTGTATGTATATATGCTGGAAGTACAAAGCGCTTATATTACAGTTTGTTTTGGTATAGCTATGCTGAAAAAAAAGCTCCGGCATGACGAACAATTACGTCTGCCGGAGCATTGTACAGCCAATGAATCTAAGATGTCATGTCGAATTACTGTGGGTTGGTTGTCCAAATACCGGCTACTTTTAATTGAACCCGTGGAGGCAGTTTCAATGCGGCTAATGTCAGATCGGCCAAATCCTGCGGTTGAAGCATGCGATCCTCATCACCAATAGACAATCCTGCGTTTGCCGCCAGTTCTGTATTGACAGTACTTGGAGTCAGCGCGGTGACGCGAATATTGGATTTGCGAACTTCCTGCATCAGTGCTTCCGTGAAGCCCATCAAAGCAAATTTGGATGCGCAATATGCCGAGCCTGTTGCAAAACCTCGTTCTCCTGCCGTCGAGGAGATATTAATAATGTTTCCGCTCTTTTGTGCCAGCATGCTTGGAAGAGCAGCATGTGTAACATAATAGGTTCCCATCAGGTTTACGCGAATAATACGTTCCCACTCTTCGGGGTCCATATCTGCGACTGTGCCAAAGGTAGCAATGCCTGCATTGTTGATCAAAATATCGACAGCGCCCAATTCGTGTTCCAGTGAAGCTACAGCGGCAGCGGCCTGTGCGCGATCCGATATATCTGCAACAGCACTCACCACTTTCACACCGTATGTACTCCCCAGCGAATCCTGCAGCTTTTGCAGGTCAGTCAATGTTCGTGAGATTAATCCCAGGTTAACGCCTTCCTTGGCTAAAGTTTCGGCAATTGCTTTACCGATTCCTTTGCTGGCTCCTGTAATAATGGCTGTTTTATTCTTAAGTTCCATCCAGTCTCCTCCTTTTCACTCCATAACGTGGTTGTGCATGTGAGCACATGGTTACATTATACAAGGTTAAACTCATTGAACCAAACTTCGCCTCTGATGAGGTATTCATCTAGAGGTCTCCTATTTGGAAATATTAATATCCCCTGAGGTGGTTTCTACCTTTATCACGTTCACACTACCGGGAACAGATTCGGGAGTATCTATACTCCCAGAGTCAGAGTGGACATTATAAACACCTTTAAAATCGGGAGCTTGTTTAATCTTCACGTCACCAGAATCAGCATTCACTTCCAAGTTGGCTACGGCACGTTGCGTAATATTTGTCTCCCCTGAGGTTAGGGAAATAAGGCCATTACCGCTATAATCGCGGATGGTAACATCGCCTGAAGTAAGCTTCAACTCCATATCTGCTGCAAGCTGACTGGCTGTAAAATTGCCGGATGTTAAATTTGCGATCAGGTGGGTACTTTGGAGGTTTGTAATCTCGGCAGTGCCTGAAGTAGCGGTGATGGAAGTATTCTGCACGGAGGCATCTTGAAGTTTTACATTCCCTGAATGTGCATCTACCTGTAGGTCAGTTAGTGTTTCGCCGGAGGGCATCTCTACGGTAATCGTTTGATCCAAATCAGGGGTGATCGAAAGAAATGACAAGGAAGCGGCCGGCTCCGATTGAATCGTAAGCTTACCGTTCTCAATTCGGGCATTATGAATTTGGTCGGCTACCTTTGTCTGAACTTCTCCACTAATGCGTATCGTACCTTGGTCGCCAGAGCCGGGAGTAAACAAAATAGAGACATCATCAGAACTGTCCACTTTCAGCTTCTGTAGCTGACCACGTGTGAACGTCCATTTTTTGTTAATCGCAGTTGTTTCCTTCATGACTTGTTGACTCCATGGGGCACCGTAAGCCACCATTCCGGCTACACCGATCACAATGCACAGACCTGCTGCAATAAACCACTTTTTATTCATGTTGTTAGTAAGCTCCCCTCAGGGTAGTCTGATTCCATTTCCAGTATCGTACTGTGCCTTTGACCATAAGGAGTAAGAGATAACGTACTCCAGGCAGCAGCAATAGACCTATACCCGTCATCGTGATAGAGAAAAAGAATTTGGCCGGGTAAAAGGTGCTGTTCAGCGCATAATCAGTAACGGCGAGAAGGGGGGCTGCAATGAAGCTGACCGCTACCACGGTCAATGAAACCCATACTACCCATAGGGTAGCCATAATCGGGATGGAGATCAGCAAGTTGAGAAACAGCAGTCCTAAGAAAGTAAAAAGATTGCGTGCGAAGCTTCCCTGGCGAAGCGGAGGAGAAGCGTTCCAGGCTGCATTGGGATCATCCAACGCTTCTCGGGCAATATCCTCTGGGTTACCCAGCTCATTGGCAATCTCACTTTCGCTTTTTCCATTGACCAACCCGTAGTCAAAATGCTGGCTCAAATCACTAAGCAGCTCATTGCGTACCTCTGCAGGGAGAGGAGAAAGACGCTGCTCCACCTCTGTAAGAAACTGTTTTCTATTCATCGGAATTTCCTTCCTCCAGTAGGCTTGCGACATGATGGACAAAATCATTCCATTCCCGCGTAAGTATTTTTGTATAATGGCTTCCAGTATCAGTCAGCCGATAATATTTGCGGGGAGGTCCCTCGGTCGATTCCTGTAAATACGTTGTGCAGTATCCTTCTGATACCAGACGGCGAAGCAGTGGATATAGGGCTCCCTCAGCTACTTCAATATGACGGGAGACGGCTTGAGCCAACTCGTAGCCATAACGGTCTCTGCGTCCAATTAGAACTAGAACGCACAGTTCCAGTACCCCTTTTTTGAATTGGATGTTCACATTCACGAGCGGTGCTCCCTTCCTGGATGTTATCAATGATTCATAGGTGTCGTTCGGAATAAGGGGAAGAAACGTGTGTTTGTGCATAATTTGTCACGGGTACTAATTATAGAACAGTAGTCAGGTATAATTTAACATCATGTACTGATTAATGCAAGGTACTAAATTTTTAATAATAAAATATTTGTGCCGAAATGGGTATATTTTCTTTCTTGAAGGCTTTATTGAATAGCGAATGTTGTAGAAAAAAGTAGTTTCATTTGGAAATTCCTCGAAATATGGCTGGAAGCCCAAATAGGATGCCGCTTTAATTTCATTCATTAAAATGATAGATTGTAAAGTATTCAATAGGTTTAAAGATTACTTTTTATGAAGAGGTGGTAAAGGGTGGATTGGAAACACTGGTATATGGAACTGGAACAGGATGATGAGTCTTGGGATGTATCTGAGGAGATTGTTCTGCGTGGTGTAGTACATGTTAATTTTTGCGGGCAGCCCTCGGAAGTAGAAGTCGAATTTATCGTGGGAGCCGACTCCGAAGAACAGGCACAGACTATAGAAGAACCTACACAGTTGCAAAAAAAGACATGGGAGCAGTATATGGAATATTCGTCAACTATTCATCCTCAAGTGTTGGAGTCCATACACCATCATTATGCTGGCATAGTGGAAAAGTACCGGAATGCTTACAGTACATGGGGAGAGGACCCAGATGAATATGCGCCTTATGTGGAGCGGCCGGAACAATTGTTGGATCGAATACAGCTTATGTCTATACTGATTTCCGACTCATCGGCAAAGGATGAACTGTATTTGAATTTTAGTTGCTCCTGGGATCGAGAACATGGCTTAGGCGTACATATGAAGCAGATGAAAATGGAGCATATTCAAGGCGTATATACATTATATGATCTAGAATAAATCCCCCTTCCTGGCTTTTAGCAAAAAGGGCCGGAAAGGGGAATAGGATAAGGCGAAAATGATGGCGCGATTGGATACGATAAAAAAATTAGTTGGATACAGCCAATGCAGCCCGGGCTGCTTGAGCCGCTTGTACCATTTGTCGCAAGGCGGCGACAGATTCCTCTTTGGTACGGGTTTTCAGACCACAATCTGGATTAACCCAGAACAAATCTGATGGCAGTACGCGCAGGGCACGCTGGATCATGCTTAGCATTTCAGATACATCGGGGATGCGCGGGCTGTGGATATCGTACACGCCCAGACCGATGCCTTTGTCGTATACCTGATCTTCAAAGCTGACAATCAGTTCTCCGTGGCTTCGCGAGGTTTCAATAGATATAACGTCGGCATCCATATCGGAGATGGACTGAATCATATGCTGAAATTCGGAATAGCACATATGCGTATGGATTTGGGTCGCTGGCTCAACGGTGGCCGTGGTCACAAGGAAGGCTTGAACCGCCCAATCCAGATAGGCTTGCTGCTGTTCTTTTTTCAGCGGAAGCCCTTCACGAATTGCAGGCTCATCGACCTGAATCATGCCGATGCCCGCTTGTTCCAGTGCCTCTACCTCTGCCCGTAATGCCAGAGCCAACTGTAAAGCAACTTGACTGCGTGGAATATCATTACGTTCGAAAGACCAGTTCAAAATGGTCACAGGACCCGTAAGCATTCCCTTAACAGGCTTGGAAGTTAACGATTGGGCGAATGCCGTTTCTTCCACGGTCATGGGCTGATCGAAGGAAACGTCTCCGTATATAATCGGCGGTTTGACACAGCGGGAGCCGTAGGACTGCACCCATCCGTTTTGCGTAAAAGCAAAGCCGTTCAGCTTTTCGCCAAAAAATTCAACCATGTCGGTCCGCTCAAATTCCCCATGTACAAGCACGTCAATGCCAATGTCCTCTTGGATATCAATCCATTCCTTAATTTGCTGTTGGATGAACGTTCGATATTGCTCGGCAGACCATTCTCCTTTGCGATAGTGCAGGCGGGCCTTGCGGATCTCGGCGGTCTGCGGGAAGCTACCAATGGTCGTCGTAGGCAGTGGAGGCAACTTCAGCTTATTTTGCTGAATCTCACGACGCTCGGCGAAAGGAACGCTGCGTGACAGAGGCTCTTTGGCCAACAGGTCGGCCAGATCGGCAGTTGTCTGTACGCGTGCCGCTGAACTGTTGAAACGGGCTACCGCATCTGCACTTTGTCCAAGCTTGGTGAGTGCGGATGGATCGTGTTTGCCAAGTGCAGCTGTCAGGATGGCGATTTCCTCTAGCTTTTCATCAGCAAAGGCCAGCGCTTGCACCAGCTCCTTGTCCAGCTTGTGCTCTGCCTCCAGGCTGACTGGCACATGCAGCAGACTGCATGATGGCTGTACGATAAGCTGCTCGGCAGTGGTCTGTTCTGCTAACTGACCCAGCAGTGCAGCTACAGCGTTCAGGTCGCTGCGCCATATATTGCGTCCGTCAATGACACCAGCGCCCAGCGTTTTTCCTTTAGGAAAGCCATGCTGCAATATATGCTGAAGATTTTCGCCATCATCATACACAAAATCAAGACCCAGCCCCTGTACCGGAAGTGCGGACAGACGCTCATAATGATCTAGGCTGCCAAAGTAGGTTTGCAGCATTATATTTAAGGAGGGCGCAGCTTGGGTCAAAGCTTCATAGACTTCTTGAATAATGTCCAGATCCTCTACTGGGAATGAGGTGGTCAGGACAGGTTCATCGATTTGTACCCACTGAACACCTTCTGCTGCTAGCTCAGACAGGACACGGGTGTATAAAGGCAGGAAGGTTCTTATAATAGAGGCAAGCTCCTTACGATCATAGCCTTTGGAAAGGGTAACGAATGAATAAGGGCCGATGAGAACCGGTTTACCCTCAATGCCTAGTTCCTGTTTTGCTTCACGATAAGCCTGTAAGGGTTTATTTTCAGTGAATACCGGGACTGCATTTGCCAATTCGGGAACGATGTAGTGATAATTGGTATTCATCCATTTGGTCATTTCACTGGCGGTTGCTCCCTTCTGACCGCGAGCGATCCCGAAGTACACGGACAGAGGAATCGGACCTGCGGGACGATAGTTGAACCGTTCAGGTACTAGACCGAACATCACAGATGTATCCAGCATGTGATCGTAATAGGAGAAGTCTCCGACAGGAATGCGATCAATCCCCTTATCGCGCTGCTTGCTCAGATGCTCCAACCGTAATTTTTTCATTTCCGTCTGCAGTTCGCTTTCGTTAATGCTGCCGTTCCAGAAGCGTTCCAGTGCTTTCTTCCATTCCCGATTTTCGCCGATACGCGGATATCCCAGATTACTGCTAATTAAGCCGGACAATTCAGGCCATTCAATAATGGACATGTACTTTTCCTCCTAGCGGGTAGCTGTTTTATTTTTACGTACCAAAAAAGGCATTCTTCCCCCCAAAGTTAAAAATAAGTAGGGGAAAGAATGCCTCCGTGATTAAAAAATCAAAAATACGGCGACTGCTTTTAACACCTCCCTATCTTCCGTAGGTACTTGCGATGTTGTTAAAATAGGCAGGTCTCCTGACTTACGGATCATGACGCTCAGCATTCCTTCCCGGTCTGTGGACCAGTGGATATATGAACAGCTGAAAGTTCCCCGTTTACAGTGGCGGGACCGTGCCGGATTTGCACCGGCTTCCCTTTTAAGCCTGATCTGAATAGAACAGACACCTATCTCCAAGCTATGCGGTTAAGGTATGACGAATAATTATGCACTCGTATACTTGTTCACCATCATAAGTGAAACTTACAGGATGCGCAATAGAAACTCCAATGGAATCTGTTAGCTATATCTAATCTAAGACAAGCCTTACCCATGATGGGGGCTTGTCTTAGATTAGATATAGCATCTTGCTTGCTGGGTAAGCATCGCCTTATGTCAATGAAACGGTATAGCCTGCCTGAATACTGGCTTTCACATCTACCAGACGCTGGTTGCGACTGCCCCGGAAGGGAAGGGTCAGGTCCTTTTGCTGTTCTACAAAACGACCGTCCACAATCACATCGCACAAAAGCGCCAGTTCCTGTCGCTCCTGATCTGTGAGTAGATCTTCATAGACAAAGCCAGTGTAAGCCCACACGGTTCGGTCGGGACAGGCTTCGCGGAAGTCACGCACAAATTGCGAGCATTCTGCTGCTGAGAAAAACGGGTCTCCCCCGCAGAGAGTCAGTCCATCCAACAACGGATTTTCCATGATGTCACGAATGACCTCCTGTTGTCGTTGGGGGGTGAATGGCTCGCCTGCACGGAAGCTCCATGACTCTGGATTAAAGCATCCAGGACAGGCATGACGGCAACCGCTAATGAACACAACGGTGCGCAGGCCGTATCCTTCGTTCAGAGATTCCGGAATGTAGCCACACAAATTCACTTATGTTTCACCCGGTCTCGAACTTCTGCCTGTTTTGCGGCATTAAAGCGAACGGTATAATCTCCTGTCAGATATCCGGTTACCCGACGTAAGCGCTGAAAGTGTGTGTGCTCCTCATCTGTGCCACATTGGGGGCAGCTTGTCCCGATAATCCCTTCATAACCACATTCCGTACAACGATCCACCGGATGGTTGATGGAGAAATAGCCGATGTTCTGATGCAGCGCATACTGAACAATTTTAAGAAACGCATCCGGGTTATTCCGCGCATTACCGTCCAGCTCAATGTATGAAATCGCACCAGCGTTGCATAGGTTATGGAACGGAGCTTCCAAGCTGATTTTACGAGCAGCCGGGAGCGTGTAATACACGGGAATATGAAAAGAATTGGTGTAATATTCTCGATCATTTACCTCAGGAATAATCCCGAAATCACGTTGATCCAGCAATGTGAACTTGCCCGACAGACCTTCGGCAGGCGTAGCGAACAATGTAATATTTAAATTGTGATATTCACTCATTCGATCGCAATACACGCGCATGGAAGTGATGATTCGCTGTGCCTCGCGGTATACAAAATCATCCTCCCCGTGGTGTTTCCCGTATAGTGCCTTCATGCACTCAGCCAGCCCGATGAACCCGATCGAAAGCGTACCGTGTTTTAGTACGCCTCCCACCTTATCATCTGGTGCCAGTTGTTCTCCACCTTCCCATACCCCTTCGCGCATCATAAAGTCCGAGGCTTTGGCCGGTTGGCTGGTCTGGATTTGATAGCGATGAATTAGGCCATCTACCGCAATGCGCATAACTTCTTCTAGTCTCGCATCAAAGCGATCACGGTCAGGTGTCAGGCGTTTGCCTGTGCAAATACCATATTCAATGCCAAGCCGCACCAGATTAATGGTATTGAAGGAGAGATTCCCCTTGCCACTCTGCCGGTTTCTACCGAAACGGTCAGAAATGGTGCGGGTACGGCAACCCATTGTCGCTATAATGGTATCTGGATCATCAGCACGGTAAAAAGGCAGGTTGAAGGTGGCATCCACATTCACAAAATTGGGATACATCCGTCTGCTAGAGCATTCTACCGCCCGTAAGAACAAATCATAATTGATGTCGCCTTCTGCCTGGTTGATTCCCTCTTTACATTGGAAAATATGCTGTGGAAAAATAGGAGTTTCCCCGCTGCCCAAGCCGCGAATAGTGGCCTCTAGCAGCGATTGAGTAACAAGCCGTCCCTCAGCAGACGTGCACATTCCGTAATTCAGTGAAGTGAATGGAATCTGTCCCCCCGCCCGACTGCTCATGGTGTTCAGGTTATGAATGAGCGATTCAGCAGCCTGCCGGGTTTCCGTCTCCGTTTCTTCGCGTGCGAATGCGTATGAACGAGGGCAGACTTCTTGCAAATGGGGATTGGCCATATGTAGTTCGTCGTCAGGTAGACTGGATTCTATCTCTTCCTCGAACAACCGGAGTCCCTTGCGCAGATGCTTGCGGAAGGACCGGGCAACGTATGGGGCAAGGTCCCAATCGATTTTATTGGCAGAGACACCTCCGAATTGGCTGTTTTGCTGAGACTGGAATATGATGGCGACTAGTGCCATAGCAGACATAATCGTTTGCGGTGTGCGCACAGAGCCGTTGCCTGTATTGAAGCCGTCTCGCAGTAAACGACCAAAAGGAATAAAGATACAATTTGTAGTTCCGAGTGCATATTGGTCCAAATCGTGAACATATACATACCCGTGGTCAATCGCGTTCGTCAGTTCAGGCGGAAGTACCCGCAGGCGCGCATACCATTTGGCATACTCGGACCCAAGCTTGCTCATTTTGCCGCTGAACGATTCTCCATTCAAATTTGCATTCTCCCGCAGCATGTCCAGATCTTGTGCCCCAATGACCCGTTCGCCGATGTCGTATAATTGATGTTCCTCCAGCACCTTCATCGTAAAACCCTCCATATAGTAAAATATATATATTTTTCACAAAAACAACATATTGATGATATCTTGTGTTAACCAATTGTTTCGATCTATATATTGTATATACGTATACATTGAGAGTATGTGACTATTGTCACATTGGTAGGGGCGGGCAGCATAAAAAAGCCAGATACAGAGTAAGGGACACATCCACGGATATGCACCTTACTCTATATCTGGCCATCGTAGTTGCGATGAAAATGATAGGCTTGCGAGTACATAGTATATGATCTTGGGATATTGTTTTGAGAAGGTTTAGAGTAGCTTTTTCAACTGGGACACCCGGCCTTGGGAAATATCTAGCATTTCGGCATATACTTTTTGTGGCAGGTTCGGGTGTTCCTGAATCAGCTTGCGTAGCTTTTTTACCATTTCACCTTGCTGCACTCTAGATTGCTTGGGTTGCCAGGTTGTGTTGGTTCGGGTCGGCTTAGAATCTTCTTGAGCCTGGATAGCATCGGTGCTTGTGGCATGCACATTTTCATCGGTCTTTAATACCTGGATGCACTCTGCGCAAATAAAGCTGTCGCGAAAATAAGTTAAATGATCCACCGCGCCGCAAAATTTGCAGGAGACACCGGTGTATTTTCTTAGTACAAACCCTTCTTCATCTACGAAAAATTCAAGTGAATCACCGATATTGATATCCATTGTGGTCCGCATTTCCTTAGGAAGTACAATCCGGCCCAATTGATCTAGAGGCCGTGTCATTCCAGTATTTTTCATTAGATCTTCCTCCTTCCATGATATATCCTGATTATACCAAAAAATATTATTTTTAGCTTTGTATATTGAAGGTAAAATACAACTTTTTTTGTCTTTATGCTGCGGTCTCTCTTTCAACCAGTATAGGATGTTTTCGGTATTGTTGCCGGGGTATCCCTTTTTAGCTATGATATATTAAAACGCTTTCATAAATGAACTTTTTATCATCTTATTAAGCTAAGGAGATGACGGATATGAGTCATGAAACAACGGGTATCGAATATTTATTTCAAGATCCGAAGATTCATCTGAATGAGCGTGTACGGGATCTTGTGTCGCGACTAACCTTGGAGGAAAAGGTTGAATCCATGTTGCAATACCAGCCGTCCATTGACCGATTGGGAGTCGCAGCTTATAAGCACGGTACGGAAGCGGCACACGGGATAGCGTGGTTGGGTGAGGCGACTTCATTTCCTCAGCCTGTAGGATTGGCATGTACTTGGGATACGGAATTAATGCGCCTCATCGGCTCTGTTATCGCCGATGAGGCGCGTGTGTACTATCGTCGTGATCCCAAATTAAACGGTCTGACCCTGTGGGCACCTACAGTGGATATGGAGCGTGACCCAAGGTGGGGACGCAATGAGGAAGCTTACGGCGAAGATCCATATTTGACGGGAGAGCTGTCAAAGGAGTTAGTCAAGGGGATACAGGGGGATCATCCGGTATATTTGAAAGCGGTCGCAACTTTAAAACATTTTCTAGGTAACAATAATGAAGTGGATCGGGGAAGTGGCTCCTCCAGTATAGATCCACGAAACCTGCGAGAATATTACCTAAGAGCCTTTGAGAAGCCTTTTAGGGAAGGCGGCGCCCAGTCGATGATGACTTCTTACAACCTGATTAATGGAACGCCTGCTACGTTATATTATGGGGTTAACGATATTGTCAGGGACGAATGGGGGATGGACGGTTTTGTCGTAAGTGATGCGGGTGATGTCATGGGGATTGTCAACGATCATCAGTATTACGATTCACACACGCCAGGTGTGGCCGAATCTATTCGGGCGGGAATTGACAGCATTACAGATGATGCAGAGCTCTCCAAACAGGCGATTCGTGAAGCCTTGGCGCAAGGAACGCTACAAGAAGAAGACTTGGATCGGGCATTGTTCCATACGTTCCGTGTCCGTTTTCGTTTGGGGGAATTTGATCCGGCGGCAGACAATCCTTATGCCTTAATCGGAGAGGAAGCTCTCCTGACAGAGCAAGCCCGTGAATTGTCGTTGCGTGCGGCGAGGGAGCAGATCGTATTGCTTAAAAATGAGCATGAACTCTTGCCTTTGAACCCTGCCCGGTGCGGCAAAGTAGCGGTCATTGGTACGCATGGCAATGAGGTGTACCGCGACTGGTATTCCGGTACGCTGCCCTACCGGGTTACACCGCTGGAGGCGATTCGTGCCAAACTGGAAGGTGAGGACGCAAAGGAACGCGTCGTGTACCGTGATGCCAAGAATCGCGTGACCTTGACGGCGGCAAATGACGGAGCGAAGCTCACAGTCGATTCTTCTGGTGAGATGCGCCTGTCCCAGGATGGAAAGCCCACGATATTGACCATGACGGATTGGGGCAATGGCAGTGTGACGTTACATGATGAGCATCTAGGTACTTACGTGACGAGTGATGAGGAGACGCTCCGTGTGACAGCTGATGAAGCGTATGGCTGGTATGTCAAAGAGGTCTTTGGGCTGACTCCTGTTGAACAAGGAGAGCATCTGTGGACAACATGGAATGGCAATTCAGTGATTGCCGGAATGGAGGGCTCATTAAAGGTAGTGGAGGCTGAAAAATCTGTACTTCACGCTGTAGAGAGTAACGCCTCGACAGTTTCAGGACAGAGCCATACAACATTCCAGGTAGAGACGGTGTCAGATGGTTTAGCGGAAGCGATAGCCGCTGCGCAAGCGGCAGATACAGCAATTGTATTTGTTGGAAATCACCCGCTCATCAATGGAAAGGAAGAGAATGACCGTCCAGGCTTGGAACTGGCAGCTTCCCAGCAACGGCTTATCGAGGAAGTGTATCGCGTCAATCCGAATACGATTGTGGTTCTGACGGGCAGCTATCCATTTGCCATCCCTTGGGTTCAGGAGCATATTCCAGCGATCGTATACACGTCTCATGCGGGACAAGAGCATGGTACAGCAATAGCGGATGTGTTATTTGGAGACTACGCGCCAGCGGGGCGTTTGAACATGACTTGGGTTCAGAGCGAGGATCAATTGGGCGACATTAAAGATTACGATATTATTCGCGGCGGTCGTACCTATCAATATTTTGAAGGTGAACCTTTATATCCGTTTGGCCATGGATTGACGTATTCGCCTTTTGAATATAATGACCTGCGTACGGATGCCCCAAAGGATAGCTTAAAGTCTATTGCTGCACTGGATGCCGTGGATACGCTCCAGGTGTGGGTAGAGGTGACGAATCGGGGCGTAGCTGCTGGTGAAGAGGTCGTACAACTCTATGTACGGCCCGGTGCCTCACGAGTAAAGCGACCACTGAAGACATTGTGCAGTTTTCAACGTATTCGCTTAGAGGCAGGTGAGACGAGAACGGTTTCCTTTACGATTCGGATAAAGGATTGGGCAATTTGGGATGTTACACGGGATTGCTATTGCGTTGAATCGGGAGAATATACACTGCTAGCAGGCGCTTCCTCAGCGGATATCCGGTTGGAGCACCCTGTGTATGTTCGTGGCGCAGTTATTCCACCACGTCAAGCCGGACGAAGTATCCGCGCTGAAAACTTTGATGATTGCTCCGACATCGTACTGGATGAAAGCAAGGAGCAAAGGGAGGCTTGTGTACGTCCGCGCACACCTCAACGTTCCGGTTGGATTGCCTTTCATGGCGTAGACATGGATACGGTGAGTGTGGTCGAGTTTCAGTGCCGCGTGTCAGGCAACAGTAGCGATGCCACAATTGAGCTGTGTTTGGATGCGCCGGACAGCGAAGCTGTGGCACGTGTGAACGTGGGCAATACAGGAGGAGCGCAAGCATGGGCTACGCTCGCGGAAGCGGTACATTCAGTCTCTGGCACACGTGATGTATACCTGTTGTTGAGCGGAGAAGTGCGGCTAGCTCATTTTACTTTGGGCGCTAATGCTACAGAGGATTCCGGCTTTCAGGCTTGAACTTACTTCTGACATCACGTACAATGCATTCAACGAAGTTTCTACAGCTTAGGGGTGTCATCTCATTTGAATAGTGAAAAACGACTACGCACCGCAACGCCCAAATGGCTTGGGGTGGCGGTAAAGGCGCTTGTCTATTTGGAAAAGTACGGAGAACTCTGTGCCAGCGGTTCTATTGCCCGTTCCATTGACTGTGAAGTCACTTTGGTGCGCAGGGTGCTGACGCGACTTGTACAGGCAGATTTGATTGCAGCACGCGAAGGTCGTGAGGGAGGCTATGTGCTTACCCGTTCGGCCGACCATATTACACTTGCCGATATATACCACGCTATTGAAATATGTGATCCAATTTTCCCGGGTATGATGCATGAACCGGAAACCAATCCTTTTTGTGAGGAGTTGGCGATAGCCGTATCCGAAATTTTAGCCGAGAGCGAACAACGTATGCTAGAAGTATGGGGGTCCCATACGCTGGCTTCGCTTGCCAAGCGTACATCACTCGTGGTGGGGAAATGCAATCATAATGAAGATTCAAAATGATAATAGCCGATGCAACTCTCAAGAGAGGGTTGTATCGGCTATTTCTATGAAATGGTCATGCCTCAAATTATATTTCATATGAGCAAACCCGGTTACGTCCTGCATTTTTAGCTTCGTATAGTGCTTTATCTGCCTGCTCCAGCAGGGCTGCTCCGGACATATCTTCCCCGGTACCAGGAAAGGTCGTCACGCCGATGGACACCGTGACTTTAAGAACAAGATCGTCCGCTAAAATAAACTCGTGCTGATTTACTCCACTAAGAATCTGATTAGCTATGCGCAGCGCTTGCCGAAAAGCACAATTCGGCAAAAGCACGGTGAATTCTTCCCCCCCGCTGCGAGTGACTACATCATTAGGACGACATTTTTCCATTAAAATCTGCCCAAGCTGGCGCAGCACTGCATCTCCTGCCGCATGTCCGTAGGTATCGTTGACTTCCTTGAAGTGATCAATATCCAACACCAGTACAGATAAGTGCTCATGACGTTGGCGAGCTTGAGGGAGCTTTTCTTCCAATGAAAACTCAAGCTGTCTTCTGTTGCTTAAATTAGTGAGATGGTCTGTGTAGGAGGTATGCTCCAGTCGAAGTAACAGCTCATTGGATGTGTTGATAGATTCAGCAATGAGGTACAGAAGACATCCGCCGACCATGGAAATGAAGAATTGGAGCGGATACACGTGCAGAACATCATCAAGATCTTTTAAATTAACCATCAGGGAACAAAATATAAAGCCCAAAGCAAAAATGTTCATCATAATCAGCTTGGGCAAACGTGACCACGACAAATGTGACAGTATAGCGCACCCCAGACCGGCAAACAGCATAAAAACAGCGCCTACGATGGCTTGAGTGTTAATACCAAACAGTAATAATCTACCTACACATATAAACAGGGTAGCCATGAGTGCTGCTGGGGCGCCGATATACGTTGCGGTAGCTACGATGGCCAAATGACGAAGATCGGCAATCGTATTAAATCCTACTGGAATTGAATAGTACATCATAACTATGCCGTAGCACCCAAAAAGGGCGCCTCCAATCCAATGTACCTTACGTTTCAAGGTGTGCAGTCGGATTTTATATCTTTGTGATATAAGGCCTGTTATGTACAAAAAGGTGACAAGGATACAGGTATTTACAAAAAACGTACTGAACAAGATGCTAACCCTCCCGAGAGGCATATTCCTTCATTTTATCAAAAAAACTGACATTAAGCTTGCAAATGAAGAATTTATTGAAATTTATTACGCGGGTGCGCTTATAGCGTTTCGTTCACATGTTTGGTGCATAACTGGGAATAGATTGAGCATACTCCAAAGATACAAGAATAAGGAAAAATGGGCGGTAGCTATTGCTGCCTTACTGGAGATGAGGTTTGCTCATGATTCGCTATCCCTATCGCAAACATAATAAAAAGTCGGGTGCGGACAGGAATAAAGAAAATTCTTCACGTTCTTTAAAGATCGAGGCTCATTTGGATACCAACTTGCAGCAAATTAAGGAATCGACGTCTAACAGCCCAGACTTCTTGATTCGCCGTTTTAATGTCGGACTAAAGGCGGATGTTCCTGCCGCCATTGTATTTCTAGATAGTATGGTCAAGACGGATACGGTGAATGAGCTCGTCATGAAATCATTGCTTAGCCGCCCATCTGCCGAGGTGGCTGCTGAGGTAGAAAGTGCAGAAGAGCTTTACAATCGGATACAGGCTCATGCGCTGGAACTGGGTGAAGTGAAGGATTGCGATGATTGGAATTCCATGATGGAACAACTCTTGATGGGAGATACGATCATTCTGCTGGAAGGCTGTAAAAAAACCATCGCATGCGGCACACGCGGAGGAGAGACACGGGGGGTTAACGAGCCCTCCACACAGTCTGTCGTCCAGGGGCCGAAGGATGGATTTGTGGAATCCCTGTTCACGAACGTCTCTCTTGTACGTCGGCGGATTAAAAGCTCCGATCTTACGATGGAGATGTTCAAAGTGGGAAGTACGTCCCTCACGAATGTGGCCATACTGTATATGAAAAATATTGCAGATTCAAGTGTCGTAGATGAAGTTCGCAAACGAGTAAAAGCCATCAATATTGACGCCATATTTGAATCCGGCATGGTAGAAGAGATGATACAGGACCAAAATCTCACACCATTTCCAACGATCTATAACTCGGAAAGACCGGATACGATTAGCAGCAACATTATGGAGGGTCGGGTGGCACTCATCGTCGATGGAAATCCATTTGTACTGGTGATGCCCACTGTATTTGCTCAATTTTTTCAAAGTTCTTCCGATTATTCGGAACGTTATGACATGGCAACTGTCATCCGAGTCATACGTTATATCAGCTTTATTATTCTGATTTTGGGGCCTTCTCTCTACATCGCCTTAACCACTTATCATTATGAAATGATACCAACCCCACTGCTGATCAGCATACTAGCGCAGCGGGAATCCGTTCCTTTTCCGGCATTTCTGGAGGCGTTTATTCTGGAAATCACCTTTGAAATCTTGCGAGAAGCAGGTATTCGAATGCCCCGTGTGGGCGGACAAACGGTATCCGTTATCGGTGCGCTTGTATTGGGACAAGCGGCTGTGGAGGCTGGAATTGTCACCCCGCTGCTCACGATTGTAGTAGCGCTGACGGGGATTGCCAGCTACGCGATTCCGGCATATAACATGGCGGTAGCCGGGAGACTGTTCCGGTTTGTTTTTATGGTGCTGGCTGCATTTATGGGGCTGTATGGCATTACATTGGGGCTCATTGCGCTGATCGCCCATATGAACAGCCTTCGCTCTTTTGGGGTACCCTACATGGCCCCTTTCAGTCCTTTTGTGCTGGAGAGTCAAAAGGATGCGGTATTGCGAATGCCATTTTGGATGATGCGGAAACGTCCTAAAAGTATTACATCAACGAATCAGACACGAATGAAGGATGGAAGCGGGATTTCCCCTTCCGATAAAACTTCACCAATGCGGGAGGGGGGCGCTCAGGGTGCATCTGGAGAAGGGGAGTAAACGAAGCACAGTAACCTTTAAATGGAGAATATGGATGCTGAGTTTGGTGGGGCTACTAGTCATGCCGCTTCTCTCTGGCTGCTGGGATTCAGTGGAGTTGAACCAGCGGGCAGTAGTCGCGGCTATAGGCATTGATGCGGATGGGGAATCGGATTATGTGGTTTCCCTACAGATTATCGTAGCGGATGAAATTGCCGGGGCTAAGGCCCGAGGAAATACCCCAGTCGTGCTGTTTCAGCAAAAGGGAAGCAACCTTTTTCAAGTGATTCGCAAAGCTTCACAGAAGATTCCGCGGGTAGTTTCTCTGGCCCATGCGAGGATTGTCGTTTTTGGAGAAAAGCTGGCTCGACGTGGTATCGGGGATACGTTGGATTATTTGGAAAGGGCCGCGGAGCCCCGACTAACGATGAAAATGCTGGTAGCACGCGGTGAAACGGCCAAGAACGTACTGGCATCCATGACTGCAATCGGTCGTATTCCTGCTAATGATATCTCGGGTAAGCTGGAAGCGTCCCAGCGTATGTACGCCGGGGATTACGCAGTGAGTCTAGACGATGTTATCCGGAGTATGTCCAATAAAGGTAGTGGCCCTGTCCTTACTGGTGTAGAAGTAGAAGGTAATTTGGAGCAGGCTCCCCTTAAGGCTAACGTGGATACTATTTTGCCCGAAGCGGTTGTTCGCATTAACGGTATGGGTGTGTTCCGTAAGGATCGTCTCGTCCATTGGCTGGACGATAACCGAGCTATTGGATTATCTATAGTAAACAATAAAGTGAAAAGTGCTGAAACCGCGTTGGGCTGCGGCAAAAAAGGTGAAACCATTGGAATCGAAACCTTGTATTCTAAAACACATGTACACAGCCTGATCGAGCAAGGGAAGCCGGTATTTGTTATTAATTTGGAGCAGACCGGGACGATTCAGGAAGCCGAGTGCTCGATTGACTTAAAAAGTCCAGAGGTTATGTATAGCTTGCAGAAACAGTGGGGAGAAGAAACAAAAAAAGTGATTACTTCAACGGTTAAGGAGGTTCAGCGTAGCCGTAGTGATGTACTCGGTCTAGGCCATGCACTGGAGAAAAGCCATCCTGAACAGTGGAAAAAACTCTCACCTGAATGGAGCCGCTATTTTGCAGAAAGCACCGTTCGTGTTCAGGTGACTTCGGTACTGAAGCATACACAGTCACGGACTAGCCCTTATTCAAAGGGAGAGTCCAATTAGTGAAATCGGGAAAGGAGGGAAGGCATTGAAAAAGATACAAATCGACGCAAAAGAGATGATTTCCCTGATGATGCTGTTTGAGTTGGGGACGTCCATGATGTCTATTCCCGGAAGAGATGCGGGCAAGGATGCGTGGATTGCTATTCTTATCGCCGCAGGTTTGGGAGCCCTACTTTTTCTATGCTACGGCAGCCTTCACCGCCACTTTCCCGACCTACTCATGACACAGTACTGCAAGGTGCTCCTGGGCAAAACTGCTGGGAGCGTGCTTGCCTTTTTATATATTGTGTTTTTTCTTTACGGTGGAGCACGCGATCTTCGAGATACTGGAATACTGATTGCCGATCGGACATTACAGCATACGCCGTTAACTATCGTCTGTGTCCTGATGATTGGTCTTGTAATGTATGTGATGCATTTGGGAATTGAGGTCGCAGGCCGCACGGGACTTATGCTGTTATTTTTGCTGCTGCTGCTGGGCTTCGCTACGAATATCATGATTTTATTGTCAGGCATTGTTCATATGAGCAATATATTGCCTATTGCTCAGCATGGCTGGCAGCCGGTATGGGAGGTTGTCTATTCACAAGCCTTGATGTTGCCATACGGTGAGATGGTCACGTTTGCGATGATCCTTCCCACATTAAAGAAAGGCTACCGTGCCAACGGGGTTGGGGTCACCGCTGTATTGTTGGGAGGCGCAATCCTGTCTTTTGTTACACTGTCAAATGTGGTTGTGCTTGGGGAGGACGTATTCAAACGGGCCACTTACCCGCTGCTTTCTATGATCAGCAAGGTGGAAATATCAGATTTCGTCGATAGAGTGGATGTAATTGGGGTCATGACTGTCATTATTTTTGATTTTTTCAAAATTTTCATTTTCTATTATGCAGCGGTTAAGGCTGCTGAAGATGTATTACGTGTTTCATACCATAAACTGATTCTGCCGTTTGGGCTTATCATGCTTGTTTCTTGCGTGTTGATGGCTCAGGGTTATCAAGAACATCTTACAACAGGCAAGTTTGTACTGAAATGGGTGTTTCCGATATTTGCTGTGTTCTTTCCTTTCTTGTTGCTTATGGTGTCATGGCTGAAAAAGTTTCGCAACAAAAAAAGAAAGGAGTATGCCTCGTGAGTCATCGTCTTGAAAACAAAACATACATCAGCACGGGGCAATTGCTCATTCTTATGTTTCATTTTCTTACAGGCAACGCAATTACCATTAATATGAATAGTTATATGCAGCGGGACACCTGGATTATCCAACTCGTTGCTATGATTCTGGGTATGGTATTATTCCGAATGTACTGCTACACAGCTGAAACGTTCCCTGGTAAGCCTCTCACAACCTATGCTAGCGAATTGGTCGGTCATACATGTGGAACAGTCATGGGAGTATTATATATTTTGTTTTTTTTATTTCTAACAGGCGGGAATTTGCGCGATGAGACAGAGCTAATTCGTATTTCCGTACTGGAGCAAACGCCCAGCCTCGTCGTTGCCTTCCTTATGGTTTTGTGCGTAATGTATGTCCTTTGGTTAGGATTTGAAGTATTAGCTCGAACAGGACAAATCATGCTTATTGCAGTGGTGACTGTCATTTTTGTGGGAAATGTACTGTTGATTTTATCGGACAGCATTCATTTGCATGAGCTGACGCCGGTGATGGAGCATGGCTTTAAATCTGTGCTTCATTCAGCCATTCGGGAACATTTGGCATTTCCATACGCAGAAATGATTTGTTTTATGATGTTCGTGCCCCATTTGGAAAAAACGTCGCAGATGGCCAGAACAGGCTATGCGGGCATTATCGTAGGTGGTTTCGTTTTAGCTGAATCCGCAATACTAAATGTGGCTGTTATGGGCACTGACATTGCACAGCGCTCCATCTTTCCTTTACTCAGCACCTTTGGGAATGTACAGTTTTCAGAATATTTACAACGTCTGGATGTGATTGTTCTGATGACGATGATTGTGGGCGATTTTTTTAAAATTGCCCTGTTCTTCTATGCTGCGGTGCTCGGGATCTCCGATATTTTTAGCCTCCCCTACCGGAAAACACTACTTTTTGTCGGAATCATTGTCTTACTGTGGTCACAGGTACAAACACCCAGCATGATTGAGCACCTTGCTTTTGGACGATTATCGTTTATTTATATTCATCCGTTATTTGTTTACATCTTTCCCTTGCTGCTCTTTTTGGCCGCTCTTTTGCATCGAAGCAGAGTTAGAACCCGAGGAAGAAGCGGAAACTTTAAGAAAACGGGACCATCGTGAAAAAAGGAAGTGAAATCCGTATTTAATTTGTTTTTTTGCCACGGTCACAAAGAATACGAGCAGCATTCCTGCCAAGACGATATATTCGGATGGACGCATAGTGCTAAAAGCCAATGCCATCGGCTCCCACGGGGTATGAGTACTGAATAGCCAGTTCACTAGCAGATTGGTGCCGAGCATAAGCATCATAAAGAGTGTGAATATCCACAGTATTTTCATAAAATATTCCTCCGATGTGTATGAGCTGAGATGTACCATGTATACATTGTGTTGCAAAGCCGTTCAATTTATCCGATCCCATTGACTTGAAATAAATTAAGATTTATACTTATTCTAAATTGATCTTTATTATGATTGTAAGTTTGTAATTAATATAATCTGCGTTGGTTAAGGGAGATGCGGCATGAGAACTTTAAATTTAACTTCGCAGCGCCAAGCGGTATATGATGTGGTTCGTGAAGCCCACGATCATCCTACTGCGGCCGATGTTATGAATCGGTTGATGGAGCGCGGATATAATCTGGCCTATGGAACGGTATATAATTCACTGCGTTATTTGACGGATAAGGAATTAATCCGTGAATTGAAGCTGGGGGAAGCTGCTAGTCGTTATGACGGACGGATGGACGATCATCAGCATATTATTTGTCAGGTTTGCGGCCGGGTAGATGAAGTAATGAGTGAAGTCCCCCATGATTGGATTGACACGGTTGCGCATGAAACGGGGTATAATATTGCCCATGCCCATGTCGTATTCGGAGGAGTGTGTAAGGAATGCCAAAGCAAGCGAATCAGATAACGAATCGTTTCAAAGTGGCTGACATGCCTAGACGGGTGAAGGGCAGTTGGACATCGATGTTAGCAGCTCCCTCTACACCTACGGTGCAGACCGTTCCCTCCAATGAGCCTTTGTATTGTCCGACCACACGTCGTATCATTCTAATCAGTTCGGTACCGGGTGTAGTTCACGGGTTGGTGCGTACGTTGTCAGATGCGTGTTTTGATGTGATGGTTTTTCATCGCTGGGAGCCTGAAGTGCAGCGTCATCTGGGAAGCGATCTGTTGATTTACGATTTGACCGCCACCGAACCACAGAATGAATTACTGGATATCCGCAATCGTCTGGAGGTAGAACACATGAAAGACACACCGGTTATGTACGTGGTTCAGGATCGGGTGTCTGTACATGCGAATGAGCTGCTTCCTTCAGAAGAGGTGCTGGTGTGGCCGCTGGCTTCCAATCATATGGTGCATGACATTGAACGGATGATTGTACGCCATCCTGCCGTTTCCCGTCAGGCAGCGCAAGCCAGCCGTCGTACGGTGTTCAAGGACATCTGGATTGACCGAGATAAAATGCTGGTATATAAAGAAGAGAGTCAACTGAATCTGACTAAAACAGAATACGATTTGTTGCTGAAGCTGATTGATGCTCAAGGCAAAGTGATCTCTCGCGAGCAAATGATGCACGATATCTGGGAGACGGATTTTGTAGGCGGTAGTAACGTTGTAGATGTGCATGTCAAAAGTTTGCGTAAGAAGCTAGATGATCGACCTGCGGAACCTGAATATATTGCAACCGTAAGAGGTGTAGGATACAGATTGGCAGATTGACCTGAAAGTTATGAATACCGATGAATTTCCGCCGGATGGAGACATTCGGCGGTTTGTATATGATTCCATGAAGAAACTGACATTAGGTGTGACGGTTGACTTTAGCCGGATATATACACTACAATCGGTAGTGTGAGGTGCTTCTTATGAAACGACTGAATTTTAAAGCTGGCGAAACTGGGCTTAACCGATTTTTCGGGCCTCTGGAAGCCAAGATTATGGATATTTTATGGTCCACTTCGGATCGGAGTATCAAAGAAGTGCAGACCGCGTTGGAGGGGGATCGGGACTTTAACTTCAATACGGTAATGACCGTGATGAACCGTTTAGTGGACAAGGGGATACTGAGTAAGAGTATACGTGGGAGAACGTCTTTATATCGTCCAGTTTTAAGTAGGGAAGAGTTCATGGATGAGCAATCCAAGGGACTCAGTCACGAATTGGTGGATGAATTTGGTCCGCTTGCTGTCAATCATATGATTGATGCTCTGGAGGTGGCCGATCCGAAGTTGATCGAACGTCTGGAACAAAAAATTAAACAATGGAAAAAGGATATGTAGCGATGTGGAAAACACGTTCTAAATTACTGTTTACAGCAGGCGCCTTGATTTCGGGTTTCGCCCTTATACAGATGGGTATGTACGCTGGGCAGCATGTTTTCGGCTGGAAATTGAATTATAACGTGTTTCAAATTTGCAGAAGTTTGTTGCAGCACTACGGAATTGGCTACATGGTGGATGCGCTCAGCGGGCTGGTTTTCGTTACCTTCGCTATCGCCGGAGGAGAAGCAGTCAGACAGTGTATGGCTACCAGGGCAGCTTTTCGCAGACTGCACCGAATGCGTGATCTGTCGCTGACCGAAGCACTGGGTGAGCGATATCGTGAACTCGGGACCGATCGGATATGGGTCATTGATTATGCCAAGCCAGCCGCCTTTACGATGGGATTATGGAAGCCACGCATTGTATTGTCCTCTGCACTATTGTCCGTACTGGACAAGCACGAGGAAGAGGCTGTCATATACCACGAAGCCTATCATATGAAACATTATGATCCGTTGAAGACCTGGTTGCTGCAAGTGTGTGCTAAACAGCTGTTTTACTTGCCAGTGCTGCGTCACATTACCAATCATTATAAGACGGCCCGTGAAATTTTGGCTGATAACGAAGCGATCCATCGAGCTGGTTCACCCGTTGGGATTGGGAGCGCATTGCTCAAGCTTCTGAGTATGACACCTGCCAATACTCGCCTGGTAAACTCGGCCGCTTGTTCCTCGTTTGCAGAAACGTCCATTAATTATCGTATCTCACGTATTTTAGACCCTCAGCAAGAACCTGTCATTCAAATGCCTTGGCGTTCGATTATGTTTTCCAGCTATGTGCTAGTGATGCTGACACTTATGTTCGCACTGGCGCTAATCTAGTTGGACAAGATGTTTCTTACGGGTGGTGCTTTTCGCGCTCCCGATTCTCAATGTGCAATACACTACACTATGTAGTTTGTTGCAGGATTTTTATACAATTTAAAAGGAGATGAGCAAATGAATCAAACGCTTATGAATATTGGATTATTGTTGGTACGAATCTTTACA
The DNA here is from genome assembly GCF_053615415.1 of Paenibacillus sp. S33. Lineage (NCBI taxonomy): Bacteria > Bacillati > Bacillota > Bacilli > Caryophanales > Paenibacillaceae > Paenibacillus > Paenibacillus sp. S33. Next base: position 5,150,895 of record NZ_JBSIEZ010000001.1, on the reverse strand, counting down.
GGGGTTATTTTTATCGTTCACGGTGCACAAAAGTTTCAGGGATTAGACGGAACCTCCGGCTTCTTCCAAAGTATCGGACTCCCTGGTTGGATGGCCCCTGTGGTCGCTACGGTTGAGCTGGTTGGAGGAATTGCACTGGTTCTGGGTATCGGAACACGACTGGCTGGAGCGGCATTGACCATTGTTATGATTGGTGTATTGCTAACCGCTAAAAAAGGACAGCCTTTTGGCTCGATTGAATTTGATCTGCTGATTCTGTTCACCAGCCTTCAGCAAGCGCTTGTCGGTGGACGTTTTCTGGCAGTGGATCAGTTATTTGGCCGTAAAAAGACTGAAAACAGTAACGTACAGGTCTAAATGTTCATATAACCGCGTCCTTAGTCTTATAGGGCGCGGTTTTTGTTTTTCTCCTTTGTGAAATTTTATTGTAAATCATTTGCTACTTTCAACCGATATAACTAACACGGAATGTAATTCAAATATATTGTTTTATGAGCAAAGGGGAAAAAACATGGGAACAACGCGAAAGAGAAAAACGATATGGACACTCAGGAACAAGCTAAGTTTAGGCTTTTTACTTGTTTTGCTGATTCCGAGCTTAAGTATTTCCACTGCGACCTATAAATCATCATATAATGCTATGGAGAAACAGCTCCACGGCAGTGCGAACCAGGGGGTAGCGACAGCTAACTCCATTATTGAATACGCAATCGCCAGTAAAATTAAAGATGCGAGTTATTTGGCGGAGCGTCTGGACGGTTCGATGATAGATGGTCGAAACAGCCCTTTGATTCAGCCCAAGCTGATCCAATACAAGGGTTTGCACGAAGATGCAACGGATATTTTTGTTGGTACACCGGAGGGGCTGATGATCCGGGGGGTGCCCAAGGAGGATGAAGGGACATTTGACCCTCGCACACGTCCATGGTACATCGAAGCGATGAAGCAGCCCGGTAAGGTTGCAATTACGCCTGTGATCATCAATTCATCGGGTATTCCTGTTGTCGTAGTATCTCAGACGCTTTCCGACAAGTCCGGGGTTATCGGGATTTCTCTAAATCTGGAGAGTGTACGTAAACTGGCCTCTATCAAAGTGGGCCAGGAGGGGTATATCATCATTTTGGATCATACGAAGAAATTCGTAGTCCATCCTACGGCTAAAGCGGGCTCATCTCCTCAGGAGAATTCGCTTGATACGTTGTATACTGCGCCGAGCGGGAACTTCAACTATATGCATGAAGGTCGCGAGAAATATTTGACCTATGTAACGAATACGGATACCGGCTGGAAAATTGCAGGTACCTTCTATCAATCCGAGATTAGCGATGCCACCGCTGCCATGCGTTATGTAACCATTTTCGTGCTGGCTGCCTCACTGGTGATTGCGCTTATCGCGATTTTCCTGATTACCCGTTCTGTTTTGGTACCGATTCGTAAGCTGCAAAAATCAGCAGAACGAATCAGTGAAGGAGATTTGACGGGCGATTTGGAAACTGGAAAAACGGATGAGGTGGGCGAATTGTCTGCTCACTTTCAAACCATGGTGGATAGTTTGCGCACGATGATTCGAAGCGTACACGAAACGACAGATCGGGTAAGTTCTTCAGCGGAGGAGCTGGCTGCGGGTGCAGATCAGACAACCCAAGCGATTGAGCATGTCACCATTGCTATCCAGGAAGTAGCTGTGGGCAGCGAACGTCAGGTGGAGAGCGTCAAGCACGGCTCCGTAAATATGGAGGAGCTTGCTCAGCAAGCAGCGAACGTATCCGAGCGTATGGTGGGCGTATCTGAACATGTGAAGATGAACGCCGAGTCGGCTCAGGAGGGCAGCAAGGCTGCTACGCAGGCTGTCCAGAAGATGCATGACATCGATGAGACCGTTAACGATCTCGGACAGGCCATGGACTCTCTCAATGAGCGCTCCGGTGAAATCGTGAATATTATCAGCGTTATATCCGGTATTGCCAAACAGACGAATCTGTTAGCTCTGAATGCGTCCATTGAGGCCGCACGCGCTGGGGATCATGGTAAGGGATTTGCCGTGGTCGCTACGGAGGTACGTAAGCTAGCTGAGGAATCAGCGAAATCGGCTACCTTGATCTCGGAGCGTATTGAAGCGATGCAGGTGGATATGAATCATGCTCTGGGTGCTATGCATCAAGCGCGGACACGGGTGACGGAAGGCATTGATTCGGTAACCACGTCTGAGCAATCCTTTGCGGAAATCAGCCAGGCCGTGGAACGAGCTATGGTACATATCAATGACATTACCGGAGTGACTCAGGAAATGGCACGAGGGACTGTAGGCGTCGTAGATATTATGAGCGATATTGCCCACATTTCGGACGAGGCAGCGAGCAATACCGAGTCGATCTCAGCGGCAGCTGAGCAACAGCTCGCTTCTATTGAGGAAATTGCTTCATCTACAGCGGACCTGAGCCAAATGGCAGAGGAATTGCGCGAACTGGTTGGACGTTTTCAGGTTGAAGGAAAATCATAAAATGATAAAAAGCGCCCGGATACAGGAGATTATACTCTGTATCCAGGCGCTTTTTTTAATGTTTAGCATAATTTCTAGTTTGCAGGGTTAGAAGTTAACGTTGGAAGGACTTGCGGCGATCCAGACGGAAACGGACATCCCGTGAGCTGTCGGAAGGACGCAGTGAACTTCTCTGAAACATATTGTTCAGAATCAGTGCGAAAATGACTAGCACTGTCCCATATAGTTCAAAACGGCTAATGACATAACCTTGGAAGTACATGAGTACCAGCGTGGTAATCGGTACAAAGTTAATAAATAGAATTCCGTTCAGTGGAGACAGCTTTCGGATTCCGGCATTCCAGCTAAGCAGGGCAGCTAGCCCTGGAAGCAGGATCATAAAGCTCATTTCGTATTTAACTGACCACACAGCCTGCCAGTCCGGCACCACAATCCAGTTGAAAGCAGAGGCAAATGTGACGACTACGAAGGAGACGAGAGTTCCCAGCAGGCAGGTTAGGGTTGAATACCGAAGAGTAGACCATCCTGCAAAGTGGCTGCCTCCCATGGAATATACGACCCATCCGACGACGCCTACGAAAATAAGCAGCAGCGGCAGTAAATGTTGTCCGGCAAGTGTGAAAAAGGTCCATTTTCCGTTCGTGATCACAAGTAAAGCCCCAGCCAGCGCAATCACCATGCTGATTAGTGTATATTTCGGAGGCATTTTACGGGTCATGATCCACACCATCGCAATGGAAATCATCGGCATTAGCACTTCCATTATAGAAGCTACCAGAGTACCTGCTGCCCCCATCGCGTGCTGTCCCTGGAAAACGGCCATATTATAAATGGTGAATCCCATGGTCCCAAAGAATAACAACGTCTTGCCCTTGCCCTCAAAGCGAAATGCCGTCCGTCCCTCTTTGAGCCACAATAGCACGACTAAAATGAGTGTAACCGATAAATAGCGCAAAAATGAAAAGTACAGTGGATTGATATGTTGTAATGCAATGTGCGAAACCGGAAACATCGCCCCCCAGGACATACTGGCGATTAGGCATAATAAAGATCCGGTCATGATTTGTCTGTTCATGGTGTACAAAAGCTCCTCCTTGCCGGTCTCAGCGGACATATCTTATGGACACATCATAAAGGATAGGAAGCTGTTGGTAAAATGATTGAAAATAAACATTATGATCATTTAAAATGATAATAAGTGACAAGGCGCGTCAATTTTGATGGCCCCTTGTCCTTCACAATAAGGAGGAGCAGTAGTGGATCTGAACGATTTAAACATTTTCCAGACGGTGGCTGCGCATGGCAGTGTCAGCAAGGCTGCAGCCGAGCTTAGCTATGTCCAGTCCAATGTAACGGCCAGAATCAAGCTGCTCGAAAAGGAACTGCAAACGCCTTTATTTAATAGACATAAGCGGGGAATGATCCTCAATGCAGAGGGCAAGCGTCTGCTGCAATATACGAAAAGCATTTTATCGCAATTTGAGGAAATGAAACATGCGTTTCAGAATACCTCTGCACCTTCGGGGGTACTGGAGATTGGCATTGTGGAGACTGTCATTGCCCTCCCGGCCATTTTACATGCTTACTATAGCAAGTACCCGGATGTCGAGTTGTCCCTCAAGGCCGGGGTTACAGAGTCTCTGGTGCAGGAGGTTGCAGAAATGCGGCTGGATGGAGCTTTTGTGACCGGGCCGGTCAAGCATCCGCTGATTGAACAGTTTGATGTGTTTCAGGAAAAACTGGTCCTCGTATCCCAAGGAGATGACTTTTCTGTCGAGGATCTTACGACCCGTCCACTCCTGCTGTATAAAAAAGGTTGCGGCTACCGGGGACGGCTGGAAACTTGGCTCAAGATGGAGGGGATTATTCCCAAGCAGATTATGGAGTTTGGGACATTTGAGACAATTATCGGCAGTGTGGCGGCCGGTATTGGAATGACTGTTTTTCCCGAATCGTCGATCAGCGGGCTGGTGGCTCAAGGCCTTGTATGCGGTCATGCGATGCCTGAGCCGTACAATGAAGTAACAACGGTGTTTATCCGGCGTAAGGAAGCCTTTGTTACCAGTACTTTGCAGTCTTTTATAGATGAGATTATCACTCAGACAGAGGCGTAGCTTTATCGCTTGGGCTCGGTTACAATGAGAGGGATTTGATCTCATTTTTCTTCCTGAAGGAGGGCTATTATGTTTACAATATATCCGGCGGCTTCCCGATTCAGCTTCGATAAGGGCTGGTTGCGGGGAAGTCACAGCTTTTCATTCGCGGAGTATCAGGATGAGAACAATACAGCGTTTGGCCCTATGCGTGTCTGTAATGACGATGTCATCGCACCGGGACGGGGATTTGGGGCGCATCCGCACAGTGATATGGAGATTGTTTCGATTGTGCTGTATGGGGAACTGCGTCATGAAGACAACCGTGGACATGTAGCGGTAACCCGTTTTGGAGGCATTCAGCGAATGTCAGCGGGCCACGGCATCATTCATACGGAGCACAACGCTTCACAAACGGAGGATGTCAGTCTGCTGCAATTGTGGTTTAGCCCGCATACGAGAGGACTGAAACCGTCATATGAGGCTACAGCATTCAATCCTGAGCGTCTTTACGGTCAGCTTCTGCCTGTCGTTGCCGGAAAGCGCGTACCAGGCACGGAGGGTGAAATAGCTGCAATCAACCAGGATTTAACGATTTATTTAAGCAAGCTTCAGCCTGGAGAACAAGTAGAATTCACACAGGCCGAGGGTCGGCGCGTGTTCCTGTTCGTCATCGAAGGCTCGCTGCGTGTGAACGGTGAACATATTCTGCAAGGACGCGATTCCGCTCGTATTGAGCAGGAGCCGAAGCTCTCACTGAAAGCAGAAGATTCTGTTTTTTATATGTTGATTGATTTGCCCTAAAAGGAGGTGCGCACAATGGCGCAGCAGGAAACATGGCTGATTAAGCATGCCGTCACGGGACGTAGCTTTGCTGACAGCCGCAAGCAGAGTTTCGATTGTCATTTTGAATCGGTGGACGGTGTGTTTCGCTTTACGCTTCAAGAGTTGCCGCGTGAGACGGCGGAGGCGATTGTGCGTTATAGCGGGGAGTTGAACGTATTTCGTTTTGTAACCCCGGTAGATGATGGCCCCCTGGTGAAGCATTGGTATTACGTCACCCCGGAAAGCGTGGAATATCATGATCAGACAGATAAGCTTACGTTCGAAGCTGGTTCTGAGATTGAATACCATCCCGAGGAGTATTGGGGCGATTAATCATTCCTTTATCATAAATTTTCAGATATATAATGGATTTCCGAAGGCTCTGCATCATTGCAGGGTCTTTTTGTTATCCGTTCAATATGTTGAGTTCATTGGATACATAATCCTTTGCAGGCTGGTACATCCTATATGTCATATTATCTGTTCGGCTCATTCGTAAAGGGGGAATAACGATGAAGAAAGGGCGCTTTCCCAAGTTGCCGAAGCCACCGTGGATCCGGAGAGCGATTCCAGCCGCAGACCGCAAGACACGAAATTCCAATGTGCCTAAAGGACTGCCTGAGTCTTCGTGGCTGGAACAGCCGCTACGTAGCAGTGTGGAAGACAATTTGATTGCTTTGCGTGATATTTTCAAGGATTGCTCTGATATCGTCTATCGAGAGCTCATGATTTCTCCTGAACGCAAAGGGTTGTTGGCTTATTTTGAAGGTACGGTAAAATCGGAGGATTTGCAGGATCATATCCTGCGGCCTGTCATTCTGGGCATGATGCTCAAGGACCCTGAAGTGAACGGCAAATTGGAGCCGCTGGATGAAACTCGTATCTCCATGTCCCAGACCAAAACGATGGACGAATGGAAGATGGTATCGGCAGCGATACTGGACGGCAATGCCGCCTTGTTCGTAGATGGCACGCCTCGTGCGTATATTTTTAGCGCCAAGGGGGGCGTTCGCCGTGGCGTAGAGGAACCACAGACAGAAGCGGTTATTCGAGGTCCGCGTGAGGGCTTCACTGAGACTCTTCGCGTTAATACGGCACTGTTACGCTTCAAGCTGAAGACCTCCAAGCTCAAGATGTACAGCATGACCATCGGAACAGAAACTCAAACGAGCGTCGTCCTTACTTATATTGAAGGGATCATAGATTCGAAGCTGGTGGAGGATGTAAAAAAACGGCTCAGCGATATTAAAATTGATGGTGTTCTGGAGACGGGGTATATTGAGGAACTGATTGAGGATCATCCGTTTTCACCGTTTCCGCAAATGGAATACACTGAACGTCCGGATACCGTCACTGCGCAGTTACTGGAAGGACGTTTTGCCATTTTTGTGGACGGAACGCCTTTTGCCCTGATTGGGCCAGTCACCATGTGGCAGATGATGCAAGCGAGCGAAGATTATTACGAGCGCTTTTTCATCAGTAATATGGTGCGCTGGATTCGTTTTCTTTTTCTGGTAATGGCTCTCTTTCTGCCCGCATTATATGTAGCGGTGACGACCTATCATCATGATATGCTGCCGACGACGCTCATCCTGAGTATTGCGGCGGCTCGCGAATCCATCCCTTTTCCAGCACTGGTGGAAGCATTGATGATGGAGATTTCCTTTGAGGCATTACGGGAAGCAGGGATTCGTCTCCCCAAAACAGTCGGTCAGGCCGTCAGTATTCTTGGTGCGCTCGTCATTGGGCAGGCCGCAGTACAGGCAGGAATCGTATCGGCGCCCATAGTCATTGTTGTGTCGCTCACAGGTATTGCGTCGTTTACCATACCGCGTTTTAACTTTGCCATCACGGTTCGTCTGCTGCGATTTCCGATCATGCTGATGGCGGGTTTATTCGGATTGTTTGGGATCATTATTGCGACAACGCTGATTGCTACGCATCTAACCAAGCTAACCTCGTTTGGTGTCCCTTATATGAGTGGATATAGCCCATACAACCATATGGATCAAAAGGATATCGTCGTCCGCGCGCCTTGGTGGAAAATGACCAAACGTCCTTCCTGGATTGGTAAAGACAACAACAAACGAGCGAAGGAAAAGATGAATGGAACGCCCAAAAGCGAGGAGGGATGGTGATGAAGCCCAAATCGAATACACAACAAATACGTAAAGTCGCTGTGCTCTGTTGTCTGCTGCTATGCTCTGTTCTCTTGGGAGGATGCTGGGATCGCCGTGAAGTGAATGATGTGGCTTTCGTGATGGGTACCGGGCTGGACAAGGAAGGCGATCAATACCGGGTAACGATGCAAATCGCTCTACCCGGACAACTCGGATCTTCGGGCAGTACAGGAGGAGGGGGAGGTACCAGTGGTACGAAATCCTACTATCTGGAGTCCAAAATAGGCCCAAGCTTTCGAGGAGCAAGTACCGAGGAACAGCGCGGAGTTTCGCGAACACTCAATTACTCCCATCGGCGGGTGCTGCTGTTCGGCGAGGCGCTGGCACGAGAAGGGATTAGCAAAATGATGGATGTACTGGCACGTGTTCCGCAGAACCGTCTGTCGTCCCTGGTTGTTATTACGAAGGGTTCAACGATGGAATTGCTTCAGGCAGATGCTCCGATAGAGCAATATCCAGCAGAAATGGTGCGTGAGCTCAATATTTCCTATATGAAAAAACCTCGTTCCGTTAAGCTGTTGATGAATTCCGTCCTGCTGGAAGGCGTTGACCCGGTGGTACCAGTAATGTCTCTGGTGAAGAATGGGCCCCCTAACCTTAAAGACAAGAAAACGAATATTCAGGTCGATGGACTGGCTGTGTTTCGCAAAGACAGGTTAACAGGAATTATTGATAACCACCTCAGTCGGTTTCTGCTTTTGGGTATGGAGCAAGCCAAGGAGACAGAAATATTTATTCCCCCTCCCAAAGGTAGAGGTTACATATCTGTACACCTCATCGAAAATAAAGTCCAAATTAAGCCCCATATTCAAGGGGATGAGATTCGAATGACCATTCAACTGAACTGCAATGGGAATGTGAAGGAAAATGAGACGAGTTTCGATATTTCCAACGAGGAAAATTTGAAGTGGCTGGAGCAGCAGACAGCCGAGGAAATTAAGAGGGAGCTGGGAGAGGCTGTTCAGGTGATTCAGCAAAAGTATCGTTCAGACGTACTTGGTTTGGGCCGGGCTATTATTACGAGTCAACCGGATGAATGGAAACGGATCAAACCCCAATGGGAACAACTGTATCCCAAGGTGAAGGTCACCATAAATCCGGTCGTGCATATTGAGAATATCGGTGCGGTCACCAAACCATTCGGGGTCAAAAAGGAGCAAATCCAATGAATAAAGTATTTCTGTTACCTTTGGTGCTGGTTATGCTCTTCATGTATCTGATGGACCGTAAAAATATTCACAATGCACCAGCCATCAATCGCTGGGTCTCCCGCGTAATGTATGTTATTAGCATTGGTATCTGGATTTACGGAACATCAACGAAGAGCACCGTTTATGTGGCTACATGGCTAACCCGTTTTATTGACATGTGGCTCCCCCCTACGTTGTAAATCGTGTAATGGATGCCTGCGGGCAAAAGGAGGATGTACCTGCATGAAACAGTTCACAACCAGACAAATTGTGCTGCTTGGTGTATTGATGGAGGTCGGTATTACCCTTATACATGCTCCGGCGCAGGCAGCGGATCACGCGAATCAGCATGCTTACTGGACCTGTATAATTGCGGCTATCGTGCTATGCTTGCCGATCTGGGCGATGTTGAAACTTAAACGACGGTTCCCTAATCAGGATCTGATGCAGGCGATGGTGAGCTCTCACCCTGTGCTGGGCCGTGTGCTGCTTGCAATCTACCTTATTTTATTCCTGATCATCTTTGCACGGGATTTGAGGATTATTACGGATCTGGTGGAGGTGGTGCTTTTGCCGCTGACTCCGATTGTGGTCACTTCTCTTATTGTGCTGTTGACTCTAGTATTTATGGCTAAAGGCGGAATAAGCACCATCGTGAATATGACCGAGAATTTTATACCGCTGTTGATTGTGACGCTGTTGACCATGCCGCTTTTTTTTGGGCGTAATATGGATTTTTCAATGCTGAGACCCTACTTACATCCAGAAGTAGAGGGAGTAATCAAGGGGAGTTGGCGCATGCTGGGTTATATGGCCGATATTATGATAGTCCCCTTTGTGATTTCTGGGAAGAGCTATAATGGGCGTAGTGCGTGGTTTGGGCATTTGCTCGGAACCGCTTTTCTGACCATGCTGGTGCTGCTATCCGAGTTGGTTATTGGTGTTCCTATCTTGTCACGGCTGTTTTATCCAGCGTATGAACTGGTGCGTCAATTGCAGCTAACGGACTTTCTGGATCGGTTCGATTTGTTCGTGGCAGTACTGACCGTACCGACCTTTCTTACGAAGATTGGGGTTGATCTGTACGTTACCAGTTTGGCGGTAAAACGGATGTTTGCCCAAGCCTGGGGGAGCCTGATGGTTTGGCCCGTAGGTTTGTTAGGCTATGTCTGTTCGTTTATGCTGTTCTCCAACATTGTGCAAATTTATGAGTTCAGCCGGGAGTGGACCGCGGTGATGATCATTTTTTTTGTTATCATGCCTTTGTTGCTATGGATGTTGCTCCGACCCAAATCTAAAGGGAAAGGCGGAGATGATAGGGCATCTAACGGAGAGCGGGATAGTAGTAGTCAGAAAGAAAGCCAGCATGGAGGCAGAACAGAACACGGCCACTTATAAGATTACTGTATTCATCGGAAAAGTAATTCTTATTTGTCTTTTACCCCTCTGATTGTATACTTGGTAGAAAGAAATACGACATCTACAAGGGAGGCAACAGAATGGCACAACGCATGGCAGGCAAGAGAGTCGCTCTTGCTGGTCCCCGTAAAGCAGAAGAAATGGCGCTGCTAGTTGTGAAGATGGGGGGGGAGCCAGTACAGCGCCCGGCCCAGGGTACCGTTTTTCTGGATGATATCGAGCTGCGCAACGCTGTTGTATCGTGGGTGAAGCACCCTCCGGACTGGTACATCTTCACGACAGGTATGGGGCTGGATGCCCTGTTCGATATGGCAGAGGATATGGGCGTGGCTGAGCAGATTATGGAGTTGCTGCAATCTTCCAACATTGCAGCGCGGGGCTACAAGACGGTCAATGGACTCAAAAAGCGTGGCTTTACGCCAGCAGTACGAGACGAGGACGGAAGTTTGATCGGATTGACAGGAGCTTTCGCCCCATACGATCTGAAGGGAAAAGAAGTATTGTTGCAACTGCATGGCGATCCAGCCCCACGGTTGGTAAAGTGGCTGGACGAGCAGGGGGCAGTAACCCGCCAGGTACTTCCTTATAAGCATATCCCACCTGAGGAAGCAAAATTGCAGGCGTTACTGGAGGATGTTATCCATCGTAATGTTGATGCTGTTACGTTCACGAGTGGTCCGCAAATTCGATTTTTAGCCCAATATGCGAGAGAGCAAAATCGAATCGAGGATTTACTGGAAGCTTTCCGTGAGGATGTGATTGCTGTATCAGTAGGGAAGGTGACTGCACAGTCCATTGTGGAAGAAGGGATTGATCGAGTCGTGTTTCCAACCGAAGAGCGCATGGGCGCGATGATGGTGGAGCTGGGCAAATATTTTGAGCATAACGATTCGGTGCATGGCTGTGGTCTGAAGATCGTGAATGGTCATTGAAATGAGATGAAAATGAGATAGAAATGAGATAGAAATTATAAATATAGTATGCTAAAAATGAACTTATATTTTTGGATAAAGCGTAAAATAAAGATAAGGGCCTGCGAGGTCTTTATCTTTTTTTTTGTTGGACATGCATCGACAAAGATTTTTGTTATAGCGAAAATATTTAGCTAATATAATGAATAAGTTTCGATGCATGATACTTAGGACAGGAGCTGAGACGTTAATGAATTCTATTTGTGTATTTGCCGGGTCCAGACCTGGACATTCATCGGTATATGTTGAAGCGGCAGGCAAGCTGGGAGAAGCCATGGCTCGCCATCATATCCGTCTGATCTACGGTGGCTCCAGTAGGGGGCTGATGGGAGAGGTGGCGGATGGAATACTGGCGGGTGACGGTCAGGTCACTGGCATTATGCCCACCCTGTTATTTGATGCAGAGATCATTCATCGGGGAGTTACCGAGTTCATTGAGGTAGCAAGCATGCATGAGCGTAAAGCGGCAATGAGCGAGATGGCCGATGCGTTTATTGCCCTTCCGGGTGGCTTAGGAACCTTTGAGGAGCTGTTCGAGGTATTGTGCTGGGCGCAAATCGGCATTCATCGCAAGCCGATTGGGCTGCTGAATGTGAATGGATATTTTGACCCGTTAGTAGAAATGGTGCGTCATAGCGTGCAAGAAGGGTTTACCGGGGCTGAGCATCCAGCGTTATTAAGTATCTCTGCGGACCCGGACGAATTGCTACATATGTTAAAAAATAAAGCAGAGAACTTGAAATAAAGCGTTTTTCGTGCTTGCACAACTGATTGAGGCAAGGTTATGATAAGACCCATAATCAAATAGCGGACAGACAAGGTGCCTTTGCGGTTGAGCAAAGGGTAACAGGGAATCGGGTGCAAATCCCGAGCGGTCCCGCCACTGTAAGGAAGAGGATTTTTTTAAATGGTCACTCGTGAAAAACGGGGAAGACGAAAGAATCTGTTGATGCCAAGCCAGGAGACCTACCTTGATCTGTATGCACCGTTAACCTTCGCGGAGAGGATGGGTGTACGAAATCAGGAAATCAGGCACACGTTGCTTTTTCCATGTTGGTTAGAGGTTTGCGTGGATATGAACGTGCAGCAGCGTTTGAAGCGTAAACAGACAGGTGGAAAACAACGGCAGGCTGGAGGAAGACAAATAGTGTCTTCTTACGCTGTTTGTTCGTCTGATGAGAGATACGTACATAGAAACCCCATCCGGGTAGGATGGGGTTTTTTGAGTTACAGGATGTCCATAAATCATTGAAATAGATAGCATAGCTACCCTGAAAAGGGTGAATAGGAGGAGCACGATGAGCCCATTAGGAAAATTGCTGGTGATTGGATTTGGACCAGGAGATATGGAACATATCACAAAACGGGCGCTGGATGCGCTGGCCGAAAGTGAGGTCATTATCGGCTACAATACCTACGTTGATTTGATCCGTCCGTTGTTGAACGGACAAGAGATTGTACGCACAGGGATGACAGAGGAGGTGAGCCGTGCGCAGGAGGCGGTTCGCCAAGCAGAGATGGGCAAGAAGGTAGCTGTCATTTCCAGTGGAGATGCAGGAGTCTATGGTATGGCAGGGCTGGTGTACGAAGTGCTGATGCAAAAAGGCTGGCGACGCGAGGACGGGGTTGAGGTAGAAGTCGTGCCGGGGATCTCGGCTATTCAGTCCTGTGCTTCACTGTTGGGGGCGCCAGTGATGCATGATGCTTGCACGATCAGTCTGAGTGATCATCTGACCCCATGGGAAACGATTGTGAAGCGTGTAGAAGCAGCGGCTTCGGCCGATTTTGTGATTGCATTATACAACCCGCGCAGTGGTCGGCGTACCCGCCAGATTGTGGAGACGCAGTCCATTTTGCTGCGTTACCGCGATCCGCAAACTCCAGTTGGGTTGGTGAAAAGTGCTTATCGTGAACGTCAGCAAGTTATTGTAACGACGCTGGAAGATATGCTGAATCATGACATCGGGATGCTGACGACTGTAATCATCGGCAATTCCTCGACAACGGTGTATGACGGCTTGATCGTGACTCCGCGCGGATATCAGCGCAAATACACGCTGGATGCGACCGAGCAAGCGCTCAAGCCACATCAGCGGCTCCGCACGGAAGCGGAGCCGTGGTCGCTGGGCGCACAAGAGGCTGCACCGCAGGCAGGCGCAGCCCCGACTACGCCCGCTGGACCCTCCGCGAGCGGCGCTGCGGTTGCGACGCAGGCACGCCCGCAAGCGATGGCTGCCGTGCAGGCAACGACCGCTGTGCAAACCGGCGCAGCAACCCCGGCATCGCTGGCGGCAGAGGCACTAAGCCGCCTCGCTGTTGGCGGCAAGCTGCCTGACGCAGCCAACGCTCGCTGGAGCGGGCAAGCGCCTACCGCCGAGAGCACCGCCAGAACGTCAGCGGTGGCCGGAGCGGGGGCTACGGCCGGGATGGCGACAGGCGGCTTTGGCAAGCCTGCGCTATTTGAGGTGGGCGTTTCCCCGGGTGTGGGAAACAAGAAGTTCACCGCTCGCCAGATGGCGCTGCTCGCCGAGGTAGCGGGTGATGACGGCGAGCTGGAATACACGCCAGATCATCAGATCGTGCTGCGCGTACCATGTGCAGACCCCGAGGAACTGGTCGGACGGCTGCGGGATGAACGATTCATTGTCATGCCGATTGGCGATGTGTTTAAGGTAAAGGCGTGCGACTTCTGCAATATGGAGAAGGATGACGCTGTGCCTGTGGCTGAGCATCTACAGGTTGTACTTGGCGGATTACAGGCACCCAAGGAAACGAGCATTGCTTTGAATGGATGCGGTATGGCCTGCTATGGAGCGGTGCTGGAGGATATCGGTATCGTCTATCGCAAGGGAGGATACGACCTCTTCCTTGGTGGCAAAAAATTCGGTCGCAATGCTCATGCCGCTCAGCCCGTAGCGGAAGGGATTCCGGGTGACCAAATTACTGACATTGTGGAGAACGTCATCGCTGAATATAAGGAAAAAGGGCATCCGAACGAGCGTTTTCATAAATTTTTTAAACGTGTAGGCGTCGTTGCGGGTTTCCGGCATGAAGATGCACCAGCAACGGTAGAAGTGAATGCGGTTTGTGGGGATTAATGGACTGAAGGCCTGATGAACTGGATACAAGCATATATAAAATAGGGCGTCATGCAGGCTATCCCTATTAAAGAGGAGGAAAAAACAGCAGTGGATGCAATATTGTTAGTTGGACATGGAAGTCGGGACCCGGAGGGGAACCAGGAACTGCTGGAATTTGCACAGGCAGTGGCAGACCGGGTACCGGATATGTGCGTGGAAACCTGTTTCTTGGAGTTGGCACGTCCCAGCATTGCTGATGGGATGCAAACATGTGTGGAGAAAGGTGCGACGCGTGTCGTTCTCATTCCGATTATCTTGTTCGCAGCGGTACATGCCAAAATTGATATTCCGATGGCTATTGATCGGGCAAAAGCAAAATATCCACAGGTGGAATTTGTATATGGACGCCCGATTGGCGTTCACGAGAAAATCGTCAGCATTCTGCAAAGCCGCTTGAAAGAGGCCCGTCCGGTTGCAGTTCCAGCGGGAATGAATAGCGCTGTAGAGGCATTTGCCGAGGTATCCGACGAAGAAACGGCGGTACTTGTGTTAGGACGCGGAAGTAGCGATCCAGATGCGAACAGTGACTTTTTCAAAATCACCCGTATGCTGTGGGAACAGCTTTCTTATACGTGGGTAGAGAGCAGCTTTATCGGTGTGACGCAGCCTTCTTTTCCCGATGGATTGGAGCGTTGTGTACGACTAGGGGCCAAAAAGATTATCGTGCTTCCCTATTTTCTGTTCACGGGTGTGCTGATTAAGCGCATCGGAGAAATGACCCAGGAATTTGCCGAGGCTCACCCTACATTACAAGTGGAAATGGGAGGATATTTTGGTTTCCATCCTCAACTGATTGAACTGGTACTGGAGCGAGCTAAGGAAGGCTTGTTTGGCAAGGTTACGGCCAATTGTGATAACTGCCAGTTCCGTCTGGAGGCGCAGGAGCACCACCATCATCACCACGACCATGATCATGACCACCATCACGATCATGAGCATCATCACCATCATCATGCACATGAGCACGATCATCATGATCACCATACACACAGCCATGATCACACTCATGAGCATGTCCATGCTCACAGCCATGATGACCATGATCACCATCACGAGCATTCACATACGCCATCTGTAGTGAATGGAAGCGGGCAGGTGAAGGGCTCATGATATTCATGCTATGTGGAACGAGCGATGCTCGGGAATTGGCGCTGCAAATCCGTGACAATGGCTTCAACGTATTGACCTCGGTCGTAACCGAAAGTGCGGCAGCCAGCTTGTCCGAAGCAGGACTGGACGTACGTACAGGCCGAATGACAGCCGATGAAATGGCTGCAATGATTCGGGATCAGGGAATACAGGCTGTTGTTGATGCCAGTCATCCTTTTGCAGAAGAAGCACATGCGAATGCGATGACAGCTGCTCGCGAATCCGGAGTTCCTTATATTCGCTACGAGCGGGCGGGACTGGTGTATGACAATCATCCATTGCTCCACATCGTGTCTTCCTATGAAGAGGCCGCATTAGAAGCGAAGCAACTCAAAGGCTCTGTCATGCTTACGACAGGTAGTAAGACGCTCGGCACGTTCACCAAGCATTTACTCGGAGACCCGGAGATTCGTCTGGTTGCACGCATGCTGCCGCGCTTGGACAATATGGAGAAATGCGGCGAACTGGGCATGGAGCAAAAGAATATTATTGCCATGCAGGGACCCTTTTCCCGCGAGATGAACGAAGCATTGTACAAGCACTATGGCACGACCGTGATGGTCACCAAGGAAAGCGGACGCACGGGAGCAGTGGATGAAAAGGTACAATCTGCATTGGAGCTGGGGATTCACGTACTTTTGATTTCCAGGCCGGAAGTGGAATTTGGCACAGTATTTGATCATTTCGGCGGAGTCATCAACGCACTGCGCACAACAAAAGAGAGAACTTCAATTTGAGTTGAGCCTTGCCCCTGCGAGTCCAATCCATCAGGAACGACTTCTGGCATGTATTTAAAATATAGTCATCTTAAAACAGGTGTTTTTAAGAGGTATCTATGATTTTGTAGCAATGAATTGTCATTTTCCTAAACTATTTTCTAATTTTCCATAAGGGAGTGGTCTACCATGGATTTTAAAACAGAATTCAAACCGCTAACGGTACAGCCGCAGGAGATTGAAGGCAAAAGCTTCGAGATGATCACAGAAGAATTGGGAGAGCATCCTTTTACAGCAGAGCAATATCCCGTTGTACAGCGTGTCATTCATGCATCTGCTGATTTTGAGCTGGGCCGCAGCATGATGTTTCATCCAAAGGCGATTGAAGCCGGGATTGCAGCTATTCGTGCAGGACAGCAGGTAGTGGCGGATGTGCAGATGATTCAAGCGGGGCTGAGTAAGGATCGTATCCGTCAATTTGGCGGGGATGTGCATGTGTACATATCTGACCCTGATGTCATGGAAGAAGCGAAAAGACTGAATACGACACGCGCCATTATTTCCATGCGCAAAGCGATTCAGGCGGGCGAAGGTGGTATCTATGCCATTGGTAATGCGCCGACAGCGTTGCTGGAGTTGATCCGTCTGGTAAAAGAAGGAGCGGCTAAGCCCGGACTGGTGATTGGCATGCCCGTCGGTTTCGTATCGGCAGCAGAATCCAAGGACGAGCTGCGCAAGCTGGATATTCCGTTCATTACGAATATTGGACGCAAGGGCGGCAGTACAATTGTCGTAGCAGCATTGAATGCGATCTCCTTAATGGCTGTCCGCTAGATGCGGTTGTCCGTTTGCTGTATCATGAAATGAATTAGAACATGATCAGCAGAAGAGGTTAAGGAGGAATTGGCATGGAAAAGGAAGCGGCGTCCGCCAACAGGCCCAAACGGATGAAAAGTGGTGAAGCTCCCGCGCCGGACAAGCCGATGCGGTCAGGCTTTACGACGGGGGCTTGTGCGGCTGCAGTAGCCAAAGGAGCGGTACAACTGCTCATCACGGGCATTCCACCGAAGGAAGCAGTGATATCGCTGCCCGCGGGATTCGATCATGCGTTTGAGCTGATCGAGCCTGTGTTGGACGCGGACGAAGCTTCCTGCACGACGATCAAGGACGGTGGCGATGACCCGGATGCCACGCATCAGGCGAAAATTATCGCCTCTGTTAGCTGGCGCGAGGAGCCGGGTATTGAGCTGGATGGCGGCATCGGCGTAGGGCGGGTAACGAAGCCCGGTCTGCCTGTGCCTGTCGGGGAAGCAGCGATTAATCCGGTGCCGCGACGGATGATTACGGAGGCTGTGACAGGCGTGCTTGAAGAGCACGGATCGGCCAAAGGTGTCCGTGTCGTCATCAGCGTACCGGACGGCGAAGAAATCGCCAAGAAAACGCTGAACGGGCGTCTTGGCATTCTTGGCGGTATTTCCATACTAGGTACACGCGGTGTGGTCGTTCCGTTTTCCACGTCAGCTTATAAAGCCAGCGTCGTGCAGGCCATATCGGTTGCACAAGCGATGAACTGCCAGGAAATAGTCCTGACCACAGGCGGCAGCAGTGAAAAATATGCCATGCAAATGTATGATCAGCTGACGGAAGAAGCCTTTATTCAGATGGGCGACTTTGTCGGCTTTGCAGTTAAGCATGGCAAACGATTGGGAATGAAAAAAATTATTCTCGTCGGTATGCCTGGCAAGCTGTCGAAGGTAGCTCAAGGTGTCATGATGGTTCACTCCAAGAGCGCTCCGGTGGATTTTGGTTTTTTGGCTGAGGTCGCGCGTGAAGCGGGGGTGGATGAGTCGCTTGCAGCGGCAGTGGCAGAGGCGAATACAGCTACGCAGGTGGCGGATATGATGACCGAAGCGAATGCGCTTAGCTTTTTTGAAAAGCTGTGTACCTATGGATGTCAGCATTGTCTGGACCATGCAGGTGGTGGAATTGTCGTGGAAATGGTACTGGTAACGATGAAAGGGAACGTGCTGGGGAGGGCGAGAGTCGGTGAGTAGAGTGATTCGTGTCATTGGTATCGGTGAAAATGGAGCGGCAGGTCTGTCGCAGGAGACGCTGGAGCACATTGAGCGTGCCGACCTGCTGGTTGGTGGAGAACGCCAGCTAGCCTTTTTCAAGGCATTCGCAGGGGAAAAACGAACATTAAAGAGCGGCTTATCTGCCGTGGTAGAAGAATTGGGACGGTTGCGCAAGGACAAGGATATTGTCGTGCTTGCGTCAGGCGATCCGCTTTTTTTTGGAATTGCAGGTTATTTGTCCGCCAAGCTGGGGGCAGAACATCTGGATATTTTGCCGCATATCAGCTCGGTTCAGCTGGCGTTTGCGCGTCTCGGTGAAAGCTGGCAGGATGCGGTGCTGGAAAGCGTACACGGCCGTCCGATGACCGGATTGGCGCAGCGGATCGATGGACAGAACAAGGTCGCGCTGCTGACGGACGACCGCAATCATCCCGCCGCAGTCGCTGCCTATCTGCTGCATTATGGCATGACGGAATATGATGCCTTTGTCGGCGAGCATTTGGGCGGACCGGATGAGGCGTATCAGCATTATACGTTGGATGAGATGGCGCAGAGAACGTTCCAACCACTGAATGTGGTTATTTTGCGCCGCCGTAAGGGAGAAGACGTGCCTGCAATTCGTCGGGGATTTGGCTTCGAGGATGCGGAATTTCACCAGCGTAAGCCAGAAAAAGGACTGATCACGAAGCGTGAAGTACGCGTATTCAGCTTGTCCGAGCTGCGTCTGACCGAACGAAGCATCGTATGGGATATCGGCGCAGGTTCTGGCTCTGTAGCGGTGGAATGTGCGCGGCTGGCCAAGTATGGGCAAGTATTTGCCATTGAGAAGAACGAAGGCGATCTGGCTAATGTCGAAGCAAATAAAATCAAATTCCGTACCGATTTCCCGGTTATTCATGCCAAAGCGCCTGCCGGACTGGAAGATCTGCCAGACCCGGATGCGGTGTTTATCGGTGGGAGCGGGGGAGAATTGGCCGAACTGATTCGTCTGTGTGCTTCCCGTCTGCGGAAGGATGGACGAATTGTAGTGAATGCTGCAACGATTGAGACGCTGCATGACGGGATGAAGGCGATGCAAGCAGCAGGTCTCGAAACTTCGGTGACGTTATTGCAAACAGCGCGCAGCAAGCCGATTTTGAATATGACTCGTTTTGACGGACTCAATCCGATATATGTTATTACAGGACAGCCGTCGGTGGACGTGGCTGACGAAGTAGCAGGGGAGTAAGCTGGTAATTCAAGAGGGGGAGAGAGACAGCATGAATACGGCAGCAACAGGAACACTTTACGGCGTAGGCGTGGGGCCGGGTGATCCCGAGCTGATTACGGTCAAGGCGTATCGCATGATTCAGGAATGTGCAGTTGTGGCTTATCCGAAGAAACGCCGGGGAGGTAAGTCGTATGCTCACGAAATCGTGGAGTTGTACGTCAACCCGGAGGAAAAGGAGATGCTGGGACTCATTTTTCCAATGACCAAGGACCCGGTTGTACTGGAGCGTGAGTGGAACAAAACGGTGGTTGCTTGCTGGGAGGCACTGAGCCAAGGCAAGGATGTAGCCTTTGTCACAGAGGGAGACCCTAATCTGTACAGTACCTTTATTCATTTGGCACGGCTCATGAAGGATCTCCATCCTGAGGTGCCGATTGTATCTATTCCGGGCATTTCGTCTGTGTTGGGAGCGGCGGCAGCGCTGGAATTGCCTTTGGCAGACGGAGATCAGCAGGTCGGTATTATTCCGGCTACGGATGATCGGGAAGCGATGAAGCGGGCGATTGAGAATCACGATACGGTCGTGTTTATCAAGGTTGCCAAGGTGCTGGATTTGATTTTGGATGTGCTGGATGAACTCCATCTTGGGGACCGTGCATCAGTCATTACCAAGGTCACTTCTCCTTATGAAATGGTATGGCGCGACGCACGTGAGCTGCGCGGACAGGAGCTTGAATATTTGAGTTTAATGGTGGTGAGCAAATGACGTTGGAGCCCAAAGTGTATATCGTAGGAGCAGGTCCCGGCGACCCGGAGCTGATTACTGTCAAAGGCTCCCGGATTCTACGCACGGCCGATGTGGTATTGTACACGGATTCGCTCGTGAACGACGAGCTGATTGCCACGGCCAAGCCAGAGGCGCAGGTACTGCAAAGCTCAGGCATGGATTTGGAGCGGCAGGTCGAGATTATGAGCGAGGCTGTGCAGGCTGGACGCAGTGTAGCTCGCGTACATACAGGTGATCCGGCAGTGTACGGAGCCATTTTGGAGCAAATGGTGTTGCTGAAGCAGCGCGGAGTAGCATACGAAATCGTACCAGGCGTCAGCTCGGTCTTTGCTTCTGCGGCGGTGCTGGGTGCAGAGCTAACTGTGCCTGACCTGACGCAGACGGTCATTCTGACGCGTGCCGAAGGCCGTACACCTGTACCGGATCGGGAAAAGCTGCGTGACTTGGCATCCCATCACTGTACAGTGGCACTGTTCCTCAGCGCAACGTTGGCAAAGAAGGTGGTCGTTGAGTTTTTGGCAGCAGGCTGGAGTGAGGACACGCCTGTAGCGGTTGTGCAGCGCGCGACCTGGCCGGACCAAAAGATCGTACGCACGACGCTTGGTCAATTACCCGCCGATTTGCGTGCAGCAGGCATAACGATGCATGCCATGATTTTGGCAGGCTGGGCGCTCGATCCGGGACTGGTGGATAAGGACGCGCATCGTTCCAAGCTGTATGACAAGTCGTTCACCCATGGCTACCGGAAGGGAGTGAAGCCCGGTGAGTAATCCATTTGCCGCTGTGGCGATCACGAAGCATGGAGTGGAAATGGTCCGCAATTTGGGAGCCAGCTTTCCGGGCACGGATGTGTATTACATGTCCAAGTTTGAGCGTGGCGACGAGCAGCAGCGTGGCATTCAGTTGTTCGAAGGCTCGGTCAAGCTGATTTTGCCGGATTTATTTAAACAATATAACGGTATTATTTTGTTTATATCTCTCGGTGCAGTGGTTCGTATGATTGCACCAATTTTGGTGGATAAAAAGGTAGACCCGGCGGTAGTTGTCATTGATGATCGTGGCGAGCATGTCATTAGCGTATTGTCTGGCCATTTGGGTGGCGCCAATGAATTGACCCGCCATGTAGCGGCTGTACTAGGCGCACGTGCTGTAATCACGACTGCATCGGACGTGCAGGGCACGATCCCGGTGGACATGTTTGGTCGGGAATTGGGTTGGGTGGTCGATAGCTTCGACAAGGCCACTCCTGTGAGCGCCGCTGTTGTGAACGAGGAGCCTGTTGCGCTCATACAAGAGACAGGCGAACGGAACTGGTGGCGTTATGACAAGCCTGTACCTGGACATATCAAGGTATATGCTTCGACGGCAGAAGCATTGCAAGAACCGTTTAACGCCGCATTGGTCGTGAGTGACCGTTTATTGGAGCCGGAGGAAGAGGAGCAGCTTCTTTCTAATGGCGTGCTGTACCGTCCGAAAAGCTTGGTGCTCGGCATCGGCTGCAACCGTGGGACTGCATTGGAGGAACTGGAGGCGGGTGTGCTGGACACCTTGCAAGAGCTGCGTTTGTCCGTGAAAAGCGTACGGAATATTGCCACCATTGATCTGAAAAAGGACGAAGAGGGCTTACTTGCCCTTTGCGCCAAATACGGTTGGGAACTGGTGACGTATACTCCGTCAGAGCTGAATACAGTGCAGCTTCCCAATCCATCGGAAACCGTCTTCAAATACACTGGCGCATATGGGGTCAGTGAACCTTCAGCCTTGTTGTCTTCTGGTGCAGACCATTGGCTGCTGGAGAAGAAAAAAAGCGGCAATATGACGCTGTCTGTAGCGCGGGTTTCCTATGACTGACATCATGAAGCAGGCTGTACAGTCTGATCCGTCTGCCGCTACGCGCAGAAGCCGTATTGTTGTTGCCGGAACAGGCAGCGGCGCTGGCAAAACGACGGTTACCCTCGGGCTGATGAAGGCGTTCGCCGACAGCGGCCTGCGAGTGCAGGGTTTTAAATGCGGGCCGGATTATATCGATCCGACCTATCATACTGCCGCGACCGGGACCTCTTCCCGTAATCTGGATTCATGGATGACCTCACCGGATACGGTGCGTGAAACCTTTATCCGTGCTTCCGAAGGCGCGGATATTTCCGTGATTGAAGGCGTCATGGGGCTGTATGACGGCAAGGACCCGCTCAGCAACACCGGCTCGACCGCTGAGATCGCCATGCTGACGGACAGCCCTGTATTGCTGGTGGTCGACGTGCGCAGTATGGCACGAAGCGCCGCCGCTATTGTGCTCGGCTTTCAACGCTTGGAGCCCAAGCTGCGCATTGTGGGCGTAATGGTGAATCGCTGCGGTAGCCAAGGGCACTATGGCATCGTCAAAAAGGCGATTGAGCAGGAGTGCGGCATCCCCGTGCTCGGCTGGTTAAAGCGTGATGACAGGCTGGATATTCCTGAGCGTCATCTGGGTTTAGTACCCGCTGTGGAACGCGGCGAGCTGGAGCCGCTTTTCCAACGGGCGGCAGAGCTGATCCGCGCGGGTACGGATCTGGATGCACTGCGGGCATTGGCGGATTCGGCTCCGCCGTTGTCTCTGCCCGCACAACCGTTGTTTCCCCCGGATTGGCTTCCATCAGCAGGGCATGAAGCTGATACCGGGGAACGTCCCGTCATCGCCGTCGCCAGAGATGCGGCGTTCAATTTTTACTACCCGGAGAATATGGATTTGCTACGTCAGGCGGGAGCAGAGATTGTCTATTTCAGTCCGCTGGCGGGAGAACGCGTACCTGAGCAGGCAAGCGGCCTATACCTGGGCGGCGGTTTCCCCGAAGAGTTTGCCGCAGATATCGCTGCAAATACGGGCTTTTTGGAAGATATCCGCAACGCGGTAAGCCGGGATATGCCAGTATTCGCCGAATGCGGCGGTTATATGGTACTGGCACGGACACTTACGGATCGTATGGGGAATGCCTATCACATGGCCGGGGTTATTCCGTCGGACGTCCGCATGCAGGAGAAACGGGCTGCACTGGGATACCGGGAAGCAACCGCTTTGCAGGATTGCTTGCTGCTGGAGGCTGGAGAGACCATTCGGGGACATGAATTTCATTATTCTGTCATGCACTATGATGAATCATCCGCCCCCTACTCCTACGCCTATCAAACCAAGGGGATGCGTGGTCTCCAGAGCGAGGGTTATGCGAAAGGGAACCTTTTGGCAGCCTACACGCATGTTCATCTTGCATCTCTTCCCAAGGCGGCAGCACGCTGGGTGGAACAATGCCGGGTTTACGGTCAATAGTTTTGCAAACGAGTGCACCACTTCATATAAGCGAAAAAAAGCCGAGTCCCTAAAGGGCCCGGCTTTTCTAAATTCAATAGATTTAAACCTTACATAGTATGGAAGCGTATACATTACTTTTTTGGTGATTCGCTTACATGAGTTTTTTCAGTTGGGAAATCCTTCCCTGACTCACGCCAAGCATGGAGGCGAGTTGTTTTTGTGAAGATGCTGGATGTTCTTCCATAAGCTCTCTCATTTTCTCCAAAATAACGTCTGTGCGCTGATAAATTTTTTTCATATGCATATTTTGCTTAAGTGGAGGTGAATGGGTTTCAGTCGCTGTGACCGGAATTAAATCTTCCGTTTTCATCGAGGCTGCACAATCATCGCAGATAAACTGATCTTTAAAGTAGGTGTTGGTATCAACCGCACCGCAAAATATACAGTTGGTTGATTTGTACTTACGGAGCATGAGTGTCTGGTCTTCAATAAAAAACTCTAATGGATCGCCGATGTCAATCTCCATCGTCATGCGCAACTCTTTAGGAAGCACAATTCGCCCCAAGCTGTCCAAGGGCCGGGTCATTCCAGTCCTTTTCATTCATGCAACCTCCCCGGTTTTTTAAGATTTATAGAATGTATAAGGTTTGAGGCAATTCTTATCAATTCTATAACCGCAAGCATAAATTCTTACAAAAAGCGGCCCTTCATTGTTAATCAAGCATGGACGCACTTTTTTTCTTACGAGTATACCATAAACAGGCCGAATCGCCATCGTTCAGATTTATAAAGTTTGAATAAGTTTTAATAAGTTTATTGCGAGCGAACATATATGCTATAATCGTCTGCTAAAGGATTTAATAGGCCGTCTGTAGAATTATTTATATATGCCGTAGCTCGGACAATGATGGCGGTGTTATGGGAAATGGATAAGGGCCAAACGGAATTTTCTGAGCGTTTTGACCCCACAAACAAGAATAAATGACACGGGCCCCGCCTTTAAAGTCCTTATATACAAGTCAGGCAAGGAGGATTTATCATGGAAAAAAGAAAAGCATTGTTGTTAGGAGATTATTCGTATCCGGAGTTTCACCCGCTGCAAGGGGTGGACGAAGAGATTAGCCATATTTTACAGGATTGGATGACCGTACAGTGCAGTGAGAATCGTAAAATGCTGCTCAAGGAAAATCTAACCTCATTTGATCTATGTATCTCGTACTGCGATAGCCGCAAGGAGGTTCTGTCACCTCAACAAACAGCAGGATTGCTGTCTTATGTTAGTGGCGGGGGTGGATTGCTTGTGCTGCATAACGGAATCACATTGCAAGGACGGTATGAAATTGCACAGTTAATGGGGGCACGTTTCTTGCGACACCCGGCTGCGGGTCCACTTTCCTTCAAAGTAACGGAGCCGGATCATCCGATTATGGAAGGAATCGAGCCGTTCGAGATGCAAGAGGAGCCGTATCGTTTTGATTTTGATCCTTTCACTGAAAAAACACTACTGATGGAATATGAACACGAAGGCCAGTGGTGGCCGGCGGCATGGTCACTGTCCTATGGCTTGGGTCGGGTCGTCTATTTGATGCCTGGACATAATCAGCCAAGCTTCCAACACGAGGGATACCGCAAGCTGCTGCTTCAGGCTGCCAAGTGGGCTGGACGCTTTCCAGGTTAAACATAGATCATTCCATTCATTGAGGAAGGGGAGCTGCGAACTTTATGCGGCTCCCCTTTTCAGGTTATACTATAGGTAATCACAGGTAGGGGAGGATATATTATGAGCGATTTGTTCAAAAAAGCCATCTCATTGGGGTGGGGCCTCACCGTTGTCAGCAAAGAAAAGGTGGAGAAAGCCGTCGAGGATCTTGTAAACCGGGGAGAACTTGCGCCCTCGGAATCCAAAGCGCTGGTCGATCGTCTGATCGAACGAGGGGCAGAGGAACAGGGACAATTCAAAACAGTGATCCGCGAACAGGTTAGCCGCATTTTGCAGGAGCTGGAAGTACCTACCGAAAATGATGTTACAAGTTTGGAGCAGCGTGTGGCATTGTTGGAAAAACAGGTAGCGGAGCTGGAAAAAGAAAAGGCGGCGCTTACGGGTTCGAGCGACGCTGAAGAAGCGAACCGGCTGGATTAAAATGGCGGTTCGTATGAAGCACGCCGGTCGTTACCGGGAAATTGCCATGGCGCTGGCGCGTCATGGCTTTGGCTATATGGTGGAAGAAATGGGACTGTTCCAGCTGCTGTCATTGCCTCGCAAGTGGCTGACGAGAGAAACTCCCGAGTCCAAAACGCTAGGTGAACGGATTCGACTTGTGCTGGAGGATCTGGGGCCTGCATTCATCAAGCTTGGACAGTTGGCAAGCACACGTGCTGACCTGCTGCCGGAGCCTATTATCCGTGAGCTGGTTAAGCTTCAGGATCAGGTACCACCGTTTTCATCTGAAACGGCGCGTGGCATTCTGGAGCAAGAGCTGGACACGTCATTAGAGGACATACTGGTTCGTTTTGACGATGTTCCGCTGGCCGCTGCTTCGATCGGGCAAGTGCATCTGGGCAAGCTGCACAGCGGCGAAATGGTCGCCATTAAAATCCAGCGTCCTGGCGTTAATCGCATTATTCGGCGAGATTTGGACATTTTGCGGGAACTGACCGCTATGGCAGCCAAGCGCTGGGAGTGGGTAGAGCGATATCAGCTTCGCCAGATGGTGGAGGAGCTGGGGAGATCGCTCATTCAGGAGCTGGATTACAACCATGAAGCCCGTAATACAGAGAAGATTGCGCTCCAATTTGAGCAGGACCCACATATCTATATTCCGAAAATATACTGGGATCATACCTCTTCCCGTATACTGACTATGGAGTTTCTAGACGGAACTCACTTGGGTAGTCGTGAAGAGCTATTACGCCGTGGATATAACTTGAAAGAACTGGCGCAGCGGCTGGTGAACAGCATGCTGCATCAAATTTTTATAGAGGGATTTTTTCATGCCGATCCCCATCCGGGGAATTTACTTGTTTTGAAAAATGGCAGTCTCGCTTATTTGGACTTTGGCATGACGGGAAGGTTGAGCGAAGAGATGAAGAATCATCTCGCTTCCCTCATTATTGCCCTGATGCGCAAAAATACCGATGCCATGGTTCGGTCTATCGAACGTTTGGGTCTGGTCGAACCGGACACCGACCTGAATGCGCTGCGTGCTGATCTGGACAAGATACGCGAAGATTACTCAGACGTTCCTTTCTCACAGATCAGTATTGGTGATGCTTTGAACGACCTATTTGGCGCAGCGCAGCGCCATCGGATTGGTTTGCCGTCGGACGTCCTGTTGCTAGGCAAGGCGTTGCTGACACTGGAGGGGGTCGTGGAGCACCTGGACCCCGATCTCAGTATTATCGCTTTGGCTGAGCCCTTTGGTAACAAGCTGTTGAAGGAACGCTTCAGCGGTCGTCGTATCCGAGGCAAGCTGCTGGGTGGTGCGACTGAGCTGGTGGAGACGCTGATGGAACTACCAGGACATGCGAGGCATTTGGCCTCGATTATCAGCAAGGGCAAGCTTAAGCTGGAGGTTACTGTGCCGGAGCTGGAAATGCTTCTGCGCAGGCTGGATCAGATCAGCAACCGTCTGTCATTCAGTATCGTGCTGTTAGCGTTCAGCATTATTATGGTCGGACTTATTATCGGTTCATCGCTGAATCATCAGGTGACCATGCTGTGGAATGTACCTGCTATTGAAATCGGCTTTGTTGTCGCTCTCTTAATGGTTGCCTTTTTACTATATTCCATTTTTAAATCGGGAAGATTCTAGATACTGACCAGAAAGGAAAACTTATGGATACACATAAGATGAATAATCTCCAAATTGCAGATGTGCCATGGCACCGCCTGACTACTCCTTATGGCAGGGGCACGGAGTTGCCACAATTGATATCCAACGGGGAGTACGCAGCAATTGCTGATCTGATAGAGCATCAAGGCACACTGTGGCAGGTTACGCCATGGGTGTTACTTTTCTTATTGCGTATTATGCATATGAGAAATTCGGATGATATCACGCGGAGTGAGTTGGAACTGTACCATGCGGTTGTTGGAGCATTGGACATGGAAAACGCACAAGAGGATTCACAGAAGTCTGTAGAATCCCTAACCATGCTGCTGGACGAAAAATATCTATGGCCGGCAGACAGCGATCCAGAAGAAGATGAACTGGAGTGGGAAGAGGAAGAAGCACGCGGTTATGATCCGGTAGCTTTTTGGAGTTATTATGACTATAGTTATCGATTATTGAAGCAAGCACTGCCTGACTTTGAAGGCTTACTCCAGCAGCATGCGGACTCTGAGATTGCGGAATCCCTAATGGAGATTGTACAGAAATTGCGAAAATTTTAAACATAAGAAAACGAATAAGATGAAGATAATGATCGATATTTCAAGGAAATAGATGATTTCTTTCTGTAAACAGCCTTTTAACTCATTCGTCTCTGCGAATTCCTTACGTTATAATGATGGACTGAATGTAACGGACCGGGTTCGTTTGAGAGAGACGAACTGAATGATAGGAGAGCCTTGGCGATTGGTCGCTGGACGGAGACCCGAAACACACGGGGTACGAGTCAACACGCTACTCTCCGTAAATATAGGAGGCTGGAACGAGACAGTATGAATCTTAGACAACAATGGTTCGGTAATATCCGGGCCGATATACTTGCGGGCATGACCGTGGCGCTAGCACTAATTCCCGAGGCGATTGCCTTCTCGATCATTGCGGGGGTCAATCCCATGGTCGGACTGTATGCCTCCATTTCGATGGCAATTGTCATCTCTTTTGCAGGTGGACGTCCGGCCATGATCTCGGCAGCAACCGGGGCCGTAGCTGTACTGGTCGTTGGCCTGGTGAAGGATCATGGCGTGGAGTATCTGTTTGCAGCTACCATTTTGGCAGGAATCATTCAAGTGCTGCTGGGTGTTTTGAAAATAGGTCGCTTTATCAGCTTTATTTCGCAGCCGGTTATGACCGGATTTGTGAATGCGCTGGCGATCCTCGTCTTTATGGCGCAACTCACCCACTTCCATGGAGCTAATTGGATCATGTACGCGATGGTAGCGGGGACGCTGCTCATTGTGTATATTTTACCGAGATTTGTGAAAAGCATTCCTGCTCCATTGACGGCAATCATCATCATGACGATCATTACGTATGTATTTGGATTGAATGTGAAAACGGTAGGAGATATCGGTACGCTAACCAGCTCGCTGCCTTCATTCCATTTGCCGCAAATTGAGTGGTCGTGGCATACTTTGCGGATTTTGTTGCCGTATTCCTTTACGATGGCACTGGTTGGACTGCTGGAATCGCTGCTGACAGCCAGTATTTTGGATGAAATGACCGAAACGAAGAGCAATAAAAACCGGGAAGCCCGCGGGCAAGGGATTGCCAACTTTGTAAATGGCTTTTTTGGTGGTATGGGTGGTTGTGCCATGATCGGACAATCCGTCATTAATGTCAGCTCAGGTGGAAGAGGGCGTTTGTCCACTTTTACGGCTGGGGTATTCTTGGCCTTTCTGCTGCTCGTGCTTGGCGGGGTTGTAAAGGAAGTGCCAATGGGTGCATTGGTAGGAGTCATGTTTATGGTGTGTATCGGAACCGTAGACTGGAAATCGCTCCGAAACATTGCTAAGGTACCCAAGGCGGACACGTTTATTATGGTGGTCACGGTGATCATTGTGGTGGCTACGCATGATTTGTCCAAGGGCGTGATCGTAGGCGTACTGCTGAGTGCTCTGCATTTTGGCTGGAAAATGGCTAAAATTCGCATCAGCGCAACGGAGAACAACGACGAAAAGGTGTACCATGTCAGGGGTCCGATGTTTTTTGCTTCAACGACTCATTTTGTCGATCATTTCGAACCTTCGGATGATCCAGAACGTGTCGTGGTGGACTTCAGTCATTCTCATATTTGGGATCACTCCGCAGTTACTGCCATCGGCAAGGTGTTGCAAAAGTATACGAAATCCGGCAAATCCATTACCCTGCGGGGATTAAATGAGGAGAGCCGTTTAATTGTAGAGAAGCTCGGCGGCCCTCTTGTTACCGAGCCGCTCGTATGATGAATCGTATAGCATAAATCAAAGCTTGAAATGAAATTTATTCATTTCAAGCTTTTTTTATTTATTTCTGAAATAAAACAACACTTTTCTTCCTGAATCATAGATAAATATGACAAATTTTCATCAAAGTATTGACGTAATAATTGGCCAGGAATACAATCATTGTTATTAAGCAGAGCAAGTACATAGGAATAATTGAAAATCGAAAGGTATACACATATGAACTTAGACTGGGAGTTTATTGTAGAGAGCTTGCCGTTATATGGAGAAGCTATGTGGTTGACGTTGAAGATCGCCTTTTTTGCTATTCTATTTTCATTAGTCGTCGGTTTGCTGTGCAGCACAGTACTGTATTACAAGGTAAGGGGAGTTAGCGGCATCGTTGTTGCCTATATTGAGCTTTCCCGAAATACGCCGCTGCTTGTACAGTTATATTTTCTGTATTACGGGTTTACGAAAATAGGTCTGCATATGAGCGAAATGACGTGTGCCATTGTGGGCATGACCTTTTTGGGCGGGGGTTATATGGCTGAGGCGTTCCGTGGGGGAATGGAAGCAGTGAGTAAAACCCAGACGGAATCCGGGCTGAGTCTCGGACTGTCCAAGATACAACTGGCGAGATATGTTATTTTGCCACAGGCTTTTGCCATCAGTGTTCCGTCTCTAGGAGCGAATGCGATTTTTTTGCTCAAGGAGACTTCCATTGTTGGCGCCATTGCTTTATTAGATCTGATGAATGTGGCAAAAGACCTGATTGGCATGTACTACAAAACGACAGAATCGCTAATTCTGCTGGTATTGGCATACCTCGTCCTGCTGTTACCTTTGTCGATACTGCTAACGTGGGTGGAAAGGAAGGTGCGATATGCTGAATTCGGGGATTAATGTACTTTTTGAAGGTTCCAATTTCGAGCGTCTATTAGGGGGATTGCTCGTTACGCTGGAGATTGCGCTACTTTCCATTATTATCGGTACTCTATTAGGCATTTTGATGGGGTTGCTGCGCACCTTAAAATCAAGACCGATTCGGTTTGTGCTGAGGTTATATTTGGAGACATTCCGCATTATTCCAATTCTGGTGTGGTTGTATGTCGTATATTTTGGATTTACTCCTTTGTTGAATGTGAATATCAGCGGGGAATTGACAGCAATTATCGTATTCAGCCTGTGGGGAGCGGCCGAGATTGGTGACATCGTTCGTGGTGCATTAGAATCACTGCCCAAGCATCAGGTGGAATCCGGGCAAGCATTGGGACTGACATATGGACAGTTATACCGCCATGTGCTCATTCCCCAGGCGGTGCGCCGAATGCTTCCCGGTTCTATTAATCTGGCGACACGGATGATCAAAACCACTTCATTAGTGGTGCTGATCGGTGTAGTGGAAGTGGTCAAGGTCGGGCAGCAGATTATTGAGCTTGGTGTAATCAAGGCGCCCTCGGCATCCTTCTGGGTGTACGGCTTTATTTTCATATTGTATTTTCTCGTATGCTATCCGTTATCCAGACTTTCCAAAAGATTTGAACGCAGATGGCAAAATTAGCAGGATGGGGTGGATGTCATGGGAGAGGCTGTGGAGGTTTTACTCGAAATTCGAGGGCTGCACAAAAGCTTCGAAGACCGAAAAGTACTGCAACAGATTAATCTGGACGTAACGAAAGGGGAAGTCGTGGTCGTTCTCGGTCCTTCGGGATGTGGAAAAAGCACGCTCCTCCGATGTCTCAATGGTCTGGAGCCGGTCCAGAGTGGAGCTATCCGTTATAGAGGGCAGGACCTGACGGATAAGAAAGTGAACTGGCGTGAGGTGCGGCAGCATATCGGAATGGTGTTCCAGAACTACGAGCTGTTTCCGCATATGACGGTCTTAGAAAATATATTACTCGGCCCGCTTAAAGTTCAGCGGAGAAACAAGCAAGAGGCACTTGAGCAAGCGGAGCAGCTATTGGAGCGAGTGGGTCTGCTGGATCGCAAAGATGCGTATCCGAGACAATTATCAGGTGGGCAAAAGCAACGGATTGCAATTGTGCGAGCCCTGTGTATGAACCCAGAAATTATGCTCTTTGATGAAGTCACCGCATCCTTGGACCCGGAAATGGTCAGAGAGGTACTGGATGTCATGCGAGAGCTGGCACAGCAGGGCATGACCATGATTATCGTGACGCATGAAATGGGATTTGCCAAGTCGGTAGGAGATCGTATCGTTTTTATGGATCAAGGACAGATATGCGAAATGACTACGCCACAGCAATTTTTTACCCAACCGGAAACAGAGCGTGCTCAGCACTTTCTGGATATATTTCAGTACGAAACGATATAAACAGGGGGATGAATACAGATGAGAAAAGGAATGAAGTTCACGACGTTATTACTGGCTTTGAGCTTGCTGATTGTTGGTTTGGCGGGATGTGCAGGAGGCGGAAATACCAACGGTAGTTCAGGCTCGGCTAAATTTGCTTCGATTGAGGACATTAAAAAGAATGGCAAGATTCGTATAGGTGTATTTGCAGATAAGCCGCCTTTTGGCTACGTGGATTCGGAAGGGAAGAATCAAGGCTTTGACGTCTATATTGCGAAGCGGTTTGCCAAAGATCTCTTGGGTGACGAGTCCAAGGTGGAATTTGTTCTGGTGGATGCTGCCAGCCGGGTCGCCTATTTGGAATCCAACAAGGTAGATATCATCATGGCTAACTTTACGGTGACGGATGAGCGTAAGGAAAAAGTCGATTTTGCCAACCCGTATATGAAATTATCCTTTGGCATTGTGTCGCCTGATAGCGCTCCAATCACCACGATTGACCAATTGAAGAATTCGGATCAGAAGCTGATTGTCGCAAAGGGAACAACGGCTGAAACCTATTTCACGAAAAATTACCCTGATATCAAGCTGCTTAAATTCGATCAATATACAGAAATCTTCTCAGCCCTCAAAGACAAACGCGGGGCTGCCATTGCCAACGATAATACAGAGCTGATCGCCTGGGCAAAGGCCAACCCTGGCTTTACCGTAACCATCCCGGCCTTTGGTGGTCAAGATACGATTGCACCCGCAGTAGCAAAGGGAAATAAGGAGTTATTAGACTGGATCAATAATGAGCTGGCTACATTAGGAAAGGAAAACTTTGTGCATCAAGCCTACAAGGACACATTGACCTCTGTTTACGGAGAAGGCTTTACAGATCAACTGGTCGTAGAGGGCGGCAAAGTGGATTAATCATAGTATAAGTTGTTGTTTTACTATAAAGAAGTGTTGGGACTGCAAGCCCAACGCTTCTTTCATTTGGGGAAAAGGGAGCACGGGCAACTACTTATTTAGTCATGGAGATGTCCGTTGGGCCAATAGTAATCTTTATTCTCATGTTATAGTTTCACTGTTTCTCCATTCCATCTTCGGGGATGTATTCTATAATATCAGCAAGAGTAATAGTCCTTGAAAATCTTCGTTGATAGGCAATTCTGTTCAAAGCATCCAGGATATGGACAAGTGTTTCTAATTCAAGTCTTTTGGTTTTGCCATTTACCATATCTATTACAGTAGCCGGACGTATTTTTGCTTCTACGGCCAGTTTATTTCGGGAAATATCAAGTTCTTCTAAAATATCGCCAAGTTTAAAATGATATCTCTCATGAATATTCATGATAAAAAATACTCCTTTATCAGTATAGATTCTAGTTACACGTACTCTGAAATAATGATAACGATTATGCTAAATAACAAGGGAAAAAATATCCCTGCCAGGGGCAGAGATATAAGGTGCAGCGGACTATTCTGTGAATGTATCAGTGTTTCTCTGATTCATCCTCAGGTATATATTCGAGAACATCATGTAGGGTTAATGGACGACCAGAGAGCCGAATCAGTGTTTCCATCACGGTATTAAATGTTTTAAATTCGATTCGCTTGGATGTATTGTTACACATCTCATAGATGGTATTAGGCCTGATTTTTGCCTCACGAGCGAGAGCGTTTTTAGTAATCCCGATTTCTCGAAGTAATTCTTCAAGTTTAAAAACAATTCCCATACATACACCTCATTATAGAAATTTAAATAGAAATAGCATTAACTATTGAAGTTTATCTTTAAAGGATATAAAATAACTACAAAGGTTAATCTTGAAAAGTTATAAAATTTACAAATCTAATCTTTAGTAAAGACCGATTTAATAGATGTGAAGGGAGCTAAATCTAAATGAACAAAGGCAATTTTGAAAAAGTAAGTGTCATTCTTGGTCCCTGTGATCTTCCGCATATGTATGAGCTTTTTGAAGGCTATCTGATCAAGGACCGTTACGTCATGATGATCGACAATAGCGTGCTTACTCTTCGACATGTAAAAAAGGAAAGGCATTATTCGCATCTATATGTTGATGGTGACACGGGAGGAATCACTCTTGCAAGACATGTACAACGTGAAGACATAGATGTGATTACTGAGTTGGTCGAACGATTGCGCAACATGGATGCATTAAGTTTTCTTACAGATGAACTGTTATGGAACACATGTCGGGAAGATATAGACTTTGACTTAGTTCGGAATAAAGGACTATGAAAAATGGCGAACGTAAATTCTGATTCGAATTTTTGTTCTCGTTTTACTTATATAATGTAACACAGAAGCGTAAAAGGGTGAAATGAACACTGCCGTAATAAAGATACATACTTCCCCAAAGCTCTTGCATACTAGTAGATTTCATTATATAATCTTAAATGATAATGAGAATCATAATCATTAATAACAGTCTTTAGGTGCATGCTCCCGCTATGAGTCTAAGTGAATAGGATGGTGATGTACACATGGCTAAAGCAGATGTGGCAACTGCCAGAAGACAGCTTCGGAGTCGGAACAAGGTAACTCGCAGACGAGCTTTGAGAACGATCAAAGCTGCGAAACGCGCGAAGTAGCAGGTTCCAAGTTAACTGCAAATGGCAATACCAGTGTCAAATTTTTCAGTCTCCTCGTTTTGATATTGCACCTGCCTTCCTGATGGTGGTACACAGGAAAGTAGGTGACTTTTTTTGAATAATAAAAAAGCGCCAGGCGGGTATCGAACCGTTCTGGCGTTATTTTTTATAGATATGAAAAACAATTTTATTTCTTTTGTGCAAACAACCATTCAATCATATCCTGATTTTGCAGAGCCGGAACCCAGGAGAAGTGTCCTGTAGGTTTGATAATCCCTGCTTCGTATTCAGTGAAGTGAATGAGGTTTCCGTTTTGTGCTTTAATGGCAGCGACCATTTCTTGCGAGTTTTTAGGACTTACTGTGGTATCGTCTGCAGCATGGAAGGCCCAAATAGGAACGTTTTTCAATGCCTCGACGTGTGTAGGTTCAACAGGCGCATACATGTTAACGGCTTTTTCATAGTTGGTCAAACCGGCAATTGGCACACCTGCGGCGAACAAGTCCAGATTTTTTTCCAACAATCTCCACGTTCCCATGGCTCCTTGAGAAATACCAACAATATAGATTCGGTTGGTATCGATCGGGTATTTTAACGCCGTATCACGTACCAAATCGGCTACAGCGCTGTTGCGTGGCTCATCTGCCCAAATGAATTTATGCTCCAGGTCAATCGGGCTTTGTGGAGCGATGACGAAGGATGGGTGTTTGGCTTGCTGCTCAGGAGAAGCCCAAGTGACAGCACCAGCATTCGCTAACAGGTTGACTCCGTTTCCATCACCGCGTTCGCCGTTTCCGTGCAGGAATACAACCAAAGGGTAGGTTTTGCCTGGTTCTACTTTAGGCTCAAATGTAAAGTAGTTCAGCTTGAAGCCTTCTTTATTTTCAAAGGTGTTTTTTTGGAAGTCGTCCACGATTGGTGTAATTTTATCCGTTGCTTTTACAGTCTGTGTAGAGGCTGGGATGACTGTTTTCTTTGAAGTTGCAATATCTTTCTTTTGACTAATCGTATAATTCAACGTGTTGATGCGGTTAACTGCGCTTGTTGCATCGTAAGTAAGGGTACTTGCATTTTTATCTTGCGTATCCAGCTCAATCACGACATATTTGCCATGAGTACTGCGGTTGGTGATGGCTCCAGTATCATTGGTATATACACTGGTCACGGTTCTGTCTGTATATACATCATTGAGTACAGATTGAACCTGAAAGCTGGACGTGGATAAGGATGCCCCGTCAATATTGGTGCTGTATTTCAGTACGACAGCAGAAACGACTTCACCCAAAGGCTGTACCTGAGTAAGTAGGGTAGCCTGTGGCGCTGGGACATCGGCTGCTGTGGCAGAGCTGGAGGATGGGAAAAAGATCGTAAGCAGGAACACGAAAGATAATAAAACAAGGGCAAAACGTCTTCTTTGCATGAGATTAATCTCCTTTGGTGTCATTTTTTAAAGCGCTTACTACATGTTCGGGATGGTTGACTGTATGCTGTGGAATTCATACAAATCAAAAAAAGGCAAACTCCGGGTACACGTGTGTACTCGGGTTTTGCCTTTTCAGTAACAATCCCACTTGAAGGATAGCACCTTCATTGGAATCTGACAAGTGAAAGCGCTACATTTTTGGGTGTTTTTTTAAAAAAAAGTTTTACTTTCGTTACGGATGATTCTACAAAAATCCTTAAAGCAGCTTGCAATTAGAAGTAGATAGATCAAACTCATGGTATTCATCTATAGCGGGCAACCAAGATACCGGGCTTTTCAACGGTAATATTGTGGTATATAATCTCCTTAACTTAACAGTGTTAACTTATATAACGATGTTAACAAAAGGGGATGAAATCATGAACCCATACGATGTTATTGTCATCGGTGCAGGACTGGGTGGCTTGTCCTGTGCAGCAAGACTTTCCGCGCTCGGTTACCGAACAGCTGTTTTTGAAAGCCATACTTTAGCTGGCGGTTTCGCAACTGAATTTACAAGAAAGGGATATACCTTTGATGTCTCCTTGCACGGTGTCGGCGGACTCGAGGAGGGCAGCTTCGGTCGACTGTTAAAGGACTGCAATGCGGACCAGCGAATTGTTCCCCTCCGCAAAAAGCACCCGTACTCCATTCGTTGGGAAGGACAGACCATTGATATTCCGTCCGATGTTCAGGAGTATGTGCAGCTCCTCAAAAACATGTTTCCCGCTGAGGTGGCAGGCATTGACAGTTTATTCGCGGGCATTCGCCGTTTTGAAACAGGCTTTTCTGCTTTTTCTACTCTCACTTCCTGGCGCAAGGCGGTTGGCCTGCTCAAAGCAGGAACCTTCTTCCGTTGGACGCAAATGACGACCTGGGAAGCTGTAAGACAATTCGGGTTGTCTGAACGATTCACGGAATTTTTTACCGCGCTGTGGGCCTATTATGGATTGCCTCCAAAGCGGCTTGCGGCCTTGTATTTTTTCATTCCCTGGATCGGCTATCATTTGGAGGGGACGTACTACATTGAGGGAGGCGCACAGGCTTTATCCAATGCATTGGTTTACGCTATTAAGTCAGCGGGAGGAGAAGTTCACCTGCGCAGTCAAGTATCTGAGATTATACTCGAACGCGGTAAAGCAGTTGGAGTCCGTCTGAAAAAAGGCGATGTATATAAAGCCAACTGGATTGTGTCTGGTATCAGTCCCCATCATACGTATGGCCGCCTACTGGAAAACCATGATGCTGCCCGTCGTGAGCTGGAAGCTGTCAGCAGTCTGGAGACTGGCACGTCTCTCACCCAGCTATATCTGGGATTATCATGTGAGCCTTATGAGCTTGGCATCACCGAAGAAGACTTAATCCTGTGCAATGAGCCGGATTCGGAAATAGATTATGAAGTTATGATGAGCGGCCAGTATACCAAAGGCAACTGGATGCTCACGAATTATAACGCCATGGACCCTAAGCTCAATGAACCGGGAAAGGGTGTCATTGCAATTACATTTTTGGACAGATTGGAGAACTGGCCTGCCGCACGTCCCGAATATAAAGCCAAAAAAGAAGCCGTGACACAGCAGATACTGGGATGTCTAGAACAGCTGTATCCGGGTTTTCGCAGCAAGGTAGTGGTGGCCGAGTTGGGCACACCGCGCACGATGCAGCGTTATACCGCTAATCCCGACGGGGCCGTTTATGGCTACGCACAAACGGTCCGGCAGTCCGGTATAAAAAGACTGAAGCACAAATCAGCCGTGAATCGTCTGTCATTGGTAGGGGCCTGGACACAGCCTGGGGGCGGGTTTCAAGGGGTTATGAACTCGGGTATAATGGAAGCTGATCGTATCGCCGCCAAATTGGGGTAGGCAGAAAGGGCAAGTACATCTACTCATGAAACATATCAAACGCCGAGAACGTGAAAGCAGTGAGATCCGCCGGAAAATCATTGAGGCCGCCCGGTCGCTTTTCCTGAATCAAGGATATGCCGAAGTCTCCATGCGCAAAATTGCGGATCAGATCGAATATTCACCAACAACTATTTATCATTATTTTGCCAATAAGGAAGCCGTGGTCCGTGAACTGCTGGTAGAAGGAAATACCTTGTTCCTGCAGGCTCTTCAGCGGCGTGTGGATGAAGCACAGGCAGCGGGATTGAACGCTCTGGACACACTGAAAACGGTATCTGATGCGTATGTTCGTTTTGGAACGGCTAACCCGGAATATTACAACATCCTGTTTATCAGCAACCTGGAATCTGTAAGCTTGGTCAGCCTTATAGACAGTGGGCGTTTTAAAGGCTTTGAGTTGCTTGAAACTGGGCTCAAAGCCGCTATGGAGGAAGGCTGCATCATGCAAGGAGATGAGCGCCTGATCGCCAGATCCGTATGGAGCATGCTGCACGGATTGACTTCTTTGCTCCTGAATTTTGAACTTCCTATGGCAAAATCCAATGATGAATTGATCGCATTCACTATAGATACTTTCCTCAGGGGGTTAAGCCGCTGACGCAGCGGCTAACTTTCTTTACCTCGCATCACTGTACATGCGGATCCGCGTCTGAAAGCTGCTTAAGCACGGCTTCAATGCGACGTTTATCTTTTTTGAGCATAACGAGCTGCAAAGAAGCAAGAAGCAGATCTGAGATATTGGCCCAAGCGTCTGCTTCCAGAGCGGGAAGGAGATCCCGATGAATCATGATATCCAGCGCCTCCGTTGCAATTTTCTGATGAAGCTCGCTATCGGATAGCCATTCAATCAACTGCTCAGCTGTAGGACGGGAGTGAGCGAAAAGTATTGCCCAGCCATCCACCGGATGATTGACTTTATCCCGCATCCAGTTA
This sequence comes from Paenibacillus sp. S33, assembly GCF_053615415.1. Classification (NCBI taxonomy): domain Bacteria; kingdom Bacillati; phylum Bacillota; class Bacilli; order Caryophanales; family Paenibacillaceae; genus Paenibacillus; species Paenibacillus sp. S33. The sequence goes on along the minus strand of NZ_JBSIEZ010000001.1, from coordinate 5,112,043 downwards.
ATGATCTGGGGTGAACGAAAATGCTGTAGCCGCCCATTAGCGGTGTATCCTTCTAATTTGTTTTCTGCAGCCGAATCCTGTAGCAGGTAGATTGCAAACACATACCAAGCCTTCCTGCTCGGGTAGGCAACGGGCGCTCAGATAGGCACGTGTGGACACAAATGCACCCTTAGCATGTAGGGTATTGTTTTGAGCTAAAGATGTCCATGCTTGCGCGGTTTCCGGTTCCCACAAGGAGCGGACCCAAAGCGGCCCCCATCCCCGCGGTCTCCCCTACCAAAACGGCCCAAGTAGAGAATGGAACCTGGCTATGCTGAATGCTCTGCCAGTGCTGCTCCCAGGCAAGAAAAATATCCTTTGGATCATAGGCTTGAAAAGCCTGCAACACAGCAGGATGATCTACGCCATGCATGGTGGTGTAATGGATCAGCGTCTCCAACGATTGCGCATCCTCCAGTTTCATCGTGCAAAACATGTTCAACCAGCGTAGCCAGAGTTGCAGTGGTAGGCTGTTTAGCTGAATGCCATGCTCATCGGCCACTTTAAACCAATCCCATAGCCATAGCCCATGCAAGGTGAGCATGGTGTCTATATAGGCAGGTAGATTTTCCGCAAGCAGCGTGAACTGGTCCAACTCGTGATGATAGCAGAACACCGCTGGCTCTGTAGTGGATGTCGCCATATCAAGCAGTATCGGATCACCCGCACCATTATAATTAAGGATCAGATATCGTTGCTCGTCCACTACCGAGTCGGTATCTTCCCCATAGGATGTAAAATAGCCAATATACTCATGATTCCAGCCAAACTCTCCTGTGATATCGTCTAGGATACTCTGCTCTTGTTCAAGATCATTGCTGTTTTTATATGAACACTCCGGTCCATCAGCTACAATACAGTGTGGGGGGAGGCACCATAGTAAATTTAAGCTGCCACACCGCTGTATTAATTCAGACAGGGAGGCAGGCAAAGGCATCCGCAGCCGTTCCTCCAGCTCAGTTAGTTCACCTGTAGAAATCCCCTCCGTCCATTGGTATACCACATCAGGCATCCCACTTTGTCTCAGACGATCAACGACTTGTTCCAGTTTTTCTAAGGTTTGTGCAAAATGTACTGTCATTCGTATTTGTCCTCCTCTTACTCTACAACCCGACAATGCTCTTTTTGCAAGAATGCTAGAATTTCATCACGAAGTGCTATCGCTTTCGGTTCATAAATGATCGCCACTTCGCGTCCATATGCATAGTTAAAACGCACGTATCCGCCTAGAGTCTGAAGAAAAGCCATGCAGATATGCTCATTTTCAATCCATAGGTTTGAGGCAAAATGCTGTTTAAACCGCTGAGCCAATGCTTGTATGGATGCCGGAGCGAAATCCAGGGCTTGCTCGTTCGGATGGGCTGGATTGTAGGCCTCGGTCGTATCCGGGGGATTAAACAGTAGGACTGTTGCGGCTTTGTCTGGGCTGACAGGTTCGAAATAATGGGGAAATGGTTCCATCTTTCCGAATTCATCCCGTAAAATATGTTCCAGTATTTCTGTGAATGGGACTTGAACATCTAAAGTCTTCGTAGTAATGATCTCCGAGTGTCGTGGCAGCCACCGTCGTATGTTGTGTGGAAACCCAATACATGTAGGATGCACCTGCTTTCCGGCACTCTATCTATAGGGATAGAGATCAAAAGTAAATGAGAGATATGCTATAATTAGGAAATAAAATAGTTATAGATTAGTCTATCTTAATTCCATAGGAACTACAATTTGTGAGGGGACGAAGGAGGAACACATCTTATGACAACATCAGGGGTACAAGCCTACATAGATCCAATTTTTGAGGCGATTGATGAGGCGTACGCTTCTGAGCAAAAGCGCATCGCCGAAATCCAAATCAAAAGTGTCCTTCACGAAGGAATTCATGAATATTTAAAAGTTACCTGTAAGAAGGATGGGTTGTGGGTGGATACCTACGAACCGTTTGATTGGGATCATCGTAGACCGGACATGGAGATTTCTGGTTTTACGGAGGGGGTAACACTGCAGCAGGTTCAGGACGAATGGATGCCTGTGTTTAGGGAACGGATAGAGGCGCTATTTAATTCGGAAGAATTCAGTTCCGTGTTCTTTCGTTATCGACTGGATTTTCATCTGGAAGTGGTCTTGGAGAATAAGGCCAATCAATTTACATTCTCACTCCTAAATGAAGATAAACGGCAGCAACTGTTAGCCACTATCCAGCAGTTTGTGAAGCAGAAGCTCAACCCCTCCAGTAAAGCTATCCCGAAGGAAGAGGACGATTTCTTCTTAGTGAGACACTTGCTTGATCCTCATTTGTACGCTATAGATGCCCAGCGTGTGGATGAGTTGCTCCATATAATTGATGCCAAAGTGAAGGTCAGCCGCAAGCGTGAGGAAGCATGGAGGTATCAGCTCAGCAGTGGCTTAAAGCATTGGGCTGAAGATGAATTTTTGCTGAAGTATGCGGATCGGGAAAAAAGCTATGGGTTGGATTATAAAGTGAAGCCCGATATTCTCCCTTCGGAAATTCCCGCGCCAGCCATGGAGATGTTCCTGTTTACCGCGATGCGGGTGGGTTCGACCGATGCCGATGCACGGCAGAAATATTTGGAGATTGCTGCACAGCTAGGCTCGGAGCAGGCTTCCGTGTGGCTTGAGAGCGGATCAGGAAGCATCCCAGCGCTACATACAAGCGAGCGAGTCATCTGCCAAGCCAATGATATTTTGCAAACATTGGAGGTTCAGATTCGTTCAGAGGAAGAAGAAAGCTATAGACAAGCACTTGTATATTTATGCGATATTTTAAAGAAGGGCTTTACCAAGGAATATCGGATGAAGTTCAAAAGCAAGGTGAAAAACTACCTGCCTGTACCCAAGTTGGCTAAATCTACGCTACATCGTTTCTTCGCCAATGCACTTGAGTATCCGTCGCTGCATCCGTTGCTGGCTGAATATGCCGAAACCGTGATGGAAGAATTCAAATGGTATAACGATGTAGAGCCCGGTGAAAAGTCGGCGATGCCGGGAACCTATGCGGTAATGGGATTAGGACTGAAAGGAACGAACTATTTCCCATTAGTGAATCATTATATGAAGCTGGTGGACAGTGAACATCAGTCCGTACAGGACGGTTACGCGGCTGCCTTTGCCGAAGCGCATGGGCTAACACCTGACACGATCCCCGTTTGGACGAGGATTCTACTGGCAAGCAACGAGTCTGCCAAACCCCTGAAGTCATCCGGAATCGAAACTGTAGAGCAGGCACAGGTACTGGTGGAGGAGCTTGAGAAGCTGGAAGACTATGAACAAGAGGTGCTTGTTTATCGTATATGGGGTGGCGCGAAGAAACTAAAAAACAGCCTGAAGCAGGCTGTCCCTGAGGTAAAAGAGTTGCTGGAGACGCTTATTCCATAAAAGCATCATATTCATGATAATATCGCAGTCCCTGCGCAATGCGTTCAATATCCGGCTCGCTTCCGCTGTGGCGTAACACTTCAATGACATCCTGTACAGTCGCCACCTCCAGCCAAGATTGCACGTGATGGTCTGGCAGAGATGCAGGGATACTTTCATCACGATGATTGGTGACGGTGAGACCGGCATCCTCCAGCTCCCACAATTCTTCCTCGGGAATGATGTAGTAGGTAGAATTGAGCGGATTACTTTGGACATGTTTTAGATTGGCAAATATCCATTCATTGATTTCTGTTTGGTCAACAGCATGGACCAGTGCTTCAAGGCTGTCAAAAGTTTGTATGCTCATGTATGGAGGCTCCTCTCTTAGCCGCTGGCTTATGCTGTAGCTTTTGTAATATCTTTAAGATGGCCTGGCGATTCTTCGCATCCTTAATGTACTTGGGAATGGAATGGGAAGCCGTACGCATCATACCGGATGTAGGCTTTTCCCGCAACTCGGCAGAAATATAGGAGAGCAGGTAATTCAGGTGTATCCGGTTAAGAGCCCAGACAGGTTTACCCCGATAGTAATCAAGGAAGTACAGTTGGAGCTGGAAAATAGGGTCTTTTCCGTTTTGAATCACGTCCGTATGCCATTCGCGTGATTGAACACGATGCACCGGAACCTGATTGCGTGTCTCACAGTGCGGACAGTTTATATTCGTATTTTTATGGAGTTTCGTTCGGTCATCGTGGATTTCGATATTAAAATACCGCTCGCAATGGTTGCATACGCCGCGTGCATAGAATGTATAAGATTCTGGCTGCTGATACGTGTAGTAACAATGAGAGCATCGAACAACGTAATAACATTCTTTTTTGGATCTGGAAATAAAAGCTTGACCCTGACAACGGGGACAGTGAACAGCTACTTGTTCTCCTCTCCGGATCACGGCGGCAAAGTCATATTTATATCCATGTTCATCTTTGAAGCGCTTTTGCTCCATATTCGTTCCTCCTTTTCGGAAAGAGCGTAAAAACGTACATTTTATGATTCATATGTTATAATATTCCTCAACAACAGAATGGCTTAGATGGGCGGTCGGCTAGTCTCCTGTAAAGGAGGTGACGGTCCTGATTCTTTCCTTCCATAAAAAGAAATAGACCGCCCTCGACAAAGGCAAGCGGTCTATTTCAATGATCATCCTTTGACACGGCTACCGCCCTTAAAAAGCGGCTGTTGCCAAAGAGTGAGGATGTTGACGCATCTTCACTCTTTTTTTAGAATATACATCTTATTCCCATTTTAACACTTGAAAATGGCCTTTTCAATGCACCGAAGGGTGAAAAGGTGAATAGGACGTGCAAAAGGAGAGGGCGAACATGAGCATTTTTACAGGGCTGCAACGTCCGCAGTTTCAGGCTTATTATGATGAGACTTTTCTAATAGAACATCGTTTTGAAAATGGTATGGGTTTTCCGCCTTCTTATATAGATTATGTCAAAACTCTTGGTTACGGGCGACTATGCGGCTTATGGAACATTCATATTCCTCTTGGCGATCACCCGGATTCATGGCTTCATCGTTATCATGACTGGCGGGCCTGGTTTGATGATTTACTCGAATCGGAAGAGGTTTTACAAGAAGCGGCGCTGGAGCCAGATGGCTTTCCAGAACTTTTGGAGCATGCGGTTCCCTTCGTTTCCAGTGAAGGGAATGACCTGCTGATTTGGGATATTCAATCGCCTGATGAACGGGGAGAATTCCCAATCTATGCTTTGAATCTACGCACATGGGGCAATTTTCGGTATGCAGCCTCGGATTTGTATAGCTTCATCGAAGCGTTGGTGGATGAAGAGCGCGTGAAGTCGGTATTGGGCACAGATCGTACACCATTCCCTTATACATTCGAGCCTTTTTAACAACGCTTTTTTGAATCTACCATACAGTGCGCAAATCACCTGACATAGGGCAGCAGGGGAGTGCGATTGTTCTGCTGTTCCTTGGTATAAGCTTCGCATAGGAGAGCATCGTAACCATGGCGGGTTCCATCAAAAATCACGATTTGTTCACCTGTGACTGCATCTTCTGCAATAATGAGCTGGGGTGCAAATTCAGTTACAGCGATTAGCTCGTCCATAAACTCTCCATAATAAAAAATGTGGAATTTCGTATGTCCGGCCTGTGAACGGAGCTTACCTGTCCACTCCTGCTCGACCCATGCCTCCGGGTTCTCGGGTACAACCCAACCTTCCAAATAAGCCGGTCCCCATTTAGGATTATGTATTTCTGTCATCAGTAGGCCTCCCTTTCTGCTCGTTGAGTCGTTCAATTACCTGGTTAAAAAACGTTGTAAAGTCTGTTGCCACCAGATACAAATGTCCACATTGGGCCTGCTCTGCAACATCATAGTTCAGTTTGTCATCATAAGCATGAAGATGTGTGCGGTCCCAGTAGTACACATACGGGGTGTATTCATTACATATCAGAACGTAAAAATTGTCGCCCGCATCTGCACCAATCAACAAAGCGTTCTCGACATGATTGATTTCATCCAGAAATTCATTATTAATCGCTAGCGGTGCATCATTTGTGAGATCATGTCATAGATAAGGTGACGATTTTGTTGTTCTCATCCACATCTACCTTCACATTCACTCCCAGCTTGTCCTTAAACAGCTTACTGATATTGATATAGTCATCCTTTACCGCACGGCTTGATCTACCGGTTGTGCGAGTCATTCCAGCGGTGATGATGGAACGGACGTATGTTTTATCGAGCTTGGCTTCGGGATTATAGGTATAAATAATCTGTTCCTGCTGATTGTAATAATGGGTTAATTCCGTGTAGTCGTTAGCATTCTCATACTGCTTTTCCTCACGCACATACTCAGGATGATCCATGGTGTAGTGGACTCCCCCATCCAGAAAAGGATTTTCCTTGGAGGGTCGGAGTTCATATTGTCCGTAGGCTAGTTGAAACAGATACTCTATGCCTGAGCCCTCCGCCTGATAGTAGAGCTGACGATTGTCCCCTTTTTTATCTATAGCGGTATAACTGCTAATTAAAGGCCAGGCATCATACTTTTTATCCTTTACCTCAATGGCAAGCTTGTAATGTACAAGCACCTTTTCATTTTGAAATAATCCAAAGCTGCTCATAATAAAATAGGCAGGCACACATATAATTCCGATAATCAATATGAATATAAATATTCTTACACGCATAAGTAGAGTGATTCTCCTTTGGTTGTCGATGATGTGGAAAGCTCCCGTTTGGCAGATGCACCGAATTCCTCATGCTGCAATAATTGCTTATAGAGCATGTTCTGCGAAAGGCATGCTTTTATGTACGCGAAGCAGTACGAAAGCGGCCTCCTTGACTAAGATATATGTATCACTGCGGATCAACTCTCATGTCTGTAGCTCGATAAAGCTTCTTCCGGTCCGCCACCCTCCAGCTTCCTGTTTATTCATTCAGTTCCTTAATCTCTGCGCGGATACCTCTGCACAGAAAGCTACCTGACAGTCCCGACAAGGCATCGATATCAACGACCATGTCTGCTTCTTCATAGCGGAAATCAAGCTGCAAGATGATGTTTTCTGTTTCTACAGGAGTTAATACATGTTCTTTGGTTTCCAGAAATGTAAAAGTCACTGCATAGCGTGGGACGTCTTTTGCTGGAGCTTCAGGGATTACAGGTGCCTCAGCCGAAGGCTCCAGATCCGGTGATCTAGGGACAAGCACGCTAGCGTAGGATAGCTCGATCGTCAGTGTAATCTGGTCTTTCGTCATATTAGCAGCCGTAATTCGGTCATAATGAAAGGGAGGAAAATAGCCGAGCTTTTCAACAATGCTGTCTGCACCTTGAATAGAAACGGTTGGAGAGAAAGCCAGTTCCAGTCCGATGGACCCTGCCAGTTGGTCTTCATATTCTGGATTGATACGTACAAGGGCTTGTTCCGGCTCTACTTTCAAAATCGTGCCTATAAAATACTGTTTGCCATGGATCAGAACAATATCATGCGGAACGAACGGCAACGCTCCCCCCGCTTGATAATGAATGAGATATTCGTTCTCTTTTTTTTCAACCTTTTGAACTTGAATTTGCATAAATTGCAGCCTCCTAGGGTTAATGGTATGGCGGATTGTTTAAGTGTGTGGTAAAGGGAACGGAGCCCACGATTGAAAAACATACTTCATATCCGGTGTATCCTGTTCGAGCATAAATGGAACAATATCCATAATAGCGAGTGCTTTACTGCCAGCATAAAAGTTACGCGGGCTGTGTAGCAGCTTGTGTGCCTTTAACCACTGGCTCAGCTTCATCATAACGTCTTCGACGATTGCTTGGTCGATATTTTCATAAACGTCCTGACGGATTGAAACGAGCATGCCGCAATGATTAGAAGGGCACATGGGGTCATTGGACAAAAGAATGTACACTTCCGGCGTTGTCCCTTTGGTATATGACGGAATTACCAATTCTTATACCATAATATATGACATGAAGATCGAATTCACCTTTTACATCGACTGTGGTACTGTTCATTAAAATCGTTTGGAAACCAGTTCAACTTCGCGTATACTAGGAAAGTCATACATGGAACGGGCCTGAGCCGCATGGCGGCCGTATGTTGGTTACATGAACAGATTCAACGATAACGGATAAGCTCCCTTCCTGAAAAGGGTAGAATGAGAACCGATACAAAAATGGGAATTCTGAACTATGGAACGATAGATGTCATATGGCACATGAACCTATTTTACGTGACACATATTGAATACAGATAAGGGAAGTGAATACCACTTGAAGAATTTTGCAGCATTAGGCGTAGAGCAGCATTGGGTAGAAGCCTTGAAAGAACAGGGAATTTCATCCCCAACTCCTGTACAGCAGGAGTCGATTCCACTGTTGATGGAAGGTCAGGATGTTATCGCCGAGGCACATACGGGAACCGGGAAGACGCTTGCGTTTTTACTGCCGATTCTACAAAAGCTGAATTTGGATAAGCGACACCCACAGGCGCTCGTGATTGCACCTACGCGTGAACTGGCGCTCCAGATTACGGAGGAAGCAAAATGCTTGGCTGCTACGGAGCCGAACCTGTCATTACTGGCTGTATATGGAGGACAGGACGTAGAGCGTCAGCTTCGTAAACTGAAAGGCGGCGCACAACTGATTATTGGTACACCTGGGCGACTGCTGGATCACCTGAGACGTGGCACGCTGGATCTGGGTGGCATTAAAATGCTAGTCCTGGACGAAGCCGACCAAATGTTACACATGGGCTTTTTGAACGATGTGGAGACGATTCTTCAGGAGGTTCCTTACCGGAGACAGACGATGCTGTTTTCCGCTACGATGCCAGCCGGTATTCGCAAGCTGGCTCGTGTATATATGAACGAACCCGTAGATGTCAAAGTGAAATCCGCTTCTTCCGTTCCGGTGAGCCAAATCCGTCAGGTCGTTGTGCAAACAACAGACCGTGGTAAGCAACAGGCATTGGTGGATATGCTGAATACAGATCGTCCGTACTTGGCTGTTATTTTCTGCCGTACGAAGCGACGGGCTGCCAAACTGAACGAAGAACTGCAAGAGATGGGCTTCGAGAGCGGTGAGCTTCACGGAGATTTGTCCCAGAACAAGCGGGAGCAAGTGATGAAGGCATTCCGGGAAGCGAAACTCCAATTGCTCGTAGCGACTGATGTAGCTGCACGCGGCTTGGATGTAGAAGGCGTCACGCATGTCTTTAACTATGACATGCCGCAGGATGCCGAAAGCTACATCCACCGCATCGGGCGTACCGGCCGTGCCGGAGGCAAAGGCGTGGCAGTGACGCTCGCGACGCCAAGGGATGTTCCAGAGCTTCGGAACATCCAAAGAGTTGCTGGTGTCACATTCACCAGCAGTGAGGGCGGCGGACAGCGTAGACCTGCTTCCGATACGGCTGATCGGCAGGGTCGAGAACGCCGCTCGGGCAGAAACGACCGCCGTTCCTACGGCGGCAACGACTCCGGCGGTGGGCGCCGGGGCAGCGGCCGCGAACAGGCGGGCCGTCGTGATGCCACAGGCGGCGAACGTCGCTCTAGCCGCGGCAGTAGCGAGCGTGGCGGATATGACCGCAGCAGCGGTGGTTCTGCACGCGGAGGCCAAGGCCGCTCGACAGGACAAAGCAGCGAGCGTGGCGGGTATGACCGCAGTAGTGGCGGTTCCGCACGCGGAGGTCAGGGCCGCTCGGCAGGACAAAGCAGCGAGCGTGGCGGGTATGACCGCAGTAGTGGCGGTTCCGCACGCGGAGGTCAGGGCCGCTCGGCAGGACAAAGCAGCGAGCGCAGCGGATATGACCGCAGCAGCGGCGGTTCCGCGCGCGGAGGCCAAGGTGGCCGGGGTGGACAAGCCAAAAGCGGCCCGCGTGGTGGTCAAGGACAAGGAGGCCGTCGCGGACGGTCCAGATAGTTAAAACAGGAGTATTCTCATAGAATGCTCCACTATGGTTATCATAATAGCCCCGGGGAGGCTCATCTTCCGGGGCTATTGTAATCTTCATCCATACCGCTGAAGGAGCGGCACCATAAGATGACATGAGTAGCGGAGCTACCTTGAAATATACGATTAGCGTTTAGGTTACATTTTTCAAAAGATAAATTTGGAGGGGTTATACATCATGCAGGAACAGGATATGGGCAAGCGCGCCATGGTCTCAGCATGGATCAGCCTGATTAGCAACATCCTATTGACCGGCATTAAGATTATTACAGGACTTATGTTCAACAGTAAGGTGCTGGTAGCCGATGGTGTGCATAATGCCGGAGATGTGATTGCCTCTGCGACGGCACTGGGAGCGATGCGCATATCCAGCCAGCCGCCGGATGAGGATCATCCTTATGGTCACGGCAAAGCAGAAGTGATCGGTGCAAGCGTGGTGGCGGTCATATTGTTTGGAGCGGGCATATTTATCGGCTATCATTCCATTGCAGCACTGTTCGAACCGATGCCACAGGAGCATATACTGGCTTTGGTGGCCGCCATTATTTCCTTGCTCTGGAAACAGTGGCTGTATATTTACACGATTCGTATCGGGAGAGCGGCCAATAGTCAGGGTCTTATTGCAACGGCAAAAGATCATCTCGCTGATGTGTACGCCTCTGGGGCTGCTGTACTGGGTATCGGCTTAGGGCTAATTGGGGAGCACTGGAGCATTTCAATCTTATCTTACGGCGACCCTATTGCGGGATTCGTAGTGGCATTGCTAGTTCTGAAATTGGCGTGGGAAATGGGCCGTGAATCCATAGATGTACTTATGGAAAAAGCGATTGCAACGGAGGAAATTGAAAGCTACGCCGCAGCCGCACTGAGTGTAGCCGAGGTTCAACGTATTGACCGTATCCGTGCCCGTGAGCACGGCCATTATATCATCGTGGATATCCGCGCTTCAGTGGATGCCTCTTTGACGATTCAGCAGGGACACGATATTATCCGACTGATTAAGGGGGCTGTTATGAAGCGGGAACCGCGGGTTTATGAGGTGCTTGTCCATTTGAATCCATGGTATGCGGACGACCACTAGAACAGACGACACGAATTGACAGATAACTTGCAGGAAGGGTATGCTTTTAAAAGCCGAACGATGATGAATAAAAGTGAGGTTACCCGAAAATATGCGAAAATATTTAAAATGGTTAGGCATTTCTGTGACTGCGGCGGTTCTTTTAGTGGGCGGTTATTATACGTATTCTATATATCATTTTACGAATCAAATTTCGGTTGCTTCCGGACAGGATTCGAAATTCAAACCCCAGGCACAAACTCAAACCAATGTACAACCTGTAGAGGTATCGCTCCCACCGGAATGGGATGGGACAGAAAGAGTGAATATTCTGCTGCTAGGCGGCGACTCCCGTGGAGAGGATTCAGGGCGTTCTGACTCCGTTATGGTTGCTTCTATTGATCCGGTTACGAAAAAGGCTACACTTATGTCGATTCTTCGTGATACGTACGTCAATATCCCAGGTCATGGGCAAAGTCGATTGAATGCTGCTTTTTCCTACGGTGGACCGGATTTGACCAGACAGACCGTGAGCGGCCTGTTGGGGATACCGATTCAATATTATGTATATACTGATTTTAATGGCTTTATTGCGCTGGTTGATTCTGTGGGTGGTATTGACCTGGATGTCGAAAAAGATATGCACTATACCTCCAAGGCAGATAAACACCAGTTTGATATTGATTTGAAAAAGGGAATGCAGCACATGGACGGTAAAACAGCCTTGCAATATGTACGCTTCCGTCATGATGCAACTTCCGATTTTACGCGTACGGAGCGGCAACGCAAATTCATTACCGAGCTTGGCGGTAAAATTCAGTCAACCTCATCTCTAATTAAACTGCCGAGTATTTTAAATAGCATTTCTCCTTATATTGAAACGAATCTCAGCACTACGGAAATGCTGCAATTGGCTTCATTGGGCTTTAATATCGATGCAACAACAGTAGCGAAGCAGCAAATCCCGCCGAATGAATTGGTACGCGGTGAAACCATTAAGGGTGCGCAGGTGTTGGGTGTAGACGAAAGAAAGCTCAAGCGCTTCATACAGAATCTTTTTGAACAGGAGAACAAACCTGTGACCACGACGGTGGATGCTGCAACCACGATAAATGATACTCCATAACCCTCGAAAGCAAGCGAAGTTCGTACGATGACGTACAACTTTGTTTGCTTTTGTGTTTATTTGGGTATAACCTTGTATATTTTGTTCCAAAAATATATCGTATCTATGAAGAACGTCTACTCATTTGTGTAAAGAGAAGGGGAATGTGGTGTGGAAATAACTCCGGCATGGAAAGACCGATTCAAGAAGTTTTTTCTGAACAACAAGTTTGTGTTATTCCTGCTGGTACTGCTGCTGATCGGCTTGAATATCTTGGTGCTTACCAAAATTTCATACATATTCACACCTGTCATGGTGCTGTTAAAAACGATAATTCTCCCTGTCATTTTATCCGGCGTGTTGTACTATCTGTTCAACCCGTTGGTTGATGTATTGGAGCGTAACAAGGTGAAACGAATATACTCCATTGTTGTACTGTTTTTGCTTATTATAGGGGTTATTGCGATTGTGGTTACATCGGTGGTACCTGTAATCCGCGATCAAATACAGGGGCTTATCCAGAATTTCCCTGCCTATAGCGAGCAAGTACAACGACAATTCGAGAAACTGATCGGCAGCGATTTTGTAAACCAGTTCCAGAACACCATTCAAATTAATCCATCTGAGCTGGCCTCCAAAGCTTCTGAAAAGTTATCTAGCTTTATTAATAATGCATGGACGGGTGTGGGCAGCTTTTTGGGCGTGGTTACAGAAACGGTACTTGCGATTGCCACGGTTCCATTTATTCTGTTCTACTTGCTAAAAGATGGACACAAGCTGCCACAGTTTATCCTGAAAATGCTCCCGCCTATGTTTCGTAAAGAAACAGATCGCATTATGACCGAGATGAATCATCAGGTCAGTTCCTATATTCGTGGGCAGATTATTGTCAGCTTCTGTATTGGGGCGCTGTTGTATATTGGTTACCTAATCATTGGATTAGACTACTCTCTGACGCTTGCAGTCATTGCATCCTTTACGAGCGTTGTCCCCTACTTAGGTCCCGTCATTGCCATTACACCTGCGTTAATTGTAGCCTTGGTCACCTCACCGATTATGCTGCTCAAGATGGTTATCGTGTGGACAGTCGTACAGCTCATTGAGGGTAAATTAATTTCTCCACAAATTATGGGCAAATCTCTTCGGGTACATCCGATCACGATTATCTTTGTTATTCTGACCGCAGGCAATTTGTTTGGTGTGGTGGGAATTGTACTGGCGGTTCCGGGGTATGCTGTCTTGAAAGTAATCGTTACACATTTGTATAGTTTCTTTAAAAAACGTTCGCATCTCTATGAGGCGGATAAAGGGAACGCAAGTCTTTACGAAAAATAAAATTTTCCACTATAAAATGGATATGGGCCCCTCTTGGGTAACTGTGGCTACGCGTGCTATAATTAATGCCTATCCTTATTCCCAAATAGAAAGGTCAGACTTTTATGATAAAACTCAGCATTCTTGACCAATCTCCGGTATCGGAAGGCATGACGCATGCGCAGGCATTACAAAAGACCGCTGAGCTTGCTATAGAGGCGGAACGCTTGGGTTATCATCGCTTTTGGGTATCAGAGCATCATTCTGCCGCAAATCTCGCAGGCTCCAGTCCGGAGGTACTGATTTCACATCTGGCCGCACGTACCTCAACCATTCGAGTGGGGTCGGGTGGTGTGATGCTGCCCCATTACAGCGCTTATAAAGTAGCGGAAAACTTCCGTGTGCTGGAGGGATTGTATCCGGGACGCATTGATTTAGGTCTGGGACGAGCGCCCGGAGGAATGCCCATTGCTACCAGAGCCCTGCAAGAAGGCAAAATGCGAGGTGGTGTAGATCTATACCCTGAGCAGTTGGATGACCTGTTAGCTTATTTACATGACAGCACAGGCAATAATCACCGTTTCGGTTCGCTACAGGCGATGCCGCTTATAGAAACTGTACCGGAAATGTGGTTGCTCGGCTCCAGTGGTGATAGCGCAGGTCTGGCAGCCGAGCGTGGCGTGGGCTTTGCGTTTGCGCAGTTCATTAATGGTGAAGGCGGCACAGGGGCTATGAAGGAATACCAGGAAAGCTTCCACCCTTCCCAGCATAGTGACCAACCACGTTCACTTGTTGCCGTATTTGCGATCTGTGCGGATACCGAAGAGGAGGCGAATCGGTTGGCTTCCAGTATGGACTTGTCTCTTGTTCTATTAGAGCAGGGAATGCGCTCCGCTGGAACACCTTCCGTCGAAAAGGCACTGGCGTATCCGTATACGCCGTTTGACCGGATGCGGATTCGTGAGAATCGCAAACGTATGGTGGTCGGTTCGCCCGAACAGGTGAAGCGTCAGATTGAGCGATTAAGTAAGGACTATAATGCACAGGAGATCATGGTTGCGAGCATTATTCACGACTTTGATGCCAAAATGAATTCTATACGTCTCATGGCTGAAGCATTTGGACTGTCTTCTGTACAGTCATAATGCGATTCGCCGTATTTAAAAGATCACAGCTTCGAGGAGCTGTGATCTCAGAGTGTCGAGAAAGTCCAAAGGACTTTCCGGCACTTTATTTTTTATTTGGGGAGACTCAACTTTTAAAACAAAAATCGATTTAAAACGATCTGAGGACCCATTTTTAATTGATCAAAATGACCATTTTAAACCTCATTAAAAAAACAGGGGGTTTCTCGACAGCCTGAGATCACAGCTTCGAGGAGCTGTGATCTTTTTTTGAATTTTTTGAGGGAATATTGGATGATATGCACTGTATGATATAGGAAATAAACCAGTTAACACTTGATAATGATTATCAATATCTTTATTATATAAAGATAGAATGAAGTTTTGATGAAAGTCGTGCGTTAAGCCCGTGACTATATATATTGGATAAGGGAAAGGGATGATTCCAAATGTTTCGTCTGAAAACGGCAAATCTGGATATTGCTTATGAAGATCGATTGATTGTAGAAGATCTGAACGTAGAAATACCGCAAGGGAAAATCACAGCCTTGGTGGGCGCAAATGGTTCTGGCAAGTCCACCATTCTGAAGACGATGGCTCGCATCATGAATCCTAAGGGCGGCAGTGTTCTGCTTGACGGTAAATCCATTCATAAGCAATCCACCCGGGAAGTAGCTAAGCAGCTGGCTATTTTGCCACAAAATCCGACTGCACCGGAAGGATTAACCGTGACGGAACTGGTATCTTACGGACGTTTCCCCTATCAAAAAGGTTTTGGTTCTATGAAAGCGGAAGATCGCAAAATGGTGGAGTGGGCCATTCAAGTAACGGGAATGAGCGAGTTCCACGATCGTCCGATTGATCAGCTTTCTGGCGGTCAGCGTCAGCGTGCCTGGATTGCTATGGCGCTTGCGCAGGATACGGATATTTTGTTTCTGGATGAGCCGACGACATTTTTAGATATGGCACATCAACTGGAAGTGCTGCATTTGCTAGAGTATCTAAATACTTCGGAGAAGCGCACCATTGTTATGGTCGTGCATGATTTAAACCATGCCGCCCGATATGCTCAGCATATGATTGCAATCAAAAAAGGGAAGGCCGAGGCGGTAGGAACTCCAACAGAGGTTATGTCCCCTGATGTGCTGCGTGAGGTGTTCGGGATCGAGGCGGATATTGTAACAGATCCTCGTACGGGTGTACCGCTCTGTCTTCCGTATGCTTTGGCTGGACAGCCTGCGGTGAGCCAAGCAGTAAAAGAAATGAATGTGGAAGATAAGAAACTCGTAGGTTCTGTTGCTGAGCGGCGTGATGCTAGAGCACAAGTAGCGGCAAGAGGTTAAAGAGGACATACCATGAAACCACTGGATTACGATCAGCTTGAGCAACTAGGGAAAATAGTGAGAGTCACGCCGGAAGATGCAGTATATTCCGGACCAGTGGCCGAATGGCTTGAACCAGAGAAGATCCGTTCTGTGATGGAGTATTACGGCGATCTTCTGCGTGCTGAAGACGATTTAACCGCAGCCGTTTATTTTGTGAACCAGTTGCGTGGTCTCGTGTTTGCACAGCATTTTATGGTGTCACTGTGTGAACGCCGTTTGGATCTGTCCGTATCTAATCTCAGATTTCATATTTGTTATGAAGGTCAATATCCCTCTATTAGCCTCCAGGTCATCGACCTCACAGAGCTGGACAATACGCGGAACAATGGGGATGACCATTCTTCCGAACAGGCTCAGCAAGTGTTACGTGACTTTTACAGTTTGCAGATGCGGCCCATAATGGAGGCAATAGCTGCAGTGGGAAGCGCATCTATTGGGCAAATGTGGGGACAGTTTCCGTTGACATTGCTGTATTTTAAGGATAGAGTACAGCCATCGTTGACTGATCCTCAGGATGTGGAGCGCTTTGAACAAGATTATATTTATGTGACACGTGAGCTGAAGGGAGCGGTATTCGGGCGTAAAAGAAATCCGTTTACGGTTCGTCTTATTGAATTGGACAATCCTTACCGCCCCGGTGAAAATACCTACATGAAACCGTCCTGTTGCCAATATTACAAGACAGGTGGAGGCCAGCGGTATTGTTATGCTTGCCCAAAAATGTCCGCTTCCGAACGTGAACAACGCAGACTCGAAGTGATGGCATCACGGTAAAGGATCTGCGGATGTTGGCATGTCCGTCACGTTTTGGTTAAAATAGGTTATGTAACCTAAACCAAGCGACACGAAGGAGGATGCTGTATGTCTGTTTATTCACATAATGCCGTAACACCAGCGAATCAGGAGGTTTCTCTGGATACTTACACCGGTAAGGTGCTGGTTATTGCGAATACCGCCAGTAAATGTGGACTTACCCCGCAATATGGGGATTTGCAAAAGCTTTATGATGAATATAAGGATCGGGGATTAGTTGTATTAGGCTTTCCTTGCAACCAATTTGGCGGTCAGGAGCCGGGCAGCAGCGAGGAAGCGGCTGAATTTTGCCAACTGAATTACGGGGTTAGTTTCCCGGTATTCGCCAAAGTGGACGTCAACGGACCGGATACAGCGCCTCTGTTTGAATATTTGAAAAAGCAACAGCCTGGAGAACAGGAAGATGGAACAATTCAGTGGAATTTCACGAAATTCATTGTGAATCGTGAAGGTGTACCTGTGGGTCGTTTTGAACCGAAGGAGTCACCAGAAGCGATGAAAGCAGCCATTGAGCAATTGTTATAGTAGCTTTGCCTTAACTCCAAAGTATATGTTTAAAAAGGTCTGATTTCCTGCGTGTCTCCGGGAAACGGACCTTTTTTTGTTCTCTACATGTGCATTTGTTTAAGGGGGGCGCATCATGTGAAAGTCGATTCCAAGGGCATAATCAGGGGGCTTACAGGGAAAACTGAATGGAGCAAAAAAATATTTCAGCAAACCGTTGATTTTGTATATCCTTTCTTTTTTAAATGTGGACAAATTGTGAATATCACGAAAAGCTATTGTAATGTGAAAAATATCACACTATAATAAGCGCATGAAGTGAAATAAATCACAAACGCAAACGAGCTGTTTACGTGAAACTATTCACAATTATTATACATTTTATGCCCACACACCAAGGAGGAATTTTACATGAAAGTAGCAGTTATCGGATGTACACACGCAGGCACGGCAGCTATCGTCAACACAGCTAAATGTTATCCAGATGCAGAAATTACCGTTTACGAGCGTAATGATAATATTTCATTTTTATCTTGTGGTATTGCCCTGTATGTAGGTGGTGTCGTTAAAGATCCACACGGCCTGTTTTATTCGTCTCCAGATCAACTGTCTGACTTGGGTGTAGTGACCAAGATGCTTCACGAGGTAACGAGTGTGGATACGGCAGGCAAGACGCTGCATGCACGTAATCTCCAAACAGGTGAAGAATTTACAGACACATTTGATAAATTGATTGTGACCACAGGATCATGGCCCATTATTCCAAAGCTGGAGGGCATTGAACTTGATCATATTTTGCTCTGTAAAAACTATAATCATTCCAATGATATCATTGAGAAAGCCCAGCACGTACAGAACATTACAGTCGTCGGGGCTGGATACATTGGTGTTGAACTGGTAGAAGCTTTCCAAATGAACGGTAAAAACGTAACGCTGATCGACAGTGCTGATCGTATATTGAATAAGTATTTGGACCATGAGTATACAGACCGGATTGAAAGTTCCCTGAAGGAACATGGCATTAAGCTGGTACTTGGCGAAACGGTGAGTCGTTTTGAGGGTACGAACGGTAAGGTGAGTAAAGTCGTGACCTCTAAAGGAGAATATGAAACAGAGCTTGTTATTCTCTGCATCGGTTTCCGACCTCAAACGGATCTGCTCAAAGGTCAGGTAGATATGTTGCCTAACGGTGCGATCATTGTGGATAACTATATGCAAAGTAGCTGCCCGGACGTGTTTGCAGCAGGTGATAGTTGTGCAATCCGCTATAATCCGACAGGTAAAACGGCTTATATCCCTTTGGCAACCAACGCAGTTCGTATGGGTACGCTGGTAGCACGTAATCTGGTACAACCAACGATTGCCTACATGGGAACCCAAGGAACTTCGGGTATCAAAATTTACGAAGACAATATCGCAGGAACAGGCTTGACGGAAGCGGCGGCAACGGACGAAGGCATGACTGTAGAAGCTGTAACCATTGAGGACAGCTACCGGCCTGAATTTATGCCAACCTCCGAAAAGGTATTACTGAAAGTGGTATATGAGCAGGAGACACGAAGAATTTTGGGGGCTCAAATTATGTCGAAGGTGGATTTGACGCAATCCATTAACACACTATCCGTAGCCATTCAAAATCATATGACCATTGACCAGTTGGCCTTTGTCGATTTCTTCTTCCAGCCGCATTATAACAAGCCTTGGAATTTCCTGAATGCAGCAGGCTTGCAAGCATTGCCTACAATATCCGAACGGAACCCAGTTACTGTATAATTAGATTTGTCTGTGACATTGTTCATAAGTTTGTCAACAATCTGAGACGTACGGACGAATCCTTATAGTACAATATAGAGTAGCATAAGGATTAGGGGGTAAGTAGCTTATGGATTTGTTTTATATCCTTTTTCTTGTAGTCGTGGCCCTGGTAGGCCTCGGTGGAGTTATTTGGTTCTTGAGAGCAGTTGAAAAGGAAGAATACAACTAAATGTAAAGCGCGTAGTAGCGCAGTAGATGTAATAATACAGAAAGACAGTCCTTTTTCCAAGGGCTGTTTTTTTTATAGTTGAGAAAGTGATTTTTTTCACAAACATAATCACTGATTTTAAATAAAATATGAAAGAAGAATATTTTAGTAAAAAGATATTAAAGGAGCGGGGACATATGGCGAGCTATAAACCGGGGCAAATTGCTGAAAAGACGGTGGAAACAGGAGTGGCCAAGGCGAACAACCCGTGGACTGTGGCGGTGGTACTGGGATTTTTGGCAGGTGCATTTATTGCACTCGGTTTTTTGCTGGATATACGTGTTATTGCAAGTGCGCCTAAAGAATGGGGAAGCATTGCCACCTTTATTGGAGCTGCGGTGTTCCCCGTAGGTCTGGTATTAGTTTTGATCGCCGGCGGAGAATTGCTGACCGGCAATATGATGGCGGTCCCTTTGGCGAGATGGGCAGGACGGATTAAGACAGGAGCCTTGCTTCGTAACTTGGCGATTATTACGCTCAGTAATTTTGCAGGTGCGTTATTCGTTGCATTTTTCTTTGGGCATGTGCTGGGTTTGACAGAAACGGGCCCTTATCTGGACAAAGTGGTGGATATGGCAGGACATAAGCTACATGAAAGCTTTTTGCAGTCTTTTATATCGGGTATAGGATGTAACTGGCTCGTAGCACTGGCTGTATGGCTGGCATATAGCACAGACTCTATCGGTGGCAAAATTATGGGCATTTGGTTTCCAACAATGGCCTTTGTCGCTATTGGATTTCAGCACGTTGTTGCCAATATGTTTCTCATTCCGGCGGCTATTTTTGCAGGCCACTTTTCGTGGGCAGATTATGTTATGAACTTCATTCCGGTCTGGCTGGGAAATTTGGTAGGAGGTAGCCTGTTTGTGGCTGGAGCCTACTGGTTGGCCTATTTGAAAAAGCCTCAAACCAACGCACATCCAGTGAATGAATCTCCAACTACTTCTTCGGTTGCACATCAAATCCGTTGAGTGATCCTGCTTAATTACGGTACTTTAAACAGCAATGAACAAAGCAAATCCGCCATGACAGGCCCGGGGGAACGAAACCTGTCATGGCGGATTTTTTTGGGAGTGGTCCATGATTTGGCATGGAGGATGAGTGTGCTCTCGTCCCATAATGCCTTGATCTCTTTTACCCTCGGTAAGATGTGATGAAACAGGATGTTGAAAAAAAATTATGATTCTAAAAAAATCCGTTTTGCTCTATGCAGCAGACGGATTTTTTTAATATTTTGGAGAGCGGCTGTGTGGGAAAATCCTTCTCTTGCCATAGGCCAAAGCTGTGGATATGATAAGATCAGTGTAATTTTTGGAAACGGTAACGGAAAGGAGCATCAACACTATGGATCATCGCAATAGCGCGCCTCCTGAGGCCACGCTTCAACAAGACTTACAAAGGGGACAGCGGATGACGGAGCAGCAGGACGGAATTTTTCCGGCTGTATGCCCGTTAGATTGCCCGGATACGTGTGGGCTCCTGCTTCACAAGGAAAGTGGAAAGATAGTCAAGGTGACTGGGAACCCGGATCATCCTATTACCAAAGGGGCTATTTGTAACAAAGTTCGCAATATGACGGAGCGGGTATATGATCCTGATCGGGTGCTCTATCCGTTGAAACGTATAGGCCCCAAAGGAGAAGGGAAATTTGAACGTATTAGCTGGGAGGAGGCAGTCGATACCATTACAGGTCGGTTCAAGGAGCTGATACGTATGGACGGACCGGAATCTATTCTCCCCTACAGCTTTTATGGCAATATGGGCGTATTGAGTGTGGATGGAATGGACCGCCGATTTTTTAATGCGCTGGGTTCAAGCCAACTGGATCAGACGATATGTAGCGTGGCAGGGAATGAAGGCTGGGCGTCCGTTATGGGTTTTAAGGGCGGCACCAGCCCGGAGGACACGGAGGATGCAGACCTCATTATTGTGTGGGGTGGAAATGTCATTAGCACGAACATGCATCAGGTCGTTTTGGCTGAGAAAGCACGTAAAAAAGGTGCTAAGGTGGTCGTTATTGACGTTCATCGCAACCGGACGGCGCAATGGGCGGATTGGTTCATTCCGTTATATCCGGGGACGGATACGGCGCTCGCGCTGGGTGTTATGAATGTGCTGTTCGCTCAGGGACTGACGGACGACGAATTTTTACATCGCTACACGGTAGGCCATGAGGAACTGCGCGAGCATGTTAAGACATATACACCAGAGCGAGTTTCGCGGATTACCGGCGTACCGGAAGCGGATATCATCCGTTTGGCGGAAATGTACGGAACTGCGCGAGCAGCGTATATCAATATCGGCAATGGGCTTCAGCATCATGATAATGGCGGTATGAACGTACGTGCGGTTACATGCTTGCCTGCGCTCACTGGACAATGGCTGAAGCACGGCGGGGGAGCGTCACGCTCTAATGGCGCTTATGGCAAGTTTAACGGCGCCAATCTGGCGCGTCCTGATCTGCGACAGAATCCGGATGCCCGGGTGATCAACATGAACCGGATCGGAGAAGCGCTGCTACAGAAGGAACAGCCGATTAAGGCGTTATTCGTATACTGCAGTAACCCCGTAGTTGTAGCCCCCGATTCGGAACGGGTGACTGAAGGATTTGGACGAGAGGATTTGTTCACAGTCGTTCATGACCTGTTTCTTACGGATACGGCCCGTTATGCCGATATTGTGCTGCCTGCAGCGTCTTCCTTTGAAGGTACAGACCTATATAAATCCTACTGGCATCACTATGTTCAGATGCAGGAACCCGTCATTGCTCCACTCGGGGAAAGCAAAAGCAATTATGAGCTGTTTAGCCTGCTCGGACGGGCTATGGGCTTTGACGAAGCTGCCTTTACGGAAAGTGAAGAGGACATGATTGCAGGTGCGCTTGATAATCCAACGAACCCTTATCTCAACGGTGTAACCTTGGAAGCCTTAAAGAGGTCACCTTTTGTAAAGCTCGATATGACGCCAAAGGCTACTTATTTGGATCGTTTAACCACGCCTTCAGGCAAGATTGAGTTGTATTCGGAAAAAATGAAACAGGCAGGTCTGCCCGCGATGCCTTCTTATGTGCCGCTGATTGAAGGGTACGACGGAGAGCATCGACCGCAAGCGGACGAGCGGTATCCATTAATGTTTATTTCATCGCCAAACCATAATTTTCTGAATTCTACTTTTGCTAACTTGCCCAAGCATCAGCGACTGGAGCGGGAGCCCTTGCTACAAATTCACCCGGAGGATGCTCAGACAAGGGACATCGCGGATGGGGACCCGGTTACCGTATGGAATGATCGGGGGACGTATGAGCTGAAAGCGAAAGTCACCGATCTAATGCTGCCCGGTACAGTGATTAGTCAGGGATTATGGTGGGAAGGCAAAGGACGCAGACAGCGTGCCAATGTGTTAACCTCTGATCGACTGTCGGATATGGGACAGGGGGCTACTTTCTTCTCAACGGTGGTGAATGTGAAGCGCCAATGAGATAATGCCTTTTATGGCGTCAGATGCAAAAGGAGAAACAAAAGATATGAAATGGTTGGAGTCTTATCCGAAAGAAGTGAAAGTGTTTCTCGTTGCTAGTCTGATTAATTCCGCTGGAAGTTCCCTGATGTGGCCGTTGGTTAGCATGTATGTGTTTGACGAGCTAAACCGTAGTATGGGAGATGCAGGGATTGCGATTTTAGTGCAATCTCTGGGCGGAATTTTTGGTCAAGTGCTGGGCGGAGCCCTCTATCACCGTATTGGAGCCAAAAAACTGATTGTTGGCTCACTCGCGATGAACGCGCTGGGACTTCTCGCGCTTCCATTTACCAGTGGTCATTGGGTAGCGTTTGTCATCATGATGGGCTTTATCGGCTTTTTTAATGTCGTATCTGTGCCTGCGATTCAGGCCTTTGTAGGTTTTCGTTTTGCTGACCGTCGTGGTGAGCTGTTTAATATTATTTATGTCGCTAACAATATTGGGGTTGCAGTGGGTACGGGATTGAGTGGCGTTCTGGCTGACCTTTCCTATCAGCTCAGCTTTGTGATGAACGGAGTGACTTCTGCGGTATTTGCCGGGTTCTTCTGGTCTTATCTAAGCAGGGTGGATCGGGAAGAGGGAGAAGTGCAGCTCAGTAAGTCCGTGAAAAAAAGAGAGGAAATACCAGCTCGATTGCTGTTTCGTGATACCAGACTGTATCTCTTTGTGGGGTTAGGTTCGCTTTTTTTATGGTTCGGGAATTCGATCTGGAATACAGGAGTGTCTCCCCATATTATTGAGCAGGGCTTGCCTAAAACGATGTATGGATTACTATGGACACTGAATGGTATCCTTATTTTTGCCGCACAACCCATTATTTTTTGGATAAAACGACTGTACGCTCATCACGCTTCAGCGCAAATGACATGGGCCGGAGGATTTTATTTGGCGGCTTATATTGTCATGCTGGGCACACAGAACTATACTGGAATGATATTCGCTATGGTTCTGGCGACCCTGGGAGAAATGCTGATTGCACCTGCCGTTCCAGCATTCCTGTCTGATCATGGAGGTCGGGGTGCACCCTTTTACATTGGGCTTGTGGGGGGCATTGGCGCAGCCGGACGGGTAATGGGGCCTTATATTATGGGGAAGTTGTATGATGGCGGTGGGTTACCGCCTACACTTTGGCTGGCATCAGGCGTAGCGGTGTTGTCGATCCTGTTTTTCGTCTTGCATAGCTGGTTGAACCGTTTCCGGCATCATTCGGATACTTTGGATACTACGACGTCCAAGGTGGATGCTCCCAGTTCTTAAGTCCTAATAAAAGTGCAGTAATATGCTGTGATTATGGTACAATAGTGACGGATGGTTGTAGTTATTGCTTCAGGAA
This sequence comes from Paenibacillus sp. S33, assembly GCF_053615415.1. NCBI lineage: Bacteria > Bacillati > Bacillota > Bacilli > Caryophanales > Paenibacillaceae > Paenibacillus > Paenibacillus sp. S33. The sequence goes on along the minus strand of NZ_JBSIEZ010000001.1, from coordinate 5,087,962 downwards.
AGCCTTCACAGGAAGGATTGAAAGGAATTGTTTACAAGTCAACCCTTGACGATACGTCATTCGGAGATGAAGGATGCTCCTGATCTGATCGCGCTGGATGAATTGGTATGGAATGAACGCACGGCTCCCGCTTCATTGTCTTGGAAGTCGCGTGGAGAGTTTCTGCGCAATACGCCTCCAGGCTCTCAACTGGTTGCCATCGAACAGGAAGTACTCTGCGGCTATATTGGATTTCGTCCTCCAACGCTGTTGGCTAGTAACTGTCATGTACTCGAAATAAATATAGCTGTACATCCAGCTTATCATCGCAAAGGTATTGGGACGGCCCTCATGAACTCCATGAAGGACATTGCAGCTGCGGAGGGCATACGTAAGTTGAGTTTGCGTGTACTCTCATGCAACACGGAAGCCCTTATGTTTTATGAAAAAAGCGGTTTCGCGATTGAAGGACGTTTGCATGAGGAGTTTTACATAGCAGGCCAATTCGTAGATGATGTGTTAATGGCCTATTTCTTAAAATAGGCGGGAGGCTACAGACAGCAATTCGTTGTATGCCCGGCCTAAACCAACAACGCCGCAGACCTGATCAGGTCTGCGGCGTTGTTGTACAATACAATATTACCGTAGTTGCTTCCATTCATTTTGGAGCATACCGTACACTGCGTGGTTCATGTAGCCGTCGGGCAGCAATTCCGCTTCGCGTACAATGCCTTCGAGCACAAAGCCCAAACGTTCTGGAATACCGCGGCTGCGGCGGTTCGTAGTTGCGCAACGGATTTCGACCCGATGCAAGTCCAGCTCCATCAAAGCATATTCAACGAATACGCGGCAGGCGCTAGTCATTAGACCTTGTCCTTCGTACCCGTGTCCAAGCCAATATCCGATGCTAACGGAGCGGTGAGTCCAATTGATCTCATGGTAGCTGATGATGCCAGCAAGCTCGTTGTCTATCCAAATTCCGGCGGTCAGACTACCGTTCTCTGCGGCTTGTTTCAAGGCGCCCTGCACGAACTGCTCTGTGTGGCTGATTTCCGTGGTAGAGTCTACCCATGGAAGCCATTGACGCAGGCGGTCACGGGACATTTCGATCAGCTCAAACAGAGGCTGCACATGCTCCTTGGTGAGCGGCCGAAGGACTGTGCGTTCGTCCAACGCATATGTAAACATGATTGATCCCCTCTTTCACTCGGAAAATCGCTAAACCAGCCAGTCTAGCATTTAATCCCATGCTACCTTATTCTGCGAGAGTCGTCAAAAGGGAGAGGAAGCTTCAAATTCAATAGGTCCCACCCGGAACCGTTCATGCTCGTATACATATTTTAGATCCAAATCCCCTACAAATTCGGTTGGGGATACACTGCCAGATACAGTGGCTTGCAGAGGAAGCTGTTCAGCATCATACATTACGACAGAGCTAAAATCGAGATACTTTGTAAATTGGGCTGGATCATCGTAAAATACGGATGCTTTAGGGTTTATCGTGTGTGTAACACCATCAATCGTGACAGCAATATGAACCTGGCGGTTGTGGTCACGTAGCTCCACTGAGCTATGTACGCGCTGGGACACAGCATCTACTGCCGATTCGACCGCATATTCTTCCATCGTGCGTGCGTTAACAATATGCAATTCCTGCAATTCGACACCCGTTCCCGAGGCACGCGTGAGGATCACGACGGCTTCACGGACACCATCCCCGTTCACATCCCTGTAAAATAATTGTGGTGCGGTGGAGATATCCGCCGAGCCTGACCATCGGAATGTGCGGCGTTGCTGGCCGATTTCCAGTACAGCTGATTGGAATAATCCCTGTGACGGATTAACGGCATATAAGCGGACGGATGAGTCTTCTGGAGCGCTGGCTAGCGGACGAGATTGTACGGTTTCGTTCACTGGGTCCGATGAAGGATGGCCGGAAGTCATGACGGAAGAGGACAAAAGCATAGACAGCAGGATCACAATGAGCAGCTTAAACACGGGTGGGTCTCCTTTTCCGGGCAAAATAAAAGATATATACACTATAACGAATTTATTTGCCGAAAATGTTAACTCTTTTTCATAACTTGTCACTTTTTTTGCTGAAGAGAGCATAAGGATTTTCATTTTATTGAGTTATGCGGTGTGAAAGGGTATATTTAAGGGAACAGGTTTTACACAGATTATACGGAAGAAAGGTTGATTAGCGTGGAGAAGCCGATCACTCCCCCCAATTTTATTAAAAATGTTATTGAAGAGGATTTACGTACGGGTAAGGTAAAGGAGGTCGTTACACGATTTCCGCCTGAACCAAACGGATATTTGCATATTGGACATGCCAAAGCTATCTGGATCAATTTCTCGTTGGGAGATGAATTCGGAGGACGCACAAATTTGCGTTTTGACGACACCAATCCGGCGAAGGAAGACACGGAATACGTGAACTCCATTCAGGAGGACGTGAAGTGGCTCGGTTATGAATGGGAGGAAAAACATTTTGCCTCCAATTATTTCGAAGAAATGTACAAGCGTGCCATCCTGCTGATCCAAAAGGGTAAAGCCTACGTGGATGATCAAAGCGCGGACCAAATCCGTGAAACTCGTGGCACATTGACCGAACCGGGGCAAAATAGCCCTTATCGGGATCGCAGTGTGGAAGATAATCTGAAGCTGTTTGAAGAGATGCGTGCAGGCAAATACCAAAATGGTGAAAAGGTGCTGCGTGCCAAAATTGATATGGCTTCAGGAAATATTAATTTACGTGATCCGGTTATTTACCGCATTTCACACACAGCACATCACAATACAGGCGACACATGGTGTATCTATCCAATGTACTCCTATGCTCATCCGCTGGAAGATGCGATTGAGGGAGTAACGCACTCACTCTGTTCGCTGGAATTCGAAGATCAGCGCCCGCTGTATGATTGGGTTGTAGCTGAATGTGAGATGGAAAAGGTACCGCACCAATACGAATTTGGACGGCTGAACCTGGCTCAAACCGTAACCAGCAAGCGTAAGCTCAAGCTTCTGGTCGATGAAAAGCACGTAGATGGTTGGGATGATCCGCGTATGCCGACGATTTCCGGTTTACGTCGTCGCGGCTACACGCCGGAAGCCATCCGCAGCTTCGTATATGAGACAGGCATTTCCAAAGCCTACGGAGTCATCGATTTGCAGGTACTGGAGCATTTTGTACGTGAGGATTTGAAGCTTAAGGCACCCCGCACCATGGCAGTCATAGATCCGTTGAAGGTGGTTATCACAAACTATCCTGAAGGACAAGTTGAAATGCTGGAGGCGGAAAACAATACTGAAAATCCGGAACTCGGTACACGTCAAATACCGTTTTCCCGTGAGATTTATATCGAGCGTGAGGACTTCATGGAAAATCCGCCAAGCAAATACTTCCGTTTGTTCCCTGGTAATGAAGTACGTCTCAAGCATGCCTACTTTATTAAATGTAACGATGTGATTAAGGACGCAGACGGAAATGTAACGGAAATCCACTGTACCTATGATATAGAAACCAAGAGCGGATCAGGCTTTACTGGACGTAAAGTGAAAGGCACGATCCACTGGGTAGAGGCTACTCAGGCTGTACCTGCCGAATTCCGTTTGTATGAGCCTTTGATTAACGCAGAGAACACGGAAGAGATTGAAGAGGATGCATCGGAAAAAACATTCCTTGACCAATTGAACCCGAACTCTTTAGAAATTGCTCATGGTTATGTCGAGCCGAACATGAAAGAAGCTCAATCACAGGACAAGTTCCAATTTTTCCGTCATGGTTATTTCAGTGTCGATCCGAAGCTTTCCCAACCGGGTAAGCCTGTATTTAACCGTGTTGTATCGTTGAAAAGCTCTTTCCAATTGCCTAAGCAATAGGCTGGTGGAAAGTGTGGGAGAGATGGTAGCTTCGTGCGACCAAGTTGAAAAGGAGTCTGCCGTCGGCAGACTCCTTTATTTTACGCATGCACACTCTTTATACATGATCATTGACTTGACGATACTCTATTGTCTTTGCTAACGAGCCAGAAGGGAGGATAGCTCATTCCTCTAGTGTTGTTAAGGGGCTTCTTCTATTCGTTTGTGCCCGCTGGCAGTCCTGGCTGATAACCGTTCTTGTACAGCATATACCACATGATAGCGAATCCCGCAGATCCAAGTAGGGCGAAGAACACCCCTGCATGGTACATCATTTCTCCACCAAAGTTCTGGAATAGCCATCCTCCCGCAAAACCTGCTACGATACCGGATATACCACTCCAGGTCAAGGTATATACGGCCTGTCCGGATGATCGGTATGCTGCAGGGGTAAATAGGACGGTCAACTGGGTGCCTACATAGAAGTATCCACCGAAGGTGACGCAATGAAGTGCCTGAATGAACACAATCTGAATCGGGTCTGTGGCCAGAGCCATCAGTTCCCAACGTAAGGCAAACAGCAAACTGACGAGTGCCAAACAGCCAACCATCACAGTCATTCTTTTCTTCAAGAAGCGATCAAACAGCAAAAATACAATAATTTCGAATACCGATGACATAAAAACAGCAAAACCAAGCATCTGTTTGGACCCACCCAGCTCGGTGATGTACAGGGACATAAAGGCGCTGTTGATCGAATTCGGGATGGATACAAGGATGCCCAATAAAATAAAGGATATAAAGTATCCGTTCATTAAAACACTGCCAAAGCCGCGTAAATGGATGGTTGCTGTCTCCACAGTGCTTTTCAGTGGTGGAATCGACAAGGTGCAGATCAAAGCAGCCAGAAGAAGTACCGTAAAGATGGTGGATATGCTGGATATCCCCGTTTGGTCAATAACTATGCCGGCAACTGCTGCTGTCACTGCCCAACCGAAAGAGCCCCATATACGGAATGCACCAAATTTCCGGTCTGTGCCCTCAATATAACTGAGAATCAGGCTGTTGCTTTGCGCAAATAAAGGGCTTTGGAAAAAATAAAAACCAATCATCGACACATAAATCATGATATACGTATGGACATGAAACAAAGCTTGTAGCAATAACAAGGTACCTATAATCATAAATAGCAGAATACGTCGGAGGTTACGGCTCCGGTCGCTTGTATAGCCCCAAAAAGGGTTCGCAAATACGGATACAAAAGGCCCGATGGCCATCAGACTCCCGATCTCCAGCTTGTCCATGCCGATATCTTGCAGATACAACGGGAAGAAGCTGGAGAAAATGACCATAGCTCCATATAGAAAAAAATTATACAGTTTTAAGGAATATAGAGGAGTCTCTTGAATTTCTCTCTTTTGCAAGACAAGCCATTCCTTTCTTAGCCCGATAGAGAACTGCGCATCGATGCCGATCTGTGGGGAGGTTCTTTATTCCAATGTATCATGTGTTGAAAGGGTTAACAAACCAATAAATTAACAATTATGTAATAATTAAATTTTGTTCAAAAATTCATATGCATATTTGCAATTGTTTTCTGAAAAAAAAGGAGGATTTATTTATGAAAGTGACTGGTATTATCGTCGCAGGAGGACGTTCCAGCCGAATGGGACAGGATAAGGCTTTGCTTGAGATCAATGGAGCCACTATGCTTGAACGGACGTATACTACATTGCAGCAGGTTGCCCAGCGGGTTGTAATAGTCACTCGTGACAACCAAGGATATGGTCTGAGTGGTATGGAAACTGTGTCTGATGTTTTTCCAGGTATGGGACCCCTAAGCGGTATTCATGCGGGATTATCTGCATCTACTACGGAGTGGGGAATGGTTGTCGCTTGTGATATGCCTTTTATACAGCTAGAGGTGCTGCAAGACCTGCTCGTTGTAACTGAGAAATGGACGGAGTTGCATGGAACGACGGAACCAACATTGCAAGCAGTAATACCTTCTATGGATGGACGTATACATCCGTTGCTGGCTGTGTACCATCGGAGCGTGCTGCCGTCTGCCGAGGAATGTTTGCGCAATAGACAGCTTCGTCTCACCGATTGGTTGAACAAGCTGAACGTTCGTTATGCGACGGTAGAGGATTTGCCGCGGGTGAGTGAAGACATGTGGCATAAGGCCGCGTTCAATATGAATAATCCGCGGGACTACGAGCTTGCGTTAGAGCAGTTGAAGCATAGTGTACAACAGAACACGCAGAACGTGAAGAATTTAAAGGAAATACGAGAGGATTAGAAACGTACAAGCTTCCTGCGCGAGGACTATTTAGGAGAGCAAATACTAGAGAAATATGATGGACTAAATTTGGGGGAATATAATTATGCTGGAAGCTATTATCCATGCTGTTTTATTGGCATTGGGATTGATTTTGCCTTTGGGGGTACAAAATGTATTTGTATTTAATCAGGGGGCGTCCCAGTCGCGGTTTCGCAATGCACTGCCTGCTGTCATTACAGCGGGTGTCTGTGATACAATCCTGATCACGCTTGCGGTTGGGGGCGTGTCTCTTATTTTGCAGCAATTTCTATGGCTCACGAACGTACTCTATGCGGCGGGCTGTTTGTTTCTGCTGTATATGGCCTGGACTTTATGGAGATCGAAGGCAGCTTCCTCGGGAGAAAGTCAGGCGATGCGGCCGAAACGCCAGATGATTTTTGCCGCTTCGGTATCGCTATTGAATCCACATGCCATACTCGACACGGTTGGCGTAATTGGAACCAGCTCCCTCCAATATGACGGCGGGGAACGCTGGGCCTTTGGTCTGGCCGCCGTGTCCGTATCTTGGATATGGTTTATCGGTCTGGCAACGGCAGGGCGTCTCGTGGGACGTATGGATTCAGAAGGGAAGTTTGGGACTGTGCTCAACAAAATATCGGCACTGATTATTTTAGGCCTGGCAATGTATATGGCGATAAATTTTATTACCAGTATGTGATCCAAACCTGGTTAGAAGAAAAATTTCAATACAGCGAATACCCCGCTCAAAGCAAAGGGAACACCGATCAAAAACAGCATAAAGGCCAGACAGCCTGCACTATTTACACCGCCTGCAATTCGGGCGTCCCGAGGGTTAGATGGATTGTATAATACCTTAATCTTGCTGCCAACCCGGTTGAGGCTTAGGTTGGTGGTGCTATAGATGAGTAGCAGTCCAATCAGGCTGAACAATGGCATCAGCAAATCGGAACTAAAATGAAACCAATACACATTGAAATCAATTGAGATGATAATCTACTCCTTTAAACAAAGCGATAATCAATATATCGGATGTTTTTTAGGAATCGTTTAATAGCTATGAGAATTACTTATTGCTAGATAAGGACATATCAAAATCAACATCCTCGATAAATTCGATAACCTCACCATTGGGGCTGTGGACTAATGCATTTGTTACAACTAGAGGAGGTTCGCCAAGTGTAAGCTGATTGGGTTCCACAAAGGTTCTTGCTCCGTGGGTAAGGGCTTTTTGATATATTTCATCCACATTAAGAGTTGGTTGAATTTTGTAGAGAGGCGAAGGATGTTACCGATTATTTCGCATCAGTGGGGAATTTAATTATCTCATTAAGGTACAAACCGCGTCGGTAGAGGAAATTGCAGAGCTTCAGGATTCATTAGTTAAGCTGGGGCCTTCGAAGTCGCATATTTGTATGAAAAATATACTAGAAAACAGGGTTTTGCTGTAAGCAACTCGAAAAGCCACATTTGGAATATAGAGCATCCGGAATAACTGTATTTGTGAAATGAAGATAAGCGAATGCTTGGATGAAATAAAAAAAATGACGCTGAATTACAACAGCGTCACCGTAATGCCCTGCTCCAGACGCTTCACGTCCTGGAGCTCGATCTTCCCGGCCATGGCGTGCAGAGCTGCCGCTGTGCCGCAGGCCGCTCCCTGCCGTAGCATGGCAGGGAGATCCAGCCCCGTAGCTGCGCCGGTGACCAGCCCGGCGACCATAGCGTCACCGCTGCCGAGCGCGCTGACAATGTCCGCGTCTGGCAGGCTCACGCGGTAGCGCGCATCGTGCGTTACCGCCAGCGCCCCGCGCGCGCCGAGCGAGATGACGGCCAGCTGCGCTCCGGCTTCCAGCAGCTTCGATGCCGCCGCTTCAGCGGCATCCGGGCGCGCGGCGTCAATTCCCGCGAAGCGAGCAGCCTCATCCTCGTTAGGCTTCACGAGGTCGGGCTTTCCGCGCAGCCCCAAGCGCAGCGCCTCACCGCTCGCGTCCAGCGCCACCCGCGCGCCGCGTGCCTTCGCCAGCGTGCACAACTCGGCGTACAGATCGGGCGGGCAGCCGGGTGGCAGGCTGCCGGAGAATACGACCCAAGCCGATTCCTCGGCAAGGGTCTCGATTTTGCGCCGCAGTGCGGCTAATTCAAGCGGCTCAACGGTCGGTCCGCTCTCAATCAGCTCGGTCTGCGTGCGCGCGGACGGGTCGAGCACGGTAATGGCGAGACGGGTCTCCCCATGTGCCGTTTCAATGAAATCGGCGCTTACGCCTTCTGCGCTCAACCCGTCAATGAGCAGCCGTCCCGTGTGTCCGGCAGCAAACCCGGTCGCTCGTACTGGCTCGCCTAGCGTGCGAATGACGCGGGCGGCATTCACGCCCTTGCCGCCCGGCACCGTCAGGCCGCCTTCAATGCGGTGAACGGCATTCAAACCGAAGCCTGCAACCATGTAGATTTTATCCACAGCCGCGTTAAGTGTTACGGTGGTAATCACAAGGCATCACTCCTTTAAGATCAGCAATTTGCAATATTTGATGCCATTCGCTCATGCTAAGATATCAGCTTTAATCCCAACGCTGCGGCAAGAATCATGGCGATGAATAAAACACGCAGTACGCTTTTTTGTTCACCGTACAAGAACATGCCTGTAATTGTGCTGCCAACCGTTCCGATGCCTGTCCATACGGCATAGGAGGTGCCCATAGGCAAACTTTTCATGGCATAGCTGAGTAGAGAGAAGCTAAGAACAAAGGATAGGACCATAAGCACTAAGGACTTCCAGCCTTTGCCCACCGTAACTCCCTTCATACCAATGACTCCTAACACTTCCGAGCACCCCGCGATAACCAATGCAATCCAAGCCATTATGCGCCACTCCCTTCCTGAACATCACGGTCGGTAACTAACTTCAGGCCGACCACACCTGCCAGCAAAAGGGCGATTAATAGCGTTTTGGACCATTGAAACGGTTCTCCGAATAGCAGCATTTCGCCTACGACTGTTCCCCCCGTCCCTAGTCCGGTGAATACAGCATACACTGTGCCTACAGGCAGTCGGTTCGCAGCCTTAATGATTAAATAAAAGCTGGCCACCACGGCCAGCACGGTTACAATCCAGGCGAGTATAGAGTCCGCATGCTTCAAACCCGATACCCATACAACCTCAATCAGACCTCCAACAAAAACGTAAATCCAACTGCGATTCATGATGAATGTTCTCCTTAAAAATAAATTTTATAAGTTCGACGGCTTCACGCTTCATGAGGTGAGGTTAACGTAATCCCACGCCAAAAAATAGGCCATGCAGCGTTCAGCCTTCGGTGGTAGTTGATGCTTCCACTGTACAGGAGCTCCACCATGATTCCGTCCACCAGGGTCATGTAAGCCAAAGCCACATCCACTGGCTCCATATGCCCAAAGGGTTCCCGATCCCGTGTATTCCGGAGGCGGCGAGTTAATTTTCGCTCCATTTTATCCAGAAAAGGATTAACAATATCCAGCACCTCGTGATACAACGATACAGGCGGAAAGAAGGAAAAGCGAAGCATAAACTTGGCTGAGTCGTTGCTCTCATATTCCTGTCCCATCCAAAACAAGAAGTCATGCAGGGTATGCTTAAGCGGCTGATCTTTACGTTCCGTAAAGTATTCGAAAATACGTAAATTCTGCTCTTGAAAAGCGTACCTAGCCACCTGTAGAAACAGATCCTCCTTGCCTTGGAAATGCGCGTATATAGACGGTTTTCGGATACCAACCTCAGCGGCAATACAGCTCAAGGAGGCTCCCTCATACCCATTGGTGGCAAATTGAAAAAGAGCGGCCTTTCGAATCTCTTCCATCCCCATTATTGTCACCTACCTAACGTTCGTTAGTTTATTCTTGCACGAAAAAAAGCAAGTGTCAACCCAGCATCATTGCGTTTTGTATAAAGCTTTTCTTTGGATTTTTTTTATCAACATTTTAATAAAAAAGTGGGAAGAAATAAGGGGCTCATGTACAATATAATGAAGAATACTTGTCAAATGCAGTCCACTGGAAGTGAGGTTAGTTATGAGGCGAAGCTTACTGGCCGTATTGATCGCGGCTATGGTGTTTATTATTTATTATTTTGGCTTGTTTAATTACATCGGCAAAAATGAAGGAACTGTCATCAGTATTTTTTCCACCCTGACAGTGATCTCCATCAGTCTAATTATTTTTACGGAGAATCGTAATCCCTCCACTACGATGTCCTGGATTTTGCTGCTGGCATTGCTGCCAGTCGTTGGACTTCCTCTTTATTTTCTGTTTGGGCAAAATGTATTCAAGCGTCGCAAGTATGATAAAAAGGCATTGCGTGACCAACAGGCTTACGACCGCATAGAAAAGGATGCTTTGCGAGTCAAACGAGATCTGACCTGCTTTACAGGTGAGCAGCAGCAGTTAATGCGTTTGGCCCGCAGACTGGCCCGCTCCCCGATTTATTTTGCGACAGAAACTCAAATTCTGAACAATGGAGATGAAACCTTCTCCACTTTGCTGGAAGAACTGCGCAAGGCGCAGCATCATATCCATATGGAATATTACATTTTCCGGTCGGATGATATCGGTACCAGCATTCAGAAAATTTTGATCGAAAAGGCTAAAGCGGGTGTTAAGGTTCGGTTTATGTACGATGCGGTGGGCAGTATTCAGTTGTCGAAGTCATTTTTGAAGGAAATGAGAGATGCAGGAGTAGAGGTTGTTGCGTACGGCGGCGCTCGGATCTTGTTCTTCTCCAGCCGGGTAAACTATCGTAATCACCGTAAAATTGTAGTCATCGACGGTAATATCGGATTAATTGGCGGTCTAAATGTGGGAGATGAGTATCTCAGCCGCAACAAAGCCTATGGCTTTTGGCGTGATACGCATATGATTGTGAAGGGCGAAGCTGTACGGACGTTGCAGCTTATATTTCTACAAGATTGGCTTCACATGACGGGTGAGTCGGTGCTCGATAGCGAATATCTGTCTCCCAATATTGAACCAATTACGGACGGAGGCGTGCAGATTATTGCCAGTGGCCCGGATAATGAGCGGAGAGTGCTCAAAAATCTCTTTTTCTCCATGATCACGTCCGCCCGAAAATCAGTCTGGATTGCCACTCCTTATTTTATCCCGGATGAAGATATCCTGACTGCCTTACGGATGGCTGCTCTATCCGGCTTGGACGTTCGTATTCTGTTTCCCGCTAAACCGGATAAATGGCTACCGTTCCTCGCGTCTCATTCGTACTTCCAGTCGTTACTGGAGGTTGGAGTCAAGGTATATGAATATGAAAAGGGGTTCCTCCACTCCAAGCTCCTCATCATTGACGGGGAAGTTGCGACGATCGGGACAGCCAATATGGATATGCGTAGCTTTCATTTGAATTTTGAAGTTAACGCTCTGTTAATTCAAACGCACAGTGTGCAGCAGATGGTAACAGACTACGAACGAGACTTGCACTCTGCCAGTCTGATTGTACGTGAAGAATTCATGAAAAAACGTCTGTTCAAACGTTTGATGGAATCGCTCGCGCGGCTGCTTTCACCGCTGCTGTAAGCATAAACGAATTCACTACAGCAGTATCCCGTAGTTAAAATGTAGTAAAGCCTAAAATATCCTGTAGACGGTATATAATATCTTTCCAAAATGTTGAATGATCCTCGTAAGCTGCTAGATCCAAACTGTATTCAGCCCCCTGATTATTCCATAGCTTATCAAAATAGGCCGCAACCTGTCGGGTCAGCTTGCTGTCCGCCGGAGCGGCCACCCACAATTCATTTTCCAGATTCAAATCATCCAGATTACGGGGGGTCAGATTGGTAGAGCCACCCCAAATGATATGCTCTCCTTGCGCCTTGGCGATATAAATCAGTTTGGTATGGAACTGCTCATGGGTGGTATGATACCAGCGAATTTGAATGTTCCCGCCCGATTTATCGGACAACTCCTGGGCAACCGGACGATTGGGGATGCCGATTTTTTCCTGACCAAACGCGTTTTGATTGGGGTCCAGCAGCAATTGGATGTTTACACCGCGGGCAGAGGCATCCAGCAGGCTGTTCAATACTTTGCGGTCAGCCAAATAAAACATGCCCATATGAATGCTGTCACCTTTCTTCGTCTGCGCAATGCCATCCAGAACTGAGGTGTACACCTTGCCCTCAGTTAGATACTTGATCCGATAGCTGTCCTTACTCGATGGAACTTTGGGTTCGGCCTGTGGTGTATAGGCAGGAAGCTGTCCACCGCCCGAAAAGTCCAACACTGCCTGCTCTGTTTGTAAAATGTCTCCGATGATAGGCCCCTTCACCTCCAGCGCTACATTGGAGTGATAGGCGCTCGCGTCGTGCACGTTGCCTGTAGAAATGAGCGCTGTCTGTTCGTTGGCAACCAATTTTCGGTGATTGGCCTTGACGTTCAACAGCTTAAGATAGGAGCGAGCCGTAACATCAGGTCCGTCACTGGCCATCAGGTTGGGAATCCAACCTGTGCCCTGCTGCCCGAACCATTGGAAAAAGGTACGCCACACTGCCGAATAGATGGGGGTGGAGTCCCGCAACGGGTCTACATCGGTCTGCACGACTTGAATCCCTGCTCGCTTCATATTCTCCAACAAAGGATTGGGGGCAGAATTGTAGTTGGTATTGACTTCATCTGTAATGAAAAAGATAGGCATATCCGGATGAGCTTTCTTTTTGGCAATAAGATGATCGGTCATTTGTGCGCTGACTTGGGGGAAGTGCTGACCTTTATGCTTATAGTCATTGAACAGAAACAGGTCGATGACAATAAATTGTTGGGCTTCATCAATGATCCCGAGCATACGATTCAAAATTTGACCTTCATGCTGTGCAGTGCTTCCATCCCCGGTGGGATAGGTCAAATCTGTCCAGAAGTTTACCTCATGGGTCGAATACTCCTGACTCTCATAAGAGACGAACGGAGGCAATGGTTTATGGGTCTGATACAGCATGACGGCAATCAGCCAGAGGATAAGTACCAGAATGGCAATGTTAAAAGCCCGACCCTTTTTCTCAGTTTTTCTTTGATATTCCGGCACAGAATGCAGCGGATCACGTGTAGTCATATGACGATCAACTCCTCAATTGAATGCTGCATTCCATTTTATCGTGCCGGAACATGCAGTTTTATGATGGGATACTGTCAAGTTATTAACGCAAGTGTGCAGGATTGACGCGGATACTAAATGGAATGAATTGGAGGATGTTTTACTATTTGTTGAGGACATATGTCCTTTATAGGAAGTCTGCCCTATAATTTAATATATAGAAAAGTCATTTACATGGGGAGAATAACGATTTATGAGAGGAATCTTGTTTGCTTTTCTGGGAGGGGCGTGCATTACGCTACAGGGGGTAGCGAATACACGGATTAGTCAGGATATCGGTACATGGCAGGCGGCCACTGTTACTCAGCTAATAGGCTTTATTTTGGCAGCATTAGTCTGGATGTTTACAAGGGATGGCAATATGGCTGAACTGAAACAGGTAAAGCCGATGTATCTTTGGGGCGGTGCCTTTGCAGCAATTATTATATTTAGTGAAGTCACGGCAATCCAACATATTGGGGTTACGTTCACGATCTCGGCGTTGTTGATTGCGCAGTTGTGTTTAACCTTCCTGGTAGATATTAAGGGATGGTTCGGTATAGTGAAGCAAAAGATGAAGCTGCCACAATTTATAGGTATTGGTATGATGATCGCGGGTGTAATTATTCTGAAGCTTTAAAATAGAAATTTAACATGTAAAGAAAGCTTAGAATGTAGAGATTGAAGGTGAGCTTAGGAATGAGAGAAATTCAGGATCAAGAGCAGCTAAAATATTTTTTGCAGCTGCATGAGTTGGAATCCATACTCTACGAGCCACTACATCCTTATTTGTCGTTGCATCGTTTGGAGCAAGGGGAAAAGCTCTGTTTACAGGGGGACCCCATCGAGCATCTATATATACTGGTGCAGGGCAAGGTCAAGATTTATACCAGCTCTACAGAAGGGAAAACCCTGATCCTTTGCTTCAAAACACCGATCGAGGTTATAGGAGATGTTGAATATATTCGGAGTAGTCACGTCATCAACACAGTAGAGGCAGTGTCTCCGATCTATGTGATCGGTATTCACCACCAATGGATGAACAAATACGGCAGAGACTATGCTCCTTTGCTGCAATTTCTATTGGATATTGTCACGCGAAAGTTTTGCCTGGACTCCGACTTTTCCAGTTTCAATCTCATGTATCCGGTGGAAGTCAGGCTGGCGAGCTACCTGCTATCGGTTTCTTTTGACGAATCGAATACGGCTTTTCATGAGGAATTACGTGCATCCAGTCTGGTAGATGTGGCGAATTTGATCGGAACCAGCTATAGACATCTCAACCGTATTATTCGCAAAATGATTGAAGATGGATGGGTTGAACGGACAAAAGGCTACATTGTCATTCGGGACAGAAAAGGTTTGAGTGAACTGGCAGGACATAATATTTATGAATCATTGTAATATAGGCATTTATGAAAGCGGAAGAATATCAAGGATCATCAAGGGAGAGTTAACATATGTTATTAGGAATTGTATTGGCGATTATCGCAGGTGCCTTGGTCAGTCTGCAAACGATATTCAATAATAAGGTGAATGAACGGACAGGATCGTGGGCTACAACAACATTGGTGCTGGGAACAGGGTTCGTGGCTTCCTTACTCGGAAGTCTTATTTTTGAAGGGAAAAATACATTTACTTTACAGCATATGCAGCCGTGGTACTGGTTCAGTGGCATGATTGGTGTCGGTGTTGTGTTCTGTCTGGTGCAAGGAATGAAGCGACTTGGCCCGACCTATGCGATCTCCATAGTATTGACGGCGCAATTAGGCACGGCCCTGTTGTGGGATTCGTTAGGATGGCTGGGATTAGAAAAGATTCCGTTTACCTTTAACAAGTTGATCGGAGTATTGGTCATTATCGGTGGTATTCTGGTATTCAAATTTGGACATGGGCGTACGAAGGAACAAGCGGAAAGCATTTCATCTATACCTGATTCGATGAAGGGATGAGGAGAGTGTATGACCTTTATCTTGCTGGGATAGGGATCGTCCTTTCGAGTAGGCATTTTGCAGAAAAGCGGCAGCTCAATTAGGAGCGGCTTTTCTGTAGAGTTTCCGAAATAACTGGTTTATTGCGAATTTTGAACATGACCTATGGGTAAGAAAAAATGTTCACGATCGTGTATATATTTTTCCATCCATGATACAATGAAAGTATCTTAAAATAGCCACTTTAAGGGCTGCGATATTGGATATAAGAGACGATAAATAGATCGGTTACCGTGTTCGGGAACGGTCTTATTTGTGCTTCTTGAACTTGATGAAATAACAGAGTGACTTTGGATGAGGTGGGACATAGATGAGTAGTACGGAGAATATAAAGGGAGCATCTGACGGTTTTAACAGATCTGGCTCTTTGTTGCCTGCCGCGCGGACAGGCGAACGGAAGATTGAGCACGTCCGCCTTTGTTTGCAAGAAGATGTAGCCGGACATGGCATCACCAGTGGGCTGGAGCGATATGCCTTTAAGCACTGCGCTCTGCCGGAGTTGCATTTTGACGAGGTTCGTCTGGATAGTACTTTTTTAGGACGAGCTGTACGAACACCGCTGCTTATTAGCTCCATGACAGGCGGCAGCGCCGAGACAGGAGCGATTAATAAGCGATTAGCAGAGACAGCAGAGAGACGCGGCTGGGCATTGGGGGTCGGTTCGGTACGGGCTGCGGTGGAAAGGGAAGAACTGGCTTCAACCTTTGCGGTTCGCCGTCTGGCACCCAGTATCCCGATCCTTGCCAATCTGGGTGCGGTGCAGCTGAACTACGGATTTGGCGTGGACGATTGTCGCCGTGCAGTGGAAATTGCCGGAGCAGATATGTTGGTGCTGCATTTGAACGGATTGCAGGAGATTTTTCAACCTGAAGGGAATTTGGATTTTAGCGGTTTGCTTAAGCGCATTGAGGAGTTGTGTCGTCAGCTTTCAGTGCCTGTAGGAGTGAAGGAAGTAGGTTGGGGCATAGATGGCGAGACGGCATCGAGACTGTATGATGCGGGTGCAGCCTTTATAGATGTCGCTGGCGCAGGTGGGACAAGCTGGAGCCAAGTGGAGAAATTTCGCAATCCTGATCCTGTGCGTCGCGCGGCGGCGGAGGCGTTTGCGGATTGGGGCAACTCGACCGCTGATTGCATCGTGGAAGTCAGAGCCGCTCAGCCACATAGTGCTCTGATCGGCAGCGGTGGACTGAGAGACGGTGTCGATGCAGCGAAGGCGCTTGCTTTGGGAGCTGACATGGCAGGCTTCGGGCGTTCTTTGCTCGGTTCTGCGGTTGCCTCTAGTGAAGCGCTGGAGGCACGTTTGGAGCAGGTCGAACTGGAACTCCGCACGGTTATGTTTGGTATTGGGGTAGATGGAATAGAAGGACTCAAAGATACGACTCGACTAAGAAAGAAGGTAAACGGATGAGCGGACTTATTACATTGGTTCCGATGAATGCGGAGCAATATGATCGATTTGAACAACGCTCGCTTGCCGACTATGCGGATGAGAAAATCCAAGCAGGTACATGGACGGTAGAAGAAGCACCAGAACGTGCGGCAGAAAGTTTTGCTCGATACCTGCCACAGAGACTAGACACACCTCATGCTCACCTGTATATGTTGATGTTTTCCGATGCCGGGGAGCAGAGTCAGGAGGAAGCTGGCTACATCTGGTTCAATATTACGGACGGCGTGCAAGGAAAAGAAGCTTTTCTACTGGATATTCTTGTATACGATTCATACCAGGGGAGGGGTCTAGGCACGCTTGCGATGAAGGCTTTGGAACAGGAGGCTCGCAGGCTGGGAGCTGTACGCATCGGTTTGCATGTATTTGGGCATAATGAGCGAGCTTTGCATGTATATCGCAAGTCGGGCTATCGGATTACAGATATCCAGATGAGCAAAGAAATCTAAATAGGGATATAGCAATATCCTGAATTTCATAACCGTATGCTTGCCGCGTGTATAGGTTCTCATATATAATGTGGGTTGGTAAACTAACGGATGGCATAACGCATATTTTATATAAACGGGAGTTGTTCTGATTATGGCTTTAAAAGCGGGGATTGTGGGCTTGCCGAACGTGGGCAAATCAACACTTTTTAACGCAATAACGCAGGCGGGTGCGGAATCCGCAAACTATCCATTTTGTACGATTGACCCCAATGTAGGCGTCGTTGAAGTACCAGACGAGCGGCTGGATAAGCTGACCGAACTGGTTGTGCCGAATAAAACGGTGCCAACGGCATTTGAATTTGTTGATATTGCAGGACTTGTGCGCGGTGCGAGCAAGGGCGAGGGTCTGGGTAACAAGTTTTTGGCTCATATTCGTGAAGTGGATGCGATTGTACATGTGGTACGTTGCTTTGAAGATGAGAACATTACCCATGTGGACGGCAAGATTGACCCGATCAGCGACATTCAGACCATTAATTTGGAACTGATTCTGGCGGATATCGAAAGTGTAGACAAGCGTATTGAACGTTCCCGCAAAAACATGAAGGGTGGCAACAAGCAGTACACCCAAGAGGTAGAAGTGCTGGAGCGGATCAAGGAATCGCTGTATGCTGATAAACCTGCGCGTAGCTTAGAATTGTCGGATGAAGAACGGTTGATTGTACGCGATCTTCATTTGCTTACGATGAAGCCTGTACTCTACGCAGCTAATGTTAGCGAAGATGGCGTAACGGAAGCGGATAGCAATCCATATGTGCAAAAGGTACGCGATTTTGCCGTGGCGGAAAATGCAGAAGTGGTGCCGATCAGCGCCAAGGTAGAATCTGAAATTGCTGAGCTTGAAGGCGAAGACAAGGCGATGTTCCTCGAGGAGCTGGGATTGGCTGAATCCGGATTGAACCGTCTGATTAAAGCAGCATATCGCTTGTTGGGTCTGTATACGTATTTCACAGCAGGTGTGCAGGAAGTACGCGCTTGGACGATTCACAAAGGAACGAAGGCACCGGGTGCTGCGGGCGTAATTCATACGGATTTTGAACGCGGATTTATTCGTGCCGAGGTTGTATCCTACAACGATTTGGTCGCTGCTGGTTCGATGAACGGGGCTAAGGAACGTGGTCAGCTTCGTCTGGAAGGTAAGGAATATGTAGTGCAGGACGGAGACGTTATGCATTTCCGTTTTAATGTTTAATATATAATTTCCAGAATACAATACCTGATTCGGATATATAAAAGACGATGACTTCATGTATGTGTGTTCTGAAAGGTGCTAGATTACGTGGTCGCTGCCTATATTAGGGCGGCGACTTTTTTATTGTATTGCTGTTGTGTGGATTTTTGCAAAATCCTAAATTAGTCAGTATTTCTTGTAGCTAATTCATGAATTAGTTGGTATAATAAAGAGCTGTAGCCAGTGGAATTGAAGCTGGTTTCATATTAATTTAACTGAAGAGGTGAATCGCTTGTTGGACCGATTGCAATCATTGGCGGACCGCTACGATAAACTGAGCGAACTGCTCTGCGATCCGGATGTAGCGAACGATAGCAAAAAACTTAGAGATTATTCCAAAGAACAGTCTGATTTACAGCCTGCTTATGAAGCATATACCGAATATAAAAATGTCGTTGAAGAGCTGGAAGCTGCAAAAACCATGCAGGGTGAAAAGCTGGACGACGAGATGCGTGAAATGGTCAAAATGGAGATTGAAGAACTGAGTGTTCGCAAGCGGGAGTTGGATGAAAAAATCCGTATTTTGCTGCTGCCAAAGGACCCGAATGATGATAAGAACGTTATTATTGAGATTCGTGGTGCAGCAGGTGGTGACGAAGCGGCACTGTTCGCAGCTGACTTGTATCGGATGTATACTCGTTATGCCGATACTCAAGGCTGGCGTGTAGAGCTGATGGACGCGAACATGAATGATCTCGGGGGCTTTAAAGAGGTTATTTTCATGATTAACGGTCGTGGTGCATACAGCAAGATGAAATTCGAAAGCGGCGCACACCGCGTACAGCGGATTCCGACGACGGAATCAGGTGGGCGTATTCATACGTCGACATCTACAGTATCCGTTATGCCTGAGGCCGAAGAAGTGGATATTGAAATTTCAGATAAGGATATTCGCGTGGATACGTTCTGTTCCAGCGGTGCGGGCGGGCAGTCCGTTAATACGACCAAGTCGGCGGTGCGTGTAACGCATATGCCAACAGGTATTATGGCAACCTGTCAGGACGGAAAATCCCAGAACTCCAATAAGGAGAAGGCGCTGCAAGTTTTGCGTGCCCGTATTTCGGATATGTTGCGTCAGGAAGAGGAAGCCAAATATGCAGGCGAGCGTAAGAGTAAAGTAGGTACTGGAGACCGCAGTGAGCGTATACGTACCTACAATTTCCCGCAAAGCCGTGTAACGGATCATCGTATTGGCCTAACTATGCATAAGTTGGACCAGGTGATGAACGGGGAGATCGAAGAAATCGTATCGGCGCTCACGATTGCAGAGCAGGCTGATTTGATGGAACAAGAGGTTTAAGTTTTGGGGAACGAGCGCGATTGTGTGTATCGGATGTCGCCGGAACGGAACATGAGTGTCAGAGAAGCCTTAGTTGAGGCTTCTTCTTTTTTAGGAAGCTGTGGCGTTCTGGAGCCGCAGCATAATGCCCGTTTGCTGCTGGAGCATGTGCTCGGGTTGGAAGGTACGGCGTTTTACGCCGCTCTGGGTGATCCGTTCCCTTCCACCGCCAAGGAGGCGTGGGAACGGATCATAGCCCGCAAAGCTGCGGGTGAACCGGCGCAGTATATTATCGGACGGCAGGAATTTTATGGCCGCTCGTTCATGGTTTCGCCGTCGGTGCTGATCCCACGCCCCGAGACAGAACTGCTCGTCGAGGCGATACTCCAGCACGGCGATCGTCTGTGGCCAAGCGGCGCTCCGCAGGCGCTCGACATCGGCGCGGGCAGCGGTGCGATTGCCGTGACGCTGGCGGCTGAGCGACCGAGCTGGCGCGTGGCGGCAGGGGATATTTCGGCTGCCGCGTTAAAAGTAGCGGTTCATAACGCCGCTGCGAACGGCGCAGCCGTAGAATTCCGCGAGGGCGATCTGCTGGCGCCGTTCGCGGGAACGGCGGTGGACATTCTCGTGTCTAACCCGCCGTACATCCCGGCTGCTGACATCGCTGGCTTACAGCCGGAGGTCCGCGACCATGAGCCGCGGATGGCGTTGGATGGTGGTCCTGACGGGCTCGGCCCGTATCGGGCAATGCTGGAGCAGCTCGGACTCCTTCAGGCTCCGCCCCGGCTAATCGGGTTTGAATTGGGGATGGGACAGGCCAGAGACGTGGCTGACCTGCTGGAACAGGCGGGTCATTGGAAGAACATTATAATCGTTCCTGACCTTGCTGGGATCGAACGACATGTCCTAGGTGTCTCGGAGTAGTGCTGCATTTTCTTTTTGCGAGTCTTTCCTTTAGAATAAGAGGGGTATGACCGAGAAACGGCTCAGGGGGAAATCATGCTTCAGAAATTGAAAAAAATTGACGGTCCGGTTATCTTTATTCTGATTTTGCTCATGGCGATTAGTATTGTAACAGTATACAGCGCAGGTAGAGCTCCTACGAACCTGCCTGATCACGGCAACGATTACCAGAGGATGATTGGGTATTATATATTGGGTTTTGTGGCGATCTTGGGTTTAGCGATGGTCGATTTTCGGATATTCATTAAAAAAGCCCTGTACGTATATGGGGGCGGAATATTCCTGTTGGGTCTCGGATTTTTTGGCGGGACGGTTAACAACTCTCAGGGCTTTTTGAAAATTGGTGGCTTGAATCTTCAGCCTGCTGAAGTATTCAAGCTGGTCCTTATCATTTTTCTGACTTATATGCTGATCAAAAAGCGCAAGAGCAAGCTGTATTTTATTCAGGATGTTCTTCCAGTCGCTCTGGTGAGCTTTGTCCCGTTTGCCATGGTTATGGCACAAAATGACTTGGGTAATGCGCTCGGTTACATTGTCATCGTCATTGGTATGCTATGGATTGGTAATGTGAAGGCATCTCATGCGTTGATCGGATTCATCGTATTTGCAGTCGCCGTTGGCGGCGGGATCAAGGCTTATATTTCGTTTCACGATGAGATTGATTCCTTTATGAAGGGAATTGGCCGTAGTCACTGGGTTGAGCGTTTGGACCCTTGGTTGGTACCGGAAGAGGCAACCGCGAAGGCGTCTTATCATACCAAAAATGCCAAGCTGGCGATAGCCTCTGGCGGGATGATTGGCAAGGGCTTTTTGCAAGGAACCTCGGTACAGTCCGGGCGTGTTCCTTATACGTACGCGGATTCTATTTTTGTGGTCGTAGCGGAGGAATTTGGCTTTGTAGGCTCTTCAGTGCTGCTATTGTTATATTTTATTTTGATTCACCGCATGATCCTGATTTCGCTGGAATGCCGGGATCGCGCCGGACCGTATATTATTGTCGGGATTGTGTCCATGTTGCTGTACCAGATTTTTGAGAACATTGGTGCGTTTCTGGGCATTATGCCGCTTACGGGGATTACGCTCCCGTTCATAAGTTATGGTGGTACCTCGTTGCTTATTAACATGGCTAGTATCGGCTTGGTTATGAGTATTAAGGTGCACGGCCAAGAGCTGGAGGACGATCTGCCGCAGCCTTCCAGAGTAAGCTTGACGAAGGCGAAAAAAGCCTAGTGCAGGTGGATTTGGCTTGAAACTGATTGGTATTTGTGTGAGTTGAAACGGTGCAACCAGAGAGTCCAGATTGTGAAATCTGGGCTTTTTTATATGCCTCGGTGAGGGTCAGAAGCTTGGTGTAGCATGATTTGAGGGTGTATTGAAGAAAATCTGTAAAGTGTTCCTGAATCTTTTACAAGATTCATAGGTTTAGACTCTCCCAAACCGGACAGACTGATAGACATGATAGAGTTTGGGTTTGGGGGAGACGAAGATGAGAAATTGGATCAAGCAAGCTGCAATGATACTATTTTGTATTTCGATATTAATGATGTCTTGGGAAGGTCAAAAGACGGATGCTGCTATGACCACTGGAACAAGAGGAACCTTAGCATCAGGAGTAGCTACAACAGGGCTGAATGTGATTCCACATGACTCCATTCGACTGCGTATTTTGGCCAACTCGGATCGTCCGGAGGATCAGCTGGTTAAACGCGAAATACGGGACGCTATTGTACAGCAGATGAATGCCTGGGTGGGTGAGCTGGAAAACCCGCAAAGCTTAGATCAAGCTAGATCATTGATTGGTGCTCATTTACCTGAAATTGACCGTTTGGTAGGTACGGAACTGGCTCGTCGCGGCATTGCATATGATCATCAGGTGGAACTGGCGAGCGTACCTTTCCCGACGAAAATGTACGGTGGTCTGGTCTACCCAGCAGGGAATTATGAAGCGCTTCGGGTTACGCTGGGGCAAGGAAAAGGGCAAAATTGGTGGTGCGTGCTGTTTCCTCCGCTGTGCTTTATTGATGCAGGCAGCGGGGAAGCAGCGGCACAAACGGTATCAGCAAAAACGGATCACGGAGAAAGTCGGACGAATGCCGCTGACAAGGAGCCGGAAGTACGTTTTTTTCTGTGGGATGCACTTGCGGGACTGTGTAGCTGGGTGAGTGGCTTGTTTGCCTAAACGTTGAATAGTGTAAGTTTCCCCATATGCTATAATGGAGCTTACGATAGATATACACATGGCAGAGCCAAATAAACTGATCTTTCAAAGTAGCCTTAGAGGATCAAGCGAAATCACTGGCCTGTATATGACAATAAGATATGGGATGATCTGATATGAGTGATAAATCGAATCAAATGCAAGACTTGCGCGGAGATTTTGTGCAAAAGGAAAAATCGGAGCAAAAGCTGGACGAACAGGAAAATTGCGAGCTGAAGCAGGCATTGAGGTCTTCCCATACCCAATGGTGGGATGTAAGATGTTTGGTTCCTGTGAGCAACATTGACGGGGATGTTTCTGACGAAGTTTGGGCTGAACAGACTCGGATTGCGGCGGAAAAGGGCATACGGGAGGCCGGCGTACTCCTCCAAGCTGGAGAGACGGTAGCCTTTCCTACGGAGACCGTGTACGGCCTGGGAGCCGATGCTCGTAGTACAAAAGCGGTGGAGGCGGTATTCGCTGCCAAAGGACGTCCCTCCGATAACCCGCTCATTGTACATATTTCTGATGCTGATCAATTAGAGGGTATGGTAGCAGAAATAAACGATACAGCCCGAGCGCTGATGAATATGTTCTGGCCGGGACCGCTGACTCTCGTATTGCCGGTAGTGCCGCAGGCACTGTCATCGCGTGTGACAGCCGGGCTGGATACAGTCGGTGTACGCATGCCGGATCATCCGATAGCGCTTCGTTTGATCGCTGAAGCGGGTTGTCCACTGGCTGCGCCAAGCGCCAACCGGTCGGGAAGGCCCAGTCCCACCCTTGCACAGCATGTGCGAGAGGATCTGGAGGGCCGCATCGGCGGCATTTTGGACGGAGGTCCCACGGGGGTGGGGCTGGAGTCCACGGTGGTGCAGGCGGGTGACGACGGAACCGTCACCATCCTGCGCCCCGGCGGCGTGACGGCTGAGCAGCTCGCTGCGGTTGCTCGCGCCGTCGTGCTGGACCCGGCGTTGACTGTTACGCCCGGGGAAGACGCGGACAGCCCAGCGCCGCGCTCGCCGGGCATGAAGTACACGCACTACGCGCCGCGAGGCCGCTTGAGCGTGGTACAAGGCCCGTCGTCCGTTGAGGTGACGGGCTGGATTCGCGCCGCGCTGGCGGAGGCTTCCGCGCGCGGGGAGCGCACGGCAGTGCTCGCGTTCGACGAGCATGCCGCCGGCTACGCCGGAGAGCGCGTCTATACGCTAGGCAAGCTGGACGCGCTCCATGAGGCGGCGCAGCGCCTGTACGGCGTGCTGCGCCGCTGCGACGAGGACGGCGTCACCTACATTTTGGCGGAATCCTGTCCGCCGAAGGGATTAGGAGACGCCGTCATGAACCGCCTGCTTAAAGCGGCAGGTCACCGAATCGTCCGCTTGTAGCTTCTGTCGAATCAGAGCCTCTTATATTAAATTTTCCTCCCTCCTCGTCTCGGTATTGGGTACTTCCAGTACATGCTTGTACTGATTTGCCCCTTGTCCGCATAACGTGTACAAGAACAGACGGATAATGGAGGGATGGAGTATGCTGGCAGCCTCTGCCCATGCCGGGCAGGTTGTAACGATTCTAATCATGGCGGTAGCGCTAGGAATGGATGCGTTATCGCTGGGCGTAGGGATCGGCATGAAGGGGATACGCCTGCGAGACGTGCTGCGCATCAGTACTGTCATTGGCTTTTTTCACATTCTGATGCCATTACTGGGAATGTTCACAGGCCATTATATGAGTTCTTTATTAGGTCATGTGACGGCCTACTTCGCAGGGGGTCTACTCATCCTTTTGGGCGGGCATATGGTGTATAATTCCTTTAAAGGGGACGGCGTACAGGTATTGGATCATCGTTCGCCTTTAGGCCTTTTGCTGTTTGCACTTGGGGTGAGCGTTGACTCATTTTCTGTAGGAGTGTCACTAGGTATGTTCCAGAGTGATCTGGTGCTGTCCGTTCTGGCGTTTGGTTTTTGCGGGGGAGCAATGGCGATGCTGGGCCTGCTGCTGGGTCGCAAGGTCAGCCGTAATCTAGGAGATTATGGGGAAGCAGTGGGGGGTGCCATTTTGTTGGCATTCGGCTTTATGTTTATGTTTTGATTTTAGCGTAGACAGTGTAAAATAAGTGCAGGGTTATAGTAAAGGATTAGGATTATAGTAATCCTCTGTTTATATATTTTTTTAACATACGGGGGGTGAAAACGTTGAAGAATATCTTATTCGTATGCACAGGGAATACCTGTCGCAGTCCAATGGCTGAAGGGATGCTGCGTAAGTTGGCTGCTGAGCAGGGGCTAGAACTGGAAGTGCGTTCTGCGGGAGTAGCCGCGATGGAAGGCACGCCGATATCCCGACATGCAGAGGCGGTTCTACGTGATCACGATATATCCGATCAGATCACTTCAACCCCTTTGAGCGACGGGCTTGCCGGGTGGGCGCATCTGATCTTAACCTTGACGCAAGGACATAAACAGCACGTCATTCAGCGCTTTCCCCAAACGGCGGGCAAAGTATTTACGCTTAAGGAATATGTGGAGAACCGGGATGAGGTGTTGAATGATGTACAGGAGTTGGATGGGTTATATGCTTCACAGCAGTTGATGGCTTCACTCGGACAAGAGCTATCGGCGCAGGAGCGTGAACGAATGATTGAATTACACCAACGGATTCCGGGCTTTGATATTTCAGATCCGTTTGGCGGTTCGCGAGAAGACTACGATGTCACAGCTGCGGAAATCCGTACGGCGCTGCATAAGCTGCTGGACAAGCTAAAGGCTTCTTCCGAATAAAATTGGTATTACTCATCTGTTTTGTACGGAATCTGTTGATTTTCGGCGGCTAATCCGTTAAGATAAGGTGGAAAAATGAGAATCCGATGTAACTGGCGACAAAAGTGGGATTAACCACGATGGAGCATCGGATATACGGCCGGTCGCCTGGGCAAAAGAGCAATTCCACATAGGTGTGGACTGCTCTTTTTTTCATATACAAGTTGAGCCAGATTGTTAGCTGAGAGTTGATTCCTTTAAAGGTTCTTCCATTTTTTCTGCTCGAAATCTGAAACATCGGCTATAATATAGTCAGATTGTGATCAGGAGAGAGTGTGTTGAACTTGGGGCATGAGACCGTGCCTAGTCTCTGAGAGGCTGTTCAACCAAAGGAGGTTCCAATAGTGGGACAATTGGATCATGAGATTTCGCTAGAAGCACAGACCACTTCTGTTGTGCGGGAAATCGCAGAAGCAGCCAGTCTCAAGGCTGGCCGCCTGCTGGTTATTGGCGTTAGCACAAGTGAAGTGGCTGGAAGTCGGATTGGTACGGCGGGAGCGCTCGATGTGGCTCAGCAACTGTTGTCTGGAGTAGAGTCCGTTCGCAGGGAGTATGGCTTTGATGTGGCGTTTCAATGCTGTGAGCATTTGAACCGAGCGCTGGTCGTTGAACGGGCTGTGCTGGAGCGACTGGGACTGACGGAGGTTGCAGCTGTTCCTGTTCGTACAGCAGGAGGCTCTATGGCCACCGTCGCCTATCGTTCTATGAGTGACGCGTGTTTGGCGGCGAACGTGCAGGCCCATGCCGGGATAGACATCGGCGAAACGCTGATTGGCATGCATCTGCGATCCATTGCTGTTCCATTTCGCCCAAGTCTTCGCTGGATTGGCGAAGCACGTGTGACAGCGGCATTCACCCGTCCTCCACTTATTGGTGGACAACGGGCAGTGTATAGTCTGGAGCAAGAAGTCGGCGGAAACTGCGATTAGCATTTGGCATGGCGGCATGTTTGTACTAATCTTTTTTGCATTGATGATGAGGTACCCAACAGAGGAGCAGGCGTTTGCTTGTATACCCAACAATTGACTATGGAGAGGGAGTAATCAATCATGATGGAACACCTGCGTAAAAGTGACCCGGCAGTGATGGAAGCAATGGGACTTGAACTGAAACGACAACGCCACAATATCGAGCTAATCGCATCCGAGAACATTGTCAGTGAAGCAGTAATGGAAGCCATGGGCTCCGTGCTGACGAATAAATATGCTGAAGGTTATCCGAACAAACGCTACTATGGTGGCTGTGAACATGTAGATATCGTTGAAGACATCGCACGTGACCGCGCAAAAGAATTGTTCGGCGCCGAGCATGCTAACGTGCAGCCTCACTCTGGAGCACAAGCCAACATGGCGGTGTATCTGGCAGCTCTCAAACCTGGAGATACTGTACTGGGTATGAATTTGGCGCATGGTGGCCATTTAACACACGGAAGTCCGGTTAACGCTTCCGGCTTGTTGTATAACTTTGCTGCTTACGGTGTACGCGAAGACAACTTCCGCATCGACTACGATGAAGTGCGCAAGGCAGCCTTTAAGCACCGCCCTCGTCTGATTGTAGCTGGCGCGAGTGCATATCCGCGTACTATTGATTTTGAAGCTTTTGCTTCCATTGCCAATGATGTAGGCGCTCTGTTTATGGTGGATATGGCACATATCGCGGGTCTCGTGGCAGCGGGAATTCACCCAAGTCCAGTTCCGCATGCCCAATTTGTAACAACAACGACACACAAAACACTGCGTGGTCCGCGTGGGGGTCTGATTCTGACTCGCAAAGCATGGGCGCAAGCGATTGATAAAGCTATTTTCCCTGGTACTCAAGGGGGGCCACTGATGCATGTGATCGCGTCCAAAGCGGTTGCTTTGGGTGAAGCGCTCCAGCCATCGTTCAAAACCTATGCGCAAAACGTAGTTCGCAACGCACAGGTGCTGGCTGAAACACTGCTGGCTGAGGGGATTAACATTGTATCCGGTGGTACGGATAACCATCTGATGCTGTTGGATACGCGCAATTTGAATATCACAGGTAAAGAAGCAGAGCATGTATTGGATTCGGTGGGCATCACAGTCAATAAAAATGCGATTCCTTTTGACCCGACCAGTCCATTCGTAACAAGCGGAATTCGTATTGGTACACCTGCTGCAACATCTCGTGGTATGGATGAAGAGGCTATGGTCAAAATCGGTAAAATCATTGCTGAAACCCTTAAAAACCCGAAAGATGATACTGTATTGTCCAAAGCAAGCCAAGCGGTTGGCGAGTTGACAGATAAGTTCCCGATTTATCCAGGAACTCAATACTAATTCATCGACATTCATAATTTTTATGTATAGGCTGTTTTCCTTCCGTAAGCCGGAGGAGAACAGTCTTTTTTTTGCTTCCGAACGACTCGAAACATACATTTTTGGGTAATAAGCGATTACAGTAAGGGTTTATGCGCGCTATCCTTCATGATCTACGACAAAGGAGTGATTGCATTGAGTCAAAGAAAATCCGCGCAATTTTTGCAGCAGCTCGTATTTGTAGGACCGATGGCGTTGTTTTTTGTCTTGATTATGGTCATTCCGTTCCTGCTGGGGCTGTATTATTCTATGACCAACTGGGATGGAGTATCTGAAAATATCCGATGGCTCGGACTGGGGAATTACATTCATATTTTTAGGGATGATCCAGATTTTCGTAATGCATTCTGGTTTACGGTCCGGTTTACCGTATGTGGTGTCGTTCTGACGAACCTGATTGGCTTTTTCCTAGCCTATGCACTTACCAAACCGTTGCGTACCCGTAATGCACTGCGAACTGTATTTTTTATGCCCAATATGATTGGCGGCTTGCTGCTCGGCTTTATCTGGCAATTTATATTTGTACGCGGCTTTTCTGCAGTAGGTGAGGCAACAGGGCTTTCTTTTTTTAAACTGCCGTGGCTGGGTGATGGGCCAACTGCTTTTTGGGGAACTGTCATTGTGTTTGTGTGGCAATATGCAGGTTATCTCATGGTTATTTACATATCCTCGTTAAATAATGTCCCGCATGCCCTTATTGAATCGGCACAAATCGACGGTGCGAGTCGAAGACAGATTCTGCGTCATATTGTAGTGCCACTTATTATGCCAGCGGTGACCGTCTGCTTGTTCCTGGCGATATCCTGGTCCTTTAAAGTATTTGAGTTGAATTTGGCTCTCACAAAGGGGGGACCTTTCAAGTCGACGGAGTCTGTAGCGTTGGACATATATAATGAAGCGTTTACAAATAATCGACTTGGATTGGGGACTGCCAAAGCTATGATTTTCTTTGTGGTCGTTGCAATCATTACCAGCATTCAGGTGCGTCTCACGAAGAAAAAGGAGGTCGAAATGTAATGGGAAAAACGTCAAACTATCGTTTGGGCACGTGGGTTGCTGAAATAATGCTAATTGTGATCGGGTTAATCTTTCTGGTTCCGTTTTATTTTTTGCTCGTAAACTCCGTTAAATCCTTTGGCGACATTTTGGCCCATTCCGCTTCGTGGCCGACAACCTTCCGTTTTGAAAACTATGCTAACGCCTGGAATAAAATAAACTTTCCCACAGCACTGGGGAATTCACTGATTGTCACGATCGTCAGTAATGCGCTTTTGCTACTAATCAGCTCGATGGCCGCTTACCAGATGGTTCGGCATGACACTCGTTTTAACCGGTTCCTGTTCGGTTTGCTTGTGGCTGCGATGGTAGTTCCCTTTCAATCGATTATGTTGCCGCTTATGGAAGTGTCCAACGTATTGAGCTTGAACAACAGTATACCGGGACTGATCTTATGTTATCTGGGTTTTGGAGCGCCTTTATCCGTTTTTCTTTTTCATGGCTTTATTAAAACGGTACCTATTGAGATCGAGCAGGCGGCAAGGGTGGACGGTTCATCCCGGTACGGGGTGTTCTTTCGCATTGTTTGTCCGCTGCTGCTGCCTATGTTCGTAACCGTGCTTATCTTGAATACCTTATGGATCTGGAATGACTATCTGTTGCCTTCGCTCATTTTGAATGATCCTGAGCTGCGTACCATTCCGATTGCAACCTATATGTTGTTTGGTCAGTACACCAAGCAATGGGACTTGGCGCTGCCAGCACTGGTGTTGGGGATCACGCCAATTGTTGTGTTTTTTCTGGTGATGCAAAAATACATCGTTTCTGGCATTGCAGCCGGCGCGGTCAAAGGCTGAAGGGAGAGATAATCGATGAAAAAAACAGCGTTACTTGTCATCTCCTTGATGGTGCTGCTCGCATGTACACTTGCAGGTTGTGGAAATACGAAGGCTCAACAGAGTGAGACAAAAACGATACACATTTATCAATTCAAAGTAGAGATATCGGAACCGTTAAACAAGCTGAAGGCAGAATATGAAAAAACGCACCCTGGCATCAAGCTGGATATCCAATCTGTCGGTGGTGGTACGGACTACGGTGCTTCGTTGAAGGCTAAATTCGCATCAGGCGATCAGCCGGACATTTTTACAAATGAGGGCTACCAAGACCGCGATACGTGGTTGGAGTACTTGGAGGATTTGTCGGATCAGCCATGGGTGAAGGATCTGGACGATTTCGCTCGTAAGCCGATGACAGTTAACGGTAAGATTTATGGACAGCCTATGAATCTAGAAGGATTTGGATTTGTTTATAACAAGGATTTGTTTAAAAAAGCGGGCATAACCAAACTGCCTCAGACAATAGATGAACTGGAGGAAGCAGCCAAGCGACTGAAAGCGGCAGGGATTATACCTTTTGCTAACGGGTATGCGGAATGGTGGGTTCTGGGGAACCATTTTATCAATATCCCGTTTGCCAGACAGCCGAACCCGGAAAGTTATGTTGAGGATTTAAACAAAGGAACGGCTCGCATCCCCGGTAACCCCGTGTTCGATCAGTGGGTGAAGTTGCTTGATCTGACTATAAAATATGGGAACCACAATCCGCTCACGACGGATTATAATACACAAGTGACACTGTTTTCGACAGGTAAGGCTGCTATGATGCACCAGGGGAACTGGACGCAACCGCAAATGGATGGAATTAATCCTAACTTGAATTTGGGTATTCTGCCTGCGCCTATAGACAATGATTCCTCTACAGGAGGTAGACTCGCGGTGGGAGTGGCCTCGAACTGGGTGGTCAACAAAAATTCGCCTGTGAAGCAGGAGGCAAAAGAATTCCTCAATTGGTTGGTCACATCAGAAACAGGCAAACATTATATCACCAAGGAATTTAAGTTTGTTCCTGCCTTCAAAAGTATCACGTCCAGTGACGAGACGACAGGTGATCTAGGTGCAGAAATATCTCGACATGTGAGGGAAGGCAAGATATGGAGTTGGAACTTTCAACGCTTTCCGAAAGGGCTAAATCAGGATTTAAGCAGTAGTATGCAAGCCTATATTGCAGGGGTTATCACGAAGGACGAAATGCTTCGGCAATTTCAGGGAGCGTGGGATAATTTGAAGTATAGATAAACGTAGATGAGAAAGCTTTCCGATTCATTTATCGGATAAGCTTTTTAATTTGCATATTATTGTATATAAATTGCTTTTATTCAAAAAAATATTTATTTGAGAGAATGATCACATTAATATGGAATGAATTGTATTATTATTTGTTTATAGAGTTTAAAGTCACAAGGCGAGAGGCTAGATTATGGATTATATTAAACATCCAATAACCTTGAAATTACTAGGACGAATGTGGGTACTAATTCGTCCTTATAAATTGAAATTTTTAGTAAATATAGGTGTGATAGTAGTTTCAGTTATATTAAGTCTTGCTCAACCTTTATTATGGGCAAAAATTCTTACTTCCTTATATAATCAAAACTTAAATGAACTATATAAATTTACATTCTATTTTATAATATTCTTTTTAATTCAGACTCTAGTTAATCTCGGAAGAGCACACCTTTTTTCGTTTTTAAATGAATCTATTATTTTAAACTTAAAACAAACGTTATATAAGAAAATAATGAACTTATCAATTTATGATTTTGATAAAATAGGTGTGTCTGAATTTATTTCTAAATTACACAATGATACCGAGGTCGTTGCCGACGTCATTGTGGGTAAGTCGGTACACTTTATCGTGAATTTACTAACGTCTTTAGCTATAGGTATAACTCTTTTTTTCATTGAATGGAAATTAGCTCTCTTGATTGTTGCACTAATTCCAGTTTTATATTTGATTATAAAATTATTTTCTAAGCATATTAAAGCTAGAAGTACTGAAGCCTCCAGTATTAATGATTATATATATTTCATAGTTCAGCAGTCATTTATTGGTATTAAGGAAATTAGAAATCTTAATATACGAGATCAGAATTTAATTAACTTCGGCACAGCCACGGAAGAACTTAAATCAAAAAAAATTAGAATTGTACATTTACAGGCTATTTCTCAGAACCTTGCCCAGATTGTTAGCTTTATTATCCAAATCCTTATTATTTTGATAGGTGCATATCTTGTTGTTGAAACTAAAACATTATCTATAGAAATTTTTATTGCTTTAAACACATATTCATTTCAATTAATTAATTCACTAATGCAAGTTACAGAATTTAACACTGATTTTCAAAGATTAGTTGTATCACTTGAAAGAATATTTGCAGTTATGGATAGAAAAGAATACAAATTTGAATTTGAAAATAATGGAAATTCGGAAAATCTAAAGGGCAGTATAAATTTTAAAAACGTGTTTTTTTCCTATGAGACAGATCGTGTAATACTTGATAATGTAAGCTTTGAAATTGCACCTTTCTCCAAAACAGCAATTGTAGGAAGAAGTGGTGCTGGAAAATCGACAATTTTCAATATATTGCTTAGATTTTATTCGCCTATAAGTGGTCAGATATATATTGATGATTATGACTTGCAAGAAATAGATGAAATTAGTCTTAGGAAGTATATTACGCTTGTTCAACAGGCACCCTATTTTTTTGGTGGATCAATAAAAGAAAATTTGCTTGTTGCTAATCCTGATACTACTATTGAGGACCTTTATGAAGCTTGTAAAAAGGCCTACATACATGATGTTATTATTAATTTGCCAAATGGGTATGAGACTATAATTGGTGAAAACGGTACTAATTTATCGGGGGGGGAAAAACAAAGGCTTGCAATTGCAAGGGCTATATTAAGGAATACTAGAATTATTTTGTTGGATGAACCAACTTCTTCTGTTGACAATGAGTCACAGTATTTTATTAATAGCACACTTAACTTACTCTCTCATAATCATACAATAGTTATTATAGCGCATCATTTATCTAATGTTATTGATTGTGACAAAATTATCATTCTTGATCAAGGAAAGGTTATTGAGAGTGGTATCCATACTAGTTTAACTAATAACAAAAATTATATAGATCTATTTAATTCTGAAATGTCAATCTAATGATAAGGAGGAAGAGTGTGAGACAAACGAATACTTTTGCTTTTAGACCTGTCAAAATTGTGGTGTTGGATAGCGGAATAGACATAGACAAAGGGGGGCTCGTAGAACATGTAAAAGAATCTATACGTTTTAGCTTAGATAGAAATGGTACTGTATTGGAGAAAAATGAATTTTCATATAATAATGATCATGGTACAGCAGTTGCAATGGCAATAAAGCATATCACACCAAATATTGAGTTTATAAGTATGAACATATTAAATGAAGAATTAAGATCTGACGGAAGATTATTACTTTATGCTTTTAAGAGAGCAATAGAATATAATCCTGACATTGTTCATATGAGTCTTGGAACCAAAAGCTTGAGATATGCAAAACCGCTGAAAAGATTGTCTTGTGAAGCTCAAGACCATAAAATCTTTGTAGTAGCTGCTGCTAATAACGATAAAGTGAGATCTCTACCTGCTCGATTAGCGAATGTTATTGGGGTCAAGAGCACGTCTAATTTAGATCCTGAAAATTATTGTTATACTAATAAGTATTTTTATGCTTGCGATAATGTTAATAATGTGAAAAAAATTGATGAAATTCCTAATTATAAGCATCTAATTGGTTCAAGTATAGCAGCAGCTTTCATAAGTGGTCATATAGCCAGATTAATTAGCAAAATAGACTTTAGGTATGATGAAATAAATTCATTATTAAAAAGGGGAACTTTGGGAGGAAGAATATGAGTACACTGAACTATATGTTGGGTAAAACCGTAGAAGAGTGGAGATCAGAAGAAGGAAAACAAATTACTTTTTGCGTTACAGAGGACTGCAACTTAGCTTGTAAGTATTGTTATATAGTGGGTAAAAATCATAAAAATAAAATGACATTTGATGTTGCCAAAAAAGCAGTTGATTATATATTGAGTCATCCGGAAGATTTTCCGGAAAAAGCTGTGATTTGGGACTTTATTGGAGGCGAGCCATTCCTGGAAATTGATTTAATTGATAAAATTTGTGATTATATAAAAATTCAGATGTATCAATTGGATCATCTCTGGTTTAACAATTATCGTTTTAATTTCTCGTCGAACGGTCTTTTATACCATACACCTAAGGTTCAGAGATTTATTAAGAAGAATCATAGTAAGTTGAATATTGGAATTAGTGTAGACGGAAATAAGACCAAACATGATCTGCAAAGAGTTTTTCCTGATGGCAGTGGTTCATACGATCTTGTGAAGAATAATATTTCGTTATGGCAGAAACAGTTTCCAAACAGTCATACTAAGGCTACCTTTTCACACGATGATTTACCACACCTTAAAGATAGTATAATTAGTTTATGGGATTTAGGGATAAATGATGTATCAGCAAATGTAATATTTGAAGATGTGTGGGAGGAAGGAGACGACCAGATTTTTGAGAACCAACTCAAAGAATTAGCAGATTATATTCTAGAACACGATCTATGGAAGGATCATAACGTAAGATTTTTTGAAGAAAATTTAGGTAAACCACTTGATGAGGAAAAGCTTAATCAGAATTTTTGTGGAGTTGGAAAAATGCTTGCTATAGATTATAAAGGTGACTTTTTCCCATGTGTTAGATTCGTTGATTATTCTTTGAGCAATAGACCCGGATACTCGATCGGTAATATACACACTGGCATTGATAAAAACCGTTTAAGACCCTTTATGTTACTTAATCTTCAAAATCAAAGTAAGGAAGAATGTATCAATTGTGAAGTTGCAACTGGATGCGCATGGTGTGTGGGACATAATTATGATACGGCATCTACTGATACTATATTTCAAAGGGCAACTTTTATATGTAAGATGCATAAAGCAAATTGTAATGCAAATGATTACTTCTGGTACGAATTTGAGAAAAGAACGGGAATTAAACCAACTGTAACAGTACCGGATGGGAAAGAGAAGTACTTAATGTTTTTGGAGTCGGATCACATAACAACGCATTGTTCATACAAAAGTAAAATTAGATTAGAAAGTAAATATATGGCTGAGGAGACTTATAAGCTTGGGCTGGAGTTTTGTGAAAAACATAAATTGACGCCTATACTATTAGGAGATTTTCCTTACGCTGATGCTTCAATACTACGAATGAGTAAAACAAATTATCACAATGATAACAAGTTTATACAAATTTTTGACAACGACATATATCAAATTCAAAGAAAAATAGATAAAAATAATAATAATCAATTATGCATTCTCAAAATCAATAAAGGAAATATACCTAATATCGAAAGGTTTATTAAAGTTTTAAAGCTTGACTTTAATAGAATTAACCTTATTTTAGATGATATCGAACTTTGGAAGAAAGAAAATTTGGAGAATTATGAAAGAGAGTTAAGTAAACTCTCAACGTTGATAATTGAAAGTTATAAAGAGGGAAGACCCTTGGAAATTAATGTACTGACTGATATTTTAGAACTGGATAAAATGTGTAACTGTGGTGCTGGAGAGAATACATTCACACTTGCCCCCAATGGAAGAATTTATATGTGCCCTGCTTTTTACTTTGAAAACCCTGAAAAATATATGTGCAATCTTGATCTAGATACAAAACTGCAAACAAATGAATTAGTGGGCTTGGAACAATCACCCTTATGCAAGGGATGTGATGCATTCCACTGCAGCAGATGTAAATATTTAAATCATAAGCTCACTACTCAGATCAATGTACCTTCTGAAATTCAATGTATCATTAGTCATATTGAAAGGGAATGTTCAGTTCAGATTAAAAATTGTCTAGAGAAAGAAGGGATAATATTTAGAAATGCTTTAAAAAGCATAGATTATTTAGATCCTATTCATAATTTTTATAAAACAAAGTCAAAGCAATTGATTAATCAATAAATTTATTTAACTAAGGGGTGCAAATTATGAAAAACGAAATAGTAGGAGTCGTTCTGGAATCCGAAAAAGAAGAAATCTTACAAATGTATGAACGAAAAACTGCATTGCAAGAACTAATAAATACTTTTACCGATACTGCAATGATTCATAATGATTTATATGAGAGGATTGTGAAAGATCTCGGTCAGACTATGGTTGCTATGGAGAACTGGTGGACTTGTACTTCTAAAAAGTATCAATGGAAAAGGCACCCAAACTCTAACTGGACCATAGATTTTAATACTAATGAAATAAACTTGGTAATGAGTGAAGTTAATGCATAATGGTTTGATATTTACACCTGAAAGGAGGTGAAAAATATGAGAAACTTATTTTCCAAAAGAAATGTTGGAAATAGAGAAGATGTCCAAGGCTATTGTGGAACATGTAGCTTTTCCTGTACAGGTGGTTGTGCAACCACATGTACTTTTTCATGTAGTTCAAATTGCACGTATACATGCAGTGGGAAAGCGGTATGGTAATATTATAATTAATCAACAAATGCTTTGGCAAGAGACTGTCACTTGACAGTCTCTTGTTCATTGAGCTTTAAGATTAAGTAGTACCTATATAATGATATACTAATTTTAGTTTATGATTTTTGTACATATAGCCTTTAGTGTAAAAGCACGGTTAGAATGATATAATGATTAGGATTTATGAAGGATACTTGCTAAGTAATTAAAAATAACACAGTATCTGAAGAAGCAACGGAGGGAATATATTATGGCAAAACTGGTGGTTTGCGATCACCCTTTGATCCAACACAAGCTTACATTTATCCGCGATGTGCGGACCAACACCAAGGATTTCCGCGAGCTGGTGGATGAAGTAGCAACATTGATGGCTTATGAAATTACACGGGATATCCCGCTGGAAAGCATTACGGTGCAGACACCGGTTGCTGAGACAGAAGGTAAAGTGATTTCAGGACGTATGCTGGGTCTTATTCCGATTCTGCGTGCAGGCTTGGGTATGCTGGATGGCGTAGTAAAGCTGCTGCCTGCAGCAAAGGTAGGCCATGTGGGACTGTTCCGCGATCCTGAGACGCTGCAACCCGTAGAATACTATACGAAGCTGCCTACAGATGTAACTGAGCGCGAATTGATCGTGATTGATCCGATGCTTGCAACGGGTGGCTCGGCAATTGCGGCGATTGATGTATTGAAAAAGAGAGGCTGTACTCAAATTAAAATGATGAATCTGATTGCTGCTCCTGAAGGAGTCAAAGCTGTGCAGGATGCGCATCCTGATGTAGACATCTATGTCGCTGCATTGGACGAGCGTCTGGATGATCATGGATACATCATTCCGGGTCTTGGCGACGCGGGAGACCGCTTGTACGGAACCAAGTAGACTGCCCTTGGCGGTTCGGCAAAATCTATGGACGTTATGACAGGTCGTTTTTCTGAATAATGGAAGACCTGTGAAGCGGACATTTATTATGAAAAGGGGTTCAACAGAAAATGTCTAAAATCAAAGTGATGACAATTTTTGGTGTGCGTCCGGAAGCGATTAAGATGGCTCCTCTTATTTTGGAGCTTCAGCGTCACCCGGAGCATATCGAGTCCGTGGTATGCGTTACGGCTCAACATCGCCAGATGCTTGATCAGGTTCTGGAAGTTTTCAATATTCACCCTGACTATGATCTGGACGTAATGAAGGATCGCCAGACACTGAATGAAATCTCGATGCGGGTACTTCAAGGTCTGGAGCCTGTATTGCGTGAGGCCAAGCCCGATATCGTGTTAGTTCACGGTGATACGCTGACGACTTTCCTGGCCAGCTATGCAGCCTTTATGCAGCAGATTGAAGTAGGGCATGTGGAAGCGGGTTTGCGGACGTGGAACAAGCTTTCTCCATATCCTGAAGAAATGAACCGTCAGCTCACAGGCGTGCTGTCTGATCTGCATTTCTCGCCTACTTCTTTATCATCTGGAAATTTGCGGAAGGAAAACAAGCCTGAATCGCGAATATATGTTACAGGCAATACAGTAACTGACGTATTTCAGTATACGGTTCGCCAGGATTACGAGCACCCCGTACTGGACTGGGCTCAGGGCAAACGTCTGATTCTCATGACAGCACATCGCCGGGAATCCCAAGGGGAACCGCATCGTCAGATTTTTAATGCAGTTAAGCGAATTGCGGATGAGTTTGAGGATATCGCTATTGTTTATCCGGTTCATCCGAGTCCGGCTGTGAAGGAACCTGCATTTGAGATTTTAGGCAACCATCCGCGTATTAAGCTGATTGATCCGCTGGATGTCGTGGATCTGCACAATTTTTATCCACATACACATCTGATCCTTACGGATTCCGGTGGGCTTCAGGAAGAAGCACCTTCGTTCGGAGTACCTGTTCTGGTGCTGCGTGATACGACTGAAAGACCGGAAGGAATTGAAGCGGGCACCTTGGAACTGGTGGGTACGAGTGAAGAGAACGTGTACAATCGGACTAAGGCACTTTTGACAGATTCCGCGTTGTACGAATCTATGAGTCAGGCAGCGAATCCTTACGGCGATGGACAAGCGTCAGTAAGGATTGTCAATGCGATTTTGCACCATTATGGTGTTCAAACTGAACGTCCTGAGGAATTTCACACAATGTTCACAAAAGGTGTTCGTCCGATATAATTATTCTTTACAAGGCAAGCATACAGTTAAACTGTACGGTTACCAAGGGATACAGCAATTTAAGATGCTTTGTCGTTTGATTTTATACTTTAGGGCACTAAAATATCTCAATTGACAAAGCATCTTATATTTAAGTAAAATGGACTGGAATTGCAGGGGTGACATGGAAAAGTGGTCAAACCTTCCAAGCAAAACAACAACCGAAATAACACCGGAAATGCCTTTAAGGCTATAGGACTGGTGAGCGCGATCGGCATTGATTTGGCGATATGCACACTGGGTGGTTTCTATGTCGGAAAATGGATTGATGCCAAACTTGGTGGCTCCGGAATTTGGATTGGCGTAAGCGTTCTCGCAGGCTTGGTTGTAGGCGCATTATGTATTGCCCTTGTGATCGGAAAGGTACTGAGGGATAACCATGAATGAGATGACCCGTATGCAAAAAATGTTATGGATCGTAGCGCTTGGTATTATGGCTCTGTGTTTCCTGGTCTCCGCCTTCATGCCCCAACATCGTGACATTGCTCACGGAATCATTCTGGGAACGGGAGTAAGCTGTCTTAATGTGCTGTATATGGCCTACAAAATTCGACAGGTTGCGAGTGCAGCCGCCGGTGAAGGCAAGAAGAAAAAGGTGGGCATTGGCTTTGGCGTTCGAGTAGGGACCTCTATTTTGGCAGTAGTGCTGGCGCTAGAATTTCCGGCCTATTTCCATGAGATCGCTGTAATGGCAAGCCTGGTGACTGGACAATTTCTTCTTTTAATTATAGGCATCATATTCGCGCTACAGGAAAAATGATGGCTCAACTGAGAAAGGGGTGAGAAAACATGTTGCATGAATCACCGATTATCGAATTGGGCGGGTTTAACATTGACTTGTCCGTCATTATTATGCTTATTGTGACTTGTGCGATTGTATTTGGACTGGCATTTGCTGCAACCCGCAATTTGTCTGTGGACAATCCAAGCAAGCTGCAAAATTTTATGGAATGGGTCGTAGAATTCGTTCAAGGACTGATTACCAGCACGATGGATTTGAAAAAAGGGAAGCCGTTCCTCTCCTTGGGGATGACGCTGATCATGTTCATTTTCGTAGGGAATATGCTGGGCTTACCGTTCGGGATTGTGACCGAATTCGATAATGCGCAAAGTGCCCAAGTATTTGGACATGAAATCATTCCAGTCAAAGAAGCATTAGAACAAGCACAGGCGTCTCACCCGGGCGAAGTTGCCCATGTAGGCATCAGCTGGTGGAAATCACCTACCGCAGATGCAGGGGTATCCATTGGATTGGCTTTGATGATCTTTGTCCTGGTTCATTTCCTAGGGATCTTCCGTAATACCAAAGCTTACTTCAAGCATTACGTTCAGCCATTTCCATTCTTTTTGCCAATTAACTTGATTGAGCAGTTCTCAAAACTGTTGACACATGGTATGCGTCTATTCGGTAATATTTTTGCTGGCGAAGTTTTGATCAGTGTCCTGCTGAAATTGACAGCACTTGGTGTAGGAGGCTGGATTGCTTCCGTATTGGGACTCGTTGTCTGGCAAGGGTTTAGTATTTTTGTCGGCAGTATTCAGGCGTTCGTCTTCACCATTTTGACGTTCGTATATATTTCACAGGCAATTGACACGCATGAAGAAGAGCATTAGGTAAATTTAGTTTCGGGTTTTTAGTTAAGTTCAGGAGTACGCTTCGCTCTTAACTGCAAATACATGTATAACACAAATACACATCTCTAAGGAGGATTTTTAAATGGGAGCTTGGGCATTAATAGCAGCAGCTATCGCAGTAGGTTTGGGTGCGCTCGGCGCAGGTATTGGTAACGGTCTGATCGTAAGTAAAACAGTTGAAGGTATCGCTCGTCAGCCTGAGGCTAAATCAACTTTGCAAACGGTAATGTTTATCGGTGTAGGTCTGGTTGAAGCCTTGCCTATTATCGGGGTCGTTCTGGCGTTTATTTTCTACGCTAAGGCATAATAATTTGAAACTTGCAAGGTTTGGCGGGGAAGGCCACAGCCATCCGCGCCTTCTTTGTTGCTTGGCTTAAGAGATAACTAGGACCGACGTTCACCGGAAAGGAGTGACTTCAATTGAGTTTAAATTGGACAAGTATCGTTTTCACAATCATTGCATTTTTGATCTTGTACTGGTTACTGACGCGTTATGCATTCGGCCCTCTCTTTTCCGTTATGGAGAAGCGCCGTCAGCTTGTATTACAGCAAATGAATGAAGCGGCACAGACGCGTGAACAGGCTGCTGCTTATGTTGAGGAGCAAAAGCAGGCTCTCCAGCAGGCACGTAAGGAAGCGTACGACATTATTGAGCAGTCAAAACAAACAGGTAACAAGCAAGCGGAGCAAATTATTGTTCAGGCTAAAGACGAAGCTGTCCGCCTGAAAGACGAAGCTGTTCGTGAAATCACAAGCGAGCGTAATAAGGCGGTTGCCGAACTGCGCAGCGAAGTGGGTAAAGCTTCGGTACAAATTGCTTCCAAACTGATTCAAAAGGAAATCAAGGAAGACCAAGTCCAAGGAGAGCTTGTCGACCAATACCTTAAAGAGGTAGGAGGCAAAGCATGAGCCGGGATACGGTAGTTGCCAAACGGTATGCGAAAGCTTTGTTTGAAGTGGCAGAGCAAGAACAGACCATTATGGAAACCGAGCAGGAGCTACGTGCTTTTGTAGAGGCTGTATCGGGGGATGCTGAAATCCGTAAATTCATTAATTCTCCTAACATTACGGAAACGGTCAAGCTTCAAGTTCTGGCTAACAGTTTTGAAGGCAAGCTGTCTGCTTCGCTAATTAACACGATCAAACTGTTGATTCAGCGTAGTAGAGCAGATTTGTTCGAATCTCTCCTTGCCGGATACCTCGATATTCAGGAATATAAGCTGGGGCTTGCTCATGCAAAGGTGTATTCGACTTATGCTTTAAGTGATCAGGAAAAAACAGCGGTAGCCGAGCAATTCGGAGCCCGTGAACATAAAACAATCCGCGTGGAAAATATAGTGGACCCGAGTCTGCTGGGCGGATTGAAAGTGGTTATCGGCGATACACTGTACGACGGCAGTCTGGCCGGCAAGCTGGATCGTCTCGAGAAATCCTTTAACAGACGAGTATAGAAGATAGGGGTGAACACACTTGAGTATCAAACCTGAGGAAATCAGTTCATTGATTAAAAGTCAGATTGAACAATATAAAAATGATATCGAGGTCGTTGAAGTCGGCACTGTTGTTGAAGTCGGCGACGGTATTGCCCGCGTCTACGGACTGGAAAAAGTTATGGCCGGTGAATTGGTTGAATTCGACACTGGCGTATTGGGCTTGGCGCTCAACGTGGAAGAAAGCAATGTCGGTGTTGTTATTTTGGGTCAATTCTCCGACATTCGTGAAGGCGGTCAAGTAAAACGTACAGGTCAGATCATGCAGGTCCCTGTAGGGGAAGCGCTGATCGGACGTGTAGTTAACCCACTGGGACAACCGGTAGACGGTAAAGGACCGATTGCTACAACAGAATTCCGTCCGGTTGAAAGTCAGGCTCCAGGTGTTATGGCCCGTAAATCGGTACATGAGCCTATGCAGACGGGGATTAAAGCTATTGATGCGATGGTTCCGATTGGTCGTGGTCAACGTGAGTTGATCATCGGTGACCGTCAAACAGGTAAAACTTCTATCGCAATCGATGCAATTTTGAACCAAAAAGGCAATGGCATGAAATGTATTTATGTCGCTATTGGTCAAAAACAATCCACGGTAGCTCAAGTTGTTGAAACATTGCGTCGTCACGGTGCGCTGGAATACACGATTGTCGTTACGGCATCTGCTTCCGAACCATCACCATTGCTGTACATTGCTCCTTACTCTGGCTGCGCCATGGGTGAGTATTTCATGTACAAAGGCGAGCATGTCCTTGTTGTTTATGATGACTTGACTAAACAAGCGTCAGCTTACCGGGAATTGTCCCTGTTGCTGCGTCGTCCACCGGGTCGTGAAGCTTATCCGGGTGACGTTTTCTATCTTCACTCTCGCTTGCTGGAACGTGCAGCGAAGCTGAATGATGAGTTGGGCGGCGGATCACTTACCGCATTGCCGTTCATCGAGACACAGGCTTCCGACGTTTCTGCATATATCCCAACTAACGTTATTTCCATCACGGATGGACAGATCTTCCTGGAAGCTGACTTGTTCTATGCAGGGCAACGTCCAGCGATCAACGTAGGTATTTCCGTATCTCGTGTAGGTGGTTCTGCTCAGATTAAAGCGATGAAAAAGGTAGCAGGTTCCCTGCGTCTGGATCTTGCTCAATATCGTGAGCTTCAAGCGTTCTCCCAATTCGGGTCCGACTTGGATAAATCCACAAAAGCCCGTCTGGATCGCGGCGCACGCATGATGGAAATTCTGAAACAGGGCGTTAACCAACCGCTTGCTGTAGAGCAACAAGTAGTGAGCTTGTATACTGCAGTAAAAGGCTTCCTTGATGATATCCCTGTAGCGGATGTAAAACGTTTTGAAAAAGACTTCCTGTCTTTCATGGTGTCTGACCATCAGGACGTGCTTCAATCTATCCGCGACACGAAAGACTTGGTGGCTGATAACGAAGCGGCTTTGAAGGC
This sequence comes from Paenibacillus sp. S33, assembly GCF_053615415.1. NCBI lineage: Bacteria > Bacillati > Bacillota > Bacilli > Caryophanales > Paenibacillaceae > Paenibacillus > Paenibacillus sp. S33. The sequence goes on along the minus strand of NZ_JBSIEZ010000001.1, from coordinate 5,044,729 downwards.
GGCTATCGAGAAATTCAAAAAATCATTCGCCACGTCGGTTTAATACATTGGAATTGCCTGTTTATGATGAAAGATGTCCTAAGGAAGCGTGCCCTCCGGGTTTTGGCTTCCTTGGCATGTTTTACCCTCTATAACAGGCCCTTTAACATATGTCCGGCTGGATTTGAATCTTACGAAGTGCTTAGACTTGGTCCAAGCTAAGCTAAGGGATTGCTTACGAAGTTAGCTTTGGCTTTGCTAGAGCTTAAAGGTGGTGAAATCATGGCAAAAGGTATGCGCGAGATTAAACGTCAGATTAAAAGTGTGCAGAGTACGAAACAGATCACGAAAGCGATGGAAATGGTCGCTGCATCCAAGCTGAGAAAAGCTCAGGAGAAAGCGGAGTCGGCTCGTCCTTACTCAGAAAAGCTTAAGGAAGTTGTGAGTAGCATTGCTTCTGGAGCGAATAACATCAAGCATCCAATGCTGGAAACGCGTCCGGTTAAAAAGACTGCTTATCTCATCATTACATCTGATCGTGGTCTGGCTGGTGGTTATAACGCCAATATTTTGCGACAGGTTACGCAGACGATTGCTGAACGTCACCGTTCACAGGATGAATTTGTGATTTTCATCATTGGGCGAAAAGGACGGGATTATTTCAGACGTCGTGAATTTCCTATCGCTGAATCGGTAACAGATCTGTCAGATACACCTGCTTTTGCAGATATCAAAACAATTGCAAGCAAGGCTGTACAAGGCTTTGAACTTAAAGAATTTGATGAGCTTTATCTATGCTATAACCGCTTTGTCAACGCATTGACTCAAATTCCAACAGTTGACCGTCTGTTACCAATGGCAACACCGGATTCAGCTACAGCTTCATCCTCAATTAACTATGAGTATGAGCCTTCACCAGAAGGAGTGCTGGAAGTATTGCTGCCGCGTTACGCGGAAACGCTCATTTACGGCGCTTTGCTGGATGGTAAAGCTAGTGAACTGGGAGCGAAGATGACGGCGATGGGATCTGCTACGAAGAATGCTTCCAAGTTAATTGGTGAGCTTTCCTTGACCTATAACCGTGCTCGTCAAGCGGCTATTACCCAGGAAATTACGGAAATCGTTGCAGGGGCAAGCGCTCAGTCTTAATCAGGCTTGTTGCGACTGTTTTATAGCATGTCTACACTATTATGATAAATTGCGGGCGCAAAACAAATCAGAGTGGTTCGGATTTGCGGCTGTGCAAGCTTGTAGGAGGGAAACCAAAAGATGAACAAAGGACGCGTAGTGAGCATCATGGGTCCGGTTGTCGACGTTGAGTTCGAACGTGGACAGCTTCCGGAAATCCTGAATGCCATTCATATTGGGACTGTGCTGGAGAGCGGAGTCAAAATTGACCTGACGCTCGAAGCTTCAAAACATCTAGGTGACAACCGTGTGCGTTGTATTGCCATGTCTTCCACAGATGGTCTGGTTCGTGGAGCTGAAGCCATAGATCTGGGAGCACCTATTTCAGTACCTGTCGGCGAAGCTACTCTTGGACGCGTATTTAACGTACTTGGAACGCCAATTGATAATGGTGCTGATATGAGTGAAACGGCTAGAAATCCGATTCACCGTCAAGCTCCTTCTTTCGATGAGCTGACAACTCAAGCAGAGATGCTCGAAACAGGTATTAAAGTTATCGACTTGCTAGCTCCTTATGCCAAAGGTGGTAAAGTCGGATTGTTTGGTGGTGCTGGTGTAGGTAAAACCGTAACCATTCAAGAATTGATTAACAATATCGCTCAGGAGCATGGTGGTATTTCTGTATTTGCGGGTGTAGGTGAACGCACACGTGAAGGAAATGACTTGTATCATGAAATGAGAGATTCCGGCGTTATCAACAAAACAGCGATGGTGTTCGGACAAATGAACGAGCCTCCGGGTGCACGTTTGCGTGTAGCTCTCACAGGTCTGACGATGGCGGAATACTTCCGTGACCAAGAAGGCCGTGACGTGTTGCTCTTTATTGATAACATTTTCCGCTTTACTCAAGCAGGTTCTGAGGTTTCGGCCCTGTTGGGACGTATGCCTTCAGCAGTAGGTTACCAGCCTACGCTGGCTACTGAGATGGGTCAATTGCAAGAACGGATTACTTCTACTAAAAAAGGTTCTGTTACTTCCATTCAGGCGATCTATGTGCCTGCGGATGACTACACTGACCCGGCTCCTGCTACGACGTTTGCCCATTTGGATGCTACAACGAATCTGGAACGTAAAATTTCCGAAATGGGTATTTACCCGGCGGTTGATCCACTCGCATCAAGCTCCCGTATTTTGGCTCCAGACGTTGTGGGTGAAGAGCATTACAATGTAGCGCAAGGGGTAAAACAAATTTTGGCCCGCTACAATGAGCTTCAGGATATCATTGCGATCCTGGGTATGGATGAGCTGAGTGAAGAAGATAAAATGTTGGTAGCACGTGCACGTAAAATCCAGCGTTTCCTTTCTCAACCTTTCCACGTTGCCGAAGCATTTAACGGCTTCCCAGGTAAATATGTGCCGGTTAAAGAAACTGTACGAAGCTTCAAAGAAATTTTGGAAGGCAAGTATGACCATCTTCCAGAAGCGGCTTTCCTTTTTGTAGGAGCCATCGAAGAAGCAGTTGAAAAAGCTAAAACGTTGTAAACAACAGGCAAAGAATAGCCGAGCCTTACGAAGTGAGCTGTCTGCGGACAGCTTCCAGGAGGGATTCAAGTGAGCACGTATTTACTAGAGATTGTGACGCCGGAGCGCCTGGTCTATACAGAACAGGTAAACAGCATCAGTGTTCGCGGCTCGGAAGGCGATCTTGGGATTTTACCCGGACACCTTCCCTTGGTCACTCCCTTGAAGATTGCACCGATACGCATTAAAATCGGTGGTCAAACCGAAGTGATCGCGGTCAATGGGGGCTTTCTTGAAGTCCGCAAGGATAAAGTGGTCATTTTGGCTGAGAGTGCGGAACGTTCCGAAGAAATTGATGTGGAGCGTGCCCGTGCGGCAAGGGAGCGGGCAGAACTGCGGCTCCAGAGCAAACAGGAACAGATAGATCACCATCGGGCGGAAGTAGCTCTGCAACGGGCGCTTAACCGTTTAAATGCTACAAGCATCAGAACCAATAAGAATTAATATTGATTTTAAGTGGAATTTTAAAAGGGTTCGGCATAGTATACGGATGGAACGACAAGGAGACCACTTCATAACTTCTGCCAAAGAATGTCCGGTAGAAGGTGAGGGAGAACCTTGCTTCCTTCGATCACTGTGATCGGGCCCTTTTTTAGCTGTTATTACCAAATGTACAGTCCTATTTCTTGCCCGGTTGCTAGGTATTTAGTACCTTTTAAATTCACGAAACAGAAGTGATTAATCACATTTTGTCGAAATAAATGTCCTAAATGCAGAAATAGCACTGGCATATTAGGCGTTCGCCGAGTATTATAAAGAAGTCTGTGACGCAGATGGGAGGAATTATGGTTGAACGGGAAACAGCAATTGGCTGAACAGCTAAGTCAATCGGCGAGTATGACCGCGCTGATCTCCATGATCGTGTCGCTTATCTGTATAGCGTTAGCTTGGTGGGCTTTACAGAGCTTGAAGCTGGATTTGTTAATCCGGCAACCCAAAGGACCGCAGGGCAGATTGCTGCACTTGTTTCTTGCTATAATCTTGGGACAGTTGGTTTCTGGGTTCCTGTTGAGCTACATCTCTTGGAGCCAGATGCTCTAGAATTTGTTTTAACATGAAGTAGGCGGGTTATATGACCTTATGACTGTGTCTCTGCGGGAATTGTCGAATAACATCGCGTCATATTGTTAACAATGGTAAACAAAAGGACCATACATGTATAGCTGGCTGAATCAGTTAGAGTACAATGGTCATCAAGTACAAAAAACGCTTGTATACTTGTTTTAATCAGTGGTATGATGGCAGTTAGGGTATTAGTAAAACCTTGTTTTTTTATGTAATGAAAAAGCAAGGCATGAAAATAGCGGAATATGTTCTTTTTTTCCAGAATGGAAAAGGGAAATGACGCGCGGAGGGAACCATAGATGAGCAAATTTATCGTCCGCGGTGGCAACAGATTGACCGGGAGTGTCAAAGTCAGCGGAGCCAAAAACTCAGTTCTGCCGATCATCGCCGCTTCTCTGCTAGGAGAAGAAGGAGAAAGTGTTATTATTGATGCACCTCCTCTAGACGATGTGATGACCATTAACAAAGTGCTGGAGTCCTTAGGAGCAGGCGTTACATACCAAGATGAGGTCATTCGTGTTGACGCGCGGAAGATAATTTCCTGTGAAGCCCCTTACGAGTGGGTTAGGAAAATGCGCGCATCATTCTTGGTTATGGGCCCGCTGCTTACACGTTTGGGACGTACAAGAATCTCGCTTCCAGGCGGATGCGCAATCGGAACGCGACCAATTGATCAGCATTTAAAGGGTTTTGAGGCATTGGGCGCGGAGATTAGCCTGGGCCAAGGTTTTATTGAAGCTAAAAGTAACGGGCGTCTGCGTGGAGCTAAAGTTTATTTGGATGTAGCCAGCGTAGGAGCAACCGAGAATATTATGATGGCCGCTACTCTTGCTGAGGGCGTAACTACCATCGAGAATGCTGCTAAGGAACCTGAGATTGTTGATCTCGCAAATTTCCTGAATGGAATGGGTGCCAAAGTACGCGGTGCGGGCACGGGCGTTATTCGTATTGAAGGCGTCGAGAAGCTGCATGGTGTAAAACATACCGTCATTCCCGACCGGGTAGAAGCAGGTACTTATATGGTTGCTGCTGCGATCACAGGCGGGAACGTATATGTAGAAGGCGCAATATCCGATCATTTGGGACCGGTTATTTCCAAGATGGAAGAAATGGGTGTAACCATTCAACCTGATGAGAACGGAATTCGTGTCATTGCAGATAAGCCGTTAAAGGCCGTTGATGTTAAAACATTGCCTTATCCTGGTTTTCCTACCGATATGCAGTCTCAGATGATGGCACTTCAACTTGCCGCTGAAGGAACGAGCATTATTACGGAAACCGTGTTTGAAAATCGTTTCATGCATGTGGATGAATTTCATCTCATGAATGCCGAAATTAAGGTCGAAGGTCGTTCCGCCATTGTAACTGGTAATGCTAAGCTGACAGGTGCGAAAGTAACCTCTACAGATTTGCGTGCAGGTGCTGCGTTAATTCTGACCGGACTCATTGCGGAAGGTACAACGGAGGTATCCGGCGTACATCACATCGATCGCGGTTACGTTCATTTGGCTGAGAAGCTGACTGGATTGGGAGCGGACATTTACAGAGTGACCGTGGAAGAGTCCAAACTGGATCATTCACCCAGTACAGAGCGCGTAATGCCGGAAGAGACGTCGGGGAATCTGTTTAAGAAAATCCAGCCTTCCCTCGCCTAAGCCTTAACGTATGTAGCTTCATGTTGCATAAGTATATTCTTGAACAATAAGGAACCAAGTCCGAAAGGGCTTGGTTTTTTGTTGTTTACAGTCAGTCTTTTTCATTCTTTCAGTTCTCTTAAAATGGTTCTATCAAAGTGGACGACTTCATATGATTGAAAATATCTGCTGGAGTATATCTGTACTTCCAGCCGGACACTTAGCCCTTTGATGGAGGTTTCAGCCTATGAAAGATTCACAGGTTCGCATCCGTATACCCATTCATCATCCTAAGGAACATTGCCAGGCTTCACTTGCGGAGGAACGCTCTGGCTCTATAGCTACTTCGTTACAGAAAAATAAGCTTATGCAACAGCAGCCGGACACAAGAGGTACATTGCCGACTGGCGTCAAGCTTAATCGGCGTACAACAGCCGTGCCTTCCGCTGTGAACTCCGTTGATACGGCTCTGCCTATCGCTGGAGCAGCGGCCCATGACACACGCGCTGCAACCCCGCTGCAAGTGACGCTGCCGCACCTGCGTCCATCGGCCGGGCGTACCCCGCGCTGGGGCAGCAGACGCCCATGGCTGCCATTCGCTGCCATGGCAGGGGTGCTGGTGCTTGCCATGGCTGTGCCCGCGCTAATGGCGTGGCCTCGCCAGACGGCGCAGCCGTTGCCGCCGAGCAGTCGCACGGTAGCGCCAGCTGCGCCTAGCGTGACGGCAAAGGGCGAGATGCCCGTCACGCGCTTGCCGGGCGTCCCGCCGATACCGGCGGTGCCGGCTGCTCCAGCGCGCAGCGTGCCGGTGGCGGCAGAGCCGGACGTGCGCGTGTACGTCACGTCTACCGGTCGCACGGAGACGTTACCGCTGGAGCAATACATTGTCGGCGTAGTAGCCGCCGAAATGCCGCCCAGCTTCGAGGGCGAGGCACTAAAAGCACAGGCTATTGCCGCGCGTACCTTTATTGCCCGACGTTTGCTGGCTGATGACACTAGCGGTGCGCCGGCGGGAGCAGATGTGACGGATACTGTTAAACATCAGGCTTATATCTCCAAAGCCAAACTTACTAGAGAATGGGGGCGTTCTGGTAAATCCGCAGAGCTGGCTAAAATTCAGCAGGCTGTACGAGACACCAAGGATACGATCATGGTATATGAGGGGAAGCCCATTACCGCTTCTTTTTTTTCTACTAGCAACGGCTATACCGAAAATTCAGAGGATGTATGGGCGAAGCCAGTACCCTATTTACGAAGTGTGTCAAGTCCATGGGACAAGCAGTTGGCCCCGCGTTATACAGATACCGTCACACTGAGCCGTCAGAGTGTGTTCGATAGATTGGGACTGAGTCGTACTGCGATTGCTGCTTCTACTGGAGGAGGGGGTATGCCAGAGATTCGTATACTCTCCAAGACAGAAGGGCATCGCATCAAGAAGATTGAGGTTGGTGGTTCAGTCTTTACAGGGCCGGAAATCCGTAACAGATTGGGGCTGCGTTCGGCTGAGTTTACATGGAAGGCTGAAGGGGATCGGATTGCTATAACAACCTATGGTTATGGCCATGGCGTTGGTATGAGTCAGTGGGGAGCCAATGGAATGGCCAAGGAAGGCCATACTGCCACTCAAATTCTCCTTCACTATTATACTGGCATTTCTTTTGCGCAAGCCTCTCGTATTCTAAGTTAGTAAATATTTCGAAACTTTGAAGTATAAAAGAGTTGCACCCGGTAACACTGGTTACTGAGGTGATGAGCAAATGAATGAACAAAATAAAAACCAGAACCAAAACCATGAAGAAACACCCAAAACCTTTCAGGGTGGAAGAGCTTCACGGCCGTCTTCGTGGAAAAAGCTGTTGTCCAAAAGGTGGGCATACCCGGCAGCCTACATTGCCGCAGCAGCCATTATACTAACCTTAGTGTGGGTCTATCAGGATGCCAGCCAGAAGTCTTTCAAACCTGACCCAGCTAGTCCATCGGTACAAAGCACAAGTGCAGTGGATACCGATGTTAACGGACAACAGCCAGAAAGTGTGGAAGTAGTTGCCCAGTCGGAAAATATCGCATGGCCAGTGGCAGATGCTGGCGCAGTACAAGTCGTAAAGCCGTTCTTTGATGAGAACGCGACCGCTGATGAGCAGGCGGCAGCTATGGTAGAGTACGATAAAACATTTACCGCTAACACTGGAATTGATCTTTCCCGGGCCGATGATCAGGCGTTTGAAGTGAGAGCCGCCCTGAGTGGCAAAGTATCCCGTGTAGAACAACATCCGCTGGTAGGTAATGTCGTAGAAATCACGCATGATAATAATCTCAAAACGGTGTACCAAAGCTTGAGTGATCTGAAAGTAAAAGAAGGCGATCAAGTGAAACAAAACGATGTGATTGCTTCAGCGGGTCGTAACGAGCTTGAGAAGGATTTGAAAACACATCTGCATTTTGAAGTGTATCAGGATGACAAGCCGGTGAATCCAGCAGGTCTGCTTCCTAAAAAATAAATTTGGTCATGGCTTTGCATGCAAAGCGGGGAATCCATATTCCCTGCTTTTTTCTTGTGTAGTTTTTGTGCATAAGGTAAACATAAGCTGCTTTTGCCAAATAAATAGGCCTTCCGAAGCATGTCTTCCCGCCAAACCGCGAATATATAGGCACGCTCCTCATATAATGTACCAAACTATCCACAGTAGGGAGGCGGGAGCGTGCACGATTACATCAAGGAACGGACCATCAAAATCGGTCGCTGTATCGTGGAAACAAGGAATACGGTCCGTACGATTGCCAAGGAATTTGGTGTCTCCAAGAGCACGGTGCATAAAGATCTGACCGAACGGCTGCCTGAAATCAACCCGGATCTTGCCGATCAGGTGAAGCACATTCTCGAATACCATAAATCCATCCGCCATCTGAGGGGAGGAGAAGCGACGAAAATTAAGTACAAAAAAACGAGTGGCAAACGAAGGGAGATTCTCGTTTCCGGCAAGTCCTAAAAATATATAGTGAATTGGCTGGCAAAGCCATTGAATCAACCCCCTGAAGTATGATATGTTAAAAGATGGTACAAGACGAAAAATGACATGTAACCGTAGGTTTATACATATATTTGCCGCTTCTTGTCGAATCTTAGCTTTTAAAATATCACTTTGGGGGCCTTTTTAATATGTTCAGTAATGATATCGGTATCGATCTCGGTACGGCCAACGTGCTTATCCACGTCAAAGGGAAGGGGGTTGTTCTTGACGAACCTTCCGTTGTCGCGATAGAAAGCGATACAAAAAGAGTTCTGGCTGTCGGAGAGGAAGCGCGCCGTATGGTGGGACGTACTCCTGGTAATATCATAGCCATCCGTCCATTACGTGATGGTGTCATCGCCGATTTTGAAGTAACAGAAGCGATGTTAAAATATTTTATCAATCGGGTAGGGGGAAAAAGCTGGTACAGCCACCCTCGTATTCTAATTTGTGCGCCGACGAACATTACCTCAGTGGAGCAAAAAGCGATTCGTGAAGCGGCGGAGCGTAGCGGGGCCAAGGAAGTATTTTTGGAGGAAGAACCAAAAGCGGCTGCCATCGGGGCAGGAATGGATATTTTTGAGCCTAGCGGCAACATGGTAGTGGATATTGGTGGCGGAACGACTGACGTTGCAGTCCTCTCTATGGGGGATGTCGTAACAGCTTCTTCCATTAAAATGGCAGGGGACAAATTTGATACAGCCATCATGAAATATGTAAAAACGAAGTACAAGCTTTTGATCGGGGAACGTACGGCTGAGGATATCAAGATTGCTATCGGAACCGTGCATCCGAGCGGACGGCGTGCAGAAATGGACATCCGTGGACGGGATATGGTATCCGGATTGCCCAAAACGTTAAGTATTTCTGCGGATGAAGTGCAGGATGCGCTTAGAGATCCTGTGTCGGCGATTGTTGCTGCGGCCAAGTTTGTATTGGAGCAGACCCCACCGGAACTGTCAGCTGATATTATTGACCGTGGTGTTATTTTGACTGGTGGCGGTGCCTTGCTTAGCGGATTGGACGAGCTGCTTGCTGAAGAGCTGCGTGTTCCGGTACTAGTTGCCGAAGATCCGATGCATTGTGTCGTTAAAGGTACAGGAATTATGCTGGATAATTTGGATCATGTGGTTAAGAAAAAGTTCTAATCTGCCGATAGTGACTATAAGAGACTCGTGTGCGGTCAGACAGGTTGCCTGCCTCCGCGCGAGCATATGATTTTAGCAGAGTATAGGATTGGGGTGCACCATACATGTTGAGAGGTTTATATACTGCGGCCGCCGGATTGATGACACAACAACGACGCCATGACACCGTGACGCAAAATATTGCTAATATGAATACGACGGGATACAAACAGGAGAACAGTGTTCAGCGTTCTTTCCCCGAAATGCTTATTTCCATGACGGGTGGTAACCCTGATAACCCGGACCGTACGGTCGGCAAGCTCAATACTGGCGTTTTTGCTGAGGAAAGCCTCTCCCCTTACATTCAGGGAGCATTAAAGGATAGTGGACAAGCGACGGATTTTGCGATACAGTCCAATATTAATGTGAACGACCCAGCTACTGGTCAACCTATGGCTTTTGATCAGGCAGGGAAATTCGTCAATGCTAACGGTGAAGTCACCTACCGTCCAGAAGCGTTTTTTTCGGTGCGGGACAGTAATGGTAACGTTCGTTATACACGTGATGGACATTTTCAAGTAAATGGAGCGGGAGCATTGCTTTCATCGACTGGCTCAGCGGTGCTGGATACGAATGGAAAGCCAATTCAATTGACGGGGGCTGTCTCAGCGCTTAAAGTAAATGAGCGAGGCGAATTGGTAGATAGCCAGTCCAACCAGACATTAGGGACGACGCTCGGCATTAGTGTCATTGATCGTCCGTACCAGCTCGTTCGTGAGGGCAATGGGAATTTCCGCCTGAATGATACTGACGGTGCTACAGCTAGAATGATGACCGCTAATGATGCTGTGTCCGTTCGTCAAGGTTATCTGGAGGTATCTAATGTAGATGCTTCACAGTCGATGGTGGATATGATGGCTGCGTTAAGAGCGTATGAGGCGAATCAGAAGGTAATTCAATTTTACGATAAAAGCTTGGACAAGGCCGTTAATGAAGTAGGCCGTGTATAACAGGGGGTAAGTGATGAACAACTCCATGATTGGCGCAATGGTATCTATGGCCAGTGTGCAGCAGCGTTTGGATTTAATTGCCGATAATATTGCTAATATCAATACAGTTGGTTATAAGAGTAAACAGGGTTCCTTTGAAGATGTATTGGCCAATGTGCAGCAACAGCCTTCAACGTATCTCCAAAATGGACGGGCCATGCCGCTCGGCTATAATTTGGGTTACGGAGTTAAAACGGCCGCAATCATGAAAAATATGGAGCAAGGTCCGCTCAAGGAGACGGGACTTCCTACCGATCTGGCGATTCAAGGTAATGCCATGTTTGAAGTCCAGGGAAATGGGCAAAAAGCTTGGACCCGTGACGGTAGCTTTCATTTTGTTCCTGATCCGAATGATAGTGCGACGATGATGTTGACCACTGCTGAAGGTTACTCCGTGCTGGATAACAATGATGTTCCTGTGACTGCTCCAGCGGGTTCCAAGGTGGCTATTAACTCGGATGGCGAATTGCTGATTCGTGCTAATGGAATTGGGGCTCCGACAGTTGGTCAGAGAATCAAACTAATGGATGTACAGCGTCCAGAAGGACTGGAACAGCGGGATGATAACCTGTTCGTGTTGTTGAATGGTGTAACAGAGGCAAATGTATTCGGAGCTGCAGGTGTGGCAGGTGCTGTTCCAGCGGACGTATCTGTGCGTTCCGGTTATCTTGAGGAATCTAATGTGGATTTAGCGGGCGAAATGACGGATATGATGCAAGTTCAGCGGATGTATCAAATGGCGGCACGGGCACTAACTTCTAGCGATACGATGATGAACCTGGCCAACAATCTGAGGGCTTAAGGATTTGGTGATGAAAGAAGAACAATCTGATTCCCGTCCGGTGCCTGAAAAGACGAAGTCCCGCTGGCGTACTGCTCGTTATTTCATAGTTCCGTTGCTGCTCCTGTTATCGCTGTTAGGCGGCTTAATTGCAGGATATGTAATTGTAGGTAAGCAAGGGTTGTCAGGCGTGTTCGAGTGGAAAACCTGGCAGCATGTCATTGATCTTATATTTGCGCCTTAATTTTACTTTAAAAGAGTGGGGTGGCGGGAAAAGACCGCTCCGCGTGCAGATTGTTCTTCCGATTGCTGTTATCCCCAGATTCCTTTTGATTATAAAACATTGGAGGTTTGAATCCGGGGATAAAGGCAAACGCTGCGCTTCTTCAGAACAATTCTGCCCGCTCCGCTGGCTACCCGCCATTACGGCTACTCTTATTAAAATAAACCACCCGCAATTTGTGTGGGGAGTATAGAATAACAAAACCCTGTGCCAGTGGCGCGGGGTTTTGTTATATTTTCACCGCAGAACGCTTCAGTGTAGCACGCATGGATTGTGGCCAATGAAGGCCATCACAGAGGCCTTCGGTTTTCTCTGCCCTTCACGGCAAGCGAGCATTATTGAAGCGAGCTTTCTTTTTGAGCCAAAAGTAACTCGGCGGAGGGGATGGAATCGTTCTGAAGAAGCGATAGCGTTCGCCTTTAACCTCGGATTTTACCCTTGAATTCTTATACATTGAAAAAATCCGAGGTTAACAGCGATCGGAAGAATGATCCATTCCCGCAGCCCGTCCCCCTTGACTCAAATTGAAGCTCCGCTTCACCCCATAATCGGAGCACCCAATATGGTACTTCCGCGTAATTTTCTTTTTGCATCTGATAACTGTATAATGATGGGGAAGTTTATAACACTGCGGGGTAAAACCAAGCACGGGCAAAAGGGCTTCTTCACGCCTCAGGTTGCATTAACCGGCGGAAAAAGCCCCTTATCTCAACCTCCACTTCTGCAGTAGGTGAAGGATATCTAACATTGTTGCCGTTATGAGCTGTTTTTATGCAGCGTAAGCGGGGTAATATTATGCTTGCAGTAACTCATGACTGATACAGAGTCAAACCTGCAAGCGGGAGGAGTTATTAAGGTAAATGGACAAATTGCAATTGGATGTTAATCAAATTCAGGAGATTATCCCACATCGAGCGCCATTTTTATTGGTGGATCGTATTATTGAGCTGGAGGAAGGGAAAAGAGCAGTAGGCATTAAAAATGTAACGATGAATGAGCCTCATTTCATTGGACATTTTCCGGGGTATCCTGTTATGCCTGGTGTGTTGATCACCGAAGCACTGGCTCAAGTTGGGGCTGTCGCATTACTGCACCTAGAGAGCAATCGTGGCAAAATCGGGTTCTTGGCAGGGTTGGATGGTTTCCGTTTCCGTGGGCAGGTGGTTCCTGGGGATACGCTGACGCTTGAAGTGGAAATCACTCGTTCCAAAGGCGCATTTGGCAAAGGGAAAGCTACGGCTAAAGTAGGCGATACGGTAGTAGCTGAGGGCGAAATTATGTTTGCTTTATCTGACCCTCCCCAATAAATAAAGCTCTGCCGACATAAGCACGACGTCTGAACCGAGTGCATGTGTACATAGAAATCCTGTTTTGACAACCCAAAAATGGAGAGGGGAAATTCCGTATGACGCAGTTGAGTAAAAAAGCACTAGAAGGCATTGAGAGCTGGCTGCAAGACCCTTATATTGATGAAGAGACCAAACAGGAGTTGCGCGCATTGGAAGGCAACGAGCAGGAACTGGAGGATCGCTTTTACAAAGAGCTGGAATTTGGTACAGGCGGTCTGCGTGGAGTGATCGGAGCAGGAAGTAACCGAATGAACCGTTACGTCATTGGACGTGCGACTCAAGGGCTGGCTCGCTATATTTTAGAACAGCATGCTGGTAAAGAAGGCAAGCCTTCGGTTGTCATTGCACATGATTCGCGTCATTTTTCACCAGAATTTGCTCTGGATGCAGCTTTGGTGCTGGCGGGCAATGGTATCGTGGCTAAGTTGTTCCCTTCCTTGCGTCCAACGCCACAGCTTTCGTTTAGTGTACGTCATTTGGGAGCCAGTGGAGGGATTGTTGTGACAGCGAGTCACAATCCTCCTGAGTATAATGGATACAAGGTATACAACGATGAAGGGGGTCAGCTTGTTCCAGATCAGGCTGAACAGGTAATTGGTTATATCCGCGAGGTTCCTTCGTTTGCCGACATTCGCAGTCTGACACGTGAGGAAGCAGAGGCACAGGGATTGTTGGTTTGGCTTGGAGAAGAGGAAGATGAAGCGTTTGTAGATACGGTAGCCAGTGTGAGTGTGAACCGTGAGCTGATTGCAGCCGGACCAGGCAAAAACTTCAAAGTTGTGTTTACACCTCTCCATGGCACTGGAAATGTACCGGTTCGTCGTGTGCTGGAGAAAATCGGTTTTGAACAGGTGCATATTGTGCCTGAGCAAGAGTTGCCAGATGCTGAATTTTCGACTGTCAAGTCGCCAAACCCAGAAGAACGTGATGCGTTTAAGCTGGCAATTGTGCTGGGTGAGAAAATTGGTGCAGATCTGTTGATCGGAACAGACCCTGATGCTGACCGTATGGGTGCAGTTGTGAAAAACCGTGATGGCGAATATGTGGTATTGTCCGGTAATCAGTCTGGCGCGATCATGGTTTACTACTTGTTGAATCAACTGAAAGAAACAGGCAAGCTTCCGAATAATGGGGCTGTTATCAAAACCATCGTAACCAGCGAAATGGGTGCAGTCATTGCCGAACATTTTGGAGCAACCGTGTTTAACACGCTAACTGGCTTCAAGTATATTGGCGAGAAAATGAACCAATTTGACCAAACTGGCGAGTACACCTACCTGTTTGGCTATGAAGAGAGCTATGGTTATTTGGCAGGGAATTATGCTCGCGATAAGGATGCTGTCTTGGCGGCTATGCTGATCGCTGAAGCTGCTGCTTATTACAGCACACAAGGTAAGACGCTCTATGATGTTTTACAAGAGCTGTACGAGCAGTTTGGCTACTTCCTTGAGAAGCTGGAGTCTCGTACCCTTAAGGGTAAGGATGGAGTGGCACAAATTCAGGGCAAAATGACCGATTGGCGTAGCAACGCGCCTCAAGAGATTGCAGGCGTGAAGGTAGACAAGGTACTGGACTACTCACAAGGTCTGGACGGACTTCCACAGGAAAATGTACTCAAATTCTTACTGGAGGACGGTTCGTGGTTTTGCCTGCGCCCTTCGGGCACAGAGCCGAAAATCAAAGTATACTTTGCGGTACGCGGTTCCTCGCTGGCAGACGCGGAGCAAAGAATCAGCCATCTGGTCGATGCTGTTATGGCTCGCGTAGACGCTTGAGAAAAATCCCTTTATAATAGAATAGGTTAAGGTAATTGGATAAGATATAGTAATCGGTGACCTCTCACGGCAAAGGGCAGTACGCCGTGGAGGTCATTTCTGTATTGCAGAATAACCTGGAAGAGGCTTTGGGAAAATAGGCTTATTCCGGCAACGGAGGATTTTGCAAAATTCAATGAGTGACCTACCAAAAGGCTGAGTATGGCGAGGTGGGCAGCATTGAATTTTGCAAAATCCCGAATATTAAGGAGGTTCTTTGGTGTATCAGAAATGGCAGTATTGGAATACGGCTTCTCGAAAATGGTTATGGATTTTGGTGGCTGTCGGCTTGCTGGCTTCCATTCCAGTCATCGCCGATCGTGTGAAGACAGAATCCTCGAGTAAACAAGTAGAGATTGTATTCGATTATCGGGATTTGACAGAGGCAGCCTCGTATCAGGCTCACCCGCAGGACTATCTGAATGAGCAACTTGACCGCTTACAGCAAGCGGGTGTGAACAGCATGGCGATGTATGAAAGTACGTTGGATGATTTCCGTAAAGCGGGTCGCGTCGTAACCTATACGACTCAGAACGTTGCCGATATGGAAAAACGGCTTTCACCTGCAAATGAGAATTTTACGTATATTGTTTTCGCTGATAAAGAAAATGCCGAGGCATTAAAGCCGTTAATTTTACGTACGTTTACAAGCCTGGACATCAATGTAAAACCTTGGACTTATCAGGGACAGGAAGGGTTAGTTGTGGAAACATCTCCAGAGGATGCGTATCTCAAGCCCATGCAGCCTGACCCGATTGCGATGAAGCAGCTTCGGAGCAAAGGATTTTTTATTGTTCCACGGATGAGCGACAGTCTTCCTTACAACCAGGAGTTGACGGAAGAGATGCTTGCTTCCTTTCAGCAAAATGGTGTAAAACGCATTTTGTTTGAAGGTGATTCAGTCAAAGGCTTCACCGATAACGAGAAAGAGCATAGCTTAGCGGCATTTGCTAAATTGCTGAACAAATACGATATTGGCCTAGCTGCTATCGAAAACTTAAAAAAACCGCAAGCAGGCTTCAATAAGCTCGCTTACGATATCCACTATAACGTTGTGCGTTTATACTCATTGAGCGATAAAGATTCAACGCTCGATGTTGAAACGTTGGCCGATCGTTTTGCATTGGCTACCAAGGACCGTAATATTCGCATGTTGTATCTGAACACCGCGCCTAGCCGTAGTATTGCTGAAGCCAAGGTGAAGGATTCGGTAGATAACCTAATCCACAGCTTGGACAAGCCGGGTAACGCTGTACAACGGATGGAGAAAAAGGGGTTTGAACTCGGACAGGCTGAACCGTTCCAAGTCGTCGATTCGTCCATTCAGCGCTATCTGAAAATGATTGTCGTACTAGGTGCACTGGCATTCTTCTCCATTATGGTGTCCTATTTCGTCCCGGCATTGACTTTGCTGGCATTTGCACTTGGCTTGGTAGGTTCAGCAGGACTTTATGTTTTGAACTCTAGCTTGATGGAGCAAGGCCTGGCCCTACTCGCAGCGATTAGCGGACCTACGGTTGCAATGATCATCGCTGTGCGTACGATTAGAATTAAACGTGAACAGGGTGCTGAACTTTCTGTAGGTCAGCGTTTGATTCAAACGTTAATACTGTACGTGCAGACGGCGATTTTGTCGCTGGCTGCGGTGCCTTTCGTTATTGCGCTGTTGAACAGTATTGCCTACAGCCTTGTGCTGAATCAATTTAGAGGTGTAAGCTTGCTTCACATTCTGCCCATCTTCTTGGCAGCGATATATATTTTCTTTTATCGTGGCGTTTCTATACGGGAGGAAATTTCCAAGCTGCTACGTACGCCGATTACTGTATTGTGGGTTATCGCACTGGCTGTTATCGCAGCCGCAGGTTATTACTATTTGACTCGTACCGGAAATGCGGGTACAGTGTCGAACACGGAGTTGGTATTCCGGAACTTCCTTGAAAATGCGTTTGGTGTACGTCCGCGCAATAAGGAATTTTTGATGGCTCACCCACTGTTTATTGCAGGGGCATTCCTGGCTTTGAAATATCGCAAAGCAATCTATTTGTTGATTATAGCTGCTATTGGTCAAGCCTCTATGGTGGATACCTTTGCTCACATTCACTCTCCAGCGGCATTGTCGCTTAGTCGCGGGCTGTTAGGATTGGGCTTGGGCCTGGTGCTGGGAATCATCGCAATTGTCGTGTGGCAAGTGCTGGAAGGGTGTTGGAAGAAATGGTCACCACAGCTCAAACGATAATCATCTCGGGTTATTACGGCTTTAACAATAGTGGAGATGAGGCCGTGCTTAAGTCGATTTTGACAGCTTTAGAGGAGGAGAGTCGTCAGGCGGGGATTACAATCAAGCCTGTTGTTCTGTCTTCTGACCCCGCTTGGACACAGAAAATGTACGGAGTAGAAGCTGTACCACGGATGAGTCTGGGGGAAGTTCGTAGAGCGATTAAAAACAGCGATGGGCTAATAAGTGGCGGCGGGAGTTTGCTCCAGGATGCAACAAGCCCTAAAAGTATTCCGTATTATCTGGCGATTCTGAAACTGGCCCAATGGGCTGGAAAACCGACGTTTGTATATGCTCAGGGCATTGGTCCGGTACAACGGAAGATATTTTATCCTATGATCCGTTCTGTGTTTCAGCACTGTGAATATGTTTCTGTAAGAGATGAGCAGTCTGCCGCACTACTGGGTACTATGAAACTAAAGAACCCGGTTGTCGAAGTTGTTCCTGATCCGGTAATGGGGCTTCCATTGCCCTCGGGTTCCGAGCTGCATAAAGCAGCAACTGAAACGGATAAGGATAAACTTCCGATCGTTGGTGTATCTGTACGTTACTGGGATAAGGAGCGTCGCGATTTAACGGCTATTGCGGACGGCTTGAAAAAATTAGCTGCTGAGCGCCATGTACACTTACGCTTTTTACCTTTCCATCTGCCTGATGACGAGCAGGCTTCAAGGATGGTAATGGATTTGTTGGGGGATATTAGGGGGACGGGAAGCCTTGTCAGCATGTGCGATCAAGTCACCGATCCTCAACAGATGCTTTTGGAAGTCAGTCGTTGCAGTTTGATGATCGGGATGCGATTACACAGCTTGATCTATGCAGCATCCCACCAAGTGCCTCCGTTGGGGATATCCTACGATCCCAAAATTGATCATTTCCTCAGCCGTGTCGGTAGCCAGCCTGTAGGCACTACAGAGGCACTGGATGGACAAAAGCTGGCTAATGAGTCTATGCGGTTGCTGGATCAGCGAAGTCAATGGATCGAGAGCCAGGGAGCGGCCATTGCTTTGTTAAAAAGTGAGGCTCGCTTACCGGCACAGCATATCGTTAATTACTTGTGTCGCAAAGGATGATGGATACAGTGACAGTTCATAAGGTTACGAATGTGCCTACCGTCCCGATTTTCGGTGTTCCGGTATCAAGGCTTAATATGAAAGATACATTAAATGTATTAATTCAAGCAGTGGAGTCTCGCCAGCCCCATCAAGTGATCACTGCCAATCCGATTATGGTAATGGCTGCATTGGAAGATCCAGTGTACATGAATGTGATGAAAAAGGCAGAGTTGATTGTTCCAGATGGGACTGGCGTGGTCTGGGCTGCAAACTATGTAGGACATCCTGTACCTGAGCGGGTAGCGGGCTTTGACTTGTTACATGAATTACTTGCAGCTGGAGAAAAATATCATTGGAAGGTTTATTTACTGGGATCAACATCTGAGGTGATTCAAGCGACCGCGAAGCGGGTACATGAGCTTTATCCCCGGGTTACGGTTTGTGGCAAGCGTGATGGCTTTTTTGGACCTAAAGAGGATGAAGCGGTGATTGCAGCCATTCGTGAAGCAAATCCCGATTTGTTGTTTGTAGCACGTGGAGCGGACACACAGGAACCCTGGATTGGTAAATATAAGGAACAACTGGGTGTACCGGTGATGATGGGGGTTGGCGGTAGCTTCGATGTTATATCAGGCAGAACCAAACGCGCACCTAAATTGTTCCAAAAGCTACGGGCTGAATGGTTATATAGACTCCTCAAAGAGCCAAGCCGATACAAAAGAATGCTTGCGCTGCCGAAATTCGCCGCGAAAGTGATGCGCGAAAAAGAAAACGTCACAAAAGTGTGATAAATAGCTTGAATCTGCCTTCAAAACCCGCTAATTTGCCAGAATATGAAGCTTGGTATTTATTTTTGATCAGAGTATAATTCAATGCGGTTACATCTGAAAAGGGATTGCTTTAAAATTGGGGGTCGAATGATCAAATGTTATTGATCTATATTATTGGGTTCATCATGGCACTGGGACTTGCGCTGTTACTGACACCGCTCGTCAAGAAATTCGCTGTGAAGGTTGGAGCCGTCGATGTACCGAATGCCCGAAAAGTACATACCCGAATTATGCCGCGTCTTGGCGGACTGGGGATTTTCTTGGCATTTCTGTTGTCCTTATTGGCGGTGTTACCTTTTGTGCCTGACGGAATGCTGTCCTCTCGGGATATTAACTTTATCGCAGCCTTTCTGATTGGCGGCACGCTGATTACACTGATTGGTGCTCTCGATGATCGTTTTGATCTCAATGCAAAATTGAAATTTTTGGCTCAAATTGCCGTTGCGTGTATGGTCGTGTTTGCTTTTGATATTCGTGTAGATTTTGTAAATGTACCTTTTCAGGATGCATACTCATCTTTGGAAAGCTGGATTTCCATTCCGCTTACGATTTTCTGGATCGTAGGTGTAACGAATGCCATCAATTTGATTGACGGTCTGGATGGACTGGCTGCAGGTGTCTCAGGAATTGCGATTGGGACTATCTTTGTAATGTCGGTATTGATGGGCAATTACATGGTAGCTATGCTTTGTCTTGTACTGCTGGGCAGTATTATCGGATTCTTATTTTTCAACTTTCATCCTGCGAAAATATTTATGGGTGATACAGGGTCATTATTTTTAGGTTTCTGTCTGGCCATGCTATCCATGCTTGGTTTCAAGCAAATTGCTATCGTATCTTTTATTACGCCATTGATTATTATCGGTGTACCTTTGTCAGATACATTCTTTGCTATCATTCGTCGCAAGTTGCAGAAAAAACCGATTTTCTCTCCGGATAAAGGTCATTTGCATCACTGCTTACGCGAACTAGGTTTCAGTCACAGACAGACGGTGTTGATTATCTACGGTATTGCGGCATTTTTCGGTGTATTGGCCGTGATTCAATCGTCTGCTGCGCTTAATGAAGCGAACTGGGTCACCTTTGTCGTGATTTGTATTATGATGTTCTTCCTACAGATTGGTGCAGAGGTTATTGGTCTTGTTGGCAAAACCAAACGCCCAGTTATAAACACACTGATTCGCTTGCTGGCTAAGCCAGATTCCCAAACGCGTTCGAAATTATAATTTTAATTTAAAAGTAAGCCTTCAAGCTTGGCGGTATACCGCGGGTTTGAAGGCTTTTTTGATGTTTACTGTAAAAAAACTCCCTCCTTTTTTGAGAATTTACTAATTTTTTGTATGTTTACTACCGATAAAAAAAGTATTGAATGATTACGTACCCCAAGGTGCGACAGAATCAAAGGAGGACAATGATTTGAAACGATTGCTATCCATGTTGCTGACGGTTGGTCTCATCATTGGCTTGGTGCCGGCGGCCCTGGTAGGTACGGCTCATGCTGCGACGGGAACTTATTTTATTTTTCCAAGTGAAAAATATGATGTGGATTCGGCTAGAATGGTAAACACTGACCGAGTTACAGTTAATGGTACGATTAACGGAGTGAACGGAAGTACTATATCTTATAGTGTATTCCAACTCTCTAAAAATGGAACAAACCTTAACGTGGTTAATAAGAACGAGAGTCAAAAAGGCGGAATTACAGTCAGTGGCTCTACGCTTAAAGTTACAGACATTAAACTGTTTCCTGGTTTGAACCGGATTACATTTCAAAGTAGCCAAAATTCGGCTGATATGAAGGACTCCATTTACATTGAGTATCAGGATGGGCCTAAGCTTTATGATCTATCTGCTACGTTGAATGGTGAAACCGAGCAATTGCTTGAGAATCAGACAGCGGTGCTGACAGACGCACGCAATAGCGGTACGGATGATGTGAAAGTAGTCATTCAAGGTACGGCTCCTAATGCTGACAGTGTAACGCTCACGTCTGCAAAAAGCAGTAATACGTATACAGTTAACTCTTACACTGGCTATAAACTAACGGGTAGTGTTGTACTGAGTCCGGGTAAAAATATAGTGACCATTAAAGTGAATAACGGAACTCAGGCTCTTACAGTTACACGTGAAATTACGATTTATACGGGTAAACCGGAATTTTCTGATTTGACCCTGAATAAGGATGGGAATGTTTCTGCTGATTTGGCCACTTCGCCTGACTTTACCGTATCGTCTACAAGTGGTGTGGTTTTAAAAGGTAATGTTTTGGTGCCAGGCGGTGCAACCGATCCAGGAGTGGCCACAATCAATGCACGTTTTACCGATGTGAGTAACAATGGTAGTGCTGTGGGTAGTGCGACTGGGGTTGATGCCACAATTGATACTGCAAATGTAGTTACTTCAAATGGTTATAAAGTATATCCATTTCAGGTGACTGTACCTTCGGAAGCTGTACTTGATCATTTGACCAGAGCATCCCTGGGCATAACTTATACGGATAGCAGTACACCTCCAGCTCCATCGGCTGTCCAATTTACATTGCGCAGCAGCACTCAGCCGTATATTGATGATGTTAACTATCTTCCTGATTTTAATACTCAATTGTTGAACAGAACTAAAGGAAGCGGGTCTGATCAGGCAGCTGCCCTAGATGAAGCTATGAAATTAACAGGTAGCTCTATGAAGAACAAGACTACAGATGCTGCATCTGTACCTGTAGGTATGGAGTTTATCGTTGTTAATGGCGCACCTTCTTCAATTAGTGAGCTTTCTGGAGTATCGGTTCATACTGTAGGGCCAGCTCAAGATGTAATTCGTACAATCAATGGTAAGTCAACGCAAGTGAAGAAAATTGTTGCTTATGTAGACACTTTGCCTAAAGAAGGACAAAATGTACTGAATTTTTATCTGAATGGTGACTCGACCAAGTTAATTAAAGCAACGGTGAATCTGTTGCAGGGTCCGTTCATGAAATACGATACGATTTATGATGGGCAACAAATTCCGTTGAATACATCCAGCTCAAACTTGAATACCTATAAATTGACTCAACTGGGCTACTTTAAAGGTAAATTGCTTGATGTGAGCAATGCAGCAGATATTCATTACACTGGAAGTAACCGAAATGTCTTCCTGTATATTAATAATGTATTGGTTGATTTGGATGGTTCAGGTGCGGACTTCAAGCTTGCTGCTTCCTCGGACACAGCCGCAGCCAATGCCTTGGCGAACGGGAATAATGAAATCAAGTTTGTATACAAGCCAGGTATTGAGTATAGCAATACGGTAAAAGTAAACTTTACACAGACGAATATTCCAGTAATTCCTGTTCCCAACACACAAGGAATCATCCCTTTTACACCAGTTAGCGGCTTGAGTAATACGCCGAAATATAGCGAAATTGCTCCGAAATCAAAAGATGCTAATTTCACTAAAGTGGATGACACCAACTACAATACATCTCTGAAAAATATCAATGTATTTGGTACTTTCAGTATTGCTGATTTGGGTAAAGCAGATCAGGTAAATGGTTCGTTAAGTGATATTGCTAATAAAGATCAATATATTTTGGAGATTAAGGGATCGGATGACAGTGAAGTCAACTGGACACTGAGTAACGAGTTTTTCTCAGCAGAAGATGCTAAGACAACATACAATTCCGGTTCTACTACAGATAAATTTACAAATAAAGATTTAAAAGACCTGCTTGTGTACTACCATCCAGACAAAAAGTATTTCAGCTTTGTGTTGAAAAACCAAACTATTTCGCAAGATGGAACACCAATAGCTTATAACATTACCTTGTACAATAGCGGTAAGAGCGGACCATTTGCTACTTTCCGACTGCAAGTATCCGGTCAATCCACATCTTTTGATATTTTGCGTCCGCTCCCTGAAAAGAGAATCGTGAATCAAAACTTTGTGCAAGTTGTTGTAAATGCAGGTAATGCAGATAGTGTTACGGTAGGTAAAGAAACAGCAGTTCAAGAGGGTTTCGACTCTGATTATGATGGCACCATTGATTATCCATCAACTTACAAAGCCATCGTTACAGGTCTAAAAGCCAACAAAGATAATAAAATTGATGTAGTGGTTACTGTAGGCAAAGAAAAACTGAAACAGACCATTACTGTTAAATATGTGCCTACTAATATCCCTGGCGAGCAGTACATGGAAGCGATGAAAACATCGCACAAAGTGTTCGATGGTAATCTTACACTTGCTTTTGCAAAGGGAACGAGTCTGATTCGCCGGGATTACGATCAACCGCAACAGTTCAAAAACCAGGTATTCTCTGGTCACAATTTGTACTTTGCAATAGCAAATAGCGAAGATGGTGTGGTTGACCGTCATGAATTTGAAACTGAAAAAGCATTGTCCGATATGCAGAGCTTGATTGCAGATGGAAGTAGATACTTCAACAGAGATTTTCCGGCCCGCTTTAATATGTCGAGTCCGGTATTCTGGATTGATCCAGGTACAGCAGATGACATTAAAACGGATGGTTACGATCCGGTAACTTATGGTGCTGATCCTTATCAATTGGCTAACAAGTCGCAAAATGACAGTAGCAAGATCAAAAACTTCTACTGGCGCGACCCATCTAACGAGTTAGTACCATCCAAGCGTGCTACATTGACGCTGACGTATGATAGCAGTATTGCTCAGGATGCAGGGAAACAAATGACAGTGTTCTATTTCGATTCTGATCTTAAGGATTGGCAGAACATTGGTGGTGTGGTGGATCCGAAAAAACATACCATTAAGGTACCGTTTGATCGTTTTGGCTACTATGTAGTTGCTAAGGTTGGAGAAACGTATAGTGATGTCATTAAGCACAAATACGCTAGAGATTACATTGAGGCTATCTTGGCCAAAGGTGTCATGAACCCAATGGATCCAATTAATAGCTTTGGACCTGACAGCTACATTAAAAGAGGCGAATTCACGTCTATGATTGTCAAAGGTCTGCAAATTCCGCTTAATTTCAGTGGAGCGAAGCATTTCGACGACGTGTCTATTCCAAATACGATATCAGCAGATGCTCTATACGATTATCGTTATATTGAAACAGCTGCGCGTGCCGGTATTGTCAAAGGTTCACAACCAAGAATCTTTATGCCGGAAGATGTAATCACGCGTCAAGATGCAGCAGTCATTATTGCCAAGGCATTGAATTTGAAGCTTGAAACAGATCATGACAAGATCATGAAGAATTTGTCTAAAACCTTTAAAGATGCGGACAAAATTGATTACTATGCGCAGGCATCTATATTGGCTATCGCCAAGAAGGGCTTTATCACAGGGTCACCTGTGGATGCAAGTGATCTGAAAAAAGGATATATGTTTAATCCAACTTCCTTGACCTTGCGCGGAGATGCAGCGATTATTGTAGCTAAAGTTATGGCTGATAAAAAACTGCTTCCTAAAATCTAATCAACAAAACACCTGAATTTATTAAACATCCCTCCATGCGAAATGGAAATTCCCTTTCATATACATGAGAGGGATGTTTTTTATAAATCAGCTATTTGACTGGAATTAAGGGCCTATGCCATAATATCAATGAGGTAAGAACTTTGGATTAGCCTTACAACGTTTTTTATTTTGGATTTAGCTTAAACGTCTGTAATTAATTGCTTTTTTTTAAGCTTTTATCTCAAAATGTGTTTATTATTTTTTTATATGTTTTTTTTGCGCATTTATCTGAAACCTTACGCTTATTTCATCGTAGTAGTGGATGTGTGTGCTTAAATATTACATAGAGAAGTGAGTGGGGAGTGATGAGATGTCTCAGTTTTCAATACGCCGTCCTGTAACAGTATTTATGTTAATTATTGCTTTGTTAATCGGGGGCGGTATTTTTGCGTTAAGACTTCCTGTAGAGCAAATGCCGGATATGAAGCTGCCATTCGCTGCAGTGGTGACTAGTATTCCAAATGCAACGCCTACAGAAGTTGAGGAATTGGTTACTAAACCTATTGAGAAAAGTCTGGCTTCTATTGAGAACGTGGATAAAGTCATGTCCGAGTCTTCAGAAGGAACATCTATGGTCATGATTCAATTTAACTGGGGAGTAGATATCAATCAAGCAACCCTCGACATGCGAGATAAAGTTGATGGGGTTAAAGGGTCTCTTCCCAAGGCGGCTAATTCGCCGCGTGTCCTTAAGGTGGATCTCAACGCAACGCCGGTTATTACGCTCTCTCTTACAGGAGACCAGGATATTAACAAGTTGAAGCCTATTGCTGAAGATATTATTGAGCCGCGGCTTGAAAGAATTGCGGGAGTAGCTGCAGCCAACATGTCAGGTGGGCAAGCTCGGCTTGTGAAGATTACCGTAGATCAAGCCAAACTTCAAAGCTATGGCATTACGTTAGATCAAATCAGCCAAGCGCTATCGTCTAATAACGTAGCGGGTTCTGCTGGTTCGGTGTACCGAGGCAATACAGAAATCCAACTTCGGGTTCAAGGTGAATACAAAGCTGTTTCAGAAATGGGTGAAACGCCAATTCCAGTAGGGAAGGGAAGCATTAAGCTAAAGGACATCGCGAAAGTTGAAGATTCCTTGGATGATGTTACAACCATTTCTACCTATAACGGAAAGCCAAGTATCAATATTTCTGTTACTAAAGCTACAGGGGGGAATACCCTTTCAATCGCCGATTCTGTAAAGGATAGTTTAGATTCGATACGGAAGGAATTGCCTCCGGGAACTCAATTGGAGATGGTAACAGATGCATCCAAACCCATTAGCGACTCCGTACACTCATTAGTAGAGCATGCTATATTGGGACTTATTATCGCAGCTATTGTGTTGCTGTTATTTTTGAATAGTATACGTTCTACCATTATTGCTACTATCGTTATTCCAATTTCCTTCGTAGCTACGTTTATGATGATGTATTTCACCGGACAAACCATTAATATTATTTCACTGAGCGGTTTGCTTCTGGGGTTAGGATCCTTTGTCGATTTTGCTGTTGTTATTATTGAGAATATTTTTAGACAGCGACATGAAGGGAAAAGCATGCTACAAGGGGCTATTGATGGCTCCAAGCAGGTGGGTAATGCCGTTATGGCATCTGCACTTGCGCAGATCGTAGTATTTTTACCAGTTGTTTTTGTTGACGGAATTGCGGGAGTTCTATTTAAACCGTTGGCGTTAACCGTTATTTTCTCTCACATTGCAGCCTTGCTTGTATCCCTTATGATTGTGCCGATGCTGGGCTCACGTTGGCTACCTACCGTGCCAGATGAATCCATTTATTCTTCAGGTACTTATAAGGGTGTTAACCCTATTGTGTGGTTTAATATTGGCTTTGAGAAATTTAAGAGTGGGTATCGCCGTATACTGAAGTGGGGAATTAACCATAGAAAATCTGTGTTAATTATTACTTTATTAATGTTTGTGGCAGCTGGGGCTCTAGTTCCTTTTGTTAAGGCTGAATTTATCCCAGCATCCGATACTGGGGAATTCACAATTAACGTGAAACTTCCTAATGGAACGGTCTTGGAAGAAACGGAAAAGGTTGTTCAAGATATAGAAAAAGAAATTTTGAAAGTTCCGGATCTAGATAAAATGACAGTGACTGTTGGTTCTGGTGGCAATTCTGGTTATTCAGGGGCAGCTCCAACTAATTCGGCGGATCTAAGCGTAACGCTGAAGGATGGACATCAGCCAACAGATGGTGTAGTTGAGGGCCTTCGTAAAAAATTTGATAGCATTCCGGATGCAGAGATTACAATGGCGTCTACAACAGGTCTTTCAAGCGGAGCGGCTGTTAATATTAACTTAAAAGGTGACGATATTGACGTCCTGAGAGAACTCTCGGACAATCTCGTTGCGGACGTAAAAAACATACCGGGTACGGTCAATGTGAAAAGTACCTTGAGTGCCGTTCGCGAAGAATATGAGATTACCGTTAATCGGGAACTTGCAAGTCGATATGGCTTATCAGCGACCCAAATCTTATCTGCAGTGAATACGTCTTTTAATGGATCAGTCGCCACAAGCTATCGTACAGGTGAAGATCAGATTGATGTGAAGATATCGTTGCCAGAGCAAAACCGCCATGATTTGTCAAATCTAAAAGCCTTACGGATCACCACTTCGCAAGGTATTGATGTACCTTTGTCTTCCGTAGTAAGTATTGATAAACGGACTGTACCTGATACTGTTACTCGTGAAGACCAAACGCGTCAAGTGCAGATTACAGCTGATATTGATGGAACAGGGGATATTCTTGCTATTAATCAAAAAATAGATGCTCTTTTGAAGAGTACTCACTTCCCTGAAGGCTACAGTGCAGATACGGGTGGTGGACAAAATGAACAAATGCTGGAGTCCTTTACGAACTTGGCGATAGCTATTTTACTATCTGTCGTGCTCATTTATATGGTTATGGCAGGACAGTTCGAATCGTTGCTCACACCGTTTGTTATTATGTTTTCCGTTCCACCTACGGTAATTGGTGTGCTTATCGGTTTAGCTGTAACCGGGGCGAGTCTCAGCGTTTCAGCTTTGACGGGTTACATCATGCTCGTCGGTTTGGTCGTCAACAATGCCATAGTTATGATTGACTTTATAATTCAGCTCCGAAAAGACGGCCAAGATCGGGATGAAGCTATTATTCATGGAGCGTCTGAGCGGTTGCGTCCGATTTTGATGACCACGCTGGCTACTGTACTAGCTTTGCTCCCAATGGCATTCGCTACAGGAGAGGGTAACGAAACACAAGCACCGATGGCAGTTGTTGTTGTATTCGGGTTATCCTTCGCAGCTGTTATTACATTGATTCTTATTCCGGTAGTCTACGTCATCATGGATAATATGATACAAAAACGTAAGAATCGGAAATTAAAAAGACAAGCGAAGAGAGAATTAAAAAAAGAAGCGAAACTACAAAAAAGTGTTCATATATAAGGTGAGGTGGAGAAACATAATGAATAAAAAAAGTGCTCTGATTGCTACAACTTTGCTTTTATCAGTTGCATTAGCGGGTTGCGGTGGGGGAGAGGCCCCTGCCGCACCAACTACGGCGCAGCAAGCCATTCCAGTTCAAGTAGCCAAAGTGACCAAAGGTAGTATTAACGATTCAACAGGTATTATTGGAAGCTTTGCTCCCAAAGAGACAGCTCAGGTGTCTCCGAAAATTAGTGGTAAAATTCAAAGTATTAACCTTACAGTGGGCCAAAAAGTAAATAAAGGCGACACATTGTTTACTATAGACCAAAAGGACTTGCGGGACTCCATTAAGCAATCCCAAGAGTCGTATCAGGTTGCCCTGGCCAATTTAAAGCAGGCAGAGTCAGGTGCAGCGCAATCGGTGCAGCAGGCAGAATCCAGCGTGGATCAAGCCAAAAGTGCGCTTGTCCAGCAAGACAACACGATCACTCAAGCTCAGACCAGTCTGGTAGATGCTCAGAGTTCCGTGCGTGATGCTCAAAATACGCTTAATCGCAACCAACAGCTGTTTAGTGCGGGTGCTCTTTCTCAATCCGAGTTAGAGCAGTCTCAAATAGCGCATAGAAGGGCTTTAACTGCGGTGGAGAATGCACAGATCACACTTCATAATGCACAAACGTCTAAGGAAAGTGCGCAAACAACATATAATAATGCTCAAAAATCATTACGTCTTGCACAACAGAAAACGGGCATTGACGTAGCTCGTGCTTCTGTCAATCAGGCTAAGTCCAGTTTAGACACAGCTCGTAGTCAATTGGTGGATGCTGTAGTTAAAGCTCCAATCTCTGGCACAATATCAGTAGTAACAGGAACCCAGGGGCAAATGGTTAGTGCACAATCTGCGGTTGCTACAATAGCGAATACCAATCCTATTATTGCTAAAGTTAACGTTTCTGAAGCTGAGCTTCTAAAGTTGCAGGTGGGTTCATCTGTAACTGTAGGCGTGGACTCGTTAAATAAGCGAATTGAGGCCAAAGTATCGGCTGTCAATCCGGTAATGGATAATGATCTTAAGGCATATCCTGTGGAGATTTCAGTCCCTAATGGTTCTGGTGAATTAAAATCAGGGATGGTTGTAACTGTATACATGAAATCAGAAGCACCTAAAAATATTTTGGTATCGCAGGATGCCATTACAGAGCAGGCAGGGAAGAAGTATGCTTATGTAGTGGAGGGAACTGTTGCTAAGCGGGTAGAGGTGCAGACAGGCCAGGAAAGTGCCAAGCAGGTTGAGGTAACCAAGGGGCTTGCTGAAGGACAAAATGTTGTCGTTAAGGGCGTTAGTCTGCTTACGGATGGCGCGAAAATTAATGTAGTGAAGTAATTTGTCTCGGTTATATATACCGTAAATCACTGTTTCTCCGTCATTCCTACTACTTAAAGTGTATTAGAGTATTAGATTTCAAGAGAATCTATAGACTTTATGTACTTTATATATTCTATGGATAATTCTTAACGAATATACTCCATTAAAGACTGACTTAGATGTACGAAAATAATCCATGTACATTTAAGGTTGATAAGGTAAAAGTTGTAGGATGACGGAGGAACAGGTTCAATAGTATAATTATGACTGTGGAAAGCGGAATACATAATCAAAAAAAATAAAAAAAATTTTTTTGAAACGGACGCAACTTTTTGAACCCATGCTACGTCTAATTGGGTGAGTATGAAACAAAGGGGTACAAAAGCGTAAAGACAAAATTCGCTAAAAAAAATCTTTACTGCATTGTTATCACATTGTATAATACTGGAGTACGTCATAAATGGACGCTTTCTTTCAACTAGATTCCAAGCTTCTGTGATATTGTCACAGATATCATTTTATAAGGGTTCTCATAAAGCTCGGAAAGGAGGTGTAACGACTGATGAGTGACAAGATCCGACAAAAAGACAAAAATAATATTTCTGGTTATATTCAAGGAGGAGAAAAAAAGGTTATGACAAAGTTTAATAAAAAAATGATCAACGTGCTGGCAACAGCAACATTGGTTGCTGGTGTAGCAGCTCCAATCGCAGCATTGACTGCACCAACTGCAATTCATGCGGCTTCTAGCTATGTTGCTGTTAATACTCCTAGTATCAGCTCCAACCAACAAGATAATGCTACTTTGGGTAAGGCTAAAATGAGTGTTAGCCAAGCTTCTGTTGCTAAAGGCGCTACTTTCACTATTACATTGCCTAAAGGTTTTTCCTTCTCTTCTACGGATGCCAATGGCGCAGCTCTGAAAGGCGCAGTTGGTGCTACAACTTCCGCTAGTGAAGCTACTTATGGTTTGGGTATTTATGTTGACGCTGGTGACAATAAAGATGCTGCCGGTTTCCCTGACCAACCATTGAAGGTTGAACAATTGACTTCTAACTCTGCTAAAGTAACTTTTAATTTTGATAACTCTTTAGATAGTGCAGAAGTCTTTATGAACTTTGCAAGTATCAATGTTACTGGACCTAGCAATGGACCTGTAAAAGTTTCTATTGATGCTGCTTCTGCAAGTGGTGTGACAAGTGGTGAAGTAACAATTGCAAATGTAGTATCTTCCGGTCAAGTGTCCTTGTCCGCAGCTGATACTGTTTCCAGTGAAGATAACTTTACTGCAACTTTGAAAGTTAAAGAAGAAACAGCTGGTTCTTTGGGTAATAACAACATTAAGTTGAAATTGCCTAGCGGATTCAAATGGGATTCCGCTCCTAAAGATAAAGCTACTATCCTGATTGGAACTGCTATCAAACCGGAAAATGTAAAATATTCTACTGATGGCGATACTTTGACTTTGTCTTTGGATAAAGTTAGTTCCGAGCAAACATCTTTCCAATTGCCTGTAGGATTCTACGTTGATGATGAAACTAGCGCTAAAGAAGGCGACGTTACAGTTAGCATCTCTGGTAATGCAACAACTGACGTTAGCTCCCTCGTAGTTGGTAGCTATGGTCAAATCGGTGGTGGCGTTTCCGTAGCTACTCCAACAACAATTCTTGCTGGTCATGATGAGCAAAAAATTGGTGATGTTACAATTAAAGAAACTGTTGCTAAATCTTTTGTAAAAGGACGTACTGTAACATTGCGTCTGCCTGAAGGTGCTCGTTGGCAGTCTACTTTTGAAAGCAACAACCCTGGAAGCAGTTTCTCCGGTTCTATGGAGAACAGTAATGGATTGGGTGGAGCAGAAGTATCTTACACTGACTCTGACAAACGTACTTTGAAACTGACTTTCAACAATCCTAACAGCACAACTGACGCTGGAACTTTGAAACTGAAAAACGTTGAAGTTGCAACGCAACCAGGTTTCACTGGCGATCTGAACGTTGAAGTTGCTGGTAGCCAAGGTCTGAGCGGTACTGTTAAGGTTGCTACTGTGAAACAAGCAGTTACTCTGGCTGCTGCTTCCAAACCAACCCTGACAATCGGTCTGGGCGATCAACAAGTTGGCGATATCACAATCACTGAAGCTGCTAAAGAAGCTTTCGTTAAGAAAGACGGTAGCCGTGAAGTAATCTTGGAATTGCCAACAGGCGTACGTTTTGCTTCTACTCCAGAAGTAAAAGTTACAGCTGGTGACGTTAAAGTGAAGAGCGTATCTACTGATACTTACGGCGAAAGCAACAAAGGCCGTCTGAGCTTCTACATCGACAGCGAATCTGCTACTCCAAGTACAATCACAATCTCGGCTCCTAAGCTGACTGTTGACCGTACTGTAGCTCAAGGCGACATCGTTGCTAAGCTGAAAGGTAGCGCAGTTTCTTACACTGCATACAAAGGCGCAACTGACAACACTCAAAACTGGAAAGACAACAACACTGCAGCTGCTGAAGTAGCAATCGCAACTGTTGGAACTCCAGCTCCAGGTGCTACTAAAACTAAAGCTGTCTTCACACTGGGAAGCACTTCCTACACTGTGAACGGCGAAAGTAAAACTTCTGATGTAGCTGCTTATGCTGAAAACGGACGCACTTACTTGCCAGTACGTTATGCAGCTGAAGCTTTGGGTGTATCCCCACAAAACATCCTGTTTGACAAAGCAACTTCCACAGTTACCCTGATTAAAGGTGACCGGGTTGCTCAAATCAAACTGAACACAAACCTGTTGACTATTAACGGTTCTGTGGTTCGTATGGACGTTAAAGCTGTAACTAACAAAAACCGTACTGTACTGCCTATCTTCTGGGTGAGCAGAGCGCTGGATGCATCCATCAACTATGATGCAACTGCTAAAACAGTAACTGTTGAAAACAACAACTAATTTAAGAGCAACTCTTTTGAGTTAACTGAATTAGATTAGAAGAGGGTTCCTTTTGGAGCCCTTTTCTTTTATTAGTCTTATTGACAAAGGAGAGAAATTATGAAACGTTTTGGAGTGGCAGTACTGTCCACATTGGTTCTTTCTTCTGCGTTCGCCAGTCTTGCAGGAGCTCAACCAGGTGATATAAAGGTTATTATTAACGGTGTAACTCAGCAATATACCCAGTCCCCAGTTGTTAGTCAAAATACAACCTTGGTGCCTCTGCGTGGTGTTTTTGAAAGCTTGGGTGCGAAAGTCGATTGGGACAGCAAAGCTAAAAAAGTGACAGCATCTAAAAATGACGATACGTTAACTTTAAATGTTGGTTCTAAACTTGCTTATAAAAATAGTAATCCTGTACAGCTCGATGCAGCAACTCAAATTCAAAAGGGTCAAGTACTCGTTCCATTACGTTTTGTGAGCCAATCATTAGGCGCCAAAGTAAATTGGGATCAGGCTACACGAACAGTGACCATTTCCAATCAAGCTAATGGCAGTACTACTGACGACCAAACCAATAGTTTGTCCAGTAAGCCTCTCACAGCTCCTGTGACTCAAGTTACTTATGATACCTATTATAATGATTCGTTGACCTATAATGATGCAGTTAAACTGGCCGTAGCTGATAGCACTTCAGTTAAAACAGCTACAACGAATATCGATCAAGCTGGAAAAATCATGAAAGAAGCAGGCAAGAATATTGACTTTGTTCCAGCAGAAGCAGGTGATGAAGGTCAAGATAAGGCTTTCAAAGGTTATGCTCAAACGAACCTTAATTATGAGGCTGCTAAAAAGAACTTGGATATGACCAAAGAAGGCATTGAGTACAATGTGAAGGATCTTTACAATAAGCTTCTTCAAAAGCAGAATGCCGTTAAACTGGCTGCATTGAATATTGATGATGCTGAGCGCAAGCTGAAAGTTGCACAAATTAAAAGAGATAACCAAATGTCGAGTGATTATGAGGTTACGCAGGCAACTAATCAGTTGACTCAAAATCAAGCTGCTTTAGAGAAGGCAAAAAAAGATCTAGATAGTGCATATGTATCTTTGAACCAAGTGATTGGTTACAAACCAGAGCAACGTTATGAATTAAAGGATAAACCTGTATATTCTGAGTTTAAAGATAATGTGGAAACTAAAGTAAGCCAAGTACTTACCAGCAGCACGGCTATTTGGCTGAGTGAGCAAAAAGTGGATTTGGCTGAATTGAGCTTGAAGCTCTACAATTTTAGTACGCCAGGTAACACACCTTACGAAGCCGAACAGCTTAATGTTGAGAAAGCTCAGTATGCAACAGAGGGTACAAAGAGACAACTCGAAGAAGCAGTAAGAACAATCTATAACAACATCAAAGCATTGGAAAGCCAATATTCACAGATTCAAGCTGGCTTGGTGAGTGCTAGAAGTGCGGCTGATATGGCTAAGAAGCAATTTGATGTTGGGTTGGCTACAGAGCTTCAGGTTTATGAAGCTAATTTGAAAGTCACTACTGCTGAGCAACAGGCCGAAGATATAGTTACAAATATTGATACTTTGAAGTTGGCTTTTGATAAGCCTTGGGCTATGCAGGGTTCTTCTGGAGCTAGCGCACAATAATTAAAACTTAACTATACTTGCAATAACCTGCTGTAGGAGGACTTCATGAAATCACGCTATAAAGTATCGTTGGCTGCTGTTTTACTTGGTGGAGGAATTGTTGCTGGTTCCTTAATGAACAATTCAGTTAATGGTGCCTCGAGTTCTGGACAACCTGGCACAGCTGACGATCCAGTCGTAACCAAAAGCTATGTTGATCAAAAAATTGCTCAGGCCATCAAAGGTGGGGGAACTGCAAGCAGTACTAGTAGTAAAGCAACTAGCTCGACTGCTCCAGCAACAAACGCTACTTCTAACACAACAGCGTCAGGAACTTCTGGTTCAGGAAAAACTTCCACACAAGAGCAGACAGAGGCTTTAAAGGTAGTTGATGTAAAGCCAGGTCAAAAACTGATTGCCAAAGCAGGGTCAGAGTTTATTTTACGTAATGGTTATGCTGTTGTGTATAGTATGGATGCCAGTGGTGCTATTGATATTACTTCTGGAACGGAAATTGTCCATAATCAGGCTGTCGAAAAAAATCATTTATTATCCTTTCCTAGAGAAGGAAGAGGTATTCAAGTAAAAGAAGGTCAGAAGTTTGGTCTGGTCGTTATGGTACGAGGCGGTTATACTGTTCAGTAAACTGTTTTTGTATATAAGCTGCTTTCGGTGGCTCTTTTTCTTAAATACTGCTTGGGATAGCAAATTGTTCTTGGCTAAATTGAACCTAATCGCTGCACACTAACCCCATGAAAGACAATATGTTTAGTGGAGGGTGTATACGATGGCGTCAAGAGGTCAAAGACGATTAATTCCCGAAAGCCGTGCCAGGTTAGATGATTTGAAGTATGAGATCGCTGCTGAGTTTGGGCTACCAGTTTATAATCCTCAATATACTCATATACATCCCAATGCTGACAGTGAATTTGCTGCAGAATTGGGGGCGTTTGCGGGGGGCCAAAATGTAGCATGGCGTGATTTGACTTCAAGACAGAACGGTTCAGTTGGTGGTGAAATTACTAAGCGACTGATACAATCTGCTGAACGTAGCTTATCTGAATTTGGTACATTGTAAATAGCAATAATTTCTACAGTTTTTTAACATATAGTAGCGTATAGACTGGGGTTATTTACATGTGAATCGAAAATGATTTGCATGTAAACTTACCTCAATTTCGAATGTTGCAATTAGGCTGCACGAATTGACACCTTGTTTTAAATAGGATATCATGGCATTTGAGGCTTGTACGCAACCTTTTCCTAGCGGAAAAGGTTCATTTTTTATTAATAAGGTAACAAGATATCTCCCGCCATTTGTTGGCTTGAAGGTATCTGAATAATGCCATTGCCATGTCAGGATTTTTTAATAAATCCTCATGTATTTTAATTGTGGGAGGTTGAAATTCATGTCTGTAAAAGGCCGCCATTTGTTCACGTCCGAGTCTGTAACAGAAGGCCATCCGGATAAAATCTGTGATCAGATTTCCGATGCTGTATTGGACGCCTTTCTGGCTAATGACCCTAATGCACGGGTAGCATGTGAAGTATCGGTAGCTACTGGTCTCGTTCTCGTCATTGGTGAAATCAGCTCCAAATCGGAATACGTGGATATTCCATCCATTGTACGTAATACGATTAAGGAAATTGGCTATACACGTGCGAAATACGGTTTCGACTATAATACTTGCGCTGTATTGACTTCTTTGAATGAACAGTCGCCGGACATTGCTCAAGGGGTTAATGCTGCCTTGGAAAGCCGTGATCCTGCTGAAGTAGATAAAGAAACGGAAAACATTGGGGCTGGGGATCAAGGATTGATGTTTGGTTTTGCTACGAACGAGACACCTGAGTTGATGCCTTTGCCTATCGCTATGTCTCACCGTATTGCACGACGCTTGTCTGAAGTACGTAAGGATGGAACACTGAATTACCTTCGTCCAGACGGCAAAACCCAAGTAACGGTAGAGTATGAAAATGGTAAACCTGTTCGTATTGATGCTATTGTGGTTTCTACGCAGCATGCGGAGGATACTACTTTGGAGCAAATTCAAGCAGATATCAAAGAAAAGGTTATTTTGCCAGTTGTTCCTGCCGAATTACTGGATGAGCAAACCAAATATTACATTAATCCAACAGGACGCTTTGTTATCGGTGGCCCTCAAGGAGATGCAGGTCTGACAGGCCGTAAAATTATTGTGGATACGTATGGTGGTTATGCGCGTCACGGCGGGGGAGCATTCTCCGGTAAAGATCCGACCAAAGTGGACCGTTCCGCTGCTTACGCTGCTCGTTATGTAGCGAAAAACCTCGTGGCAGCTGGATTGGCAGACAAAGTGGAAATTCAACTTGCTTATGCCATTGGTGTAGCTACGCCTGTTTCGATTAACGTCGATACATACGGTACGGGTAAAGTAAGCGATGAGAAGCTAGTTGAATTGATCCGAAATAACTTTGATCTGCGCCCAACAGGCATCATTCGCATGTTGGATCTGCGTCGTCCAATTTATAAGCAAACTGCTGCCTACGGTCACTTTGGCCGTACAGATTTGGATGTGCCATGGGAGAGCGTAGATAAAGCTGAAATTCTAAAAGAACAAGCGGGGCTGTAATTCCTCGTATATTATCAAAATAAAAGCAATAACCCAAAAAGACTGTTCATGCTTTGCATGAACAGTCTTTTTTTGATGTGTTTCGCTGTTAAGTATGAATTTGCACCGAAGTACCGAATACTGAGTGACTACTCGGATATCGGTGCATGGTCCAATAAATTTTTAAGTAAACGACAAACCTTTTGCAGTTCCTTGTACTGCTCCAAATACGCAAAAAGGGCTTTCAGGAGGCCTTTTTGAGGGTTCGATTTCAGAGCCTCTTCCTTTAAATGAGCGTAGATTTGCTGACACTCCTGTTTCTCCTCTGAACTCCACGAAGACAGCAGTATACTGTCTTCCAAGGAGTGGAGAAGGCTGTTAATTTGACGGCCTTGGTCAAAGGGATTACTTAGAGCACTTTCAGGTAACCAGCCTTGCTTGCTCCAGAACAAATGTGGAGCTGAATCAGCATTGTTCAGGCTGGTTGCCAAGGAACTGGATAAGAAGATAATAAACTGTGTTAGATGTTCAATCGTTTCATCATTCATCCGATCGGCAAAGAAGCGAATATATTCAAACACAATGCTTTTAAGTACAAAGGTCATATCCCATGCATGATCTTCAATGCTCGGTCCAAAAATATCAATCAGGCAGTCGCGAACCCATCTGTACAATTTGTATTCATGATTCTCGAATGCGTAATTGAGTTGTTCATTCTGAAAAATAAGCATGGAAGGCTCAGGAAGATCCATCATGAGATACACTTTGTTTTCAACGAGATTTTTCAAGTAAAGTACAATAAAACCGTGCAGTTTATCGTGCTTAGAAAGATTAGGTTTGCTGTAGAGAGCCCGGATGTCTTGTTCAATGTTATTTTCCAGAATGATACACATTTCTAGAGGGAGTTCTTCTTTTCCTTGAAAATATTTATAGAAGGATGCTTTCGCCATCCCACTTTCTTTGGCTATTTCTTCAACAGATGTTGAATAATAGCCTTTTCTGGAGAACAGCCGAATGGCCGCCTGTAAAATATCATTTTTCTTACTTTCCATACATACTTCCCCCTAGGGACCGGCCAACTCGACAACATCGAATTCACTTCATACATCACAAAGGTTGGTCACGTGTGATAACTGTGTGCTGCTGTTTTTTGAGTTGACGGCGCATCTTGTACTTGGCCATGATCATATACAAGGAAGGCACGACAAACAAGGTTAACAAGGTCGAGAATAACAAACCGAAAATGACGGTAAACGCCAGTGGCTTAAAGAGCAGGCTTCCCAATAGTGCTAATGGAATCATACCTACAATAGCTGCCAAAGATGTCAATAAAATCGGTCTGAAGCGAGCAGCGGCCGCCTGTATTACGGCTTCCTTTAATTCCATTCCTTCATGTCGTGCATCCTCAATAAATTCAATTAACACAATCCCATTCCGCACAACAATGCCCGCGAGTGCAATAATTCCCATGATGCTCATAAAACCAATAGGCATACCGGTCAAGAAAATACCAATAATCCCGCCGGCTGCTGCCAGGTACACGGTCGTCATAATAATAATAGGAATGGAGAGAGAATAAAATTGCATAGTAATCAAGAGTAAAATGAGCAAGACTACAACGATCGCCAGCTGTCCTAAGTCCTTGAATATGGTCGATTGGTCAGAGGTTTCCCCACCAACCTCCCATTTGTAGCCTTCTGGGAACTTCATTTGTGCCAGCTTACTTTCAACATCAACCATCGCTTCGCTTGCAGTTCGTCCGTTCAAATCGGCTTCCACCGTAATCGTCCGCTCCATATTGTAATGCTTGATTTGCTGAATAGCAAATGACGGCTTAATCTGGACAAGCTGGTTTAATGGAATTTGCTTACCAGCTGCATTAACTACACTTAATTGTTGGAAAAGCTTACTTGGCTCCTCGTCGCTGTGATTCAAATACATTTTAATATCTACCAGACTGTTTCCAGTATCAAATTGGCTGACTTGGGCTCCTTCTTTTAATAGAAGCAGGGTGCGAGTCAAATCTGTGTAACTTACCAGGTATTGATCCATCGCTTGTTTGTTGACCTCAAGCTCCAGTGCATATCGTTCAATTCCTATATCATCCACGATGCCTGTTGTGCCCTCTACTGTCGCGATCTGCTCCTTTGCTTTTTGGGCAAGAGTTTGCAGTTCATTCAGATCCTGACCTGAGATACGAATAGAAACGGGCTTACCCACTGGAATCCCGAGACGAGGAACATACATCGTAACTGTAACTCCAGGGTAGGATTTCTTAACATGTTGTTCCCAAGCATCAACTGTCGTATTGAGATCGAATACGTTTTCTTTGCCGACGACAGCAATCTGCCCCACCGTTTCGTTATAACTAATATTTCCACCCGAACTATTAATGTCACTAAAAAGTTGTGGGGCAGTCCCTCCAGCGCTGTAGACGACCTTGGAAGTTTCAGGTTGCTTTTTCACCCAGCCTGCAAGGTCTTTAACGACCTGGTCGGTTTCCGCAATTGAAGTGCCTACAGGCATTTTTACATTTAGTGCAACATGAGGATCTTCCGACTCAGGAAAAAGTTCAACTGAGGTAAAGGGAACTAATCCATAGGCGGCTGTTCCAAGCATGAGTCCGACCATGGCTGTCAACAAGGGACGCTGAATGACCTTAGGCATCAGTTTTTGTGAATAGAGCTTGTTTAAAGAATGAATCTGCTGGCCGAGCAAGCCTGCTGGTTTAGACTTACCTTGAGGGTGACGAGCCTGTCTGCGCTTCTCATACCATTCTCGAAAAATAGGGATGATGGTGAGCGACATGATCATAGAGGCAAGCATGGTCAGGGAGACAATAGCAGGAATAGGTTTAATAAACGCACCTACATTTCCAGGAAGAAACAACAATGGCGCGAAAGCTGAGATGGTAGCCAGAGTTGCAACCAAAATAGAAAGCATGACCTCTTTGGTACCTTTTACAGCTGCGACTGAGGGAGATTCTCCTAATTCCGTAAGTCTACGCTCAATATTATCATTTACAACTACGGCATCATCCACGAGTATGCCGAGTACGATGATCAGACCGACAACGGAAATCTGATTTAGAGTGATGCCGAACATAGGCAAAAAGATAATGGCAATCGAAACCGAAATAGGAATGGCCAGTGCAACAAATGCAGAGGTGAGCAAGTTCAGCCCCAACATACAAACGAGAATAACGGCCGCAATCGCAAGAATCGTTTCACGCTTTAAGTCGTCAAAGATATGGCTTACCTGATCCTTTTGTGCAAAAAGAGTTTGAAAGTGAACACCTGCGGGAAGTGTTTTCTCCAGTTCTTTGAGCTTGGTATTGACCTTTTCGCTCATAGAAGGGATGTCTGTGCCTGTTTCTGCTCCAATACTTAGCGTAATGGCCGGTTTACCCTCTACATAGGCAAAGTATTCTGTATTAGGATGTGCCAGCTCCGTTGTGCCGACATCTCTCAAATATACAGGATTACCTTCTTTGGTGCGTGTCAAAAGGACCTGATTCAATTCATCAGCTTTTTCGGTCTCGCGAACAATAAGTTGATAGGTACGTCCGTTGTATTCAATATTACCAGTAGGAACCCGATCAATTTGAGACTGGATCGCTTGAGCTACTTGTCCCCATGATAGCTGGTATTGCTGAAGCTTCTGGTTGTCAATATGAACACGTACTTCTTGATCAGGGAGACCATTGAATTTGACGCTAGATACGCCAGAAATGGTGTTGAGCTGATCTTTCCAAGTTGTTGTTAAATCATTTAGTTTATACAGTGGTGCGGAAGAGTCAGCTGTTAGGGCATAGGAGCCGATAAAAGAGCTGGTTAGCTTGTCATTTACAACAGGCACTTCAGCGCCTTGAGGAAGATCAGCTTGTGCATCCTGCACTTTTTTACGCATATTATCCCAAACCGTTTGAGGATCAACTCCGTTTTTGGATTCGATTAAAATAGAGGAGAATCCGTTACCAGAAGTCGAACTAATCGTTTTAACACCTTCAACTTCCTTAATGCGTTTCTCCAGCTCTTTAGTTACGGTTTGTTCTACTTTTTGTGGTGAAGCACCAGGGTAGACTGTTGTTACCGTGGCATTTTGTATGGTGACATCCGGCATTTCCTGCTGTGGTAACTGGAAAAAGCCGAAGATTCCGACCAAAATCAGCATGACAAAAAACAGCAATGTAATTTTTCGTTTTTTTACGATGTACTCAATCATGGGCGTCCGCCTTCCTCCGACTGAATCGCATTTCCATCAAACAGGTTTTCTGCCCCTTTAACGATAATACGTTCGCCTTCACGAAGTCCCGATACGATTTGCAACTGATTATCTACAACCTGATTACCAAGTTCCACAGGGGTTTTAACAGCTTTTCCTTGAATGTCTTTGAAAATAAAAGGCTTGCTTCCCGTGTTAATGA
Organism: Paenibacillus sp. S33; assembly: GCF_053615415.1. Lineage (NCBI taxonomy): Bacteria > Bacillati > Bacillota > Bacilli > Caryophanales > Paenibacillaceae > Paenibacillus > Paenibacillus sp. S33. Next base: position 5,003,931 of record NZ_JBSIEZ010000001.1, on the reverse strand, counting down.
CTGCTTCGGCAGGAACGAGAATCCCATTCTTGTCGGTCACCTGTTGAGCAGCTTTAATGACCTGACCGGGTAACCAGTCTCGCTGTGGATTGTTTATAACAATCTCTACGTTAACCCTTCCCGTGTCGGTGCTGGTTGAAGGATAGACGTTAGACACCGTACCTTGACGAGTCTCTTCATAGAGCGCCACTTCTACTTGTTGACCCTTTTTCCAATCCTTAATTTCACTGTCTGGTACAGGAAGCAGTACTTTGAGGCGGTCGATGGAGCCTATGCGATAGACGGCTTGCCCTGACGCGACCAAATCACCTGTATTCACGATTTTGTCTAAGATTACACCGTTCACAGGAGAGATTAGACGTGTGCGTGAAAGTGCCAGTTCTGCCTGCCCCTTGGCAACAAGGGCTTTTTCGTAGTTGGCATGGGCTTGTTTTTGGGAAGCTGCAGCCTGTTCACTGGCCGCAAGGGCTTTGCTTTTACCTGCAAGCGCATCTTGAAAGGAAGCTTGGGCGGATTGATGATCTTCGGCTGTGGCTCCTTCCAGCAAAAGGGACAGGGATTCCTTGGCTTGTTCTAGGTCTTTCAGGGCTGCGGTAGCATTCAGGCGAGCATTTTCATTATCTGATGCGGTAGCAGCTCCTGCCTCAAATAGCTTCTGTGTACGCTCGCTATCCGTCTTGGCCTTGTTATAGGCGCTTTGTGCCTTATCTACAGTAGCTTGCGCTTGTTGTTTCTCTTGAGCACGTGCGCCTTTATTGACCTTGTTAACATTCGCGCGAGCTCCTGTAATGCCGGCATCAGCGGATTGAATCGCGGAGGTAGCAGCCTGTAAATTAGCCTGTGCGTTATCAATACCAGCCTGTGCCTCCAAGATGGAGGCTGTCGCCTGTGCTACCTGAAGCTTGTAGTCAGCGTCATCCAGACTAGCAATAACGGCGCCCTTCTGTACAGCAGTACCGACAGTGAGATATGCACTGGCTACAGTGCCTCCATTTTGGAAAGCCAGTGTGTTCTCCTCATAAGCCTGAAGAGTGCCTGACAAGTTATAGGCCGTATGAAGTGGCGTAGATTTGACGATTGCGGTGCGCACAACGGTTGGCTGTGCAGATGAACCTAGAGCGGCATCTTTTTTTTCTGTAGAACATCCGGTCATTGCGATGCTCAGGGATAAAGTGAATATGATGATGGCCCGTTGTTTATTCATGATTATCAATCCTTCCGATAGGGTCATAATTGGAGTTGTGAACTAATCAGTATTATTTGAACTAATAAGTTCAAATGTATTATAGTGCGCCGATATTGCATTCGTCAATTCATCGTTTTAGATTTTATGAATTAGTTGACGGGATTTTCGTAACTTTTGCCTATATAATAAGTCTATTAACATAAGAGGATTTTTTTGTTTATTGATAGAGTACACGTGCGGAATAAAACCGTTTGAATACACTGGAGATGGGAGCTATTATCCAAATGTTTTTAAGTAATAAGAAACAGAGTGAAGTGAAAGTAAATGGCAGAGGAATTGCTAAAAGATGGGCCGTGTTAACACTGGCAGGGGTATTATGGGTCGGTCCGGTTGCTGGAACTGGGGCTCTAATTCCCTTGAATGGTTGGATGTCTGCTCCAATCGCAAGTGCAGCCTCTGGTTCAACTGTAAAATTGGGCGAAGAGATCATTACTTCGGGTGCAACATTATTGAAATATCGTTTTAAAGGGTCCAAAGGAACAGCGCTGGCTGATATCATTCGAGTGGACTTACAAAATCCGTACGTCAAGCTGGATGTCATGACGGGGAAGAATGGACAGTTTACGACCCGTCAGAGTACAGGTGGCATGGCAAAAGAGACCGGGGCGGTTGCTGGTGTAAACGGAGATTATTTTAATACCTCCAGCGAGGGAGCGCCGATCGGTGGACAAGTATCCAAGGGTGTGTTGATGTCTACTCCATCTGATTTAACGGGTATGTATGCCTTTGCTGTAACCAAGGATGGTTCTCCGATGGTGGAGCAGTTTACTTTTGAAGGTACAGTAAAAGCTGGAGATGGGTCGTCCTTCTCTTTGGCGGGGATGAACAAGGCTTCGTATTCGCCTGAGACGAGTGGGGGCGGCTATAGCCACTCTAATGCTATGTATATTTATACATCTGCTTGGAAAGCGATTGAGCGGCCCAAAAACAGTTCGACAACGCCTACCGAGATATTGGTACAAAATGGTGTGGTTACACAAGTCTCCGACAATGCTACGTTGAATATGACCGTTCCGCAGGATGGCTATATTTTACGTACTCATGGTAAAGCTGCTGATTATGCCAAAGCGCATCTGACCGTGGGACAGACGGTAGAAACAAGCTATCACCTTCGAGTTAAATCGACAGGGAGTGAAGTAGATCCTTCTAACCTTCAAATGATGATTGGTGGACATACCATATTAGTAAATGACGGTCAGAAAACCTCTTTTTCTCGAAGCACAACAAGCATAGGCGGGACGCGTGCGCGTACAGCTCTGGGATATTCTCGTGACAAGCGTTACGCTTATGTCATTGCTGTTGAGAAGAATGGGAACAGCGTTGGTGTATCCTTGAGTGAGCTGCAAACGCTGATGAAAGATATTGGCGTCTGGAAGGGTATGAATCTTGACGGCGGCGGCTCTACCACCATGGTGACTCGTGATTTGGGAGATACGACAGCGGGGCTTACGTTCAATACAGAATATGGCACAGAGCAACGTAGTATTGTAAATGGAGTGGGGGTATATACCAATGCTCCTAAAGGAACGCTCAAAGGCTTCACCATCAAGGGCAATAAAACGCTGCTGATTGGACAAACCGGAAGCTATTCCTTCAAAGGTTATGACAATTACTACAATCCATTCGATACCTCGAAAGTACAAGTGACGTGGAAATCCAGCAATCCGGCTGTTGTTTCAGTGAGCGGCGGCGCTGTAAAGGGAGCCAAACCGGGAACTGCTACTTTAACGGCATCCAGTGGCTCAGCCAGCGCTACAACCAAGGTCACGGTGCTTGGAGCAGATGAAATTTCATCACTTACCGCTGGTACTGGAAGTGGCTCGCTAACCGCTGGAGCTAAAATCGCTGTACCGGTAACGGCAAAGACAAAAGATGGACAGAGTGTCAGCATTACGTCAGATGCGCTCAAATGGGAGTTCATCGGCTTTAAGGGAAGTGTCAAGGACAATCAGCTTACGGTAAATACGGTGGATGCAGGCGTAAAAACGGGCTATGCCATCGGTCGCTATGATGGTTTCAGCGCTGTCGTCTTCCTGTCTGCTGGCGGAGCAAGTACAAACAACTGGGAGAACTTTGAAAATGTCTCGTATCCGGTTGATTTTACTTCGAATGTGGAAGGTGTTACCGGCACAGCGGCTGTTGTGCAAGGAGATGGCGACCATGCCAATTCCAAAGTGCTAGAGCTGAACTACGATATGACGAACGGCAGTGGTAAAATGTATGCTTACGCTCAATTGAACGGCACATCCGGGAAAACGCTTGAACAGGCGGCTACTTCCATCTCGATTGATGTCAGAGGGGATAAGAGTCTGAACTGGTTGCGTGCGGAGTTAGAGGATGCTCAAGGCAAAACAGCATATATTGATCTCGCTAAAGTGATCGACTGGAACGGCTGGAAAACCATTAACGCAGATATGAGCGGTTTGAATATTTCGTATCCGGCGAAGCTGAAGCGTCTTTATGTGGTCAATGTAGCGGAGGGTCAGGACGAGCGTGCTAAAACAGGGAATGTTGCTTTTGATAATATTTCTTTTAATACACCGGGAACGGTCGGTACAGAAGGACTCAAAAAAGGAACAGCTCAAATGACGATTGGACAAAAATCAATGACGGTGAACGGAACGCCGACCACGATTGATGCCGCTCCGATGACTCGCGATGGTTCAACGTATGTTCCGATCAAGTATGTACTGGACGCATTTGGCGGACAAGCCAAATGGAATGCGGGCGATCAGCGGATCACCATTATGCGCGGCGGTGTGCTGATGGATTTGACCGTAGGGAAAAAAGAAGTTGTTCTGAACGGGAAGCGTCAAAGCACTGATGTTGCACCCATTGTGCTAGGAGGTAGGACTTTAGTCCCATTAAGACTCGTGTCTGAGCAGTTAGGAATGACTGTAAAATGGGAACAAGAAACGAAGACCATCACCCTCCAGTCATGATATGGTATGATATATACTTGAAATGCTAGGATTGGAGTAGAACATTTGTGGACTTTCAAGCCGATATCATAGACCGAGTCATTAAAAATGCCATCCAGGTGATGGAGAACAGCAAATATCAGATGTTCGAAATATTGGACACGGCCCGGACCGAGCTGGTCACGTTAAATCAGGAGCTCCAGAGCGTCTTGAAGGAAACAGCAGAAACGATCGAAAAGGTGGACCAGCTGGAAATGAACTATCGGCGGTCCCGCATTCGGTTGACTGAGGTCAGCCGCGACTTCGTTCGCTATTCGGAAGAGGATATCAAGCAGGCTTATGAGAAGGCAACACAGCTTCAACTCGATGTGATGATTTTCCGCGAGAAGGAAATGTATCTCAAAGCCAGAAGAGATGATCTTCAAAAGCGGGCCAAAAGTGTCGAGGCTTCTGTCGAGCGCGCCGAAACCATCGGTTCGCAGATGGGGGTCGTGCTGGAATATTTGTCGGGTGAATTGGGGCAAGTGACGCGGATCATCGAATCGGCCAAAAACCGGCAGTTTATTGGTCTGAAAATTATTTTGGCTCAGGAAGAGGAGCGCAAACGTATATCCCGTGAAATTCACGATGGACCTGCGCAGCTCCTTGCGCATCTAGTGCTTAGGACGGAAATTGTGGAAAGAATGATCGCCAAGCAGGAATTTAAGATGGTTCAGGACGAAATAGTAGACTTGAAGAAACAGGTTCGCTCCAGTCTTGAGGAAATGCGAAAGGTCATTTTCAATTTGCGTCCTATGGCCCTGGATGACCTGGGACTTATTCCGACGCTCCGGAAATATGTGCAGGATTTTGAAGAAAAAACGAAAATTAGATCGCTTTTTGAAACAAGGGGCAAGGAACACCGTCTCTCTTCCGCGATGGAAGCAGCCATTTACCGTCTGATCCAGGAAGCTTTGACCAACGCTGCCAAGCATGCTTATCCTACCTATGTGCTTGTTGAGATTACCTATCAGGCGCAGCTTGTAAAAATCGTGGTGCAGGATAATGGTTTGGGCTTTAAGCCAGAGCTTTTTCAGCAAAAAAGCAAAGATCATGGGCATTTTGGTCTGATTGGTATGCGGGAAAGGGTTGAACTGCTCGAGGGGAGAATGGAGATCGAATCAGCTGAGAATCAAGGCACCAAGATAGTGATTCATATCCCAACCAACGTGGAAAAGGGAAAGGAGTAACAACATGGAAAATCAGGAAATTAGCAATGCACCCATTAAAGTTCTCTTAGCGGACGATCATCAGTTGTTCCGTGAAGGACTTAAACGTATTTTGAATATGGAGGACGACATTGAGGTCATCGGAGAATGTGGCGATGGTATTCAAGTGTTGGAATTCTGTAACGTAGAGAAACCGGATATTGTTCTGATGGACATTAATATGCCAATTGAAAATGGTGTAGAGGCAACCGAAAAACTGCGTGAGATGTTCCCGGATGTCAAAGTTATCATATTATCAATTCATGATGATGAAAGCTATGTATTCGAGACGTTGCGCAAGGGAGCCAATGGTTATCTGTTAAAAGATATGGAGGCCGAGTCCCTCATTAATGCAATTCGTTCGGTTCATGAAGGATATGCGTTTATCCATCCGAAGGTAACGGGTAAGCTCATTCAGCAGCTTCGCCGAATGACCTACCTGAATGAAACAGGGGCTATGGCTGAAGGTCATACGAAGGAAGCCGGCGTGAAGTTTGTCGCAGGTGAAAATAATCCATTGACCCGTCGTGAAGCTGAAGTGCTGCGTCTGATGGCTGAAGGTAAGAGCAACAAGATGATCGGTGAATATTTATTCATTAGTGAGAAAACGGTCAAAAACCATGTCAGCAGCATTCTGCAAAAAATGGAAGTTGATGACCGTACACAAGCAGTTATTAACTCAATTAAATATGGATGGGTTACGCTGTAAAGTGTAGTCTTTCCATGCATTAGACGATGCAGCTGCTAATAGATATGAATGCTGTACCGCCTTTCTTTGGGAGCGATATGTCCGCTCATGCGGAAACCCAGTACATAACCGTGACACCTCTTCCTGTTATACGGCATATATTGTCGCTATAGGAGGAGGTGGAACCCTCGTGACGGCTCACTTGGTTTGGATATTGCTTATATACGGTGTGGGAGCCGCAGTCGTTCATCTTATGTATATACGACAGGCGGTTCAGGCTTATCACAATGGTGAAGATTCACGCGCAATATCTCCGGGTCATCGCGCGACTCGCTATATTGTGATTACGTCCAATGACGGAGATCGTGTGGAATGGGTGATGCGTTCGCTGAACATACTTGCCTGGCTACACCGGAGGCCGCTACATGTGACGGTACTGGATGATGAATCTATGGACGATACGCTACCGATTCTGACACGGCTACTACGCTATAGTCATATGGATGTTTCAGTCATTTCAAGTCGTTTTTCACCGGGGAACCCGGTCTTACCGAAGTCAGGCGGTGAAAAGCAGGTTGTTATTGATCTTAGAACGGTCAAGTCGTTGGCGGACGCCCCATTTGTTCCTTAGCGATAGGGGATTGTGGACATCGTGGTTAAAATCGGATATAAATGTTTTAAAACAGTTGCATAGGCAAGACGACAGGGATTTCGTTGAGATCTACTTGATGTGAAGCACACTTCAGGCTATTAGCCATAGGAGTGTGCTTTTTTGCTGTTCTCTGGGGTAACAAGAACCGCAAAAATCATGAATGGGAGGAGCAGGGGAAGGTGAAGATTGCAGTATATGCAGTGAGGTATAAAGGGAATTGGACTCTCCGATTATCTGCGGATATTCGAGTAGATATGACATGGTGGATGAATCAAGATGAGGGGCAAGAGAATGTTGTCGAAAGATGGGTGCTTTTAGGAGATGAGCTTCCCTTGTCCTGGGGGACAAGGCTGTGCGAAACATTTAAGGAATTAGCAAATATGGAGCGATGGGGAAAACGGCAGTGGTGGGCTTATATTCTCGCACAGCTAAAAAGTGAACTGGCTCTTGAGCCTTTTGATGGAGAACGAATTTTGTCTGGAGGAGTAGAAAATATATGCATTTGCGATCATGTACAAGGGTGGACTTCCTGCACAAAAGGTGGGGATGAGGGACGGGAAACAGACGGAGTTTTACGTTCTATTCAAAAAAGGAGTCTCATCACGGAAATTGATGGATTGGATAGGGAGTGTTTAACACGACAAGCGAATGAACTGGCTAATTTGTTGTCAGGACGCCAGTTACTCGTTCCGGAATTCGAAGCGCTGCTGGCAGAGGCAGCGCCAGGTTTGGAGCATACTTGGCGATCCGCTGCACAACTTGCATATCTGCAAGGCCGACTCAGCTTTGCTGCTGGCCTCGCTCCAGCACCACGTACGCGCTGGTCTGCCGCGCGTACGCATGAACTTCGCTGCAATCGTTGTGGCAGCGGGGTAGTGCACCGCACGAGCTGCGCATCGTGCGGACGTAAGGCGTGCGCTTACTGCGAGACATGTCTCGCACTCGGGCGCAGCCGTGAATGCTCGCTGCTGCTTCGTGGCGTAGCAAAACCCGTCCTGCCGTGCACAGCAGGCAGGGCCCCGGCGACGGAACTCGACCGCTGGGGGCTGAGCCCTGCACAACGTGCCGCCGCCGAAGCTGCGCTGCGCTTTTTGGCCGCACCGCACGGCGAAGTGCGGGGACGTTTTCGCCCGGAAGGCCGTGGGCTCCGGGCGTTGTTCCGGCGCGATAAGGTTGCGCGCCGGGGATCAGATGCTGCCGCTTCGCATGGCAGCACCCTTGCCCGCAGCAGGCAACCTTCGCCAAAACCTGGCGAAGGTGCGAGGCATAACGCTGATCGGCAGGTGCCTGATACCACGGTAGAACGTTTTCTGCTCTGGGCTGTAACAGGCGCAGGCAAGACGGAAATGATGTTTCCGCTATTGCAATATGTGTTGGACCACGGAGGAACGGCACTTGTGGCAACACCACGCCGTGATGTGGTACTGGAGTTAGCGCCTCGATTGGCCATTGCTTTTCCCGATGTGAGCTTGGTGACGCTCTACGGGGGAAGCGCAGAACGGTGGCAAAGGGGACAGCTTACACTGGCAACGACACATCAGCTATTGCGTTATCGTCAAGCCTTTGATTTGGTTGTGATTGATGAGATAGACGCGTTCCCTTATCACAATGATCCTATGCTTGCCTTTGCTGCACGAGCAGTATGTAAGCCGAAGGGAAAGTTTATCTATTTATCTGCTACACCACCGCAATCCTTGCAGAAAGAGGCTGCACGCGGTCTACTGCCACACGCCAAGGTTCCCGTTCGTTTTCATCGTTACCCTCTACCTGTCCCATTTCGTCTGGGGACTGCTTCAGTGCAACATTGGCTGCAAAAAGGTCGGCTTCCCCTATCCTTTATTCAACGCCTAAGCGTATCCATACAACGTGGGGCACAGGTTTTCCTGTTTGTGACACGAATCTCACATATTCAGGGACTTGTGAAGCTGCTGATTAAACAATTACCTGATGTACCTATTGCAGGCACCTCCTCACAGGATGAAGAAAGAACCGCTAAAGTGCGCTTATTTCGAGCTACTGAAATACGTGTTCTGGTTACAACGACTATTTTGGAGCGAGGGGTAACTGTTCCACGGAGTGATGTGTACGTATTAGACGCGGACAGCAGTCTTTTTGATGAAGCCTCTCTTGTCCAAATGGCGGGTCGTGCAGGAAGGTCCAAGGATGACCCATGTGGAGGTGTTATTTTTACATCCCCCCAATGGACTCGAGGTCAAAAGAGAGCAATTAGACAGATTAAACGTATGAATGCACTGGCTCGGAAAAGAGGATACCTGAAGGAGGCGAAGCACTAAATGCATTAAATAAAAAAAGTTTTTTTGGAAATGTGAAACCTGAAACAAAGTCGGTACGTAAACTACCAAGAAAGGTGCATTCTGGTATGAGGATGATTCCAACAACCCGTCTATTTTTGAATTGGCTATTCCATCGCCAGTCCCAAACATGTATGGCTTGCGGCACTCTCACAGGGCGTTTTTCCGAATTCCCCGGAATTTGTACTTCTTGTTCGCTTCAAATTCCTTGGGTTTACAATATTCGTTGTGTTTATTGTGGACGTCCGACGTCTTGCCCGGATTGCGTAAGGCTTGACCGATTAGTACGTTACTATGTGTGCAATCGGAGTGCAACCAGCTATACACCGATGATGAGAGAATGGATTGGGCAGTTCAAATATCGTGGAAATGAAAAGTATGGTTCCTTGCTGGGCGAGATCATGAATCGAGCCTATCAGGCGATGAGGTATGAGTTTGCAAGTCTTAAACATTCTCGTTTCAAGCAATCTTTGTGGAGTGTGGATGTAGTGACCTGTGTCCCGGTAAGTGAGAAGAGGCTGACAGAGCGAGGCTTCAATCAGGCTCAGATCTTGGCAGAAGAGATTGCTAGGCGGAATAAGCTCCCCTTCCTATCTTTACTTGCTCGTCCACAAGATACAGGCAAACAAAGTTTTAAATCCAAAAAGGAACGTATGAACACCATGAATAATGCGTTTTCTGTTAACCCCAATATGGCGAATTTGATGAAGTCTTTTATTTTAAAAGCTGAATCTCATCGTGCTACGGAGAACAAGCCTTCTGTTACCGTTTTGCTTGTAGATGATATTTATACAACGGGAAGCACATTGCAGGCGTGTGCACGTGTTTTGAGAGAAAAGGCATTAGAGAAAGGAATACATTTGACTATTTTTTGCCTGACCTTAGCAAGATCATAAGTCTAAACATCTAGTATTTTCCATGAAATTTTGCTTGAAACTATGAAAAAGAGGTTATAACTCTCTTGAAAGAAGGATTAAATGATAGAGCAAAAGTCTTTTAAGCCGTACAATCAGCAGGATTTGACAACGAGCTAGAGAGAGGTATATAATAAAAAATATAGAGACAAACAAAAAGTAAGGAAGTGAGGGATGAAAACAGAATATTTCAATTTAGAGGTTGATTTTTTTGGAAAAGAGGAGTACAATTTCTATCTGTTGATAGCTAACATGATTGGTAATAAGTGATTAGCTAATGACTAAAGAGCGGACATTGGGAGTGTCTCGCTCGGTAGTAAAGCAGTTAATTAAAATTTAAAGCTAAAAAGAGGAGAGAACAAATCATGAAAAACGTAATGAAAAAAGTAGCAGTATCTAGCATGCTGGCAGTTAGTTTAGGTGCAGTATCTTTGTTGAGCCCACTTGCAACAGGTCAAGTAATGGCAAAATCCAACGCAGATAGCAACAGGGATCATGCTGAAGAACAACTGATCATTAAGCAACAAGATGAAGCTCAAAAAGCATTTGAAACAAAACTTTTTGGAACTGAAACTACTGAAAAAGCAACAACTACAACACCAGCTCAACCAGCTACTGAGAACAACAATCAAACAACAACCACAAAACCAGCAACGACTACAACAACTGAAACACCAGCAACTGTAAATACAATCACTGTAAATGTTCAAGAGGGCGAAACACTGACTTCTATTGCTGAAAAATACGGTGTAACTGTTGAGGAACTGGTTAAAATTAACAACCTGATTAAAGCAGGCCAAGAACTGCAAGTACCGCAAACAAACACAAATAAATAATTATCATTATAAATGTATAATGAAGTGTGTTTTTTAAACCAAGCGTTTGACTATAGTATACGGGAAGGCCTCTATTAAAACAATGCTTTTTTGAATAATTATTTGTGAAATAGCTTGTTTTTTTGGGCTGCATATTTCCACTGATGCATCTAGCTTGTTTTCAGATAGGTTATAAGTTGAGATGATGTTAGGTCCATGAGATTTATGAATACCCACACTCCATGTGCGGAGCATTCGTATGGGCGCCGTTCCCCCGGATTTACAGGATTTCCTTGATGTCATTCGGGGCACAGGTGAACATGAATTCTTCTGAGGATTGTTTCGCCCGGTTTTTCCCTCATCTTGATAATTTCTACCTTTACTCATATTCATATATAGCTATTTTAATTGTATAATGAAGCGCTATTCCCGAAAATAACTGGAATGGCGCTTATTTTATTTTCTATCTAAAGTACGGTGTAATGTTTGACGATAAATAGATACATGCATTAGGCTGACTATTAGCTTTCATGGGCTTTCTTTATTTTTATGTCATTGCATATTGATGCATATAAATATAGAGAAACTATTACTGATGGATCATTCTCTCTTATACTTTTAAATATGATAACTTATAAAATGTGCAATTGTGTAAAATCTGAAAATCTTTTTTGAAATATTTGCTAGACGAGGCTCTTCATTATAAGTTAATGTAAGGATAAAAGTAATTAAAGATCGGAAATTGGAAAGGGGCGCTACAGAGGATGAATTTGGATAACTGTCCTCGCTGTGGAAAGCTGTTTATTAAGAACGTCAGGGGAATCTGTCAAAACTGTATTAAAGAAATTGAAATTGAATACGAACGCTGTGTCAAACATATACGTGAAAATAAGGGCATTCATATGCATGAGCTTTCAGAGGCTACTGAGGTATCTGTAAAGCAAATCACGACATTTATACGTGAGGGACGTATTTCCATTGCTAATGCGCCTAATATGACGTATCCTTGCGAGGTATGCGGGATACCGATTCGTGAAGGGCATATGTGCGATTCTTGTCGAACACGTCTGACTAAAGACCTGCATCAGGCTGTACGCGAAAGTAGTAATCAGGATCAAAGTAATAATATGGGCTCAGGTACCTACAGCGCGATTGATAAACTTCGTGGAAAGTAGTACAGGGGAATTAAAAACGCATTCAGCTATTCAAAAAGTTTCAAATACCGCCGATAATCTTTATAGAGCTTATCGGTTTTTTTATTTTTAGCAACATGCACAAAATAAAGAAGTCAGGCATAATACGAACCATGTTCGACGCTATGTCGTCTGATACATTCTGACCATATCAAATAACTAAGGAAGGTGGAAGTTATGAAAATTAACGAGACCAACCGCATCGGAGCTATTAATCCATATCAGCGAAATATTGAAACAGGACGTCAAGAGGAGCTTAAGAAGTCCCGCCGCAAGGATGAGGTTTCGATTTCTCCGGAAGCAATGGAAATGCTGAACCGCAGCAGTGATGCAGACCGTGTTAAGAAAATTCAGGAGCTTAAGCAGCAAGTAGCTTCTGGAACCTATCGTGTGGATGCCGATAAAATTGCAGAGAAACTGTTACCTTACTTCAAGCAGTCTTCTGAAAGCTAGGTGAAGGAGTATGCCTTTAGAGCGATTGATTGATGTGCTGGAGCAGCTAGACCAAAAGCATCTTATCTTGCTAGAACTAGCAAAAAGTAAAAAAAAGATTGTTATGGAAAATGATATGGATAGCCTGGTTCAGCATTTGAACCAGGAATCCAGGCTCCTTAAACAGGTGGAACAGCTGGAGGAAGCTCGTATGGAGGTTTCGTATGAGCTTCTTCGTGAACGTGGTATTAAGTCTCAGCTTAATTTGACTATAACTGAGCTGGCACGGCTTGTTTTTGATCCTGAAGATAAGAACAAACTCCTCAGTGTCCAGAGCCGCTTATCCCACACCCTTTCAGAATTAAAGGAAATTAATGCAATCAATCAAAAGCTCATCGAGCAATCGTTGGTGTTTATTGACTACTCGTTAGATCTACTTGTAGGTCGTCCTAATCAGGAGATGACGTATATGCATCCAGATCAGAAAAGTAATCAACTCGCACGACCTGGATTGTTCGACACTAAGGCTTGAGCCGAGGAGGAAAATAGAGTGCCATCCACATTTCATTCCATAGAAACAGCCAAAAGAAGCCTTTATACACAAACGGCAGCTTTAAATACAACAGGACATAACATAGCTAATGCCAACACAGAAGGCTATACACGGCAAACAGTTAAGATGAGAGCTTCTATACCCATGGAGGCTTATGGTATTAACCGTTCTAATGTACCTGGTCAGTTGGGAACAGGTGTTGAATTTGATGCTATTGAACGCATTCGTGAGAAGTTCTTGGACAGTCAGTATCGTGGAGAAAATACTGAGTTGGGCAGTTGGACGATTCGGAGTAACACACTTGATAAGCTACAACAGATTATGAATGAGCCGTCCGATACAGGGATTCGCAAGGTTTTGGATAACTTTTATAAATCTTGGTCTGATTTAAGCAAAGACCCAGAAAGTGTAACTGCACGAACTATTGTAAAAGAAAATGCACTTGCATTGACTGATGCAATGAATCATATGAGTAAACAGTTAAGCAATCTATCTGCGGATTTAACCTCAAATGTGGAGGCTAAGTCTAGCGAGCTACAAAGTTATGTGAATTCCATAGCGGACCTGAATCAATCAATTACTAAAATTGAAGGCTTGGGAGATAACGCTAATGACCTTCGTGACCAGCGGGATTTGATCGTCGATAAAATTTCAAAAATCGTTAATGTCACGGTAACTGATACTGATCAAGGCTACAACGTTAATATGGGTGGTCAAGCATTAGTAACTGGGTTTGCACCGACTACTGGAATTAACGGCGCTTTTTTACAAGCCGCTTTTGCCTCCAATGATTTACAAGGTGGAGAAGTACATGGAATGATCATCTCCAGAGATCAATTTGTAGCAGATTATACTGCGCAAATGGATAACCTTGCTAATACATTGGCAAACGGTGATATTTCTGTAACGCTACCTAAAGGCTCAGTATTGCCAGAAGGCACTGTACTGAATGGAGTGACTTATACTGGGACCAGCCGAACACTTCAATCGGATTTAACAGTTACAGTTAAAGGTCTTAATGGTTTGCATCAACTGGGTTATACCCAAGAAGATAAAGATGCTAACGGTAATATGGTTGCGGGTAAACCTTTTTTTGTAACTTCAAATAATGGTGGGACAATAACAGCAGGTAATATCACGTTAAACACTGCTATAGTAGATAATCCTAACGCTATTGCAGCATCCCTTCGGGTAACAGGCACTGCTCCTAATGAGGAATTGGTTAAGGGTAATAACACATTGGCATCCTTGATGTCCAATTTGAAATTAAGCAATTTCACTTCAGTTTCTACAGGGAACACGGCTACTATTGATAGCTTTTTCAGTTCTATGGTTGGTCAGTTGGGTATAGAGGCTCAAGAAGCAACAAGACAGACACAAAACTCGACAGCCCTCGTATCTCAGGTAGAAACTATGCGCCAGTCTGTGAGTGGTGTTTCACTGGATGAAGAAATGTCCAATATGATCAAGTTTCAGCATGCCTACAGCGCCGCTGCTCGGTTTATGACCACATTCGATCAGTTATTGGATAAATTAATTAATTCCACAGGTGTAGTTGGAAGATAAGAATGGGGATTAAATATCTTAGTCTGTATACAAGGGTATTTAATTACGGAGGGATATAATTATGCGAGTTACTAACAATATGCTAAGCTCACAGCTTTTGCTGAATTTGAATCGAAATTCTGAGCGTATGAATAATACGCAGAACCAGATGGCTACCGGACGTAAGCTGAACAAGCCCTCTGATGATCCTGTAGGGATTACCTATTCCTTAAGGTACCGCTCTGAATTGTCTTCAAATGAACAATACCAACGGAATGTGGACAGCGCAGTGTCTTGGCTTGATTTTAATGATACGGTCATGGATCAGGCAGGACAAATTATGCAAAGAGTACGTGAACTTACAGTACAGGCCTCTACGGGAACTAATCCACAATCTGCGCTGGACAGTATCAACAAAGAAATTGGTCAGCTTAAGGAACAAATGATTGATGTTGTGAACAGCCAATTGAACGGAAAATATATATTCAATGGTCAGACCTACGACAAGAAGCCTTATGACTTCCCTTTGAATGCTGATAATACGCATGATACGTCTGGAGCAGCATTAATTGCTACGGATACAGGTAATGTTAATTTTATAGTAGGTGAAAATGTAGCTTTGCCTATTAATGTTACTGGCAATGAAGTCGTAGGAACAAGCGCGGATACCGATAATTTATTTACTATTTTTAATCAGCTATCTGCGGCTTTGGCAAGTGGTGATATTAAAGCAAGTGGGGATCAACTGGCCAATATTGATACGCGTATGGACAAAATGCTGAAGGTCCGGTCGGAAATGGGGGCTAAATCCAACCGCGTTGAGCTAATGCAAAACCGTTTAAGCGATCTGGAAGTAAACTTAACGGACTTGCAGTCTAAAACGGAAGATGCGGATTACGCTGAGCTTTTAATGAATTCCAAGATCCAAGAGAATATTTACAATGCTTCTTTGTCAGCTGGAGCTAAAATAATATCCGCATCATTAGTTGATTTCTTAAGATAGTCTAAGGAGGGGGAAAGATGTCCATCATTCCGACGCTTCAGATCCGGCAAACTCCGGCTATCCTGCACATTGATGCTGACCCAGGGCAGTATTCGATTCGACAGCCCTCGGCAGATATGGAATTAACGACACGACGTGCTCAACTGGAAATTCACCAGTATAAGCCACAGCTGACCATAGATCAAAGTGCAGCCTTCTCTGCCTATAACGGTGGAAATTACCTTGAGATGAATAATCGAATTTATTCAGGGGTGCCACAGATTTTTTTACAAGCTCTTGCGCATAAAGTGGAGCAAGGTAACCGAATGGCGGATATTCACATTCCTGGGAATACGGTAGCTAATGTTTTTGGAGAGGATACTGGAACGCATGTGCTTCCTGAATTTAGGGGTCCAGCATCTATGGATAATGTCGATATTCGTGTTGAAACGCGTGCACCTGATATTACATATACACCTGCTGTATCGGAAATGCATGTTACCGTTAATCGTCCAGAGATTGAGTATACCCGGGGGAAACTGGAGATTTATATGCAGCAGTATCCATCAGTGGCCTATATTCCACCTGAAATTGATGTCGCGATGTAAAATAAGTTAAGGTTATAGAGGTTATTCAAGCCGTCTATAGCCTTTTTTTTATAATAAAATGTATATATCTGATTAAATATTGGAGGAATATTAGTGATTATATCCACATCTATATGGGGTGACATTGAAGTTAATGAAAA
This sequence comes from Paenibacillus sp. S33, assembly GCF_053615415.1. NCBI lineage: Bacteria > Bacillati > Bacillota > Bacilli > Caryophanales > Paenibacillaceae > Paenibacillus > Paenibacillus sp. S33. The sequence goes on along the minus strand of NZ_JBSIEZ010000001.1, from coordinate 4,987,683 downwards.
AGAAGTATATCGTTTTGAAAAAGGAATTCCGGGATTTGAGGAGACGACCGAATTTGTGTTGCTTGATCAGGATGAGGCTCCCTTTTACTATCTCCAGTCTCTTCAGCAGAAGGAACTATCTTTTGTCTTAGTGGACCCATTTATTTTTTATCCTGAATACGAGTTCGAACTCCCTGATAGTGAAACGGAAGAACTGGAGATTGAATCTAATTTAGTCGTACGCAGCATATTAACATTACATGAGCAGGTAGAAAACTCGACGATCAATCTATTGGCACCTTTGGTATTCAACCCTGATAATAGGCAAGCCAAGCAGGTTGTTTTGCACCAGTCTCCGTATTCGACCAGGCATTCACTGCAACCCACTAAGGAAGACGAAACCATCCGTTCAAAGGAAGGTGAATAATCATGCTGGTACTATCGCGTAAGAAAGGCGAATCTATTATCATTCAGGATCATATTGAGGTGACGGTGCTCGGAGTAGAGGGAGATACAGTGCGTATAGGAATTTCAGCTCCCAAACAGATGGACATCTTTCGCAAAGAAATCTATTTATCCATTCAAGAGTCCAATCGTGAATCTGCTGCCCATACGCAGTCAAATTTAGATGCTTTGCGCAAGATGATAAATAAAAATAACGAAAAATAAAAAAAATCCTAAAATGCTATTAAAAGTTCGACGAGAATGTCGATATATATAGTACAAGCTATTGCGGAGGGGCGGCCGACTTCAACGGATAGCTGTAACAACAATAAACCACATGGATGTGGGACATTTACCTTCAGGGAGGAAATTTAAAATGATTATCAATCACAATATCGCTGCAATGAACACTCACCGTCAATTGAACACAAACACTACTAACACAAACAAAGCAATCGAAAAACTGTCTTCTGGTCTTCGTATTAACCGTGCTGGTGACGATGCTGCTGGTTTGGCAATTTCCGAAAAAATGCGTGGTCAAATCCGCGGTTTGGATATGGCTTCCAAAAATGCTCAAGATGGCATTTCTTTGATTCAAACAGCTGAAGGCGCACTGAACGAAACACACAGCATTCTGCAACGTGTTCGTGAGCTTGCTGTACAATCTGCGAATGATACAAATACTGATGCTGACCGTGCTGAGCTTCAAAAAGAAGTAGGGGAATTGACAACAGAAGTAAACCGTATTTCCACAGATACTGAATTCAATACTAAAAAATTGTTGGACGGCGCTGGTGTCAGCGGAGCGGTGTTCCACATTGGTGCTAATATCGACCAAAATATTAAATTGTCTATTGGAAATATGGGTGCTGCATCACTGGGTATTAGTACAGTTGCAATTGGAACTCAATCAGGTGCCAATGCTGCAATTTCAGTTCTGGACGCGGCTATTACAAAAGTATCCTCTGAGCGTGCGAAATTGGGTGCAAACCAAAACCGTTTGGAGCACACAATCAACAATCTGGGAACTACTTCCGAGAACCTGTCTGCTGCTGAATCCCGTGTTCGTGACGTAGACATGGCTAAAGAAATGATGAACCAAACGAAAAACAATATTCTTGCTCAAGCTTCCCAAGCTATGTTGGCACAAGCTAATCAACAACCACAAGCAGTACTTCAATTGCTTCGTTAATCGTTTATTAATGGAACTGCTGAGATTATTCTCAGCAGTTTTTTTGTGTTTATATTTTACATATAAGGAATTGTTATTACCTTCATATTTTATAAGTCGAATCTAACTTATAATTATCAATTAACCGATATATATACTAACCTGATTCGTAAATGCGAAATGAGAGGAATGCATGATGAAAACTATAGCGTTATGTATGATTGTAAAAAACGAAAAAGAGTATCTTAGAAGATGTCTTGATAGCGTAAAAGATAAAGTAAATCAGATTGTAATTGTCGATACAGGCTCAACAGATGAAACTGTTAATATTGCTAAGGAATATACTAATGATGTATATCATATGGAATGGATCAATGATTTTGCAGCTGCCAGAAATGAGTCCATTAAATATGCAACTACAGATTATATTCTCATACTTGACGGCGATGAATATCTTGAGGAATCCGCTAATTTACAAAAGGAAATCGCATCAGGAGCGGATTACTACTTCACAAAAATATATAATGTTATGTCATCTGATAGAGGGATAACCCATTTAGCCATTCGCATTTTTGCTAACAATAAGGGCTTGCATTATCGTAATCGTCTTCATGAGCACTTAAATACGATGGAACAAGAAGATAAATTAAAGGAAGCATATGCTGAGCTGACTATTTTCCATACTGGTTACACAGATGAAATGATGAAGAGCAGAGAGAAGGCAAACAGAAATTTACCCCTCATGTTAAAAGAGGTGGAAGAGAATCCCACTGTCTATAACCTTTTTAATATGGGAAGGACGTACACATGGGTGGGGGAACATGAAAAAGCAATCAAGTACTTACAGAGAGCATACCCTTTAAGCAAAGAACTTACAATTGCTCCGGAGTTGATTTCAACATTATGTAGGAGTTTAGGTGAGTTGAAGAGATATGAAGAGGCTCTAATTATATTACAAGAGGCTACAACAATTTATCCTGGTGAAGTAGATTTAATTCACCTTCAGGCGCTGTTTTATATGGAAATTAATTACTATAAAGATGCAATAGCGAGAATGAATAAATGCCTTGAAGTGGGTGATCGAGGTATCACAGTCACTGAAGGCAACGGCAGCTATATTGCACATTTCAGACTTGCAGAATGGTATGAATCACGAAATGATTTGATGAAGAGCTATGAGCATATTTTAGAAGCTTTCAAGCTGAAAAAAGATTTTGTACCGATTATGGGGAAATATTTTAAAATTATAGAGAAAGCAAATGTTCCATTAGAAGAAGTATTTTCAATTACGCAACAATTGTATCCAATATCAAACAGTGGACAGCTAGAGAAGCTATTAGAGGTGATGTATAAGTTGAGACACCCCCTCTTGCAAAGATATCTGACAGAGTATAAGGTGACTGTTCAAGATAATGTCATGGCCACTGCGCGGCAATACACTAGGGATTATAATGGAGCGCAAGCCTTATGGTTGAAAATGGCGGATGTAGATGAGCAAAATGGGGAGGACATTTTATTATTATCCATTATCCTCAAAGATGAAACTCTATTTGGAAGGTTCAAATCACTGCTCAATCTAAGTCAAAAGGAACAAAAAAATTTATACAAAATTTTGATGAATGAAGTTTCTGAAGATGTAAAGTTAACATCACATCTCGAGAATATATTAGAGAGAGCATTGATACATCTAATTCGATTACAGGAATTTGAAACCTTTGAAATAATATCGAATTATTTGTGGCAAGGTGGCGTTGATGTAAAAATTAAGGTTTGTGAGCATCTTGCTGCCTATGGTTTCAACGAGATAGCTATCGATCTATTAGTTAAACTGTTTGAACAATATCCAAGGAATGTAAAGATTGTTGAAATGTTGGGTGATGCTTGCCTTAGGTCGAATTATATACAAGATGCACAGCTCTTTTATACAAAACTACTTGAAATTAGTGATGATTACGTGGCGTATGAGAGAGCTTACGAGCTATATGAAAAAGTGGATGATCAAATTGCAAAGAATTCTGTCCTAACTCAAATAAATCGTAAGTTCCCATTATGTGCATGGTCTAAACAGAATTTTAATAGATAATATAATGCTCAAAATAAGGAGTCTAGTATGGAAAATTTTACAGCAGGAACTAAACCTCGTCTGGTAGCTCTGTGGCCAGAATGTTTAAATGTTCATCTGACTAAAGATCTCGGAATGATACCGTTTATTCTTCATAAGTATCATAATTATGATTCTGCAATAGCATGTTATGGTATTGAGGATTTCCCTTATATAGAGGCAGAAGTTAAGGGTTTGAAGATTGATCCTGTTGAAAATGGAGGAGACATCTTAACAGATGGTAACGATTACCTCGAAAAACGAGCGAAAGAGATTGATATATTATTCTTAATGGGAATTTACCCATTTACACTGAGTTGGATGGAGAAATACAAAGCCCTTAATCCGAAAGGGAAAATATATTTAAAGCTAGACGCCAATGTCTACTGGATGAATAGTATTGACTTAACGGATAATCTATTGGAGACGCTTAAAAAGTGTGATGTGATCAGTGTTGAGAGTAAGAAGCTATACCATTATTTAAACAAAAAATGGCCCCTAAAAATAGAGTATGTTCCTAACGGATTTTACAATTTCCATTCGAGCCCAAGCGTGAGTTTTAATGAAAAGGAAAATGTTATTTTAACAGTCGGAAGAATTGGAACTCACCAAAAAGCCAATGAAATTATATTAGAAGCGTTTAAATTAGTTGCTTCAGAAATCCCTGACTGGAAGCTTAAACTTGTAGGAAATGTTGAGGAACATTTCATCCAATATGTTCATGAATTTTTCACTAAAAATCCTGAGCTTAGAGACAGGATTGAATTTGTTGGCCCAATTGAAAATAGGACGGCTATAGAAAATGAATATAGACAGGCTAAAGTTTTTTGTTTGACTTCGAGATACGAGGGATTTCCGTTAGTTTTCACGGAAGCTGCTAAAAGCGGGTGCTTTATCGTTTCTACTGAACTTGATCCGGCTTTTGATATTACCAAAGAAAGCGCATATGGAACTCTATTTCCTATAGATGACCCTTATAAATTGTCTGAAATATTACTTGAGGTTTGTAATGACAATGTAAGACTAGAACAGACATGTTGTGAAATTCAAAATTACGCAGAAACTAATTTTAACTGGACTAATATATGCGATAAGCTTGATCTTTTATTACATCTAAATTAATGGGGGAACTCCAGTGATCGAAATAACATTTCAAAATGATGAAGTGAAGTTAATAAATACACAAAATAATGTTTCGGAAACTGTTTTACATTTCGGTGGGATTCATAATAACCATACAACGATAAGTTCTCCCAAGCTGCTACAGGAATACATTCATATGTTGGAAAACTATTCAACTATCCAAAAGTACACTTACGGCGAAACTACCATGATTGATATCGTGGCACTTACAAGTCTTATATACAACGAATTAATGGCTGGAAAACATACTGAGATCAGGGCTCTAGAGGTAGGAAGTTGGTTCGGATGTTCAAGTTATTTCTTTGCAAATAGTCTCAAAACATTCTCAGATAGTAATATCTTATTCTGTATGGATACGTGGCAGGGCAGTCCGGATACAGCAAGCCATAATATTGCAAATTATGAAAATGCATTCGAACATTTTAAGAGTGTAATGAGATATACCGGTGTTTACGATAATATAAAGCCTATTGTGTGCGATTCAACGGTGGGCATGGACATTCTACAGGATGATTATTTTGATATTATTTTTGTGGACGCTAACCATACGTATGACTATGTTTATCAGGATATAATCAAAGGAATAAGAAAAATTAAAGTCGGCGGACTATTAATGGGGCATGATTGTGAGTGTTATGCAGATGAACTTCCTCCTCATCTTTTGCATGGTGACAACAAGCATTTAGACGGTATAGAGGGTTATCATACAGGAGTAATTAAAGCCTTGGATGATATTTTTGGCAGATCCTATAATCGGTTCAATCAAAGTCTTGTCTGGTATAAGAGAATAACTCAAGAAGACAAAGATATGTTATTAAAAATGGACTCAGTAGATCAAGAGGATACTTTACAATTGGTTGATTCTATGAAGGAAGCTATTCAATTTATATATAAAAACATTACAGAGGGAAAATCAGATATGCTTCAAATTCTTACTGCGGATACGATACAGGCAGCACATCAGCTGGAGAAAGAAATGATCCCGTATTGTGAGAAACTTTATAATAAAGACTTGAAAATTAAAACAAATGAGTTAAAGAGTTCCTTATTAAATTTTCAAGTTACCTATAATAATGATTTTCCGCGAGCTCTTCTTGTGCTGGAATCGAGAGTTATTGAGAGTTTCAATACATGGTTGGAATGTTTCCTTGAAAGTAGAAAAAAATATTAAGTTGATGTGTTTAGGTTGGTGGAGTACACAGGGTGAAATCTAAGCAAGGATGTGAGTGGAGATGAAAGTTGTTATTTTAGCAGGTGGCCGGGGGACGCGAATTAGCGAAGAATCCCATTTGAGGCCTAAACCCATGATTGAAATAGGTGATGCCCCAATACTTTGGCATATCATGAAGACCTACGCTTATTATGGTTATAATGAGTTCGTTATCTGCTTGGGCTATAAAGGTTATATTATTAAAGAGTATTTTGCTAATTATTATCGCCACATGTCAGAAGCAATTACCTACGACTTTACCTCTGGCAACACTGTAGAAGTTCACCAAAATTCAGTTGAGCCATGGAAAGTCACTTTGGTCGAGACGGGTTTAAATACAATGACTGGTAGCCGTATAAAACGTATTGAACCTTATGTAGGGAATAATCCATTTATGCTCACTTATGGCGATGGTTTGGCAGATATTAATGTTACGAAACTGGTGAAGTGTCATAGAGAAAGTGGCAAACTGGCTACGATTACCGGCGTACAGCCAGATGGAAGATTTGGTCGGCTTGAATTAGAAGGTGAGTCTGTTACAGGGTTTACTGAAAAAGTAAAAGGGGATGGCGGTTGGATTAATGGAGGGTTTATGGTTTGCCAGCCTCAAGTTTTCCAGTATATTCAAGACACGGAAAAAACAATTTTGGAGCAGGAGCCATTGCAAAACTTAGCGCGCGATGGGGAACTGAACGTTTTCAGACACCATAGCTTTTGGCAGCCTATGGATACTATACGTGAAAAAATTATCCTCGATGAGCTTTGGGAGAAGCAGAAGGCTCCCTGGAAAGTATGGCTGGATTCATAAAACAAAACAAGTTCTATGGAGTGGAGTAGCATGTTTAAACTAACTTTAACGACGGATGATCTGCAGAATTATGTTCGTCATCAGTTGAATAATTTTTATCCTGATAATGACTTATTATGTAAAGATATATTATTTGAAAATTCGTTTAATCATGCGCTTGAACGTACGGAGTACTGTTTTCAGCATATAGCCTTACAAGCCTATCATCACCAAGGGAGTACATTTTTCTCACATCTGCATTCAGATCAATACACGTTGTTTTTATGGTTTTTGTCTAATTCAGTATGGAAGAGATTTGAAGATTCTGAGTTGGCGTCTAAGCTTTTTTATTTAAATAAGGCTTTAAATGGGGTAGTATGCATGTACGATGCAAATATGCCTAACATTTTTCTCATCGTACACGGTGGTGTTGTATTGGGCAAAGCATCCTACAGTGATTTTTTTGTGTGTTATCAAGGATGCACGGTAGGTGCCATTGATGGAAACTATCCTAAGCTGGGAAAAGGAGTTATCTTGGCTCCTCAGTCATCGATTATCGGAAATTGCACTGTGGGGGATCTAGTTACAATTGGAAATCAGGCCTTGCTTAGAAATAGGAATCTGGATAGCAGGTCGCTGTATTATCGCCATATCGATACAGGGCAGCACGCTATTCAAAAGGCTAAAACACCTTGGGCCCAGTCGTTTTTCAATGTCCCAATCATACCAGATGGAGATGATCTTTGAGAGTGAAGACAGTCTTAATCAGCGGTGCAAATGGTTATATAGGGCTTCACATGGCACAGTTGCTGAAAAATAATAATTATAAAGTTATCACGGCCGCACGAGATTCGGATGGGGATATTATGATGGATTTCTCGGTTCCATCGAAGATATCACTCTTAAATTATCCTGGTATTGATGCGATGATACACACGGTTTCACCAAATGAAGATCTTTACAGACATGACCCTTATCACGCTTTATCAGAAAATGCAGCTGGAATACATGCAGCAATCGATTTTTGTAAGAGTAATAACATCCGTGATTTTATATATATCTCCAGTTTTCATGTTTTTGGTAAACAAGGTGGACTATTAAGAGAGGATTCTTACGTCACGCCAAGTAATGACTACGGACTAGCACATTATACAGCTGAACAAACTGTTAGAATGTTTGATCGTAACAAAGAGATCAATGCATGGATAATCCGTCCGTCTAATCTTTTTGGAGTCCCAGCAAACATAGAAAGATTCAAGAGGTGGAATTTGATACCTTTTCTATTTTGCAAGGAAGCAGTAGAGCAGCAGAAAATAACTCTTCTAACCTCTGGAAGTCAACTTCGTAATTTTGTAGGCATTTCTGATGTGTGTAAAAAAGTACTATGGATATTGAATAAAAGGCCGGTTGATCGTGTTTTACATGCTTTTGGAAAAGAAACTATAAGCGTTTTGCATTATGCACACCTTGTCCAAAAGGTTGCATTGGAAAACTTCGATCTTCCTGTGCAAATCATTCGCCCAGATGGAAATGAACAGGTCGTTCAATTTAAGTTTACAAGTTTATATAACGATCCAGAAATTTTACCAACAGATGATATAGAAATGTTTGTGGATGAAATGCTTAAAGTGCTTCTATCGAGTTGATAGAAGGGAATTGTCAATTATGATTTGCTGGATAATGAGTTTAATTGTTTACTAATATCAGTGTTTATGACGTTATTATTGATCACTATTGTCAAAAATACGTTTGAAAAGTGGTATAGTTTAATACTATCTGTTGATGAAATTCATACTCCCTCTCATGTCTGGGGTTCGTTGGAATGATCAGGAGTTTGGGATAGAATGGCCTTAGGTTGGACATGAAGGAACCATGGGATTACTAAATATTTTATCAAATAAAAATTATAGTAAAAGGAAGGTATTCATGGAATCATTAAATAAGCTAAATCAAGCTCTTCTATTAATTGGACAAAATGACGAATTAAGAAGTAAAACACTGACTTGGTTTAAGGAAATAGAAGAACTATTGCATTACCCGCAAGGTAGTATTAGGGATGAAATAACAGGTCCTATTTTAGATGCTATTTATAATGAAAATAATATATTTAGAAAGAAACTCTCCAATGGGTTGGTGTTTGATTTTTATTACAGAACTAAAATTGCAAGGGACTTTTTAATGTCAACTCCTGAAGTACCTGATCATGTTTGGGAACCTCAAACAACGAAATTATTATTGTTGCTGTCTAAAAATTTAAAACAAGTCCTAATTGGCGGCGCTTATTTCGGTGATCAGGCTATAATGCTAGCTAACGAAATTAAAAACAACAATGGAGTTGTACATGCATTCGAACCGAATTTGGATCAGTTCAATATGCTGAATCATAATGCTAAAATTAATGGTTTAAATAATTTAAAAGCATGGAGAATGGGGCTTTGGAAAGAGAGTGACAGTTCCTTTCGTCTTGTAGGAGAAGATTCGTTTGCTCATGCTGAATCTGTTGTGAACGAAACTATGCAGGTGGATAAAGATATTTTTTCTACGGTATCGATTGGTGACTATTTGGAGAGAGAACAAATAAGAAAACTCGATCTCATCATGCTTGATATCGAGGGGTTAGAATATTTTGTTTTACAGGGAGCTCAAAATCAATTGAATCTTCCAGCTTCGGAGGCACCAACCATTGTTTTTGAAGTACACCGGAGCTATGTTGATTGGAGTAATGGTCTTCATAACAGTGAGATAGTTCAATATCTGATGGGATTTGGATACTCAGTTTTCGCAATTAGAGATTACAATTCGAATGTTGATATGACAGATTTACCGATTGAAATTATTCCTCCAGATAGAGTGTTTCTTGAAGGACCTCCTCATGGGTTTAATATGCTGGCTGTTAAAGATACTTCAATACTTAACTCTACTTCTTTTAAAAAATGTTATGATGTTAGTCCTAAATTGTTAAAACATAAAAATTCCTATTTACATGAACCAACTAAATGAAGAGTTACAGAGCTAGTTGATTAAAATGCACAATAAAAGATCAATCAAATCTTATTAGCAAGGAAAGTGAGTAGTAGCCTTAGGTGAGTCGCTTTTTTCAGATAATCGATTGTCTCCTGAGGAAAAACGGTTTAGCCAGTCTTTTCATCAAGCACTAAACCGTTCGGGGTATTGTGGGGCATTTTGAGTTTACTAGCGTATACGAAAATCCCAGCCTCACGCCTAGCGACAAGTTGGAGACTGTTATTGAGTAAATGCTCAAAGTTCCTCTCACCAGATATGAGATCAACTCATGAAGCTTGGATTCATTAGAACACTGCTGATATTTTGGGGAGTTGATGTTGGACTAATCATGCCAATTTCTAAAGATTATCTACAAGCTTCTCGGAATATTTTTAAGCCATAAGGAGAGTAAATATGTTAGTTCAGCCAGCACCCTTGCATCAGGCAGCGGTGATTGAAATGGAGCCTATCCAGGACAGCCGCGGTTATTTTGCCAGAAGCTTTTGCAAAAAAACTTTTTCTGAGCATGGAATTTATTTTGATATGGTTCAATCCAATATGGCATTCAATCGATATCCTAATACGCTAAGGGGGATGCATTTTCAGCTACCTCCCTACTGCGAGGACAAGATCGTCTCTTGCTTTCATGGAGCCATCTACGACGTTATTATAGACCTTAACCGTAAAAGCCCTACCTTCGGAAAATGGTTTGGACTAACTTTGTCTGAGGAAAACCGTTTGTCTTTATATGTCCCGAAGGGTTTTGCTCATGGTTACCAGACGCTGACGGAAAACACGAGCATTCATTACATGGTCAGTGAGTACTATACTCCTTCTCATGAGTCTGGAGTTCGTTGGAATGATAAAGCCTTTGGAATAGAATGGCCTTTGGAGGACGGGCTTATTATTTCCTCGAAGGATGAGCAGTGGAAAGACTTTAATATAAGTACCGATGGAATGATTTTGTGTGAGGGAGTCGGACATGAATAATTATACAGCAACACAGATCCTTGAAACTTTACAGTCTGGACATGAGGCCATTTGTTATTTGGAAGATTGTATCCATCGTGGAGAGCTAAACCTATCCGACATCATAATATTAGATAATATGGTTGAGTTGCTGTATGCGCTCGAAAATGCCACGTCGAATGTGTCTGTGCCTAACCGTGTAAAAGAGATTAAAGCTAATATTATGTTCTATATTGAACATCTTAAACAGAATGCAATCAATGAAAATGTAGAGCGATTTTTATATGATTTTCGCTTTCATGTTAGATCTCTGTTCCGGATTTTGGAGTTTGAAATTGCTTATATCGTGGAGGATTTCGTTGACAAGAAGGACTATCCGCGTCTTTATCCAGAAGTAGGAATCGTTAATCATGGTGATATTGCGGCACTAGGGGAAAAAGCCAACTGTAAAGTTAGTGTCGTTTTGGTCGCGTATAATAATCTTAATTATACACGCGATTGTGTGGAGAGCATTTTAACGAACACAGACGATGTGGAGTTCGAATTGATTTTGGTGGATAACGGCTCAACAGATGGGACAAAAGAGTATTTTGATTCCATTCCTGGTGCAAAGGTGATCCATTTGAAGTATAACTTGCATGTTGTGAAAGGCTTCAATATAGGCCTAATGGCGGCAGAAGGTAAATATTCTGCTGCGGTATGCAACGATTTTATTTTTGCGCCAAACTGGTTAAAGAATTTAATGATTTGTATTGAATCAGATCCTGAAATTGGTTATGTGTCTCCAGGGGCGACTTTCATATCCAATATGCAGCAAATTCCAATCCCCTTCTCCTCCAAAGAGGATTTTCAAGAAAAGGCTAGAGAATACAATGTAAGTGACCCTACAAAATGGGAAGAGCGTGTGGTGCTATTGCCCAATGTTTTGTGTTGTCCCACAGCTCTTTTGGATCGGATTGGTTATTATGACACTCGCTTTTTCCGTGGTGAATTTTCAGACGATGACATCAGTTTCAAAATCAGACGCGCCGGATACAAGCTCGTTTATTGTGCGGACACAGTGACGCACCACTATGGGAGCTTAACCACCGCCAGTGATCATCAGACGAATTCCTTAGAAGAAGGAAGACAAACTTTTATAGATAAATATGGTTTGGACGCTTGGTTGGATGCACGTATGAGTGCGGCTTATATGAGGTTTGATTTTAGTCAGCTTTCTAATGTGAAATCTATTCTTGGAGTTGATGTAAAATGCGGAGCCACCTTGCTCCAAATTAAAAATCATATATGGTCAACTTATGGTATTAAACCACAACTATCTATATGTACAACAGAACAGAAGTACGAAGTAGATGCAAATTCCATTTCAGAAAATGTATTCTTACTCGATAATTTACGTTATATACCAGAAGAGCTTAATGGTAAGATCGACTTAGTCTATATTGAAAAGCCTCTTGATTGTTATTCTGACGATTTGGATACCATTTTCCATAATCTCTCCAAGGTTATGAATACTAACGGAAAGCTAATTTTTATGGTTAACAATAGCATAAGCATAGAGGCACTATATGAAATGCTCAATTCTTCGAATTCCATGCACAATCGCAGGATTTATATGCGGGATATGCTTTATTTGCAGGCAAGGATCCATGGTTTTGAACCAACCTCTTTCATTAATATTGCTCCGGAACGCAGCTCTGAGAGTAATCAAGTCGTAGAAGATCTGGCTAAGTTTCTAACTGGCGGAAGAGAATTAGAATCGAAATATTTGGAGTCATTATTACACTCTACTTTCGGAATCTATCAAATGAACTATCAGGCTACTTTACAATAGCCTTGATCAAAAAGAACTTTTATAAAAGTCAGGAGCACCTATGATGAAATCAGACATGGTGGATCGTAGTTTTTGGGCCGGAAAAAATGTGTTCCTTACAGGACATACAGGATTTAAAGGGAGCTGGCTTAGTCTGTGGCTTCGTAGCATGGGCGCAAAGGTGACAGGTTACTCTTTACCTGCTCCCACTAGCCCATCTTTATTTAAGCTAGGTAATGTAGAGAATGTTCTGGTGGAATCGACTATCGGTGATGTGGCTGATTTAGAGATGCTAAGACGGTCTTTGCATAAGGTAAACCCAGAGATCATCATTCACATGGCAGCGCAACCTTTGGTCCGAAAGTCATATGAAGATCCGGTTCAGACTTATAGAACGAATGTGATGGGAACGGTAAATGTAATGGAGGCAGCTCGTACCTGTAGTTCAGTACGGGTGATTTTAAATGTAACAACAGATAAATGTTATGAAAACCAAGAGTGGCATTGGGGATACCGTGAGAATGAACCTTTAGGTGGATATGATCCTTATTCGAGCAGTAAAGCGTGCTCAGAACTGATTACGTCAGCATATCGGCGATCCTTTTTTCAATCATCCGATATCAGAGTAGCTACAGCACGAGCAGGAAATGTGATCGGAGGAGGCGATTGGGCTGAAGATCGATTGATCCCTGACTTGATCAGAGCGTTGACGGATGGAGAACAAATTTTAATCCGAAATCCTGAGGCTATCCGCCCTTGGCAACATGTGCTTGAGCCCTTATCGGGATATCTACTGCTTTGCCAAAACTTATACCTAGAAGGCGGCGACGCTTTTGCTCAAGCTTGGAATTTTGGACCGCGAGACGTTGATGCTAGGTCAGTTGAATGGATAGTCGAACAGATGCTCAGCAAATGGCCTTATGAGCACCCTGGGTATCAGGTAATAAGACAGGATCGTATGCATGAAGCAAATATGCTCAAGCTGGACTGTTCCAAGGCGTTGAAGGAGCTTAATTGGGCTCCAAGGTGGCAGTTGGATAGAGCATTGGAAGCTACTATTCAATGGGTTGCTGGTTATTTGCAAGGCAGAGATATAAAGGAACTGTGTGAGCGGCAAATTGCTGAATATGAAGCAGATTGTTTGGATGGATAAAAGAAAATTATATTGCACAGTATGAAACTAATCTATACAAATGGCCATTACTTCTTTAGTTTTCATATGAAATAAAGGTAGAACCCTCAAGCGGACATTTTTTTTGGGGGGGTTACCTTTATTTTATATGTTAGAAATGAAAGGTTGCAGTTTCAATGACCCACATGTATAGAGTAATCAATTTTAACCATTCTATTCAAACTCATGCATTGGGAACCGATAAATATAATAAATAATCCCATCGGAGGTTGTAAGATGAATCTGCAATTCTCTCTTTCGACGAATGCGGTGAGTGGCAAAGCAAACGGCGTAAGCCAACATAGCGATGCTATAGCAAATCAGGATAGCCAGCAAATACAGGCCGTGAGAAATGGATCAGAATTAAGCAAGCTCGAAAGGCAGGGAGTTTCATTCTCCATGGGGGATGAACAGCTCATTAAGGCAATAGATAGAGCCGTTAAAGCTCTTCAGGGACCTACAACCACGTTAGAAATGAGTGTGCATGAAAAAACACATCAGATCTTGGTCAAAGTTCTCAATAAAGACACTGGGGAATTGATTCGAGAGATTCCTCCTGAAAAGACCCTTGATTTAGTAGCAAAGATGATGGAGATTGCAGGGATTCTTATCGATGAAAAAGTATAAGGAGGAAGTGAAATGCGTATAAATGGTTTCTCAGGAATGGATATAGACAGTATGGTGACCTCTTTAATGACCGCGAAGAAGTCTCCATTAAATAAGCTGAACCAGCAGAAGCAGACGTTAGAGTGGACGCGTGATAGTTACCGTGAATTAAATACTAAGATCGTTCAGTTTAGCGATAAGTTGCGCGATTTAATGACTAAGTCTGACAAAATGAACACTCAGAAAGCAACGTTAACTGGTAATACAACGGCTATTAAAGCGGAAGCTAATGCTGATGCTAGCTCTACACCTATGTCTGTAGTCGTCAACAAGTTAGCAACAATGTCCAATATGCAGACCTCTACAGGCCTACGTACAGCGGGCAGCAGTACGGCAGATGCCACTAAAAGTACCACATTGGAGCAAATTGCAGGGGGTAGTGCGTCAGATACTTATGAGTTAAATATAAATGACAAAACAATCACTTTTCTAAAAACCGATACAATATCTGCAGTGATGGGCCGCATCAATTCAGAAGGGGCGAATGTAACAGCGACTTTTGATGAAATCAGTGGTAAGTTCTCCATTACAGCTAAAGATTATGGGGATAGCAATAATATTAAATTAACTGGTGCTGATAAGCAGGTTAAAAGCAGTACGCTTATGGATTTATTCCAAATTAGTTCTACAGATGTAAAGGGGGCTGAGAAGGGAGAAGTTATAGTAACGAATACTGCGGATTCGAGTTCTAAAACTTATAATCCTGATAAGAACTCCCTTGTCGTTAATGGAGTGTCGCTGACTCTGTTAGAGACTACTGGAACTACTGGACCAGCTAAAATCACAACCCAATCAGATCCAACAAAAGCTATGGAGACCATTAAATCTTTTGTGGATACTTATAATGACCTATTAAGTACGTTTAATACGAAACTAAGTGAACAAAAGTATCGCGATTTTCCTCCACTGACAGCCGATCAAAGGAAAGACATGAAGGAAGATGAAATTAAGCAGTGGGAAGAAAAGGCGAAAAGTGGTCTTCTTAAAAATGACTCCATTTTAAGTTCTGCTGTGTCTTCTATGCGTATGGTTATTTCCAGTAAATTAGGCGATTTAAGTTCGGTTGGTATTACTACAGGTCAATATTTCGAAAATGGTAAATTACAAATTAATGAAGAGAAGCTGAAAGCCGCTTTGACGACAAATCCGGATAAGGTTTTGAATATATTCAAAGGGTCGTCTGATGTTGTAAACAGCAAGCCTCTCTTTAGCGAATTAAGAAGTAAGCTTGATACTACGTTAGACATGTTTGTAAAAAAAGCAGGTACATCAAAATTCGATACAAATGCTAGTATGACCTTAAAGGCTGACAGTATAATGGGAAAGCAGCTTAAAAACTATAACAGCGATATTACAGAGATGACCAAAAAACTTGCTGATGCTGAAAAACGGTATTATAAGCAGTTTTCGGCTATGGAATCGGCTATGAACAAGTACCAGTCGCAGTCGTCCAGTTTGACAAGCTTTTTACAATAGTTTAGAAAAGGGTGATTCGTTTGATCTCATCTCCTTATGAAAAATATAAACAGTCTTCGGTGCAGACCTCTACTCCGGGGCAGCTCATTATTATGTTATATGACGGTGCCATTCGCTTTGTAAAGGCCGGGCTTGATGGGATATCATCCAATGATATTGTTAAGACTAATATAAACTTGGTCAAAGCCCAAACCATTATTAGTGAGCTAATGTCCACATTAAACTACTCGTATGATATTTCCAAAAATTTATATGCTTTATATGAGTATATGAACTATTTATTGATTCAAACGAATATCAAGAAAAGGATTGAGTCAGGTGAAGAAGTCCTGGGTTATCTGCAAGAATTACGTGAAACTTGGATTGCAGTGAACAAGCTAACGGCAGGTATGTCATTGTCAACGGAACAGTAAGCTATGATAAATGACGCCTTATCTCAATTAGAGCAACTAACCCAACAATTCATACTTCGACTGAATGAGACAAATTACGAGGAAGTTGAGATTTTTGTCGAAGTTCGTCAAATGAAGGTGGATAAACTGCTGAGTGTCTTGAAAAATACGCCTATGACAGCGGAGCAAAAACAGAAATTAGAGTCTATTCTAAGCCACGATGCAATAATTGATCAGCATATGCAATCGCTAAAACAGGAAGCCCAAAATTGGCTTGTCCAAAGAAATATGGCCAAATCGCAACGCAGTGCTTATGAAACTAACTATACGCCTGATAGCTTTCTGATGGATCGTAGGAAATAAATTTAAAAAGCTCTCGCCCAACACGTTTTATTGTGTGGACGAAAGCTTTTTTTACATTTGTAAAGCCGTCACTAATTGAGTTTAAACGAAGAGAAAGACCTATACAAAAAAATCTATCAATTTATTGTTTCAGGCACTAAAATATAGTTTAAAACATGATCAGTAAGTCTACTTTAGTCCAAGTTCTAATAGTTCAAGGAACAAAGTTGTTGACTATTTACCCATTGTATTATATATGGAATAACTATACATGAAAACATTATCAATTCCAATTGACAATGGATAACTTTGGGTGGTATAGTCGGAAATGTGGGCGAGAGCTTCACTTCATTTGATGACGAAGGGAATGTTAGTGCATGCAAGGTAAAGTAAAATGGTTTAACGCAGAAAAAGGTTATGGTTTCATTGAAACATCTGACGGCGGCGACGTATTTGTACATTTTTCCGCAATTCAAACAGAAGGCTTCAAAACACTTGAAGAAGGACAAGACGTGGAGTTCGACATTGTCGAAGGCGCACGTGGACCACAAGCCGCTAACGTAACCAAATTATAATCATCCCCGGCATAGCCGACCTACATAATTGGTAAGATGGTTAGCAATGGATAACGCGCTAGCAACTGCCCTGGAATATATTCCAGGGCTTTTTTATGTTTTCTAATTACATAAAAAGCCCCTTACCCAGTGGTAAGGAGCTTAACACAATAGAACATTTACTCTAGAGAACCGTCAAAGTCAGCCATCTCCACAAAAATGGTATTGGAGGAGGCAGATTGTTTCTCTACGCTTCCGTCTGGATAACGGAATTGATAGCGCAGGATAACCTGGGCGATCAGATACGCGCGGAGCGCAGATTCGATGTCGAAAGAGAATACGATGACTGCTTTGTGGTTTGGATCAAGCCGACCTAACGGAATACCTTGGAGCAGGTTAGGATGCGGAAGTGGCACAGAATTCACGGTGACCGTTCGTAGCAAAATGAAATCTTCGGCTGCAAATGGTGCAGTGAGCAAGAGCTCTTCCAGTGGGGTATTTCCGATGTTTTCCACATGGACGGTAAAGGACAGGGTATCTTCTTGGCCGACACGCAAAGCGCTGGAGCTAAGCGTAAGTTTAGGGATGGCTGCAATAACGGTCACGCCGACGGTGTTGGTCTGGGAGGTTTCCTGAATGGTCTCTCCTCCACTACGACGTGAGGTATATTCGATGGTGGCCTGGTTGCTGAATGTTCCATCTGCAGGTGCTTCACGGATTTGTGCCTGTAATGTAAGGGTGAGCGTCTCCCCTGGTGCAATATCCGGGAGCGTGATACCTGCAGCGAGATTAGCGCCTGGCTGTGCTTTTTCTTGAATAGTCAGGCTGTTGGGTACATAAATGAGTCCATGCGGCAACGGGTCTGTGAACAGCGGATACTGCGCTGTGATCCCCCCTTTGTTAGTAATCTGTATGGTGAAGGTGAGTGTGTCGCCTACAGAGGCATCCGTGGTACTCACCTTTTTAACTAATTCGAGCAGTGGGAATACAACTGGGATCGTAACGGTATTGGTATTCAATGTCCCCGATACGACTCTTCCTCCAGGTAACGTAAACGAGTAGGCAAAGGCAGCTTGATTTACGATGTAGCCGGATGGAGGCGTCTCTAATACGGTCACTTGATAAGTCAGTGTCAATGACTGTCCGGGTTCCACAGACCCAAGGCTAACACCGACAGCAGAATCGACTCCCGACAGTGACTGACCGTTCAACTGTATGCTGTCAGGAATCAATAGAGTCCCGGCAGGAATGAAATGTTGCAGTGTAACTTCGGATGTCACGTTGCCAAAGTTGTTGAGCAGTACCGTATAAGTAAGGCTTTCTCCTGCGATGGCCTCTGTATTCTCCGTAGAGATACTTGCGGCAAGCTGTGGATCAAAAACAGTTATAGTCACGGTGTTGCTGGTAACCTCGCTCGCACCGTCACTGCCAGCATATTGAAGCCGTACGCTATTGTTTAGACGTCCTCCGAGAGGCAGAGACTGAACGTTCACGCTGTAGGATACATCCATTGTCTGTCCCGCCTGTAAGCTGCCGATAAATAATGGTTCACCCGGCTTGCTAGCAGCAGGTGGAGAACCGTTAATTCTCAAGCTATCCGGGTTTATGATGGTTCCATTCGGTACGTAATCGGCTAATACTACATCGGTAATGACCGAGCCTCCATCGTTAACAAGAGTCAGCTGATAAGGCACAGCATCCCCTAATGCGACAGTAGACACTGTTGTGCGTAGCACGGCTGACAAGGCTCCTTTAGTAGTAGGGGCTACTTTAACACAGACAGAAGGTGAAGCAGTTACCAGATTCGTGCTTCGTCCGTCGGGCAGCTGGTAGGAGTAAGCCAGCGAAGCTTGATTCACCAGTGTGCCAGACTCGGAGGCACGAATGACAAGCGCGGAGAAGACGGTAGTCGTTTTTTCTCCTGGTGCGATGGTGCCTAGGGCAATGCCTTGCCCTGGACTGACCCCATATTGAGGGATTCCATTAACCGAAACAGAGCCAGGAACAAAAGAAAGCTCCGATGGCATGAGTCCGTTAACAAGCCAAACGCACCGATATTTCCCGCATTTTCTGTGACGATAGAATAGGTGATGCTTTGGCCTGGCTGTACGCTCTCCGTGCTGGCTGTTTTCGTCAGTTTCACCACAGGCTGAAGTAAGGCAATGGTGACAGCATTGGACAAAACGGCACTCGCTTCTTCACCATTTGAGAGTAACAGGCGCGCCTGATTCGTACGTGGTCCTGGCTGTTCTGTCGCTGTGCTACGGACATCAAAGGATATGACAGTCTTGGTATTCGCTTCTAACGGTGGCAAAGGTATGCCAGTGCCGGGATCGCTTTCTGCCACCGTAGATCCATTAATCTGAACTGAACCTGTAATAAACTCGATGTCCTCTGGCAAAGTGTCCAGCAAACGGGCATCTTGCACGGTATTCGTATCCTCGTTGAGGATCACGAGTTCATACGTCAAGGTATCGCCAGTAGTGGCGAAAGGTGAGCTTACGCTTTTACTTAATGTGATGTCTAGCGGTGACACGGCTACCTCAACAATGTTGGATAAATGGAAACCGCCTGCCTTTCGTCCATCTGGTACATTAAAGAGATAGTCTACCTCAGCCTGATCGACTAGTAGTACGGTTGCAGGGATGGAGGATACCAGCACTTGGAAAGTGACGGTTGCCGATTGTCCTGGTGGTATGGCTGGAGTCGGGATGCCAGAAACCGGGCTTTCACCGGGAGCTGCAATGCCGTTAATCGAGACTGTGTTGGGAAGGAATACAGAGCCGTCTGGAATATTGTCACTTACAGTAGTCGAGGCTGCAATGTTACCCGTGTTGGATACGACAATCGTGTAAGTGATGATGTCTCCGACTGTGGCATTATTGGTATTACTTGTTTTGACTGCTGTCAGGATCGGCTGGAAGACCGAAATGGTTATCACATTAGATGTTGAGCTGCCAGTAAATACTCCGCTGGTAAAGCTAACGGATGCCTGATTAGTTAATTGTGCCGGTGTTGGCAAGAAGTCGACTCGAACCTGGAACGTAACGGTAGTAACAGCTCCTGGAGCGAGCGTACCGATGGCAATGCCAAAGCCAGGGTTTCCATCAGGGAAGGAAGTTCCGTTTATGGTAACACTGCCATTCACAAAGGAGCTTCCCGCCGCAATCATATCTGAAACCACTATATTACTGGCTGTACTGATCCCATTGTTGGAGACAGCCAGTGTGTAGGTAATGATATCGCCAATAATGGCGTCGGTAGCCGTCGTTCCTTTGACGATGCTAACGTCTGGTGAGGATACAGAGATACTAACTAGATTGGATACCGCAGATCCAGATACAGTTCTGCCATCTGGTGGTTGGAAAGTGAATGAGCCTGATGCCTGATCGACCAGTACCTGTGGATTAGGCAGAGTATTGATAACGGTTTGGAACGTTACAGATACCGTTCCGCCTGGCAGCACGGATCCAACTGGAACGCCAGTTTCGATGGACAATCCTGGTTGCGGACTGCCAGCAATGCTGACACTGTTGGCAAGGAAAGTCGATCCGGCCGGGATGTTATCGCTGATGGTAAGCGCTGCTGCAATATTGCCGCTATTCACGGCCGTAATCGTGTAGGTCAGTGTATCGCCGACGGAGGCGTTAAGAGTGCTGGATGCCTTAGTAATTGCAATTAACGGTTGGAACACAGGTACGATGAGTGGATCTGAAAAGGCAGTACCAGTGAACGTTCCGCTAGTAAATGTGACGGCTGCAATATCTGTGAGCAGTGGTGGCTGCGGCAAAGACTGGACAGTCGTTTGGAAACTGACGACGAATGTATTTCCAGGTGCGACGTTTCCAATGGCAATTCCAGCAACCGGAGAGGTATTAGGGAAGGCTACTCCGTCGATTAGGACACTGCCCGAAACGAAGGAGGTACCTGCAGGAATTGTGTCGGTTACAACAGTATCTGTGACTGAATCCACACCGTTATTCGTGATGCTCAGTGTATATCTGATCGTATCTCCGACTACAGCGGCTGCCAGACTGGATGTTTTCGTCACCTGAATATTAGGTGCAGACACAGCAACATTGACTGTATTGGATGTGACGGAACCACTCAGCACCCTACCATCTGGCGGTGAGTACGTAAAGTTTGCTTGCCCTTGGTCGGTCAATACAGGCGGAGTTGGCAGAGACGAGACGATAGTTTGGAAGCTCACTGTAACACTGCCTGAAGGGGCCAGTGATCCGAGCGTTATGCCTGTAACTGGCGAAGCTCCTGGTACAAGGATGCCGTTAACGACTACGCTGTTAGGCAGTAGTTCAGAGCCAGCAGGAATGTTATCCGACAGCACAGGTATAACGGCAATATTTCCGGTATTGGTGAGCGTCAGGGTATAGACCAATGTTGACCCGATCTGTGTGTTGACGGTATTGACGGTTTTGGTCAGTCCGATGATCGGTTGATAAACGGGCAAGGTGACTGGATCGGATTGCGAAGACGAGGTCAACGCGCCCGAAGTAAAGCTGATGGTCGCTTGATTGGTTATTTGCGGCGGTTGCGGCAGACTAACGACGGAGACCTGGAATGTAACTGCTGCCGAACCACCTACTGCAATGGTGCCTACAGGGATACCGGAGCTTGGCGACGCAGCAGGCACCGAAGTTCCATCCACGGTTACGCTACCCGGAACAAAGCTGGTACCGGGTGGCAGTTGATCAGATACAACGGCATTGACGACTTGACTGATTCCGTTATTCGTAGCAATCACAGTATACGTAATGGTATCTCCGACTACGGCATCTGTAGCGGAGGCAGTTTTGATAACGTCCACATCTGGCGAAGAGACCGAGACGGTCACAGACGGAGATACTGCACTTCCAGTCAGGACACGACCATCTGGAGGTTGATAGCTGTAAGCTGCGGTCGCCTGATTGACCAATGTACCTGATGCGGGCAGTGAGGTAATGACTGCCTGAAAGGTCAGAGTGACAGTCGTAGCTGCACCTATGATACCTAATGGAATCCCAACACTTGGATCTGAACCAGGTGCGGCGGTGCCATTGATCACTACACTATTAGGTATAAAAGCAGCCCCTGCCGGAATGGGATCACTAAGTACGGTATCTGCGCCGATGTTTCCAGAGTTCGTAACGGAGAATGTATAGGTTACAGTATCTCCAACCGTAGCTCTTCCCGTCCCCGCGCTTTTAGTTACAGTGACGATCGGTTGATACACAGGGATGGTAACGGGATTGGATACCGAAAATCCGTTAAATGCACCTGAAGTAAAGCTGACGGTCGCTTCATTGGTAATGGACGCTGGCGAAGGCAGTGATTGTACGTTAAGCAAAAAGCGAATGGTGGCTCCGCCCCCAGCTCCAAGCGTTCCGACAGGAATGCCGTTTTGCGGATTGGCTGTAACAACAGGTGTACCATTGATTGTAACGCTGCCCGGGACAAAGGCAGTTCCAAAAGGAATGGTATCTGTGACGATTACGTTAGTAACCGGATCGAGTCCGTTATTGAACGCAGTTATGACATAGGGGACAGAATCACCTACGACAGCGACAGCCACATCAGCTGCCTTCGTGGCGGTAACATTCGGTGATGAGATCGGAATGGATACAGGTAGGGCTGCACCATTTCCGGTCAGTGTTCGTCCATCTGGTAGCTGGAACGTGTAGTTCACAGTGGCCTGGTTGGTTAGTATGGAGCCAGGTGGTACTGATATGACCACAGCGCTAAACGAGACGATTACCGTCGCACCTGGGGCGACCGAACCGATATTAATGCCTGTAATCGGGTCTGCTCCGGGAATGGGCGAACCGTTGACCAGTACGCTATTTTGATTCAGGCTAAGCGAGCTGGACAACAGATCAAGCACGACCGTTTCTGCAGGCGCGTTGCCGGTATTGGTTACAGTGATGAAAAAGCCAAGTGTATTCCCTACGGTTGCACGATCTGCACTGAGGGTATTGGTCACATTCAGGATCGGCTGTAATACAGGCAGGCTGACCTGATTCGATGCGGATTGACCTGCGAAAGCCCCGGAATTAAAGGAGACCGTTGCCTGATCCGTTGACAAACCTGACGCTGGCAAGGATGTTACCGTGGTCTGGAAGGTGACCGCTACTGAGCTGGCGGCAGGGACAGTGCCTACGGATACGCCTGTGGCGATGTTGGCGCCCGGTATAGTGACACCATTGACTTGTACGGAGTTAGGTATAAAAGTAGTGCCATCAGCAATCGGGTCGATAAAGACAGTTCCCGTCACGGGTGTAATGCCGCTATTTACTGCATTAATGGTATACGTAATGGTATCGCCGAAGGCAACAGAAGTCTGATTGACCGTTTTGGTCACGGTGACATTCGGATTGGATACGGGAATGAACACCGGATTCGATTGTGCGCTCCCATTTAATGTGCGGCCGTCAGGTGGCTGGAAGGTGAATGTGGCCGAACCTTGATTTAATAGACCCAGACCAGCAGGGACAGCGTTAATGACCACTTGAAAGGTAAGGGCGACAGAAGCCCCTGCTGCAATGTTTCCGACCACTACCCCTGATTGAGGATTGGCTCCAGCAACAGGCAGACCGTTCACGGTGACGCTATTCGGTATAAAGGAGGAGCCTGATGGAATGGCATCGGTGAAGGTGGCGGTCGCTGCTAGATTACCTGTATTTTGGGCGGTGAGTGTATAGACTACGGTGTCGCCTACTGTTGCTTGACTCGTATTTGCGATTTTAACAAGACTGATAATAGGCTGGTAAACAGGGACGACGACTGTGTTGGAGAGTGATGCGAAGTTCAGTGTACCGCTGGTAAAAGAAACTGTAGCCTGATCACTCAGCTGAGGTGGCTCAGGCAGGCTGTTGACAGACACGGAAAAGGTGACGGTTGTTGACGCTCCAGCAGCGATGGAGCCGATTGGAATCCCCGTTAAGGGGCTGGCTGACGGCAATGTCGTTCCATTTACAATAACCGAGCCAGGAACAAAAGTGGAGCCCGACGAGATCGTATCGTTTACCCGAACATCCGTCACGGTTTGGACTCCGCTATTGGTAGCTGTAATGGTATAAGTTATTGTATCGCCGGGAACTGCGTCAGCTACCGAAGCACTTTTACTTACCTGCACATTGGGTGATGATACAGGAATTGTGACAATATTGGACGAAACATTGCCGTTAACAATCCGGCCATCCGGCGGTTGAAAGGAAAAGCTGATATTCGCCTGGTCGGTGAGTTGGGGAGGTAAAGGCACGGAAGTAATCACCACCTGAAAAGTTGTTTGAGTCACGGCTCCAGGTGCAATGGAGCCAATAGACAGACCTGTTTCGGGACTGGCACCGGGAATAGGAACACCGTTGACAACCACACTGTTCGGTACCAGTGCTGAGCCTGCGGGAATATTGTCTGTCAATGTGGCAGCAGCTGCAATATTACCGCTGTTGGTTACTGCCACAGAGTACGTTACGATGTTCCCGACTGTGGCTGATATAGGCTCAGCGGTTTTGCTTACGCTTAACACCGGAGCGTTCAAAGCCACTGTCACCGGGTTAGATACGGATACGCCTGAAAAAGCACCGCTGGTGTAGCTGACACGCGATTGATTGGTGAGCTGCGGCGGACTTGGCAATGGAGAGGATACCGTTGCCCTGAAAGTGATCGTAGCTCCCCCTCCAGCGGCAATGCTCCCAATTACGATACCTAAAGACGGATCTCCACTGGCTATTGTAGAGCCATTCAGCGTTACGCTACCCGCAGTGAATTGAGAGCCGGCCGGGATAGGATCGGAAACGACCACATTGCTCACGGTCTGGATTCCGTTGTTGAGTACGGTCAGGGTGTATAACACCGAATCACCCGGAATGGCGGTGGAACGGTCTGCAGTCTTCGAAATGGACACATTCGGCGCTGACACAGGAATGGATAACACGTTGGACGATGTGCTATCTGTTCGCACTCGCCCATCGGGCAACGTAAAGGAAATGGCAGCGGTGGCCTGGTCTGTCAGTTGGGATGGTGTTGGAAGAGAAGCCACTACAGTTTGGAATGTCAATGTGATAGGGCTTTGCGGCGACACGGTTCCGATGAAAATACCTGCTGCTGGACTGGCTCCGGGCTGACTAACGCCATTGATTACCACGCTGTTCTCCATAAATGTGGACCCGGCAGGAATAGCATCTGTCAGCGTTACAGTAGCGTTATAATTGCCGCTGTTCGTGACCAACAATGTGTACAGAATCGTGTCGCCTATCGTAGCGGCTGTTATATTTGCAGATTTGGCCACACTGATGCGAGGCTGATAAACCGGCACAGAGACGGTATTTGTCTGGGATGTTCCGGTAAAAGCACCGCTGGTGAAGCTGACACTGGCTGTGTTTTGCAGCGGCTGTACGGACGGAACGGCATTGACCAGCACAGCATAGGACACCTGTACGGATGCGTCTGCGCCAATGGTGCCGACTGGAATGCCACTTCTTGGGTCGGCTGTGCTCACAGGTGAACCACCGACGGTTACGCTCCCGGGTACAAATGACACGCTGCCGGGGAGTGGATCGGTGATCACGGTGTTTGTGATGGGGTCAATTCCGTTATTAACGGCGTTCACGCTGTAGGTCAGTGTTTCGCCAACACTAACGGATGTGAACCCCGCAGACTTGGTTACTGCTACGTTGGGAAGCGAAATCGATACGGAAACAATATTGGAAAGAAGCGAGCCCGAGAGGGTTCTTCCGTTTTGCAACTGATATGAATATTGGAGCAGGCCCTGATCGTTTAACCCACCCCCGGGTGGTAGGGAATCCACTGTCGTCCGGAATGAGACTGTAATTTGTGCACCAGGGCTTACGGTGCCCACTGAAATTCCCGTATTAGGATTGGCGCCTGGCACTGAGGACCCGCCGACAATGACGCTTCCGGGAATAAAGGTGGAGCCTGTCGGTACAGTTTCCGTCAAGGTCGTGTTTAATACGGCTGTTCCGGTATTAGCGATGAGAAATGAATAAGTAATCGTCCCGCCAACGCTGGCACGGTTGGAGCTTGCGCTTTTGGTAATCGTCGGCGCTGCAATAACGACTGGTATGGTTACAAGATTGGATAAAGATGATCCGGTAAAGGCCCCGGAAGTGAAGCTGACAGTTGCACGATTGTTGATCTGTGCAGGAGAAGGCAGAGAATTAATAGCTGCCCGAAATACAACCGTAACCGATGCGCCTGGAGCTAAAGTGCCGATCGGAATGCCGTTCACAGGTGTAGCAGTCGCAGAAACAGTTCCGTTCACGGTGACGCTACCAGGTACAAAGGCAACTCCGCTTGGCAGCGGATCGGTAACGACTACATTGGTCACAATGGCGATTCCGTTGTTTGTGGCGGTTATGGTAAATTGAACAGTCTCTCCGACTGCGGCTGCTGCCAGGGAAGAGGCTTTTGTCACGGTCACATTTGGTGAGGATACGGGAATGGTGAGCGTGTTGGACGTCCCGCTTCCGTTCAATACACGTCCGTCAGGCGGTGTAAAGGTATACGTGTAAGCCGCCTGATCGGTCAGCTTACCAGAGGCGGGGACCACGTTGACGAGGGTCTGGAAGGTCACGGGTATAGTAGCACCTGTATTAATCGTTCCTACTGAAAAACCAGTAGCGGGATTGGCAGCAGGCACGGAAGAGCCACCAATGGTCACACTGCCCGGTATGAAGGATGATCCGGCGGGAATGCTCTCCGAAAAGCTGAGATTTGCAGCAATGCTGCCTGTGTTGTATACCTGAAACGTGTACGTAATCGTATCTCCAACTGTAGCAGCCGTTGTATTGGCACTTTTAACCATACTGATGACGGGCTGGTAAATCGGTGTACTGGCAGTGTTGGACGGAACGTTGCCAGATATGACAGGCCCTCCAGGCACGGTTTGAAAGGAAAAGGATGCCGATGCCTGATTGCCCAGTTGGGTGTTTGCTGGCAATGAAGTGACGATTGCACGGAATGTAATGGTCACCGTGGAAGCAGGAGCTACACTACCCACTGTGATACCTGTAGCGGGATTGGCTGTTGGCTGGGCTGTGCCCGCGACAACAACACTGCCGGGTACGAAGGTAGCCCCGGCTGGTATGGTATCGGTAAGCACTGTGTTGGAAGCACTGACGAGCCCCGTATTCGAAATGTTAACCGTATAGGTAACTGTATCGCCAATAACCAAGCCTGTAGAGCTGGCAGTTTTGGTCAGGGTCACCAGCGGAGCATTGATATCAATTTGAATGGCATTGGCATTTACAGTGTAAATGTCGCCATTTGTTGTCAGCTGGAGGACGCCTGTGGTTTGGCTGTTGAGCAGCGTGGAGGAAATATCGACATTGGTAATGTCCCAGCCTTGCCTTCCGCCCGTCACCTGCGTTCCAGGTGCCCCATTCACGGCATTAGTTGTACCGAAGGTCCCGGTCGTGACCAATGTACCGTCGTCTCCGTTTATTTGAGAAGCGAAAAAATTAGTTGAAAAATTATTAGGCCCAGACAGCGCAGTCAAACTGGATGTGGTAGGTCCAAACAACGCACGGTCACCAGTGATGTCCACGTCACCCTCTTGGGCGCTAATCAGCGCCCTACCGCGCAAAGTCCCCTGTACGGGCGTGGCAAAGCCACTCACCACCACATTAACCGAGCCTGTAGCGGTACTGACCCCTTCACCACCAACGCGTAGAGACAGGTTACGGAAGGGCAGAGATGGGTTATTGTACACCACAGCCAGCGTCCAGCCGGCATGGTTGGTGTTGGTGGAATCGGGAACCGTGATGGTGCCCGTCACATTTCCGACCGTGTATGCCCCTGCACCGCCTTGAATGACCAGATTTGTGACATTCGCTGTTCTCACATAGGTACTGAGACTGGTGACGTTGACTGATGTTGCAGATTCAGGACTGACCGTAGTAGATAAAGCAGGTGTCTGAAATGTGACCGGGTTGTTGGTGCTGGACAATACATTGGTACTGCCGTTGGCATAACTTCCTCCCCAAATAAGCTCAGCGTACAGCACCGTACTGCCCGCAGGGAGCACAAGGAATGCTGTCGATGAGTTACTGGTAAAGGCAGAAGTCGTGCCAAATGGATACGTGCCGAAGCGAGAGGCTGTATTGGTTGTGATGAACGCGCCAATGCTGGTCGTTGTTCCCGGCACTCCTACCGAATTAGAGCGTGCCAGCCCAAGTGTATTCCCTATAAAGGTGACAGCCCCCGTCTGGTTCGTTACGTAACGCTGAATAAAAGCCATGGATTAGCTTCCTACTTTCCATCTCTTCCAAATCCGTTATCTTGGGATCTCCGTATAGGGAAGAGCCAGCTAGGCTGGGTGTAATAATCCTTTCGTATAAATGGCCTGCGTTGTAACCAGGCCTTGCATACCGCACAAGTCCATGTACCTGTCCAGCGGGAAAGGGACACCCCCTTTTTCGATAAAAATCGCTTAGCATGAAGCCAAAAATAGTTGTTTGTCATGACGTCAGCGGAGCAATATTCGTATATGCACTCATTATTCACATATGTATGCAAGTCGATTTTAAACATACCTGTTTTCAAAGAATGACGTTATCGGAAGCGTTTTAGCGAAAAAAGAAGAATTTTGTAAAATAGCTTCGGAATGTTGGTCTCTTTTTTTACTTGGCGTTAACATATGTGCTATACTGAAGGGGCAAAGGAGGCGTGCCCTATGAACTTAACAGTACGAGGTCAACAGATCGAGGTTACCGACGCTTTGAAGGACTACGTTGATAAGAAATTCAGCAGACTTGAAAAGTATTTCGATGCACCCCCGACGTCTGATGGAAGTGTAACGTTAAGCACAACCAGAGATTTGCACACTGTAGAAGTAACCATTCCTTTGCCGGGGCTTGTACTCCGTGCCGAAGACGAGAGCGATGACATGTATGCATCCATTGATGCCGTGGTAGACAAGCTTGAGCGGCAAATTCGCAAGCACAAAACCAAGCTAAACCGAAAATTCCGTCAGGAAGGTAGTTTGAAAACCCTTTTTGTGGAAGATCCGGCAGGTGGCGTGGCTGTTGCTGAAGATGAGGATGTAGAACTGGATGAGCTGGAAGTCGTCCGCACCAAGCGTTTCTTATTGAAACCTATGGATGTGGAAGAAGCTATTCTTCAAATGAACATGGTTGGACATAATTTCTTTGTATTTTCCAATATTGACAACGAAGAAGTTAACGTAGTTTACAAGCGCAATGATGGTAAATACGGTCTGATCGAACGGGAATAGCCTGTAAGTAGGAACTTTTCACATTTTAAAATGAATAGAACGATTTCGATTGAAGCATGCTTCATGGATATTAGGAAAATGAAAACAACACGAGCCTTATCCTTGCGAACCTGGCGGGATAAGGCTCTTTTATATGTTTTTTTTGTAAATGTAAGGAAAATTCAACTTGGATAAGTGTAACCAAGTTGTGTATTTCGTGCGTCAATTGTTTTGGTATCTTTAACCGGATGCAAATCTGGAGGCTGCTTGTGTTGCGGCATGTCCTACAAACTGTTACAATTTATGCAAAGAACATCGCACGATGGGCTGGTACAGCCGGGCCTGTCAAACATATCGGGAATCAATTTCATCATGGACCCTTTCTTATTGTGAAATTGATTCTATTAATTGTTTTGCGTGAAAGGGGTAAACCATGCTAGGAATTGTTAAGAAAATCTTCGGAGATACCAATGAACGTGATGTCAAGCGTTTAATGAAGACGGTTGAACTGATCAATAAGATAGAGCCGGATTTCGAAAAGCTCTCGGATGAGGAGTTGCAAGCGAAGACGGCGGAATTTAAAGCTCGGGTCGAACAAGGGACTACGGCTGAAGAAATTTTGCCGGAAGCTTTTGCAACGGTTCGCGAAGCGTCCAAACGGGTGCTGGGTAAACGTCATTATGACGTACAGTTGCTCGGCGGTATTGCGCTGCATGAAGGTAAAATTGCCGAAATGAAAACCGGTGAAGGTAAAACACTGGTAGGAACACTGCCGGTTTATTTGAATGCTCTGTTGGGCAAAGGCGTGCACGTGGTTACGGTCAATGACTATTTGGCGCAACGTGACAGCGGAGAAATGGGACAGATTTATAACTTCCTGGGCATGTCCGTAGGGCTGAATTTGGCCAATATGGATCATGCCGCCAAGCAGGAAGCGTATGCTTGTGATATCACGTACGGTACAAACAACGAGTTCGGGTTCGATTATCTGCGCGATAATATGGTGCTTTACAAAGAACAGATGGTTCAACGTCCGTTGTACTTCTGTATCATTGATGAGGTCGATTCCATTCTCGTCGATGAAGCTCGTACACCATTGATTATTTCAGGACAAGCTCAGAAATCGACAGAGCTGTATTTCGCGGCCGACCGTTTTGTGAAGAGCCTGAATGTTGAAGAAGATTACACGCTGGATATTAAGGTGAAGTCGGTTGCTTTGACCGAAAACGGAGTATCCAAAGCTGAAAATTTCTTTGGTCTCGAAAACTTGTACGATCAGGAAAGTGTTACAATTAATCATCACATTGTACAGGCATTGAAGGCTAATGCTATTATGCGTTTGGATGTGGATTATGTTGTAGCTGACGGTGAAGTTCTGATTGTCGATGAGTTTACAGGTCGTCTGATGGCTGGACGCCGTTATAGTGATGGTTTGCATCAAGCCATTGAAGCGAAGGAAAACATCATTGTACAAAATGAAAGCATGACGCTAGCGACGATTACATTCCAAAACTATTTCCGTATGTACCGCAAATTGGCGGGGATGACGGGTACAGCGAAAACAGAAGAAGAAGAATTCAAAAAAATATATGGTCTGGAAGTGCTCCAAATTCCGACGAATCGCCCCAACCAGCGTGTGGATATGCCTGACGTAGTGTACAAGAGCGTGAAAGGCAAATTCCATGCAGTGGTAGATGAAATCCTGGAGCGTAACAAAAAGAACCAGCCGATATTAGTAGGTACGGTTTCTATTGAAAACTCGGAGCTTCTTTCTGAAATGCTGAAACGCAAAGGCGTTCGTCACAAAGTGCTTAACGCCAAGTATCATGCTGAGGAAGCTGAGATTATTTCCCGTGCAGGTGAAGCTGGCGCAGTTACTATCGCTACCAACATGGCTGGACGCGGTACTGACATCGTACTGGGCGAAGGCGTATCAGAACTCGGTGGTTTGCACATCATCGGTACAGAACGTCATGAATCCCGTCGTATTGATAATCAGCTTCGCGGACGTGCAGGACGTCAGGGTGATCCGGGCTCTACGCAATTTTACTTATCACTGGGCGATGAGCTAATGAAGCGTTTTGGTGCGGACAACGTACTGAATATGATGGAGCGGTTGGGTTTCGAGGAAGACCAACCTATCGAGAGCCGTATGATTACACGTGCTATCGAATCAGCTCAAAAACGTGTCGAAGGCAACAACTTTGATCAGCGTAAAGTCGTTCTCCAGTATGATGATGTAATGAACCAGCAGCGTGCTATTATTTACAAGCAACGCCGTGAGGTGCTGGAATCAGAAAACATCAAGGAAATTGTGTTTGACATGATCAAGCCTGTCATTGAGCGTGTGGTGGAAGCTCATTGCGGTGATGACATTCCTGAAAACTGGGAACTTGAAGAAGTAGCAGAGTATGTGAACAACAACCTGCTTGAGGAAAATACACTTACACGTGACGACCTGTGGGGCAAGGAAAAAGAGGAGATCGTGGATATGATCTTCGAAAAAGTTACCAACAGATACCACAGCCGTGAAGAAATGATTGGCGAAGATATGGTACGCGAGTTCGAGAAAGTTATCGTACTGCGTGCAGTCGATAGCAAATGGATGGACCATATTGATGCTATGGATCAATTGCGTCAAGGTATTCACTTGCGTGCTTACGGCGGTACCGATCCGCTGCGCGAATATCAATTTGAAGGCTTCGAAATGTTCCATGCTATGATTGCTAGCATCCAAGAGGAAGTAGCGACATACATCATGAAAGCACAAATTGAATCCAATCAAGAGCGTCAAGCTGTCATCGACGAAGACAAAATCTCGACGAGTGGTGAACCCGCGGCGCCTAAAAAGAAATCCGCTCCTTCGCGTCCGCGTAGAAAATAACGGATTGAAATTAAGGGAGAGATCTTGAGATACACTATTCCCTGCAGTGCATATAATGGCAGGCGGCAGTTCAACCACTGACCGTCGGCCATTTTGTGCCATACAGGGGTGAGACTGATGTATTCAACTTAGAGTTCTTCTGTTTAAGGGTCAGTTTGAATATTGATGAATGGCTAGATTGCTCTCAATTCTTTTAAAACAATTATGACAAGCAAGCAGGTATCTGCTTGTTTGTCAGTTAATTCAGCAGTTAATCTGGCTCACATAACCAGAGCCAGTTATTTAAAAAGCAGTTTGGCTTTACGGCGTTTACGGCGGTCGGTAGCGAAGCGGAGGATTTGAATCTGGAGAAGCGTCAGCGATCGTAAGATCAAATCATTCGCGCAGCGTCTCCTCACCCAGCTGTAACTCACAACGCTCCACTCCCCCTAACCATATATTAAAAGGAGAATGACATCATGATTGATCCAAGTGTAAAGCATGATTTGCGAGAAATAGGCAAGAAACTAACAAACCTTAGGGGGTCTCTTTGACTTAGATCTCAAACAGGAAATGATCGCAAACTTTGAAGTAAAGATGGCTGCACCTGACTTTTGGGATGATAATGATAAGGCTCAAGGTGTAATTGCAGAAATGAATGCTGTTAAGTCTTCAGTGGATAGCTATGAACAGCTTCGTCAGGAATACGAAGACGCTGGCATGATGGCTGAGCTGGCTGATGAGGAAGGCGATGAAACACTGGCTGGAGAGATCGAGAACAGTGTCACTTCTCTGCTGAGCAAGCTTCAGGAGTTTGAATTGCAATTGCTTTTGAATCAGCCGTATGACAAACTTAATGCCATTCTAGAGTTGCATCCGGGAGCAGGCGGAACTGAGTCCCAAGACTGGGGACAAATGTTGCTACGGATGTATACGCGCTGGGCTGAAAAACGGGGCTTTAAGGTAGAGACCCTGGATTATCTAGCAGGTGATGAAGCAGGGATTAAGAGTGTAACACTATTGATTAAAGGCTATAATGCCTACGGCTATCTGAAAGCGGAGAAAGGCGTGCATCGGCTGGTTCGTATCTCTCCATTTGATTCCTCCGGCCGTCGGCATACATCGTTCGTATCCTGTGATGTGGTGCCTGAAATTGCGGATGATGTGGACATTGAAATCCGCACGGAAGATCTCAAAATTGATACGTACCGGGCCAGTGGTGCGGGCGGTCAGCATATTAATACGACCGATTCAGCCGTTCGGATTACGCATTTACCTTCCGGTATTGTCGTGACCTGTCAAAATGAACGTTCCCAGATCAAGAACCGAGAGCGTGCCATGACGATGCTCCGTTCCAAGCTCTACGAGCGTAAGATCGAAGAGCAACGTCAGCATTTGGACGAAATCCGCGGAGAACAGTCCGATATTGCATGGGGCAGCCAAATTCGCTCCTACGTGTTCCATCCATACAGCATGGTTAAGGATCACCGTACTAGCGTGGAGACTGGCAACGTAGGAGCTGTCATGGATGGCGATCTCGATCCATTCATCGATGGTTACCTGCGCAGCCAAATTAAGCTGGACGCAGAATAATAGCCTGTACGTTTTCCTACAGTCCGCAGACCATGTGCCTGCGGACTGTAGGAATTTTTGTGTAACGGTATTTTTTTACTAAAGGAGAACACGAATGATGTCTCAAATGAATCCTCCCGCTGTCCGCCGAAGACGACGCAAGCCTCTGATTGCCGCCAGCGGACCCGCACGCAACGTGACCGATATTTTACTGATTATACTCGGCTCTTTCATTACAGCGCTGACCTTTAACATGTTCTTGCTCCCAAACCGGATCGCATCCGGAGGTGTATCGGGCTTGTCTATCTTGGGCGAGGACCTGTTTGGCCTGGAACCCGCCTATACGCAGTGGGGAATGAATATTCCGTTATTTATCGCAGGGGTACTGCTGTTAGGGAAAAAATACGGTTTGCGTTCTTTGCTGGGAAGTATTATGCTTCCGCTGTTCGTTTATGTGACGAAGGACTGGGCAGTACCGACAACAAATCCGTTGCTGGCTTCGCTATATGGTGGAATCGGAGTAGGATTGGGTTTAGGTACCGTGTTTCGAGGCAGGGGCTCGACGGGTGGACTGGCTATTTTGGCGCAGATTATTCAAAAGTATACGGGTTTTAGTCTTTCTCTCTGTGTCATGTTGATGGATGGCACGGTGATCACACTGGCTGGTTTCGCCCTCTCGCCGGAACGGGCACTGTATGCATTGATCGGCTTGTTTGTAACGGGCAAGGTCATTGATGCCGTGGAAATGGGACTGAGCTACTCCAAAGTGGCTTACATCATATCCAATCAGAAAGAAACGATCACGCAGGCTATTTTGCAGGATTTGGACCGGGGATTGACAGAGCTGGCGGGACGGGGCGGCTACACGAACGAAGAACGTCCTGTGCTTATGGTTGTAGTTGGACAAAATGAGGTAACTCGCCTTAAAACGCTCGTCCGCTTGGTAGACCCAGAAGCCTTTGTGATTATTAGTAATACTCGTGAGGTATTGGGTGAAGGGTTTAAGAAGGAAAGCTGAAACCAAGAGAGCCTTCTGGAGGCATGCTCTTAACTGAATCAATGCAGGAGAGCCCACTAATATAGTAGGCTCTTCTCTCTTCAGAATGGCTTTACTAGATTCTTTTTACTAATCGTTCAAGCCAATTTGCCGTTTGTCCTTGATTGAAATACGAGGTTGGCGTCCCTTTTACGCCTGTTTTCACCATGAATAGACCGCCTGCTAAGGGTTGATCGGCACTATCATCATCTTGAGCAGTCGTAATATATAACTCATCCAGATGTTCACCGCCAAAAGCGCACGAAGTCACACAATTGACGGGGAGTGACACCTCAGCAATCACTTCTCCATGAGCAGGATGGATACGGGAGACCCGTTTACCGCCCCATCTCGCGATCCACAACATGCCCTCTGCATCGATTGTCATGCCATCTGGATACCCTTCACTTTCATCCAATCTAGCCACCAGTTGCTTATTCCTAATCGTGCCTTGTGCCACATCGTAATCGAAGGAGACGACCTCCAATGTTGGAGTATCAATGAAATACATTGTACGATGATCTGCGCTCCAGGCTAATCCATTAGATATGGAGGCTTTATCAACCAGTAAGGAGACATGGCCTTTTGTGTTCAAACTATACAATGCCCCTTGCGCGTGTTCGTCATTTAGGCTCATTGTTCCTGCTAAAAAACGCCCTGCAGGATCGCATTTTCCATCATTAAAACGATTACCTGGTCTACCTTCCTCTGGATCATGAATCAATACTTTGGCCCCTGTCTCAATATCCAAACAATATAGACCGCTAATCAGCGCTACGATCACTTTATTTTTGAGATAAGGTACAACTGCACCAATATGTTCACCAACAGCTATTGTACGATCTGTGCACGTAGAAGGATCGTAGATATGCAATTGAAAGCCTTCAATATCGACCCAAAATAAACGTTGAAACCGCTGATCCCAGCTAGGCCCCTCGCCTAACTTTGCTTTTGCATCTATAACGATATTCGCTGTATATGTTTCGATGTGTAGCACTCCTAACGTTTTGGTTTATTTTCGACCCCAATTATCCGCTTCAGCGGCTCCTCTGCGCAGATTCACTAGATGCAGCCCATGTGATTTGCTCTTGTGTGTAGTGCTACGTGTACTCCCTTCATGTTCAACAAGTTCATAAAGTGCAGCAAATGACCAATCGAGATGAATACCAATATGTGAAATAATTTAAAGGGAATATCCCCCTTTTCTTTATGCAAAACGGCAGACTGTATTCAGGAGGCCCTCTGTCTATTTTTTATTTCCTTTATTATAGCCTGTACTGCCTGCCCGTCAAAAGAATAGGTAAGAGCGCATATTTTAAATTTGGAGGAATAACATGACATGAGGTGTTGTATTTATATGAATAGAGTCGTATAATAATACATATTTCATAGGAACGGAATGGAGGAAGGTCTGTGAGCAGCAAGTTAAAAGTGGCAATTGTCGGTTCCACCGGGTATGGCGGGGTGGAGCTGATTCGTTTTTTGGTTCATCATCCGCAAGTAGAGATTGTATCTGTTATTTCTTCATCCAGCGCGGGTGTCCCAATCAGTGACGGGTTTCCACATCTGACGGACATTGTGGTGCAGGATTTAGACGGTGTCGAAGTCCACGAAATTGCTGCCAAGGCCGATCTGGTTTTCACTGCTACGCCATCGGGCGTTAGTACTAAGTTAGTGCCGCAGCTTCTTGATGCCGGACTGAAGGTCATTGACCTTTCCGGGGACTTTAGGCTTCGAAGCAGAGAAACGTATGAAGCATGGTATAAAAAGCCTGCGGCTTCACCCGAGTATCTCAAGCAAGCGGTATACGGACTCAGTGAGGTGTATGCAGAAAAGCTGGCGGGCGTTTCTTTTATTTCTAATCCAGGCTGTTATCCGACCGCAACATTGCTGGGCATTATTCCTGCACTGAAAGCGGATTGGATTGACCACCGGTCGCTGATTGTAGATGCCAAATCTGGGGTATCCGGCTCAGGTAGGGGAACAAGCCTCGTTTCGCATTATGCGGAAATGAATGAGAATTTTAAGGCTTATAAGGTGAATAAGCACCAGCACATCCCTGAGATCGAACAGGTACTGGGTGATATTGCGGGCGAGGACGTTACGATTACGTTTACGACACAACTTGTTCCCATGACCCGAGGAATTATGAGTACAATTTATGTCACGCTGAAGGGTAACCATACAGATCAGGATCTTATCGGGTTATACCGGGATTATTATAAAGGGCATCCTTTTGTCCGCGTACGTGGCGAAGGTATATGGCCAGCAACGAAGGAAGTATTGGGTTCGAATTACTGCGACATCGGTTTTGCAGCAGATGCTCGAACCGGGCGCCTTACGATTATTTCCGTCATTGATAATGTTGTGAAGGGTGCCGCTGGACAGGCGATTCAGAATTTAAATTTGATGATGGGATGGGAGGAGAACCTCGGGCTGGGCTTCATACCGGTATATCCGTAAGTAGCAAGTAACCGCAACATGGATACGGAAACGTCAGCGAGCGGTATTTCGAATACAGGCAGCTGTCATTCATCGAATATGTTGCGAACGAGGGCACATAATTATGGGCAAAGTAGAGTTTACAGTAGTAAACGGAGGCAACATCGTAACTCCGCGTGGCTTTACAGCCGGGGGATTACACTGCGGACTGAAAAATTCGTACCGCAACGATATGGGCGCCATTCGTTGCGAGGTAGAAGCGACAGCTGCTGCGGTGTACACCACCAATGTGTTTCAGGCTGCACCGCTGAAGGTGACCCGCGAGAGCTTGGCAGATGGTCGATTGCAGGCAGTAGTGGTGAACAGCGGGAACGCGAATGCCTGCACGGGACAACAAGGAGAGCAGGATGCCTACGCTATGCGTTCGGCTGCGGCTCATGAACTGGGTGTTGCTGAGAGCAATGTAGCCGTCGCCTCGACGGGCGTGATCGGCGAGCATTTGAAAATGGATTGTGTACTTGGCGGTATATCCTCCTTACCTGACCGTATGAACGGGGCAAACGATGGAGCAGAGCAATTTACGCAAGCCATTCTGACAACGGATTTAGTTAAAAAGGAAGCGTGTGTGGCGGTTGAAGTGGACGGTGTGACCGTACACATCGCCGGGGCGGCCAAGGGATCTGGCATGATACATCCGAATATGGCAACAATGCTCGCTTTTATGACCTGTGATGCAGCGATCGGACAGACGGCGCTTCATCAACTATTAAAGCAGGCAACGGATACCAGCTTTAATATGATTACGGTGGATGGGGATACGAGCACGAACGATATGCTAATCGCTATGGCGAGCGGACTGGCTGGCAATCGTGAGCTGAACGTTGGGCATCCCGATTGGGACGCTTTTGCCGAGGCGTTCACCTATATCTGCCGAGAGTTGGCGAAGGCAATTGCTCGCGATGGAGAGGGTGCTACGAAGCTGGTAGAGGTGTCTGTAAGCGGAGCGGTAAGCGATGCGTCCGCTCAAGCGATAGCTAAGACGGTGGTTGGGTCCAGTCTGGTCAAGTCAGCCGTCTTCGGAGCAGATGCGAATTGGGGACGGATTATTGCGGCCGTAGGGCGTGCTGGAGAGCCAGTTAATCCAGATACGGTAGATATTCGCTTGGGTGATATTGTTGTGCTAAGCCAATCGAGTCCGGTCGCTTTTGACGAAGAAGAGGCGCTAGCCTATTTGAGGGGAGATACGGTGCAAATTATTGTTGATTTGCATCACGGGAACGGAACTGCTACAGCATGGGGCTGTGACTTAACCTATGATTATGTTCGGATTAACGCTGCTTATCGGACATAGAGACCAGAATAAAATACGGATTGAATAAGGAAAGTAGATAATAGAAGCAACGAGCGGATGGAAGTCCAGTATCATTTGAAAATTGCACGGATATGCGGAGAAGAAAAGGAGAGATGATATGCAATCGGCAGTGGAACACGCGGATCAAGCGAATCATGCGGGAGTGGCACGTCGTAATTTTGTGATGAAATGCGGAGGAAGTACGCTGGCTGCGTTACCTGATTCCTTTTTTGAAGATTTGGCGCGTTTGCAGTCGGAAGGTCTTCAACCTGTCATTGTACATGGCGGTGGCCCTGCGATTTCCGACAACCTAGCGAAGCTGGGGATCGAAACAGAGTTTATTCATGGATTACGCAAAACGACCGAACCCGTGCTGGATGTCGTGGAAATGGTACTGGCAGGCAGCATTAACAAGCAGATTGTACGTAGAATAGGGATGCATGGGGGCCGAGCGTTGGGGTTGTCAGGCAGTGATGGCTATTTAATCGAAGCCAAGCCTGTGTCGAATGCCGCTGAGGTCGGTTGGGTCGGAGAGGTAACGTCCGTTCAAGCCTCGATTATTACAGGTGTACTGGATATGGACTATATGCCTGTTATTGCACCCATCGGGATTGATCGATCTGGTCAGCGTTACAACATTAATGCGGATACAGCGGCGGGTGCGGTAGCCTCTCATCTGGGGGTCAGTCGGATGATCGTCGTTACAGATGTACCAGGCATATTGAAGAAGTATGGCGGAGAAAAGAAAGTGCTGGATTCTATCACCGTACAGGAGATTGAGGATATGATCAGCACAGGTGAAATATATGGTGGTATGATCCCGAAAGTGAGAGCGGCTATTGCCTGTATCCATGGCAAAGTGAAGGAAGTCGTCATTGTGAACGGTAGCGAACCGCAGGTACTAAGCCGTGTGCTGGGCGGAGAATCGATTGGAACACGCATCGTGCGTATGCAGTAATTGCAATATATAGCTCGACCTATATAACCAAACGATAAAGGAGCGTGAACATAATGAGTAAGGAACCGAATACGCTGGTGAGCGAGGAAATGCCAAGTACGGATGGAAGCGGAGTGCAAACGGAAAAGGTGTCGGCAAAAGCGCAGACAGAAAGCTCCCTTTTTCCAACCTACGCAAGATACCCGCTTACACTCGTGAAAGGACAAGGAAGCTGGCTGTGGGACGATCAGGGCAAGCGTTATCTGGATTTCATGTCAGGCATTGCCGTTACCAATCTCGGCCATGCGCCTCAAGCAGTAGCTGAACGATTGAAAAAACAGATCGATGAATTGTGGCATGTATCCAATCTGTTTCATATTCCGGGGCAAGAACGGGCTGCTGCCTTGCTGACAGCCAATAGCAGCGCAGATGCCGTGTTTTTCTGCAACAGCGGGGCCGAAGCTAACGAAGCTGCAATTAAGCTGGCGCGTCGTTACCACCAGAAGGTAAAGCAGACCGGTCGCTACGAAATCATTACGTTCACGCAATCCTTTCACGGACGGACGCTGGCAACCTTGACCGCTACGGGTCAGGACAAAGTTAAAGAGGGATTTTTACCGCTTCCTGCCGGGTTCAAAAGTGTTCCGCTTCATGATCAGACGGCGCTTGAAGCAGCCATCAGTGAGCATACGGCGGCAATTATGCTGGAAATGGTGCAGGCCGAAGGTGGCATGTATCCGGTAGACCCTGCTTTCGTAGATGTGATTACAAAGCTGTGCCGCGAGCATGGTTTGCTGCTGATCATTGACGAGGTACAAACAGGTATGGGACGGACGGGCAAACTGTTTTCCTTTGAGCATTATGGTATAGAGCCGGATATCTTTACATTGGCGAAAGGACTGGGCAGTGGTTTCTCTGTAGGTGCGATGCTAGGCAAAGGATACTTGCGTGAAGCGTTCACAGCGGGCAGTCATGGTTCTACCTTTGGAGGTACGCCACTTGCTATGGCAGCGGTTCAAGCTACTATTGAAACGATTATTGATGATAAGCTACCAGAACGTGCAGCTGGGATGGGAGATTATCTCTTCCATAGTCTGCAAAAGCAGCTTGGAGATAGTCCTTTTGTAAAGGATATCCGTGGAAAAGGTCTGATGGTTGGTATTGAGTGTGCGGAACCGGTAGCGGAGCTTGCTTTGGCAGGACAGAAAAAGGGCATTCTGTTCATTACAGCAGGACCAAACGTGATTCGTCTGTTGCCTAACTTGTATGTAACGAAAGACGAAATAGATCAGGCTGTAACCTTGATTGCTGAATTGATTCGGGAGCATGTGGCTTAGTGTAAAGGCCAAATTATCATAGACTAGAGTGTAAAAGGAGACGATAGCATGAGCCAGAGCGGCGCACTGCAGCAGATGAATTTAAAAGGACGGGACTTCCTGGAGCTGGACGATTATTCTCCAGAGGAAATCCAGTATTTAATTGATCTCGCCATTGAAATTAAGCGTAAGCACAAAAACGGGGAAACTTATCAGCCGCTAAAAGGGAAAACGCTCGGACTGATTTTCGAAAAATCCTCTACACGTACACGGGTATCTTTCGAAGTCGGTATGTATCAATTGGGCGGGCATGCCCTTTTCCTCAGCAAAAATGACATTCAACTGGGACGCGGCGAACCGATTAGCGACATGGCTCAAGTCATGTCACGTTATCTGGATGGCATTATGATTCGTACCTTTGGACACGATAATGTGGTAGAGTTGGCACGTTATGCGTCCGTTCCTGTGATCAATGGTTTGAGTGATTTGGCGCATCCATGCCAAGTGCTGGCTGATTATCAAACCTTGTATGAGCAAAAGGGTAAGCTAAAAGGGCTCAAATTGGCTTACATCGGAGACGGTAACAATATGGCTCATTCCCTCTTAATTGGGGGAGCAAAGCTTGGAGTGCATGTGTCCATTGCAAGTCCAGCTGGTTACGAGCCCGACCCGAATGTGGTCGCAGCTTCCCGTGAAATTGCCAAACAGACAGGGAGTGAGATCGTTATAACCCAGAGTCCGCAAGAAGCAGTAAAAGATGCGGATGCGATCTACACAGATGTGTGGGCGAGCATGGGCTTTGAGGAAGAACAGAAGGAACGGGAGCTTGCTTTTGCCGACTTTCAGGTGAATGAGGAGCTGGTAAAGCTGGCGAAGCCGGATTATTTATTCTTGCACTGTCTGCCTGCGCATCGTGGGGAAGAAGTAAGTGCAGGCGTAATCGATGGTCCGAATTCGGTCATCTTTGATGAAGCAGAGAATCGTCTGCATGCGCAAAAAGCGCTGTTAGTTGCTTTAATGGCATAAGATTGATAGGTATTGATAGGTAAAGAAGATAAAGGCTAGAAGCATTCGGGGAGGACTTCAACAATGGCAAAAGAAAAAATCGTACTCGCATATTCCGGCGGTCTGGATACGTCGGTCATTCTGAAATGGCTCAAAGAAACTTATGATGCTGAAATCATCGCATTCACCGCAGATATCGGTCAAAAGGAAGAACTGGACGGTTTGGAGGAAAAAGCACTCGCTACAGGGGCTTCCAAAGTGTACATTGATGATCTGCGTGATGAATTCGCCAAGGATTTTATCTATCCGATGTTTCAGGCGGGTGCTTTATATGAAGGACAATATTTGCTCGGAACGAGTATTGCACGTCCATTGATCGCTAAGCGGATGGTCGATATTGCGATTGCCGAGGGAGCAACAGCCATTGCTCACGGGGCAACAGGCAAAGGTAACGATCAGGTACGATTCGAGCTGAACGCGGCGGCGTTGACGCCGGATATCAAGGTGATCGCACCTTGGCGGCTGGAAGAGTTCCGCAATCAGTTCCCGGGCCGTGCAGAAATGATTGCCTATGCGGAAAAACACGACATTCCGGTAACTGCTTCTGCAGCCAAACCATACTCCATGGACCGTAATCTGCTGCATATCAGCTATGAAAGCGGCGTGCTGGAGGACCCTTGGTTTGATCCAAGTGCTTCTGAAAATAAAGGAATGTTCTTGCTCAGCAACGCGCCTGAGGACGCTCCTGATGAAGCAGAATATTTGGAGTTGGAATTTGAAGCAGGTAACTGCGTCGCTTTGAATGGAGAACAGCTAAGTCCATTGCAAGTGATGGAAAAACTGAATGAGCTCGGCGGCAAGCATGGTATCGGACGTGTGGATATGGTAGAGAACCGTTTTGTCGGCATGAAAAGTCGGGGAGTCTATGAGACGCCGGGCGGTACGATCCTGTTCACAGCTCACCGCAAAATGGAATCCATCACGATGGATCGCGAGGTTATGAATCTGCGTGATAGTCTGATTACCCGTTATGCTACCTTGGTTTATAACGGTTTCTGGTTCGCACCGGAACGTGTCGCTTTGCAGGCCCTGGTTCATGAGAGTCAGAAAAATGTCAGTGGTACCGTGCGCGTGAAGCTGTACAAAGGCAACGTTATCGGCGCAGGCGTTAAAAGTCCGGTTAGCTTGTACAACCCGGACATTGCTACCATGGAAGCCGATCCGACACAAGCCTACGATCAAGGCGATGCAACAGGCTTTATCCGCTTGAATGCTCTGCGTTTAAAGGTCAACGCGGGCGTAACACAAAATCATAAATAATGATGTAACCTAAAAAATGTACGGGATGCGGGCCGTTCTTGTCCAAACGACGAGGGCGGCTTGTATTGCAGAGAGGGGATCATGCAATGAGTAAGCTATGGGGCGGACGCTTTACGAAGCAAACGAACAAGTTGGTAGAGGAATATACGGCTTCTATCGGGTTTGATCAGGCATTGGCGGAAGAAGATATTCAAGGCAGTTTGGCTCATGTGGCCATGCTGGGGAAATGCGGAATTATTCCGCAGGAGGATGCAGACACGATCAAGGAAGGATTGCACACGGTCCTGGAGCGTATCCGCCGTGGGGAAATTGAATTTTCCGTTTCGGATGAGGATATTCACATGAATATCGAAAAAAATCTAATCGAGGCCATTGGTCCGGTCGGAGGTAAGCTGCACACGGGGCGCAGTCGTAACGATCAGGTAGCAACGGATATGCACTTGTATTTGCGAGGACGTGTGGTATCGCTGGTGGGTATGCTG
Organism: Paenibacillus sp. S33; assembly: GCF_053615415.1. NCBI lineage: Bacteria > Bacillati > Bacillota > Bacilli > Caryophanales > Paenibacillaceae > Paenibacillus > Paenibacillus sp. S33. Next base: position 4,943,909 of record NZ_JBSIEZ010000001.1, on the reverse strand, counting down.
CATGACGTACAAGCTGCATTAATCGGCCAGGCAAAGGATAATCTGGACACGATTGTACCTGGATATACACACTTGCAGCGTGCGCAGCCTATTTTATTTGCCCATCATCTGCTGGCGTATGTGTCTATGCTGGAGCGTGATATTGACCGACTCAAAGACAGCTATAAGCGGATTAACGTGTTGCCGCTCGGTGCTGGCGCTTTGGCGGGGACCACTTTTCCGATCGACCGTCACTTTGTAGCCGAGCAACTGGGGTTTGATGGCGTATATGAAAATAGCCTCGATGCCGTCAGCGACCGGGATTTTATCGTAGAGTTCCTGGCTGGCGCCTCGCTGATTATGACGCATTTGTCTCGTCTGAGCGAAGAATTGGTGCTATGGAGTAGCACGGAGTTTGGTTTTGTCGAGCTGGATGATGCTTTTTGCACAGGCAGCAGCATTATGCCGCAGAAGAAAAACCCGGACGTACCGGAGCTGGTACGTGGTAAAACCGGACGTGTCTATGGAAACCTCGTGGGCTTGTTGACTGTATTGAAATCCTTGCCGCTGGCATACAACAAGGATATGCAGGAGGACAAGGAAGGGATGTTCGATACCGTTGCCACGCTGGAAGGAGCCTTGCAACTGTTTGCACCGATGATCGCCACGATGAAGGTGAACAAGGATCGTATGCGTCAAGCGGTCAATCAGGATTTTTCCAACGCAACGGATATTGCGGACTTCTTGGTCGGCAAAGGGCTTCCGTTCCGTCAGGCGCATGAGGTCATTGGCAAAACCGTACTGTATTGCATCCAGCATGGAAAATACTTGCTTGATCTGACACTGGACGAATTCCAGCAGTTTTCGGATCTGTTTGACGAGCGTATCTATGAGGTACTTCAACCAGAAGCGGTAGTGAATGCACGGAATGTATATGGTGGAACCGCTACCGGGCAGGTACAGGCAGCTATTGGGCGCAGTGAACAGCTCCTGGCGAATACATCAACATGGTTTGAAGGGCACAAGCCGAAAAATTAATCAGTAAAGAAAGATATTATTCTCTTGCATAGCAGCGGGATGCTGTGTAAAATCAAATTTTAAGGAATTAGCAATCTAAGCTTCAAAGGCACCGTTCGCGGTGTCTTTTGTGTTTTTTGGGGCATTAATTCATAGTTCCAAATACCTATTAGTACACTAGTGTGAAAGTTTCTAGAATTTACATTTTTGTATACTACACCTATGATGATTATGGTAGAATAGCACTAAGTTTTTCATCGAATTACCAATTCAATAGGACAAGAACTATATTCAATAAATAAATGTCAAGTTACTAGGGGCTCTTTTGATCAGGCGAATTTCATAAATGTGTAAATGAAGGGCTTGAATGAGAACATAGGTATGTCCTGGTTTTGGGAGAACGGTAAGTAAAAGCTCTAAAGTAGCGACGTAGCTGAAGGCAGAGTCGGGATGATCCAGGGAGGTATTATGAGAACTAAAAGGACGGCGCGTCAGTTAAAGAGCGCTTGGATCGGTTATCGCGCTTCTGAAGCCGATCAACTGATATCTTCATTGCATGAGGAACGGGTGCAAGCGGAGGAGTTACTGCGTGAGGAGCGGGAACTTTTCCACGCGGCGCTGGAACGGAAAAAGCAGCGGGATTCGGAGTTAAAGCAGCTGCTTGCGGATGCGCTTGCGGAAGAGCGGCGCTGGATTGAAAGGGCGGGAATTCATGGGTGACAAGCTTAGGTGGCAGGTTGGAGGAGTTTCAATTCGCCAAACAAAGAGAAGAATAAAAGAAGAGCGTCAGCGAATCGAACAACTGCAACAACAGCTAGAGGCTCAGCGGTCAGAGCAGGCCCCGGTGCTGTACAAGCTTGATTTTCATATCGAAGAGTTGGAACGGCGACTTCAGGATACAGAACTACGTATCCAGGCGATACAGAACGCCAATGATACAGCAGCAGCTGTGGAACAATTGCTGGATGAAGGGTTACAGGATGGACAGGTGCAGGAGGCTCAAGTCCAATATGCATCTGGGCAGGAACAGGTAGCGGCAGGAACCGCTATGGGCGCTGCTTCCAGTATCTCTGGTACGGAAGGCGAAGAGGCAGTAAGAGGAATGCAGAGCGGACGAAACGGCAAGGCCCGTCTGGGGGATCAACTGGTGGAGAACGGGATGATCACCCGCGATCAGCTGACAGATGCCATCCGCAACCAGAAGCGTTACGGTGGCAGGCTGGGCGATATTCTTGTAGAAATGGGCTTCATTACAGCCGAGCAGCTACAGGAACAGGTTGGCGGCGACGAGTCCAAGGAGCGCCTAGGCGATATGCTGGTTCGTTCCGGCTATATATTACCGGAACAACTGGAGCGCGCACTGGAGTTCCAGGCGAAGAGCGGCGGACTACTGGGAGACATCTTGCTGTCATTGCAAATGCTGGAACCTGCCGATCTGTACCGCGCGATTGCTACACAGAACCGAATCGGGCGTATTGGTGAGGAACTCGCACTGGATGCGGCGTACAAACTACCCGAGCAAGTGGCAATGGCTTACGGCGTGGTCGTCATCCATCAATATATGAACCGTTATATTGTGGCGGTCAGTGATCCGCTGCCAGAAGAGCGACGCTTGAAGCTGGAGGAAATTTTGGGAATGCCGGTAGAGCAGGTGCTTGCTACGAAGGAAGAGATGGAGCAGCTCTGGGGTAAAATCTACGGTGAAGAAATGATGCAGGAGAGCACGACCGGGCTATTGGAAAAAGAACCGCACAATTCGGCGCGGACGACTTTTACAAAGGGACAGCTTTGGGTGTTCGCGGCCATGGGTATGATTACACTGCTCGGTCTCTTATGGAACAGTTGGAAAACGGTGTTGATCATCAATATGATGATTCAGTTGTTTTATTTTGCGATGACGCTATTTAAATTTGGCATTATTTATCTCGGTTCCCGGCGTGGTGCGCAGCTTCGTTTCACGAAGGAAGAGGTTGACGCCATGGATGAAAAGAAACTGCCGATCTATACCATTCTTGTACCTATGTATAAGGAAGCGGGCGTGCTTCCGATGTTATTGCGGAATTTGGAGCAACTGGATTATCCAAAGTCCAAGCTGGATGTGCGGCTGCTGATTGAAGAGGACGACATAGAGACGATTGAGCTACTTCGGGAAATGAAGCTGCCGGCCTATTACACGACACTGGTCGTTCCAGACGGTTTGCCGAAAACCAAGCCGAAGGCATGTAATTATGGACTTATTCGGGCACGTGGCGAGTTTGTCGTGATTTACGATGCTGAGGATCGTCCCGACGCTGATCAGCTTAAAAAGGTCATTGCGGCGTTTGATTCACTCCCTGAGCATTATGCGTGTATTCAGGCGAAGCTCAACTATTTTAATAGTACACAAAATCTGCTGACCCGCTGGTTCACTCAAGAATATAGTATGTGGTTCGAGCTACTGCTGCCGGGTATTATGCAGTTAGATACCCCAATTCCGTTAGGCGGCACATCCAATCATTTTCGGGTATCTGTATTAAAAGATATTAATGCGTGGGACCCCTACAATGTAACCGAGGATGCCGATTTGGGCATACGTCTGTATAAAGGCGGCTACAAAACTGCTATTGTCGATTCCCGCACATGGGAGGAAGCTAACAGCCGCGTGGGCAACTGGATTCGTCAGCGGTCACGCTGGATCAAGGGGTATATGCAGACATGGCTGGTTCATATGCGCAATCCGGTTAAGCTGGTGCGCGAAGTGGGCTGGAAAGGCTTTTTCGGCTTTCAGGTGATGATTCTGGCAACTCCGATGCTGCCGTTGCTGAATCCGATTTTTTGGGGGTTGCTTATTTTATGGTTTGGCTGGGAGTTGTCCTTTATTCCCAAGCTATTCCCGGGTTATGTGTATTACCTGGCTAGCGCGGAGTTTTATATCGGTAACTTTCTGTTCGTATTCAGTAATGTGGCCGGAATGTATTGGGTCATCGGGGAACTGGAAGAGCGCGGTGAACGAACATTTTCATACGCGATGGTCAAATACGGGCTACTCTCGCCGTTATATTGGGTACTTATGAGTATAGCTGCGGTGAAAGCCGCTTGGCAGCTCATTACCAAGCCGTTCTATTGGGAGAAGACCACGCATGGTCTGACCGATATGCACGACTTGGATGATACCCCGGCACAGTCCTCCTGAATATGAAGAAAGAAGGAGCAAGAATGGAGACAAAAACACCTTTTTTATCCGTCGTCATTCCCATGTACAATGAAAGCTCGCATCTCGAGCGGTCGCTTAAGGTAATTGATGGGGTATTGTCTGTTGTCACCTCACGCTATGAGCTCATCATAGTAGATGATGGTTCCAAAGACGATACGTGGCTTAAGCTGTCCGAATTGTCCCGTCGTATGCCCTCTTTGCTCGCGCTCCGGCTGAGTCGGAATTTCGGTAAGGAGCTGGCGTTGTGCGCAGGTCTGGAAAATGCCTCTGGCGATGCGATTATTGTCATGGACGGTGATTTGCAGCATCCTCCTGAAATGATTGGAGAAATGGTACGTTTATGGCAAAATGAAGGTTATGATTTGGTCGAATGTGTGAAAGAATTTCGGGGAGAAGAGTCGGTGGGCAAAAAGCTCGGTGCTTCATTGTTCTACGCGACCCTGAACCGCTTGACAGGCTTTAATCTCAAGGATGCCTCCGATTATAAGCTACTGGATCGACGAGTGGTGGATGCCTGGATGGCGATGCCAGAGCGGATGCCGTTTTTCCGCGGGATGACAGCCTGGCTAGGTTTCCGTAAAACCCAGATCTCATTCCGGGTGGCTCCACGCGAAGAGGGGCCAAGCCGCTGGAGTCCGTTAGGGCTGATTCGACTGGCAGCAGAAGCGATCGTTTCGTTTTCGACAGTACCGTTGCGGGTAGTAAGTCTGATGGGCCTCATTTTTATGCTGATTTCAGTCGTATTGGGGATTCAGACCTTAATGCGCAAATTAACGGGTGACGCTGTGACCGGTTTTACCACTGTGATTTTGCTGCTCTTGATTATTGGCAGTGTACTCATGCTGTCGATTGGAGTGGTAGGAGAATATATTGCCGCCATATATCACGAAGTCAAAGCTAGGCCTCGCTATCTGATAGCAGATAAACGGGCGAATGCTGACCGATTGTGGGTGGACAGGGAGTTTAATCAACATGATCAGACGTTCATATCTAAAGTATCCAATCATTAAATACGGTATTGTGGGGTTGCTGGGTACAGGTATCCATGTTGGTGTGCTTGTGCTGCTGGTGGAGCTGTTTACGGTACCAGCAGTAACGGCTACTACAATCGGATTCGTGGTTACATTGCTCGTTTCGTATGTGCTGAACCGAAACTGGACGTTCGAGCCTACCGGCGAGGGAAGTCGCACCCAGTTTCTTAAATATTTATTGGTCTGTACCTGTGGCTTGCTCTTAAATGCCGCTCTGATGTACGTGACCATTCACTGGATCGGTTGGTCGTATCTGATCGGTGAAGTACTAACTACCATCATCGTGCCTGTTCATAATTATTTCTGGAACCGCTACTGGATCTTCTCCGTTCCGCAACAGCGTCAGAAAGAGGTTTCATGATTTTAAGAAAACACGGAAAATTTCTATCATTGTTTGCTTGTATTACTGCTCTTGAACTGGCCGTGGGTGTGTATTTTGCATGGTATCTTGGTTATATGCATACCGATGCGCTCAGTCGAGTGGCTAACGCATTTTATGTGCTATACAGTCGTGACCCACACTTGGGTGCTATCGGGTTTGTATGGAATCCCCTGCCCAGTTTGATGGAACTGATTGTGCTGTTGTTTTATCCTTTATTTCCAGTACTCGCTTCCCACGGGCTGGCGGCAGTAATTGTGAGCAGCCTGTTTGCAGGGGCGAGCGCGGCATTATTGTATGCGACGGGCAAACAGTTGGGGCTTCACGGTGCAACCAGCTTGCTGATTGCGCTATTATTTTCACTGAATCCATTTATGTTTCTGTTTGGCTTCAACGGCTTAAGTGACTCGCCATATATCTTTTTCATCCTGTTGACAGTGAGTCGATTTTGTATGTGGTTGAAGGATCGCAAGGCGGCGAATTTGATCGTATCCGGTTTTGCGCTTGCACTGGCTTTTTGGGTACGCTATGAAGCGGTTCCGCTTGGCGTTGCGATGGCTTTGGGTGTATTGCTGACGATCTTTTTTCTGCATAGGTGGCGTACAAACAGAGAGATGGTTAGAACGGAATTGTCTTTAAAAGAGCGCCTGTACAAGGTGGAAGCGACATGGCTTCTATTGTTGTTGCCACTTGTTTTTTCCGGCCTGCTGTGGCTCTTTTTTAACTGGATTATCATGGGCGATCCGCTTTACTTTTTACGCTCGCAATATTCCAATTCCACACAATCAGCGGCTTTGTTAGAGGATCAACGCTTTGTGGCCATGTTTGCCCACCCTGTGCTGATGCTAAAGTTTATCGGGCAACGAACCTTATGGTATGCTGCTCCGTTGATTGCCATTTTGCTCATACGATTGTTGGACAAACGTCTGTTGAGTTGGAGCACGCTTACGCTATTCGCAATCTTTTTATCGGTGCCTGGACTTCAGCTTTTGCTGATGCTCAAGCAGTCTTCTTTTGGGTGGTTCCGATATTTTATGTATGTGTTCCCGATTACGGTTGCCTGGTTGCCGTATGAGCTAAGTTTATTGAAGGGGAAAATGAGGGGGATCGGAATCTCTCTGGTAACAGCAGGAATGTTGGTAACAGCAGGCTTGTTATCCTACGCACTGACGAACCCCGCGATTGCAGCAGATGAACACAGCTATTTGACGCATAGTGGTAATGAAAGCTACGAACGTCAAATTATTGAGCGGAAAATAGCGCCGTGGCTGGATGAGCATTATGGTACATCTCTCATTTTGACAGATTCTTATGCCGCCTATCCGATCATTTTGAGCAGCAAAATTCCGAAGAAGTTTATGATTACGAGTGATTTTGATTTTGGGGAATCTTTAATGGATCTGCCTGCTTCCAAGGTGGATTATGTGTTGGTCACGCGCTTGGTGGATGGGGTACCGCTGGATCAAGTAAACCGGAGCTATCCTGATTTGTTCGAAAAGGGAGCGTCGTGGGCCTCACTGGTACATGACTTTGACGGGCAGTGGCGACTGTACAAAATAGAGCATGAAGAATCGAAATAATTATTATATTTTAGTGCATCGTAGCGGAGGGAAGCATACAGCTGTAGGGTGTGAGTGGGCTACAGCTGTATCACCGCAAGAAGTTTGAGGGGGAACGAGAGGAATGTCCTTTCGCAAATGGTCTGCAAGCAGATGGATGGCTATAGGTCTGTTTGTATTTATACTTGCATTGGAGTTGTCTGCGGGCATCTATTTCAGCTATGTTCTGGGATATATGCACACAGACGCGCTCAGTCGCGTAGCTAATGCATTTTATGTGTTGTACAGCCGTGACCCGCATCTGGGCGCAATCGGATTTATCTGGAATCCACTACCTAGTCTTCTGGAAATGGTGATTCTACTGCTGTATCCAATCTTTCCGGCATTAGCCACCTATGGATTGGCTGCTGTCATTCTTAGTGCTACCTTTGCCGCTTTGACCGCTATGTTGCTGTATCGGGCGGGGGTCAGAACAGGGCTTAGCTCAGGGATGAGCATCATGCTGGCACTGCTATATGCACTGAATCCGTTTATTTTACTGTTTGGTGCCAATGGGCTGAGCGATTCGCTATACATATATTTCATTATGATGACGGTGATTGAGTTTGCATTGTGGCTCAAGGATCGCATGACGGCAAGCCTGATTGTTTCTGGATTAGCGCTTGCCATGGCGTTCTGGACTCGCTATGAAGCGGTTCCTCTGGGCGTGGCAATGGCGGGTGGAGTGGTATTGGCGATCATGTTTCTACATCGAAACATGGGCAGACGTGAGCTGGCCTTGCGAGAAAAACTGCACAAGGTCGAGGCAACTTGGTTACTGCTTCTGCTCCCCGTGGTCTTTTCCGGGCTGTTGTGGATTTTCTTCAACTATCTCATTATGGGGAATGCTTTTTACTTCCTGAATTCGGAGTATTCGAACACAGCCCAATCGGCAGAGCTGCTGAATGATGATAAGTTTGTAGAGATTTTCTCCAATCCGCTGGTGGCCTTGAAATTTATTGCTTCCAAAACACTCTGGTATTCGGTACCGTTGTTTGCTATTCTGTTCATTCGTCTGTTGAGTGGACGCTTGTTCCGATGGGGAACACTGATTATTTTGCTGTTGTTCCTGTCGGTGCCGGGGTTGCAGTTTTTACTCATGATGAAGCAATCTTCGTATGGGTGGTTTCGTTATTTTATGTACGTGTTCCCAATTACTGTAGCTTGGTTGCCCTATGAGCTGAGCCAGCTTCAGGGACGATGGCGGAGGGCAGCCTTTGGCCTGGTATCCGTCAGTCTGCTGCTTACCGCTGGATTACTTTCCTATGCGTTGACTCGCCCGGATATTGCACCGGATGAGAACAGCTTTCTCACACGAATGGGTAATGTGAACTATGTGAGACAGGAGTCAGATCGTAAGATTGCCGTCTGGTTGGATGAGCATCTGCCGAAGTCTACCATTATGACCGATTCGGCTTCAGCCTACACCATGATTGTCTACAGCCAATATCCCAAACGCTTCCTGATCACCAGTGATTATTCGTTCAATAAGACATTAAGTTATCCGCAGGATAATCATGTGGATTATATCCTTGTACCTAAGATCATGTCAGGCATGCCACTGAGTAAAATCAATATGGTATATCCGAATTTATATGAAAAAGGCGCTCCATGGGTCCAGCTTGAACGTGAGTTTAACGGTGAGTGGCGCTTGTACAAGGTGCTACCCAAGTCACTAACTAAAGCCTCTCCCTCGACGGAGACCACGACAAATCCGTAATGTGCAAAAAAATCCCCGAGTCTATCCCTTCGCCATGGTGCGATGAGGGAAGCTGCGGGGATTTTTTAACCTGTTTAGTGCTCTTTGAGTGGTAGCCACGCCAGTACATCCTGAATTTTCGCGTCCCAGTATCCCCATTCATGAGCCCCAGGACCTTCTTCGTAGGTCAGCGGAACTCCGGTAGTATTACATGTTTCACGGAAAGTCTGATTCCCCTTATATAGGAAATCCTCCGTGCCGCAGCATTGGTAAAGCCGGGGAAGCGAGGTCCCCAAGGCAGCATGACGTTGTAACAGTTCCAGCAAGTCGTGATCCGTTCCACGTATTTCATCTGGACCAAAAATGTTAAGCCATTCCGCTGGACTCATCGCATTTTGCGTAGGATCGGTGCGTGATGCGTGTAAATCCATGACTCCCGAAAGGCTCGCAGCGGCTGCAAAACGCTCTGGATGCTGGAGTGCCAGTTTGAAAGCACCATACCCACCCATAGAAAGCCCGGCTACAAAATTGTCTTCACGCTTGTCGGACAGAGGAAAGAATGAACGTGCCAAAGACGGCAATTCTTCACTGATAAAGGTCCAATAAGCCACTCCTTGCTCCATATTCGTATAGAAACTTCGATGTACCTGGGGCATGACGACAGCTAGGCCCAATGAGGCGACATAGCGTTCAATGGAGGTTCGACGCAACCAGGTTGAATCATCGTCCGACAGGCCATGCAGCAAATATAGCGTCGGATGTGGCCCGGTTCCTTGCTTGCCCTCCAGTCCGATTTGCGAACGGGTTGCCTGAGGAAGAATAACATTCATGGATGTGCTCAGACCTAGAACTTCCGAATAAAACTGACATTGAATAAGAGCCATAAGAAGACCTCTTTCCTAGGGTTTTGTGACCTTATTGCGGTGTTCCAGCATATGACCGAGTATTCATTCAGTATACCTTAGCCTGTCTAAATATACATATCCAAGCGAATAACTAGGTATTAAGTCCTGTTTCTTATTTATCCTACATTAGGTGGGGGTATGGTTATATGGGACGATTTTTTTAATTTGGGGGTTATTTGGGTTTGATTTCTGGTAAAGTGTTTAAAAAAGAATGATGAATCCAATCAGAGGAGGAATTTATAGCATGGGAAAAAGGTTAAGAAACACAGTTACAGGTGTATTGAGTACAGGTCTTATTCTTAGCGCATTCAGCGCAGCGGCAGCTGCTCCCCAAACTACAAGTGGACATTGGGCAGGAGATCAGGTGCAACGCTGGTCAGCCACGGGGCAATTGGACGGGGCGGTAAAACCAGATGCGGCGATCACACGTGCCGAATTTATTGTTCTTTTGAATCGCAGCTTGGGAACGTTCACACAGGAAACTCCAGCAGTGACAGACGCAACATATGCGGGTGGTGTGAAAGTAAACGGTAATGGAAGCAGAACGTTCACAGATGTTCCAGCTTCGCACTGGGCATACAACGAGCTGACAAGTGCCGTGAATGCAGGCTACATAAGCGGCTATGCAGATAACAAGCTCAAACCAAATGGTAAGGTAACACGTCAAGAGGCTGCGGCTATCGTAGGCAAAGCTATTGGACTGACTGCGGGTAACGCAGCAGATGTTACTAAATTCATTGACTCCGACAAAATTGGGTCTTGGGCGAAGAAAAGTGTAGCGGCAGCTGCGGAGCAAAAAATCATCAACGGTTATCCGGATGGTAAATTCCAGCCACTGAAGTCGCTGACTCGTGCAGAGGCGATTGCTATTCTGGACGCCGCTTCCGGTTACAACCTGAGCTCTGTCGATAATCTGACGACGACTCCTGGTGGAACGGTGACGGACTCCACATACAGCAACGTGACAGATTCCACTTATGGTAACACGTCAACTACTTCTGGCAGCGAAACAGAAGATAGCAGCACAAGTACCAGCACAGATAGCACGACTACGGACAACTCTACAACAATAGATACCAACACAGATACCGACACAACTACGGATACGACTACGACTACAGATAGCACTACAGACACAGTTGCAACTACGGGAGCACTGAAAGTCAACAATGTGTATGATGGAGAAGGTACAATTACGGGGACAGCTAAAGCAGGTTCCACAGTAACCGCCTATTCCAACGAACTGCCTATCGGTAGTGCAGTAGCCAAAGATGATGGCACATTTAGTATCAGTGTGCTTGCTCAAAAAGCAACGGTTAGGCTGGTAGTCAAAGCTGAAGATGCAGACGGTAACGAAAGTGAGCCTGTAGAAATTTCTGTTTTGGGTAAACGCAGCGAGTAATTTATAGCTAAAATCCCCCTTTCACTCTGTCTGGAACAAGTCCAGCCGACAGTGGAAGGGGGATTTTTCGTTTATTCGCTTATACCGTCCTCGACAATAGATTTCTCGGGTTCACGTGTTTGTGGCTCAGACGATGTGCCACCGCCATAACTAGCTATAATGCGTTGCTGCGCTCGATACGTATCGCGGCTGATTCGGGTGCGATCTACAGTTTTTCCGGCTACCTTTTTTACCCGGAATGTTTCTACCACATACCCTTCTTTGCCTTGCCGAAGTACTTGATAGAAGCCGGGGGAAAGTGAGTCATTACGGAGTCTCTTCTCCGGTATGGGAAGTACGCGAACTGTATGGGATTCCAGTTCATACGAAACATTGGACGGAAATGTACCAAAAAATTTAACAGTAAGCGTTCGGTTTTGGACAGCGGCACGAAGCAGTAAATGCTTGCCTGTATTGTTTCTAAAACGAAAATTAATGGACCCTGTAGCAAAAGTCGCATCCTGACCTTTGGGCAGGTAGCTGACTGGCAAAGAATGGTTGCGGCGCTCAACAATGTCCAAGCCGACTCGCAGCGCTGCATTATACACCGTGCTGGATACCTGACAAATCCCGCCGCCTATGCCGGGCTCCAACTGACCGTTGACGATCACTGGAGCTTCACGAAAGCCATGAGTGCGCTCAGCCTTGGCAATCAATTGACCGTAGTCGAATATGTCGCCTGGCTTGAGAATTAGACCATCAACGGTGCTTGCCGCTGAATTAACGTTATACACGCGTCCTTCCGAGCTACTGCCGAGACTGGTGGAGAATTGGACGATTTTGCGCTCAATCCCTTCGTTCCGTAGACTGTCCACCGAAATGTTCGGTTCCAGCTGACGGAAAGGTAATTCCACTAGTACGGGCTCTTCCGAATCGGTAAAATCCTTGGGTAGCGCCTTATCTAGTGCGGCGTCCAATCTGGGCCAATCCAGGCGTCGGGCAGAACGCCCCGGAATATAACGAACCTGATCATTCCCGTCAATCTGACGCACAGCATTGATAGGCATGCCGTATCGTTGCTCCTCCCAATCGGCTCCGAATCGGGCCCTTAATATCTCCTCCTGTCGGAAAGATGTGATAGACCATTCCTTTTCGAAGCTAAAACGTGTCTGCACACGAGTCCATAGATGCTCCGAGCTGAGTGCTTTCACGGCATTCCGAAATGCCTCCGCTTTATAATAAATTCCTGCTTCCCCGAGTGTAAGTTTTATATCCTGTGCACTGCTGTCACTGTCCGTCAGAAGCAGTCGACGTTGCTTCAATGCATCCAATTTTTTATCCACCAGCCGAAGAGCGGCTGTATGATCCATGCTTCCTACGTTCATTCCTCCGACCCTCACTCCCTCCGGCAGCGTTTGTCTGTCGGCGTACAGATGAAGTCCTCCCCACAACATGGCCAGCGCCAGAACACCAGACCATATCCAAATGACAGATAAATGAATTTTTTTCATAATGCAGATGTCTCCTGTCTGATAAGCTTGATAGCGATTCGTGTGCCATAATATTCATATATATGTGCCAAAAGCAGAAAACTTTCGGTACTATTTAGGTAACAAATTTGTTACAATGATAAACGGTATGATGAAATAGAGAAGTTTTTAAAGGAAATGCATGGAATATGTCGAATGGATATTAGGTTATGCGTAATATGATTAAGCAACGGGAAGTGATCGAGTGATTGAAATGCAGGATGTGTGGAAGACCTATACTAACGGAACCCACGCACTTCAAGGAGTATCGGTCAGAATTGACCGTAATGAATTTGTATACGTAGTCGGCCCGTCTGGAGCGGGGAAATCGACTTTTATGAAGCTTATTTATAGAGAAGAAGTACCTACCAAGGGGCAAATTTCAGTTAATGGTTTTAATATTGGGAAGCTTAAGCAGCGTAAAATTCCCTACGTTCGTCGTAACATCGGAGTCATTTTTCAGGATTTCCGGCTTTTGCCGCGTTTGACGGCTTATGAGAATGTGGCTTTTGCTATGGAAGTTATTGAAGCTCCCAAGAAGCTGATTCGCAAACGGGTACCAGAAGTGCTTGAACTGGTTGGCTTGAAAACAAAAATGAATCGTGAGCCTGCCCAGCTTTCCGGTGGGGAGCAACAGCGTGTAGCAATTGCACGGGCGATCGTGAACAATCCTTCCGTGATCATTGCCGATGAACCTACGGGTAATCTGGACCCCGAAACATCGTGGGAGATCATGCAGTTGCTGGACGAAATTAATTTTCGGGGTACGACTATTGTAATGGCGACCCACAATAAGGACATCGTGAACTCCATGCGTAAACGTGTCATTGCCATTGAAAATGGCAACATCGTAAGGGATCAGGTAAGAGGGGAGTACGGATATGACTTTTAACACCTTCTTACGTCATGTGCGGGAAGGTTTCAAAAACATATTCCGCAATGGCTGGATGTCCGTGGCATCCGTCACCTCGATTATTGTGTCATTACTTATATTGGGCGTATTTATCATGCTGGTGCTCAACGTCAATTCCCTGGCTGATCAGGCAGATAGTCAGGTGGAGGTTAACGTATTTCTGGAGCTAAATGTAGAGCAGAACATGCGTGAAACGCTGCAAAAGGAAATTGCGGCGATGCCGGAAATCAGCAAAACGACCTTTGTGACTAAAGCTCAGGGTTTGGAGGAGCTGCGCAAAGATTTGGGAGACAGCGGCAAGGAGCTGCTGGAGGGTTTTGACAAGGACAGCAATCCACTCCCGGACAAAATTGTGGTAGAGGTAATTGAACCAACAACGGTTCCATTTGTGGCCGAAAAGATTGAGAAGCTGAATACGTTGCATCCAGAGAAGCCGATTTTAAAGGTTCGTTATGGAAAAGGCACCGTAGAGACACTCTTTACAATTACGAAGCTCATTCGTAATGTAGGCTTTATATTCGTCGCCGGACTGGCGATCATGTCCATGTTCCTCATCTCGAATACGATTCGCGTGACCATATTGGCACGACGCAGAGAGATTGGCATTATGAAGCTGGTCGGTGCAACCAACTTTTTTATACGCTGGCCGTTTTTTATCGAAGGTGCGCTTATCGGTCTCATTGGTTCCTTGATTACCGTAGGTATTTTATTTACGGGCTATCAGCGTTTGCTCACAGCCGTACAGGGTGATATAGCTCTGAATATGTTGAAGCTTATGCCACTTGAAGGCATTTGGATTCAGTTGAGTGCATTGCTGATTATTTTGGGGATGCTGGTCGGAATTGTTGGCAGTACCCTGTCCATGCGCAAGTTCTTAAAAGTATAAGAAGCGCGGGTTGGACGTCGTGGTCGATATCAATTAGTACGGGGAAGCCCGGTGTTATTTTGCGATAAAGGATGGGGAGTGCAAGTTGAAAAAAACAGGATCTGTGTTGGCCGCTACCTTGGTAGCCGCATTGCTAATCCAGCCTTCTGACGGATATGCCAAAAGCATGAGTGAAATCAATTCGCAGCTGAACAAATTGGAAAAGCAGGCCCAATCTGCCAAGCAACAACAGGAAAAGGCTGCTCAAGATAAACAGTATGCCCAACATTACAAAAATAAAACCGTGCAAAACCTGAAAATTGTGCTTGCTCAGATTAACAGCGTCAGTGATCAGCTGACTCGTGTTGCGGTTCAGATTGATCAAACGGAAGATAATCTGCGTGCGACCAAAAAAGATTTAGCTGAGGCCATTGATCGTATCCAGTCACGGGAAAAAATGCTGGAAACCCGTGTGCGCTTGATGTATACGGATGGAACCGTCTCATATATGGACGTGCTGATGTCTTCGTCCAGTTTTAGTGACTTTCTCAGCCGGGTAGATTCCCTGAAAACGATCGTGGAGCAGGATCAAATCCTGTTGGACGAGCATAAAAAGGACAAGGCATTGGTCGTAAGCAAGAAGAAACAGCTGGACACGGAATATAAAAATGCCAAGAAGCTGTATGCGCTCAAGCAGGACGCTAAAGCAGAACTGAATTCGAAGGAAAAAGAGAAGCAAAGACTGATTTCCAATTACGATCATGATATTGCTGAGTCAGATGAAATCAGCGAAGAGCAAAATGACATGCTGGTAGCACTCGCTAACAAACGTGTGGGTCTGGTGCAGGAGAAGAACAAGCTTAGAGCGGAGCAGGCTGCCAAAGCAGCACGCGCTAGAGCGGCTGCACGTGCGGCTGAAGCCAAACGATATGCATCTTCATCCTCAGGTGCCGCCTCGAATTCAAGCCATGCGGCAGCCAGTACGTATACAGGTGGAACAGGCACATTGGCTACACCTGTATCCCATTACCGACTTTCATCTACTTTTGGCATGCGGGTACATCCGATTACCGGTAAGCTTAAAGGCCACACAGGTGTTGATATGGCGGCTCCGCAGGGAACCGATATTCATGCAGCCGAAGATGGTGTTGTTATTGTTGCCGAATGGTGGAGTGGCTATGGAAACACAGTTGTGATTGACCATGGAGACGGACTATGGACCCTATACGGACACATTCGCAATGGCGGTACGGTGGTTCATACGGGGCAGACTGTGAAACGTGGTCAAAAAATTGCAGAAGTTGGTTCGACGGGCAATTCCACAGGACCTCACTGTCATTTTGAGGTGCGCGAAAATAACAAACCTGTAAATCCGATGAACTATTTATAGTAGATAAGGTAAGCCCTATTTATAGCCATTACGGTTGTAGATAGGGCTTTGCTGTAATGGTTAATATCCGATGAAGAACATGTGCATTGAGACACAGAGTAGGATACAATTAACATATTCCGTACAAGCTAGACGTATACTTCGTGGATGGACATGCGTTGTAAGGCAATAGGATACAAGATAATGAGAAGGCGGTGGACGATTAGATGTTGAAAAAAAGTACAGCGATACTCTTGATGGTGATCGGGCTGCTTGGCGGCAGTCTGCTCACTTTTGCCTATACTGGAACGACTACAGTAGGGAACAGCGCTCTGGGCGAAGGACTGCTGGCGAGTGTGACAGGTAGCAGTTCTACCTCCAGAAGTGATATCCGCAAAATTGAGACGGCGATGGACTTGATTCAGGGACAATATTATCAGGATGTGGATCGTACCAAGCTGGTGGATGGCGCCATCAATGGTATGATGGAGTCGCTCGGTGACCCGTATTCCTCTTATATGGGTAAAGAAACTGCACAACAATTCGAGCAATCCATAGAAGGTTCTTTTACCGGGATCGGAGCTGAAGTAGCAGCGGAAAACGGGAAAGTAGTTGTAGTCACGCCAATTAAAGGCTCCCCCGCAGAGAAGGCAGGATTACGCTCTAAGGATATTATTTTGTCTGTTAATGGTGAAACACTGGACGGATTGGATCTAAACAAGGCCGTTTCCAAAATCCGTGGACCTAAAGGCAGTCAGGCGAAAGTCAAAATTCAGCGCAGTGGCTCTCCTGATCCGCTCGAATACACGATTACCCGTGACAATATTGATATGGAAACTGTAACGGCTCATATGGAAAGTGACGGTGTAGGCGTCATCACGATCACCCAGTTCTCCTTGAATACAGCAGAACGCTTCAAGGAAGAGTTGGCGAAGCTCGAAAAGCAAGGGCTTAAAGGGCTCGTCATTGACGTGCGTAATAATCCGGGCGGCGTGCTTTCCGTAGTCATTGATATTGCACAGCAATTTGTACCTTCTGGCAAAACGATTGTACAAGTGGAAGACAAGAATCAGAAGCGTGAAGAAGAAAAATCCAAAGGTTCACGCAAAAATTATCCTGTGACTTTGCTAATGAATAAAGGTAGCGCAAGTGCATCCGAAATTCTGGCAGGTGCTCTCCAGCAATCAGCGGGTGCCGTGTTGATCGGGGAAAATTCCTTTGGTAAAGGTACTGTACAAACCAGCTATGACAAGCAAATGGGTGACGGTAGCCTGCTCAAAATCACGATTGCCAAATGGTTAACGCCAAATGGAACGTGGATTCATAAAAAAGGGATTAAGCCGAATATTGCGGTGGAACAGCCTGAATACTTCACAGCAGCACCGCTGAACAAGGAAAAGTCCCTGAAATACAATATGAATAGCAGTGATGTGAAAAATGCACAAATCATTCTACAAGGCTTGGGTTACAACCCAGGTCGCGAGGATGGCTATTTTGACAAAGTAACTGAAAGCTCTGTTATTGCTTTTCAAAAACAAGCGAAGCTGACGGCTAGCGGCATCATTGATGCGAAGACAGCAGCAGCGATGGAAGCCAAGCTGATTGAGAAAATTCGTGATCCGAAAAATGATAATCAACTCAAGCAGGGGATTGAAGAGATTCGGAAGGAAATGAAGACAAGCGTAGCGAAATAATAGTGAGGCTACAACAAGGGGGCTGGAAACAGCCTCCTTTTATATTGGGATTTATTTGCAGTCTGTCGGTTTGTCTTCCCTACGTTGGCAATTTCATATAGAATAAATGGATATGAAATGTACGTGATCCGCTATACAGCGGGCCAGGGGCATAAGGAGTGTGAATGGACTTGGAATGGGCATTACAATGGGGATGGAGCGTCTTAAATGCTTGCTTGTACCTGCTTTTGCAGCCGTTTTATTATATCTCAATACTCATTGTAGCACTTGGTTATCGTCGGCAAATGCTGCTGGAGCGCAAGCTATTTCATACCAAAATGCATAGCTGGGCTTCAGAGACCTGGCGTGTCGTATGGAGTGGTTTGCTTGCTGGAATGGCGCTATCTGCTCTGGGAATGTTCGTCAGCGTGCATCTGAACTCGGCTTCCATCGTATGCCTGTGGGTAGCGACATTACTGCTCATGCTGGTACGCGTCCGTTACCTGTGTCTCGCTTATTCGGTAGGTCTGCTAGGTGTGGTTCAATTTTTCCTAAACGTGGCCAGTGGCTGGCAACCTGGAGGAGCGCTCGGAACATCAGTAGCAGCTATCCGCGGATTGGATATTCCAGCACTGTTGGTGTTGGTCGCCGTGCTGCATGTGGCTGAGGCGCTGTTGGTTCGCTGGCAAGGGGGGAAGGCGGCCACTCCGCTGTTTGTCGAGGGCAAACGGGGAAGATTGGTTGGCGGCTATCGTATGGAAGACCTCTGGCCCATTCCGTTGTTGTTGCTGGTACCGACCCAGGGAGGATTTACGCTTCCCTGGACACCTTTGTTCGGCGGTGATGCCGGAACCGGGTATATGCTGGCAGCCTTGCCAGTCCTGATGGGCTTCAGCAGCGTGACGCTAGGCCAGCTACCACGACAGAAGGCGGTACTTACTTCGAACCGTTTGCTCCTGTACAGTGTGGCTTTACTTCTGCTGAGCTTGCTGGCTGCATGGTGGAGTCCGCTGATATTGTTAGCAGCGTTATTCTCCTTTCTGGCTCATGAGGCGCTGATCTGGTATGGTAATATAGAGGAAAGTCGTCTTAGCCCGATGTTTGTCCATCCGGAGCAAGGGATGCGTGTTCTCGCTGTGCTGCCAGACAGTCCGGCGACAGCCATGGGCATACTGCCGGGCGAGGCCATTTACCGCGTGAATGGGATTGTTGTGAATACCCGTGCCGAGTTACACCAGGCCTTGCGGATCAACTCTGCTTTTTGTAAGCTGGAGGTACGCAATCTGCAGGGCGAGAGCAAGTTTGTGCAGCGAGGCATGTACGATGGCGATCATCACCAGCTAGGGGTTGTGCTTGCACCTGATGCAGACGCGAGCTGGGCCGTATCCATACAGCCAGCCTCCATCTACCGGATTGTTGCCATGCACATAGGCGCACGCCGACGTAAAGCTGGACAGGCATCGCAGGCAGAGAAGGCACATTTGGATACCATGGACAAATAGATGTTACAACAAGAGGGTAGTCATTATTTGATTAGAGTCGAATAAGGCTACGCTCTTTTTATATGCCGACAGTAGCCTGCTTGAAATCAATATTCTGATCGGTATACAATGAATATGTAATAAGAAGCGTTGATGAACCGAATGCCTATCATGTGTGTCAAGCAGGGAGAGGAAAAGATGAACGCGATCCACTTTATTCGAGAGTACATCAGGCATCCACGCAGCGTAGGCGCTGTTATACCCAGTTCAAGACAGTTGGCCAAACAAATTGCCACACCGATTTACTTTGACAAAGCATCGTGCATTATTGAATATGGTGCAGGAACCGGTGTGTTTACGCAAGAGCTTATTTTGAACAAGCGTCCAGAAACGCTACTTTTAGTAATTGAAGCTAATGAATCGTTTTACAAAACGCTACAAAGCAAGTACGGACACTTGGAGAAGGTACACATTATTCACGGATCAGCTGAGCATGTAGCGCAGTATATACGACAGTATGAGGTCCCAAAGGTGGATTATGTCGTGTCAGGGCTCCCTTTCACCAGCTTGCCCGCTGCATTATCCAGCCTCATTTTGGGACAAACGGCTGAGGTTTTGGGCCAGGAAGGCAAATTTATTACGTTCCAGTACAGCAAGGTCAAACACAATTTTTTTCGCACCTTTTTTGCTGACATTCAGATTAAAAAGGTAAACTGCAATGTCCCGCCGGCTTATGTGTTCACTTGCAGCCTGTAACCTTGCAGCAATGTAGAGGATTAGAATAAATACGAATGTGAATATACGGATGATTATGAGAAGACTTGGTCAGCGTCATTAAGATGCTGAAACGGTCTTTTTTTGTTGTGCACTTTTATGGATATATAAGAAGGGGATATGTTAAAAAGCAAAATTCATTTAAGGAATCATATTTTAAAATGGGGCTTAACCTATATATTACATAAGATGGAACCTGCTAGATTTTTGTAAGATTCATGATAAATCTGAACTTTTGTTAAAGGAGATTTATATATGGTAAAACCGCTGATATTCATGCGTTGGTGTGAGTACTATAAGTTAAGTGACCGTGAAACGGATTTTGTGTCTTTTTTTATGATGAATTTCTCGGCTGCCCGTTCAGGCAATCAACCGAAGCTTAGGGAGCAGTTTGTTGAAATTCAGAAAAAAGCCTTTCCTGAGTACCCGTTTGATATTACCCCGGAAGAACTGGATTACTCCAAATTCGAAGGCTTGATGAAGCAAGTGTTGAAAATTCATTTTGACACGGCCGAGCTGCTATATTCCTTTTATCTCCAAAAACTGTGCGCACCTTTAGCAGAATACATTTTATCCACTGGAGAATCAGAGCCTGCACGCATCTATTATAAGCTTATTCAAAAGGATAAAGTGCGCTAGGGAAGACGAGTGTGGATGAGCAAGAGCTATTGGGATACTCAAGCTATATGGTTATTTAAGAAATTAATACTAGCTAATTAAAACAATAGTTAAAAATGTCAATATACCTTTGTGTTAAGGTAATATTATAAATCCAGTTTCAAAGAAAGAGGGTGTTGTTTTCGGCTGGAACATTTCAAGCACGGATATGACGCTGCAACGGAACGATAAGCTCGTTTGGGGACAGGGAAGGGGCCTTAAAGCCTCAAGGAGGGGCATTCGTATGGGTGCCGCTCTTTTTAAATTGAAGGGAGGAAAACGGCATGAAGGCGAAAAATAGTAGTATTTGGTCCAAACGTTCCAAATGGCTGCCTGTCGTCATGGCATGCACGATTATAGTAGGGGGTGCTCTACCGACTCCAACTGTAGTTCACGG
Source organism: Paenibacillus sp. S33 (assembly GCF_053615415.1). NCBI lineage: Bacteria > Bacillati > Bacillota > Bacilli > Caryophanales > Paenibacillaceae > Paenibacillus > Paenibacillus sp. S33. The sequence continues at coordinate 4,923,069 of NZ_JBSIEZ010000001.1, read as the reverse complement.
TCAAACGGCAAAGACTGTTACCATTAAAGTCGATACATCCAAGGATCGTAAGCCTATTAGCCCTTATATTTACGGTACGAATCAGGAGTTGTCAGGCGATGAGAATCTGACTGCCAGACGACTTGGTGGCAATCGAATGACCGGATATAACTGGGAAAACAATATGTCCAATGCAGGAAGCGACTGGATGCAGTCCAGCGATAGCTATTTATGCGACAACGCCGGATTAACAAAAGCCGAATGTGAAAAGCCAGGTGCGGTGGCAACCTCGTTTCACGATCAATCGCTGAAGCAGGACACATATTCTTTAGTCACACTGCCGATGGCCGGTTATGTGGCCAAGGATGGAAACGGAAGTGTGCAGGAAAGCGAAAAGGCTCCTTCCGATCGGTGGAATGAGGTCGTAAACGCTAAAAATGCGCCGTTTCAATTGCAGCCTGATCTGAAAGACAATCAGGTTTATGCGGATGAATTCGTCAACTTTTTAGTGAAAAAGTATGGCTCTGCTTCAACAAAAACAGGTGTGAAAGGATACTCGCTCGACAATGAACCCGCTCTCTGGTCGCATACGCATCCGCGCATTCATGGTGAAAAGGTCGGAGCGAAAGAGTTGGTAGAGCGGTCGGTAAGTTTATCCAAAGCCGTTAAGGCGGTTGACGCGGGTGCGGAAATTTTTGGGCCCGTTCTTTACGGTTTTGGCGCCTATAAAGATCTTCAAACTGCACCTGATTGGAACTCTGTAAAAGGCAACTACAGCTGGTTCGTGGACTATTACCTCGATCAAATGCGCCTCAGTTCGCAAGCTGAAGGCAAGAGATTGCTGGATGTTTTCGATGTGCACTGGTATCCTGAAGCGATGGGTGGAGGCATACGAATTACGAATGAGGTAGGCAATGACGAAACGAAGAAAGCCAGAATGCAGGCGCCTCGTACCTTGTGGGACCCGACCTACAAGGAAGATAGTTGGATCGCTCAATGGAACAGTGAATTCTTGCCTTTACTGCCTCGATTAAAGCAGTCGGTGGATCAGTATTACCCGGGAACCAAGCTGGCCTTGACTGAGTATAGCTATGGCGGCGAAAATGATATTTCCGGCGGTATCGCTATGACCGATGTGTTGGGCATCTTGGGCAAAAACGACGTTTATATGGCAAACTACTGGAAGTTAAAGGATGGTGCCAACAACTACGTTAGTGCCGCTTACAAGCTTTATCGCAATTATGACGGAAAAAGCTCTACTTTCGGTGATATCAGTGTTAACGCGCAAACATCGGATATTGTTAATAGCTCGGTGCATGCTTCCGTAACGGATGCATCCTACAAAGAACTGCACCTCGTTGTCATGAATAAAAGCATGGACAGTGCATTCGACGCCCAATTTGATCTTTCCGGTGAGACGACTTACGGTTCCGGTAAAGTATGGGGCTTCGACAAAAATAGCTCGCAAATTAAAGAAGCAGCGCCAATTACGCAAATTTCAGGCAACCGCTTTACCTATACAGTACCGCCTTTGACGGCTTATCACATCGTCTTGACTGCTGGCAATGATACGTCTGTGCCACCTGTGGAAGGTCCTGAAAGCTTTGCGCTGAGGGCTGAGGCTGGCGATGGGAAAGTCGATTTATCCTGGGACGCTTCCAGCGGAGTTGTAAGTTACAGTGTACAGCGGGCAACGTATGAAAACGGTCCTTTTGCTGCTGTAGCATCCAACTTGGTCGAAACGTCTTATACGGATACGAACGTAACGAACGGCACTTCTTATTATTATAAAATAACCGCACAAACAAAGGCGGGAACGAGCGAATCCAATGTTTTGAAAGCGGTTCCGCGAACGCCTGTAGACGGACCGGATCGCTATGAAGCCGAAGATGGCGCGCTGAAGGGAACCATTGTGGAATCCAGCGGAACCGGCTTCTCCGGTACTGGTTATGTAACTAATTTCCACAATGCAGGGGATTCCCTGACGATGACGATTCAGGCAGAGGCGGCAGGCTTGTACAATCTTACAATCGGCTACCGTTCTCCTCATGATGACAAACGCACCAACTTCTCTTTAAACGGCAAAGCGTTTGGCGAGCTGATACTTTCGAAATCGGCTGATTTTAAAGAAACTTCCGGAGGCAAGCTTCTGTTGAATGCAGGGGCGAACACGATCGGTTTTGAAACAGGCTGGGGCTGGTATGATATCGACTACGTCAAGCTGGAGCCAGCTGCTGACCGTCCACCACATGCGGTAACCAAAACGCTCACCAATCCGAATGCGACGATAGAAGCAAGAGCATTGATGAACTATCTGGTTGATCAATACGGGAAGAATATGCTTTCCGGTCAAGAGGAAATAACCGAAATTGATTGGCTTCAAGCCAATGTAGGTAAAAAGCCGGCTATTGCAGCGCTTGACCTGATCGACTATTCGCCAAGTAGAGCGGAACACGGTCTTAGTTCCACAGAGACGGAAAAGGCGATTGAATGGGATAAGCAAGGGGGAATTGTTACCTTTGCATGGCACTGGAACGCGCCGAAAGGTCTGATCGATACGCAGGGAAAAGAATGGTGGAGAGGCTTCTATGCCGATTCGACTACATTCGATATAGAATATGCGATGAATCATCCAGAGTCCGAAGATTATAAATTGCTTATTCGCGACATCGATGTGATTGCAGGGCAATTGAAGAAGTTGCAGGATGCGAAAGTTCCTGTGCTGTTCCGTCCTTTGCACGAAGCGGAAGGGAAATGGTTCTGGTGGGGCGCTAAAGGTCCTGAGCCTGTTAAAAAATTATATATTTTGATGCACGATCGTTTGACTAATGTGCACAAATTGAACAATCTGATCTGGGTCTGGAACTCTGTTGCTCCCGACTGGTATCCGGGAGATGAGTATGTGGATATTTTGAGCTTCGACTCTTATCCGCAAGCAGGCGACTACAACCCGCAAATTGCAAAATACGAAGACCTTGTTACGTTGGGTAAGGACAAAAAGTTAGTTGCCATGAGCGAAAACGGACCTATCCCGGACCCTGATCTGATGAAGACGTATCAAGCCCATTGGAGCTGGTTCGCTACATGGTATGGGGATTTCTTGAGAGACGGCAAACAAAACAGTCTTGAGCATCTGAAAAAAGTGTATAATCATCCGAACGTCATTACGCTTGACAAGCTCCCGACCAACTTAAAAACGTATGGTATTACCGAGCAGCCATCAGTACCGGGCAGCTTCACGCTGAACGCAGCGGGCGAAACGGCGAAAGTAAAGCTGAGCTGGACAGCATCAGCGAATGCAGCAAGCTATGAAGTGAAGCGTTCGACGGCTGAAAACGGCGCTTTCGCCACAGTAGCGAGCGATGTATACGGAAGCAGCTATATCGACACAGCCGTAACGGCAGAAACGATGTACTATTACCAAGTCGTAGCGAAGAACGATGCAGGTCAAACGGTTTCGAACACGGCTAGCGCAGCACCGAAAGCGGATACTCAACAGCCGACAACGGGACTGGTGCTCCAGTATCGCACAGCGGATACAAATGTGAACGACAATCACTTGAACCCGCATTTCCAAATTGTAAACAAAGGCACAGCCTCTGTACCGATCAACGAGTTGAAAATTCGCTACTACTACACGATCGACGGCGAGCGCGCGCAGACATTCAACTGCGACTATGCAATGCTGAGCTGCTCGAAGCTGAATGGTAAGCTGGTTAAAATGGATAACGCTGCAACCGGTGCTGATTATTATTTGGAAGTCAGCTTCAACTCGGATGCAGGCGTGTTAGCACCTGGAGGAAGCACGGGCGGAATTCAAACTCGTATTCATAAAGCAGACTGGTCGCACTATAACGAAAGTGACGATTACTCGTATAAAGGCACGCAGACTTCATTCGCCGATCATACGAAAGCTACGTTGTATCATAATGGCGTACTTGTTTGGGGAACCGAACCGACAGCTAGTTAAAGAGGATTTTACGAGAATCCGCGAGAGCATCTCTCTTACAAGTGTGGAGAAGGAAACGCGGTACGTAGAGCAGTTGTAGCGAGCAGCCAGTCGCTGGAAATCCACCAGTGACTGGTTATTTAGTTTCGCTTGAATCCCAATTAAATTGAGTTACAGTAAGTGATATAATCTCGAACTGTCTATACAACGATTGTGTCGTTTTACACATGAGATTTTCGAGATAGAACGTTTTAGACTTTAATTTGAAATGAAACGAATTCGATGGGGGATGATCAGTGGGCACTCCTTACGGGACATGCTCATGGTAATGCCTTTTCCCTTTCCTACAGCTGGGTATACCTGAGATGTATATGCGCTGTCTTGACCACTGTGGAGCAGCACACTTACTCATTCGGGAAGTTGATTCAGTGTATCTAAAACAAAGGACGTATCTTGCTTACCCGCTATACTGTAAGCCACAATTTCCCCGTTGTACAGATCTAGATTACTGGAGAAGCACAGCATTTTACCCCCAATAGGTAGTAGGTGATGCCCGTGACGAGTTTAGACAGGGACGCCTCTGCATGAAATTGCCGCTTTCATATCTTTATTTCTAAGGGGTAACTCACTCCAGTAGTCAACGCAAAGCACCTCCAAGGTTATCCCCCAAACTTACGACAGGGTTGCTTTCTCTTGAAAGTGTTTTTATGTATCTCACGCAATGGAGGCAATCCTCCCCAGTCCCAAGTAGAGATTTTACTTTAGGTACATAGCAAATTGGGACAAATTAAAATTTCCCATATTCACCTGACTTATCTGAGTTGTTGTCTAAAAGCTCACTCTCTGGCGAGAAAAGTTCCTTTAAAATTCGATAAGCTTTATTTTGATCCGCTTCACTCTGCTGGGAAAGGATATGAATGCATTCCCATATCCAGGGCTGACTTTTGAGTTCTTTATAAGGATTAAAATCAAAAAATGCAAATACATTGGTGTCTAGTGCCTCTGCTATTTTCTCCAATGTCTTGATCTGCACATTGACCTCACCGCGCTCCAACTTGCCGATATAGGAACCTGTTGAATCGGATGCTTCTGCTAACTGTTCTTGTGTAATCCCCCGCAATTTTCGAAATTGACGGATTTTCGTTCCTAATAGTTTCGTTGTTTCCATAGACACCCACACTCCTATAGTAAGAGTGTAGACAAAGCTAGATTAAGCATGGAGGTAATTAAATTACCTTAATTATTCGATATTTAGTTCTTGTAAGAACTATTTTAATAAACATCAAATTCCATAATATAATAAAACAGTGTAGAAAAGGGGTTGACCGTCATCCAATTTATTCATATAATTTCTAGTATATTGTAATTGATTGTCGAGGAGGGTGATTTTTTTAAAATCCTCTGAATACGCCGGGGGTGTTTTTATTGGAAAATGCAACCACGATCCGTTCGGAAATTGAGAAAGAATTAAAACTAGGTGGCTACACTTTTAATAGTTTTGGACAAGCTACGGGGCTTAACCGGGGCATATTTAGTGCTATGCTTAACGGCAATCCGCCTAAACCTATCTCGGTAAGACAAATGGACCTGATTACCAAAGCGTTTAATTATCCAGAAGGCTGGTTGTATGACCTGTATGTGGATGAATGTTTTTATGATGGAAGACCACATTGGAAAAGGGTCAAGCCGTTCCTGATTCGTTGTGTTGAAGTGGGAAACCTGCGCTGTGTTGAAAAAGTGCTCTCACGCTTAATGGAAGATCTTAACCACATTCCAACAATCTTTGCTTTGGCAGAGGAGCTTTATGAAGAAGGGAAGTTAAAAGAGGCAATTCCTTTCTATGAATGTGTCATTGAAAATGAGAAATACCAACATTCAGAGAGGTTGGCAATTAGTCATTATAGAATTTTTTCAATCTCTGTTAGTGAAAGTATGGAAAGAAATTTGGAGGCCGCACTAAGATTTGTACCCTTTAGAAATCGGGTACCCTTAGAATATCATTTAGATGGTTTGCTTAAACTGTTAAATCTTTATCACAATTTGCATCAATGGAAAGAAGCGGAGCGTTATGCGGATGAATTAAGAGCGCTTACAACTATTGTATGTAAAAGTAGAGAAACTAATAAAAAGAGTTTTACATTGAAAACTGAAAGACATTTAGTTGTCTACTATGGTCAAGGTTATTTGATGAAGGGAATTGCATTGGAAAAACAAGAAAGATATGAGGAGGCCATGAAGTATATTTCTGGCTATGCTGATTTGAGTTGGTTTGAAGATTTAGGGAGAATTGGACAAAAAGAAGTAGAAAAGTTCACCCTTTGGGCAAATGCTAATCAACTTAGCTTGAAAATTCTTATGGGCGATACAAGTAGTTTACCAATGTATATTCAATTTCTGAAAAATAACCCACCCGAGATTTTGTTGGGTTTATTAACGATAGTAGAGTCGGCTAACAAGCACGGTTTTTTAATTGAACATATTCTCCAACAGTTTTCTCATGAATTGGCCTCATTTAATAATGAATTATCTATGAAAGCCAGCTACTATAAACAGTCATTTAGTTATGACACTTATGCTGATTTGTGTTACCAATTGGCCATATATATGTTTAATAACCTTTCCCATGAAAAAGGCATCTATTATGTTTTAAAAAGCTTGAAGAAATGTCTGGAAATCAGCAGTAAAGAAAAGTTTATGATTTGTACAGCATTATTTGAAAGGTTTAGAAACAAAGCAACAAAAGACCAAAAATCAGAATATGAAGGTATCATGGAGGAGGTTTTAATCAATGCGAGTAAAAAACCTTAAATACATGCTGATTATGGGTTTTTTTAGCTTTTTAGCATTCTCTCATAACATTGTTGTTTTTGGACATGGTGCAGGAGGTTAATAGTTATCAAAAAACCAGCCTTACTGAGGCTGGTTTTTTGATTCATCCCGTTAAAGGAATGAACTGGGTTTTATTATATTTTTAACCTGTAGGGAAGGTATCAGCTTGTAAACTAATGTAAATACCACACCGAACAGGAGGTTTATTGATGTGAAATGGAAACAATTGGAGGAATGCATCGAAGAAAAGCGGAAGGAACTAAATGATTTGGCGAATGAGGTGGGATTGAAGGATCGGCGGGTGTTAATCAAGTCCATGGAGTTGGATCGACTCCTTAATAAATATAGTGACTGGAAATATAGCTATCGTAGACAACAGAGCATACCCCAAAGTTCACAAATGCAAGAGAAGCAACACGAGCTTGTCCTATCTTATTGATTTTCAAGTATCATGACAAGATAAACCTAACTTCACCAGGGCTTCTAATACATAGTGGGATATAGAATAAACAAAATAATCTCTATTGCATCTCGTACGCCGCTCTTATCCACGTTGTTCGTACAGTTTATTGTTCTGCGTCTACATCAGAGGGGAAGCCATGTAACATGAAGATATGTATCAAAAAAACCTCCCGATTCACGTTATTGCGTGACTCAGGAGGTTTTTGGGTTTTACTGTTGAAGCTGGCGCAGCACAGTGATTTCGACACGACGGTTTTTTTGTCGTCCAGCTTCGGTGCTATTGTCACCAACCGGCCGGGTATCTGCGTAACCCGCATACTGAAATCCTGAGGGTGACAGTTGCTCTCTGTCGAGAAAGAATCGGAGTACAGATAGTGCCCGTGCGCCGGAAAGCTCCCAGTTGTCCTTATACGTCGATGAGTTCGAGGAGCGCGTGAACGGAATGTTGTCCGTATGGCCCTCAATGCTAATCGGTGTTTTCAAATCTCGAAATAGACTGGCCAACTTAGATAGCGTGTTGGCAGAGCCTTGCTTGAGTGCAGCTCTACCTTGATCGAATAAAAAGCGGTCATTCAGTGTAATGACAATACCACGCGGCTGATCTGACACGAAAATCTGGTTTTCCAGTTTGTTGTCCGTAATATATTCTTGAATGACACCCATTAGATTTTGCAGCTCTTTTTCCTGCGTGCGGAATGCTTGTTCACGTTCGGTGAGCTTTGTCGATCCAGCTTCCTTTTTATCGGCTGCCGGTTGCTTGGTCGTGGGTGGATTCTTGCTGGTGTAACGATCGGCAGTACCTGTAATGCCCGAGCCTTGCTCCAAAATAGAATCTCCCTTGTGGAACGTATCCTGGAGGGATTGAACAACGACATCGTATTTTTTAGCATCCAGACTACTCATGGCATACATCACAACGAAAAATATGAGCAGCAGGGTGATCAGATCGGCATAGGTAATCATCCAGCGGTCACGATGGTCTCCGCCGCCTCCTTGACCCCCACGGCGCTTACCGCGCGCTCTCATGGAAGTCCTCCTTTGGAGAAGCGTCCTCTGTGCGTGAGCGACGAGGCGGTTTACGATCTATATTTTGCTCTGAGCGGATAAAGAACTCCAACTTTTTGCGTACAAGCTTTGGATTCTCTCCGTTTTGGATAGCCAAAATACCTTGCAGCAGCAAATCCATAGTGATAATTTCACTCTCACTGGCAGCTCTTATTTTGGATGCGATGGGCAGGAAGATCAGATTGGCGCTAGCAACGCCATATAGTGTTGCGATAAAAGCAACAGCAATGGACGGACCAAGCGCAGTAGGCTCGGTCAGACTGCCCAGTACATGGATCAGGCCCATGACAGTACCGATAATCCCCATCGTAGGGGCATAACCGCCTGCGGATTCGAATATTTTGGCGTATCCTTCATGTTTGTGTTCAATGGCATCTAACTCAAGCTCTAAAATCTGTTTGATCTGCTCCTGCTCGGTGCCGTCGATGACCAACTGAAGACCTTCACGCAAAAATGCATTCGGATGCTCTGATGAAGTACGCTCTAGCGCAAGCACACCGGATCGGCGTGAGGTGGCAGCCATGGAAACCAAATCTTCTATATATTGCTTCGTAGGATTGTCCTCACGGCTAAATGCCATCCGTAGGGCGGTGGGGATCGTCTTCAGCTTGGAAGCTGGGTAGCTGATCACAACTGCGGCGAAAGTTCCCCCAAATACAATGAGAGCCGATGTACCTTGAAGCAGCCCTGTAAATTCGCCGCCTTCCCATAAGAAGCCACCGATTAATGCTATGATTCCGGCGATGATGCCCAATACGATGGTGATATCCAAAATTTAATTCACTCCTATTCAAGACTTATCGTTTGCATCCATGGTAAGAAAGAGGTATAATACGGGAACAAACATTCTTATCTAACCATATTTCCCAAGTATCATTGCTCGGGAAATATCGACATAGAGTTACAGGTAAAGACGTTAAAGCTCGACTGGTGTAAAATCATGATGTTTCCATTTTAGACGATAAGGGTGATGCAGGGCAATGAGTGATATCGTTGTTAGCGATAAGACTTTTGAAATTCAGTCGGAATTCCAACCTCAAGGCGATCAGCCTCAGGCCATTTTTGAATTGGTAGAGGGAATTGCAGAAGGAAAGAAGCATCAAACGCTATTGGGTGCTACGGGAACAGGTAAGACGTTTACCATCGCACAGACCATTGCCAAGTTGAATCGGCCTACGCTGGTTATTGCACATAATAAGACTTTGGCTGCTCAACTGGCGAGTGAGTTTAAAGAATTTTTTCCGAATAACTCAGTCGATTATTTTGTCAGCTACTATGATTACTATCAACCGGAAGCATACATTCCGTCTTCCGATACGTATATTGAGAAGGATTCCAGCATTAATGAGGAGATTGATAAACTTCGCCACTCAGCGACAAGCTCTCTGTTTGAGCGTCGTGACGTTATTATTGTAGCGAGTGTCTCCTGCATTTATGGTTTGGGTTCCCCGAAAGAATATTCAAGCCTGCTGCTTTCGCTTAGAGTCGGCATGGAGAAACCCCGCAATCAGATTTTGTCCCGCTTGGTCGATATTCAATATCAGCGGAACGATCTCAACTTCGTGCGGGGTACTTTCCGTGTACGGGGGGATGTTGTGGAGATATTCCCGGCTTCCCATGGGGAACACGCTATACGTGTAGAACTGTTCGGGGATGAAATTGAACGAATTACCGAGATTAATGTGCTTACGGGTGAATTGATCGGTGAACGTGATCATATTGCCATTTTCCCGGCATCTCACTTCGTTACTCATGAGGATACGATGAAGGTAGCATTGGTCAACATTGAACGTGAGCTTGAAGAGCGATTAGCGGAGTTGAAGGAGCAAGGGAAGCTGTTAGAGGCGCAACGTTTGGAGCAACGTACCCGCTATGATATCGAGATGATGAAAGAGGTTGGTTTTTGTTCCGGTGTCGAGAATTATTCAGGTCCACTGACATTCCGCGAGCGAGGAGCGACACCATATACGCTGATGGATTATTTCCCGGATGATATGCTGATCGTCATTGACGAGTCCCATGTTACGTTGCCGCAGATTCGTGCCATGTATAATGGTGACCAAGCACGTAAGAATGTACTGGTGGAACATGGTTTCCGTCTACCATCCGCATTGGATAATCGCCCGTTGAAGTTTGAAGAGTTCGAGGACAAGGTAAGTCAGATCATCTATGTATCGGCTACTCCAGGACCCTATGAGATGGAGAAATGCGAAACGATGGTACAGCAGATTATTCGTCCTACCGGGCTTCTTGATCCGATTATTGAGGTGCGTCCGAGCAAGGGGCAGATTGACGATCTCATTAGTGAAATACGGCTTCGCATAGAACGTGAAGAACGGGTACTGGTGACCACACTTACGAAGAAGATGTCTGAAGATTTGACTGACTATTTAAAAGAAGTAGGCATCAAGGTTCGGTATATGCACTCCGAGATTAAGACGTTGGAGCGGATGGCTATTTTGCGGGATCTTCGTCTAGGGACCTTCGATGTATTGATCGGGATCAACTTGTTGCGGGAAGGCCTCGATTTGCCGGAAGTATCGCTGGTCGCGATTTTGGATGCGGACAAAGAAGGCTTCCTGCGTTCTGAGCGCTCTCTGATTCAGACGATCGGACGGGCAGCACGGAACAGTGACGGTCGTGTTATTATGTACGGCGATAAGATTACCGATTCTATGGATAAAGCGATAAAGGAAACGGAACGTCGTCGTGCGATCCAAATTCAGTACAATGAAGAACATGGGATTACCCCACAAACCATCCGTAAAAAGATTCGTGATGTTATTGAAGCAACCAAGGTGGCAGAGTCTAAGAATGATTACCTTCCTAATGAGACGGGTAAACTTTCCAAGAAGGAGCGTCAATCACTCATTCAGCGTCTGGAAGCAGAGATGAAAGACGCCGCCAAGAACCTACAGTTCGAGCGGGCAGCCGAGCTGCGTGACGCTTTGCTGGAGTTACGAGCTGATTAAACATTGAGAATAAGCTAGAAGCAAAACATATGAAATAAAATGTTTGATTGCTTTGCTTTTAAAAATAGTGAGGGCGGCCTATGTGGTCGTTCTCTTTGCGATATATCACTTCCATGGGATAATCCAATGCGATATAGCATGACGTGAACTACGGCTAAGGAGATGAAACATTTGGCGAATGAAAGCATCATCATCAAAGGCGCACGCGCGCATAATCTCAAAAATATTGACGTGACAATTCCACGGGACAAGTTCGTCGTCCTGACAGGGCTTAGCGGCTCAGGTAAATCGTCACTGGCTTTCGATACGATCTATGCAGAAGGGCAGCGGCGGTATGTGGAATCTTTATCTGCGTATGCCCGCCAATTCCTCGGGCAAATGGAGAAACCAGACGTTGATTCGATTGACGGGCTGTCTCCTGCCATTTCCATTGACCAAAAAACGACAAGTCGGAATCCACGTTCTACTGTCGGAACGGTTACCGAAATCTATGACTACCTGCGGTTACTGTTTGCTCGGGTGGGTCATCCTCATTGTCCTGAACATGGCATTGAAATTACTTCACAGACCGTTGAACAGATGGTAGACCGCATTTTGCAGTATCCTGAAAAGACAAGACTGCAGATTCTGGCTCCATTGGTATCCGGCCGCAAAGGTGAACATAAAACACTGTTCACGGATATAGCCAAGCAGGGCTTTGTACGGGTACGTGTGAATGGAGAACTACGTGAATTGTCTGAGAAGATTGAGCTGGAAAAGAACAAGAAGCACTCGATTGAAGTGGTCGTAGACCGCATCGTAGTTAAAGAAGATGTGCGTGCGCGTCTGTCTGACTCTATTGAGACGGCACTGAATCTTTCAGGTGGGCAGTTGCTTGTAGACATTATGGGGCAAGAGGAGTTGCGGTTCAGCTCCAACTTTGCATGTCCTATTTGTGGATTCAGCATAGATGAACTGTCTCCAAGAATGTTTTCCTTTAATAGTCCGTTTGGCGCTTGTCCAGATTGTGATGGGTTAGGAGTTAAAATGGTAGTTGACCCTGATCTGCTCATTCCCGATCCTGAAAAAAGTGTGGAGGATGGGGCGTTTCAGGCTTGGAGTGGTGGAACTTCCACTTATTATCCTCAATTTTTACAGTCAGTATGCGAGCACTACGGTATTCCGCAGGACATTCCTGTTAGTCAATTGACGACAGAACAAATGAACCTCATTTTACATGGAACGGGTGAGCAGAAGATCCGTTTCCGCTATGAGAATGATTTTGGTCAACGTAAGGAAGCCTATGTGACCTTTGAGGGGATTATCCCCAATCTAGAGCGTCGTTATCGTGATACGGCTTCTGAAGGTATACGTGAATTTATTGAAGGCTTTATGAGTGCAAAGCCATGTAACACCTGTAAGGGACACCGACTGAAAAAAGAAAGTCTGTCGGTAACCATTCAAGAGCGTAATATAGCTTTTGTGACAGCTTTGTCTATCGGTGAAGCCTCAAACTTTTTCCATACACTGGAGCTGAGTGAGAAGGAGAAGTCGATTGCCAATCTCATTTTAAAAGAAATTAACAGCCGTCTGGGATTCCTCGTTAACGTTGGTCTGGAATACCTGACTTTAAGCCGTGCGGCAGGCACGTTGTCAGGCGGTGAAGCACAGCGCATCAGACTGGCGACACAGATCGGGTCCAGTCTGATGGGTGTGCTTTATATTTTGGACGAGCCTAGTATCGGTCTGCATCAGCGAGATAATGACCGTCTGATAAGTGCTTTGGAGCATATGCGGAACCTCGGTAATACGTTGATTGTCGTGGAGCATGACGAAGATACGATGATGGCGGCGGACTATATCATTGATATTGGGCCAGGAGCTGGAATCCATGGTGGGATGATCATGTCGCAGGGGACTCCGCAGGAAGTTATGGAAGACCCGAATTCCTTAACCGGGCAGTATTTGAGCGGACGCAAGTTCATTCCGGTCAATACCGAGCGGCGCAAGCCTGCTGATAAGTGGCTGGAGATTCGCGGAGCCAAGGAGAACAATCTCAAAAATGTGAATGTCAAAATTCCGCTGGGTGTTTTCTCAGCTGTTACTGGTGTCTCCGGCTCTGGAAAATCGACACTGGTCAACGAAATTTTGTACAAAACGTTAGCGCGTGATCTAAACCGGGCGAGAGTACGTCCAGGGCAGCATAAAGAAATTCGCGGACTAGAACATATCGAAAAGGTTGTTGAGATCGATCAATCGCCAATTGGCCGTACACCGCGTTCCAATCCTGCAACGTATACTGGTGTATTTGATGATATCCGTGATTTATTCTCGCAGACGAACGAGGCCAAAGTACGAGGCTACAAGAAAGGCCGCTTTAGCTTTAACGTTAAGGGAGGCCGTTGTGAAGCTTGTAGAGGCGACGGTATCATCAAGATTGAGATGCATTTCCTGCCGGATGTGTATGTTCCATGCGAAGTGTGCAAAGGCAAGCGTTATAATCGGGAGACCCTGGAGGTTAAATACAAAGGGAAAAGTATTGCCGATGTGCTGGAGATGACGGTTGAGGATGCAACGGAGTTTTTTGAAAATATTCCGAAGATTCATCGCAAGATCCAGACGCTGATGGATGTAGGATTGGGGTATATCAAGCTGGGTCAGCCTGCGACTACCTTGTCTGGCGGTGAAGCACAGCGCGTGAAGCTGGCCTCCGAATTGTATCGTCGTAGCACAGGCAAAACCATTTATATTTTGGACGAGCCGACAACCGGTCTGCATGTTCACGATATTGACCGATTATTGACGGTGCTGCATCGTTTGGTTGATTCAGGAGAGACGGTGCTGGTTATTGAGCATAATCTGGATGTGATTAAAACAGCCGATTATCTGATTGATTTGGGACCGGAAGGCGGAAGCGGCGGTGGAACGATCTTGGCTACCGGGACACCGGAGCAACTCGTGAAAGTCGAAGAATCCTATACAGGTCGATACTTAAAGCCGATCCTTGAACGGGATACCGAGCGTAGTCAATCGCTTCAGACAGTCGATCTATAAATACCATTTAACGTATGATTTAAAAACCCTGCACAGGCAGGAAGGCAGAATACGAACTAGTGTATTGATGCCTTCGTCTTGCAGGGTTTTATTTTTTTTGTAAAAAAAGAAAACTTTTATCAAATTCCTGCGTTAAAGCATGTGACACATAGTTTACCAAGCGCTGGAATAATAAATCTATACGTATATTCATCGACAGAAAGTCTCTGAGTAGTCTCTAAATTTTGGAGTTTTGGATGTTTAGGCTCGGGCTTGAAGAGGTAAATATATAATTTATGATTACTTAGCATCATACGGAGTTCCTTGCCCGCGTGACAACCATTACAAGTTGAAGCGAAACCGTCTGTAGTTTTATCACATCTAAGGTTCATACAACATCATTGAGGAAGTCATGAAGGGAGCTGGAACGCTTGAAGATTAAGCAAAGTAGAGTTTTACGTACACGTGTATATTCATGGGCAGCAGGAGCTGCTTTGGCGGCATGTTTGATGGGTTATAGTGCTGCACCGTCCTATGCCTCCGAGGTGTCTGAAGCGTTTGCGCCCAAACAAGCCGAAATCGAAACAAGTGCAGCAATTGGCAGTATTAAGGATTTAGAAAACGCTCATGATTACATTCAACCCGCAGCGAATGGTGGGTTTTTAATGCTGAACGTCGAGGACGATACAGAAGCAAGTGTAGTACACGTCACATATGGCAAGCTGGACAGTTCTGTGGAGGCTGTATGGAAACATCAGCAGGACCTGAACGTACAACCCGGGACAAGCAGCAGGGGAGTCCAGCGGGAGACGCCGGATAGGGGCTTGCTGTTTCTGATTGATTATACAAAACCGAACGGAATACGAGAGTTGCAGGCTTCCCGATTGGACGAGGATGGAAACACCTTGTGGTCCAAAACATTACCCACAGATGGCTTGATATCTCATGGGCAGGATTCTCAGGTTGGTTTGGAGACACTGGAGGATGGCAGTTTCCTGGTCTCCTATCTAAACCTTGCGGAGCAGTCCTTCACTGTACTCAAATACACTGAAACTGGCGATCTACAATGGAATCGAACGACGGCCGGAGTGACCTCGGGTTGGCTGGTCGGCAGTCACAATGGATATTATGCGCTTTTGAACAGCTCAGATGGTCCCGTTGGGGTACAAGCAGATGTATATGGTCGCGATATTCGTGACATCCATCTGGACTTAGGATCAGGTAAAGAAATTGCTGCAGTACGTGAGTTGCCGAGCGGTCATATTGCTGTAACAGGGCTTAAAGGAAACAGCAAGCGTACACAGTTGCTAAGTAATGGTCTGCAATTATTTGGTAATACAGAGGACTATGCGGCTGACCGGGTGTATCTGCCTGAGGAGCAGTTGTATGTCCAGTTCAGTGATCAATATGATCCACTGGGTAAAACCACGAAAATGCATGGAATCACCATTACAGGCCTAAAAGGAAACGGTACGAAGGTGTGGGAAACGAGGACTCATTATAAGGAGGATAATTCCTTCGGCATCCGATACGATACGGGATTGATATACAAGATACCTTCAGGCTACGTGGTGGTGACATCTACAACAGGTGCTCATAAGCCAACAGTACTAGATTTTGCGAAAATATTGATACCGGAGTAATCCGGTGTCTTTTTTTGTGGAATTGAGGGAAACGATATTGCGAGGTTGTATACGATAAGAAACAGCCTACTTGTATATGTGATACAAGCAGGCTGTTAATAGACTCTATATTTAGGATGCAACGTGGCCGGATTGTAAAATGGCAGACAGCTTTTCCTGGAAAGTCGGAATACCTACACGCTGTACATATGCGTAAAAGCTTTCGCCAGCGCTCCTGTTTTCTTTGTAGAACAGAATGAGCTCTGCCAGTACAGGTCCAACCTGATCCCCGCGTACGCGACCTTTGAGCGCCTTGTTAAACTGGGCGCCTGCTCCAAGCGCTCCGCCGACAGCGATGTCGAACGCGTCGACCAAGCCCTCCGGTGTCTTAATAAGCGAGCCTTGCAGACCAATGTCCGCAATATGCTTTTGACCGCAAGAATTCGGGCAGCCGATAAAATGAATGCGCACTTTTTCATCCAATTGTACGTGCTGATCCAAATACTCGGCAACGTCAACCGCCCGTTTTTTGGTTTCCACTATCGCCAGATTGCAAAACTCATTTCCTGTGCACGATACTGTACGGCTCATAAAATGCTTGGGCTGTGGTGTCAGGCGTTGCAGTACGGGGGCTTCCAGTAGTTCATCCACTTGCTCATCCGGCACGCCGCTCAGCAAAATATTTTGCGACATCGTGGTACGAATCTGACCATCGCCATAGCGGTCAGCCAGTTCGGCCAGTTCGTGCAACTCGTCAGCACTAAGGCGACCGACAGGCACGTTCAGACCGACATAGTTCAGACCTTTTTGAGCTTGAGGATGCACACCGTCAAAATAAGCGGCTTGCCAGCCAATCGTTTTGTCCTCGCCTCGTCCGGGCATTTCACCGATGTACTCGGTGAGCTTAGCCAGAAATTTGTCTGGGCCCCAATCGGCAACGAGGAATTTCAAGCGGGCATGGTGCCGCTTTTCCCGATAGCCGTAATCACGGAAAATGGTGGTGACAGCAATAGCAACCTTCAGTACTTCCTCAGGACGAACAAACAAATCCAGCGACTGTGCCATATGCGGCTTGGCGGACAAGCCTCCACCAACCATCACATGGAAGCCGATCACTTCTTTTCCGTCGAGGATCTTGGTGGCCGGAGTGAAGGACAGGTCGTTAATTTCAGCCTGTGCATTGTTGTACGTATTACCGGAGATAGACATTTTGTACTTGCGCGGCAGGTTGGAGAAGTCTCGATTCAATAAGAAAAATCGGTTCACTTCATCTACAATCTCCTGGGTGTCGACCAATTCATTGGGATCGATGCCAGCCAGCGGATTACCAACAATGGTACGCGGGCAGTCTCCACAGGCTTCAAAGGAATACAAATTGACTTTTTCCAGCCTTTCGAAAATATCGGGTAAGCTTTCGACCGTCAACCAGTGAAATTGAATTGCCTGACGAGTGGTGACATCCACAAGACCGCGTCCGTATAACGCGGATATGTCCGCCAAGGCATGTGCCTGTGCTGAAGTCATGATTCCTGTGTTGATGCGGACTCGCATCATGAAATGACCATCCTTGGGCTTTTGCTGATATACCCCTGCCCATTTGAAACGGTCCATATCGTCCGCAGAGATCGAGTCATAGCCTTCGTTGGCATAGTTTTCGATAATGGTACGGATAACGTCGAGACCGTCCTTTTCCAGCTTGACTAACTCGAATTTGTTAAGCTTATCGGGATGAGCGTTCCAGATTGGTTCGTAGGCCATTCTTTTAACCTCCTGTAGGTGCTTATTTATACTTTAGTGTTTTGGATAGAGGATTCATGATTTTATTCTTTATTTCCGACAATAAAACTAAGATATAATGTGATGGTATCATAGTTGGTTATGCCCGTAAACGAAGGAATGACCTAAACGGTATAACGATTATTTATCGTTTTTGCTTATTTTTTTGATATAAGGATTTGGAAAATTTATAATAGAAATAGCATGAGAGGACAGGGATGTAGCAAACGGCGCCTTTTAGAAAAAGATAGGGCTTAAAGCGATTGTATACGTGTCCCCTCTATGGTAGATTTGGACTAACTGATAGAACAGGGTCATGTAAGAGAGGAAATGGTGAGTATATGCGTAAGATGGGGAAAAGGGCAGTTGTTCTGGCTTTGGGCAGCGCTCTATGTGTTTCTGGAACGGCAGGTGCAGCCAGCAGTGGAACTGCGTTAAAGGCCAAAGTTATTAATGGTGGGGTCTATGTTAACGTAAGCGATATGAATAAAGCATTAGGAACCAGCGGCGCATATAACAGCGCAAATGGTACATATACGTTATCGGCCGATCGTGTGCCGCAGGTGGTTAAAAATGTATCTCCTTCTGTGGTCGGTATCATTGGCCGTTCAGCCACGGGAGAGACCGTAGCAGGAGGAGATCGATACAACCTGGCTCACGGCACGGGTGTTATCATTCGTACCGATGGATGGATTGTGACGAATGCACATGTTATCGAAGGATTAGGTGATGCCGTGGTCGTAACCTCGGACGGAAAATCTTACGGAATCACCGACAGCTACAGCGATCCGATCAGTGATTTGGCATTAGTCAAAATCAAGGCAAGCGGCCTCAAACCCGCCACCTTGGCAGCTTCAACGAACAGTCTACAGGTAGGAGAGCAGGTAGTGGCTATTGGTACGCCTATATCCTTTTCACTTCGCAATTCGGCAACCTCGGGTGTTGTTAGCGGGCTGAACCGTGGTGTCAACGCTGCTTATCGTTTGATCCAAAGTGATACCGCGATCAATCCTGGTAACAGCGGCGGTCCGCTGGTCAATCTCAAGGGTGAGGTTATTGGGATCAATACGATGAAATTCTCGGCGGTCGGCATTGAAAATATGGGCTTTTCGATTCCGTCGGATACGGTGAAATATGTCATCGGCCAATTTTTCAAATACGGAGAGGTTCGGCGTGCCAGTCTTGGTCTGAGTCTGGAAGAGAGCTGGTCAGCTATCGTTGGATTACCTACCGAGGACCCTCTGAAAGTTACGAAAATTACCTCAGCCAATGCCATTCAGGCCAAAATCAAGGAAGGCGATGAGCTGTATAGCATTAACGGTAAGCGTGTAGCTTCGGCCATTGATGTCAATGAGCTGCTTAAAAACTATCAACCAGGTCAAACGGTGAGTGTACTAATGCAGTCGGACGGTGATATTGTGAAGCGCAAGCTAGTACTGACACAGGATAATGGTGAAATCTATGAGTCCATTCAGTCTGGAGAAGATGGTGAAGATTCGAACGGTTCGGAGGCCGCTGAAGATGACGGCGTAGCGCTTCCTAAGGAAACATCGGAGCCAGCTCAAGGGGCAACTACTGGAAAGTGAACAATAACGGCTCTTGAATCTATAAAATAAAGCTAAAGGGAGATTTACTGTGAAGCATATTCAAAGAAAAATGATGCGTAAGCTGGGGGTCGGCGCTGTCGCATTGTCCCTTCTGCTTTCCGCTTTGCCAGCAGTTGCAGCAGATCATGATAAAACCATGCTGGAATTGCGGTTGCAAAGCGGCAGCAATAGAGCCATCGTGAACGGCCATAATACCAATATTACGAAGCCATATTCAAAAAGTGGTGCACTGATGGTTCCAGCTGGTATTTTTAAAAAGGCATTTAACAGCAAAATTCGATTGGCTGAAGATAATGTGGTTAAAATCACTAGCGGAACTCATGTTGTATCGCTGACCATTGGTAGCCGTACTGCTTGGGTGAGAGGTCACAAGGTGACACTTCCAGCTCCACCGGAAATGTCATCCGGTATTCTCATGGTGCCTCTGCGTCAAGTAGCAGAAGGGCTTGGCGGTAAGTTGGAGAAGAACGGCGCCGGAATCATTATTCGGATGGAAGCACAAGAAGAGGCGGGCACGGTAGCTGAAGAGACACCGAATATTGATAATGATGAGGGCAAGACGCAGATCGGGAACAGTTACTATGGCTGGTCTATGAACTATCCAACAGGTCTCGTCATCGGTCAGGGAGGTGGAGATGAGAGTATCTCCACTTTTATGGATGAGAACAGTGCCTACTATATGGAGGTGCACACAGCGTCACAGCCGGTTCCACTGAATGCGGACGATCTGTTGCAACAATTAGTGCAGGCAGCCAAGGAAACGGGAGAAACTGTGATCGATCGAAAATCCTTCCCGAAAGCGAAGGTACCTTATGCTCGTGTCATTACGAAGGATGGGGACGGCGTATTGTGGGAAAATCGTCAGTACTATGACAACGGACGATTGTATGTAGTTTATTTTTCCGATGCTAAAGCAACGAATTATAAAGATCTGGCCCAGTATGCGGGACTGTTAAATTCCTTCAAAACCTCCTTTAATGCGCAGGATAAAAGTATTAAAGACTTGTCCACTGTCGTAGGAGGCACACGCGAGGCCGGGAATCCAGACTACGGCGTGTCACTCAGCATACCCGCAGGCTGGAAAATGGACGATCAACGGATGCAATATGAAAGTAATGATGGATCGAGCTTCCGCATGAAAATAACCTCGGCTCCAGCGGATGGAAAGTTGGAGAACTGGGGCCAGCAACTGCAAAAATGGCTGAGCGATTCATTTGTGTCTACGGCTTATGAGGCACAGAAGACGTATCCGCTGGAGGTTGCAGGCGTTCAAGGATTAGTACAGGAGTACCGCTATAATTTTGGCGATGGATGGGTCAAAGAGTACAATGTGCTGATTCAGCAAAATGGATACCGCTATTTGGCTGAATACGCAGTGCCTGAAAAAGTAAGCAAAGGAAATGATCAGTTCAATGCGCTCATTTCCTCGCTTCAAATCGATTTTCAAACCGTAGCAAGTAACTTTGGACAGTTGGAAGAAGACGACTATTTGACGGACAAAACGAAAACGGTCAAAAAGACGTCAAAAGCCTATGAATATACGGTGAATATCCCACGATATTGGACCGCGATTAGCGATCAATTTGAATTGGGCGATGTAGAGTACCAGTTTACTGGAGGACGTTTTTCCATCAAAATCGACAACGACCAATCATTTGAACTAACGGTATCCCAGCTTAAGGATTTCTATGATAAGCAAGCAAAGAACTACAAAAACCTCAAAGTTGAGGAAGTTAAGGACGTAACGTTTGCTGGTGTTCCGGCAGTGTCCTTTACATTCCATCGTATAGAGGAAGGCATTGGCTACACAGGCCACCAATTGGTTTTGGAACGTGACGGAAAAACGTATACTGTGACAACAACATTAAATGATGCGAACAACACGGCTGTACAGTCTAACGCACTGGATTCGACGTTAAATTCGTTTAATTTTGTGAAGTAGAAGGTGTAGGTAAAAGATTAGCGAGGTTGTGGGGGAAGCGCTACGCGTGCCATTTGAGCCTACGATCGCTGACGCTTTTTCGGATTCAAATGGCCCGCTTCACTGGCGCCCGCCAAATACCACCAATCTTATAATGAGTGAAGTAAGTACTAGGGAAGTCTATACGGATTTCCCCGTATAGGAGGAATCCAAAATGATTACGCTAAAAGCAGTCGACAAACATAATTGGGAAGCATGTGCCGAACTTGAACCGACACCTGAGCAAAAAAGATTTATGGTATCCAACCTTTTTTCGATTGCGGAATGTCAGTTTTTAGATGGATTTTTATCTAAAGCAATTTATAATGATGACGAATTAATTGGTTTTACAATGTATGGTTTAGACCCGGATGACGGAAATTACTGGGTTTACCGATTTATGATTGACGAAAGATTTCAAGGTCAAGGTTATGGCTACAATGCGATGTTGCTGGTTATCGACGAAATAAGGAAAGCCAGTGATAGGACGGATGTTATCATGATTGGGTATAAACCAGACAATGAACTAGCTAGAAAGCTATATAGTAAAACAGGCTTCAGGGAGAAGGGAATATCACCCTGGGGAGAAATGCTTGCGAAGTATAGGTTTGCCTAGTTAATGATAGGATGACTCACCTCCAAAGCACCGCTTGACGGGATTGGAGGTGTTTTTAGTATTATTTTTTAAAGGAATCGCTTGGAAAGTGTAGAAGCTGAGGTCGCAGTCTGGTACACTAGATTAGTTACAAGATAAGAATGATTCTGCCGCAGATGTTTGTGATGCGGATTTTTTGAGTTGGATGTAATTCACGCGAGGAACCGATGGTTCAGTGTGTGGATGATCGGACAAGATGATAGAGACGGATAGGATTTAAAATATGATTCTTAGTAGGCTTCCATTCCCCTGACTAAACATGATCAGCTTTGGAATGAGTCTATGGAACATCCATGAGATTACCAAGTAAGCAGCATAGCTGCCCTGAAAACAACGATTATTCCTCGGGGGATCATTCGTTTTCAGCATATGGGGAGGGCAATAATGAAATCAGCAGTACGAAGAGAAGATGTTGAGCTTCTGGCACCAGCCGGTGACTGGGATTGTATGCGTGCGGCGGTGGCAAACGGGGCTGATGCGATCTTTTTCGGGGTGGAAAAGTTCAACGCACGAGCACGGGCGAATAATTTCCGCATGGAGGAACTGCCTGAAATTATGGCGTTTTTGCATAGCTATGGGGTTAAAGGTTTTTTAACATTCAATATATTGGTATTTGAAAACGAGTTGGAGGACGCTAAGGAGCTGGTCGATGCCTGTATTGATGCTGGAGTCGATGCTTTAATTGTCCAGGATATGGGCCTGGTGAAAATGATCCGCGACATTTCACCGGATTTTCCGATTCATGGTTCTACCCAAATGACGATTACCTCGCCGGAAGCGGTAGAGTTTACAAAACCCTACAATATGGAACGGGTCGTGCTTGGACGCGAAAACAACCTGAAACAGATCCAAAAGATAGGCGATCAGGCGAGGCTTCCAATGGAGGTATTCGTACATGGAGCGTTATGCGTATCTTATTCTGGTCAATGCCTGACTTCAGAAATGTGGGGCGGCCGCTCTGCTAACCGTGGTGAGTGTGCACAGGCATGTCGTTTGCCTTACGATCTAATGGTGGACGGAGAGCAGAAACCAATGGCAGATGTGACGTATCTGCTGTCACCTAAGGATCTGGCAGCGATTGACTTGATGCCTGAACTGATCGACGCGGGTGTTGTTTCTTTTAAAATTGAAGGGCGACTGAAAACACCTGAATATGTGGCAAATGTGGTCAGCAAGTACCGCAAGGCCATTGATAAGTATTTTGATGGCGATACGTCCAAGACCAGCAAAGAAGATATCCGCGAGCTGCAGCAGAGCTTTTCACGCGGCTTTACGCACGGTTTTCTCGAAGGGACCAATAACAAGAAGCTGGTTGACGGTACATTCCCGAAAAGCCGGGGAGTGTATCTGGGCCGAGTGGAACAAATCCTTCGTGATGGCGTAGTGTGCCGTATTGATGCTCCGCTCAAGCGTGGCGATGGGATTGTATTCGATGCGGGAGATCCCACGCAAAAAGAAGAAGGCGGACGCGTATATGATATCCGCCGCAAGGGCGTGAAGATTGAAGGCGAAGCCGGGGAAGGCTGGATCATCGATATCGTAGCGGGACGCAACGATGTGGATCTGCGCCGTGTGCACGTGGGCGACCGCATTTGGAAGACCAACGACCCAGCGCTGGACAAGCGTTTGCGCCAGTCGTACGACACCGACAAGCCGTACCGGGTCTTCCCGGTACATGTGCGGGTCAGCGGCTCCCCAGGGCAGCCGCTGTCGACATGGTGGACCGACGTGCAGAAGGGCACAACGGTCCGCGTGGACTCTGAGCTGGAACTCGAAATTGCCCAGAAGCGTCCGATGACGCATGAACTGCTCGAAGAGCAGTTCGGCCGACTGGGCGGAACGGTGTTCCAGCTGGAAGAACTGGACGTCCATCTGCATGGGGACGTCATCGTGCCGATGCGCGAGCTGAACGGTATCCGCCGCCAGGCGGTGGAACTGCTCGCGGGCGAGCGCCCCAAACCGCCCGTGTACACGAAGCGGACGGTCGAGGTGTATGACGATGCATCGACTCCGGCATCGTCTGTGGCACGCGGTCAGGCAGAGCTGACCGCGTTGTGCCGCAGCCTCCCTCAGGTGGAGGCTGCGCTGGAGGCCGGCGTGGAATTCATCTACGCCGACTTCGAGTTCATCAAGCAATTCCCGGCAGCTGTAGAGGCTGTGCACGCTGCAGGCCGCCGAATTGCGCTGGCGACCCCGCGTATTCACATGCCGGGTGAAAATGGCTACCACAACAACATCCTGCGCTTGAAGCCGGATGCTGTGTTGGTACGCAATCCAGGGGCACTGTATTTCTACTTGCGACATCGGTTGGAGAACCCGGACGCACATCACCCGCAATTGATTGGTGACTTCTCGCTGAACATAGCCAACCATAAAGCGGCTGATCTGTTCCTGGATTCCGGCTGCGACCTGGTTACGCCTTCGTACGATCTGAACATTCAGCAAATGGTCGATATGCTCAGACGTACACGTACTGATAAGCTGGAGATCGTGATCCAGCAGCATATGCCCATGTTCCATACTGAACATTGCGTATACTGTACCTTTATGAGTGAAGGCACCGACTACACTAACTGTGGACGTCCATGTGAGGACCATCGCGCATCCCTGCGTGATCGAATTGGTATGTCTCATCCAGTCCGTGTGGACGAAGGCTGCCGCAACACGGTGTACAACGCGATTGAGCAATCCGGCGCGGAATATCTGTCCAACTTCCTGGAGCTGGGCGTGTCCCGTTACCGCGTGGAATTTTTGGAGGAGACACCGGAGCAAGTGCATGAGGTTATTGATCTCTATAACCGTGCCCTGCGCGGAGAAATCAGTGGAACACAAGTATGGAAGACGCTGAAAGCGACGAATCAGTTGGGTGTTACACGTGGGCAGCTGGTGAAGTAAACAACTGTATATTTGTTCAGGAGCCAAATAGATTTTAGAAGCATAATATAATCATATAGTAAGTAGAGATTGAAGACATGTTCTCTTTAAGGGAAGATGTCTTCTTCTTTAACCTATAAAATTCATCTATCTTCCTGTTATAATCATAGACAGTTATCTATCCGTTATATTGAAGACAAAGGAGTTTTAACCTATGAAAATCCGTAAAGCGATTATTCCTGCTGCGGGATTAGGGACTCGGTTCCTTCCTGCTACGAAAGCGATGCCTAAAGAGATGCTTCCCATTGTAGACAAACCAACAATTCAATATATTATTGAAGAGGCTGTTGCATCTGGTATAGAGGATATCATTATCGTTACTGGTAAAGGTAAAAGGGCGATTGAGGATCATTTTGACTACTCCTTTGAGCTGGAGCATAATTTGACTGCGAAGGAAAAATGGGATCTGCTCAATGAAGTGCGTAAACCATCGGAGATGGCAGATATCCACTATATTCGTCAAAAGGAACCCAAAGGGTTGGGGCATGCCATCTGGTGTGCACGTAAGTTTATCGGTGACGAACCTTTTGCC
The DNA here is from genome assembly GCF_053615415.1 of Paenibacillus sp. S33. Classification (NCBI taxonomy): domain Bacteria; kingdom Bacillati; phylum Bacillota; class Bacilli; order Caryophanales; family Paenibacillaceae; genus Paenibacillus; species Paenibacillus sp. S33. The sequence continues at coordinate 4,897,715 of NZ_JBSIEZ010000001.1, read as the reverse complement.
GTCCTTTTAGGGGATGACATCGTTGAGTCTGAGAATCCGTGCCTCAAACAGATGATAGACGTGTTCGATGAGTATCAGCGTTCTGTTGTAGGTGTAAAACAAGTGGATTGGAACGAGGTACATCGTTATGGCATAGTAGAAGGTCATGCACTTACTTCCAAAATCTCTGAAGCGGAACGATTGGTAGAAAAGCCAAAGAAGGAAGAAGCAACCTCCAACTTGGCGATCATGGGACGTTATATCTTGACGCCTGATATTTTTGATATCCTGGGTCAGCAATCTGCGGGAGTAGGCGGGGAGATTCAGTTGACGGATGCATTGTCCAAACTGGGAGAAAAGAATCCGATCCTGGCCTACGAATTTGACGGGAATCGCCATGATGTTGGCGAGAAATTGGGATTCATTGAAACTACTATTCATTATGCTTTGCAGCATAACGAAATCAAGGATGAAGTACTGGCTTATATGAGACAGGTTATTGAAGATATTGACCAACAAAAATAAACATCTCATCAAACCACTCTTTCTCCAAATAAAAAAGAGACTACCGGATGATATAACATCATCTGATAGTCTCTTTTTCTATACTATTTCTCCGATTTTAACTGAGTAATTTGCTCCTTCTCCTTCGGATCAGCTTTAATCAGCTTATCGTACAATGCTTTGTCATCCTGTCCCTGCTGTTGCAGAGCGGCGATATAATAGCGGGCGACCTCACGATTCGTAGCATCACTCAAATCGTCCTTCAGACCGTTTTTCAGGATGCTAGCAGCCTCTGCGGGCTTACCCGATACAAATTGAATCTTACCTGCATTCAACGCAATCGATGGCGTGATCTCCCAAGACCGGCCTGTAATCTGAGTAGGAGGCAATGTCTTCAAATGAGCCATACCATCCAGAATACGCTGATAAGCACTCATCCCGGCATCAAAATATTTCTTCTCATGAACTGTATCCTTCGCCAAACGAGCTTTATTACCAAATTCAAACGCTTGGGTAATCAGCAGATTATGCCAATCCAGATCCCAGTTGAAGTTAGCACGGTTATTTTCCAAAATGGCAAATGCCTTGTCATTGTTTCCTTTAGCTTGCTCCAGTCGCATTTTGATAAACAGCATATTTCTATTATACGGTTCTGCCTGCAGCCCCAAATCAACAATGGTCATACCGCCTGTATAGAACTCTTCGCGTTTGGTTTGCTTGTAGACCTGATAATACATACTAGACAAACCGACAATTGAATCAATATGAGTTGGACGTAGATTCAAGTCCTTATTATAAGCAGCTTGTCGTTGTTCGAACGAATTGCTGCTTTCCAGCGCTTTTGCTTCCCAGGCAGCATTGCTGGCTTGTGCAAAGCGCAGCCCTACAAACAGAAGCACAATACTGAGAACACCAATAACGATACTATAAATCGGACGGAAACCTTCAGGCTTCATCACCAAGCGTTTTACAGGTTGTGCATCCATTGCTGCAGCCATACCCCCGAGTCCAATAAACACGAGTATACCCATGAACACATAACTCATATTAAAGTCCAATAGACTATGGAGCAAAATGGACATTGCCAAGATCAGGTAAAGGAAGTGGCTATCCCGCTTTTCCTCATCGCTCTTGATGTAACCTTTAATGTATTTATAGAAAATATAAAGGATAAACGCCATAAAAATAATGAATCCAAGAATACCGGCCTCTACCAGATACTGCATGAAAAAGTTATGTGCCTGTGCGCTTGTGTAGCCATAGTCTTGATATTTTCCATACAGCGTAGCCCAACCGCCGCCACCTGCGCCAATCAACGGATAATCAGCAATTAGCTTGGAAGCATCGCGATAAAAGGTTATACGTTCCAGCACACTATGCTGTTGGAAGTTGATATTTTCCAGACGTGTCTCTACATTGGCTGGTAGAAAAGTTCGTAGTCCTGTACCAATGAGCAGGAACGCAATTACACCAATCACGACCACAGAGCCAACAGGCAGCCACAGATTAGAGAGTTTACGTGAGGCTAGACCTTGCATCCCTTTTTCCAAACGAGATCCCAGAGAGGTTTGTATAAGCCATAGAACAACTGCAGTCACCAAGGAAGCCCCAAGAAGCAGTCCCCAGCCTTTAGCAGCCACAGCACCGTTGTAGGTCTGATTCAGCTGTAATCCCCAATTTGTAATAGGGCTCAAAATAGCAAGCGAAACGACACCCGCAATTGCGCAATGCAAAAGCCATAATATTTGCCGTGCTGGCTTAAAGAACAGAAGTAAAAGAACAAATACGATTGGCAACATAATGAGTCCACCACGTGAAAGTGTCAGGAACAGTGATACCAATATAGGCACCAACATAAAGGCGTGAGTCGCTTTACCATACCACGTCTTCGACTTCATCAGACAAAAGATAGCTGCGAACAAAAACGCCATTAAAAATGCCGCATATGTATTCGCGTACTGGAAGACGGATGTGAGACGCGGACCGTTAGAATCTACCTTTATGGCATCAACGTAGCGATTACCGCTTACCATTGATGAGAACCAATCCACGAGTCGTCCGGCCAATACCCACTGTCCAAACCAGTTGATGAGGCCAAAGCCTATAATAATATAAGCTACGGTCATAATCGCGGTTTGGATGATCTGGTTGCTCAACCGATCTCGCAAGGCGTACAATGTAATGATGAAGAACGAGGCATAAATGCACTGCACCACTACCATGTTCATCGCGAGATAATGAGAAGCAGCAGAAATCAATGAAAGCACGAACGTCAGCGGAAGTAAGATAACAAGCACCGCCAACCAGTCTCTTTGATCTTCCAATTTGAATTTCTTATAATAGGTTACGATTCCCAATATCAGCAGAATCGTGCTGATGATCAAAGCCCAATACAGAGGCTTCTCAAAATCGAGCATTTGCCCATTAAAAAGTGCAGCCTGGAAGGGGGCCCAAGCTAAAAACAGAATAATCCCAACAATTAACACCCATAATATAGCCGGCCTTTTATCGTCACGGGTCGACGTTTTGGCCTGTTTCCCGTATACTGGATTCGACAAGGTTTACAATCTCCTTTTCTTGTAGATACGTCAATATTTTAGCATAGAATGTTGTTTAGTTGAAATTTATAAAACAAATATCAATGATATAGTTATTAGTTAGGGGATGCTTGAGCAGTGAGCTATTTGAAAGAGTACATTTCTAAAAGAAGACTGATTATAGATCTATCAAAAAATGATTTTAACAAAAGATTTAAGGGATCCTACTTTGGAGCTATTTGGGCATTTGTAAATCCAGTTATAACAATTTTGCTGTATTGGTTTGTTTTTGCAATTGGATTTAGAAGCGGTAGTACACCGGAGGGATACCCCTTTGTATTATGGCTGATCTGTGGAATGGTGCCGTGGTTCTTTTTTTCAGAAGCCTTTATGAATGCAACATTGAGTTTTTCCGAGTATAGCTTTTTAGTCAAGAAAGTTGTATTTAAAATTAGTATACTCCCAATTATAAAAATCTTTTCGGCTCTATTTATACATTTATTTTTTGTTGTATTTTTTATAGCTATTTTATTTATTTATGGAGTTATGCCCACTTTATCATGGTTGCAATTAATATATTACGTTGTCTGTACAGTTGTTTTACTATTAGGTGTAACCTTTATAACCGCGTCAATACTGCCGTTTTTTAAAGATATTGCACAAATCGTTTCTGTGATAATACAAATTGGTTTTTGGCTAACTCCTATTGTGTGGAGCTTGGATATTGCTCCAGCTAACTATCAATTCCTGTTTAAGCTAAATCCTTTCTACTATATTGCTGAGGGATTTCGAGACACCTTTTTGTATAACAATTGGTTCTGGGAAAAACCCTTTCAAACTCTCTATTTTTGGATTGTTTGCGTAATTTTTCTTTCAGTAGGCTTAGTCATATTTAAGAAATTAAAACCTCATTTTGCAGATGTTTTATAAAATGATTCGTGTAGGAGATACTATGATGACCCCAATAATAGATGTAAAAGAACTGACGAAAATATACAAGTTGTACTCTAATCCCTCAGATCGGTTAAAAGAGTCGCTTCATCCAATGAAAAAAAGTTATCATAAAGAATTTTTTGCTTTGAATAACCTTTCATTTCAAATTAATAAAGGTGAATCAGTAGGGATTATCGGAAAAAATGGATCAGGGAAATCCACTTTGCTGAAAATTGTAACAGGTGTGTTATCGCCTACTACTGGAGACGTCCAGGTTCGTGGGAAAATATCTGCTTTGTTAGAGCTAGGTGCAGGATTTAATCCGGATTTTTCAGGGATCGAAAATGTGTATTTGAATGGTACTATGATGGGATTCAGTAAAGAAGAAATGGATGCTAAAATGGATGATATTATTCAGTTTGCGGATATCGGTGATTTTATTTACCAGCCTGTAAGAACCTATTCTAGTGGAATGTTTGTTAGGTTAGCCTTTGCGGTTGCGATTAATGTTGAACCGGAAATCCTTATTGTGGATGAGGCATTGTCTGTGGGGGATATTTTTTTTCAAGCAAAGTGTTTCAAGAAATTTTCAGAGTTTAAAGAGCAAGGTAAAACAATTCTCTTTGTTACTCATGATATGAGCAGCATTATGAAATATTGTGAACGTGTAATTGTAATGAACGAAGGCGAAATCGTTGAAGAAGGTTTACCCGGCCCTATGATTGATATATATAAGAAAATATTAGTTGGTATGTATGATACCAATAATAGTAGTGAATCTTCATTATCTAAACATACTAGGGATAATAACGAAATATGGAAAGATAAACTTAATATTAATCCAGGTTATTCGGAATATGGTGACAAACGAGCTGAAATTTTAGATTTCGCCATTTTTGATCACAATAATGATTTAACGAATGTAGTTTTGAAAGGAAAGTTTTTTAAAATTAAAATGAGAATTCGCTTCAATAACGACATAAGAGATCCTATTTTTGCCTTTAGCATCAAGGATGCCAGAGGAACGGAAATAACGGGCACGAATACGATGTTAGAATCTGTAAATATTGACAAGGTAGTACCTGGGAAAATTATCGAAATTAGTTTCACCCAAAACAATGATCTTCAAGGTGGAGACTACTTAATTTCATTAGGTTGCACGTGCTATGAAGGGAATGACTTTGTTGTTTTTCATAGATTGTACGATATTATGAATCTTCACGTTATATCTAATAAGAATAGTGTGGGCTTCTTTGATATGAACTCAACGATCCTCATTTCAGATTTCGAAAGGAAGGGGCAAGATGATTGAGTATATTGGAAGTGTGAAAATGAACTATAGTTATTATAATGGTGAAGATAGCTATTCTGATGGAAAAATAGAAGATGAACTATTGGACATGGTGTATAATGGCCGCGATTTAGGTCAAGTTCTTCGAAAAGATAACCGATGGCCGATTTTGTATCATTTTTCTCCTACTCGTCACAATCTGTTAGAGTGGTATCAATTTAGACCGGAAAGTGAAATTTTAGAAATAGGTGCAGGTTGTGGAGCTTTAACAGGTCTGCTATGTGACAAGTCAAAGAGTGTTACATGCATAGAATTATCAAAGAAACGTGCGTTGATTAACGCGAATCGTCACACAGACAAGAGTAATCTCGAAATTGTGATAGGGAATTTAAATGATATTAAACTCGATAAAAAATTTGATTATATTACTTTAATAGGTGTTTTGGAGTACGCAGCTTTATATACGGAAACTAACTCACCCTACGTTACGTTTTTGAAGAATATCAAAAAATTCCTTAAAAGGGATGGTGTTCTTATTATAGCCATCGAAAATAAATTAGGTCTTAAATATTGGGCAGGAAGTCGTGAAGATCATACAGGTGATTTTTTTGACAGTCTTCAAAATTATCCTTCAAACAGGGGGATGGCCACTTTCTCAAAGCTGGAAATAGAAAAATTGATTTATAATTCGGGATTTGGTGAAATGAAATTTTATTATCCGTTTCCTGATTATAAGATGCCTACACAACTCTATTCAGATAAGCGACTGCCTTGTGTGGGTGAATTAAGGAGCAGAAATACTAATTACGACCAAAATAGAGTGGTGCTGTTTGATGAGGAATCGGTCACGGACAACATCATCAATAACCAGCTATTTCCTACTTTTTCAAACTCATTTCTCGTTTTTTGTTCAAGTTAAATGAGGAGAGGAGGTTAAGATATGGAAACTATTTATTCAAAATATAGTCGCGAACGTGCTCCTGAATATCAAATAAAAACAAGTATACATCAAGATGAATTTATGTATGTTTCCAAAACTGCATTAACAGATCGAGCAGTGGATCATATTAAGCGGATTTATTCAAACTATGAGTTACTTAAAGCTGTATACCAGCCTAGTAAACTTGTCAAACCGCTTTCTTATGAGAAAGGGTCAGTACTATTTGAGTACTTAGAAGGTAAAAGCCTAGACCAACTGATTCTTGAAGCAGTGATAAATAAGCAAAGAGATCTAGTATACGAAATACTGGGTTTGTTTACTGATTTCTTGGAGACCGTTGCAGAAGGTCATTATTGTGAATTTAGTAATACACCCGAGTTTATCAGTGTGTTTGGAGAAAAAAGTAAACTATTAGGTTTGAATAGTTTTACCATTGCTAACATTGATCTTAATCTAGATAACATACTTTTGGGTGATGATAACCAGCTTAGTATCATTGATTACGAGTGGGTGTATCTGTTTCCGATTCCTCTAAATTTCATTAAGTTTAGGGCGATTAATAGTTTCTATTATTCCCATTATGCCAGCTTGCAGAGCTTTATTTCCATTGAGGATATGTTTTCCTATGTCGGGGTCTCACAGGGGGAGATTCCAGATTACATTGATATGGCTAATAAATTCGCAGATAGGGTCGGAACTGAAAAAGAACTGCTGTTTTTGCAAAAATATCTAAAAAAGGCAGTCCAATTCAAGTTTATCGAACCAGCAGAATATACAGCTCAAATTTTTATAAGTGCAAATCAAGAACTTACTGAAGATAAAAGCATGTATTTTGAGATAGCTGAACCCGATCAGACGATTGCTTGTGATTTAACCCAGAAGGGTCAGATTAGTTGTGTCCGATTTGATCCAATGGAAGGCAGAGGAATTGTACGTATTGGGGAAGCGAGATTAATAGATCTTGAAGATAACATAGTACAAATTAGAGAATTCTCTTCGAATGCTGATTGGGCAGGTGGTGGATACTATGTTTTTCTTGATGATGACCCGCAAATATATTACCAGGTAGAAAAAAAGGAATACAAAAGGATAGAGTTTTCAATTGTCTATATTGAGGAATTCCCAGAAGGTTTAATGAAGGAAGTTCAAAAGAAAAATAACTTACTTCAGAATGAGATTTTAATAAATCAGAGCAATTTGTCCGCTCAAGAAGAAAAAATCAGTGAGTTGGTAGTTGAGAAAAATGAGCTTCTAGACACTTTAGATGAAATGGGTTTGAACTTAAGTATTGTAAAAGAAAATCTTAGTGACAAAGTAGAAAAAATCAATGTTTTAAATCATAAATTGGATTCGTCAAATCAGGAAATAAGCTCATTGCATCAAGAAATTCATGGATTACAACGGCAAATGCAAGAACTAACATGCTTGTTGACAAGTAGAGAGCAAACTATAAATGATATAACAAGCACAAGATGGTGGAAAATTCGTCTTTTTTACAAAAGAATTCTTCGGAAAAGCGTGGATAAATAATAAATTTTATATTTTAAGGAATGATTTAATTGAGAGAGATGGAAGTCGTTAATTTATTAGATATCAATAAAAATGGAGATAAGTGGGAAAGTTTTGGTAATGACCCTCAGATTTATTTGAAGGGTTCGTTTAAAAAAGGTTGGTATAAGATTAATTGTGAAGGTTCTTCGGAATCATTGAGGTTTCTTAAGCTGTATATCGACTATGGGGCCGGTTTTAGTGAAGATAATTCTTGCATCATCGGAAAGCTAGATCGTCAGAATTCGAATGGCAGGCCTTTTGAGTTTAAGCAAGATGTAGTGTCTCTGAGACTGGATCCTGGTGACTCTCCCGGCGTATTTTACATACAACGGATTGTTATAGAGAAGGTTGGAGTGCTTTCGATCTTAAATCAGGCTTTTCACAGCTACAAAGAATTAAATTCGGGAAATAACTCCAATTTGTTTGTTAAAATGTTTAAAAAATGGAGGCAAAACGGATTTAAGTGGATGTGGAATAGGGCTATCACATTGATGGCAAATAGGAATGATAATCAGGTTGGGAGATTTGAACCATACACGTATAAGGAAGGCACCCAAATTACCAACGTTCAATACCCTGTCAGACATTTGTTCTCTATCATTATTCCCGTGTACAAATTAAATCAGGCCTATCTGGAGTTTTGTTTAAGTTCTTTAACTAGCCAAACGTATTCCAATTTTGAAGTAATTATAATTTCAAGGGAAGAGATTGTTGAAAAACAATTTACGAGTGGCTTTGATTTGAGCAAAGTTCAGTTTATTCATACTGCTAATAGTATGTTTTTAGATATGGTAAGAGAGGCTAGTAAGATTGCACAAGGGGATTATATTACGGTATTGGAACAAGAGGATTTTCTATCTATTAATACATTACACCATTTAGCTTTAAATTCTATAGATAGTGAAGACTTGATTTTTACAAATGAAGACAGATTCCTTGATAACGGTGATCATTTTGCTCCTTTCTATAAAGAGGAACATTTAACTTCCGTAAAGTTAAATTCTAAGTTAGCTGGATCATTTATTGTGGTTCAGTCCACACTTTTTAAAGAAAAGGTTTTGCATGATGTTAAGGACTATGATTCTTTTATGGAAGAACTAGTTGCAAGTGCAATGAAAGTAAAACATATTTCTGAGTTTAGTTATCACAGAAGATCTACAGCATCCGCTTGGCCGGAAAACCAAAACAAAACAACAAATATTGTTTCTTTTTATTTGCCTCAGTTTCATGCAATTCCAGAGAATGATGAGTGGTGGGGAGAAGGGTTTACAGAGTGGAGAAATGTTCGTAAGGCGACACCTTTATTCAAGGAACATTATCAACCGCATGTTCCTTCAGATTTAGGATATTACAATTTGGTTGAGGATAGTGACATTCAGAAACGTCAAATAGAACTTGCTAAAAAATATGATATTTTTGGTTTTTGTTACTATTATTATTGGTTCGATGGCAAGAGGCTTTTAGAGAAGCCAATGAATGCTCTATTGGAAAATAAAGATTTGGATTTTCCTTTTTGTATTTGTTGGGCTAACGAGAGTTGGACAAGGCGATGGGATGGCCAAGAGAAAGAAATGCTTATGAAGCAAGTGCACGATGAAGACTCAGATAACAGATTTATTGAAGAAGTTATTCCTGTTTTAAAGGACAAAAGATATATCCGTATTGATGGTAAGGACCCCATATTGTTGATTTACAGAGCTGAATTGTTTCCTAATCTGAAAGCAACAGTCCATACATGGAAAGAAAAGTGTAAAGAAGAAGGCATCCCAAATCTTCATGTATGCATGGTACAGTCCTTTGGTCAAGTAGATCCAACGATCTACGGTTGTGATTCAGCAGTCGAGTTTCCGCCGCATGGTGTTTATGCCAACGAAATTTCTAAAACTATGAATGAGCTGGTTTCTGACTTCTCAGGAAACATTTACGATTATCGAGAAGTGGTAGATCGTTCACTTCAGAAAAAGAAGGCTGGGGACTTTACATGGTTTAGAGGTACTATGCTAAGCTGGGATAATACAGCAAGAAGAAAAAGTGCAGCTAATGTCTTTCACTATGCGAATCCTGTAGAGTATGAAAAATGGTTGGTAGGCCTGGTTGATTATACTCGGAGGTTTAGTCAAGATTCGGAACAAATGATTTTTGTTAACGCATGGAATGAATGGGCTGAAGGTACACACTTAGAGCCAGATCAAAAGTATGGGCATCAATATCTAGAGGTAACTAAGAGAGCATCCCGGATCCGATAATATTTGAGGAGAAAAATATGAATAATCAAGATACGCCTTTAGTTAGTGTTATTGTGCCGTCTTATAATTATGAAAAATATATTGAGGCTGCCTTAAAATCCATTTATGAGCAAACATACGATCAGCTTGAATTGGTGGTGATTGATGACAACTCGAAAGATAACAGTTGTCATATCATAAATGAACTGATTTATAGTGAAGCTTTTTTGGAAAGATTTAATAATCGCATAAAATTCATTTCGCACGATCAAAATCAAGGTGCTCACAATTCAATTAATGAAGGTATAAGGGTCTCACAAGGAGAATATGTAACAATACTAAATGCGGATGACTTGTTTGAGTCAAATCGGATAACACAATTAATTAAACATTTATTCGGTTCAGATTCAGATTTCGTTTTCTCGAGGATTAAAGTAATTGATGGAGAAGGAAATGATATTAGCACTGTATCCGACCAGGCTATAAGCTTCATTAATACTCAAAATTCGATAAAAAACTTTCCCAGTGTAGGGTGGTCTTTGATACCTCACAACACTGCTATTTCAACAGGAAATATATTATTCAGCAGAGACATTTTCGATAAGCTGAATGGATTCCGAAATTTGAAATATTGTCATGATTGGGACTTTGCTCTAAGGTGTTTGCTTTTATCAGAGCCCTTATTTGTTGAGACTACGTATTATTACTATCGCTTGCACGGCAATAATACTTTTTTGACATTAAATGACGTGGTAGACAAAGAAGTGAAGACAGTGCTGGGCTCCTATTTTAAATCGTGCAGAAAAAATAATGTTCTCAATAAATTGGCTCCTTCTCCTCAAAATTGGCCTGTACAATTCTTTGAGATACTTAAGAATTCGTCTATAATAAACTTTTGGTATTATTCTAGAACTATTGCAAACTCTTTTTTGCAATTTAAACAGAAGCGGATGGATTACAAAGACATTAAAAAGAACATCAAATAACACTAAACCTAGGAGGCTATTATGAAAGGAATAATATTAGCAGGGGGAACTGGAACACGGTTATACCCATTAACAAAGGTTACAAATAAGCATCTTCTTCCGGTAGGAAAATATCCAATGATCTTTCATGCAGTATATAAGCTGAAACAAGCTGATATTCAGGACATACTTATTGTCACAGGTAAAGAGCATATGGGCGATGTAGTGAACCTTTTAGGAAGTGGAAAGGAAATGGGGGTTACTTTTACCTATAAAGTGCAGGACGAAGCAGGCGGGATCGCCCAGGCGTTGGATCTAGCAGAGCAATTTGTGGGAGACGATCAAATGCTTGTTATTCTAGGTGATAATGTATTCGAAGATGACATATCTCCATATGTTCAAAACTTCCGTAATCAAGTGTCAGGTGCTAAATTGCTTTTGCAGCAGGTAGAAGATCCAAAACGCTTCGGTGTTGCAGAATTACAGGGAGATCGAATTGTTTCAATTGAGGAGAAGCCTCAAAAACCCAAAAGTGATTATGCGGTAACAGGTATTTATATGTTTGATCACAGCGTTTTTGATATTGTCAAAACTCTCAAACCTTCAGCACGTGGTGAATTGGAAATCACGGATGTAAACAATGCATACATTGCAAAAGGTGAGCTAACATTCGACATTCTTCAAGGTTGGTGGACCGATGCAGGTACACATGTCTCCCTTGCTAAAGCCAATGAACTTGCCAAAGAAAAAATATTCAGCGACGAGTTTGGGAAATTAAAATTATAAGGGGGGTTAATAATATGAAAGTACATGAGTTAAAACTGAAGGGTGCTCTGCTTATTGAACCGGTGGTTCATGGGGATCACCGAGGTTTTTTTATGGAAAGTTACAATCAAAATGTGATGAACAGCTTAGGAATTAATTATGAATTCACTCAAGATAATCATTCATTATCTGCTGAACCAGGCGTCCTTCGTGGTTTGCACTATCAACTATCCCCCAAAGCTCAGACTAAATTAGTTCGTGTTGTTGCTGGTGCTATTTATGATGTCATTGTAGATATTCGACGTGATTCGAAAACATTTGGGCAGTGGGTAGGAGTAATTCTCAGCCAATATAATAAGAAGCAATTATTGGTCCCAAAGGGATTTGCTCATGGTTTTTGCACATTAACACCAAACACGGAAGTCTTGTATAAAGTTGATGAATATTACTCTTCAGCACATGACCGAGGTATTTTGTGGAGTGATCCTGCGCTCGGAATTGATTGGCCCGTATCTAAGCCTATACTATCTCAGAAAGATGAATGCCATCCTTTATTGGGAGCTGCTGAGATTTAAATTTCTTTGCTTCAAAATCGGAATATAGAGGATGAATTTATTTATGAAGTTGGAAATAAAAGTGGATGATAAGTATTTAAATATATACCGTTTAATTATCATCACTTTGGCCGTGAGCATGTATTTATACATGCTCAGAATTAATTATTTTGTGCCGTACTGGAATGATGAGTTTGCCTACAGCTTTATTATGGGTACAAATCAAAAGATTGAAAGTTTAACTGATATTTTTCAATCTCAAAATTATTTGTACCATAATTGGACCGGAAGAGTAATAGTACACTTTTTTGTACAATTATTTCTATGGTTAGGTAAAGACGTATTCAATATTGTAAATGCGTTTTTTTATGTATTGTTGTTGTTTTTAATCTGCTCCTTCTCAAAAATAAGAAAATTTAACACTAGAGAAGATTTGGGTGTTTTCTTACTCGTTTCTTTGATGTGCTGGTTTATGCTTCCTGTTTTGGGTCAAACAGCTTTTTGGTTAGCAGGTTCCGTGAACTATCTCTGGGCTACTGTCTTTATTTTAATATTTTTATTCCCATATAGATTTCTTATTGATAACAAATATGTACTAAAAAATAATTTAATAACAATACTGACAATGTTTTTTTTGGGTATTTTAGCAGGTTGGAGTCAAGAAAATACTGCTGTAATAGCAGTAGCATTTGTAGGTATTTCTTTTTTTATTGCTCTAAAAAAGAAAATTGAACTGCCTTTATGGTTTTTTAGTGGAATTATTGGCTGCTTTATAGGGTTTGTTTATTTGGTACTGGCTCCAGGAAACAAAGTCAGAAAAGAAACTATGTACTTTAACGTTGGTTTTAAAGATCAGATAATTAACTTTTTACAAACTATGAAAGGAATATTGTTGCAAGACCAGAGATATTTATTCCTAATACTTTTTGTAGCGATATTATTTTATGTTTACAAAAACTATAAAAGCTCTAAAAGGGTTCTCTGGATTGCTTTACTAATTATGTTCACAGGCTTCCTTTCTTATGTAGCAATGGTGGCTTCTCCCGAATTTCCTCTTCGTGCAGCTTTTGGTGGGGCTGTAATGATTATTATTTCAATAACTATGATAGTAAAACCGAACAAGAAGCTACTTGTTGTTGTGTTGGTTGCATCCATTATTCCTTTATACATTACAATGCATAATGTGTATACTCAATATAAATTAATTGCAGAGGAAAGTGCTCAAAGACTTCAAATCGTGAATAAGAATCTAGAACAGGGGGAAAGGGTTGTAAAATTTCCAAAGTTAACAGCCAAAGAGAATAGCTATGTTTTTATTTATGATATTTCTTTAAATCCGAGTTATACTTCCAATGATCATTTTGCAAAATATTATAATTTAGCATCTGTTAGCATTGACAAGCCAACGATGATAGTTGAGTTGGAGAAACCAAAAATTAATATGTACCAGCTATACTATGATATTGGTGATGGTATCAATGAAAAGGATTCATCAAAAGCATATATTTATAATCAAGCTGATGGGAATAGACTGTTCTTTGAACTGCCCAATAAGCCAATTTATAGTTTCAGATTAGATCCCGGTATTTTAACAAATCAGAATGTACAAATAAAGAGTATCGAATTCGATAATAATAATGTTCATCTGAAATATGATGCAAAAAAGTTGGAAGGTCTATTTTATCCACTTCATGATATTTCCAAGATAAAAGCAGAGAGTGGTATATTAAACATATACACTAATGGGTATGATCCGCAGTTGAAATTTATAAATGATTATACAGAAGATGTTGATATTCAGGTTGAATTTAAGGATCCTCAAACTGATATTTTTCAACTGTTTTATGACAAGGGGAATGGCTTTAACGAAAAGGATTCCATCAGTCAGCAACTAGATCATAAGAAAGTATTTAAAACTAGTATTCCATTAAATCATATTCAAAAGTTCAGATTTGACATAGGAACTACCCCCCATAAGTTAGTACCTATTAAATCAATTATTATTACAGAGAAAAATAAAAAAGCCTTGGTTCTTAAGGGGAGTGCGCTACGTAACAAAATCAAGGAAACTGCACAAGTTGAGTTAAAGGGTTCTGATGGCGATTTCACTAACTTATACACTGAGGGGGTCGATCCATATATTCAAGTTGGGGATTTAGATCACTAGAAGTAAGTAGGCTTGAATTAAGAGGGGATATAAGAATGAAATTTAAGATGTCATTAGTTGTACCTATGTATAATGAAATTGACAACATTGATTTTTTTTATGAACGTATTTCAGAAGTACTAAATAAGCATAACTATGATTATGAAATCATATGTATTAATGATGGTAGCAAAGACAATACGCATGCTAGATTAAGAGAAATTGCCTCTACTGATTACAGAATCAAGGTCATTGATTTGTCTAGAAATTTTGGTAAGGAAATTGCAATGAGTGCAGGTTTGAAATATTCTAGAGGGGATATAGTAATCCCCATAGATGCCGATTTGCAAGATCCACCTGAACTCATTCCCTTGATGGTTGAAAAGTGGCAAGAAGGATACGATGTCGTCTATGCAACAAGAACTAAAAGGGATGGAGAGACTTTCATAAAGAAAGCAACAGCCAGTTTTTTTTATAAATTTATAAGACGAATAACGAAAATAGATATTCCGGCCGATACTGGGGATTTTCGTTTGATGTCTAGACAAGTTGTTAATGCTGTAAATAACTTACCAGAAAGTCACCGATTTATGAAGGGGCTTTTTAGTTGGGTAGGATTTAAACAGACAAGTATATCGTATCTTCGGGATGCAAGATTTGCTGGGAAAACCAGTTTTAATTATTGGAAGTTATGGAATTTTGCTATTGAAGGGATTACATCTTTTAGCTTTGCTCCTCTACAACTTGCTATGTATTTAGGCTTCATTGTGTCAATTTTTGCATTGATCCGTGCACTTTTTTTAATGATAAATACATTAATATATGGAAATCCGGTTCCCGGCTATCCATCTCTTATGGTTACTGTATTGTTTTTGGGGGGAGTTCAGTTAATTACTATTGGAATCATTGGAGAATATATTGGTCGTGTATATGGTGAGAGTAAACGTAGACCGCTATTTCTTGTAAGAGAAACTATAAATATTGAAATAGAAGCTCAGCAACAAGAAAAAGAGCCCTATAATTTATGAATATTATAAAAAGATTTGAGTTCCTGAGATTTCTTTTAGTAGGGGTTATTAATACTTTAATTGGTTTGTCTAGTATTTATCTTTTTTATAATTTATTTCATTTTAATTATTGGATTTCAACAAGTTGTGGAAATATAATTGGTGGAATTTGTAGTTTTTTTCTGAATAGGAATTTTACTTTCAAGGTGAATGAATGGTATTTAAGTCAGACTTTGAAATTTACCTTTGTAACTATACTTTCTTATGTAACCTCTTATTTCATAGGGTATTTTTTAATGCCATTATTGGAGTATATGGATAAATTATTGATTTTAAATGTTATAGGAGTTGGGAACGTTTCGATTTTAATTGCATCGGGTCTCTACACAGTGTTTAATTACTTTGGGCATAAGTACTATACGTTTAATACTAAAATAATGGATAATTAAATTTAGGAGGTCAGTATGAAACTTCTTGTCACCGGCGGGGCCGGATTTATAGGCAGTAACTTTGTATTGTATATGTTAAAACAGCATCCGGATTATGAAATTGTAAATATAGATGCTCTTACCTATGCAGGTAACCTGGAAAATTTGAAATCCATTGAAAATAACCCCAAGCATAGCTTCATCAAAGCAGATATTACCGACGCACAAGCGATTGACCAACTGATGCAGCAGGGGATTGATGTGGTGGTTAATTTTGCAGCGGAGTCACATGTGGATCGGAGT
Source organism: Paenibacillus sp. S33 (assembly GCF_053615415.1). Taxonomy (NCBI): domain Bacteria; kingdom Bacillati; phylum Bacillota; class Bacilli; order Caryophanales; family Paenibacillaceae; genus Paenibacillus; species Paenibacillus sp. S33. Next base: position 4,881,587 of record NZ_JBSIEZ010000001.1, on the reverse strand, counting down.
ATTCTGGAACCGGAAGTGTTTGTGAAAACAAACGTATTGGGTACGCAAGTGCTACTGGACGCGGCCAAGAAATATAACGTGACCAAGTTTGTACAGGTATCAACAGATGAGGTGTATGGATCTTTGGGAGAAACAGGCTTGTTTACGGAGGAAACTCCGTTGCAGCCTAATAGTCCTTATTCTGCATCCAAGGCAGGCGGCGATCTGCTAGTTCGTGCATATCATGAAACCTTCGGTTTACCAGTGAACATCACGCGTTGTTCTAACAACTACGGTCCATATCAGTTTCCTGAAAAATTGATCCCGCTAATGATCTCACGTGCATTGAGCGACCAACAGCTACCTGTATACGGGGATGGCTTGAACATTCGCGACTGGTTGTATGTAGAGGATCATTGCAGCGCAATTGATCTAGTCATTCATCAGGGTAAACTGGGTGAAGTATACAATATCGGGGGGAATAACGAGCGGACAAATGTGCATATCGTCAAAACAGTATTAGAGGAGCTGGGCAAGCCAGAATCTCTGATTTCGTATGTGCAGGATCGTCCAGGACATGACCGCCGTTATGGCATTGATCCAACGAAGACCATGAATGAGCTGGGCTGGAAGCCAAAGCACTCTTTTGAAACAGGCATTAAAGAAACGATTCGCTGGTATTTAGACAACGAAGAATGGTGGACTCGTATTCAATCCGGCGAATACCAACAATACTATGCTAAACAGTACGGTTCCCTCTTGGGGGATGCGTAAAATGAAGGTGCTGGTTACTGGAGCATCCGGTCAACTTGGTAAAGATGTAGTAAACGTTTTTCAGGATCAAGGACATGATGTTCTTGGATATGATCGGGAACAGCTGGATATCACGGATTTGGAGCAGGCTGTGAAGATCGTGGAACAGTACCAACCTGATGCCGTAATCCACTGTGCAGCGTATACGGCTGTGGATGCAGCGGAGACCGATGTAGACGGGGCTTATCAAGTCAACGCGGCAGGTACACGTAATATGGCAATGGCTGCGGAAAAGGTTGGAGCCAAGCTGGTTTATATCAGCACAGATTATGTGTTCGATGGAACGGCAAAACAGCCGTATCATGAGTACGATAATACCAATCCGCAGAGTATCTACGGAAAGTCCAAACGGGCGGGGGAGGTATTGACCCAAACACTTTCCTCTAGGTATTTTATTGTTCGTACATCTTGGGTATATGGATTGTACGGGAACAATTTTGTTAAAACGATGCTGAAGCTTGGACAGGAGAAGCCGCTCCTCCAGGTAGTGAATGATCAGAAGGGTTCACCTACCTATACGGTGGATCTGGCACGCTTTTTGGCGGAATTGATTCAAACGGAGAAGTACGGCGTATACCATGCATCCAATAGCGGCTCCTGTACCTGGTATGAATTTACGCAAGCTATTTTACAGGATGCGGCGGAAATATTAGATGCCAAGATTACAGCGAAATTGGAGCCATGTAGCACAGAGCAATTCCCCAGACCGGCAGCGCGGCCACGTAACTCTGTTATGGAGCATATAGCGATCCGGACAAATGGGTTACATGATTTACGTTCTTGGCGTGAGGGATTGCGGGATTTCTTAAAAGAGTATCTGGCAAGTTCGAGTAAGTAAAGGCACATTATATCTATAGCGATCTCCCATCATATCATGATTGGGAGATTTTATTATGTAGCCACATATGTCAATCAAGTTCAATGACATTCGATTATTACGCTTTTTGTCATCAGGGTGATGTATGGATGCCGAACAAACTTGCTCAGGCAGCTGACATCCCCCGACCTGTATCCTTCTATAATGCTCTCATTGAAAATGTATGTGTAGGTTGTACCGTGGTGATCAATAAAGAGACACTCCAACTCGTGAAAAAGGGAATTCCGACTTCTTTGGATAACATTATTATGCATGACTGGTGGATTTACTTATGCACCTCCTCTTTTGGTGAGGTTGTTTTTGACCCCAAGCCGTGCATTTTATAGGCAGTCACGGTTAGACAACTGGATTTATAAGTTGGTTTTCGTATTGAGGAAGTTATAGAGGTATGGAAAGAAAAAATATTGAAACTTTTTTCCATATATAAGCGTCAAATAGTCAAAGGTGCAAATGAATACTAGATAAAATACCATCGAATGCGTGTTCCTTTATGGAAAAATATAGTATAATTGAAACGTGCAACCGATAGAGCTGGCAAGGGCGGTCGGCTAACTCTCCCGAGGAGGGGGGTGAAGCCTGTGACAGTGTTTGAGGCGCTCAGTTTAATGCTGACGTTCGGGGCGTTAATCGTCACACTGTTAGAGTTTAACAAACGAAAATAGACCGCCCCCGCAAGGAAGGGTCTATTTTCGGCCTGATTGTTCCAAAACCGTCCGCTCTTGGAGCGTTGGTTGCGCAGGGCTGGCTGGCACCAGCCCTTTTTCCATGTATATCTTACCACGATGAATTTTAGACCTCAACCGAGGATTTTACAAAAATCTAATAAACGACTTCCAATGAACAATATATAGATCGAAATGGTTTCGTTTGTCTATATTTGCACTTTGGAGCCACTAGAATCGAATTTTTTGAAATTCTGCTAACTATGTAAGGTTACAAGTTATGTGCTTTTTTGCGCCCCGTGGTCTGCGCGGTATGCTATAATAGGCGATAGTAGAATAGATTACTGAATTTGTCAGGAGCGTTTTAAATATGGATGTAAGCATACTGGTCGTCAACTATAATACGTGTCGATTGACGCTGGATTGTTTGCAATCGGTGTATGCGTCAAAGTCGCAGTACCGATATGAAGTGATTGTGATTGATAATCACTCTAGTGACGGATCTGTTGAGGCTATTCGTGCTGCATACCCGGAGATTACGTTGATAGCCAATAAGAATAATACAGGTTTTGCCAAGGCGAACAACCAGGGGATGGAAGTAGCCAGCGGGCGTTATGTATTGTTATTGAACTCCGATACGTTGGTGCAACCGGACACGCTGGATACAATGATTCAGTTTATGGATACGCATCCGGAGATGGGGGCATCGGGCTGTAAGGTCATCTTGCCGGATGGATCATTGGACAAGGCTTGTAAGCGAGGATTTCCAACGCCGTCAGCTTCTTTTTACTACGCTTTCGGCTGGTCGAAGCGTTACCCGGATAACCCGAAGTACAATCAATATCAGCTTGGGCATCTAAGCCCGGATGATGAGTATCCAGTAGATGTACTGGTAGGTGCTTTTATGCTGGTGCGCCGGGAGACGATTGACCAGGTCGGTGGCTTGGATGAAACCTTTTTTATGTATGGTGAGGATATTGATTGGTGTTACCGGATTAAGCAAGCCGGGTGGGGCATTTACTACTACCCGCGCACATATATTATTCATATCAAAGGGGGCAGCGCTCGCCGTCGTCCTTTGAAAATTATTTATGAGTTTCATAGAGCTATGTGGGTATTTCATCGTAAGCATTATAAACAGCAATACAGTTGGATCACCAATATGGCTGTATATGCGGGAATTACCGTGAAATTTGGAATGGCCTTTCTAAAAAATAAGTTGTCCGCACCGGTCAAGCCGGACGGCGGGGAACAATCTCGTACTGAGGTGAAAGCATGATACGCAGAAATCAGCGTTTTTTAACCCAATTATATATTGTGGCGGATTTCGCGGTCATTCAGTTGTCCTTTCTGATCGCTTGGTTTTTCAAATTTGAAAGTGAATGGATCACCTATACAGAACCGCTTCCTATTCAAGTATATGGAGGCTGGAGCTTAATCTACGGCCTGATTGCCGTAGTGCTGGGGATGTTATTTTCGCTCTATTCGCCCAAACGCAAAAAACGATTTGCAGATGATGTATTTCGCGTCACCCAGATTCATATCGTTGGCCTGTTCGTGCTGTTGAGTGTGATGTTCTTCGTGAAACAAATCGACATTTCGCGGTCCTATCTGGCGATCTATATGGTTGGGAATGTGCTGCTTATTTTGTTTTACCGGTTCTTTTTAAAGCAAGTTCTTAAAGCTCTCCGTCAAAAAGGGTACAACAAGCAGTTCATGCTTATTCTCGGGGCGGGTACTCTAGGCCAACGATTTTATCATAATCTTGGACAGTATCCTGATCTAGGATACGAGGTCGTGGGTTTTCTGGATGATAAGCGGCATTGGAGTGAAGAGGAAGCGGCGCATTTCCGCCCGATTCTTGGAGGCTTAGATCAATTGGAGGCTACGCTGTCGCGTCTGATGATTGACGAGGTCATTCTGGCGCTTCCGTTGGATGCCCATGATAAGTACCCCAAGATTATCAACATGTGTGAAAAGGCTGGAGTGCGCACGCTTATAATCCCCGACTTTTTCGATTATTTGCCGGCTCGTCCGTACTTTGATAACTTTGCAGGTATGCCGATGATTAATGTACGGGATATTCCACTGGATGTGGCGGGGAATCGATTGTTTAAGCGTCTATTCGATATTTTATTCTCTTTATTCGCGATTCTTCTGACCTCTCCGATCATGCTGGCAGTGGCGATTGGTGTAATGATCACATCCAGAGGGCCCATCATTTTTAAGCAAGAGCGGGTGGGCTTGAATCGTCGCACCTTCCGAATGTACAAATTTCGTTCGATGAAGGTGCTGCCTCCTGGAACTGAAGATACGGGCTGGACGACTGCTAATGACCCAAGACGCACACGTTTTGGTACTTTTATTCGTAAAACGAGTCTCGACGAGCTGCCTCAATTTTTCAACGTTCTGCTGGGTGATATGAGTGTCGTTGGTCCACGCCCAGAACGACCCTATTATGTGGATCAGTTCCGTGAGGAAATTCCAAAATACATGGTGAAGCATCATGTTCGTCCTGGAATCACAGGCTGGGCACAGAGCAACGGGTTGCGTGGAGATACATCTATTGAGGAACGGATTAAGCATGACATCTTCTATATTGAGAACTGGTCGCTCTTATTTGATATTAAAATTATTTTCCGCACGATTCGCAACGGTTTCAAGAACGCGTATTAATACAGAAGCACCCTTCGGTTTAGCCGGAGGGTGCTTTTGCGTCTGGCAGTTGTTTTGAGCATGCGTATGTGGGGTATTGACCTGTACGAAAAGGATGTGACACCCCATGAAACGATTGATTGTTGCGGTTATTCTTTTAATGTTAATCGGCACATTTTTACTGGCATACAAAGGAAAATCTACAGAAGAACATACTGGCTTTACCGCGCACCGTGTGATTTCGCATGCCATGGGAGCCGTTGATGGTTTGGCCTATACTAATGCGCGTGAAGCGTTTGTGGAAAATTATAAAAAAGGCAGCCGCGTATTCGAGGTCGACCTGATGTTTACATCGGATGGACAATTGGTGGCGCGCCATGAATGGACAGAATCTTTTACAGAGCAAATGCAACAGGAACATGCAGTTGCTACGGAACAGGGCGGGAAACCTTGGAGCTATCATCAATTTAAGAACACCCCCATACACGGTTCCTATACCCCAGTAGATTGGAAGGATGTATTGGATTTATTGGAAACATACCCGGATGCTTATATTGTGACCGATACGAAAGAACAGGACCCTGTCCAAATCAAACAGTTGTTTGCACAACTGACCCGTCAGGCACAGGAGAAAAATCCCGAGCTTTTGTCCCGTATTGTTCCTCAAATTTATAATGAAGAAATGTTGCGGACGTTACGAAGTATTTATCCTTACCCATCCGTTATTTATACGCTCTATGCCACAGAAGATAAGGACGACCAGATCATTCGATTTGTACAACAAAATGATATAACGGCAGTAACTTTACCAGAGAATCGGGTGAGTGGTGCTTTAGTGGAAAGTTTGCGTCAGGCAGGGGCAGTGTGCTATGTAAATACCATTAATGAGTTGAAGGATGCGGCTGAGTATGAACAGATGGGTGTACGAGGTTTCTATACAGATAGTTTAACGGAAAAAGAACTTAGTGAACGCAGTTGGATGTATGCGCTACGACCATAAGTTGTCTGAACGGGGTGTTCCCATTTGATACGAACATTGACACCTTTTAAGCACTATCATAGACTTAGCATAGAACGCTTTTGGATATTGGAATTCGGCTCGCCTGGATCATGACAAAAGCAATGAATGCTGGAGGAATGTGTGTTGGCAGATTCAATTCAATCATGGAGGCATGTGTTTAAGCTTGATCCTGACAAGGAACTGGATGATGGTGCGCTTGACGCCGTGTGTATGTCTGGTACGGATGCGATTATGGTAGGAGGTTCCTCAGGTATTACCTATGAAAATACGGTGGATTTGCTGTCGCGAGTTCGGCGTTATGAGGTGCCGTGTGTGCTTGAGGTGTCCGATCTGGAGGCTGTAGTGCCAGGGTTTGATCTATATATGATTCCTATGGTACTGAATACTACTGACAGTAATTGGATTCTAGGGCAGCACCAACGTGCGATTGAACAGTTTGGTTATATGATCCCGTGGGATTTGCTTGTGGCGGAAGGATATATTGTTTTGAACGGTGATTCTACGGTCGCTAAGCTTACCGGAGCAGATACTTCGCTGGGTGCTACATCAGCCGCCTCATATGCACAGATTGCTGACAAGCTCATGCATCTACCGATTGTATATGTGGAATATAGCGGTGCTTTTGGGGATATGGAGCTGGTGCAGAAAATACATCGCAGTACGGAGCGCTCTCGTGTCCTATACGGGGGAGGTATCGTGGATAAATCTACCGCGTTACAAGCGGCTGCCGTTTGTGACACCATTGTAGTAGGAAACATCATTTATCGTGACTTGGCGAAAGCGCTGGAGACGGTAGCTGTGAAATTGGAAGTATAGAACGTGAATTTATGGAAGCTCAGGGAAAGGAGCATGCACGCATGCAATCAATAGATATACACGAGGCGGTAGCTCGCCTTAATCCGCCTCAGCGTCAGGCTGTGGAGGCGGTAGATGGTCCGCTGCTGATTATGGCTGGCGCAGGCAGTGGTAAAACACGGGTGCTCACGCACCGAATAGCCTACCTCATCGCGACCCGCAAGACGGCTCCATGGGGCATTTTGGCGATTACCTTTACGAACAAGGCCGCGCGTGAGATGCAGGATCGCGTATCCAAGCTGATTGGCCCACAGGGAAGAGATGTATGGGTATCCACCTTCCACTCGATGTGTGTGCGTATTTTACGTCGGGATATCGAGCGGATTGGATTTACCTCGAATTTCAGCATTTTGGATTCTACGGATCAATTGTCTGTCATTCGGAGCTGCATGAAGGATCTGAATATAGACACCAAAAAGTTTGAACCCAAAGCGGTCCAGTCTATGATGAGTACGGCTAAAAATGAACTGGTCACTCCCGAAATGTATGAACGCAAGATTGGCGACTATTTTGAGGGGATTGTGGCGAAGGTATATACCAAGTACCAACAACGACTCAAAAATAACAACTCTCTTGATTTTGATGATTTGATCATGGCAACGATTCAGCTTTTTAAAGAAGTACCTGAGGTACTGGACTTCTATCAGAAGAAATTTCAATACATTCATGTTGATGAATATCAGGATACGAACCGTGCGCAGTACATGCTGTGCAAAATGCTGGCCGACAAGCATCACCGGATTTGCGTAGTAGGTGACAGTGACCAATCCATCTATCGGTGGCGGGGTGCGGATATTAGCAACATTTTGAATTTTGAAGAGGACTACCCGGAAGCGCGCACCATTTTGCTGGAGCAGAACTACCGGTCCACCTCAAATATTCTCAATGCTGCCAACGAAGTTATTGGTCAAAATACAGGCCGCAAGCCGAAAAAACTATGGACTGACAAAGAAGGCGGAGCCAAGATTAAAGTTTATCGTGCTGACTCTGAGCATGATGAGGGCTATTTTATCGCCTCCGAAATTCATAAGAATATTAATGCGGGCAAAACCTATAGCCATCATGCCATTTTGTACCGTACGAATGCTCAGTCTCGGGTTGTCGAGGAAATTTTGATTAAATCGGATATTCCTTACCAGATCGTGGGCGGTATCAAGTTCTATGATCGGAAGGAAATTAAGGATTTGCTGGCGTATCTTCGCCTGCTCTCCAATCCTGACGACGACATCAGCTTGATCCGAATCATTAATGTGCCAAAACGAAGCATCGGAGACACAACCGTCGGCAAATTGCAGGCAGCTGCAGCAGAACGTGGAGTTTCAATTTTTCGTGTCCTTCAAGTTGTAGACGATTTGGGCTTTGCAGGACGTACGCGCAATGCGTTGGTAGAGTTTTACGATATGATCGAAGGTTTAAGTCGGATGGTAGACTACCTGTCAGTTACCGAGTTAACAGAAAAAATGCTGGAAACCACCCAGTATCGCTTGGAGCTGCAAAACGAGAATACACTCGAGTCGCGCTCACGTTTGGAGAATATTGATGAGTTCCTGTCGGTAACCATGGAATTTGAAAAAGGAGCGGAAGACAAGTCACTCGTCTCCTTCCTGACCGACCTTGCTCTGATTGCCGATATTGATTCCATGAATGACGATGAAGAAGAGCAAAGCGATGCGGTTGTATTGATGACCATGCATAGCGCCAAAGGATTGGAGTTTCCCATCGTATTTATTGTCGGTATGGAGGAGGGAGTATTCCCTCATAGTCGTGCCTTTCTGGATAACGAAGAGCTGGAGGAAGAGCGCAGATTGGCGTATGTCGGGATCACCCGTGCAGAGGAGCAACTGTTCCTTACATGCGCACAGATGCGCACTCTGTTTGGCCGCACCACAGCTAACCCGCCTTCCCGCTTTCTCGAAGAGATTCCGGACGAGTTAAAAGAGGATACGATCATCAAACGTGACCGCTACCGTCGTTCAGGCAATGTAGGCGGATCTTATGGTGGGCGCGGACTGAATAAAGGTAGTGGCAGCAACTTTGGTGGAGAACGCTCGTTTGATACGATGAGCCGTAGTGGTTCGTCCGCTTCCGCGTCACCCCGAGTAACAGTAACGACATCTTCATCCACGAAACCCACTCCGGCTGCTTCGGCAGGAGGTCCCTCCATTTTTGCTGCTGGAGACAAGGTACAGCATGGTAAATGGGGGATTGGAACTATTGTAGCTGTAAAAGGGACGGGCAATGATATGGAGCTTCAAATTGCTTTCCCGGCTCCAGTAGGGGTTAAACGACTGTTAGCTGGCTTTGCACCGATTACAAAAGTAGAATAAATCTCAAACATCATTAAATCTCGAACCTCATGAGTGGCAGCTTGGCTTAGGGCCTCTGCCCTGATGAAGTTCCCGGAGGGATACGCCTGCATGAACCCAATGCACAGGATGGAGCAGCTTGTTGCTGAACTGAACACATATAACTATCATTACTACACACTGGATGAACCCAAGATCAGCGACAAAGAATATGATGTGCTTTATGACGAGCTGGTAGCGCTTGAACAGACGAGCGGTCTTGTGCTGCCGGATTCGCCGACACAGCGTGTGGGCGGGGAGTTACTCAAAGGGTTTACACCGCATCGCCACCTTGCCCCATTATGGAGCCTTGATAAAGCTCAGAATATGGAACAGCTGCGTGCATGGAACGCGCGTGTCGTGAAGCTGGTCAATGATTACAATACCAAGAACCCAGAGCAACCTTTGCCATCTCCAGGTTATGCGATAGAACTTAAATTTGATGGTCTAACGCTGAACCTGACGTATACTGATGGACAGCTGGTACAGGCTTCTACCCGCGGTAATGGTGTGGTGGGTGAGGGGATATTGGCGCAGGTAAAAACGATTAAATCCGTGCCACTTACAATTCCTTTTCGAAATGGAACTATTGAAGTTCAGGGAGAAGGGATAATGAATCTCTCTGTACTGTCCAAATATAATGAGACTGCCGCTGACCCTCTTAAAAACGCACGCAACGCTGCAGCTGGCGCTTTGCGTAACTTGAATCCCAAAGTGACAGCAGAACGGCGATTGAATGCATTTTTCTACAATGTGGGTTATGCAGACCGTATCCAGTTTAACAGCCACCAGGAAATGATGACTTTCCTGCGTGAAAATCATTTTAAGGTAAACCCTTACCTGACTTACTTTGATAATTTTGAAGATGTAATGGAGCAACTGATTGAGATTGAAGAATCTCGTGCCGGATTGGATTACCTCATTGATGGGGCAGTATTGAAAATTACAGATATGCGCACACGTGAGGCTCTCGGGTATACCGATAAATTCCCACGCTGGGCGGTGGCCTATAAGTTCGAAGCCGAGGAAACAACTACGGTGCTTAACTCGGTTGAGTGGAATGTAGGACGAACGGGTAAAATCACCCCACTTGCGAGGGTAGAGCCGGTAGAACTGGCGGGAGTCACTGTACAAAATTGTACACTGAACAATGCTGGTGACATCGAGCGCAAAAACCTGAAGTTTGCTTTGGGTGCACGTGTGTTTATCCGTCGCTCAAACGATGTCATTCCGGAGATATTAGGAAAGGTAACATCTGAGCACGACGGAGAGGAAATTGTCGTACCAGATCATTGTCCAGCCTGCGGGTTTCCGTTGCAGCAGCGAGGTGCCCATTTATTTTGCGACAATAAGCTGGGTTGTAAACCACAAATTGTAGCTCGTATTTCCCATTTTGCATCACGTGATGCTATGGATATTGAGACATTCAGTGACAAAACGGCCATACAGCTGCATGACGAACTGGAAGTGCGCGAGCCTGCGGATCTGTATACACTCCAATATGATGATCTTGTGAAGCTGGAGCGGTTTGGTGAGAAAAAGGCCAGTAACCTCTTGGCAGCACTTGAAAAGAGTAAAGAGAGAGATTTGGCTTCTTTCCTTTATGCTCTAGGTATACCAAATACCGGTAAAGCAACAACACGCATGTTGGCTGAACACTACCGTGATTTGCACAAGACGATGTCCGCTACGGTGGAAGAACTGATAGAACTACCGGATGTGGGCAGGATTGTAGCCGAAAGCATTGTTGCTTTCTTTGCAGATCCATTTACTCAGGCGGGAATTGAAAAGATGCTGTCTCTAGGGGTGAAAGCTCAGGCCCCTGAAGCTCCGCAGGAGAAGAAGACAGACAGCTTTTTCAGTGGCAAAACGGTCGTGCTTACAGGTACCTTGCATCAGCTTACGCGTGACGAAGCTGCATCCAAGCTGGAGGCGCTGGGAGCCAAAGTTGCGGGGTCTGTATCGAAAAAGACGGATCTAGTCATAGCTGGTGAAAAGGCTGGGAGTAAGCTGGCTAAGGCCCAACAGCTCGGAATTGACACCATAGAAGATGAGGATGAATTTATCAGACTGCTGGAACAAGAATAATAGTTTTGCAATGAGTGCAGTCATTCCGCTCTGGGGCGGGGTGGCTGCCTTATTATCTGTTGTATAGTAGGAAATAAAATAGATATAAATAAATGCTTGCTAAATAACTTTAGGCATGATATATTATTAGACGTTGCTTTGAGAGTATCATTTCTTGAAGCGAGGTTGCTGAAAAGATAGTTGAAAAAAAGATTTGACAAGAAAGCAACCAACATGATATGATATAACTCCTGGCTCGTTGAACGAACGAGAACAGACAAGTTCTTTGAAAACTGAACAAATGGATGATGAAACAAAGATTTCTTCTTTTATAAAGAAGAATCGCTAGCATTAAAAATGAGCTTATCGCTCTTTCTATAAACCAACTTCGGTTGGTCTTTAATGGAGAGTTTGATCCTGGCTCAGGACGAACGCTGGCGGCGTGCCTAATACATGCAAGTCGAGCGGGGTTATGTAGAAGCTTGCTTCTACATAACCTAGCGGCGGACGGGTGAGTAACACGTAGGCAACCTGCCCACAAGACAGGGATAACTACCGGAAACGGTAGCTAATACCCGATATATCCTTTTCCTGCATGGGAGAAGGAGGAAAGACGGAGCAATCTGTCACTTGTGGATGGGCCTGCGGCGCATTAGCTAGTTGGTGGGGTAAAGGCCTACCAAGGCGACGATGCGTAGCCGACCTGAGAGGGTGATCGGCCACACTGGGACTGAGACACGGCCCAGACTCCTACGGGAGGCAGCAGTAGGGAATCTTCCGCAATGGGCGAAAGCCTGACGGAGCAACGCCGCGTGAGTGATGAAGGTTTTCGGATCGTAAAGCTCTGTTGCCAGGGAAGAACGTCTTGTAGAGTAACTGCTACAAGAGTGACGGTACCTGAGAAGAAAGCCCCGGCTAACTACGTGCCAGCAGCCGCGGTAATACGTAGGGGGCAAGCGTTGTCCGGAATTATTGGGCGTAAAGCGCGCGCAGGCGGCTCTTTAAGTCTGGTGTTTAATCCCGAGGCTCAACTTCGGGTCGCACTGGAAACTGGGGAGCTTGAGTGCAGAAGAGGAGAGTGGAATTCCACGTGTAGCGGTGAAATGCGTAGAGATGTGGAGGAACACCAGTGGCGAAGGCGACTCTCTGGGCTGTAACTGACGCTGAGGCGCGAAAGCGTGGGGAGCAAACAGGATTAGATACCCTGGTAGTCCACGCCGTAAACGATGAATGCTAGGTGTTAGGGGTTTCGATACCCTTGGTGCCGAAGTTAACACATTAAGCATTCCGCCTGGGGAGTACGGTCGCAAGACTGAAACTCAAAGGAATTGACGGGGACCCGCACAAGCAGTGGAGTATGTGGTTTAATTCGAAGCAACGCGAAGAACCTTACCAGGTCTTGACATCCCTCTGACCGGTCTAGAGATAGACCTTTCCTTCGGGACAGAGGAGACAGGTGGTGCATGGTTGTCGTCAGCTCGTGTCGTGAGATGTTGGGTTAAGTCCCGCAACGAGCGCAACCCTTATGCTTAGTTGCCAGCAGGTCAAGCTGGGCACTCTAAGCAGACTGCCGGTGACAAACCGGAGGAAGGTGGGGATGACGTCAAATCATCATGCCCCTTATGACCTGGGCTACACACGTACTACAATGGCCGGTACAACGGGAAGCGAAATCGCGAGGTGGAGCCAATCCTAGAAAAGCCGGTCTCAGTTCGGATTGTAGGCTGCAACTCGCCTACATGAAGTCGGAATTGCTAGTAATCGCGGATCAGCATGCCGCGGTGAATACGTTCCCGGGTCTTGTACACACCGCCCGTCACACCACGAGAGTTTACAACACCCGAAGTCGGTGGGGTAACCCGCAAGGGAGCCAGCCGCCGAAGGTGGGGTAGATGATTGGGGTGAAGTCGTAACAAGGTAGCCGTATCGGAAGGTGCGGCTGGATCACCTCCTTTCTATGGAGAATCGTTTCCTGCAACGGAAACATTCAAATATGAAGCGTAAGCTTCAAAAATCATCATTCCATTTGTTCAGTTTTGATGGAACTTGTGAGGGGCCATAGCTCAGCTGGGAGAGCGCCTGCCTTGCACGCAGGAGGTCAGCGGTTCGATCCCGCTTGGCTCCACCAATTACAATTTCATCTAAAACTGTATGAGAATCGTTAACTCTTTAGAGATTGACTGATAATCAAACAGCTTTGCACCTTGAAAACTGGATACCGAAACGAAATTGCGTTTTAGAATATTCCTTTAAGCTGATCTTGTGTAAACAAGTGAAATAAAGGTAGCAGGTAAGGAAAGATCTTTTGCCTTTGGCAAAAATCATTCTTTATCGAACATCGACATTTTCTTTCTTTGAAAGAAAAGTCTAGGTTAAGCTACAAAGAGCACACGGAGGATGCCTAGGCGCCAGGAGCCGACGAAGGACGTGGCGAACAACGATAAGGCCTCGGGGAGCTGTAAGCAAGCTTTGATCCGGGGATGTCCGAATGGGGAAACCCGGCTGTCTTCATCGACAGTCACTTTCTGCTGAATACATAGGCAGAATAGAGGCAGACCAGGGGAACTGAAACATCTAAGTACCCTGAGGAAGAGAAAACAATAGTGATTCCGTCAGTAGCGGCGAGCGAACGCGGATTAGCCCAAACCAAGGAGCTTGCTCCTTGGGGTTGTGGGACGTCTCACATGGAGTTACAAAGGAACCGGTTAGATGAAGAGGTCTGGAAAGGCCCGCCAGAGAAGGTAAAAGCCCTGTAGTTCAAAACTGGTTCTCTCCGAGACGGATCCCGAGTAGTGCGGGGCACGTGAAACCCCGTATGAATCCGGCAGGACCATCTGCCAAGGCTAAATACTCCCTGGCGACCGATAGTGAAGCAGTACCGTGAGGGAAAGGTGAAAAGCACCCCGGAAGGGGAGTGAAATAGATCCTGAAACCGTGTGCTTACAAGAAGTCAGAGCCCTATTGATGGGTGATGGCGTGCCTTTTGTAGAATGAACCGGCGAGTTACGTTCCCGTGCAAGGTTAAGGTGAAGAGCTGAAGCCGCAGCGAAAGCGAGTCTGAATAGGGCGAATGAGTACGTGGACGTAGACCCGAAACCGGGTGATCTACCCCTGTCCAGGGTGAAGGTGCGGTAACACGCACTGGAGGCCCGAACCCACGCATGTTGAAAAATGCGGGGATGAGGTGGGGGTAGCGGAGAAATTCCAATCGAACCCGGAGATAGCTGGTTCTCCCCGAAATAGCTTTAGGGCTAGCCTCGGAAAGAAGAATCGTGGAGGTAGAGCACTGATTGGGTGCGGGGCCCGCAAGGGTTACCAAGCTCAGTCAAACTCCGAATGCCATAGATTTAGTTCCGGGAGTCAGACAGTGAGTGCTAAGATCCATTGTCGAAAGGGAAACAGCCCAGACCATCAGCTAAGGTCCCCAAGTGTGTGTTAAGTGGGAAAGGATGTGGAGTTGCACAGACAACCAGGATGTTGGCTTAGAAGCAGCCACCATTGAAAGAGTGCGTAATAGCTCACTGGTCGAGTGACTCTGCGCCGAAAATGTAACGGGGCTAAACACACCACCGAAGCTATGGCTTGATGCTTGCATCAGGGGTAGGGGAGCGTTGAATGCGGGTTGAAGGTGTACCGTAAGGAGCGCTGGACTGCATTCAAGTGAGAATGCCGGTATGAGTAACGAAAAGATCTGTGAGAATCAGATCCGCCGAAAGCCTAAGGGTTCCTGAGGAAGGTTCGTCCGCTCAGGGTAAGTCGGGACCTAAGGCGAGGCCGATAGGCGTAGTCGAAGGACAACAGGTCGAAATTCCTGTACCACCGTAATCCGTTATGAGCGATGGGGTGACGCAGTAGGGTAGTGACGCGGACTGATGGATGTCCGTCTAAGCAGTGAGGCTGGTGTGTAGGCAAATCCGCACATCGTTAAGGCTGGGCTGTGATGGGGAGCGAAAATTGTAGTAGCGAAGGTCATGATCTCAGACTGCCAAGAAAAGCCTCTAGCCAGGAGAAGGTGCCCGTACCGCAAACCGACACAGGTAGGCGAGAAGAGAATTCTAAGGCGCGCGGAAGAACTCTCGTTAAGGAACTCGGCAAAATGACCCCGTAACTTCGGGAGAAGGGGTGCCTCGGTAGGGTGAATAGCCCGAGGGGGCCGCAGTGAAAAGGCCCAAGCGACTGTTTAGCAAAAACACAGGTCTGTGCGAAGCCGCAAGGCGAAGTATACGGGCTGACGCCTGCCCGGTGCTGGAAGGTTAAGGGGAGTGGTAAGCCTTCGGGCGAAGCTATGAACCGAAGCCCCAGTAAACGGCGGCCGTAACTATAACGGTCCTAAGGTAGCGAAATTCCTTGTCAGGTAAATTCTGACCCGCACGAATGGCGTAACGACTTGGGCGCTGTCTCAACGAGAGATCCGGTGAAATTTTAATACCTGTGAAGATGCAGGTTACCCGCGACAAGACGGAAAGACCCCATGGAGCTTTACTGCAGCTTGATATTGAATTTGGGTACGATCTGTACAGGATAGGTGGGAGCCGTAGAACTTTGAGCGCCAGCTTGAAGGGAGGCATCCTTGGGATACCACCCTGATCGTATCTAGGTTCTAACTTGGTACCGTGACCCGGTGCGAGGACAGTGTCAGGTGGGCAGTTTGACTGGGGCGGTCGCCTCCTAAAGAGTAACGGAGGCGCCCCAAGGTTCCCTCAGAATGGTTGGAAATCATTCGAAGAGTGCAAAGGCAGAAGGGAGCTTGACTGCGAGACCTACAAGTCGAGCAGGGACGAAAGTCGGGCTTAGTGATCCGGTGGTACCGCATGGAAGGGCCATCGCTCAACGGATAAAAGCTACCCTGGGGATAACAGGCTTATCTCCCCCAAGAGTCCACATCGACGGGGAGGTTTGGCACCTCGATGTCGGCTCATCGCATCCTGGGGCTGAAGTAGGTCCCAAGGGTTGGGCTGTTCGCCCATTAAAGCGGTACGCGAGCTGGGTTCAGAACGTCGTGAGACAGTTCGGTCCCTATCTGTCGTGGGCGTAGGAAATTTGAGAGGAGCTGTCCTTAGTACGAGAGGACCGGGATGGACGTACCGCTGGTGTACCAGTTGTTCCGCCAGGAGCACCGCTGGGTAGCTATGTACGGAAGGGATAAGCGCTGAAAGCATCTAAGCGTGAAGCCCCCCTCAAGATGAGATTTCCCAGTATGTAAGACCCCTTGAAGACGACGAGGTAGATAGGTTGGGGGTGGAAGTGCAGTAATGCATGGAGCTGACCAATACTAATCGGTCGAGGGCTTATCCTAAAAAAAACGCAAATGAGTTTCGGATCCGGTTTTCAGGGTGTAACCTTGAAAGTAGAATTTGCACAGCAAATTCATGTTTGGTGGCGATAGCGGAGGGGTTCCACACGTACCCATCCCGAACACGACCGTTAAGCCCTCCAGCGCCGATGGTACTTGGACCGCAGGGTCCTGGGAGAGTAGGACGTCGCCAAGCAAAAGTGAAAAGGATGATAATCTCAATGAGATTATCATCCTTTTTTATGCGTTTTTAGATGACCACCTGTTTCTAAGGTTGACAGAGAGAATGGGGTTTGCCACACTCTAAGTGTGTAATCTTTTTATGGATGTCCAAGTATACAAGCGAGGTGACGAAGTTATGGAGATCAGACAATTACAACGTAAGGAATTTGAAGCGGCTATTGAATTATCTCAATATGCTTTTCAGTTTACAATGTCCATGGAGGATCTGGAGAAAGCTAGGAAGAAGTTCAAACCAGAGCAAACATGGGGAATATTCGACGGACATGACTTGAATGCTAAACTGACTTTGTTACCGCTACAGGTATACATAAACGGTCAGGTTTTTGATATGGGAGGCATTGCTGGTGTGGCAACATGGCCAGAAAAGCGTCGCGGAGGCATGGTTTCACGTTTGTTGACGCATGCGCTTGAAGAGATGAAGTCTGCGGGACAAAGCCTTTCTTTTCTGCATCCCTTCTCCTTTGCCTTCTATCGTAAATTTGGATGGGAAACGTATATTGAATACAAAAAGTACGTCATTCCCATTGAAAAATTCCCTGCAAAACTTAAAACAGAGGGTACAGTCAAACGCGATGTCAAAGATATTTTAGAATTGGACCAAGTGTATCAAGCGTATGCATCTCGTTATAATGGCACGCTGGTACGAGATAAGGAATGGTGGCAAGAGCGGATTTTAAATGAGAATTATCGAACTGCGGTATATTACTCAGAAACAGGCGATCCTCAGGGATATGCACTGTACAAAATTGAAAATAAACAGTTGAATTGTGATGAGTTGGTTTATGAAAATGAGACGGCCCGTCGGGCTTTATGGACTTATTTTGCAAATCATGACTCCATGATAACCCATGGTAAATTTATTTACGTTCCAGCAGATGACAATCTGCCATTTTTACTTGATGATCCGCGAATTCAACAGGAGACCGTGCCTTATTTTATGGGCCGTATTGTGGATGCAGCTGCTTTTGTAGAAAGATACCCTTTTGAGCAGGTTGGAGAGGAAACACGTTTAACCTTAAATCTGACAGATCGGTATGCACCATGGAATGAAGGAGTATGGAGATTAACAATTACTACGGAAGGGAAAGGACATCTGGAGAGAGTGGATACAAGCAATTCATCTGAAAACGCTATGGTAGCTGACTTGAAACTTGGGATTCAGTCACTGACGACTCTGATGCTTGGCTACCAGCAGGCTGATGATCTGTATAAGTGGGGGCGTATTGAAGGGGGCAGTGAATCTGTGTCTGCGTTTAAACGTGTAATACCAGTAAAACAAACGTTCTTATTGGATTTTTTCTGATAAAGGCCCATTTAGATCTTCTTATGTTCCGTTTTTCAGGGATTATAACTTGTGTGATTATTATAATTTTCAAAACTCTTTCTGTAATTGGGAAGAGTTTTTTTATGGTATTGTATAAAACATAATTAGATTGCGAAAAATGGTATTGACCCCTTGGCAAAAATGAATAATGTGCTATAATATGAGTATAGTCAAAGAAAGTCAAAGTCAATCAAACCTCGTGAGGTTCTGTAGAGTATTTTGATGGATTGGCCGTATAAAGTAATTTTAATAGCAAAGAAGCAAACGAGGATCGAAATGATTTGCGTATAGTTAGGAACTGCCTTTTATGAAAATAAGAGAAGTGTATGACTAATCGCAAATAAAGGCCACACTAGAGACAAAACGGTACAATTCCAATGAGTGTAGAACAGGCAACAGCCTGAATACAGCTTAGATTCGTGACTTTACCGTTTGGTTAAGTTCAATATACGGCGGACTCTGTGGAGCGTGAAATGTACTTGAATACTTGCGTTTCCGTTAGTGGAGGATGATGAAATGCGCAATGTTTCCGATATTATTGAACAATATTTAAAGAGTATATTGCTGGAAAGTCCCCAAGGTTTAGTGGAGATTCAGCGCAATGATCTGGCTGACCGCTTTTCCTGCGTGCCGTCGCAAATTAATTATGTAATTAGCACCCGGTTTACGCTGGAAAAAGGCTATGTGGTGGAAAGTAAACGCGGTGGCGGGGGCTACATTCGTATTCAGCGAATTCAGCTGCCTGCACAGCATGCCATCCATACACATCTTCATCAGAGCATCGGGGAGGAAATAAGCCAATCGGCAGCAGAAGGACTGATTTATCAGTTAGAGGAAGCCCATTTTTTAAGCAAAAGGGAAGCTAACCTAATGAAGGCTGCTTTATCAAGGGATACATTATTACTGAAGCTTCCCTATCGTGATCAACTGCGAGCAAGATTGCTTAAGGCTATGCTGATCTCGTTGCTGGCGACCAAATAGTTTGTGAATAGAGACTAACGTTTGGATGTAGGGATTGGTATAAATCCTGACATTAAAGGAGGTGCTTTTATGCTGTGCCAAGAATGTAATATGCGGCCGGCAACTTTGCATTTCACCAAAATTGTGAATGGCGAAAAGACAGAGTTTCATATTTGTGAGACGTGTGCCAAGGAAAAAGGGGAGATGATCCCTGGAACACCTAACGGCTTTTCGATTCATAGCTTGTTGTCGGGGATGCTGGATTTTGACTCCAGTACAAAGAGCCAGTCTCCAGGCCACAGTGGTCCGCAAAACCTGCAATGCAAGGATTGTGGCATGACCTATGCACAGTTTAGTAAGCTGGGACGTTTCGGATGCCCGTCGTGCTATCAATACTTTGATAGTCGTCTGGACCCTCTGTTCAAGCGTGTGCATGGCAGTACGAATCATGTAGGTAAAGTTCCGGTTCGCACTGGAGGCCGCCTGAAGGTTAAACGGCAAATTGACGATTTGAAAAAAGAGATGCAACAGCATATTGTACAGGAAGAATTTGAATCAGCTGCTGAGCTTAGGGATCAAATCAGAGAGCTTGAAAAAGAAATGACTGAAGAGTAAAGTTTGTGAAGAGTAGGAGGGATGCGTAATGCCCAATATTCGGTTTACGGAGAAGCCGCTAAGTGACTGGATGCGTGGTGATGCTGCGGATTCGGAGATTGTCATTAGCAGCCGGGTGAGAATTGCGCGTAACTTGCAGCATCTGCCTTTTCCCATGCTTGCTACCAATCAGCAGTCGGAAGAAGCACTTCAACGCTTGACGGATATCCTTCAGTATGATGATTTAGGTGGTTTTGGTACTTTTCATACGTTGAAAATATCCGAGTTGGATGAGATCGACAAGCGGGTGCTGGTTGAGAAGCATTTGATTAGTCCTAATTTGGCGAACGAATCTCGTAACGGTGCTGTTTTAATTAGCGATGATGAATCGGTTAGTGTTATGATAAACGAAGAGGATCATCTGCGTATCCAGTGCTTATATCCGGGATGTCAGGTTAGGGAAGCTTGGGAACGCGCAATGATTATTGATGATGCATTTGAAGCGCATGTTGATTATGCATTTGATGATCGGAGAGGTTTTCTGACCAGTTGTCCGACGAATGTCGGCACAGGTATGAGAGCTTCGGTGATGATGCATTTGCCCGCATTAGTCATGACTCATCAAATCAATCGTATATTGTCTGCTGTTTCACAGGTAGGTCTTACGGTTCGCGGCATTTACGGTGAAGGTAGCGAAGCTGTCGGAAATTTGTTTCAGGTATCTAATCAGATTACACTAGGACAAACCGAAGCGGAAATTATAGAGAATCTACATGGCGTGGTGCTACAAATTATTGAGCACGAGCGTTCTGCCAGAGAACGGCTAATGAATGAATCTATGCTGCGAATTACAGATCGGGTGATGCGTTCATTCGGTATTTTGTCATATGCAGCAGTACTGGATTCCAAGGAGGCTGCACAGCGGCTGTCCGATGTGCGTCTTGGCGTAGATTTAGGGATTTTGGAGCGTCCTTCCACCGCAGCGATGAATGAGCTGAATGTGATGACACAACCCGGGTTCCTGCAAAAAAGCTTTGGGGATAAAATGAATACCGAAGAGCGCGATATGTACCGGGCGAAGCTGATCCGGCAAAAATTAGGCACAACCCTTTAATATATAGAATGATCTGAAATACACACTGTGGAGGTGCAGGATATATGATGTTTGGAAGATTTACGGAACGTGCACAGAAAGTGCTTGCTTTGGCTCAGGAAGAAGCTGTTCGATTGGGACACAACAACATTGGCACAGAGCACATTTTGCTAGGCCTCATTCGTGAAGGTGAAGGAATAGCAGCGAAAGCCTTAATCGGTTTAGGACTGGGACTGGAAAAAATTCAGGATGAAGTGGAAACGCTGATTGGACGCGGTCAAGAGCAACCGACGAACATTGCCTATACTCCACGCGCCAAAAAAGTCATCGAACTGTCTATGGATGAAGCCCGCAAACTGGGCCATACCTATGTAGGTACAGAACATATTTTGCTTGGTCTTATTCGTGAAGGCGAAGGCGTAGCAGCACGCGTACTGAACAACCTGGGCATCAGTCTGAACAAAGCGCGTCAGCAAGTGCTACAATTGCTCGGCAGCAGCGAGGCTGTTTCCAGCCATCACGGTGCTCCAGCTAATGTCAGCACGCCAACTCTGGACAGTCTGGCACGCGATCTGACGGCATCTGCGAAGGAAAACAACCTGGACCCTGTTATTGGGCGTAGCAAGGAAATTGAACGCGTAATTCAGGTGCTCAGCCGCCGTACAAAGAACAATCCGGTTCTGATTGGTGAGCCTGGGGTAGGTAAAACGGCGATTGCCGAAGGATTGGCCCAAAAAATCATAGCGAATGAGATTCCCGAAACGTTGCGCGACAAGCGCGTAATGACACTGGATATGGGTTCTGTGGTAGCAGGCACTAAGTATCGTGGTGAGTTCGAGGATCGTTTGAAAAAAATTATGGACGAGATTCGTCAAGCGGGTAATATCGTGTTGTTCATTGATGAGCTGCATACGCTGATTGGTGCTGGTGGAGCGGAAGGCGCAATTGATGCGTCCAACATCCTGAAACCTGCTCTGGCACGTGGCGAGCTGCAATGCATCGGTGCGACCACGCTGGATGAATACCGCAAATATATTGAGAAAGATGCTGCTTTGGAGCGTCGTTTTCAACCAATTACAGTGGATCAACCTTCTCCAGAAGAGGCGATTCAAATCTTGTATGGTCTGCGTGACCGTTACGAAGCGCATCACCGTGTAAAGATCACAGATGAGGCTATTGAAGCGGCCGTAAAATTGTCAGATCGTTATATCACCGACCGCTTCCTGCCAGATAAGGCTATTGACCTTATTGATGAGGCGGGCTCCAAAGTAAGGCTGAATTCTTACACTGTACCGCCAAACCTGAAACAGCTGGAAAACCGTCTGGAAGATATTCGTAAGGAAAAGGATTCAGCGGTACAAAGTCAGGAATTTGAAAAAGCGGCAGCGCTACGTGATACAGAGCAAAAAATCCGTGAAGAGTTAGACGTAACGAAAAACCAATGGAAAGAACAACAGGGTCGTACAGATTCCGAAGTTACCCCAGAGGATATCGCTCAAGTCGTTGCAATATGGACAGGTGTTCCAGTCAGCAAGCTAAAAGAGGAAGAAACACACCGCTTGTTGAATATGGAAGAGTTGCTGCATGAGCGGGTTATTGGACAGGATGAAGCAGTTAAGGCAGTAAGCCGGGCGATTCGCCGGGCACGTGCCGGACTGAAAGATCCGAAGCGTCCAATTGGTTCCTTTATTTTCCTCGGTCCAACTGGGGTTGGTAAAACAGAGCTGGCACGCGCCTTGGCTGAATCCATGTTTGGAGATGAAAATGCGGTTATCCGTATTGATATGTCTGAATATATGGAGAAACACTCCACGTCCCGTCTGGTAGGAGCGCCTCCAGGGTACGTTGGATATGAAGAAGGCGGTCAACTGACTGAGAAGGTACGTCGTAAGCCATACTCTGTTGTGTTGCTGGATGAAATTGAAAAAGCACACCCAGAAGTATTCAATATTCTTCTGCAAGTGCTGGAAGATGGTCGTCTGACAGATTCCAAAGGTCGTGTCGTTGATTTCCGTAATACACTCATCATCTTAACATCTAATGTTGGTGCACAGGCGATTAAACGTAACTCCACGCTTGGTTTTACAGCTGTAGTGGACGCTGGAGCGGATTACGATAATATGAAGGGCAAAGTGATGGATGAACTGAAGAAAAGCTTCCGTCCTGAGTTCTTGAACCGGATTGATGAAATTATCGTTTTCCATTCTCTCGAAGAAAAACATATTGCCGAAATTGTATCACTCATGTCTGAGGAGCTGCGTAAGCGTCTGAATGAGTATGAGGTGGACTTCGAGTTGACAGACAACGCTAAAAAATTCCTTGCCAAGGAAGGTTTTGATCCAGCGTATGGTGCGCGTCCTTTGCGTCGTGCAATCCAGAAGCATATTGAAGATCGCCTGTCCGAGGAACTGTTGACTGGCAACATTACTAAAGGTGACTCTCTCTTCATTGATGAGGAGAACGGTGCATTGACTGTAACCAAAAAGGATAATGTATCTGCCAAGTCCTAAAGCAGTTTACTAAATAAATAGTAGAAAAGGGTGTCTCGCAAGCTGGAAAGCTATTGCGAAGACACCCTTTTTGTGTATAAAACACGGTGAAAAGGTTGGGTAAATGCTTTGGGAAAGTTTGTGATATTGCTTTACGTCCGCCAAGCTTCAATGGTAAACTTTTATTGTTACAGCTCTTTCTGGGCTGTATGAACATAAATTTGACATCATCGTCGTCAATAAGGAGCCAGGGAACAAAGTATGGCTAAAGTGAAAACTAAATTTTCCTGTACGGAATGTGGTTATGAATCGCCCAAATGGTACGGAAAATGTCCTGGATGCCAGGCATGGAATTCCATGGTCGAAGAAACGGAAAGCGTTGTAAAAACTCAAGGAATGGGATCTTCCCTTCTTACTCATAGCACAAAAGACAAGCCACTCCCTATTATAGAGGTGGAGAGTGGCAAAGAAACACGAATTTTGACGGGAATTGGCGAATTGAATCGAGTACTCGGTGGAGGTGTGGTGCCGGGTTCACTCGTTTTGGTGGGCGGTGATCCGGGAATCGGTAAATCTACGCTCATGCTGCAAACATCTAATGAACTGGCTTTAACTGGTTTAAAGGTGCTGTACGTGTCTGGTGAGGAATCTGTCCGTCAAACGAAACTACGTGCAGATCGGCTCGGTGCCTTGTCCCCCAGCCTATACGTATTATGTGAGACGAATTTGGAGACGATTGAAGAAGCAGTGGACAGCTTGAAGCCGGAGTTTTTGGTCATCGACTCGATACAGACTGTATATTTGCCTGAGGTGACGAGTGCACCAGGTAGTGTGGCTCAGGTGCGGGAGTGTACTTCACGCTTTATGCGAATTGCCAAGGGGCTCGGTATTGCTACGGTATTGGTAGGACATGTGACCAAGGAAGGGGCCATTGCAGGTCCGCGTTTGTTGGAACATATGGTTGATTGTGTACTTTATTTTGAAGGAGAGCGTCACCATACGTATCGGCTTTTGCGTGCAGTTAAAAATCGTTTCGGTTCTACAAATGAAATTGGTATTTTTGAAATGGCTGAAAGCGGTTTGCGTGAGGTGTCGAATCCTTCTGAACTTTTCCTGTCTGAACGACCACTAGGTGTGGCAGGTTCTACTGTTGTAGCCAGTATGGAAGGAACCCGGCCTGTATTGGTTGAACTGCAAGCATTGATTGCAGCTACACATTTTCCCTCTCCACGCCGAATGGGCACAGGAGTCGACCATCATCGAATGGGATTAATCATAGCCGTGCTAGAAAAGCGGATGGGCATGTTTTTGCAAAACCAGGACGCTTATCTCAACGTAGCGGGAGGCGTGAAGTTGGATGAACCGGCGGTGGATTTGGCTATAGCTGTGAGTATTGCTTCCAGCTTTAGGGATGCTCCTACAAAGCCGTATGATGTGATTTTTGGCGAGGTGGGACTGACAGGTGAGGTGCGCGCGGTATCCCGAGCAGAACAGCGAGTACGAGAAGCGGAGAAACTAGGTTTCAAACGGGTGATCATGCCGGAGAAAAGCTTGAAGGGCTGGACACATCCGAAAGGGATACAAATTATAGGAGTAGGAACGGTGGCAGATGCACTGGCAGCCGCATTAGATTAGGGGGCATTGAGAATGAAAGAAGCGAGCCAACTGGATAAAATGAACGATTTGCTGCGGCTTGTGGCACCGGGAACTCCCTTTCGCGACGGGTTGGAAAACGTTTTGCGTGCCAAAACGGGTGCTCTTCTGGTCGTTGGCTACAGCCCAGAAGTTATGGAAGTCGTGGATGGCGGTTTCTCCATCAATTGTGATTTTTCGCCGAACTATTTGTATGAATTGGCTAAAATGGACGGCGCAATCATATTGAGCGAGGATTTAAAACGAATTTTATATGCCAATACACAACTGATTCCGGACTCCTCCATTTCTTCAATTGAGACAGGAATTCGGCACCGGACAGCAGAACGAGTTGCAAAGCAAACTGGCAAATTAGTTGTGTCTATTTCCCAGCGGCGTAATATTATTACCTTGTATCAGGGGACATTACGGTATGCGCTCAAGGAAATCGGAGTTATTTTAACGAAAGCTAATCAGGCTATTCAGACGTTAGAAAAATATAGATCCGTGTTGGGGCAAGCCTCTACGAATTTGACAGCATCTGAATTTGAAGAGCTGGTTACCATGCCGGAAGTCGTTAATGTCATCCAGCGGATCGAAATGGTGCTGCGCATCAAAATGGAAATCAAACGATTTATTAACGAGCTCGGAAATGAGGGCCGTCTGATTAGTATGCAGATGGAAGAGCTTGTCAGCAACATTGAAGAAGAAGCTTGGTTGCTGTATAAGGATTATGCCAAAGACGATAGCGACGAGAAGATTCGTGAAATTATATTGGGACTCAAACGTTCTACGGACGACGAATTGTTGGATGTGAATCATATTGTACGCTTACTAGGCTACCCTTCTTCAGCTGCGACATCAGAGGAGTATATTGCTGCACGTGGCTATCGGGTACTGAACAAGATACCGCGTTTGCCAAATGTGATTATTCATAATCTGGTGGAGCGGTTTGGACGTTTTCCACATGTCATCACAGCAACGATAGAAGAACTGGATGAAGTGGATGGTATTGGAGAGGTTCGTGCGCGTACGATTAAAGAAGGTCTTAAACGTTTGCAGGAACAAGTTTTCATTGACAGGCAAATGTAAATGTAATACAGTGAAAGGATTATAATGGAACAATTCATACATTGAGGTGAAGAGATGATTACCAAATCAATTCCGAACATGTGTACCTTAGGTAACTTGTTTCTCGGAATGATCGCCATTTTATTGGCGGTAGACGGAAAATACAGTCTTGCCGCTATTATGGTTATTGTCGCCATGTTGTTGGACGGACTGGATGGAAGGATGGCCCGGGTCCTGAATGCCCAAAGCGAATTCGGTAAAGAACTGGACTCCTTATCAGATATGATATCTTTTGGTGTTGCTCCCGCAGTTATTATGTACATGGTTGCTTTTCATGATGCGAATTCGGCTCTCGCTTGGACGGTTACTGCCATTTTCCCGATGTGCGGAGCGTTGCGTTTGGCTCGATTTAACGTACGTCCTGGTGTACCAGGTTATTTTACGGGGTTGCCAATTCCGGCAGCAGGTGGCGTATTAGCCACTTTGTCCTTATTCCATAACGATATTTCATTGTTATACATGTCGATTGCCATGTTGCTGGTTTCTTATTTGATGGTCAGCTCCATGAGATATCCGAATTTTAAAAAGGTCGGCCTTCCGAAAAAAGCGATCTGGGTTGCTCCATGGGTCGTAATTGCAGCGGTGGTGTTGGCTGTTAAATTCCCTGACCAGCTGTCGAAGCTGATTTTTGTGCCGCTGGTGCTGTATGCATTGTATGGTATGAAGCTGAACATTCGTAAGCTGTCACGCAGACGTGGACGTGATCGGGAGCGTTCCAGTCAGGAAGAACAGGACGATCAATATCGTCATTCACAGCGCTAGTATCAAGCAAGAACAAGAATAAGCATTTATTTCCTTGAATCATTTTAGGGAGATAAATGCTTTTTTTTTATGCATAAAAAGTGAAAACACAGGGTTAGTTATGTGGGAAATGGATCATACTGGTAAGAGAAATGCTATGTATCCAACAAGCAGCAGACTATATGCAAAGAAAATAAAGGAGGTATAGAGACTCAATGTGGAGAAAGGCTATTTTAACTTTTACAGGATTGTGCGGAGCATGGTTTGGCTATACGTTATACCAGCGGGTAGGAGGCATTGTATCGTGGATGCCACAATGGTTGAGTGATGGGTCTTTACCGGGAATGATTGTTTGGATGATGGCGGGAGCAGTGCTATTTATGGCTGGGTGTTCATTCGCAGGGGCATCCGTGGCAAATCGATTGCAGCAGGGCATTGAAGGCTTGGTACGAATTCCGATGAACGAGATGATGGCAGGTGTGATTGGTTTAGCGGTGGGATTGACGCTTTCCTTAGCAGTTTATCCGCTTTTTTCATGGTTGGGGGCCCCAGGTCAACTTATCCAGACCGCTGTTACCGTGATATGCGGATATGTAGGATTGATGGTTGGACTAGAAAAGCGGGACGAGCTGTCATCCTTTTGGAGTTCTGGTTTTTTTGGTCGGGGAACGGGTGTAGAAGAACGCAAGCTGGAGGAACATAAAATATTGGACACCAGCGTCATTATAGATGGACGTATTGCAGATATTTGCAAGACAGGTTTTATTGAAGGAACGATTGTGATTCCTGAATTTGTGCTGGAGGAGCTTCAGCATATTGCAGATTCATCAGATTTACTTAAGCGTAATCGTGGACGCCGGGGTCTGGATATTTTGAATAAAATCCAAAAAGAGCTGGATGTGAATGTGCTCATTTACGAAGGTGATTTTGAGGAAATTTCAGAGGTCGACAGTAAGCTGGTCAAGCTGGCAAAGGTGTTGCAGGGTAAAGTTGTAACTAATGATTTTAACCTGAATAAAGTATGCGAACTGCAAGGTGTATCGGTGCTAAATATTAACGATTTGGCGAATGCAGTGAAGCCTGTCGTATTGCCCGGCGAGGAAATTATGGTGCAGATTATTAAAGACGGCAAGGAGCATGGGCAGGGTGTAGCCTATCTGGATGATGGCACGATGATTGTTGTAGAAGGCGGACGTGACTATATTGGCTCTCTGATGGAGGTACTGGTCACGAGTGTACTTCAGACCTCTGCCGGTCGTATGATCTTTGCTAAACCAAAATTATTGGAAAAAGCTCAATAAACGCGGTATGATGAAGTAGATGTGTTATCATACGGATCGTCCAAAGCGATCAGGGCAGGAGTTATTTGAATGAACAATCGGGTAGGAGTTGTCATTGTGGCAGCAGGGCGCGGCTCCCGTATGGGGACGCAGGAGAGCAAGCAATTTCTGCTTTTGCGGGACAAGCCCATCTTCATACATACACTTGAAATATTCGCAGCTATGCCCGAAGTGGATGAAATGGTGATGGTGACTGGGACAGGAGATGTGGAACGCTGCCGAGATTGGATTCATCAATACAAAATCGGTAAAAATGTACGGGTGGTGGCTGGTGGCAATGAACGCCAGCATTCGGTTTATCGCGGTCTGCGCCACTTACAAGCGGATTGGGTGATGGTGCATGATGGTGTGCGTCCACTCATTCAACCTGAGCTTGTACGTTCATGCCTTGAGGCAGCCCAGCGTACTGGTGCTTCTGTAGCGGCAGTACCTGTAAAGGATACAGTCAAGCAAGTGAACGGGGATGGTATCATTACAGCAACGCCGGATCGCCGAAGTCTGTGGAGTATTCAAACGCCACAGACTTTTCGTCTTTCCGATCTGCTGCGAGCCTATGAGGAAGCGGAGCAGTCGGGATTCTTGGGAACAGATGATTCTATGCTGATAGAGCGGCTAGGAATTCCGGTTACTGTCGTTCAAGGCAGCTACAAGAACATCAAAATTACTACGCCTGAGGATTTGGATATGGCGGCGTTATGGGTAAAAACAGAGGGAGAGGATATCAAATGATCAGAGTGGGACAAGGATTTGACGTCCACCAGCTGGTGGAAGGAAGGCCATGCATCATCGGAGGTGTGAATATTCCGTATGAAAAAGGTTTGTTGGGCCATTCCGATGCAGACGTGCTGCTGCATGCCATTAGTGATGCTATCCTAGGCGCGCTTGGCTTGGGAGACATCGGGAAGCATTTTCCGGATAATGACCCAGAATTTAAGGATGCCGACAGTCTTAAGCTACTGGAGCATGTGTGGGGGCTAGCTAAAGAGCGAGGATATCGCTTGGGGAATATCGATTCTACGATTATCGCACAAAAGCCCAAAATGGCATCGTATATTCCGCAGATGAATGAAGTCATCGCACAGGCGCTGGAAGCAGAGGAGCTATCCCAGGTGAACGTCAAGGCGACCACGACAGAGCAACTCGGGTTTCCCGGACGGGGTGAAGGAATCGCGGCTCAATCGGTTGTCTGTCTTATCAAGTAAATGCTATCATCTTGAGTAATTCAATTTGGAGGAGATTATATGAGCACGGAAGTTCGTGTACGCTATGCACCAAGCCCTACAGGGCATCTGCACATTGGAAATGCCAGAACGGCATTATTTAATTATTTGTTTGCTCGCAATCAAGGTGGAAAATTTATTATTCGTATTGAAGACACAGATGTGAAGCGCAATATTGAGGGCGGAGAAGAAAGCCAACTTAAATATTTGAAATGGTTGGGTATGGACTGGGATGAGAGCGTAGACGTGGGAGGCGAGTTTGGACCTTATCGTCAGACGGAACGCTTGGACATATATAAAACGTACTGGCAGGATTTGCTGGATCGTGGTTTGGCTTATCGCTGTTACTGCACTGAAGAAGAGCTGGAGCGCGAGCGTGAAGAACAGACGGAACGTGGGGAGACACCACGCTATTCTGGAAAACATCGTGATCTAACAGAAGAACAGTGCCAGGCATTCGAAGCAGAGGGCCGTGTACCAAGTATTCGTTTTCGCGTACCGGAAGATCGTGAATATACGTTTGACGATATCGTTAAAGGTCAAATTACGTTTAATTCCAAGGAAAGCGGCGATTTTGTTATCGTCAAAAAGGATGGTATTCCGACATATAACTTCGCTGTAGCGGTTGACGATTATTTGATGAAAATATCGCATGTACTACGGGGCGAAGACCATGTTTCCAATACACCGCGGCAGTTGATGATCTTTGAAGCTCTCGGCTGGGAGCCGCCACGCTTCGGTCATATGACGCTGATTGTAGGCGAGGATCACAAAAAGCTCAGTAAGCGTAACGAATCCATTATTCAGTTCATGGAGCAGTATGACAAGTTGGGCTATTTGCCAGAAGCCATATTCAACTTCATTGCACTACTGGGCTGGTCCCCGGAAGGCGAAGAAGAGATCTATGATCGGGAACAACTGATTTCGATTTTCGATCCTAATCGTTTGTCCAAAAGTCCAGCTGTGTTTGATACCAATAAGCTTGCTTACCTAAACAATCACTATATTAAAAAGGCTGATCCTGAGCGAATTGCCAGCATGGCGATTCCACATCTCCAGGCAGCGGGGCTGTTGCCGACTGAACTGTCTTCGGAACAACTGGATTGGGCTAAGGCCCTTGTTCGTTTATACCAGGAACAGATGACTTCTGCATCCGATATTGTAGCGTTGTCTGAGTTGTTTTTCCGTTCACATCTGGAGCTGGATGCTGAAGCAGCAGCTGTATTGGCCGAAGAGCAGGTTCCTGAGGTACTTAGAGCTTTTGCAGGTAAAGTTGAAGCGAGTGAGGAATTTACAGCTCCACAAATGGCTAAGCTGATCAAGGAAGTTCAAAAGGAAACGGGTTTTAAGGGAAAACAACTATTCATGCCGATTCGTGTGGCTCTTACAGGCCAAACGCATGGACGAGATCTGAATGAAACCATCTTTTTGCTCGGACGTGACAAGGTACTGGATCGTCTCAAGGCACAAATTAAAGGCTGATATTTCTTGTCAATTTGTTGTCTTTTCGCTATAATGACTCCATTGATACGGATTGATATTTACGTGTAAAGGCTGCGAACAGGAGAAGTACACTGCATATGGGCATCTGCCAGAGAGGACGGTCGAGGGGAAACTCCAGGCTGAGAGCCGTCCAGATGACCTGCGGAGGAAATGCGCCTGGGAGCCGTGCGCCCGAACTTTCATTAGCGTCAAATGCTGATGTGACAAGGGCGTGCCGAGTCGTTCCCGTTACAGGACGCCAAAGACGGACTGTCTGCTTTTTATGCAGCAGATATGTTCGAAGCAGAGTGGGACCACGTTCATGCGTCTCTGCAGCTTAGGCTGCGGAGACGCTTTTTCTTTTTTATCAGACTCAGACTCGTTATAGATTGAAAAATGTCGAAGAGTGCTGGTGGATGCGAAAATTGGCGGAACGTGAAGTGTTGTGATGATGCGGCAAGGATATGAAGGGAATAGGAGGGCGACATGTTCAGACATTTCAAATCCGACATTCAGACTGTTTTGGATAATGATCCGGCCGCCCGGAGTAAGCTGGAGGTCATTTTTACGTATTCCGGCGTTCATGCCCTTTGGGCACATCGAATCGCACATTGGTTTTATTTGCGAAACTGGTGTACTCTAGCCCGTGTTATATCCCAGGTATCAAGGTTTATGACAGGCATTGAAATTCATCCTGGCGCTCGTATCGGAAATCGGCTGTTCATTGATCATGGCATGGGAGTTGTCATCGGTGAAACCTGTGAGATTGGCGACGATGTCATATTGTATCAGGGGGTCACACTCGGCGGGACTGGGAAAGAGAAAGGGAAGCGCCATCCGACCATTGGGAATAATGTTGTTATCGGCTCCGGTGCAAAGATATTAGGCTCTTTCACGATTGGGGCACAATCCAACATTGGCTCTAACTCGGTTGTGCTCAAAGAAGTTCCACCAAACAGTACGGTGGTGGGCATCCCGGGGCGAGTTGTCAGACAGGATGGTAGGCGTCCAGACCGACTTAGTCATCAATTGCCTGATCCGGTTGTGGACTCTATGCGAGAACTTCAACGGGAAATAGAACGTTTGCGTGCAGAAATGTCTGATTTGAAGGATGAGGCATCTGCTCAGAAACATCAGGTGACCCAAGAGAATAAATTAGAAAAATGATTTTCATGAGGGAGGAACATAACAATGCCGCTTCAAATTTATAATACAATGACGAGGAGTCGGGAGCCTTTTGTGCCACTGGAGCCTGGAAAGGTTAAAATGTATGTATGCGGACCTACCGTGTATGATTACATTCATATTGGCAATGCACGACCTGTAATTGTATTTGACGTGGTGCGCAGCTACCTGGAGTACTTGGGCTATGATGTAAACTATGTGGTGAATTTTACGGATGTCGATGATAAATTAATCCGCAAAGCTCGGGAACTTGGTATGGATGTTTCGGCAGTTGCTGAGAAATTTATTGCTGCCTACCATGAGGATCTGGCAGGATTGAATGTTCCTGCTGCCAGTATGAACCCTCGTGTAACAGAGAGCATGGACCTGATTATTGATTTTATTAAGGAATTGGTAGACAAGGACTATGCCTATGAGAATGATGGCGATGTGTTCTATCGAACCAAAAAGTTCAAAGATTACGGACAACTGTCAGGTCAAAATCTGGAAGAGCTTCAGTTCGGTATTCGCATCAATGTGGATGAGCGCAAGGAAAATGCTGAGGACTTTGTACTCTGGAAGGCAGCGAAACCGGGCGAAATTTATTGGTCGAGCCCTTGGGGAGATGGACGACCAGGCTGGCATATCGAATGCTCTGCTATGGCTCGCCATTATTTGGGGGATACACTGGATATTCATGGGGGCGGACAGGATCTGCAATTTCCGCATCATGAATGTGAATGCGCACAATCCGAAGCGATCACGGGTAAGCCATTATCTCGCTACTGGATGCATAACGGCTATATTCGCATAGATAATGAAAAAATGTCGAAATCACTCGGTAATGGTATTTTGGTTAAAGATTTGCGCGCTCATCACAAGCCGGAGGCTTTACGTTATTTTATGTTGTCGACGCATTACCGGAATCCGTTGAACTACAACCAAGAGACTATGAGTCAGGCAGAGAACAGTGTCGAGCGGATCGCCAATGCAGTTGCCAATGTGAAGCATCGTTTAGCTAATGCGCTGGAAGGTAATGGGGGAGTATCGACGGAACTGCAAACGAAGCTCGACGGAATTTTGCAGCAGTTTGGCGAAAAAATGAATGATGATTTCAATACACCTGATGCGATTACTGCTGTATTTGATTGGGTTAGCGAAGCAAACCATTTGTTGCAGCGAGATGTCGTACATCAGGCGGAACTACAAGCTGTATTGCATACCTTTCAATCGATGAATAACGTTCTTCGCATTTATTCGGAACCGAGTGAAGAGTTGCTGGATGACGAAATTGAGCAGTTAATTGCAGAACGTGTCGAAGCTCGTAAGACCAAAAACTGGGGTAGAGCTGACGAAATTCGCGATCTGTTGGCTGCAAAAGGCATTGTGCTTGAAGATACGGCGCAGGGTATGCGGTGGCGGCGAAAATGAGTGATAAGCCACTGAACTCAGGAGCATCGGCAGGTACGGGGAACTGGTTCCCGTACCCTGCGTCCAAGCCAGCTCGTTTGATGCCTCCCATTGCACTAGCTTATATTGGTGATGCAGTGTATGAGGTAGCTGTCCGGCAATATTTGTTGGCACAGCCCAACCTGCGTCCAAATCATCTGCACCGCCGAGCCACAGGGCTAGTCTCCGCCAAGGCGCAGAGTCGTATGTTGGGGCTATTGGAAAAGGTACTGACGGAAGAAGAACGCGATATTGTCCGACAAGGAAGAAATGCTAAATCAGGAAGTTTGCCTAAAAATGCTGATGTGCTTGAGTATCGTCATGCCACTGCACTGGAAGGGTTAATTGGATCTCTTTATTGTGATGGACATTTGGACAGATTAAGAGAGTTGATTACGTACGGAATTGCACAGATGGAAAATACAGAAAAATCATAAATGGGAACGGACTGGATGGAACAAGCATCGGCCGTGTCCCGGGAGGAAGCTAGAGATGGAAGAAGAATGGATTGCCGGTAAGCATTCGGTAACGGAGGCATTGCGTTCAGGCAGAAC
Source organism: Paenibacillus sp. S33 (assembly GCF_053615415.1). NCBI lineage: Bacteria > Bacillati > Bacillota > Bacilli > Caryophanales > Paenibacillaceae > Paenibacillus > Paenibacillus sp. S33. The sequence continues at coordinate 4,847,604 of NZ_JBSIEZ010000001.1, read as the reverse complement.
GATAAATAAAATATGGATTGCGGATAATGCACAAAAACATTTGACGCTGCCGATTACAGCTGAGGCCAAAAAAGCAGGAATTATTGTCTTGCAGGTGGACAAGCGTAAGCTGGATCAAATGGTTCCGGGCATTCAGCATCAGGGAGTGGTCGCGCAAGCTGCGCCTTTTGCCTATGTTGAAGTGGAAGAATTGCTCGCCACTGCTCGTGATAAGGGAGAAGAGCCGTTTTTAATTTTGCTGGATGAGATTGAAGATCCTCATAATTTGGGCTCCATCCTTCGTACAGCGGACTGTACTGGAGCACATGGTGTTATTGTGCCGAAAAGGCGCTCTGCAGCTGTAACTGTAACAGTGTCCAAAACATCGGCAGGTGCTGTGGAGTACGTCCCGGTCGCGCGTGTAAACAATCTGGGACAAACCATTGATCGTCTTAAAGAAGAAGGTGTATGGGTAGTTGGCACGGATGTTACAGCGACAGATCCTGTCTTTGGGAATGGAGTATTCACGGGGCCAGTAGCTATTGTCATTGGTAACGAAAATAAAGGAATGGGCCGTTTGATCCGTGAAAAATGCGATGTACTCGTCAAGCTGCCAATGGCGGGGCAAATTAATTCCCTTAATGCTTCTGTAGCTGCGGGTGTTGTCATGTACGAAGTATTGCGCGGACGACAGGCACGGGGCTAACGATATGGCTGACACGCGGGATGTTCTGCTTGTGGACGGTTACAACATGATTGGAGCCTGGCCCGAACTTTCCGCACTGGTACAATCTGGTATGCAGGAAGCGAGGGACAGACTTCTTGAACGACTGGCGGATCATCAGGCGTATTCCGGCAGAAGAGTCATCGTCGTATTTGATGCTTACAGGGTGCCAGGATTAGGTAAAACTTTTGCTCAGAGCAAAGTCCAGATTTATTTTACCAGAGAAAAAGAAACTGCTGATGAGTGCATCGAGCGATTGGTTCGGGAGCTGAGCAGTAAAAGAAGAAGTATTTACGTAGCGACAAGCGATCAGGTAGAGCAACATGTCGCATTTGGACAAGGTGCACTCAGGGTGTCGGCGCGGGAATTACTGATCGAGATTGAGGAGTCCGAAAGGGAAGTGCAGAAGCGAATCCAGCAGGATAGTGCCAAATTGTCCCGTAACTCGCTAGATGCCAAACTGAGTCCGGAGCTTCGAAAGTTGTTTGAACGATGGAGAAGAGAATAAACCAATAATTGGGGACTCCTCCATTTTGAAACCATTGACAATTTTGTTAGCGCTCTTCTTTTTTAGGTTGTTGTGGTTGACGGTATCAGGTTACATCGCGTATACTTGTCGTATATTTGAGAGAGTAACGGGTACCTTGCGTTGCAGCCGGAGGGATTGTTAGTGAGTGTGGACCTCAAGGATATCATGTTGTCAAAGTTTGATTACAAAAATGATGAAGACATTGTCGGAGCAGTCCATGAAGGTGATGGGGAAGCGCTGGAGTTTCTGATTAACAAATACCGGAACTTTGTGCGGGCCAAGGCCAGATCCTACTTCTTGATTGGTGCTGATCGCGAGGATATTATTCAGGAGGGCATGATTGGTCTCTACAAATCCATTCGTGATTTTAAGGGAGACAAGCTTGCTTCGTTCAAGGCTTTCGCCGAGTTGTGCATTACACGACAGATTATTACGGCAATTAAGACGGCTACACGACAAAAGCACATTCCTCTGAACTCTTACGTATCTCTGGACAAACCCATCTATGATGAAGAGTCAGACCGCACGTTGCTCGATGTGATTTGCGGAACACAAGTAAGTGACCCTGAAGAGCTGATAATCAATCAGGAAGAGTTTGTGGGCCTTGAGGACAAGATGTCCGAGATTCTGAGCGAGCTGGAACGCAAGGTACTTATGTTGTATCTGGACGGACGTTCGTATCAGGAGATTGCAGAGGATCTTGACCGCCATGTGAAATCCATTGATAACGCGCTGCAACGGGTCAAGCGTAAACTTGAAAAGTATCTGGAAGTAAGAGATAGTTGAAAGTAGAGGCTGACAGGGAAAAGGCTCGAGTCCGAGTCTTTTTTTATTCGTTATAGGTAGGCTATGCAGGTTTATAAGTGTTACAAATGATTTATACTAAAAAAGATGAATAATAGATATCGCCTTGATTTTTGAAGCAGCTTTTCAGAGAACAGTTTTAAAGGATGCACAGATGTTAAAATGCACCACAGCCGGGACTGCGAATTGTATGCAAACATTCGTTGACATGGAAAACCCCGTGTGATAAAGTGTTTTAGGTAGGCCTAAATTCGCGGTTTTTTTTAGGATCAATTATGAGACTTCCGGTGTTGGATGTCTTCGGGAGGTGCACATCATGCGGGTAATTATTACTTTGGCTTGTACAACATGCAAACAAAGAAATTACACAACGACGAAAAACAAGCGTAATCACCCCGACCGCATGGAGATGAAGAAATTCTGTAAGTCCTGTAACGAACAGACTTCTCATCGGGAAACCAGATAGTTTTTGGAGGTGTAGTCGGCGTGAAACGCAGTTTCAAGTCTCTGTTTTCCTTTTTCTCTGAAAGCTGGGCTGAACTCAAGAAGGTTCGCTGGCCCAATCGTAAAGAACTGACCAACTATACGTTGATTGTCATAGGGACAATTGCGTTCGTCACGATTTATTTTTGGGTTCTCGATATCGGCATTTCCGCTGTGATCGAAGCGATTATCTAGGAAGGGTTCCAGGTGGCTTGATATGGAAAAAAGATGGTACGTCGTTCATACCTATTCAGGGTATGAGAACAAAGTCAAAGCCAATTTGGAAAAACGCGTTGAGTCCATGGGCATGGAAGACAAGATATTCCGTGTTCTTGTTCCTATGGAAGAAGAACTGGTAACCAAGGACGGTAAGAAAAAAACCGTTATGCGTAAAGTCTACCCTGGTTATGTCTTAGTCGAAATGGTCCAAACCGACGACTCTTGGTATGTTGTACGCAATACACCAGGTGTTACGGGATTTGTAGGGTCGACAGGCTCGGGTTCCAAACCGACGCCATTGCTTCCAGAAGAAGTTGAACAGATTCTGAAGCATATGGGCATGGTAGAGCCGAAACCGAAGATTGAATTCGATGTTAAGGAATCCGTGCGAATTAAAGTTGGTCCTTTTGCGAATTTTGTGGGCTCCGTGGAAGAAATTTTGGTTGAGAAGAGCAAGCTTAAGGTTCACGTCAACATGTTTGGACGGGAAACCCCGCTTGAGTTGGATTATACTCAAGTGGAGAAAATATAGATTTTTCTTACAGGTTTCTTGTGGGAGGATCGATAGGTCCGTCTACCACTATTGAGTCAAGGAGGTGTCATCCATGGCAAAAAAGGTAATTAAAATGGTAAAACTGCAGATTCCTGCAGGGAAAGCTAATCCAGCGCCTCCAGTAGGTCCAGCTTTGGGTCAAGCAGGTGTCAACATCATGGCATTCTGTAAAGAGTTCAATGCTCGTACTGCTGATCAAGCAGGCCTGATTATTCCGGTTGAAATTTCGGTATTTGAGGATCGTTCTTTTACGTTCATCACCAAAACTCCACCGGCTGCTGTTCTGTTGAAAGTTGCTGCTAAAATCGAAAAAGGTTCCGGTGAACCGAATAAAACGAAAGTTGCAACTGTAAATCGCGCTGCTGTTCGTCAAATTGCAGAGCAAAAAATGCCTGACCTTAACGCAGCTTCCGTAGAATCGGCAATGCGTATGGTTGAAGGTACTGCTCGCAGCATGGGTATCACCATCGTAGATTAATTTTATTAATCTACGTGTGCCGGCAGTTTGACTGTCCGGCAAGTGTGGGAGGAATATCCGCTAATACCACATAAGGAGGAAAACATTATGGCTAAACATGGTAAGAAGTACCTGGAAGCTGCTAAGCTGATTGACAGCGAAGCAACTTACGAGCCTTTAGAAGCCGTTGAACTGGTGAAAAAGGCTGCGACTGCTAAATTCGACGAAACCGTTGAAGCAGCAGTTCGTCTGGGCGTAGATTCCCGTAAACAAGACCAGGCTGTTCGTGGTGTTGTTGTCCTGCCGCATGGTACGGGTAAAACACAACGCGTTCTGGTATTTGCAAAAGGTGACAAAGTGAAAGAAGCGGAAGCGGCTGGCGCTGATTTTGTTGGCGATCAAGATATGATCAACAAAATCCAACAAGGCTGGTTCGAATTCGACGTCTGCGTTGCGACACCTGATATGATGAGTGAGGTTGGTAAACTGGGTCGTTTGCTCGGTGGTAAAGGTTTGATGCCTAACCCTAAAGCAGGCACAGTTACTTTCGACGTTGCCAAGGCTGTTCAAGAAATTAAAGCCGGTAAAATCGAATACCGTCTCGACAAAGCCGGTCAAATTCACGCGCCAATCGGCAAAGCTTCCTTCAGTGCTGAACAGCTGAACGAGAATCTTAAAGCCTTGGTTGAAGCCTTGAACCGTGCGAAGCCAGCGGCTGCTAAAGGTGTATACCTGAAAAACATCGCTATTTCTTCGACTATGGGACCAAGTGCACGTGTGAACGCATCTGTTTACAGATAATATTTTGATTGACATGTTCAATCAAATTTGTTATTCTATAAAAGTTGTGAGTCCTTGTGACTGACCATTAAAGTTGAATATGCTTACCGTAGACAGTAGGTGCCTTTGGGCTTAATTTCCTACCGAGGTGTTATGATAGAACGTTTCATGTGACGGGCTTGTCCCGTCCATGTAGATTTATCAAGCCTTCGTACTCTACGGAGGCTTTTTTCATGCTTATGAAAGCAAGCTTTGTAAGATCACCAGAGTGGGTGCTTCGAACAAAGCGGATAAATTGATCAGGAGGTGTACAGTTTGGCAAATGCAAAGGTGATTCAAGCAAAACAAGAAGCTGTTGAAGTTGTAGCTGCAAAATTGCGCGAGAGCGTAACGACTGTGGTTGCAGACTATCGCGGTCTGAATGTTGCCCAAGTAACTGAGCTGCGTAAGCAGCTTCGCGAAGCCGGAATCGAATTTCAAGTGCTGAAAAACACACTGCTCCGCCGTGCAACTGCGGCAGCAGAATTGACTGAACTGGACGCAGTATTGACAGGTCCTACTGCAATCGCGTTCGGCAAAGATGATGCAGTGTCTGCAGCTAAAATCTTGAACGATTTCGCTAAGAAGAACAATGCACTGGAACTGAAAGGTGCAGTTGTAGAAGGTCGCGTTATCGGTGTTGAGGAAATCAAAGCACTGGCAGAACTGCCATCCCGCGAAGGTCTTCTTTCCATGCTCCTCAGTGTGCTTCAAGCTCCTGTGCGCAACTTCGCGCTTGCAGTTAAAGCTGTTGCGGAAAAAGAAGAGCAAAGCGCATAAGTTAGGGATTAAACCTGCTATATAGCAGTTAAGAACAAAAAAATAAGAATTTAAATGGAGGTTCAACCATGAGTAAAGAGCAAATCTTGGAAGCAATTAAAGGTATGTCCGTATTGGAACTGAACGATCTCGTGAAAGCAATCGAAGAAGAATTCGGCGTAACTGCAGCAGCTCCAGTAGCTGTAGCAGGTGGCGCAGCAGGTGGCGCAGCTGAAGCTGAGCAATCCGAGTTCGACGTAATCTTGACAAGCGCTGGCGCTTCCAAAATCAACGTTATCAAAGCAGTTCGCGAAATCACAGGTCTTGGCCTGAAAGAAGCAAAAGAACTGGTTGACAACGCTCCAAAACCACTGAAAGAAAAAATCGCTAAAGAAGAAGCTGAATCCATTAAAGCAAAATTGGAAGAAGCAGGCGCTTCTGTAGAAGTAAAATAATTGACTGCTTTCTAGCAGACAATGGACTAAAACAAACCCCTTGAGGTGATCTTCAAGGGGTTTGTTGCTGTAAAACGGTAGTACCAGCATGTCTGAAAGGTTATTGTAAAGGCTATGATGGTAGTACAACCGAAAGAGGTGGGCATGAATGGCTGATCATTATTACTCCAAGCGGCCAGAGACGGCGCATGAACGACGGAGCCTGGAAACAGTGCTGCGGGGGCGGTCATACCGTTTTGCCAGCGATTCAGGCGTTTTTTCGAAGCAGGGAATTGATTACGGGAGTCGTGTGCTGATTGAAGCGATGCAGCTTCCTGCACAAGCCTCGGTATTGGATGTAGGATGCGGTTACGGCCCGATTGGTCTGGCGGCAGCCGCGCTTGTCCCAGAGGGACACGTCACAATGGTTGATATTAATGAGCGAGCCGTTCAACTTGCGATAGAGAATGCGGAACGTAATGGGGTTAAGAATGTCACCATTAAGCAAAGCGATTTGTTTGCGGAAGTGAAGGATGAACGCTTTGACGTGATCTTGACGAATCCTCCTATACGTGCAGGAAAAGAAACAGTTCATACCATTTTTGAGCTTGCTTATGAGCATTTAAACGAAGGTGGAGCTTTGTGGGTAGTCATTCAGAAAAAGCAGGGGGCCCCTTCGGCGAGTGCTAAGATAGAGAGCCTTTTCGGTCATGTAGAGGAAGTTACAAAGGATAAAGGTTATCGAATTTTGAAGGCTGAAAAAAGTTTTTAAGAAAATGCAATAGGACCATTGACTTGAATCCTGGTCTGTGATATTATTATAAAATGTCAGTATTAGGATGCCCTCCATGGCTTTAGTTTGTTGAAATGTCAATAGATTTATGCGTAGTTAGGTATAGTATTTATCTCTATTACGTATAATACAACCATTTTGGGCAAATCTACAAGTGATGAAGATCTTCCGGTAAGAGGATTCTGCAGATACGGTGCTCTTTTTTCGAATGCATTCGAGTAAGGGCTTTTCTGTATTTGTAAGATTGAATCTTCTGTATGTGTCTTATTATAAGGTCACAAACAGAGGTTCGCAATGTATTTTTAAAGTGAGTAGACATGAGGGGTGAGTTTAAGTTGGCAGGACATCTTGTTCAATATGGTCGACGCACTCGGCGCAGTTATGCACGTATTAATGAGGTACTCGAGGTTCCGAACCTGATTGAGATCCAACAAAAATCCTATGATTGGTTTTTGGAGGAAGGATTAAGGGAAATGTTTCGGGATATCTCTCCAATTCAGGATTTCACTGGAAATCTGATTCTGGAGTTTATCGACTATTCTCTCGGAGAACCCAAATATACCGTTGACGACGCAAAGGAACGCGACGTTACGTATGCAGCACCGCTTCGGGTAAAAGTCCGGCTTATTAATAAAGAAACCGGCGAAGTGAAAGAGCAGGAAGTATTCATGGGAGACTTCCCGCTGATGACTGAAACGGGTACGTTTATTATTAACGGTGCGGAACGGGTTATTGTCAGCCAGTTGGTTCGCTCTCCCAGCGTCTATTTCAGCACAAAAGTCGACAAGAATGCGAAAACAACATACACCGCAACGGTAATTCCTAACCGGGGGGCTTGGCTCGAACTGGAGATGGATGCGAAGGATATTATCTATGTCCGGATTGACCGTACCCGTAAAATTCCGGTTACGGTGTTGCTGCGTGCGCTGGGCTTTGGCACTGATGCTGAGATTCTGGATTTGCTCGGCAATGACGAATATATCCGCAACACACTTGATAAAGACAACACGGATTCCACCGAGAAAGCGCTGATTGAAATTTATGAGCGTCTTCGTCCAGGTGAGCCGCCTACACTGGATAACGCAAAGAGCTTGCTAGTTGCTCGCTTCTTTGATCCTAAACGTTATGATCTGGCCAACGTAGGCCGTTACAAAATCAATAAAAAGCTTCACATTAAAAACCGTTTGTTCAATCAACGACTTGCTGAGACTTTGATTGATACAACAACTGGTGAAATCATCGCTGAAGCCGGTCAAATGGTAGATCGCCGCCTGTTGGACGAGATTTTGGCCCAACTGGAGGAATCAGTAGGACATCGTACGTATCATGTTGCGAGTGGTGTGCTAGAAAGCAATGATATTCCACTTCAAACAATCGATGTATTCTCACCAATTGAGGATGGTAAAGTAGTAAAATTGATTGCTAACGGAAATATTGATAAATCGGTTAAGAATATTACGCCTGCCGATATTATTTCCTCCATCAGTTATTTTATTAACTTGCTTCACGGAATCGGAAGTACGGACGATATTGACCATTTGGGTAACCGTCGTTTGCGTTCTGTAGGTGAGTTGCTCCAAAACCAGTTCCGTATCGGTTTGTCCCGTATGGAACGCGTAGTGCGCGAAAGAATGTCGATTCAGGATGCTAATGTAATTACGCCACAGGCATTGATTAACATACGTCCAGTAATTGCTTCGATTAAAGAGTTCTTTGGTAGCTCGCAGCTGTCTCAGTTTATGGATCAGACGAACCCGCTTGCTGAATTAACGCACAAACGTCGTCTGTCCGCACTCGGACCCGGCGGTTTGACGCGCGAACGCGCGGGCATGGAAGTGCGTGACGTCCATCCGAGTCACTACGGCCGTATGTGTCCTATCGAGACACCAGAGGGACCAAACATTGGTTTGATCAACTCTTTGTCCACTTTTGCACGCATTAACGAGTATGGATTTATCGAAGCTCCTTATCGTTGGGTAGATCCAAAAACCGGAAAAGTTACAGACCAGATTGATTACCTGACTGCTGATGAAGAAGATAACTACATTGTAGCTCAGGCGAATGCGGAATTGACGGAGGAAAACACCTTTAAGGATGAGGTTGTCATTGTCCGTTATAACAAACAGTCTGATAACATTATTCCGATGGCTAGTAGCCGTGTCGATTACATGGACGTATCGCCTAAACAGGTCGTATCGGTCGCGACTGCACTGATTCCATTCTTGGAGAATGATGACTCTAACCGCGCATTGATGGGTTCCAACATGCAGCGTCAGGCTGTCCCGCTTCTGATTCCGAAGTCTCCATTGGTCGGAACAGGAATGGAGCACAAGTCTGCAAAAGATTCCGGTGTTTGCGTTGTATCCAAATACAACGGAGTTATCGAACGTTCTTCGGCTAACGAAATTTGGTTGCGTCGTATCGAAACTGTAGATGGCACTGAAGTAAAGGGCGACATTGTTAAGTATAAATTACACAAATTTATGCGATCTAACCAAGGAACTTGCATCAACCAACGTCCGATTGTGAACAGAGGAGATATTGTCAAAGTTGGCGATATTCTTGCAGATGGTCCATCTACAGAGATGGGTGAGTTGGCGTTGGGACGTAACGTTGTCGTTGCCTTCATGACTTGGGAAGGTTACAACTACGAGGATGCGATCTTGCTGAGTGAGAAACTGGTTAAGGAAGATGTATACACCTCAATCCATATTGAGGAATACGAATCCGAGGCTCGTGACACGAAGCTTGGACCGGAAGAAATCACTCGCGACATTCCAAATGTCGGTGAAGAAGCGCTTCGCAACTTGGATGAGCGTGGAATCATACGTATTGGTGCTGAAATTGGCGCAGGTGACATTCTCGTTGGTAAAGTAACACCTAAAGGTGTGACTGAATTGACAGCTGAAGAACGTCTCTTACACGCAATCTTTGGTGAGAAGGCACGCGAGGTTCGCGATACTTCTTTGAGAGTTCCTCACGGAACAGACGGGATTGTTGTAGATGTAAAGGTATTTACACGTGAAAATGGCGATGAACTGCCACCAGGTGTAAATCAGTTGGTTCGTGTATATATTGCTCAAAAACGTAAAATCTCCGAAGGCGATAAAATGGCTGGACGTCACGGTAACAAGGGTGTCGTTGCTCGTATTTTGCCTGAAGAAGATATGCCGTTCCTGCCGGATGGCACACCAGTACAGGTCGTTCTGAACCCGCTGGGCGTACCTTCACGGATGAACATCGGACAGGTGCTTGAAGTCCATCTGGGTATGGCTGCAATGCGTCTTGGTATTCATGTGGCAACTCCAGTATTCGATGGTGCCAAGGAATATGACGTATTCGATACAATGGAAGAGGCAGGCATGCAGCGTAATGGTAAGACTGTGTTGTATGACGGACGTACGGGTGATCGTTTTGAACGTGAAGTTACTGTCGGTGTCATGCACATGATCAAACTGGCGCACATGGTCGATGATAAAATCCATGCTCGTTCTACAGGTCCTTACTCTCTCGTTACGCAACAACCATTGGGTGGTAAAGCTCAATTCGGTGGACAGCGCTTCGGGGAGATGGAAGTATGGGCATTGGAAGCCTACGGCGCAGCGTACACGCTTCAGGAAATTTTGACTGTGAAATCTGATGATGTGGTTGGACGTGTTAAAACTTACGAATCCATTGTCAAAGGTGAAAATGTACCTGAACCGGGTGTTCCAGAATCATTTAAGGTCTTGATCAAAGAGCTGCAAAGCTTGGGTATGGACGTGAAGATTCTGTCTGAAGACGAACAAGAGATCGAAATGAGAGAGCTTGATGATGAGGATGACACAACCGGCGATAAGCTGAGTTTGAATCTGGAAGGCTCTGAGGTTGGCGTAGAGTAGTTTGACTGCTGACTGACTCATATCAGCTTTGTTATATACCTTGATCCATTCTAGGATGGATCAGGTTTCTTGATACCGCCCGGTGCTGCTGGGCGGTATCAAACCTAAAAACTCAGGATTTGGTTAAGGAGGGTTGCTCCTTGTTGGACGTTAACAATTTCGAATATATGAAAATCGGGCTTGCTTCCCCCGAAAAGATTCGTTCTTGGTCCCGCGGAGAAGTCAAAAAACCGGAGACGATTAACTATCGTACGCTTAAACCGGAAAAAGAAGGACTATTTTGCGAGAAAATTTTCGGACCTACGAAAGACTGGGAATGTCATTGCGGTAAGTACAAACGTGTACGCTATAAAGGTGTTGTCTGTGACCGTTGTGGAGTAGAAGTTACTCGTGCTAAGGTTCGCCGTGAGCGTATGGGCCACATTGAGTTGGCTGCTCCTGTATCGCACATTTGGTACTTTAAAGGCATTCCAAGTCGTATGGGTCTTGCTCTTGATATGTCTCCAAGATCTCTGGAAGAGATCATTTACTTCGCATCTTATGTTGTAACCGATCCAGGAGATACGCCTTTGGAGAAAAAGCAACTCCTGTCCGAGAAAGAATACCGTAGCTACCGTGAGAAATACGGCTATGGCTTCCAGGCAGGTATGGGTGCTGAAGCGGTTAAAAAGCTTCTTCAAGATTTGGATATAGACAAAGAATTAGAATTCTTGAAAGAAGAGCTGCGTACAGCTCAAGGACAACGTCGTAACCGTGCGATCAAACGCCTTGAAGTTATTGAGGCATTCCGTAACTCCGGCAACCAACCGGATTGGATGATCATGGATGTACTTCCTGTTATTCCTCCTGAGCTTCGTCCGATGGTACAGTTGGATGGTGGTCGTTTCGCTACCTCTGACCTTAACGACTTGTATCGTCGTGTTATTAACCGTAATAACCGTCTGAAACGGTTGTTAGATCTAGGTGCGCCAGATATTATCGTGCAAAATGAAAAACGGATGTTGCAGGAAGCTGTTGACGCCTTGATTGATAATGGTCGTCGTGGTCGTCCTGTTACAGGTCCAGGTAACCGTCCTTTGAAATCCCTCAGCCACATGCTGAAAGGTAAACAAGGACGTTTCCGTCAGAACTTGCTCGGAAAACGTGTTGACTACTCTGGTCGTTCCGTTATCGTTGTAGGCCCGTACTTGAAAATGTATCAATGCGGTTTGCCAAAAGAAATGGCACTGGAACTGTTCAAACCTTTTGTTATGAAGGAACTGGTGAACAAAGGTTTGGCGCACAATATCAAGAGCGCGAAGCGTAAAGTAGAGCGTGTGAGTGCAGAAGTATGGGATGTGCTGGAAGAAGTAATCAAGGAGCATCCAGTTCTTCTGAACCGTGCCCCTACGCTGCATAGACTCGGTATCCAGGCGTTCGAACCGATTTTGGTTGAAGGCCGTGCGATTCGTCTGCATCCGCTCGTATGTACTGCATATAATGCCGACTTTGACGGTGACCAAATGGCTGTTCACGTTCCGTTGTCTGCGGAAGCCCAAGCTGAAGCTCGTTTGCTTATGCTAGCATCCGGGAACATTTTGAATCCGAAAGACGGCAAGCCAGTTGTTACACCTTCCCAGGATATGGTTCTTGGTTCTTTCTATCTGACTATGGATAACAAAGAAGAAGAAGGAAGCAATATGATCCTTCGCAACATGAATGAAGCTATATCGGCTTACCAACGTGGTACAGCTGGACTTCATGCTCGTGTAGCTATTCCGGTTAAAGCTTTGAATAAAACGAGCTTTACGGAAAAACAACAGGAAGCGATGTTGATCACAACGGTTGGTAAAATTATCTTTAATGAAATTTTCCCGGCAAGCTTCCCGTACATCAATGATGCTACCCGTGCGAACCTGCTTTATGGTACTGCGGAGGAGTTCTTTGTTTACGAGAAGGGTGTAAATCTTACAGAAGCCATTCAAAACGCTCCGCAAGCTAGTGGGGTAGGCAAGGATTACCTTGGTAATATCATTGCCCGTTGTTTTGAGACTTACCATACAACAGAAACAGCTGTAATTCTGGATAAAATCAAGCAGCTTGGCTTTACGTATTCCACTCGTGCAGGGGTAACCGTTGCTGTATCGGACGTAATCGTGCCGGTGGAAAAACAAGAGATTCTTAAGGGATCCGAAGATAAAGCGCAAGTTGTGACGAATCAGTATCGTCGTGGTCTAATTACGAATGAAGAACGCTATGACCGGATTATCGACATTTGGTCTAAAGCGAAAGATGATATTACCGAAGTATTGATGAAGTCCATGGATCGCTACAACTCCATCATGATGATGGTAGACTCCAAAGCGCGGGGTAACAAATCACAGATTACTCAGCTCGGCGGTATGCGTGGTCTGATGGCCAATCCATCCGGACGTATTATCGAACTCCCAATCAAATCAAACTTCCGTGAAGGTCTGACAGTACTCGAGTACTTCATCTCCACTCACGGAGCGCGTAAAGGTTTGGCGGATACAGCCCTTCGTACGGCTGACTCCGGTTACCTGACTCGTCGTCTCGTAGATGTGGCACAGGATGTTATCGTGCGCGAAGAAGACTGCGGAACGGATAAAGGCTTCACAGTAAGTCGTATCCAGGACGGTAAAGAAGTAATTGAGGATCTCTATGACCGTCTGGAAGGTCGCTATTGCTTTGAAACAGTACGTCATCCTGAGACTGGCGAGATTTTGGCTAGACGTAACGAATTGATTGACTCCGATAAAGCTGAAGCGATTGTTAAAGCTGGTGTACACAAAGTTCAGATTCGTTCTGTACTAAGTTGCCGTGCTAAACATGGCGTCTGCAAGAAATGTTACGGTCGCAATCTGGCTACTGGTAAACACGTTGAGATTGGTGAAGCAGTTGGTATCATCGCTGCACAATCCATCGGTGAGCCAGGAACACAGCTTACTATGCGTACGTTCCACACAGGCGGCGTAGCGGGTGACGATATTACACAAGGTTTGCCTCGTATCCAGGAGCTTTTTGAAGCACGTAATCCTAAGGGTCAGGCAACTATTAGTGAAATTGACGGTACAGTTAAAGAAGTTCGTGAAGGTAAAGACCGCCGTGAGATCGACATTCAGGGTGAAGCCGAAACGAAAACATACTCAGTAACGTATGGTTCCCGCCTGCGCGTAAGCGAAGGTATGACTGTTGAAGCTGGGGACGAACTGACGGATGGTTCGATTGATCCTAAAGAAATGCTGCGTATTAAAGGTATTCGCGGGGTACAGAACTATATCCTTCAGGAAGTTCAACGCGTATACCGGAACCAGGGCGTAGAAATCAACGACAAGCACGTAGAAGTTATGATTCGTCAAATGTTGCGTAAAATCCGTATCATTGATGCGGGCGACACGATCTTACTTCCAGGCTCCTTTGTTGATGTCCATGAGTATGAAAATGCAAACAAGATAGCGATTCTCAGCGGCCAAGAACCAGCGGTAGCCAAGCCGGTACTGCTCGGTATTACCAAGGCATCTCTGGAAACTGACTCCTTCTTGTCAGCAGCCTCCTTCCAGGAAACTACTCGTGTCCTGACTGATGCAGCTATTAAAGGCAAGGTCGATCAGTTGCTTGGACTGAAAGAGAACGTAATTATTGGTAAATTGATTCCTGCGGGAACAGGTATGAACCGTTACCGTAGCGTGAAATTTGCCCAACCGGAAGAGGGGCAGTCTCCATCTGAGGAGCTCGAACCAATTTCGGCCGAGTAATATAAAAATAGTATGATTGCCGGAACACCGTAGACATAAGCTTTGCATAAAAGCTACAGCAGACGGTGCTCCGGTGCTTTTCAAAAATGAATCGTACTATTCTGTTTAAATGAATTATAGTTTATAATTGTCTTGACATTACTTATAGTCAATGCTAATATAGCAAAGGTGCGTGAGCAGCCTATATGCTATTGGGTCTTTTCGGAGGAATGAGATATGTCTAAAGAACAAGGACTGCAAGATGCTCATGTCAAAATCGGTACCAAACAAACCATTCGTATGGTAGAATTGGGCTTTGCCTCAGAAGTATATGTGGCAGAAGACGCAGATCAGCGTCTCACTTCCAACATCATTGCTTTGTGCAACAAGCAAGGAGTCAAAGTGACTCTCGTAGACACAATGAAAAATCTCGGAGCTGCATGTGGGATTGAAGTGGGAGCCGCAATGGCTGCTATCGTAAAACAATAGGGTAAGGAACGTTTTTGTCTAAGGAATTGTTATTCTTGGCGGCAAAGACTTTTCATTTGTTCTTTTATGAACCGCCTGGGTCTGTGGGCTTAGATAAGGTTTGTAAAGTAACAGCAAAAATTGAGGAAGGGGGTGGCAACCAACATGCCAACTATTAACCAACTGGTTCGTAAAGGACGTCAAGCCAAAATCGAGAAATCGAAATCACCGGCTTTGCAAAAAGGTTTTAATGCCTTGAAACGTGAAGCTACCGACATCAGTGCCCCGCAAAAACGCGGAGTGTGCACTCGTGTAGGTACTATGACTCCGAAAAAACCAAACTCCGCACTTCGTAAATATGCTCGTGTTCGCTTGACGAACCGTGTAGAGGTGACTGCTTACATTCCAGGTATTGGACATAACCTTCAAGAACACAGCGTAGTGCTGATTCGCGGCGGTCGTGTAAAAGACCTTCCGGGTGTGCGTTACCACATCGTTCGCGGTGCTTTGGATACTGCAGGCGTAAACAACCGCATGCAAGCTCGTTCCAAATACGGCGCAAAACGCCCTAAAGCTAAAAAATCCTAATGAATATAAACCGCGTATGTCGGTTTAACATGTAAGAAAGGGGGATATCCATGCCACGCAAAGGTCCAGTTACCAAAAGAGACGTGTTGCCAGATCCGGTATACAACAGCAAGTTGGTTACCCGCTTGATCAACCGCATCATGCTCGACGGAAAACGAGGCGTTGCTCAAAGCATTCTGTACAATGCGTTCAAGCTTATCCAAGAACGTACGGGGAATGACCCGATGGAAGTTTTTGAAGCAGCTATCAAGAATATCATGCCAGTCCTGGAAGTTAAAGCACGCCGTGTCGGCGGTGCCAACTACCAAGTACCAATCGAGGTAAAACCAGAAAGACGTACGTCCCTGGGATTACGTTGGCTCGTAAACTACTCCCGCAACCGCGGTGAGAAAACCATGGAAGAGCGTTTGGCGGCTGAAATTATTGATGCTTCCAACAACACAGGCGCTTCCGTGAAAAAACGTGAAGACACGCACAAAATGGCTGAAGCGAACAAAGCGTTTGCTCACTATCGTTGGTAGGATTCAGCTCAAAAAAATAACTTCAATTTTGAAGGGAGACCCATTTCATGGCAAGAGAGTTCTCCTTGAAAAATACACGTAATATCGGGATCATGGCTCATATTGACGCGGGTAAAACCACAACAACAGAGCGGATCTTGTTCTACACAGGCCGTACGCACAAAATCGGTGAAGTTCACGAAGGCGCTGCGACAATGGACTGGATGGAACAAGAACAAGAGCGCGGAATCACGATTACTTCCGCTGCGACGACCGCTGCCTGGAAAGGTCACCGCGTCAATATCATCGACACCCCGGGGCACGTTGACTTCACTGTTGAAGTTGAACGTTCCCTTCGTGTATTGGACGGAGCAGTTGGTGTTTTCAGTGCGAAAGAAGGCGTTGAGCCTCAGTCCGAAACCGTATGGAGACAGGCTGATCGCTACGGCGTTCCACGGATCGCATATGTAAACAAAATGGATATCATTGGTGCCGACTTCCTGAATGTTGTCTCTGACATGCGTGATCGCCTTCAAGCGAACGCAGTTGCGATTCAATTGCCAATCGGCGCAGAAAATGATTTTACTGGTATTATCGATATCGTTGAACAAAAAGCTCATATGTACAAAGATGATCTTGGTCAAGATATCGAAGAAGTAGAAGTTCCTGCGGAATTCAAAGATCAAGTTGAAGAACTTCGTAATGAATTGATCGAGAAGGTTGCTGAACTGGACGAAGAATTGACAATGAAATACCTGGAAGGCGAAGAAATTTCGGTTGCCGAAATTAAAGCCGCTCTCCGTAAAGGTGTTGTAGAAGTTAAAATCTTCCCAGTTATCTGTGGATCTTCTTACCGCAATAAAGGTGTTCAGCTGATGTTGGATGCTGTTCTCGACTATTTGCCGGCTCCTATTGATGTGCCAAGTATTCAAGGGCATTTGGAAGACGGTACGGAAGTTGAACGTCACTCTTCCGATGAAGAGCCATTCTCCGCATTGGCATTCAAAATCATGACGGATCCTTACGTTGGTAAGTTGACATTCTTCCGCGTATACTCCGGTGTTCTTCAATCCGGTTCTTACGTATTGAATGCAACAAAAGGTAAACGCGAACGTATCGGACGTATTCTTCAAATGCATGCGAACAGTCGTCAAGAAATCACTGTAGTTTACTCTGGTGATATTGCAGCTGCCGTAGGTTTGAAAGATACAGGTACAGGTGATACACTGTGTGATGAGAAGAGTCCTGTTATTCTCGAGTCCATGAACTTCCCTGATCCGGTTATCGAAATCGCGGTTGAGCCTAAAACCAAAGCTGACCAAGATAAAATGTCTGTAGCTCTCGGTAAGTTGACTGAAGAGGATCCAACTCTTCGCGCTCATACTAACGAAGAAACAGGTCAAACCATCTTGGCGGGTATGGGTGAGCTTCACTTGGACATCATCATTGACCGTATGCGTCGTGAGTTCAAGGTAGAAACAAATGTGGGTAAACCACAGGTTGCTTACCGTGAAACGTTCCGTGCTCCAGCACGTGTCGAAGGTAAATTCGTTCGTCAGTCCGGTGGTCGTGGTCAATATGGTCACGTATGGGTTGAGTTCGAACCGCTCGAGCCAGGTACTGGTAGTCAATTCGAAAGTAAGGTAGTCGGCGGCTCTGTTCCTAGAGAGTACATCGCTCCTGCTCTTGCTGGTATTGAGGAACAAATGAAAAACGGCGTTATCGCAGGCTTTCCGCTTGTGGACGTTAAAGCTACAATCGTGGACGGATCATACCATGATGTCGATTCCAATGAAATGGCATTTAAAATTGCCGGATCAATGGCGCTGAAAGCAGCGAAAGACAAATGTAAACCAGTATTACTCGAGCCGATTATGAAAGTTGAAGTAACGGTTCCTGAGGAATATATGGGTGACGTAATGGGTATGTTGAACTCCCGTCGTGGTCGGATTGAAGGTATGGATTCCCGCAGTGGAGCTCAAATCATTCGTGCGAAGGTGCCTTTGTCCGAAATGTTCGGATACTCGACTACACTTCGCTCCGGTACACAAGGACGCGGCGTGTTCTCCATGGAACTCTCTCATTATGAAGAAGTACCGAAGAGCATTGCTGAAGAGATCGTTGCCAAAACCAAAGGCGGCGAGTAATACAATGTATCAGCTGACCGGTATGCTTAAGGTTTTACCAAAAAGGCATCCGGCAGCCTAAAATAAAACAAGTTATTGAGGAGGAATTGTTCAAATGGCAAAGGCGAAGTTTGAACGTAACAAACCGCACGTTAATATCGGTACTATTGGTCACGTCGATCATGGTAAAACTACTTTGACTGCTGCAATCACAACTGTATTGTCCAAAACTTACGGTGGTGCTGCTGTAGCATTCGATCAAATCGATAAAGCTCCAGAAGAGCGCGAACGCGGTATCACAATCTCCACTGCACACGTGGAATATGAAACACCTAACCGTCACTATGCACACGTTGACTGCCCAGGTCACGCCGACTATGTTAAAAACATGATCACTGGCGCTGCACAAATGGACGGAGCGATCCTGGTTGTATCCGCAGCTGACGGCCCAATGCCGCAAACTCGCGAGCACATCCTGTTGTCCCGCCAAGTTGGTGTTCCTTACATCGTTGTATTCCTGAACAAATGCGACATGGTTGAAGACGAAGAGTTGCTGGAATTGGTTGAAATGGAAGTTCGCGACTTGCTGAGCGAGTATGACTTCCCAGGCGACGACACTCCAATCACTCGCGGTTCTGCTCGTGAAGCACTGCAAAACCCAGATGGCGACTGGGCTAAGAAAATCGTTGAAATGTTCGAAACAATCGACACTTACATCCCAACTCCAGAACGCGACACTGACAAGCCTTTCCTTATGCCTGTCGAGGACGTATTCTCCATCACTGGTCGTGGTACAGTTGCTACAGGCCGTGTAGAGCGTGGTACAGTTAAAGTGGGCGACGAAATCGAAATCATCGGTATTCAAGAAGAATCCCGTAAATCCGTAGTAACAGGCGTAGAAATGTTCCGTAAATTGCTTGATTCCGCTCAAGCTGGTGACAACATCGGCGCACTGCTTCGCGGTGTAGATCGTGCACAAATCGAGCGTGGTCAAGTATTGGCTAAACCAGGTTCTGTTAACCCACATACAGAATTTTCTGCTCAAATCTACGTTTTGACTAAAGAAGAAGGCGGACGTCACAAACCCTTCTTCACTGGTTACCGTCCACAGTTCTACTTCCGTACAACTGACGTAACTGGTATCATTACTTTGCCAGAAGGTTCTGAAATGGTAATGCCTGGTGACAACATCACGGTTACTGTTCAACTGATCAACCCGATCGCAATCGAAGAAGGAACTAAGTTCTCTATTCGTGAAGGTGGACGTACAGTTGGCGCTGGTGCCGTAGCAACAATCTCCAAATAAGAAGGCTTTAGCCTTTAAATAGAGCAACAGTGTACTGTAACGAGTAACATTGTATTGGAACGAAGCTAAACGAGCCCCTGCCCTGGTGCGGGGGCTTTTCTCTTGAAAAAATCGCGAGCTGCGAGCACAACTGTATCTTTTGAAAATAAGATGCATTGTTTTTTCGTTTTTGCTTGCAATAGGCAGAACTATTCGATATAATAACTAATGTTGTTTGTGACTGTGCGATGATGTGAGAGGTTACTGACACACCCGGCCCCTTTGCCATGGGAGGGCTGTCGGAAAATTTTCACGGAGTATGTCCGATACCAAATTGGGCGATAGAAGGAGGGACTAAAATGGCAAAGCAAAAAATTCGTATTCGTTTGAAAGCTTACGATCATAGAATTCTTGATCAATCCGCTGAGAAAATTGTTGAAACAGCTAAACGTTCGGGCGCAGGTGTATCCGGGCCAATTCCGCTGCCAACTGAAAAACAAATCATTACTATTCTCCGTGCGGTACACAAGTACAAGGATTCCCGGGAACAGTTCGAAATGCGCACACACAAGCGTTTGATCGACATTGTTAACCCGACTCCACAAACTGTGGATGCCTTGATGCGCTTGGACCTGCCGTCCGGTGTAGATATCGAAATTAAATTGTAATATGTGATTAGGAAAAGAAATGAGGTGTCAACATGAAAGGTATCTTAGGAAAAAAACTCGGAATGACTCAAGTGTTTACCCCTGAAGGTAACGTACTTGCTGTTACGGTTATCGAAGCAGGTCCTTGTGTTGTTCTGCAAAAGAAAGATCTGGAAAACGATGGATACGAAGCTATTCAACTCGGTTTCTCTGATAAGAAAGAAAAAAGATCCAACAAACCTGAAGCAGGACATGCGAAAAAAGCAAATACTGCACCTAAGCGCTACGTTCGTGAACTTCGTGGCATCGACCTTGCTGCGTACGAGGTTGGCCAAGAACTGAAGGCTGATGTCTTCACAGAAGGCGAGTTCGTTGACGTAACAGGTATTTCTAAAGGTAAAGGTTTTGCCGGCGTTATCAAACGTTGGGGACAAAGCCGCGGACCAATGGCACACGGATCGCGTTACCACAGAGGTCCAGGTTCTATGGGTTCCATTCAAGCTAACCGCGTTCCTAAAGGTAAACACCTTCCAGGACACATGGGGCATGAAACGGTAACGATCCAACGTCTTGAAGTTGTTAAGATCGATACAGAACGTAATGTATTGCTCGTGAAAGGTTCCATTCCAGGGCCTAAAAATAGCTTCGTTAAAGTATTAGAAACGGTGAAAAAATAAACAACTGAAGAAAGGAGGAACACGAAATGCCAAAAGTAGCACTATTTAATATTAGCGGCAGCCAAGTTGGTGAAATTGAATTGAACGATGCAGTGTTCGGTATCGAACCGAATAAGCACGTTCTTCATGACGCTGTTGTTATGCAATTGGCTTCCCTGCGTCAAGGTACTCACAAAGTAAAAGGACGTTCTGAAGTACGTGGTGGCGGACGTAAACCTTGGAAACAAAAAGGTACTGGCCGCGCTCGTCAAGGTTCGATCCGTGCACCGCAATGGGTTGGTGGCGGTACTGTATTCGGTCCGACTCCACGCAGCTATGCTTACAAATTACCTAAAAAAGTTCGTCGTCTGGCGATCAAATCGGCGTTGTCATCCAAAGTGATTGAGAATGAAATTATCGTATTGGACGCTCTTACACTGAATGGACCTAAAACGAAAGAATTCGCAGCCATTTTGAATAACCTTAAAGCTGATCGTAAAGCATTGATCGTAGCTCCTAGCTATGATGATAATGTAGCACTGTCCGCTCGTAATATTCCTGGTGTGAAGTTTGTAGCCGCAGACGGCATTAATGTTCTTGATGTGCTCGGACACGACAAACTGATCATTACGAAGGAAGCAGTTCAGAAGGTAGAGGAGGTGCTCGCGTAATGAAGGATCCTCGTGATATTATCAAACGTCCGGTTATCACCGAACGTACGGCTGGTATGATGAATGACTTGAAATACGTTTTCGAGGTTGACATTCGTTCTAACAAAGTCGAAGTTAAAAAAGCAATCGAAGCCATTTTTAACGTGAAAGTAAGTAACGTAAATACGCTTCGTGTTCCTGCAAAACCAAAACGCTACGGACGTCATTCCGGCTATACGAGCGAGTGGAAAAAAGCGTTCGTAACGCTGAGCAAAGACAGTAAGCCGCTTGAGTTTTTTGAAACGGTATAATTGAAACTGTAAAGTAAGGAGGGAAACTCAGTGCCAATTAAAAAGTATAAACCAACGTCCCCGGCCAGACGTGCTATGTCTGTATCTACTTTCGAGGAGATTACAACTAATCAGCCCGAGAAATCGTTGCTGGCACCTCTGAGCAAGCAAGCTGGACGCAATAACCAAGGTAAAATTACAGTTCGTCATCAAGGCGGCGGACACAAACGTAAATACCGTATTATTGACTTCAAACGTAACAAAGATGGAATACCGGGCCGCGTTGCTACGATCGAATATGATCCAAACCGTACGTCCAACATCGCACTTATCCACTATGTGGATGGTGAAAAACGTTACATCATCGCTCCTAAAGGTCTGAAAGTAGGAGACGAAGTGGTATCCGGTGCAGGTTCCGATATCAAAATCGGTAACTCCTTACCATTGGAAAACATTCCAGTAGGTACGGTTATCCACAACATCGAATTGAAACCGGGTAAAGGTGGCCAACTCGTTCGCGCCGCTGGTACGGAAGCCCAGCTTCTTGGTAAAGAAGAAAAGTATGTTACAATTCGTTTGACTTCTGGTGAAGTTCGCCGCATTCTGAAAGTTTGCCGCGCTACAATCGGTTCTGTAGGTAACGAAGACCACGAACTGGTGAAGATCGGTAAAGCTGGTCGTAGTCGCTGGTTGGGACAACGTCCTGAAGTTCGCGGTGTTGTAATGAACCCTAACGATCACCCACACGGTGGTGGTGAAGGTCGCGCTCCAATCGGACGTAAATCTCCAATGTCTCCATGGGGTAAACCAACCCTTGGTTACAAGACGCGTAAAAAAGGTAAAGCATCTGATAAGTACATCGTTCGTCGTCGTACTAAGTAATAAAACGTGCGCTTAAGTCGCACGTTAACATATTAAGGAACGACTACGTTTTAACGAAGGGAGGATTCATAAATGGGTCGCAGTCTCAAAAAAGGACCATTCATTGATGGTTACCTGTTGAAAAAAGTAGAGGTTTTGAACGAGTCGGACAAAAAAGTGGTAATCAAAACTTGGTCCCGTCGCTCTACGATTTTCCCACAATTTATCGGACATACGTTTGGTGTATATGATGGTCGTAAACACGTGCCAGTATACGTAACGGAAGATATGGTCGGACACAAATTGGGCGAATTTGCTCCAACACGTACGTACAAAGGCCATACGGATGACGATAAGAAAACAAGAAGATAATCAACACAGCGTAGTGTTTGAGAGGAGGTAAACTCAATGGAAGCAAAAGCACATGCTAAGTCCGTACGGATTTCTGCTCGCAAAGTGAAACTTGTTATCGATTTGATTCGCGGTAAGCAGGTTGGTGAGGCGATCGCAATTCTTCGTCACACTCCAAAGTCCGCTTCTCCAGTCGTTGAGAAATTGTTGAATTCTGCGATTGCAAATGCAGATCACAACTACTCTTTGGACGTAAATAAATTGGTAGTATCTCAGGTTTTTGTAAACCAAGGTCCTACAATGAAACGATTCCGCCCGCGTGCAATGGGTCGTGCAAGTCGCATCAACAAACGCACCAGTCATATTACTCTGGTGGTATCTGAAAAATAAGGAGGGAAAACGTGTGGGCCAAAAGGTAAATCCCGTCGGACTCCGAATCGGTATTATCCGTGATTGGGAATCCAAATGGTATGCAGGCAAAGATTTCGGTGATCTTTTGCTGGAAGACGTTAGAATTCGTGAACATCTGAAAAAAAGATTGAAAGACTCCGCTGTATCCCGTGTTGAAATCGAGAGAGCAGCTAACCGTGTCAACGTAACGATTCACACTGCGAAACCAGGTATGGTTATCGGTAAGGGTGGTTCCGAAGTTGAAAATCTGCGTAATGAAATTACTAAAATCGCAGGCGGTAAAAAGGTACACATCAATATTTCTGAAATTAAAAATCCTGAACTGGATGCAATTCTGGTTGCTGAAAGCATTGCACAACAATTGGAACGTCGTGTTTCTTTCCGTCGTGCTTTGAAACAAGCAATTCAAAGAACTATGCGTTCCGGAGCAAAAGGAATTAAAACTCAAGTAGGCGGACGTCTTGGCGGTGCCGAAATCGCTCGTTCCGAAGGGTACAGCGAAGGAACAGTTCCACTGCATACGCTTCGTGCCGACATTGACTATGGTACAGCGGAAGCTCATACTACTTACGGTCGTCTTGGCGTAAAAGTATGGATCTATCGTGGAGAGGTTCTTCCTCCAGCTAAGAAACAAGCTCCTCAGGAAGGAGGCAACTAATCATGTTGGTACCAAAACGCGTAAAACATCGTAAACAACAACGTGGTCATATGAAGGGTCGTGCAAAAGGCGGTACTACACTGAACTTTGGTGAGTACGGTTTGCAAGCTACTGAACCTGCATGGATTACTAACCGTCAAATCGAAGCTGCTCGTATTGCGATGACTCGTTACATCAAACGTGGTGGTAAGGTTTGGATTAAAATTTTCCCTGACAAACCAATTACTCAGAAGCCTCTTGAGGTTCGTATGGGTAGTGGTAAAGGTAACGTAGAAAAATGGGTTGCAGTAGTGAAACCAGGCAAGATTATGTTCGAACTTGCTGGTGTTCCGGAAGAGATTGCTCGTGAAGCAATGCGTCTTGCCGCTCACAAACTGCCAATCAAAACTAAGTTTGTGAAACGTGAAGAATTGGGTGGTGAAGCAAATGAAGGCTAGTGAATTCCGCAACCTAACCACTGCTGAAATCGAACAAAAGATCTCCGGTTTTAAAGAAGAACTTTTCAACCTTCGTTTTCAACTCGCTACCGGTCAGCTTGATAACCCGACTCGGATCGGCGCTGTGCGTAAGGAAATTGCTCGTGCTAAAACTGTGATCCGTGAAAGAGAACTTGGGATTAGCTAAGATATCAGACCGGGTGGAAAATCCGCCTGTAATTAGGAAGGAGGCCAACAATGAGCGAACGTAATGCCCGTAAAGTATTAGTCGGTAAAGTAGTCAGCGACAAAATGGATAAAACGATTGTGATTGCTGTAGAAACTTACAAAAAACATGATCTCTACCATAAACGCATTAAAGTAACTAAGAAATTCAAAGCTCATGATGAAAACAACACCGCACAAATTGGTGATACTGTTAAAATCATGGAAACTCGCCCTTTGTCCAAAGACAAAAACTGGAGACTGGTCGAAATCGTTGAAAAAGCTGTTATAATCTAATGTAGTGTAGTTTTTCCGAAAGGAGGATAAATAAATGATTCAACCATTTACACGTTTGACTGTAGCTGACAATTCCGGCGCGAAGGAACTGATGTGTATCCGTGTGCTCGGTGGTACGGGACGTCGTACAGCTCAAATTGGTGACCTGATCGTTTGTTCCGTAAAACAAGCAACACCAGGCGGCGTTGTCAAAAAGGGTGATGTAGTAAGAGCGGTTGTTGTTCGTACTAAACGTTCTATCCGCCGTAAAGACGGTTCCTACATCGGATTTGACGAAAACGCAGCAGTGGTCGTTAAAGAAGACAAGAGCCCACGTGGTACTCGTATTTTCGGACCAGTTGCTCGCGAACTTCGTGACAAGGACTTCATGAAAATCGTTTCCTTGGCTCCGGAAGTGATCTAAACTCACCTTAAAATGTGCCCGTAGGAGGTGTACGAAATGCCAAAAGTGAAAAAAGTTCTGGAATCCCATAACAACAAGCTGCACGTCAAAAAAGACGACACTGTTCTGGTGATTACAGGTAAAGATAAAGGTAAAAAAGGTCGCGTTATCGCTGCTTACCCTCGTCAAAACCGTGTGCTTGTGGAAGGTGTTAACATGATTAAAAAACACCAAAAGCCTAATCAGCTGAATCCACAAGGCGGCATCATCGAGAAAGAAGCTCCGATTCACGTTTCCAACGTTATGCACATTGATCCGAAGAGCGGAAAAGTAACCCGTGTTGGTTACAAAGTTTTGGACAACGGAAAAAAAGTGCGCATTGCAAAACGTTCTGGCGAAGTGATCGACTAATTATTTTTTGAAGAAAGGAGGTATATGATTCATGGCTACAACAAGAATGAAAGAACGTTTCTTGAAAGAAATCACTCCTGCTTTGATGCAGAAGTTCAACTATACAACAGTGATGCAAGTGCCTAAAATCGAGAAAGTTGTAATCAACATGGGTGTTGGCGACGCAGTCCAAAACTCCAAAGTGCTTGATTCAGCTCTCAACGACATGCAGCTGATCGCTGGTCAAAAACCAGTAATCACTCGCGCAAAAAAATCTATTGCAGGTTTTAAATTGCGTGAAAACATGCCGATCGGTGTAAAGGTAACACTTCGTGGCGAGCGTATGTATTATTTCTTGGACAAATTGTTCAACATTACTCTTCCTCGCGTA
Organism: Paenibacillus sp. S33; assembly: GCF_053615415.1. Taxonomy (NCBI): domain Bacteria; kingdom Bacillati; phylum Bacillota; class Bacilli; order Caryophanales; family Paenibacillaceae; genus Paenibacillus; species Paenibacillus sp. S33. Next base: position 4,821,844 of record NZ_JBSIEZ010000001.1, on the reverse strand, counting down.
CGTGACTTCCATGGTGTATCAACAAAAGCTTTTGACGGACGTGGTAACTACACGCTTGGTCTGAAAGAACAGTTGATCTTCCCGGAAATCGAGTATGATCAAGTTGATAAAGTTCGTGGTATGGACATCGTTATCGTAACGACTGCCAAAACTGACGAAGAGTCCCGTGAGCTTCTGACTCAGCTGGGCATGCCTTTCGCAAAATAATGTTGGCATAACGTTTCGGGCGTCTGATTTTAAAGACACCCTGTTCTCCGAAACTATTTAGGAGGTGTCAGGCTAAGTGGCAAAAACTTCAATGAAAGTCAAACAACAACGCGCACCAAAGTTTAAAGTTCGTGCTTACACTCGTTGCGAGCGTTGTGGTCGTCCACATTCGGTACTGCAAAAGTTTAAGATCTGCAGAATTTGCTTCCGTGAATTAGCTTATAAAGGCCAGATTCCTGGCGTGAAAAAAGCAAGCTGGTAAAAAGTCCTGTTTGGGAAGGAGGTTTATACACAATGACTATGTCTGATCCAATTGCAGATATGCTTACTCGTATTCGTAACGCGAACACAGTTCGTCACGAAACAGTAGAAATGCCTGCATCTACAATGAAAAAACAAATCGCCGACATCCTGAAACGTGAAGGATTCATTCGTGATGCGGAATTTGTTGAAGATAGCAAACAAGGGATCATCCGTATTTTCTTGAAATACGGTGCAAACAACGAGCGTGTTATTACAGGTTTGAAAAGAATCAGTAAACCAGGTCTTCGCGTTTACACGAAGAGCAATGAGATTCCACGCGTACTGGGTGGACTCGGGATCGCAATCATTTCAACATCCAAAGGTATCATGACTGACAAAGAAGCGCGTCAGTCCAAAGCCGGCGGAGAAGTTGTTTGCTACGTTTGGTAAGATAACGTTTAAAAGATAGGAGGTGCAACAGATATGTCCCGTATTGGTCGTAAACCAATCACAGTACCAAGTGGTGTTGACGTGACTTTGAACAACACAGCAATCACAGTTAAAGGTCCTAAAGGAACATTGACTCGTGAGCTTCATAAAGACATGTCCGTTACTGTGGAAAACAATGAAATTAATGTAGTTCGTCCTTCGGACAACAAACTTCACCGCTCTTTGCATGGAACAACCCGCAGCGTTGTCAACAACATGGTAAGTGGTGTAACTGAAGGGTTTTCAAAATCTCTGGAGCTGGTTGGGGTCGGATATCGTGCAAGCAAATCCGGAGATAAAATCGTTCTGAACGTTGGATACTCTCACCCGGTTGAAATCACACCGGAAGCGGGCATCGAATTCGAAGTTCCTTCGAACACTAAAATCATCGTTCGCGGAATTGATAAAGAGCGTGTAGGTGCCTACGCTGCTAAAATTCGTTCCGTTCGTGAACCTGAACCGTACAAAGGTAAAGGGATTAAATACGAAGGCGAGCGCATCATTCGTAAAGAAGGTAAAGCCGGTAAGAAGAAATAAGTTTCTTACCGACTTTGTGCGGTCTTTCTGCTGGAAAGACTTCGTACTTCTTTTTTACCCAGTGCGTCTTAGTATAAAGTTTTAAAAGGCAAACTGAAGGGAGTGAAAACTTGAGATGATTACAAAACAAGATAAAAATAAAGCACGTGTCAGAAGACATCTGCGTGTACGTAAGAAAATCGAAGGTACGGCTGTACGTCCTCGTTTGAACGTGTTCCGTTCTTCCAAGCATATCTACGCACAACTGATTGATGATGTAGCTGGTGTAACATTGGTATCTGCATCCACTATGGATAAAGAACTGAGCAGCGAAATCAAAAACGGTGGTAGTGTAGAAGCAGCTCGTAAAGTTGGCGAACTCGTTGCTAAACGTGCGAAAGAAAAAGGTCATGCTAACATCGTATTTGACCGTGGTGGATACTTGTATCATGGACGGATTCAAGCTTTGGCTGATGCAGCTCGCGAAGCAGGCCTTGAATTCTAAGACATTTCTCAAAAGGAGGTTAACGACTTGCGTGTAGATCCGAATACTTTGGAACTGACTGAAAGAGTAGTAAATATTAATCGTGTAGCTAAAGTTGTCAAAGGCGGACGCCGTTTCAGCTTCAGTGCTCTGGTAGTAGTGGGCGACGGCAACGGCTGGGTAGGCGCTGGAATCGGTAAAGCTGGCGAAGTACCTGATGCAATTCGCAAAGGTATTGAAGATGCTAAGAAAAACCTGGTTCACGTTCCACTCGTAGGAACAACAATTCCTCACCTTGTTACAGGTAAGTTCGGTGCTGGCCGGGTTCTGTTGAAACCGGCATCGGAAGGTACTGGAGTTATCGCTGGTGGTCCGGTTCGTGCTGTACTGGAACTTGCTGGTGTAGGTGATATCTTGACAAAATCTTTGGGTTCTTCGAATTCCATGAATATGGTCAATGCGACTTTGGAAGGTTTGTCCCGCTTGAAACGCGCTGAAGAAGTTGCAAAATTGCGCGGCAAATCCATCGAAGAGCTGCTGGGCTAAGGAGGGAATATCATGGCGAAATTAGAAATTACCCTCGTTCGTTCGTTGATCGGCCGTCCTGGTAATCAGAGAACGACTGTTAAAACGCTCGGCTTGCGTAAAATCAACCATAAAGTAGTTCAACCCGACAATGCAGCTATTCGCGGGATGATTAATCAAGTTAGCCATTTGGTTTCTGTTAAAGAAATTGAGGCTTAAGAAATAAAGTATTTTAACAATAATCAAGGAGGTGCAACGAACGATGAAGTTACATGAGCTTTCCCCAGCTCCAGGCTCCCGCAAAGAACGTAAACGTTTGGGTCGTGGTCCTAGTAGCGGTACGGGTAAAACTTCTGGTCGTGGTCATAAAGGTCAAAACGCTCGTTCCGGCGGTGGTGTACGTCCGGGCTTCGAGGGTGGTCAAAACCCACTGTATCGTCGCTTGCCTAAACGCGGTTTCGTAAATCCTACTCGTAAAGAGTATGCGGTTTTGAATATCGAAGATTTGAACAGTTTTGCAGCGGGTACAGAAGTAAGCCCTGAGTTTTTGCTGAACAATGGCATTGTGAAAAACGCCAAATCCGGAATTAAAATTCTGGGTAACGGTGAAATCACTGTGAAGTTGACAGTTAAAGCGAACAAGTTCTCTCAATCTGCGGTAGAGAAAATTGAAGCTGCCGGCGGTAAAACCGAGGTGATCTAATGTTCAAGACCCTGAAAAATATATGGCGGGTTGAGGATCTTAGAACCCGAATCCTGTTTACCCTGTTTATACTCTTTGTATATCGTATTGGCTCCTTCGTGCCGGTTCCCGGCGTGAACAAGCAAGTCTTTACTTCTCAGGATCAGGCAGGAAGCGAGTTGTTTGGACTCCTTAACACCTTCTCAGGGGGCGCATTGTATCAGTTTTCGATCTTCGCCCTCGGGATTATGCCATATATTACAGCGTCCATCATTGTACAGTTGCTGTCAATGGACGTGATTCCGAAACTTGCGGAATGGGCTAAACAAGGAGAGCATGGTAAAAAGAAGTTGGCTCAAATTACGCGTTATGGTACGGTAATACTTGGCCTGATTCAAGCATTCGGAACGTCGATTGGCTTTAATCGTCTGTACGGTGCAGCGATGATTCCAGGAGCCACTTTTGCAGATTATCTGGTTATTGCCATTGTGCTTACAGCAGGAACTACGTTCCTTATGTGGCTCGGTGAGCAAATTACTGAAAAGGGAATCGGCAACGGTATCTCTATTGTTATCTTCGCAGGGATTGCGGCGGGTATTCCAAGACATATTCGGACGGTTGTAGAATCTCAGTTTATTCAGGCAGATCAGCTGTTTATGAATATTCTGAAGGCAATTATAATTGCCCTGGTGATTGTTCTGATTATTGTTGGTGTTATCTACATCCAGCAAGGTATTCGGAAAATCCCGGTACAATACGCGAAACGTGTAGTTGGCAACAAAATGTACGGTGGCCAGAATACGCATATTCCGATGAAAATTAATGCGGCAGGCGTTATTCCGGTAATCTTTGCGGTATCATTGCTGCAATTCCCGACAATTATTGCGAGTTTCTGGGCAGATCATGCTTGGGCTAAGTGGATTACCACTTACTTGTACTATGACAAGCCGCTGGGCATGGTTTTGTATGTCGTAATGATTATCGGTTTCACATTCTTCTATACCTTTGTACAGATGAATCCGCAGCAAATGGCCGACAATATGAAGAAGAACGGCGGTTATATTCCGGGAATTCGCCCGGGTAAGGCCACGGAGAAATACTTGACACGAGTAATGTCACGTTTGACAATGACAGGAGCTTTGTTTCTGGCAGTCATATCCGTTTTGCCGGTATTCTTCGGTTCGCTTTCGGGCTTGCCTCGTTCCGTGCAAATTGGCGGTACTTCATTGCTCATCATCATTGGTGTAGCATTGGATACAATGAAGCAAATCGAAAGCCAACTGATCAAACGCCATTACAAAGGCTTCATCAACAAATAGGCAATAGGTACCGGCTTAGGATGTTCGCATGCTTACCGGCACCTTTTGTGCTGTTTCTTGTGTAGGGGTCGTCTTGAGGAGTGACAGATTGTGAATATTTTGATCATGGGCCCTCCGGGGGCTGGTAAAGGTACACAAGCAGATGTCATTGTGAAGGAATTCGGCATTCCTCATATCTCGACAGGTGATGCTTTTCGCCTAGCGATGAAACAGGGAACACCTATTGGCATTAAAGCTAAAGAATATATCGACAAGGGTGAACTTGTTCCGGATGACGTAACAATCGGTATCGTTGAAGAACGGCTACAACAGCCAGATTGCAAGAAAGGGTTCTTGCTGGACGGTTTTCCAAGAACTTTGGCTCAAGCTGAAGCCTTGGATCAAATTTTGGGTCGTTTGAATACGAAGCTAGATGACGTCATCAACTTGAAAGTGGATAGTGACAACTTGTTGGCACGAATCACAGGACGGCGGGTTTGTAAAAGCTGCGGAACTAGCTATCATATTGTCTTTAATCCTCCTAAGGTTGAAGGCATTTGCGATAAAGACGGTGGGGAACTCTATCAGCGTCCTGACGATAATGAAGATAGCGTAAGAACACGACTTGAAGAATATAGTAATAAAACAGCACCACTCCTCACGTTTTATGAGAACCAGAATCTTCTGCGTCATATTGACGGAGAACAGGATATTGATGTGGTTTCCCAAAATATCGTGTCCTTGTTGCGGGGTTAGCTGTAATGATCATTTGCAAGTCGGGGACGGAATCAAGCTTAATGAGGAACGCTAAGAGAATAGATACGGAGACGGATCATCTCTTGGCAGGACACATCGAGCCCGGTATTACGACCGGTGAACTTGATCATTTAGCTGATCGGTATATTCGCAGTCAGGGAGCTGTGCCGTCTTTTAAAGGTTATAACGGTTTTCCTGCTAGCATTTGCGCTTCAGTCAACGAACAACTGGTGCACGGATTTCCCGGCAAACGCAAGTTAAACAAAGGCGATATCATCGCGAAAACTCGCCAGTTTACAATGTCGCATGCCATTCGGCAATATATTGAGAATCCAAACCGTGGTATTCCTGAGCAGGGGCCGAGGCTGAAAACCGGCATTGGGCTGGCTATTGAATCTATGATTCAGATAGGTTCTCACCATGTAGGGACGCTGGAAGACAACTGGACGGTCGTTACGATGAACGTAACCTCATGTGCTCATAACGAGCAAGCGGTGACGTGCGAAACGGGCGGCATGGACATTTTCACGAAACTGAGTGCGTAGGTGATTGGAATGATTCAGCAAGGAAACCTGCAAATCGGTCAGCTGGTGAAGATTCTGAAGGGCAGAGGTGCCGGACAGATTGCGGTTGTCGTTTCAGTAGCAGATAGCAGGTTTGTATATATTGCGGATGGGGATAAACGAAAGTTTGATCAAGCGAAGAAGAAAAATGTTCTTCATTTGGTGCCTCAGCCAAAGATTAGTAGCGAGATTGTAAACAGTTTAAACGAAAGCGGTCGGGTGACGAACGGAAAGCTGCGCCATGCAGTGAAAACTTTCCTGGACTCGTCCGAATACCAAGCTGAAGAGAAAGGAGACTGACTTTGGCCAAAGAAGATGTCATTGAGGTTGAAGGTACGGTAATCGAGCCACTACCGAACGCTACGTTCAAGGTAGAGCTGGAGAACGGTCATCAAATTCTTGCTCATGTTTCCGGAAAGCTGCGGATGCACTTTATCCGTATTTTGACAGGCGACAAGGTGGTTGTACAGTTATCGCCTTACGATTTAACCAAAGGCCGTATAACGTACCGCAAGTAATTCATGCAGGTTTTTATTAAACGTATGTCATTTAAAAAAACTTGTTTTGCTCTGCAAAACGATGTGAATGTTCACGAAGCGAGTTTTACCAGGGTAAAGCTTGGAGGAGGTAATCAACATGAAGGTAAGACCTTCTGTAAAACCTATTTGCGAAAAATGCAAAGTCATTCGCCGCAAAGGGAATGTAATGGTTATTTGCGAAAATCCGAAACACAAACAAAAACAAGGTTAATAGAAGGGGGTGTAGCGTAAAATGGCTCGTATAGCTGGTGTGGATTTGCCACGTGACAAACGCGTTGAGATCGCCTTGACTTACATTTTCGGAATCGGTAAAACGACTTCTCAGAAAATCTTGAAGGAAACAGGCATCAGTGCAAACACGCGTGTTCGTGATTTGACTGAAGATGAAGTGAGCAAATTACGTGAAACGATCGACAAAGAAGTTAAAGTAGAAGGCGATCTGCGTCGTGAAATTTCCTTGAATATTAAACGTCTGACTGAGATTGGCTGCTACCGTGGTGTTCGTCACCGTCGTGGATTGCCTGTTCGCGGACAACGTACTAAAACTAATGCTCGTACCCGTAAAGGTCCTCGTCGGACTGTAGCGAACAAAAAGAAATAAGAAGGGAGGATAACATTCAATGGCTAAACCGAAAAAAGTTGTACGTACAAAACGCCGTGACCGTAAAAATATCGAGACTGGCGTGGCACACATCCGTTCCACGTTCAACAACACGATCGTTACGATCACAGATCCACACGGTAACGCAATCTCTTGGGCCAGCTCAGGCGGCATGGGATTCCGTGGTTCCCGTAAATCTACTCCATTCGCAGCACAAATGGCCGCAGAAACTGCTGCTAAAGCTGCTATGGAACACGGCATGAAAACTGTCGAAGTCATGGTTAAAGGACCTGGTGCAGGTCGCGAAGCAGCAATTCGCTCTTTGCAAGCTGCTGGTTTGGAAGTTAACCTGATTAAAGACGTAACTCCGGTACCTCATAACGGATGCCGTCCTCCAAAACGTCGTCGCGTCTAATGAGATTTCTCCTCTGCGTGTAGTATAGATCCGGCACAAACTGCCAAGAATGGATGTTTAGGTATACTGCATGATAGACTATGGATAAGGTGAATGTTTCATATAGGAGCGACGTTTTGAAGGAGGGATATTGCAGTGATAGAAATCGAAAAGCCGAAAATTGAGACGGTTGACGTCAATGATGATGGCACCTATGGAAAATTCGTAGTAGAACCGCTGGAACGCGGATACGGAACGACGTTGGGTAACTCGCTTCGCCGTATTCTGTTATCCTCGTTACCGGGGGCAGCAGTCACATCGGTTCAGATCGATGGGGTTCTGCACGAGTTTGCAACGGTTCCCGGTGTGAAGGAAGACGTAACGGAGATCATTCTGAACTTGAAAGCTTTATCGCTTAAAATCCACTCGGATGAAGAGAAAGTACTCGAAATCGATGCGGAAGGCGAAGGAGTTGTAACGGCAGGAGATATCCGTGCGGATAGTGATGTGGAAATTCTTAATCCGGATCTTCACATTGCTACGCTCGGACCGGGTTCGAGACTTCACATGCGTATTTTTGCCAATCGCGGTCGCGGTTACGTTAAGCAGGATCGGAACAAACGTGATGACCAGCCGATCGGCGTCATTCCCGTCGACTCCATCTACACTCCGATTGCACGCGTGAACTACGGCGTAGAAAATACGCGTGTCGGCCAGGTTACGAATTACGACAAGCTGACACTTGAGGTTTGGACTGACGGAAGTATTCGTCCCGAGGAAGCAGTGAGCCTTGGAGCCAAAATTTTGACCGAGCATGTGATGTTGTTCGTGGGTCTCACGGACGAGGCAAAAGATGCTGAAATTATGGTTGAAAAAGAAGAAGACAAGAAAGAAAAAGTTCTTGAAATGACGATCGAAGAGCTGGATCTCTCCGTCCGTTCCTATAACTGCCTTAAGCGCGCTGGTATCAATACGGTACAAGAACTCACGACTAAATCTGAAGAAGATATGATGAAGGTCCGTAACTTGGGTCGCAAATCTTTGGAAGAAGTACAAGAGAAGCTTGAGGAACTTGGTTTAGGACTTCGTACGGAAGAATAGTACAGCAACGTTTTTGTGAAGGAGGGGAAAATACATGGCATACCAAAAATTGGGCCGCAACTCTAGTGCCCGTAAAGCTTTGTTTCGTGATTTGGTAACCGATCTGTTCTTGTATGAGCGTATCCAAACTACTGAGGCTAAAGCGAAAGAAGTTCGTTCTATTGCTGAAAAACTGATCACCAAAGCGAAAAAAGGAGATCTGCACGCACGTCGTCAAGTGGCTGCGTTCGTTCGCCGTGAAACTTTGGATGGTGAGCAGGATGCAATCCAAAAGCTGTTTAGCGAATTGGCTACACGTTACACTGAGCGTCCAGGTGGATACACTCGTATCTTGAAATTGGGACCTCGTCGTGGCGACGCCGCTCCAATGGTATATCTGGAATTGGTTGACCGCGCGTAGACAGGCGAAGATGAGGGAAGGGTGGACAGAATCGGCTTGATTCTGAACAACCCTTTTTTTCTCTTGGAGGAGTCCTTGAGGGACTTCTCCTTTGTTATGTTCGGTTATTCCTTGTAAGGCCAGAGACTACCCCTATAAAGGTGTGAGAAACATGCGGAACTTGTGCATGAAGGTGAACTATGACGGAACCCACTATGATGGCTTTCAGACGCAGCCTGACGGTAACACCATTCAGGACTGCCTTGAACATGCTATTTACTCATTGACGGGCGAGCGTCTTAAAATTACAGGCTCAGGCCGTACAGATGCAGGTGTACATGCATACGGGCAGGTATTCAATTTTCACACTGAATCGCCGATTCCGTTACAGCGCTGGTGTCTGGCACTTAATGCCTGGTTGCCTCGTGATATCATCGTTACGGATGCGAGAGAGGTGCCACTGTCCTTTCATGCACGCCGCATGGCGAAGCGGAAGACATATCGGTACAGTATTAATGCGAACCGGTTTCCGGACATCTTTCACCGTCGTACACAGGCCCATCATCCAACGAGACTGGATGTAAGAGCGATGGAGGAAGGGTTGGCTCATTTAGTGGGCACCTTTGACTATACTTCGTTCGCATCTCGACGTTCCCAAAAGACGAATCATGTTCGCACTATTTACGAAGCCTATATGACAGTAGACCATTCCTTTTCACGTCCGGGCTCGGATGATCAGGGAATTATCCATACTTATATTACAGGTAGCGGATTTTTACAGCACATGGTTCGGATTATTATGGGTACTTTGCTGGAAGTGGGAGAAGGCAAAAAATCGTCGGATGATATTCCTTCCATTTTGGAGGCGAAAAATCGTTCAAAGGCTGGACCTACGGCTGTTGGACACGCTTTAACGCTCTGGAATGTAGAGTACGACGAAAACATCAAAAAACATTGATTTTACCCTTGCGGAATTGATGGTTATCCTGTAATATAAAAGTTGTGTTTTCTTAATGGCTTTCCCACAGCCCCAATTAAGATAATCACTTTAAATTAACATCTAATCCATCAATAATGCAGCAACTTAACGAACGAAGATAAATGATGATTTCTGTTAACGAACTTAAGGAGGATACTTTTCATGCGTACTACGTATATGGCGAAGCCAAATGAAGTTGAGCGCAACTGGCACATCATTGATGCCGAAGGCAAAACGCTCGGCCGTCTGGCAAGCGAAGCGGCTGCGTTGATTCGCGGCAAACACAAGCCACAATTTACACCACATGTGGACACAGGTGATTTTGTTGTTGTAATCAATGCGGAAAAAATCGTATTGACCGGTAAAAAAATGGAGAACAAGAAATACTACCGTCACTCCCTGCATCCGGGTGGTCTGAAAGTAACGGTTGCACAAGAAATGGTTAAGAACAAGCCTGAGCGTATGTTGGAATTGGCTGTTCACGGTATGCTTCCTAAAACTCGTCAAGGCGAGAAAATGAAGCTGAGACTTAAAGCTTACAGAGGCACTGAGCATCCACATGCAGCACAAAAACCTGAAGTTTACGAACTTCGCGGATAATTAAAAGGGAGGACAGTTTCATGGCACAAGTACAATACTATGGGACAGGTCGTCGTAAACATTCGGTAGCTCGTGTTCGTCTCGTACCGGGTGAAGGACGCATTGTCATCAATAAGCGTGATATTAATGAATATTTTGGTTTGGAAACTCTCAAACTGATCGTAAAACAACCACTGAACCTGACAGAAACAGTTGGCAGCTATGACGTACTCGTTATCGCTCATGGTGGTGGTATCTCTGGTCAAGCCGGCGCAATTCGCCACGGTATTTCCCGTGCTCTGTTGAAAGCAGATCCGGAATTCCGTCCAGCTTTGAAAAAAGCAGGCTTCTTGACTCGTGACCCACGTATGAAAGAACGTAAAAAATACGGTCTCAAAGCCGCTCGTCGTGCACCACAGTTCTCGAAACGTTAATATTTCGAATACAGAAGAACCTTTTCCTTATGGAAAGGGTTCTTTTTTATTTAGTCATTTCCTGATCATTATCCACATGTGGATAAGTAGACCTACTCTAAAAGTTACAAGCTTCAGCATGTTTCAGCGAATACATAAATAACTGCATGCAAATGCACGGAATACGAAAAGTTATCCACCATGGAATTGAAGATGATATTGTTATACACAAATACAGTTTGCTATTTCAACGCAGTTTATTCTGTAATGTTTATAACCTGTGACTAAAAATATAATGTTCGGCTATTCAATATAGCCTTATCTTAATATTCTTTGCTAAGTGCTGTTTCACGAGGATACTTTGCTTTCACTTGTTTATGTAAAGTGCTCCTTGATATGTTCTGGCTGGCACTGTCTATGCCTCTTGTACAGCTGTTTTGGGCGTAGCTAGGGAATACGGCAAGGAATACCTCTCTTTATTTGTGTGCACGGAGCAGAAGGACGGTCCTTAGCCTAGCGGTGTCCGCTTCCTAGGCTACTGCAATTGCAACGGCGATGTACATGTTACTGGTAATAGAATTAGTCTACACAGCAATCGCTCCAAACTATAACCGGGAGCACCATGTATTGTCCGACTGTCTACCCTCATAATATCGCCCCTCATTGATGACAGGCTTTAAATAGGCTTCCAGTAGCGATAAGAGTCTTGCTTGTATCCAGTGATCAATTCCTCGGGAATTGCCGCTACGAGCGCTTTGGGATTGAATAGAGGTATAATAAGAGTTCAGCGCGCAGTCATTCCTTTTTTAATTTTCAGAATGAAGGCATCGCTGTCGCCAGAGCTCCAGAATAGTAGAGTGAAACCTAAAGTTGTTTTCAATTCCCTCGCTCAGCATCCTTCGATAATCTTAGATTCAGAAACGATGCTTGCTTTCTTCTACAGATGGTTCTTGCTTGATCAAAGCAACCCAAAGCTGTTCAACATTACCGATGGCTGCCGCGTACTGGGCCTATGGGCCATTTTCAAATGTTTGGTATAAGAATATTTTATATAAAGTCAATGAACTTGATTGGATACGCAAGAAAGCATTAAAGAATGCTGACAGAGCAACATTCCTGCAAATTTAGGTGGATAAATGCTTGCATCAGGACATTTTGCCGTGGATTGACAATGATTGTGAAAGTTTTATACTGTATTTAATCTTATTAGTTTAGTCGGTATTGGAGTGACACTTATTTATGAATCTTCATATGGAGGCGCATTGATAATGAATTTATTGGAGAAAGAAGCGTTGATTAGAGTCAAGGCAATTGAACTGGAAGAGGTTACGCCAGAGGAAATTATCCAGTATGCTGTTCTTACATTTCCCAATCTTACCTTTGCTTGTAGCTTCGGAGCAGAAGATGTAGTACTAGTAGATATGCTTCAAAAAATTAGCCCTTCCACCGACATTTTTTACTTGGACACCGACTTTCATTTTCAAGAAACTTATGATACGCGAGATCAGATGAAAGCAAGATATAACTTAGATTTTGTTAGGGTCTCTCCCTTAATTACTCCTGAAGAGCAAGCGGCTGAGCATGGGGAGGAACTGTGGAAAACAGATCCAAACACATGTTGTGGTATACGCAAAGTTGAGCCGCTGACACGTATTTTGTCACAATACGATGCATGGATTACCGGTATTCGCCGGGATCAGGCCCCTACCCGTGCGAATTCAAAAAAGATAGAGTATGACGAAAAGTTTGGACTCGTTAAATTTAACCCCTTGGCAAGCTGGACATCCGAGGATGTATGGAGCTATATCCGTACTCATGAAGTGCTGTATAATCCATTGCATGACCGCAATTATCCCAGTATCGGTTGTGAGCAATGTACCCGTGAGGTCCTACCAGGTGAAGATCCTCGTGCAGGTCGCTGGTCAGGCAATGAGAAAACGGAGTGTGGGCTCCATCAATAAAATGGTATTCAGGTAGCTATGAGTCATATTTATGAAGAGAAGGGAAGTGCATTATGACTGCAATTCTTCCGCATGGCGGAACACTTGTTGATAAAATCATTACAGGACCGAAGCAAAAAGCACTTTTGCAGGCCGCAGAGGAATTGTTCCCAATCCGTGTAAACTCATGGACCATTTCTGATCTGGATTTGATTGGAGTGGGGGCATTCTCTCCTTTGACGGGGTTTATGAATGAATCTGATTATCGGTCAGTGGTAACAGATATGCGTCTTGCCGATGGTACAGTCTGGAGTATTCCCATTACTCTTGCAGTTGCAGAAAGTGTAGCCAGTGAATTGAAATTAGGTCAGCAGGTGACTTTGGTGGGTGAAACAGATGGTACTATTTATGCTGTACTTGATATTGAAAGTATTTATCAGGTAGATCAGGCTGAGGAAGCCAGACGAGTATTCAAGACGGATGACCCGGCTCATCCTGGCGTAAAAAAACTGTTAGATCGACCTGCTACGTATGTTGGTGGATCTGTGCAAGTGCTGAATCGGCCTGAGCCCACACAATTTAGTGAGTTTTACTATACACCATCACAGACACGCGACTATTTTGCAGAAAAAGGCTGGAAAACAGTAGTCGGATTTCAAACACGAAATCCGGTACACCGGGCACATGAGTACATCCAAAAAAGCGCGATGGAGATTGTGGATGCTTTGTTTCTAAACCCACTCGTTGGTGAAACCAAGTCAGATGACGTTCCGGCAGATGTGCGTATGAAGAGCTATCTGGTGCTGTTGGACAATTATTATCCGGCTGATCGGACTTTTCTGGGGGTATTTCCTGCTGCCATGCGATACGCGGGTCCTAGAGAGGCCATTTTCCATGCTATTGTGCGAAAGAACTATGGCTGCACCCATTTTATTGTTGGAAGGGATCATGCTGGTGTAGGAGACTATTATGGTACCTACGAAGCACAGGAAATTTTCAGGCACTTTACACCTGAAGAGCTGGGGATTACTCCATTGTTCTTTGAACACAGCTTTTATTGCACCCAATGTGGAAATATGGCCTCAAGTAAAACATGCCCACATCCCAAGGAGCATCATTTAACGCTCTCGGGCACCAAGGTACGGGAATTGTTGCGCTCTGGGGTTTGCCCGCCACCTGAATTTACACGACCAGAAGTCGCTCAAGTGCTGATTGAAGGTATGAAAGAATTTGTTCATGCCTGAGTTGTACTATCTACACGCCTCGTCCCATATAGATTATTAGTATCTGTATAGGACGGAGGCGTTTTGTTATGCAAAAAAATAATCGTAAAAACGAGGTTACACTGTGGATTCGCTATCGGACGTTGCAAAAAATGCTGTTGGGCTGTTGTCTCGCCGTTCTATTTATTACACTGGCATTGTATGAGATACCTGCTTCGAGAGCTTGGACCCATTGGAGTTTACCCCTTACTGGTAAAGTAATTGCCCTAGATGCTGGACACGGAGGGCCTGATGGAGGGGCGGTTAGCAAAGAAGGGATTATTGAAAAGGATATTAATCTGGCAATCGCTTTTTATTTGCGGGATTATTTACAGCAAGCAGGTGCTGTTGTTGTCATGACACGTGAGGATGATCGCGACCTGGCGCAGCAAGAAACGAAAGGTTATTCCAGAAGAAAAACGGAGGATTTGAAGCAGCGTGTGCGTATAATTGAGGAGCAGAAAGCAGACCTCTTTCTAAGTATCCATATGAACAGTATTCCGTCGAGCCGTTGGAGTGGAGCCCAAACCTTTTACGTACCTAACCATGCAGATAACGGGAATTTGGCGTCTTTAATTCAGGAAGAGATCAAACGCAACTTGGAAAATACGGACAGAGTGGCTAAGACCGTGAACACAGTTTATTTATTGAAAGCTCTCAAAATGCCATCAGCCCTTGTAGAAGTAGGATTTTTGTCCCATCCTGAGGAAGCTAGACGACTTAGTGACGTGAACTATCAAAGGCAGGTGGCGGCGTCCATATATAAGGGGATTTTGCGTTACAGTGCCGGGGAAAAGGGGATCTCACCAGCACCTGAAGCAAGATAGTGGTATACTGTAAGTGTTTACCACTCCGTAATTCATTAAAGCAGAGGTGCTGATAATTCATGCAATCAAGAGAGCAAGTTATAGAGCTACTTCAACAAGTGCGGGAGCCTCATACAGGACGCCGTCTAGTCGATCTCCATTTTATTCGGGATGTGGTGGTTAAAGAGGATCGGGTATCCTTGACTGCCATTACCCTGAATAGCCAGGAAGAGACGCTGAAAGAGTTGGAACGAGAAATACGGCAGACATTAGAAGAGGCGGGATTAAGTCACGTTCATATTCGTATTCGTGAGGCATCTGAGCATGAAAAGTCTGCCCTTCAAAATGGAGAGGAGGCCGAGGAAGCGGCTGACCCGGTTTTGACCAAAGGACATGCTGTTGGCATGGAAGAACATGAGCTGCTTAGCCCAGCATCTGGCGTACGATTTATTGCCATTGCAAGCGGAAAAGGTGGTGTCGGAAAATCGACAGTAGCTGTAAATTTGGCGGCTGCTTTAGCTAGACAGGGGAAGCGTGTGGGTTTAATTGATGCGGATATCTATGGATTCAGTGTGCCGGATATGATTGGAGTAGAGGATGTGCCTACTGTCGAAGATGGTATCATTCAGCCAGTGGAGCGATTTGGTATCAAAATCATGTCTATGGGCTTCTTTGTTAGAGAAAACAACCCGGTGATCTGGAGAGGTCCCATGCTGGGGAGAATGCTCAGACAGTTTTTTAGTGATGTCGAATGGGGAAAACTGGACTATATGATTCTCGATTTACCACCAGGCACTGGCGATGTAGCGCTTGACGTACATCAAATGATTCCGCAGAGTGAAGAAATCATTGTCACTACTCCACATGCGACGGCGGCTTTTGTAGCTGCACGTGCAGGCGCAATGGCGCTTCAAACGGATCATAAGGTCATCGGCGTTGTGGAGAACATGTCTTATTATGTGTCCTCCACTGGAGAAAAGGACTATGTTTTTGGGCGAGGAGGGGGGGCTATGCTGGCAGACACTCTTCATACAAAACTTCTTGCTCAAATTCCGCTGGGTATTCCAGATAACCATCCGTCAGAGGCCGACTTTTCTCCATCTGTATATAAATCTGAGTCTGCCACGGGGACCATTTACAATGATATTGCTGCTCAGATTACGATCTTGCACACGGAATCTGAATAAAGAAAAAAGGCTGGTTTATTAAACCAGCCTTCAGGCTGTCGAGAAAGTCTCGACAGCTTTTTTTATGTTCATTTTATTTAAGACGACACCGCGTTAATGTTATATAATATAGGTAACTATTGTAGAACGGACGGTGTTGATATGCTGCGACCTCATCAAGACAAACAACAATCTTTTGAATTGGTTTCTCTGGAAGAACTGGTACCACAAGATCATCTGCTTCGTAAAGTGGATACATATATAGACTTCTCCTTTATTCATGAGAAGGTAAGCCCGCTGTATTGTGCGGACAACGGGCGTCCTGCCATTGATCCTACCGTGTTGTTTAAAATGATCTTTCTCGGTTATTTCTATGGCATTCGCTCAGAACGGCAACTCGAGCGTGAAATTCAGACGAACCTGGCTTATCGCTGGTTCCTGGGGCTGGGTTTAACGGATAAAGTTCCAGACCATACGACGATTAGCTGGAATCGTCGCACTCGCTTTAAAGACACCACGATCTTTCAAGATATCTTCGATGAAATTGTGCTGCAGGCGATCTCTCACCGAATGGTGGGTGGGCGTGTTCTCGTTACCGATTCCACACACGTCAAAGCCAATGCTAACAGGCACCAGTACACCAAAGAACAAGTGTTGCAGAATACCAAAGACTATATGGACGAGCTTAACGAAGCAGTGAAGGAGGACCGGAAAAACCACGAAAAAAAGCCTTGAAATCCCGAGAGGAAGTGAACGAAGAAAAAGAAATTAAAGTGAGCAAAACAGACCCGGACAGCGGCTATATGATCCGTGATGGCAAGCCTGAAGGCTTCTTCTATCTGGACCACCGCACAGTGGATATGAAGTACAATCTGATTACGGATGTGCATGTGACGCCGGGGAATGTACATGATTCTGTCCCCTATTTGTCCCGTTTGGATCGACAAAGAGAACGCTTTGGTTTTCAAGTAGAAGCTGTTGCGCTAGATTCAGGTTATTTAACGACGCCGATTTGCCGAGGTTTGCAAAACCGAAAGATTTTTGCCGTGATTGCTCACCGAAGATTCCATCCCAGACAAGGGCTGTTTCCGAAATGGAAGTTTGAATACGATGCCAAACGCAATGTGTATAGATGCCCAGCCCAACAGGAACTGCCCTACCGAACGACGGACCGTAAGGGATACCGGCAGTATGCCTCTGACCCAGCTCAGTGCCAGCATTGCCCACTGCTAGACCAGTGTACCCAGTCTCGAAACCACCGCAAAGTGGTGACTCGGCATGTCTGGGAAGACAGCAAAGAGTGGGTACGGAGCAACCGGCTAAGCCCATCCGGGAAACGGCTGTACCGCAAACGAAAAGAGACGATTGAGCGAAGCTTCGCGGATGCCAAAGAGCTCCATGGGTTTCGCTATTGCCGTTTGCGCGGTCTACCAAACGTCAGGGAACAAGCCCTTATGACGGCAGCCGTGCAGAACATGAAGAAGATGGCGATCCACCTGGATCGCCTGGAGAAACAGGGGTAACCCCCTATTTCTCCAGAGACCAGAGCCTTATGATGTAAAGAAAAAGAAACCCACGTCTCAAAAGACGGGGTTTCTCGACAATCTGAAGGCTGGTTTATTAAACCAGCCTTTTTATTATTGGCTTCCTCCTTGTTCTCCTTCGCCCCCACCTTCGCTGCCTCCACCACCTTGCTTATCGCCGCCTGCACCGCTTTGCTCACCACTTTTTTTCTCAACCTTGGGTTGAAGCTCCTCTTGTACGACGGTTTTGAGTAAATTCATAACCTCAAGTCGGAAAATTGGATTTTGCATGGCATCATGCATGACTGTCATAGATTGTTTGCGATATTCAGGGGTTTTAGTTAAGTCCATATACATTTTGGTTAATTCTGGTGACTTGAGCATTGCTTCAATTGATTTTTGATAAGAAGGGTCTTTTATAAGTTGCATATGAAGCTGTTTGCTTTGGCTGTTGATGGCTTTGGCAAATTCTCCGGCAAAACGCGGATCAGTCATAATCTTTTCGATTTCTTTTTTATATTCAGGTGATACCAAAGTATCTTTGACTGCGATCTTCATCTGTTCAGCCGATTGCATGGGCATAAGCATTTTCATTCCCATGCTACCACCAGATCCACCACCAGACCCACCCTCTTCACTGCTTTGACCGGATTGTCCTTCTTTGGATGAACTGTTTTCCCCGGTTAAAGCCTCCTCTACCGCTTTTTTTCCGTCATCGCTTTTCAGGATATCGACAACCATCGTTTTCATCTCTTTATAACTGTTCTGGGGGGGCGCAGAACCCTGATCCGAGCCGCATCCACTCAGTGCAACGCCCAGTACGCATACCGTGCTAACAAATCGCAAACGAGTCCAATTCATGGCCGTATTCCTCCTTCATCATGAATGTGGATAGTATGCGGATGAATGAAGAGAAATATGTCGATTTGCTTTTGGTTTTTAGCTGAGAACGATGTAAAATAACTCCTTAAAGACCCAGTGCCTGATCGCGTACCTCTTTGCCTTTTACTGTACCCTGTTGAAGCAGTTCAGATACAGTCACGAATTCATAGCCTTGTGCTCGCAACTTGTCGATAATGACCGGCAGGGCTTCATGCGTTTGTTTACAGGAATCACTGGCATGCAGAAGGACGATATCGCCAGGATGCGCTTTATTTACAACACGGTCGATTATGACCTGAGTACCAGGGTTTTTCCAGTCCAGGGAATCTGTATCCCACTGAATGGTTTTGTAGCCTAAAGTGCCGGCAACCTGAAGGACTCTTTTATCAAAGTCGCCATTAGGCATACGGATCAACTTCGGGGACTGTCCCGTCAGTTCGGTTAATGTGGTATGAGCAATTGAAATCTGCTTACGAATATCTTCATCGCTTAAGCTGCTGTAATTTTCGTGTTTATGGCCATGACTGCCGATCTCAAATCCGCTTTCTTTAATCTGATTCACAAGTTCCGGATGTGTTTTACTCCAAGGGGCAGAAAGAAAAAAGGTAGACTTGGTCACTTTTTTATCTTCAAGGACTTTTAAGATGGGGGCAGTACGCTTATCGCCCCAACTAATATCAAAGGTGAGAGCGATCAACTTTTTGTCCGTGGGCACACTATAAATAGCGGTTGGTGCTTCCTCGGAAAAAACTGTAACATTATCGGTTTCTACATAAATGACTCCGACAGTAAAGATGGCTGCAGCCATTACGATTAAGAATCGTTTGATTTTTTTACCGTTTAATACATAAAAAAAAGAATTCATGGTTAATAACGCCCCTTTCATCCTAGAAGTGCTTGTTTACTTAAAGCTATGCCAGGGGTTGTCAATTATTCCATTGGACTAATAGGAGGAATTATCAAATGGGACTAAACGCATTTTTTCATGATTTACACATGACAAGACGATTAATTTTAATCTCTGCACTTCTTTTCTGCACAAGTATTATAGTGGGGTGGTTAAGTACAGGCACTATTCAATCCATGCTGGCGCAACAAATGGAGGGACTGGGAGAAGTAGCGCAGCGCTTGCAGAATTCTGAGCATCCACAATGGAGTTTTTTTGTATTTATCTTTTTCAATAATGCAATTAAATGTGTGCTGGTTATATTTATGGGGGCTGTATTTGGAATCGTACCGTTTATATTTTTGATTGTGAACGGTATGGTTTTAGGGTTTGTAGTACACTTGCAGACAGATATGGGAAGAAGTATGTATGAAGTTGTTGTAAAAGGGTTACTGCCTCATGGTGTGATTGAATTGCCTGTTTTGATTATCGCCTGTGCCTTCGGATTGAAGTTTGGAATTAACATAATGTCTACTATAGGTACAAGCATAGGGCTAAAGCGCAAAGGAACTGGCCCATCGTGGAATGTATTTAGGAAACAAACGTTGAGGGTATCCCTATGGTCTGTCATCTTACTGCTTATAGCAGCTGCTATTGAGAGTGGCATAACTTATCGTTTATTGTCACAATAAAATATTATGGCCAATTATTTATATATTTCCTGAAAATTGAACATAACAAAGGGGAGAGCTTAAAGAGAAGCTGAAGATTAATCGGGGGAAGTTTGAAACCTTAGCAGTTGAGTTTAAAAACAGGTAAAGATTGGAACAATAGTTGAGCAAATATAAGTACTATATAATCTGCTGATAAGGGAGTTTGGTCATATGTTGGGAATGCTGTTTAACGAAAAAGAATGCAAGGAACTTGACTACGTTCTTCGTAAGGAGCTAGATGAAATGCTGCTTGATATGAGCGATACTCGATTGGATCAAGATATTCGCTACGCAATCGCACTTCGATATAAAACAGTCTTCCGCATGTATGCCCGTTTTGCACCCGCCAAGGAACTATCAAAATATGCTCGCAGAGGGCGAGTCCCACAAACCAAACAATAGATAGGTTAGAAAACATATCAGAGATATCAGGAAGTAAACTATTTTAAAAAGCTTATACTTTCTGATATCAAAAAAAGTATTGACTCTATTCAATATTCATGGTAAATTAATTTTCGTTCCTTTTTGAAGGATTTGCTCGAAAAAAGAAATTAAAAAAAACTCTTGCAAATTCTAAAAAGAGATGATATATTATAAAGGTCGCCACTGAGACGCGGTGACGAAACAAAGTAAGACATTATGCAAGTTTGATCTTTGAAAACTGAACAACGAGTGAGTACGGATTTTGTTTACAAAATCCAACGCAAAAATTTTGGTACATGCCATTAGGTTGTATGAAATGGAAGCGAAAATGAGATATTTTATCTCGTCAGTTTCAACATGAGCTTATCGCTCTTTCTATAAACTAACTTCGGTTGGTCTTTAATGGAGAGTTTGATCCTGGCTCAGGACGAACGCTGGCGGCGTGCCTAATACATGCAAGTCGAGCGGGGTTGTGTAGAAGCTTGCTTCTACACAACCTAGCGGCGGACGGGTGAGTAACACGTAGGCAACCTGCCCACAAGACAGGGATAACTACCGGAAACGGTAGCTAATACCCGATACATCCTTTTCCTGCATGGGAGAAGGAGGAAAGACGGAGTAATCTGTCACTTGTGGATGGGCCTGCGGCGCATTAGCTAGTTGGTGGGGTAAAGGCCTACCAAGGCGACGATGCGTAGCCGACCTGAGAGGGTGATCGGCCACACTGGGACTGAGACACGGCCCAGACTCCTACGGGAGGCAGCAGTAGGGAATCTTCCGCAATGGGCGAAAGCCTGACGGAGCAACGCCGCGTGAGTGATGAAGGTTTTCGGATCGTAAAGCTCTGTTGCCAGGGAAGAACGTCTTGTAGAGTAACTGCTACAAGAGTGACGGTACCTGAGAAGAAAGCCCCGGCTAACTACGTGCCAGCAGCCGCGGTAATACGTAGGGGGCAAGCGTTGTCCGGAATTATTGGGCGTAAAGCGCGCGCAGGCGGCTCTTTAAGTCTGGTGTTTAATCCCGAGGCTCAACTTCGGGTCGCACTGGAAACTGGGGAGCTTGAGTGCAGAAGAGGAGAGTGGAATTCCACGTGTAGCGGTGAAATGCGTAGAGATGTGGAGGAACACCAGTGGCGAAGGCGACTCTCTGGGCTGTAACTGACGCTGAGGCGCGAAAGCGTGGGGAGCAAACAGGATTAGATACCCTGGTAGTCCACGCCGTAAACGATGAATGCTAGGTGTTAGGGGTTTCGATACCCTTGGTGCCGAAGTTAACACATTAAGCATTCCGCCTGGGGAGTACGGTCGCAAGACTGAAACTCAAAGGAATTGACGGGGACCCGCACAAGCAGTGGAGTATGTGGTTTAATTCGAAGCAACGCGAAGAACCTTACCAGGTCTTGACATCCCTCTGATCGGTCTAGAGATAGACCTTTCCTTCGGGACAGAGGAGACAGGTGGTGCATGGTTGTCGTCAGCTCGTGTCGTGAGATGTTGGGTTAAGTCCCGCAACGAGCGCAACCCTTATGCTTAGTTGCCAGCAGGTCAAGCTGGGCACTCTAAGCAGACTGCCGGTGACAAACCGGAGGAAGGTGGGGATGACGTCAAATCATCATGCCCCTTATGACCTGGGCTACACACGTACTACAATGGCCGGTACAACGGGAAGCGAAATCGCGAGGTGGAGCCAATCCTAGAAAAGCCGGTCTCAGTTCGGATTGTAGGCTGCAACTCGCCTACATGAAGTCGGAATTGCTAGTAATCGCGGATCAGCATGCCGCGGTGAATACGTTCCCGGGTCTTGTACACACCGCCCGTCACACCACGAGAGTTTACAACACCCGAAGTCGGTGGGGTAACCCGCAAGGGAGCCAGCCGCCGAAGGTGGGGTAGATGATTGGGGTGAAGTCGTAACAAGGTAGCCGTATCGGAAGGTGCGGCTGGATCACCTCCTTTCTATGGAGAATCGTTTCCTGCAATGGAAACATTCAAATATGAAGCATAAGCTTCAAAAATTACTCACTCGTTGCTCAGTTTTGAGAGCTCAAACTCTCGAACGTTTGGTGGCGATAGCGGAGGGGTTCCACACGTACCCATCCCGAACACGACCGTTAAGCCCTCCAGCGCCGATGGTACTTGGACCGCAGGGTCCTGGGAGAGTAGGACGTCGCCAAGCGCAACCACTAAAGAAGAACTTCTTTGGTGGTTTATTATGGGCCCTTAGCTCAGCTGGTTAGAGCGCACCCCTGATAAGGGTGAGGTCGGTGGTTCGAGTCCACTAGGGCCCACCATATAACTTTATATTTCCTTTTGGGGCCATAGCTCAGCTGGGAGAGCGCCTGCCTTGCAAGCAGGAGGTCAGCGGTTCGATCCCGCTTGGCTCCACCAAAAAAGATTTATTATCATTGCACCTTGAAAACTGGATACCGAAACGAAATTGCGTTTTAGAATATTCCTTTAAGCTGATCTTGTGTAAACAAGTGAAATAAAGGTAGCTGCCTTGAATTCATTCACACATTCGTGTTGAACCGAAATTCAAAGCAAATCGTATTTACGATGTAAATACTAGGTCAAGCTACAAAGAGCACACGGAGGATGCCTAGGCGCCAGGAGCCGACGAAGGACGTGGCGAACAACGATAAGGCCTCGGGGAGCTGTAAGCAAGCTTTGATCCGGGGATGTCCGAATGGGGAAACCCGGCTGTCTTCATCGACAGTCACTTTCTGCTGAATACATAGGCAGAATAGAGGCAGACCAGGGGAACTGAAACATCTAAGTACCCTGAGGAAGAGAAAACAATAGTGATTCCGTCAGTAGCGGCGAGCGAACGCGGATTAGCCCAAACCAAGGAGCTTGCTCCTTGGGGTTGTGGGACGTCTCACATGGAGTTACAAAGGAACCGGTTAGATGAAGAGGTCTGGAAAGGCCCGCCAGAGAAGGTAAAAGCCCTGTAGTTCAAAACTTGTTCTCTCCGAGACGGATCCCGAGTAGTGCGGGGCACGTGAAACCCCGTATGAATCCGGCAGGACCATCTGCCAAGGCTAAATACTCCCTGGCGACCGATAGTGAAGCAGTACCGTGAGGGAAAGGTGAAAAGCACCCCGGAAGGGGAGTGAAATAGATCCTGAAACCGTGTGCTTACAAGAAGTCAGAGCCCTATTGATGGGTGATGGCGTGCCTTTTGTAGAATGAACCGGCGAGTTACGTTCCCGTGCAAGGTTAAGGTGAAGAGCTGAAGCCGCAGCGAAAGCGAGTCTGAATAGGGCGAATGAGTACGTGGACGTAGACCCGAAACCGGGTGATCTACCCCTGTCCAGGGTGAAGGTGCGGTAACACGCACTGGAGGCCCGAACCCACGCATGTTGAAAAATGCGGGGATGAGGTGGGGGTAGCGGAGAAATTCCAATCGAACCCGGAGATAGCTGGTTCTCCCCGAAATAGCTTTAGGGCTAGCCTCGGAAAGAAGAATCGTGGAGGTAGAGCACTGATTGGGTGCGGGGCCCGCAAGGGTTACCAAGCTCAGTCAAACTCCGAATGCCATAGATTTAGTTCCGGGAGTCAGACAGTGAGTGCTAAGATCCATTGTCGAAAGGGAAACAGCCCAGACCATCAGCTAAGGTCCCCAAGTGTGTGTTAAGTGGGAAAGGATGTGGAGTTGCACAGACAACCAGGATGTTGGCTTAGAAGCAGCCACCATTGAAAGAGTGCGTAATAGCTCACTGGTCGAGTGACTCTGCGCCGAAAATGTAACGGGGCTAAACACACCACCGAAGCTATGGCTTGATGCTTGCATCAGGGGTAGGGGAGCGTTGAATGCGGGTTGAAGGTGTACCGTAAGGAGCGCTGGACTGCATTCAAGTGAGAATGCCGGTATGAGTAACGAAAAGATCTGTGAGAATCAGATCCGCCGAAAGCCTAAGGGTTCCTGAGGAAGGTTCGTCCGCTCAGGGTAAGTCGGGACCTAAGGCGAGGCCGATAGGCGTAGTCGAAGGACAACAGGTCGAAATTCCTGTACCACCGTAATCCGTTATGAGCGATGGGGTGACGCAGTAGGGTAGTGACGCGGACTGATGGATGTCCGTCTAAGCAGTGAGGCTGGTGTGTAGGCAAATCCGCACATCGTTAAGGCTGGGCTGTGATGGGGAGCGAAAATTGTAGTAGCGAAGGTCATGATCTCAGACTGCCAAGAAAAGCCTCTAGCCAGGAGAAGGTGCCCGTACCGCAAACCGACACAGGTAGGCGAGAAGAGAATTCTAAGGCGCGCGGAAGAACTCTCGTTAAGGAACTCGGCAAAATGACCCCGTAACTTCGGGAGAAGGGGTGCCTCGGTAGGGTGAATAGCCCGAGGGGGCCGCAGTGAAAAGGCCCAAGCGACTGTTTAGCAAAAACACAGGTCTGTGCGAAGCCGCAAGGCGAAGTATACGGGCTGACGCCTGCCCGGTGCTGGAAGGTTAAGGGGAGTGGTAAGCCTTCGGGCGAAGCTATGAACCGAAGCCCCAGTAAACGGCGGCCGTAACTATAACGGTCCTAAGGTAGCGAAATTCCTTGTCAGGTAAATTCTGACCCGCACGAATGGCGTAACGACTTGGGCGCTGTCTCAACGAGAGATCCGGTGAAATTTTAATACCTGTGAAGATGCAGGTTACCCGCGACAAGACGGAAAGACCCCATGGAGCTTTACTGCAGCTTGATATTGAATTTGGGTACGATCTGTACAGGATAGGTGGGAGCCGTAGAACTTTGAGCGCCAGCTTGAAGGGAGGCATCCTTGGGATACCACCCTGATCGTATCTAGGTTCTAACTTGGTACCGTGACCCGGTGCGAGGACAGTGTCAGGTGGGCAGTTTGACTGGGGCGGTCGCCTCCTAAAGAGTAACGGAGGCGCCCCAAGGTTCCCTCAGAATGGTTGGAAATCATTCGAAGAGTGCAAAGGCAGAAGGGAGCTTGACTGCGAGACCTACAAGTCGAGCAGGGACGAAAGTCGGGCTTAGTGATCCGGTGGTACCGCATGGAAGGGCCATCGCTCAACGGATAAAAGCTACCCTGGGGATAACAGGCTTATCTCCCCCAAGAGTCCACATCGACGGGGAGGTTTGGCACCTCGATGTCGGCTCATCGCATCCTGGGGCTGAAGTAGGTCCCAAGGGTTGGGCTGTTCGCCCATTAAAGCGGTACGCGAGCTGGGTTCAGAACGTCGTGAGACAGTTCGGTCCCTATCTGTCGTGGGCGTAGGAAATTTGAGAGGAGCTGTCCTTAGTACGAGAGGACCGGGATGGACGTACCGCTGGTGTACCAGTTGTTCCGCCAGGAGCACCGCTGGGTAGCTATGTACGGAAGGGATAAGCGCTGAAAGCATCTAAGCGTGAAGCCCCCCTCAAGATGAGATTTCCCAATTAGTAAGACCCCTTGAAGACGACGAGGTAGATAGGTTGGGGGTGGAAGTGCAGTAATGCATGGAGCTGACCAATACTAATCGGTCGAGGGCTTATCCTAAAATAAAACGCAAATGAGTTTCGGATCCAGTTTTCAGGGTGTAACCTTGAATGTAGAATTTGCACAGCAAATTCATGTTTGGTGGCGATAGCGGAGGGGTTCCACACGTACCCATCCCGAACACGACCGTTAAGCCCTCCAGCGCCGATGGTACTTGGACCGCAGGGTCCTGGGAGAGTAGGACGTCGCCAAGCAGAGCTTTATGATTAATATTCCCTGATAGCTCAGTTGGTAGAGCACTCGACTGTTAATCGAGTTGTCACAGGTTCGAGTCCTGTTCGGGGAGCCATTTGCTCTCATAGCTCAGCAGGTAGAGTGCATCCATGGTAAGGATGAGGTCACCGGTTCGAACCCGGTTGAGAGCTTGTTATAGGATGGCCCGTTGGTCAAGGGGTTAAGACACCTCCCTTTCACGGAGGTAACAGGGGTTCGAATCCCCTACGGGTCATAGGATAGTATGGAGGCTTAGCTCAGCTGGGAGAGCATCTGCCTTACAAGCAGAGGGTCGGGGGTTCGAGCCCCTCAGCCTCCACCATTTTTCATCCTCTTACCTGGATGAAATCTTGGGGAATTGTGAATCATATGCATATTGGGGATTAGCCAAGCGGTAAGGCAACGGACTTTGACTCCGTCATGCATAGGTTCAAATCCTATATCCCCAGCCATTAAGAGCCATTAGCTCAGTTGGTAGAGCACCTGACTTTTAATCAGGGTGTCGAAGGTTCGAGTCCTTCATGGCTCACCATTGTATTACATGCGCGTGTGGCGGAATTGGCAGACGCACTAGACTTAGGATCTAGCGTCTTTGACGTGGGGGTTCAAGTCCCTCCACGCGCATCTTGTTTTTGCGGACGTGGCTCAGCGGTAGAGCATCGCCTTGCCAAGGCGAGGGTCGCGGGTTCGATTCCCGTCGTCCGCTCCATATTTGCGCCCTTAGCTCAGCTGGATAGAGCGTTTGACTACGAATCAAAAGGCCGGGAGTTCGAATCTCTCAGGGCGCGCCATATTTAAAAAAGTATAATATCGGGATGTAGCTCAGCTTGGTAGAGCACCTGGTTTGGGACCAGGGGGTCGCATGTTCAAATCGTGTCATCCCGATACTAATTTGCGGGTGTAGTTCAATGGTAGAACTTCAGCCTTCCAAGCTGATAGCGTGGGTTCGATTCCCATCACCCGCTTACCGATTACCTAGAAGCCGAAAGGCTTCTTTTTATTTTGTCCACATTACATTTACTTCTATGTATATAAGTTAATGCAGTTATGTCTCCTGTCATGCACAGTTGGGGATGACTTGTGCATATTGTACATAGGCTCTTGTTACTATGACGTCTAGATCCCGAATTTCCCCTCAAGCGTACCCCTTTTCTCCTGCAGTAAGGCTAATTTCGTGATCAAATCCTTTGAATATAGGAATCCTATAGCTATTATGGTACGAATTCATGGTGATAACTCTGCATCTGCTCTTGCGTTGTGCACATTCCCATTTATTTATGTGGGTAAAAAGCGAAGTCTTAAAGAGGAAATGCCCTAGAAACACTGAGGATATGGCTAATTTGTGTATATCTTTGTGGATAGAAGGATAATGGGGTTGACTTTGTTAACAATTAATAAACATATACACATCATGTTGCATGAATTTGCACCTTTAAAACCACACTCTTTATAAGAGACTGTGCATAATGTTTCACGCATCACTAGTGTATACATTCATTTCTATTATAAATTTCATCTTTTTGCATAAAAATCCAATATTTTCTCAAAAGAAGTATTTCAAAAACATGATTTTTTACTGTAAATTTTGCAGCTTTTCATGCGTTTTTATTGTATGATGTTAAGAAAGTGTCAAATTTCGTGTGTATACGTACCTTTGCTACAACTGTATATGGTGTGGAACAGATCAGATGGGGGGAAAAGCATGACTGAGCTTACGTTAACCGCTAACAAAAACCAATCCAACAATCTGCTGCGGCGGGACGTTCGTTTTCTAGGGAATATTCTTGGTGAGGTTTTGGTTCATCAGGGTGGCAACGAACTTTTGGATATCGTGGAGAAAATACGTGAGACAAGTAAATCGTTACGTGCCGGGTATCAACCGGAGTTGTATGAGGATTTCAAACAAATGGTCAGCGGACTGGATACGGATATTCGTCACCAGGTTATTCGCGCGTTTGCGATTTATTTTCAGTTGGTGAATATCGCTGAGCAAAACCATCGTATTCGTCGTAAGCGGGATTATGAGCATTCCGCTGGTGAAGATGTTCAACCTGGTTCCATTGAAAGTTCCGTTCAGGAGCTTAAACAAGGGGGCTTCTCCGCCGAGGACGTTAGCAACTTGCTGAATGAGCTCTCTTTGGAGCTGGTCATGACCGCACATCCTACAGAAGCGACACGACGAGTAATACTTGATATCCACAAGCGCATTTCCGAGGACGTCATGCTGCTGGATAATCCGATGCTTACCTTACGTGAGCGGGAACAGGTACGGGAGAATCTGCTAAACGAAGTAATTACGCTGTGGCAGACAGATGAGCTGCGTGATCGCAAGCCAACTGTATTAGATGAAGTAAGAAATGGAATGTATTATTTTCACGAGACCTTGTTTCATGTACTGCCAGATGTGTACCAAGAATTGGAACGATGTTTGGACAAATATTATCCCGAACAAAAATGGCACATACCCACTTATCTGAGATTTGGTTCCTGGATCGGTGGAGACCGGGACGGCAATCCGTCTGTGACAGCTCATGTGACTTGGGAAACGTTACGTATGCAGCGCAAGTTGGCTTTGAGAGAATATCAGCACACGTTAAAAGAACTCATGGGTTACTTGAGTTTCAGCACCAGCATTGTGCGAGTTTCCGATGATCTGCTGGCTTCTATTGAAGAAGATCGTACTCATATTACACTTAAAAAGATGGAAGTATGGCATAACGAAAAAGAGCCTTACCGCATTAAACTGGCATATATGATTGCTAAAGTGAACAACATCCTGGATGAAAGCAAACAGGGTACCCATGAGCGTTATAATTCTGCGGAAGAGCTCATTGCAGACCTAAATGTTATTGACAACAGCCTGCGTCATCATTTTGCCGATTATGTGGCAAACACATATATTCAAAAGATGATTCGCCAGGTAGAGTTGTTTGGATTCCATACAGCTACACTGGATGTGCGTCAGCATAGTCAGGAACATGAAAATGCGATGACTGAAATTCTGTCTAAAATGAATATTGTATCGGATTACAGTAAGCTATCAGAAGAGGAAAAAATAAATCTGCTGGAAAAGCTGCTGAATGAACCTCGTCCGATTACTTCACCGTATTTAAAATATAGCGATAGCACACAGGAATGTCTTGACGTATATCGTACGATTTATTTGGCTCAGGAGGAATTCGGCAAGCAGTCCATTACAAGCTACTTGATCAGTATGACTCAGGGAGCCAGTGACTTACTGGAGGTTATGGTCTTATCCAAAGAGGTAGGCCTGTTCCGCATCGAGAAGGATGGCACTGTTATCTGTACGCTGCAATCCGTCCCTTTGTTCGAAACAATAGATGATCTGCACGCTGCACCCGATATTATGAGAAGATTGATGAACTTGCCTGTATATCGACAATCTGTGGCTGCGATGGACCAGCTTCAGGAGATTATGTTGGGATATTCGGACAGTAATAAAGATGGCGGTGTGGTTACAGCGAACTGGGAACTTCGGGTCGCTATGAACAGCATTACGGAAGTAGTTAATGAGTTTGGCGTAAAAGTGAAGTTTTTCCACGGTCGTGGAGGTGCGCTGGGTCGTGGAGGAATGCCACTTAATCGCAGTATTTTGGCTCAACCTCCTCATACGATTGGAGGCGGAATCAAAATCACGGAGCAAGGTGAAGTGCTATCATCCCGATACTCGCTTAGAGGCATCGCGTACCGGAGCTTGGAGCAGGCAACATCGGCGCTGATTACGGCTGTGGCATATCATCGTTCCGGGAAGAAGGAAGTGTTTGAGGAGAGCTGGGAGGAGATTATCGCCCGCATTTCCCAAGTTTCACTGGATAAGTATCAAGATTTGATTTTCCGAGATCCGGATTTCTTCAACTTCTTCAAAGAATCTACACCGTTGCCTGAGGTGGGCGAGCTGAATATTGGATCTCGTCCGTCCAAGCGCAAGAACAGCGAACGTTTTGAGGACTTACGCGCCATTCCATGGGTTTTTGCATGGACACAAAGCCGTTACTTGTTACCTGCATGGTATGCGGCTGGAACAGGTTTGCAAAGCTTCTATCAAAACAATGAGGATAACCTCAAAGTGCTGCAAACGATGTTTAGGGACTCTGCTTTCTTCCGGTCACTTATTGATACACTGCAAATGGCAATCGCTAAAGCGGATTTACTGATTGCAGAAGAGTACGCTGGGATGTCGGATAACGAAGAGGCCCGGCAGCGTATTTTCGGGCAGATATCAGCGGAGTTCAAGCTGACATCTGAGTTGATTTTGAAAATAACCGGACAATCCGAGATTTTGGACGACGTGCCGGTTATTCAGGAATCTATCCGGTTGCGTAATCCTTATGTCGATCCGTTAAGTTACTTGCAGGTTCAATTGCTAAGTGAGCTACGGGAGCTGCGGGATCAGAACGGTGATGACACTGAAATGCTGCGTGAGGTATTGTTGACAATTAACGGAATTGCAGCAGGCTTAAGAAATACGGGCTGATATAGTACGGTTGTACGAAAACAGGCAATCGGGTACTCATGGGGTGCCCGATTGTGCTGTTTGTATATTGATGGCAGGCGTGCTTACAGTTAGTAACAATACTACAGTTGATTTCCGGATAAAATTAAACTACGATGAATAATCATAAACATGTAATAAGTAACCCATCAGCAAGTCTGGGGGAGTATAGAGTGGATAATATGGAAAGCCGCTTGGTAAGGCTGGTACAGAAAGGCGATCAGCGAGCTTTTGCGGAGTTAGTCGAGTTATATAAAGATCGGATTTTTCATCTTTCCTACCGGATGCTAGGTAATCGCCATGAGGCGGAGGATCTGGTGCAGGAAACTTTTTTGCGTGTGTATCGTAATTTGGAAAAATATGATCATGGACAGAAGTTCTCAACCTGGATTTATCGAATTGCTACAAATCTGTGCATTGATCGTCTGCGAAGGAGAAAACCTACATACTCACTTGATGCTGAAATGAATGATCAGGAAGGTGTCGATGGGTACGCCATGCTCGCCAGTGAAGAGCTTACCCCTGAGGGGAGTACGCTTCTGTCCGAAACGCAGGCTTTGATTCATGACGCCATTGACAGCCTTCCAGATAAATACAGAACGATTATGGTTTTACGGTACTTGCAGGAGCTTTCCTTACAGGAAATCAGCGATGTGCTCAATCTCCCAGTTACCACTATTAAGACAAGAGTACACAGGGGGCGGGATTTTCTGCGCAAAAAACTGGAGCACAAGCTATAGATCATACGCATAGATTCTAGGAGAAGAGTCTGCATAGATGTTTTTATGAAACATAATGCTCGTTGTAACGTATGTAAGATGAGCAAAGTTTCTAAGCCGGAGCATGTTATGTTGAGAAACACGGAAGAATATTAGAAAGGATTGGCTCATATGGATTGCAAACAAGCCGTCTCTTTTATGCATGACTATCTAGATGGCGACCTGTCTGAGCAGGACAAACATGAGTTGGAACAGCACTTGTTAGACTGCCCGGAATGCCGCATGCGTTTTAAAGAGCTGGAGCGGACGGATGCGATGCTTTACGGTACACGCTATCATCAAGTGCCGTGTGTATCGGATGAGCTGACATTTCGCATTATGAATGCTTTGCCGCCGCATAAAAGACAGACTGCGGTGCCTATGCTGACGTGGGTGAAAAGGCATCCCGCTGTAACAGCCGCTGCCTTCTTCCTTATTGTTATATGCTCAAGCATGGCCAGCTTTTCTAGCACGGACCATCAATTGGTAGTCAAAGGAAGCCAACTGGATCAAGTCGTTATTCAGGGTGATACTGTGATTGTGCCTGAAGGGAAATCCATTGCCGGAGATTTAACAGTGCAAAATGGTGAAGCCCGTGTATACGGTGATGTGGAAGGAAATGTAACTGTGATTGATGGTTCTTATTATCAAGCGTCCACCGCCCATATTGCAGGACAGGTTAAAAGTATTGATCAAACCTTGGATTGGATTTGGTACAAGGTTACTGATTTATTCGGGGGACCCTCTTCTCCATAAAAGAAGCTTGAAATGGCAAGGACAATATCGAGCGCCTCTTTCCGCTGGAAAAGGCGTTTTTTTGTATATGAAGCTGGCGAATTGTACTGTATTTTACTGATTTTAGCGGTTCTTTTGTCACACAGCTTGCAACGTGAGCCTGATCGTTATAACCTAGATAGAGAGAGCATACTGTGTACATATTACACCCACTCACTACAGAAAATTGCGGGGGCATGCGCATGTTGGATTATTTTGCGGACCTGACTTGGAAAGAGTCCATTAAAGATATTATCGACATTTTGATCGTAACCTATATTATGTATCAGCTTATTTTACTTGTTCGCGGAACGCGTGCAGTTCAATTGTTGAAAGGGATTCTGTTTCTGGTTGTCATTTGGGCGGTTAGCACCTGGTTTGATTTGTATACGCTCAAGTGGTTGATGAACCAGATGTTCACCTTTGGTGTGGTGGCTATCTTTATTATTTTTCAGCCTGAGTTGCGTCGTGCACTGGAGCAGTTGGGGCGTGGCAAATTATTTGGGCGTTCGTCTGCGGATGATGAAGAGATTAACAAGCTAATCGGAGAAATGATTAAGGCGCTGAATTATTTATCACGTAGGAAAATAGGAGCTTTGGTCGTATTTGAGCGCGAGACAGGGCTAAACGAATATACGGAGTCTGGTATCAAGACACAGGCCGTAGTCAGTTCTGAACTGCTAATTAACATCTTCATTCCTAATACGCCTTTGCATGATGGTGCGGTGATTATTCAAAATAAACAGATTGCTTCTGCGGCCTGTTATTTGCCATTATCGGAAAATCCGTTCATCAGCAAGGAGTTGGGAACCCGTCACCGGGCTGCGATTGGGGTGAGTGAGGTAACGGATGCCGTAACTGTCGTGGTATCGGAGGAAACAGGGCAAATTTCTTTGGCCATTAATGGACAGGTCGTGCGCGACATTAAGGAAGAATCCCTAATCTCCAAGCTGTATGAGGAGTTGCGGCCAACACCGTCTTTGAAGGAAAAACGCGGCTCATTCTGGAATCGGAGGGGAGGCCGTGGAAATTCATGATGGACAAATGGATTAACAATAATACGATTTCCAAGATATTGGCGCTTGCGGTTGCTATCCTGCTATGGGGAATGGTCCATCTAGATACAGGTACACCTTCATCTACGCTGACCGTTTCTTATAATAATAAAGTGATTGATAATGTGGGCATTCAGGCTAGTGGTCTGGATGATTCAAAATATGTATTATCTACCATGGATACTGACCATGTTAAGATGGAGGTCAGAGGACAGCGCTCTGTGCTGACTTCTTTTTTCGCGGATAATTATCAGGCAAAGCTAAACTTAAACGGCTTAGGAGCAGGTACTAAAACATTGTCACTCGAACCGGACTTGCCGGATGGAGTGGAGTTGGTGTCTATGACTCCTAACCGTGTTACAGTGACGATTGAGGAAAAACAAACGAAATCATTTAATGTATCTATAGTTCCTAAAGGAAACCCAGATGGGGGACTGCAGCTTGGGAAGCCTGTAATTGCTCCTCAAACTGTGAAGGTTACCTTGCCTAAAAGCCAGTTGAGTACCGTTACTGCCGTTCAAGGGGCTGTTAATACGGATGGTATCTCAGAAAAGTTTGAACAGAAGCGTGTAAAACTGAAGGCTTATAACAAAAAGGGACAGGAACTTACAGGAGCGGTCATTGAGCCATCCACTGTGTCCGTTGAAATTCCGGTAACTCAGCAGGCGAAATCTGTGCCTGTTAAGATTGTCTATGCTGGAGAGTTGCCAGACGGATTGGCGCTTTCTAAAGTCAATGCAAACGTGAAGGAAGCGGCGGTATATGCATCGCAGGATGTATTGAGCAGCCTCAGCTCTTACGTCACGGCTACATTGGATTTAAGTCAATTCACGGAAGCGGGGACTCGTACAGTTCAAGCTAATTTGGCAGCCCCCTCAGGTTCTGATAAAATCGAGCCAGGGTCAATACAAATTCAGGTGACCGTCGTCCCTTCCAATGAAGTCACAGATACGGAACGGACGCTGTCAGGCATCCCAATCGTTTTACAAGGTGCAGGAGATAAAGCGACTACGACTGTTACAGCACCCGTAGGTAAGACGATGGATGTTACTGTGAAGGGCCCGCAGGATATGGTAAACAATTTAACCAATGATGATATTAGTTTGGTGGCAGATGTAAGTGGCCTCGCGGCTGGTCAACACGAGGTTACTCTGAAAGTAGGCTTGCCTAAATATATTACGCAAGCCGGAAATGCTGGCCAACTAAAGGCAACGGTCAACATTGAGAGCCCTTCTACGCCTGCTGTAACGAATCCGAATAGTGAGAATGAATCAAACCCCTCTGGTAGTGGCGAAAAGGGGCAGGAGAGGCCACAGGAGGGGCAAGGCAGTCAAGGTGGGGACTCTGACGCTAAGACCGGGGACAACGCAGCTGCGGAGGATAAAACAAATCCTCATAACGGCGCAGATTCTTCTGCGAATGGAACCTCGGAGAACAGTCAGCCATAACATGTTTTATCTGTAGTAAATAATCAAGATTTATTAGACAAAAAAAGGGAGTCATTTTACATGGGGAAATATTTTGGTACAGATGGTGTACGAGGCGTTGCTAATCAGGAACTTACAGCCGAACTGGCATATAGCATTGGCCGCTGCGGCGGATATGTTTTAGCAGGTAATGTAGAGAAACCGACAGTTGTTATTGGTATGGATACACGGATATCCGGACTGATGCTGGAATCGGCTCTTGTAGCCGGTTTGCTGTCCATTGGGGCTAATGTGGTTCGTCTAGGTATTGTTTCGACACCTGGGGTGGCATATCTCACACGTCAATTGAAAGCTGACGCTGGGGTAATGATCTCAGCATCACACAATCCAGTTGAAGACAACGGCATTAAGTTTTTTGGCGGTGACGGTTTTAAATTGACAGACGAAACGGAATTGAAAATTGAAGAGCTCATGGATGCAAAAGAAGACCAACTGCCTCGTCCGATTGGCGGTGGATTGGGAACGGTTGTTGTAGACGAGCATTCTCGCTACGATTATCTGGAGTTCTTGAAAACAACAATTAGCCATTCTTTTGAAGGGTTAAAAATTGTACTGGATTGTGCTAACGGAGCAGCTTATGAGCTGGCACCGAAGCTTTTTGCAGAACTGGGAGCTGAGGTACACACCATTGGTGCCGAGCCGAACGGTTTGAACATCAATGATCATTGCGGCTCGACTCATCCTGAAAAGCTGAAAGAGGAAGTACGCCGCTTGAAAGCAGATATTGGTTTGGCCTTTGACGGCGATGCCGACCGTCTAATCGCGATTGATGAGAACGGGGAAGAGGTAGACGGCGACTATATTCTCTGCATTTGCGGAGATGCAATGAACCGTGCGGGAAAACTCAAGGACAGCACCATTGTATCGACAGTGATGAGTAATATCGGTTTTTATAAAGCTACTGAAAAGCTGGCACTCAAGACTGCAAAAACTGCGGTCGGGGACCGTTATGTGATGGAAGAAATGCGACGGGGTGGATTTAACCTAGGCGGTGAGCAGTCTGGTCATGTTATTTTCCTGGATCACAATACGACAGGCGATGGCATGCTGACTGGGATTCAGCTGGTAGATACCTTGAAAGCATCCGGCAAGAAAATGAGTGAGCTAAAATCGCTCATGAAACAGTATCCGCAAGTGCTCGTAAATGTGCGTGTGCAGGACAAACGCAATTACGAAGGGAATCCTGCCATTGCAGAAGCAATTGAGCAGGTGGAACAACAATTGGGCGATAATGGGCGTGTATTGGTCCGTGCTTCAGGCACAGAATCACTTATTCGTGTGATGGCCGAAGGCCCGGATAAGGACGAACTGGAGCAATTTGTCGGTCAGATCGTAGATGTCGTGAAGAAAGAATTAGTTTAAAATTTTGTAAACGTCGGTTGCCTGTGAAAAAGAAGCAGGCAACGGCGTTTGCGGTTATTTACTAACGATTTATGGCCTTCATGGTGTAATTATGAATAAAGTGTCATTGCCAAATGATACTTAGCTGAATATAATATAGGGATGCTGTGACTCAGATAGAGAAAGCGAGGGTTGTAAGGTAACGTAATACAAGCGCCAGAGCTTGATTTTGTGCGGGGGAACTTGGTGGAAAGCAACGGATTCAGTTGAGATAAAGTTGCCCGCAAATCGGTTCACGACAAAACAAGCTGACGAGGTGAAGGTGTTCGAAACATTCGGCGGGGACCTTCCGGTGAAGCATCGAGCCGTAAACCGGCAGCGGAAAATGAACAGGCAACTGTTTACACAACGCACCGGTAGATGCCTTTATTATTTTATAACCTAAATTATAAGATTCATTTCATGAATGTGCGGCCATCATCATTGGCGTGCGCGGTTTGGGAATTTCGTTACATTCGTGAAGAGATGCCTGTAAATTCTATAGTTATCATTGACAACTTCATAGATGAATGAACTTTATTCCACAATCTACCGCACACGTTAGTCCTGTGATGAGTCGTCTTGTGAAATGATGATCGGGAGGATAACGAATATGTGTGGCATTGTAGGATATATTGGTAATCAGAATACGCAAGAGGTATTGATTGACGGATTGAAGAAGCTGGAGTATCGCGGTTATGACTCTGCGGGTATTGCCGTGTTTACAGATTCAGGATTGCAAGTAGCCAAGGCTAAAGGTCGTCTGGCGAATCTGGAAGCTAAACTGGATGGTACGCCGTTGGTAGGCCATGCAGGTATCGGACATACACGTTGGGCAACGCACGGTAAGCCTTCTGATGAAAACTCCCATCCACATTTGGATGAGAGTCAAAAGTTCTCCGTAGTTCACAACGGAATTATTGAGAACTATCTGGAGCTGAAGGAGCAGCTGATCAGCGAAGGTCATACCTTTATTTCCGAAACGGACACGGAAATTATTTCCCATCTGGTTGCGCGTGAATATAAAGGGGATATCGTTAAAGCAGTACAAAAAGCAATTACCTTTATGCGCGGTGCTTTTGCACTGGGTGTGCTGACAGAGCACGAGCCTAATAAGCTGGTTGCTGTTCGTCAAGCTAGCCCGCTGGTTATTGGTGTGGGAGAAGGCGAGAACTTTATCGGTTCCGACATTCCGGCTATTCTGAAATATACACGCAATGTATTTATTTTGAACGATGGCGAAATGGCTGTTTTGACCAGTGATGCTGTCGAATTAATGACAATCGAAGGCCAATTTATTTCTCGGGAAATGATTCATGTCGAATGGGATGCTGTAACAGCGGAAAAAGGCGGCTATGAGCATTTCATGTTGAAAGAAATTCACGAGCAGCCTAAGGCTTATCGTGACACAATGTTGGGCCGTATCGATAAAGATACTAAAAAAGTTGTTCTTCCTGAGCTGAAGCTGACAGAAGAACAAATTAAAAATATCCGCAACATTCAAATTGTTGCGTGTGGTACAGCTTACAATGCTGGTTTGATTGGTCGTACAGTTATTGAAAGTCTGGCTCGTATACCGGTAGAAAATGATGTGGCTTCCGAATATCGTTATCGTTCACCTATCGTAACACCAGAGACATTGGTGATCGTGGTGAGCCAATCCGGTGAAACTGCTGACACGTTGGCAGCCTTGCGTGAAGCACAAGCAAATGGCGCTCATGTACTGGCGATTACAAACGTAGTCGGCAGCTCCATCGCCCGTGATGCAGATGATGTGTTGGTTACACTGGCAGGACCGGAAATTGCCGTAGCCTCCACTAAAGCATATTCTTCACAGTTGATTGCGTTCTATCTGTTTGGTTTGTATCTCGCTCAAGTGCGTGGCACACAAACGGATGAGCAAGTGGCTCATGTGCTGGCTGCTATGGAATCCCTGCCAGAGCAAGTGGAAGAGATGCTGGGTAAAGCAGATGCGATCAAAGCCTATGCTGAGCAAATTGCAAGCCACAAGCACCTGTTCTTTATTGGTCGCGGTCAGGACTATGCTGTAGTACAGGAAGGCTCCCTGAAGCTCAAGGAAATTTCCTACATTCATTCCGAGGCTTATGCTGCGGGTGAATTGAAGCATGGTACACTGGCATTGATTGAAGACGGCATTCCGGTTATCGCTTTGGTAACACAGGAATCCGTGTTGGAGAAAACCGTGAGCAACATTAAGGAAGTCAAGGCTCGTGGTGCAGATGTTCTTGCGATTACGTACGAAGAGCACGCAGTTGAGTTGCTGAAGTCCGTGGATCAGGTATTTGCCATTCCGAAGACACTTCCAATTCTGTCTGCTGCAATTTCAGTTGTATCTCTCCAACTGTTGGCTTACTACGCTTCTCTTGCACTGGGTCATGATGTTGATAAACCACGTAACCTAGCGAAAAGTGTTACTGTAGAATAAGCTTTAGTTGCTATTATGACTTTTTGTCTGATGATAAAAAAGTATGGAACCAGTAAAAAATGTGTGGAACCAATAAAGAAACTCTGGAACCAGAAAAAAAAGTCTGGAACTAGTCAGTATTATAGCCTTATAAACATCAAGAAAGATCCCGATGATATATCGGGATCTTTTTAGCTTAGGAGGGCATTATGTCTACAATAGGCCAACGAATTCGAACTATTAGAAAAACAAACAACTTAAATCAAATAAAGTTTGCAAATATAATTGGAATTTCTCAAGGAACGTTGAGTGAGCTCGAGCAAGATAAATACAGACCCTCTCTTGATATAATTATAGCAATTAAAGAAAACTTCAATTCCCATATAGAGTGGTTAATCTTTGGAGATACGCCTGTATCAAAGAACACTATTTTTAAATCATTACAAGGTCTTAACATAGAGACCTATTTACAGAGTGTGCAACTAATGAAACTTGCAAAAGAAATATTGAAAGACTATCCCTAAAAGTAAAACTTCAGCTAACACAAAGTTAATTAAATTGTAAAAGAAGGTGTGAGGCGCTACTTCTTTAAGCGAACTAATGGGTACTAAAATTTTCTATTTACTATATCTTTTCTTTAAAGGAGAGACAAAATGCTCCATTAAAAAGGTAATATTTTTACCGATTAGATTCAAATCTTCTTGTTCTAATACCTGCCCATTTAATTCAATTCGAAAACCAGAATTTAGAAATGCTAAAAGATCAAAGGATTTTTTGATTTTCTCGTTATTAAGGTCCGAATGAATTGTATCATTGTGTCCACACAGTAGGGGAACGTCATTTGATTAGCAATAAAGTAAATAATCGGTTGTAACATCAAAAACCTCTGCTAAAGATATTAAATGATTAATTTTTTCAGGTCGTGCTACATTTCGCTCCCAATTAGAAACAACCTATTTGGTTACCCCGATTTTATTAGCAAGTTCCTCTTATGTCCACTTATGGAGTAGTCTTAAATTTCTACATGGCTGTCCCAAAGTATTCATGAGTTCACCTCTATTGAGAATATCAAATAGGTTTTAACCCGACCCATCTGCTTACTAATTATACCTACTTATAGCCCATATTATAGCTTATTCATACCCTACTGTACCCTACGAGTAGCTATGAATAGGATACCAAGTAAAATATAGCTAAAAAATATTACTTTGCTATTGTATAAAGCTGTGAGTTGTTATATTCTACATTTGTATTTTGAAGTAAAACTAAAATATATCTTAGGAGTAGAAAAAGATAACTGAACTTTACTCTGATTTAGTAGTTCTAAAAAGATGGTGAATAATGAACAAAATTCGATCAAGTAAATCTATAGCATCTATTCAACGGAAAATCAAAGAAGGAAGAGGTCAAGGCCACTTTTCGGAATATAAACCTTGGTTGGAAAAGTGGTCGACTTCACCATTATCTGTCTGAACACTTTGAATTGGCACATCATTACCAAATGGAGTGGTCAGACAAGAGATTGATATTCGCGAACAATTTCCTTTATTACCCCTAGATAAAACCCTCTATATTGCACAAAAGTTAGGCATTAAACATCCAACTGACCCCAAGAATAAGCTTCCCATCATTATGACTACAGATATGTTACTTACAGTAAAACAAGAAGAAAGTATAAAATTTATTGCACATTCCGCAACCCGTAAAGCGCCAATGTATCCCCAAGAAGGATGCGGATCGGGCATACGAGATCATTCGAACGATAATGGAACGTCTGGAATTAACGTTACACCCGACCAAAACGCGAGTATCCAACGGATTTTCCAGCAGAATATCCAGCTGACATCCAGTCACGTTTCCAGCCAGGCTTCCAGAAATTCGTCAGGTAATCATGTTAAGTTATCGCAAAGCGCAAGGATTCGGAGCACCGGCAGAGAATGTCTACAGGGAGGATCTCCCAAATCGGCCGGCACCCCGCCTGAATGTCGACATGCGTCGAATTCCTCGATTGATGGCAAACCATTCCCAGCGTTTCTTCTCCATTCGCTCTTTTTAGGCAAAATATTAACACCGTGTTGACCAAATTTAACTGAAGTTTTACTATACATTATTGGAAATTTTGATATAATTCTACCTAGGTCAACTTTCCAATTATGATAGAAAATAGAATTGGATGGTTTTTATACCTAATCCAAGCTGTGTGCGAGAGACCAGTCCACTGGCTACCCAGCAAGCCGGCATGCGGAGACCGACAATTGTGGAAAATGACAGCCGAGAATATGTTTGATCCATGACGTCAGAAGGTGGGGACCTGCTATATTCTGAGGACGGAAGAGCATATATTGATTTTTTTGCAGGTGCCGGGGCACTGAATTACGGTCATAACAACGATTATATCAAGGACCGGGTTCTCGATTACTTGACCTCCGACCGGATTATGCACGGTCTGGATATGTATACAATGGCCAAGCGCGAATTCATCCGGAGCTTCTCGGAGCGGATCCTGGAGCCGAAGAAGCTGAATTACAAGCTTCAATTCTGCGGTCCGACGGGGACGAACGCGGTGGAAGCGGCCCTTAAGCTCGCATGCAAGGCGAAGAAGAGAACCGGGATATTCGCATTCATGGGCGGCTTCCACGGCATGTCGATCGGCAGCCTGTCGGCGACAAGCTCCAAGTCCATGAGGGAAGGGGCGGGGCTCCTCTGGGCGGAGTTACGTTCATGCCGCACCCGAGCGGGGCTTTCGCAGAAATGGATACGCTCGGCTATATCGAGAATATCCTGACTGATTCGCACTCCGGAATCGACAAGCCGGCCGCCAAGGCCGCTCTCGAGTTCCGGGACAGAGTCGCCCTGGAAGCCTAGGTGAAGCAGAAGGAAGAGTTTGTGCGCTCGTTCTTTGACAAAGAAATCAAGCCTCTGCATCCGTCCATCGCCATCCGCGGACTCGGCCTGATCTGGGGCATTGACGTCTCGGGCTTCACGGATGAAGCCGGGGCGAAGCAGATGACGGAGATCAGCTTCGAGAACGGGCTCATCATTGAAAGAGCCGGCAGAGGAGACAGCGTACTAAAGATCATGCCTCCGCTGACCGTCTCGATGGAGTATCTGGCCGCCGGCTGCGACATTATCAAGTCCAGTATGCAGCAGGTGATCTCTCAGGAGACCCAGGATTTGCTGGTAACGACCTAAGCTCGGCCAAGCCGGTGGCCGCCCCGGCAAGAGGCACGGAAGTGCCTTCCGGGGCCGTGCGGCCCTGATGTTAAGATAACGCTTTCACCCTCATGCAGCACCATCGTCACATCTAATCGTCAGGAAAAGCTCACTACCCCGCAGCCGGATCTTTAATTATCCACACCAGGCGGGGGAATATACAAATCGTACATAGAGTGTATCAATATCCCTTAAACATAGGCTTCGACAAAGGCAGCTCCGGTGCCGAATCCGGAGGTACGGCCGACTTCCTGCTGGCCGACCGGGATCCTACAGCAAGCCTTACATCGATGGGAGGAACATCCCTTGTTCACCCCCAAATCCAATTCCGAACCCAATGTTAAACCAAAGCCCGTCTTCGGGTGGCTCGTCCGCAGCAAGCATATTGAAGCAGAGGAGCCAGAAGCAGCCGCATCTCTTGCGTAGAACGATGCTCTTTGTTGTCTTTCACGCATGGGAGCCGAGCGGGACAGCTGCTAGGCAGAGGATTGCCGCATGCGATCAACCGGGCAAGCGAAGCGGTGACCTGGCGAAAGCCATTGACATTGTTGTCACATGTTTGAAAAGGCGGGGAGCGAGGCTGGAGCGTTGCTGCGGCATATGCCCCGCCGGATTGCTTTTACCGATGAAGAGAGGGGAACGATCCAGATGGCTTTTGAAAAAGAAACGTTGTTTTGGAACGAAAAATTCGGTAGCGACGATTATACCTTGACGCGGCTGCCTTACAGCAAAGCTCCAAGCTCCCTGGCGCCCATTATGACAACCGTCGGCGGGACGCTTTCGGAGGAAGTGGCGCAGCGCGTCCTTCAAATGAGCAAGGGCGCTCCGCTGGCCACTTTTATGATTTTGCTCGCCGGTGTTCAGTCGCTCTTGCATAAATATACAGGCGCTTCTGACATTCTGGTCGGCATGCCGGTTGTACGGAAACCGACGGAGACGCGCCGATCCGTTAATCATACGATCATTTTGAAAAACTCGCTTTCGGCGGGTGCGACTTTTAAAACGCTTCTGAGCGAGCTGAGGACTTCCTTGCCGGAAGCGATTCAGCATCAACATATTCCGTTCTTGAAAATGACGGAGAAGCTGGACCTGCAATATGCAGACGGGATACCCGTCGTCCATACGCTAGTATCCCTTAAGGAGCTGCATCTGGACGAAATCGGGCAAAACGTGGTCACGGATTGTTCCTTTGAATTCAGCTTAACCGGCGGGACGATACAGCTAGCGCTGTCATATAACGAGCACTTATATGACTCCGAGTTCATGACTCGGGTCGTCGGCCATCTGAATCGCCTGCTGGCCGTGGGGCTTCACGAGTTGGAGCTGGACATCGTGCGGGCGGACATGCTGTCGGAGGACGAGAAATTTCAATTGCTGCAAAGCTTTAACGATACCGAGAAGGACTATCCCCGTGATCGGACGATTCATCAGCTCGTGGAGGAGCAGGTGAAGCGGGTGCCCGAAGCGACGGCGGTTGTCTTTGAGGGGCGGCGGCTTTCGTACGCGGAGCTGAACGAACGGGCGAACCGGCTGGCGCGGACGCTGCGATCGGTCGGCGTGCTGCCCAATCAGCTGGTAGGCTTGATGGCTAGGAGATCGCTGGAGACGGTCGTTGGCATTCTGGCGGTTCTGAAAGCTGGCGGTGCCTACGTGCCGATAGACCCGGAATACCCGGAAGAACGCATCCGCTACATTCTGGAGAACTCGAACGCGCAGCTGCTGCTGACTCAAAGGGAGCTGCAGCAGCAGGTGTCGTTCGAAGGGACCGTGGTGGCGCTGGATGACGAGCAGGCCTACAGCGACGATGGCTCGAACCTGGAGCCGGCCAGCGGTCCGAACGATCTGGCTTATGTCATCTATACATCAGGTACGACGGGCAAACCCAAAGGGGTCATGCTGGAGCATCGCGGGCTGGTCAGCCTGAAACTGACGTTTGCCCATACGCTTCACACGACCGAACAGGATCGAGTGCTGCAATTCGCCAGCCTATCGTTCGATGCGTCGTGCTGGGAGATGTTCAA
Organism: Paenibacillus sp. S33; assembly: GCF_053615415.1. Lineage (NCBI taxonomy): Bacteria > Bacillati > Bacillota > Bacilli > Caryophanales > Paenibacillaceae > Paenibacillus > Paenibacillus sp. S33. The sequence continues at coordinate 4,778,163 of NZ_JBSIEZ010000001.1, read as the reverse complement.
CGCTCTGTATTTCGGGGCGACCTTATATATACCGTCAACCGAGACGGTTTTGGATGATCAGCTGTTCGAACGTTTCATGAACGAGCATGCAATTACGATCGCCACTTTGCCGCCAACTTATGCTGCTTATTTGAATTCAGACCGCCTGCCGAGTCTGAGCAGGCTCATCACGGCGGGCTCCGCCGTTTCAGCCGAATTCGTGCAGCAGTGGAAAGACAAGGTACAGTACTATAACGCGTACGGTCCGACGGAAGCCTCGATCGCCACATCCGTGTGGGCGGCGTCTACGCATGACACCGAACGCAGAGCGATACCGATCGGACGTCCGATCTGGAACCATCGCTTGTATATACTGGGCGCACAGAATCAGCTGGCGCCTATCGGAGTGGAGGGAGAATTATGCATCGCGGGCGTCGGCCTCGCCCGGGGATATTGGAACCGGCCGGATCTGACGGCGGAGAAATTCATCGAACACCCGTTTGAGCCCGGAGAGAGACTGTACCGGACGGGCGACTTGGCCCGCTGGCTGCCGGACGGAAATATTGAGTACTTGGGCCGGATTGACCATCAGGTGAAAATCCGTGGATTCCGGATCGAGATCGGCGAGATTGAAGAGCAGCTTCTGAAGATCGACTCCGTGCAGGAGACGATCGTAATCGCGCGGGAAGGCAAAAGCGGGCAAGAACTGTGCGCTTACCTGGTCGCGGGCCGCCCGCTTACGCTCGGCGAGCTGAGAAGCGCGCTGGCGCAAAAATTGCCGAATTACATGATTCCAGCGCATTTTGTTCAGCTTCCGCGGATGCCGCTCACGCCGAACGACAAAATCGACCGCAAGGCTTTGCCCGCTCCGGAAGGAAACGCGCTGACCGGCGGTGCGTACGTAGCTCCCCGCAATGAAGCCGAGCGGACGCTTGCCGATGTGTGGCAGGCGGTATTGAACGCCGATCGCGTTGGGGTAACGGATCATTTCTTCGAGCTGGGCGGAGACTCGATCAAGTCCATTCAAGTATCTTCGCGGCTTCATCAAGCCGGGTACAAGCTGGAAATCCGGGATTTGTTCAAATATCCGACTATCTCACAGCTCAGCCTGCATGTGAAACCGATCGGACGTACTATCGATCAAGGCGAAATAACGGGTGAAACGGCGCTGACGCCGATTCAGCATTGGTTTTTCGAGAGCTCCTTTGCGGACCCGCATCATTTCAGCCAGTCGGTGATGCTGTACCGGAAGGAACGCTTCGACGAAGAGACGGTACGTCAGGTGCTGCAAAAGCTGGCCGAGCATCATGACGCCTTGCGGATGGTGTTCCGCAAGACGGAACAAGGGTTTAGCGCGCGGAACCGCGCGATTCAGGAAGGCGGGCTGTTCACGCTGGACGTGTTCGACTTCAAGGATGCGGAGAATACCGCGCAGGTTGTGGAAGCGAAGGCAACGGACATTCAAGCGGGTATCGATCTGGAGAATGGGCCCCTCGTGAAGGCGGGACTGTTCCGGTGCGCGGACGGCGACCATTTGCTGCTCGCGGTTCATCATGCCGTGGTGGACGGCGTGTCTTGGCGCATTTTGATGGAGGATTTCGCTCTGGGTTACGAGCAGGCCGGCAAAAGCGAGGAAATTCGTTTCCCGGCGAAAACGGATGCGTACCGCACTTGGTCCGAGCAGTTGACCGCTTACGCGCAAAGCCCGGAGATGGCGAAGGAACGGGCCTATTGGCAGGCCGTGGAACAAATTGCGGTTCCGGCCGTGCCGAAGGATCTGGAGGCGGACGTTACGACGCAGCAGGACAGCGAATCGCTGTTCGTCCGTTTGACTCCCGAAGAAACGGAGCTGCTGCTGAAGCGGGTTCACCGGGCCTACAACACCGAAATGAACGATATTTTGGTAACGGCACTCGGCATAGCCGTTCGCAAGTGGACGGGACACGAACGGGTGCGGATCAATCTCGAAGGACACGGACGCGAATCGATCGGAACGGATATCGACATCACGCGCACAGTCGGCTGGTTTACGACCAAGTTTCCGGTCGTCCTGGAGCCGGAAACCGACCGGGATTTGGCCTATCAGATTAAACAGGTCAAGGAAAGCTTGCGCCGCATTCCGAACAAGGGGCTTGGGTACGGCGTATGCCGCTATCTCTCCAAATCGGAGGATGGCTTTGTTTGGGGCGCAGAGCCGGAAATTAATTTTAACTACCTCGGCCAGTTCGACGATGATGTCAATCAGGACGAGATCGGCATATCTTCTTATTCCAGCGGCAGCCCGGCCAGCGACCGGCAGGCCCGCAGCTTTGTGCTGGATATCAACGGCATGGTGCTGGACGGCGCTTTATCGCTCGATCTCAGCTACAGCCGGAAGCAGTATCGCAAGGAAACGATGGAAGCCTTCGCTCAGCGGCTTGAGCAAAGTCTCCGAGAGCTCATTACCCACTGCGCAGGCAAAGAAAACACCGAATTGACGCCGAGCGACGTGCAATTTAAAGGCTTGACCATCGCGGAATTGGAGCAAATCGCCCAGCGCTCGGGCCATCTCGGGGAAATTGAAAATATTTACTCGCTTACGCCGATGCAGAAGGGCATGTGGTTCCACAGCGCGCTTGACCGGCAAACGGCCGCTTACTTCGAGCAGACGCGGTTTACGATGCGGGGAGCGCTCGACGTCCAGCTTTTCGAGAGGAGCTGGATGGAGCTTGCGAAACGTCATCTGGTGCTGCGGGCGAATTTTGTGAAAGGACCGGCGGGCGAGCCGCTGCAAATCATATACCGCGACAAGCCGGTCGGCTTTGAATATGAAGAGCTGCTTCATTTGCAGGCGGACGAGAAACAAGCGTATTTGGATAAAAAGGCCGAGGATGACAAGCTTCGCGGCTTCGACATGGAACATGACGCGCTCGTTCGGGTTACGATCCTGCGCACCGAAGAGCAAAGCTATCATGTGCTGTGGAGTTTCCAGCATATTTTGATGGACGGCTGGTGCCTGCCGCAGCTGACGCAGGAGTTGTTTGAGACGTACTCGGCCTTGGCATCCGGCAAGCAGCCAGCGGGAGATAAGGGATCGGATTATGGCGCTTATATCGAATGGTTGGAGAAACAGGACGATCAGGCGGCATCCGGCTATTGGACGGCATTCCTGGCAGGTTATGAAGGGCAAACCGTACTCCCGGGACAAAAGGAACCGGCGCCAAACGGCAGATTTACGGCTGATCACGTCACCGCCGAGCTGGGCAAGGACTTGAGCGAGCGGATGGACCGGGTGGCGAAACAGCGCCTGGTTACGGTCAATACGTTGCTGCAAGCCGCTTGGGGCGTGATGCTGCAAAAATATAACGGAACAAACGATGCCGTATTCGGCAGCGTCGTGGCCGGAAGACCGGCGGAAATCCCGGGCATCGAGTCCATGATCGGGCTGTTCATCAATACGGTGCCGGTCCGCGTCACGAGCGAAGCGGACACCGTGTTCGCCGACCTGATGGCGAAGCTCCAAGAGCGGGCGCTGGAGTCCGGGCGTTATGATTACTATCCGCTGTATGAAATTCAAGCCCGCAGCGTGCAAAAGCAGAACCTGATCAACCATATCATCGCTTTCGAGAACTATCCGGTGGACGAGCAGATGGAGCAGGCGGGCGACCAGCAGCACGGCGACCTGACGATCGCTGACGTTCAGATGGAGGAGCAGACGAACTATAACTTCAACGTGACCGTGGTGCCGGGAGTCGAGATCGAAATTCGATTCGACTTTAACGCCGAAGTGTTCGATAAAGACAGCATCGAGTTGCTCAAGGGGCATCTCGTCCATCTGCTGGAGCAGGTGACGGATAACCCGGAAATTACCGTGGGCGAGCTGGAACTTGTGACGGAGGCGGAAAAGGCCGACCTTCTCGGACGTTTTAACGACACCACCACGGAATTTCCGCGCGGGAAGACGCTCATTCAATTGTTCGAAGAGCAGGCGGAGCGCATCCCGGATGCAGCCGCCATCTCCTTGAATGAGCAAGAGCTGACCTACCGCGAGCTGAACGAACGCGTCAACCGCCTTGCCCGTACCTTGCGTAGCCACGGGATATCCAAAGGCCGTCTGGTCGCCATTATGGCTGAGCGTTCCATCGAAATGGTGGTGGGCATGCTGGCGGCACACAAAGCCGGAGCGGCTTACGTACCGATTGACCCGGAATATCCCGAGGAGCGTATCCGTTTCTTGATTGAGGATTCGGGAGCGCAGGTCATGCTGACGCAAAGCCGCTTGCGCGAGCGCCTGGCGGGTTCGGACTCCGTGATCTTACTGGATGACGAGTCCTTCTATCACGAGGACGGCACAAATCTAAATCCGGGCACCGAAGCGACGGATCTGGCCTGCGTCATCTATACGTCAGGCACGACAGGCAAGCCGAAAGGCAACCTTGTTTCGCACCGCAACATCGTGCGGATCGTGCGAAATACGAATTATATCGACATCACCGAACGGGATCATGTCCTCCAGCTTTCGAGCTATTCGTTCGACGGAGCGATTTTCGATATTTTCGGCGCTTTGACCAACGGGGCGCGGCTGGTGCTGGTTCCCCGCGAGACTTTGCTGGAAATCGTCCGGCTGGCGGATCTCATCCAGCGCGAGCGCATCTCGGTCATGCTGATTACGACGGCTTTCTTCAACGTCCTTGTAGATGTGAACGTCGACTGCCTGCGGGATGTCCGGGCGATTTTGTTCGGAGGAGAGCGAGTGTCGGTCGGACATGTGCGTAAAGCGCTCGCCCATATCGGACCGGGCAGGCTCAACCACCTGTACGGCCCGTCGGAAAGCACGGTTTATACCACGTACCTTCCGATCGACTTCGTCGATGAGTCGGCGGTTACCGTACCCATCGGACGGCCGATCAGTAATACGACGGTGTATATCGTCGACAGCCGGAATAAGCTTCTGCCGATCGGCGTGGCCGGGGAGCTTTGCGTCGGCGGAGAAGGCTTGGTACGGGGTTACAATAACCGGCCGGAGCTGACGGCGGAGAAATTTGTGGACAATCCGTTTGTGCTGGGAGAGCGCATGTACCGGACGGGGGATTTGGCGAAATGGCTGCCGGACGGCACGATCGAATACGTGGGACGGACGGACGACCAAGTGAAAATCCGCGGCTTCCGCATTGAGCTGGGCGAGATCGAAGCTCAGCTTCAGAAAGTGGAGGGAATTCGGAAAGCGACGGTATTCGCGAGGGAAGACGCCTCCGGCGAGAAGCAGCTTTGCGCCTATTATGAAGCGGACCGCGAGCTTCCGGCGGCCGAGCTGAAGAGCGTGCTTTCCCAGGAACTGCCGGCCTATATGATTCCGGCGTACCTGATCCAGTTGGAGCGGCTCCCGCTGACGACGAACGGCAAGGTCGACCACCGATCACTCCCGGCGCCGGAGGAGAGCTTGCAGCCGGGCGAAGAACGTACTCCGCCTCGGACTCCGCTGGAAGCCAGCTTGGCGGGAATTTGGAAAAGCGTGCTCGGACTGGAGCACATCGGGGTTCATGACAATTTCTTCGACCTGGGCGGCCATTCCCTGCGGGCGACGACACTGGTGAGCAAGGTGCATCAGGAGCTGAATGTCGAGCTGCCTCTGCGCGACGTATTCCGCTACTCGACGATCGAAGAGATGGCTCTCGCCATCTCCCGGATCGGAGAGCAGTCGTTCTCGTCGATTCCGCTGGCGGGCGCAAGAGCATATTATCCGCTTTCCTCAGCTCAGAAGCGGCTGTTTATCCTGAATCAGCTGGAAGGGGCCGATCAGAGCTACAACATGCCGGGCGTGCTGCTGCTGGAAGGATCGATTGACCGGAGCCTGCTGGAGAAGGCTTTCCGCGGACTGATCGCACGGCACGAAACGCTGCGAACCGGCTTTGAGATCGTACAAGGCGAAGCTGTACAGCGCATTTACGAGAGCGTCGACTTTGCCGTCGAGTACCGTCATGTGAGCGAGGAAGAAGCGCCCGAAGTCGTGCAGGCCTTCATCCGGCCTTTCGACTTGGCGAAGCCTCCGCTGCTGCGGGCGGAGCTCGTAGAGCTGGCAGCCGAACGTTATTTGCTGATGTTCGACATGCACCATATCGTCTCCGACGGGGTTTCAATGGACGTGTTAGTCGAGGAACTCGTTCGTATGTACGGCGGCGAGTCATTAGAGCCTTTGCGCATTCAATACAAGGACTATGCGGTATGGCAGCAGTCGGACGAGCAAAAAGTGCAGTTGAAACGCCAGGAAGCTTACTGGCTGGACCGTTACCGGGGCGAGCTGCCGGTTCTGGAAATGCCGACGGACTATCCGCGTCCTGCCGTGCAGAGCTTTGAGGGACAAACGCTGACGTCCTTCGTGGACGAGGCAACGAACGAAGGCTTGAAGCAGCTGGCCGCTCAAAGAGGAACGACGCTGTATATGGTGCTGCTTGCGGCATATACCGTGCTTTTGCAAAAATACACAGGTCAGGACGATTTGATCGTCGGAACGTCGATTGCGGGCAGAACGCACGGAGACACGCAGCCTTTGATCGGAATGTTCGTCAATACGCTGGCGCTCCGCAATTATCCGGCTTCGGAGAAGACCTTCCTGTCGTATCTGGAAGAAGTGAAAGAAACGACCTTAGGCGCTTATGAGCATCAGAATTATCCGTTCGAAGAGCTCGTTGATAAAGTGCAGGTCAGCCGGGATTTGAGCCGCAACCCGCTGTTTGACACGATGTTCTCCCTGCAAAACTTGGAGGATAAAGAGTTTGAGTTGGAAGGGCTGAAATTGTCCCCGTACCCTAGCGAATACGGCACGGCCAAGTTCGACCTGAGTGTGGATGTTACGGAAGAAAACGGCGGCCTGGAGTGCAGCTTTGAATTCGCAACGGCTCTTTATAAAGAAAGCACGATCCGGCGGCTGTCGACTCATTTCGGACATTTGCTTGCGGCGATCGTAAGCCGTCCGGATGCGAAGATTGTCGAGCTGAACTTGTTGACGGCAGAGGAAAAAGAGCAAATTCTCGGCGCGTTCAACCCGGCGCAGCCGGAAGCGGCTCCTGCGGCCGCGTTCTACCGGCTGTTCGAGGAACAGGCGGAGCGCACGCCGGAAGCGGCAGCTGTCGTGTACGAGAATGACCGGCTTACGTATGCGGAGCTGAACGAGCGGGCGAACCGCTTGGCGGCTACGCTGCGTGCAAGCGGCATCGGCCGGGAGTCGATCGTCGGCATTCTCGCCGAGCGTTCGGTGGACTTGCTGGTGGCCGTGCTGGCCGTCTGGAAAGCGGGCGGGGCGTATGTGCCGCTCGACCCGGATTATCCGGCGGAGCGCGTGCGGTTCATGCTCGAAGACAGCGGAGCGAAGGTGCTGCTGACGCAAACGCCGCTGCGAGAGCGTGCCGAAGCCTGGCTCGGCGAAGAGAAGCTGGCGCTGGCGGCGGTGCTGTACCTGGACGACGAAGCGTCGTACAGCGAGGAGCGGGCGAATGCGTCGGTTGTCTCCGGCATTGTCTCCGGCAAGCTGACAGATGCTGTGGACGACGGCGATGAGAGCCATCAGAATGTTGGCACCGACAGCTTCCATGAAGCCCGTCCAGAGGACCTGGCGTACGTGATCTACACGTCGGGAACGACGGGCAAGCCGAAGGGCGTGATGATCGAGCACCGCAGCCTGGTGAATACGGCGGCGGGCTACCGGCGGGAATACCGGTTGGATCAGTTCCCGGTGCGGCTGCTGCAGCTCGCAAGCTTCTCGTTTGACGTGTTCGTGGGAGATATCGCGCGGACGCTGTACAACGGAGGCACGATGGTGATTGTGCCGAAGGACGACCGGATCGATCCGTCTCGTCTGCACCACTGGATGGAGCGGGAGCGGGTCACCATCTTCGAATCGACGCCGGCGCTGATCGTGCCGTTCCTGGAGTACGTGCACGAGCAGCGGCTGGATATGAGCTGGATGGAGTTGTTGATCACGAGCTCGGACAGCTGCAGCGTGGCGGATTATCGGACCTTGCAGGAACGCTTCGGCTCGTTGTTCCGGATCATCAACGCATACGGCGTGACGGAAGCGGCGATCGACTCCAGCTTCTACGACGAGGAGCGGGCGAAGCTGCCGCAGACAGGCAATGTGCCGATCGGCAAAGCGTGGCTGAATGCGAAACTCTACATCGTGGACGCGCATCTGAACCCGGTGCCGGTCGGGGTGCTGGGCGAGCTGGTTATCGGCGGAGTCGGAGTGGCGCGCGGGTACTTGAACCGTCCGGAGCTGACGGAAGAGAAGTTCGTAGACAGCCCGTTCGCCGTGGGCGAGCGGCTGTACCGCACGGGAGACTTGGCGCGGTGGATGGAGGACGGCAACGTGGACTTTATCGGCCGGATCGACAACCAGGCGAAAATCCGGGGCTACCGGATCGAGACGGGCGAGATCGAGTCGCAGCTGCTGCGGGTGGAAGGCGTGCGCGAAGCGGTGGTGCTGGTTCGAAGTGACGCGAACGGGCAGAAGGCGCTATGCGCGTATTACACGCCGGATACCGGAGCGGAGCTGGCGGTGAACGATTTGCGCAGCGCGCTGGCGCAGGAGCTGCCGGGCTACATGATCCCGTCGTACTTCGTGGAGCTGGAGCGCCTGCCTCTGACGCCGAACGGAAAGATTGACCGGAAGGCGCTGCCGGCGCCGGAAGGGGAAGCGGGAAGCGGAACGGAGTACGTCGCACCGCGCAATGAGCTGGAAACGAAGCTGGCGGCGATTTGGCAGGAGGTGCTGGGGCTTGCGAAGGAGATTGGCGTTCACGACAACTTCTTCGACATCGGCGGCCACTCCCTGCGGGCGACGACGCTGGTCAGCAAGATTCATAAAGAGTTGAACGTGGATCTGCCGCTGCGCGACGTGTTCCGCCATTCCACGATCGAGAGCATGGCGGCCGCCATTTCCCGGCTGGATGAGCAAACATTCGTTGCCATTCCGATGGCGGATGACCGAGAGGTGTACCCGCAATCTTTTGCTCAAAAACGTCTCTTTATCCTGAATCAACTGGAAGGCGCGGAGCTTAGCTACAACATGCCGGAAGCGATGCTGCTGGAGGGTGCTTTAGACCGGGCAAGGTTCGAAGAAGCGTTCCGTAAGCTCGTGGCGCGGCATGAAATGCTGCGCACCGGGTTCGAAATGGTGGATGGCGAAGCATCGCAGCGGATTTACCAGGACGTGAATTTTGCCGTGGAGTTCTATCGAGCGGATGAGCAAGAGGCCGAAGAGACGGTTCGCCGTTTCGTCCGTCCGTTTGATTTGGCGAAGCCTCCGCTGCTGAGGGTAGGCCTTGTTGAGCTGGCTCCGGAACGCCATATTCTAATGTACGACATGCATCATATTATTTCCGACGGCGTCTCGATGGAAATCTTTGTTGAAGAATTCGTCCGCTTGTACGGCGGCGAGCAATTGGAGCCTCTGCGCATTCAGTACAAAGACTACACCGTTTGGCAGCATTCGCAGGAGCAGAAGGAACGGCTTCAGCGTCAGGAGGCGTACTGGCTGGACATGTTCCAAGGCGAGCTTCCGGTACTGGAAATGCCGACCGACTATCCGCGTCCGGCCGTGCAGAGCTACGAAGGCCAAACGCTGGAGTTTTTCTTCGACGCTTCGAAAACCGACGGTCTGAAGCAGCTGGCCTCGGAAACGGGCACGACGCTGTTTATGGTGCTGCTTGCGGCGTATAACGTCCTTCTGCATAAATATTCAGGTCAGGAAGACGTGATCGTCGGTACGCCGATTGCCGGAAGGAATCATGGAGATGTGCAGCCGTTGATTGGGATTTTCTTAAACACGCTGGCTATCCGCAGTTATCCGGCTTCGGAGAAGACATTCCTGTCATACCTGAACGAAGTCAAAGAAACGACCCTCCACGCCTTCGAGCATCAAAACTATCCGTTCGAAGAATTGGTGGACAAGGTGCAAGTCACCCGTGATTTAAGCCGCAATCCGCTCTTCGACACGCTGTTTACGATGCAGAATACGGAGAACGAGGAATTTGAGCTGGAAGGGCTTCGCCTGATTCCTTATCCGAGCGCACTGGATACCGCGAAGTTTGATATCAGTTTGGATGTGGGCGAGGAGAACGGCGGCTTGGATTACAGCTTTGAATATGCGACGGCTCTCTACAAAAGGGAGACGATCGAACGGCTGGCGAAACATTACGAGCAGCTACTCGTAACGATCGTAAGCCGTCCGGATGCGAAGATCGCCGAGCTGAACTTGCTGACGGCAGAGGAAAAAGGACAAATTCTCGGCGCGTTCAACCCGGCGCAGCCGGAAGCGGCTCCTGCGGCCGCGTTCCACCGGCTGTTCGAGGAACAGGCGGAGCGCACGCCGGAAGCGGCGGCCGTCGTGTACGAGAACGACCGGCTGACGTATGCGGAGCTGAACGAGCGGGCGAACCGCTTGGCGGCTACGCTGCGTGCAAGCGGCATCGGCCGGGAGACGATCGTCGGCATTCTCGCCGAGCGTTCGGTGGACTTGCTGGTGGCCGTGCTGGCCGTCTGGAAAGCGGGCGGGGCGTATGTGCCGCTCGACCCGGATTATCCGGCGGAGCGCGTGCGTTTCATGCTCGAAGACAGCGGAGCGAAGGTACTGCTGACGCAAACGGCGCTGCGAGAGCGTGCTGAAGCCTGGCTCGACGAAGAGGAGCTGGCGCTGGCGGCGGTGCTGTACCTGGACGACGAAGCGTCGTACAGCGAGGAGCGGGCGAATGCGCCGATTGTCTCCGGCAAGCTGACGGATGCTGTGGACGACGGCGATGAGAGCCATCAGAATGTTGGCACCGACAGCTTCCATGAAGCCCGTCCGGAGGATCTGGCGTACGTGATCTACACGTCGGGAACGACGGGCAAGCCGAAGGGCGTGATGATCGAGCACCGCAGCCTGGTGAACACGGCGGCGGGCTACCGGCGGGAATACCGGTTGGATCAGTTCCCGGTGCGGCTGCTGCAACTCGCAAGCTTCTCGTTTGACGTGTTCGTGGGAGATATCGCGCGGACGCTGTACAACGGAGGCACGATGGTGATTGTGCCGAAGGACGACCGGATCGATCCGTCTCGTCTGCACTACTGGATTGAACGGGAGCGGGTCACCATCTTCGAATCGACGCCGGCGCTGATCGTGCCGTTCCTGGAGTACGTGCACGAGCAGCGGCTGGATATGAGCTGGATGGAGTTGTTGATCACGAGCTCGGACAGCTGCAGCGTGGCGGATTACCGGACCTTGCAGGAACGCTTCGGCTCGTTGTTCCGGATCATCAACGCATACGGCGTGACGGAAGCGGCGATCGACTCAAGTTTCTACGACGAGCCGCTGACGAAGCTGCCGCAGACAGGCAATGTGCCGATCGGCAAAGCGTGGCTGAATGCGAAATTCTACATCGTGGACGCGCATCTGAACCCGGTGCCGGTCGGGGTGCTGGGCGAGCTGGTCATCGGCGGAGTCGGAGTGGCGCGCGGGTACTTGAACCGTCCGGAGCTGACGGAAGAGAAGTTCTTAGACAGCCCGTTCGCCGCGGGCGAGCGGCTGTACCGCACGGGAGACTTGGCGCGGTGGATGGAAGACGGCAACGTGGACTTCATCGGCCGGATCGACAACCAGGCGAAAATCCGGGGCTACCGGATCGAGACGGGCGAGATCGAGTCGCAGCTGCTGCGGGTGGAAGGCGTGCGCGAAGCGGTGGTGCTGGTTCGAAGTGACGCGAACGGGCAGAAGGCGCTATGCGCGTATTACACGCCGGATACCGGAGCGGAGCTGGCGGTGAACGATTTGCGCAGCGCGCTGGCGCAGGAGCTGCCGGGCTATATGATCCCGTCGTACTTCGTGGAGATGGAGCGCCTGCCTCTGACGCCGAACGGAAAGATTGACCGGAAGGCGCTGCCAGCGCCGGAAGGGGAAGCGGGAAGCGGAACGGAGTACGTCGCACCGCGCAATGAGCTGGAAACGAAGCTGGCGGCGATTTGGCAGGAGGTGCTGGGGCTTGCGAAAGAGATTGGCGTTCACGACAACTTCTTCGACATCGGCGGTCACTCCCTGCGAGCGACGACGCTGGCGGGCAAGGTATTTAAGGAATTAAACGTCAACCTGCCGCTGCGCGATGTATTCCGTCACTCGACGATTGCGGCGATGGCCGAGGCGATCGCCCGGATGGAACGGCGGGAGCATGAGGCCATTCCTCAAGCGGAGGAGAGAGAGTACTACCCTCTGTCCTCCGCGCAGAAACGGCTGTTCATTCAGCACACGCTGGATGGAGCGGATCAGCTTTACAACATGCCGGAGCTGGTGCAGGTGGAAGGCGAGTTTGATTTAGACCGGTTGGAAGCCGCCTTGCGGAAATTGATAACACGGCATGAATCGCTGCGCACCGGTTTTGAAATCGTGAAGGCCGAAGCGGTTCAGCGGATTTACCCGCAGGTCGATTTTGCTATCGAGCATCATCAAGCGGATAAAGAGGATGCGGCTCAAATCGAGCAGATCGTCCGCAGCTTCGTTCGTCCGTTTGATCTCGGCAAGCCGCCGCTGCTGCGCGCCGGGGTCATCGAGCTGGAGCCGAACCTGCATATTCTCCTTTTCGACATGCACCATATCGTGTCCGACGGCGTATCGATGGCGATTGTGATCGATGAGTTCTCGAGTTTCTACGCCGGGGAAGAACTGCCGCCACTGCGCATTCAATACAAGGATTATGCCGTTTGGCAACAGTCGAAGGCCCACCGAGAGCGGATCGGGCGGCAGGAAGCGTACTGGCTGCAAACCTTCGAAGGAGAGCTGCCGACGGCGGACCTGCCGATGGACTACGAACGGTCTGCGGCTCGCAGCTACGAAGGCGCGCATCTGGAGTTCGAAGTCGAAGCTTCTCTCTCTGCGCGGCTGCGCGAATTGGCGGCCGAGCGTGAAAGCACGCTGTTCATGGTGCTGCTTGCGGCTTATACCGTGCTGCTGTCCAAGTACAGCGGGCAGGAGGACTTGGTCGTGGGTACCCCGGTGGCGGGAAGAACGAACGCCGATTTGGAACCGGTCATCGGGATGTTTGTCAATACGCTGGCGATCCGCAATCGTCCGTCGGGCGACAAAACGTTCTTGTCCTACCTGGAAGAAGTGAAGGAAACGGCTTTGGGTGCTTTCGAGAACCAGGATTATCCATTCGAGGAGCTCGTGGAGCGTTTGAATGTGAAGCGGGAGCCGGGCCGCTTCCCGCTGTTCGATGCCGTTTTCGACTTGCAAAATATCGAAGAACGAGACGCCGAGCTGGAAGGGGTCAGCCTGAAGACTTACGAGCTTGACCATTTGGAAGAGGCGAAGTTCGATCTGACGCTGTTTATGTATGAAAACAACGGGGCGCTGAGCGGGGGCTTCTTCTACGCCACCAAGCTGTTCAAAGAAGCGATGATCCGCACCTTGACCGAGGATTACCTGCGGGTACTGTCTCAAATTGCGGAAAATCCACAACTCGAGCTAAGCCGGATTGAATGTCATAAACCGGCGGCAGGCCCAAAGAGTGCCGTCGATACGATCGAATTCGCGTTCTAATCCTACAAGCGCGCCTCCGCCGTCAAGCGAAAGCGGCGCGCATCCCAAGGAAGACGGCGAACAACGTCCAAGCCCGTAAACGCGCAGGCCGAAAGCAAGCTTTTTCGGACCTGCGCCGGGGCATGCGGTCACTTCATTTTTAGGGGAGGTACAAATGAAATCTTTGTTTGAAAAGGAAGAACGGTACTGGAGCGGCAAGTTTGACGCCGATGACAGCCTGAGCTTCCTTCCCTACAGTCAATCCTCCAAATTATCCGCCGACGGGGAAGCTGCGGCCGAGCCGGGCTTGCTTCACCGTACTCTGCCGAGCGAACTCTCGGAGAAAATCATTTGCCTCGCCAACGGTTCGGATTTGGCTTTGTACATGATTGTTTTGGCAGGAGTAAAAAGCCTGCTGTTCAAATATACCGGGCGGGACCAAGTGCTGGTCGGCATGCCTTCTTATAGCGCAGACCCCGACGGGACTCCGCCGCCGCATGACATCTTGGTGATCAAGACGTCCGTAAGCCGCCAGACTACGCTGAAAACGCTGCTCGGGGGCATCAAAGCCTCCATCGGCGAGGCGCTGGAGCATCAGCACCTGCCTTTTCGGAAAATGGTGGAGCCGCTCCATCTGGACTATACGGGGGACGGCCTCCCGGTCGTCAACACCGTCGCATCCTTCGCCCCGATTCATCCGGAACCGCTGGGTAACCGGGTGGCGGCCGATACGGTTTTTCGCTTCGACCGCCAAAACCACTCCATCGAACTGGAAATAAGCTTTGACGGGCAGCGGTACGAGCGGGCATTTGTGGAACAGGCGGCCGACCATCTTGTTCGGCTGCTGTCCGTGCTTTTATTTCAGCCGGATCTGGAGCTCGGACAAGCCGATGTGCTGTCCCCAGACGAGAGGGAGACGCTGCTGAAGCGATTTAATGACACCGAAACCGGGTTCGAGCGGGAGAAAACGATTTACGGCTTGTTCGAAGAACAGGCGGAGCTTTACCCGGACAACGTGGCCGCCGTCATGAACGAACGGCAGCTGACCTACCGCGAGCTGAACGAGCGATCCAACCGCCTTGCGCGGAAGCTGCGGGAGACGGGAGTAGAAGCGGACCAGCTGGTAGCGATTCTGGCCGAACGCTCGCTCGATATGGTTGTCGGCATTCTGGCGATTCTCAAAGCGGGCGGAGCATACGTGCCTGTCGATCCCGACTACCCGGAGGAGCGCATCCGCTTCATGATCGAGGATTCGGGCGCGCCGTTATTGCTGATTCAAAAGCATCTGCACGAGAAGACCGACTTCGCAGGAACGCGCCTCGAATTGGACGATTTCGTTTGGGGCGATAGAGGGGCGGACTCCGCCGATGCGCTGGACGCTTCGAACCTGGAGCCGATTTCCGGGCCGGGCAACCTGGCTTATGTCATCTACACGTCGGGAACGACCGGCAGACCGAAAGGAACGCTGATCGAGCATAAGAACGTCGTGCGGCTCCTGTTCAACGACAAGAACCTGTTCGACTTCGGGCCGTCCGACACGTGGACGCTGTTCCACTCGTTCTGCTTCGATTTCTCCGTCTGGGAAATGTACGGAGCGCTGCTGTACGGAGGCAAGCTGGTCATCGTACCGCCGCTTACGGCGAAAAATCCAGCCGATTTCCTGGCGCTGCTGGGCCGCGAACAGGTCACGATTTTGAACCAGACGCCAACGTACTTCTACCAGCTGCTGCGTAAGGTCTTGGCGGACCATCCGTACGATCTGCGGATTCGCAACGTCATCTTCGGGGGCGAAGCGCTGAGTCCGCTGCTGCTCAAGGGCTTCAAGACGAAGTACCCGGAGACGAAGCTGATCAATATGTACGGCATTACGGAGACGACGGTTCACGTTACGTATAAGGAAATCACGTGGGTCGAAATGGAGGCGGCGAAGAGCAATATCGGCAAGCCGATCCCGACGCTGAGCGTGTACGTCCTTGATGAAAACCGCCGCCCTGTGCCGATCGGCGTAGCGGGCGAAATGTATGTGGCCGGGGAAGGCCTTGCGAGAGGATACCTGAACCGCCCGGATCTGACGGCAGAGAAGTTCGTCGATTCCCCGTTTGCGGAGGGGGAGAAACTGTACCGCTCGGGCGACTTGGCGGCTTGGCTGCCGGACGGCAACATCGAATACCTGGGCCGGATCGACCATCAGGTGAAAATCCGCGGGTACCGGATCGAGCTGGACGAAATCGAGACGCAGCTGCTGAAGATCGCCACCGTGCAAGAAGCCAAGGTGCTCGACCGCGACGACGCGAACGGCCATAAGCAGCTTGTCGCTTATTACGTGGCGGAAACGAGGCTGGCGGCGCATGAACTCAAGGAGGAGCTCGCCAAGCAGCTTCCGGGGTATATGATTCCTTCGCACCTCGTGCAGCTTTCGCGGATGCCGCTGACCCCGAACGGGAAAATCGACCGCAAAGCGCTGCCCGCGCCGGAGGAAGCCGCGGCCGGAGGAGCGGAATATGTCGCGCCGAGAACGCTGCTCGAAATGAAGATCGCCCGCGTCTGGCAGGATACGCTTGGCGTTCCGCAGGTCGGCGTAAAGGATAACTTTTTTGAGTTGGGTGGCAATTCGTTAAGTCTGATGAGGCTCGTTCAAGCCGTTTACGATGAAACGGGCATCGAGATACCGCTGAACCGCCAATTCCACAATCTAACAGTTGAAGCCATGGCTTTCGGCGAGGGGGATCTGGGCCTGGATAAAGGGGGAGACTCCTTCATTAAGCTGAATAAAGCAGGAGATCTGAACGTGTTCTGTTTCCCTCCGGGCAGCGGCTTCGGCATCGGTTACCGAGAGCTCGCAAGCAGGCTCGACGGCCGGTTCGTGCTCTACGGCATTGATTTTATCGACGATGCCGTCGATTACGAGGCCATGCTGAACCGTTATGTGGACGAGATCGTCCGCATCCAGCCGGAAGGACCTTACGTGCTGCTCGGCTACTGCTTCGGAGGCAACCTGACGTTCGAGGTAGCCAAAACGATGGAGAAAAGAGGGTATTCCGTAACGGACGTGCTCATGGTGGACTCGTGGATTAAGGACACGCTGACGCCTTCCGAAACGTCGGAGAAAGAGCTTGAAGAAACGCTTGCCGATTTCGACGAAGAAGAGAAGGAATTAATGAGCAACCCGCTCGTGCGGGAGCGGGTTCATCGGAAGGTCAAAGCGACCTTGGCGTACGAAGCGCAGCTTATTAATTCCGGCACGATCCCGGCCCGGATTTACGAAATGATTGCGAAGGACAGCGAAGCGTTCCGCCTGGAGCACCAATTGCCTTCCTGGCGGGGGGCAACGACGCAAGCTTACGCCGATTACCGGCTGGAGGGCGCGCACGAGGAATTGCTGGAACTCACGCGCGTGGAAGAAACGGCCGTCGTCATCCGGGACATCTTAGAGCAAGTCAAGCGGCAGATCGAAGCGGAGGCCGGGGTACTGCATGGAAGCTGAGCGCCAGCCGTCTGTTCTAGAACAAGGCACAGCGGCGCCTTCCAAGCGCCAAACCGCTTACGCCGCCTGGAAAGCGTTCCGCTGGCTGATGTCCTATGTAAGCCGTCACAAAGGCTGGATGATCGTCGGTATCTTGTCCGCGATTGCCGCCGCCGTTATTGAGATATGGATGGGAAGTTTGATCGAGCAGCTGACCACCCAGGCCGAGAAGGGGGCAGGGCCAATCGTTCTGCAAATCGTGTACACGGTCTTTGTGGTCATCTTGATCGGTGTGCCGGCGAAGTTTTTCATGAGCTTCGGCGTGGAGCGAAGCAGCGCCTCTGCGGTGCAGGATATCCGCAACCATGTCATGCGTCATATCGGCAAACTCCCGGTCTCCTACTTGGAAAAGCAGCACTCCGGCGACGTATTGTCGCGGATCAACAACGACCTGCAGCTGATCCAGCAGTTTATGATTCGGGACCTCGCCCAGTGGTTTTATCATCCGCTGGTGTTCATCGGCTGTTTCGCTTATTTGATCTACCTCCAATGGGAGCTGATGCTGTACAGCCTGCTGTTATTTCCCGTAGCACTGCTGGTTTCCCAATGGATCGGCAAGCAGTTGGAGCGGTTGACGGAGGAAGCCCAGGCGAACATGGGCCGAATGAACGTCAACCTCCAGGATACGCTTGGGGGTATGCCTATTGTAAAAAGCTACCTGCTATCCGGCATGTTATCTCGCTCCTACCAAGTGCTGCTGCAATTGACGGCCCAAAAAAAGCTGGCCGTGAAAAAGCGGGAAGCCTGGGTCAACCCGCTGCTTTCCACGCTGATGATCAGCCCGATCATTTTCGCCGTCAGTTATGGAAGCTATTTGATCTACAAAGGGCAGCTAGGCGCGGGAGAGCTGATCGCCTTCCTGTACTTGCTGAATCTGTGTCTGGAGCCGCTGGAGCATATTCCCGAGCTCATCACGCGGACGTTCGAAATGGCCGGTGCCCTGAGAAGGGTCTCCGAAATCGTCGAGCAGCCGACCGAAACGGAAAATGGCCGTTCGCTTCCGAAAGCGAGCGCCGCCCCCATCGAGTTTCAGAACGTAACCTTCGGATATGAGGAGAGCTCCCCGATCCTGCGGAATGTTAGCTTCTCGGTGCCGGAAGGGAAGACGATCGCGCTTGTCGGAGCGAGCGGCGGAGGGAAGAGCACGGTGTTTAAGCTTGTATGCGGCTTTTATCCGCTTCCGGAGGACCAGGGCGAGATCCGCGTGTTCGGCAGCCTGATCCACGGCGCCGATCCAGAGCAGCTTCGGTCGCATTTTTCCGTGGTAACCCAGGATTCATATTTGTTTAGCGGCACGATCGCTGAAAATATCGGCTACGGGCGGGAAGTAGCGTCGATGGACGAGATTATCGAAGCCGCCAAAGCCGCTCAGGCGCATTCCTTCATTATGCAGCTTCCCGACGGCTACCAGACGTATGTCGGAGAGCGCGGAGGCTTTTTGTCCGGCGGGCAGCGCCAGCGCATTGCAATGGCCCGGGCTTTTCTGAAGGATGCTCCCGTTATGCTGCTGGACGAGCCAACGTCGGCTCTTGATCCGGAGTCGGAAAGCGCGGTTCAGGAAGCGCTGGGCGTATTGATGAAGCAGACAACGACGATGGTTATTGCCCACCGGCTTTCTACAGTACAAAACGCCGACGAAATTTGGGTCATGGAACAGGGGAGTATTGTTGAAAAGGGCACTCATGAACAATTGCTGAAGATGAAGGGACTGTACGCCCAGTCGTACTATCAGGAATTTACCGAGTCTGCCGAACGCAGGGAGGTGGCGTACACATGAAAAAGGGCGGATGGCTCTCGCAAGTGAAAGAACTCGGCTACTTGCTGATGTTTATGAACCGCAAGCGCAAAACCCAGTACGCCATTGGCCTGGCCGTGACGGCGCTCACCCAGACATTGTTCCTGATCGCCTTCAGCTTGGTCGTACATAACTTGGTTGATTTCGCCGTGTCCCGAGATACGTCCCTGATGGTGGAAGCCTTTATTATTTTGGGCGCGGCCTTGTTCTTGGAAAATGTGATTTCTCCCTGGTTCATTTACTTATACCAGCGCAGTGTCGAGCTGACTGTGCTGAATATCCGCGAACGTCTTTATGACAAGCTGTGCCGGGTGCGGCCGAGATTCCTGGAGCAGACGCACCATGGGGATTTGCTGTCGCGGGTGAACAACGACGTAACGACCGTTGAGTTTACATTCTCGCAGGTTTACTTCGTTTTGCTGCTTCAAGTTGTCTTTTGCATCGGCTCCATTGTCTCCATGGTGTTGATCGATTGGCGGTTTGCCGGCGTATCCTTCGTCATTCTGCTGCTGTCCTCCGTGGTCAGCCTGAAATTTGCGCGGGATATTCGCGCCTTGTCCGAACAAGGCTTGCAAACGCTCGGTAAAATGACCGAAAAATTCAAAGATTTTATGGGCGGCATTCAAATTGTGAAGCTGTTCCGCATCCGCACGATTTACGGCCAGTACGAGGCGTTGAACGAACAAATGACGCAGACGCTTCGGCAAACCGCGCAGAAGAACGGCATGCAGGCTGCGGTGAATCATTTTATCAGCTACGTCACGTTCTGCGGCATCATCGTCATCGGCAGTCTTCTTTATGCCTACGGACTGATGGGAATGGGAAGCGTCGCTGCCCTGGCGGTTCTGCAAGTGAATCTGACGCACGCCTTGTTGAACTTGGGGATGGTTCTGTCGATGACCCAAAATTCAATCGCGGGCGCTCACCGGATTCAAGAGGTACTAAGAGAGGAAGAGGAACCGGAGCGTTTGGGATCTCCTCACAGCGAGCTCGTGTCGGAGGCTGCGGTGGAGTTTCGCGATGTGGAATTTTCCTATCAGGCGGATAAAAAGGTGCTTGTCGACATCTCCATGCAGGTGTTTCCCGGCCAGGTCGCCGCTATCGTGGGGGCCAGCGGCAGCGGCAAAAGTACGCTGATCAAGCTGCTGCTCGGCTTTTATCCTGTGGACAGCGGAGAAATCCTGCTCCAAGGCAAACCGTTCGGCCATTACACGCTGGACGAAATCCGCAGGCAGATTGCATACGTTCCGCAGGAGCCGTTCTTGTTTACCGGCACGATTGTGGAAAACATCCGCTATGGCAACCCGGAAGCAACGGATGAAGAAGTGATCGAAGCGGCCAAAGCGGCGTACGCTCACCATTTCATTCAGGAACTTCCTGAACAGTATGAAACGCCGGTGGGAGAGAGAGGAGCGTCGTTGTCGGGCGGACAAAGGCAGCGAATTGCGATCGCCCGGGCGATTCTCAAAAACGCCCCGATTCTGCTGCTGGACGAAGCGACTTCCGCGCTGGATAACGAATCCCAGCATTGGGTACAGCAGGCCCTGAACGTGTTGATGAAGGGGCGCACCACCATTCTGATCGCCCACCGTCTCAGCACCGTGGAACATGCGGATTTGATTACCGTCATGAACCAAGGGACGGTCGTCGAGCGGGGCCGCCATCAGGACCTGCTGGCGCTCGGGGGTTATTACGCCCGGCTGTACGGCTAGACCCGCTTTACGGCGGGCGGCTTCCTGCTTGCGAATGCGACAGAGTCTTTTAGTAATCCAAGGTATGACTTTATAACCGGTAGTTACCAGAAAACGTAGACACGAAAAAGGGGGCAGAGTCCGAAGGAGCCGTTCCGGGAATGGCCGCGCGGTTCTTCTAAGAGTGACTAAGTGACATCTAGGTACAAAGCCTATCTATAAAGAATCTCTAAACCGGGAGTGTGTCGATGTGAGAGAGAATACCAACGAGCAATATGGATTAACGCAAGCCCAGCGCCGAATATGGTTCATGGAAATTATGAATCCGGGAACGTCCATCACGATGCTTTCCGCGACCTACCAGATTACGGGCGAGATCAACACACAGCTTCTGGAGCAAGCGGTGGCAGAGATCGTCAAAACCTATGACGTTTTCCGAATCCGCATTAGCGGGGATTTGCAAAATCCAACGCAGTGGTTCGAAGAGCCGGAGAATGTCCAAGCTAGGATAAGCCGCCTCGAAATAGGCACAACCGAACAATTCTATGCTTGGGTGAAAGAAGTAAGCGAAAAACCGGCCAGCGTGTTCGACGAACACCTCTACCAATTTACGATTATCCATTTTGCGAACGGCCAAGTATGGCTCAATTTGACGGTAAATCATATTATCGCCGACGGCTTGTCCGTCAATGCTTTGCTGCATGCGGTGATGGAAAAATACCTGGAACTGCGCAAAGGCATCTCCAGCAGTTACCAGGCCCCTTCCTATCTGGATTATATTTCTGCGGAGCGTGAATATGAGCAATCGCAGCGTTATCAAAAAGGCAAGGAATACTGGCTGACGAAGTACAACACTTTGCCTGAAACGACCGGCATTAAATCGTATCCGCCATTCTCGATCGGCAGCGAATCCAATAAACTGGCCATCACTTTGGACGGTTCCCGGTATGAACGCATTCTGGCCTTCAGCGAACAATATCAGGTCAGCTTATATACGTTATTTCTGTCCGCCATGTACGCCTTATTGTACAAGCTGACCGACAGCACCGATGTTCCGGTCGGCACGGTTTTCGCCAATCGCACTAGCAAGAAGGAAAAAGAAACGATCGGCATGTTCGTCAGCACCGTGGCTACGCGGATTCGTCTGAATCCAGACAGGCACGTGCTTTCCTTGATCCAAACGGTTTCCAAGGAAAATACGGCGGATCTGCGGTATCAGAAATACCCTTATAACCAATTGATCCAGGATTTACGCGAACAACACGGCCGCAACGATCTTTCGGGTCTGTTCCGCACGTCTCTGGAATATCTGCCTTTGAAAATCGTGGAGTACGAAGAAATCAAGGTACGCCTGGAGGCTCACTTCGCTAGACACGAGATGGACGATTTGCTGCTGCGCTTCGACCATATGCTGAATGAAGGCCATGTAATTCTCCATGCTTCCTATCGTACCGGCCTGTTCGAGACGGCCGAGATTGATCGGATTATGGAACAGTATGTAACCGTTCTGGACCAGTTTCTTCAGACTCCCGAACTGCCGGTACGCGAGATTTCTCTGCTGAGCGATGAGGAGAGACACCGTATTCTCAACGTTTTTAACCCGCCGATGGCAGGGCTGAGCGAGGGAGAAGCGTTTCATCGGTATGTTGAAAAGTTTGCCCGGGAAATTCCGGATCATCCGGCAGTCGTCTACATGGACAAACAGCTGACCTACGGCGAATTGAACGAACGCGCCGAGCGGCTGGCTTCTCTCCTTCGCGAACAGGGCGTGGGAAGGGAGACGATTACGGGGATCTGGGCGGAGCGTTCAGTGGAACTGCTGGTCGGGGTGCTCGCCGTTTGGAAAGCCGGCGGAGCCTATGTACCGCTGGACCCCGATTATCCGGCAGAGCGGATTGAGTACATGCTCAGCGATAGCGATGCATCGGTGCTGCTTACGCAGCGTCATCTGTTGGAGCGGGCCGGAGGTTGGTTGGCCGATGACCGGCTGAAGCTTCAAGCTGTCTATGCCATGGACGATGAACAGATTTATAACGGGGATGTCTTAGCCGTGGAATTTGAATCTGCCGGCAGCGCCCCACAAGACTTGGCTTATGTGATTTACACCTCGGGTACGACGGGACGCCCGAAAGGCGTCATGATCGAGCACGGTAGTCTCGTGAATACGGCGGATGCGTACCGTCGCGAGTACCGGTTGGATCAGTTTCCGGTGCGGCTGCTGCAGCTGGCCAGCTTCTCATTTGACGTGTTCGTCGGAGACATCGCGCGGACGCTGTATAACGGAGGCACGATGGTGATTGTACCGAAGGATGACCGGATTGATCCGAACCTCTTATACGGCTGGATTCGGGACCAAAACATTACGGTATTCGAATCGACGCCTGCGCTCATCCTGCCGTTCATGCAGCATATTTATGAAGAAGGGCTGGACGTTAGCTCCATGCAGTTGCTGATTACCAGCTCGGATGCTTGCAGTGTCACCGATTACCGATTGCTGCAGGAAAGATTCGGCGGACAATTCCGCATCATCAACAGCTATGGCGTTACCGAAGCGGCCATTGACAGCAGCTTTTACGGTGAGCCGCTGGATAAGCTGCCGCCGTCGGGGCATGTGCCGATCGGCAAAGCTTGGCTGAACGCCCGGTTTTACATTGTCGATGCCGCGTTAAAGCCGGTTCCTGTAGGGGTTCCGGGCGAGCTTGTCATCGGCGGCGCCGGGGTGGCGCGCGGGTACTGGAACCGTCCGGACCTAACCGCTGAGAAGTTTGCGGACAGCCCGTTTGTGCCGGGCGAACGTCTGTACCGGACAGGCGATTTGGCCCGCTGGCTGGAAGACGGCAACGTCGACTTCATCGGCCGGATCGACTATCAAGTGAAAATTCGCGGGTTCCGGATCGAACTCGGCGAAATTGAAACGGCCCTGCTGCGTTTCCCGGGCGTCAAGCAGGCTGTGGTGACCGATCGTACGGATGAGCAGGGGCAAAAGTATTTGTGCGGCTACGTGGCGGCGGATGTTTCTTTGCAGCTGAGCGATCTGCTGTCCCAATTGAAGCAAGAGCTGCCGGCCCATATGGTCCCGGCCCGGCTGGTGTCTCTTGATAAGCTTCCGCTCACGCCGAACGGCAAAATTGACCGTAAAGCGCTGCCTGAACCGACCGGAGAGGTAGAAGCAGGCCGTGAGTATGTGGCTCCTCGCACAACGCTGGAAACAAGACTTGCTCTCATTTGGCAGCAGGTGCTGGGTATTGCGCGAGTTGGAGTCCAAGACGATTTCTTTGACTTGGGTGGTCATTCCTTGCGGGCCTCCACGCTGGTTTCCAAGATTCGGAAAGAGCTGCAAGTCGAGGTTCCGCTGCGGGAAGTTTTCCGCTACACCACGATCGAACAGCTGGCCCAAAGAATCGGCGGTTTAAGGCAACAGGAGACGTATGAGATTACAAAGGCGGCTGAGGCCGAGTACTATCCGGTTTCATCCGAGCAAAAGCGTCTGTACGTCCTGCGCCAGCTTGATGGGGCCGAGCGCAGCTACAATATGTCGGCGGCGCTTCTTCTCGAAGGCAAGCTGGACCGCACGCGCGTCGAGCACGCGTTCCGGGCGCTGATTCAGCGCCATGAGACGCTGCGTACCGGGATCGAGCAGGTTCAAGGCGAGCTTGTCCAGCGCATCTATGACGAGGTGGAGTTTGCTGTAGATTATTTTCAAGCGAGTGAGCGGGAAGTGGAGCAAGTGGTGGAAGCTTACTATCACCCGTTTGATCTGACCAAGCCGCCACTTCTCCGCATCGGCCTGATCGAAGTCGCCGAGGATCGCCACATTCTGCTGTTCGATATGCACCATATCGTCTCGGACGGCATTTCGACAGCGCTGCTCTTCGACGAGTTCAGCCGCTTGTATCGGGGCGAGGAGCTGGCCCCGCTGCGCATTCAATACAAAGATTATGCCGTTTGGCAGCATTCCGAAGCTTACGGGCAGCTGCTCCAGCCGCAGAAGGAGTATTGGCTGGAACAGCTGTCGGGCGAGCTGCCGGTCTTGGAGCTACCGACGGACTTCCCGCGGCCTGCGGTGCAAAGCTTTGACGGCCGAACCGTGAAGTTTTATATCGGGAAAGATCGGACGGAGAAGCTGAAAGAGCTGGCGGCACGGACAGGGACGACCCTGTACATGGTGCTGCTGTCGGCTTACACCATCCTTATGCATAAATATTCGGGTCAGGAAGATCTGATCGTAGGCACGCCGATTGCCGGAAGAACGCAGGAAGAAGTGCAGCCGATCGTAGGGATGTTTATCAACACGCTGGCCATTCGCAGCCGTCCGGAGCGTTCCAAGCCGTACCTTTCGTACCTGGAAGAAATCAAGGACATCACGCTCGGGGCTTTCGAACACCAAAATTATTTGTTCGAAGACTTGGTGGAAAGTCTTCACATTCCGCGCGCGACCGGCCGGAATCCGCTCTTTGACACGTTCTTCTCCCTACAAAATACGGAGAACGAGCAAATTGTCATCGAGGGGCTGGAGCAATCGTTTTATCCACTGGAAAACCAAACATCCAAGTTCGAGCTGCTCCTGGATATTTCGGAGCTGGACGGTCAGCTCGAATGCCGGTTGGAGTACGCTACGGCTTTGTATAAACAAGAGACCGCGGAGCGGTTCGCCAGACATTATGACAAGCTGCTCGAAACCATCGCAGCAGCGCCGGACGGGGATATTGCCTCGCTGGAAATGCTCACGGAGGAGGAAATCCGCGAGTTGGTGCGCGGTTTCAACGATTCGGAGGCGGACTACCCGCGGCAGCAGACGATTCACGGCTTGTTCGAAGAGCAGGCGGAGCTTTACCCGGACAACGTGGCCGCCGTCATGAACGAGCGGCAGCTGACCTACCGCGAGCTGAACGAGCGATCCAACCGCCTTGCGCGAAAGCTGCGGGAGACGGGAGTAGAAGCGGACCAGCTGGTAGCGATTCTGGCCGAACGCTCGCTCGATATGGTTGTCGGCATTCTGGCGATTCTCAAAGCGGGCGGAGCATACGTGCCTGTCGATCCCGACTACCCGGAGGAGCGCATCCGCTTTATGATCGAGGATTCGGGCGCGCCGTTATTGCTGATTCAAAAGCATCTGCACGAGAAGACCGACTTCGCAGGAACGCGCCTTGAATTGGACGATTTCGTTTGGGGCGACAGAGGGGCGGACTCCGCCGATGCGCTGGACGCTTCGAACCTGGAGCCGATTTCCGGGCCGGGCAACCTGGCATATGTCATCTACACGTCGGGAACGACCGGCAGACCGAAAGGAACGCTGATCGAGCATAAGAACGTCGTGCGGCTCCTGTTCAACGACAAGAACCTGTTCGACTTCGGGCCGTCCGACACGTGGACGCTGTTCCACTCGTTCTGCTTCGATTTCTCCGTCTGGGAAATGTACGGAGCGCTGCTGTACGGAGGCAAGCTGGTCATCGTACCACCGCTCACGGCGAAAAATCCGGCCGATTTCCTGGCGCTGCTGGGCCGCGAACAGGTCACGATTTTGAACCAGACGCCAACGTACTTCTACCAGCTGCTACGTGAGGTCTTGGCGGATCATCCGTACGATCTGCGGATTCGCAACGTCATCTTCGGGGGCGAAGCGCTGAGTCCGCTGCTGCTCAAGGGCTTCAAGACGAAGTACCCGGAGACGAAGCTGATCAATATGTACGGCATTACGGAGACGACGGTTCACGTTACGTATAAGGAAATCACGTGGGTCGAAATGGAGGCGGCGAAGAGCAATATCGGCAAGCCGATCCCGACGCTGAGCGTGTACGTCCTTGATGAAAACCGCCGCCCTGTGCCGATCGGCGTAGCGGGCGAAATGTATGTGGCCGGGGAAGGCCTTGCGAGAGGATACCTGAACCGTCCGGATCTGACGGCGGAGAAGTTCGTCGATTCCCCGTTTGCGGAGGGGGAGAAACTGTACCGCTCGGGCGACTTGGCGGCTTGGCTGCCGGACGGCAACATCGAATACCTGGGCCGGATCGATCATCAGGTGAAAATCCGCGGCTACCGGATCGAGCTGGACGAAATCGAGACGCAGCTACTGAACGTCGAGGGCGTGGAAGAAGCGGTGGTGCTCGCCCGTCAGGACGGCGGGGGCGAGAAGGCGCTTGTCGCCTACTTTGTGGCGGACCGGACGCTGACGGTCAGCGAAATGAGAACCTCGCTGGCCCAGGAAATGCCGGGGTACATGATCCCGTCGTACTTCGTGCAGCTGGAGCGCATCCCGCTGACGTCCAACGGAAAAGTGGACCGCAAAGCGCTGCCGGAGCCGCAAGGCGGCTTGCAAACGGGCGTCGAATACGTAGCGCCGCGTAACCGGACGGAGTCCCAGCTTGTGAAGATCTGGGAGGAAGTGCTGGGCTACTCCGGCATTGGAGTCCTGGACAATTTCTTCGAGCTCGGAGGCCACTCCTTGCGGGCGACGAACCTTGTCAGCAAGATTCAGAAGGAAATGAACGTCGAACTTCCGCTGCGCGATGTGTTCCGCTATACGACGATAGAATCGATGGCCGGGGCTATTGCCAGCTTGGAAGAAACGCGGCACAGCTCGATTCCGAAAGCGGAAGAGAAAGCGTACTATCCGGTTTCCTCCGCGCAAAAAAGGCTGTACGTCCTGCACCAGCTGGATGGCTCGGAGCTGAATTACAACCTCCCAAGTGCCTTGCAGTTGGAAGGGGCTTTGAACGAGGCCAAAGTGGAAAAGGCGCTGACAACTTTGGTGGCCCGGCATGATATGCTGCGCACCGGTTTTGAAATCGTGAATGGGGAGCCGGTTCAGCGTATTCATCCGCTCGTAGCTTTCAAGGTCGAGAAGCTTCAAGCAAGCGAAGATCAGGTTGCGGCCATTCTTGAAGGCTTCATTCAGCCTTTTGACCTGACCCAGCCGCCTTTGCTGCGCGCCCTGCTGATCGAACTGGAGAAAGAGAAATTCCTGCTCGCGCTGGATATTCATCATATTGGTTCCGACGGCCTTTCCATGGACGTGCTGCTGCGCGAATTCGTGCGGCTTTACAATGGGGAAGAATTGCCGGAGCTGCGGATTCAATACAAGGATTACGCCGTTTGGCAGCAATCCGAGGAGCAGCGCCAGCGCATCAAACGGCAGGGGGAATACTGGCGCGGGGTATTCAGCTCCGAGCTTCCGGTTCTTGAGCTGCCTCTCGACTTCTCCCGCCCGGCCGTCCAGCAGTTTGACGGTCAAACGCTCACGTTTACGCTGGATGCGGAGAAAAGCGAAGCTCTCAAACGGCTTGCCGGCGATTCGGGGGCGACGCTGTACATGCTTCTGCTGGCTGCGTACTCCGTATTGCTTCATAAATACGCGGGACAGGAAGATATAGTGGTCGGCACTCCGATTGCCGCCCGTTCTCACGCCGACCTGCAGCCGATTATCGGCATGTTCGTCAATACGCTGGCCCTTCGCTTGGGTCCGGAGGCGGAGCGGACGTTCCTGGATTACTTGCAGGAAGTGAAGGAAACGATGCTTGGAGCCTACGAGCACCAGGACTATCCGTTCGAGGAGCTGGTGGAAGCTCTTCAGGTGAGCCGGGATTTAAGCCGGAATCCTCTGTTTGACACCATGTTTTCTTTGCAAAAGCACGAAAGCTTGGATTTAACCCTGGAAGGCTTGCAATGGTCACTGTTCGACATCGAGGAAAAGACGGCAAAGTTTGACCTTAGCCTTGATATCGTGGAATTCGATAACGTGCTGGTTTGCAAGATCGAGTACGCTACCTCGTTGTTTAGACAGGAAACGATCGTACGGCTGGCGGGTCATTACGAGCAGCTTTTGGCGTCGATCCTGGCTCAGCCGGGTGCGCGGATTTCGGATTTGGATATCTTGACGGACAGCGAAAAGCATGATTTGCTGGTCGGGTTTGACGTGTCGTCTTCGGCTCTTGCGAAGCAACCCGCCGCAGAGGGTACAGGTTTGGAAGCGGATGAGTCGTGGAGAGAGAGAACGTTCCACGAGCTGTTCGAGGAGCAGGCGGAGCGCACTCCGGGAGCGCTGGCGGTTGTCTACGAAGACAGCAAGCTGACGTATGCGGAGCTGAACGCCAAAGCGAATCGTCTGGCGTATGCACTGCGGGCGCGCGGGGTGAAGCCGGAGCAGGTGGTCGGCATTCTGGCCGGCCGTTCGGCGGAGCTGTTGATCGGGGTGCTCGCCGTATGGAAAGCGGGCGGCGCTTATGTGCCACTCGACCCGGACTATCCGGCGGAGCGGATCGAGTATATGCTCGCGGACAGCGGGGCGTCGGTGCTGCTCACGCAGACCCGCCTGCTGGAGCAGGCGGAAGCTTGGCGCAGCGACGGAGCTCTAGTGCTGCAAACGGTGCTTGCGCTTGACGACGCCGCGACGTACAGCCTCGGAGCGGCTGTGGGCGTACAAGCTTTGGGCGAAGCAGGCGCAGAGGCGGAGGCTTTGGCGCAAGCGGAAACGGCTTCTGCCGAAACGTCCGCCACGGCAGAAGCCGAGAAGACCGTACTAGCGGCGGATCTCGCATCGAATCCGGCGAATGTGAACAAGCCGCGCGATTTGGCTTACGTCATCTACACCTCCGGTACGACGGGCAGGCCGAAGGGCGTGATGATCGAGCACCGCAGCCTGGTGAACACGGCGGCGGGCTACCGGCGGGAATACCGCCTGGATCAGTTCCCGATCCGGCTGCTGCAGCTCGCCAGCTTCTCGTTCGACGTGTTCGTCGGCGACATTGCGCGGACGCTGTACAACGGCGGCACCATGGTCATCGTGCCGAAGGACGACCGGATTGATCCAACCCGCCTCTACGGCTGGATTCGCGACTACGCCGTGACGGTGTTCGAATCGACGCCGGCGCTGATCGTGCCGTTCATAGAGCATGTGCATGCCGAGGGTCTGGACCTCAGCTCGATAAAGCTGCTGATCACAAGCTCGGATGCGTGCAGCGTAGCGGATTACCGCACCTTGCAGGAGCGCTTCGGCTCGCAGTTCCGTATTATTAACAGCTACGGCGTAACGGAAGCGGCGATTGACTCCAGCTTCTATGACGAGCCGCTGGAGAAGCTGCCGAAGACGGGCAGCGTGCCGATCGGGAAAGCGTGGCTGAACGCCAAGTTCTACATCGTGGATGCGAATCTGAAGCCGGTGCCGATCGGGGTGTTGGGCGAGCTGGTTATCAGCGGAGCGGGTGTGGCCCGCGGTTACTTGAACCGCCCGGCTTTGACGGCGGAGAAATTCGTAGACAGCCCGTTCGCCGCTGGGGAGCGGCTGTACCGGACAGGCGACCTGGCGCGCTGGATGCCGGACGGCAACGTGGACTTCATCGGCCGGATCGACAACCAGGTGAAAATTCGCGGCTATCGGATCGAGCTTGGTGAAATTGAAGCGAAGCTGCTGAGTGTAGGTGGCGTGAAGGAAGTGGTCGTCGTCGTCAGGGAAGATCAAGAAGGTCAGAAAGCTTTGTGCGCTTATTATACAGCGGAAGAAGGCTTGACGGCGGCGGACCTGAAGCGGGCGATTGCCAGCGAGCTGCCGGGGTACATGATCCCGTCGTACTTCGTGGAGCTGGAGCGCCTGCCTCTGACGCCGAACGGAAAGATCGACCGGAAGGCGTTGCCGGCACCGGAAGGCGGAGGCCGCGAATACGTGGCGCCGCGCACCGAACTGGAGGCGAAGCTGGCCGCCATTTGGCAGGATGTGCTTGTTCGGGAGAAGACAGTAGGCGTAACGGACAACTTCTTCGACCTCGGCGGACACTCCCTGCGGGCGACGACGCTTGTCAGCAAAATGCACAAGGAGCTAGGCGTTGAATTCCCGCTTCGCGACGTATTCCGCTACTCGACGGTTGAGGAAATGGCCGCGGTTATGGAGCGGCTAGAGATCGGCTCGTTCACGGCTATTCCGGCTGCGGAACCTAGCGAGTATTATCCGCTCTCTTCCGCTCAGAAACGTCTCTATATCTTGAACCAGCTGGAAGGAGCCGAGCTGAGCTACAACATACCGGGAGCTATGCTGCTCGAAGGGGAGCTCGACCGGCAGCGGTTTGAAAAAGCGTTCCGCGGGCTCGTAGCTCGTCATGAAACGCTGCGTACCGGCTTTGAGATGGTAAAAGGCGAAGCGGTTCAGCGGATTTACGAAGAAGCCGCCTTCCAGGTGGAATATGTGCAGATCAGCGGGGAGCAGGCGGAAGAAACGGTGCGCCAATTCGTTCGTCCGTTTGATCTAGCGAAGCCGCCACTTCTGCGGGTAGGCCTTGCCGAACTGGCGCCGGACCAGCACATTCTAATGTTCGATACGCATCATATCGTATCTGACGGCGTTTCGATTGACGTACTGATCGAAGAGTTCGTCCGCTTGTACAGCGGGGAGCAGTTGGAGCCGCTCCGCATTCAGTACAAAGATTATGCGGTATGGCAGCAATCGGACGAGCAGAAAGCTCAGCTTGCCAAGCAGGGAGCCTACTGGCTCGACATGTTCCGCGGAGAGCTGCCGGTTTTGGAATTGCCGACGGACTATCCGCGCCCAGCTATGCAGAGCTACGAGGGCCGCACGCTGCAATTGTTTATGCATAGCGAGCAAAGCGAGGGTCTGAAACGGCTTGCAGCCGAGAACGGCGCAACACTTTACATGGTTCTGCTTGCTGGTTATACAATATTATTGCATAAATATACAGGGCAAGAAGACGTGGTGGTCGGTACGCCGATTGCGGGAAGAAATCACAGCGACGTTCAGCCGCTGATGGGGATGTTCGTCAATACCCTGGCCATCCGCAGTTATCCGGCTGCCGGTAAGACGTTCCTTGACTACTTGAAGGAAATCAAGGAGACGACGCTGGGCGCTTTTGAACATCAGAATTATCCGTTTGAGGAACTGGTGGATAAGGTGAACGTGGCTCGCGATTTAAGCCGCAATCCGCTATTCGATACGATGTTTGCTTTGCAGAATACAGAGAATTTGGAAATCCAGCTTCCCGGACTCCATTTGTCGACGTATGCCAGCGAAGAAATTGTTTCTAAATTCGATCTCAGCTTGGACGTCACGGAGATCGAGGAAGGCTTGGAATATCTGTTTGAATACGCCACTGCTCTTTATAAAACCGAAACGGTGGAGAAATTGGCCGCTCACTACTTGCAGCTGCTTGAATCCATTCTCCGCAACCCGTCGGCGACTATTGCCGAGCTGGGCATTTTGACACCGGCGGAAAAAGAGCAAATTCTCGGCGCGTTTAACCCGGCGCAGCCGGAAGCGGCTCCTGCGGCCGCGTTCCACCGGCTGTTTGAGGAACAGGCGGAGCGCACGCCGGAAGCGGCAGCTGTCGTGTACGAGAGTGACCGGCTGACATATGCGGAGCTGAACGAGCGGGCGAACCGCTTGGCGGCTACGCTGCGCGCAAGCGGCATCGGCCGGGAGTCGATCGTCGGTATTCTCGCCGAGCGTTCGGTGGACTTGCTGGTGGCCGTGCTGGCCGTCTGGAAAGCGGGCGGGGCGTATGTGCCGCTCGACCCGGATTATCCGGCGGACCGCGTGCGGTTCATGCTCGAAGACAGCGGAGCGAAGGTACTGCTGACGCAAACGGCGCTGCGAGAGCGTGCCGAAGCCTGGCTCGGCGAAGAGGAACTGGCGCTGGCGGCGGTGCTGTACCTCGACGACGAAACTTCGTACAGCGAGGAGCGGACGAATGCGCCGATTGGCTCCGGCAAGCTGACGGATGCTGTGGACGACGGCGATGAGAGCCATCAGAATGTTGGCACCGACAGCTTCCATGAAGCCCGTCCAGAGGACCTGGCGTACGTGATCTACACGTCGGGAACGACGGGCAAGCCGAAGGGCGTGATGATCGAGCACCGCAGCCTGGTGAATACGGCGGCGGGCTACCGGCGGGAATACCGGTTGGATCAGTTCCCGGTGCGGCTGCTGCAGCTCGCAAGCTTCTCGTTTGACGTGTTCGTGGGAGATATCGCGCGGACGCTGTACAACGGAGGCACGATGGTGATTGTGCCGAAGGACGACCGGATCGATCCGTCTCGTCTGCACCACTGGATGGAGCGGGAGCGGGTCACCATCTTCGAATCGACGCCGGCGCTGATCGTGCCGTTCCTGGAGTACGTGCACGAGCAGCGGCTGGATATGAGCTGGATGGAGTTGTTGATCACGAGCTCGGACAGCTGCAGCGTGGCGGATTACCGGACCTTGCAGGAACGCTTCGGCTCGTTGTTCCGGATCATCAACGCATACGGCGTGACGGAAGCGGCGATCGACTCCAGCTTCTACGACGAGGAGCTGGCGAAGCTGCCGCAGACAGGCAATGTGCCGATCGGCAAAGCGTGGCTGAATGCGAAATTCTACATCGTGGACGCACATCTGAACCCGGTGCCGGTCGGGGTGCTGGGCGAGCTGGTCATCGGCGGAGTCGGAGTGGCGCGCGGGTACTTGAACCGTCCGGAGCTGACGGAAGAGAAGTTCGTAGACAGCCCGTTCGCCGCGGGCGAGCGGCTGTACCGCACGGGAGACTTGGCGCGGTGGATGGAGGACGGCAACGTGGACTTCATCGGCCGGATCGACAACCAGGTGAAAATCCGGGGGTACCGGATTGAGACGGGCGAAATCGAAGCGAAGCTGCTGAGTGTAGGTGGCGTGAAGGAAGCGGTCGTCGTCGTCAGGGAAGATCAAGAAGGTCAGAAAGCTTTGTGTGCTTATTATACAGCGGAAGAAGGCTTGACGGCGGCGGACCTGAAGCGGGCGATTGCCAGCGAGCTGCCGGGTTACATGATCCCGTCGTACTTCGTGGAGCTGGAGCGCTTGCCTCTGACGCCGAACGGAAAGATCGACCGGAAGGCGCTGCCGGCACCGGAAGGGGGAGCAAGCGCAGGCCGCGAATACGTGGCGCCGCGCACCGAACTGGAGGCGAAGCTGGCCGCCATTTGGCAGGATGTGCTTGTTCGGGAGAAGGCGGTAGGCGTAACGGACAACTTCTTCGACCTCGGCGGACACTCCCTGCGGGCGACGACACTTGTCAGCAAAATGCATAAGGAGCTAGGCGTTGAATTCCCGCTTCGCGACGTATTCCGCTACTCGACGGTTGAGGAAATGGCCGCGGCTATGGAGCGGCTGGAGATCGGCTCGTTCACGGCTATTCCGGCTGCGGAACCTAGCGAGTATTATCTGCTCTCTTCCGCACAGAAACGTCTCTATATCTTGAACCAGCTGGAAGGAGCCGAGCTGAGCTACAATATACCGGGAGCTATGCTGCTCGAAGGGGAGCTCGATCGGCAGCGGTTTGAAGAAGCGTTCCGCGGGCTCGTAGCTCGTCATGAAACGCTGCGTACCGGCTTTGAGATGGTAAAAGGCGAAGCGGTTCAGCGGATTTACGAAGAAGCCGCCTTCCAGGTGGAATATGTGCAGATCAGCGGGGAGCAGGCGGAAGAAACGGTGCGCCAATTCGTTCGTCCGTTTGATCTAGCGAAGCCGCCACTTCTGCGGGTAGGCCTTGCCGAACTGGCGCCGGACCGGCACATTCTAATGTTCGATACGCATCATATCGTATCTGACGGCGTTTCGATTGACGTACTGATCGAAGAGTTCGTCCGCTTGTACAGCGGGGAGCAGTTGAAGCCGCTCCGCATCCAGTACAAAGATTATGCGGTATGGCAGCAATCGGACGAGCAGAAAGCTCAGCTTGCCAAGCAGGAAGCCTACTGGCTCGACATGTTCCGCGGAGAGCTGCCGGTTTTGGAATTGCCGACGGACTATCCGCGCCCGGCTATGCAGAGCTACGAGGGCCGCACGCTGCAATTGTTTATGCATAGCGAGAAAAGCGAGGGTCTGAAACGGCTTGCAGCCGAGAACGGCGCAACACTTTACATGGTTCTGCTTGCTGGTTATACAATATTATTGCATAAATATACAGGGCAAGAAGACGTGGTGGTGGGTACGCCGATTGCGGGAAGAAATCACAGCGACGTTCAGCCGCTGATCGGGATGTTCGTCAATACCCTGGCCATCCGCAGTTATCCGGCTGCCGGTAAGACGTTCCTTGACTACTTGAAGGAAATCAAGGAGACGACGCTGGGCGCTTTTGAACATCAGAATTATCCGTTTGAGGAACTGGTGGATAAGGTGGACGTGGCTCGCGATTTAAGCCGCAATCCGCTGTTCGATACGATGTTTGCTTTGCAGAATACAGAGAATTTGGAAATCCAGCTTCCCGGACTCCATTTGTCGACGTATGCCAGTGAAGAAATTGTTTCTAAATTCGATCTCAGCTTGGACGTCACGGAGATCGAGGAAGGCTTGGAATATCTGTTTGAATACGCCACTGCTCTTTATAAAACCGAAACGGTGGAGAAATTGGCCGCTCACTACTTGCAGCTGCTTGAATCCATTCTCCGCAACCCGTCGGCGACTATTGCCGAGCTGGGCATTTTGACACCGGCGGAAAAAGAGCAAATTCTCGGCGCGTTTAACCCGGCGCAGCCGGAAGCGGCTCCTGCGGCCGCGTTCCACCGGCTGTTCGAGGAACAGGCAGAACGCACGCCGGAAGCGGCAGCTGTCGTGTACGAGAATGACCGGCTGACGTATGCGGAGCTGAACGAGCGGGCGAACCGCTTGGCGGCCACGCTGCGTGCAAGCGGCATCGGCCGGGAGACGATCGTTGGCATTCTCGCCGAGCGTTCGGTGGACTTGCTGGTGGCCGTTCTGGCCGTCTGGAAAGCGGGTGGGGCATATGTGCCGCTCGACCCGGATTACCCGGCGGAGCGCGTGCGGTTCATGCTCGAAGACAGCGGAGCGAAGGTACTGCTGACGCAAACGCCGCTGCGAGAGCGTGCCGAAGCCTGGCTCGGCGAAGAGGAGCTGGCGCTGGCGGCTGTGCTGTACCTGGACGACGAAGCGTCGTTCAGCGAGGAGCGGGCGAATGCGTCGGTTGTCTCCGGCATGGTCTCCGGCAAGCTGACGGATGCTGTGGACGACGGCGATGAGAGCCATCAGAATGTTGGCACCGACAGCTTCCATGAAGCCCGTCCGGAGGATCTGGCGTACGTGATCTATACGTCGGGAACGACGGGCAAGCCGAAGGGCGTGATGATCGAGCACCGCAGCCTGGTGAACACGGCGGCGGGCTACCGGCGGGAATACCGGTTGGATCAGTTCCCGGTGCGGCTGCTGCAGCTCGCAAGCTTCTCGTTCGACGTGTTCGTGGGAGATATCGCGCGGACGCTGTACAATGGAGGCACGATGGTGATTGTGCCGAAGGACGACCGGATCGATCCGTCTCGTCTGCACCACTGGATGGAGCGGGAGCGGGTCACCATCTTCGAATCGACGCCGGCGCTGATCGTGCCGTTCCTGGAGTACGTGCACGAGCAGGGGCTGGATATGAGCTGGATGGAGCTGTTGATCACGAGCTCGGATAGCTGCAGCGTGGCGGATTACCGGACCTTGCAGGAACGCTTCGGCTCGTTGTTCCGGATCATCAACGCATACGGCGTGACGGAAGCGGCGATCGACTCCAGCTTCTACGACGAGGAGCTGACGAAGCTGCCGCAGACAGGCAATGTGCCGATCGGCAAAGCGTGGCTGAATGCGAAACTCTACATCGTGGACGCGCATCTGAACCCGGTGCCGGTCGGGGTGCTGGGCGAGCTGGTTATCGGCGGAGTCGGAGTGGCGCGCGGGTACTTGAACCGTCCGGAGCTGACGGAAGAGAAGTTCGTAGACAGCCCGTTCGCCGTGGGCGAGCGGCTGTACCGCACGGGAGACTTGGCGCGGTGGATGGAGGACGGCAACGTGGACTTCATCGGCCGGATCGACAACCAGGTGAAAATCCGGGGGTACCGGATTGAGACGGGCGAAATCGAAGCGAAGCTGCTGAGTGTAGGTGGCGTGAAGGAAGCGGTCGTCGTCGTCAGGGAAGATCAAGAAGGTCAGAAAGCTTTGTGTGCTTATTATACAGCGGAAGAAGGCTTGACGGCGGCGGACCTGAAGCGGGCGATTGCCAGCGAGCTGCCGGGTTACATGATCCCGTCGTACTTCGTGGAGCTGGAGCGCTTGCCTCTGACGCCGAACGGAAAGATCGACCGGAAGGCGCTGCCGGCGCCGGAAGGGGGAGCAAGCGCAGGCCGCGAATACGTGGCGCCGCGCACCGAACTGGAGGCGAAACTGGTCGCCATCTGGCAGGACGTGCTCGGACCGGTCACGATTGGCGTGACGGACAACTTCTTCGACCTCGGCGGGCATTCCCTGCGGGCGACGACGCTGGTCAGCAAGGTGCACAAGGAGCTGAGCGTGGACCTGCCGCTGCGCGATGTGTTCCGGCACTCGACCATCGAAGCGATGGCCGAAGCGATCAGCCAATTGGAGCGGCAGGAACACCTCTCCATTCCGGTTCTGGATAAGAGGGATTACTATCCGCTTTCCTCCGTGCAAAAACGGCTGTACATCCAGCAGCAGATGGAAGGCGCCGAGCTTAGCTACAACATGTCCGGCATGACGGTTCTCGTCGGGCGCTTGGAACGGAATCAATTCGAGGCGGCGCTCAAAGGATTGATAGCTCGTCACGAAATTTTGCGAACCGGCTTCGAAATGGTCGACGGCGAACCGGTACAACGAGTTTATCCGGACTTGAAGTTTGCCGTCGAGTATACGAAAGCGACGGAAAGTGAAACGAAGAGTATCGTAGACGGCTTTGTGCGCGTCTTTGATTTGGAACGGCCGCCGCTGTTGCGTGTGGGCTTAGTCGAATGGGAAGCGGAACGGCATCTGCTCATGCTGGACATTCATCATATCGTCACGGATGGCATGTCGATGGGCATCTTCGTCGAAGAGCTGCTGCGCCTGTATAACGGCGAGAATCTGGAACCGCTTCGGATTCAATACAAGGAATTCGCCGCTTGGCAGCAGTCCGAACCTGTAAAAGAGCGGTTGAAACGTCAGGAAGCCTACTGGCTGGACGTGCTGGAAGGCGAACTGCCGACGCTTGAACTGCCTACGGACTTTGTCAGACCTGCCGCTCGCAGCTTTGAGGGAGATGTGCTGCCTTTCAGCATCGACAAGCAGATGACCGACAGTTTGCAGCGCATCGCCGATGAGAACGGTGCCACCCTTTATATGGTGTTATTGGCGGTCTATTCAATCCTGCTCAGCAAGTACTCAGGACAAGAAGACTTCATTGTAGGGATACCGGTTTCGGGCCGCACACATGCCGACCTGGAGCCGCTCATCGGAATGTTTGTCAACACTTTGGCGATTCGCCATTATCCGTCCGGGGAGAAGATGTTCCTCGCTTACTTGAACGAAGTCAAAGAAACGATGCTGGGGGCCTACGACCACCAGGATTATCCGTTCGAGGAGCTTGTGAAAAAGCTGCAGGCGCCGCGAGATCAAAGCCGCAATCCTGTATTCGATGTCATGTTTGTTCTGGAAACCAAGGAAGATAATGTTCAAAGCTTCGGGGATATCAAGATCGAATCTTATCCGGAAACTCATACGATTTCCCAATTTGATCTTACCTTGGTCATTTCGTTGCTGGATGAGGGAATGAACGGGCAGTTTGAATATGCCACCAAGTTGTTTACGCGCAATCTGATCGGCAATTTCGCTCAGGACCTGCTCGTGATCATCACCCAAATTTGCGAACAGCCTTCGGTGCTGTTGAAGGATATTTCCTTGAACGGGCAATCCGAACAGGAGCAAGATGTGCTAGAGGCCATTGATATTATTTTCTAATCCCTTACCCGGCTTGGGTGTATGCCGTATTTCTCTCGGTACGCATCCTGCCGGGTGTTTTTTTCCAAATGAAAGGGAAAAATCCACCACAGGAATCTGACGTCAAGTGCCGCTGAGTAACTATTTAAATTTATTGGAAAATCGACAAAACACAACAGAAATCGTAGTTTACCTTTGGTATACTAAGAATCAAACCATTCCATAAGTATCAAGCTATCATTCGAACAAAAAAAGAGAATTAATAAACTAGCTAGAGATATAATGGCACAGCACTTCTTGAACTCTCACGAACTACAGGGCGGTTAGTTCAAATATATGGACAATGGACTAAAGATGGACAGATTATTAGAGATAATTCTTTGAAAAAGAAAATTGATCATTTAAGCACGTTATATGCGACATTCAGTATATTGAGGAAATGGTTATTAAAATTATATTATCGTAATAGTACAAGTTTCTAACTTTCTTTTTATGGTAATTTGTGGTGGTTTCAGACTTTTTTATCACCTGACAAACTATTGTTTAGTTACATTAAAGTTGGTACCTTTGTACATCGGGCTTTTTTATTAAATTCAGAGACTACAGCTTTGGCTCAATCAGTGCGTAGTATAGTTACATGAATCCTTTCCTGTATTGGTGTTTTAAAGTAATTGAAGCAGATGAATTTCAATCACCTACAAACGTATGGGGTAAACTGAGGAGTTATTAAATCCCTGATTATATTCAAGCTGCGCATCGATGATCGCCAGCTTTGAATAGATTTCCGGTGGTTTTCTTCATGGCCGAACATGGCTGACTCAATGCATCATCAAAAAAAACAGCCCCTACAGGGCTGCCAGAGGACTTTTCGACACTTCTATTTTTATATGGTGAGACGCATCTTTTAAAACAAAAATCGATTTAAAACGATCTGAGGACCCTAGTTTTTAGACCACTAAGACAGTTTTAAACCCCCTGCAAAAAAACAGGGGGTTTCTCGACAGCCTGACAGCCCCTACAGGGCTGCTTTTGTACTACGGGCTAATTGCTCGTGTATTTTACCCAATCATATTCAGCGTATAGCGGATTCACTCCATTATACGAGCCCAGCCAGTCGTCAACGCCAGTACCATTCCATAAATTCATCATAATCTTGCCTGGCGTGCTTGGTAAGTTTGTAGTTGCCGTATGCTTTAAAACCCCGTCAACATACCACTTAATGTACCCTGGCTGCCAGTCGAAAGCATAGGTGTGGAAGCCTCTTGATGCATCAAAGCCCAGATCAACAATCTTCTCGTGACCACCGACCCCGTTTGTATAATAGTTGAATTGCACTTTTGTCGTGTCTTTGCCTAAAAATTCAATATCTATTTCATCCCATTGCGTGCCATCAGTAGGTCCCGTATACGTAAAGAAGGAAGATACGATCCCAGTATTTTTAGCAGGCTTCATGCTGACCTCGTATAAGCCGTATCTGTAAGTGTTCGTCGATCGATACTCTCCACAGTCAAATTTATTGTACGCAGAACTTGTTAAGCCAAGCTTCATTTTGCCATCGTTCGTAAAATTGACATTATTGGCACGCCAAGTGCAATTAAACATGTTCCCATTGGAATATCCATCCGCCTTTTGCCATGCACCAGAATTGAAACCATTAAGTGGTTCCCAAAAAACATTCCCCGCATAAACGCTTACCGAAAAAAACAGAGAGACAATACCCGTGACCATTAAAGTGAACCAAGATTTCTTCTTCATTTTACACCTCCATAAAAGATTGACCAAACATGAAAGAAACGGCTGGCAATGATACATTATTTCAAGTATTGGCCGGCTTATCGAAAAAATATAAAAGACTTCCATATTTGGTATCTTCATTGTAGCTTGAAATTGAGGCGTAGACTATAGCAAACTTAACGATTGAAAAATAATCTCAAAAAAAACTAAATTTTATCAAGTTGTGGTTTGGAAATGTAAGTTATACAATTAGATGCAAGAAATACAAATAAACGTTATAATTTTCCATTAAGGGAGATGATGATTTTGCAATAGGATAGACTCAGGAAGCGGTGCCACTACATGTTTATACCATTTTATTCTTTTGGCATAATAGTCAATTAAATTTTTGAGGAGGAGGCCTTTCTTTGAAAAAATTAGGTATGGTATGTAAAATAGTTCTGATACTTGTATTCATATTGCCTTTAAAACCGGTGTTTGACCAACATATAGATGCATGGTCAGGTATGCCCATGGGAGAGCTCCATGTCAGGGGCAATCAATTGGTGAACAGCAGCGGAAAACCTGTTGTTTTGAGTGGCTGGCATCAGCCGTCGGGAGCATACTGGACCTATCAAAACAGTAATTATTATCTCAAATTGAATGGTAACAATCGTCATGCAGCAATGTTGGCTTATTTGAAGGATATCACCGACACCTTTACAGACACCAGACCGAAGTATGGAAGCAACCACGGTTGGTATATGAATCAGGTCCGATTGTTTATTGACCGCCAGGATATGGGAGATGTGGCCGCAGGGTCATACAACTTCGCCGGTTTACAGGCAGTTACACAAAATGTGATTATTCCATACATCAATTATGCGAAAACAAAGGGCGTTTATGTTACCCTTGGTCTTGATTTCACTTTGGCTAACGATCAGGGTACAACACAATCCAATTTGGACAAATTTAATCAAATCTGGGGGTATCTTGCCTCGCAGCCTGCTATTAATAGCGCGGATAACGTCATGTTTGAACTGATCAACGAGCCAATTAAGTCGTATGCGAATGGGCATTGGGGAGGCTATCCCGGCGAGAATGATTTTCTTGACCATTGGAATGATCTGAGAAGATTCCAGAACTCTATCATTTCCACGATTCGAAGTAAAGGAGCGGATAATGTCATCTGGGCTGCAGGACTTGGATACAACCAATTTTACAGCCCGGTGGCAAAACACCCGCTGACAGACCCTTTGAACAACTACGGCTATGCTGTCCACTGGTATCCAGGCTACGGAGCTTATGATAACAAGGACAAGCTGCAATCGCAATGGAATTCCAACATTAAGGCGGCAGCTCAAGCCTATCCAATAAATATTACAGAATTTACCTGGTTCAAAACACAGCCCGGCGATTCAGAGTACTGGAATTTGTTTAACGGTTCTAATGATGGATTTGGGAAAAACACGAAGTCCATTTTTACAGCAGCCGGTAATGTCAGCATGACCGCACACATGAATGGCTTTCTGCTGGAATCTGGAGCAAGGAGTTCATTTGCGGACCCAACAGCAGGGTTAAAGTGGGATGGCGATACCCGACGTCAGGCGATGGCCCGCTTCTTGTTTAACTGGTACTATGAGCGTGCACAGGCCTATCCGAGAGCACTACTCCAGAACAGTGAATCAGCAACGGATAATGTGCCTGCGGATGCACCGACTGATGTGCTTACAGATACATACATTAATGCACCGACTGACGCACAATCAGAATGATGTTAATTCTTTCAGCTACCGACAGCCTATCCAATTGGATAGGCTGTCGTATTATTTTATAGAAATGAGAACTCAAAATCACTCAGCAGGCGGTGAACAAATGGAAGAAGAAAGCTCTTCGCGAATTATGTATGAGGATCAGTTTATGAAGTTAGTAGAACTTACTGTAACCTCTAATTTGGGATTCGCAAAGTTCAGTCACCTAACATTTACGTCCATCTTTAGGCTTCCGTTATGTAAGGTTGTTGAAATGATGAGGAGAGAGTATAGTTTGTATGTATTTATTTTGTGCGGGAAGAGGTTAATATGGCGACAATTCATGATGTAGCATTAAAAGCGGGCGTGTCGGTCACAACAGTATCCCGTGTAATGAACAACCGGGGATATATTAGCGAAACTACACGCAAAAAAGTGTTCGACGCAATGGAGGAACTTAATTATCAACCGAATGAAATAGCACGATCCCTATTGCGTAAGCAGTCTAATATTATTGGCCTGATTATTCCCGATGTCTCGCATCCTTTCTTCAGTGAGCTTGCCAATCAGGTTGAGTTCTATGCCTATCAGCAAAACTGCAAGGTCCTGCTGTGCAATTCCCATATGGATCCCGTGAAGGAAAAAGTGTATATCGATATGTTGAAGCGGAACCGGGTGGATGGCATCATTATGGGTAGCCATACATTAGAAGTAGAAGAGTACCGACATTTGAATTCACCGATTGTGACATTTGATAGACAGATTGACCCGTGTATTCCTTACATATCCTCGGATAATTATCGCGGAGGCGAGCTGGCTACGGAGCTGCTCATTAGCAAAGGCTGCCAGAAAATTGCGCATATATGCGGAAATCTGGAGCTGAACATGCTGTCCAATGAGCGGACCCAAGCATTCCGGGATGTCGTGGACAAGCATAATATCCAGCATGTGATCGTTCAAACTGACATGAATGTGTTCGACCAGAAGGAGTACGAGCGAATCATTTCAAAACTCGTTCATGAACATCCCGATGTTGATGGAGTGTTCGCAACAAGTGATATTATTGCGGCTTTTGCGCTGAAAGAATATATTCGCGCTGGAAGGCATGTGCCAGAGAATGTGCGCATTGTAGGCTTCGATGATGTAAGCGTTGCTTCCTGGCTGACGCCGGAACTTACATCGGTAAGACAGCCGATTGCAGACATCGGCAGACTGGCGGTCGAGCTGATCCGCAGGCAGGCGGAAGGGGAGCAGGTACAACCTGTCAATCTGCTGCCTGTTGAACTAATTGAGCGTGCAACGACCTGAATGAAAATCTGTTCCTCTAACAAGGGGAACAGATTTTTTTTAGTACATGTTAAAAATTCAACATGTCAAACGATTGACACAAGTTAAACCCTTGACATATAATCCGTTTGTAAGCGTTTTATTTAAGTGTTCAGAGCCATTATATAAATAAGGGGATGACAACAATGAGGAAATTCAAAAGAGTTCAATGGATGGTAATGCTGCTCCTTTTGGTTATGGTGGTGTCTGCATGCAGTGGCTCCGGAGGAGAAGGTAATTCGGCTTCTGGAGGGGGATCAGGGGATTCGAAAAATGTGAAAATTACGCTTTTGAACTCCAAAGGTGAAATCCTTCCACAGCTGGAGGAAGCCGCGAAGGCGTTCCAGAAAGACAATCCGGGCATTACTGTTGAAATCCAGCCGGTTCCGACTGGTGGATCTCCTTTTGAGCGTGCCTCTGCCTTGTATGCATCAGGAAACCCGCCGACCATGATCATGCTAGATACAGGTGATGTTGAGAAATTTAAGGACCGTATCCTCGATCTAAGCGGGGAAAAGTGGAATGCGGACACTGTTGAAAGCGCTACCACCGCTACGACATTTGATGGTAAAAATTACGCGTTTCCACTGGCTGTTGAAGGCTACGGATTCATTTACAATAAAGCCGTTGTAGATAAAGCGGTAGGCGGAAGCTTTGATCCCACCACAATTAAAACCCGAAATGACCTTGAAAAACTGTTTCAGCAAATCGAGACATCCGGAAAGAAAGCACTGGTGATTTCATCAATGGACTGGTCCCTGGGCGCTCATTATTTGCCTCTTGCTTATGCAGGCCAGA
Organism: Paenibacillus sp. S33; assembly: GCF_053615415.1. Taxonomy (NCBI): domain Bacteria; kingdom Bacillati; phylum Bacillota; class Bacilli; order Caryophanales; family Paenibacillaceae; genus Paenibacillus; species Paenibacillus sp. S33. Next base: position 4,734,358 of record NZ_JBSIEZ010000001.1, on the reverse strand, counting down.
ACAAAGACATGGCTGAAGTGGACAAATTCATGGCGTCACTAAAAGCGGGCCAGGCGGACTTGGCTAATAATCCTGTATTTAACGGACTTATGGATACATTCGACGTCATGATGAAATACAATATCGATCAGGCTTCTCCGCTAGCAGGAACTTATGAACGCGGACCGGAACTGCTCGGCAAAGGTGAAGTTGGCATTTGGTTCATGGGCAACTGGGCATGGCCGCAAATCAACAGTTTTGATACCGCTAACAAAGAATATGGTTTTCTGCCTGTACCCATCAGCAACAATGCCGATGACTACGGCAATCAGGAAATTTCGTCTGCTGTATCCAAGCGCATTGTTATTGACAAGGAGAAGGCTACTCCAGAACAGCAAGAGGCGGCGAAGAAGTTCCTGAACTGGATCGTCTATGAAGAGAAAGGCCAGGATTTCCTCGTGAACCAAGCAAACATTATCCCGGCGTTCAAAAATATTACACTGCCTGCGGCCGATCCGCTTGGCAAGTCCATCCAGGATTATATCGCAAAAGGCAAGTCAGAGCAGTCGATGAGTATGCTGCCTGCCGACCACTGGTCCAAGACAGGATCTTCCATGCAAAAGTATCTGGCGAAACAGGGCGATCGTGCAACACTGGTTAAAGAAATCGAAAACTACTGGAAGACCGTAAAATAAGGTTGTTTTCAAATTACCCGGAATAGAGAGAGAAATCAGGGACAAAGAGAGGGGGGTCATCATGATTGCGGAAAAAGGAGTATGGAATCGGCTGCGGACGCGGCTGCTGTTTACCGGACCAACCTTGTTTGCCTTCATAACGGTAATGATCATTCCATTTTTGTACGGCATCTATCTGACGTTCACAAACTGGGATGGTATTTCCACCACACTATCGCTGGTTGGCGTCCAAAACTATCTGGCTGTTTTTAGAGATATTGAGTTTTGGACATCGTTCAGCTTGACGCTCAAGTATGTGTTTTATACCGTTGTTCTTATCAATGTGATCGCTTTTATGCTGGCTTATGTGCTGACAAAAGGGTTAAAAGGACAGAGTATTTTCCGGGCGGGATTTTTCCTGCCCAACCTTGTCGGCGGCATTGTACTCGGTTTTATATGGCAGTTTATATTCAACAACGTGCTTGTCTATTTGGGACAACATGCCAGCATACAGTCGCTCAGCACGACTTGGCTGGCTGATCCCGACAAAGCGTTCTGGGCACTCGTGATTGTAACCGTGTGGCAGAACGCAGGTTACATGATGGTCATTTACATCGCAGGGTTGACTGGTGTCCCGAATGATATTATGGAGGCCGCAAGCATTGATGGGGCAAACAGCTGGACCAGACTGCGGAAAATGGTGCTGCCCTTGATGGTTCCTTCTTTCATCGTATGTATATTCTTGTCCCTGCAGCGCGGATTTATGGTCTATGACGTGAACCTTGCGCTCACGAAAGGTGGGCCGTTTAGCAGTACTCAAATGGTGTCGATGCATGTGTATGAAAAGGCATTCCTTTCCCGTGATTATGGTGTGGGGCAGGCAGAAGCATTCGTGTTGTTCCTGATGGTTGCTCTCATCACTCTGCTTCAGGTTTATTTTAGCAAGAAGTTGGAGGTGGAGGCGTAATGACAAGAAAAAGAATTGCTTCCTCCGTGATCAAATTCATTGTGCTGACAGTCATACTCATATTGTTCATCGTACCTTTCGTCTTTTTGCTGATCAATTCGTTCAAGGAAAACATGGCCATCACCTCAAATCCGTTATCGCTTCCAGAGAGCTTCAGTACGGTCAATTATATGAATGCATTTGATAAAATGAATTACATCGCTGCCTTCACCAACTCATTGGTCATAACGGTGTTAAGTGTTCTGTTTATTTCACTGTTTGCGGCGATGACGGCTCATTATTTTGTCAGAAACAACACCAAGTTCAACCAATATACATTTATGCTGATGGTTGCATCCATGATCATTCCATTCCAGGCTATCATGATTCCATTGGTGAAAATCTACGGATCACTTGATCTACTGAACAGCAAGTGGTCGCTGATTTACATGTATATCGGTTTTGGCAGCTCGCTGGCCGTCTTCATTTATCATGGTTTTGTAAAGAGTATTCCAAAGGAACTGGAGGAAGCGGCGCTAATTGACGGCTGCACGCGGTTTCAGACATTCTTCCGGATTGTGTTTCCGGTACTGATGCCCACGACTGCCACCATTTCCATTCTCAATGTACTGTGGATCTGGAATGATTTTCTGTTGCCGTCCCTTATTCTTGTCGATCCGGAGCAAAGGACACTTCCGTTGTCCACGTACAACTTTTATGGAACCTATACAGTGGATTATGGTCCATTGATGGCAAGTTTGGTACTGACGATATTTCCGATCATTATCATCTATCTGTTCGCCCAGAAGTATATTATTCAGGGTGTTATGCAAGGCTCGATTAAATAACTGCAGGGGAGGATGCTTTATCAAACAGACTAGAACGTATACGAGAGAGCGTGCAGATCAATTTATTTCCCAATCGAAGCATATGCTTCGGCCAGATTATCGGCTGCACTACCATTTAATGGCTGAATTGGGCTGGATGAATGATCCGAACGGCTTCATTCAATATAACGGGCAATATCACTTGTTCTATCAACATTACCCGTATAAATCAGTATGGGGACCGATGCACTGGGGACATGCAGTCAGCCGCGATCTTATGAAGTGGGATTATCTACCGATCGCTTTGGCACCGGACGGTGAGTTCGACCAGGATGGTTGCTTCTCTGGCAGTGCGATTGAGCAGGACGGAAAGCTTGTCCTGATGTATACCGGACATGTTGTAACCGGGCCTGACAAAGATCAGGATTACAAGCAGTCGCAGGGAATTGCAGTATCAGAAGACGGAATAACGTTCGAAAAGTGGGAGGGCAACCCAGTTATCGGTTATGACGCTATACCGGACACGATCAGCCGTAAAGACTTCCGTGACCCTAAGGTGTTCAGGCACGAAGATCAATATTACGCCGTTCTCGGTTCTAATGATGCCAAAGGGAACGGACTTGTACTGCTTTACCGTTCTGAAGACCTGAAAAGCTGGACGTATGTCAATGTACTAGCCGTGAGTGACGGACGCTTTGGCGATAATTGGGAGTGTCCAGATCTGTTCCCGCTCGGTGGTCGGCACGTATTTATGCTATCCCCGCAGCGCATGCCTGCACAGGGAGAGGCTTACCGCAATCTGCATTCAACCATGTACGGTATAGGTGATTTCAATTCCGCTGCCGGAACATTTACGGCAGAGCGGTATGCTCAGGTGGATCACGGATTCGATTTCTATGCCCCACAGTCAACCTTGGATTATAAAGGGCGGCGTATCGTTATCGGATGGATGGATATGTGGGAGTCGGAGATGCCGACTCAGGAGGGGCACCATTGGGCTGGTGCGATGAGTCTTCCGCGGGAAGCGGTTATCGACGGCGCCAGGCTGCTGTTCCGGCCACTTGAAGAGGTAAAGAATTACCGATGCAATCTGTTCGAGCAGCGGGATATCTTACTGACAGGTGAGCAAATTATGGACACGCGCGGAGATAGCTACGAACTGAAGGTCGTATTTGAGTTTGAGTCCAGTAACACCGATGAATTCGGTTTGAAACTGCGGGTGGGTAACGAAGAGGAGACTGTACTGTCGTATCGTCCTGATGACGGTCTGTTCCGTTTTAACCGTGAGCGTGCCGGTATCGGCCCGGGTGGAGAGAGAAGAGTGCCTTTGGGCTTAAACGAGGGCCGCCTGGAGCTTCGGGTTTTTGTCGATAAAAGCTCGGTTGAAATATTCATCGGCGACGGTGAATACGTCCTCACAGGAAGAGTGTATCCCGGAATGGAATCAACAGGTATTCGTGCATTTGCGAACGGAAACTGTACGATTGCCTCGTTCCAGAAGTGGGATATCCTCGCATAGAATCGCATACAAACAGGAACCTGACCGTGGATGGTCAGATTCCTGTTTTTTTGTGGCCATTTTGCTCGTGTGATTTTAGGCGCGCTTATGTTGCAGATAAGCATCAAGATAAGCATCAATTTTTGCGAGAGCTTCTTTTGTACCGCCGGATTGCTGGAAGCTGTCATTTATTTTTTGTACGCCCTCTTTATACGCTGCGTTTGACACTACCTCATGTACGGCATCTCTTAACGTTTGTGTATTGATTTGATCCTTAGTTATTCGATAGCCCGCTTGAAGTTCCGTTAACCGCTGCGCGACCATGGGCTGATCCTTGTCCTGAGGCAGCACGACCAAGGGTACATTAAAGTGAATTCCTTCATTTACACTGTTCATTCCACCATGAGTAATAAATACATCTGAATGACGTAATACCTCCAATTGAGGAACATAAGACGAGATGATAAAGTGCTCAGGAGCCGGGTTAATTTTGGTAAAGTCAGCTTTCTCGCCAGCTGCAATCACGACGATGCCTTCAAAATCGGAAAAAGCCTCAATGCAGGTGTTAAAAAAGTCTTCAGTGTGGTCCAGCACAGTTCCCATCGAAATATATAAAACCTTTTTACCCTGTAGTCTGTCCAGCGGGAATGAATTTTCTCCTTTGCGCTCCGGGAAGCTGGGGCCAATAAAAAGATGCTCTTCCCCAAATTGTTCACCATTCGGTTGAAAATATCTGCTCGTATATACAACATTCAAAGCTCCTGAATTGTTCATAAATTGAACCAGATCTTTGGGAGCAACACCGAACCTTTCTTTCATGAGATGCAGTGAAGACGTGACTTGTTCATCAGGCTGAAACGGTACTTTAGCGTCGGAGCGGAAGAGATTGGCAGCCATCAGATGATTTGAAATGAGAAAAGATGGGGATGAAGAAATGCCTGGAATATTCAAATAATCTCTTACTAATTCACCAGCTCCGAATCGATCATAGAACACCAAGTCAAATTGAATATGCTCGGACAGCTCCTGAGTGATGGCTAAGATGTCCATCGAAGTCTGGATATGAATATTCATAAATGCGTTCAGTCCTGCCGGAGTGTTGGTATCAATGGAAGCAGTCCTGACCAGATCAGGATGCAGGTGAACCTTCGCTCCAACTGCTTCGAGTCTATTCTTGTATTTCTCAGTTGTAATGTAATGAACCTGATCCCCTCGTGCTGCAAAGGCTTGCGTGATCCCAAGCGTGGGGTTTACATGTCCTTCTGCCGGAAAGTTAACCATTAATACGTTTAACATTCATCATTACTCCTTTCCTTCTCTTTCATTTAAGATGCAGTTTTCACTGAATCTCTTAATCCATAATAACAATAATATTTATTTTTTCAAATGATATCCTTTCATGATCGTGAAACACATGTTGGCATGAAATGTGTATAACAAATATTTAACTCGTGCATAGTAAAGGCGAACTCTACTTAGCAAGGGAGGTTTTTTCTAAGTGAATGTTCAAAGAGCGCAAGAAATAGCGTCCTCTTCCATTATGGCGAATGTGTTGTGTGATGGGTTACCCATTTATATTCAGCATGTGAACGAGCAGAGTGAGACGGCACGCATTTATGCGCTGAACAATCCGGAAGAGGAACGGGAAGTACCTTTGTACACGTTAACGGAACGAGATCAGGCACTGGAATAAGAAAGGAGCGCTATGAATAATGAAACCCAATCAACAGAAAGAAATCGAGGCAGACCGCTTGAATTTTCGTGACCAGACGGATGATGTGGTTAGAGAAGTACCGGCCACGACGGATGCCAGCGAAGCCGTTGCAGCAATAACTTCACATATCAATAAATACGATGTACCGGATGAGTTGGAGGAGAAATAGAGAATGACCAAGCGCGCACAGGATAACCTGTTGCGTGCTTTTTATATGACACATATTTGGCTGGAGTCGAACAAATAGTATTTAATGCCCAAACGTACAAATGATATTGCCCATGTGTACGTTTTTTTCTGTTTGTTTTTTTGTAAAATAATAATAAATGATTTCTGTCCAAACTAAATTGACCAGGTCGTCATAGCGGCGTTGTCTCTAATAAGTTGAAAAGCCGAATTCAGAATTGTAGGAGGGAATTATGATTGATGTATTCAATGAACAGATTCAAAATCTAGATCCGGAAATAAGTGAAGGTGAATTTGAGAAGAAAGATATTTCAAAAGTATTAACTATAATATGGATTTTTATAATTTATAGTGAGTCTGTCATTCTTCAACATTTGTCTAGTGGTCTAAATCTGCTGCAAAGTGTCTTATTCACTGTAATCATCATATTGCACATCCTCTTGTACTTGCATGCTCATAGAGTTGCAAAATATTTTTCATGGGCTTATTTTGTTGTGCAAGGGGGATTGATCTTTTCAAGTGCATTTCTTCTACCTGACAGTTTTTCGATTGTACTGGTTGGGTTAATGCCAATTTTGGTGGGTCAGAGTATAGGTATTTATTACAAGCCGCTTAAGGTCATTCTTGTATTTTTGATCTCCTATGTACTTTTTTGTGTAGCTGTGGTCTGGCATAATGATGGCAGGCAGTTTGTGTTGTTCATCCCGCTATTTTTTCTAATTGCAGTTGTTATAGTAGCTTATGCCGTTCTTTTTCTCAAACAAGTCAAAGCACGAATCCGAACGCAAAACGTTCTTAAAGAACTTGAAATCGCACATCAAAAGGTCGAAGAACTTACAATTGCTAACGAACGACAACGTATGGCCCGTGATCTTCATGATACGCTGGCTCAAGGGCTTGCTGGGCTAATCATGCAACTTGAAGCCATTGATGCCCATCTGACAAAAGGGAGTACGCAAAGAGCTCAGGAGATCGTCCAACAATCGATGTCACAAGTGCGAAGAACATTGTCTGATTCAAGGCGAGCTATAGACAATCTGCGTTCGAAAACCATCTCGGAAGTTGATTTTGCAGAAGCAGTGGAGGAAGAAATACAGCGATTTACAATGGCTACGAGCATTCGTGTAATACGCAACATCAAAATTAAAGCTTCCGTCCCCAGACTGTTGTTCGAACATGGATTGTTTATTATAAGCGAGTGTTTAACCAACGTAGCGAAACATTCACATGCTAATACCGTATGGATTCATATTTTAGATAAAGAAGGCATGATTGAAATTGAGATTCGCGATGATGGAAAAGGATTTGATACGGATATTATTGCCAAGCAAACAGGGCATTACGGAATAATAGGCATACATGAACGTGTACGGATGCTGGGTGGAAAAATCAATATCAGCAGTATATTTCAAGAAGGTACAGCTATAAAAATAGAGGCGCCTCTTACTAAAGGAGACCTATCATGAAATACAAGATTTTAATCGTCGACGATCATTGGGTAGTTAGAGAAGGATTAAAGCTGGTGCTGGAGACCAATGACAGTTATGAAGTGATTGGTGAAGCTGGAGAAGGTGTAACGGCTCTTAAATTGATCGAAGAACTTCAGCCGCATGTCATATTGTTGGATTTATATATGCCACAAATGAGTGGTTTGGAAACCATGAAAGCCCTCAGAGAAAAACAAAATGAAACACCAGTCATTATCCTGACGACCTATAACGAAGATGATTTAATGATTAAGGGACTCTCTTTGGGGGCAAAAGGATATTTACTAAAAGATACCAGTCGAGAAAACTTATTTCGCACTATTGAGTCTGCGCTAAGGGGTGAAACGCTGCTTCAGCCAGAAATAACAGCAAGGGTATTTGCTGCTACGAATAAGAGAGAAGCTGAGATAGAATCACACGAAAGAAACTTAATTCTGACTGATAAGGAAAGACACATATTAAAGTCTGTTGCACATGGTTTTAAAAGTAAGGAAATTGCGTTTGATATGGGAATTTCCGAGCGTACCGTAAAGGCACATTTAACGAATATTTATAACAAGCTTGGTGTTGATTCCAGATCCGAAGCCGTTGCCGTTTCGTTGGAACGTGGTATTTTACAGCTTTAGAAATAATAACTGAAAATATGTTATTTATTTGCCCAGTCGTACATAAGGTGCTTGCCCCTTTGTACGATTTTTTTGTTTGTTCATTGTTATAACATGAAAAAAGGATGAAAAAGTTTACTTGACCCACGGGTTGCTGATAGCACCTTTAGAAGAGAGAATCAGAGAGGATGACATTAGTTGAAGAGAAAAGAAATCAGGATAATGATTGCAGGGGTTGCATTAGCTTTAGTAGCTTCCGGTTGCTCCAGTGCATCGGAGAACTCTGTAACAGAAGCCAGTCACCCGGTGAAAATTGAGAAACTTGCAATGAAACCTTTGGCCAATGATTTTAATTTGGCGGGAACATTGCAGGCAAGTAATGAGGCTAATGTTTCCTTTGAAGCGGATGGACGTATATTGAACACTATGGTCGAAGTTGGGGATTCAGTAGAAAAAGGGAGTGTCCTTGCGAAGCTAGATACATCTGCTTACCAGTTACAGCTAGATCGGGCAAAGGCAACCATGGAAAAGGCAAAGGCTGGTGTTAGCCAAGCGGAGGCTACTGTCCAATCGGCCCAGGCGGGCATTCATAGTTCACAATCCCAGGTCAACGCGGCCCAATCCAAATTGCAGGAATTGAACAATGGCGCCAAAAAGCAGGAGATTGCACAGTCTCAAAATGCGGTTACTGTAGCAACTAATAATTATAACAAGAAGAAAGCGGATGCCGCACGGTCCCAAAGTCTATTCCAGGCAGGTGCAGTATCATTAACGGAAAATGAGAATGCGCAGCTGGAATTAGCAAACGCACAAAAAAGCTTAAGTGATGCGCAAGAGAAATTGTCTCTTTTGCTTGCAGGGGCATCCCAGGAAGAGCGTGCCCAAGCTTCGGCCGGCGTAGATCAGGCCAGGGCAGGGCTGGAATCGGCTAGGGCTACTATACAACAAGGGCTAGCCAGTAAAGCTCAGGCGCAGGCTACCTATGAAGATGCATTGGCTGCTTATGAACAGTCATCCTTATCACTGAAAAAAGCTACTTTAACTTCCCCGATCACGGGTGTTGTGATTGAAAAAAAGATATCTGATGGTCAACTGGGCTCCAGCGGGAGTGAGGCATTTGTTGTCGGGAATATCAAGACTTTAAAAGTACTCCTCCCCGTACCGGACAGTGAAATCTTATCGTGGAAGAAAAACCAAAAAGTAAATATATCTCTCTACGATGAAATTAGAACAGGGACCGTTACTCAGATCTATCCATCGACTAACTTCAAAACGGGAAGCATCAATGTGGAAGTTAGCATTCCCAATCCCGAACTGAATTGGAAACCTGGTCAAGTCATAAGCGCATCTAAAAGCATGAATCAAAACGAAGCGCTTTTAGTGCCCGTAGAGGCCGTAATTAGTACGGGAAATGATCCTTATGTCTTTAAAGCTGTAAACGGAAAAGCCGTCAAAACACCGATTAAACTGGGGAAAGTGACTAATAATCAGCTCGAAGTGGTCTCTGGATTACAGGCAGGCGATCAAATCGTTACACAAGGAGCAGGAACCTTATTTAATGGTGATTTAATTGGGAATGACGTACTTGAGAAATCGGAGGAGTCGTCCGAATGATTAAATATATCGTTAAAAAACAAAAAATTACACTCATTTTCTTTGGCATGTGCATTGTGCTAGGGCTCTACAATTTTACATCGTTACCTAAACAAGAGCAGCCCGATGTTATTCCCTTGTCAGCCAGTGTTACAACCATCTATCCGGGCGCCTCACCCGAAAGAATCGAGCAAACCATTACTAAGGTCATGGAACAGAAAATTAAAGCCGTACAAGGTGTCAAAACGATTTCTTCCACTTCATCTAAAGGCCAATCCAGTATAACTGTAGAAGCTTTTGAAGATGCAGACCCGACAAAGGTATGGGCTGATCTTCGTACAAAGGTACAGGATGCACAGTCCGAGCTTCCAGATGATGCGATGCAGCCGGTTATCAATGATAGCATGACAAGCTCTTTCATTGGTTCATATGCGATTACTTCTGATAAAATTGAGAATTTATACTCGTTGAATGAATTGATGAACAAATGGAAAGATCAATTAAAAACGGTCTCGGGTGTTTCGCAAGTTAATATTCAAGGAATACCAGATCAAGAAGTACGAATCAGTTTAGACACACAAAAGATGCAACAATATAACATCTCCTGGGAGCAGGTTGTTCAAGCAATCAAAAATGAGAATGAAAGAGTTCCTACAGGTAGTATGGATTTCAATGAGCGTACTTATCAGCTGACGGTAAATGCCTCTACCGATCCATCCATTCTAAATAACGTCCAGATTTCAAGCAATGACGATGGATTCCCGATATCTCTGAAAGATGTAGGGACAGCCTCACTTGTTTTTAAAAAAGCAGCTAGTTATACGTATGTGAATAACAAGCCTGCTATTTCGATCAGTGTGAGCGGAGATACAGGCACAGACGTGCCAACAGTATCTAAAGCGACTACAGCCAAAATCAATGAACTTGTGAGCAGTTTGCCGAAGAATGTACATTTTGAGCTGCTTTTTGCGCAAAATGATCGAGTAGATGAAATGTTTGGAAACCTGACCAAAGAGATGATCATCGCTATTATATCGGTCATTGTTATATGTACATTAGGTTTAAATTTGCTGACTTCTGCATTTGTGGCCTTGGCCATTCCTGTTTCCATCGCCATCGGCTTTATTTTCTTGCCCACAACAGGAATCACGCTGAATCAAATTTCAGTCATCGGATTAATCATCGTGCTAGGGATATTGGTTGATGATGCCGTCGTGGTCAATGACAATATTGAACGCCGACGCACTGAATTTGGGGAAGATGCTACGGAGGCAGCCATTAAAGGAACGAAAGAGGTATCCTTATCAATCATTACAGCTACACTAGCTACGGTTGCAGCATTTGCCCCGCTTTTATTCCTGCCGGGCACCATTGGTGACTTTATTAAACCGATACCTACCGTTATTTCGTTAACGATGCTGGCTTCCATGATTATGTCATTAACGATCATTCCTATTTTCCGTCAATGGTATGATCAACGTCGTAAAGGAAAAGAGAGTAGTAGGACAGTTAAGCCACCTGGACTTCTGGGGAATCAAATCCAGTCTCTATCCAATGTGTACTCTAAAAACTGGATGCCAAGAATACTGCGCCGCCCACTTTTAACAGCGCTTATTGGTCTTATGATGGGTACAGCAGCTTATGGACTACTTGCTGTTGTTCCTATTGAGTTATTTCCGGATTCCGATCAAGCGGATGCCACGATCAGTGTAACGATGCCAGAAGGAACATCGTTGCAGGCAACCAATCAGGTTATTAACGAGATTGGCATGTGGGTCAAAAAACAGCCAGAAACAGAGCGGTTGGCGGCAACGGCAGGTGGAGGAGCGCCTCAGCTGTACAGCGATGTTGCAGGTGGTCACGGCTCTGGGGGAGCGGTAAACGGCCAAATTGCTGTCGTTGGAAAAGAGGGGCTATTTGATCTCAAAAAAACAGTGGATAACTGGACCCATACGCTACAAGCTAAATATCCATCTGCATTAATCAGCATTCGCGTTCCCCAATTAGGTATTCCGGTCGGCAGTGCGGTGTCTATCCGTATAAAAGGAGAAGACATGGATAAGCTGCAAAACATGACAACTAAAGTCAAAGAAATCGTTGCGGGAACCCCCGGAGCTGTAGATGTGACCGATAATATGGGTATGCAAAGCTATAATCTGAATTTCCAAATTAATCAGCAAGCCTTGGATAAATATCAGGTTAGCTATTCCGATTTAACGCGTACTTTGCTATTAATGGGTGACGGTGTGAACGTAACGGATTTTGATACGGGTAAGGAATTGCTTGATGTCAATATATACATGAACAAACCAAACCATGATCCTGAGGTATTATTCCAACAATTAAGTGTGAACAATGCGGCAAGGGAGCAAATCCCCTTATCCCAATTAGCCACGATGAAACCGGACTTTTCCATCCAACAAATCCACCGCTATGATCTGGAACGGACGGTAACGATCTCAGCCAATGGAAATGGGCGTACAGCTACAGAACTCACTAATGATATCCGTAGCAAACTTACAAATACCCAGTTTGAACCAGACTACACCTGGGAGATGGGAGGGGAAACATCCGCGCAGTCTGATATGTTTAAGGATTTGGGCAAATTAGCTGTGATTGTTATTTTTCTTATTCTCCTCTTAATTACCATGCAGTTTTACTCGGTTTCCACACCGCTCATTATTATGACCACTGTTTATCTGGCAGCGGCAGGGGGAATCCTTGGAAGTTTTATTTCGGGGATGCCAATTGGATTCATGAGTATTATGGGTATCATTTCACTTGCTGGTATTGTCGTGCGAAACGGTATCGTGCTGATAGAGTTTATTGAAGATGCGCGGCGTGAAGGCGCTGATTTAACAGACGCCATTCTAATGGCATGCTCTGCCCGTTTCCGTCCGATCTTGCTTACTTCGCTAACTGCGATTGTGGGTATGATCCCTATTGCCACAATAGGCGAGATCTTGTTCAAACCGTTGGCAACGACCATTATTTTCGGACTGATTTTTTCAACTATTTTAACTTTGTTTGTAGTTCCGACGCTGTATATGGTCGTAGCTCATCTGAAGCTGAAACGGAAGCATAAGAAGGAAAAGGCTATAAATAGCGATAGCTCAATGACCTTGTAGGTAAATATAGAAAAGAATATACTTCATTATCTCCTTATTACTATGAAATCGTGCATTAGACGAGTGTCTTAATGTACGATTTTTTCTTTGTCGATATTGATTATTATTTCATTGACAGAGTCCACAAAAATCATTACTATAATTGTTGCAAAAGTCCACTAAATTGGGGGAGTTATGATCAATATAGATGCTAATATCATAGCGGATATGAGGCGTTTTAATCGATTCTATACGAATATACTGGGTGTTTTAGATAGACATGTGCTGGATAGCGGATATTCCTTTACCGAGGCCCGTGTCATTATAGAGATCGGGTTGATCGAGCCCTGTATTGCGAATACTCTAGTCGAATCTCTTAAAATTGATCGCAGCTATATGAGTAGGATCATTGCAAAATTTTGCAAAGAGGGCTTTCTTGTTAAGGAAAATTCAACGTTGGATAATAGAACAAATCTGATTCGTTTGACTCCTAAAGGAAAAGTGTTCTACAACCAACTGAATGAAAGGTCTGATGAACAAATTCTAAAATTAGTTCAAGGACTTTCAGAAGAAGAGATTAAGGAATTACATGCTTCTATGTTGTTAATTCAGAAGAAATTGGATAATTTGGAGAGGATACAGAATGATACGATTTGAATGCGACTATACCGAAGGTGCTCATGAGCGCATATTAAAGCGACTACTGGAGACTAATGATGAACAAACTCCAGGTTATGGTGTCGACGATCATTGTGAAAAAGCCAGAGCATATATTAAAGAAGCATGTGACTCCCCAAATGCGGATGTACACTTTTTGGTTGGAGGTACACAGACCAATACCACCGTCATTTCTTCTATTCTGCGTCCGCATCAAGGCGTCGTTGCTGCAGTTTCTGGACATATTGCCGTACATGAGACCGGAGCGATTGAAGCTATTGGGCATAAAGTACTTACTTTGCCAAGTGATGATGGGAAAATTCGGGCCGAGCAGGTAAAGGAGCTATATGACGCTCACTGGAATGATGCCGCTCCTGAGCATAGTGTACAGCCCGGGATGGTTTATATTTCCCAACCTACTGAAAATGGAACGATTTATAGCAAATCAGAGCTGGAAGCATTAAGTAGAGTCTGTCAAGAGTGTGGTTTACCACTGTTTATAGATGGAGCCCGATTAGGCTATGGCTTGGTGGCCGAAGATAGCGACGTATCTTTAGCAGATATAGCAAAGCTATGCGATGTATTTTATATTGGCGGGACCAAAATTGGAGCCTTGATGGGAGAAGCAGTAGTCATTCTAAATGATACATTGAAAAAAGATTTTCGATATATGATCAAGCAAAAAGGAGGACTGCTGGCTAAGGGAAGAATGTTAGGCATTCAATTCGAAACTTTGTTTGAAGACGGTTTATACGTTGAAATTTCCAAACACGCTATAGATATGGCAATGCTGCTTCAAAACGGATTATCTGAGCAAGGTTTTTCTTTTCAATACCGTTCTACAACCAATCAGCAGTTTCCGATTTTGCCAGATCGTATACTAAAGACATTGAGTGAAAAATATACTTACTCCTTTTGGGAAAAGGTTGATGATGCACATAGTGCTGTTCGATTCTGTACCAGTTGGGCTACAAAGAAAGAAAATGTTGCAATGCTGATTCAGGATATTAAAGCATTGCGATAAAGGTCATAGAAAGAGTAATTTATATAATTTTAAAGATGTAAAATGACTATGGAATAGCCATACTTCGTTGCATGCATTGCAGCGAAGTATGGTTTTTTTTGTGCATTTTACTTATTCCAAAGCGGCTTGTCTTTAGTTCCATGAAAGAGCAAGTGGATATAAAAATGGAAAAACAAGACAAGAGCGGATGTATAAAGTCGGCGTCTAATTCTTTACACTGAATATCTACCGAACCTGCTTGCGGTACTGAAGAGGGGAGAGCCCAGTTATTTTTTTAAAGATTTTATTAAAGTGGGAAGCATGACCGAACCCCACTTCCTCTGCAATATCCTGAATTTTGTCTTTGGTGGTTCGAAGTCTTGTTTGGGCCGCTCTGACCCTCACTACGCGGATGTATTCGCTGAAATGAAAACCAGTCAACTTTAGAAAGATACGGCTTAGGTAAGCTGGACTAATGAAGAAGCATGCGGCCACTTGTTCGAGAGTTAACGGTTCATTGTAATGATCCTGGATAAAAGAAGAAATTTCCGTGATTTTTTGATGCATGGGATGAGAGGAAACAGGTTCACTACGCTCGATTGCTTCCGATCGGTGCACCAGGATCAGCATTTCTAGCAGTAAATGCTGTACGCAACGGTCATGGAGAGGCTGCTTATTCCTGCATTCGGTATTCATCTGTAGGAATAAACGTTCAACCTCCACTTGCTCTCTCGCAGGTAAGCGAAGTAGCGAGGATTGCTGATACGGCGGCAGGTCAAGAATGTCATGATCCTGCTGTGGGAGAAACGTCGGAGAAAAATGAATCAAAATGCGCTCTGTTTCCTGCAATTGCGTACTGGCAGTAGAGTGCAAGTCATGAGGAAGGATGAATATCAGATCCCCCTTGCGAGCGGTGTATACCTTGCCATTCATAAAATAGATGCGTTCGCCTCGCAGTAAGAGATACAGCTCATAGTTCTCGTGGACATGAGGCCGGGGCATAACTGTGAAACCGGTACGATAGATGTGATGAATGGAGAATTGTTGTTCGCCAATGACATATTTATCTTCTTTCATTTCATTCATGTGCTTCTTCCTTTACAAATTAAGATAAGTAAGCGCATTCATATACCACCAGTATATATGACAACCTGCCAATGATAAAAGCAGAAAAGATTGATGAAAGGAGGTGAAGGCGCTTCTGAACGTCTCGGGTCGTGTTTTTATAAAAATATGCGCTGATGTGGAAGAAAATCTTAGGGAGGAAACAGAATATGAGCAAGCAGCGTACATGGAAAAAGGTGCTATGTAATGTGGTTGTGGGTTCATTGTTGTTGACCTTGTGCCCACCACTAATCCAAGCGGAGACTGCGGTAGGAACAGAGAACGCAAAGGTGTCAAAAGTGGCGACGGATATTCCGGCGTTTCCGGGGGCTGAGGGTGGCGGTAAATATGTTACCGGTGGACGCGGAGGTGAAGTGTATGAGGTTACCACGCTGGCAGACTACGGCAAAGGGGAACAGATAATACCCGGATCTCTTCGTGCAGCGGTCAGCTCCGATAATCGGACGGTCGTATTCCGGGTAGGTGGAACGATTCATCTCAAGGAGCCACTTAAAATCTTGGGAAACAACCTGACGGTTGCGGGTCAGACAGCTCCTGGCGATGGTATAACTGTAAGCGATTACACAACAGGGATTGATGCAGATAACGTCATTCTCCGTTACCTGCGTTTCCGATTGACCGACCGTTACCCCAGTGAGGATGACGCATTAGGAGCCAGATACCATAAAAACATAATGATTGATCACTGCTCCTTTAGCTGGTCGGTGGATGAGGTACTGAGCCTGTATGACAACGTCAATACAACGGTACAATGGTCCATTGCGTCCGAAAGTATGCTAATGACCACGCATCAGAAAGGTCGCCACGGCTATGGCGGCATATGGGGCGGACGAAATTCCACCTATCATCATAATTTGTTGGCTCACAATGCAAGTCGTAATCCGCGTTTTCCAACCGATAAAAAACAAATCGACGCTGTGGAAATGACCAATAATGTCATTTATAACTGGGGATTTTTTTCTTCATACGGTGGCGGTGAAGGATCGTATAATGTGCTGAAAAACTATTATAAGTATGGCCCCAACACATATGAGGACGTTCGCGGTCAAATTTTTGTAGACGTAGGTAGTAAAAAATATAAAACACGCATCTTTATTGGTGGTAACTACATGTACGGCAATGACTCGGTTACGAAAGACAACTGGCAGCTTGGCACATCCATTGGGTCAATTATTGATCCTTCCACCCGTTTGGCGGAGCCGATTGAAGTCAGAGGGGAATACGACAACGGAATTTCACCGGATGCGTATGGTCCATATCAAGCGACAGATGCACAAACCGCATATACGGAGGTGCTTGCCGGCTCAGGAGCCACGCTGCCAAGAAGAGATGCGGTGGACGCCCGAATTATGAATGATGTGAAGAATGGAACGGGTGCGTTTATTAACTCTCCGCGTGAAGCAGGGTGGATTTACGACGATTCTAACGTAACGACGACGGAGCTTTCTGACAGTGACCATGATGGAATGCCGGATGAATGGGAACGTGCCCATGGGCTGGACCCCAATAATGCAGATGATCGTAACGGTCAATTGCTTGCCGGCACAGGGGCGTATGCTCATTTTGCCAAGGGTTATACAAATCTGGAGGTCTATTTAAATGATCTTATTGAGAAGCTGTCGAATGGAAATGAGGTGGATAATCCAGAGGCCGTCGTTCAGGTGTCGGATGCAAACGGACGTTCACTAAAGCATAACGATATTTTGGAAGCAGGCCGTGATGCGACCATAACAGCAACAGCCAAGGACAAAGATGGTATTGCTCATGTTGAATTTATCATTGATGGCAAACTTGTTGGTAAAGTAGAGACCGCGCCTTATCATCTCGATTGGAATCATGTAACAGACGGTACCCATAATATTATTGTACGGGTGACCGACCGCATGGGGACTGCTGCATTTTCCAATCCTGTTACCATTCACGTCAATACGACTGCGCCATCGGGAAGTTGGCTCAGCGAAGAGATTGGCTCTGAGGGCAACGATGGTTATATAAAAGGGCATACTCAGGTCTTAAAAGAAGATGCAAGCGGCAGCAGTATACGACTGAAGTCAGCGGGAGACGTTGACGGTAAGGCAGATATGTTCCATTATGCTTATCAAAAATGGGAAGGTGACACTGAAATTACAGCCCGTGTGGAACAAATAACCCCGGTGGATGATAATGCCGAAGCGGGTGTAATGATTCGTGAATCGCTGAAGTCTGGATCAAAAATGGCTTTTATGTCTTTAGCATTTGTTAAATATGGCAAACAGGGTATTCTTATTAGTCGTGATCAAACGGATGCCAAGACGAAACGTGCGTCAATGGAGACTTTTATTGCAACGCCATATTCGGTTCGTCTGGTACGACAAGGACAAAAGGTTACCGGCTGGGTATCCGCAGATGGTGTGACGAACTGGGAGAAGGTTGGTGAAACTGTTATAGATGTGCCGGATAATCAGCCGCTATTGTTCGGGTTGGCCACCGATGCATCCAAACAACAAAACGATGTATGGAATTACAATACGTCGGAATTCAGCAATGTCACCATCCGCAACCTGACAGACTCAGGAGGGACTCATCCCACTAGTGTGGTGGTAGCGACCTATGGCCCTGCTGACTTTACATCTCTCCAGGCAGCGATTGACGCAGTCCCTGACGACAGAAACACAAGGACAGTTATCCATCTCAAAAACGGTACGTATCGTGAAAAAATAAAGGTGAATTCCTCCAAAAAAAATCTGAGTATTATCGGAGAAGACCGCGACAAAACGATCATTGCTTTTGATGATACGGCCAAAACGGTGGTGGACGGAAAAGAATTAGGAACAAGCAACAGCTATACAATGCGTGTGCAAAGTCCCGATTTTGTGTTGGAGAATGTCACGGTTGCCAATACAGAAGGAACCGGGCAGGTGCAGGCTGTAGCGTTATATGCCGAAGGTGATCGTGGTAAGTATCATAATGTCAAAATTACCGGCCTACAGGATACGTTGCTTGTGAACCGTGGCAGACAGTATTTTAAGGACAGCTACATCAGTGGTAGTGTAGATTTTATATTTGGCAATGCACCTGCCGTGTTTGATAATTCGATCATACACAGCCTGCGTGCTGGATATGTGACAGCAGCTTCAACAGAAGAGAACAAGCCGGGCTTTGTATTTATTCAATGTCGTCTGACAACAGAAAATGGCTTGACAGGCAAGGTAGATCTTGGACGGCCATGGCGCCCTTACGCTCATGTTACTTTTTTGAAGACCTATATGGATGACCATATCAAGCCGGGCGGCTGGAACAATTGGGGCAAGGAATCCAATGAGCAGACCGCAAGATTTGGAGAGTTTGACAACTTTGGACCAGGTGCAGGAAGTAGCGGGCGTGTATCTTGGGCCAAACAGCTTACCGCTGATGAAGCAAGTCAGTACACCGTTGAAGCTGTTCTGAGCGGGATAGATCATTGGGATTGGCGTCTTTAAATTTGATGTTCAGTGGTTAAGCGGGGCAAGCGCTTCTAGCGTTCAGCCTCGCTTATTTCTATAGTTTGAGTAGAGGATACATACTTAATTTTCGGTATTGAAAATACTTGTTTATATGGTAAATGTTTGCTATGTTAAAAGTGCATTTATCTCAAATTGAAATTTATTATTGATTTGGAGGTGTAGGATATGGCACGTGTGTTAGTAGTGATCACGCCAGCTGAAGGTCATGTTAATCCGACATTAGGATTAGTAAAAAGGTTGGTAGACAGTGGGGAGGATGTTGACTACGTGTGTACGGAAGAATATCGTACGAGAATTCAACAGACAGGAGCACAGATGATCACCTACCCTTTTGTTGATGATGCTTTTTCTAAAGACTCTGATTTAAAGCCAGCAGAATACAAACATCATTATCAATTTGTGTACATGATGGTAAAAGGTATGATTCTTCCGATTATTCCAGAGGTTTTGAGAGTTATTGAAAACAGAACCTATGATTATTTAATCTATGATTCTTTGATGGGCTGGGGAGGCACGATTATTGCTGAGAAGCTAGGAATCCCTGCTGTGTGCTCTATCGCTTCTTTTGCTTTCGTAGAGCCATTGGGATCGGGGCAAGGCATGAATGACAATGATCCGGAGGTAAAGAAGTTGTACACGGCTACGATGCAAATAACGCATCAACTAGCTAATGAGCTTCAGGTTGAGGCTCCAGCTATAGAAAAGATTGCTCCTCATGGCGGACACTTAAGAATCGTTTATACAAGCCGCTATTTTCAACCGCAAGCTGAAAAACTGGATCACAGTTTTATTTTTACAGGTCCTTCTATTGTACCGCGTAAAGATGCTCCATCTTTCCCGTTCGAACAACTTCGTGTTCTGCATCCACAGGCGGTTTACATTTCGATGGGTACTATTTTGAATAAAAACTTGGAATTTTATAAGCTTTGTTTTGCAGCATTTCGCGATTTGCCTGTGCAGTTTGTGCTGTCTTCAGGCAATTATACAGACATGGAGCCATTGGCCCCATGTATCCCTGACAATTTTATAATCAAGCCTTATATTCCGCAATTGGAAATGCTTCAGCATGTGGACGCTTTTGTTACACATGCGGGGATGAACAGTACAAGTGAAGCCTTATATTACAATGTACCGCAGGTCATGATTCCTTTAACATCGGATCAGCCGATCGTAGCTAGTCGGGTGCAGGAACTGGGAGCGGGTGTTGTTGTGGATAAAAATAAGCTTACACCCGCTAGTTTGAGAGCTGCCTTATTAGAGGTATTGAGTCATCCAACCTATAAAGAACAGGCTCATGTGATCGGCGAATCATTACGCCAGGCTGGTGGGTACAGACATGCGGCAGATACAATTATGAGTCATTTCTCCATCATAGAAAAATAAGCGCAGTCTATATACTGTGATTCCTTTCTTTTAAAGCAGCAGATTTTTCAAACTCTAATTTCTTCGAAATTGCCAGGAGACCCAGGGAGCAGATGATTAGGGCCAAACATACCCAATAGGTGTTTCGGTAACCCATCCATTGAGCGGTTAATCCGCCCATTAAGCTCCCCACCAATCTTCCGATAGTTGTCGCATTGGAATATAGCGTCGATGCGTACCCTGGAAGAGAGGGCAACAAATCCTGCATGTAACTAATGCCAATGGCAGAAATCACTGCAACAAAGAAGGCTAGAAGAAGTTGCCCCACGAATAGCTGCCACATCTCCGTAGACATAAGGACAAGGATATAATAGACAACTCCTGTTAATGCCCCTAAAAATACAAGCAAACGGTTGGAGTATTTAGCTGCTAGTACGCCTAGCATAAGCATCAAAGGTATTTCTAAAATGGCGCAAATACTGGATACTAGAGCAACGTCACTCGTGTCACCTTTTAAATTGTGAATGATGAACAAGGAAATATTTAAACTATTCATCCAGTGAGACGTATAGAGCAGAGTAAGAACTGAGAAAGGGATCAGAATCTCAATATTTTTATGTAATGTAATGTTATGAAGTGAAAGTTGATTCTTATGTTTAAGCTGAGCGGGAGGCTGCTGGATAAAAAAGAATAAAAGAACAGCAATGAGAACAAAAATAGAGGTCGTTCCCATAAAGATACCTTTAAAGCCCGTATGTGCAATCAAAAAGGAACCAAAAAGCGGCCCGGTAATAAAGCCGAGAGAAAACATAGACCGAAGCGTTGAATTAGCAAAGGCGTGATCCGCAGATTTACTGCGATCTACTGCTTCACGTGCACTGGCAAATAACTGCGGCATCCCAGGAGCACCAATGGCCGTAAAGATCGTCATATAAACAAAAAGTACATAAAAATTTTGGATTACAAGATATCCTGCAAAGGCTATGGCATTAAATAACGTACAAATCACCAAAATTTGTTTGCGATCTAATCCGGTATCAGAACGTTTGGCAATCAGAGAGCTTATCCATATGCCACAAATCAAAGTTACCGCTGTAAACACACCAAAGGTTCCCACAGATACACCAAGTGTACTTGTAAAATATACAGCCAAAAAAGGGGCGCTGATGGATATAGCCATGCCTTGCAATAACATGCAGATCATGAACAATGGGTAGTTAGGGATAACAAAAAGATTCTGAATACGCTTTAGCATTTCATTTTTACACTCCTTCCGAATACATACCTATCCTAACCAAACTATATATGACTTTAGCATAATTTGTATATTTACATGGTGTAAAATATTATATATTATTTTTTGCTTTGATGAGCAGGACAATATACAGGCAAAGATACTGTCTATTCGTTCCTGATGATTGGTAGACCGCCCCTTGCTCATAGCTTTCGCTTCCCCATTCCGTACAACTCATAGCGATGTCGCCATTTCACTAAGGTGGTAACGCTGATGTTATGTTTTTTGGCTACTTCCACACGGCTGCTCTGTCCTGCTTTTAACTCCTGTATGATGGCTAGTTTCTCAATCGCATTGTATTCGTTCTTCTTAGACAAAGGAAAACTCCCCTTCAAGTAGCGGTTTATTTATTAAACCTGCCTACTTGAAGGGGAGCATATCAAAATCGGTAGCCTGTTCCGTAATTTATAATAGCGAGGTTACGAACTTCACCTCCGGAAAGCGGCTATCCGGTCCTTTCATTAAGATTCCGCCTTGATTTTTCAGATACCTATCGAAGAAATCCAGCATATAGGCATTGATAACGGAGTTCGCTCTTTCGGGTGCAATCTTTCCTGTAATGCCCAGCATTTCGAAAATCGGAGAAATAAACTGTACGTCGGCAAAATTCAAATGCTCCGTATTTTCGATATAGAGGACTTGTCCCCCTTCGTCGACCGCTTCGCGCATCCGTTCAAGCTCCAACTTTTTATCTTCCGTTACTTGATCCTCCCACTCTCTTGTTGAGCCCATACGGTTAAGCTCTGCATCCGTGTAGACCCGGTTATCCATCACCATTTTTAATTTTTCGAAATAGCTTTCCGAGTTGATGAACAAAAACGGCTTTCGCAGACCCTCTCTGTCACGCAGTCGATAAAGCCCTCCATCAAGGTCTATTCCAACCGCGATTCGCGGATCGTAAGAAGCGTCATAGGCCGTCGCTCCGCCGATGGAATGACCGAACACCCCGACATGACCGAGATCAATCCTCCCTTTTAGATGACTTGGAAACTGCCCCGATTGGATGAGCTCGAATTGGTCCAGCGCAAACGCCACATCGCCGGTTAAAACTTTTCCCAACTTGTCACGATTTCCTCTACTCGTCTGGTAATCATGGGCGGGCGAGAATAAGTCGTTGGTTGTGCTGGTCGTGATTCGCCCGTCCGGAAACTCGGTTGCAAATGTATTGTAGGTGTGGTCGATCACTGCCACGATATATCCATGACTCGCGAGATTTTCGGCTTGCGACGTGTGGAGGAACCTGGAAGAGCCATTGCCGGGATTCGCAAGGATCAGCGGGTATGAAGTCTGTGCCGAAGAGACTTCGGCCCCCGAATAAGCATGACTGGATACGTACTTCAGGTGTTGAAAAGTAAACTCAGGAAGGCCATAGTCCGCGGCCATATAACGTAAAATCTGGGTATCGGGAATAAAGGGAGCGTACTTGTCGGTGCCAGCTTGAGCCGGATACCATACCTGAACCATCAATTCCCTTTTGCCTGGCGCGGTTTTGCCAAATGTCTCCTCCCGGCTTGGATCGATGAAATGAAAGACTTGCGTGCCTACCTTCAACTCGCCGGTTGGCGCCGGAAAGTCGAATACGGGAAACACATAGAGGAAGCACGCCGTTGCGATTAGCCCAATCACGATAAAAAGGCGGCCCAGCACCCTACGGATTCGCGAGGCAGTCCGAACGACTTTCAGCGTTATGAAAACGTCTATAAGCGAAAGCATAAGCATCAGGATCGTAAATCCGTATAAAAATAAAAGCTGAACCCTGTATCCTTCGACAAGCAAATGTATCACTAAAAAAATGGAGCCTGCTCCGCTTGTCAGGAGCAAAGCTGGTTTTCGGATACGTTGATTGATAATGAACAGGAGTGCCAACAAACAAGCACTTGAAAAGAATAGCAGCATTTCAAAAAACCTCACGCCAACTCCCCCTTAAAAATAATCCTATCAATGGATTAGTATAGAGGAGCAGCTAGGTTGATACCATTGATCTAGATGACAATTGCCTAACACTCTTGTAAGGTTGCGCGACGATGGCGCAGAAAACAGCATGTAATGTGCTGATTCCTGCCTTTCGGCCGGGGTCCGGAAAGGAATGCCCCATCCGCCGCATGTCATGGCCAACGGATGTTGAACAGGTGGGTGGCTATTTGACGCTTAACGTAACAGAAGTGGGATGTAGATATGTATATGGAATTATCCTGTAGGATTTTTTTGCCTTAAAGGTTGAACCGATCTACGAACTGCTTGATCAGTTCATTCAATAATCCGGCGGCCTTCGTAGGAAGGCGATGATCAGCTTTCTTAAGGAAAACCAGCTCACTATTTGGTAATTGTTGATGCAATATTTTGGCATAGGGATGAAAGTGCTTATCTTTTTCACCATAAACGAGCAGGACAGGAAGATGGATTTCCCCGAGCCGTGAGGTGCAGTTGTACTTCAAGCTGTATCGATAATATTGTTCGACATTCCTGGGATTTCCCTGCTTCGCATCGTTGAATAACTTACGGAATAAAGATAGCTGTTTCGTTTGTGACCAAGCATTAGAAAGGGCAATCGTACCGATTGTGCCGATTTTGGAAAGAGCAACGCCCACAGAAATTTTATTTCTTAGTCGCCATTCGTTTACTTCCGACATTCCACTGATAACAATGCCTCCCCATGCCCGATCTGGATAAGTCAAGAGGAATTCAAGTACTATCGAGCCCCCGGTAGAATATCCACACAGAAATACTTTATCAAGGCTCATCCGGTCCATCAAATGTTTAATATCCAGGGCGATGAGAGGGTAAGTAACCGTTTGCTCGGAAGGCTGACTTTTACCGTGTCCTCTGATATCAAAAGCTATAGTCCGAAAATGGGGCGAGAGTCCTTGGATTTGGTATGTGAAATTTAAGCTTGTGAGTACTGGAGGGTGAATGAATAGGATGGCGAACCCTTTTCCGGAATCAATATAATGCATCGAGTATCCGTTTATGCTTGTGGTAGTCATCGTTATATTCCTCTCCCTTTGAAGAATTTGGTTTTACTGAAAAAAATAACTCGTGATATAAAAAACATTTTCGGAATCGTTTTATGACTCTACAATCATAATTCTGATCTCTAAACAATCGAATATATTCTTTTTCATTACGAATATACTCCCCGTTGTCGTACCATTTCATAAACCAGTTACATAGCGGTTTTTTCTTGGATAAACATGGTTCCATAACGATAATGGTTCCGTTAGGCTTTAGAATTCTTTGAAATTCCTTCATGTAACTTGATATTTCATCCGAAGAAATGTGGTGTAATACAGCGATAATAAGTATGTAGTCGAACGACTCATTATTAAATGGGAGCTTCTTACTATTTAAAACTTGAAATGCATGGTGGCTATATAATCGCTTTGCATAACCAATTCGTTGGGTGTCAGGATCAATCCCAACATAATACAATGGGTGAAACATGGAGCAATTTGCTCCAGTGCCGCAGCCAAAATCCAGTACAGTTTTTCCATCAAAAGAAAAATGGGAATGTACATAATCATGGATATATTTTTTAGTAAACCATTTCGGACGGACAAACCAATGATAAAGTCTAGGTGAGAACGGAATGTTAATGGGGATTCACCATCTTTCTAATTATTCGAGTCACTAGAGATAATTTGGCCTATTAGATCAAAAAAATTCATTTCGGAATAATTTTTTTTAGTGTAAGCAAAAATAAAAAAATCAAAGGAAAGTGTTTTTCAAAGAAGGGGATACACAAATGGGAATAAAGTGTAAAATTGCGATTGTACTAGTGCTAAGTTTAAGTTTACTACTCGTCGGTTGCAGGGCGGACTCCAGTCAACAGCTCAATCAACAAAGCATCAAGTCCCATATCCCAGTGAATAATAAGGCCAAACCGGTCATATTCATCATGATTGATTCTTTAATGGATAAGCCTTTGCAAGATGCGATTCAAGCAGGCCGCGCACCGGCAATGCAATATCTTCTCAAACAAGGGCAATATTTCCCGCAGGTAGTGAGTTCATTTCCCACGATGTCTGTGACAATCGACAGTACATTATTAACGGGAACGTATGCAGACCAACATCATGTGCCTGGACTCGTTTGGTACAGCGACCAAAAGAAACGCATGATTCTCTACGGCAATGGTGCCAAAGAAGCCTTGAAGATAGATCAAATGCAAGTATTTATGGATGCTATTTATCAGTTAAATCAAGTTCATTTGAACAAAAAAACAAAAACAATTCACGAAGAGCTGGCCGACAAAGGAAAAGAATCGGCATCAATCAACGCTATTGTTTTTAGAGGAAGAACGGAACATGACTTAAAAGTACCTCGCTTTATAACGAACAGCAATCGTGTGCCAGAACAATTGAGAATAACAGGACCTAAATGGTTTTCTTATGCAACTTTTGCACAACTGGATCCAAAGAATAGCTGGAATACTCCTCCGTGGAAAAAATTCGGGATGAACGACGAGTTTTCCGCAAAAGATACCGCTTTTCTAATCAATCAAAAAAAACTTCCAAGCGTAACTGTCACATATTTTCCAGAAAATGATAGTTCGGTGCATAAAAAAGGCCCGGCTCAGTTGGAAGGAATTGAAAAAGCGGATCAAGCGCTGCAAACCGTGTTGAACGCATACGGTTCGTGGGAACAGGCTGTAAAAAATGCGATATGGATTGTCATGGGTGATAGTGCGCAAAGCGCGGTTTATGATGATCGACAGGTAGCGACTGTTGAGATAAAGCCGCTGTTAAACCATTACCGCATAGCAAAATTAAATCAATCAGTAAAAAAAGAAGATCAAATTGTCATTTCCGCTAATGAACGGATGGCTTATATCTATGCCATAAACGATGATGTGGAATTATCCAATGTGGTGAAGTTTTTACAAAATGAGGACAAGCTCGACATTATCGCTATGAAAGATGGTAAAAACAATATTCATGTTACAAGGGGGAAAAAGGGTAAGCTGTTTTCTTATCATCCTGGTGGAAAATACACCGATGAATATGGACAATCATGGACATTATCGGGCGAAAAGGACCTTGTGGATATTACGATAAATAACAACCGGATCAAGTACGGAAAATATCCTGACGTTTTGGCGAGGTTATACGGGGCAATGAACTCTCATGAAGGAAAATACATTGTCGTCACGGTCCAACCCGGATATGAACTCGTCAGTGAAAGTTCTCCTACCCACATCGGAGGGGGAGCTCATGGTTCGCTGCATGAAAAAGATTCCCTTGTCCCATTAATTATTTCCGGAACGAATACACGCCCCAAAACACTGCGAATCGTTGATATAAAAGACTGGATTATGCAATTGGTGAATGGATAAGTATTATTGTTCTTGATATTAAAAACATACTCCATTAGTATATAAGCATACAGTTATATAAATGAAAGGAGGTTACACATTGGAGCAACTTGGTTATGTAGCCGATCATTTAAAGCTACTGGGGGATAAAACCCGCTTGGCTATGCTTTCCCTGCTAAGAGAAAGAGAATGGTGTGTTTGCGAATTTGTAGATATCTTTGATATGTCGCAGCCAGCAATTAGCCAACATTTGAGAAAATTAAAGTCGCAAGGAATTGTAAAAGAAGAACGACGAAGTCAGTGGGTATACTATTCCTTAAATGTAGACGACAAGCCGCATATTCAAGCCGTTCTTGAGCGTATGCCAGACTCCAAGCAGATTTTAAAATGGCTGAATAAAGAGGAGCCGATAGCATCTTGTGCACCGGATTCATCGGCTTGCTGCTCATCCTAAAGGCTGTTCCGTTTATCTCCTTGGGGGATAGACGGTGTTTTTAACATAATTATATGTTTATAAGGTAATGTGATGGAGGTTTAAAACATTGATTTTGTTGGCATGCATTATATTTTTAGCCACTTTAGTGCTGGTGATCTGGCAGCCTAGAAATCTGTCTATCGGCTGGTCTGCTTGTGGAGGTGCCATACTCGCCTTGCTGGTGGGTGTCGTCGATTTGCATGATGTTTGGGAAGTTACTCATATTGTCTGGAATGCGACACTGGCTTTTGTAGCCATTATTCTGATTTCGTTAGTGCTTGATAAAATCGGCTTCTTCGAATGGGCGGCGCTTCACATGGCACGAGCTGCACGAGGAAGCGGAACCCGGATGTTTGTTTATGTGACCCTTCTTGGCGCCGTTGTTGCTGCTTTTTTTGCGAATGACGGTGCGGCCTTAATACTGACACCGATTGTACTGGCGATGGTTCGGGCACTTAAATTGGATGAGAAAATGATTTTTCCTTTTATCATAGCGAGCGGTTTTATTTCAGACACGACGTCGCTTCCGCTTGTGGTCAGCAACTTGGTCAACATTGTGTCAGCCGATTTCTTTGGGATCACCTTTATGGAATATGCGAGTCGCATGATTGTACCTAATTTATTTTCTTTAGCAGCCAGTATAGGAGTACTGTATCTTTTTTTCCGCAAAAGAATTCCGAAAACGTTTGATACGGCACAATTAATCACGCCTGCGGAAGCGATTAAAGATCCAAAAATGTTCCGTATGTCTTGGATCGTTCTCGCGGTTTTGTTCGTTGGCTACTTTGCATGCGAATTTTTTAACATTCCCGTTTCGGTGGTGGCCGGTATTATTGCTATCTTTTTCTTATTGATGGCGCGTAGAAGCCCTGCAGTGCCGATGAAAGAAGTCATCAAGGGCGCTCCATGGGCCATCGTATTTTTCTCTATCGGGATGTATGTTGTGGTGTATGGTCTACGTAATGCCGGTTTGACGGATCTGCTGGCCCATGTGATTCAAGCGGCTGCCGATCAAGGTATGTTTGTGGCCACCATGGGCATGGGTTTTATTGCGGCGATTATCTCGTCGGTCATGAATAACATGCCTACGGTCATGATTAATGCGCTTGCCATTGATGCCACCCATACAACCGGTATGGTCAAAGAGGCGTTGATTTATGCTAACGTCATTGGTTCTGATCTGGGGCCGAAAATAACTCCGATCGGTTCATTAGCCACGTTGTTGTGGCTGCATGTGCTTCGTTCGAAAAACGTGAAAATTTCTTGGGGGACTTATTTTAAGACAGGCATTGTCTTAACCATTCCTACACTTTTTATGACCCTACTGGGCTTATATCTATGGTTAATCATTTCATAATTGAACATTGAAGGAGACGGTAATGATGGAAAAGAAGACAATTTACTTTTTATGCACTGGTAATTCTTGTCGCAGTCAAATGGCAGAAGGCTGGGCCAAAAAATACTTGGGAGACCGTTGGAATGTATACAGTGCGGGCATTGAGGCACACGGCCTTAACCCTAAAGCGGTGCAAGCGATGAATGAAATAGGGATCGATATCTCCGGACAAACTTCAGATATTATAGATCCTGCTTTGCTGAACAGCGCGGATTTGGTTGTGACCTTATGCGGAGATGCTGCAGATAAATGTCCTATCACACCTCCGCACGTTCGTCGTGAACATTGGGGGTTTGATGATCCGGCTAAAGCACAAGGAACAGAAGAAGAGAAATGGAGCGTGTTCCAGCGTGTACGGGATGAAGTCGGGGCTCGTATTCGGAAATTTGCGGAGACTGGTGAATAAACAAGGTGCACAGCTATAGTATTTCAAACAAGCACGCCTCCTTAAAGAGGTGGTGCTTGTTTGGCGTTTTTTTCCTTCACAGAATACTCTTCCAGCACCTTTGTTTTATCTCCATAGATCCTATCCAAATGATCTTCTCCCCATAAGCAAAAACGATCAAGCAGATCTTTAAAATCCCATCCATATTCACTAAGCTCGTACTCCACTTTGGGTGGAACCTGGTTATAGATGATGCGGTGGATGATTCCATCCTTTTCAAGCTCTCTAAGCTGTTGGGTAAGCACTTTTTGGGTGATTTTCGGAATGAGTTGACGAAGTTCGTATGTACGTTTTCTGCCGCTGGTTAAATGATGCAGGATGATGCCTTTCCACTTTCCACTGATGACCTCCAAAGTTGCCTCGATCCCGAGCATATAGGTTTTGGCTTTGTCTTCCATAGACTTTCCCCCTCTCCGATCTGTAGTACAAAAGGCACTAAGGAACCTTCAAGTACCTACAGTACATTGAAGTGCGTACTTCACACTCTAATGTATAACATCCATAATAGCATCTGTAGACAGGGTTCAACAATTATGAGGAGAAAGAAGGTTACGGATACATGAAAGTTCTATTGGTCGTCACGCATCCTAGAGAGGATTCACTTACCCTTGCGGTCATGAATCGTTTTGTAGAGGGATTGAAAGAGAATAAGCACGAGGTAGATATTTTGGACTTGGATCGGGATGGGTTTAATCCGGTATATAGCGCGGCAGATGAGCTGGATTGGAATACGCCTCATAAACAATATGCTCCTGAAACACGGAGAGAGATGGACAGAATTGCTGCTGCGGATGCTTTGGTCTTTGTGTTTCCTCTATGGTGGTATAGTGTTCCTTCCATGCTAAAAGGGTATCTGGATAAAGTGTGGAACATAGGTTTACTTCAGGAATTTACGAAGAAGCAGGTGTTGTGGATGTGCTTGGCGGGAGGGACGAAAGAACATCTGATCAAGTATGAATATCACGATTTGGTTACTAATTATTTGAATAAAGCCATTGCTGGTTACGCAAGAGTAAGAGAGTCCAAGGTGGAGTTCTTCTATGATACTTTGTCCGAGTCGAAAGAATACATTGCAGGTTTACTGGAGCACGCCTATCAATTAGGTCGGGCATATAAGTGAATTTTATTATGATAACAATGGGAAGTTAATATTATTGAAAAAGGGTTAAGGCTCGTTAGACGGCACTTAACCCTTTTTTATTTTACAGACGAGACTCTATCCTTTTATAGGCTCGTGCATAGGTGCTGACGGTGTCCCTTGCATAGATAACCCGCTGCCAGTTGTGCTTGCTGGAACAACGGGATGTGGTGAGCCTTTTTCAGAAGCAGAACCCGCAGTTTGCTTGGCCAGCTTCTGTTTTTCCCACAGGGCCCTGGCGATCACCAGCATGGAGAGCACACCCACATATAGTAACAGAGAACCGAGTTCGGGAAGCATCTCCTGCAAAGGTGCACCACGCAGACCCATGGTGCGCAGGAATTTATACATCCATACAAAGGGGAAGAAATCACCGATTTGAATCGCTAAAGGTGGAAACAGTGATCTGGAAAGAACAGCCCCCGATAGAACAAAAGCAGGCATGAGTATCATCACCATTCTGCCAATGGCTATTCCTGGATGTGCAGCGCCCCATGCAACCAGGACATTGATACAAACGGTACCGAATACATACAGGACAACCGGAATTATAAAGAGAATTGGATTGGCCTCGAAACGGCCTCCTCCAAACACTTTAAGCATCCCGAGAGAGAAGATTAAGCCAGCCGTCGAAAACAGCGTATAAGGAAGCATACGCAGCAGGATGTTGAATGGATTTTGCAGCTCAGCAGCCAGCCTCTTGGAAACCCGGAGTCTGGCGACCAGAGGTAAGCTATTTATATTGAGTATCATAAAAGAGAACATACAAGTGAATGCAAGTATCGTCGTATTCTGATAGTCATTAGTTGGATTAAACAGGGAACGCACTTCCAAGGCGATACCATTGAGGGCCCCTTGAGCCTGTTCTGCGTTCATCCCGGTTTTCAACATAGCTGGAACAGACAATTCCATATTCTCAGAAACGCTAATTTCCTGCATGGCTGTACGAATCGAGGTAATAGATTGAACATTGGTATTATCGAGAATGAGACCCACACGGCTGGAAAGGGAGCGATTGTGATTATCCTCTAAACCATGCGGCAAGGAAATAACAGCCAAATATTGCTCGTGATAAAAATACTGTTCTGGGTTGTCCGTATACGAAACAATCTCAGCTACGTTCATATACGGGGAAGCATCTATTTTCTGAATGAACTCACGGCTGTAAGCTGTGTTATCTTGATCCACCACTACCACGTTAGCGTCGTTAATTTGGCTGCTTGGGAGCAACAGTGAATACCCCAGTACGGCAATCAACGGGAAGATAATAGCTATGATCGGATACTTGGAGTGAACCAGATACGACCATTCATCACGAAGAGATTTCATTTGTATTCACCTCAACTGTCATGCCTGGTAGCAAAGCTGCTTCTCTTGTTACATATACACGTACCTGGAATGTAGCGGTATCTGCTTCTCCTTTTTCACGGGACATCTTCACATTAGCGAATTGTGGTGCAGCAGTTACATAGCGTACCGTACCTTTCAGGTCCTTATTGAGACCAGAGATATGAGTTTTAATTTCTTGATTGGCCTTGAATTTCCCCGCTTGTTCTTCATTCACATAGAGATCGTAATATAAATCATTGGTTTCCAGGGTAATCACAGGAGCCCCTTGCGCCACATTTTCGCCGACTTTGGTACTAATCGCAGTAACCTTGCCATCCTGTGGTGCTTTTAACACCAGGCGTTCTTTTTTGAGCAGCAACGTTTTAAGCTGAACTTCCTGTGTGTCTTTTTGTTGCTTTAAGAGGTCAATAGCCAGCTTCTGATCTGCCAACTGTTGACGACTCTGCTGAATGGTTTCCAGCTGGGTCTTGGAACGATCGACGGACAATTGGGCACCGCGAATTTCTTCCTCGGCTTGTTTTACCGAAACGGCTGCTTGTGTCGTCTGTTCACTGGCCTGCATACGTTCTTCGGAAGTGGCACCATGAAGTAGTTTTTGAAGAGACTCTTTTTGCTGGCTCAACTGATTTGTCGCTAAAGTCAAAGAGGATTCGGCATCATCCAACGCTGCTTTGGATGCACTTCCTGCATCATAGAGTGCTTTATTACGCTTATAGTTGGTCTGCGCCGTCTGAACGTTTTTGGTGGCTGAAGCTACGGCAATTCGTTGCTGCTGAACATCTTCATCCCGAGCCCCGTTATTGACCTGTTGTTCTGCAGCAGTGGCTTGACGCTCAGCCGCTTGTGCCCGCTGCAATGCCGCCTGACTTTTACGCTCAGTCACTTGAGCTTGCGCGATATCTAGCTGTGCCTGTTTTTCCTGAGTTGCTGCTCGTGTATACCCTAAATGGATGGATTGTTGTTGTTGGCTGATTTGCGTATTGAACTGGGCGATTTGTGTCCGCAGCTGCTCAATTTGCAGATCCACATCTGTGGATTCCAAAGTCATAAGGACAGTTCCTTTTTTCACCTTAGTTTCTTCTGTTACCGGGATGTTCTGGATTTTGCCTCCTACTTGTTCAAACGATACATGAATGCTATCTGCATTTAGTGTTGTGCCTTTAACGGATCGAGAAGCATTGACTTGATCTTGTCCGTTGGTCTGGAGTAGGAACCCCCCGCCGATAAGACAGGCGATAGAAATGAGAGGGATGATGAGGCTGGTGACTTGTGTGCGATTCATGAGTAATACACTCCTTAAATTCATAAAATGAGTTAAACATAGATTGAATAAATATCCTGGTATGTACATTTTATTTATTCTTTTATTTAATAATTTAAAAGTTAGTCGGCTAACTAAAACGCAAAATTAAAACTTATTCTGGTTTTGCTGCTTTATATATCTCTTTTGCTTGAGGGATGCCGCTTTCTATTTTTTGCAGTAACGTCAGGAGCAGCTCTTTTTCATCGGTGGACAGGTGGCTCATCAGTGTGGAAGTGCTTGTAAAATGCATAGGCAGCAATCTTTCCATCATTTCTGTTC
Organism: Paenibacillus sp. S33; assembly: GCF_053615415.1. Lineage (NCBI taxonomy): Bacteria > Bacillati > Bacillota > Bacilli > Caryophanales > Paenibacillaceae > Paenibacillus > Paenibacillus sp. S33. The sequence goes on along the minus strand of NZ_JBSIEZ010000001.1, from coordinate 4,701,122 downwards.
CTTGATCGGTCAGTTTAACAATGCTCATGCGGCGGTCGGAAGGATGAACAGATCGAATAATAAGCCCATCGCGTTCCAGGCGGTCAAGCAGACCGGTAACGGTAGGCTTGCTAACCCCTACTTTCTCCGCAAGCTCTGTAGCCAGCAATCCTGTATGGATGTTGCGATACAGAAGAATTAATATCGAAAATTTACCATGAGATATACCGAACTTCTCAAAACCCTCAAAACTGACTTTAAAGACGCTGGAAGATACCCGCATAAAAAATAACATAGCTTCCGTCGCTCTTACATCAATCTCGGGGATACGCTTAGAAAATTCCTGTAGCGCCTCACGAGTGGGCAAGTCCCGTAAATCAAAATCCATAAGGTTCTCCTTTCTTCTTACAGTATGTTCCAATCGACAAATTAGTTAGCCGACTAATCTTAATCTATTCAAAAATGAATTTCAAGCTAAATTTTGTTAATCGTCATGCGATTTTTCACCATATGGAGGTTGTTCGTGCAATGGTTCAAGCTTTTCCCTACATTGATATTTACAATGAAGTGCTTGATAATAAGTGGATATCGTACGAGACCAAAAACTCCCAAAGTGAGGAACCTGGAATGACGACAAAATTATACTACACTGCTCCAAATCTTACGGAGTGGGACACTCATATTACACAGAGCATGGAAAGAGACGGAAAATATTTGGTTATGCTGGAGGAAACGGCATTTTATCCGCAAGGTGGAGGTCAGCCTTGTGATACAGGAACAATTCAGGGCATCCGTGTATTAGATGTTGTTCTTGAGGATGGGGATATCTGGCATCAGGTAGAGCGTTTGCCGGAGGATAGGAAAGTAGCCTGCCAATTGGATTGGGAGCGCAGATTTGATCATATGCAGCAGCATAGCGGACAGCACTTGCTGTCAGCGGTTTGTCTGGAGTTGCTGGGTGCGCGTACTGAAAGCTTTCATCTGGGACAAGAATATGCCACGATTGATGTGAACTGTTCGGATGTAACGCCTGCGCAGCTATCGGCAATCGAGCAGGAAGTAAATCAGCAAATCTATAGTAATCGCAGTATAAAAAGTTTTTTTGTAACCAGTGAGCAATTGAAGGATATTCCGCTGGTGAAAATGCCCAAAGTGACAGAAAATATTCGGATTGTCGAGATCGAGGGCGTTGAATATAATGCTTGCGGCGGCACACATGTAGCTCAGACCGGGGAAATTGGGATCATTAAATGCTTAAAATGGGAGAAGCAGAAGGGGATGGCAAGAATCCATTTCAAATGTGGCGTTCGCGCACTCCAGGATTTTAACGATAGTGTTCAGATATTGGACGTGTTATCTACGAAGTTCAATACCGGGCGAAAAGATATTTTGACCCGATTCGAAAAATGGGAGCAGGAGCATAAGCAGCTTAAGGCGCAAGTGGAGCTCCTACAAGAGGAAAATGCTTCGTACCAGGCGAAAGAGTTGCTATCTGCTGTGCAGGGGCATGTTCTTGCTCATGTATTCGAACAAAAATCCCTTCAGGACATGCAGCAATTGGCTACCAAGCTGACAGCTGAGCATGATCTGCTTGTTTTATTTGCCACAACAGCAGAAAACAAAATCATTTTGGCACACAACGGTACCCAATCTATTAGCTGCGGAGCGTTTTTAAAGGAAAATCTGGGCGCGTTTCACGGTAAGGGGGGCGGTAGCAACCAATCTGCTCAGGCAGCATTCTCGTCCCGCAATGACCTCTTGAATTTCTTTGAAACGGCCCAGCGGCAGTTCATTCAGGGCTGATGTAATGGAGGATTAGTGACGCAGCGGCAGCTTCCACTTTTCCTTTTCTGTAAATAAAATAAAAGAAAAAATAAGTGCAACAACAGCACCCCAAACGGCTTTATCTCCAATCGTCAAAGTCAGAAATCCCCCCAGCAAAGCCCCTACCAAGAAGGCTGCCAAGATGACACCATAACGCATCGCTCGAATAGCAGCGTTCGTGTCCTTGGTCGTTATGGCGACATACACAGCCTCGATAGCTGATCGGAGGTTACCGGTGCTGACCGTAGAGGTGTACGGCACATCAATGAGCTTGCGGAAGGAAGTCATTTGTACGGAAGCGACGAACGAGACGATCACCACCACTACCGTATTGGGAACTCCTTGCGGAATCAGTCCCACGATGAAAAAAATTGCAATTTCCAATAAAATAATTGCGCGGGTCCAGTCCGGAGTTAGACGGTGGGTTGATTTTCGTTTAATCCCTTCAGCAACAAAAACGCCCAGTGAAAAGGCGATCAGGGGTGGGATATAGGATAACGCCTGAATCCAGTGCCCCTGAATGACTTTGACAGCCAGCAGCACGATATTGCCTGTCTGTGCGTTGGCGAAAACACCGCCTCTTCCAACAAAGGTATATGTGTCCAAAAAGCCCCCTACTAATGATAGTAAGGCGCCCAGTCGTAACGATTCGGACGTTACCTGATGTAAATGGATTTTGCCTTTCATAATCACGGCATATAAGCCTCCTATGCTAAACGTCGATTCTTTAAAGCTAACACGAAAATCCAGGACCATACAATTAAATTAGTCACTTTAGCATGAAAATGACACAAAGAAGCCACATCAGGTCCCATACAATAGAAAGGACGTGATGCGGCTTGTTGCAGTGTTGTTTAAAGTGCCACCTTGAAGTTCGAGAATGTGCTTATTGCAGAGCTTGAACGAGGGCTTTACCAAACTCCTCAGCACCATCCGGGCCATCGGCCGTGATAATATCGCTATGCGCAACGACATGCTGCGCCACATATTCGGCTTTATGCGATTGGAGCTGATCTTTTTGTACATCCACTGGATAGCATGTAGCCGTTCTACCAGAGAGTAGTCCGGTTTGAGCCACGGCTACAGAGCCTGCGCAGATGCCAGCCACTAAAGTCTTTTGCTCATGAGTTTGTTTTAGCAGAGCTTGGAGATCCGCGTTATTCCACAGATGGTCATTCGTACCTGATCCGCCGATCACAGATACTACATCATAATCAGCCAGCACAGCGTCTGTAAAAACAAGATCAGCTGTCGCTTTACCGTTGTAGTCACCCGTGATTTCGCCTGTTTTTGTACTAGCTAGCGTCACAGTAACACCTGCTTGCTCCAGTGCTTCCTTGGGTTTAAACAATTCATCCTCATTAAAGCGCTCTGGGGGTATAATAAAAAGAGCTTTTTTACTCATACTTTATTCCTCCTTGAATGTGTAACGTTATCTACTATTGTAGGGTGGCTTCGTCAGGCTGTGAAGAATGCACTTTCAAGTACGGAGGTTACCTGCAGGTTACTATTAGAGTGCAAGACCATGATGATTTAAAAGGAGTTAGTTGATATATGACTGATACGCTGAGAGAAGAAATACGGGAAAAGATCGTTAACGGAGACTATAACTGCGAAAAGGAACTAACCTTGTCAGTGTTAAGCGGAAAATGGAAGGTCGTCATTTTATGGCATCTGGGTGTGGAAGGAGCGCACCGTTTCAGTGACCTGCAAAGGCTGTTTCCGAAGCTGTCGCATAAAGTGCTGACCAATCAGTTGCGGGAGTTGATGGAGGACGGTATTGTGCACCGGGAAGTGTACCCCGAGGTACCTCCAAAGGTGGAGTATTCGATGACCGAGCTGGGAATGACGATCTTACCCATTGTGGAGATGATGTATGACTGGGGGAAAAAACGGGTGCAATCCATTCGTGAGGAAATGCAACGCAGCGGTGAGGGGAACGTCTAAGATCTTGGATGCCTATCTAAGGTGGACATTATCGCTTTGTCATATGAAAAAAAGAACGCCTTGCACTATGAGTACAAATTGCACTTAGAGCAAAGGCGTTCTTTGGCATGTTAGCAGTCTGTGTGTGTTTATCATGTTAGTTTAGGAAAAATAGCTGTAGTCCATATAGATCATTGCTTTTCTAGTGCTGGTAGAACCTCAATCCAGCGTGTAGCCCAAGTACCGATATGGTCAAACAAAGGAGCTAAATCGCGTCCCTTATCTGTAAGAGAGTATTCAATCCGTACAGGCTTCTCAGGATAAACCATACGTTGTATGATCCCTTCTTCCTCCAGCTCTTTCAAACGGTCGGAAAGGACCTTTCCGCTTAAATTAGGAATTGAATTCTCAATAGCGACGAAACGTTGCGGACCATTGGTTAGTTGAAATACGATCAACACCGTCCAACGCTTACTCAGTAGCTCCATAGCTTTTTCAAACCGTGGGCACATCTGCGGAATGTTCATGTGATCACCTCATGCTCTTATTATTAACGATTCACTGTTAAAAGTAAATGACTTTACTTTACATAAATTTATTACTTGACGAAACGACATGATATAAATATACTTTGTTACATAAAGTAACTTATTAGCTCTGATACGGATATCCATATATGAATACTTAAAAATTGAACTTGTTTTGATATGATTAATGATAAAATGAACAGGTACGAACGAATCGTTGTGGTTATGGTTTGGGCGCAGGGGGAAGTCGGATGAAGCTGGAATGTGAAGTGTGTGTAGTTGGGGGAGGACCCGCAGGGACTTTGTTATCCTGTCTACTGGCGGAGCAGGGTGTTTCCACGATATTGGTTGAGCGGCAGAGCTTGCCCGGAAAGGCTTTCCGCGGTGAAATTTTAAATGATGAGGGTCAGGAAGTGATCCAAAAGCATAAGCTGCTCGAACAAATTCATGAGGACTACGTTCTTGCCTCTACAAGAATCGAATATTGGGAGCACCAGCAGCAGGTAAAAACGGTCAAGCCGGGTTCAGTAAATGGTAATGTAGGGGTTCATATTCCACAGCCTCGATTTTTGGAGGCTCTGCTCAAGCAGGCGTCAACCTACGAGTCCTTCCGTTACCTGGCGGGTACAACGGTGACTGCGTTGGAAGGTAATAGTGAGCAGGGGTACACGGGCTTGATCGCCCGCGATAAGAACGGTCATGAGATCACGATTGACAGTTCGTTGATTGTAGGGGCAGACGGTCGCTATTCGACTGTGCGCAAGCTGGCTCAGATGCCTGTGACGAACATTCGACACGGCTATGATCTGTTATGGGCGAAAATTACGGCACCTACTGGGTGGGAGCCCGTCACTCGTCTGGCACGGGTCAACGGAGGGCAATTGGCTTTATTCTCGCAGGCTGAGGGCTATATTCAAATTGGCTGGAATGTGGAGGAAGGTAGCTTTTCAACCCTGTTTAAGCAATCCTTTGAACCATTTATACAACTGTTTACCGAGGCTTTTCCAGATTTGAAGCATAGTGTGCATGATCACATTCGTTCATGGAAGGACTTCGTACCGTTGGATATTTTCAGCAGCCGCAGTGACACCTGGACACAGAACGGACTGGTCCTTATTGGAGATGCGGCGCATACCATGACACCTACCGGAGCTTTTGGCTTGAATGCTGCTTTGAAGGATGCCGATGTGCTAGCCAGTGAGCTTCTTCGTTTACGACAGAAGAGCTATACCGCAGGAGACCTAAAGGCGTTCCAAGACGGACGACGACAGGCTGTCACCGAGCTTCAGGAACGGCAGCTGACGATGGAATCCACGTTTCATGAACATTTCTTACACATAGTTCAATGATTTATACCCTGACAATAACGATTAGCCTTTGAAGAATAGGCATTTTCTATATAGAGTTCATATAAAGGATGGTGCAGATAGATGAACCAAAAAGATGTAGCTACGCTACTTAACGATAAAATTCAAACCGTTCGTGGAGAGCAATCTTCGACGATTTTGGTAGGACCGATCAAGCTGCCAGTTAATATGGAAGGAGAAACGGTTGTTTTTCAGTGGTACTGCTGGTTGCCTGTACGGGATGAGGAAGATCGTCAGGACTTACTGAATGCCACCGCTGAAACGATTGTGAAGCGATTGTCCACACTGGATTTGGCAGAGGGACAACAGTCAAGCGTTTTGGTGTACGGTGATCTTCAACAGTCGGAAAATGCATTAGTTCGCATGCATAGTATTTGTCATACTGGAGATATTTTTGGTAGCAAGCGTTGTGATTGCGGATTTCAACTCCACCAGTCCATGAAAATGATCGTGGAGCATGGAACGGGTGCATTGTTCTATCTGGCTAACCATGAAGGCCGCGGAATCGGTTTGTTTAGTAAAGCAATGGCTTATATTCTGCAGGAAGAAGGCATGGATACTGTCGAAGCCAATCATCAATTGGGTTTTGAAGATGATACACGCAACTATGCGGATGCCATTAGTGTGCTCCGTCACCTGAGACAAAAACCGGTAACTTTGATTACAAATAATCCTAAAAAAATGGATGCCTTGAAGAAGTCGGGTATGAATGTGGCGGGTCGCATGCCGCTCTGGGGCGATGTGTCGCAATATAATGAACGGTATTTGAATACAAAAGTGGAACGATCCGGCCATTTGCGGGATTCCGATCTCAGGGAGGTTCTATGACCACTCACGAAAAATATATGCGCCTGGCACTGGAAAATGCCAGAAGTGCTAAAGGGCAAACAGAACCTAATCCGCTCGTCGGATCAGTCATTGTCAACAACGGTCGTATCGTTGGGATCGGCGCTCATCTGAAGCCCGGCGAGCCACATGCCGAGATTCATGCGTTGCGTATGGCGGGTGAACACGCTCAGGGAGCGACGATTTACGTAACGCTGGAGCCGTGTTCCCATCACGGCCGGACAGGCCCGTGCGCGGAAGCGATTGTGAAGGCTGGCATTCGTCGAGTGGTGATTGCAGCGCTGGACCCGAACCCGCTGGTTTCCGGCAGAGGGGTACAGATTTTGAAAGATGCGGGCATTGAGGTCATTGTCGGAGTATGTGAGCAGGAATCCATCCGCATGAATGAAGTGTTCAATCAATATATCGTGAGCAAGCGTCCTTTTATTACGATCAAATCGGCAGTAACGCTGGACGGTAAAATTGCGACCCGGACCTCGGAAAGCAAGTGGATTACATCTGAGGCTGCACGGGAGGATGTGCATCGTCTTCGTAACGAGCATGTGGGAATCCTGGTCGGTGTACAGACGGTGATTCACGATAATCCTCAGCTTACGACTCGTCTACCGGAAGGACGGAATCCGATTCGTATCATTTTGGATAGCAAGCTTCGAATTCCATTGGATGCCCGTGTCATTACAGATGGGGAGGCACCTACCTGGATATTCACAGGACGCACTTATGATGAAAGCAAGCGAAGCGAGTTGGAACAGCTTGGTGTGAGGATATATCCGACACAGGATGAAAACAGCGATCGGGTGAACCTGCCGCAAATGCTGGATATTCTGGGGACAGCGGAGGTGTCATCGGTGTTCGTGGAAGGTGGAGCCGAGGTGAACGCTTCGTTCGTGCAGCAAGGGCTGGCAGACAAGCTGGTGCTGTATATGGCACCAAAGCTGGTTGGAGGGCGCGCAGCCCCGGGCTTTCTCGGGGGAGAGGGCGTATCTGCGATGAGCGATGCGGTGGCATTGCAGGATTTGAGCGTAACGCAGGTGGGCGTAGACTGGAAACTAGAAGGGTATTTTGAGCGGGAAAAATGAGTGTTGTTTGCGGGTGAAGAAGGCGCTCCGCGAAGGGGTTGATCTTCCGATCGCTGTTGCAGTGGGATTCTTCGGATTGTATAAGATATTTAAAGGTAAGAATCCCACGGCAAAGGCACTCATTTTTTCGAAATGTTAGGAGCATGGGGGAAGGGAAAAGTACTTAAATACTCAAAAGCTCATATACTTAAAAGAACAGAGAATCTGAAGGGCTAAAAGGCCTGGAGGATTCTTTTTTTATATGCTAAACGTTTATTAGGGTGAATGGTTAATGGGATAAATAACTCATAGGGTGAATGTCTAATGGGGTGAATTTGAGATAACATAATTACGCAGGCTTGGGCTTTTCGTCCTGGTTTCTTATGTATTTTTAGAGACTTTCACCTCGTTTAGTTAGAATATAGAAATAAAAGGATTGACCTGGAAATTGGGATCGAGCACAATGAAGTTGAATTCAACTTGGAAGAGAAGGGAAAAGCCTTGCAGTGAAAGGGATTAGAGAAATCAAAGGAGGATGTAGGTTGTGAAAAAAACGATATTATGCTTGTTAAGTGCCAGTCTGATATTTTTAGCTGCACCAGTTTCTACTAAAGCCTTTTCGGGTGAGGTCACACAAGGCGCTGGCTCATATTCAACCACACTACCTACCGGAGCAGCAACACCGCAAAACGAGATTTACAAAACAGCGAATGTAACCAGCCCAATGCCTACCAATGACTGGTGGAGCAGTCTGGCCTGGGTACCCTACTCCGAGGCTCAATATCCGCATCCCCTTGCCTTGAAAAATCAGCAAAACGGTTTACGCATCTTTAACCCGAGTGGGAAAATTACAGTAAATCCTGGATACATCGCAGGCTGGATGGATGATGTGAACGATTTTACCGTCGGCCATTCTGTAAGCGCTTCATTTTCCGATGCCAAGGTGGATGGTTTCAGCGACTGGTTTGTCAAATCATTATTTCAAAGCGGCAGCAATAAAATGAGTGCTACCTATGGACACGGCTCCCCCTATGTTTTTTTTGAGTTTGGCGGTGGCAATCCCAAGCTTTCATTTAATGGGGTACCAGAGGTATGGTCTGGGTCAGCTAGTTCTCCTGTGCTTGGCATTACGGTTAATGGCTCACACTATGGTCTGTTTGCTCCTTCAGGCAGCACTTGGTCTGGCCTCGGAACGAGTACTCTGATCAATCAATTGAACGGGAAAAACTATTTTACAGTGGCGGCTTTGCCTGACAAAACAAAAGCGACATTGGACAAGTTTCAGCAATACGCTTATTCTTTCGTTACAAACTCCAAAGCACAGTACAGCTATAACGAAGCCTCTTCCGAGGTAACGACCACCTTTAACGTTGCAACCACAGCGAAGGAAGGCACACAAAGCGGCACTATTTTTGCCTTATACCCGCATCAGTGGAAAAATTCATCACAACCCCTGCTAGGCTATACGTACAATTCTGTGCGCGGTCTGATGAAAACAGCAGAGGGTGCGTCTTTTCAAACGAAAATGAAATTTACAGGAGTACTGCCTTCCTTGCCCGACTTGGGGTCCTACGATAAAAATACGCTCAACAATTATATAAACGAAGCGAAAGCAGAAGTCTACTCCGGCGATAGAGATACGTACTGGACTGGAAAACGTCTGGGCAAGCTGGCAGCGCTGGCGCCGATTGCCGACCAGGCTGGCAATACCACAGCAGCGACCCAGTTCCGCAATGAGATCAAAAGCCGACTGCAGGACTGGTTTAAGGCCAGTGACAGCTCGGGGAATCTGAAAAGCTCCAGTCTATTTGTGTATAACAACCATTGGGGGACATTGATCGGTTATCCTGACAGCTTTGGCAGTGCGGTAGAATTAAATGACCATCACTTCCATTATGGATACTTTATTAAGGCTGCGGCCGAAATTGCACGTGTGGACAAGAGCTGGGCATCCGATTCCCAATGGGGACAAATGGTGCAGTTGCTCATTCGCGATATCGCCAATACCGACAGGTCTGATTCAAAATTTCCGTATTTGCGTAATTTTGATCCCTATGCCGGACACACTTGGGCTTCCGGCCATGCCAAATTTGGCGACGGCAACAACAATGAATCCTCCTCGGAGGCGATGAATGCTTGGGCCGGTCTTATTTTATGGGGCGAGGCGACGGGAAATACTCAAACTCGTGATCTCGGCATCTATCTATACACAACGGAAATGAATGCCATTAACGAATACTGGTTTGATGTGCATGGCACAAACACTCCTGTAGGGATGCAAAGCGCGACGGCAAGCATGATCTGGGGCGGTAAAACGGTAGGGAATGCAACATGGTGGACCGATAATGCCACAGAGGTGCATGGTATCAACTGGCTCCCGATTACCTCGGCCTCCTTGTATCTGACGCAATATTCGGAGTATGCGGCTAAGAACTATAACGATCTCCTGCGAAAAAGCGGTGGGAATTTCAGTCCATGGGAAGATATTGTGTATATGTACAGAGCAATCTCGAACCCGTCCGATGCCAAGGCCAAATTCAGTGCACGCGTAGCGGCCATGACACCGGAAGCGGGGAATTCCAAGGCGAATGCCTACCACTGGATCTACAATTTGGATGCTTTAGGCAACATCGACCGCAGCATCACCGCTAATTCACCTATTTATGCTGTATTTCATAAAAACGGTGTAAAAACTTATGTGGCCTACAACTTTACAAACCAGGTCAAAACGGTAACCTTCTCAGATGGGCACAGTATTACTGTGCAGCCGAATAGCTTTAATACCGGAAATGGAAGCGGCGGTGGCAATCCGCAACCTGATACGGAGGCTCCATCCATCCCGGCGAATGTTCGAGCTACGACCAAAACGGCTTCGGTAGTCACTCTGGAGTGGGATGCAGCTACAGACAATGTTGGCGTTACGGGTTATATCGTTTATAAGGACGGGGCTCAGGCAGCAGAGATAAGCGGTACTTCCGCTTCAATTACAGGGCTGAATGCAGCTTCCACTTACAGCTTTACCGTTAAGGCTCGCGATGCAGCTGGTAACCTATCTGCAGCAAGCAATTCCGTAGAGGTAACGACAGAGCCAGCATCTGGTGGTAATGAGGGTGGCGGAGAAACGGAGGATTATAAAGTAGGAGCTCGCTTTGTCAGCGATCGTGAAGCATTGCTTCAATTTACACCCAAAACAGCCTCAGCCTATGTTGACGTGCATTATACTTTAACGGGTGGACAACAGCTCAATTACCGGATGACAAATAACGGCGGTGTCTGGGAGCAGCGGGTTACAGACCTCGATATCGGGAAGGCTGTCAGCTATTGGTTTACCTATGAAAAGGCGGGATTGCAATACGAGACCCCTTCATTCAGCTATACACACCAGCAGACTGCTTCTACAACAACAGACGTTCCACAACTTCCACTACCGAGCGTTGATCCCGTTTTCGAAAAAACATCCTAGTGGATCAGACCTAAGATACGAACGCGACAGTTAATTATAGAAAGAAAGACACAAGGGAAGCACATGCGCTTCTCCTGTGTCTTTTTTTTATAGGGTCGTAATACTTTCGCCATGTTCGTGAGTTCCAGGTTGCGCGATAATGATAAAGGCTGATACAGGAAGATATTACCGAGGCGTGGATTTCCAAAGGTCCCGCAGTGCCTACCCTGATGGGGTCAGGTATCCTGTAAATCTGATGTATCCACCAACATTAGGGTTCAATTCCCAATCGCCTTCCACGCGACTTCTGGTAGAGTATTCGAATGATCGAATAAAAACAATGAAAAGACCCGGATGAGAGCATCCCATGTCTGGTCTCGATGACAGATATCGGGGCGATGGCTATGCGGCCAGTGGATACCGGAGAGAGCAAGCGCCGACAGGCTCCGAAGCTTCGGGAGATGCGAGTTCACAGTCGATGTTGGGCTGATGAATCCCATCCCTAGAACACGGAAACAGGCGGTATCTTCCTTTTTCCTCAAGCTTGACCCCGCCGTCCACACCGAAGGGATGCTCTGCAAGGGTCCTACCCCTACTACAACGAATAAAAATAAAAAATCCTCATTTTAAAAGTGTGTTGATTTTAAGGCGGATAGCAGCGGAGCGGCCCATTTGAATCTGAAGAAGCGAAGCGTTCGCCTTTGCCACTGAATTTTAACCCTTTAACGGGTTCATCCATTCTAAAAATTCAGTGGCAACAGCGATCGGAAGATCAAATGGACCGCGGAGCCGCCACACATAGAAAGAAGCATACTTTTAAGTGGAGGATTTTAATACTAGGAGTGATACGATGTTTAAGAAGATAACGATTAAATCTGATGAGCGCGGGCTGCTGTTCAAAAAAGGAAGCTACCACAAGTTGTTGCACCCAGGAACTTACCTATTGAAGACATTTCAGCAGGAAGCAGTTGAAATTTTGAATGTAGCCGAACCATTTTTTGTACCGGATCATGATATTCGTTTGTTTTTGACAGATCCCCTATTGCTTGAACAATTGAATGTCATCGATGTAGAGGACCATGAATATGTATTGCATTATGAGGATAATCGGTTTGTGGGGCTTCTGACGGCTGGGAAATATGCTTTTTGGAACATGCTTAAGGAGCATCGTTTTGTTCGTGCAGATACTCGGCAGCCTGCAATTGATAAGGCATTGGGGCAAGCATTCTTGTCCAAGACACCGGGCTTCTGGAAGGCACTTCAGGTGGCCAGCTATGAAATGGGCTTTTTGTATTACGATCATGTGTTGCAGGGTGAGCTGAAACCGGGCAAATATTATTTCTGGATGTCCACAGTGAATACAGAGATCAAAACGATAGATATGCGACAGCAGCAGTTGGACCTGATGGGACAGGAAATCATGACAGAGGACAAAATCACGCTGCGCCTCAACTTTGTCTGTCAGTACCGTATCATCGACCCGTTGCGGGCGTTGGAATTCCGAGCATACGAGGAACAAATGTACATTATGCTTCAACTGCTGCTGCGCGAGTACGTTGGCACGATGAAGCTGGATGATTTGCTGAAAATGAAGCAGGAGATTGCGGAATATGTTTTGACTCGACTAAATGAGCAGAGCGGCGAATATGGAGTGACTTTTACGTCAGCAGGGGTGAAGGATATTATTTTGCCAGGGGATATCAAGGATATTCTGAATACCGTGCTGTTGGCAGAGAAGAAGGCACAGGCCAACCTTATCACACGACGTGAAGAGACGGCATCCACTCGTAGTTTGCTCAATACGGCCAAGCTGATGGACGAGAATGCCACCCTCTATCGTCTTAAAGAACTGGAATTCATGGAAAAAATCTGCGAGAAGATTGGCACGATTTCGCTGACTGGCGGGAATACGTTGCTGGAGCAGCTGAACACGCTGGTTCACATGAAAGAGGGGCAGGGACTCCAATAACTGAAAATACTCCCGAACGATGAGTGCAAGCCAGCTCAAGGTTCGGGAGTATTTTGCGTTTTAGTTCGTCTTGGTGGATGCAAGAAAAGCGTCCATATCGATCACCGGAATGAGGGTACCCTGATGCTCCATCACAGTAGGGAACAACTCGCGCTGCCATTCTTCCTCATTGCTTTGTAGCTGACTGTCCTCGGCAGAAGCCGTATCCTCTACCTGATCGACAAGCAGAGCAATCTTCGCACGGTTGAGCAAAATCATTTTGTCTTCGGAGGAATCGCTTGATGCAGGAAGAAGCAGTTTTTTGCGTAAATTAAGGATTGTAAAGACACCACCGCGGATAGTCACCATTCCTTCATGCCACGCTTCGGAAAAGGGAAGTGGGGTCCCTTTTTTGGCATTCATGACTTCTTCTACTTCCAGAAAGTTTAAAGCGAACTTTTTGTCCGCCAGACTGCACACAATAAATTCAGACATAGCAATTCTCCTTACATATTCAGATAAGCCATCACAGGTTGTGAATGAGCGGTAAAATGGGTTAGCTATTGCGTTTTGACAGATGGAACGATAAAGTTGAGGATGCGGTAAAGTAGTTGTAGTTAATCACAGAATATCACAAACGAGCAGTTAAATCTTCCAAAATAACAACCATACGGCCAAGGCGTGGCTTCAAGTTTCCCTTCATATATAATGTTTGGGACTAAAGCTGTGTCCGATGGCACTACATTTTAAGATAAGCGGGTTGAGGTAGAATGGATCATGAAAAGCAGCGATTAAGTATCGAGGCAGCCAGATTATACTATCTAAACGACTACAGTCAGCAAGATATCGCGGTCAGACTCGGGGTTTCGCGTCCTACGGTATCGCGGTTACTTCAGGCTGCCAAGGAACAGGGATACGTGCGGATCAGTATTGTGGACCCGATGGAGGATATGGACGCGCTCGGAGAGCAGGTGAAGAAGAAATACGGACTGGACACCGTGCTAGTCTGTTATTCGCCGTTAAATGAATATCAGGAGATTAAGAAGCATATTAGCAAAAAAGCAGCCGATTATTTGCATGAAACGGTACAGGATGCTGATATTATTGGAGTGACATGGGGAACAACAATGCATGCCGTGGCGCTTCATCTCCAACAAAAGCAGGTCAAGGGTGTTGAGGTGGTTCAGCTCAAAGGAGGCGTGAGCCATTCGCATGTCAACACATATGCCGTGGAAACCGTGAATTTGTTCGCAGAAGCCTTTCATACCATAGCAAGGTATTTACCGCTGCCTGTGATTTTCGACAGTCACGCCGTTAAGAAAATGGTTGAAGAGGATCGGCATATCCAGCGCATCATCGAACTTGGCAAGCAGGCGAACATCGCTGTGTTTACGGTGGGGACGGTCAAGGAGGATGCGTTGCTGTTCCGATTGGGCTATTTTAACGGGGAAGAGCAGAAGCTACTGCAAAGAATTGGCAAGGGCGATATTTGCTCGCGCTTTTTTGACGCTGAGGGCAATATATGCAGTCAGGAAATCAATAGCCGTACCGTCGGGATTGATTTGCCTGATTTGCGAAAGAAGGAGAAGTCCATTCTCGTCGCTGGAGGCCAGCGTAAAGTGGAGGCCATTCGAGCATCGCTGCGTGGCAAGTATGCGAATATTTTGGTGACGGATCAGTTTACGGCTCAAGCACTTTTACAATAGAGCAAGTCGTCTCAACCCAGCAAAATATACGGTTATGGCGTGTCCCTACAGGGTAATATGAATTGTAGGTGGCGCCTTGTGCATAAGGTTGAACATAATTTCAAAATGTGTTTTACATATGTTCAAAGCCGTGCTATGATGGTCTCATCACAGAGAAATAAATGACTTTTGTCTTCACACTATTTATCTAATGAAGGAGCTTTTAGATATGAACATTGCAGCATTAATCGACCATACATTGTTGCGTGCAGATGCGACGAAGGATGAAATTACGAAATTGACTGCCGAAGCCAAAAAATATCAGTTTGCTTCTGTATGTGTGAACCCGGCGTGGGTAGCTTATGCAGCAGAACAGCTCTCAGGCACAGGCGTAGCCATCTGTACAGTTATCGGTTTCCCGCTGGGAGCGAGCACGTCGGCAACAAAAGCATTTGAAACGAAAGATGCTATTGCTAACGGTGCGACTGAAATTGATATGGTTATTAACATAGGCGCTTTGAAGGCACGTGATGTACAGCTCGTCGAGCAGGACATCCGTGCGGTCGTGGAGGCAGCTGCCGGTACACTGGTAAAAGTGATTATCGAAACATGCTTGCTGACAGACGAAGAGAAGGTACTGGCATGTGAGCTGTCCGTCAAAGCGGGAGCGAATTTTGTGAAAACCTCGACAGGCTTCTCAACAGGTGGAGCTACTGCGGAAGATGTGGCTTTGATGCGCAAAACGGTAGGACCTGAGATTGGTGTTAAGGCTTCAGGCGGTGTACGCAGTCTGGAAGACGTGCAAAAATTAGTAGAAGCTGGCGCAAGTCGGATCGGTGCAAGTTCCGGTGTGAAGATCATCGAGGGCGAGCAGTCTACATCTTCCTACTAAGTTTATTTTAAAGTCATGGAGGGATTCGCGATGAAGGATCAATTGATTCAGAAAGCGCTTGAGGCGCGTAAACAGGCATATGTTCCGTATTCGAATTTTCAGGTGGGTGCTGCGGTTCTTGGAAGCGATGGCACGATTTATCACGGATGTAATGTGGAAAATGCCTCCTACGGCTTATGCAATTGTGCAGAGCGGACAGCGATTTTTAAAATGGTATCCGAGGGCTGCCGTCAAATTGATTCGATTGCGATAGTAGCTGATACGGAAGGGCCTGTGTCTCCATGTGGGGCCTGTCGTCAGGTTATTTCCGAATTTGCTCATCAAGATACCAAAATTTATCTGACAAACCTTCATGGCAACACGGAAGAGTGGACGGTGGATCAATTACTGCCGGGTGCTTTTAGACCTGCGGATCTGGGAAAATAAAAAAAAGAATGCCTCTTTGGAGCGCATTCTTTTTATAGGGAATGTAAGCGCTTAATGTAATGAGGGGGAAATTAAATGAAATATGTAATCGCTCTGGTGGGACTGCTCGTTGTATTTGCACTTACTTACGTTGCCAGCAGTGACAAGCGTAAAATCAGGTATCGTCCGCTGATAGTTATGGTTGTTCTGCAAGCAGCGCTTGCTTTCGTATTACTGCATACAGGAATTGGCGAATTTTTGGTCAAAGGCTTTGCAGAAGGTTTTAATAGTCTTTTGGCATATGCAACTGAAGGGATTAACTTCGTTTTTGGCGGAATTGCGAATGAAGGAGCAGCACCGTTCTTTATCGGTGTACTGCTGCCAATCGTGTTCATATCCGCACTGATTGGCATTTTGCAATATGTAAAAGTGTTACCTTTTATTATTAAATATATCGGGCTTGTCTTGAGCAAAGTAAACGGAATGGGTAAACTGGAATCCTACAACGCTGTAGCTTCGGCTATCTTGGGTCAATCTGAGGTGTTTATTTCCGTTAAGAAGCAAATTGGTCTGCTGCCAAAACATCGGTTATATACGCTGTGTGCGTCTGCGATGTCTACGGTGTCCATGTCGATTGTGGGAGCTTACATGCAAATGTTAAATCCCAAATATGTGGTCACAGCTTTGGTATTGAACCTGTTCGGCGGCTTTATTATCGCTTCCATTATTAATCCGTACAAGATTGAGAAGGAAGACGATTTACTGGAGGTTCAGGAGGAAGAGAAGCAGTCCTTCTTCGAAATGCTCGGGGAATATATTATGGACGGTTTCAAGGTTGCTATTACGGTAGCTGCAATGCTGATCGGTTTTGTGGCGCTGATTGCCATGGTTAACGGGATTTTCTCCTGGTTGTTTGGAATCAGCTTTCAGGCGTTGCTTGGATATGTGTTTGCGCCTTTCGCTTTTGTCATGGGTATTCCGTGGAACGAAGCCGTTCAGGCGGGCAGCATTATGGCTACCAAACTCGTATCCAACGAATTCGTGGCCATGCTGGATCTGACCAAGCAAACAGGCTTGTCGGAGCGCACGGTCGGGATCGTATCGGTATTCCTCGTATCCTTTGCTAACTTCTCATCCATCGGTATCATTTCCGGGGCGGTGAAGGGGTTGCATGAAAAACAGGGAAATGTGGTGGCCCGCTTTGGTCTGAAGCTGTTGTACGGAGCAACGCTGGTTAGCGTGCTGTCGGCAACGATTGCAGGGTTGTTTTTGTAAAAAAAACAGCGAGTCAGGAAAGGATTTTTATGATGTCTAAATTCAAACGGATTCACTTGGTGGTTATGGACTCGGTTGGTATCGGCGAAGCGCCGGATGCTGCCCAGTTTGATGATTACGATGTAGATACGCTCGGTCATATTGCCCGCGAACGCGGTGGCCTGAAGATGCCGAATATGGGTAAGCTCGGTCTGTCCAATATTCGTTCCATAGAAGGAGTGGCAGCGGCCGACAAGCCGCTCGCGTATTACACTAAGATGCAGGAAGCGTCCAATGGTAAGGATACGATGACGGGCCATTGGGAAATCATGGGCTTGAACATTGCGGTTCCTTTCCGTGTATTTCCTGATGGGTTCCCGGATGAGCTGATTCAACGCATTGAGGAGCACACAGGTCGCAAAGTTATTGGCAATAAGCCTGCTAGCGGAACGGAAATCATTGATGAACTGGGCGAAGAACACGTGAAAACTGGAGCGCTCATCATCTATACCTCGGCGGACTCTGTGCTGCAAATTGCGGCGCACGAGGAAGTTGTACCTTTGAAGGAGCTCTATGAGATTTGCGAGTTCTGCCGTAAAATCACGCTGGAAGATCCGTACATGCTGGGTCGCATTATTGCACGTCCGTTCGTAGGCGAGGCAGGGAACTTCTCCCGTACCTCCAATCGACATGATTATGCGCTCAAGCCGTTTGGTCGCACCACCATGAACGAGCTGAAGGATGCAGGTCTGGATGTGATCGCCTTGGGTAAAATCTCTGACATTTATGACGGTGAGGGTGTGACGAAGGCGGTGCGTACGGTGTCCAATATGGACGGCATGGATAAGCTGGTGGCTACGCTCGATGAGAATTTCACCGGATTAAGCTTTCTGAATTTGGTGGACTTTGACGCTGTATACGGTCACCGTCGTGATCCGCAGGGATATGGTCAAGCTTTGGACGATTACGATGCGCGTTTGCCAGAGGTTTTTGCCAAAATGACCGATGACGATCTGCTGATCATCACTGCAGATCATGGGAATGACCCGACGTATCGTGGAACGGATCACACCCGCGAATATGTACCTTTGCTGGCATATTCCCCGCGTTTTACAGCTGGGGGCAAGGAGCTTGCGGTTCGTAAAACCTTTGCTGATATTGGAGCGACTGTAGCGGATAACTTTGGTGTAAAACTGCCTGAACACGGAACGAGCTTTTTGGCAGAGCTTCAGTAATCAAAGACCAGCAAGAGTAAGCAAGATTACTAGTAACGATATAAATAACGATACAAGCATGGACAATTGGGACGGAGGAATAAAAAATATGAGTGTACACATTGGAGCTAAACCCGGAGAAATTGCAGAAACGATTTTGCTGCCAGGAGACCCGCTACGGGCAAAATTTATTGCTGAAACGTATCTGGAGGACGTGACCTGCTACAACGAGGTACGCGGAATGCTCGGATTCACGGGGACGTACCAAGGCAAACGCCTATCTGTGCAGGGAACCGGGATGGGGCTGCCTTCCATCAGTATTTATGTCAACGAACTGATTAGCGAATACGGTGTGAAAAACCTGTTCCGCGTAGGTACATGTGGCGGAATGAAGGAGCATGTGCACGTTCGTGACGTCATTTTGGCACAAGCATCCTGTACGGATTCAGGTATGAACCGCCATATCTTTGGCGGCTACGACTACTCGCCGATTGCCAGCTTCGATCTATTGAAGGGCGCTTATGATCGTGGTGTTGCCAAAGGTCTGAACATGCATGTCGGTAATGTATTCAGCTCAGACAGCTTCTACCGTGATGACAAATCAGTGGTACAAAAGCTGATGGAATACGGCGTGCTGGGCGTAGAGATGGAAACTTCGGCTTTATACACGTTGGCAGCCAAGTTTGGCGTAAACGCACTGACGATTCTGACGGTAAGCGATCATTTGCTGACGGGGGAAGAAACGACCGCAGAAGAACGGCAAACAACCTTTAAAGAAATGATGGAAGTTGCACTGGATACAGCAGTATCTCTGTAAACGATCATACGCACAGTGAGGAGAAATGACATATGAGAATGGTAGACTTGATTGAGAAAAAACGTGACGGAAAAGAACTGAGTACGGAGGAAATTAATTTTATTATCCAAGGCTACACTCAGGGTGAAATTCCCGATTATCAAGTCAGTGCATTGGCGATGTCCATTTTCTTCAAAGATATGACTGAACGCGAACGCGCTGATCTGACGATGGCGATGGTTCATTCGGGTGATACCATTGATCTGTCCGCGATTGAAGGTGTAAAGGTCGATAAGCATTCCACTGGCGGTGTGGGTGATACAACAACGCTTGTACTGGCTCCACTCGTAGCGGCCTTGGACATTCCGGTAGCCAAAATGTCAGGCCGCGGCCTCGGACATACCGGAGGAACAATCGACAAGTTGGAGGCTATTGCAGGCTTCCACGTCGAAATCAGCAAGGACGAATTTGTGGATTTGGTGAATCGCAGCAAAATTGCGGTCATCGGACAAAGCGGTAACCTGACACCTGCGGACAAAAAGCTGTATGCCTTGCGTGATGTTACGGCGACAGTCAACTCGATCCCGCTGATTGCCAGCTCGATTATGAGTAAGAAAATCGCTGCCGGCTCCGATGCCATTGTGCTTGATGTAAAAACAGGTGCAGGCGCATTTATGAAAACCGTAGATGATGCCAAAGCACTGGCACATGCCATGGTGAGCATCGGTAACAATGTGGGTCGCAAAACGATGGCAGTCATTTCCGATATGAGTCAACCGCTGGGTCTGGCCATCGGTAACTCACTGGAAGTAAAAGAAGCGATTGATACGCTGCGCGGCGAAGGACCGAAAGATCTGGAAGAGCTGTGTATGGCTTTGGGCAGTCAGATGGTATTTTTAGCAGGGAAGGCAGAATCCCTTGAAAACGCCAAAGAGAAGCTCAGAGAAGTCATTCGCAATGGCAAAGCACTGGAGAAATTCAAAGAGTTTATTGCCAATCAGGGCGGTGACGCTTCTGTGGTGGATCATCCTGAACGCTTGCCACAAGCACAGTATCTTATTGAGGTGCCTGCGAAGCAGGATGGTGTGGTAGCTGAAATCGTGGCTGACGAAATCGGTACCGCAGCGATGTTGCTTGGAGCAGGACGTGCGACCAAAGAATCCGAGATTGATCTGGCTGTCGGCTTGATGCTGAACAAAAAGGTCGGGGATGCTGTTCAAAAAGGCGATTCGCTAGTTACTATCCATGCGAACCGTGAAGATGTAGCCCAAGTGCTGGAGAAAATCTACGCGAACATCCGTATTGCGGATCATGCGGAAGCACCAGTGCTGATCTATGGAACAGTGACAGAGTAAGCGGTAAGCCCTATTCAAAAAGTCGTATTGGGTGTCTTTGATCAAGTTTGAAAAATATGACAGCTGGACTCATAATAGATATGAGTCCGGCTTTTTTTATTGTAAGAGCGAAGGGCAGCACAGAGGGGGAGAGACATGTTCAGATTATACAGCGATGTTCGGGGAGCAGCCTATGAAAGACTGATTGATTATGCTATGGAACGGGCAGACACGTTTATGCTAGGCATACATAAATGGGCGACAGAGGATGAGAATGGAGTGATCGACCAGGATACTCTGTTCAAGGAATTACTACAGCAATTGAATCCTTTTTTACTGTCCACACACTCATATGAGGAAATTAGGGGCATGCACTCCATTCCCTACACACTGCTATTCGGCATCAACCGGATCGAGTGGAGCTTATGTCGTTTGGCTTGAGGGAGATACCGAAACGGATTAGAGAACTGCATTCTCTGAAGCATCTGACCATTTTCGAGCAGGATATACGAACACTACCGCATGCTTTGTTCGAATTGGAATCGTTGGAGTCACTGACGATACAAGTAGCGGATTTGGAAGAGCTACCGGCTGATATTGCCAAGCTGACCCGGCTCAAAAGCCTGAGGATCAGCTGTGGATGCTATGATCGCCCGGCACCCGACTTTATATATAAAATGACTTGGCTTGATCGCTTCCTTATAGAAGATAAGCCGTTCCATCTGTGCAATCACGGTGACGACTGAAGATAGATAAGAAGAGGAGGAAATCAAATGGTGGAGAAATGGGTTTGGATGGGGGTTGCAGGGGCAATTGTGGGTTATGCCACTTTTGCTAATATGAGCGTTCCTACATCAACTATTACAGAAGTAAATCAGAGTCATTCGACTGTTCCGCTTAGTATGCAGAGTAAGCAAGGAAGTGCAGCGAAACGCGTTGTACATGACCAGGAGATGCAATTTGGAGGACAAGGACAAACGAGCTTTAGATTTGAAGAGGGGCACAAGTTGTACATCAGTATCAAGAATACAGGAAAGCAACCCGTACAATACAAGCTCAATAGTGCGAATGGATTAGACTTGCAAGGGTCAACGAGCGGGTTTTCCAGCCAAACGTTGCAGCCGGGAGAACGCCACGATCTGCTGTTTGTAAAGCCAGAGGGGCAGGATGAAGCTGCAAATGACTCCTTGAAAGAGATGATTTTGAAAGTAAGTACGGACGATGGATCGCAAGGAAACGTTAAAACCTTCGCATATATTACACTGTAAGCCCCTTCCAGAAAGGGTGCGACATGCGGTCATTAGTCTACTTATGTTACAATAGAACGGTTGAAGACTTAATGAACAGAATAGGTCAGAGCAGAAAGCAGAAAGGATGACCCGTTGTGCCCAAAAACCATGAATTCGGTAATCAAAAGATGTCACGGAGGCTGTCACTCACAGCCATTTTACTTACACTTACTTTTGTAGCACTTACTGGCTGTGGTCAGGATAAGAATGCTGAAACCATTGATACTGGAAGCAGTACAAGCGTGATCGAGAACGGAGCCGGTGGTAATCGTAGCGGTTCAGCCCAAAGTGACAAAGCAGCGAAAGAGAGTGAGAGTGCAGAAAACAGCGGTACGGATGCACAAAAGTCAGCTCCTTCGGCTCCAGCTGCTTCAACGGATACATCTTCTTCTCCGGCAGTCTCCAATCCATCGCAAAATCCATTTGAGGTAGCAGGTATTCAAGATCCTAAAGCGTTTTTGAAGACGTTCAAAGCGCTGCAGAAGGCAGTTGCCGACAATGACAAGGAGAAAGTGGCCGATTATATTTTGTACCCTCTGCGTGTTAATGATAGTGAAAAGTCGCTAACGATTCCGAATAAGAAAGATTTTATGGCCAAGTATGATCAGATTTTTACGGACGCAATTCGCGAGGCGCTGGTGAATCAAAAGACAGATGATTTGTTTGTTAATTATCAGGGAGTCATGGTGGGTTCCGGTGAACTGTGGTTGAGAAGAGCTACGGACAATCCGAAGCTTTTTGGAGTCTTTTCGATTAATCTTGAAACGGTTGCCAACTAAGTCGTACTCCGTGTGTAAATGACCTCTAAACGGTCGGAAACATATATCATGTTTCTGACTGCCCCCCTTTAAAGAAAGAAAAGTACAGATGATACATACCAAAAAAAGGTTTGACATCACTCCTAAACTCTCGTATTATATCCATATAACTCATTAAACAGGTAGGAATTAAAGAATTAAAGAATTAAAGTATGATCTCGCCATTTTGGCGGAGAACCTCTAGGAACAGCAGGCAGACACTGTCCACGCGACAGGTTTGACCTATCAGAGCTGCATCAGGGAATTCTCCGCTCTTTTTTTGATTATGTCTGTAAATAACAGGCGTAAATGAATACAAATTACATAGAATGCGGGGTGTCTTGATGAAAAGGCAATGGAAAAGTGGACTTATTCTCGGACTATCTTTGGTTTTAACGATTATGCTGAGCGCTTGCGGGGCAAGCAAGGGAGGGACGCAGGCGGATGGTAGTTCTGCTGCCGGTTCCAAGGAAGTGGAGTTGCTCAATGTTTCTTATGATCCGACCCGTGAGCTGTATGAGGCATATAATAAAGCGTTTGCCGCCCATTGGGAGAAGGAAAAAGGACAGAAGGTTACGATCAAGCAATCTCATGGAGGATCTGGCAAGCAAAGTCGTTCTGTGCAGGACGGGCTGGATGCGGACGTGGTAACTCTGGCCCTGGGCTACGATATTGATGCGCTACAGGAAAAAGGATTTGTTAAAGAGGGGTGGCAAAGTAAATATGAGCATAACAGCGCCCCGTACACTTCAACCATCGTGTTACTGGTGCGCAAAGGGAACCCGAAAGGGATCAAGGACTGGGACGATTTAATCCGTGGCGATGTGCAAGTTATTACACCGAATCCTAAAACTTCGGGCGGGGCACGTTGGAACTATCTTGCAGCCTGGGCCTATGCGCTCAAGAAGAACAATAACGATGAAACTAAAGCCCAGCAGTTTGTACAGGACCTGTATAAGCATGTGCCCGTACTGGATAGCGGAGCACGTGGAGCGACAACGACTTTTGTAGAGCGTGGAATTGGCGATGTGCTGATTGCATGGGAAAATGAAGCATTGCTCTCCGTGAAGGAGCTGGGTGCGGATAAATTCGATATCGTATATCCATCGATCAGTATATTGGCTGAACCTCCGGTAGCAGTAGTCGATAAGGTGGTAGATAAAAAAGGTACACGCGAGGTGGCGGACGCGTACCTGAAATATTTGTACAGTGAAGAAGGGCAGACCATTGCTGCCGAAAATTATTATCGTCCAACACTGGAGAGTGTGACGGCAAAGTTCAAGGATCAATTTCCTAATTTGGAGCTCGTAACCTTGAAGGATGTATTCGGGACATGGAAGGAGACGCAGCAGAAGCATTTCAGCGACAAAGGCATTTTTGACCAGATTTATGTACCCGGCAGTTCATAAAATAGGTGGACTGTGTAGGCGATTGATCGGTAGCCGCGAGTGTCATAGTGAATGGATTCAGAGAGGGATGAACAGAACATGAGTCAAGTGCAAGCCACCCGAAAACGCGTACTTCCCGGGTTCGGGTTAACAATGGGTTATAGTGTGCTGTATCTCAGTCTGGTGGTGCTGGTGCCTTTATCGGCACTGCTTCTGAATTCAACTGGACTGACGTGGGAAAAATTTTGGGACGTGGCGACTGATGTCAGGGTGCTGGCTTCCTACAAGGTAAGCTTTTTGTGTGCCGCGGCTGCGGCGCTGATCGACCTGTTTCTCGGTTTATTGATAGCCTGGGTGCTGGTGCGTTATGAGTTTCCAGGGAAACGAATTTTTGATGCGGTGATTGATCTGCCCTTTGCTTTGCCTACTGCCGTAGCGGGGGTTGCTTTGACTGCTCTGTATGCGCAGAACGGCTGGATCGGTTCATTGTTTGAACCGCTTGGATGGAGGCTGGCATACTCACAGACGGGAATTACGCTAGCATTGATGTTTATTGGCATTCCGTTCGTCGTACGGACAGTGCAGCCGGTTTTGGAGGAGCTGGATAAGGATGAGGAGGAGGTCGCTGCTACGCTGGGAGCTGGCAGATGGCGTATCTTCTGCAGCGTTATTGTGCCGGAGCTGGTGCCACCGCTGCTGACGGGTTTTGCGCTCGCCTTTGCCCGTGGTATTGGCGAGTACGGTTCTGTCGTCTTCATCTCTGGCAATATGCCGATGAAAACGGAAATTGCTCCATTGCTCATCATGTCCAAGCTGGAGCAAAATGACTATGCAGGAGCTACGGCGGTAGCGTTGATGCTGTTGGTGATTTCATTCGTGCTGTTACTCGTGATTAACAGCATTCAGCGCTGGTCACGGCGCCGTGCAGTTTAACGTAACTGCCTAAACGCAACTGTCTAATGTAATTATCTAACGTTAACATGCAGGGCTGCGCATGATACCCGCATTCTAAGGAGGGATACACCATGTCACAAGCAATAACTGGGCAGGAGATTGCTTCTGCACCAGTGCCTTCATCCGCACCGCCCAACAGGGTCACGACCGAGGCCACTTGGGTGAAGTGGACGCTGATTGGTGCTGCTTTTTTAGCTTTGCTCTGGGTGCTGGTATTGCCGCTAATCGTCGTGCTTACCGAAGCGCTCAAGCAAGGATGGGGCGTCTACGTCGAAGCGTTACGGGACCCAGATGCCATGTCTGCATTGCGGTTGACGCTGCTGGTGGCGGCGATAACAGTACCGCTGAATACGGTATTTGGTGTAGCTGCCGCTTGGCTGATCACGAAATTTCAATTTCGCGGCAAAGGCTTGCTGGTCACCTTGATTGATTTACCTTTTGCCATCTCTCCTGTCGTCGGAGGGCTGATGTATGTATTAGTGTTCGGCGCACAGGGCTGGCTTGGACCGTGGTTGGACGAGCATGATATTAAAATTATATTTGCTCTGCCTGGTATTATTTTAGCGACGCTGTTCATCACCTTTCCATTTGTGGCGCGAGAACTCATTCCAATGATGGAAGATCAGGGACAGCAGGAGGAAGAAGCGGCAGTCACGCTGGGCGCGCGCGGCTGGCGCATTTTCTGGAAAGTGACGCTGCCGAATATCAAGTGGGGTCTGCTGTATGGCATCATTTTGTGTAATGCGCGAGCCATGGGTGAGTTCGGTGCAGTGTCCGTCGTCTCTGGACATATCCGGGGAGAGACGAATACACTGCCGCTGCATGTAGAAATTTTGTATAACGAATATCAGTTCTCGGCATCTTTTGCGGTGGCCTCGTTGTTATTGTTACTAGCTCTGGCTACTTTGGTGCTTAAAAGCTGGTTTGGACGCAAACGCGTGCATTAATTTATGATTTTGTATATGATTCCTCAGGGCCTCTCTTTGCGTCTATCGTCTGTTAACGGCGAGAAGATGGGAAGAGAGGCCCTTGTTCTAAGGTGGCTTATATGGATAATAAAATGATCATATCAAGGCACGTTAGTGTGCCCAGGAGGAGCGAAGGGAAAAATGAAACATCCGTTTCAGTCCTACCGTCAGCTGTTTCCAGTGCTGTCCTCACATATCCATGTAGGGAGCTGTTCCCAGGGGGCCGTATCAAGGCCAGTTTCCGCTGCCATTGAGGAATATCATCGAAGTTTGCTGCAACACGGTCATAACGGCGATCTGTCTATGGCACGTTTGGAGGAGGCTAGAGGGCATTTTGCCAAGCTCATTGGGGCGGAGCCTGACGAAATTGCGGTCCTGTCCTCAGCCTCTGAGGCGATTGCCGGGGTGGCCACAGCCCTTCCTTATGTACCGGGAAAAGAAGGCATTATGTATGCGGACACCGACTTTCCGACGGTGGGACACATCTGGCAGGCACAGGAGATGTTCCGGAATCACATCTGCTGTATTCCCTCCATCGAGGGAGAAGTGACGATAGAGCAGTATGAGGAGCATGTTACGCAGAAAACTGCACTCGTTATGGTGTCACAAGTGAACTATACCAACGGATTTCAGCAGGATTTAAAATCCATTGCCGATATAGCCCACCGAAATCAGGCGTTGCTATTTGTGGATGCTTATCAGTCTGCAGGGATCGTTCCAGTGGATGTAAAGGCAATGGGCGTAGATATTTTGGTCGCGGGAGCACGCAAATATATGCTTGGAATTCCGGGCGTGGCTTTTCTTTATGTAAGCAAGGACCGAATAGACCGCTTCAAGCCCCGTCTTACAGGCTGGCTTGGGCAGGAGCCCGCTTCCCGGTTTGATATTGCTCACCCGGTTCCGGCGGCGGGAGCCCGACGCTTTGAGACGGGATTGCCTTCTTTCATTAGCATTTTTGCCGCCAATGCGGCCTTAAAGCTGCTGCTGGAGATTGGAGTCACGAGTATTCAGGCCTATATGAGTGAGTTGTTGGATTTTTCCGTTGAATATGGACGGCGCAAAGGGTTACACATACGTGTACCTTACAGGGGAGGCACATTACCAAGCCTGCTCGCTGTTGAAGTAGCCGACGTGTCGGCTGTGGAAAGGAATTTGAGAAGCCAAAATATGATCGTTTCAGCACGAAAGGATGTTATCCGTGTGGCTCCGCATTTTTACAATACGGCTGAGGAAGTCCGACGAGTCATAGATGAATTGGCAGGGCGATGTTGAACGAACGGCAAAAGCCTCTTCCGAGTGAATGGGAGTATAACATCCCTTTTTACACAGGAGAGGCTTTTTGGACGTTTAGAATTCTAATTATACGATCCGTTTGCGCAGCCAGCCGGAAATCAGATCCGTCAAAATGATCAGGACCACAATGCCGAGCAAGATAACGCCTACACGGTTCCAGTTGCGCATTTGGAGTGCAAACAGTAGCGGAGTACCGATACCACCTGCACCGACCAGACCGAGCGTGGTAGCAGAACGGATATTAATTTCAAAACGGTAAAGCGAATACGAAAGAAACTGTGGAATCACCTGCGGTAGCACGGCGAAGAAAATCACCTGCCAACGGTTGGCACCGCACGCGATCAAAGCCTCTTGGGGCCCGTGATCGACACTTTCGATCGTTTCCGAGAAAAGCTTCGCCAGCATGCCGATGGAGTGAATGCCGAGGGCAAGCACACCCGCAAACGAGCCGGGGCCAACGGCTTTGATAAACAAGATGGCGACGATCATTTCTGGAAAAACCCGGATGACACTAAGCACAAATTTCCCGCTACCCGATAAGGGACGTAGACGGGTCATATTGCTGGACGCCCAAAAGGCGAACGGAAGGCAGACAAATGCGGACACGAAGGTTCCGAGCACTGAAATGACCAGCGTATCCAGCAACCCGCGCAGCAAATCCTCTCCCTCAGGGATGTAGACGAACGACCAGTCGGGATGAAGGAAGCCGTCCAATATAGCGATAGAGACACTTTTGGCCGTTCCCTGTAATCCTTCAAACTGCATCCCGCGAAAAGCCCAAATATAAATGATGATTAGCAGAATAGCTATCGCCCATAGGCGTAGGCGGGAGCCAATAGGTCTGCGAAGCGTAGGATCATTCATAATAATTTCCTCCGTAGCAGGTTACTGCCGTAATCAATCGCAAGGACGATGACGAGGGTCAGTAGAATAATGATGCTTGCCCGATCATATCGGAACAGCCCCAGAGAACGGTCAAGCAACAGACCGATACCGCCAGCCCCGACCAGGCCCAGAACGGAAGCCGCGCGCACATTAACCTCAAAGGTATACAGTAAGTACGACACAAAATAAGGAAGAGCCTGCGGAACCACACCAAAGGCGATGACTTGAATGCGGCTCGCGCCAACAGCGGTCATGGCTTCCAGCGGCCCGGGATCAATGGCTTCAATCGCCTCAAAGGTCAGCTTGGCTATGATGCCAAAGGAGAAGAAGAGCAGGGCGAGCATCCCTGCAAACGGCCCGATGCCGAACACCGCCACAAAGATTGAGGCAAACAGCAAATCAGGAATTGTCCGTACTAGGTTCAGGATCGTGCGCATTGGCAGCGAAATCAGTTTGCGCGGCATCACATTATAGGCACACAGCAACGCGACAGGGATCGCCAATATGGCTCCCAGTGTCGTGCCAACAATGGCGATCTGGATCGTTTCCAGCATCGGTTTCCAGATGGTAGGCAGATAGCTCCAGTCGGGTGGAAACATTTCGCCCAACAATTTGCCCATCTCCGGCAAGCCGACGATCAACTGGTAAGGTGTGGCATCCGTATGAATGGAGCAGGCTACCAGCACCACGATAAAAATCATCCAGGTGGCATAACGCTTGTAACGTCCTGGCAAAGGTGGCCCTGCGGGCGGCTTGCTTGGCTGCGGCGGTCCAGCATGCGGTGACGGTTGCGTCGAAGAGAGCGGCTGGGCAGTAGAGCCGGGCTTCATGATCCCACTCCCAGCAGCTCATCATGCTTGATGGCTCGGCCGTAGATCTCCGCAAAGGCCTCATCCGTAGCTTCCTCCGGTGTGCCGTCAAAGACCACTTCCCCGGCGCGCAATCCGATGATCCGCGTTGCATATTCGCGCGCGAGATCAATGAAATGCAGATTGACGATGGTCGTAATCTGCATTTCACGGTTGATGCGCTGGAGGTCATCCATGACCTGGCGGGTGGTCAGCGGGTCCAGCGATGCGACAGGCTCGTCCGCCAGAATGATTTTAGCCTCCTGCGCCAGGGCGCGGGCGATGGATACGCGCTGCTGTTGGCCACCGGACAGTTCATCTGCCCGGCTGTAAGCTTTTTCGCGGATGTTCACGCGCTCCAGCGCTGTTAGTGCCAGTTCGATATCCTCCTTCGGGAAGAGACCGAGAATGGTCCGCAGCGTCGAATGATAGCCGACGCGGCCGGAAAGTACATTGCGGAGCACTGTCGAACGCTTAACCAAATTGAAGCTTTGAAAGATCATGCCGATATCACGGCGAATGCGCCGCAACTCGCTGCTTCCAGCAGACGTGACGGACCTGCCACCCACGACAATGTCGCCGGACGTAATGTCATGCAGTCGGTTAATGGAACGCAGCAGGGTAGACTTACCCGCACCGGATAAGCCGACAATGACGACCATTTCTCCCTCCTGAATCGTCAAATTAATATGGTTCAACCCTTTGGTGCCGTTCGGGTATGTTTTCGATACGTTACGGAATTCGATCATATGCTCCCAACTTTCTCCCCCGATGGGGTGGAATGAAAACAACACCGCCATGAATACATGGACGGTGCTGCCCTGTCATTCGTAAAGCCTGTTTCGTAGCTGTTACTTCATTACAGTATCTTGTTTGCTCCGATTACTTAACAGCTTGGCCAACGGCTTCAGCGTATTCACGCACGGAGTCGAAGTTTTTATCGTCGCCCTTTTCATAACCTACATGGGTGTAAATTTCTTTAATGATCTCGCCGCCTGCAGGGTCTTTGGCAATGTCAATAAAGGCTTGGCTGATCTTGTCTCTCCACGCTTGATCCATATCAGAACGTACGCTGACGGTGTCATTTGGAATTTTAGCTGTGTAATGAATGACGCGAGTTTTTTCAAATACATCCGGGATTTCCTTCTTCACCGTGTTACGTGCATCCTGGAAAACAGCTACCGCATCAACTTGACCGTTCAGCAACGCCAGAATAGCAGCATCGTGGCCTTTGATTGTCACACCCTGCACATCCGTGTCCGGGTCCACGCCAGCTTTTTTCAGCTCTGCTGCAGGGTACACGTAGCCTGCGGAGGAGGTTACATTTTGCCAGCCAACCTTCTTGCCTTTCAGATCAGCTAGACTTTGAATCGGAGAATCCTTTTTCACCACGATCATTGCTTTATAAAAGTTTACTTTTTCAGTCGTGTCCTTGCCTGTAGCATCTTCAATGCCGTAGCGTTGAGCTTGCAACAGCAAATCGGCTGCTTTACGGTTATCGTGGGCCAGTACATAAGCATTCGGCGGAAGGAATCCTACATCTACCTGCTTGGAAGACATGGCTTCCACAATTGTATTGTAGTCAGGAGATACCGTTACTTTCACCGGGATTCCAAGCTTGTCACCGAGTAGATTTTCGAGCGGTTTGGCTTTGGCTTCGAGCGTATCTGCATTTTGAGAAGGAACGAACTGTACCTTTAACTCCTTAGGAACATAGGCTGTGCTTTCGTTTTTAGAGCCATCTGTACCCGGAGTGGACGCGCTGTTGTTATTGCTTGCATTGGAGCCACAAGCGGCTAGGCCCGCTGCCAGTGTGAAGGTCATGCACAAGGTCAGTGCTTTTTTGAACAAAATAATTTCCCCCTAAACATCGTAATAACGAAAATAAAATTAAAAACCTGTAAATGCTGTGACAAACCAAATCTTAACAGCTAGTCCCACAGCTAGGGTTAAAACCACTCCTGACTTTGGTAAAAATGATGTAAAATTTATCGTATGGTAAAAACCGTTTTCTGGATTTATGCGAAATGTTTATTTTAACATTCTCTTAACAGTGCTCTGTTAGACTTGTTCAAGCTCTATGACCGAAGCTGAGGGAGAGAACAAGATTGGATATTTTGGATATTAACGAAAAGGCAGACCCAGACAATGTAAGCCTTGTGAGAGTGAAATTCCGCATTATGGTTACAACCGATTTGCATGTCAGTTTGTGGAATTACGATTATTATACGGATCAGGAAACGCTGCATTACGGTCTGGCGCAAACAGCCAGCTTGATTCAAATAGCCCGGGCGGAGGTGCCCAATCACCTGCTGCTGGATAACGGAGATGTGATTCAGGGGAATCCAATGGGAGATTATGCTGTACAGCGAATCCAACAGGACCCAAGCGCGGTGCATCCCGCCTATAAAGCCATGAATCTGCTTGGATATGAGGCAGGCAATATCGGGAATCATGAATTTAACTACGGACTGGAATACTTGCAGACTTGCCTTCGAGGAGCGCAATTTCCTTATGTGAATGCCAACATTTATATAGCGGGAGAACAAGAACGAAATTACTTTACACCTTATCTATTGCTGGATAAGACGGTAGAGGATGAAGCAGGTGGTAAGCATCTGTTGAAGGTGGGGGTCATCGGCTTTGTCCCTTCGCAAATTATGCAATGGGACAAGGCGTGGCTGGAGGGAAAAATCATTGTCAAAGATATGCTGGAAACGGCAAGACGGTTTATTCCAGAAATGAAGGCAGCGGGAGCCGATCTCATCATTGCTATGCCCCATGCAGGCTTAGAGGATATTCCCGAAACGCTTGATATGGAAAATGCGGTGCTGCATCTGAGCAGGGTGGAAGGGATTGATGCCATTGTGTTTGGTCATGCACATAAAGTATTTCCCGGACCTTCGTTTATGGGGCAAACAGGTGTTGATCTAGAGCGAGGTACCATCCACGATATTCCAGCAGTGGAGCCGGGCTTTTGGGGGGATCATCTGGGTATCATTGATCTGGAGCTGGCCTTTAATGGAGGGAAGTGGCAAGTGGCTGCATCTGCTGCCGAGGTACGCCCGGTGTATGATCCGATACGCAAGGAGGCGCTGGTACAACCGGATACTGCCATTCAGTTGGCGGTAGCAGAAGAGCACGTCGGAACACTGGAGTATATTCGTGCACCTGTAGGTCAGACGACGGTGGCGGTGAACAGCTTTTTTGCTCAGGTGATGGATGATGCTTCGGTTCAGCTGGTGAATGATGCGCAAATGTGGTATGTGAAGCAGCAAATGCAAGGGAGCGAGTACGAAGGATTGCCCGTTCTGTCGGCAGCAGCTCCTTTTAAAACAGGCGGCAGATATGGCCCATCATACTATACCCATATTCCGGCGGGGACGTTGGCGATCAAGCATATCGCCGATCTGTACAATTTTCCGAATACGCTGCATGTCGTTCGACTGACCGGTACAGAAATTCGGGAATGGCTGGAGTGGTCCGCTGGACAATTCCGGCAAATTGATCCTTCAGCAGAACAAGAGCAAGAGCTGATTAATTCTGATTTTCCAAGCTTTAATTTCGATATCATCGACGGCATCAGGTATCAAATTGATGTAACACAGCCAGCCAGATATGATGCTGACGGGGGTCTAAAGGACCCAGATGCACACAGAATCATTCAGATGTCTTTTGATGGCGAACCGATGGATATGCAGCGAAATTATCTGGTTGTTACGAATAACTATCGCGCGTTTTCCTCTGCGCTGGTCAATCCGGGTGGAGAGCGAATTATACTTGCTTCACCGGATGAGAACCGTCATGTGCTGACCGAGTACGTGCGGCATATGGAGACGTTGACGCCAAAAGCTGACGGCCATTGGTCCCTCGCCCCATGGTCAGGGCGTCCGCATGTGACGTTCCTGACCTCGCCGCAAGCAACGGATGCCGCTAATGCCTATTCGGAGTTGCTTTATGAAGGGTTAACGGTAGAGGGATACGCTAAGTTTGCCATCGATTTCGGACGTTCACGGTAGAACTGCTAACTTGTTTTTGTCCTATAAGTCCACAGCATCAAAATAATAGAAATAGACTGTCCCGCAGAGGACGGTCTTTTTTCATAAAACAGTTTTAAAATCGTACAAAATTCGTGATTTTATATGTCCTGAGTCGTGTTTAAAGTTATTGACCTCTCGTATAAATAGACATATACTTTGATTAAACAAATTTTGGTTTAAAAGGTAATGAAAAAGTCACCATCATTCGTTTGAGGGGGTGTCCCTTTGGAAAAAAACACCACGATCCGCGCAGAAATAGAAAAGTATATTCAAAGTGAAGGCATTTCAATGCAATGTTTTGCAGATGCTTCCAAGGTAAATCCGGGTACACTTAGCGGTATACTTAATCGGAATCCACCACGGCCTATCTCAGTCAATCAGCTTGATCTGATTACCGAGGCCATGGGATTGGAAGAAGGATCTTTGTTCGAGATGTATGTGGATGAATGTTTTATTCATTCCTTACCACACTGGAGGAGGTTGCGTCCGTTTCTCCTACGTTGCTCAGAGTTGAACAAGCTGGAGTGTATACGCAGTGTACTTGGCTATTTGATGGACGATTTATCGAACGTTCCTGCTATTTTTGAGACCGCAGAAGCGATGTTTGAGGATGGCAGACATGAAGCCGCCATGCTTCTGTATGATTGTGTCATCGAGAGTGAGAAGTATACCCACTCTGAACGGTTGGCGATCAGCTATTTCCGTATATTCCAGATTCAGATTAAGGATAACCAACGGAACTTGAAGGCTGCTGTACAATTCCATTTGTACCGTAGTCGTCTACCGGAAATTTACGCACTGGAAGGCTTACATATGCTATCTCAAGTGTTTGCTTTAAAAATGCAATGGTCCGAGATGGAAATGTATGCGGACGAGCTAAGAGAGCTGGCGCAGGCATTGTATCGCAATCGGAACCGTTTTGGAGATGAGCACCTGGAGCTGCTTAAACCGCTCGTTTATTACTATGCTCAGGGGCATCTGCTCAAGGCCAGCTGCTATGAGTTTCAGGGCAGATATGAGGAATCCAAGCAATGGATTGAGGGTTATGCAGATTTGAGCTGGTTTGAGGGTTTAGACGAAGAAGGCTGGAAAGTGGTCAACCTACATCGTGTATATGCACAGGGCAACCGACTTTGTATTGAAATTAAAATGGGCAACACTTCTGCAATCTATGAATATATTACTTACCTGCGTGAGCATCCGGATGAGACACTGGAAGGCTTGAACACCTTGCTCGAATCGGCGAACCGGTTCGGTTATTTCGTGGATGCCGAACTGGGACTGTTTAGTCAGCAACTCAAGAGCTTCTGGGAGCTTGCACCGGAACGATGGGACACTCATTATCGCAAGCACTTTAATGCATTTCGCTTTGCATCCTTTTGTAAGGTGTATGCGGAATATTATTTCCGAAAAGGCGATTACCCCGAGGGAGTGGGACAAATACTGCATTGCTTGCAACTGTCTGTTGATAATAGCTATGCCGAACATATCATTGGTTGTATGGCTTTATTTGAGCAGCATCGGAATTTTGCTACACCGGAACAGCAGCAGCTGTATCAGAGTCTGTGTCTGGGCGTACGTGCAAATGAAAAGAATCATGCCTATGATCACAGTACCGGTGGATATTTATAATTCCAAATTTCTTTCGAATTCTTCATATAACACGTTATTGCGAGGATGTTCCTGTTTCAAAAGGGGATGTTCTCGTTTTTTAGCTGCTGCTGTCGCTTGTGACTTTTAACATAGAGAGGACCGTTTTGCGCGTTGACAAGTTTCGCAAGCGGGATTAGGATAAATGCAGCACAGAAAGTGAAGGAGAGCATGTACAAATGACGATTCCCAAAACATTAACGATAGCGGGCTCCGACACAAGCGGTGGAGCGGGTATTCAGGCAGACCTGAAAACCTTTCAGGAGCTTGGCGTATATGGCATGACCGTATTGACAACCGTAGTAGCGATGGGTCCTAAAACCTGGGATCATCTTGTATATCCTGTTGCGTTGGATGTGGTAGAAGCGCAGCTGCGTACTGTATTGGAAGGTATCGGTTTTGATGCGATGAAAACCGGTATGCTTGGTTCTGTTGAAATTATCGAGCTGGTAGCCAGCCATTTGAAAAAGCATGATCTGAAGCGGATCGTAATTGACCCGGTTATGGTCTGCAAAGGCACGGATGAAGTGCTTCAGCCGGAAAATACAGAGGCGATGCTGGAATTGTTGATTCCTGGCGCTGACCTGGTAACACCGAACTTGTTCGAGGCTTCGCAACTGGCGAAGAATGGACCGATCACGACACTGGAGCAGATGCAGGAAGCGGCTGCGATTATCCATGAGCGTGGAGCTAAGCATGTACTGATCAAGGACCGTGGCAAAATTCGCGCAGGTAAAGCGATGGATCTGCTATATGACGGAATCACTTTTGATTGGTTTGAAGCCGATGTTGTAAAAACAAACTTTACCCACGGTGCAGGCTGCACCACTTCGGCAGCGGTAACGGCTGGTTTGGCTCAAGGGCTGACTGTACGTGAAGCAGTGGATCAGGCCAAGAGATTTATTACACAGGCCATTGAAGGTAGCTTCAAGCTGAATGAATTCGTCGGTCCGACCCTGCATGCGGCACATCGTTTGCAAAATCAATAAAGCATGAAGGTCTGCGATCTTAGAAAGACTTATAAATCTCCATCAGGCTGAATATATATTAGATTGTTTTAGATCATGACTTTTTTGATATATAGAGTTAGATGAGGCTTAAAAGCCGCAATACATAGTATTGCGGCTTTTGAGGTTGTATTTTTTTGGAATTGCAGCTTCCAGTTTGGTCTACTCGTACTGTATAATAGGCATCAGATTTATTACATTTAAGGAGGAACCGAAGCAATGACATTATTCAGCCAAATGGCTTACAGTCGACCAGAGCAACCTGAAATTGAACAGCGGTTTAAAACGCTGTTGCAGCAGTTTCGTGAAGCAGACAGCGTAGAACGTCAAAATGAAGTGATTCATGCGATTAACAAGCTGCGCAGTAATGTGGAAACACAATTGCAATTGGTGGAAGTTCGGCACTCCATTAATACGGAGGATACCTTTTACAAAGCGGAGCAAGAATATGCTGATGATTTCATGCCGGTTATTCAGGAGTATGTAACCGATTACTACCGGGCATTGGTGGATTCTCCATTCCGAACCGAGTTGGAGAGTCAATGGGGCAGCCAGCTTTTCAGTATTGCCGAGGTAGCACTCAAGTCGTTCCATCCGGATATTATTGAGGATTTACAGCAGGAAAATAAGCTGACCTCGGAATATGCTCAATTGATTGCTTCAGCGAAGATCCCGTTCGAGGGAGAAGAACGCACATTGTCGCAGCTCCTGCCTTTTGAAATGGCTACCAACCGGGAGACACGCAAACAGGCCTCCGAGGCTAAATATCAATTTATGAGTGAGCATGAGGACGAGCTGGACCGGATTTATGATGAACTGGTGAAGGTACGTACGCGCATGGCACACAAGTTGGGCTATGACAACTTCGTAGAATTGGGCTATGCCCGCTTGGGACGTACAGATTACAATGCCGAAATGGTAGCCAATTTCCGCGAGCAGGTGCTGAAGCACATCGTTCCTCTGGCAACCAAGCTGAAGGAGCGCCAGCGCGAACGGATCGGAGTAGATCAGCTTCGCTATTATGACGAGGGCTTCAACTTCCTGTCAGGCAATCCTACGCCTAAAGGTGACCCGGAGTGGATCATTCGTAATGGAGCACGTATGTATGAGGAACTTTCAGCGGAAACACATGAATTTTTCAGCTTTATGATCGAACGTGGATTGATGGATTTGATCAGCAAAAAGGGCAAGCAAAGCGGAGGCTATTGTACATTTTTGAGCGAATATGGCACGCCGTTTATTTTCTCCAATTTCAATGGTACATCCGGTGATATTGACGTATTGACGCATGAAGCAGGTCATGCCTTCCAGGTCTATGAAAGCCGACATTTTGAAATTCCTGAGTACCATTGGCCAACTATGGAGGCGGCTGAGATCCACTCTATGAGCATGGAGTTTTTCGCATGGCCTTGGATGAATCTGTTCTTCGAAGAAGATACGGACAAATATCACTTTGAACATCTATCCTCATCGTTGCTGTTCGTACCTTACGGCGTAGCCGTGGACGAATTCCAGCATGCCGTATACGAACATCCAGACTGGACCCCAGCCGAACGTAAAAGCGCATGGCGCTCCATTGAACGTAAGTATAAACCGCATCTGGATTATGAAGGCAACGAGTATCTGGAGCAGGGCGGATTTTGGCACAAACAGGGTCATATTTTTCAATCCCCGTTCTACTATATTGACTATACACTCGCGCAACTGTGCGCGTTCCAATTCTGGAAACGCATGAGTATCGACCGGGCAGCTGCGTGGGAAGATTATTTGAAGCTATGCCGTGCCGGAGGAAGTCGATCTTTTACCGGATTGGTTGAGCTGGCAGGACTCATCTCGCCGTTCCAAGATGGCTGTATCGCCTCTGTAATCGGAGAAATCGAAGCATGGCTGAACAGTGTGGATGATAAAAAGCTGTAAGCATAACTAAAAAGGGCATTTCGCTTACCTGTCAAAGCTAAAAAGCTTACAGATAGCGGAATGCCCTTTTGTGTAAATGAAACTTCAATTAATGTTTGGTGTTAAGCGGTTTGAGATTGGCTTCAATAGATGCGCGGCGCGATTCCAAAAATGGCGGTAACGCCAGCGATTCACCCAGAAACTCGAGTTCTTCATCCGTATCAAAGCCGGGTCCATCGGTTGCCAATTCAAACAGAATGCCGTTCGGCTCACGGAAATACAATGAACGGAAATAAAAGCGATCTACAAAACCAGAGTTGGAAATTTGCAGCTGCCCAATACGGTCTACCCACTGTTTGAGCTCTTCCTCAGTTTCAACACGGAAGGCTACGTGATGCACACTGCCGCGTCCTGGTCGCTCTTGTGGCAGATCGTTGCGCTCTTCCAGATGAACTTCGGTTCCTGTACCGCCTTCACCCGTTTCATAGATAACCACATCCGGTTGTCCAGCAACAGGAGAAGGATAGGAGCCCTTTTTGCGGAAGCCCATAACCTGTTCAAGAATAAGAATGGTATTCTCCGCTTTGGGAATAGTCAGATGAACCGGTCCAAGTCCTACAATGCCGTATTCGGCAGGGACAGGGCTTTTCTCCCAAGGCGTGCCGCCGCGCATTCCGTGATCATGCTCATCTGAAACGAGGAAGAAGCGTTGTCCTTCAAAATCCTCGAACGAAAGTGCCAAGCGTCCCGCTTGATCCGTAATTTCACCATGTTTTACATCCAGCTGCTCGAAGCGGTTTTTCCAGTAATCCAGTGCCTTGTCATTCGGTACCCGTAGGGAGAGAGCTGAAATGCTGTTATTTCCTGTACGAGTTTGTCCCGCATGTGGAATTTCAAAGAAAGTGACTTCTGTACCCGCAGTTCCACGCTCATCTCCGTAAAAAAGGTGATACACACTAACATCATCTTGGTTCACCGTTTTCTTGATTAGCCGAAGTCCCATTACCTGAGTATAAAAATCAACATTTTTAGCCGCTGCCGCTGTAATCGCCGAAACGTGATGCAATCCTAATAGTTTCATGTCATTATCCTCCTTGGTTTTTATATGATTAGGTTTTTCTAAACAAAATAAACAGTCGAAAAACTTTTCTTTATATTTATTATCTTGATATTAAGATATATTATTTTTGATTGTTTGTCAACTTAAATTACGGTCTTGCTTCAAAGACGGACAAAACTAGAAATTCGAAATAGTGCAAAAGCAGATACAATAAAGCTCAATATAGCCCAAAGTAGATAGAATGAATTTTATTATAAAAGGAGTGTACTAAATGTATACGGATAAGGATTTAACGATTAGGCCTGTTACAGAAGAAGACCTGCCGGCTCTTTGGACGTTAACTTTTAAAGAAGAAGCACCGGAATGGAAGCAGTGGGATGCACCCTACTATGAACATAAGCCACTTTCTTTTGATGATTATTTAAAAGAGAAGGAAAAACGAATCGGACAAGATGACTTTTGGATCATTGAAGTGGAAGGCAAGGTCATTGGATCTGTGAGCTATTATTGGGAGCATTAGCCTTCACAATGGCTTGAAATGGGAATAGGTATCTTTGATTCGCAGTATTGGAGCGGTGGGTATGGTACGAGGGCGCTTCGACTATGGATCACACATTTGTTTAATACATTGCCTCTAGTAAGAGTAGGCTTTACAACCTGGTCAGGAAACCATCGGATGATGAAGGTGGGAGAGAAGCTGGGCATGACCCTCGAAGCCCGGCTTCGAAAGTGCAGATATTATAATGGAGAGTATTATGATTCGATCCGAATGGGGCTTTTACGGGAAGAGTGGAGGTTATAGTTGTTCTGCAACTAAAAACCTTTCTAAGCATAAAAAGATGACCTCTGAATGGATTAGAAGTCATCTTTTTTGACGCGTATGGGTATTTTACTTTCTTATTTTTAGGTGCATCTACTCTGATTCTCGAAGTCGCTCCACAATACTTTGTTTGTTGTTCATAGAATAGACTGCTACTGGAATAAGTATCCCAAGCAATAACAGTAAAGGCAATGAGACAAACAGTGGCCAAATTATAAAGTGATAGCTTAAAAGCCATAGCAGGCTACATAACGGTTTCACAATCAAAAGAGAAAATAAGATTGCCAATAGAATAGAGGTTAGGCTAGTAGCCCCAACATAATATAGTCCTTCATAAATCAGCATTCCGCGCAATTGCTTTTTGGTCATGCCGATACTTTGCAGCATAGCGAATTCTTTGCGGCGGGTCAGTATGCTGGTTAAAATCGCATTAATAAAGTTCAGGATACCAATCAAGCCAATAATCAAGCTGAGCAAGCCGCCGATCATTATAACAGTAGTTTGCATACCTGATAAAGCGTTTCTGGATGTAATCTTGGATTCATAGCTCATCATTGGTTCAATTGTTTCTGTGTATCGCTTCAAAAAGCTCTGCATGGACGTTTCCTGATTTGAAGATACATTAAAGGCATAGCTCATCATAGCAGGCTCTTTTACAAGTGATTTGTATATTTCCGCCGGGAGGTAAAAGCTATTATAGCTCGAAATGCGATTTGAATTGGTGGATTTGATACCCACATGGCCAAGCACTGTAAACTTTTGTGTTAAATACTCTCTACCCAATGGAGCATCATTTGCTGTTCTCACATAACTATGCAAAGTAACGTTTTCGCCCACTTTATGATGAATGCTTTCCATGTAAGGCTTGTCGTTGTCGTTCAGTTCGACTCCCTCCAGAATATACTTACCTGAGGCCATTTTCTTAAAATCAAGCTCACCATCAATCAACTGCAGCCGATGCAGGGGCAAATCTTCCAGCCCATACACGTCTACAAGGAAGTTGCCGTGAGCGTCAGTGTTCTGGGTATCATCCGTAATTCCCTTTGTATTTTCAGCCGTGAAAGCTGTTGGGTCACCGTATAATCGGCCGCCTTCTTCGAAGCCTGGTTGTGCCTGTACAGCCTTAATAAAACTTTCACTGGTTTCATTTTCATGCCCACTAAAACTACTCGGAACCTGGAAATATCCAGCATGAGCAATGAGAAAATCGGTATCATTAAATTTGGCTAAAAATTTATCCATATCAAAACTCTGAGACAGCGTGAATACTGTATTTAGAAGCACCAAGCTTAAAGAAAGACTAATCACCACTAAAATAGTGCGGTTTTTATTACGCCCCAGGTTGGAACGAGCCATGAGGTGGATTTTTGCACCTCCGGTTGATTTTTTCAGCTTACCATTGCTCTTGTTTGCCCCGCCTGTGTATCTGACTGCTTCTATCGGTGATACGGATGATGCAACTCTGCCTGGCTTGAAAGTGCTGATCATTACGGTAATGAGCGCG
This sequence comes from Paenibacillus sp. S33, assembly GCF_053615415.1. Taxonomy (NCBI): domain Bacteria; kingdom Bacillati; phylum Bacillota; class Bacilli; order Caryophanales; family Paenibacillaceae; genus Paenibacillus; species Paenibacillus sp. S33. Next base: position 4,660,226 of record NZ_JBSIEZ010000001.1, on the reverse strand, counting down.
AACAAAGCAGATCCGACAAAAATCCATGGGTTAGGAGATACCGATATCATGGTACCGTTAAAATTACTCATATTTATAATAAAAGGCACGAGCGATTTACCAATAAAAAAACCTGCTATCAATCCAATCGGGATTCCTAGAACTGATAGAATCAGCGCTTGTCTGCGGATGATCCTGCGAATTTGTTTACTGCTTGTACCGATCGTCTTTAAAAGACCGTAAAAACGGATATCTCGCATTACCGATATTTGGAATATATTATAGATGATCAAATAACCGGTAAATATGATCAGTAACAGGGCAGAAGTTAACGCTATGATGGTCTCTGTATCTAGACTAAAATTGGTTGAGATGTATGCCCAATTTACATTACTCGCGATATAGTTCGGTGCATCTTCGTCAAGCGAATATCCACTTTTGGTAATCACTTTATTGAGCTTTCCTCGCAAATCAAAACTATTGTCGAACATCATATATGCACAAATGGCTCCTGTATAGAAGTGATCCTTTTTATAGGTGCTTTGTAATTCCTTGGCATGAGCATCGACATAGGCTTTAGAAGCGAATATTTGCCCTACCTTAACTACAGGATCACTTTTCCACCAGCCAGAGAGGACAAAATCACGCTGTACTTCTTTACCTCGTATGTTAAGCTTTATTCTCAAAGGTGCTCCAATCTTCAGTGGAACATCCAATAGCTGCAACGTCTTGGAGTCTGCAATCACTTCATTTTCTGCGACAGGCTTGTGTCCCTCTTTAAGCTCAATAAAACCGAGCTTCATCCCTACATCATCGTAATACCAGAACTCTGTACGGCGTTTTAGGAAGTTATCGTTTTTAACTCCATCGCTTAATATACGGTTATAAGCAATTTCCTTGATCAATGGATGATTCTTGACATGATTAAATTCATCATCCGTTATATATTTGAGTACGGCATGTCCATCTCCACCGGCCTGTCGCATAGTTGCCCGTTGTAAGTTTTCAACAGCACCGAGCCCCAAGGTGTACAAAGTCGTAAATAACAATGAAGTGAGAGCTATGGCAACAATAGCAAAGAGGTTACGGGCTTTGTTTACTTTGAAACTCTTATCTGCCAGCTTGTGGATTTGTTCTTTACTTTGATCATTGGGGCGCACCACCTACTATTTTACCGTCCTCAATGCGGATGATGCGGTCTGCCATCTGTGCGATTTCTTCATTATGAGTAATCATTACCATCGTTTGGGCGAACTGTTTACTGGATACTTTGATCAATCCCATCACATCCAGACTGGTTTTACTGTCCAGGTTCCCGGTGGGTTCATCTGCTAAAACAATTGCAGGTTTTGCTGCCAATGCTCTGGCGATGGCTACGCGCTGCTGCTGGCCCCCCGATAGATGGTTGGGCAGGTTATCCAACTTTTGGTCAAGACCCAAGGTATGTACAATTTTGTCTATGTGGGTTTTGTCTGGCTCTTTACCATCTAGTTCAATAGGAAGCACAATATTCTCGTAGACATTTAAAACGGGCACCAGGTTGTAATTTTGAAAAACAAAGCCAATCTTTCGTCTGCGAAAAATAGTCAATTCTTCGTCCTTCAGTGTGAAAATATCCTTGCCGTCAATCGTAACGTTTCCACTGGTTGGACGATCAAGTCCACCCAGCATATGGAGAAGGGTAGATTTGCCGCTCCCGGACGTACCGACAATGGCCACGAACTCTCCGCTTTCCACCTCCAGGTTCACACCGTCTAAAGCATGAACAGTATGATCCCCGTTACCATAATACTTTTTCAACTCCTGTGTTTTTAATAGAGCCATATACGTTCTCCTTCACAAAAAAATGTCTGGACCGTAGTCATCTACAGTACAGACACTAACACACTAATCTTTCTACAATCTTTCTGGAATCTAACAGTGTTGAAAGAATTAAGTATCCATAGAAAGAAAATAGAGAAGGTAGAGCCACAGCCGCAGTATGAATGTACCTTGATGTAACCACCCGCCACAGCGATGATTTCTCTAGCTAAAAACAGTCCAATCCCGACACCCTCCTGCGTGTTAACGGTGGGGGAGCGATAGAAACGGGTAAAGATTTGACCTTTTTCTTCTTCTGCAATCCCTATGCCGTTGTCAGTGATATCAATTCGGCAAAACGATTCATATGCCATCACTTTTATAGTCATGCTTCCGCCTGTCTCTGTATATTTTATAGCGTTATCCATAATGTTATAGACAGCTTCACTGGTCCACTTTAGGTCATAATAAGCATGAATAGCGGTATCTCCCATAACAACTGAAATCCCTTTGGCATTATTTGCTCCAGTGCAGCATCAGGGAGCCTTTGAACAGATTCCCGCCTTAGCGATACCATGATAATCCCCGTTTCAAGCCGTCAAGTTTTCACTAATGCATGATCAGAAAGTTAAGCTTTTCGGCCTGTGCAGATAAAGCTTTCACACAAAAGCTTGTACAAATACGTTGTTAGGTTCTTTAAGAGCAAGAACAATCCCGTTACTCAAGGCGATATCATCCTCGACAATTAATATATAGTTCATCATTCTCCTCTTGTATTTTGGTTAAACAAGTCATTGAATTCCGAGCTCTAACAACCGCTCACAATAAAAATGTAAATGAGAGCCGCCCAATTCTCTATTTCTATTTTACAGGATATACTCTTATTTGCTCATGGTTCAGGGAGCAGGTATTAAACTACTGTTGAATAACCAAGAAATGACCCAGCCAAAAGTTTTGACCAGGTCATTTTCTTTACAGGGGGATTTATTCTGCTGTTCGCAGTCGTTCTACGATAGTTTTCCTGTCGCTCAGAGAATAAATAGCGAGAGGAAGACATATCCCAAGAGCGAGCAGAACAGGCAGCACGAGGATCAGGGGCCAGATAATAAATCTATAACTCATAAACCATATTTGAGTACTCAAGGGTCTCGCAATTAAGACGGAAAATAGGCTTCCTAATAAGATGGAGCATATGCTGGTGCCGAGCACATAGTACATGCCCTCATAAATAAGCATTGTTTTTAATTGTTTGTTGGTCATGCCGATGCTTTGTAGCATAGCAAATTCTTGATGCCGGGTCAGAATACTAGTTAGAAGCGCGTTTGCAAAATTAAGAATGCCAATCACCCCAATAATAATACTGAGCGTACCGCCGATCATCAGAATTGTTTTTTGCATACCTGAAAATTCGGCAATTACGGTGGATTTGGACCGATAGTCCATTACTGGCTCTTCTGCTTTGCTATAATTCTTTATAAAGCTCTCCATCATTTTTTCTTTACTATCGGATACATTAAAGGCATAACTCATCACCACAGGCTTCTTCACAAGCGTTTTGTAAATATCCGCCGGGAGATAGAAGTTAGTATAAGTAGGAACGGCTACACCAGAATTGGTTGATTTTACGCCAATATGACCAAGCACTGTGAATTCATGGCTAGTATACTCTTGGGTATTTGCTGTGCCCATATAGTTATGAAGAGTAACCTTTTCACCTATTTTGTATACGGATAGTTCCATATCAGGATGATCGTAATCGTCTAACCAAACCCCTTCCAAAATATACTTTCCCGAAGCTAGCTTGCCATAATCAAGCTCACCATCAATTAATTGTAGTCGGTGAAGGGGGAGATCTTCAAGCCCATACACTGGTGCAGATAAGTTGCCGCGAGCGTCAGGAGTGACGATTTCCCCGTACAACTTCATCCCCTCTTTGTTCTCTTTATACTCGACAGTGAATAAATTGCCGCCACTGTACAATCGTCCACCTTCTTCAAAACCGGGTTGTGCCTGTATGGCCTGAATATAGCTTTCCGTCGTCGCATTGTCAGGGCCTGTGAAATGTTCTTGAAAATAATCAGCATGTGCAATCAGAAAGTCAGTGTCATGGCTTTTAGACACATACTTATTCATATCCAGACTTTGGGATAATGTAAAAGTAGTATTCAGTAGCACTAGACCTAGAGAAAGGCTAAGCACCACCAAAATAGTCCGCTTCTTATTGCGCCCTAAGTTGGCTCGAGCCATCAGCGGCATTTTAGCACCGTTAGTTGATTTTTTTAGTTTTTTCTTCCCCTTTTGGGTAGCTCCGTCTACGTATCTTACTGCCTCGATCGGAGACACAGTCGCCGCAATTCTACTAGGCTTATATGCACTGATCATAACTGTCATGACTGCAAACAAAGCGGAGCCGATAAAAATCCATGGGCTGGGGGATATAGTTACCTCAGCATTTGCGTGCATAGAAGTGTTCATAAGCAGCAGAGGGATAAGCGATCTGCCGACTAAAAAACCTGCGAGCAAGCCGATAGGAACCCCGATCAAGGAAAGAAATAATGCCTGTCTGCGGATAATTCTGCTGATTTGCCTGCTGGTTGTGCCAATGGTTTTTAGAAGACCGTAGAAACGAATATCACGCATCACCGAGATTTGGAAAATATTATAGATAATCAGATAGCCAGTAAGCATGATCAGTAACAGACCAGTTGCTAGGGGAAAGACGGCTTCAGGGTTCGAACTAAAAGTGTTGGAAAGATACGCCCAGTTAACATTACTGTTAATATAGTTCGGTGCATTTTTGTCCAGAGAATAACCGCTTTCTGTAATCACTTTATTAAGATTTTCCCGCATGTTCGAGCTGTTATCGAACATGATATCTGCATTGATGGCTCCGGTCATATCATGATCCTGCTTATATGTGTAGCGTAATTCTTCGGCATGGGCATCTACATAAGCTTTAGAAGCATAAATTTGACCTCTGGCTATCACGGCGGCGGGGTCACTCTTCCACCAGCCGGAGAGGATAAATTCACGCTGTACCATTTTGCCGTGAACCTCAAGCTTTAAGGACAATGGGGCGCCCTCTTTCAGGGGAGTACCCAGTAACTGTAGGGTCTTAGAGTCCGCGATAACCTCATTTTCTGCCACCGGTTTGTGGCCTTTTTCTAGCTCAATCAATCCTAGCTTCAGCCCTACATCGTCATGATACCAGAACTCCGCACGACGCTTTAAAAATTGCTCGTTTGTCACTTTTTCACTTAACAAGCGGCTATACGCTATCTCTTTAATAAGAGGGTGGTCTTTGATGTGATTAAATTCCTCATCGTTGATATACTTGATAAAAGCATGCGCTTTCCCACCAACCTGCCTCATCGTTCCCTGCTGGAGATTTTCCATCGTACCACTCCCCATAGTAAACAGAGATGTAAATAACAAAGTGGTTAAGGCAATAGCGATAATCGCAATAATATTGCGGATTTTATTGGCTTTTAAACTTTTATCTGATAAATTACGAACCGCCTTACTGTTCTTTACTTTGATCATCGGGTCGCACCACCTACTATTTTACCGTCCTCAATTCGGATGATCCGGTCTGCCATTTGCGCAATTTCCTCGTTGTGAGTAATCATCACTATCGTTTGGCGGAACTGCTGGCTGGATACCTTGATCAATCCCATCACATCCAGACTGGTTTTACTATCCAGGTTCCCAGTGGGTTCATCTGCTAAAACAATCGCAGGTTTCGCTGCCAATGATCTGGCGATGGCTACGCGCTGCTGCTGGCCCCCCGATAGATGGTTGGGTAGGTTATTCAACTTTTGGCCAAGACCCAAAGTATGTACAATTTTATCTACGTGGGCTTTGTCCGGTTCTTTACCGTCCAGTTCAATAGGGAGTACAATATTCTCATAGACATTCAAGACAGGTACCAGGTTGTAATTTTGAAACACGAACCCAATCTTTCGTCTGCGAAAAATAGTCAATTCTTCGTCCTTCAATGTAAAAATATCTTTGCCGTCAATCGTAACGCCTCCACTTGTTGGACGATCAAGTCCACCCAGCATATGGAGAAGGGTAGATTTGCCGCTCCCGGACGTACCAACAATAGCGACAAATTCTCCGCTTTCCACCTCCAGATTCACGCCGTCTAAGGCATGAACAGCAGTATCTCCGTTTCCGTAATGCTTCCTTAATGCCTGAGTTTTCAATAGAGCCATATTACGTTCTCCTCCACAAAAAAATGTCTGGATCGTAGTCATCTACAGTACAGACATTAACACACTGATCTTTCTACAATCTTTCTGAAATCTAACAGTATTGAAAGAATTAAGTTTCCATAGAAAGAAAAATAGAGAAGGTGGAGCCACTGCAGTAGCGTGATCGTACCTTGATGTACCCCCCCTCCGCAGCGATGATTTCTCTAGCTAAAAACAACCCAATCCCGACCCCCTCCTGCGTGTAAACGGTGGGGGAGCGATAGAAGCGGGTAAAGATTTTACCTTGTTCCTCTTCTGCAATCCCTATGCCGTTGTCAGTGATATCAATTCGGCAAAACAATTCATATGCTATCACTTTTATAATTACGCTTCCGCCTGTCTCTGTATATTTTATGGCGTTATCCATAATGTTATAGACAGCTTCACTCGTCCACTTTAGGTCAAAATAAGCATGAATAACGGTGTCCTCCCTAACAACTGAAATCCCTTTGGCATCTGCTTTTGGCATAATTTGCTCCTTTGCACTGTGCAGGAGCTTTTGAACAGATTCTCGTCTTGGCGCTACCGTGATAATCCCCGTTTCAAGCCGCGATGTTTTCAACAATGCCTGGATCAGAAAGTTAAGCTTTTCGGCCTGTGCAGATAGAGCTTTCACACAAGTGGAGGTATCCTGTGATAGTTCGTATTCGCTAAGTAGTTGGGAATAAAGCAGGATGTTGGCCAATGGTGTTTTCGTTTGGTGTGAAATATCGGAAATCAGCTCATTTATTTTATTCTTTTCAGCAAGCAGATTTTTGGAGGACACGGAACAAATGGAAAGAAATCTCACAAATTTAGCTTCTATTGAAGAAAGAACGGATTCATCAAAGACATCCTCTGAGAAGCTGCCATTTATCGCGGCATCAAGCATGTTCTCAATGGTTTTCATTGTTTTACGGATGCTCCTGCGATACAGCATAATAGCACACACAGCGGTGCATACAGCAACAATGGCAATTCCAATACATATATATAGGAGTGTTGTCATTTCAACGCCCATGTGTAGCCCAGCCCATAAACCGTTTTAATATATTGTGGGGAGGAAGGATGATCCTCGAGCTTGTCACGTAGCCTTTTTATCGTAACTGACAAGGCATTTTCACCTACATATTCAGCCCCGTCAGTCCAGATGCTGTCTATCAAATGATCACGCGAAACGGTATTTCCTCGATTGTTGATTAGGATGCGTAACAATTTTTGCTCAGTTTTACTTAGTTCAATAGGTGTACCATTCTTAATAAATTCCATTCTCTCGAATGAAAAAGAAAAATTGTCTAGCTGAATGGAGTCTGCAAGCGAGTATCTGGATTTCTTTAGCTGAACGCCAACTCTTGCTCTCAGTACCATAAGACTGAAGGGTTTGGTGATGTAGTCGTCAGCACCCAGCTCAAAACCAGTGACGACATCTGTTTCCATATCATTCGCAGTCAGAACGATGACGGGTATAGTTGTTTTTTTCCGTATATCTGTTAAAAGATCAAGCCCGTTTCCATCCGGCAAATTTACATCAAGAATCATTAGGTCAAAGGCAGTGACGTTCAATTGTTCTTTTGCAGTAGCTATGTCATACGTTTGCACAAATACGTTGTTAGGTTCTTTAAGAGCAAGAACAATACCGTTACTCAAGGCGATATCGTCCTCGACGATTAATATGTGATTCATCATTTTCCTCCTGTTTTTTGATTCATCAAGTTAATGAATCCCGAATTCCAAGAATTGCTTACAGTAAAAATGAGAAAAGGGTAATCCTAAATCTTCCACCTCTATTTTACAGGATATTGCTCTTATTTGCTCATTCACTCTTCAGACTATTCAGGTTTTGCTAACACCTTTTTTGATATGGCTTATTCATTGCAAAGAATTTGACAGATACAATATCACTGATATAATTTATGCTAGTTGATTTTTGATAATGATTATCATTATTGGAGGGGAGGACAGGGCCGAAGCTTGGTAGAGGTTATTGGACAGGCTCCCTTAGTTAGAGATGAAATTGCGTTATTTAATACTGGCTTTTCTGGTACTGGCTTTCGCCTCGGTGTTTATTGGTGTTCATGATGTAACTCCACTTGATTTGTTCCACTTAACCAACGATCAGGCGCAGGTACTCCTGATTAGCAGATTCCCACGATTGATCAGTATCATTATCGCAGGGGCGAGTATGAGTATCTGTGGATTGATCATGCAGCAGCTTACCCGGAACCGATTTGTATCGCCCACCACCGCAGGGACGATGGATGCGGCACGATTGGGTGTGCTGATGGCTATTATGGTGTTTGGAGCGGCAGGATTTTGGACGAAGATGCTGACGGCTTTTGGATTTGCTCTAGGGGGAACACTGATTTTCATGAAAATACTGGATAAAATCCGTTTCAAGGACCCGGTATTTATCCCGCTTGTCGGTTTGATGTTTGGAGGCATTTTAAATTCGGTAACGACCTTTTTTGCTTACAAATACAATCTGATCCAGGGCATTTCTTCGTGGATGCAGGGGGATTTTTCTCTAATCATGAGTGGTCGCTACGAGATGCTATATCTTAGTGTTCCTTTGGTTGCGTTGGCGTACATATATGCGAATCGTTTTACAATTGCAGGCATGGGTGAGGATTTTGCGGCCAACTTGGGTGTACATTACAAGCGCACCGTCAATGTCGGTTTGGTGATCGTGGCTTTGGTTTCCTCTGTTGTCATCTTAACGGTCGGGACGATTCCCTTTTTGGGGCTGGTTGTACCCAATCTGGTCAGCATGTATATGGGGGATAATCTGAAAAAAAGTCTGGCTCATACAGCGATCCTGGGCGCCGTCTTTGTGCTGTTTTGCGACATTTTGGGACGGGTGATCATTTATCCGTATGAAATTTCTGTAGGGCTTACGGTTGGTGTGATCGGGAGCGCGTTGTTCTTGTATTTGCTGCTGAGGAGAAGGGCTTATGAATCCTAAATTAAAAATCGGAATATTAGCCGCTGCCGCGCTTGTGTTGATTGCTGCTTTCGTGTTTATAGATCTTCCGCATACCTGGCATTACGCGCTGCCACGACGATTAAAAAAGATCGCAGCCTTCATTCTGACAGGTGGCTCCATTGCTTTTGCAACCGTTATTTTCCAGACGGTTACGAATAATAAGATTTTGACTCCCGGTATTATCGGACTGGATTCACTGTATATGCTGATTCAGACGACGATTATTTTTGCATTTGGTTCCGTCCCTTTCATTTCGACCAGCAAAGAATTGAACTTTTTGATATCGGTGGGGCTGATGGTGCTTTTCGCAGGACTGCTATACAAATTAATTTTCCGCAAAGATGGACGCGGGATTTATGTACTTTTGCTGATTGGTCTGGTGTTCGGCACGCTGTTTAACAGTTTATCTACCTTTATGGAGGTACTGATTGATCCAAACGAATTTGCGAAAATCCAAGACAAGAGCTTTGCTAGCTTCAGTAACGTAAATACCGAGCTATTGTGGCTTTCTGTATTCATTCTTGTTCTCGTATTCGCTTATGCGTGGAGATTCATCAAGTATCTGGACGTGCTGTCGCTGGGACGGGAGCATGCGATTAACCTGGGTCTTCCTTATGGTTTTATCATTAAAAGGCTACTGGTAATCGTAGCGATTCTCATTTCCATTTCTACAGCGCTTGTCGGGCCGATTACATTTCTCGGATTAATTGTGGCCAATGTGGCTTATCAGGTGATGAAAACCTATCAGCACCGTTATATTATTCCGGCCTCCATCTGTGTTAGCGTCATTGCATTGGCAGGGTGCCAACTGCTGGCAGAAAGAGTATTCGACTTATCGACAACGGTCAGTGTCATTATTAACTTTATCGGGGGGGTGTACTTCCTGTATCTTTTGCTGCGGGAGAATAAGTCATGGTAGAAGTCAGAAACGTATCCAAACGCTATGGGAATAAAAATGTGGTGGATCAGGTATCCGTCACTGTACCTAAAGGCACCATTACCTCCTTTATTGGACCTAACGGCGCTGGAAAAAGCACCTTGTTGTCGATGATTAGTCGCCTGACTGACAGTGATGAGGGGGAAATCCTCATTGACGGGCAGGCCGTGAGCCTGACGAAAAGCGAGGAGCTAGCCCGGAAGATATCTATTTTAAAACAGACCAATGATGTCAATATTCGCTTAACCGTGAAGGAGCTGGTCAGCTTCGGCCGTTTTCCGTATTCCAAAGGCAGATTGAACAGCGAGGATCGCAAAATGGTGGAGCAGTCTATGGCCTACATGGGACTGGAGGATATGAAAGACAAGCATATTGATTTGCTTAGTGGGGGACAGCGACAGCGGGCTTTTATTGCCATGATTCTGGCTCAGGACACAGAATACATCCTGTTGGATGAGCCGCTGAACAATCTGGATATGAAGCATTCGGTTCAGATTATGAAGACGCTGCGCGGTTTGGTGAATGATCTCGGCAAAACGATTCTGGTTGTGTTGCACGACATTAATTTTGCCTCCTGCTATTCAGACTATATTGTAGGGATGAAGGATGGCAGGTTGCTAAAACAAGGAACGGCTGACGAGATGATTGATAGTCAGGTATTAAAGGATTTGTACGATATGGATATTCCGATTCAACAGATCGGTGACCATAAAATTTGCGTTTATTTCACTTAGGGGGAATGTTAAATGAAGAAAAATATGATGTTTTTAACGCTAATGCTTGCATTGGTACTGATTGTGTCGGCCTGTGGCACAGCAGCTCCGGCAACACCGGAAGCGACTGGAAACGGCTCCTCTGCTGCAACAACGGAATCCAAAACCATCTCGGTCAAACACGCATTGGATGAAAACCCGGTCCAAGTCAAAGTTAATCCAAAAAATGTCGTTGTCTTTGATTTCGGTTCATTGGATACGCTGGATAAGCTGGGTGTTGACGTTGCGGCAGTAGCGCAGCAGGATCTTCCTACGTATCTGAGCAAATTTAAAGATTCCAAATATGCAAGTGCGGGCACGCTGTTTGAACCGGACTACGAGAAAATCAGTGACCTGTCTCCTGAGCTGATCATCATCGGTGGCAGACAAGCTGATGCATATAAAGAGTTGAGTAAAATTGCACCGACCATTTCGATGGCTGTAGACACCAAGGATTATATCAATTCCTTTAAGAAAAACGTTGAAACACTAGGTCAAATCTTCGACAAAGAGGATGCTGCCAAGCAGGAACTGGCTGCGATTGATAGCTCCATCAAGGCCGTACATGACAAGGCCGTAGCGAGCAAAGCTAAAGGACTGATCGTGCTGACGAATGAAGGAAGCCTGAGCGCATATGGCTCACAATCTCGCTTTGGTATCATTCATGATGCTTTTGGCGTAACTCCTGTAGATCCTGGCATTAAAGTATCCACGCATGGACAAAAGGTTTCTTTTGAATATGTACAGCAAAAAAATCCAGATTATATTTTTGTCGTTGACCGTGGGGCTGTGGTGGTCGAAGAAGGCAAGGAACAGGTTACAGGCAAACAAACCATGGAGAATGAACTGGTGAAGAAAACCAATGCGTTCAAAAACGGTCATATTGTATACCTTGATCCTAACTACTGGTACCTGTCAGGTAATGGTCTGGAATCCGTATCTGAAATGATCAAGGAAATGGATGCTGCACTGTAATGAATACATTCACATCATGGAGGACTGTGTAGGATGAAAGGTCATATAGATGAAATTCTATTAGATGGGTACCTTGTGCACGTCTATACACCTCCCGTCTCCATGAATCATAATGAGCTGTATCCTGTGCTATATGTGCAGGATGGCAGCTCTTTATTTCTAAGCAGGTTGGATGAGCTGGAAAGAGGTTTTTCTACGGGAGAGCTGCCCCGTGTGGTGCTGGTAGGTATTGAGCCCGTAAATCGACTGGATGATTACACGCCTTGGAAGGCAGCGGCTTTAGTAGAAGGAAGACCTGCTTTTGGCGGTGGCGGAGATGCCTATCTGGCGTTTGTGGTTACAACAGTAATGCCGTATGTCGAGGGGGGATATCCGGTACAAACCGGACCGGAGCATACGGGGATCATTGGCGCCTCATTGGGCGGATTAATTTCCATGTATGCCGTATTCAAGTATAAGGATGTATTCGGACGCATCGGTTCGATCTCGGGCTCGTATTGGTATCCCGGTATGATCGATTATATGCAATCTGCATCATGTGCAACTGTGAGGGATGGGACACATCGCTTGTATATATCTGTCGGGACCCGTGAAGGTGAAGGGAAGACGAATGTACAAAAAGATATGGTTCCGCTGACCCTCCAGGCACACCAGGTGCTGCGGACACAGGGACTGGATGCAAAAGATGTGCTTCTTGAGCTGGATCAGGATGCGGTACATCGTGTGGATTGTTTTCAGCGTCAATTTCCTAAGGCTGTCCAATGGCTGTTCGGATAGCATGAATGGAATACGAATCTCATACAACAACCTCAAAGGATTGGAGAGCGTGGAGTCTCTATGTCTTTGGGGTTGTTTTTTTTGTATATTTTTTTCGTATAATAGAGAATATTAAAAATTTAAAGTTATACGTTGTTGGAAGTGAGGGGATCATAAATGAAAAAAAACCGCCTGGGATCATCGGATTTGCTGGTAGGTGAAATTGGTTTGGGATGTATGTCGGTCGGTACGGAGGAGCAGCAAGGTGTTTACTTGATTCATGAAGCGCTAGACAGGGGCGTAAACCTGTTGGATACGGCAGATTTGTACCAGCACGGACGCAATGAAGAAATCGTGGGTGCAGCGATCCGTGGACGGCGGCAGGAGGTCATCCTGGCGACCAAGGTCGGCAATCGGCGTCTACCGGGGCAGGAGGGCTGGGGATGGGACCCATCCAAGAAATATATTCTGTCTGCTGTTAAAGAGAGCCTGCGGCGCCTTGGAACGGACTACATCGACCTGTATCAGCTGCACGGAGGGACGATTGACGATCCGATGGACGAAACCATAGAGGCTTTTGAGCAACTACAGCGGGAGGGCGTTATTCGTTACTATGGTATTTCCTCCATTCGCCCTCATGTCATCCGTGAATATGTTGAACGTTCGAATATCGTTAGTGTTATGAATCAGTATAGTTTACTGGATCGGCGTGCAGAGGAAGAGGTACTGTCTTTGCTTCAGGAGCGGGGAATTAGCGTGATTGCACGTGGGCCTGTGGCCAGTGGTGTATTGGCTGACGAAGGGGCAGGGAAGATAGCCAAGGGATATCTGGACTACAATGAAGCAGAGCTGCTGGATGTGCGTAAGCAATTAAAGGCATTTGCAGGGTCGGACCGTAGTATGGGTCAGACAGCGATTCGTTATAGTCTTTCACATCCGACTGTCGCTGCTGTGATCCCGGGTGCAAGCTCTTTGGGACAATTGGAGCATAATATTTCTGCGGCGGATATTGCACCGCTAACTCAACAAGAGCGGCAGACGCTACAGCAAATCAGCCGAGCCAATCGTTATGATGCGCAATACCGCTGATAAGGGCAATGATGGTACAAAAGTGTGTTCATCTGTTGCTCCTAACTATAAACGCTACATTTCAGTCTATAACCGAAGTACACGCTTGAACATGTACCTATCCAAGTTGCAATTTATAAAAGAACCATTACAATATAGGAATAAGCCTCGGTTTATAATTCATATGTTAATATGGAGACGTTATAAATACACTCTAGGAGGGACCAACGAATGGAACGCATCGAATCTCAGCAGCAATATCAGGATTTAATTAACGGTGACGGTCTGACCGTCGTGAAATTTGATACAACCTGGTGTCCGGATTGCAAGACACTGGATAAATTTATGGACGGCATTATTGAGGAAAACGCGGATAAGCGCTTCTTTGCGCTTGATGCAGAGAAATTTCAGCCGATTGCCGACGAAAATCAAGTGCGCGGCATTCCGAGTCTGCTCGTGTTCCGTAATGGCGAAAAAATTGCTCATTTGCACAGCAAATACGCTAAAACGCCAGCTCAAATTTCGGAATATTTGACTACGCTGGAATCCAAACAATAATCAGAACGCATGATAGGGATAGTTCAGTACGATCTATCCTTTCCGCAAAATAGTAAAAGGGATATCCAAGGCTGATCATTCAGACCCTATGGATATCCCTTTTTAGTTATTGGTTATGGGTACCAAACAATGGCTTATAAAATAATGAAAAAGAACACAGCCGCCAGCACGAAGCGGTAAATGGCGAACGTAGTCAGGCTCAAGCGTTTGAGCAGACCAAGGAATGTTTTGATCGCCAGCATCCCCACGATAAAGGCAGTAATAAAGCCGGCCGCGAACACTGGAAAATCACTCATAGACAGATGATCCATACTTTTGATCATATCAATGCCCGATGCACCCAGCATGATCGGAACCGATACGAGGAATGTAAATTCCGCGGCTGCCGTATGACTTACACGTGCGAATAGGCCCCCAGACATGGTTGAGCCTGAACGGGAGAAGCCTGGCCACAGAGCTAGGACTTGGAACACACCGATGGTAAATGCTTGTTTGTACGTGATCTCATCCAGCGTATGTGATCTAATAGGCGGATGGAATTTCTCAGCCGCGATCATGAGCAGGCCCCCGATCACCAAACTATATAAAACCGTTTCAGGACCAAACAGGTATTGCTTAATTACATCACGGAACAGTACGCCAATCAGGCCCGCAGGGATCATGGCTAAAATAATATGTAACAGGTTTAGACGTGGCTGACTCGAGATTTTGCGTCTGAAATCAAACAGACTCAGGAATCTGCGCCAGTATAATACGACGACCGCCAGCACAGCACCTAATTGCACGATAACCTCAAACGTTTTGACCGTATCATTCTCTGTGTTTAATCCTAGAAGATTAGCCGTGAGGATCATGTGACCCGTCGAAGAGACCGGCAAAAACTCTGTCAGTCCTTCAATAATTCCCATAATAATAGAAGATAAAATATCCACTTTACTAGCTCCTCCTTACACGCGTGCAGGGCAAACGACCTAAGTCGTCTGCCCTGGGAATATGTCATTTCAGTAGGAGTGAACGCAAGTGTCACAAGTGCAAAGATAAACGCTCAGGTCACACGGGTTCACTCCCGGGAAGAAGTGTCCGATTCTGCTTCCAATTCAGATGCGGGGGATGTGTGGTGTAAAATAATCTCCACCCGACGAATACGATTTTTACCCATTTCACGAATGATAAATTTCACATCATCTTCTATGAATTCCTTGCCCTGTCTAGGTTCCGGAACCCGGCTATACACCCACCCTCCGACAGTATCCACGTCTTCATTGTCCAATGTCAAGCCAGTCAGATCACTCAGATCGGAAAGCATTACTTTACCATCCATCAAATAACTGTTCTCCGTCAGTTTCTCGATTTCCTTCCGTTCATCCTTATCAAATTCGTCCCGAATTTCGCCAACAATCTCCTCCAAAATGTCCTCAATGGTAATGAGGCCGGAGGTTCCACCGTATTCATCGACCAGGAGAGCAATATGAACTTGCTCCTTCTGCATACGTTTCAGCAGCGTGTTGACGGGGATAACTTCCGGAACGGTCAAGATCGGTTGAATCAGGCTGTCGAAAACAAGCTCGGGATTGCGATCATACTCAAGGAATAGCTGTTTGGTATTAATCATACCAATGATCTGATCCTTGCTATCTGTCGCCACCGGAAAACGGGTATACTGCTCTTCGTGAATAGTCAGCATGTTTTCTTGTAGCGAGCGATTCGTAAACAAGCATACCATATCTGTACGTGGCACCATAATTTCTTTGGCAACGGTCTCGTCAAAAGCAAAGATACGATTTACGTAGCCATATTCGGTGTTATTGATCTTACCACTTTCCACGCTTTCGGACAAAATGATCTGAATTTCTTCCTGAGAGTGTGCTTCTTCATGCTCACTAGCCGGTTGAAGACCAAACAGACGAACCAGACGATTGGCCGATCCGTTAAGGAGCCAAATAAACGGATACATAATCCGGTTAAACCACACGATGACTGGAGAGGTTAACAGACTGACAGCTTCCGCTTTGCGGATCGCCAATGTTTTGGGAGCCAGTTCACCGATCACCACGTGCAGGTAAGTTACAATGACGAATGAAATAATAAAGGCCAGGATATGTGAAAAATCCCCATTGATGTTGAGCTGTTGAAAGATAGGCTCCAGCAATTTGACTACGGTCGGTTCACCGAGCCAGCCGAGTCCCAACGCTGTAATCGTAATACCAAGCTGACAGGCGGACAGGTAGCCGTCCAGATTATTGACGACTTTTTGTAGCGCCAGTGCGTTTTTACGGTTCTCCACGACCAGCTGATCGACCCGGCTGGAACGGATTTTAATAATCGCAAACTCGGTAGCCACGAAGAAAGCACTAAATAAAATCAACACCGCAAACAAAAATAGACTGACACCTATACCCATATAATTTTCACTCATCCCTTTTTCGTTCAATTTTTTAAGGAACTCCATTTTAAGTTCACTTGAACTTATTTTAAGAACTTAAAAGGAAATATACAAGGTTCATATGGAATCGTAGCAGGTCACCTACCTCCAATTTACACGGAAAATAAGGCATAATAGAACCCGCACGGCTCATTGCTTCGCTTTACAAGCCTAGTTTGAGGGCGTATGATGAGTTCATATGAACTTGAAATGTAAGAAAGGGAGGAAAGCAGATGGAGTCTTTTACCCTTACTCGTCGTGATATGGCCCATTTGCTGCTGGCCATGGAAGGTCGCCGCGAATTGCAGCCTTTGGCCGTTCTTCAGGACGCCTGGAGGCGCACTCATAGCCATCTTGCCCGCTCCGGGAGCACGATGCCGACATTTTTATACACCGACGTGACACCTGTGCTAGATAAAATCATCAAGGGTAAGCATAGCGCAGCCTTTTCGCTGCAGGAGATTGTTTCCCTGGGTCAACTGGTCGAATACAGCCATGTCTCACTGGCCTCTATGCAAAATTGGGTCAAGCGCGACTTCAAGGAATTTCTCGGCGCTCCGAAGATCGGCAAAAAATACTCGGTCAACCAGGCAGCTATATTGCTCATTGTAGAAGATTTAAAATCATGTCTTGATTTTGAATCCATCCGTCAGCTATTTCATATCCTGTTCCAACAACCCGAAGATGATACGGACGATCTGATTCAGCCGGTCGATTTGTACGCCGCCTATTCAACTTTGTTTGAGGAGCTGGATGCGAACGGAGATCAACTGCTTGATGTGGCAGTAGCAGGCTTTGCAAAGGACAACGGAATTTCCGTTACAGGACAGCAGCGTCAAGAAGGTGCGACAGAGGAGTTGCTGGTTCAGGCGGCTGATCAATACACCAGTCGTTTACAGCATTTGACCCCTAACCAGTGTGAAGCGGTGCGTAATACTTTGCTGGTGGCAGCAGTAGCGGTACAAAATAGTTATTTTTTGTCCATGGCACGTCGGTATGTGAATGCGACGTTGTTTCTGGACTTCCAAGGGTAAATCAGGATTGGCACTAGAAGCCAATCCTATTTTTTTTCTCTTTTTAGAGGATTGTCTACCCTTTTGGAGACTGAAAAAGTATACAAAAGAGGTATATACACTAAAACGCTGTCAAAGATACAATAAACATATATAATCCAGCAATTGGAAAAACTTTGAATATCTCTTCCAAAGCATCTGGATACACACACAGGAGGTAATGGCATGTCCGATGTCTCCATCATCATTTGTACCCGCAACCGGATCGAAGACCTGACACGCTGTATACAATCTATTGCAGTACAGCAGCAATTGGAGCATACGGCTGTAGAACTGCTAATTGTTGATGACGGCGATATTTCCGACCAACAGATCGAGCAGTACCGTCACATGGTATCCGGATTGCCTCAAAGCGTTTTGAAATATTATAAAAAAAGTCGTCCCGGCGTTTGGTTATCCCGCTATGAGGCCTTGTCCCTTGTGCGGTATGATATTGTGCTGTATTTTGACGATGATGCAGAACTGGACGATAAACTCTATATCCGGCGCTTGCTCGATACCTATGATCAGGATGAAACGATTGTGGGTGTTGGAGGGATTGCAAAGGGATTACATTCGAGCCGGGCAGGAAAGCTGCTGGGCGTTTTGACATTTCAGATGTCTCCATCCCTCGGCAAGCTCTCGCCTAGTAGTCTGGCAGGTTCTTTGCTGCGTTGGGGCGAAGCAACGGAGGTTTTCGATACAGAATTTTTCCATGGCTGCAATATGTCATTTCGGAGGGATGCACTTCGGGACATGAAGCCGTATCCGTGGATGACCAGTTATGCCGTGGCTGACGATTTGTACATGTGCCAGTTAGCGAGCCGTTACGGCAAATTGGTTATCAATCCTGACTTAACCATCATTCATCATGAATCTCCAAGCTCGCGTGATAAGGCGGGCAAAGTAGCCAAGGCAACAGCGATTAACCACTATTATTTTCTTGCCTTGAAAAAGGCTGGAGTGATTCAGTATGGAGCCCTTTTATGGACCTTATCCTACTTGATGCTCAAAGAAACGCTGCGTCGCAATTTTAATGCCGCAGATGGATACAAGCAGGGGGTGTTGTTCATTCTGAACCCGCGTAAGCAAAAATATAACGAATATTTAGGCCCGGCGGTTCAGTAATCCGTTTTATACACATTGACAGGATAAAGGGGGAGTATGATGTTAAGCTTGTCCATTGCTCTGTGCACCCGAAATCGGGTTGATGATCTGACCCGATGCATCAATTCAATTGCCATTGGGGGAGCACCGGAGGCATGTGAAACCGAGCTATGGATTATTGACGACGGAGAACTGCCGAAACATGTGCTGGAACGTTATGAGCGTCAGTTGGGCAGAGCGGGAATTACCTACCGATATCATCGCAAGGAGCAGCCGGGATTATGGTTATCTCGTGTAAAGACAGCTGAACTTGCGCAGGGTGACATCATTTTGTTCCTTGACGATGACGTTGAGCTGCCGAGCAACTACTTGAATGAGTTGATGCGTACCTATGAGGCTTACCCGCAGGCCGCTGGTGTCGGCGGTATTGCACAGGGAATGAGTAACAGCTTCATGGGAACGATTCGATGCTTGCTGTCATTCCAGCAGTCTTTGTCCAAAGGAAGGCTATCCCTCAGCGGTCAGTCCGGCTCGATGTATAACTGGCATAAGGCCAAGAAGACGTTTAGAACCCAGTTTTTCCATGGCTGTAATATGTCATTTCGTCGTGAAGCGATTCGCGGTCTGGAGCCGGTACCTTGGTTGCAAAGCTATAGCGTAGGCGAGGACTTATTACTTTCGCGCATCGCGATGAAAAGCGGTCCGTTATACATTAACCCGGCGCTTACGCTACTTCATCACGAATCGCCGTCCTCACGCGACAATATGGAGCAGGTTACTTATATGCGGGTGATGAATCATATTCATCTTCTGCGTGAAGAGGGATCTGGGCCGATCGGTTATGCAGCACTATACTGGACGACGTTGTATCAGATTTTGAGAGAAAAGCCCAAGAAAAATCATACTGCCATTCAAGGCTATAGAAGAGCGCTGAAAGCGATCTTTTCAAGTCCGAAGGAGCCTGTTGGCGGGGGACAGTTGCCTGAACGTAATTCCAAAAAAACGGTAGGCTGATGGAGGTGCGTCATAAGACGCGATTGAGCATAAAGACGAGAGGCTTAATAAGGAACAGGAGTTGGACGTAACATGAGCACATGGACAGCAGCAAGGAAAGTATTCACGGGTGACAGTCTCGCTAAAACGATCATGCGCACGAGCTTTAACAATTTTTTTGTGCTAATCGTCACGACCCTGACTTCCATCCTGACCGCACGTATGCTCGGAGTAGAGGGGAAAGGAGAACTGGCGGCAGTTCTGTTCTGGCCTACGCTGATCGGCAGTGTGTTGAGCTTCGGATTACCAACGTCGTTAATTTACAACATCAAGAAGAAAACAGGCACGACGGAAGAACTGCTGGCGTTGTCGCTCTGGATTCAGTTGCCTGCCAGCTTGTTGGCAGGGGCTGTGGCCTGGATATGCATGCCGCTGTGGCTGAATGGTTATGGTGCGGACATCATCCAGCTGTCCCAGCTTTATTGTGCGGCAGCCATACCACTGGCAGTGCTTACAGCGCTGACGACAGCATTGTCGCAAGGACTGGATCGGTTTAGCGTATATAATGGTCTGTTGTTTTACTACCCGTTACTGAATTTCATCGGTCTGGTGACACTGTGGCTGATGGGCTTGCTCAATGTGCAGCTGGCTGGGGCAGTGAATTTTGCCGCGAGTTTCCTTGCACTAGTGTGGGCGTTCCTCCGTTTGCGCAAGTATATGAATGTGCGTGCTTTCCGCCCATTTACCAGCCGCCAAGTGCTTCGTCCTTATTATAGCTATGGAGCGAGGGTTTACGGGATGGAGCTGATGGGGACGCTGTCCACACAAACGGACAAAATCGTTATTGTGGCGCTGCTATCACCCAAAGCGTTCGGTCTGTACTCTGTCGTCTATGCCTTGTCTCGTGTGTTCAATGTGGTGCAAAATGCCGTCACTAACGTAACCTTTCCAAAGGTGACGGGGATGGAGCACAGCAAGATTGTCGAAACGGTAGGTCGGGCTTTTCGCATCTCTATGGCTGCGATGCTAATCGTCATTGTGCCTGCTCTCTTCATTGGACGATACATGCTGGGTTTGCTGTACGGCCCCGCTTTCCTGGAAGCATCGCTAACGTTCTACCTGCTGTCACTGGAATGTATCATTGGTGGCGGCTCATGGATTCTGGCCTCGGCCTTTAACGCGCTGGGACGTCCGGGACTGGTATTGTTTCGGCAAATTGTAGCCTATGCGATCACCGTCGGTCTATTTTTTATTTGTACACCGATCTTCGGTCTGGACGGCATTGCGATTGCTTTGCTTGTAGGCGCTTGTGTACGATTGGCGTTCTCACTGTTCTCATTCCCGATGTTTTTCAATGTTCCGCTATCACGGATCATTTTTGATAAAAGTGATATTACATTTGTCATTCAGACTATACAAAAGAAGCGCAGGAAGGGAGAACTGAAAGATGCCGAATTTGCATCCCATGGCTAAACTGAAAAATAAGCTGAGCGTCATTCTCGACGTAGTCCCCCAAGGTTCGAATATCATTTATGTCGATTATCCCGTCTATAATAACGGTGGGGATGTACTCATCATGAAAGGCACCGAAGCGTTCTTCAAGGATAATGGCATCCGTGTCCGTGCCCGTTATAGCGCTATGGATATTCCCGATCGGCTCCAAATTCCGGGTGACTGGATTATCGTGTGCCACGGCGGCGGCAACTTCGGCGATCTCTATTCAAATCACCAAAATTTGCGAGAACGCATCGTTCGCGATTTCCCTAACCACCGAATTGTGATTATGCCGCAGACGATCCACTTTCAATCTGAACAGAAGGCTAATGAAGTCGCTGCCTTGTTCAATGCTCATCCGGATCTACATATGTTTGTGCGGGATACACGCTCTTATCAGTGGGCTAAGGACAAGCTGAACCAGTGCAGTATCACACTATGTCCTGATATGGCACACCAGCTCTGGCCATTGAAGCCGACTACGGAAACTGTGAAGGATGTATTGTATTTCCTGCGGACTGATATTGAAACGGTGGGTGGACAAAAGAAGTTCGATGACGAGGCAGATGCCGCTCACCGGCTGGACTGGGATACTTTGTTCACTCCGCTGGAAGTGAAGGGAATTGTCTATTTCCAGAAGTTTTATCGACTGGATAAGAAAATCGGTGGCCCGTTACCTACGCGTACATTCTGGTACAAGTACACAGACCATCTCATGAACAAAGCGGTTACGCTGTTCAGCTCTTACCGCGAGGTTCGCACTTCACGGTTGCACGGTCACATTCTGGCCTGTCTGCTTGATATGCCGCATGTTGTCATTGACAACTCCTACGGCAAGAACTCGCAATATTATAATACCTGGACACAGCCGAATCCAAAGGCGCAGCTGTTTAGTGAAGCTCCAAGTGCGTTGGAGCAGCCATCTTAATAGTAAGAAAAGATACGTAGATTAATTTCAAAGGTATGATAACGGCAAAAAATCTCCTGACCATTTCATTGGTTAAGGGGGTTTTTCGTTTAAGGATATATAGAGCATCAGTATAATTGTTAATTAGATAAACCATTAAGGCAATGAATATTTAATGGCTTAAATACCGCTTCATTTTGACAATTCATTTCATGAATAGATATAATTTATGGGATAAAACTTGTAGGAATATTGGGAACTCCCTAACTTTTGCAGAATAACATGAAAGTATATTTATTTAAATGAATCGAGGCTGACGAATGAGTAATCAATCGATGGACATGCTTCTCACGAAGGATATCGTGCGTGAAGGGGAACCGATTTTGCGCACAAAGGTTGAGCCGGTATGCCTGCCGCTGTCTGAAGAGGACCTGCAACAGATGCAATGGATGCTAGATTATCTGAAAAATAGCCAAAATGAAGAGCTGGCTGGCCGCTATGATCTGCGCCCGGGTGTGGGGTTATCTGCGAACCAGGTAGGTTTGAACAAAAGAATGTGCGCTATTTATTATGAAGATGGGGACAAAACGGTAGAGTATGCATTGTTTAATCCGAAGCTGGTCAGTCACTCCACGTCCATGATTTATTTGGAACAGGGTGAGGGGTGCTTGTCTGTAGATCGGTACGTAGCCGGATATGTACCGCGTTACGAAAAAATTCGTATTAAGGCCACTTTACCAGACGGAACACAGGAGCTATTGACTTTCAAAGGTTATGCAGCGATTGTCGTGCAGCATGAAATGGACCATTTGGACGGCATTATGTTCTATGACCGTATCAACCCGGAAGATCCGCATAAGCTGCCGCAGGGAGTGCATATCGAACCTTTTGTACGTAAATAGTTTAGGAATCGTAAAGTGTGGTGACTCCGTTCGCCACATTTTTAAATTTTACAAAAATATAGATATAGAGGTTGCGAAGCTTTAAACTGAAACGTGTAGATTGTGATAGAGAATGTGAAAATACATAAAAATGTAAGCGCTTATCTTATAGGAGGGATGGCATGAATCGTGGAGTACGGCTTTTGATGAATAATATGCGTATGCGGAATAAGCTGCTGTTCTCCTACGTACTGATTGTCATGATCCCGGTGCTGGTGGTGGGCGGCTGCGTTACTTTTTATTTGCGAGAGCAGGCATTGAATAGTGCAATTGCCCAGACGGTAAACAATGTGGAAAAGATCAAGAGCCAGACGGCAAATTTACTGCGTGTGCCAACGGATATTTCAAATGGGCTCATGTTCGATAAAAGGCTGAGGGAGATGGCGAACCGACGGTATCCGGGTATGGTAGAGCTGATGAATGCGTATCATCAATACAAGGATTTTAATGAGTATACTCAGCAATATAGAGAAGTTGCTACCATCCGGTTCTATTCGTACAATCCGACGCTTGTCAATAATCTGGAGTTTATTCCAGTGGACTCTAACATTGAGCGGCAGCAGTGGTTCCAGACGGCTTTGAAGGGGACGGCGATTAACTGGTTTTACATTCAGGATAAGGAAGATAACCCGGTTAATCGCCTGAGCCTGGTACGGCAAATTCCATTTCCTGAATACAATACCAAGGGAGTTCTGATGATATCGCTGAGCCAGACCGAGTTGAATCATATGCTGAGCAAGGAGCCTTTTGAAACATTGATTACGGATCGTAACGGGATTGTGGTCGCAGCTACTCATCCACAGTCGGTGGGCCAAACGTTGAGCGATTTACATTTGGGCTTTGACGTCCAGCGTGCGGGTAAGGGGATATATGAAGCGAAAATCAACGGAGTGCCCTCCAACATCATCGTGGATGAGCTGCTGCCCGCCTCCAGTGTGAGCGGATTTACGATTATTTCAGTGTTTTCGACGGAGCATATTGTACAGGGAGCCAACCGAATCAGCCTGATTGGTGCTTTATGTGTTCTTGCAGTGCTGGTTATGGCACTGATTCTAATCACCATCATTTCTTGGCTGATTACCAAACGACTACAGCGGTTGAGCTATGAGCTGGGTAAGGTAGCCGCGGGCGATTTTCATGTGGTATCGAGTGTGGAGGGAAAGGACGAGATCGGGGATTTATCCCGCCGTTTCAACTATATGGTGAGTAGTATTCGCCAACTCATGGCGCAGGTCTATGAGACGAGTGAGCACAACAACAGGCTGGAATTGGCACAAAAGGATATCAAGCTAAAAATGATGGCCAGCCAGATTAATCCGCACTTTCTGTTTAATGCGTTAGAGTCCATTCGAATGAAAGCACATCTGAATGGGGAAGCGGAAATTGCAACGACGGTGCGTTTGCTTGGCAGGCTGATGCGCCGGAATCTGGAGATTGGCAGTGGTAAAACGACGGTACTACAGGAGCTGGATATGGTGCGATCCTATTTGCAAATTCAGCAGTTCAGATTTGGAAATCGTTTGATCTATGAAGTGAATTTGGAAGAAAGCGCGACGGACATGTCGATTCCTCCCTTAATCATACAACCGCTGGTGGAAAATGCAGTCATTCATGGCCTGGAAAATAAGGAAGAGCCAGTTACCGTGAAGGTAGATATTACAATAGAACAAAGAGAGTTGAAAATTAAAGTAGAAGATGACGGGATCGGCATGGAAGCTGGGCAACTGACCCGTCTGCTAGATCGGATCAGGGGGGCGGATGAGCCGGAAGGGAGCAGTATTGGCCTGCGTAATGTACATCAACGTCTGACATTGATGTACGGCGAACGTTATGGACTACATATTGAAAGCGCATTACAAGTAGGAACAACCGTATACTTTTCCATACCAAGGGAGGAAGAGTCAAATGTATAAAGCAATGATTGTAGATGATGAGCCTGCGATTCGTGAAGGATTGTCCTCTATTATTGACTGGGGGAATTGTGGCTTCCGTATTGTCGATACGGCAGGGAACGGACGCGAGGCTCTGGATAAGTTCGGAGAGCATCGGCCGGAGCTGGTCATTGTAGATATTCGTATGCCCGGGATGAGTGGACTGGAGGTCATACGAAGCATACGTGAAAAGAACGGAGAGCCGTTTCATTTTCTCATATTAAGCGGATATGCAGACTTTGATTATGCACGGCAAGCCTTGGGCTTCGGGGTAGATGGCTATCTACTGAAGCCAGTTGATGAGGAAGAAATGACGACAGAGTTGAAACGGGTATGGCAAAACATTGAGGACGAGAAAGAAGACGGCAAATGGGGAAGTACGCCTTCCCATGAGCGTAATTGGATCGAAGCACTATTGTTTCCGGATCATCGAGAGCATGCTCGTAATGCTGTGGAAAGCAGTGATTCTCTGCACAGAGCATCCAAGCAAGCTGAACATCAAAGCGGTAACGGAAAACATGGACAACAGCCCGCGTTACCAGCGTTGGACTGGAGTAGCTATCAGGTTATTCTGCTGGATTTACGTATTCCTGACTGGGATCGGCAAGCTCGGCAGTCGGCAGCAAAGCAGCGGCTAACGGAATTGTGCCATGAGCAGGGCAGAGGTATCGTGTTTGAGGCTGGAATATATATGGGTCTTTTGCTTCCCGCCACGTTAAAAACGGAGAAAGACGCTGTTCAGTTACTGGCTACTTGGCGACAGGAGCTAAAGCCGTGGGCAACGGAAATTTATGTGGCTGCCGGTGATCCTGTATCCATTCTTAACGAAATTCCCAGATCTTTTGAGCAGGCACTACGATTGTTAGAACGTACGTTTTTGTTCCGGGCAGAAAGAGTCATGCTTTCCGGAGACCTATACGAATTGGAGACAGTTGAGACTGAAATGAGTGGAGCGTCTGATCGTGCTACAAATGATCCCCTACGTTATGCAGAAAAGCTGTACTATGCGCTAGATATGGCTAATAGTGAAGCTGCAACCCGTGTCATTAAGGAAATGGAAGACCAATTTCCACGGATTTATCGCACAGAATCTGCAATCAAGGCGGCGTTCGCCCAAACATTCACACTGGCGTTGAACAAGTATGCAGCCGGACAGGATCACAGCAGAACCGTGCTGGAGGAGCACTCCAGCTTTATAACCGATGTATATGCTTATTCCACATTGGGCGAGCTGGTGGATCACTCGCTGGAGCATGTGTTGCAAAAATGGATTGGCCAGACTGAATCTGGTGGCAAGGGCATCATCATGAAACAAATGATTGACTTTATACATAGTCATTATGATGAAAATTTGCGACTGGAGTTACTGGCAGATATGTTCAATTACAATAGTGGCTATTTGGGCAAACTGTTCAAAAGTCATACTGGCGAGGCCTTTAATGCCTACCTGGATAAGGTGAGGATTGAGCGAGCAAGGGAATTGCTTGCACAAGGAATTAAGGTACACCAGGTGGCGGAACGCGTGGGATATGCGAATGCAGATTATTTTCATAGTAAATTTAAAAAGTATGCTGGAATGTCACCTTCCTCCTACCGTAATCGGGTTCAAAAGAATGGAGGAACAGATGGCTGTTGATAGATTCCTAGATTTAACGCTATGAAGTCTCTCTTGCAGATGTCGGAGGTATAACCTTCGAACGAAGAGAGGCTCTTTTTTTATGGTGAAAAAATGGATAGATCAATCGAAAATGTCACATTTATTATGGAGTTTAGGGTGTTTTCATCAAATCGACACCATTATGACACAGCTTCGACACGATGTTCACATTTTCGATTCTATTTTATTTAAATTTATTCTATATAATGGGGATAATCTGAAGCCGGATCATGACAGCCATGGTGAAGGTACGGAGTGAGTCATTTTCTAAAAAGTGACCGCTGCATATGTAAGAATGTGAATACTATCACAAATGTAGAAGACTTCAGATTACAGACACTATAAATAATTGTTAAGAGAAGTGCAGGGGGGAGCAACATCATGGACGTATTGGATTTGGCACGGTTGCAGTTTGCAACTACAACGATTCTTCACTTTGTTTATGTGCCGATCTCTATTGGATTGTCGTTATTGGTGGCAATTATGGAGACGATGTATGTTATCAAGAAAAATGACTTGTACAAAAAAATGGCTCAATTCTGGGGAACGTTTCTGCTGATTAACTTTGCACTGGGCGTAGTCACCGGGATTTTGCAAGAATTCCAGTTCGGGATGAACTGGTCGGACTTTTCCCGTTTTGTCGGTGATGTATTCGGTACGCCGCTGGCGATTGAAGCATTGCTTGCATTTTTCCTGGAATCGACGTTTATCGGATTATGGGTATTCGGTTGGGAAAGATTGTCCAAAACGGTCCATTTAATCTGTATGTGGTTGGTATCAATCGGTACGATGTTATCGGCATTGTGGATTCTAGCTGCTAATTCATTCATGCAGCGTCCCGTAGGATATGAGATTCAAAATGGACGTGCAGAAATGAAAGATTTTGCCGCTCTGCTAACGAACGAACAACTGCTATGGGAATTTCCGCATACGCTGTTTGCTGCTTTTGCGACAGGAGCATTTCTGATCGCAGGTATCAGTGCATGGAAGCTGATGCAAAAAAAGAATATGGACTTTTTTAAACCTTCTTTCAAATTGAGCATTATTGTTGCCTTAATCAGCGCCATAGCTATTCCTTTGTTTGGTCATGGTCAGGCTCAATATTTAGTGAAAACACAACCGATGAAGATGGCTGCCAGTGAGGGCTTATGGGAGAACAGCGGTGACCCCGCTCCTTGGACAGTTATCGCATGGATTGATCCTGGAAAAAAGGAAAATACCTTTGAGATTAAAGTTCCTTTTGCTTTGAGTTTTCTATCCTATAGTAAATTTACCGGCTCTGTGCCTGGTATGAATGAGCTTCAGGCAGAATATGAGAAAACCTATGGTCCGGGAGATTATATCCCGCCAGTAAGAACCACGTTCTGGAGCTTCCGCATTATGATTGCGGCGGGATGTGGCATGATTGCACTCGCTTTATACGGAGCTTACCTGACGTTCCGTAAAAAGTTGGAAGGTTCACATCGCTGGTTCTTCCGTCTTATGATATGGGGGATATCCCTTCCATTCATTGGGAATACTTCAGGTTGGATCATGACTGAAATAGGTCGCCAACCGTGGACTGTATTTGGTTTACTTCAAACGAAAGATTCTGTTTCGCCTACTGTTGTGGCTGGAGAAGTGTTGTTCTCGTTCATCTCATTTACCACATTGTATTTAATTTTAACAGGTGTGCTGGCGTTTCTGTTTTACCGTACGGCTCGCAAAGGTCCAGATATTGAGCCGCATCAACAAACGGTAATTCATGATCCTTTTGCTCAAGGGGGTGACACCATTGTCGCTAAATGATTTATGGTTCTTATTGATCGCAGTGCTGTTTACTGGCTTCTTTTTTCTGGAAGGCTTTGATTTTGGCGTAGGAATGGCCACAGGATTGGTGCCGCGTAATGACCAACAAAAACGTTTGATGATCAATACGATTGGTCCATTCTGGGATGCCAACGAAGTGTGGCTGATTACAGCAGCAGGTGCGATGTTTGCCGCATTCCCGCATTTTTATGCAACCATGTTCAGCGGATATTATCTGGTATTTGTCTTTATTTTGCTAGGTTTGATCTTGCGTGGAGTTTCTTTTGAGTTCCGCGGCAAGGCTGAAGGGAAATGGTGGACTGGAACGTGGGATGCCTGCATTCTGATTGGCAGCTTTCTACCGCCGATGCTGTTCGGTATGGCTTTTGCGGCTTTGGTGAAAGGTGTACCTATTCAGCAAAACATGGATTTGAAAGCTGGATTTTCCGATGTATTCAATGGATACACCGTATGGATTGGACTGACAGTGGTCGGAATGTGTCTAATGCACGGGCTGACGTTTATTTCCCTGCGGACGATTGGAGAAGTACGGGATCGCGCTCGTGTGATCGCGTCCAAGTTTCTTCCGGTATTGGGTATTTTACTCGCGGGCATGGTGGTATGGACCTATTTTGCAACGGATTTATTTGCACGTCGCGGTCCCTTTATGTATGCTGCGGTTGCGGTGGGAATTGTCGCCTATGTGCTGACATGGTACTTCCTGAAACAGCGCCGCGAAGGATGGGCCTTCGGGATGACAGGTGCAGTGATTTTGCTGACCTTCGTTTCGTTATTCGTCGGTTTGTTCCCAAGATTTATGGTGAGCTCGATTAACAGTGCTTTTGATTTAACGATTTATAATGCAAGCTCCAGTCATTACACACTGAAAGCCATGACGATTGTTGCAGCAACGCTTTTACCCTTTGTGTTGGCTTATCAGGCATGGAGCTATTTTGTTTTCCATAAGCGTCTCAGTGAGAAGGATCATTTGGAATACTAATGGATAAGGCATGGTTTGAATTAAAGGGCATTCGGCCAGTGATGCTGCTACTGGCTGCCCTTTCCCTGCTCCAGGGGGCCGCTGTGATTGCGCAAGCAATCTTCTTAGCAAAGGCTGTTACGATTTTATTTGATAAAAATCCGCTGGTGATGGCTTGGCCGTCGCTGGCGTTGTTTTTCGCAGCTTTTGCAATGAGGCATACGGTGATCTGGCTACAACGCCGGACAGCCGGCCGTTTTGCCGAAGCTTCAGGCGCTTCCTTACGGGAGCGTCTGCTTGCACGTTTGTTCGAACGGGGGCCGGGTTTTGCAGCGCAGGAAGGCAGCGGCAAGTTGGTGACGCTAGCGCTGGACGGTATGGATCGTTTTCGCACGTATTTGGAACTGTCTATTCCTCGTATGATTGACATGATGGCTGTAACTATACTTGTGCTTGTGTATGTTTTCACATTGGATGTCATTTCAGGTGTGATTTTGACGACTACGATGCCAATCTTGGTAGGCTTCTTTATTTTGCTCGGCTTGGCGGCGCGGAAGCAGGCAGACAAGCAATGGCGTTCCTATCGTCTGTTATCTCATCATTTCACGGATTCGCTCCGTGGACTTCAGACACTAAGATTTTTGGGTCGTAGCCAAGAGCATGGGGAAACGGTTGGGAAGGTTAGCGACCAATACCGCACGGCAACGATGCGCACGCTGCGGGTAGCGTTTCTTTCCTCATTTGCCCTTGATTTTTTTAGTATGCTATCGGTCGCTTTTGTCGCGGTAGGCTTGGGTTTGCGCCTGATTAGTGGCTCGGTGGGTTTGGAGGCAGCGCTGGCGGTGCTTATTTTGGCGCCAGAATATTTTATGCCTATACGCCAGTTGGGATCAGACTATCATGCTTCACTGGATGGTAAGGAGGCTTGGGGAGCAATGCGCTCCATTCTCAGTACAGAGGATGATGCGACTAAGCCGAATAAACAGGCAGCTAACGATAAAGGATTGGACATCACGGGACAGGACATTCTTGAGCTGTCTGATGTGTGCCTCCTGAATGAAGACGGTTCGGCTCGGCTTGAACATGTGTCAGCACATGTTGAACCGCACATGAACATGATCGGCATCGTTGGAGCTAGCGGTGCAGGTAAAACGACGCTGCTTAGTCTGCTTGGCGGCTTTGCTGATCCGACTTCAGGCGAGCTACTCCTGAATGGATGCGGATTGGGTGGGGAAGCCAAAACTGAATGGCAGCGTCATATTGCCTATATTCCACAGCATCCATACCTGTTTAGCGCATCTTTGGCAGATAATATCCGCTTTTATGAACCTGAGGCATCCAACCAGCAGGTAGAGTGGGCGATTGACGCGGTTGGACTGCGTGAACTGGTAGACGGTCTTCCGGGTGGAATGAATGAGCCCATTGGTGAAGCGGGTAGGACACTGAGCGGAGGGCAGGCGCAGCGGATTGCATTGGCACGGGCCTTGCTCAGTAACCGTCCGGTCATTTTATTGGATGAGCCTACGGCGCATCTGGATATTGAGACAGAGTGGGAGCTAAAACAGACGATTTTATCGGTTTTGAAACACAAAAGAGTGTTTCTTGCCACCCACCGGCTACATTGGATGCCAGATATGGACTGTGTCTGGATGATGAATCAAGGTCGTCTGGAAGAAGTAGGTTCCCATCAACAATTGATTGCCCGTAAGGGGGCATATTACCGATTGCTGACGGGGATTTCGGAAGGAGGGAACGGACGATATGAGAGTAACGGACAATAGCAGACAAGGCTGGTTTGTGACGTATCTGAGACAATATTTTTGGGCCTTTCTGGTAGCTGCTCTTTTGGGTGCATTGGCCATTGGATGTGCGGGCGCGTTGCTCTTTACGTCCGGTCATCTGATTACCCGTTCGGCCTTAAAACCGGAAAATATATTAATGGTGTACGTTCCAATTGTGCTTGTGCGAACATTTGGCTTTAGTAAAGCGGTTATTCAGTACCTGGAGCGCTTGGTAGGACATGATGCAGCATTGCGCCTTGTGTCGCGTATGCGGGTACGCTTATATCGGGCAGTGGAACCGCAGGCGCTGATGATTCGCAGCAAATTCCGTACAGGGGACCTCTTGGGACTGCTGGCAGAGGATATTGAGCAGCTTCAAAACATCTATTTGAAGCTAGTTTTGCCTGCGCTATCGGCTTTGCTGATTTATGCAGCAGGCATCTGGGCGCTTGGACGGATGGACGGAACCTTTGCCTTGCTCATGGCACTATATGGCGGATTTTTGCTTTTTATTGCCCCAGCTATCTCACTATGGACCTCACTCGCCAAACGGCGAGTGTTTAAGCAGGAACGGAGTAAAGCCTATCAGGAGCTAACGGACGCTCTGTTCGGCATGAGTGATCTGGTGCTGAGCGGACGGACTGGGCATTTCCTGAGCATCTTTACACAACGACACAATAGGGCTGCCGTAATGGAAAATTCACTTCGCCGGAGCGAGTGGCGTTCTCATTGGATCGCACAATGCGTTGTAGGTGGCGGGGTTGTGATTATGACTGTGTGGGCCGGAGGACTGGTAGCACAGAATCGTATAGAAGCCACATGGCTGGCATCCTTTGCCCTTGTGGCTTTTCCATTGCTGGATGCCTTCGTGCGCGCTGGAGAAGCGGTGGTTCATGCGCCGGAGTATCAGGATTCACTTCGACGGTTAAAGGATTCGGAGAAAGACACACCTACACTTGGAGCAGGCGGAACAGCAGATATTCTAGAGGAACAGGCTACCGCTATGCGATTGGGCCACGGAGGAGACCTGCTGCTGAGCAACGTAAGCTACCGCTATGCGGCAACACAGGAATGGAGCGTTCGTGATATCTCTTTGCATGTACCACAGGGGGGCAAGGTTGCATTGCTTGGCCGCAGTGGTGCAGGCAAGTCCACGCTACTGAACCTGATTCAGGGAGCATTGCAGCCTGATGAAGGTAGCGTCACTGTCGCAGGGATTCCCGTATATACAGGTGGAGCATACTCCAGTCTATTTGCAGTGCTAAACCAACAGCCGTATTTATTCGATACAACGGTAGCGAACAATATTCGGCTGGGACGACCCGATGCTACGCTGGATGAGGTTCGTGCAGTAACAGAGCAGGTAGGGCTTGGAGCCCTGATTGATTCTTTGGCGGAGGGCTACGATACCCGAATGCAGGAGACAGGTCTTCGTTTTTCCGGTGGAGAAAAACAGCGAATTGCACTGGCGCGGATTTTGCTGCAAAATCACCCGATTGTTTTACTGGATGAGCCGACAGTGGGGCTTGACCCGCTGACAGAGCATGAGCTCATGCAGACGATGTTTCGAGTGCTGGAGGGTAAAACGCTCATCTGGATCACGCATCATCTGACGGGGATGGAGCATATGGACGAGGTGATCTTTATGGAAAAAGGGGTCATTTCCATGCGAGGAAGCCATGAACAGCTGTGGCAGGAGCAGTCCCGATACCGCAGCCTGTATGAGCTGGATCATCCGAGCCTGTGAAATGAGGTATTTAAAATTTTGATTAACAGCACTTATCTCTAAGCATTGGCATTTGATGCTGATTGGTTTTGTAGCCCTGAGTATGGGCGGGTTTGTCTTGTTTTATTTTCAAGGGAGCGTGTCGTCGTTTCCGGCCAGTCAACCTAAACAAGCTCAGGAAGAGCCCGACAAGACCAAATATGAGATTGTTACAGTGGGTGTAAAAGGGGACGGTTTCTATCCTAAAAATATTGAAGTGAAAGCTGGCGTTCCAACCAAAATCAATTTCAAGAAAATGACATCCTTTACTTGCATTGATGAAGTGCAGTCGTTGAAGATCGGAATGGACGTTTACCTGGATCACGAAAATAATTATTTTACCGTCAAGGACTTGAAGCCGGGGGTATATGAGTATAATTGTGGCATGTACATGTACTTTGGGACGATCACGGTAAAATAAATCAAAATAGCTTTCTAGCACATTGATGCTAGAAAGCTATTTTTTTCCTTTAATCAATTAGGTTAATTGCGACAGTCTGTATATACCATCATCCACCTGTGGTGCAATATGCATTATCCTTTACCACTGATCAGCTTACATTGCTGATCTTTTGTTTTTTACAAGACTTCTCTCAGAAAATTTACATGAGAACGGAGCAGGCGGAATGGTGCTGGACAAGCGAAGCGGTCGCCTTTGTCCCCGGATTTCTACCTTTGGTTGCTTATTCAAGAAATCCGGGGACAACAGCGAGGGAAGCACCATCCGCATGCGTAGTGGTACGAATGTAATTTTTTTCATCCCATATATCTAATTTTGAACTGATTTTTCTCCTAATTCGTCGGGTACCCGCTTTCAAGCCAGCAAAGTATGATAATAGTTATCTAGAGATGAGGAGGAGCTTGTTATGGGATCTTCAACTGAAACCGCTTCCAGTAATGGAGCTGTGATTCCTGAATCCAACCGGGGAAGACCGCGCAAGGCTCGCGGCCCGAAGCCTGAACGTGGTAGAAAAGGCTTGTGGGATAGTGTGAAGCAGCAAAAGTATCTTTATTTTATGTCTATTCCTTTCGTCATATGGGTGTTTGTTTTCAGCTATCTTCCACTCTGGGGCTGGACGATGGCGTTTCAAAATTATAAGCCAGCCAAATCTTTTTCGGACCAGAAATGGGTAGGGCTGAATAACTTTATTGAGCTATTTCAGGATGAACGATTTTATCTGGTATTACGCAATACGCTAGCGATGAGCCTGATGGGGATTATATTTGGTTTTGTCGTACCGATCTTCTTTGCAATTCTATTAAATGAGCTGCGTGGTATGCTGTTCAAACGGTTTGTGCAGACAATATCCTACCTCCCGCATTTTGTATCCTGGGTAGTTGTAGCCGGTTTGGTCACCAAGATGCTGTCCATTGACGGAGGCATTGTCAACGATATATTGGTAGCGCTTCATATTGTGGATGAACCGATTCAGTTCATGGCAAAGGGGAGCTGGTTCTGGTACATTGTAACCGCTTCCGACATCTGGAAAGAGACGGGCTGGAATACGATTATTTATTTAGCTGCAATCACCGGAATTGATCAAGAACAGTATGAAGCATCGCGCGTGGATGGAGCGGGACGCTGGAGACAGATGTGGCATATTACACTGCCGGGTATCCGCTCGACGATTGCCGTTCTGTTCATTATGGCGATTGGACATCTGGTGAGCAACGGTTTTGAAAAGCAGTTCTTGCTTGGCAATAGTCTCGTGACGGATTATTCCGAGGTGCTGGATCTGTACGCGCTCAATTATGGGATTAATTTGGGTCGCTTCTCTTATGGGACGGCAATTGGTATTTTCAACTCGCTGGTTAGCATTCTGCTGTTGTTTACGGCGAACGGTATATTCAAAAAACTAACTAAAGAAAGCATTATGTAGGGAGGGAGAGGCGAAATGACGAATAAGGCATTTAATGCTACACGATCTGAGAAGCTGTTTGATCTGTTCAATTATATCCTCATGGCTCTGATCGTGGTGTTGACGCTGTACCCGTTTCTGAACGTACTTGCGATTTCCCTGAACAATTCAACGGACACGGTTCGCGGTGGTATTTATATATGGCCCCGCCAATTTACGCTCGAAAATTACAAAACGATTTTCCAGTACGATGGCCTTCTTCAGGGACTGCAAATATCTATTCTTCGTACTTTGGTCGGGACGGTACTCGGATTGATCTGCGCGTCAATGCTTGCTTTTACATTGAGTCGGGTCGAGTTTCGCGCTCGTAAGTTTATTTCTACGTTTTTGGCGTTGACGATGTATTTTTCCGGCGGGATGGTGCCCGTGTTTATTTTGATGCGTGATCTGCATCTGCTGGGTTCGTTTTGGGTGTACATTTTTCCAGGCTTAATTAGCGCATTTAACGTGTTTGTTATTCGTTCCTTTATGGACGGTTTGCCGTATGCGCTGCAGGAGTCAGCCAAACTCGATGGGGCGAATGATTTTACGATTTACTGGAGAATTATTTTGCCGCTGTGCAAACCAGTATTGGCAACGATTGCTCTTTTTCTGGCAGTAGGTCAGTGGAATGCTTGGTTTGATACGTATTTGTATAATGGTGGGGCGCCGCAATGGACGACGCTACAGTATGAGCTGATGAAGATACTGCAAAGTACGCAGCAAGGCGGCTCCAGTATGACGAATAGTAACGATATGGCTAAGCAAATGGCCCAAATTTCACCAGAGTCGATTAAAATGGCAATCACGATTACGGTTACGCTCCCCATCCTGATGGTGTATCCATTCTTGCAAAAATATTTTGTAGGCGGTATGACGCTGGGGGCAGTGAAATCATAAAAATCGGGATACCGGTAGTGAAATAGAAGTTATTTGCAGGAGAAGTCATCATAGGAATATAGGAGGATTTATACATGAACAAACACTGGTCCAGATTTGCACTGATTCCCTTGCTCGCGGTGTCTCTTACCGCACTTGCAG
The DNA here is from genome assembly GCF_053615415.1 of Paenibacillus sp. S33. Lineage (NCBI taxonomy): Bacteria > Bacillati > Bacillota > Bacilli > Caryophanales > Paenibacillaceae > Paenibacillus > Paenibacillus sp. S33. The sequence continues at coordinate 4,624,427 of NZ_JBSIEZ010000001.1, read as the reverse complement.
GTTGTGGAGGAAGCGATAAAGCAGCGAAGGAAGGCACGTCCAGCGGCACAGACCCGATTACGTTTAGCTTCTTCGGAGCAGATACAAGCCCGCAATGGAATGGAATGAAGGATGAAATAGGCAAGGAAATCACCAAGAAAACAGGTGTAACCTTGAATGCGGAATTTGATGTCAGCGGTGGAGGTGGAGATGACCGAATTGCTTTGATGGCAGCAAGTGGAGAATACCCGGACTTGGTTTCTCCTAAAGCGAATATTAACAAGCTTGTGGATGCGGGGGCCATGATTGATCTGACAGATCTGATCAACGATCACGCACCCAACCTCAAAAAGCTATATGGACCCTATATGGATCGTTTGAAATACAGTAATAAAGATCAATCTATCTATGTCCTTCCTACGTATGCAGGTGTGGGACAGGAGAGTTTTGACGCGACGGGCGGATTTGAAATTCAGCATAAGGTGCTCAAGGAGTTAGGTTATCCAAAGGTAAGAACGCTACAGGATTATGAAAACGTACTCAAAACCTATACAGCCAAGCACCCAACGATCAATGGCAAAAAAACGATCCCACTCACGCTGGATGCAGACGACTGGAGAATTATGATTACCGTAACGAATCCTGCCTTCCAGACGACTGGAGCGCCAGATGATGGTGAATATTTTATTGATCCCAAAACATTTGAAGCGAAGCTTCATTACAAACGTCCTGAAGAAAAGGAATATTTCCGCTGGTTGAACCACATGTACAATGAAGGGCTGCTCGATAAAGATTCGTTTGTGCAAAAAAGTGATCAATACAAATCCAAAATTGCCAGCGGCCGTGTCCTCGGTCTGATTGATCAGGAGTGGGGGTATCAGGATGCCGAAAATGCATTAAAAGCTTCAGGCAAGGCCGATTCCAGCTACGCGCATTTTCCAGTTACACTTTCGGAGAAATACAAGGATAGCTCCTTTCAGGATACGGGCTTCGCGTCCGGTTATGGTGTAGGGATTACGGAAAATTGCAAGGACCCGGTGCGGGCTATTAAATTCCTTGATTATTTAGCTTCCGATGAAGGACAGGTGCTAGTGAACTGGGGGATCGAGGGCAAGCATTATGAGATCAAAGACGGCAAACGCGTCATTCCGGCTGATGTACTGGAGCAAAAGACGAACAATACAACCAACTTCAACAAATCCACGGGTATAGATTTGTACACGCTTATGAGCGGACACTATGGTGACGGCGTGAAGGACCCTACAGGTAACTACTATACAGCCAAATTCCCGGAACAAATTATCGCGGCTTATTCGAAGCCAGAGAAAGAATCACTTAAAGCGTATGGCGTAAAAACGTGGAAAGATCTGTTCCCGGACAAGAAAGAATTTGATGTAAAGCCTTGGGGCGCAGCCTATAACCTGACAACAGACAATGAATCCAACTATAACGTTACATTCAAAAAAACGACAGACATTATCCGCAAACGTATACCCGAAGCTATTTTAGCACCAGCTTCCAATTTTGATACGGTATACGACAACATGATTAAAGAACTGGATGCCGCCGGAGCTGTCCAAATGGAACAGCAATACACGCAACTGGTAAAGGACAGAGTGGAGTTATGGAGCGGTAAGGCTTCTAAATAGCTGACTGCTTTTAACGAAATTTTGAATGCCGGAATGACAGAGCGCTTGTCCTTATGGTCCATACGGGATTAGCGCTTTGTTTCATCTTGATGGGGGAGGGTTTGATGTGACGAAAGGCAAAAGACCACAGTCCCTGCGTTTATGGTATCGCCAGCCTGCTGAGGTATGGGAGGAAGCATTGCCAGTCGGCAATGGAAGACTGGGAGCTATGGTATTTGGCGGAATCAGAGAGGAGCATTTGCAATTAAACGAGGATACGCTCTGGTCCGGGTTTCCCAGAGACGGCGTTCAGTATGATGCTTTGCGATATTTGCAGCCTGTCAGAAAACTGATTGCAGATGGAAAATACAAGGAAGCGGAACAACTGATTAATGCGAATATGTTAGGTCGCGATACGGAAGCCTATCAGCCTTTGGGAGATTTGTGGATTACGCAGGAGGGCCTAGGGGAAATTGTGCATTATGAGCGAGAACTGGATTTGCTGACCGGAACGGCAGCGGTCACTTTTCAAAGTGATGGAGTCCGCTATACCCGTGAAGTTATCGCCAGTGCGCCAGATGGAATCATGATGGTGTCACTGACTGCGAATAAACTTGGGAAGATCCATGCATCTGTGCGCATCACTTCCCCCCATCCTTGTGAAGACGAGGTTGGAGAGGATGCACATTTTGGTGATTCATCCAAATGGGATAGCGATAATGGCGATCCATCCGATGAGCCGATCAGGGACTTTATTACGTTGACTGGGCGAGCGCCCAGTCATGTGGAATCTAATTATCACGGCGATCATCCACAGGCTGTCGTTTATGAAAATGATTTGGGGATGGCTTTTGCAGTTCAGGCGAGGATTATTCCTGAGGGAGGAACCTTGACGAAGGGTGCTGATGGAGCACTGATCATCTCGGGCGCGGATAAAATCACGGTGTATTTGGCAGCAGCTACCGGATTTCAGGGATTTCACGCTATGCCGAATAGTGATGCAACGGAATCAGTAGAAGCATGTCAAGTCATTTTAGACGGAGCAATTTCGCTGGGAAGTGAGCAGGTACGGCAACGCCATGAACAGGATCATCGAAAGTTGTTTGACCGCGTTGCATTAGAACTGGGAGGTGATACTCTAACCGACGACTCCGTTCTACCGACCGATCTGCGATTGGAACGTTATCAGAAAGGTCAGGCCGACCTGGGGCTGGAGGTGCTGTTATTTCAGTATGGCCGCTATTTGCTCATGGGCAGCTCGCGTCCGGGGAGTCAGCCCGCCAATCTTCAGGGCATCTGGAATGACCGGGTGCAGCCACCGTGGAACAGTAATTATACAACCAATATCAATACGCAGATGAACTATTGGCCCGCAGAGGTATGCAATCTTGCCGAGTGCCATGAACCATTGCTGCACATGATTGGAGAAGTGGCTCGTACGGGACGGAGGGTAGCCTCCATCCATTATGGTGCTCAAGGGTGGGCAGCTCATCACAATGTAGATGTGTGGAGATACGCCGGACCTTCAGGAGGCCATGCCAGTTGGGCGTTTTGGCCGCTTGGGGGTGTATGGCTCACTGCTCACCTATGGGAGCGCTATCTGTTTACCCTGGATACAGCCTATCTGGCAGAACAAGCTTATCCCCTCATGAAGGGGGCGGCAGCCTTTTGCATGGACTGGCTCGTGGAAGGCCCGGAGGGTCGGCTTGTGACATGTCCATCTACATCACCTGAAAATAAATTCAAAACGCTGGACGGCGAGGATTGCAGTATCTCTATGGGCTCCACCATGGATATGACGCTGATTCGGGAGCTGTTGGGTAACTGCATTCAAGCTGCGGACCTGCTGGAATTAGACGATGAGTTCCGCACCCGCTGCGAGGAGACACGGGACAGGTTGATGCCCTATCAAATTGGCCGTCACGGTCAGTTACAGGAATGGTTTGTCGATTTTGAGGAAGCGGAGCCTGGGCATCGACATGTTTCGCATCTATATGGGTTATATCCCGGTCGACAAATTCACATCCGTGATACCCCGGAGCTGGCTGAGGCAGCCCGCATATCGCTGCGTCGACGGCTTGATCACGGTGGTGGGCATACCGGATGGAGCTGTGCCTGGTTGATTAACCTGTACGCTCGGCTGGAAGATGGCGACGCCGCACATCGGTATGTTCGCACGTTGCTGTCGCGATCGACCTATCCTAATTTATTCGACGCTCACCCGCCTTTTCAGATCGACGGTAATTTTGGTGCGACGGCGGGGATTGCAGAAATGCTGTTACAAAGCCGTCCGGGAGAGCTGACGTTACTGCCTGCCTTGCCAACGGCATGGTCGGAGGGAAGGGTCAGTGGATTGAAGGGACATGGCGGGATGACGGTCGGCATGGAATGGTCTGGTTCCAGGCTCGTCCGTGCTGAATTGACCGCGTCTGTCCAGACGGGAAGCTGCACGATTCGCTATTCCCATCCGTTTAGCGCAGACGCTCGTCAGGCTCTGCCTGATCCTGAGCATGGAGGATTTATTTTGTCATGGATTTTTACCAAAGAGCAGGAAATAACGAACCAACATACGATTATAATTGAAGGAGAGGAAGAGACAATATGACCATTTTTCAATTTCCGCAGGACTTTATGTGGGGGACCGCGACGGCAGCCTATCAAATCGAGGGAGCTTATGAGGAGGATGGGAGAGGTTTGTCGATCTGGGATACCTTTGCCCATACACCTGGCAAAATATTCAACGGTGATAACGGCAATGTAGCTTGTGACAGCTATCATCGCTACGAGGAAGATATCCGCCTAATGAAGGAACTGGGCATTCGTACATACCGTTTTTCAGTGTCCTGGCCGCGTATATTTCCCAATGGTGACGGTGAAGTCAATCAAGAAGGATTGGACTATTATCATCGCGTAGTCGATTTGTTGAACGAAAATGGGATTGAACCGTTTTGTACACTGTACCATTGGGATCTGCCTCAAGCGCTTCAGGATGCTGGAGGATGGGAGAATCGTCGCACGATTCAAGCGTTTGTCCAGTTTGCAGAAACGATGTTCCGCGAGTTTCACGGTAAAATACACCATTGGCTAACATTCAATGAACCATGGTGCATCGCCTTTTTATCTAATATGCTGGGTGTTCATGCCCCGGGTCTGACAAATCTTCAGACAGCCATTGATGTAGGACATCATTTGCTAGTTGCGCATGGTCTTTCTGTGCGCCGTTTCCGCGAGCTGGGCACCAGTGGCCAGATCGGTATCGCTCCCAATGTCTCCTGGGCTGTTCCTTACAGCACATCTGAGGAAGATAAAGCCGCTTGTGCGCGCACTATTTCCCTGCACAGTGACTGGTTTCTTCAACCTATTTATCAAGGCTCGTATCCTCAGTTTTTGGTAGACTGGTTTGCGGAGCAGGGGGCCACCGTGCCTATTCAGGATGGGGATATGGATATTATCGGCGAGCCTATTGATATGATCGGTATCAATTACTATGCTATGTCAGTTAATCGTTTTAATCCTGAAGCCGGGTTTCTTCAATCTGAAGAAATCAATATGGGGCTACCTGTAACGGATATCGGTTGGCCAGTGGAGTCGCGTGGGCTGTACGAGGTACTGCATTATTTGCAAAAATACGGTAACCTCGATATTTATATCACAGAGAATGGGGCTTGTATCAACGATGATGTCGTGAATGGCAAGGTTCAGGATGACCGTCGTATTTCGTATATGCAGCAGCATTTGGTGCAGGTACACCGGGCTATTCATGACGGCCTTCATGTCAAAGGATATATGGCATGGTCACTTATGGACAATTTTGAGTGGGCAGAGGGATATAATATGAGATTTGGCATGATTCATGTCGATTTCCGCACACAGGTCCGCACCCCGAAGGAAAGTTACTATTGGTATCGAAATGTAGTAAGTAATAACTGGTTGGAGACCAGACGTTAAACGATAAACGAAGAGATGTGTTTTGAAAATAAGGCAGATTTAGGCCTGTCTCTGCTCCCTTTTGTTTGAACACTGGGTCTTCCGGGGTAATAATAGTCAAGATATGCAGAGGGTTGTTTCAGGTATGTAGAGACCAAGGGAATAAAGAAGCAAGATATGTGCATACTGACAAAAATACCAGACGAGGGCGCTAAAAATTATTTTAGACCGAAGGGAGTGGAGGGTATGGCTGCAAATTTTAGGAAATCAGGATCAACTGACGGGCAAATGAGCCGGACGGTATCTGTTATCGCTTGGATCGCCTGTATTGCAGGTATTATCCTTATTTTGCTTGATATAGGTAATTTAACTGATCGGAATATATATTTAATGACAGGCATTGGCTGCGTTGTTGCCGGGATTTTTATTTTTCTAGTTGGGAAATCATTTGTCATTGCACGCAAGAAGGAAGACCAGGAAAACGGCCGCAGTTAATACAATTTAAAAATGATTTAAAGCAAAGATATGCCGAAAACAACAATGTGGGGCTTCGAGCAGTGTAGGATGATAACTGTAAGGAGTCCCGCTTTTTTCTTTAATATAACTTCTTTAAGATACACAAATAACGTTTTTATTATGTCATCTTTGTATTAATAAGAAATTTTGAATTTGCAAGAGAAATTTTATTTTTAGAGATGTTTTTCACAAAAAACGGACAAATAATCGACAATTCTGTTAACAATAAAAAAAGTGGCCACTTTTCTGCTATCTTATATAGGGGCAACATTACAGGAGTTCGTAAAGTTTTGAGTAATTTATTATTTAAGGAGAGGGGAACAACATGAACAAAAAACCAAAAGCGATTATTGCGTTGGTTTTGACCGTGCTCACGGTAGCATTGCTCATTTGGACGTGTTTTTATGCTGGCGGAAAATACGTTGTTTTCGATCCGAAAGGACCCGTTGGGCAAGCACAAAAAGAGCTGATCATTCTTACAACGGCATTGTCTGCGCTAATAATTGTACCGGTCATGATTTTGACTTTCTTCATCATTTGGCGGTATCGTGATACACCGACAAACAAGGTGAAGTATCAACCCCACTGGGATGACAGCAAAAAGCTGGAGACCACATGGTGGGCTATTCCAATTATCGTTATCTGTATTATTGCTGTCATTACTGCAAGATATACCTACTTGCTGGAGCCTTCCAAGCCGTTGGCAAGTACGCAAAAGCCAGTAACCATTCAAGTGACTTCACTGGACTGGAAATGGCTCTTTATGTACCCAGAGGAAGGTATAGCTACAGTTAACCAAGTTCACATTCCTAAAGGTGTTCCAGTCCGTTTTGAACTGACTGCTGACGCCCCGATGAACTCATTCTGGATTCCGCAATTGGGCGGACAAATCTACACCATGTCAGGCATGGCTATGAAACTGCATTTGCAGGCCGATCACGAAGGAACTTACTTTGGTTCGGGTGCAAACTTTAGCGGTGAGCATTTTGGACAAATGCGTTTTGATGTAGAAGTCCAGTCGGATGAAGAGTATAAAAACTGGGTCGCTGACATCAAAAAGCAGTCTAAGCCGCTGACGAAAGACGGCTATTTGGCGCTTGCAAAACCAGGTTTGTCCCAGCCTGATGAGTATTCTTCGATTCCAGATGGCTTGTTCAAAGACATTGTTAACAAGTATGTAGTGGAGGGCGCTTCTAACCCACATGCTGGACATGGTGAAGCTACATCCACAGAAGGTTCTTCTCAGTCCGGCACAGAAGATCATGCGGCAATGGACATGAGTCATATGAATATGAGCGGACACAATTAAATGATTATAGGGAAGGAGGCCCCCAATGCTTGACAAAATAAAAGAGTTTGCATCCACTTTCTTCGTTACTGGAGACCCAATGATCTATGGAGCGGACGTCTCCATCGCATTAGCGACGATCGGGATCGTGTTTGTGCTCACTTATTTCAAAAAATGGGGCTGGCTTTGGAAAAACTGGTTGACTACTGTTGACCATAAAAAAGTCGGTATTATGTATATTCTTGCGGCCATCTTGATGTTATTCCGCGGAGGCGTGGATGCATTATTGATGCGTGTTCAACTGGCTACACCGGATGTTACACTACTGCATCCTGAGCATTACAACCAGATTTTCACAACTCATGGCACGATCATGATCCTGTTTATGGCGATGCCGTTGATGTTTGGTTTGTTTAATATCGCTGTACCCCTTCAAATTGGTGCGCGTGACGTTGCGTTTCCTTTCCTGAACGCATTGAGCTTTTGGCTTTTCTTTATGGGAGCGATGTTGTTCAACCTGTCCTTCGTTATCGGCGGTTCGCCAGATGCAGGTTGGTTGAGTTATCCACCGCTTTCAGAACTGCAATTTAGTCCAGGCGTCGGTCAGAACTTCTATATCTGGGGTATTCAGATTTCGGGTATAGGTTCATTGGCTACGGGTATCAACTTTATTGTTACTATTATTAAAATGCGTGCACCTGGTATGACTTGGATGAAAATGCCTGTCTTTACGTGGTCCGTATTTTCGTCATGTGTTATTATCATTTTCGCATTCCCGATTCTGACGGTTACTTTGGCATTGCTGTTCCTTGACCGCTTCGGAGGAGGACACTTCTTTACGCTTGATTTCGGCGGTAACCCAATGATGTATATCAACTTGATCTGGATGTGGGGTCACCCTGAGGTATACATTGTAGTTTTGCCTGCCTTCGGTATTTATTCCGAGGTTATCAGCGTATTCTCCAAAAAGAAATTGTTTGGATACAAGTCCATGGTTTACGCCATGTTCATTATTGCGATCTTGTCCTTCTTCACCTGGGCGCATCACTTCTTCACGATGGGATCAGGCGCAGATGTTAATGCATTCTTTGCGATTTCGACGATGGTTATCGCAATACCGACAGGGGTTAAAGTATTTAACTGGCTGTTCACGATGTATCGGGGTAAGATTACATTCAAGACTCCTATGATGTGGTCAATTGCTTTTATTCCGAACTTCTTGATTGCTGGTTTGACAGGCGTCATGTTGTCTGTAGCGCCTGCTGACTTCCAGTTCCATAACAGTTACTTCCTGATCGCTCACTTTCACTCCGCTCTGATTGGTGGTGTAGTGTTCGGTTACTTGGCAGGTCTGTACTATTGGTGGCCTAAAATGTTCGGTTTCACATTGCCTGAAACGCCTGGTAAATGGGCTTTCTGGTTCTGGAACATCGGTTTCTATGTATGTTTTATTCCGCAATATTCTCTCGGTCTGATGGGTATGACGCGTCGTCTGAGCACTTACGGCTGGGATACCGGCTGGCAGCCGCTTAACCTCGTTTCGACCGTTGGGGCATTCTTGATGGGGATTGGTTTCTTGTTCCAGGTTCTTCAAATTCTTCTGGGCATCAAGAATTACCGTAAGCTGAAGGATACAACAGGCGACCCTTGGGGTGGTCATACGTTGGAATGGTCGATTCCTTCACCTGCACCAGAATACAATTTTGCTACCATTCCACAAGTAGAAGAACGTGATGACTGGTGGGCAGAAAAAGACCAACGTGCAAAAGGTATTTTCAGAAAGCAACCGCCAATTGAAGCGATTCATATGCCGAAGAACTCGGCGATTCCATTCATTATGTCGGTATTCTTTTTCATTGCAGGTTTCGGGTTCGTATTCGGATGGTCGTTCTTCTATATTCCAGGGCTGATCGGTGTGGCAATTTGTATGATTTGCCGTTCGTTCTTCTCCTATGATGGCGACTACTATATCCCTGCGGATGAAGTAAAACGCACGGAAGCGGCAATAAGGGGGTCTGTATAATGGCACAAGCAGCAGCACACCAAAGCCATGATCATGACCACGGGCATCACGATCCGCAAGAATTGAAGATGCTTGGTTTTTGGATCTTCCTCGTAACGGACGTAATCCTGTTCAGTACCTTGTTCGCAACCTTCGTCGTCCTTCGGAACAACACAGCCGGAGGACCGGGTGGCGCAGAGCTGTTTAACATGACGGGCGTTATTATTGAAACGTTCCTCTTGCTCACGAGCAGCTTCACAAGTGGTCTGGCTGTGTTGGCCATGAACAAAGGAAGCATGAAGGGATTAATTAACTGGTTAATCGTGACGGCGATCCTAGGTCTTGGCTTTATCGGTTTTGAGGTTTACGAGTTTGTTGAGTTGGTACACGAAGGAGCCAATTTTGGAACCAGTGCGTTCTTGTCGGCATTCTTCACTTTAGTCGGAACGCACGGACTTCACGTTTCGTTAGGTCTGGTTTGGATGATTGGACTCATGTTCCAGTTGAAAAAACGCGGGCTTACACCAGAGACGAAGGGGAAAGTTTCGGCATTGAGCTTGTACTGGCACTTTTTGGACGCTGTCTGGATCTTCTTGCTGACAGTCGTCTATTTGATGGGGGTGATGTAGATGGCACAGCATCAAACAGGAGCGGGTTCGCATGGTCATGATGATTCTCACGGTTCAGTGAAATCCTATGTTATCGGGTTTATTCTGTCCATCGTACTGACCATCATTCCTCTCGGTGTGGTTATGAATCATATGTTGAGCCGCACTTCGACCATGGTTGTTATTTTAGCCGCGGCAGTGCTGCAATTTCTGGTTCAGCTTTTCTTCTTCATGCACATTCGTGAGAGCAATGGACCACGCTGGAATGTCATGACTTTGATTTTCGGGGTAGTTATCCTGTTGACCGTTGTTGGTGGTTCTGTATGGATTATGGAATACAACATGGTAGCACACTAATAAGTAGGATTTTTGCAAAATCACTCAAGTACAAACGAATTAGGAAAGAAGAAGCGGACTTAGAGCCGCTTCTTCTTTTTTTGTGTAGCTTATTAAAATAAAAACTGTGGCTTCTTGAACTCAAGTTTACATATGTGTAAAATGGAATTGTATAACAGTAGAGTGAAAACGATAATACTAGTGGAGAGCGGAGGAAAAAGTAATGAACACAGAATTACTGTTTAAACCTTTTAAGTTAGGTAATTTATCTCTTCCCAATCGGATTGTTATGGCGCCAATGACACGGAATTTTTCTCCTCAAGGTATCCCAGGGCCTGATGTGGCCGCGTATTATCGTCGCCGTGCGGAAAATGCAGTTGGATTGATTATTACAGAGGGAACTGCTATTAATCATCCCGCAGCTGTGGAGCACACAAGCATTCCTAATTTTTATGGTGAGGGATTAAAGGGGTGGGCCAAGGTAGTTGAGGAGGTTCATGCGGTAGGTGGCAAGATTATACCGCAGCTCTGGCATGTGGGTACGGCCCGTAAAATAGGTGCAGATAATCAACCGAATCCCGAGGCATTGCCTGTCGGTCCGTCCGGTATCTCTCCCGCCGGCGAAAAGGTGGTTGAGCCATTGACGGAGGCTGAGATTGCGAATATTATTTCAGCTTATGCACAGGCCGCTGCCGATGCCCAGCGAGTGGGTTTTGACGGCATTGAGCTTCATGGAGCACATGGCTATTTAATCGATCAATTTTTCTGGGACAAAACCAATAAGCGCACCGACCAATACGGAGGCAACTTGGTCCAGCGTACTCGGTTTGCGGTGGAGGTCATTGAGGCTTGTCGTCGTGCAGTAGGGCCGAATTTCCCAATTGTATTGCGATTCTCCCAGTGGAAGATGTACCATTATGAAGAAAAGCTGGCCCAAACACCACAGGAACTTGAACAGTTTCTCACTCCATTAGTGAAGGCCGGGGTGGATGTATTCCATTGCTCAAGCCGCCGTTTTTGGGAACCGGAATTTGAAGGGTCTGATCTAAATTTGGCAGCTTGGACCAAAAAGATAACAGGCAAGCCAGTGATTACTGTGGGCTCGATTGGTTTAGAGAAGGCCTTTTTGAGTGATTTTGAAAATAATAATCGTCAAACCGATCAATCCAGTAATGTAGAGACAAGATTAGAACAACTCGTGGGGCAAGTAGAACGAGAGGAAGCTGATCTGGTTGCGGTTGGGCGTGCTTTGCTGGTTGATCCAGCGTTTGCGGTGAAGTTACGTGATCAACAAATAGATGAAATTATTCCTTACAGTGATGAAGTATTAAAAACGTTGAATTAAGCTTTATTAGGCTCTAAGTAGTGTAAAGCTATAGTGTTAGGCAAGCATTGTGACTTGGAAGTTTTCTGTTACAGGGCAAGCTGTAATATAAGCTATTCGTAAACTCTACGAATTTGCTATAATAGGAGCATCAAGTCGAAATACACGGGGTGAAAAGGATGAATTCTGAAACGGAAGCTTTGGATTGCGAGCCGGCTTGTCACGGTTCAGATCAGGAAATTGAGCGCATAAAATCTTCCCTTGTTGAGGATTCCATCGCATACAAAATGTCGGAGCTGTTCAAAGCACTGGGTGACCCGACACGAATCAAGCTGATTTATGCCCTGGCACAAAAAGAACTGTGTGTTCATGATCTGACCCAGGTGTTGAACATGGGACAATCTGCGGTATCCCACCAGCTTCGTTATTTGCGCAATCTGCGTATTGTCAAACGACGCAAAGAAGGCAAGACGGTGTTTTATTCACTGGATGATAATCATGTGGAGCAGATCTTTTTGCAAACCCATCAGCACATATCACATCAATAATTTTGGGATAAAACAACAGAGGGCGCCAAGCGATTGGCGCTCTTTTGGCGTTCGTTCCGTTGAAGTCGATTTTTTTGTTAAAAAGGGCTAGAGTCATTGACTTTTGACCCTGATCCTGAATATAATGGCCTTAACAAATAATATATGAACAGTTGCTCATATATAGTTAATTGGAGGCCAATGACTATGGATGCTCTAAAAAGAACGGAACGGCATGAATGGATTTTGGAAGGTTTGGATTGCGCCAACTGTGCTCTCAAGATTGAAAATGGAGTCAGTAAAATAGAAGGGGTCATGGATTGCTCGGTCAATTTTGTTACGAAAACGTTGACGATGACCACAAGTTCGGATCAAAAAGAAGAGATATTTCGTCAAGCCGAACGGAAGGTCCACAGACTTGAGCCGCATGTTCGAATGGTTGTAAAAAATGCTCGTGGACGCCTGCGTGAAGACAGCCGAAGCAATGCTGGTGCAGTACAGCCAGACTGCACAGATGGTTGTGCATGCGGTCATGAGCATCATGGTGAAGGTGAACACGAGGTCGGGCAACATGCTTCTCACAGCCACGCTGGTCATCATCATGGAGCACATGGCAAGCAAGCCCATACGCACGATGGACACGACCACGGGGATCATGCACACGAGCATCACAACCACCATGCAGAGCACGAACATGGTGAAGCTACCCACACTCATTCACATTCGCATGGAGATGATAGCCACGCTGGGCATACGCATGATCACGGTACGGACGGTATGCGCCGCATGATTGCGCGTTTGGCTATTGGTGCGGTCGTTGCGGCTGTTGCCTGGTGGTTACCTGTCGAAGGTGTAGGCAAGTTGGCCCTATTTTTACTGGCATATATCATCGTTGGCGGTGATGTTGTCTTGCAGGCTGCACGCAGTTTGGTACGTGGAATGGCCTTTGACGAATACTTCCTGATGACGCTGGCTACTGTTGGTGCATTTGCGATTGGGGAATACCCGGAAGGCGTAGCTGTCATGTTCTTTTATCAAATCGGAGAACTGTTTCAAGGCATTGCAGTTAACCGTTCACGTAAATCCATCAGTGATCTGATGGATATTAGACCGGACTATGCCAACCTGAAGACGGCTGAGTCCGTACGGAGAGTGTCCCCAGAAGACGTTCGCATTGGGGATTTGATTGTAATTAAGCCGGGCGAGAAGATCCCGCTGGATGGTAAGGTTATAGATGGTAAATCGCATGTGGATACCTCTGCGTTGACTGGTGAATCCGTGCCTCGTACCGTAGAGCCGGGAAGCAACGTGTTGAGTGGGTTTATCAATACGAACGGACTTCTAACGGTAGAGGTTAGCAAAGAATTTAGTGAATCGGCGGTCTCGAAAATTTTGGAATTAGTGCAAAATGCGAGTGCCAAAAAAGCGCCGACTGAAAAGTTTATCACGAAATTTTCCAGATACTATACTCCAGTAGTGGTTATTGTAGCGCTGTTGTTGGCGGTTGTTCCACCGCTTGTTGTGCCGGGTGCACATTTTGCAGATTGGGTATACCGTGCGCTTGTTTTCCTCGTTATTTCTTGTCCTTGTGCGCTGGTAGTATCCATTCCACTGGGCTTCTTTGGGGGAATTGGGGCAGCCTCCCGTTCAGGTGTCCTGATCAAGGGCGGGAACTATCTTGAAGCTCTGAATCATGTGAAATACGCTGTTTTTGATAAAACAGGCACACTCACCAAAGGTGTTTTCCGTGTAACAGGGATTTATCCTGCCGGAGATTTTACAAACGAAACCCTGCTCGAAACCGTCGCTTTGGCTGAGCTGCATTCCACACATCCTATTGCTGCTTCTCTGCGTGAATCCTACGGTAAAGAACTCAGAGCAGAACGGGTTCAGCAATATAGTGAAATATCCGGTCACGGGATTCAGGCACAAATTGATGGTCGTCTGGTATCAGCCGGGAACGCCAAGCTGATGGAGCGGGAGCATGTGGCTTTTAACGTGGCGCAGCAAGCAGGGACGCTGGATGAAGGAACGGTCGTACATGTGGCTGTAGACGGAACGTATGCCGGGTGCATTCTGATTTCAGATGAGGTTAAGGAAGACGCAGCCCAAACGGTTGCTTCACTGAAAAAGTTGGGTGTGTTGAAAACCATCATGCTGACGGGTGACAATCGGACTGTTGCCGAGGCCGTAGGACGACAGTTGGGTTTGGATGAAGTACGGGCAGAACTGTTACCTCAGCACAAAGCCGAAGCCATCGAGCAGTTGTCTGCAAGTAAAAAAACGAGCGACAAAATTTTGTTCGTAGGCGATGGGATTAATGATACACCCGTACTGGCGCTGGCAGATGTCGGTGTAGCGATGGGCGGTTTGGGATCGGATGCTGCGATTGAGGCGGCAGATATCGTAATTATGAACGACGAGCCTTCAAGGCTGGTTACGGCGATCCATATCGCCAAGCGCACACGTCGTATCGTATGGCAAAACATTATATTTGCACTAGGTGTCAAAGCTGTGTTTCTTACGCTGGGAGCATTCGGTATTGCTACGATGTGGGAGGCTGTATTTTCCGATGTAGGTGTAACATTGCTAGCTGTATTGAATGTGATGCGTGTATTGAAGGTTCGTTCTTACGAGTAAAAAAATAGACACCTCTGGGTTAGCATCGGATGTATAGGCATCCTGTGAAAACCGGGGGTGTTTATTTTATAGGTTCCTTTTTCGAGTGATCTTGTACCAGCAGGATAGAGATTTATTTTGGGATGTAGGGTAGTTTGCCGAAATGTATAAATGTGTGGCGTGCCTAATACGTTAAGGTAGGGGCTTTACAAGTAAGGCCCATGTAAGATTCGGTTGCTCCATTATGGGTAAGCGTTTTCTTTGTTTGGAGGGGTACTCGAATTCGTGTGTGCCAACTTGCTGACGGAAGAAAGGATGGATTAATAGCATGGAGGCTAAACTGATGCATGTATTCGCAGAGCTGTTGGGTGGCAAAAATAGCCGGGATCTCAAAGTTCCAGAGCCGGGTATGGAGGCTGCTGCACAGAGGTTGGCTATGGAGACGCTAAAGGCAGGCAGCCATGAAGTATCTGCTACGCAGGAGGAAGATCCGTTGGGCTGGCTGGTTGGTTTAGCTGAGCAGGGCGTAATCAGTCGAGCAGAGGCTTTGATGGCTGCGAATCCGGAATTACTTGGGGAAACGATGCTGAATAACGGCAACGATATTGGGCAAGCAATGGGCACACTCCTAAAATGGAGCGATGAATACAGGCGCACCTCCATACGGATTTATGCCGATGCTCCTGCAAGTTTGAGTCGTATAAGCACAGAGACAGCATCAGAAATAGGCAGTTATGACGGTTATAGTCTTCTGCATGGTCCCTTGTCACAGGCATCTGGCCGTGTAGGGAAACTATGCTATGCCTATCTGGACGTAGCAGAGTCTGGACAGACGATTCATGCCCCTGACGGGGAGCCTGATCCCATCCTTATTCCCGGTTCACGTGCATCTGACACGTACAAAACCTTTAACCAGGCATCTGGCCTGCCTGGATTGTGTGAGCATTTGTCCCGTCGAATTATCAGTTTGCTGGAAACACAATATGAAAGCTTATTCGAGTCTTTGAACGGATCACCACTCACTATAGCCCTAATTGAGCAGAACAATGCAGTGGGTATTGGAAGCTTGCAAGATATGCAGCTGGAGGCATTACTGCGTGCGGCGTTGCGGAGCGTGCGGCAGGGGGGAGAACCCAAGCTGGAGATTATAGTGCGCAATCCGGCTGACGTGGACGAATTCCGGGCAGCGCGAGACTGGATTGACGGCGTTGCAGAGCAGACTTTATGCGGGCGTCTTCGGTGCATTCCATATCGGGTAGGCGTGCTTTTGACAGTTGACCCGTCTTTGGTGCCTAACGTAAGTCAGACAGGGCACAGGCAAGCCGCACGGTCGGGGGAGTCAGCCAATTCCAATAACATGTCCGAAGTGAGCGCACGACAGATCAAGCAGGTGGCTCAAGCTGCAGATCTGGCACGTTTTGCCGATACGGTCATTTTAGAAGTCATACCAACTCCATCCGATGACATTAGGGCTGAGGATCAGTTGATTCCATCCGGTGTCGATGGTCATGAGAATAATAGTGATACGATAAAATGCATAATGGAAGCTGTTCGACGTGTAAAGCCTGAGCTTCCTTTATGGGTAGCAATAGATGAAATTAACCATTCTCTGGATAGGATTTCGATCTGGGAGAATGAACTGACGGGGGTCATTTGCCCGGACACAGCGGTTCCCACTGCACGCCTTGCGGCTGCGCGTTTGGGACTGCAACAGCCCGCAGATCGTCAGCACACTTCAGGAACTGCACACAATCATGCGTGGAAGTTTCCTTTAGCCTGAAGATAACCGGAATTCTTGGAATAGGATGCTTTAAATATGGAAGATACCTGCGGTGTTTGCGCGGGTATCTTTTTTTATTTAGGCCATTGCTGGTTTACAAGTGGAAAAGAAAAGGTATATAATAAAACAAAAGTTTCTCTAATCCAAAATAATTGTATAGATGCAAAAATGATTATCATTCTCATTGTCAAACATGCTGCTTCGGACTTCCCGAAGCAGCATGTGCTATTTTAGGGCACTTAACAATGGATATCATTCTCAATGAAATGCTAGTACAAGGACAAAATATGGAAAGGAACGTGACATGATGCAAGCTGCTCAACGATTACAAGATACATTGTCTCCCTCTAACCGAACCCTTTCAAAAAACAGTGGCAGCGGACGACCCGGTCCGAATCGCAAGCCGCAATTTCAGCTTAAAAGCATGCTGAAAAATAAGGAGATGCAAGCTGCTCTAGGTAGTGGATTGCTGATGCTGATGGCATGGGGAGTCTCCCATTGGTGGCAATGGCTATCGGTCATTCTGTATGTAGTGTCCTATGCCCTTGGGGGCTGGTCCAAAGCCAGAGAAGGGGTCGAAACACTGATCCGAGAACATGATCTGGATGTTAATCTGCTCATGATCGCTGCCTCCCTAGGAGCTGCGGCCATTGGCTATTGGAATGAAGGAGCCATGCTGATCTTTATTTTTGCACTCAGCGGTGCGCTGGAGAGCTATACCACCGAGCGTAGTAGTAAGGATATTTCTGAGCTTATGGCGTTGAAGCCGGAAACGGCTTTGCGCTTATCTCGTGAGGGGATGGAAACAGTCGGCATTGAACAGCTGTTGCCAGGCGACCTGCTGCTGGTGAAGCCGGGCGAACTGATTCCGGCGGACGGCCGAATCTCCAAGGGCGTTTCGGCAGTGAATCAGGCATCGATTACCGGGGAGTCTGTTCCGGTAAATAAGGTGGAAGGTGACGAAGTATATGCGGGCACCATTAATGGAGAAGGCGTGCTATATGTAGAGGTTAGTCAGTCCTCGGAGGACACTTTATTTTCAAAAATCATTCGTATGGTGGAAGAGGCTCAGACCGAAGTTCCTGATTCCCAGCGGTTTATTAAAACGTTCGAATCGGTGTACGCCCGAATTGTTGTTGCTGTTACGCTGATGGTCATTGTCGGTGCACCCATCGCATTAGGCTGGACGTGGGCAGCAGCGTTCTACAAGGCTATGGTGTTCCTCGTCGTGGCCTCACCCTGTGCGCTCGTGTCATCCATTATGCCAGTGATGCTATCGGCCATTTCCAACCGTGCTCGACGGGGCATCCTGTTCAAAGGTGGAGCACATGTGGAGAATATGGCATTGACTTCTGTTGTTGCTTTTGACAAAACAGGCACGTTAACGATGGGGTCACCTGTCGTCACGGATTGGATTACCGCCGCAGAATACGATGCCGATGAGCTATTGCAGATTGTTGCCACAATTGAAAGTTATTCTTTGCATCCGCTGGCGCGAGCGATTGTAGCCAAAGCCGAAACTGAATGGGGACAGAGAGATCCTCTCCCAACCGAGCAAGTACAGGCACTCACTGGATGGGGGATGGAAGGCATCATAGGCGGGGTGAAATGGAAAATCGGTCGCACAGATGTGCTGGATGGACCTAGTCCTCTGGCAGAGCCAGAGTGGATGGAGAGTCGGGCCCGGCTGGAAGCTGAGGGCAAAACCGTATCCATCATCCTCGCGGATGATCGGATTGCTGGAATGCTGGCACTACGCGATGAGTTGCGTCCGCAGGCTCAAGAGTCCGTGAAACGCCTGCAAGCGCAGGGTATCCGGGTTGTCATGCTAACCGGAGACCGTCCAGAAACGGCCGCTGTGATCGCGGAGCAGGCCGGAGTCGACGCTGTATATGCTGGCTTAATGCCAGAGGACAAAGTCAGCCATATTCGCATGCTGCGGGAGCAGTACGGGCATGTCGTCATGGTCGGCGACGGTGTGAACGACGCTCCTGCGTTGACAGCAGCAACCGTAGGACTAGGCATGGGGATGCATGGCAGCGGAGCAGCGCTAGAGGTCGCAGACGTGGTACTGATGAACGATGGAATCGAGGAGATCGCTCCGACGATAGCACTGGCGCGCAAGGCGCAGCGGGTGGTCAAACAAAATATGATCTTCGCGGTAAGTGTCATTTTCCTGCTTGTGATCAGCAACTTTGTGCAGGATATAGCCTTGCCATTTGGGGTTATTGGGCATGAAGGCAGCACATTACTGGTCATTTTGAATGGCCTGCGCTTATTGCGGTCATAGGACTAAAAGTTACAAGATGACAAACAGGAAGGAGCATTCATACCTCTTAAAATCCAAGGGGTGAGTGCTCCTTCTTTTGCAGCCTCGCAACGCTGTACGTCTATCTTCGGCGCGGCGTAGATCGTCGTAAAAACAGGGAAAACAATAGCCCCGCCAGCGCAATCCCTGTAGCAATGATAAAGGCATCATTAATGCCATGGATCGTCGATTCTGTAACGGCATTTCGGTACACCTGTTGTAGCGCCAACGATGAACCACTTTCTGTTGAAATGCCCGCCGTTTGCGCGAGGGTTTGTCCCAACTGTGCTACCCCTTCGGTTAAAGGAACATTGGCGGTGGTAGCGACATTCGCATAATCCGCTACATGAATTGTCGTTCGGCTGCTCATTACAGTAATGAGCCAAGCGGTACCGATAGACCCGGCGATTTGCCGTACTGTGTTGGACATGGCTGTACCGTGGCTACCGAGATGGGCAGGTAATTGGTTTAGCCCTTCCGTCTGGACGGACATCATCAGCAATGACATTCCGAAGCTGCGAATCGTATAGATGATCATAATATGTCCGTAGGTGGTGGCATCGGTCAGCAGACTGAATTCCCAGGTTGTGACTGCTGTAATAATCAGTCCAATGATCGCCAACGGCCTTGCGCCTATACGGTCAAATACTGCCCCTGATATCGGTGACATCACACCCATCAGCAGTGCACCCGGCAACAGCAGCAGACCGGATTGCAGCGGCGTAAAGCCACGTATATTTTGCAAATAGATCGGTAGCAGCAGCATCCCGCCAAACATCGTCATGTTGACGGTAGCCCCGACTAAGGTCGATACGGTAAAAATATCATATTTAAACACACGGAACTCCAGCATCGGCTGTACCATATTCAGCTCGCGCACGATAAACAATACAATAAACACAACACCGGCAGCGAGTGTAAGTATTACCGTATTGCTGTCCCAGCCCTTGTCTCCAGCTGAACTAAAGCCATATAGCAGGAAGCCAAAGCCCAATGTGGAAAAGATGGTTCCCAACAGGTCAAAGTTCGGTTTCGTTAGCTTGGATACATTTTTGAGCCAGCGTATGGCAAACAGAATATCAATGATTGCCAACGGAATCACCAGCAAAAATAGCAGTCTCCAACTATAGTGCTCCACAATCCAACCGGATAAAGTCGGTCCAACCGCCGGGGCAAACATCATGGCAATCCCCATGGTCCCCATAGCAGCGCCTCGTTTTTCGGGGGGAAACACAGTCAGGAACACGTTCATGACCACAGGCATGATAATGCCCGCTCCGCTGGCCTGAATAACGCGTCCAACCAGCATAGGCGCAAAGCCGGTACTGGTAGCACAGACGACAGACCCGGCCGTAAATAACCCCATCGCGGAGATGAATAGCGCACGTGTTCCGAATGACTCAATCAGAAAAGCAGTGATAGGAATCAGAATCCCGTTGGTTAGCATATATCCGGTGGATAGCCATTGAACGGTTGTTGCAGATACATTAAAATCATTCATCAAATGTGGAATGGCCACGTTGAGCAGCGTTTGATTCAAAATCGAAATGAAGGCGCCTAGCAGCAGCACGGACAGAATACGTCCGACGGACATTTTTTGATCCATGACAGCCTCCTACTTGTGAACTCTGATGGTCGCACTCATTCCCGGGATAATACCCAGCCCTTTGTAACCTTGAATGGAAATATTGACAGGCACGACCTGTGTCACCTTGGTATAGTTGGCAGTGGTGTTAGAAGTGGGCAGTAGTGAAAAAGTTGATGCGGTCGCCAGGCCGATCTTTTCGAGTTTACCGCTCAGGGACGTATCCGGGTAAGCATCAATATATACATCTACCGTCTGTCCTACTTGAAGATCCTGTACAGCCGTTTCGTCAATATTGGCGGTAATCCATAAATTATTTAGATCAAAAGCCTTCGCTAAGGGTGTGCCTGCCCCAACAATCGAGTTGTTGACTGCAGATTGCTGTACGATGGTACCATCGGTTGGAATCGTAACGCTAATTCGGCTTCCTCCCCCTTCTACATTACCAAGCGTGCTTCCAGCGGTGTAGGTCTTACCAACTTCAGCATTCCAGCCTGTGAGTTTGCCAGCGCCTGGAGAGGCAACGGTAACTGCTTGTCCGCTCACTTGGGCATTATCGGTTTTTATGTAGTTGGCGGATTGATTGTAGTAATAGGCGGCGGCTCCACCACCTGCCAGAATAATGATAATAACTAGCAGGTTGACTAATATGGCGCGTGAATTCATGTTTACATGCCTCCCTAGTTCTTGGATTTTCAAAGTATGCGTCAAATGATTCATAATATTCAGATGGGTTTTGGGCAAGGTTAAGAGCGCATGCGAAAAAGATGATTTTGCTGACAAAGGATGATGCGCATAATGACGACCAGAATCATGATTGTATATGACAGTGAAAATGGGCATACCGAACGTCTCGCTCGCTCGATCGCAGAAGGAGCACACCTTGAGCATACGGAAGTGTTGTTAAAGCATGTGAATGAGGCCGATGTGAATGAGCTAGTGAGTGTGGATGCCATTATATGGGGTTGTCCCGGCCATTTTGGTACCATCAGCAGCGGTCTGAAAAGCTGGATTGATAAGCTGGGGTATCTGTGGGCGCAGGGCAAGCTGGTAGATAAAATCGGCGCTGTGTTTTGCACAACAGCTACCGTTCATGGTGGATTGGAATCTACGCTTCTGAATTTGATTACTCCGATGCTTCATCAAGGCATGATTATTGTAGGACTGCCCGCTAATATTACGGAAAATGCATTATACGGCTCCTATTACGGCGTAGGGGTAACATGTCCAGTGGAGACAGACCCCAATGGTCCGCCTAATCTTCCAACGGGTGATGATCTTGCACTAGGTCGTTCTTTGGGCAAACGGGTCGCTGAGATAGCGGGACGGTACCGTAGCGCTGAAAGGGAATAGGAGGCTACCGATGACCATTGCTTTTATCGTAGTAGCTGCGGTTGCCTTTATTTTTTTGCTGGTATTTAATACAAAGATGACGCGCAAATCCTCTCCCAAAACTCGCCCCGCGGAAGAGGAGTCACGGCAAAGAAGCAAACGTCCTTATCCTGTACAGGTGGAACCCGAGGTGCGTGAAAGGATAGATTCTACGCGAGAGATGCCGCATAAGGATATCGACGTCGAAGAACATCATGCGGAGGAACAACACAAGGTGCCTGATATCCAGACGGATAAGAAGGTAGAAAAGGATCGCGAGAACATCAAGGATGCTTACGGAGATCAGGATTATCGTGCGGCTTTACGTGGTTTTGCCAAAAAAGACCAAGAAAAGGATAGACGTTCCCAAATATCCAATGGAGAGAAGGAGACTCACAAAAGTGAGGACGAGCAGTATCGTGAAGCACTGCGCTCCATGAACCCAAAAAAATGAGGTATCTCCATGTGAACATGCCAAAAAGGCTGCTTATCTGTCTGAATTACAGGCAGAAGGCAGCCTTTTTGTGTTGCTCGGCTATAGCCATTCGGTTAGCCCAATCATCGTAATTAAGCCGAGAATAAAAGAGAATGTGGCGATCCGCTGGTTGCCATCCCCGTGACTCTCGGGAATCAATTCCTTGTAGACAATAAACATCATGGCTCCGGCGGCAAAAGCAAGGCCGTAAGGTACCAGTCCGTTCACCCAGCTACTCAAATAAAACCCGATCAGACTCGTAATGATTTCCACGGCTCCGGTGAGGGTAGCAATGCCCAAGGCCTTGAAACGGCCGATATTTTGATTCACAAGGAACAACGCTACGATAAAGCCTTCCGGGGCATTTTGCAGGCCGATAGAGAAGGCGATCAGATTGCCGAGATTTTGAGTTTCACTTGCATAGCTGACCCCAACAGAGAGTCCTTCTGGCAAATTGTGCAATGTAATAGCTGCGATAATGAGAAAAGATTTGGACTCCAGTTGAAAGGTCTTGGAGTCTGGGTCCTCCAAATCCGCATGGGGAATGTACATTTCCATCACTAGTAATACGAGACAGCCGAGCAGGATTCCCGCAGTCAGCACGAACCAATTGGAATGCTGGATTGCTTCGGGAATGAGGTTATACACGGATGCAGAGGTCATAATTCCTGCGGCATAAGCCAACAGAACATCGCGAAGTCGATGCGTGATATTGCGCATAAACAGTATGGGCACGGCGCCGAGTCCAGTGGACAGGGCAGAAATAAAGCTACCTAAAAAAACGTCATTCATAATCGGGATAATCCCTCCATACCTGATTTATCTTTATACTTCGCTTCATGAAAACTTCATTTGACTGTTTACAGCTATTTCCGCATAATGAAATTAGGATTTAGAATCAGTCTAAGTCATAAGAGGCTACAAAACAAGTGATTCGTTTTTGCAATATCCGGGTGTCCACATTTTGGGATAAGCTTCTGGTGGAATTACTTTTAGAGTATATGCAGCTGCCCAGCGCCCGGTGCCGAAAACTCGTTATATAATACTTATGATATTTTAGGAGGAACCAAGATATGTACAAGTCCATTATTATAGGTACCGGCCCTGCCGGTTTGACCGCTGCAATTTATCTGGCACGCGCTAACATGAGCCCACTGGTGATCGAAGGACCACAGCCAGGCGGACAATTAACTACGACTACGGAAGTCGAAAATTTCCCAGGTTTTCCTGAAGGAATCATGGGGCCCGATTTGATGGATAATATGCGTAAGCAAGCGGAGCGTTTTGGCGCTGAATTCCGCACAGGATGGGTAAACAAGGTAGACACAACGGCTCGTCCATTTACATTGGATGTAGAAGGTTTGGGTGAACTGGTTACCGATACACTGATTATTTCCACAGGGGCGACTGCCAAATATCTGGGTATTCCCGGTGAACAGGATAATATCGGACGTGGCGTAAGCACTTGCGCAACATGCGACGGCTTCTTTTTCCGTGGCAAAGAAATTGTTGTCGTCGGCGGTGGAGACTCTGCCTTGGAAGAAGCCAATTTCCTGACTCGATTTGCCTCCAAAGTGACATTGGTGCATCGTCGTGAAGAAATGCGCGCCTCCAAAATTATGCAGGATCGTGCTCGTGCGAACAACAAAATTGAATGGGCGCTTAATCGTACTCCTGTAGAAGTGATTGCGGACGAGAACGGAGTCACTGGCTTGAAAGTGCTGAATAATGCAACAGGTGAAGAGGAAGTTATTACAGTTAGCGGCGTGTTCGTGGCGATTGGTCATCATCCGAATACAGGCTTCCTCGAGGGGCAAATTACAACGGATGCGAACGGTTATATCGTCGTAAATCCGGGTACTTCCGAAACAAACGTGCCTGGCGTATTCGCTTGTGGTGACGTACAGGATACTCGCTACAGACAAGCGATTACCGCAGCAGGTAGTGGCTGCATGGCTGCTATGGACAGCGAGAAGTACATCGAAAGCCTGGAGCACAGCGCACTGGCCCTGTAATGATCCTTGGAAATATGAATAAATATGTTGTAACAAAATAAATGATGAGGTGATATTCATGAAAAAAGCAATAGTATACACATCTACAAACTGCCCGCATTGCCGTCAAGTAAAAAGCTATTTGAGTGAAAAAGGCGTAGAGTACGAAGAACGCAACATTGAAACCAATGAAGCTTTTGCACAAGAGGTTTGGGATATGGGCATTCGTGCCGTTCCATTGACTTTGATCGGGGAAGAACGTATTTCCGGTATGAACAAAACCAAGTTTGAAAAAGTATTGAACGCTTAATCCAACCTAAGAGCAGACGACGGTCCTGTGGATCGTCATAGGGTATAGATAAGGCCTCCATCGCAGTTACATACTGCGATGGAGGCCTTTTTATAGTCCCTAATCTTTTTATAGGATTTTGCAAAATTCCGGGAAAAGTGGGCGTACAGGAACCTAAGTGTTCCCGTACGCTTTTTTTTCTTATAAAGACACGCGTACTCGCCCCAGAAAAGGAGCTGTTGCTGCATAGGCGGCACCTAGCATCGTCGAACGGCTGCCAAGCGTGGAGAAACGAATCTGTAGTTGCCGACGGTGATAGGGCAGGGCACGTTCGTCAATCACATCACGCATGCTTTGTTCCAACCAAGGTCTGGCTTCCGCCAGTGGACCGCCGATGATAAGCATTCCGGGGTTGAGGCTGTTCACAATGTTGGTAATACCCACACCCAAATATCGCCCAATATCATCAAGGACGTTTAATGTACTAGCTTCACCTTGCTGAGCAAATGGCAGTAATTCCGCTGTATTCTGTGCAGGTAGTTTCAATGTGGATGCTACATACGCCTTCTCTGAAGCATAGAGTTCCCAGCAGCCGCGACTACCGCAGGAGCAGAGTCGTCCGTTCCAATCAATGGTCATATGACCCGTCTCTCCGGCGTACCCCCAAGCTCCTTGATACGGTTTGCCATCGATGATAATCCCGGCTCCGATCCCGGACCCTGCACTGATGTAGACCAGATCCCGCACCTGCTGTCGGTGATCGCCGTCCATCCCATAGTACAACTCGCCCTGTGCGCCGACGTTAGCTTCGTTATCCACTACGACGGGCAGACCTAGCTCGGCCTCAAGTTGCTGCCGCAGCGGAACCTCTTCCCAGCCCAGATTGGGTGCGAACAAAACGGTTCCGGTTTCATCCACCATACCCGGCACCCCCAGCCCAATGCCGACAATACCGTGAGGGGAGGGAGGAGCGGCCTGCATGAGCTCCTGAACGAGCTTTCGAATCTGTTCCATAACAAAGGCGGGATTATGCTGAGTAAGGGAAAGGGTAAGCTCAGTTTCAATGGTACCTGCCAGATCAGTCAGAGCGCCCTTGATGTACTGTACGCTTACCTCAATACCGAGTACAAAGCCTGCACGGCTGTTGAACAGCAGCATTAAAGGCTTACGCCCGCCGCTGGATTCCCCTAACCCCGTCTCATATACAAGTCCATCGGTGATGAGCTCTGCCACCAGATTGGAAACGGTAGCCTTGTTTAATCCAGTTTGACTGGATAACTGTGCCCGGGATAGCGGAGCATGAAGGCGAATACGCTCCAGCACAATGGATTTATTTAGCTTTTTGACAAGCGCCTGATCGCCAGTGACATTCATGGTTAATTCACTTCCTGTTGGTGTAATTCCTGATATTATATCATAAAAACAAACTTAGTTTAAGCAATAGACAAAGTCTTTTGGCTGTGCTAGAATCGTTTTTGTAAACGTTTACTACAAAGGAGGAACTTATAATGGCTTATTTTGAACAGGTATCTAAAATTAACTTTGAGGGCAAGCAATCCGACAATCCTTTTGCGTTCAAATTTTATAATCCACAGGAAATTGTAGCGGGAAAAACGATGGAGGAGCATTTGCGTTTTAGCATGGCCTATTGGCATACACTGGTTGCAGGCGGCTCCGATCCTTTTGGTGTAGAAACAGCGGAACGTCCATGGTCCAAGTTTACCGGGCTGGATTTGGCAAAGGCACGTGTGGAGGCTGCCTTTGAGCTGCTGGATAAGCTGAATTTACCTTATTTTGCTTTCCATGATGTGGATATTGCACCAGAAGGCGCGTCATTGAAGGAATTTTACAGCAATCTGGATACTATCGTGGATCTGATTGAGGAACATATGAAAGCTACGGGGAAAAAATTGCTGTGGAACACGGCGAACATGTTTAGTCATCCACGTTATTTGCATGGAGCTGCGTCGACTTGCAATGCAGATGTATACGCACATGCAGCTGCTCAGATTAAAAAAGGACTGGAAGTGGGCAAACGTCTGGGCGCAGATAACTATGTTTTCTGGGGAGGCCGTGAAGGCTACGAAACACTGCTGAACACGGATTTGAAGCTGGAGCAGGACAATTTGGGACGTATGTTCCATATGGCCGTAGACTATGCGCGTGAAATCGGCTTTGATGCTCAGTTTCTGATTGAGCCAAAACCGAAGGAGCCAACGAAGCATCAGTATGATTTTGATGCGGCGACGACGATTGCCTTCCTGCAAAAATATGATCTGGATCAGCATTTCAAGCTTAATCTGGAAGCTAATCATGCAACTTTGGCGGGTCATACTTTTGATCATGAAGTACGTGTAGCACGGATTAACGGCATGCTGGGATCACTGGATGCAAATCAGGGAGATTTACTGCTGGGCTGGGATACGGACGAATTCCCGGTGGATCTGTATGATGCCACACTAACCATGTATGAAGTGCTGCAAAATGAAGGCTTGGGCCGTGGCGGTATCAACTTTGATGCCAAGGTGCGCAGAGCATCATTTGAGCCGGAAGACTTGTTCCTTGCGCACATCGCAGGTATGGATACGTATGCGAAGGGGTTGAAGGTAGCTGCCAAACTGATCGAGGATCGTGTGTTTGAGGACTTTATTGAGAAGCGCTACAGCAGCTTTAAAGAAGGTATTGGAGCAGACATCGTATCCGGAAAAGCAACGCTTGCTTCTCTGGCTGAATATGCTTTGGCGAACGAAACACCACGTAAAAACGTATCCGGTCGTCAGGAATATCTGAAAGCAACATTAAATCAATACATTTTGGCTGACTAATACCAGGACTTATATATGAAACAACGGCTGCACGATGACAAGGAAGGAGGAACTCCAATGCAGGAGAAGCTAAATCAGGAGCAGGAACGCTATGTCATTGGCGTAGATTTGGGTACCAGCGCGGTCAAAACGGTGCTGGTTAACCGCAAGGGGCAGGTGGCCTATGAAACCTCCCAGTCTTATCCGCTCCATCAGCCGAAGGCAGGGTATAGCGAACAGCACCCTGAGGACTGGGTCAGTGGCACGTTAGCATCACTGAAACAGCTTGTGGAGAAGGCCGGAATCGGCGACACAGATGCCGTAGACGGTATTAGCTTCTCGGGACAGATGCATGGGCTTGTGCTGACTGACAAGGAAGGCCAAGTGCTTCGTCCAGCTATTCTGTGGAATGACACGCGTACAACAGCACAATGCCGTCGTATTGAAGAAAAGCTCGGGGCGAAGCTGCTGAACATCGCACGTAATCGCGCGCTGGAAGGCTTCACGCTGCCCAAGCTGCTGTGGGTGCAGGAGCATGAGCCAGACGTGCTGGCTCGTGCGGCACATTTTATGCTGCCCAAGGATTATGTGCGCTACTATCTGACAGGAGAGCTGGCGACGGAGTATTCGGATGCGGCGGGCACGCTGCTGCTGGATATTGCGAACAAGCAGTGGAGCGAAGAGATCGCTGCCGCGTTTGACCTACCGTTGTCGCTGTTCCCGCCGCTGGTGGAATCCTTTGATCAGACGGGTACGCTACTGCCGGAGATTGCGGAGCAGAGCGGGCTTTCGCCTGAAACGAAGGTCTTTGCAGGTGGTGCCGACAACGCATGTGGCGCGATTGGCGCTGGCATTTTGAGCGAAGGCCGCACCCTGTGCAGCATCGGCACCTCAGGTGTTGTACTTTCCTATGAGGAACGCAAGGATATTGATGTGCAGGGACGGGCACATTTTTTTAATCATAGTGAGCAGGATGCTTATTATATTATGGGGGTTACGCTCGCGGCCGGATACAGCTTGACTTGGTTTAAGGATACCTTTGCACCAGAGCATTCTTTTGATGCACTGTTGGCAGATGTGAACTCTATTGAACCAGGCAGCCAAGGGCTGCTGTTCACGCCTTATATCGTCGGCGAACGTACACCTCATCCAGATGCAACCATTCGAGGCAGCTTTATCGGGATGGATGCGGGGCATAAGCTTGCGCATTTTACACGGGCAGTACTGGAGGGAATTACGTTTTCGCTCAAGGAATCCATTGATATTCTGAGAGGAACGGGCAAAACGGTGAATGAAGTGATTTCCATCGGCGGCGGTGCGCGTAATGAGGCATGGCTGCAAATGCAGGCAGATATTTTTAACGCGGATATCATTAAGCTGGAAAGCGAACAGGGACCTGCCTTGGGGGCGGCCATGCTGGCTGCTTATGGTAGCGGCTGGTTTGAATCTCTGCAAGCGTGCGCTGAAGCTTTTCTGCGTGAAGCAGCGAGATATTCCCCGAACCCGGAACGTGTGGCACAGTATGAAGGCTTATACGACCTGTATCGTGAAGTTTATCTGCACACGCGGGAGCTAAGTGAGCATTTGGCAGTATATCGGTGAATACGGTGAGCTTTAAGCGTAAATAAGAAGCGGCTTCGGGTGTAAGAAACCCCCGAAAGCCGCTTTTTTCATGTAATGATGAGTTTTTGAATTAAATACTTTTCTTGATTTTCGCATGATCTTCATTCATAGAACTCACGGCACAGCCAGGACATGACTTGCTCGACGAACACCCCACACAGGCGCCTTGACGGCTTTTTCGCAAAAATCTTACCAGCACCCACGCACTATAACCGAGGATCGCCAATAAAATGATGATATTGATCATGGAATTCACTTCCTTTTATTTACTATAGGGCCTGACTTAACCCCAACCTAATAATCTGCCACATTGATAGATCAAAACGGCGATGATATATGCGACGGTCAAAGGATAGATCACAGAAAATGCGGTCCAACGCCACGAAAGGGTTTCTTTACGAATGACCGCTACCGTAGCCAGACACGGAACATACAGCAGAATGAACACCATAAAGCTAAAAGAGGCAAGCGGTGTAAAGGCCTGTCTGACTTGTAGTTCAAGTCCCTGCATATCGGGAACGTGGTAAATAATATTCATCGTTGATACGACAACTTCCTTGGCCATAAAGCCTGTGAGCAGGGAAGCTCCTGCTTGCCAGGTGCCAAAACCGAGAGGGGCCAGTAATGGAGCGAACCAACCTCCAACGGTGGCAAGCAGGCTGTCATTCATTTCTGCCCCGAAGCCCTGCGGACCGAAATTGGACAAGAGCCAGATGCCAACGGAACCTGCAAGAATAATGGTTCCGGCTTTACGGACGAAGCCTTTGACCTTCTCCCATGTGCTGCGGAATAGTGTAAGAGCCTGCGGCACTCGATAGGGAGGAAGTTCCACGATAAAGAGGGAGGGCTCACCCGACAAAATGGATACTTTGGAAAAAATTTTGGCAAGTATAAGTGAAACGATGATTCCTAACACATACATCAGCATGATAATGCTTGCCGCATGTGTTGGGAAAAACACACCCGCAAACAACGCATATACCGGCAGGCGGGCTGAACACGACATAAAGGGCACCAGCAATGTGGTAATGAGGCGTTCTCTGGGCTGTTCAATGGTGCGTGCCGCCATAATCGCAGGGACATTGCAGCCAAATCCGATGATGAAGGGAATGAAGCTTTTCCCGTTCAAGCCAACGGCTTGCATCAGGCGATCCATGAGTATCGTGACCCGTGCCATATACCCGGAGTCTTCAATCACAGAAATTATCAGAAATAAAATAGCAATTTGAGGCAGAAAAACAAGCACACCCCCGACTCCAGCCACGATGCCGTCCACGACTAGACTTTGCGTAAAAGCAGACGCGTTCAAGTGAACGAGTAACTCAGAAATCCAAGTGCTGAGTGTCCCTGAAAAAAATCCATCCAGCATATCTGAAAGGATCGTACCCGCCCAATCGAAGGTGAACTTGAAGGTAGCGTACATCAACAGCAAAAAGATCGGAATCCCCAGATATCGGTGAGTTAATAGTGAATCCAGCCTATCCGTCAGGCTGTGCGGTCTGAGTTTGGAGGTGTCGAGTGCCTTGGTGCACAGATTAGCAATCCATGCTGTTCGTACAGAACGAATATGCTGAGCAGGGGTGATGGCATGGCCTTCACCGAGAAGTTCTTCCTCGCAACGGTGGATGCGTGCAGTTACTTGTTCACGCTGTACCTCATTCGTCATCCATTCCATGACGACAGGATTGCCTTCCAGACATTGCAGTGCGGCCCACCGCAGTTGCGGCACAGGTGCATTTGGCAGCAAGTCGCAAATATCGGTAATAGCAGCTTCAACGGCAGGGCCGTAGTCCAATTGAAAAGCATTGGATGTACGTCTTACCTCCCGAAGAGAAGCGAGCATTTGCTTACTTCCACTGCCTGTACGCGCCACCATAGGAATGATGGGAACGTTCAATTGATCAGCTAACAATTCCTTGTTTACACGAAGACCCGTGGCATCGGCTACGTCAGTCATGTTTAAGCCAAGTACAAGCGGACGGCCATACTCCAGTAGTTGTACGGTTAGATAGAGATTACGCTGGAGCTGGGAGGCATCCACAATGTTAATCAGGGCCGTAGGAGGTTCTTCCAGCAAATATCGAGTTGCGACACCTTCATCCAGCGAAAGAGGGAGTAAAGAGTAGGCGCCCGGCAAATCCACCAATACGGCAGACTTGTCACGCAGGATGCCTGTTTTCTTTTCCACTGTGACGCCGGACCAGTTTCCTACTTCTGCATACGTACGAGTCAGCTTGTTAAATAATGAGGTTTTTCCTGTGTTGGGATTACCGAATAGAGCGATCATGTCCATGTTGGAACAACCTCCAGTTGTTTCACCTGATTTTGGCGAAGGCCGACCAGCTGGCCGTTGCATTCAATGACAATAGGACCGCCCAATAAACTGATTTTTTTTAACCGTATGATGGAACCTTCGTTAATGCCCATGTCTGTTAAGCGGCGGCGCAATGAGGGATGAAGAGGGGCGAGAGATTGCAAACGCACAGTCTGACCCAGTGGCGTACGAAGGAGTGAGATACATTCTGGCATGGTGCTCAGCCTTTCTGATCTAGAATGAGAATCAATATCATTTACTTCCGATGCCAGTACCATATCATGAGGAAATCTAGATTGCTGTGATAAAACTCTCTACGAACGACATGTTTGCTCATTATCCGATCTGTTATATAGCCGAGTATGATGTCACAACCTGTCTTGAACTGCACCCTTACTCGTCTGCAACCGACAAAACTAGAGCGTTTGGGGCAACTGTTTTTATGGTAAGATATAGCTGTTTACAACTATGCTAAGAAGGGCAGGAACGCTCTGTATGAACAGAAAAATCGGGGTTAGGCTTGTAAAATGTCTGGTTGCGGGTGCAGCGCTGGCTGTGTTGCTGCCGCAGGCTGTGGAGTGGGGCAGCAATGTGTATGCGACGTCGGTTAAGCCGGCTCCATCCGTATCATCGCAGCAGCTTCAGAACAAGCTTTTACAGGCAATGGCTACGCGGAGTGAAACGCTGACCTTTACATATCAAGGGCGAGTGAACGGTCTCAAGCAGCAATTACAGACGGCCATCCAACAGGCCATGGAGAGCGATCCGTATGTGAATTATACGATCAAAAGCTACGCATTCAGCTATACAGGCACAACGACCTCCGCTCAGGTTACGATTCGTCTAAGCTACCGGGAGACGAAGGAACAGACAGCATATGTGGATAGCACAGTTAAAGCGGTGCTGGGGGATATTATTACGAAGGGAATGACGGATCATGAGAAGGTAAAGGCCATTCATGATTGGATCGTCGTTCGCCTGAAGTATGATGAAGCACAGCAAAAGTACACAGCCTATGATGGCCTGAAAACGGGAAGCACGGTCTGTCAGGGTTATTCACTGCTGGCCTATAAAATGCTGGAACGTGCAGGCATTACGAACCGGATTGTGGAAGGAAGAGCAGGGGGCCAGCTGCATGCATGGAATCTGGTTTTATTAGATGGTCGATGGTATCACATGGATACGACATGGGATGATCCAACCCCGGATCGCGCGAACGAGGTAAGCACTTCATATTATCTGCTGACGGATACCGAAATGCGGCGGGATCACTCATGGGTTAAGCCGTATCCTCAAGCGAATACATCGTATCGGGAAACCTTATCAGCACTGGTAACTGCCGGAGGATCAAAGGCTGCTGTGTATCAAAAACTGTACAATACCCTCGAATATCCGCTGCAAGACGGCAAGGGTCTGGTTAAATCATCCGCCGACATTAAGGAACAGGTACGTAAGATTGTAAATAAGGGAGGGACGACACTTACCTTTGCCTATCAGGGAACGGAGCGAAGTCTCAAGGAGGATTTACAATCCTTATATCAACTCGGTTTGAAATCCATTTCCTATCAGATTACGGATCTAGGAAGTACCGGCAATCTTCGTGTAACCCTGAAATGGACCTAATCATCTTGCTGTAAAAAGCTACATTAACAAAGGAGTATTTTATTTATATGCACAAGCGTTCCTTTACCTATTTGCTTGGCACGCAGACCATGTCTAATGCGGCCGACATTCTTTACATTATGGCACTTGTGTCTCTGGTTTTTCATGAAACGGACTCCATCTTCTCTTCGGTGCTCGTTCCGTTGCTGCGAATGGGAGCACAGATGATCAGCGGCTTTTTAGCACCGCTCATTTTGGCCCGATTCCAGCTTCCTTTTATTTTATTCGTTTCTCAGTTCGGACAACTGGTTTTCTTCGCTGTTCTGCTGGGCCACTTGTGGTCAGCGGGTACGGAGCCGATATGGGTGATTGTGTTTACGTTGGTGACAGCCATGTCCTTTCTGGATGGATGGACCACGCCTGCGCGTAATGCACTGATTCCTCGCCTTGCGTCTGGGGAAGGACTCATGCGGGCAAACAGTCTGGTGTCGGTCAGCGATCAGACGGTGCAATTAGCGGGGTGGGGGCTTAGTGGGGTGCTCGTAGCCATGCTAGGCTCGGAAAAAACACTGCTAGTGGCTGGTGGACTCTATATGGTAGCAATGATCTTCACCAGCTTGATCCGAGATCCACTAGAGGGCAAAGCCCATTATTTGCTGCAACCTGGAACAAGGGTGCGAGGTGGAGATGTTTCGGTTTCCGAAACTGGTACTGAGCCCGGGCAAGGGCATCATGACTTGCCCCCTTCACAGCTGGAAGATACACTGTATGGCCCGGAATCAGAGAGCCCTGCACTACCTCCCAAACGTAAAAAGGAAATACTTCGTGAAGGCTGGAGCCTTATCGGAGCCAGTCGCAGACTGAAAGCTCTTATTTTTATGGATATGATTGACCTTCTAGGGGGTTCGGTTTGGGTAGGCGCGTTCACGCTTGCTTTCGCCCAGCAGGTTTTGCACAAGAGCGAGGCATGGTGGGGATACATCAATGCAGCGTATTTTGCAGGAGCGATTGGCGGCGGCATCGTTGTCCTCGCCTGCGTCAAGCATTTGCAGCGCAGGCTGCTGCCCGCCATGTTAGCGGGGATGGCAGGCTACGGGCTGCTGACAGCATGGTACGCACTGAACACATTACCGCCGCTGACGCTGCTTATCGTGTTGTTGATGGGACTACCTGCGGAAATGTCTGTCGTATCCCGCCGCACGATGATGCAGATGAGTGTGTCTGTACATGATTTGCCCAAGGTGCTGTCTGCCCAGGCCACACTGACAAGTTTGACCTTTTGTATTTCGCTCCTGTTAATGGGCTGGATTGCAGATCATCTGGGCATCGTTAATTTGTACTTGTTTTCTGCAGTGCTGACGCTGATTGCTGTTATATACGGTGTTTTTAGTCGTCGTGCCTTATCCATGTCTTTGTCAGCTTCATTGGAACCTTCCTCCAAATAAACAGAAAAAGCCCGTCTCCGGGCATATACAGGTGAAAATGCGGATAAATGGTCTTGGACCAGGCTTACCAGCGTGTTTTCCCTGATATGTGGAGACGGGCTTTTTTTACTGTTTTCTATTATTTATCCGAAGAAGCATCTGGACTCAAATCACATTCTTTTAACGGAACGATTTTAGTACGTTTGATCCATTTGTAGCCGAGCCACAGCAGAAGGAACAGCGGCACA
The DNA here is from genome assembly GCF_053615415.1 of Paenibacillus sp. S33. NCBI lineage: Bacteria > Bacillati > Bacillota > Bacilli > Caryophanales > Paenibacillaceae > Paenibacillus > Paenibacillus sp. S33. The sequence continues at coordinate 4,589,856 of NZ_JBSIEZ010000001.1, read as the reverse complement.
CTCATATACGTAGCGATCATCGTTTTCCAGTCAATCTCCTGTCCGGTGAAGGCATCCGCCCCTTGCCCGATAATGACAATGATACACAGAGCGAAGGCAAACAACGGCCCAAACGGGAACCAGCGGGCTTTGTATGGAAGCTCACTCAGACTGTGGCCCTGTGCAGTAAAGGCACGGCGGAAACGATAATGGCTGACTGCAATCCCGACCCACGTAATAAATCCGCACATTCCAGAAGCATTCAGCAGCCAGTTATAGACTACACCGTCTCCATACAGGGAGGCGAGAAAGGCTAGCATACCGACAGCGGTCGTGATCAGCAGCGCGTTCATAGGAATGCCGCGTCTATTGATACGTCCGAGGAAACGCGGGGCTTTACCTTCCCGTGCCAAAGCGTATAGTACCCGAGTTGCCGCGTACATACCCGAGTTACCTGCCGATAATACGGAAGTCAAAATAACGGCGTTCATAACAGAAGCAGCAATCGCAAGCCCTGCTTTTTCAAATACGAGCGTGAACGGGCTGACCCCGATGTCACTGATATCTCCCCGCAGCAGATTTGGATTGGTGTATGGAATGATCAATCCAATCACGAGAATCGCGAGAATATAAAAGAACAGGATGCGCCAAAAGATTTGACGGATGGCGCGCGGCACATTTTCACGCGGATTTTCGCTCTCTCCAGCGGCTACCCCAATCAGCTCCGTTCCCTGAAAGGAAAAGCCGGCTGCCATGAATACGCCCAATACAGCAAAGAATCCGCCATGGAACGGGGCGTCTCCTACTGTGAAGTTGGCAAATCCAACCGCAGGACCACCCATAATGCCGAAGATCATCAGCACACCTACGGTCAAAAAGATGACCACGGTCACAATTTTAATCATGGCGAACCAGTATTCAGACTCACCGTAGCCTTTGACTGTCAATGCGTTCAACGCGAAGATTACGGCTAGGAATAACAGACTCCACCAGGCAGAGTGGCTTTCCGGGAACCAATATTTGATGAGCACGGTCGCTGCTGCTAATTCGGCAGCAATCGTCACCGCCCAGTTGTACCAGAAGTTCCAGCCCATGGCGAAACCAAAAGCCGGATCGACGAAGCGACCTGCATAGGTGTTAAAAGAGCCTGATTCAGGCATAAATGTAGCCAACTCACCGAGGCTGGTCATAAGGAAGTAGACCATGAGGCCAACTGCTGCATAAGCCAGCAGCGCACCGCCGGGTCCAGCTTCGGCAACCGCGCCTCCACTGGCGAGGAACAGGCCCGTACCGATAGAGCCGCCGAGGGCGATCATCGTCATATGGCGGGCTTTGAGACTTTTACGCAAGGTTGCGTCAGGTGTTGCTTTGTGTTGCACGTTCAAACACTCCTTCATGAAATTGTATTTCATGTCAGGGCAAGAGCCAGAAGGAGGGGGAGTATATAAATCAAAAAACCGCAGGGAATACGCCTGCGGTTTTGTCTATGCATTCCGCACCATACCTTCTTCCATAACAAGATAGCTCAACACACGTGTCTGTGTTAGGACAGCGTGTGACAGTTCTGCTCCTTTCGGTTAGCAGCCCCAGCATTCGGAGTATTTACAAAGAGTCAGCTCCGCATACTTCGGCGGGTGTACCTTTCCACTGGAATCTCAGACGGCTCTTATCGTCTCCTCCGGTGTACTGATTACATCCGCGACCTCTACCTCATCATAAAACAGGGTTGATGAGGTGTATGACATGATATTTTATTGTATAGCGAACTACAGTATATCGTACCTGTACATCTTCTGACAATCGACAATTTTTTGAAAATCACTCGTAAAATCTTAAATTAAGAGTTCCGCTTGGCCATCTGCTGCCAAACTGTGCCCGCGGCTTGTTCGCCTGATTCGATGCGTTCCAGCGCCATTTTAGCCTGCAGACTAACCTCGAATTCGGGGTCATCGACCGCCTTCTCCAGCGCATCACGTGCATCCTCGGTTCCAACCTCGTATAAAAAACGTGCCGCCCGCCAGCGCACCAACTTGCTGCTATCCGACAGGGCTCCGATCATTGCGCTGGTAGCGACCGGGTCGCCGATGTCCGACAACGTGTCGCCTGCGGTGCGGCGTACTGCCGCTGAAGGATCGCGCAGCGCCTCGGCTAGCAGATCCATCGCCTCTGGTGAGCGAATATCGCCCAGATAGACGACGCCCAGCCGCCGCAGCTGCATTTTGTCGTCATGCAGCGCTTGCCGGATAAGCGGCAAATGCTCAGGCGTCGGCTCCAACCGATCCAGCGCAGCGTAGCGTGTGCGCCAATCCTCGTGCTGCAGGGCTTGCTCCAGCTCGGCATCGCTCCATTCGCGGCGTTCCTCTACGAATTCGCTGTTGTTTGCGCCGTGGGCAATCGCCTGTTGGATAATCTGCTCCAGCCGCTCTTGCGGAAAGGCTGCCTCCAGTTCCTGCTCGACCTCGCGTGCAATGTCCGGCAGTTCACCGTAGCGGACGCCGTAATCGCTCAGCTTGCGTTCCTTGATCAGCGTTGCACTCGCTACACGGGTAACGGCTTGCACAAAGCGGTCGGACAAGGAAATTCGTTCCTCTTGCTGCCCCGCCTTGACTCGAATTTGCATTGGAATACCACGGAAAAATTGCACAAAGACCTGCGCCTCGCCAAATGCTTCTCCAGAGGTTTCCTCTGGCAAATCCCAATTGGCGTCAGCGCCTTCCTCGCCTAGCTGATCCCGGACTTGACCCAGAATGGTGGACCAATCTGCATTCCCTTTGCGGTCAAGGGCTACAAAGTCGGTCGTGTGAAACACGCTTTTGACCCCTTCAATGCCCAGCATGCGCCGGATAAATGGGGGAGCGGAACGCTCATTGTCCCGTGTATATGTTCTGCGGATACCCGCTTCCAGTCGCTCATCCAGATGCAGCATCATGGTGTTCGGACTGGGAGTAGGCTCGATAGATGTTATTTTCATAGCTCAGTACAGCCTCCTGTTCAAAAGTTCTCCATATATAGCTTATCTGTATTGTAACTCATTCTGCGAATGTCTCCAAAGATAAGTTCGCGTATACGAGAAAAACACAATGACATATCTCACACTAATCCAGGTAAACACTAAAAAGAAATACTGCTACATTCAATGCAGAAGCAGGGTTAAAACTCGATAGAATGAACCAAACTGTGAATAGGTTACCAAAATGCGCCAATAGATAAGTGAAGGAGGCGTTCCTATGTTCCGCAAGCAGGAAAGAACGCTCATTATTGTATGTATAGTAATTGCGGCCATCATGCTATATGCCGTAATTAAAAGCATAGCTCGCTTGACTCCTTAGTTGGTAATCCAGAGTGATCTGCGATGTTTAAAATGTGAAATGAAGGAGTGAAACCCATTTGTCTTCACTGGACCCTGTATTGCTAAGCCGGATGCTGACCGGAATTACCCTGTTTGTTCATATCGTATTTGCATCCATCGGCGTCGGCGTACCCTTAATGATTGCACTAGCAGAATGGCGCGGGCTGCGAACTGGTGATCCGCATTATACACTGCTGGCCCGACGGTGGGCGCGAGGGTTTGTCATTACCGTTGCCGTGGGTGTCGTTACAGGCACCTCCATTGGTCTGCAACTCAGCTTGCTTTGGCCCACCTTTATGCGTGTGGCTGGACAAGCGATTGCGCTGCCCTTATTTTTGGAGACGTTTGCTTTTTTCATCGAAGCTATATTCTTGGGCATCTACTTGTATACCTGGGATCGGTTTAAAAGCAAATATTTTCACCTGATGCTGCTCATCCCGGTAGCGATTGCCTCGTCTGCCTCAGCGGTTTTTATTACGACTGTGAACTCGTTCATGAACCAACCTCAAGGCTTTACACTCAAAAATGGAGTCATGACAAATATTCATCCCATCGAGGCTATGCTAAATCCGGCTACGCCAACCAAAGTGTCCCATGTATTGGCTTCTTCGTATACATTGAGCGCTGGTGTGCTGATGGGGCTGGCTGCTTACAGCATGCTGCGAGGGCGTAATCACCCTTATTTTAAAAAGGCGCTAAAGCTGACTGCCACCTGTACCATTGTGTTTGCCATCAGCACCGTGATGATCGGAGACGCATCCGGTAAATTTCTGGCCAAATATCAGCCGGAGAAGCTGGCTGCCGCCGAATGGCATTTTGATACGATGACGCACGCCCCCTTTGTATATGGCGGATACATGGATAAAAACGGTGAAATCAAATATGCCTTGAAAGTGCCTTATGCACTTAGTGTGTTGGCTGGTAATTTGCCCAGTACGGAGGTTAAGGGATTAAATGACTATCCGGTGGAGGAGCGTCCGCCGCTGTCTATTCATTATATGTTTGACCTCAAAATCACCACAGGAGTGCTGATTCTCGTCATCCCACTGCTGTATCTGATCCGTAAGCGCCTGCCAGGCCGCAAACCGTACCCCAGATGGCTGCTGTTGGCGCTCATTCTGGTCGGGCCGATGGCGATGGTAGCTATTGAGCTCGGATGGATGTTTGCGGAGGTCGGTAGACAGCCGTGGATTTTACGCGGATATATGAAGGTGTCCGAAGCAGCAACCACTTCTACGAGTGTCGGGTGGATGCTGGTGTTGTTTGTTATTTTGTATCTGGTGTTGTGTTTCTCGGCCATTAAGGTACTCAGCAAGCTATTCCGCAATAAGGATGCGGTGGAAGAGATAAGGCAGCTGGGCCTGGAAGGGGCTGAAGGCAAGTGAGCTATGAAATTGTAGGTATCGCCATTTTGTGGACGTTCCTATTCGGATATTTGCTTGTGGCATCCATTGATTTTGGTGCAGGTTTTTTCAGCTTTTACAGTGTGTTAACAGGCCACCAGAACAAAATCCACAATATCATTCAACGGTATCTATCCCCAGTGTGGGAGGTAACAAACGTATTTCTCATCTTTTTTGTGGTGGGATTAAACGGGTTCTTCCCGGATGCAGCATATTACTATGGTACGGCGTTACTCGTTCCCGGCAGTATTGCGATTGTGCTTCTCGCCATCCGGGGAGTGTATTATGCATACAATACGTATGGGCATTCCGGTAAAAATAATATCGTCTACATGGCGTTGTACGGTGCGACAGGGTTACTGATTCCGGCGGCACTGTCCACAGTTCTCGCTATTTCGGAGGGCGGCATTATTGTAGAAAACAGTACAGGTGTACACCTGCAATGGGGTCAGCTATTAAGTAATCCCTACACGTGGGCGGTTATTATTCTGGCGCTGGTGAGCGTGCTGTATATCTCGGCGATGTTTTTGGCCTATTATGCCAAAAGGGCGGGAGACAAGGTCGCTTTTGAAATCGTACGGGGATATGCGCTGCTTTGGAGCGGTCCAACGATTGTTGCGAGTCTGCTCGCATTTTTTCAGATTAACAAACAAAATCCAGATCATTTTACCAATATGCTGAACATAGCCTGGATGTTTGTTGCATCCTTCATATGCTTTGCGGGAGCAGTTTATCTGGTATGGCAGCGGCGGCATCTGGGGGTTTCATTCATATTGGTAATGCTGCAATTTGCATTTGCCTGGTATGGCTACGGCCGCTCGCATCTCCCGTATGTTCTGTATCCCTACATTAATGTCTACGACAGCTTTACAAATTCTACGATGGCGTATGCGTTGATTACGGCGTTTGTTGCGGGTCTGCTGTTGCTGATCCCTTCGCTGATCCTGATATTAAGATTGTTTCTGTTCGATGCAAAATATGTGCGCGGACATGAAGGGAAGAAAGGGTGAGTTAGAGTGGCTGCTTTCGAGCATTTTACGATTATGTACGAGTCACCTATCATTATTGTCGTGGCGATAGCGTTTTTGTTTATTTATTCGGCACGCTTTAAAAATCCACAGGACTGACAACTACAGGTAGAACAGGCCTTCCTGATTGATACGGGAGGTCTGTTTTGCTGTATTATCGCAGAATTTCCTTTACAGACGTGATTGAATTATACTTTACATATATCAGGATGTTGCATCATTTTATGTTCACACTCGAGTGACAATATATAGTTAAATTGAACCGCTGTGTTTTTTGGAGAACGGGTTCATCAGGGAGGGAGCTGCATCATGCCCAAAGTACGTTTTAACAATATGGATCATGTAAATACCGATAAAACAATCAAGCAATTCAGACAATGGCGGCAGGAGCGACGCAGCAAAACAAAGGATTATACATTCGTTGTGCCAAACCATCCCCCGGAGCTGGAATTTCTGCATAGCAATCGGGAGATGGCGACAGCCACCTGGGTGGGACATTCCACCTTTTTCATCCAGTATCTTGGGCTGAATATCGTCACCGATCCGGTATGGGCAGAGCGTATGGCTTTTGATAAAAGGTTGGCTCCGCCCGGCATTCGTATTCAGGATGTACCACCACTGGACATCATTCTGCTGTCTCATTCCCATTATGATCATTTACATTTAGAATCGTTGCGGAAATTATACCGTGCAGATACGCTGATGCTCGTACCCACGGGATTAAAGGCGAAAATGATCCGCAAAGGTTTTCGTAACTGCCATGAGCTGCAATGGTGGGAGCATTTTACGGTAGGAGGGGTACGATTTACGTTTGTTCCAGCCCAGCATTGGACACGACGCACGCCGTTTGATACGAACACTTCGCATTGGGGGGGATATGTTCTGCAAAGTGAACAGCAGGTGATTGGCTCTGCCACGTCCGTCACGGAATCCCATCCTCATTCGAATACAGACTCAAAGGATGCACCAACGTTGTATTTTGTGGGAGACACCGGATATTTTCGTGGGTTTAAAGAGATTGGCGAGCGCTTTGCCATTGATCTGACCTTTATGCCGATTGGCGCGTACGAACCGGAATGGTTCATGACCTCGCAGCACGTGACACCGGAGGAGGCATTGCAAGGGTTTGTAGATTGCGGCGCAGATCAGATGATTCCGATGCACTACGGAGCCTTCAAGCTGGCGGATGATACGCCAAGAGAGGCGCTGGACCGGCTCGAAGCGGAGCGTGAGCGTATGGGTATTGCGAAGGAACGCATTCATGTTCTTGGGCACGGAGAGACGCTGAAAATTGGACGTCGCTGCTCAACTACAATCTGAGGAATTCGACATAATCCTTATATAAGAGGATTTTGCAAAAATCCAATAAGCGACTTCCAATGAATAAGATATAGATCGAAATGTTTTAGTTCGTCTATATCTTGTACTTCGGAGCGACTGGAATCGAATTTTGTAAAATCCTGATAAAAAAAGCGGCTCGGCGGACAATTAATTTTGCCTGCCGAGCCGCTTTTTTTGGTTTTTAGCTATAATGCAGGATTAAACTGCTTCGGAATCACTTGCCAAAGAGGAGGAGTCGCTGTTGGCGATGGGATGACGAACGATTTTAACTTCATAGAACGTGATTTTATTTTCAATAATATAGTCCGGAATTTGACGATGGCTATGGGATTCGCGGAATGCTTCGCTTTTCGTCCAGCCTTGGAAGTTCTCTTTTTCTTTCCAGCGTGTACTGATTGTTACTTCCTCATAATCTTTCGTGTTTTCAGTCAGCAGTACTTCCAGACCGAGAAAGCCTTCCATTTTTTCAACTTTTCCTTCTTTGTTAAATCTTTCGATGAGTAAATGTGCATTGCCCGGTGTGATTTTAGATGTATTTGTAACGATAACCATATTAAATTCCTCCTGAATGATGTGGTATGGTCGGTATAATAACCGGATAGCCATCCTCAAATTTGATGGTAGCGTTCATTTCATAAATGTCGCGAAGAAAAGCAGACGTCAAAATCTCACGGGGTTCGCCGGCAACGGCGATTCGTCCCTTTTTAAGTGCAATCATATGATGACAATAGGCCGCAGCTTGCTGCAAATCATGCAGTACCATAACAATCGTCAAGCCGGACTCGTGATTGATACGCCGCAGCATATCCATAACTTCAAATTGGTGGGCGATATCCAGAAAAGTGGTCGGTTCATCGAGCAACAGAATACCTGTTTGTTGGGCCAAAGCCATTGCAATTCGCGCTTTTTGTTGTTCACCTCCTGATAGAGTATGGAACATTCGATCTGCATAGGGCTGGATGCCCGTGATCTTCATGACATGGTCCACGATTTGCTGGTCCTGTCCGGTATGGCGTACCCTCAAGCCTTTGGCATGAGGAGATCTCCCGTAAGCGACCAGCTCGCGGACCGTCAATAACGGCAGCATGTCCTTCATTTGCGGCAGCATTGTAATCGTCTGGGCAAAATCACGCCGCTTGTATTCCTGCACGGGTTTGCCCAGGACGGAAACCTGACCCTGATCCTGCTTGAGCAACCGGGTCATAATCCGCAAAAGCGTGGACTTGCCTGAACCGTTCGGTCCGACAATCGCGGTGAGCTGACCAGCGGGCAAGGTGATATTCACATCGTCCAGCTTGAAATACCCACGTTGTAAGGAGATATGCTCACCCTGAATGGCTGTCATCCGAAATTCCCCCGTTTCTTGAGCAAGATTAAGAAGAACGGTGCCCCGATGACGGCCAACAAAATACCTACAGGCAGTTCAATCGGGTCAAACCAGGATCGTGCCACCGTATCTGCCAGGACAACCAGTGTTCCACCGCCTACCATGGAAAGGGGGAGGAGGAAACGATAATCTTCCCCGATTAGCAGCCGTATGACATGGGGAACGACCAGCCCTACAAAGCCGATTAGCCCGGCTACACTGACCGCTGTACCGGCGAGCAGGGCAGACAGCAGGATAATGAGCATACGTTGAAGCTCTACTCGCTGACCAAGCAGCTGTGCTGAATCGTCGCCCAGCAGCAGTAAATTAGCAGGTTTAATTGCAAAGAAAGAGGCGATTAATCCAATGATGGCGTAAGGCGCCATAAACTCTAGATGATGCCAGCTTCTTCCGTTTAATCCGCCGGATAGCCAAGGAAGAACGGCCTGTACGCGGTCGCTGTACATGACCATTACGCCGTTAGTGAGTGCGCCCAGCAGCGCGTTGATCGCAACGCCAGCGAGCACAATTTTGACAGGCGATGCCCCTCGGTCCCAAGCCAGCAGATAAATGACGATTGCGCTCAGAAAGGCTCCCAAAAAGGCGGTTATCGGAAGAAGGTAGCTGAGCTGTGGAAGCATCACCATCGTAATGACGGCGGCAAGTCCACCTCCAGCCGATACACCAATAATGCCAGGGTCAGCCAATGGATTTTTCATCACACCTTGAAGAAGTGCTCCGGAAGCTGCAAGACAAGCTCCCACCAGTAAACCTACTAATACTCTAGGTAGCCGGAGATCCATCAGGATCGTGCGATATGTAGATTCATCATTATGTAGCAAAACATGATAGATTTCTTGAAGTGGAATTGACACCGAACCGTAGGCCAGACCGTACACAGAGACGGCCAGCAGTAGAATCGGAAGGGTAATCCAGGCGATGGTGCGTCTTCTGGCGCGCTGTAGTTTGTTCATCTCCATCGCCTATTTCGCCGGATACAGCTTTTGATGCATCAAATCCAGCGCTTTAGTGACACGTGTGCCCGGATTCGTACCGAACAGATCTGAAGGTAAAACCTCGACCTGATTGTTTTTGACTGCTCGGATTCCGTTCCAAGCTGCATTTTCCTGCATTTCTTTTATAAATGCGGCTTTAACATCTTCCGTATTGCCATGGGTCATGATGAAGATGTAGTCAGGGTCAGCCTGTATGATGCGTTCTGTGTTCAGCTGCGCATATTGCGGAAAATTTTGCAGGCCCGGAAAATCAGCGGCGATGTTCGAGCCACCCGCAGCTTCCAGAATGTTTCCACTTAGTGAATTTGGCAGTGCCGCCATATACGTAGCCGGGGCTCCGTAGACCAGCAACACCTTCGGTTTGGAGGCAGAAGCGGTTTCCTTTTGCAGCTTAGCTACTTGTTGGTCAATTTGCTGATTTAGCTTCATGGCCTGAGCCTGCTTTTGCAGTAATTGTCCGAACAGCGTAATTTGCGACTGAATATCGTGAACTGAATTGGCTCCCGTCAGCAGCAGCTGTGAACCGACTCCTTCAATGGCTGGGATGTCTTTTTCATTCATAGGATAGTTGCCTAGTACGACATCCGGTTTGAGCATCGTAATTTTCTCCAGATCTACTTCATGAGTGGAGCCTATTTGCTGAACGTTTTCAGCAGCAGGTACGACGGAAGGTCCATTGGAGTTGGGTCTGCCCACGGCTGTCCCGCCTAATGCGTAAATAATATCCAGATCGCCATTGCTGAGCGCAACGATATGTTGAGGGACCTTTTGAAAGGCCAACGTCCGTTTTGAGAAATCAGTAACTTGAATCGTCGCGCCACTTCTCGTGCTTGAAGCGGTAGATACGGAAGCACTGGCTGGTTTGTGATCTGCGGTCGAGGTACCATTACTGCATCCGGTAACTGTTAATAAAAGCGCTGCGGATGACCACAACACATAAGATTTCATGTTATTCCTCCTGCAATTTTCAAGTTAAACAATAATGATAATCATTTTCATTTATGTATAAGAGAATGATAATGAATATCACTGAGGATTGTCAATTGAAAAAAGCAAATTTTTAAATAAATTTTGAACTAAAAATAAAAGAGAGTAATTCGAATTATAGAAGAAGGAACTACAAATTTTTATTAAAAAATAGCATATATCAAGGGTTTACGTACACACAAATACATATTGACATTTTTGAAAAGTGTAAGATATATTGGTGATGGGTTTACTTGATTTTGCGAAATTATGGAATAGAGAGGTGGGGAGACAAGCTCGAAAAGAGCTATTTTTTTTAAATTATCAATTGAGAATGATAATCAATTAGTTTATTCTCGTGGGGAGGGACTGCTGTCAAAATGAAGAAGGGGTATTCTGCAATTATTGCTGTGTTTCTGCTGGTGAGTGTGCTGAGCTTTTGGCCAACTTCGTCATCTGTAGGAGCCGCTGCGGCTTCTCCAAAATTGGCGGATGGTACATACACGCTCAAATACAATATCCTCAAGGCAGAAAATGATTCGGTGTCCATGGCTAATGATTATTTTGAAAAACCAGCTAAGTTGTATGTAAAAAAAGGTCAAATGACCATGCAAATTAAGCTGAATCATAGCGAATGGACAACTGGGTTTAAAGTAGATTACAAAGGCAAAATCATCGATACAAAGGTTATCCATAAGGATGCCAAAACCGATACCCGCACCGTACAATTTCCAATTACGAGTGTGAACAGCCCGTTAATCTCTAAAATCCATGTTACTGTCCCTGCGTATAACTACGATCATGACTATACGATCCGCTTCGCTTTTGATTCCAAAAGCGTCAAAAAAATAGCAGCCGTCCAGTCAGCAAAATCAACTAAATCTTCCAAGAAGTAAATTCAAGCCATCTTTATCGTTCATAAAATCAACACAAATTAACGCATAAAAAATGGAGGAGTGTGTGTAGATATGAATATGGTAATGAATCGCTTTGAGCAATTTTCTTTTAAGAAGGTATTTGTAGCATTGATCATGACAGCGCTTGTTTTTGCACTCGTTGCTCCATTCTCAGCTAAAGCGGCAGCAGCCGACGGCACGTATAACGTAGACTATACCGTTCTGAAGGATCAAACCAATGAAACTTCTCGATTGGATAGCTACCTGACGAAGCCTGCTCAGGTTACGGTAGCTAATGGCAAAAATGTCGTTCGTCTGACTGTGAAAAGCAGCAATCTGATTACAACGTTCAAAGTAGAGCAAAATGGCGTACTGCAAGATGCGACTGTGGTAAGCACAGATACTGCGAACAACACTCGTGTAGTGGAATTCGAAGTTGCTGATCTGAATGCAAAAGTGAATGCTTACGCTGAAATCACAATTCCAGTAATCGGCTACACAGGCAAGTACGATGTACAACTGCAATTCGACGAAATCTAATCCAAAATAAAACGTAAAAGGAGATTAAGAACATGAACATGATTATGAATCGTATGGAAAAATTGTCTTTGAAAAAAGTAATGCTTACTGTACTGATGGCAGCGCTTGTTTTTGTGGTACTAGCTCCATTTTCTGCCAATAGAGCGAATGCGGCTTTGCCTAATGGAACGTATAACGTTGATTATACAGTGTACAAAGATGGTACCAATGAAACCTCATACATGGACTCAAACGGTTATGTCGCCAAACCCGCTACATTAATCGCTAATAATGGTCAATACAAAGTTAGAGTAGCTATTACTAAAAGTGCTTGGGTCACTGAATTCAAAACGCAACAAAACGGCCAGTATGTGAATGCGGCTGTGGTAAGTACCTCAGGTGATACAAGAATAGTAGAGTTCCCTGTAAGTAGTTTTTCCCAAAAATTGAATGTTAAGTTGCATGTAAGTGTGCCTAAAGAATACACGGGTGGAATTCCATATGATCACGATTACACTGTTCAATTTTTATTTGACGAAGATTCCATCTAATAGTGGAGTAATTATACATTGATCTTATACTCATTTGGAATTCTATTGAGCTCCAAATGAGTATATTTTAAGTAGGGGGATTAATACACTTGAAAAGGCAATTAAAAAAATACTTAATGACGTTTGCAGCTATTGTTATGCTGCTCTCAGTTGTTTTCCCATTTGCTCCGACCGTATCTGCTTCTGATGAGACAAGCTCATCAACAGAATCTGGTGTATCCGAGCCCTCTGTGACGCAAGATGTATATCCGGTAGAGCCAAGTCCAGAAGAAGTGGTTCCAACAGTAGATGTGGCAAGTGCGTACACAGGAGCAGCCGCAGACTCACAGAGTTCCAGCACTGTGAAGGATACTAATGAATATTCTATTAGCTACGTTGTTAAAAGTGAAAGCAAGGTGTCAGGGGTAGTGACTTCCCCTTATAATGATATGTTCCTAAAGCCAGCTACGTTGACGGTTGAACAGAGTTCTACTGTAGGGCAGGCTACGTATCATGTTTCTTTAATTCTCGACAATCCTAATACTCCCTTTACAGATATCGAATTTAGACAAAACGGAGAAACCGTTCCTGCCCATATTTCAGATTTAGTAAAAGGGGAAAAGACGTATGAACCACGAACAGTAACATTTGATGTGTATAATTTGGAACAAAAAATTGATGTGAATTACAATTTAAATAATAGACTCAGACAAAACTGGATTGAATTTGATCCATCAACTATAGCTGTAAAAGAGGGACCCGTAACTCCCCCTACCCCTTCACCTGAGCCGGAAGTTCCCTTGAAACCGGGTGTCCTTAATTTTACAATACTGAAGGACAAATCAGAAGAAGTTTCTGTGATGGACGGTTACGCCTCAAAGCCTGCAAAGCTCGTTCAAAAAGGAGATAAATGGTATATTCAACTGACGTTTAATAACAGTAGCTGGATTCCTTCATTTCAAACAGAGCAAAACGGTAAATTTGTAGAAGCAGCAACTATTTCAGAGGTTAGTGATGCTAATCAGCGTACGGTTGAGTTTGAGGTAAGCAACTTATCTAATAAATTGAATGCTTACACTCATGTGATTGTGCCTGGTTTGGAACTGGGAGGAGTACCATACGATCATTGGTATCATGTTCAAATCAAGTTTGACACATGTATTACACCTGACCCTAGTGCACCACCGACCTTGGCGGATGGAACGTACTCTATTAACTTTAATGTGCTGGATGCAACAAAAGATCAAGCATCGAGAATGGCGCAATATCTGGTGTCTCCAGGGACTTTGACGGTATTGAAGGGGCAAAAAGAAGTCTCCTTCACCATTAAAGACAGCACTACAGTAACGGAATTCAAAACAGAGCAAAATGGAACGTTGACGGATGCGGATATTGTAAGTGAGGACAAAACAGCCAATACGCGTGTGGTGAAATTCAAGGTAGCGAATCTGGATACAGTTTTGAACGCACAAGTCCATATTCTCATGGGTACGTATAGTGCAGACCACAAAATCCGTCTTAAATTTGACCAGCCAGGAACGGACAACGGTTCAACTCCAGTAACGTCAAATCTAGACTTTACGCTGTTAAAAGACGGTTCAAGTGAAAAGTCCATGATGGATGGATATACAGAAAAACCGGGTACCCTGGTTGAACGTAAGGGCAAGAAATATGTACAGTTTACTTTGAAAAAGAGCAAACAGATTGACGGCTTTAAAGTAGAACAAAACGGAGTATTGACCAATACTGCCGTAGTAAGCGAAAATCAAACGGCGAATACACGTGTTATCGAATTTGAGGTTAAAGAAGTGCCTGCCAAGCTGAACGCATGGGTAAGCATCAACTGGCCTGAGTTAAATTATGTGGAAACATATAATGTCGATCTCCAATTAGGAACGGCAACATCCCCGGTTGATCCTGGGACGCCAGGTACGCCCGGGAAGGTTTTAGCTGATGGAACGTATTCAATCCATTTTGATGCATTGCACGCAACAAAGAATCAAAAATCGGCAATGGCGCAATATTTATTATCTCCAGCGACACTGACGGCATTGAAAGGCAAGTATGAAGCTTCCTTTACCATCAAAGACAGCGCCACAGTGACGGAGTTCAAAACAGAACAAAACGGAACGTTGACAGATGCGGATACTGTAAGTGAGGACAAGACAGCCAATACGCGTGTTGTGAAATTCAAAGTAGCGGATTTGGACGCGATTTTGAATGCACAAGTACACGTGAGCACGACCTATCCAGGTGGGGTTTATGAGATGGATCATAAGCTTCGTCTGCAATTTGACCGCAGCAGCATTGCGGTAAAAGGAACAGACGGCGGCACAACTCCCGTGACTGAAAACGGCAGATACAGCATTGATTTCTCCGTCCTCAAAAATGGAAGCAATGAAATATCTGTGATGGATGGCTATATGCAAAAACCAGCCACGCTGTTAAGACAGTCCGGTAAAAATGTGATTCAGATCAAAATGGACAAGAGCAGCTGGATCAAAACCTTTAAAGTAAATGGTGCAGAAGCTCCGGTGGTTGAGCAATCGACCTCCGCAGATACACGAACAGTACAATTTGAAGTGCCAAATCTCTCGGATAAAGTGACAGTGAATACACATGTGATCGTACCTGGATTGGATTTGGGTGGCATCCCATATGATCACGTATATGATGTGCAATTTCAATTCGAGCCTGCTACTATTCGCAGCTTTGTCGAGCCTTCCTCTACAGGAGCTACAGATCCTATCGTCAAATTGGATTTTGACAAGCTTGTCAATGGCAAATATGCTTTGAAATTCAGTATTGTATTGTCAGATGGCTCAACAGCAGTGGATTCTCCGGCTCAACGCTTCATCACTGACGAATCGGCGCAATTGGTCGTGGAAGGCGACAAACGGTTTGTAGGTCTGAAGCTGCAAAACAGTAATGAAGTGAAGGCGTTGCGCATTTGGGACAATGCAAGCGGGGACTACCGAGACGCAGAAGTGACCCAGGAAGATGCAGCAAGCAATACGAAGCACGTTCGTTTTAGCGTAAATGACTTTAAAAACAATGTGAAAGGCCAACTGGTTGTCTATGAAGCCCCTAAAGTGGCAAGTGCCACTCCGATGGTCTTTAAGACTGAGGATCGGGTAGAGAAGGTATACGATTTTGAATTTAAATTCGATACCAGTAATGTATCTTATCACAACGAAACCAAAGCAGACGAAGTAGAACAGGGGAAAAATAACTTAGCCGATGGAGAGTACACTGCGAACTTCCGTGTGCTTGCAAACGGAACGGATAAGGATTCTTTGGTGGCTCCATTTGTACAGAGTCTGGCGAAGTTGATTGTAAAAAATGGTAAGGTCCAGGCCCATGTAACCGTAACGGACAATCAGGCTTTGAAATTATTCCAAACGGACTTTGAAGGCCGCTATGCTAATCCAACGATTGTGGCTTCCGACACAAAAGGTGACACGCACACTATTGCGTTTGAAGTGCCTGATCTGGATAAAAAGTTGAGTGTGTACACACAGGTATATCTGCCTGAGAAATACATTCTAAATGAGAAATTCGGCGGACAGATTCAATTTGACCGTGCATCGCTTAAAGGTGAGGGGGTCAATGCAGCTACAACTGCAACCGCAACTGAACCAACAGCAGCTTCTACGGACAAGGCAGCAGAAACAACTGCATCTGTGGCTGAAACAAAACCAGTAGTTGAGCAACCGGTTCAAACGGCTTCCGAGAAGCAATACACGATTAATTACAATGTATTTAAAGATAAAACGAGTGAAGCTTCCGTTATGGACGGTTATCTCGACAAGCCAGCTACACTGATTGAAAAGGGAGACAAGCGCTATATTCAAATTACTTTGAAAAATAGTTCCTGGATGCCAGCTCTCCAAGTGGAGCAAAACGGTACCCTGAAAGATGTGGAAGTAATCTCGACATCCGGCGATACACGTGTCGTTCAATTCGAGGTAGGGGACTTGTCTCAGAAAATTGGTGCTTACACACACGTCATTGTGCCTGGTTTGGTCCTTGGCGGAGTGCCGTATGATCACTGGTATACAGTTCAGTTCCAATTTGATGAAGAAAGCCTAAAAGCGAAGTAGCCTCAGGTTGTGATAATTAATGAAGTCTGAATAACAGCAAAGTTTGTATGCGAGCAAGTCTTGGTGCCCCGGCATCAAGACTTGTCAGCATTTACATACCCAAAAAGTTGGGGCTCCTACTGTTTTTCTATATTTTGAATTGAGGTGACTGGATTTTCATGAAACGATATATAGCATTGGCTCAAGGAAAAACATTTGGTTTGTATATGTTAATCGGCATCGTGATCTTGTTGTTGGCTGGATGTTCGGGAGGGGCACAGGCCGGGCAGAACCAGAGCGATGGTTCGAAATCAGCGGCAACATCTAATGCAACCGGAAAGTCGTCTGACGGTAAAGCTCAAGCTCCTCGTATTGTGGCGACTACGGTAGCCATTGCGGAAATTACGGATGCGCTGGGTCTGGATTTGGCAGGCAAGCCGACAAGCACGAAAGTGCTGCCTGATCGTTACAAGGATGTGCCTGATGTGGGTAATCCGATGAGTCCTGATATGGAAAAAGTGATGTCATTGAAGCCGACGGACGTACTGTCGGTGACGACACTGAAATATGATCTGGAGCCTAAATTTAAAGATTTGAAAATCAATGCCGAATTTTTAAATTTTGAAAGTCTCGCGAATATGCAAAAAGAAATTCAAAAGCTGGGAGACACGTTTGGCAAAGCCGATAAGGCCAAAGAGATTAATGGAGCTTTGGATGCGAAAGTAGCCGAGATTCAACAAAAGATCAAAGGGAAGAAATCCCCTAAAGTATTGATTTTGCTGGGAGTACCGGGAAGCTATCTGGTGGCTACCGAGCATTCCTATATTGGGGATCTGGTTAAAATTGCAGGCGGAACCAATGTGGTTCAGGGCGAGAAGGTGGAGTTCATTGCCCACAATACCGAAGCCTTGCAGCAATCCAACCCCGATATCATTTTGCGCGCTGCACACGGGATGCCGGATGAAGTAGTGAAAATGTTCGATGAAGAGTTCAAAACTAACGATATCTGGAAGCATTTCAACGCTGTGAAAAATGGGCATGTCTATGATCTGCCTGAACCGTTGTTTGGCACAACAGGGAATTTAGCGGCAAACTCGGCGCTGGATGAGCTGATGAAAATGCTGTATCCTTCGAATTAAAGGAAGCTGATGACATGTCCAAAAAAGGTTGGAGCCTTATTGTTGTAATTGTCTTGCTCGTTGGCGTCATGCTGTATTCAGCGATGACAGGCAGTCTCAAGGTGGATTTGAGTCAGTTGGTGACCGGATTGTGGACAGGTACAGATGATCAGGTGAATGTGGTCAAGGACCTGAGACTACCGAGAATTTTCGTGTCCGTAATGGCAGGTGCAGCACTTGCAGTAGCGGGTGTTTTGCTGCAAGCCGTCATGAAAAATCCGCTGGCGGATGCTGGGGTTATCGGCATTTCTTCGGGAGCGGCATTGATCTCGCTGATTGCGGTGACGGTCTTTCCGGCGCTTTATTTCTGGATGCCGTTCTTTTCATTTATTGGCGGTGCGTTAGCCTGCCTAATGGTTTATGGGTTTTCGTGGAAATCTGGCTTGCATCCGATTCGTCTCATTCTGATCGGGGTAGCTGTGAACGCTATTTTTTCCGGTCTAGGTCAGTCGTTTAACTATCGAGGCAGTTATGCGGTCACCAGTATTAACCAGGTCACTACATCAACCTTGTCTATGAAAAAATGGGTAGATGTCGAGGTTATTGTGACTTATGGCGGGATTGGGCTAATTTTAGCCATGCTCGTGTTCTCTTGGTGCAATTTCTTGTCCCTTCAAGATAAAACAGCTAAAAATCTAGGATTCAATGTAACGCGCGCACGACTTTTGATTTCTGTGATTGCAGTGCTGCTTGCAGCAACGGCTACAGCCATCGCAGGAGTAATTGCCTTTATCGGCCTGCTCGTTCCGCATTGTGCCCGCTACCTGGTTGGCTCGGATCATAAGTGGCTGATTCCATTTTCCGCATTATGCGGCGGCTTGCTGTTGCTGCTCGCGGATACACTGGGGCGGACAGTGCTTGCTCCCAATGAAATCCCGGCTTCTATTATTATGGCCGTCATTGGCGGGCCGTTCCTGATATTCCTGATCAGAAAGGCGGATCGCACCTATGGACATTAAGGATATAACCTTCTCATATGATCGGAAAACGGATCGTCTGCACGCTATTAATACTGTTATTGAGTCGGGACGGATTACGACCATAATTGGTCCCAACGGATGCGGCAAATCGACGCTGCTCAGCGTGATGTCCAACAATGCTGTTCCCCGCTTGGGCCAGGTGATTCTGGACGGCAAGGAGATAGCCCACTACAAGCCCAAGGAGCTGGCCCGTCAACTGGCAGTAGTCCATCAGCAGAATGAGGCACCTTCCGACTTGACTGTAGAAAAGCTCGTCAGCTTCGGCAGGTTGCCGCATAAGAATATGTTCACAGCGAGACGTGATGAGGATGAGGAAGCGATCGAGTGGGCGATAGCCTGTACTAATCTGAACGAACGTAGAACTCGCACGTTGGATCAGCTCTCAGGAGGAGAACGACAGCGTGTATGGATTGCAATGGCCTTGGCACAGCGGACGCCAATTTTATTTTTGGATGAGCCGACCACCTATTTGGATATGTACTACCAGCTTGAAATTTTAGAGCTCATTCGGCAGTTAAACCAGGAACATGGACTGACCATCGTGATGGTGCTGCATGATATCAATCAGGCTATTCGGTATAGCGATGTGATGATTGCCATGAGGGAAGGGCGTATTATAGCGAACGGCCCACCTACAGAGGTCGTTACATCTGAGCTGATCCAGGCGGTCTATGACGTGGAGGTCGTAATCAAACAGGATGATGAAGCGGGCATGTACCTCATTCCGATAGGTGTCGGGGTTTCCTGACGTTTACCAGCGCACAGAACAATCAATGCTGCGACTGAATAACGCGTCTGTCCTCACGGCATCTCAACGAATTTAAAACATGAAAATGGTTCTGGTCCATGTGTTTGTCACGTGACAATCGTGGAGACAGAAGCGTTTTTTATTTTATTTATAAGATATTGGATGAGATTCAGGGACGGTTATGCTTATACTACGGTTCGAATCCGATCTTTTGTGTGTTATACTATTGCCGTCGGTAATTTTGTGTTTAGCACTTTACTAATGATAAGGATGGTATGCTTATATGATCAGTACAAGCGGCGTAACGCTTCGTTATGGTAAACGCCCACTTTTTGAAGACGTAAATATCAAATTTACTCCTGGGAACTGCTACGGCCTGATTGGGGCGAATGGCGCGGGTAAATCCACCTTTTTGAAAATTCTTTCCGGTGAAATCGAAGCCAATTCTGGTGAGGTTCACATGACACCGGGCGAACGGATGGCAGTCCTCAAGCAGAACCATTATGAATACGATGAATTCCCGGTTCTGGAAACCGTTATTATGGGGCACACGCGTCTGTATGAAATCATGAAGGAAAAGGATGCGCTGTACGCTAAAACGGAGTTTTCCGAAGCAGACGGTTTGCGTGCCGGTGAACTGGAAGGCGAATTTGCAGAGCTGAACGGTTGGGATGCCGAGCCGGATGCAGCTGCATTGCTGATCGGTCTTGGTATTCCGCGTGACCTACATGATAAAAATATGTCTGAGATGAGCGGGAACGACAAGGTACGCGTTCTCTTGGCTCAAGCGTTGTTTGGTCGTCCGAACAATTTGCTGCTTGATGAGCCTACCAACCATTTGGATCTCGAATCCATTCAATGGCTGGAAAATTTCTTGATGGACTATGAAGGCACCGTCATCGTTGTATCCCATGACCGTCACTTCCTGAACAAGGTATGTACGCATATTGCGGATATCGATTTTGGTAAAATCCAGATGTACGTCGGCAACTATGACTTCTGGTACGAGTCCAGCCAGCTTGCGCTTGCATTGACTCGTGATGCGAACAAGAAGAAGGAAGAAAAGATCAAGGAACTGCAAGCCTTTATTCAGCGCTTTTCCGCGAATGCTTCCAAGTCCAAACAGGCAACTTCACGTAAAAAGCAACTGGATAAAATTACGCTGGACGATATCCGTCCTTCAAACCGTAAATATCCGTTCATTAACTTCAAGCCTGAGCGTGAAGCGGGCAAACAACTGCTGACCGTAGACAGTCTCAGTAAAACCGTTGAAGGCGAGCAAGTGTTGAACGAGTTCAGTCTGGTTGTGAACAAGGGCGATAAAATCGCGTTTGTGGGTCCGAACGGTTTGCCTAAAACGACGCTCTTCCAGGTGTTGATGAACGAGATTGAAGCAGACAGCGGAGAATTTTCTTGGGGGATTACAACTAGCCAGGCTTATTTCCCGAAAGATAATTCCACCTATTTTGAAGGTGTGGACATGAATCTTGTGGAATGGCTCCGTCAATATTCCAAGGATCAGGACGAAACGTTCCTGCGCGGCTTCTTGGGACGTATGCTTTTCTCTGGAGAAGAAGCGCTTAAGAAAGCAAGTGTGCTGTCCGGGGGCGAAAAGGTTCGCTGTATGCTGGCGAAAATGATGCTGAACGGTGCCAATGTGTTGCTGCTGGAAGAACCGACCAACCACTTGGATCTGGAGTCCATCACAGCGCTGAACAATGGTCTGATTGATTTTGATGGTACTATATTGTTCACATCGCATGACCACCAGTTTATTCAAACGATCGCGAACCGCATCGTGGAAATTACACCAAACGGCGTAATCGACCGTACGATGAGCTATGATGAGTACTTGGAAAATGAAGAAATCACAAAGTTGCGTGAACGTATGTATCCGGTAGAAATCGGCTAACTTCAGCAACTAGATAAACGAAAGAGGAGCTCCTTCAGGCCATTAAGATGGCAGGGAGACTCCTCTTTTTCGTTTTTGTACCATGCCCATAGCTTACTTGGTTTTGGCAGTGAGGTACGCCAGACCTTTGATACCCTATTAAGGCTATGAGGTGGATTATGATCCGCCTGTACGACGGCGTTGGTTGTTCGGCTTCTTCGTATTTTGGCTTTTCAGTGTTTTGGTGGAACCGCCTTGAAAGCCGCCCTGCTGTGAAGCGCCGGACTGCTGTTTTTTTTGTGCCAGCTTTTCCCGAATGGCATCTGCGAGATTAACTTTACGTGGTTCATTGGCATCGCTCATGAATAAATTCCTCCTGTTGCCGCCAGATTCATGTCAATCATGCTGGATTGAAGAAAAACGCGGCTGTGTCCTCATTTTATACGTTTTTAAAAGAAGGGACAAGGGCAACAATGATAACACACATCTCGGGTGGGGTGGAAGAGAAAACGTCTGTTTTTTGTGTGAAGGAAAAAATGTTTTGTGTAACCTACAGGAATGGGGTCTGGCAATACTTTTTCGTTGTTACTACAGCGATGCAGAGCGGAAAGACTGTTTCTCTAGACCCACACAAAGTTCGTCTGCTATCCTGAAAATAACAGTTAACCAAAGACAAATTGTTATTATTCAGGGCAGCGATGCTGCTATTTTTATTTTGGGCCCGGTGAGATCGTTCTGCTGGAAACTATATATTTGAAGGAGTGTCCTACGTTGTGGTAAATGTCTATGAAGAAATACGAAAAGGTGAGCGTGGGGCGTGGGTGAGCATTGCTGCTTATCTCTTGCTGTCCGCCTTTAAGCTGATTAGCGGATATATATTTGCTTCTAGCGCGTTGCGGGCGGATGGCTTCAATAATGTCACCGATATTGTCGTGTCGGTGGCTGTACTGGTGGGGCTGAGAATTTCCCAAAAACCACCGGACTCTGACCATGCCTATGGACATTTTCGGGCAGAAACGATCGCGGCGCTGCTGGCGTCCTTTATTATGGCTGTCGTCGGTTTGCAGGTGCTTATTGATGGGATCGGGAGCATTTTTAAGGGCGGAAAGCAAATACCGGATATCACCTCCGCGAGTGTAGCTGTGATTTGTGCGGTGATTATGCTGGGAGTGTACCTTTACAATAACAGACTGGCACGGCAAATTAACAATAAGGCTTTGCTGGCAGCGGCCAAGGATAATCTATCGGATGCACTTGTTAGTGTTGGGGCAGCAGTTGGTATTATCGGCGCACAGTTCGGGCTACCCTGGCTGGATACTGTAGCTGCGATCGCGGTAGGATTCATCATATGTAAAACAGCGTGGGATATTTTTAAGGATTCCACGCACAGCTTGACCGATGGATTTGATGAGCAAGAGCTGTCTGACTTACGGAGTACGATTGCCTGTATACCTGGAGTAGAGGGGATTCGGGACGTTAAGGCACGTGTACACGGCAATCATGCGCTGGTGGATGTGGTCATTGAGGTGGATCCGCAACTCAGCCTGATTGAAGGGCATCGGATCAGCGACCGGATTGAGGAACGCCTGCAAGAGGTTCATAACACGATGCATGTCCATGTCCATGTAGAACCCAAATTATAGATTAATTATTAAATAGTTAGTATTAAAAGTGACTTTAGACCTATATGCAAAAGGCGTATACGCTTCCTTTTGTGACGTTTGGATTATATCTCTCTTCCTGCTGCTTTTACTATAATGAAGGCATGTCCGGCTATATTCGTCGGAATTGGATATGCTCTTCAAATTCGTAAAAACAGCCAGGAGGTGCAACATTGAGAAGACGCGTGATGGGAATGCTCATGACGTCAGCCGCGCTGTTGGCAGCAATTCATGTGGCGCCGGGTCAGGTTGACGCAGCGGCATCAACAGCATCCACAGGACAGAAGGCGGTTATTCAGGCGGCTGTAAAGCTTAGATCCGGTCCTTCGACTACAGGGGATGTAGTCAGCTTTATGAAGCAGGGAGAGGCCGTAACGGTATTGGAGAAAACGAACAGCTATTGGTATAAGATCAAGACTTCTGATGGAGTAACCGGATACACTAGCAGCTCCGACAAGTACATAAAAGTTGGCGCTACCAGCGTCGCTGCTGCTGTCACCCCGTCTACTACTCGTAAATCGGAAGCCACAGAGTCAGTTAAAAATGTTTCAGCTAAAGAGGCAGTGGCCTCAGTGAATAGTTCTGCCGGTCAAACGAAAGCCACGATTCAAACGTCCGTTCGTTTGCGGGCGGAGGCATCCACTTCTTCCGAGGTTTTGGGCTATTTGAATGCAGGGGATGTCGTAACGATTACCGACCCAAGTAATGCTTATTGGTTCAAGGTTACCGAAGCTGATGGTACGGTGGGCTACGTCAGCTCGTCTCCACAGTATATTCGTATTGGTGAGGGCGTTGTTGTGCAGCAGCCTGTGTCTGCCCCGGTGACAACCACTCCTGATACTACCGTAATACCTGCGACAGCCTCTCCTGTGTCAACTATGAACATGTTTTCCGGTGATGCAGCGGCTGCAATAGACCAGGTTATTAACACGGGGATGACTTATCTCGGAACTCCATATGAATATGGTTCAGATCGTAACAGTACGGCTACTTTTGATTGCTCGGCATTTACCCGTCAAATTTTCCGTCAGGCTGTAGGTATCCAGCTTCCGGCAGATTCTCGTTCACAGGGTGAGTGGATCAAGCAAAACAGTCAGCCGAATACGGACATGACTACGCTGAAGCGTGGCGATTTGCTCTTCTTTACAAATTATAATGCATCTTCCGGGGCGTACACGTCCTTGGATAACTCCTCCCAAACGATTACACACGTAGCTGTATATTTGGGAGACAACAAGCTTCTCCATACGTTTTCTGTAGCGGGTGGCGGTGTAAAAGTTACGGATTTCAGCAAGCCTTGGCAGGATCGTTTCCTGTTTGGGGGCAGCGTGATTCAATAAAGCGCCGCTAACTGTTAAAAAGCTGCATCAAAAAAGGATGTTCCACAGCCCTGTTAACCAGGGTGGGAACATCCTTTTTTTATAAACATTTAGAATATTGCTCTTGTGCAACTAGCATCCGATAACTATGAAACCCGTTTTCTTCCGGTAAAGAGTGAAATGACGAACAACACCAGAAATATCACAAATAATATTTTAGCGATTGTAGCAGCTATGGACACGACGATACCAAAAAAACCTAAGATCCCGGCGATCACAGCAAAAATTAAGAATAAAGCGGACCATTTTAGCATGTTCTGTATCCTCCTTTAATTGTATATAATGTGGCATACTCACGCTCCGATAGAGCGTGGTTGCAGATGACAATGACTTCTATAGATTATTCGTGGCTGTGCCATCGTTATATGGTGTTTTAAACGGTGCGAGAGTCCGTGAATCATAACGTTTGGAGCGGAGAAGAAGCCAGCATGGACGTTGTTTCGTGTCTGAATCTAAAGGGTAACTATGCAGTAATCATAAACATCATCGTGAAAGACGAAAGAGAGGTTACGCTATGTTAACACAGGTCAGCATTTTTATTATTGCTATCGCATTTGCAGTTCTCGTTATTTTCCTCATCAAAACGTTAAAAGCAGCACAAGGCTCTCTGGATAAGGTGACTCAAACCTTGCAGGATGTACAAAAAACGATAGATGAACTGAGTTATGAAGTAAAACAAACGGTTCGACATGCGAATGACATCACCGCAGACGTTGATCATAAATTGAAGCAAGTGGAGCCAGTAATGGAATCGGTTAGAAACTTGGGAGAGGTACTCAGCGAAGTGACGCTGGCTGCCAAGCAGGCTTCAACAGCGTTAATGACACGGTTTCAGAAATCGCATAGCGCTGCGAGTAATACCTCCAGAACGGATCACGCGATCAAGGCAACGACACCGAATAGACCTTTGACCGCAACGGAGCGGACGGTTCAGAGCTACAATGCGACTTATGAGGAGCCTGCGGCCAAACCGGGTAAAAACTGGTTGGGTTATGTAGACATCGCTGCTGGAGTGTGGCAGAAAATGCGTCAGTAGCATAGTCGCTGAACCGTAAACTACAGGAAATTCATTGAAAGGGTGAGATTTATGATGAAGACGTTATTACTAGCTGCTGGTTTGCTCACTCCCTTTTCCGGACAGGATACGGTTCAGCAAACCGTTTCCCCGCAAACAGCGGGGCATATGGTTAGGACTGTGCAGACGATACCCGCTCCACATGCTGTACCAGCAGATTTTCATACCTTAAATGGCATATCTCTGGATGATACCCGTGCGGATGTTTTGAAGAAGCTAGGCAAGCCACAACGAGTCAAAAAGGATATGCTGCTGCTTTCTACAGAATACCAATATCCAGATGTTGTCGTAGGTATGCGTGAGGACGTCGTTTCTTATGTGCATGTAGATCCTGCTGCTGGTCGAATCAAGGTAAATGATAAGTGGCTGCCGTTTCAACGAAAAACGCTGGATCAGGCGCTGGGTGGCTCGCAATTCACGGCGGAAGACGGAGAGGTCTATGTACGCGGACAACGTGCAATCAAAGTGTTTATGGATGAGACGACTGATAAACCTAAGTATGTTGAGTTTTTTGATGAAACGGAGTGGTAATCGTTTTTTTTGAGGCGTGACATAACATGGAAGTTTCAAATGGATATGTGAAGTGTAATAGTCAGAGAAGTCAATCCTTAAAGGAGCGTGAGAAACATGAATCAGACCAATCATAAATCTTATGCCAAAGTGGTAGATAACGGTGTACAAGCCGTTGAAGCAGTAAATGAGTTGCGTAACACGGGCTATCGTTATGAGGATGTGTTCGTGCTCGCTCATGATCAGGATCGGACAGATCGTATTGCCGATACGGTGGATGCCAAGGAAATCGGGATTAAGGAAGAGGGCGTTTTCGATTCATTAGCCAACTTGTTCCGTTCCCGTGGCGATGAGCTTCGCGCTAAAATTACTTCTTTGGGATTTACAGATACCGAAGCTGACTTTTATGAAAAAGAACTGGATCAGGGTAAAGTGCTGGTCATTGCTAAAAAAGCGTGATATTGCTGTTCACCATAAAAGCTGAGTGACATTAGATTCGAAAAAGGGGAAGTTGACCGCACCACAAGTGTTTCGCGGGTCCTCCAAAAACATAGATAAGGAATGGGGTTTTAGCCTCATTCCTTATCTATGTTTTTGGAATGCCTTCTTACGGAAACACTACTTCCAATCAACAAGGGTGTTGCCGTATAAGCAGGTATAGTATAATACATGAGTTACAGATAAGGAGAGGCCAATGAGAATTCTAATTGTTGACGATAACCCGACGAATGTCATTATTATTCGTGAAATACTGAAAAAAGAAAATTATCGGGATGTGATCTCTGCTAGCTCGGCCGCAGAAATGTTGGAGCATCTGGGAATCGGCGACCGTACCATTAGTCTTAGGCCCCGTCCTTCCGATATTGATCTGGTGCTGTTGGATATGATGATGCCTGAAATGGACGGCATTGAAGCTTGCAGTATTGTGCAGGAATATGAGCATTTAAAAGATATCCCGATTATTATGGTAACGGCGGTAGGAGATTCCAAAAAATTGGCCGAAGCTCTAGATGTGGGAGCCGTCGATTACGTCACGAAGCCGATCAACAAGGTAGAGCTCATGGCGCGAATCCGGTCTGCCTTGCGTCTCAAACAGGAGAAGGACTGGCATAAGGATCGGGATCAGCGAATTCAGGATGAGTTGAAGCTGGCCGCGATGGTGCAGCAGGCGGTGCTTAGTCCTGCCATCCATGACCCAGTGCTGCAAGTGAATGCGCTCTATCAGCCTTCCTTTGAACTGGCAGGGGATTTATATTCATGGTATCCGTTAGGGGAGGGGCGATATGCCATCATTTTGCTTGATATGATGGGGCATGGCATTTCTTCCTCGTTGTTCTGCATGTTCATTGCGTCTGTACTTAAGGATACGGTGACCACATATGTGGAGCCTGAGAAAGTCATACAAGAGCTGAATCGTCGTTTTAATCAACTGGATCTGGGCAAGCAGCTGGTACAGTATTATTTTACGGCGATTTATATGGTGATTGATACCCGTTCACGGCGAATTGACTATGTAAATGCGGGACATCCTCCCGGTTTGCTGTTCAACCAGGATGGCAGCATTACTAAATTTGACCGTGCATGTAGCCCGGTTGGTTTGTTTGATAAGATTGATGCAGAAATGCACACGATTCATTATGAAGGAACTGGACATATCGCTTTGTATACGGATGGCTTGCTGGAAGCGGTGGAAGGTGAATATGAGGAGCAGTTGGAGTATCTGACTGAGTGTCTACGTAAGTATGAGGAATGGAACGAAGAAGCGATGCTGGATGCATTTTTTCGTAATGAGACGCCACAGGATCGCGATGATGATAAGTGCCTGATCTGGATTTCATTGAAAGAGGGAGAGAGCTTGCATGAAAATCAGAAATAAACTGCTGATCGGCTTTGGATCGCTTATGGCGATCCTCCTTGTGCTGACGCTAATCAGCTATGACCGGATGGGGAGCCTGAATGAACAGCTAAACCAGGTTTATCAGGATCGATATATGAAGGTCCGGAAAACAACAGCTATTCGCGGGCAGGTGAATGATATGGCCAAAGTGATGGCCAATCTGATCTTGAATCCAGGTTCCTCCGTTAGTGAGGCCAAACGCGAGCTGGACGATATTTCGGCTACTGGAACGAAAGTGCTGGCTAGTCTGCAAACGAATTCCGGCACCAGTGAAGAGCAACAGCAGGTTGATCGGGTAGCCGTCGCGTGGAATGAATTTTTAAGTTACGAACAAAGACTGGTTTCTTTGTTGGGGCAAGATCGTATTGATGAGGC
This sequence comes from Paenibacillus sp. S33, assembly GCF_053615415.1. Classification (NCBI taxonomy): domain Bacteria; kingdom Bacillati; phylum Bacillota; class Bacilli; order Caryophanales; family Paenibacillaceae; genus Paenibacillus; species Paenibacillus sp. S33. Next base: position 4,561,687 of record NZ_JBSIEZ010000001.1, on the reverse strand, counting down.
TAACGCTTTCCGCAATAGTACTGGTTTGCCTGCCCAAGAAGAGGCGATGGATAGTATTAATGCCCTTGCCGTTTTTCAGGATCGGGAAATTGATAGCGACATGAAGCAGGCCAATTTGGCGTATGAAGAATCTGTGCAGATTACCACAATTCTGATGGCCGCCGGCCTGATCATGGGCTTACTGGTTATTTTGTGGGTGCTCCCAAGCATTGCCAAAGGTCTAAATGTCGTGAATCTCATGATTAATGGTTTTGGCAAGGGAAAGTACAGGGCCATCAGCCGAATGAGTGTTGCCTCCAAAGATGAAATTGGTGAGGTCGCTCGTGTATTTCAACAAATGGCCGGAGACTTGGAAGAAAAGCGGAAATTTGAACATTCCGTCCTTCAAACGCAGAAGGATCAAACTTGGCTTAATGCCAATACTGCTCGGGTGACTGAGCTGTTCCGTGGTGTGAATTCACTGGAGCAGGTTGCTCAGATGTTCATTAGTGAGTTTACGCCCATCCTGGGAGGCAGCTATGGAGCCATCTATTTGCAAGGGAAAGATGTAGAAGACAACCGTTTTAAGTTATACGGCTCCTATGCAAAGGTGACTGGCGAAAATTCGATTAGGGACGTTATCCATGTGGGCGAAGGCTTGCTCGGACAATGTGTTCTGGATCGTAAGTCGATCTTGATTACAGAGGCTCCTGACGGATATTTGTCCATAGGCTCTGCCTTAGGAGAAAGTAAGCCCGTGGGAATTATGATTTTCCCTATTTTGTTCGAGGATGAGTGTATTGGTGCTGTAGAAATAGCGTCACTGGATCGCTTCAGTGATCTGGAAACCAAGCTGTTTGCTCAATTAGTAGAGAGCTTGGGGATCATTCTGAACAATATCAAGGGACGGATGCGTGTAGAGCAATTGCTGCGCGAATCTCAGGCACTTACTGAGGAATTGCAATGCCAATCCGAAGAACTACAAACTCAGCAAGAGGAACTCAAGCGCTCCAACGAAAATTTGGAGGAGCAAACAGAAGAACTCAAGCGTTCAGAGGAATTGTTACAACGTCAACAAGAAGAATTGGAGCATTTTAATACTGAACTGATTGCCAAAACGAGAGCTCTGGAAGAACAAGTTCGAGAAGTGGAAGAAAAGAACGACGAGATTGAACATGCACGAGCTCAGTTGGAGCAACAGGCAATGCAGCTAGGAATCACAAGCAAATACAAATCCGAGTTTTTGGCCAATATGTCTCATGAGCTGCGTACTCCGCTAAATAGCTTGCTTATTCTATCTCAGCTCTTGTCTGAGAACAAGGAAGGCAATCTCAAGCCAAAGCAAGTGGAATATGCACAAACCATTTATATGTCAGGCGCGGATTTGTTGAAAATGATTGATGAAATTCTGGATTTATCCAAAGTGGACGCTGGAAAAATGGATATTAACCATGAAGCGGTCCACTTGAAGGAACTGGAACTGTTTGTGGAGCAGAATTTTGCTCCGGTCGCAGCCCAACGTGAGCTTCAACTGCATACCGAGATTGAAGAGAACCTGCCAGATGTCATTATCAGTGACGGTTATCGTCTCAAACAAATTTTACGTAATTTGCTGTCCAATGCGTTTAAGTTCACCACGGAAGGTTCTATTCGTTTCAATGTATCCCGGGCAAACGGAGAGCAGCTTCCTGGTCTGCTAAATCCAAGAAGAGCCTATCTGGCTCTATCTGTGCGTGATACGGGCATTGGGATTGCTTCCGATAAAACGGATCTGATCTTCGAAGCCTTCCAGCAGGTAGACGGTACAACCAGCCGGAAGTACGGAGGGACAGGACTAGGTCTGTCGATCAGCCGCGAGCTTTCCAGATTGTTGGGCGGCGTTATTACGGTGGAATCCGAGCAGGGACAGGGCAGTTGCTTCACATTGTATTTGCCGGAACAAACGCCAACGGCTGAGGATATGGATTCTCATTCGAGAGAGGAATTTAACGGTACGGTTGTGAATTCGGATTTTGAGAATGTCGCAGCCTCGGCAGAAACGGATCTTCCCATGATTATGCCTGCTAAACGTTTGCCATTATATCAGATGCCTTCGAAAAACAAAGCAGCGGACATTATACATCCGGGGGACGACCGAAACGAGATTACCTCACAGGATAAAGTGCTGCTGATTATTGAGGATGATATTAATTTTGCTAATATTTTGTACGATATGGCCCGTAGCCGGGGCTTTAAGGCCCTGATCGCTCTCCAAGGAGACGATGGGCTCAACATGGCTCAGTCTTATTTGCCGGACGCTATTATATTAGATATTCAATTACCTGTGATGGATGGCTGGTCCATTTTGGGCGAGCTAAAAGGAAATTCATCGACACGTCATATTCCAGTGCATGTTATTTCGGTCATAGATGATGTGAAGCAGGGCTTGATGATGGGTGCGATTGCCTATCTCAAAAAGCCATCTTCGAAGGAAAGTTTGGATAAAGCATTTTCACATATCAAATCGTATACGGACCAGATGGTCAAACGTCTTCTTGTGGTTGAAGATGATGATAATCAGCGTAAATCCATTATTGAGCTGATCGATCATGATGATGTTGCCATTACGGCGGTATCGACAGGTCAGGAAGCACTAAATGAGCTGGCTACCCAGCGGTATGACTGCATGGTACTGGATCTGATGCTGAGCGATATGACTGGTTTTGAACTGCTGGATCGTATTCGAGAGAATGAACAGCTAACTGATCTGCCGATCATTATTTATACAGGCAAAGATCTGGATAGCAAAGAAGAAACGCAACTTCGTAAATATGCAGAGTCTATTATTATTAAGGATGTTAAATCGCCGGAACGGCTTTTGGACGAAACAACGTTGTTCTTGCATCGTGTAGAGGCGAACCTTCCTGAGGACAAACGCAAAATTTTGCAGAAGCTATACAACAAGGAAGAACTGTTTGAAGGTAAAAAAATATTGTTGGTAGACGATGATATTCGCAATGTATTTGCTCTGTCCAGTGTGCTGGAAAGCTATCGTATGGAGGTTACCTTTGCGGAAAATGGAAGAGAAGCACTGGAACTGCTGGAACAGACACCTGATTTTGATCTGGTGCTGATGGATATGATGATGCCGGAAATGGATGGATATGAAGCGATGCGACGTATCCGGCTAATGCCACAATTCGAGAAGATGCCTATTATTGCCCTGACAGCCAAGGCCATGAAGGATGATCGTTCCAAGTGTATTGAGGCAGGCGCTTCCGATTATGTGAAAAAACCGATTCAAACCGAACAGCTTTTATCATTAATGCGGGTTTGGTTGTATTCGTAACCCAAAAAAATGGGTAATATAAATCGACACATGATTGGAGCGGCATAGGCAAAACCTATTTAGGAATTGGAGAGAGATTATGACATCTAAGGATATGGCGGATAATGCTGCTAATGAAGTGAAATCGAATGATACTGAGCGGGAAATGATTGAGATTGAGCTGTTGCTGGAAGGTATACATCGGCTGTACGGCTACGATTTTCGTAACTATGCTCTGCCTTCGATTAAGCGGCGTGTTTATTATCATGCGCAGTCCGAGAATGTAAGCACGATATCAGGACTACAGGAGAAGGTGCTGCATGATCGCAGCGCCTTCGATAGACTGGTACAAAGCCTTTCCATTCCGGTGACCGAGATGTTCCGTGACCCGGAGCTGTTTCTGAACTTCAGGCAGAAAATCATTCCTATTTTGCGAACGTATCCGTACATTCGAATCTGGCATGCAGGTTGTTCTACTGGTGAGGAAGTATATTCTATGGCGATCTTGCTGCATGAAGAAGGCTTATATGACAAGGCTCGCATTTATGCGACGGATATGAATAACCTGTCTTTACAGCAGGCGAAGGAAGGCGTATACGGGATCGACCGAATGAAGCTGTATACCAAAAATTATTTGGAGTCCGGGGGCACACAATCGTTCTCTGAATATTATACAGCCAAGTATGATTCAGTGATGTTTCATCCTTTTTTACGGAAAAATATTATTTTTGCGGAGCACAACTTGGCGACAGACCGGTCTTTTAACGAGTTCAATGTGATTTTTTGCCGGAATGTCATGATCTATTTTAACGACGAACTTCGCAACCATGTACATGGGTTGTTTTATGATAGCTTGAGTCATTTTGGTGTGTTGGTGCTTGGGGCCAAGGAATCCATACATTTTACCGATTATAGTGATTCCTACGAGCCGCTGGACCGGATAGAAAAAATATACCGGAAGATTAAATAGAGATGCTTAGGAGGATTCCATGGGGCTTCATGAACCGATTCATATATTGCTGGTAGATGACAGACCTGAGAACCTGCTCGCTCTTGAGGCAGTGCTGGAGAGTGAACAATATAATCTGGTAAAAGCCACATCCGGGGAAGAAGCGCTGCGATGTCTATTAAAAGATGAATTCGCACTTGTAGTCCTTGATGTGCAGATGCCGGGTATGGATGGAATTGAGACTGCGAAGTTAATCAAGGCCAGAGAGAAAACAAAGGATATTCCGATTATCTTTATTTCAGCTAACAGCAAGGAAGCGGAGCATTTGTTTGCGGGATATTCAGCTGGTGGTATTGATTATATGGTGAAGCCGTTCATCCCTCAAATTCTCAAGTCTAAAATTGAAGGCTTCGTGCAAATGTATCTGACAAACAAACGCTTGAAGACACAGTCCATGCTGCTTCACCACAAGACGCAGGAGCTCGAGAAGATGAACAGCGAACTGATTGCCGCCAAGGAGGCAGCAGAGATTGCTGCCAATGCCAAAACGGAATTTCTGGCAATGATGAGCCATGAGATCCGCACACCTATGAACGGCGTTATTGGCATGATTGATCTGCTGATGGAGACAGAGCTGCAGACCGATCAGCAGGAATATGCTGATATCATCCGTCGTAGCGCAGACGCGCTGGTGGCGGTCATTAATGATATTCTGGACTTTACCAAGCTGGAGTCAGGCAAAATGGAGGTAGAGGAATATCCTTTTGATCTGGTTTCCTGTATCAAGGAAGTTTTCAGCCTGTTTACGGTAGAAGTCAACCGAAAGAATTTGGAGCTGGTTTATTTTCTCGATGAACAGATGCCACCGGTGTTATATGGAGATATGGGGCGATTGCGACAAGTATTGATTAACCTGGTATCCAATGCCGTCAAATTTACAGACCGAGGCGGGGTATATGTCTTCGCATCTGTCAAAGAGCAAAGTGACAATGGACTTACCGTTGAGTTTTCTGTGAAGGATACAGGCATTGGCATTGAATCGGCTAAGGTCGAAAGGCTATTTCAGCCCTTTTCCCAACTGGATTCTTCAATGACGCGTAAATATGGTGGTACCGGGTTAGGACTTGCCATTTGTAAAACCTTGGTGAATATGATGGGCGGAGATATTCGTGTAGATACGAGTGGAGAACAAGGCGTGACGTTTCATTTTACAATGAAGCTTGGCTTTGCTGAGGAAAATGAACTGGAGGGGGAGTCCAGCCACGATTGGGAAATTCCACATCAGGAGTCTCCAAGTCGTAAACCTGTACTGGTGGTGGATGACCATCCGATCAACCAGAAGCTAATGGTTAATATACTGGATAAGCTTGGTTTAGCTTCAGATGTGGCAGCAGATGGGCAACAGGCGCTTGATATGGTCATGGCGAATCAGGACTATGACTATATCTTTATGGACTTGCAGATGCCCGTGATGGACGGTCTGGAATGTACGGGTAGAATGCGTAAACAATTGGCGGGAAGATCCCAACCTGCCATTATCGCCATGACGGCTAACGTCATGGAGGGTATTCAGCCTCGATGTATTGAAGCTGGGATGAACGATTATATTAGTAAGCCCGTTAAAATCAGCAGTGTAAAACAGGCGTTGCTACGGCATTCTCCGGACCATTTTCCAATGCAGCCGGGTAAAGATCAAATCAATGAAGCCTAGATGGTGGCATTTGGTAGTGTTTAAAAAGTTATACCGTGATTCAAACGCTCGTATAATGGGTTAGTATGTAGGGAAATCTTTTTTCGGGAGAGTAGGCCTATGAATACAAATAAAAATGAGAAATTTAATGCAATTACAGAAACAACCGATGGCGTAAATACCGTTTATCTGAGTGGAGAGTTGGATCTTTCGGTAGCACCTGATTTTCGTCTGGTGATGGAGCCTTTGGTGGGGGAGTCCAGCCAAGATTTGATTATTAACTTGAGAGACCTTAAATACATTGACAGCACGGGTATTGGTATCTTGTTATCCATTTTAAAAGCAAGGCATGGGATGGAGTCTCGCTTTGCTGTTCAAGAGGTACCGCCTCAAATTCAAAAGCTGTTTGATATGACCGGTATTGCCAAATTCTTTGTCCCCCAGGAGAATTCCCAATAGGAAAGGAAAGAAAAAGAAATGAATGCTCAAATTCAAAAAGTAGTTCTTAATTTGCCGGCAACTGCTGACTTTGTTGATATTGTAAGATTAAATTTATACGGTATTGCCGCGAAAATGGGATTCTCTTATGAGGATATTGAAGACATGAAAGTGGCTGTATCGGAAGCCTGTAATAACTCTGTCCTTTATGCATATGGTCATGAGGGGGGAGTCGTGGAAGTGACATTTGAATTTGATGAAGCTTCGTTGTCCATTCGTGTCAAAGATGAAGGGGAGAGCTTTGAACGTGTGGAGGACCCGTCCCGTATCGCATCCTTGCATGACAAGGAGTTGAATGATGCGCAGATAGGCGGATTAGGCTTTTATCTCATGCAGGCGCTTATGGACGATGTCCATATCTTGAATGAGACAGGAAAAGGCACCGAAGTGGTGCTGGTAAAGCGCCTGACCAGAAGTGAGGAAAGAGTATGAATGAAAAGGTAACTCCCCCGGAGTCGATGGATGAAGCCGTTGGTCTAATCTGGGAGTACCAGCAAACAAAAGATAACGAGATTGCTACCGTGCTGATCCGCAAGTATGAGCCGATGGTCAAGATGGCTGCCGGGAAGATCTCCCGTAACCGTCCGGACTTATACGAGGATTTATATCAGACCGGTCAGATGGCTTTGATACGTCTGCTTCAGCAATACGATATCAGCTTGGGTATCCCATTTGAACCGTATGCTATGAAAAGTATGCTGGGACATATGAAAAATTATTTGCGCGACAAATCCTGGTACATCCAGGTTCCTCGCCGTATTAAGGAAAAGGGTGCGCTTGTTCAACATGCTATTGATGAACTGACCGTTAAATTGGAACGCTCACCCAATGTAGACGAGATTGCGACCTATTTGGATCTTACCGTAGAAGAAACGATCGAGGTGCTTGCTGGTCGTGAGTGCTATCACTATGTTTCACTGGACTCGCCTTTATCTCAGGAAGAGAGTGCAGCTACGTTAGGCGAGCTCATTAGCTCGGATGCTAACGATTATGACACTGTGGAAAAACGAATGGATTTGCAGCAGGCTTTAAGCCAACTGAAGGAGCAGGAACAAAAGGTGCTTCTTCTAGCATTTCAGGACGGTCAATCTCAACGTGCGATTGCACAGACGTTGGGCGTATCGCAGATGAGCGTTTCCCGTATTCAGAAGCGGGCAACGGAAAAGCTGAAGCAGATTATGTCTAATTCCTCTATTTCATGAGAAGACTGCGGAATTCTTGGCTTAACATATTTGACGTCACATCGTAAGGACACGTTATTCCGATATGGGAAGCGTGTCCTTTTTATAAAGCGAAAAAAGTTGGGAGGAAGGTTGGAATCCATGACAGCATTTGAACAGATTTCTTCCTTTCGCGGAGGATGGGAATGGTGGGACATCAGTGCTGGGAATTGGCAAGATTCGGTCATACAGCACTTGAAGGAGAAGCTCCCAGAAGCCGCAGATTGGCTGGACAAGGTAGAGGACATTCCATCCAGCTTTATATCTGTGCGCTTTCCAGATGGCAATCAACCCTTAATGTACGGGTCGTTGATTTACTCCGTTCAGGAGGAGATCGACAGTCAGCGTAATTGCAACAAGTTTTATTTTCTGGTTCTAAACCAAAAGTTAGTGACGTTAAATCTGGATCAAAATACCCGTGAAATCATGCACACCGCGGAACGCCAAAAAATGCTGGAACAGTGTGAGGATGCAGCTGACGGCATGTTTGTATTGGCGAGAGCCGTGCTTCATTATTTTCATACAGGTATGGATAAGTTCGAGATCAACCTGAGAAGACTGGAAGAGGAGATGGAGAAAAGGAATGCCCGTACGCTGATGGATTCTATATTGAATGCACGTTTCGAGCTGTTGTATTGGAGCAATATGTTCATTCCTTTTTCAGAGCTGGTGACGGCTTCTCGGGAGGCATATCTGGATCAACTGGAGGAGAACCGCTTTTTCAAGCAGTTACTTTACCGTGTTACTCGGATGGAAGGACTTTTCCTGCATTATGAAAAGGAAATCGACACATTGATATCCATTGACGACGCCATTTCCGCATTTAGGGGGAATGAGATTACGAAGACGCTCACCATTGTCACCGCCGTATTTACACCAGCAACCGTAGTGGGCGCTATATGGGGCATGAACTTTGAAAATCTGCCTTGGATTAAAACAGGCTGGGGTTTTACCACCGTGATTATTGCCACATTGCTAAGTATGGCGGGAATGTACGGCTGGCTGATGATGAAGGGGTGGACAGGAGACTTATTGAAGGCTAACAAGCGCAACAAATTGTAGCGGTTGATTACAGCTGTTACAATTTACAAATAAAAAACGATCCATCGTAACTGGAGGCTCTTTGAGGAGTCTGTTACCGGTTACGATGGATCGTTTTTAAATGAGATAGGGACAATTACTTAGTACCTTGGCTCATTTTGATATATCCTAATAATTCGGCGATGAAATCTCCGATGACCGGAAGATTTAATTGCACCAGGAAACTGAGCAACCAAGCGAGCAAGGCGAGTATGACCACTGTACCCAGCGTAAGACCGAGACCACGTGCAATGCCTGCGGTCAGATTGCTCATAATTCTTCTTTTAGTGCTAGAGTAGTTCTCCAGAATATCTTTGAATTCTGCTCTTTCGAGCGTATCTGCTATTTGATCTAAGCGTTTGTTAAGCCGCTTGACCTCATGGCGCAGCTCAAAAGGATGCTCATTTACATCAAAGTCTCTCTCCTGATCATGTGTTTTAACATGATTATGAGTAGAAGAAGTCTGCTTGGATGAAACTTCATCTGGCTGATCTTGAGTCTGTAGGGGATGAAAGGTTCTTTTGTTGTTCGCGGTAAGATCATCTCCATAGGAATTTGGCTTGTTCATTGTCATCCCAGCCTTTCTATCATTTAAAAACAGCCAGCTTCTTGCATGCTGGCTGTTCAGTGTAGGGCTTATTTTTTGCCATCAGAATGTGTAGCTGTTAGGAATTTGCATTCAATTGTTTTTGCGTATCCTTGGCCGCTTGAGCCGTTGCATCCATGACTTCTTTATCCGCTTTGGCTGCTTCATTAGCGACATCTGCAGAAGCTTTGGTTACGCTGGATACGATGTTGTCTTTGCTCTCGGATACCGTTTTGGCTACATCTGCTGTTTTGGTGGAAACGGTTTTGGCCAAATCTGTCGCTTTGCTGCTCACTACAGATGCCACGTCCTTTGTTTTATCGGAGACGACTGTAATTTTATCAGACAGATCACTACGCAAATCACGACCCGGCTTCGGCGCGAACAGCAGGGCTGCGGCAGCACCAATCAAACCTCCAATAAATAAACCTTTTGCAAAACCTGAAGTACTTGCCATATTTTGATTGTCAATGTTACTCATGTTATATCACTCCTCTTATAGAATTAAAGAATAAAAGATATATATAAATGTTAGGTAGCCCTTCTTAATAGCCTGGACGCCAGTCCGAGCAAGAACACGAACAATGCGGTTCCGAGTATGGCTGGAATGACTGCAAAATCTCCGATGACCGGGCCCCAGTCTCCCAATAGCATGACACCTAGCCAAGCTCCTACAAATCCAGCAATCATAGAGCCGGCAATGCCGCCAGGCATTTCATGACCAGCCAGTGCATCGCCAATCAATCCGATAATAATAGCCATTACAATACTTAGTAAAATTCCCCACACAAGGATCGCCTCCCTTATCCTAAGTTCACAAAACCATAACGTTTTTGATGAATGCTGACTTCGATATTGCTGTGCCTTGCTTACTTCGTATATAAACGTCGTGACCCGGAGTGAAACAAAAAGCCGTCTCGGACATTTACCGGTGGGGGGTGGAAGGAAGCTGCATGCGCGCTTGCCAATAGATCACAGGAACGGTAAACACCAGCCAAATTATACCTGCAATATAGCCACCCACAATATCTGTAGGAAAGTGAACGCCTAGATATACGCGGCTTAATCCAATCAAAAGAATCAGTAGTACACCCAGAGCGCACGGAAGAAAGAGCGAACGCCCACGAATCTTTCGTTCTATGGCCCAAATGGCAAATATCATTCCGAAAAATCCCATGGAAATCATCGCATGACCGCTGGGAAAACTATAACCCCCGGCTTCAACCAAATGTTGAAGTGACGGGCGTTCCCGTTGCAAAATTTCCTTAATGAGCGTATTTAGCACCCACATCGCCGTAAAGCTGCTTAGGATCGCAAAGGAATAAGCTTTTGAACGAAGGCTGACCCAACACAAGGTAGCAGCACCGAGGGCGATGATCAACGACATGCGGAGTGAACCTAAAGATGTAATGAATATAGCGATGGTTAGCAGTTGGTAACGAGCAGCTGCTGTGTCTGGAAAAACGGCATCCTGTATGCGTTCATCCCAATATAGAAAAGGAGCTGTGCCAATCCATTTCACAGAGTAGGCGATGAGAAGCAACACAGCGATCATGATAATAGATGCATACAGACTACGGAGCAAATAGCTTGGTAGGAACCGGGATGATTGGGGTTCATGAGATAGCATATGTAATAAATCTCCTCCTTATGGCTGTGATAGATTCAATTTTTCGTACTATTAACTTAACTAATAATGAACTTAAGAGCAAAACCCGACGGAGACGACAGGCTGATTGAGGCATATAAGCCCGGGGTAAAGGGATCGTATCACAGCGTTTGTAATGCCAGGGCCGGAAGTGGAATAGTCATCACGAAGCAAAGCTGCTTTACGGAACTGTAATCCATGGAGGTGTTAAGGATGATTAAAATAGTGACATCGGCAGAAAGACATACCTCAAATAAAGGATGGATTCATAGTGAGTTTAGCTTTTCGTTTGCCGATTATGAAGATCCGAGCAATGCCCATTTTGGCTGTATGCTAGCCCATAATGATAACGAGCTTGAACCGCAGCAAGGCTTCAAAAGACATCCGCATCACGATTTGGAAATCGTCACCTGTAATTGAAGGCCAATTGCATCATAGCGACAGCTTAGGACATGAGCAGGATTTGAAAAGCGGCTCGATCCAGGTTCTGAGTGCAGGCACCGGAATTGAACATGAAGAGCGAAATACTGGGGATGAAAGACCGGTTCGTTTTTTGCAAATGTGGTTTTTACCCGAGAGTCCTGGTATTCATCCTTCTTATCAGGTGCAAAGATTCAAGCACAGTGAACGTCTAAATCGGCTTCAGCCTGTTGTGTCTGGTTCAGAAGTGGAGGGAGCGTTATCCATCGCGCAGGATATAAATCTGTATCTGAGCAGATTGGAAAAAGGACAGCAGCTTGAATATCCGCAGCAAGAGGAGCGCCGCACCCACATCTATGTAGTTAACGGTCATGTGGAAGTTACGTGCCAGGATGGGGATTTTCAGTTAGGGCCTGGCGATGCCGCGCGAATTCAAAAAAGCTGTACATTAAAGATACGAGCTACAGGCAATGAGGATATATCTGAATTGGTGTTAGCGGATTTGCCTTGAAGCATCCTTGAGTGAGTGAAGAAGTGTATGGAAATGCGTATATGCAATCGAAAAAATAAAGCTCGTATCCCGTTGCACGTCTGTTGAGACGAGCGGGAATACGAGCTTTATTTACGCTGACAGGGCTACTATCATGAAGGCTGTTGTTCATGATGATAGGTTGTAATACAGCTAAGCTGTATTCCTATAAGCTAATTCAGGAGGACTTACGCAATCTACCCAGTTCAGAAACAATAGCTTCAACCTCTGAAATGCTCAGGTTAGGCTTGCTTATCACCATATCATAGACATCATGGATGTCCTCGTATTGCTCCAGCGAGAAAGCGGATGCCTGCATAGCAGCACCACTCGCCATACGGAGCTTGGTTTTAATACCCTCAATCATATACTCAATGTTGGCATGAGACGGTACAGACAAATCCATCGTTAATTTTCCATCCTTTCATAACAGGGGAAGTTGCCTGTATTGTATCATGTTTTTGTTGTAGAATGTACTGAAAGCCAGATTACCGATATACAACCGAATCAAGGAGGATGGACAAAGTTGTCTTTGTATAATCGAGCTTCCGCACCCGGTCGCTCGTCCTTAGAACATAATGTAAAGAAAACAGATCGAGATGGACTCGCGCCGTTTTTCCGAGAAATTCATCATCAGCATGCTATAGATAAGTTGACTTTTGTTTGCATCGGTACAGATCGCTCCTCGGGTGATTCACTCGGGCCACTGGTAGGCACCATGCTCAAGGAGCAAGGCTTTCCGCACGTGATTGGCACAATGACGGAGCCCTGTGATGCAGATCATCTGGTTTCATACTTGGAGTGCATTCCCCAAGATCATCATGTGATCGCCATTGATGCTTGTCTTGGACAGCACGGCTCAACGGGAATGTTTCTTATTGCGCGTGAACCGCTAACTCCTGCGCGATCGGTGGGGCTGTCTCTGCCGTCTGTTGGTCATTATAGTGTTGCAGCGATTGTGAATGAGCGCAGTCCCAAACCCTATTGGACACTCCAAATGACGTCGCTTCACTTGGTCATGACCATGGCTGCGCATATTGCTAATGCGGCGGCTTATGAATTTGGCTTAAAAACAGCTTCGCAAGATTTTCCAGAGGGTTACCGTTTCAGATATTGATGGTCTGCTTAATAATATACATCAGCATGTTCTACTCACTAATATATTCAGATTCAATAGATTATATACAGAGAAGGAAGGGTTCCACATGGAAAAGGTATTATGCGAAGGAACGACGATCTGCTATGCCGAACAGGGAAAAGGAGATCCGATCATTCTATTGCACGGATTTTGCGGAAGCTCTTCCTACTGGGATGAGGTTGTTCCCTTGCTATCCCCAAGCTATCGTTGTATTGTTCCAGACTTGCGTGGACACGGACGCAGCGATGCTCCACTAGGAGCCTATACTATTGATCAAATGGCAGATGATGTGCTTAAACTTCAAGAACAATTGGACATTCCTCAGGCTGCCTGGTTTGGTCACTCCCTAGGAGGCTATCTTGCCCTTTCGGCAGTGCAGAGACATGCAGAACGCCTGACAGCCTTTGGACTGATTCATTCCACAGCATATGCAGATACGGATGAAGGTAAAGAAAAGCGGAATAAGGCTGTATCCACCATCCAAACGGAGGGGATTACGACCTTTGTAGATGGACTCGTACCGGGACTGTTTGCTCCTGATCATGTGGAGTCGATGTCCAGCCAATTACTTAAAGTCAAAGAAATTGGCTACAAAACACCACCACAAGGAGCCGTAGGAGCATCACTGGCTATGCGCGAGCGTACTGATCGGCGGGATGTGTTGTCGGCTTCTGCATTGCCAGCCCTTTTAGTAGCGGGTGAGCAGGATCAGGCGGTTACTCCAGCGCGGACGTTTACAACAGATCGGGCCGGAGTAACTCAGGTTACCCTACCGGAAGCAGGTCACATGAGTCTGTTCGAGGCACCGGAGTTATTAGCGAACACCATCTTGACATTTTTAGAGCAACACTTGAAAAGGTAGACTAAGGTAAGCCCAAAAACCGGAACCTTCTGATGTGATAAACAGAAGGTTCTGGTTTTTTGTGTAGTCAATTATTTTTAGGTGTGTAAGGTGTCTAATTTATATTGCTTTTGTTAAAGGCAAACGCTGTCGGCAAACCGTCAATACTCTCCAGATTTTTCTCATAGGCATATTTTTTAAGTGCTTCTTCTCCCATCTGAATCGAGACTTCCTTCAGCTTTTCCCGTTCGCTCGTGTATGTCATGAAGGGAACCGCAAAACCACATGAATTCTGCACCATGTGAACGTCCACAACAATGATTTGTCTTGCACCGGGAAGCGGGTTGAAGAGAGGGTACAGTTCATTCCATTGCTTAGTATCGGGCAGCGCGACGGTACCAGTACCATAGAGCTTTAGTACACTGGGAGCACCCTCAAATGCACAAAACATGATTGTTACCCGTCCGTTCTCGATAATGTGGGCGCTTGTCTCGTTGCCGCTTCCCGCCAAGTCGAGATAGGCTACCCTTTGGTCCGATAGAATACGAAAGGAATCATATCCCTTGGGGGAAAGGTTAACGTGCCCTGTCTTGGATAGCGGTGCTGATCCTACAAAGAAAATGTGCTGCCGCTGTATAAACTCTTGATGTTCCGGTAATATCGAGCTAAATTGTTTACCCAAACTCCATCATCCTTTCTCACAAAAATATTCATATGAATTTTGTTTCTAAAGAAAATAATTATTATGATTATTTTATGGAATGTTTAAATATACTGATTATTTTTTGTTTCGTATGAAACAAAAATATCACAACACTAACGAAGAAGCAATATTGATTAAAAAAACTCGTCATTCGCTAGTCACATGATCAGCTATAAAGTACTGTACCGTAGGAATTCACTACCATACGTGAGCATTCTGACTTCCTGATCATTGATGTTATTAACTGAGGGTGAAGGTTATAAGTGGTATTTCTGCATGGTAGGGCATTTGGCTTTTAGACAAGGATGTCATACAATCAGAAGACAGAGTTTCTGGTTGTCTAGGCATCGGGATGAAAGGAAGGGAACGGCTTGCTTAGAAAAGATTATTTGCTTAGTATGATGGAAGAATTGACATCGGCAGTAGCATCGGTGCTCGGTCTAAGGCGTGAAAATAAACATGTCGAAGCGCTAAAACAGTTAGATGATCTGCTCAACAAGCAGTTTCGTCTTCGTTCAGATCTGCTCAGACGATTGCCGCCGGAACAAATTATTGAGCTTTTCCGATTGGGCCCTGGAATTGAAGCGGATAAGCTTCAGCAGGTGGCTCGCATTTTGGAAGAAGAAGCCGTGATTTACCTGGAAACCAGCAGAACAGACGAGGGCATACGAATCTTGATGAAATCTCTTCATTTATATTTGTACAGCGATACGAATGGCGCGACTCGTGATCTGCAGGTCCTGCCTGAACGAATAGCGTGTATCGTGAAACTGGTGCGTGAGTATGAGCTTCCCCCTGAAACCAGCAAACTGTTGGCTGTTCATTACGAGCGAGAAAACAGGCTGGACGAAGCCGCCGATGTCTGGTTTGGATTGGCATGGGAGCAGCCAGAGCTTCTATCCGAAGCGGAGGCGTTTTACAGTCACTTACTGGATAAGACCAATGCAGAGCTGGAGCTGGGTGGAATTTCACGCCAGGAAGTCACCGAGGGTTTGACCGAGATCACCCAATTACATGAAAGAAAGTGAGATGTACCTTTTGGATTCACTGCGCGAACTTATATACCAATTGACTACGGGAGGATCCCTCATAACAGCGACGCTGAGTCAGCTTCGCAAACGGGAGGATGCTTCTTTTACTAAAGTACAAATCAAACCAGTGGAATTGAAAAACAAGCTGCATTACCAGTTTGCTTTTCATTACAGCAACAAAGTCATTCATGAAAATCTGACCCCTGACGAAGCTAATGAGCGAATGACTGCCTTGTTTGAGGACACGTTCCGCCAAGGACTTCTATGCGCCAAGGATGCAGACTACCAAGTGCTGATCAGTAAAAAATATAAAGTATCCATTCTGACAAAGTCACCGAGCAAAAGTAAAGCCGACCTGTCTCATAATCGCAAAAAGCAATATGTGCTCGAAGAAGGGGAGCGAATTCCTTTCCTGATTGAGCTTGGGATTATGAATGAGGACGGTAAGGTACTGGCCCGCAAGTATGATAAGTTTCGTCAAATTAACCGGTTTCTCGAAATGGTGCAGGATGTATTGCCCAGCCTTCCGGTAGGCCGCCCATTGACGATTGTGGATTTTGGTTGTGGCAAATCGTATTTGACCTTTGCGCTGTATCACTATTTGGCTGTACAGCAAAAGCGACCATTGCAGATCGTTGGTTTGGACTTGAAGGCAGATGTCATTGAAACCTGTAATGTTCTGGCTCAAAAGCTGCAATATCGACAGTTGGAGTTTCTGGTCGGTGATATCGCAGACTATAACGAACTGGAACAGGTGGATATGGTTGTTACCTTGCACGCTTGTGATACAGCAACAGATGCGGCGCTGGAAAAGGCCGTCCGCTGGGGAGCATCCGTTATTTTGTCGGTTCCGTGTTGCCAGCATGAGCTGTTCAGCCAACTAGAAAATCCAGTATTGGAGCCTTTGCTTTCCCACGGTATTTTAAAGGAGCGTTTTTCTGCACTGGCAACGGATGGAATCCGGGCCAAACTGCTGGATATGATGGGATATCGGACACAGCTATTGGAATTTATCGACATGGAGCATACACCTAAAAATATTCTGATTCGTGCCGTCAAAGGGCAGGCGGGAGAACAATCCGTTTTGTGGCGTGAATACACAGCATTTCGGGATTTTATTCATGCTGATCCTTATTTGGAACGCGCTTGTGCGGATTTGCTTCCCGAAGGAGCGGGGAAGAAGCAGACACATAGCTAACAATATAGTAAAAGTGGAACCACTGCGGGGTGGCTCCACTTTTTTGTAGTTTACAGTTCATGGTTGCAGTACGCCAATATCTATCCGCCATAGGCGCTTCTAAAAGCGGTGCACAAGACATCGCGATCCACCTTCCACAATGCCGCGAGCTCCTCGCTGACATCTTCGTCCCACCAGTCGCATAGTAGTTTGCGATTACTATGGTTTTCCGCAATCCAGATAAGGTGTCCGACGACCTTGCGGCAGTATAGCTCCTCGCCCTGCTTGACCAGATCAGGAGCAATGTGAACAGGCAGACGTTTGCAGGTTCGATACAACTCTTTGGTACATGCGCGGCGGATACCACGAGCCGTGGGTAAACGGGATTGTGAATTGTCATGTTTGGGGAATTTGCCGGGAGGCATATTGTACCCCCTCCTCTCTCTCCCAACTTATGCGGGCAGAGGAGCCGGGGTCACTGACCTCCCTATTTGGTCGAAGTGGCGACTTGTTCTGCCGCTGTGATACACTAATGAAAATAGAGAAACAGGCAGGGAGTGGGAAGAGAATTGGACCAAATATCTAGTATCATTAATTATTTGTTTGAGATCATTCGTAGTCTTGGGTATTTTGGTATTATGCTAGGCTTGATGGTTGAGGTCATTCCAAGCGAAATTGTCCTCGCTTATGGTGGCTTTTTAGTATCCTCGGGTCATATTAATTTTTTTGGCGCAGTCGTTTTTGGAACGATTGGCGGGGTTCTGGCCCAGTTGTTCATTTACTGGATTGGACGCTATGGCGGCAGACCGGTATTAGATAAGTACGGGAAATACATACTTATCAAAAAAAGTCATGTCGACCATGCTGAAGCCTGGTTTAACAAATACGGCACAGGGGTCATTTTCACAGCTCGCTTTATTCCTGTTGTGCGTCATGCCATCTCAATCCCTGCCGGGTTGGCTCGAATGAACGTATGGCGCTTTATTATTTTGACAACGCTAGCGATTATACCTTGGTCTGTTTTGTTTATATATTTAGGTATGCTGCTAGGAGACAAGTGGGAGCAAATTGACGAAGTGGCAGCACCTTACATCAAACCGATTTTGCTGGTTGCCCTTGCGCTCTTGATCATTTATTTTGTTATCAAATGGATTTTGTCCAAAAACAAAAAAGGAAGTGTATAACATGAGCCGTACTAATGTATCGCAATACTTCGGAAAGGGCTTAAGCCCTGAACAGTTTATGGAGGGCATGGAAAAGAACAAAGAAGCCTTCCGCTCTGGGTACGATCAGTTTGTGTGGAATCGCGAAGAGGATCGAGAGTATTTTGAAAGCCTGAACCATCGGGATGATCTGCGCGTGCTTATTTTGGCTGCCGACTGGTGTGGGGATGTGGTACGTAATGTGCCAGTTGTGTTCCGTGCCCTGGAGAATAGCGGGATTCCGACCGAAGTATTAATCTTGGAAAACCATCAGGCGCTGATGGATGACTTCCTGACAATGGGCGGACGTGCTGTACCGATTGTGATTTTTGCGGATACAGGAGGTCACGTACTTGGCCACTGGGGACCACGCCCTGCACATGTCCAACAAATTATGATCGAATTCAAACGTGAAAATCCAGATCGGGAAGCCGATGATTATCAAGAAAAAATCGCAGTTGCTCGTAAAGAAATGGCTGAAAAATATGGGGAGGGAACCGAGGTCCATCCTGTGATTGTTCAGGAATTACGTGAGCTGATCTCGGGATTTTAACTTATGGTGCTATCTATTCGCAGCTTTAATCTCGGTCCACTTCAGACGAACGCTTATTTGCTTCAAGGGGATGATCCACAGCGCGCCATTATTATTGATCCAGGAATGAATCCGGGTCCTTTGCTGAGGGCGATTGAGTCTCTGACTATTGAAGCTATCCTGCTGACCCATGCCCATTTTGACCATATTGGAGGGGTGGAGGAGATTCGCAATGCCAAAGGATGTCCGGTGTATTTGCACGCCTTGGAGCAAGACTGGCTCACATCTCCTAAGCTGAATGGCTCCTTGATGTGGCCAGAGGCATCTCCACCAATCTCAACCGGTCCTGCCGAATATGATTTGGCGGAAGGTCAACAATTGAACCTGATCGGGCACACGTTCAAGGTGTTCCATACACCGGGCCATTCACCCGGAAGTGTCAGCTTTTTGTGTGGCAAAGATCTTTTTTCCGGGGATGTGCTATTCCGTCAGGGCGTTGGACGCACGGATCTGACGGGTGGGCGGGAACGGGATCTATACGATTCTATTCAAAACAAATTGTTCCCGCTCGGAGATGACGTTACAGTCTATTCCGGTCACGGTCCCAAAACGTCCATCGGTTATGAGAAAGCTAATAATCCGTATATCCGGTAAATGTGATGAACCTTTCAGGAGGGGCAAAATTAAAGGTGTGACAGGTTTTGCCCCAATTCGACAACAAATTATAAATTATGTATAGACAAAGGTTTTTATTTTTGTTAACATGAATTTATTAAAGTTACATACTAAACTCGCGAAGCACGCAAGCTGTGGATGAATCCCGGTTTGCGTTCTTTTTTTTGCCCATTAAGAGGATAAAGAGGCATGAGGCCGTCAGATCACAAGGGGGAGCAAGAATGAAAAGAAAACATATATATGGGGTACAACGTGAGATTGGAGGTAGTTTCCGTGTTCCCAATATAATAGATATTGAAGATTCTGTGGTAGGTTCCGAACCGAAGATCATAACTTGGAAAAAGGTGAAACGACGGGGCGGAATCCCTTCACAAAACTGGCATGTGAGATTGAATGAACATAGGTTGGGACGTGGAGACGGTCGATTATGAAGATACATAGATGATATAGACAAGCTACTTTTTTTTTAGTAGACTTAGCAGATAAGTTCAGACAAACGGGGGGGCTAACGATGCATCATTTAGGAGCTAGAATTATGATCGTCGCGGATGCTTTTGAGCAGAATCTTCCTGTGGGCGAACATGGTTATATCATTGCTTACGACCGTAATGCGGACAATGCTTTTGACTATGTCATTCGCGTACCGAAGGTGAACCGCAATTTTTTTGTACCATCCGGGGACATCGAGCTGGAGGAGAGTATTCTCAAGCTAGAAGCCGAGCGGATTGAGCGTGAAGCGCTGATAGATTACGCCCTTGCTACTCATAATGAGCAACTGTTCAAGCATGTAATGAACGGTGGTCTTGATTCGGTAGAGACTGAAGAAGAAACCGCGGCAGAGTTGTTGTCACAGGCTGATTTTATCAGACAAGTCAATTTGCGTGCTTGGATATAGGGGTCGGCTACTGCCGACTCTTTTTAAAAATATATAATGGGCACAATCTCAGCTCTTATAGTTATCTCGAAAGAGCACCGAGAGGTGCTTTTTTTATATTCTTTTAGCAACATTTCCCTCATTGATGTACAGTTTGCTTCTGTACCGCGTCAAAGATTGAATTGTAAAGGGTTCTATCCTATAATTAAAAACGTTATTTCAAAGTTCGGTGCAGCATTTTTTAATATCAGGATTTTGCAAAATTCGATTCCAGTCATTTATTGGACTTTTTGCAAAATCCTCATATACATGAGGAGGGTTTTGTATGAACATTTCCACGGAAGATGTCCGTCACGTAGCCAAGCTGTCTAGGTTGAATCTGACCGCGGCTGAAGAAGAAACGATGACAGGACAATTAAACGCCATTCTCCATTATGCGGAGAAGCTGAATGAGCTGGATACGGAGCAGGTAAAACCGACCACTCATGTGCTGCACGTCAGCAATGTCATGCGAGACGACGAAGTTCGTGAAAGTTTGACACATGAGCAAGTGATGCGCAATGCACCTGAAGAAGAAGACGGACAGTTTAAGGTTCCTGCTGTTCTGGAATAGATCTCATATTTGAAAGGAGGATGCAAATTGAGCTTGTTCAATAACACATTGCCCGAGATACATAACAAGCTGCATCAAAAGGAAATTTCCGTGAGTGATCTGGTGGGACACGCTCTGGAGACAATTGGTGCGCGGGAAGACAAGATCAGAGCTTATATTACCGTTGACGAGGAACAGGCCCGTGCATCCGCACGTCAGCTGGATGATCAGCTGATTTCCGGAGAGGAAAGAGGATTGTTGTTTGGTCTGCCGGTTGGTATTAAGGATAATATTGTGACAGAAGGGCTGCGTACAACATGTGGCAGTCAGTTTTTGAAAAATTTTGATCCTGTTTACGATGCCACAGTTGTTAGCAAGTTGCGCGCAGCGCAAACTGTGACACTCGGTAAAATGAACATGGACGAATTCGCCATGGGCGGCTCTAACGAGAACTCCAGCTTTTTCCCTGCACGTAACCCTTGGGATTTAGAACGTGTTCCCGGCGGTTCCAGTGGCGGCTCGGCTGCGGCTGTTGCAGCGGGGGAGGCTTATTTCACGCTCGGTTCGGATACAGGTGGTTCCATTCGCCAGCCCGCTTCTTACTGCGGTGTAGTTGGCCTGAAACCAACCTATGGTCTAGTATCCCGTTTTGGACTGGTGGCTTTTGCCTCCTCTTTAGACCAAATTGGACCTATTACTAAAAATGTTCAGGATTCGGCCTATGTCCTACAAGCTATTGCAGGTTATGACCAGAAGGACTCCACTTCTGCAAAGGTAGACATTCCTGATTATTTGAACGCTTTAACCGGGGATGTAAAAGGACTTCGTATCGCTGTGCCTAAAGAGTATCTTGGTGAGGGCGTCGATCCACAGGTCAAGGAAAAGGTGCTCGACGCACTGAAAACGCTGGAAGGATTGGGCGCGGTATGGGAAGAGGTATCTCTTCCGCACACGGAATATGCGGTAGCGACTTACTACCTGTTGGCTTCATCCGAAGCGTCGTCCAATCTGGCCCGCTTTGACGGCGTACGCTATGGTGTGCGTTCTGACAATCCGGACAACCTGCTTGATCTTTACCATCAGTCCCGTACGCAGGGTTTTGGTCCCGAGGTGAAGCGTCGGATTATGCTGGGTACCTATGCACTCAGCTCCGGGTACTACGATGCTTATTATTTGAAAGCTCAAAAAGTGCGCACACTGATTAAACAGGATTTTGATCGTGTGTTTGAACAATATGATGTAATTATCGGACCTACTGCACCGACAACTGCTTTCAAAATCGGCTCACAAGTGGATGATCCATTGACGATGTATTTGAACGACATTTTGACGATTCCGGTGAGCTTGGCTGGCGTGCCAGCCATCAGCATTCCTTGTGGTCTTGCAGATGGAATGCCAGTCGGACTA
Source organism: Paenibacillus sp. S33 (assembly GCF_053615415.1). Lineage (NCBI taxonomy): Bacteria > Bacillati > Bacillota > Bacilli > Caryophanales > Paenibacillaceae > Paenibacillus > Paenibacillus sp. S33. The sequence continues at coordinate 4,539,609 of NZ_JBSIEZ010000001.1, read as the reverse complement.
CAAATTATCGGAAAAGCCTTTGACGAGTCTTCCGTGCTACGCGTAGCTCATGCTTTTGAACAAAATACCGAATTTCACAAGCAGCGTCCGCAGCTGTAATTTGCTAAAAAGGAGGGAACCTATTCATGTCTACAACTACATCCAAATATGAGACGGTCATCGGACTTGAAGTGCACGTGGAATTGCATACGAAGTCTAAAATATTTTGTGGATGCTCGACATCCTTCGGAGCACCACCCAACTCTCATACATGTCCGGTCTGTCTCGGTCATCCAGGGGTGCTGCCGGTATTGAACCGTCAGGCCGTTGATTATGCAATGAAAGCAGCAATGGCGCTGAATTGCACCATTGCTGATGTGAGCAAGTTTGACCGTAAGAACTATTTTTACCCCGATTCACCTAAGGCTTACCAAATCTCACAATACGATCAACCCATTGGCGAAAATGGCTGGATTGATATTGAAGTGAATGGTGAGACAAAGCGTATCGGTATTACCCGACTGCATCTGGAAGAGGACGCAGGGAAATTAACACATGTTGATGGTGGCTACGCATCTTTGGTCGACTTTAATCGGGTCGGCACACCATTGGTCGAGATCGTTTCGGAGCCGGAAATATCTTCGCCGGAAGAAGCCAAGGCCTATCTGGAAAAAATACGTGCCATTATGCAGTATTGTGACGTATCCGATGTGAAGATGGAGGAAGGATCACTTCGCTGCGACGCGAATATCAGTCTTCGTCCGCATGGACAAAAAGAGCTGGGAACTAAAGCGGAACTGAAAAACATGAACTCCTTCCGTGGCGTACAGCGCGGACTGGAATATGAGCAGTTCCGGCAGGAGCAGACGCTGGACGAAGGCGGAACGATAGTACAGGAGACACGTCGTTGGGATGAGGCGCAAGGTAAAACCTTATCCATGCGTGGTAAGGAACAGGCTCATGACTATCGTTATTTCCCAGACCCGGATCTGGTTACATTGCATATAGATGAGGAATGGAAAGAACGCATCCGTGCTTCGATTCCTGAATTGCCTGACCAGCGTAAAGCACGCTACACTTCGGAATATGGATTACCTGAGTATGATGCGCAGGTGATTACGTCCTCCAAGCCATTGGCCGATTTGTTCGAGGATAGCCTTCAATTCACCAAGGATGCCAAAGCAGTATCCAACTGGATTATGGGGGATCTACTCGGCTATTTGAACAGTGCCGGTGTAGAGCTGTCGCAGGTTAAATTGACCGGTCGGGGCTTGGGCGAAATGATCGGACTGCTGGAGAAGGGAACGATCAATAGCAAAATCGCCAAAACGGTCTTCAAGGAAATGCTGGAAAGTGATAAACTGCCACAGCAAATTGTTGAAGAAAAAGGGCTTGTACAGATCAGTGATGAGGGTGCAATCTTGACCATTGTCGAACAAGTTGTAGCAGCTAACCCGCAATCGGTCGAAGATTACAAAGCCGGCAAGCAAAAGGCCATCGGCTTCCTAGTCGGTCAAGTGATGAAGGAGAGCAAGGGAAAGGCAAACCCTGGCCTTGCTAATAAGTTGCTGACGGAAGTGCTGAACCGCTAATGGCATAGATTTGACAGGGGGCTTGTCTTTTAGGGACAGGCCCCTTTTGCATAGACGCTGAGAACGATTGGCGCGAACAAACTTTAGAATCCTGATGGCATTTTATGAGTTTCCTTAGGAGGGAAAACAGCATGGTTACCCTATGTTCATTGGAAGATGATGATATCGTCAGTCAGATATGGCGTCTACAGCACGTTGCCTATAGGTTGGAAGCTGAGCTGATTGGGTTTGATGAGATTCCTCCACTGATGGATACATTGGATACGCTGAGAAGCTGTGGAGAGTCTTTTTATGGGTGGCTGGAGGAAGGTGAATTGCTAGGGGCACTGGCTGTGCAGTCTGAGTCGCCCGATTCGCTTACCCTTACACGTATGATGGTTCACCCAGATCATTTTCGAAAAGGTATTGCAGACTCTTTAATGAAGCATGTTTTGAATGAATATCAAATTATCCCGTTGTTTATCGTCTCTACAGGAACTTTAAATACTCCTGCGGTGACATTGTATCGAAAACATGGCTTTCGCCCCGTATCTGCGGCGGAGGTCGCCCCAGGCGTGGAATTAACCACCTACCATCTGCATAAGTTGGAATAGCATTGAGATATCATTAAATTGGCATTAAAAATGCACATAAGCCCACAAACCGCGCACCCGGAGTGGGAAGTACGACATAACCGGGAGGAGTGACTTGAATGAATAATCCGTGGATTATAGACGATTCACATATCATTTTACGGCTTTTGCTGTCCATGCTTCTCGGTGGATTCATTGGCTTTGAACGCGAACGTTCCAATCACGCAGCTGGTTTGAGGACTCATATTATGGTCAGTCTTGGTTCGACGCTGATCATGCTACTCTCCATTTACGGCTTTGCCGATTTTATTAAAGAAGCTAATGTACGCATAGATCCCGCTCGTTTGGCTACGGCTGTAATCACTGGCGTAGGCTTTTTGGGTGCAGGGACGATTATGTTCACAGGTAAATCCATTACCGGACTAACGACTGCGGCTTCCATTTGGGTCGTGGCTGCCATTGGTCTTGGGGTCGGAGCAGGCTTTTATTTCCCGTCTATAGCGGCGACAGTGCTCGTATTTTTAAATTTATGGGTGTTTAACAAAGTCGAACTTCGGTATATGCGTGGACGCAAGCGTCATCTTATTACATTGTACGGATTGTCGTCTCACGGATTGCTGGAACAGATTTCGACTTATTTAGAGCAAGAAAAAGTGGATATACGTAAAATAATGATTAAAGAACATGAAAATGTCCCATTTCACGAATTACATCCAGATCGGCAGAGTATGGAGGTTTCCCTAGAGGTGCTGTCCCGTCATGATTTTAATCCCGTACGTATTGCAGCTGATTTACGACAATGGGAAGATATAGCTGCAGTCTCTGTTGAGTAATAGTCTACCTTTTTTTAACAGTTACTCTTAAATCCGATTGGGGTACTATGTAAGCATTGAAGTATTTTTCAGCGGAGCCACGCATGGGATTCAAAGGGGAGGATGGCATGAACTCGGAACAACCGTTACCGTCTGGAGAGGCTGGGCAGCTACAAGCGCCGGAACAGCGGGAACAACTCAGACAGGGGAAGCGTCTAAAATACGCTAAATTTCGCAAAGTGATTGCCATTATCATGGCCGCATTGTTACCCGGACTGGGACATCTTTTTCTAGGGCTGTTTATTAGGGGGCTTAGTTTTATTGTGTTGCTCCTGCTAGATATTTTTGCGATGCTGTATGTTTCTTCTGATGGCTTGAGGATTAACATCCCATTACTTATTTTGCTTGGATTGTTCATACCCGTTTTATATTTTTATAATGTATATGATGTCTTACAGTCAGCAGATTACATGGTTCGTTATCGGCGTAAGCCAGATCGTTATGCACGGATGGATGCTAAAGGCCAGCAAAGTAGTCCTTTTTATGCATGGGAGAGAGGTTTTGCTTTTGCTGTGCTGATGGTGGCAGGCGGTGGGCTTATGATTTTGTTTCGCATGAAACCTCGCTGGTTGAGCAATTTCTTTGAGGATTATGGATTCCTGACGCTGGCCATTTTATTAATGATGATCGGTTTATCCCTTTTTCTAAGGGAAGCCTTTCTGTCCTTTAAACGTAAAAAGTTGAAAGAAAGAGGGTGAAGCTGGCGTGCACCGTAAAATAAGAGTCGGTCGCTACACCTCTTCGCTTCTGTTGATGGCTGTAGGCATTTTGCTTATTGTAGATGTGTTTCAAAATACTGAATATATGCTTCAGCTCCTCGTTTGGTGGCCCGTAATCTTCGTGCTTTGGGGACTGGAGTATCTGATTTTTTTTGCTGTGTACTATCATAAAGAAGGCAAGTCTGACAACGGAAGGCGATTCAGACCTGACCTAAAGGGGATTCTGTCCGCTTTGGTAGTGGCAGCCTCGGTTTTTATCGTGACCCAGCAAAATCATTATATGTATCTGTGGAACCGGGTCAGTCTCAATCTGACGTCAGCCTCTATGGATTTTAGTCAGGCTAAAGAGAATCGGTATGATATGGGTGGTGTACTGGTACCTGTAACTATGCAGACGTCCGATTTAGTAGTTGATTCGGTTAATGGTGATGTAACACTGATCAGACGGCCTGTGTCCAATATAGAGGTACGTGGGACTCTATGGGTGGATCAAGCGCCTGCTGCCGAAGCGGACAAGATTGCTCAGGCTTCTTCACTGACTTCTACCGACGGCAAGACTATCCAGATTCGTCCGGAGGCACAGTCATACGGAGCTTCAAGCAAACGTCAGCCCCGTGTGAACATGCTGATCACCGTGCCGGAGGACCGGCGGTTCAATGTGCAGATTAGAACCTCCAACGGGAATATTACCCTGAATGGAGTTGATGCTATTAATAGCATTCGACTCGAGAGCGGTAATGGAAATCTCACCGTTAATGACGCTATCGGCAATGTCAAGGGAGGCACGCTGAACGGTCAGGTTAAATTGCATCGGATTTCTGGAGATGTAGATGTGCGCACGAACCGTGGCGATATGCAGGCAGGAGATATTGAAGGAGCTGTGACACTACACACCATGGTAGGTGATATTCAGCTCGCTCGTTCGGAAGGGGACATCACCGTAGATACTCAGAATGGTGACATGAATGTGCTGAATTCTACAGCCAAGCTGAATGCAAATTCGCTTAATGGCTCTATCAAAGTGCATAGCGAGCAGGTGGGCGGAGATTGGAAAATATACAGTGCTGTCGGTGATATCGTATTGGATCTTCCGTCGAATGGAGATTTTCAGTTAGAGGGTTCAAGCAGTTATGGTAATCTTCAATCCGATTTTCCATTTAAAATAGATAGTAAAAGTATCTCAGGCCAGAACGGGACAGGTAAGTATGCGATCAACGTAGAGGGTAACAGCGATTTAACCATTAAAAAGTTACTGATGCCGTCGTTACCCGACTTGGATGATTCCGGGGGTACGACTGCGCCCGATACATCTGAAAGCTCTCCGACTGAAACCGGAGCTCCTGAGTCAGATACCTCTATAGGAACATCCGGCGACAATACGGCGCGTTGACAAGAAACTTGAGTAGACCGTACAATGTGAGTAGGTTTAGAAGTAAGTTGTAAATAGATGCGTGGTAATTGATAGGATCGTAAGTAAGGGATAAGGCGGTGGACATATATGGCGGCACGCGTCCAGCATGCTTTGGAACTTCTGAAGAAGACAGGTGTACGCATAACACCCCAGCGTCATGCCATATTAAACTATTTAATGGAAACTATGGGGCACCCGACTGCAGATGAAATATATCGAGCGCTTGAGTCCAAGTTTCCAAGTATGAGTGTGGCTACGGTTTATAATAACTTAAAGATGTTTATAGAAGCGGGTATGGTACATGAGTTGACCTATGGAGATAACGCCAGTCGTTATGATGCCAATATTTCGGAGCACTATCACATCATTTGCGAAAAATGCGGAAAAATTGAAGATTTCAGTTATCCCTATTTGGCTGATGTGGAACGCCATGCCGCGTTGGAAACAGGCTTCGAGGTGCATGGACATCGTATGGAGTTACACGGAGTATGCAAAGCTTGTAGTAATAAACAAACGTAACGAAACAAGGAATAGAAGTTTTTTGTGCGGTATGTATATATTGTAATGGATTGGAAACGTGAGGAATTCCCCATAAGCGGGGATTTACCGCGTTTTTTTATTTAAATCACTTTATTTTTGTAATTCAAAGTTCATACAATGGAGGTTCAATATTGGTCAGAAATCATTCCAGACGCCGCCGTAAACGTTCACGATTCAAAGGAGCGGCAAGCCTGCTATTATTTGCAGCGATTATATGCGTAATTACTGTCGTATGGTTTGGTAATCCCCTTCACGAGAAACCCGATTGGCAGGGCAGTGTCCGTCCTATTTTTATGCAGGGCAAGTTGACTGGGTATGAAGCTCAAAGCTCGGGCAAGAACATGCTGATGCCGTTTAAATTGGTGCAAAGTCAAATTGATCCTACGGTTCGCTATGAGGATGATAGCCAAACCGTCATTATGGCGACGAGACAAAGCCTGCTCTATATGAAGGTTTCGAAGGCACAAGGGGAATTGAATGGTAAGACATATGCGCTTAGCGTAGCCCCTCAGGTGATCAGTGGAGAGGTATATATCCCGATAGAGGCTGTACGTGAAGTATACGGCATTTCTATACACGAAGACCCTGTAACTGGTGCTGTCATCCTAATGAAAGCTGGAGAGAAGGTCAGGCTGGGGAGTGTAGAAAAGAAGGATGGCCCACAGGATGCTAGAATTGCCTTACGTAAAGAAGCCTCTAGCCTATCTTTCATTTTGACAGATATATCTCAGCGGACGAAGGTGCGTATTTGGTCCAAACAAGGAGATTGGTATTTTGTTCAATTAGACAATGGCTATGCGGGATACATTAAGTCAGACCATATCGCTGAAGGAGAAGAGCTTGTGACCCCTTCGGCTAAGGACGATTTGTCCATCTCGGAAAAACATTGGGAGGGTAGGCCAGTTAACCTCGCTTGGGAAGCCGTCTATAATCGCAAGCCCGATCCTTCCAAGTTTGATCCTATGCCTGGAGTAAATGTGGTGAGTCCTACGTGGTTCAGTGTCGTCGATCATGAGGGCACTGTAGAAAGCAAGGCAGATCCTGCCTATGTCAGCTGGGCACATCGCAAGGGGATGGAGGTTTGGGGCTTGTTGAGCAACAGCTTTAATCCCGAATTAACAACTGAAGCATTGTCTACCTTTGAACGTCGAAAGGCGATTGTTGATCAGATGATTTCACTTGCCCTAGAAAATAATCTGGATGGTATTAATATTGACTTTGAAAATGTTCATACGAAGGATGGCCCCAATGTCACCCAATTTTTGCGGGAACTTAAACCGATGGCTCGGGAACATGATTTGATACTGTCCATTGATGTTACGCCTAAATCTCAAAGTGAAATGTGGTCAGCTTTTTTGGATCGAAAATCATTGGGCACCATCACAGATTACCTCATGGTAATGGCTTATGATGAGCATTGGGCGGCTAGTCCAAAGGCTGGTTCTGTCGCCTCGCTACCATGGACGGAAGCGTCAATTAAGCGAATTATTCAGGAAGATGAAGTGCCGCCTCAAAAAGTGATTTTAGGTATTCCGTTATATACTCGCGTGTGGTCCGAGACTCCCAAAGAAGGGAAGATTAAGGTCACCTCCAAATCACTTGGTATGAAGTCAGCAGCTGGTATCATAGCCGAATTTAAGTTGAAGCCCAAGTTTAGAGCTGCCGAAGGCCAGAATTATGTCGAGTATACAGAAGACGGCGTGGTCAAAAAGATTTGGCTAGAGGATCAGGTATCTCTGAAGGCAAGAGTAGAACTTGCCAAATCGCTGAAGCTCGGAGGAATTGGGGCGTGGAATCGAACCTTTGCAGATGAAAACGCTTGGGTAACACTGAATAAAATAAGTGAATAAGATAAAAATTTATACAATTGAAGAAGGAAGTTTCTTATTTATGTAGAAATGATCACATGTATCCAAATATCCAATTTGCGGTCATAGCCGCCTTGCAGGTATGGAGGGAGAAGTGCAGCTAACCAAATTAAACCTAATGTATGATGAATTGTTGCAGGAAGATTCAATAGGTATTATTTCGTACAGAAAGCCGGGAGAGTATTTTCACGGTTCGATGTTGTATGACTTTGATGAACTCATTCTAATTATTGGAGAAGGCACCAAGCCGGTTCGTTCTATTCAACACTTATTTATGAATGGCTTAAGATGCCAAGTGTTGTACGCAACGCTCAGTTGTCTGAAGGAATGGATTATCGCTAGTGAACAAGCCAACATTATAGATTATGTGCTAGAAGGTCGTATTGTCTGGGAACGGGATGACAGGGTCCGTCTTTTAAGACAGGAAATTGTTGATTTTAACGATCCACTACGGGAGCAGAAGCGATTTCATGAGTTCTCCCGCTTTCTGGTCAATTACGTTCATGGTAAAAGAGCGGTGCGAGAAGGGCGGATCATTGACGCTTATCAAAGTGTTCTGAAAGCATTGGATCATTGGGCATCTATTGAACTCATTGAACGGGGGATTTATCCAAAGACTCACTTATGGGTTCAGGTACAGCCTCTGGATCGAACGATTGACAAACTGTATAACGAACTCACATTAAGTACAGAAACCTTGGAACAACGGGTTGAACTAGTATTGCTTGCTTGTGAATTTTCAGTTATGTCAAAAATGGAGGAGTGCTCATCTCCGCTATTCCGTATATTAGGCAGCAGACGGGAACCCTGGTCTATAAATGAACTTATTAACCATTCAGAGCTAAAGAATCTTCAATTGGATCTTACCGTCGTGCTCCGTAAACTGGTATATCGTTCACTTATTAGAGAAACAGCTGCCGGGGATTTTAGGGATCGTGGGCAAAATCGTGAACTGCGTTACTCCCTTATTTGATGTGCAGGGTTGATTTGTCAGGAAGAAAGGTTGTTAAATCGACTTTTCTTCCTTTTTTGTACGTGATTTAGTGTTTATAGATAGTTATAAAATATAAATTATTAATTTAGGTTGACGAGTATATAAAATATGTGCTAAGTTATAACTCGCCCCATTAAGCAGCATGAATAATTTAGATCTGTTTAAAGCAGGATAAACTTGTTGCTTCAAGCGAAAAAATAAATTTTCAAAAAAAGCTTGACGAAAAATGAGGTTATGTGTTACATTATTTAAGTCGCCGCTGAGACGCGGTGGTGAAACAAAGTGAGACATTATGCAGGTTTGATCTTTGAAAACTGAACAACGAGTGAGTAAAACGATTTTGTTCGCAAAATCAAAACAAGAGATATTTTTATCTCGTCAGTTTCAAAATGAGCTTATCGCTCTTTCTATAAACCAACTTCGGTTGGTCTTTAATGGAGAGTTTGATCCTGGCTCAGGACGAACGCTGGCGGCGTGCCTAATACATGCAAGTCGAGCGGGGTTATGTAGAAGCTTGCTTCTACATAACCTAGCGGCGGACGGGTGAGTAACACGTAGGCAACCTGCCCACAAGACAGGGATAACTACCGGAAACGGTAGCTAATACCCGATATATCCTTTTCCTGCATGGGAGAAGGAGGAAAGACGGAGCAATCTGTCACTTGTGGATGGGCCTGCGGCGCATTAGCTAGTTGGTGGGGTAAAGGCCTACCAAGGCGACGATGCGTAGCCGACCTGAGAGGGTGATCGGCCACACTGGGACTGAGACACGGCCCAGACTCCTACGGGAGGCAGCAGTAGGGAATCTTCCGCAATGGGCGAAAGCCTGACGGAGCAACGCCGCGTGAGTGATGAAGGTTTTCGGATCGTAAAGCTCTGTTGCCAGGGAAGAACGTCTTGTAGAGTAACTGCTACAAGAGTGACAGTACCTGAGAAGAAAGCCCCGGCTAACTACGTGCCAGCAGCCGCGGTAATACGTAGGGGGCAAGCGTTGTCCGGAATTATTGGGCGTAAAGCGCGCGCAGGCGGCTCTTTAAGTCTGGTGTTTAATCCCGAGGCTCAACTTCGGGTCGCACTGGAAACTGGGGAGCTTGAGTGCAGAAGAGGAGAGTGGAATTCCACGTGTAGCGGTGAAATGCGTAGAGATGTGGAGGAACACCAGTGGCGAAGGCGACTCTCTGGGCTGTAACTGACGCTGAGGCGCGAAAGCGTGGGGAGCAAACAGGATTAGATACCCTGGTAGTCCACGCCGTAAACGATGAATGCTAGGTGTTAGGGGTTTCGATACCCTTGGTGCCGAAGTTAACACATTAAGCATTCCGCCTGGGGAGTACGGTCGCAAGACTGAAACTCAAAGGAATTGACGGGGACCCGCACAAGCAGTGGAGTATGTGGTTTAATTCGAAGCAACGCGAAGAACCTTACCAGGTCTTGACATCCCTCTGACCGGTCTAGAGATAGACCTTTCCTTCGGGACAGAGGAGACAGGTGGTGCATGGTTGTCGTCAGCTCGTGTCGTGAGATGTTGGGTTAAGTCCCGCAACGAGCGCAACCCTTATGCTTAGTTGCCAGCAGGTCAAGCTGGGCACTCTAAGCAGACTGCCGGTGACAAACCGGAGGAAGGTGGGGATGACGTCAAATCATCATGCCCCTTATGACCTGGGCTACACACGTACTACAATGGCCGGTACAACGGGAAGCGAAATCGCGAGGTGGAGCCAATCCTAGAAAAGCCGGTCTCAGTTCGGATTGTAGGCTGCAACTCGCCTACATGAAGTCGGAATTGCTAGTAATCGCGGATCAGCATGCCGCGGTGAATACGTTCCCGGGTCTTGTACACACCGCCCGTCACACCACGAGAGTTTACAACACCCGAAGTCGGTGGGGTAACCCGCAAGGGAGCCAGCCGCCGAAGGTGGGGTAGATGATTGGGGTGAAGTCGTAACAAGGTAGCCGTATCGGAAGGTGCGGCTGGATCACCTCCTTTCTATGGAGAATCGTTTCCTGCAACGGAAACATTCAAATATGAAGCGTATGCTTCAAAACTCAGGTTTAGGCCTGTTACTCACTCGTTGCTCAGTTTTGAGAGCTCAAACTCTCAAAAAAAGCTGGTTGTTTACAGCTTTGCACCTTGAAAACTGGATACCGAAACGAAATTGCGTTTTAGAATATTCCTTTAAGCTGATCTTGTGTAAACAAGTGAAATAAAGGTAGCAGGTAGGGAAAGATCTTTTGCCTTTGGCAAAAATCATTCTTTATCGAACATCGACATTTTCTTTCTTTGAAAGAAAAGTCTAGGTTAAGCTACAAAGAGCACACGGAGGATGCCTAGGCGCCAGGAGCCGACGAAGGACGTGGCGAACAACGATAAAGCCTCGGGGAGCTGTAAGCAAGCTTTGATCCGGGGATGTCCGAATGGGGAAACCCGGCTGTCTTCATCGACAGTCACTTTCTGCTGAATACATAGGCAGAATAGAGGCAGACCAGGGGAACTGAAACATCTAAGTACCCTGAGGAAGAGAAAACAATAGTGATTCCGTCAGTAGCGGCGAGCGAACGCGGATTAGCCCAAACCAAGGAGCTTGCTCCTTGGGGTTGTGGGACGTCTCACATGGAGTTACAAAGGAACCGGTTAGATGAAGAGGTCTGGAAAGGCCCGCCAGAGAAGGTAAAAGCCCTGTAGTTCAAAACTTGTTCCCTCCGAGACGGATCCCGAGTAGTGCGGGGCACGTGAAACCCCGTATGAATCCGGCAGGACCATCTGCCAAGGCTAAATACTCCCTGGCGACCGATAGTGAAGCAGTACCGTGAGGGAAAGGTGAAAAGCACCCCGGAAGGGGAGTGAAATAGATCCTGAAACCGTGTGCTTACAAGAAGTCAGAGCCCGATCTATGGGTGATGGCGTGCCTTTTGTAGAATGAACCGGCGAGTTACGTTCCCGTGCAAGGTTAAGGTGAAGAGCTGAAGCCGCAGCGAAAGCGAGTCTGAATAGGGCGAATGAGTACGTGGACGTAGACCCGAAACCGGGTGATCTACCCCTGTCCAGGGTGAAGGTGCGGTAACACGCACTGGAGGCCCGAACCCACGCATGTTGAAAAATGCGGGGATGAGGTGGGGGTAGCGGAGAAATTCCAATCGAACCCGGAGATAGCTGGTTCTCCCCGAAATAGCTTTAGGGCTAGCCTCGGAAAAAAGAATCGTGGAGGTAGAGCACTGATTGGGTGCGGGGCCCGCAAGGGTTACCAAGCTCAGTCAAACTCCGAATGCCATAGATTTAGTTCCGGGAGTCAGACAGTGAGTGCTAAGATCCATTGTCGAAAGGGAAACAGCCCAGACCATCAGCTAAGGTCCCCAAGTGTGTGTTAAGTGGGAAAGGATGTGGAGTTGCACAGACAACCAGGATGTTGGCTTAGAAGCAGCCACCATTGAAAGAGTGCGTAATAGCTCACTGGTCGAGTGACTCTGCGCCGAAAATGTAACGGGGCTAAACACACCACCGAAGCTATGGCTTGATGCTTGCATCAGGGGTAGGGGAGCGTTGAATGCGGGTTGAAGGTGTACCGTAAGGAGCGCTGGACTGCATTCAAGTGAGAATGCCGGTATGAGTAACGAAAAGATCTGTGAGAATCAGATCCGCCGAAAGCCTAAGGGTTCCTGAGGAAGGTTCGTCCGCTCAGGGTAAGTCGGGACCTAAGGCGAGGCCGATAGGCGTAGTCGAAGGACAACAGGTCGAAATTCCTGTACCACCGTAATCCGTTATGAGCGATGGGGTGACGCAGTAGGGTAGTGACGCGGACTGATGGATGTCCGTCTAAGCAGTGAGGCTGATGTGTAGGCAAATCCGCACATCGTTAAGGCTGGGCTGTGATGGGGAGCGAAAATTGTAGTAGCGAAGGTCATGATCTCAGACTGCCAAGAAAAGCCTCTAGCCAGGAGAAGGTGCCCGTACCGCAAACCGACACAGGTAGGCGAGAAGAGAATTCTAAGGCGCGCGGAAGAACTCTCGTTAAGGAACTCGGCAAAATGACCCCGTAACTTCGGGAGAAGGGGTGCCTCGGTAGGGTGAATAGCCCGAGGGGGCCGCAGTGAAAAGGCCCAAGCGACTGTTTAGCAAAAACACAGGTCTGTGCGAAGCCGCAAGGCGAAGTATACGGGCTGACGCCTGCCCGGTGCTGGAAGGTTAAGGGGAGTGGTAAGCCCTTCGGGGCGAAGCTATGAACCGAAGCCCCAGTAAACGGCGGCCGTAACTATAACGGTCCTAAGGTAGCGAAATTCCTTGTCAGGTAAATTCTGACCCGCACGAATGGCGTAACGACTTGGGCGCTGTCTCAACGAGAGATCCGGTGAAATTTTAATACCTGTGAAGATGCAGGTTACCCGCGACAAGACGGAAAGACCCCATGGAGCTTTACTGCAGCTTGATATTGAATTTGGGTACGATCTGTACAGGATAGGTGGGAGCCGTAGAATCTTGAGCGCCAGCTTGAGAGGAGGCATCCTTGGGATACCACCCTGATCGTATCTAGGTTCTAACTTGGTACCGTAATCCGGTGCGAGGACAGTGTCAGGTGGGCAGTTTGACTGGGGCGGTCGCCTCCTAAAGAGTAACGGAGGCGCCCCAAGGTTCCCTCAGAATGGTTGGAAATCATTCGAAGAGTGCAAAGGCAGAAGGGAGCTTGACTGCGAGACCTACAAGTCGAGCAGGGACGAAAGTCGGGCTTAGTGATCCGGTGGTACCGCATGGAAGGGCCATCGCTCAACGGATAAAAGCTACCCTGGGGATAACAGGCTTATCTCCCCCAAGAGTCCACATCGACGGGGAGGTTTGGCACCTCGATGTCGGCTCATCGCATCCTGGGGCTGAAGTAGGTCCCAAGGGTTGGGCTGTTCGCCCATTAAAGCGGTACGCGAGCTGGGTTCAGAACGTCGTGAGACAGTTCGGTCCCTATCTGTCGTGGGCGTAGGAAATTTGAGAGGAGCTGTCCTTAGTACGAGAGGACCGGGATGGACGTACCGCTGGTGTACCAGTTGTTCCGCCAGGAGCACCGCTGGGTAGCTATGTACGGAAGGGATAAGCGCTGAAAGCATCTAAGCGTGAAGCCCCCCTCAAGATGAGATTTCCCAATTAGTAAGACCCCTTGAAGACGACGAGGTAGATAGGTTGGGGGTGGAAGTGCAGTAATGCATGGAGCTGACCAATACTAATCGGTCGAGGGCTTATCCTAAAAAATAAAACGCAAATGAGTTTCGGATCCAGTTTTCAGGGTGTAACCTTGAAACAAATACTTAATATTCCCTGATAGCTCAGTTGGTAGAGCACTCGACTGTTAATCGAGTTGTCACAGGTTCGAGTCCTGTTCGGGGAGCCATATGGAGAGGTGTCCGAGTTGGCCGAAGGAGCACGATTGGAAATCGTGTAGGCGCCAAAAGCGTCTCGAGGGTTCGAATCCCTCTCTCTCCGCCAGAATTATTTTATTGCATGGCCCGTTGGTCAAGGGGTTAAGACACCTCCCTTTCACGGAGGTAACAGGGGTTCGAATCCCCTACGGGTCATAAAAATATCATAAAAGGGCTTGCAATAAAAAGTTCATTATGGTATAATATGAGAAGTGCTTAATTGTGGAGGCTTAGCTCAGCTGGGAGAGCATCTGCCTTACAAGCAGAGGGTCGGGGGTTCGAGCCCCTCAGCCTCCACCATTTGAAAAATTAATATTTATTATTGTCGCGGGGTGGAGCAGTTCGGTAGCTCGTCGGGCTCATAACCCGAAGGTCGCAGGTTCAAATCCTGCCCCCGCAACCAATTAAAAATTATTATGGAACTGTGGTGTAGAGGCCTAACATGCCTGCCTGTCACGCAGGAGATCGCGGGTTCGAATCCCGTCAGTTCCGCCATTAGTATTTTAGCGTGTAATGAAGAGCCTTAGAATAAGGCTCGGTAGCTCAGTCGGTAGAGCAGAGGACTGAAAATCCTCGTGTCGGCGGTTCGATTCCGTCCCGAGCCACTTTTAATTGAATATTTTATGTGCCGGTGTAGCTCAACTGGTAGAGCAACTGACTTGTAATCAGTAGGTTGGGGGTTCAAGTCCTCTCGCCGGCACCATTTTTGGAGGATTAGCGAAGTGGCCAAACGCATCAGACTGTAAATCTGCTCCCTTACGGGTTCGGTGGTTCGAATCCATCATCCTCCACCAGTTTTATAGGGGCATAGTTTAAAGGTAGAACAACGGTCTCCAAAACCGTTGGTGTGGGTTCAATTCCTGCTGCCCCTGCCAATTATTCATTACTTGCGGCGGTCGTGGCGAAGTGGTTAACGCACCGGACTGTGACTCCGGCATTCGTGGGTTCAAGCCCCATCGGCCGCCCTTTACTTATTGGGGATTAGCCAAGCGGTAAGGCAACGGACTTTGACTCCGTCATGCATAGGTTCAAATCCTATATCCCCAGCCATCTTTATGCGGACGTGGCTCAGCGGTAGAGCATCGCCTTGCCAAGGCGAGGGTCGCGGGTTCGATTCCCGTCGTCCGCTTTGTTACACTATGGCGCCATAGCCAAGTGGTAAGGCAAAGCTCTGCAAAAGCTTTATTCCCCAGTTCAAATCTGGGTGGCGCCTCCATAATTGAATACGCCGGCGTGGCGGAATGGCAGACGCGCTCGACTCAAAATCGAGTGGGAAACCGTGGAGGTTCGAGTCCTCTCGCCGGTATTAACTAAAAGAGTTCATTAGAGACATTCTCTAGTGAGCTTTTTTTATTCGAGTTTTAGTACCTCACTCATTGTTTGAGCTGAAGATACTTTCGAGTTGTACTCCAAATGCGAATAAATATTGGCTATTATTGCGTAATCACTGTGACCTGCCATTCCTGAACTTCTTTCATGCTTACCCCTAATACATCTACATAAATATACTCCAGGTATTCAAGACAATAAGAATTGTCAGAAGATAAGCGATAGGATTCCTGTTATTCCTTCATACGAATCAGAAGCTCATAGAACGTGTCCACCAGTGGCAGTATACGGCGACTGGCTTTATTCTTGGTTCGGTCCTTTTCAATTTCAATATATCTACCATTCAAATTGCCCGATGTGGCGGTATGTTTAATATTAATAGTCCAATTCAATAAATCAATAGCCGACCATTTTAATCCTACGACCTCGCTTCGACTTAGCCCATAAAAGGCAGCCAGGATAACGGAAAACTCAATTCTTTCGCCTCGGATTACTGCGAGGAGTTGATTCAGCTCCTCGGCATTGTAGAAGCTCACGACGTAATTGTTCTTTTTTGGGCTTTCAACTAAGTCAGGGAGATTCGCCACAATCGGCTTTATTTTCACGGCATACTGAAGGGTTCTGCAAATGTTCGCGTGGTAATGAATAACGGTATTGGCGCTGACACCTTGCACATTCATTTCATGGGTATACAAGGTCTGAAAATCCTCTGTAGTTAAATCATCAAGCAATACATCCCTTTCTCTCGGAAAAAGGATCTACGCGGCCTTTTACAGTGTCGGAATAGGAGATATAGGAGATAAGCCCGAAGCCCGATACTGTTTTCATCATCTCTAGCCATTGAAGCATAAAGTCTGCGAACAGCCTTTTGCTATTACCGGATGGAGTAGCCGCTTTTACTCTTACAGCATATCTTCGTTTTCAACCGCGAGTGCTTGTCCTTCCATATGATAATTCTTCCTGGCTTCCTGAAGCAAGATTTCAGCTCTTTTCTTGGTTCCTTTTATCTTAGCCCCGTAGGGATCCATTTTGGTTATCGTTTACCATTCTCATCTTTACAGTTAGGCGGATGTCCCGTTGCGCTTTCTCCTCTTCCAACAACTCCAGAGGGTGAACCCGATCCTTTTTCAAATACCGGTTGAGCTTCGGAATGGATTTGCTACAAAAGTGGTAGCTAATCCGCCGATGGATTGCTTTAGCGCCCAGAAGGTACATTTGATTTTGAACCGGGCGGTATAAAGTTCGATGATCTAAGTCGCCTCCAGTGTCAGATCGGTGCTGGCTAGAATGGAGCATCGCCTGTTCGGATTCACCAGCAAAAACCACAGTTTTTGGTATACTCTTTGGCCCCATAACATATCCAGACACAGGTAACTGACGGATTATTCTTTGCCATACATGCTCACGATAGCGTACTCATACGCGGCGATACGGCTTTAAAACAGCTCGGCCAAGCACCACCTTTGTCCTCTTTTTACGGTAGCGACCCCGGTCTGTGGCAGGTGTACCATGACGTTCATAGGCAACGGTATTGGACTTGGCTTCGGTTACCAGATCCATCCGGGTGCTGCCGAATTGGTTCCATTGTTCAACCCCCGCAAAGCAGGATTGATCAGAGGTAGGCAAAACCATTTCCGGGACGTGCCCTAGTCAAAACACAGCATGAGGCCGATGACAATGACAACAAACCCATGAAAAGCCCCTCAAAATTGCGTCACATTTAACACAATTGATATTGATTATCAATATCAATTGTGTTAATATGATTTTGTTCACTAGTGAACAAAAAATAATCTAATGGTGATACTGAACTTGGTCTGCAACTACTACAAGAGAGGGGAGATTGGGAAATTGGAGTTTCAAAATCATTTTAAAGGTCATCTTTACGAGCAATATATTAAAATGCTACATCTGAATGAGCTGTATACTGAACAAGAATTTAACTCGTTTCGGCAACAGGCCAGAAAGTACGAGATTGACATGCTCTCTAACAATATTACTAGTGTACACGTTATTGATTGCATTGGTGATTATGAACCGATAAATCATACCGGGATTGTGGAGAAGATGGGGTTGTCCAAAGCTAGCATTACTAAAATTAGTGCAAAGCTGCTGGAAATGGGCTTCATTATGAGAAGTCAACTGAACAGCAATCGTAAGGAGATTTACTTTAGTTTAACGGATAAGGGAAGACACGTTTATCATTTGCATAAAGAACTGCACAAAGAAAAAGAAGAAAGGTTTTACCAATTCATTGAATCCTATTCAGAGGTTGAGCTGCAGACTATTGGAAAATTTATGAGTGATTTGGTGGCGCGTGCCGAAGAATACTCCGAAGGGAAGTTTACGATAAATGACGACATTAAAGATTGAGGAATTAAGATCCAAGATTGAAGGGAAAGAAATTTTAAAAGGGCTCACACTGGAGATTCATGGCGGAGAGATTCATGCGATTATGGGGCCTAATGGGACGGGAAAAAGTACATTGGCTTCAGCTTTAATGGGCCATCCCAAATATGAGGTTACTGGCGGTAAGGTGACATTGGACAATGAAGACCTTTTGGAGATGGAGGTGGATGAGCGTGCACAGGCAGGCTTGTTCCTCGCTATGCAATACCCAAGTGAAATTGCTGGCGTGACCAACTCGGACTTTCTCAGAAGTGCCATCAATGCACGGCGTGAAGAAGGCGATGAGATATCCTTAATCCGTTTTATCCGTGAAATGGAGAGCAAAATGAAGGGGCTGGAGATGAACCCGGAATTTGTGCATCGTTATTTGAATGAGGGATTCTCTGGCGGTGAAAAAAAGCGGAATGAGATTTTGCAAATGATGCTACTTGAACCCAAGTTTGTGATCCTGGATGAAGTGGACTCAGGGCTTGATATTGATGCACTGCGTATTGTGGCCAATGGCGTAAATGAGATGCGCAGCCCGGATAGAGGCTTTTTAATCATCACCCATTATCAACGACTGTTGAATTATATTACCCCGGATTTTGTGCATGTCATGATGCAAGGCCGGATAGTTAAATCTGGCGGTCCGGAGCTTGCACACCGTTTGGAGGCTGAAGGGTACGATTGGGTGAAGGAGGAACTTGGGATTACGGATGAGACGGTAAGGGAAGCTTAAAAGCCGGAGAGGAGGAACAGCACGTGGATATACAAGCTAGAGTTTCAATGAATGTGGACGATTTACGCGCATGGTCAAGCGCTAAGAATGAACCTCGTTGGCTGATTGAACGCCGCGTTCACGCACTCGAACTGGCAGGGACGCTGGAGTTGCCTAAAGTGGAGAAAATCAATCTCGAAAAATGGGATATCTACGAAAGTGGAGATTACAAAGCTGAGAATGCGTGGTCTAGTTTGGAGGAAGCGCCGGAGGTTGTTCGAGGTTTGGTTGCTTCTCCGGTGAAAGGCGGACTAATCGTTCAGTTCAACTCGGATGTAGTGTATACGAAATTGTCCGAGAGCTTAGCCGCCCAGGGAGTCATTTTAACGGATCTGCATACTGCGGCAAAAGAGCATGAGGAGCTGGTTCAACGTTATCTCTTTCAGGCAGTAAAGCCAGAAGAACATCGTTTATCTGCTGCACACAGTGCCTTATGGAGTGGTGGCGTTTTTCTATATGTCCCAGACGGTGTAGAGGTTGAAGCACCTATTCAAGCGATCTTTCTTAACGATACAAGCGGTGTGTGTTTTGCTCCTCACGTCTTAATTGTGGCAGGAAGCAACAGCAAGATCACTTATGTGGATAATTGTGTATCGAGTGGTGATGATGTCAAGGTATTGCATAACGGTGTGACGGAGGTCTTCGCGGGGGCGGGCTCAAAGGTGCAAGTAGCTTCGGTTCATCAGCTTGCTGCAACTACAACAGATTTCACCCAGCGACGGGCGGTCGTTCTTGCTGATGGGGGTGTGGAATGGATTATCGGTGAGATGAACAATGGTTATACCGCCAGCGATACCAAGACTTTGCTACAAGGCAACGGGGCGGTCTCCGACAATAAGGTGATTGCTATTGGCACGGGCAATCAAAAATCGAGCTATACAACTCAAGCTCAGCATTTTGGCAGAAGCTCGGTAAGCCAGATGATTACGCGTGCAGTCATGCTTGAAGAAGCTACGGCCATTATCAACGGCATTACAAAGATTGAAAAAGGTGCAACCCATTGTGATGGTCAGCAAACAGAACGCGTGCTTATGCTAAGTCCTAAAGCTCGCGGCGATGCCAATCCGATCCTGCTGATAGATGAGGATGATGTAACCGCGGGTCATGCTGCATCCGTGGGGCAAGTAAATGCAGAGCAAATCTATTATCTGATGTCGCGCGGGATATCACGGAGTGAAGCCGAACATCTTGTTATTTTCGGATTTCTCGCTCCTGTCATTTCGGAGATCCCGCTGGAAGGTGTTCGCAGTCGCCTAAAAGATTTAGTGGAAAGCAAGCTCGGCAGATCATAGCAAATCAAAATGAATCTTGAAAGGTTAAAAAGGAGTGATACTAATGGCTAAAAAAGCACCAGATATGGGCGAATATAAATATGGGTTTCGCGACAAGCACCAGTCTATTTTTCAATCTGGAAAAGGTCTGACGGAAGAGATTGTCCGGGAAATTTCCCGGATCAAGGAAGAGCCGGAGTGGATGCTCAATTTTCGGTTGAAAGCTTTGAATCAATTCTACAAAATGCCGATGCCTGAATGGGGAGCGGATTTGACCGGGCTAAATCTTGATGACATCCAGTATTACGTTCGCCCTTCTGAAAAACAGGGAAAGACCTGGGAGGAGGTTCCTTCCGAGATCAAAGCAACCTTTGACAAGCTGGGAATCCCTGAAGCGGAGCAAAAGTTCCTGGCGGGCGTATCCGCTCAATATGAGTCGGAAGTAGTTTATCACAGCATGCGGAAAGAACTGGAGGATCAGGGCGTTATTTTCCTTGATACGGATAGTGCATTAAAGCAATACCCCGAAGTGTTTAAGCAACATTTTGGGACGATCATCCCTCCCGCCGACAATAAATTTGCGGCGCTTAATAGTGCGGTTTGGTCAGGCGGTAGCTTTGTATACATTCCGAAGGGTGTTCAGTGCGAGGTTCCTATACAAGGTTATTTCCGTATTAATTCTGAAAATATGGGTCAATTCGAGCGGACATTAATTATTGCCGAAGAGGGCAGCTTTGTCCATTATGTTGAAGGATGTACAGCACCTATTTATAGTACCAGTTCTCTGCATAGTGGAGTTATTGAAATTATTTGCCGGAAAGATTCCCGTGTCCGTTACACGACCATTCAGAATTGGGCTCCTAATATCTACAACTTGGTAACCCAAAGGGCTGTGGCAGAAGAAAATGCGACAATGGAATGGGTGGACGGCAACATCGGCTCCAAGGTAACAATGAAGTATCCGGCAGTATTATTGAAAGGACGGGGAGCCAAGGGGTCCATCCTGTCTATTGCCGTAGCCGGTAAAGATCAGCATCAAGATGCTGGCGCGAAGGTAATTCACCTTGCTCCCGAGACAACATCTACGATTATATCCAAATCCATCAGCAAGCAGGGCGGAAAAGTAAACTACCGAGGGTTGTCCAGCTTCAGCCGCGATTCCGCAGGGTCCAAGTCCAATATTAAGTGCGATACGTTGATATTGGACAACATGTCAACCTCAGATACGATTCCGTACAATGAAATTAAAAACGATCAGATTACTTTGGAGCACGAGGCAACAGTATCCAAAGTGTCCGAGGAACAATTGTTTTACTTAATGAGCCGCGGGCTTACAGAACAAGATGCTACACAAATGATTGTAATGGGCTTTATTGAACCGTTTACCAAAGAATTGCCAATGGAATATGCCGTTGAAATGAATCGGTTGATTCAATTTGAGATGGAAGGAAGCATCGGTTGATTCATTAATTTAATAGATCAAACCTTTATCATTCTTTAAAGAAGTGCGAGGTGCTAGTAATGAAGAAAAATAATTCGGACGATTCAGAACTAGCTCAAATTACCCGAGAGATACGAAAACTTCAGTTCTGCTTCTATATGCTGTCAGGATTGAGCGCAAGTTGTGGTGTGATGATACCTTTAGACTCTATTTATACGCTTATAAGGGAACTTTCGGATCAAGAGGTCACTCTTAGGCAAAAAGCAAAGGATCACTCAGACGATCTGGGGTGAAAAAAGGTCTGAATTGACGGTTGGTAAAACAATGGGAGGAGTTGACATAATGGATGAAAATGGAGTTTTATTCGATGAAGTATCGGAAGTTCTTCTCAAACTACGTCCTTTCTTACTGCGTGACGGTGGAGATGCTGAACTGGTCGAGGTTGAGAACGGTATAGCAAAATTAAGATTTTTGGGAGCTTGCAATGGTTGCCCAAGTGCTACGATTACGTTAAAGGTTGCTATTGAGCGCGCAATTCTTGAGGAAATTGATGATATTAAAGAAGTTGTACAAGTATTCTAAAATTTTCACTTCATCAAACAAGGTATTATCAAGATTGTATTCGGTATCGAGTGGGAAACCATGGAGGTTGGGGTCCTCTCGCCGGTATACAAAAAGGATGATAAAATGCTTAAAAGCATTTTATCATCCTTTTTATTATTCATATTCATGATTTAAGGAACAAAACTAACTTGGATTTAGATTAGTTGAGGGAAGAACTTTGCTTAGGTTTTCTAAATAGATTTAAATTTGACCCGGTCTTTGATCTTATAGTAAGATGGTGGTACTGAAAAAACATTTTTAGTTTATTAAGTACAAGAGAAATGAGGACGAATATGCAGGAAAGAATTTTGGAGGCTTTTGTAGATGAAGTTCATGAAAATGGATTGAAATTTACGATGGATGATCTTGCGAAAAGACTCGCCATTAGTAAGCGTACATTGTATGAAAATTTTTCGTCTAAGACGCTTATTTTAGAAACACTTATTGAGCGTACAAATGATGATATGATTCGAAAAACTGAGCAAATTATCGAAAATAATGAGTTATCTTTGTTAGACAAGATTAAGCAGTCGATTAGGGTCATGCCTCTGTATTATAAGTTTTACGATTTAAGAATATTGGACCAGATGAAAAAGTATTATCCTGAGCAATGGAAAAGGGTACATGCCGATTTAAATGACTGGTCTCCGATTAGAACATTAATTCAGGAAGGCATCCGAGAAGGAATTATTGTGAACAAAAATGAGGCTCTGATCATGAAGCTTATTATTGAATCTGTAAATTTAACGCTTGATCAGCGTTTCTTTCTGGATAACAGTGTGACGGTAGAGGAAGCAACTTATTCTATTGTAGATATTCTGTTATTCGGATTGGTCGAAAAATAAAAAAATAGCCTCAACAATATGCTGCATATTTGAAGAGGCCATTTTTTTATATGAAAACTAAGAAAACAATTTTAGTTTCAATTGTTTTTGAAAAAGAATAATGAAGTTTACCTGATGTTGAATAAAGAGATACGGAAAAGGAAGGGTGGAAATATGTCTATACTCACAAGAAATCGAGGAGCAATGCTATTATTGATGCTTAACATTTTTTTGGCATTCATGGGGATTGGATTAGTTGTCCCTGTGTTACCTAAGTTTATAAGTGAGCTAGGGATGAATGGTTCCTCGATGGGACTGATGGTTGCAGCTTTTGCGTTGACACAGCTTTTGTTATCACCATTGTCAGGAAAGTTGTCTGATCGTTATGGACGTAAAAAGTTGATTGTTTCTGGGATGTTCATCTTCATGTTATCAGAGCTTGTTTTTGGACTGGCGAATTCCATTCCTACCCTGTTCATAGCACGAATCATGGGTGGAGCAGGGGCAGCGTTGCTTACTCCTTCTATTATGGCCTATGTTGCTGACGTGACCTCGTTTGAGGAAAGAGGCAAGGGAATGGGAATGATCAATGCAGCGATCAACACAGGCTTCATAATCGGGCCAGGGATTGGCGGATTGCTTGCCA
The DNA here is from genome assembly GCF_053615415.1 of Paenibacillus sp. S33. Taxonomy (NCBI): domain Bacteria; kingdom Bacillati; phylum Bacillota; class Bacilli; order Caryophanales; family Paenibacillaceae; genus Paenibacillus; species Paenibacillus sp. S33. The sequence continues at coordinate 4,516,382 of NZ_JBSIEZ010000001.1, read as the reverse complement.
CATATGGAATACGCATTCCCTTTTTTGCGGCAGCAGGAGCTGCGGGAATAGCAGCTATCTTGTCTCTGTTAGTACTGCCTGAGTCTTTAAGCAAGGAAAAGCAACAATATAATAGAGAGCTTCCACGTCAAAAAGAAAATCTTTTGCAGCAATTTGCCAAGTCATATCAATCTCCATATTTCATGGGTTTACTCATTGTATTTGTCGTTGCTTTTGGGTTAGCGAACTTTGAAACAGTATTTGGACTGTTTGTTGACCATAAATATGGTTTTACACCGATGGATATTGCCATCATCATAACGACAGGCTCCATTTTGGGAGCAGTTGTCCAAGCGACTATATTTGGATGGATCATTAATCGTTTTGGAGAGAAAAAAATAATTCACCTCTGTTTGGCTATTGGGGGCCTGTTCATTTTTCTAACCCTATTTGCTGAACAGTACGTGATGATTATGCTGACGACCTTCATCATTTTTCTGGCTATGGATATCCTTCGTCCGGCAGTAAGCACTTCTCTATCGCGGCAGGCTGGAGATGAGCAAGGCTTTGTGGCAGGCATGAACTCGTCCTATACCAGCTTGGGTAATGTGATTGGACCGCTTGTTGCGGGATTGCTATTCGATGTTCATATTAATCTGCCTTATATGGTTGCAGCTATAGCGTTACTGGCTTGTCTCGTCCTTTCACTACGTTCCAAGCAAGCGGGTGAGCAACACTCGATAGCCCATGCAGCAGAACAGCATAGAGGAGGATAGCCGCAGGTCTATACTCATCCCCGACTTAGGTCTAGGTTCAAAAACCGTCTGGGGTCCGTTTTGTCAAACGCTTGTTCAGCGTACAATAAGGACATAAGCAAGACACAGTGAAAGGCGGTGAGAGATGATGAGAGTTAACAAAGGGAATGGGTTAGCCATTGTACTGATCGTGTTGGGTTCTATTATGCTGCTCGGTAAGTTTACTCCGTTTTTCGGTCACTTTTTAGGACATCTGATTGGTTACTTAATTCCGATAGCTATGGTCATGCTAGGCTACTACGGTGTGAAAAAAGGAAATGCGCTCTTCGGCTGGATCGTACTTGTACTTGGGGTACTGATTTTGCTTGGCAAACTGTCCTGGCTTCTGGGACCGCTACTGGCAATCGGGTTAATCATATTTGGTGTTTCCCTGCTGAGTGACCGCAGAAGACGTTACTGATTTTAGCAGTTTGGCGAATGAAGAAAGATTGCAGTAACGAAGTGTTGAATTGTTGAATTATGGGATACGAATTGTGAAAGGAGCAGACGCAAATGAGTGTTTTTCGAAGAATGCGCGATATCACGGTAGCGACCTTCAATGAGCATTTGGAACAAAGCCAAGACCCAGTGCAACTGATTGACCAGTTCTTGTATAATACCCGCCAGGAAATTGCCGAAGCGGAAAAACTCCATCAACAGTATGCGATGCATACAAGACAGATGAAGCAGCAGTTGGATCATGCATTGTCCATGCAGACCAAACGGGAGGAACAGGCGCTACTGGCTTTGAAGGCTGATGAAGAACATATCGCGAAGCTGGCCCTTCAGGAGAAAATGCTATATGCAGAAAAAGAAGAGCAGTATAGAGAACTGTGGGAGCAGAGCCGTGAATCACTACGTGAGCTAGAACAACAGCTAGATACGTTAAAGACAGAATATCAAACGGTACACAGCAAGCGTCAGTATTATGCGGCACGTGTACAGACGTTGAGACTCCAGCAGCAAATGAACGAACGGGCTGGTACATACGGTGGACGGAATGTTCCCCGAATGTTCAACCGCTTGGAAGACCGGGTAGCCGATATGGAAGCAGAAACGATGAGTCTGCGTGATTTACGTCGGGGTGAGGGCGACCATGCACAGGATGCCCAAGGCGGTGGATCGCTGCTCGAACAAGAGTGGGCGAGACTGAAAAGCAAGCTGAACAACAGCGGGAAGGAGTAATTTGATAATGACCCGAATTTACAGATCAAGCCGGGATAGAGTAATAACAGGTGTATGTGGCGGTCTTTCTGACGCAACAGGAATGGACTCAACATGGATTCGTATTCTGGTTGTGATCAGTTTCTTTATTACAGCAGGAACCACATTTATGATTTATGTAATTGCGGCCCTGGTTATCTCCAAGGAGCCGAGATCTCCTTTCGATGGAGGATTTGGCCCTGACAGCGGTCCCTACAATCAACAGGATCCACGCTATTATGGCAGTAACAATACAAGATCGCAGTATGGGCAGGGAACTGGTTACAACCAGGGCGGTGCATATGGCAATTCGAATCCGTTTTTTGGTCAAGATGCCCGCAACTCATCTAAATTTAACACAGGTCAGAACAGTGACCTGGATTCCATGATGGAAGATATCGAAAAAAAGGCAATGAAAAAAGAATTGGCAGAGTTACGCAAAAAAGTAGAGCAATTTGAGAAGGGAGATCGTAAATAATGGGGATCTTTAAAAGAATGAAGGATATGACAAGAGCATCGGTGAATGAAGTGTTGGATAAAGTGGAAGATCCGATTATTATGTTGAATCAATATCTGCGCGATATGGAGGCGGAAATTCACGAGGCTGAGGTAACGGTTGCCAAGCAAATGGCGAATGAACGACGTATGAAACAGCGTTTGGAGGAAGCGGTACGTGTATCCAATGAGCGTGAGAAACAAGCTGAATCCGCATTGCGAAATGGTCAGGAAGAAGTAGCGCGCAAGTTGTTGGGAGAGAAGATTTATTTTGTGCAGAAGCAGGACGAATACCGCGACTTGCATACACAAGCTGAGCTTCAAGCAAAAGAATTAGTACAGCAGCTTCACGACATGAAAGATGAATTCTATAAAATGCGCAACAAGCGCAATGAGTTGGTATCCCGTGCTCAAATGGCGAAAGCCAAAAAGCAAATGTCTCAAATCAATAGTTTGCACACGATTGAAAGTGGGTCTGCTTCATTGGGCTTCCACCGTATGGAAGAAAAAATCATGCAAATGGAAGCTGAAGCTGATGTACTGCGTGCTCCTTACCGTCAAGCTCCAGGAGAAGCATATGTTAATCCGGCTGAGGCTGAAAAACAGTTTAAAGTGGATGAGCAGCTTCAACAGCTTAAGTCCAAAATTCAGACAGGTGCTAAAGCAGTCGATATGAAGAAGGACTGACTACTCGGAAACAAGACATTATGATATGCTGTATGGAATGGACATTGGTCGATGATCGTGCCTAATCTGTATGGTTCAGGAAAGCCATATGGCGGAATGTTGCGCCACTATGGCTTTTCCGTCCTGTATAAACAAAAAGGGGGTGCAGCATGGAGAGAAAAAAATCAGCCTTGGCACTGGCAGGGATTGGCATCGGGATTATCATTTTATTCGGTCAGTGGATTGGGTTCCTCTCCGTGGTTGCACTGATCCTAATGTTGGCCGGAATATATAAGATCCGCAATTCCAAAATCAAAAAGGGCTACACGATGCTCGCGATTGGTGCTGGATTGTTAGTGCTGGATCATTTGTTCCTGTTTGTGGTAGTTACACTAGCATCATTAGCTGTATTCTATTCACGTTCAAGGAAGCTGCATAAAGGTCAAAGCTCCATATTCAAACACAATTTTATATCCAATCATAAATGGGATGAAGTGCCTTGGAGCCTGCGCAGCACAAGCATATGGCATGTGGTTGGGGACGTGGATGCCGACCTGACGTTGGCTCTCCCAGAGGAACGTGAGCCCGTCATATTTTTGCAGGGGATCTTCGGTGATATTGACATCACCCTACCGGATAATTACGGTGTAGAGGTGGAGATGTTCATATTGTTCGGACAGATTCAGTTTGACCGTGACCATGAGGCGGGGATGCTCAATCGACTGGTTTGGAAGTCCCCCCATTTTGAGCAGAGTGAGTATAAAGTGAAGTTTGTCGTTTCGTACTTGGCGGGCGATGTCCGCGTCCGATTTTATTGAATCAGGAGGAGCCGGGATGAATCATAAAAAAACGTCCAACATGGTAACCCGCAGTATGGGTGAAGGTATCCTCCTGTGTGTTGTTGTGGGCGTAGTTGTCTTTTATATGCTGTATACATATGGATATGTGAAGTCGTTCCCAACCTGGGGAATGATATTGAAAGTTGCAGGAGCCGTTATACTGGTGTTGATTGGTACAGGGGCAATGTACGGATTTTATGAAAGCTACCGCTTTAAAAGCAGACTGGAAATGTTGAGAGAGACGTTGCTGATGTGGGAAAAGGGAACGCCAGCACGTGAGTTGCCGCCCCTAGGGCATGATGAGCTTGGCAGGCTGGGTGAGCAGCTGGAACGGATTGGGCGTAAATGGCAGGAACAAGTTACGTCTTTACAACGCTTATCCACGGATAATGCTCAGCTGGCAGAACAAGCACGGATGACTGCGATTGTGGAGGAGCGGCAGCGGCTGGCCAGAGAGTTGCATGACGCCGTATCACAGCAATTATTTGCTATTTCAATGACGGCGACGGCTGTGGGGAGGACGCTGGATAAGGATTTTGATAAAGCGCAGCGGCAAGTTGCGCTAATTGAAGAAATGTCTTCCGTGGCACAATCCGAAATGCGGGCGTTACTACTTCATCTGCGGCCTGTCTATCTGGAAGGGAAACGGCTTGAGCAGGGTTTGCGTGATTTGGTACAAGAGTTGCAGGCAAAGGTACCGATGGAGATTGATTTTGAAATTGAAAGCGGAGTACAGTTGGTTAAAGGCATTGAGAACCACTTGTTTCGCATTGTTCAGGAAGCGATGTCTAATACATTGCGCCATGCCAAAGCAACCCGCATGGAAATTCGTATCGTGCAACGCCCGGATTCTATCAGGCTGACGATTCGGGATAACGGTATTGGTTTTGAACTGGATGAGAAAAAGCAGACTTCATATGGATTATCCACAATGCAGGAGCGGGTCAGTGAGATTGGGGGAGCTATTCAGTATATAACGGCTCCGGGAAAAGGAACACGGATCGAGGTGTCCGTGCCAGTTATTAATGATGAAAGCGGAAGGAACGATGATCATGGAAACGGAATTACCGATTAGCGTACTGCTGGTAGACGACCATGAAATGGTACGGATTGGTCTTGCGGCGGTGCTGGGGACGGAAGAAGGTATTGAAGTGGTCGGCGAGGCCGGAAGCGGAGAAGAAGGCATACGGTTGGCTTCCGAATACAAGCCAAATGTGATTTTGATGGATCTGGTCATGGATGGCATGGATGGCATCGAAACGACACGCCAAGTAACTCGCCTGCTTCCAGAGACCAAGGTGATTGTGCTGACGAGTTATTTGGACGATGAGAAAATGTATCCGGTCATTGAGGCAGGGGCATTTAGCTATTTGCTCAAAACGTCTCGTGCTTCCGAGATAGCGGATGCGATCCGTGCAGCTGCACGCGGACAGTCCGTACTAGAGTCACAGGTGGCCTCCAAGATGATGAATCGATTCCGCCAGCCACAGGCTGAGGCACCCGCGCATACGGAGCTGACTGATCGTGAGATGGAGGTGCTTCGCCTGTTGGCACAAGGGAAGTCTAACCAGGATATCGCAGATGAGCTGATTATCGGGATTAAGACGGTAAAATTCCATGTCACGAACCTTCTCGCTAAATTAGGAGTGGAAGACCGTACACAGGCGGCGATCTATGCCTATAAGAACGGATTAGCAGAGTAGAAGTAGAATAAACGAATACAAAGAACCGGAGACGACAATAGTCCTCCGGTTTTTTTGTGTTCTGTAGATGTTTAGATCAGGAGGAATAAAAAGGCGATTAAAGCCAGATCTAGTGCAAGCCCTGCCCCGTATCCATATCTGCCGTACCCGCCGCGATATCCTGCTCTGCCATTTCCATAACTACTATAGCCATTTCCAGCAAAGCCGCCTGCGTCATAAGGAAAGGATGGACTCAGAGGTGCGTTGGGCGGCTTAATTAAGGCATTTAGTTTGGCAGAGGTACGAGCTTTGTTTGTAGGATTCCTTTTTTTCTTTTTAGAGGAAATCTTTTTGGGGGATTGTTTTCCTTTGTTACTGTAGCTCCCGGCATAAAGACTGCCAGGAAAAGAAGGTGGATATCCGTTCAACATCAGCTTGCCTTTGCTACACCCACTTAAGATGCCGATGTGTCGTGTACCATCACGCATAACGGCACAGACCAGACGTCCACCATGAGGTGCCACATTGGCTTCATTTACAGGATAAATCGGAAACATGATTTCACCTCTTTTGGTGTAAGATGCATTGTGATCATAGTCTATTCTTACGGTGCCTACGATGTATGGTCGAACACCCAGTAGGCAGATGAATATTTTAGAAGGGCTTGGCCGTAGTGCTGTGTGTATAAAACCTCTGACAATGGGAATGCTATTGATAGATTCATAGATTTCAATCCAGCCGAAAAAGAAAGTATCCAGAGCGTAAGTGTGGGAATCGGATGGTTGTGGAGCGGGGGGAACGATAATGTTAAAAGCAGAGCTGATTAAAAAGGGGATTATTGCAATTTTGGTATTAGGAACGGTGCTGGTACTAGCTGGCTGGCGTTACGGAACCCTTCAGACAAACCGAAATGACTCCCGCGAGGCAGAAACGGCTTTACGCTCATTGTTAATCATCTCGGATCAGACCCCGGGTACGTTGGATAAGCTGATTGTGAAGTGGCAAGGCGATTGGATTTCTAACCATGAAGAGCCAGCAGATGTGGCGGCACAGATAGCTGATCAGCTGAATATACCCACAGTAAACAAACTCGTAGAAAATGGACACACGGTTTATCGTTCTGTTCGTGATAGTGAGGATCTAAGAATCCGCTTAAATGTGATGGAACGTCAAACTGGACAATGGTATGTAGTTGTTCAACTGGAGAGCAATGATGCAGGACGTGAGCGGTTAATTCAGCTTCATAAGCTTTGTGCTGAGCAATTAAAGTCTATGGGAATTCAAACACAGTGGAATACGGCCTTTCAGCGTTCGCTGCATACAAAGGAATCCAAAGATCAACTGTTGAAACTGACAGAGGCGAGCTTAGCAGGGAATATCTCGATGCAGGCCAAAGAAAGATATACGGATGCGACTACTGTGGCTATATCCTATGAAGCTCCAGAGCTGCCGTTAATGATTCAAAGCGGTGAGCATCAGGTCCAGATGCAGATGGCTGTACATGAAGATAGGGAGCAGCAGGATACACGTATAACACTCGGTTTCCCGCTCATCACGATTGAATACTGACTTATAAGGTAAATTTATGATTCATCGGATAGCTTATCCATGTAGGATATGATAAAATATCATCAATCTTTAGTTCCATGTTTTTCGAAAATCAAGTATGATCTTGTATAAATATACACAATACTACATGCAGATTTCGGGGATTGTGGATTGCGGAATCTAGACATGGGAAGAATGAGGTACTTCATGGCTGACATACCTGTTAAAGAATCTGTTGTGACGCAAGGCGCAGTTCTGTTTATTTTTGGCGCTACGGGCGATTTGGCTCGTCGCAAGCTTTTTCCTGCTATTTACAGCTTGTACCGCGAAGGCAAGCTTGCTGACGATTTTGCCGTTATTGGTGTAGCAAGGCGTCCTCGCACAGAGGAAGAATTCCGTAATGACCTGTACGCTTCCATACAGGAGTTTAGTCGCTACAAAGCAGAAAATGATCAAGAATGGCAGGCATTTGCCGAGCATTTTGAATATAAATCGCTGGATATCAACAATGTCGAAGGGTTCCATGAGCTGAGACAGCAGACGGAGTCTATAGAAAGCAAGTTTAACATACCGGGAAATCGGTTGTTTTATTTGGCCTTGGCTCCTGAGTTATTCGGAAGCGTGTCGAAGAGTTTGAAAGATGGCGGCATGATGGATGGAAAGGGCTGGAATCGCCTGGTGATTGAGAAGCCATTCGGTTATAACCTCGAATCTGCACAAGAATTGAACGTTGAAATACGAGAAGTATTTGCCGAAGAAGAAATTTATCGGATTGATCACTATCTTGGCAAGGAAATGGTACAAAATATTGAGGTGATCCGCTTCGCGAATGCCTTCTTTGAACCACTGTGGAATAATAAGCATATTGCCAATGTGCAAATTACGCTTAGTGAAACGGTAGGGGTGGAGGAACGCGGAGGTTACTACGATCATTCCGGCGCCTTGCGGGATATGGGACAGAACCATATGCTGCAAATGCTAACGATGATTGCGATGGAGCCACCTAGTCGTTTGTTGCCTGAGGATATCCGTGATGAAAAGGTAAAAGTGCTGCGTTCGCTGCGCCCTTTTGAAACGTCTGAGGATGTGAAAACCAATGTGGTGCGTGGTCAATACACCGATGGCAGTTATCGCGGTCAGCAGTTGCCGGGGTATCGCCAAGAAGACAAGGTTGATCCACAGTCGAACACAGAGACTTATTTTGCTTCACGCGTGTTTGTTGATAATTTCCGTTGGGCTGGCGTACCGTTCTATATTCGTACAGGCAAACGTCTCCCTGTAAAAACAACGGAGATTGTTGTGGAATTTAAGAGCATGCCAACGAACGTGTACCTCGGTCAAAAGCATAAGCTGGAACCGAACTTGCTCGTGATTCGGGTCAATCCAATGGAGGGCATTTACATTAAAATCAATGCCAAGAAACCCGGTTCGGAATCAGATATTGAGCCACTGGCTATGGATTTTTGCCAAAGCTGTATGGTGGGTATCAACTCACCGGAGGCTTATGAACGGTTGCTGATGGATGCAATTGAGGGTGATTCGACGTACTTCACACGTTGGGATGAGGTTGCCACGGCATGGGGATTCGTCGATCGAATCGCCAAGGCATGGCAGCAGACCCCGGATACGCTGGAAACCTATGCTGCAGGTTCATGGGGACCGGAAGGTGCTCACAAGCTATTGGAGCAGGATGGCTTCAAGTGGTGGCCGGTTAGCGGTCAGGATGAAGATAATGTCATCTGGCGAGTAGGCGGCGTTCAGTAATCCCGATTTGTCCTGCATCCCCCTATGTCCTGTTCAGGACGTAAGGGGATGCTTTGCGTTCGGAGTATGCTATAATAGCTTAGTCTCAGGTTTTCAGTTTGCAACTGATTATAAGTTAAAGGCAGGCTAAAACATGTAAATAGATCGTATTTATAATGAATATGGTAACGGAGTACGCCGAATACTGGAGCTAACGGCAATATAGCCGATAGAGCCGATGAACTTATGAAAACAGGCGTGCATCATGGCCTTTTTATGAATAGCTTGAACAGTAATGCAATGGATTTGATCATGAAGGGATATGTGAAATGAGTAAAACAACAGATATACTTCAACAGGAAGTCGACAAACGGCGTACGTTTGCGATTATTTCTCACCCGGATGCGGGTAAAACGACACTGACGGAAAAGCTGCTGCTGTTCGGGGGCGCGATTCGTCTTGCGGGTTCAGTTAAAGCGCGTAAAGCAAGCAAACACGCCACGAGTGACTGGATGGAGATTGAAAAACAGCGGGGGATTTCTGTAACATCCTCAGTAATGCAATTTGATTATAATGGTCACCGCATCAACATTCTGGACACCCCAGGTCACCAGGATTTCAGTGAAGACACGTATCGTACATTAACAGCAGCAGATAGTGCAGTCATGCTGATTGACGTAGCGAAAGGTGTGGAAGCGCAAACGATTAAGCTGTTTCAAGTTTGTGCGAAGCGTGGAATTCCGATTTTCACCTTCATTAACAAACTGGATCGTGAGGGACGCAGTCCTTTTGATTTGATGGAGGAGCTGGAGCAGGTGCTTGGCATCCGTTCGGTGCCTATGAATTGGCCGATTGGTACAGGACGCGAGCTGTGCGGTGTCTATGACCGTGTCAAAAATCAGGTCGAGCTGTTTCAGGGAGATGATCATTCCACGATCAAAGTACAGAAAGTGGAAGATTACAATGATCCGATCATTCGTGAGATGGCGGGCGAATATTTGCATGACCAATTATGCCAAGACTTGGAGTTGCTTGACGTCGCGGGTGACCCTTTTGACATGGAGAAAGTACAGCGCGGAGAATTAACACCTGTATTCTTCGGCAGTGCGATTAATAATTTTGGTGTACAAACATTTTTGGAAAACTTCCTTCAGCTTGCTCCTAAACCGGAGCCGCGCCGTAGTACAGCTGGGGAAATTGAGCCAACAAACGAAAAGTTTACCGGCTATGTATTTAAAATCCAAGCGAACATGAACCCGGCTCACCGTGACCGTATTGCATTTTTGCGTATTGTCTCCGGTAAGTTTCAACGCGGGATGAGTGTTAAGCATGTACGGATGGGTAAGGAGATTAAGTTGTCTCAGCCACAGCAGTTCCTGGCACAGGACCGTGATATTGTCGAGGAGGCTTTTCCTGGCGATATTATAGGATTATTTGACCCGGGTATTTTCCGTATTGGTGATTCACTCAGCCAAGGTAGCGAGGTTGTGTTTGATGAATTGCCGACCTTCTCGCCTGAGATTTTTGCCAAGGTAACGGTGAAAAATGCCTTGAAGCACAAACAGTATCTGAAGGGTATTGATCAGTTGACCGAGGAAGGTATGATTCAGGTGTTCCGTACGGTGAGCTTCGACGATACGTTACTGGGTGTTGTCGGTCAACTGCAATTTGAAGTATTTGAGTACCGCATGAAGGGTGAATATGGCGTTGATGTACAGCTTCAGCGTATGCCATTCCAATTTGCACGTTGGATTGTGGATGATCAGATTGACCCGAGCAAGTTCCGTATTAACTCTACGCTGGTAAAGGATAAGAAAGGCAATTATGTCGCCTTGTTCGAAAACGAGTATGCGATGCGTACGGCTATGGAGAAAAATCCGACAGCTAAGTTCTTAGAAATGGCTCCATAAGATTGAATAAGCAGAACAGTTTGATCTCAGTCATTTAGTGTATACCACGAATAGTCCACTCGATGTTAATGCGAGTGGACTATTCTCATTTTCAATACAGGTAAAATAATGAGCACAATCAAATCGGAACCAAATGTTAAATAGCTAGAGCTAGGTTAAGGGTACGGGTTTGATTTTATCGATTTGTTCATGTGCCAAATGGACGAAATCGTGCTGCTGGTTTGGACTCATATGCTTCCAAGCAATTTCAAGAATGACACCCAACCCAGGCAAAGCGGCCTCCGGTCCGTCCACTGACCCAATAATCATGTCCGTAAGATCAGCTTCTGATTTGCCGTGTACTTTGTGAACAATTGCTTGTCGTAAATCCATTGTAATGGGCATGTGTACCTCCCGTATGTTGTAGTAGTGGTCGAATGTATTATGGCTTGGGCTGTTGTCCAGTATACATGGAGAAGCATTTGGCATAAGTATGTCAAAATTTATGTTTGTAGCATGATATGCTATACTATGACGGACAGTATGGTGATCGGGAGGTAAAGAAGGAATGGCAAAAAAACAGTATGCGGTCATTGGTATGGGCCGTTTTGGTTCCAGTGTTGCCAGTGCGCTGAGTGAGATGGGTTTTGATGTGCTGGCTATTGACTCGGACGAGCAGCGTACACAGGAAATGTCGAATATTGTGACGCATGCGGTGTCTGCCGACTCGACGGATGAGGAAGCGCTGCGAGCGCTGGGTATCCGTAATTTTGACGTAATCGTAGTTGCGATTGGTGAAGATATACAGGCCAGTATTCTGACGACATTGATTCTCAAGGACATGGGCGTACCCGCTCTTGTGGTCAAGGCACAAAATGAACTGCATGGGAAAGTGCTGCAAAAAATAGGTGCGGATAAAGTCGTTTATCCTGAACGGGATATGGGGTTGCGGGTAGCCCATCATTTGACATCTCCCAACATTTTGGATTATATCGAGCTGTCCAAGGACTACAGTATTTTGGAGATGAGAGCCGCCGATTCCATGATTGGAAAAAATCTCAAAGAGCTCGACATACGCGCACGCTTCGGCTGTAATGTGATGGCGATTCGCAGAAATCAGGAAATGAACATTTCACCTTATGCCGAAGATCGTCTGGAGTCGGGTGATGTGCTGGTCATTGTAGGCCACAAGGATGATCTGACCAAGCTGGAGCTGGCTTTTGCAGCCTAATGAGGCTTGGTGTTAAAGCAAAAGTGATACATCATTTATGTTTAAAGAAAAGGACCAAAGAAACGGAAGGTTAAACGAATGGAAATCATTTCACCGAATAATGCGCGTGTAAAAGAGTGGGCGCAACTGCTGGAGAAAAAGCATCGCACACGGCAGCATAAATATATTGTCGAAGGTATTCATCTGGTGCAGGAAGCGCTGCGTTCGGACGTGGCTGTCGAAACCGTCGCCTATGATTTGGACAAGGGCATTCCCGCCGAGCTGAATGGCCTAGATCAAGCCGACCAGCCGGTGGAATGGGTTCCCGTGTCAGCGGCGGTCATTGCAAAATGCACCGATACGAAGACGCCGCAGTCGGTCTTTGCCATCGTGCGTAAGGAGGAGCGCAGTGCATTCCCGGCATTGCTGGAGCAGCCGGATGCACTGGTGATGGTGCTGGACGGGGTGCAGGACCCCGGCAATGTAGGCACCATCATCCGCAGCGCGGACGCTGCTGGAGCCGCAGGCGTAATATTGGGTCATGGCTGCGCCGACCTGTACAATCCCAAAACGATCCGCTCCACGATGGGATCGTTGTTTCACTTGCCGGTGATTGAAGGCAGCCTGGAGGAGCTTTTACCGCAGGCCAAAAGTAAAGGTGCCCGCTTGCTCAGCACCTCGCTGGATGCGAGCTTGTCATGCTATACCATAGATTTGCGCGCTTCCACTTGGCTTGTAATCGGAAACGAAGGCCAAGGGATTTCTGCTGCTACCACTCGCATGGTGGATGAGTCGGTATTCATTCCGATGCAGGGGCAAGCGGAATCACTGAACGCAGCGATGGCTTCTACGGTGCTATTATTTGAGGCGATGAGACAACGAAACTAAGAGAAGAACACGGGTGCAGGTGTGCGGTTTATATTATCAATTGAGACAACTTATAACACCAAAGTGAGACAATATAAGTGCCCGTAAAGCCAGTAAAGACGGGGGAAGTTTTCCCGTTGGAACAAGCTAGTGAATCATACGAGAAAATGATGTCAGCTAAGACACGATTCCGTGCCGTATTGAGTATGACTAAATGATAACTCATTCCCAACTTTGACGATTTAAACGTTATGGACCTTAAGCCTGTATTGGCTTTGAGGTCCTTTATTTTGCGAAAACGATAGGTTCGTACGTTGGATGATATATCTGAGCTTATTATCAACGGGAAAACTAGCTAGCTGGCTGCTGTAGGTAATAAAAATGAGATGGCCAGAAAAACAATTAGTCTGTTAAGTAACGAACAGAAATACCTAGAAATGAGAAACGCTTATGTAAACAAAGCTCATTTAAATTTTAGTTCAGATCAAATCACAAGTCACAATGAAGGGATATATAACCGTGTGCTTGAAACTAACAGAGGTGCTTCACCAGGAGAGAACCTTCAGAGATATGTGATTCACTCTTGACAGAAGAAGAGTATAGATTTATAATTCAACTAATCAATTGAATAATTGTTAATGATAAATTATATTTAGTGGGGGGATCTCCAGTGGGAGCAACTGCATTGACAAAAAATACGTTTTCAAATCAAATCCAGTCTGGCGTGACCTTGGTAGACTTTTGGGCTCCTTGGTGTGGACCTTGTAAAATTCAGCTTCCTATTGTGGAAGAATTAGCTGATGAGCTGAAAGGACAGGCAACGTTGGCAAAAGTTAATGTCGACGAGGAAACCGAATTAGCTTCACAATTTGGTATTCGAAGTATTCCAACTTTGTTGCTTTTTAAAGATGGTAAGCTCGTTGATACTATAGTTGGTGTAAATCAAAAAAATGTCCTTAAAGACAAAATTCTTAAATTGGTTAATTGATGTGAAAATCGACAACATTATAATGAAATAATGTTGTCGATTCTTTTTTTGTTCTGAGAGCGCTCCCTTCAACGTAGCGGATGCAGTTTGAGAGTGACTCAATATCATCATATAGAGAAGATAATCTTTTAACATATGTGACTCCCTGATGAAACATGGATGAAGGAGAGAAACAATGAGAAACCAAGTTGAAAAAAATGCTCCGGTGATAATCGTTGGAACTCGGAAAATTCGATCTTGGACCTACATGGTTCTGCCACACTATGAGAAAATTATTACTCAATTCACAAAAGAACTGGGTTTGGAGACATTTAATCAATTTAACAAATAACAAAGGACGAATGCTCTTAGAACGTTCCCAACATGAAACACCACAACACGTCTTTTGCCAGATGAGGCAATGGAGCCCTCACTAAGATTTGTTGGTGGAGTACAGTCTATGATTGAGGCGATAAGTGCTACTTTGCCATAAGGAGCAATCCAGCTTAACACACGTGTAACTTCGATTCATCAAGAAGAAGACGGTACAATCTGCTTAGAAGCCAATGGGAAACAATTTAAGACAACTGTAGTTACTATTGCTATTCAACCACGGCTAGCTGAAAAGAATATTAAATTTGAGCCAAAGCTTCCTTATGATCTGCAGTCATATTTAGTTGATAAACCAACATGGATGGCCGGTCAAGCTAAAGTTATTGCAATTTACGGACCATTTTGACGTGAAGTTGGACTCTCCAGTTTTACATCAAGTTGGGTGGGACCTCTACAAGAAATTCACGATGCTTCACCAGGTACAGGGACAGGTGCCCTTTTTGGATTTTTGGTTTACCAGTAAAGGAGCGGCAGACTTTGGGAGAAGATAGACTCATGTAACTTGTGTTGGAACAATTGGCTAGACTTTATGGGCCTGCTGCCGAACCACTTCGTGACTAACCAAATTATGGACCCGTTTACGTAGATAATTGGGGAGAGGGCATATTTTTTACGGGCACTGAGACGGCTGATCAACAGGGAGGACATTTTGGAAGGGGCAATTCTCAATCAGCTGATCAAATCGTAGCCAGATTTCTAGAACGATACACACAATAATGAGAAAAAAACTTCTACTTTTGTAAATATTTTTTGTCTGGAAAAAGGATTTAAACAATGAATATGAAATGGTCATTTTAAGAGAGGAGAAATTTGAGCGTGCGTTTAGTGGACTTAACCTCAATACAAGAAATAGAATCCTTCATCGGAAGTAATCCTTTGAGTATGTTATACGTATCTCAAGATGATTGTAATGTATGCCATGCCATTTACCCTAAGCTCAAAACAATGCTTAATCTATACCCTAAATTGGCACTTGCTCATGTTGATGCTAGTCAAGTGGAGGAGATCACAGGAAGGTTTTTAATTTTTTCTGTGCCGACGATCTTGGTTTTTCTTGATGGGAGAGAATATCTACGCGAAGGTCGTTTTGTTCAATTTGAACAATTGAAAAAACAATTACAGTTATTGTCAGATGTAGTTTAAATCTTCGATTAAAAACAAAAGGCACACCTTCAGTATTATGTCCTTTCTTAGGCGTTTTATTGAAGGTGTATTTCAAGTAATGGCCAATTCTGTTGTTAGAAAAACCACCTTTACCAAGTAAAAGGTGGTTTTTCTAACAACAAAACATGCGTTATATGTTCTTTTATGTTGATTTTCGTTCCACCAAAGTAAACTCTAGTGAATTTAGTGCGTTTTTCGTCTGGTTAAGCTTATTATGAATAATAATAAAGGCATTGTCGGCCTGAAAGTCAACAGGATAGTTAATCGTTGTCAGATCCAGCAAAGGAGCGAGTACGGAATTATTAAACCCCATAATGCCCCGTCCGTAAACCGATTCCTTTATATGTTCCCACTCCTGGCTACGATGCAGGTCATGCTGGCATAGCCATTCCGCATCTCTTGTGAATCTTGAACGGTATTTTCTCGAAAGCCAAAAAATTCTCGGATTTGAGCGCGGTGATATTTGATCATCCGACCGTTCCAATCGTATTGTGCATACAGTTCTGCGGGCACTTCGATTTGCTTGGCGATGTATGAAATGACGGTCTTAGGTACTTCAAATTTATGGAACGGAAATCGTGCCTCGTATTGGAAGAACTTAAACATGACCGCGAAACCGATCCTCGTCTCACTGCTCTTATTCCCCATTTGCTGCATTTCGTTCGGGAGAAAGGTAAAATGCTCAATCAGCTCGTCCAGTTCCCAATTTCGCTTCATGTAATCCCTTCCGAATAAAGTTCCTATTACTGTGAGTAACGGAACTTAGCACTTGAAATAAGTATATCCAAGCTGTATATGTTAGACAATATGTGTCTCAAATAACTCGAAGTTCCATATACAAAAAAATAATTGGGAACTTTTATTTATTCATGGGGACTAGGCTAACGGGCAGGTTAGTTTAAAAACCTTCTTAATATACTCTTTTTAAGGGTGGATCTTTTTCTGATGGGTTCGTTTATCAGAAATAAAAGTTTTTTTGTACGTTCTTTTTTACAAGGTTTTCTCGATTACAATTGATAATTTGTAGTTAGCGTAATTGTTTAACTCTAATAAAAATTGGTTTAACGCTTCATTACTTGGAAACCTACATTCAAGCAGATAGCATCCATCACCGCTTATTTTGTAATTATTTAGGATGTGATCCCTTTTAGAATGAATGAATGAAAGAAATGGTTGATGGTGTGTATCTTTAATATAGATATTTAGAAATGCATACGTAAAACATCCTAATTTTGCGTGATTAACTTTAATGCTGTATCCCTCTATAACTCCAGTATCCTCAAGTTTTTCTAGCCGGGCTGCTGCTGCAGGTCCAGTTAGGTGCACTCTTTCCCCTAATTCTTTCATGGTAATTCGACTATTTTGACTCAGCTCTTCAATAATTCGTTTATCTGTTTGATCCAAATCAAACGCATCTCCTTTAAAAAATAAAGTAAAAAGACCAATACACTTTATTTAATCTGTGTATTTGAAGGTTACATCTAGTATAAACTTATCATTGTCAACAAACAAAATTTAAAAAAACAGAAGGAGAATTATATATAAATATGCACATTCAACAAGTTCGAAATGCAACAATCATTGTTCACTATGCAGGTAAAAAGTTCCTAGTCGATCCATTACTTGCGTACAAAGGTCTGTATGGTCCATTCCCGGCGGGGATCAGAGAGGATTTGAGAAATCCTATAATTGATTTGCCAATGTCCGTTAACGACATCATTAAGGATGTCGATGCTGTTATTCTGACTCATTTGCATCTAGATCACTACGATGATATAGCAAAAGCAGTGCTTCCAAAAGGCACTAAAGTTTTTGTACAAAACGAAGAAGATGCTAAACAAGTTGAAAGTGACGGTTTTCAACAAGTAGAAGTACTTGCTGAAGATACGCTTTTTGAAGGTATTCAGTTAATTAAAACAAAAGGCGAGCACGGCAGAGGGAAAGATTTATTAAAAATGATGGGTCAGGTATGTGGTGTTGTCTTCAAACATGCCAACGAGAAGACGTTATACCTAGCCGGAGATACAGTATGGTATGAAGGTGTCGAAAAAGAAATCATTTCCCACACTCCTGAGATTATCGTGTTGAACGCTGGAAATAATAGTTGGCATGATTTGGGCTCACTTATAATGGGCAAAGAAGATGTTTACGAGGTGCATAAGGCGGCTCCTAACGCCAAAATTATCTCAGTCCATATGGAAGCAGTTAATCATTGGACATTATCTAGAAAAGAACTAAAAAGCTTTGGAGAAGAAAAGGGATTCACCTCTAATTTATTAGTTCCCGAAGACGGCGAATCGTACACTTTTTAATGTGCACTGCGAAAGGTTGGAATATGAGTCGCATTGGAGATTGTGTTGTTCAAATAATATGAGACCTTCATATGGGTCTCATTTTATTATGAATTTTTATAACAAATTATTTATTCCTTTAATGCAGAATATTAGCTCACTTGCACATCAAGTATTTACCAAAATCTACAGACAGGAGAATATGCTGTGAACCAAACGAATCCTAAATTGTGGACGAAAAACTTTATTATTCTTTCGTCTGTCAATTTCATTATGACATTAATTTTCTTTTTATTAAACGCGACAATCACTCTTTATGCAATTAATGAATTTGATGCATCAACCGGCCAAGCTGGTATCGTCGCAGGTATTTTTATTATCGGTTCATTATTAGGGCGTTTGTTTACAGGACGTCTTATACATTCCAAAAAAATCTTGATGACCAGCTTGTTTTTATTAATTTTAACAACATTACTTTATTTCGTTCATCTTAATGTTAACTTTCTCATATTAAATCGGCTTTTAAACGGTATCACAGTGGGTATTATATCTACAATTGTGAGTACGGTTGTTGTATTTAGCCTTCCTGCACCACGAAAAGGTGAAGGGATAAGTTATTTTGCAATTAGTACGGCCTTGGCCACAGGAATCGGTCCATTTATTGGTTTAGTTTTGAGTCAAAACTCAAACTTTGAAATGATTTTTTCTTTAAGTCTATTGCTTGGAATTTTTAGCTTAGTAATCGCATTTTTTCTTAAGTTTCCCGCAACGTACAAGACTGAGAAGAACAATAAAAAGGGAATAAAAATCTCTGACTTTGTTGAGCCAAAAGTAATGCCGATAGCAATTATTATTTTTTTCATGACTTTTTGTTTTTCCGGCATAGTTTCATATTTAAATATTTATGCTTTGGAGTTAGGGTTAATAGACACAGCAAGTTTCTTCTTTATGGTATATACTGTTTTTGTCTTAATATCACGACCTTTTACAGGACGAATAATGGACAAAAAAGGTGCTAACATTATCATATATCCGGCTCTTATTATATATGGAGTAGGGATGCTTCTTTTAAGCTCAGTTAACAGTAGCTTTACATTGTTATTGGTAGGAGCATTAGTTGCTCTGGGATTTGGTAATATTTCTTCCATAACTCAAGCCATAGCCATCAATTTAGCCGAACCTCACCGAGTTGGCTTAGCAACTGCGACGTTCTTTATATTCTATGATCTAGGGAACGGATTTGGCCCATCGATTATCGGTTTGATAATTCCAGCTACAGGATATAGTGGTTTGTATGTAATACTCGGATTAATTGTATTAGCTACACTTTTTCTATATTACATGTTGTATGGAAAGAAAGAAGGTAAAATTCAAAATCAAGTGGTAAACTAAAGAGCACTTAAAGAGAGGATCCTGAGAATTTGAACTGTGACCTGTAAGAGATAGACATATATATAATTTTTTTCATATAAAAGCGATTGGCATAAGTACGAAATCTTCTTAAAAAATAGAGCGAGGAGAAATTTATGACTGTAGTATTAAAAAGAGTTAATAACGAGAATATTGATGAGATAAAAAAAATCTATGATGATTCGTTTCCTAAAGAAGAGATGGTCCCATATAATAAATTGGTAGAGATAAGCAATGATACCGACCATTTGTTTTATGGAATATATGATGATTACACGCTGGTAGGAATGAATTATCTAATCGTAAAAAACGATATGCTTTACATATTGTATTTGGCAATTAGTAAAGCATATCAAAATAAAGGGTACGGGAAAGCAGTTGTTAATGAGATAATAAATAAATACTCTAACTATCGGATTTGCCTGAATATTGAAGAAGTTAACCCTAAATTTCTTAATAATAATCAAAGAATTAAAAGGAAAAGTTTTTATCAACTCTTAGGTTTTGAGTCTCAGGATTACTTGTTTTCAAATTATGAAGGCGTAACTTTCGAAACGATGTCAATAAATGGGGATGTATCCTATAAAGAAATTCATGCGTTATTCGATTATTTTAAAAAGCTAAGATAGACTGAGAATAACACGGACGGGTAGCAAGAAAATTATCAAAAGAACGGTATCTAACTGTAATATGTTGATGGCGTGTGCATATTGGGGTAAAAGCTAATATGCACACTTTACTATATTTTCTTGATGTCATGATGAAGAAATAAGTCAGATCATTAAACTAACGGGAAACGATAGTTCAATCTCCAACTAAGACTAGGCTGCCGATCAATGTCGGCAGCCTAGCTCTGTCTTTGCCCAGTGACAGCGACGCTGGTACTACCCCGTTTGACATGTGAAGCATTACATAAATTACAGTGTTATATCAATGAGGGCTTCAATATGAAATAAGGTATGAAAGCGGTAACTATTGGTGGGAGTTCAATTACAAATACATGAATATTTATAATTTTTCACTTTGTACCTTAGTTGTATACTTGACGTTAGTAAAATTATATAATAAAATTCAATTGATCGATTGATTAATTGATATATTAAACGAGCGATACATAATTCAATTGGAGGTTTGATTTCTATGGCAAAAGCATAGCTTCAAATTACATTGAAAATTAATGCACCAGAACGCGAGGCGGCTGTAAAGGTTTTATAACAACTTATAAAAGAGCTGTTCCTTAGTGAGAAATTTGTCAAATCTCATAGAGTAATGAATCTTAACCTTAACGAAGTTTTGGACTTACAATATCTAAAAGGGGATGTTAATATGGCAGAAAAAACAATTAACATGAATACGGTTTGGTACAAAGATGCAAAGGGTGATGGACGCATTAAAAGTGACAATCTACAAACTCAAATTGCAATTCCAGTCCCCAAAGGGGGAAGTGGTAAAGGGGCTGACCCACAACAACTTCTTATCTCTTCTGCAGTAGCTTGTTACACGATGACCTTAGCATATATGTTAGATAAAAATAAACTTCCTGTGACAGGATTCTTTATGGATACAGAAGGTAATATAACTCATGGTGATCAATTAAGTATTACCCATCGCCCGCATGTTGTTCTGAATCCAGGAGCGACCAATGAAGACATAAGCATGACAGAAGCTTTGATGCAAAAAGCAGAAGAAAATTGCCATATTGGTCAATTACTGATAAAGGCCGGCATTCCCGTAGGAACTCAAGGAAAAGTAACTATCGATTCTGGAGAGGATCTTACAAGTAGCTATATTGCAGCACACGGATTGGAATAGTAAAGCTAAATGTCAATGAGTATTATTCGCTCTAATCAAGTCGTATAATGTCCAGGTTTGCATTATTCACAAAAAGACTTCAAAGTCACAAATATGTGGGCTTCGAAGTCTTTTTTAGATGAGGCTTAGATTGGTTAATGTAAATGAAAATGTTCCTGCCACTCATTCACTCCGTCTTCCATACGATACGCCTTGAATCCCTCAACTTGCAATTTTTGCGTAGCAAGTGCCGAATAAACGCATAATGGCCCTCTACAATAAGCGACCACTTCAGCTTCCTCCGGTAACTCTCCCATTAATACGTCTAGATCTTCCATCGGCATTGAAATTGCTCCTTGAATATGTCCTGTTTCAAACTCTTCTTTGGGGCGTAAGTCAACTAAGATAATGGAGTTTTCATCTAGTTTTTTCTTTACTTCATCCATGGATAGAGTATGGATGTCATTCAAGTTGTTTAAAAAGTCATCTTTCATTCTCCTGATATCAGGAATTTGCTTCTCACTAATCTTCCATAGTGAAGAGAGAAAGTCAGTGATCTCAGGATCTGCTAGTGAGTATATGGCGTAAGTTCCTTTCTTTGTGAACTTAACAAGCTTAGCGTCCAGTAAGACCTGTAGATGACGAGAAACATTAGCTATATTCATTTCTGTACATGCGGCTAATTTCTCCACTGTTCTGGGACTTTGTGATAGTACATTCAAGATTTCAAGACGTTTGTCACTTGATAGACATTTACCTATTCTAGCCAGTTGCTTATATAGATCTTCCTTGAAAAGCTTTGCACACTTTAGCATCTCTTCCATTCATTTATAACCTCACTTCAACTTGGTGATATATGTTAAGGATCCTACACTATATGTTTTGACCAATATGGCAAATCAAAAATGCTTCTCCATACACTGAAAAAAAACTATGAAACCAACAATCTCTTCATAATAAGTACTATATCAATTGATGAATAGAATTTTAACATGTGTAGAGACGAAGTCAAGTTTAGTCCATTATTCTGATAAAAATAATAAGATAAAATTGCAATACTGTTTGCGAGCGACACTCTGATTTAATGAATAGGGGAGAAGTTGGAGGAGATAACGTTATTAGTAGTATTTGCAGCAGGCGTACTCTCGTTTTTGTCGCCTTACGTATTCCCTCTCCGGCCGGCGTATGTTTCACATATATCCGACACGATGATTGCAGGGGTCGCTTTGTCGTGAATCGTAAAATTCTGGTCGTACGTTCATTGGGCTTCATCCTTGTGATTTAGTGTTATCTTTGTGATCATGGGGCTACTGCCTCCGCTATAGGTAATTTTGTCTCCTTACGCAGGGATCTGATTGAGAAGGTTGACGGACTATTGATTGTGGTGTTTGGCCTACAAATGATGGGGATACTCAAACTCAAGTTTTTAATGAGTTCTAAGCAGTTGGGAAACGGAAAAAAATACGGTGGCTGGCTTGGTTCATTTATCCTTGGCTTGGAAATTGGGGCGGGTTGGACGCCATGTGTGGGGCTCGCACTTTCCTCGATACTTGTTTTGGCAGGGTCGTCCGAATCATTGTACCAAGGGATAGGGCAGTTAGCGGTATATTCGTTGGGTCTTGGAATTCCATTCTTGCTCATTTCGCTGCTTGTTACTTTCTCTCTATCGATGGTTAAACAAGTCAATAGATTTTTTCCCGTCCTGAGCATGGCGAATGGAGTTATTATGGTCATCTAAATTGAATGTAGTACGTCTCGGAATAATAGGAACTCGAATAATTCCAATAAATGAGCTTCGCATATATCTTAATATCTGCTGAGCTTAGGATGGAGGAAGTATAGTATGATGACAGTGATTCGTCATTTCAATTGGACTGTTTAGTTTATGGTTAATAATACAATCGTGGCCTCTACGATCCCTTACTAATGTGAGTTTTGAAGATTGGGACCTATCTCATCACCGCTTGCAAATGTGAAGATTCTAGATGTCAGGGATGTCAGTAAATATTCGACTGGACATATTCCGAGTTCATTAAATATTTCCTTTGGCAGACTCCCGTTAGTATGGAGCAAGAATCTTGCACCGAATGATAAAGTGATCATATTTTCCAGCAGCTTGGTTCAAAGGAAAAGCTGCTCGAATTTTGGCGTGTGGCGGGTTTCGTCACTGTATGTCGTTAAAGGGTATTATCTTTCAATGACTAGTAGGGTGAGCTGGAATTATCACCATAAAGAAGGTTATTGTAAATAAAGGGTGATGGGAGTCAAGTTAACGAAAGAACGAAACTGGTAGTTGGAGAAACTTATATAGGGTGAGGATTGTCAAGGCGGCTGACCGGAGCACGCACGCTCCATGCCGATCCGACTTACGGACGGCAATGAGGCGTCCATTATGTGAGGTGGCGAAAATGCCAGGTGCCTGTCAGTTTGCGGACTTCGGCGATCAACGTGCCGATCCCATACGTTCTGCAAATCGTAGGCAAAGGGAAAGGACAAACGATACTCGAGAATAGCGGTCTTTTATGCGTTGTTAACCTTTCTAGTCGGTTTCATTACTCACGAATTCGTAGCTGAGGCTAAAAGCATATAAAAAAATTTAATACCTGCTCTTGCA
Source organism: Paenibacillus sp. S33 (assembly GCF_053615415.1). Lineage (NCBI taxonomy): Bacteria > Bacillati > Bacillota > Bacilli > Caryophanales > Paenibacillaceae > Paenibacillus > Paenibacillus sp. S33. The sequence continues at coordinate 4,492,837 of NZ_JBSIEZ010000001.1, read as the reverse complement.
TCCCATAAACAAATACTGGGGAAAATTGGTAGTCTACTGGTTTAGGTTATGATCTTAAATTGCGGTTTATATAGTAACCATCTTAATAGAGTATGTAGCCTTTCTTGTAATAGTTTACTTGTGGTATTATATAATATATTTGCTCTTATCATAAACAATTGGAATTTCGAATAATATTCTCTAAAAAGCTATTTCATTTGATTTCCAAATAGAAAGGTATTTGATTATGATATTCATTAACAAAAAAACTATTAATAAGCTAACTGAATCGCATAGAGAACCTAACATGCTTATCTGCTATTCAACTCCTCAAAGCCTTTCGGCTTGGACAAGTCGAGCTATATTACTCCTAAATAATGATAAAATTATTATCCTTTTCCTGAATCTATTTTCCACTAAAGTAGTACAAAAAGTTGAATTTGAAGTAGCTGATTTACAAGAACAAAAATATCATTCCATATATCTGTCTTCTGCAATATGGTCATTTAATAGTAAAGGACAGCATTGGAGGTTCAAGATAATCAAAAAAATTATACCTCTTGGCTCTATGCAAAAGGATTTTCTAAATTTCTTGCAACAAAATATTTTAAATTAGCGACTGAGTAGATTTCGCAAAGTCATTTATCTGAGGTCTCTTTCATGGTTCTTTTCATTACCCAATAGGCGATTGAAGTAATGTTGTTGGTTTGTTAATTGCGTGTTATTATATCAAATGAATTTGACAGGTTCCCAAATCTTTGTTAGAGTTTCAATCAAATACGTATAACCTTTTCATGGGATGTTACCGATAGGGCATAACCTGAATTGGCTTGTTTACACTGTAAGTGTATACAGGCTGGTTTGGGTTTTTTTATTGTCTATCACCCTTCGCTACCCCTTTTATCACACATTTGGAAGGAGAATGTTTATGTCCAGTTATATTTTTCCTAAAGACTTTTTATGGGGAGGTGCTCTTGCTGCCAATCAGGCCGAGGGCGCTTATTTGGAAGACGGTAAAGGATTGAGTCTAGTGGATCTGCTGCCTACCGGAGAGAAGAGAAGAAGCATAATGAAAGGAAATGTTCCCTCGCTGACTCCACTTGAAAGCGAATTCTATCCTTCCCACGAAGCCATTGATTTCTATCATCACTATCGCGAGGATATTGCGCTATTTGCAGAAATGGGCTTCAAGGCGCTGCGTGTTTCCATTGCCTGGGCTCGTATTTTTCCAACGGGAGAAGACGCTACTCCCAATGAAGCAGGTTTGCAATTCTACGATGATTTGTTCGACGAGTTGCATAAACATGGCATTCAGCCAGTCGTTACCCTCGCTCATTTTGACGTGCCGGTAGATCTGGTCGAGAAATATGGAAGCTGGCGGAGCCGGAAGCTGGTAGGCCTGTTTGAAACCTATGCCAAAACAGTATTCACCCGCTATAAGGATAAAGTGAAATACTGGATGACATTCAACGAGATTAACATGCTTCTCCATTTGCCGTTTCTCGGTGCCGGGCTTGTTTTTCAAGAAGGTGAAAACGTTAAACAAATTCAGTACCAGGCTGCACATCATCAGCTTGTCGCAAGTGCGCTGGCTGTTAAAGCGTGTCACGAGATTATCCCGGATGCCCAGATTGGCTGTATGCTTGCTGCCGGCAGCTTCTATCCGTATACATGTAATCCCGAAGATGTATATCAGGGCATGGAAAAAGACCGCGAGTCCTACTTCTTTATTGATGTACAGTCACGCGGCGAATATCCTGGTTATGCGAAGCGCTTCTTCAAGGACCATGGATTAAACATTGAGATGGAATCAGGCGACGCAGCCATTCTGAAAGATCATACCGTTGACTATATCGGATTCAGCTATTATTCGAGCCGGACGACCAGCACAGACCCGGAAATCGTCAAGAACATGACCAGTGGTAATGTATTTGGCTCCGTAGCCAATCCATATCTGAACAAGTCCGAATGGGGCTGGACGATCGATCCCAAAGGTTTCCGCATCACAGCCAACCAATTGCATGACCGTTACCAAAAGCCACTGTTCGTAGTGGAAAACGGTTTTGGTGCCAATGATGTGGTTTCGCCTGAAGGAGAAGTTAACGACGATTACCGGATCGACTATCTCAAGCGGCATATTGCCGAAATGGGTGAGGCTCTTCAAGACGGAGTCGAAATTATCGGTTACACAAGTTGGGGGCCTATTGACATTGTCAGCGCTTCCTCAGGAGAGATGAAAAAGCGCTATGGTTATATTTATGTGGACCGTGACAACGAAGGCAACGGTTCGTTGAAACGTATTAAAAAGAAAAGCTTCCACTGGTACAAAAATGTAATTCATTCCGACGGCGAAAATCTGGGCGAATAATCGTACCACAAGTAAATAGGATCGGACGTCCCGGGCCCACGGGGATTTCCGATCTCCGTTTCTTCATTGAAAGCGTTGACAATCGTTCCTCTTCGGGCTATACTTGACGCAATTCCATCATTTTTAGGATTGTTACTGCGTAGCAGGCAAAACCTAAGCCACGAATAAGCGGATGTTACAGTCTTGTTTATTTGGCGTGCTTCGGTTTTTTTCTGTTTACAATAAAGAGGATGGAGCATGTGTGGCTCTTGCTGGCATATGGAACGGGGGATCGAGATGAACATAGCAAAGGTCATTAACAACAATGTAATCAGCGTCTACCAGACGGACGGCACCGAACTCGTGGTGATGGGTCGGGGGATTGCTTTTAAGAAAAAGCCTGGAGACAAAGTGGACGAAACCAGAATTCAGAAGGTATTTGCTCTGAAAAACAAGCAGACGTCCGATAACTTTAAAATGCTGTTGCGTGAGGTACCGCTTGATTTGATCGTGATTGTGGAGGAAGTCATTAATGAGGCCAAGCATAATCTAAACAGAAAGCTGAACGAAAATATTTATGTTTCACTGACTGATCATATCAATTTCGCTGTTGAAAGATACCGGGAAGGATTGGAAATCAAAAACGCGTTATTGTGGGAAGTCAAGCAGCTGTACAAAGAAGAATTCGCGATGGGTCTGAAAACGTTGGAACAAATCAAACAAAGGCTCGGTATTGAACTGCCTGTGGACGAAGCGGCTTATATTGCGATTCACATCGTGAATGCTGAAATGAACGAGGAAGTCATTACGACCATGAGTATCACGAAGTTTATCCAGCAAATTATCAATATCGCAAAATATCATTTTAAGGTGGAGTTCGACGAGGACTCTCTGAGCTATTTCCGTTTTATTACGCATCTGAAATTTTTCGCCCAGCGCGTATTTAAGGGAAATCACTACGAAAATAACTATGATCATTTGTATGACATGATTAAGGAAAAGCATAAGGAAGCGGCTGCTTGTACAGAGAAAATCGGAGCTTTTGTGCAAAAAGAATACAACCACGAATTGACGAACGAAGAAAAATTGTATCTGACCGTGCATATTGAACGGGTGGTGAACAGATAAGTCGAACGTTTTCAACGAAAAAGGACCAAGAATAGACGATTAAAAGTTTTTGTTGACAAATATGGTAGAATGATTATATTATGAGAGTAACAGGAATTTAATAAGTTTTAACTGGGATTGTTACTGGTTATGCAGGCAAAACCTAAGTCATGAAAAATCGCGGGACTCAAGTGCCCACCATTTTTCAAGGCTTAGGTTTTTTGTGTGCCTAAATATGTAAAAAGCCCCTTAGAACATGGAGGTGTCCATCATGAGTTATGAAAAACTGGCTAAGGAAATTGTACACCTGGTAGGTGGCGAAAAAAATGTAGTATCGCTCGTTCACTGCGCCACACGCCTGCGTTTTGTGCTAAAAGATGAGGCAAAAGCAGACAAGGGAAAGTTGGAAAAAACCGACGGAATTATCACTGTGAAGCAGAGCGGTGGTCAGTTCCAGGTTGTAGTCGGCAACAAAGTACCAGAGGTATATAATGCAATCGGCAATGTATCCAATATCTTGAATGAAACTGGAAAAGAAGATCATTCAGCTAAAGGCAACAAAGGATTTGGTGCCGTAATCGACGTAATTTCCAGCATTTTCGCACCTTTGCTCGGAGTTATGGCGGGGTCCGGTATTTTGAAAGGTCTGCTGCTGATTGCGAGCAACCTTGGCTGGTTGCTACCGAAAGACACTACCTATATGATTTTGTATGCTGCGGCCGACAGCTTGTTTTATTTCCTCCCTCTCTTGTTAGCGGTTACAACGGCACGGAAATTTGGAGGTAATATCTTCGTTGCCCTGACCATTGCCGGAGGGTTGCTTTACCCGACCATTGTTACGCTAAAAACGGAAGCTACACCTACGGACTTTTTCGGTATTCCTATTGTTATGATGAGTTATTCCTCTACCGTTATTCCGATCATTTTAGCCGTCATCGTCATGAGTAAGCTGGAAAAATGGTGCAATCGAGTGATCCACGAGAGCGTCAAAAACTTTATTACACCTTTGATTCTACTTGTAATTATGCTTCCTCTAACCCTGATCGTGTTTGGTCCAGTCGGGGTGTATGTGGGCAACGCGATCGCTACTGCACTCGTTGCTGCATTTAGCTTTAGTCCATTGCTAGCTGGAGCAATCCTTGGTGCTTGCTGGCAGTTGCTCGTTATTTTCGGTGTTCACTGGGGTCTTGTACCTGTATTCATTAATAATATTGCTGTTAATGGCAGAGACGGAATCAAGCCTTCCGCTGCGGCTTCCATCTTTGCTCAAACCGGCGCTGCGTTCGGTGTTATGCTGAAAACCAAAAATAAGAAGCTGAAAACTTTGGCGGGTTCCGCTACACTTACCGCTTTATTCGGCATCACGGAGCCAGCAGTTTATGGGGTTACGCTGCCGCTGAAACGTCCGTTTATTGCAGGTATTATCGGTGGTGCTGTCGGTGGTGCCATTATCGGTCAAGCGGGAACGCAAGCATTTGCCTCCGGCGCACCTGGATTGCTGACCTTGCCGATCTTTTACGGCCCTGGTGGACAAGGATTCCCGGGATTGATTTTAGGGATTACCGTTTCATTCCTGGTGTCGGCCATCTTGACTTATATTTTAGGTTTTGAAGATCCAGTTGAAGAAGAGGAAACTACTAACAATTCGGCTAAAGAATCGACCTCTACAGTTGTTGTTTCTAATGAAGAGGTACTCAGCCCAATTGAAGGAACTGTGGTCGCTTTGTCGGAGGTTCCCGATCCTGCATTTGCTTCGGAAGCTATGGGCAAAGGGATCGCCATCCAACCGACAACGGGCAGAGTCGTGGCCCCGTTCGATGGAACCATCACCGTGGCGTTCAAGAAAAAACATGCGCTTGCAGTTGTTTCGCATCATGGCGCAGAAGTTCTGATTCACGTCGGAGTAGATACGGTCAAGCTGGACGGTAAACATTTTACGTCCCATATCAAAGAAGGCGATCAGGTGAAAGCTGGGGACCTACTGCTTGAGTTTGATGTTGAGCAAATCAGGGCAGAGGGTTATCCTACGATTACGCCAGTTATCATTACGAATTCTTCCGAATATACTGAAGTCCTTCCAATCGCTCAAGGAGAGGTAACGGAGCAGGCTCCACTGTTGAAATTGTCTAGTGCTCTGAATGAGAAAGAAAGCATTGCCTAAATGTCTTAAGGACAAGGCTCTGATGATCCATATTCTCGGATCATCAGAGCTTTTTTGTCGTCATTTTATGTAGCTGGTAAGCCGACTTGTAATTGACAATATGTCAATTAAATTAACTTGTATGGGGGTAAAAACTAATCTATAATTTTTTGTAATTATGCAAATTTTCTGAAAACATAGACAAGAAAATCAATGGATTGATCAGGGGGAAATACAAGGAATGTTAGAGCAGTGGGCAGAGGCAGTAAACGGCGTCATTTGGAGCAATCCTGTGATATATGTCTGTTTGGGTGTGGGACTATTATTTTCGATCATGACTCGATTCCTGCAAATCAGGCATTTCAAAGAGATGATCCGCCTAGTATTTAAAGGGAAAAGTTCCGAGGCAGGTGTATCCTCCTTTCAGGCCTTTACGATGGCACTATCGGGGCGTGTAGGGACGGGGAATATTGCTGGGATTGCTTTGGCGGTTGGTATGGGTGGACCTGGGGCGATATTTTGGATGTGGGTCATGGCCTTTATCGGGTCGGCTACAGCTTTTGTAGAATCCACACTGGCTCAGGTGTATAAGGTAAAGCGCGATGGTCAGTACCGGGGCGGTCCAGCCTTCTATATTGAAAAAGGGACAGGCTTAAAATGGTTTGCCGTCATTTTTGCGGTTGCTGCGTTGGTCGCGATGTGTTTACTGATGCCGGGAACTCAATCGAACTCCATTGCTGTAGCTTTTCACAGTTCGTTTGGCATGGATATGAAGGTTTCGGGGATTTTAATAGTCGTGTTGCTGGCGCTTATCATTTTTGGTGGTGTAAAAAGGATTGCCAATGTGGCTCAGGTTGTCATTCCGTTTATGGCACTCGGTTACATCCTCGTCTCTTTCTACATTATGATGACGAACATTACTGCACTTCCCGATGTATTTTCGCTGATCTTTCGTAGTGCCTTTGGCGTGGATTCTGTGTTCGGCGGTATGGCAGGGACGGCGATTGCTTGGGGTGTAAAGCGGGGGATTTATTCCAACGAAGCCGGACAAGGCTCTGGTGCGCACCCGGCAGCCGCCGCAGAAGTGTCCCATCCAGCAAAACAGGGGCTAGTTCAGGCGTTTTCCGTGTATGTGGATACCTTTTTAGTCTGTACATCTACGGCTTTTATGGTCCTGTTTACTGGTATGTATAATGTGAAGGGACCTGGTGGCGATTTTATTGTGCAACATCTCCCGGGTGTTGAAGAGGGAACCCAATATACACAGGCTGCTATTGAATCGGTATTTCCCGGTTTTGGATCGAGTCTGCTGTCCATTACCTTGTTCTTTTTCGCATTTACGACCATTATCGCGTATTATTACATCGCAGAAACGAATATGGCCTACCTGGTTGCCGACCGTAAAGCCAAATGGCCTATGTTCGTCCTAAAGCTGGTTATTCTGGGTTCGACGTTCTATGGAACGGTCGTCAAGGAATCGGCTCTGGCGTGGACACTGGGGGATATGGGTGTCGGCATTATGCTTTGGGTGAATCTGATGGGTATGATTCTGTTGGCCAAGCCTGCTCTTCTTGTGCTTAAGGATTACGAACAGCAGCGGAGGCAAGGGCTGGACCCGGTGTTTGACCCGAAGAAGGCAGGTATTTCAAATGCCGAGTACTGGTCAAAGGAATATCAGCCTCCTTCAGATGAGTTGACGATCACCGCCAAACCGAGCAAGCTTCAAGCCTAAATAATAAGATAGATAAGTAAGATCAAAGGTGGCTCCGCGGGGAGTCATCTTTTTTTCGTTATCTTGCCTTTACATCCCAAGAAGGGTACATATGTTCACTATTTAGTCTATAATTTAGACAGAAGGATTTTGAATAATTCTGCCATGGATATGTGGGGAGGCCACATTTGCATTAGAGAGGTGATTTGAATGAGTACATCCGATTTATCCATAACTGACGACAAGTGGAACGCTATCGTAGAAAACGACAAGTCATATGATGGGGTATTTTTGTACGCTGTGAAGACAACGGGAATATTTTGTCGCCCCTCCTGCAAATCCCGACCTCCCAAAAGAGAGAACATCCGTATATTTAAAACAGTAGAGCAGGCATTGGTCGAGCATTTCCGTCCATGCAAAAGATGTAAACCGACAGGACAACGATTGCCTGATCATGAATGGATCGCACTGGTTACAGAATACGTGAATTCTAACTATATGAAGGACTTAACATTGCACATCCTGGCTGAAATAAGCCATGGAAGTCCGTATCATTTACATCGTACCTTCAAGCGGATCATGCATATGACTCCAATGGAATATATACAGCAGACCAGGTTGGAACAAGCGAAGAAGCTGCTCATTTACTCAGATATATCTGTTGCGGAAGTGGGGGAGAACGTAGGTCTGTGCAATGCACCTTACTTTATTACGTTATTTAAAAAGAATACAGGCTACACCCCATTGCAATATCGCCAACTCAAATTGAAAGCAACACAAAATGGAGGTACACAGCATGGCACAGCAAATAAATAAAACGATCTATTGGTCATTGTTGACACATGAGGATTGGAATTTATATATTGCAGCTACATCGGAAGGACTATGTTATGTAGGTTCGCCCAATCAACCTGTAGAGGAATTGTTTTCATGGGCGGGAAGACGATTTCCCGGCAGTCCTTTAGTTGAAGAGGATGCTGCTTTACAGCCCTATGCCAAGGAGCTGATTGAATATCTCCAAGGGAAGCGCGCCCAATTTACATTGCCCTTTGATTTTCATGGAACTGCGTTCCAGATGGCGGTTTGGAATGCATTGTGTGATATTCCGTATGGGGAAACACTATCCTATTCAGACATTGCCAACGCTATTCAAAAGCCAGCCTCTGTTCGTGCGGTGGGGACTGCCATCGGTGCTAATCCGATTTTGGTCACAGTCCCTTGTCATCGGGTCATCGGTAAAAATGGAGCTATGACCGGATATCGTGGTGGTTTGGACATGAAGGTGAAGCTTTTGCAGCTCGAAAAGGAAAGTGTGGCATCGGTTCAGTATGAAAAATGAGTATTACAAATCCCCCAAGACTCTTTTGAATAAAGGGACCGGCTTCTTGTCAGGGTATACACATTCGTTGAACCCGTATACAGGTTGTACCTTTGGTTGCTCGTATTGCTATGTACGCCAATTGCCAGTCTCCACATTTCGGAAGGAGGCGTGGGGGACATGGGTTGATATTAAAAATCAGGCTGCAGATATTCTTCGCAAGGAGCTTCGTAGAGCCAAATCCAAAGGTAAAGTCACGATTTTCATGTCGTCAAGCACAGATCCTTATCAGCCTGCCGAGTACAAGGAAGAGGTGACCCGGTCTCTGCTGGAGGTGATGGTGGAGGATCCCCCGGATTTTCTCTTTTTACAGACGCGCAGTCCACTGGTACGGCGGGATACTGATTTACTGCTCCGATTGGGGGATCGTGTACGTGTGAGTATGACTATAGAAACAGATCGTGAAGATATACGCAAACATTTTACCCCGGAGGCTCCTCCCATCCAGGCTCGTCTCCAAACGCTACATCTCTTAAAGGAGGCAGGTGTACCTACGCAAGCTACGATTGCTCCGATGCTTCCAAGCAGTGAACATTTTGCAGACAAGCTTTTGCCTCTGGTCAACCGTGTCTGTATTGATGATTATTTTATGGGAGATGGCAGTGGGGGGAGACGAACGCGTAGCTTGAAAATGGGTGTGCTGTACGAGTCATTGGGGCTGGAAGAATGGTATCATCCTGCTGCCTATAAGGCGGTTTATGAGCGTTTTCTTCATGTTTTTCCGAAGGAACAGCTCTACGTGAGCAAAGAAGGTTTCGAACCTTGATGTAAAAGCAGTCCATGCCATTGAATCAAGAGTGAACCATATAAGGGGGCAACGGGAGAACGAATGCAAACCGTAATGACCAAAAACTTTGACTATGGGGAAAAGGAAATCAATTATCTAAAAAACGTAGACACCGTACTTGGTGCAGCGATGATGCAAATGGGCAAGGTAGAACGTGTGATCATTCCCGACCTGTTTGCGGCGCTCGTTCATGCGATTGTGGGACAGCTTATATCGGCCAAGGCGGTTCAGACCATATGGGCAAGGATGCAGGAGAAGTTAGGCGTGATCACTCCACAAAATATAGCTGTTCAGTCGGCTTTAGATATTCAAAGCTGTGGCATCACCATGAAAAAGGCCAGATGTATTCTTAATATAGCCCAAACGATCGGGCAGGGCCTGTTGGATTTACAGGAATTATATGAGCTTTCCGATGCACAGGTGATTCAGAAATTGTCCTCGCTGCAAGGAATAGGACCTTGGACGGCTGAAATGATGCTGATTAATTGTATGGAGCGTCCAGATGTCGTCAGTTGGGGTGATATGGCTATTCGACGGGGAATGATGAAGTTGTACCATTTAGATACCTTGACCAAGCAGCAATTTGAGGAGTACCGCCGAGTCTATTCGCCTTATGGTTCGGTGGCCTCCATTTATTTATGGAGTATTTCATTTCGTTAAGAATCAGGGAGTGGAAATGATGGAGAAAACAATTAGAGAACAGATACTGTCATATGTGGATGCAGATTTTCAGAAATTTACGGCTGCATTGCTTCCGACGATTAATAATGTGCTGGGTGTACGTCTGCCAGTGCTGCGTAAGCTTGCTCAAGATATTGCCAAAGGGGATTGGACCCTCTACCTGGAGACCGCTGAAAGTGAACACTTCGAAGAAGTAATGCTGCAAGGTATGGTGATTGGTTCTGTAAAAACGGATATAGAGGAAGTTTTGAGTTATACCGCCAAGTTTGTTCCTAAAATTGATAATTGGTCCGTATGTGATAGTTTCTGTGCCGGATTGAAAATCACGAAACATCATAAAGAACGGGTGTGGGAGTTTATTCAGCCCTATCTATTCTCCAAGAAAGAATATGAAATTCGGTTTGGTGTAGTTATGCTTCTTAATTTTTATATTGAGGAACAGTATATGAAGCGGGTGTTTACTTTACTGGATCAGACCCATCGCGAGGATTATTATGTACAAATGGCGGTAGCATGGGCGATATCGATCTGTTATATCAAGCTACCTGAGGTAACCATGGCGTATTTAAATCATAATACATTAGATGATTTTACCTTCAACAAAGCACTGCAAAAAATCACGGAATCATATCGGGTGGATCAGGCCACAAAAACGACCATCCGCAGTATGAAGCGAAAAAGAAAATAGGATCGGCTCCCACCTGTAAGTGTTATACTGAAAAAAATGCGTGTATGAAAACGACAGGAGGGGAGTCAGTGAATTCGATCCCGCTGGGAGTACTTGTTGTGGATGATGAAACTAGACAGCGTCGAGGTCTGGCTGCCATGGTCAGGGATCTACGTCCCGAATACGAGGTATGGGAAGCCAAGAACGGGAAAGATGCTCTGACCATTTCGTTATCCAAAACGATCCAAATCGTTTTTACAGATATTCAAATGCCGATCATGAATGGACTTGAATATCTTCAACAATTGAGAACATTCGGTCAGCATGAGACTAAAGTTATTTTAGTGACAGTCTACCAGGAATTTAGCTATGCACAGCAGGCGGTGAGGTATGGGGCGAATGATTATTTGGTGAAACCGGTGCAATCACAGCAACTTATTGAAGTGCTTCAACATATGGAGAAGATCATTGTAGAGGAACAGGAAACACTGAGTGGGAATCAAACAGCGTTGAATCAGATTGAGCAGAGTATGCCTGCATTTGTGGAGCATTTGTTTAGCAGATGTGTGACAGACAAATTACAGCCTAGCGAGAAAAGCCTATTAAAGAGTCACTTTGGATGGCATGGGGTAGGAGAAGTTCTCGCGTTGGGAGCATCCATAGCCCACCCGGAGGATATACATATGTGGGATTCTCAGCTCCGTAATACGGTTGTTGAAATATTGCGGCCTTGGGCGTCTTCTGTCGTGTTTCCACTTGAAACCCATAAAGACCATGTGGTTGCAGTGGTGAATTGGAAGGATAGGGCTGAAGGCAAGGAGGCCAAAAGCACACTTCAAGCTGGGCTGAAAAATTTGGAGCAACAGCAAGCGATTTCAATCTGGTTTGCTTGGGGTCAGCCTTTTAATTTTAATGAAATGCAAATAAGCCAATCTCACGAAAAGGCCGTCGGTCTGATCTCCTTGCGCTTTTATAGACCTCACATCAGATGTCTGAACCTTGTCATTTCAGAAGATGAGCAGCCAGTACAAGAAATGAGCGCATACGAACAAATGGCCTTTTTTAAATTTATTGAAAGCGCTATCTCTATTGGAGAGTCAGATCAGCTATTGGATCGGGTGCAGAATTTCATTGGACAAATGACGCAAGGGTATCCTGCACCTGAAGCGCTTAAAGCAAAATTGGTACACCTTCTGTTGGTTAGTTTACAACGGATTAATATAGGGTGGAGTGAGGAAGTCTACTCACGTTTCTCGGAACGTTTGAACAAAGCTGTCGAAGAGGCTACCTGTCTTCGGAATCTTGAGGATGGTGTTGCAACATGGTTAAAAGAGCTGATTCTTGAGCTTCATAACGGCTCCAAAGGCGATCCCATTATGAGAAAGTGCAAGGAATTTCTAGATGCACATCTACATGAAGACCTTAGTCTGGAGATCGTGGCCCGGCGCTTCCACTATAATGCGTCCTATTTTAGCATTCTGTTCAAAAATTATTTTGGGCTCTCGTTCACGGAATATATGGTGAAGCTCAGAATGCAAAAGGCTCAGCACTTACTGCTGCATACAGACGCCAAGGTCGCAGAAATTAGCAGACAAGTTGGTTATAAAGATATCAAGTACTTTTTTAAAGTGTTCAAAAAAAACGTATTGCACACACCGGAAGAATTCCGTAGGAAATTCAACTGATTGTTAGGTGAAAGGAAGATACGATGCGCCAAGTTAAATATATGTATCAAAAATTTTTGGACAGTAGCTTTCGTACGAAATTGATGCTGTCCTATTTTTTGTTGTCTGGTTTTATCGTTTTGCTCCTAGGTTTCGTTTACTTTGAAACGAGCGCACGGAATATCACTACAAATGTAACAGATAGCGTTACAAGCGTTCTGCGTAGTAATAACCAGTTGCTGGATAACAAGCTGACAGCTATTCAAAAAACCGTAGATATGATTCCAATCGATCATGACCTTCTTCAAACTATTACGAACGTGGATACTTCGGATTCTTCATCACTGTTACGAGCTGATCGCAGCATTACAAAAATTTTGTACAGATATTTTGGCAATATGGAGGAAGTATACGCTTCCCAAATTATGACACAAAATTATGCATATGGAAGCACTGATCGGATGTATATTCCTGTTCAGCCGTTCTATTCTTCTCCGTTGGCAACAACGGCGGTGGAAGCAGAGGGGGCTACCCAATGGATTCCCGCTTATTCGTATGCCGATACATTCCATCAGCAGGATTTAAAACGAGGCTCTTATGAGTTTAGTTCTTTATTTGCTGTGGTAAAGCAGCTCCATTTGACTGCATTAGATGATGCAGGAACCTTCCATACGCTTCCGGAGGGAAAGGAAAAACCTATACTTATATTGAATTTTCGTCCTGACTTGTTAAAAGGGGGTTTTGAAGATTACGCAGCCCGTAGCGGATTTGCACATCTATCCTATGGCATGATTCATGATAAAAACGGGATGGTCATGAGTTCAGATAGACAGCAACAAGTAGGGGAACCCGTGGCGGATTGGCTTAAGGATGCCATTACTTCGGAACAAGGGATGAAAATGGTAAACGTTAAAGGTCAAAGCATATTACTGGTTTACGAAGCCATGAAGACGACGGGCTGGGTATCTTATATAGCCATACCTATGGAAGATGTATTGGGACATCTGTCAACGATTCGCACCTACACGGTGTTTTTTTTAGGTTTTATGATGCTCGTTGCTGTTATTCTTGCTTATTTACTGTCTGTTTATATCAGTAAGCCCATCACGGATATGAAACAGGCGATGAAAGTAATGGAGAAGGGACATTTTGATATTCGAATTCCTGTACGTGGCTATGATGAATTGGGAGATCTGGTGATTCGCTTTAATCAAATGAATGAAAAAATTAAAGATTTAATTGAGGAAAATTACAAGTCACGTCTACGAGCCAAAGAGTCGGAGTTAATGGCACTTAATTTACAGCTTAACCCCCATTTTTTGTATAACACCTTAACGACCATGTATTGGATCGCGTTAGAACATCAACAGCAGGAGCTGGGCCAATTGATCATTAGTCTGGCGGAAATGCTGCAAATTACTACTCGAAACAAAAACGATACATGGAGCTTGGAAACCGATCTGAATTGGCTGGAAAAATACATTTATATTATGCAGAATCGCTTTGAGGACAAGTTCAAGGTGGAATATGATATTGATCCCATTTTGCTTCAAATGGAAGTTCCCAAACTTTTCTTGCAGCCTTTTGTGGAGAATTCAATTATTCACGGCTTCGCGGAAATGGAATCAGGAGGTCTGATTAGAATCACAGCCTGGATTGAGAAGCAATTGGTGTGTTTTAAAGTAGAGGATAACGGATTAGGAATTCAGGAAGATCATATACGCCGAATTCAAGCTGGAGAAATCAGATCAACGGGCATTAAAAATGTAGACAGAAGAGTACGGCTATTATATGGAATGGAATATGGCGTTACGCTCCACTCGCCAGCAGGTAAGGGGGCATTCGTCCAGATTCGCATCGGGGAAATTCATAGATCTAATCAAATGACACCAATCCAATGAGAGTACGACTTTTAAAAATGTAAGCGTTTGCTAAAATGAATTTAGTGACGAAGCAACAAACGAAAAGATAAAAAAATAACCGGTTTGGGGGCGTTACTCATGTTAAAACGAAAATTATGGATCGTCTGCATGTGCTTGATCGTTGGGCTTATGTCAGCCTGTAGTTCAAATGAGAGCAGCAGCAAACCAGTTGATTTGCAGGGTCACGAGCAAGTGACACTGACCTATGCCAGTTGGGGTAGCACCAATGAAAAGAAGGTTCAGCAGGAAATCGCTAAAAAATTTACAGAGAAATATCCGTGGATCAAAATCAACTATATGCATATCCCCGGAGATTACGTTACCAAATTAACGACGATGTTTGCTGCCAATCAGGCACCCGATGTATTTCCCATTTATAAAGCACAGGCTCTGCAATGGGCTGAACAAGGCAAACTATATAATTTAAATGAATTTTTGAAGGAGGATAAGGAGCTAACGAAGGAAAGTCTTATTCCTAATTCAGTCATCTATTGGGATAAGGACAAAGTGGCAGGGGTCAAGGTAACTGAGGAAGCTTTCGCCCTCTATTACAATAAAGATTTGTTTGATGAGGCTGGTGTTGCTTTGCCACCAGTAAAGGCTGAAGAGGCTTGGACATGGGAGCAGTTTTTAGAGACAGCACAAAAGCTCACCATTGATAAAGCGGGAAATAATGCGCTCAGCCCCAATTTCGATGCAAGTAACATTAAACAGTATGGAGTTCGGTTTGATACATGGATGTGGCATTTGCTTGTGCCTTCCAATAACGCAAGTGTCATTTCAGACAAAGGGGACTCACTTAATCTTGAGAGCCCTGATGTGATTGAAGCTGTTCAGAAAATGGCTGATCTGATCAATGTTTATTATGTGGCACCGTCGCCGACGCAGTCCAAAAATATACCTTCCCCGGCCGTAGCACTGCAAAGTAAGCGTGTAGCGATGGATCTGGATGGACAGTGGGTTCAATTGGATCTTGGAGAATCGAAGGTGAATTTTGGTGTAGGCGTGTTACCTAAACTGAAGAGCAGCAAAACGATCCTGTTTGGCGAACCGGAAGTGATTTCTGCCAAAACCAAACATCCTAAAGAAGCATGGATGTTTTATAAATTCTTGCTGGATGCTGAAAGCGGACTTGACATGCATTCCAGCGGATTGTGGATGCCTGTCATGAAAAAGTGGTACACCGAACCAGACTTGATTAGCAAATGGGCCGATGTCAAACCAGGTCATGCCGATGGTTACCGTGATGCTGTCATGAACCAAACGCTGCATAACGGTGTTAATTCTTACGACTATTATCTGAAAAACTCGGAAAAAATCAATGCCATCATTAACCCGGCGCTGGATCAGGTATGGCTAGGAAAGAAAACGGTGGAGCAAGCATTTAGGGAGGTTTCCGCAAAGGCCAACGCGGAATTTAAGGGGACGTATCCAAAAGAATAAGGTGAGTGTTTTGACAGAAAGAGAGGGATAGAATGCAATCATTATCTTCTATTCGTAAGAAGGAAAATGGGTTGGGGTGGCTTTTTGCCGCCCCTGCTATTCTCGGCTTTGTCATTTTTGTTCTGGGACCGATGATCGCTAGTCTCTGGTTCAGTCTTACCGATTACAAGGTTGCTTCACAAGCCCATTTTATCGGTCTGGATAATTACGTCCACTTATTTGACGGTAC
This sequence comes from Paenibacillus sp. S33, assembly GCF_053615415.1. Classification (NCBI taxonomy): domain Bacteria; kingdom Bacillati; phylum Bacillota; class Bacilli; order Caryophanales; family Paenibacillaceae; genus Paenibacillus; species Paenibacillus sp. S33. The sequence continues at coordinate 4,476,782 of NZ_JBSIEZ010000001.1, read as the reverse complement.
GGATCAATTTTTTTATAAATCACTCGGGGTTACGTTTTATTATGTGTTTCTAAGTGTGCCCCTGCAAATTATTGTAGCTTTCTTTTTAGCGATATTACTTAATCAAAAGGTAAAAGGTCTGGCTTTTTTCAGGACTGTTTTTTATCTCCCTACCATTGTGCCACTCATAGCATCGTCTATGATCTGGATGTGGCTGTTTGATCCGGATCTTGGTTTGCTAAATGTGGTGTTGCGTGCGCTGCATTTGCCCGAAAGTCAGTGGATCTATAGCGAAGGGTCGGTAGTTCCTACGCTGGTTTTAATGAGTTTGTGGACCGTTGGAGGAACCATGATTATTTTTCTGGCAGGCTTGCAAGATATACCTAGACATTATTATGAAGCCATTGAAATTGACGGTGGAAATGCTCTTCATAAGCTTATGTATATTACAATTCCATTGACATCGCCCACTATTTTTTTTAATACGATTATGGGCTTCATCGGTGGGTTTCAAGTGTTTGTTCAGCCTTACGTCATGACTCAGGGCGGACCCAATAACTCCAGCTTGTTTTATACCTTTTATTTGTTTCGCGAGGCATTTACCTTTTCGAATATGGGTTATGCCTGTGCTATTGCTTGGGTGCTCTTTATTGTCGTTTTGGTATTCACTGCCTTTCTGTTCAAGACGGCCCGAAAATGGGTGTATTACGAAGGCGGGGGGGCATGAAGATGAAAAAACGCGGTTGGAGTGGGAGCAGGGTGTTACTCTACACAGTTCTCATAGTGGGCTCCCTGTTTTGTATGTTTCCTTTTTATTGGCTGGTGCGAAGCTCCATGATGGATTTAAGTCAGATTTTTTTGATTCCGCCGAAATGGATTCCAGAGCCTTTTGTACTCGAGAATTTTTTACAGCCGTTTGAAGAGTTATCGTTTGGACGCTATTTCGTGAATACATTTCTCGTCGTTGCGGGTACTTTGGCGGGTGTACTTCTGTCGAGTACCATTTCTGCCTATAGCTTTGCGCGAATGAGATGGAAGGGAAGAGATAAGGTATTTGCTCTATTATTAAGCAGCATGATGCTGCCGTTTGCAGTCACGCTGATTCCGTCGTTTATTGGTTGGCAGGCATTAGGCATGGTTAATTCGTACGTTCCATTGGTATTACCTTCGTTTTTTGGTGGAGGCGTTTTTAATATTTTTTTGCTAAGACAATTTTACATGACTCTACCACGAGAACTGGATGAAGCTGTATTTGTGGATGGAGGCAATCATTTTACGATTTTTACCCGTATTATTTTGCCTTTGTCGAGGTCGGCAATTTTGGTCATTGGATTATTTACGTTTCTGAACACATGGAATGATTTTATGGGGCCGCTGGTTTACCTTAATGATGAGAGCAAATTTACGTTGGCGATTGGGCTACAGCAGTTTCAGGGAATATATTCGGCTCAATGGGGCGTTTTGATGGCCGCATCTTTAATTGTAGTCTTGCCTGCTATTATTCTGTTTGCCATAGGACAGAAGTATTTTATGGAAGGGATTGCGTTGACGGGGATTAAAGGATGAGGACAACTGCCAGGTACGCACTTTGCTTTTTTTGGAATCTAATAATAAAATGGAAGTAACTTTCGAAAAGGAGATGACGTGAATTGGCAGAGCAAGTGCGTCTTGGTAAAACAGATTTATATGTAAAACCAATCGGTTTGGGTGCAAATAAAGTGGGAGGACATAATCTCTTTTCCGATTTGAATGATGAAACGGGCAAAGAAGTCGTTCGCACAGCTTTGGATAACGACATCAATTTTCTGGATACGGCTTTTATTTATGGACCTGAGCACTCGGAACGGTTGATTGGTGAGGTATTGAAAGAGCGTGGTCAGCGTGATAAAGCTGTTATTGCCACGAAGGGTGCACACAAATTCGTAAACGGAGAGGTCGTTTTTGACAACTCGCCTGCTTTTTTGCGTGAATCCGTCGAATCCAGTCTGAAAAGATTGCAGACCGATTATATTGATCTGTTTTATATCCATTTCCCGGACGAAGCTACACCGAAGGCAGAAGCAGTCGGAGAACTGAAGAAGCTCAAGGACGAAGGCAAAATCAAGGCCATTGGTGTATCTAACTTCTCCATTGAACAACTTAAGGATGCGAATAGTGACGGTTATGTAGATGTGCTTCAATCCCAATATAATTTGTTTCAACGGGAAGCTGAGAAGGATCTGCTGCCTTATACCAAGGAAAATGGCATTTCGTTTGTGCCTTATTTCCCGTTAGCTTCGGGATTGCTGGGGGGTAAGTATACGAAAGACATGACCTTCTCGGACATCAGAGCGAAAAATCCATTGTTTCAGGGCGATGCATTTGCTCGTAATTTGGACAAAGTGGAGCAGGTACGGGAGATTGCCAATGCGTTGAATGCAGAGGTTGCTCATGTTGTACTCGCATGGTATTTGACCCGTGATTCGATTGATGCCCTCATTCCAGGGGCGAAGGGGCCGGAGCAGGTGCTGTCGAATCTGAAGACGCTAAATGTCCAATTGAGTCAGGCTGATATCGAAAAGATTGACCATATTTTCAAATAATGAGTGCACCTTATATTTGCAATTATATATTTGTTCCATCTAGAGAAGCTGCCGGACGGGCGGCTTCTTTTTCGTGTACAACTCGCATATCCTTGTAGGGTAAGTTCAACGCTGCGGGGGGATCGGATGATGAGAAGACCGCAATGGCACAGCGCACCTAACAGAAGGCGACGCGGCAGACGTAGGTTTTTTTTTATTGTGGCACTGGCGCTGCTGGTAGGGATCATACAGATGGCTGCTTATGTGGAGCAGCATTTGAAGCCGCCTATGATGCACCTGGCAAAAGTGCGGGTTAAACAAATGGCGACGGAGGCTATTAATTCAGCAATTACAGCACAGGTAGAGCAGGGGAAGACAGCTGATAATTTGATCGAATGGAGAACGGATGCACAAGGGAGAACCTCCGGTTTTGTTCTGAATTATGCGGAACATATGAGAATTACGTCAGACACGCTCAAAGCAGTCAAGGCAACGATGGACAGCATGAGCCATTTTGATGAGAGTGTTCCGATTGGTCAGGCATTGGGCAGTCCACTGTTGGCAGCTTATGGACCAACGGTCCCCCTAAAGGTGGAGCCGCATGGAGCAATCAAGGTGGATTTAAATACCCGTCAACAGGATGCGGGCATAAACATGATCTTGGTGGAAGTGTACATTCGAATTACGACGGAAGTGTCCGTGGTTATACCGTTTGAGATGCAACCTCAGATTGTGGAGACGGAAATTCCGGTTTCTTATTTATTAGTGGTAGGCAACGTTCCGATGTACTACTATGACAATCAGGGTAAACCAGTGGGTAAAAATGGTGCAGCCGCTCCGCAGTTGGCGTTGCCTCCCCATTCTATAGAGAGTAGCGGCGCTATAGATCCCAGCACAGTAAGTGTTCCAGAGGCACAGGAAAACCAAAACACCTCTAGCCAGTCCCCAACGCCATAGAGCGGAGGGGACTGACGTGAGCTGCCTAGGAAAAACAAAAGGGCCCCTATGAGGAGGTCCCTTTTGTTTTTCCTGTTTTGAGCGCTTTGCGTTCGGACTGCTCCCACTGTCTTAATAACGGATACGGGTCAAAGGACCAATCTGCCCAACCATTGTCCCGATATATACCATAGTGCAGATGCGGTGGAAACTTGCCTTGGGTACCGGGTTTTCCATAGCCCGAGCTTCCGACCCAGCCAACCGTCTGGCCGGGTGTAACGATGTCTCCGTTGTGAACGGTTTTGTCAAAGCCGGAAAGATGCGCATAGTAGTGATAGCGGTTGTTGAGATCTCGGATTCCGATTCGCCATCCGCCGAAGGGATTCCAGCCCTTCATTTCAACTACACCGTAGCAGGTACTGCGAACTGGAACTCCATAGCCAGCAAACAGATCAGTTCCTTCATGTATCCGGAAGCCGCCCCAGCTGCGACGGCTACCCCATGTGCTGCGGTAGCTATAAATGCTGCCTAAAGGAAGGGGGAAAGCTTGACTGACCAGATCCAGCTTGCCATACGTTCGATACAGCTTAGCAAACTGCTGAACTCTTTGAACTGCGCGGCTGTTATGGTAATATTCCCAAACGGCAATACCAAATTCATCCTCGTTGTTTCCATACTTTCCGAGATAAGATGCGATGCTGAACAGCAGATCCTTGTCATTATTACGGTCAGCGATTCCATCACCCGAACCGTCTTGTCCCAGCCCGGAAAATAGTTCAATGGAACGCGGATTTTGATCCTCCGAATCAGGGTTCATCATGCCGGACCAGACTGGTCCCGTGATGAAAATACCTATGATTCGTTCCGCATGCTTCCGATCCTTGGGATGGGCCACCGTAAGTGTGCGTTCATACTGGTCGATGGCGGCCAGTCTGTACCAAGGAACTCCAGTCAGGGCTTCGATGGAATGATATAAAGCCAGCCTGGACGTATACGACGAAGACTGAGCATGTGAAGCATCTACATTTGCGGTCAGGCTGCTTCTGGCGGACGAGGACTGTAAGTGATTGGCAAAGGCATGGGCAGGAAGCGGACAGGCCGTTGTCAGTGTAGTAGCACATAACAGCAGCGATAACAAACGAACAGCTCGGGCTGTCCGCGTAGGGTAAGGCACGTGAACCGACCTCCTATAGAAGGGCTTGATCGCCCAATAAATTCTAGGCCCGTATACAATAGCGTGAATAGGGCGCTTTTGTTTAGATTGAGCCATATCCGCCGCTTTTATCCATGTAAAGAGTTTACTTTTTCCGGCATCAATGTCATATCAAAAAGGGAACAATGAATGGAGGTTTTTCCATGGCTTTCATGTTATAATGTATGGCAATGACAGCTTAAGCTTATCAGAAAGAAGGTCTATGCCATTGTCTAGAAAAGTAAAGGAAGCTAAACCCGACTGGATTCGTATTAAACTTACGACAGGCGATAACTATCAGGAAATCAAGAGCATGATGCGTTCCAAGACATTACATACCGTATGTGAGGAGGCACGATGCCCTAATATATATGAATGCTGGGCCAATAGGACAGCTACATTTATGATTTTGGGTGATATTTGTACGCGTGCGTGTCGTTTTTGCGCAGTAAATACGGGAATGCCTACGGAACTGGACTTGCAGGAGCCTGAACGCGTCGCGGAAGCGGCTGAAAACATGAATTTGAAGCACTGTGTCGTTACCAGTGTGGCTCGCGACGATTTGAAAGATGGGGGCGCTACTATATTTGCAGAAACGGTTCGTGCGATTCGCCGCCGATTACCTCTTTGCAGTGTAGAAGTATTGATTCCCGATTTTATGGGCGATATTGAATCGCTGCGAATCGTCATGGATGCCAAACCAGATATTCTGAATCATAATATTGAAACGGTGGAGCGTATGTCCGACAAGGTTCGGGCTAAAGCGAAATACCGTCGCTCTCTGGAGCTGCTTCAACATGCGAAGCAATTAAATCCGGCTATTCCAACGAAATCAAGCATCATGCTAGGTGTCGGAGAAGAGTGGGACGAGATCTTACAAGCCATGGATGATCTGCGTAAAGTCGATTGTGACATTCTGACAATTGGTCAATATTTGCAGCCGTCCGAGAAACATTTATATGTGCAAAAATATTATCCACCGGAAGATTTTGCGAAGTTAAAGGAAGAGGGATTACAGCGGGGATTCAGCCACGTTGAATCTGGACCGTTGGTCCGCAGCTCCTACCAAGCGCATGAGCAGGTGAAGTCAGCCGCTCAGCATAAGGAAGAAGGCGCCCTTTCGCAGGCTTGATCCGGGAAAGGCGGTCAGAATAGCTTGTTTCAAATCGGTGGTAAAAACTATGAATTGTTGCAGGATCACAAGAACGGGTGGAATCCCGAAGCGTTTCGTGATCGGTATAGTGAAGTGCTGGATCGCTATGATTACATTATTGGTGATTGGGGTTACAATCAGCTACGTCTCAAGGGCTTTTATCGAGACGGTCATCCCAAAGCAAATAAGGATACATCTATAGTGGTACTGGACGATTACATTAATGAATACTGCAATTTTGGCTGTGCCTATTTTGTGTTGCAAAAAAGCCGTGAAGTGGTTAATAAAAACGGCGTCAATGATGAAATCATTGCTCCAGATATTCAGCAGTTGGTAGATGCTCAAAGGGAACAAGCGGGAACGTTAGAACCCGAAGAGCAGCAAGAAGTATTGCAACATACAGCTGAAGAACAGGAGTGGCCGCAACCACAGCAGGATTCCACAGCTACAGAGGAATCGCGAGTGGAGCAGCCTCGAGAATCCCGAGAACCACGTGAGTTGCAACGTCGGGAACCGAAGGATGCCCAGGAAGTACGTGAACGACAGCCGCGTGAAGCTCGCGAAAGCCGTCCATCCAGAGAAAGACGTGAAGCAAAGGATGGACGGAATCCGGGTGAAGGGCAGCAAACCCGTGAACCACGTAGACAGCGCAATCAGCAGGGAAGTTTCGATAAAAAGGAATCGCGTGGACCACGCTATGAGCGTCAGTCAAAGGAAAATCGGGAGGGACGGCAAGTACGTGTCTCTCGTGAACCTGAGGGCCAGCGTCAGACCCAGCCAGCTGCTAAAGCCGAAAGAGCTGAGGGTAGTAAAAAGAATAAGACATTTACAGCTCCACAACAAAACGGTTCCTGAATTTTCAGGAACCGTTTTGTTTGTAAAAAAAGAGCCAGAGTCGGCTCTTTTATAGGTTCTAATTAAGAAAAGCGTTGCGTACTCGATCCCAAAATGGGAAAGGACGGTAACGAGCGAAGCTGATCTTCTGACTTGCGACCTGACATCGAACAGAGATTAAGTCATCGACAGGAAAGTTCAGGTGATCTACTGTCAATAAAAGACGCTGATCTTTCCGTGAAAAAATATCACAATGATGGTGTTTGGGCAGTAGCAATGGCGATCCCAGTGTCCGATACACGCGGTTATTAATGGAAGCGATCTCAGTCAATTGCAATGCTTCAATGGTGGGGTGAACCATAGCTCCGCCAAGTGCTTTATTATAGGCGGTCGTTCCTGAGGGGGTAGAAACACATATACCGTCACCGCGAAACATTTCAAAGGTGATATCGTTAATATCTACTTGGGCAACGACAGTGCCATCCACCCCTTTTAACGTAAACTCATTCAGGGCAATAAAAGAAGCATTGCCTGACTTCTTGTGAATTTCCAACTCAATCAGTGGATACTTAACGATTCTCGGGTTAAGCGGTCCCTCAGATCCGCTTTGGCTCATCAGGTGGATTAGCTCCTCCAGCTCGTCCGCACGCCAATCAGCATAAAAGCCCAGATGACCGGTATGTACACCAACAAAGGCAATATCCGGAATGCGGTCGATGAAGGTATGAAACGCATGAAGCATCGTACCATCGCCTCCAATAGACACGACGATTTCCGGCGATTCGGCATCCAGCTTGAAATTCTTTTCTTGGGCAAGACGGTGAAATTGCTGACTCAAGTCCATGGAGTGCTGATCCCCGCGATCCAGAACATAATATCTCAAGATGAAAAGCTCCTTTGTCATGGGTATATATCGATCATAATCAATTATGAGCAAGAACACAATCGTTCATTGCCTGTGTGTTCTTCTCAAACGTACGTATAAGCGACTTGTACCCACACTCAACCATGAGAGACTAAGCATTCCAGCCAGTACAAAGGCAAGAACTAGCAGACTTTGCAACAGCATGGCGGACGAGAAGCCAGGAGACCACGCGATGTCGTATATTGGAGAAAAGACTGGAGAGCTTCCCTGTCCCATCAGAGGCTGCCATAACACGAGAGCTAGCAGTGCTGAGATGATGCCATGCGCAGCCCGGGCCAACAAAAATGGCATATAGCGGAGATTTGTCATATTTAAAATACTTGCAACCTGTGCATGAACCGACAGCCCGCCCCAGGAGAGAACAAAAGCGGCTGCGGCTACCTTGAATGGTAACGCTGCTGCCGTGGCTTCACCTGCGGCTTGCGCTCCTAAAGTGACTTCGAAAATACCACCCACGATGGACTCCGTTAACGTAGGAGGAAGACCACATGCAGTCAATAGGCTTGCCGTAAGCAGATGAAGCCCGCTCATTAAACCGGAGTTCGTCAAAGCTTCTAAAATGACGCAGAAGAATACAACTAGCCCTCCTACGACAATAATAAGGCGTAGGGAGGAAGTAATCGCCTGACGAAGTAACTCACCCAATGGGCGACCATCTTCCAAACGAGCTGTGTGCATGGCATATAATGCTTGGCGTAGGGGGCCAGGCTGCCTATTGCGACCTGCTGCTTTTGTATTCGTGGACTTCGACCAGGCTTTTTGAGTAGGTTGAGGCCGGTCGCTGCGAGTATCTGTTTCTCCTGAACGGGAACCGTGGAAGCGCATAAGCAGCCCGATGATGAGCACGCCACCATAATGGGCCGCGCCCAGTACGAGTGCAATTTCTGGTTGATGGAAGAAGCCAACGGAAACTGCACCGATCAAAAATATCGGATCAGAGGAAGTGGTAAACGCGACCAAACGCTCTCCTTCAATGCGTGTGATCCATTTTTGCTCCCACAGCTTGGCTGTTAGTTTAGCTCCAATCGGGTAACCGGATGCGCAGCTGACCGCAGCGACAAAACCCCCACAGCCAGGTACACGGAATAGAGGCTGCATCAGCGGATCCAACAGCGCACCTATGAAATGAACAATTCCGAAACCGAGGAGAAGCTCGGAAATAACGAAAAACGGGAATAAAGACGGAAACAGCACGTCCCACCAGATGGCAAGCCCCCGAAGCCCGGCATTCAGAGAAGACTGCGGGTATACAGCCATAAGCATAAATAGGAAAAGCAGTGTAAGGATGAGCAGAGGAAGCGAGTAACGACGGTATAGCGACATAGAGGCCCCTCCTTTGGAGTTGTACTAATATACCTATGTCGGGGATGGACAAAGAGTACAAAAAAATCAAAGAAAACGATTACATCTAATACTGTATTTTTGTAAATAGTATGTTAAAATAGGAAAACAACGATCCATAACCTTAAGGATGGAGTGATCAGGATGAGTATCGTTGCCGGTCTGTTCGTATGTGCTTTTGTGTATGTTATTCGTGCCTCTCTCGTCCATCCCGGTGAAGAGGATTGGCGGAGTTATTAGTTGTGTTTATAGAATGACGAAGCTGTGTGCAACGAAGCACACCCTCTTCATATGTTAAATTGATAAAATGACGCTTATTTTTAGCGTCATTTTTTGTTTTTTGTTATAATACGGGTGTATATTTATTACCATAGCACAGAAAGTTGGAGAAAAGTGAATCCTAGCCTGAGCATTTATGACAACCTTGGGGGTGCGGAAGGTGTTCGTGCTATTATTGAGGCCTTCTACCCGAGAGTTTATAAAGATCCGTTGTTAAGTCCCCTGTTTCCTAAAGACATGGAACCAGTTAAGGAAAAGCAGTATATGTTCCTGAGCCAGTTTTTTGGAGGACCGTCTCTTTTTTCTGATGCATATGGTCATCCGATGTTACGTGCCAGACATATGAAGTTTCCCGTAACGGAGGAGCGAGCAGAGGCATGGTTGTCTTGTATGGCAGGTGCGTTAACGGATACGGGCATTGAGGAGCCGCTTCGTTCAATCATACTTAACCGTTTGTCTGGTCCTGCGCATCATTTTGTAAATACCCCGTAAGCTTTCGGGGATTGCCGAATTTTGGAGAGGGTTGTAAAAACATTGGAACTTGAACCGTTATATCAGATCAAAATCGCTTGCCCACATTGCGAAGAAGAATTTCAGACATCCCGTGTCAGACCAAGCCTAAAGAAGGCCATTCGTACGGATTCAGATTTTTGTGCTTATTATAAGAATGAAAATCCGGATTTTTATGTCGTAAGGGTCTGTCCTCATTGTGGATTTACCTCGACAGAGCACTCTACCGTTCAGTTAAGCGATCAGCAAACCAAGATATTTAAGGATAAAATCGGTAACCGCTGGCAATCTCGCGAATATGGCGGGCATCGTAGCTGGGAAGAGGCATTAGAAACGTATAAACTGGGTTTACTCTGTGCCCAGGTCATCGGAGAAAAGGAACGCGTAGTAGCCAGTCTATTACAGCATATCGCATGGATGTACAGATACCAGGGAAATGAGGAGCAGGAGCTTCGCTTTCTCAAATTTAGTCTGGATTCGTATGTTCGGGTCTATGAGCTGGAGGGTGTCGGGGCGAATAATGCCAAACTGCTTTATCTGATTGGTGAACTGCATCGACGTACAGGCAACTTTCACGAAGCGGTACGCTGGTTTTCGCGTGTTATTAATGACAAAAAGATTATGGATGCAGCCATGATCCGGGCTTCCCGTGAACAGTGGTCTGTACTGCGAGAACAAATGTTGGCTAAAAATTTCCAACTGCCGGAGGAAATGCAGGACGCAAGCTCCTCTTGAAGAAATAAAGGTGTGCACTATGGCCGATTTAGGCTCATGGTTCACACCTTGTTTGTAAAACGGGTTATCTTATCTTACAACTGCCTCATGAATTAATGATGACGCAATGTGGTATCTGACAGCAAATAATCGTCATCACAATCCACCAAAGTAACCTTGTTATGGCAGCATGGAAACACAAGCAACTTTTTCATACCTTCGTGTATGAGCTTAAGTTCTTTTGGCTTCAGGGGCAGCAAAACATTATCATGGTCGCAAAACGGACAAGACTGTACATAAACGTCTCCCATGACGATGTCATAAGGCCAGGTTTTATGAAAAGGGATCATGATTTGTTCGATTCTCCGCCGTTCGGGTCAGCGGTTTCTTCTTTAGCCAGTTCGGCCAGCTTTTGCATCAAAATGTGCTGGGGTGTATGCATAAGGTGTTCCAGCGGAATGCCGAGCTTTTCGGATAATTTCACAGCCGTTTCCGGCGAAATTTGTAAGGGTCTCATCCTGTTTTCCTCCCAATTGTAGTGATTTACTATCACGATGTAGCTTTATTGTATATGAAACCACATGAATTCGCCAAAAAAGAAAGGTGGAACTATTATGAAAACGCCGTTAAAGCAAACATGGGATCTGGAATCTATTTTTAGCGGAGGATCTTCCTCTGCCTCATTTCATGCATTTTTGGAAGAAATGGAGAGCAAGGTCCAACAGCTGCAATCCCAGCTTAAAGCAGCTAAAGTACCACAGACGGTATTGGATACCGAGCGTCTGGATAGTGTACTTAATAGCATACAGGAGCTGTTTAATGGTGCGTCGCAGGCGGGTTCCTTTGTCTCTTGTCTAACTGCTCAAAACCAGCACGACAAGCTGGCTGTTCAACTGGGGGCGCGTGTCAACACGCTGTATGCCCAAGGGAAAAGTGCTTTAGTATCTTTCCAGAACTTGCTGGCACAAACCAGTGAAGACATTTGGCAGAAATGGATGGAGCGCGAAGCTATCCAGCCGATTTCTTTTGTCCTGACTGAATATCGGAACGAAGCACGTGAAAAAATGGCTCCTGAGCTGGAAAGCCTTGCATTGGATCTCGCAGTGGATGGCTACCATGGCTGGGGCGACTTTTATGATACCATTGTCAAAAATATGACGATCCCCGTGCCGGAAAATGGCGAGATCGTAAACCTGTCTGTAGGTCAGGCTGCTAATAAGCTGGATGAAGCAGATCGCAGCGTACGTAAAGACGTGTTTGCACGTTGGGAAGAGGCATGGACTCAGGTAGAGGACTACTGCGCGGATACATTGAATCATTTGGCAGGCTTTCGTCTGAAGCTATATGAAAAACGAGGCTGGACAGATGTGCTTAAGGAACCGTTGGAAATCAGCCGTATGTCTGCACAAACGCTAGATACGATGTGGCAGGTTATTAATGAAACAAAGCCTATTGTAGTCAAATACTTGGAGCGGAAAGCAAAGCTGCTGGGCTTAGAGAAGCTATCCTGGCATGACATTGAAGCTCCGCTGGGGACGTCAACTACTAAAATCCCTTACGACGATGCTGCTGTAACGATTGTTGAGCAATTTGGTAAATTTAGCTCGAGAATGGCTGACTTTGCCCAAATGGCTTTTGAGAAAAGCTGGATCGAAGCAGAGGATCGTCCAGGCAAACGTCCGGGTGGTTTCTGTACATCTCTGCGTCTGAGCAAAGAGACCCGTATTTTTATGACCTATGCCGGATCACCATCCAACGTTTCGACACTGGCCCATGAGCTCGGACACGGTTATCATCAGCATGTGATGAATGAATTGCACCCATTGAATCAAAACTATGCCATGAACGTAGCTGAGACGGCATCGACGCTGGCAGAACTAATTGTATCAGATGCTTTGCTGGAAGCTGCCGAGGGTCAGGAGAAGGTCGCTTTGCTGGAGGATAAAATTCAGCGTGGTGTAGCCTTCTTTATGAACATTCATGCTCGTTTCCTGTTTGAAACCCGTTTTTACGAGCTGCGGAAAAAAGGAGTTGTGGGAGCACAACAATTAAGCGAGTTGATGGAACAAGCGCAGCGTGAAGCGTTTAGTGGTATCCTGGATGAGGCTCATCCTCATTTTTGGGCATCCAAGCTACATTTCTATATTACGAACACTCCTTTCTACAACTTCCCGTACACATTCGGGTATATGTTCAGTGCAGGAATTTACGCTTTTGCGAAGGAAAATCCTGACGGCTTCGCCGACCAATATGATGCCTTGCTGCGTGATACGGGTCGCATGACAGTCGAAGAATTGGCTTCCAAGCACTTAGGTACCGATTTAACACAGGCTGACTTCTGGCGTAATGCCGCGCAAGTTACTGTTCAGGATATTGAGCAATTTTTACAAATGACAAAATAACGGATTTACACTTTTGAAAGGTCTCCCATAAGGGAGGCCTTCAGAGTGTCGAGAAAGTCCAGAGGACTTTTCGACACTTCTATTTTTATATGGGGAGACGCATCTTTTAAAACAAAAATCGATTTAAAACGATCTGAGGACCCTAGTTCTTAGACCACTAAGACAGTTTTAAACCCCCTGCAAAAAAACAGGGGGTTTCTCGACAGCCTGAAGGTCTCCCATAAGGGAGGCCTTTTTTGTGATTTTTGCAGAAGATGATGAACAAAGTCGCAAAATGTCGAAGTGTAATTAACATTACCTTTTGGCGAAATTTAAAATGATGGATATACTTAGAAAATAGTTATAAATACCCAATTATGTTGGTTTTGATTGTAAGGTTAAAAATCTTCGCATATAATTGAGACGTAAGACCTATTAAATATTTCTTGATAAGGTATATAGGAGGGTTTTTGTGATGGACGAAGTAGGTCAATTGTCGTTAGCAAGGCAGATGGATATCGTTTTAAAAGAACTGGATAATGAACTGGCGGGTTTGTCGTCAGGTATCGTATTTGTACAAATACGTAACAATGTAGTTGGGAAATTTGGGATTCGTCATAACCCACTTGCAGGTAAAGGGGGCACATTTGCAGCAGTAGAACCGGGGTTATCAGCAAAGCATCGGGAGGATTTTCGGCGTATGGCTCTAGAAACGCTAAATCATAAGCGTAGCTGGACTCATGGTGAGATTGCTTTCGATTTTGCCATTAGACAAGGAACGATTTTGGTAGATGCAACACTGGAGTCCAACTACAACATGGCGAATCTCATGATCCGCTATAACAAGCCTACATACCGAGCGGCTAATTCCGAATAATTCAATTAAAAAAAGTAAAGAAAAGGCGGCCATCCTAGGGAAGACCGCCTTTGTTATATACCCGTTATAACACATTTTGGTAAATTACGATGAACGGAATGCTCATGTGGAATAATGACGCTTATTGACCTGAACGACCTGATAATTGCTGTTCGGCCAGCTGTACCAAGCGTTTAGTGATATAGCCTCCCAGAGAACCAGCTTCACGGGATGGCATGTCACCGTAGTAACCATCTGCCGGAATGGTGATGCCCAGCTCTTGTGCAGCTTCATATTTCAATTGTTGCAATGCGTTGTTGGCTTGAGGAACAACTAGGTTGTTACTGCGACGGCTTCTGCCTTGATTAGCTTCATTCATGTGTAGTCACCTCCTTCGGCTGTGATGAGGTTAGTATGCGACAGAGTTATGAAAATATGCGCCGAAGGAAGAAAAGTGACTAGAGGAAAATTACGGATATATGATATGAATCTGAGTTTTGAGATCGATGGATTGCTGAGGCTCCAAACGGATCAGTCCGGCTTCCCCGACAGGATCAGGTGAATTGGGCGCATCAGGCAGACATGTATAAGGCTCAATGCAAAGATACTGGTCGCATTCACCTTTGGTATATAAAACCCAATACTTATAATATTGCTCATCTGCTGTGTAGCGGATTTGATAACCGTCGTCACGAGTCAAAAGAGCTTCAGCAGGGCCTTCCGTTGCCCGCAGCAGAGTGTCTAGATTTGTTCCTTTCAGAGAAAGTCCCGAAGAGAGCTGTTCCAAGTCATCTAACGAAGTAATGATACCTGTAGGTAGTTGTTCAGCATCCTGCTCATATACGCCGTTCACAGGTAGCTTTAGACGCCAGCGCTCAGGTTCTCCGTCCACCATAAACCAAGTGTGATATCCTAAGCCAAATGGGGCTGCTTTTTCGCCCAAATTCGTTACGCGCAGCGTTTGACTTAATACAGCACCCTGCAAGCGATACGTCATCTCCAGACGTAAGGGAATGGGGAATTGTTCCATCCAGTGCGGATCACTTTCTGTTAAAAGCTCGGTAGTAACACTGCAACCTTCTTCATCCTCTTCAATATCACTGCAGCGCCAGGACTGATTACGATGCAGACCGTGTATATGATTGTCATTGGCTGTATTTCGGTCGAACTGATAAGGAACACCGTCAAACTCAAATTGTCCCTTGCGAATTCGGCCTGGAGGAATCAAAATGGGCAAGCCAAAATGATAAGGCTTTTGTAAATAGAAAGCCAATTCTTCCTCACCGGGCCGACGTACGATATCCCGGTTGAGCTTCAGATCACGCACTGAAATAATATTATTCCCGAGGCGAGGGATCATCGTAACTTCCAGTTCACCACTATGTAAAACATACGTGTCGTAACCGTTCCAGTGTTCTTTGGTCACTTGTTTCATATCCATGCTCCTTTGTCCACTATAATCGGTTGAAGCTTCGTGTCATTATGATAACAGATTTTTGGTCGTAGGGCACAATCGTCATTTGACAATAACATTATGCGGAATTATCATTAATGTAGTTTAGAAAGTAATGACATGGATAACGCGATGATGAGGACAAGTAAGCTTTCGCATAAGCTCTTCAGAAAGCCGGTGGTGGATGGGAACCGGTGAGCCTGCACTGCTGAATGGACCTTGGAGTGCCGCACAGAACAGGAATTTACTGTCCTCAGTATGACGGCCGATTGCTCCCCGTTAACGGAGCCTTAAGATTGCAGGCAGCCCGGAGCATAGCTCCGACAAGTAATAGGCTGACGGCAATGAATAAGGGTGGTACCACGGTCTCGCGTCCCTTGAGGATGCGGGGCCTTTTTGCGTTCTAATTTTGAAATACTGAGGAGGAAAAATATGAAAACTGTACTTTCAGGTATTCAGCCTAGCGGACAACTTACTTTGGGCAATTACATTGGTGCCATGAAAAACTTTGTCAAATTGCAAGAGGATCATCAATGTTACTTTATGGTCGTAGACCTTCATGCAATTACCGTACCTCAGGAACCGGCTCAATTACGTGAGCAGTCGGAGGCGGTAGCAGCATTATTTATCGCAGCAGGTATTAACCCGGAGAAATCCAATGTCTTTTTACAATCCCATGTTCCTCAGCACGCTGAGTTGGGATGGTTGATGACAACACTGACGAATATGGGCGAGTTGGAACGGATGACTCAGTTTAAGGACAAAGCAGCAGGCAAGGACTCTGTAGGAGCAGGGCTGTTCGTATATCCATCGTTGATGGCAGCTGACATTTTGCTCTACAACGCGGATCTCGTCCCGGTAGGCGACGATCAGAAACAACATCTGGAGCTGACACGCGATTTGGCGGGTCGCTTTAATCACCGTTATGGAGATTATTTTACTGTTCCTGAACCGTATATCCCTGAAGTAGGGGCGAGAATTATGTCCCTGGATGATGTATCCAAAAAAATGAGCAAGAGCAATCCGAATGCAGGCAGCTTTATTGCGCTACTAGACGAACCGAAAGTCATACGCAAGAAAATCAGCCGCGCTACTACCGATTCCGGTAGTGAGGTTAGATATGATCCGGCCAATAAACCGGAAATTAGTAATCTGATGGGCATCTACAGCCAGTGTTCCGGTTTGTCACTCCAAGAAGTGCAGGATCGCTATGAAGGTCAAATGTACGGAACATTTAAAAAAGAACTGGCAGAGACCGTTGTAGCTATGCTTGAACCGATTCAGCAACGCTATCGCGACATCCGGGAATCCGGTGAGATTGGACGTATTTTAGCCCAATCCGCAGAGCGCGCACAAGAAGCGGCTGAAGTCACGTTGTCTGCGGTCAAAGAGCGCATGGGCTTTCTGCCACGTGTACGCTAAAGCATATTGAGACGAAACGGATTAGGCCTTTTAAAGGATTGGATTAGGAGCGGCGTTGTCGGGCTTTGACCACGAAACCCCAGCCGATATTGCCGACAGATAATAGCCCCAGTAGAATGGCAAGCCATGCGGAATAACTGATGGATATTGCGGCCGCGGTCAGTAGGACAATGGATGAAACGGCAAACCATAGGGATAAACCTTTGCTCATTGGTAAAAACCTCCAGTGTTCGAATGTTGAATTTCAGGAATAAGTAGTTGTAAGCGAGCCATAATAATCTTGCAAGCTTGCAATGAACCTCACTCACAAAGAACTGAAAGGAGATTCAAATATGAGCAGACGTCGTTCAAACAACCTGCAAGTACCGCAGGCCAACGCCGCTTTACAACAATTAAAATATGAGGCAGCTCAAGAACTTGGCATCACGATCCCTCAGGACGGTTACTTCGGTAATGTTGTTTCCCGCGAAACAGGTTCTCTTGGGGGATATATCACGAAAAAGCTGGTCCAACAAGCAGAACAATCCTTGTCGGGCAGCAGCCGTTTGCAGTAATACACATAAACACTCCATCTTGGAAGCTGTATTATGAGCAACTGTGATGAAGAAAATCCGGAGCGATCATGCTCCGGATTTTTTTACGCATGGCTTATCACCATTGTGAATCACGCAAGTCCGCTTCGTCAAGAGGGCGCTTTCATGAGATGTGATTTATTACGCGTATGGCCAAAAAAACAGCAAGCTCCAGATGAAGGGAGACTTGCTGTCTGTTGTTCATACGGCTTGTTGTTAGCTTGTAGGCAGGTTTTAATTCGTATGCAGGGAAAGGCGTTTTTGCATCTTTTCGTCACTGAGCCATCCAATATAGCTGTTGATCAGTCCGAACTGCTTATCCATCGCGACCACAGCCACGAATGGATATTGTCTCCGGTGTCGATACCTGACGTCTCCCCATCGCACAATGTAGCCCCATTCCAGTTCTTCCACCTCGGCAACGGCAAAAGAGGAAAAATAGCGAAATGCTTGCACATCGCGATAGGATTTGGATGCTTCTACGGCAGGATGTGTGGATGGAATTGCATGTTTCGTCCAAAATAAGTGTTTGCCATTTAAACCGCCAATGTCATAACTTCCATTCTGATGAGCTTTTACCACATGCCACCGGTTCCATGATACGGTGGGAATGATATAATAGATGTCGCCCTTCTGACGCTCATTGTCCATATCACGTACCGCTTTTCTGGTTATAAAATGACTCCAGGTTCGCCAAATGTAATATAGGCCAATAATAACGTACAGCGTAATAAACAAGGGAGCGGGTGGAATCAATCCGGTGACCCACAGCATAATCGCAGCAACATGGGTGCCAAAAATAAAGGGATCGAAAATATGGATGATATTCCAAGATATCCACTTGTTTGTAAACGGCCGGAATGCCTGTGTTCCGTACGTATTAAATAAATCAGTGAATACATGCAGGCAGACAGCAATCGTTACCCATAATGCTACATGACCTGGGGGCACATCTCTGAAGATCAGGCAAATTAGTCCTGTTATGGACAAGATCCATATCAACCAGAAGGGAATTGAATGCGACAGTCCACGGTGATTGCGAATGTAGGCTGCATTATTTTTCAACCGAAGCAAAGTGTCAAAATCCGGAGCTTGTGACCCTACGACTGTAGCGAGCAGTACGACTGCGGCCAACTTTGGATCTCCGGCGACGACAGGATCAGTGTAGGCCAGCCCGGCCAATCCGATTCCCATGACAAAGTGTGTGGCTGTATCCATATCTGTCGCTCCTTTTGTATTGTTTCCTGTACTTATTACTACCCAAATTTACTGTAAACGATCAGCAGGGGCGATTTGCCATCGGAATTGTGAACGTTTTGTGCGTTTTCTGTCAAACTTTTTGGGGTAGGTATATGATAAAATTTATATCGGAGTTCAACTTACTCCCGAATTCATACATCTCTAAGGGGGAGTTACTCACAATGGATAATATAAGTTATAAGACTTCTTCGGATGCGGCTACCTATTCTGTAAAATCTAAACCACCCGGCAAAGCGGGCACTTGGAAAGATTTTATTACAGTTACCAAGCCAGGCATCCTTCGTACCAATCTGGTTGCAGCCTTTGGTGGTTTTTGGTTAGCATCGCAATGGGACGTTGATTATATAAAGCTAATTCTTACACTTTTAGGTACAATGCTGGTTATGGCGTCTTCTTGTGTTTTTAACAACTATTTTGACCGTGAGCTGGATTTGAAAATGGAACGTACACGTAATCGCTCACTGCCAACAGGGCGTCTGACCCCTACAACGGTGTTGTCATACGCTATTATTTTGGGTGTTGTCGGGTTAGCTGTTCTATTCTTCTTCTCTGGTGTAAAGGCAGGATTACTGGGATTACTTGGTATGTTCGTCTATGTCGGTATTTATACACTTTGGTTAAAACGTTCATCTACATGGAGCACATCCATCGGCGGTATTTCTGGTGCAATGCCTCCTGTGATTGGTTATGTGGCCGCTTCGGGTCGTATTGATATGGGCGCTTGGCTCTTATTCGCTCTCCTGTTCTTATGGCAGCCGCCTCACTTCTGGGCACTTGCTATTCGCAGAGTTGAGGAATATCGCGCAGCAGGATTTCCGTTGTTGCCAGTCGTAAAAGGTATTCATCGGACCAAAATCCAGATGATTCCTTATATTGTATTGCTGATTCCGGTACCCATCCTTATGTATGCTTATGGATATGCCGGTATGATTTTTATGATCGTGTCCGTGTTACTGTCCGTGCTGTGGGCATTCTACGCCTTTAAAGGTTTTACGATTAAGGAAGAAGAAACGGATTCCTGGGCAAAAAAAGTATTTTTCTTTTCCATTAACCATCTGACACTCAGCTTCTTGCTGATGATCGTCGATACGGTTCATAAGTTCTAATGTCATTTTAGAGGCATTTTATAGTGCACCATATAGCTGTCCAACAGGCATGAAAGCAGCCTGAGGACAGCTTTTTTGTTATTTTCAAGACTAAAGAACAGGTGGCGGGTATATAATGTATTCTTCCAACCCTGCTTTTTCCAATTGAGCGATCACATATTCGTCTGGAGTGCCTTCTACGCCAGCGTATCCTTTGCGGGTATACATATGGCAGGCATCCGGAAAAGAGTCTGCAAGCACACCCCTTATTTTCTTCCCTGAGCTGTCATTGTCCATAAATAAAAATATTTCGTCGTGCTTGGCCCGCTTGTGGAGGGATTCCAGTTTTATAGAGTTGAGTGTACCGAAGGTGCATAAAATGTGGACCTCCGGGTCAAGTAATCGGCGAAGTTTGCTGCGGTCATTTTTCCCTTCAACAATCACGGTTATCGCCATTTAAGCTCACCCCTTGTATGATACATATGCTCGAAATTCCCCGGGAAATGAAGAATATGTGTATAGTGTAGCTCCAAATAGGGTTCTCATGCAAAAAATAACAAAACAGCCTGCCAGAAGTGGCAGGCATGGGTACAAGGGACAACATGTTAGGGCAATTCAGACATTAAATCCAGCAAGTACGGAGAATGATGACGAGCAAAATATAAAGAACAAGAATGGTGCCAGTTGAAGTTCCAAAAACAGGGCAAGGGCTTACAGGATGACAGTGGCTCACAGGCTGCACCTCCCTTTGTTAGTGAATGTTCAGTCAAAATAGTCTATGTGGATAGGGGGATAGTGTACTGTGCATTTGCCCTCTGAAACGACATTTTGGGCTTTAAAGGTAGCATATTAGCATACCACTGCCCTCAGACTAGCTAGGAATGATAAGGTCCTGAGGCAGACAGTGGCGGCGTCGGAGATAATCGCTTAATAGGAACGAATAGCAGACCAGCCATCAGAATTAGAAATGCGATGAAAAAAGGAGAAATGTGATCGGGTAGCTGACCTGCCAGTACAGGTCCGGCAAAGGAGCCGATAGATGTTGCAATAGACTGTAGTGCAAAGGTTTTGCCCAGTCGCGCACCTCCAATTCGTATGAAAAGGGAGGCTAGCGCTGGGAAAATGATGCCTTTGGCAGTTCCCAAAATAAAAAGTATAATACCCATCGCCGCTTCGGGCGTGGTGGCGAGTGCGTAAAAACTTAGAGACATCAAAATAATGCCACAAAGTAGTCGCACCATTGGTGAATATTTGTTCAGAAACAGCAGGCTGAGCGTACAAAGTGCTCCCAAACTGATGATGGAAAAGAGCAATCCGGTGGACATCATGGACGCAGAACCGTTATTCCGTAATGGAATTTCGTAAAATAAAATGCCTTGTGCACACGCCAAAACAAAAGGCAGGAGCAGGTAACGCCAATTGAATGGTAAGCGCGTCTTCTGTGCCCCGGATAGCGGAGCAGGTGTCGCATGACCATCAGATAATTGGGCCTGTGGAGCGGGTGCTGTTTTGGGCAAGGTGAAATAAGCCATAAGCCCCGTGACTACGAGAATGATGCCAAGGGAACTAAACGTCTCACTAAAGCCGAAACTGGCTACGATAAAAGCGCCAGCGGCTGGAGACAGGACAGAGGCCAACGTGTGAACGACACCATGTCCCGACATATATTTGCCCTGCGTAACTGGATGATCGGATAGCTGTGCCAACATGGCTAGACAGGCCGGAGATAAAAAGGCCAACACAAAACCGCTAATCGCCCGAAGAAAAAGTAATTCCCACGGTGTGTGGATGTATGATTGAATGACAAGAATGATGCCTGCGGCTGTTAGGCTGAACATAATATATCGGCGGCTGCCGTGTTTGTCGACCTTGGGGCCGGCCATCAAATTACCAGGCAGATGAGTTAGAGAGTAAATCCCCATCATCCAGCCAATAAAAGTAGGTGCCGCACCCAGGGAGATAGCGAATGGTGTCAAAATAGGATATTGTGCATGCAGATCGAAAAAAGCAATGAATAAAAAGAGATACAGCCAGAGGGCTGTTTTCATGGGATGACCCCCTTCCCTAATGTAAACTTTCATGTGGCACGACGTATTGGCCCTTCCTAAGTTGTACGCTGGAGTGGACGAACATAGACCACTTTGTATGGACAAGAATTGAATAACAAGGTATGTACAAGAGCTAAGCTGACAGGGCATCACGTAATCATGTATAATTACAGAGACAATTTTGTGATTTAAATGATGTAGTTGAAAACGGGAGTGTAGCAAAATGGATAAGGGCGTCTGGACAGAGTTTTTGGAACATAATTGGCAGATCGTTCAGGATAACTGGATGTATATATTAATTGGGCTTGTCCTACTGTTAGTCATATTGAAGATTGTAAGAACTCTCGTAAAATGGCTGATTGTCATTGTCGTCATTGCAGGCTTGCTTATCTACAGTGGCATTTCCTTTGAACAGGTCGGCAAGGTCGTTACTCAGGCAAAGGATGATGCGATTAACAAGGTTCAGAGCGAGGCTTTGAACATGATGATCAAAGAGGGACGGGATGCCCAATACACATCCAACGCGGATGGTACGTTTTCGGTAACCAGCTCCAACTTGGAAGTGAAAGGTCCATTTGATGGTGACAAGGTCAAGGTATGGTTTCAGGGGATGTCGCTGGGCGAGTGGAGTATGGGCGATACCGTCAAGAAATATATCGAAGGTGCGAAAGGCTCGGCTGTAACACAGTCGCCACAGTCGCCGTAGAGACAGGAGGAACACAATGAAACCATCCTGGCTGGAGCCTATTCTTCATTGGAATGGCGTGACGGTGTTTTTGATTGTCATTGTACTGCTGTCGTTGATTCAGGGCTGGAGACGAGGAGCTTCCAGATCTGTAGGGGCGCTGTTCAGTCTTATTGTAGATGGCATACTGACTGTGGCGGGTATTTTGTGCTCGCTCGGATTTGCCATGTGGCTTTCACCGAAGGTACAACAATGGCTGGCGGCTTACATGGAACATTTGCCTCAGCGAGAACTAAGTGGGATTGAGCAATTTTATTATACGTTGGTGGCAGGGTTAGAGGGGTTTCCGCTGCTGCGGTTCGCCGTATTGTTCATGCTCAGTTATGCGATCGCCCAATTTGTACTACGTGCAATTTATGTGTTGATGGTAGGTGGCAAGTCAGATTCTTCTTTCCATGAGCATGAAAAAAAATCAGGCTTTTTCAGCAGGGTGGCAGGGGCTGGAATAGGTACTCTTATTGGTGGAGCACGCGCTATCATGGTTATAGCCCTGCTATTCATCGGCGTAAGTCTGTATCCAGACAGCGGGTTTAGCAGCTACGTCCAAGCTTCACCGATTTATAAGCAGGGAGCGCAATCTGTCATTGAGCCGTTGTCCGGTACACTGATTAAGGATAAATTGCCCGTATTTACGCAGGCCGTTACCAAGGAATTAAACGGTATCCTGCAGCGTAAATACGAAATGATTGACCGGGAAATTCCGAACGATATCGGTCAGGCGTCAGCCAAGATTACGCAAGGGATGAGCGGTGATGAGCAAAAAGCCAGAGCGTTGTATGAATGGGTAGGTACTCGTATTAGCTATGATTTCAGTAAGGTAGAGGCCTATGAGCAGCGTGGTGACTGGCATGAACAGACCCCTAGAGATACGTTTGATACACGTAAAGGAGTCTGCATTGATTATGCCCGCCTGTATGCGATGATGGCTCGGTCGCAGGGACTGCAGGTCAAGGTGGTGACAGGGCTTGGTTATAACGGACAGGGAGGCTACGGTTCCCATGCATGGAATGAAGTGTATTTGAGCGCACAGGATCAGTGGGTACCGCTAGACCCGACCTGGGCGCAAAGTGGGGACTGGTTTAATCCGCCTGGTTTTGCCCAAACACATATCAAGGATAAAGTGATTTAATAAGGAGTGGAAAAGGGCACATGAGAAAGATAGACAACGAGCAGGGAAAAGACAACGAGGCGTCTGATCGAAAAAGATTCAGCTTTCGGATCAATCTGTTCTTTTTCAGCTCGTTCATTATATTTACGGTCATTATTGTAAGACTGGCGATACTTCAATTTGTAGATGGACCTCAGCTTAAGCAGCAGGAGGCCAGTAATGTTACCAAAAATGTTCCACTTACGCCGATTCGCGGAACGATTTATGATTCCACCGGGCAGAACAGACTAGCGTATTCTACACCTGTACAATCGCTGTATATCACGCTCTCCAAGAACTATAGTGACAGTATGGAAAAGTTACGTAATCCTGATAAAAAGCTGTTGCCTGAGCTGGAAAATATGACGCAAAAGCTGGCAAATCGGTTTGCTCAATATGGCAATAAAGATGAACCGAAAATGACGGCAGAACAAATTATGGACGCTATGGACCGGAACTATCAGCGATTTAGCGGTTTTACGCCGCGTCTGATTAAAACCAATCTTAATAAAGATGAAGTTGCCTATTTTATGCAGCATAAGAGTGAGTTTCCGGGCGTAGATGTCGTAGAGGAAACGGTACGTCATTATGATCCTGATACGGTAGCTGTTCAAACGGTTGGCTACATTAAAAGCTATAAAAGTGCGCGTGAAACGTTGACTAAATATAAGAATATTCAAAAATCTATGTCAGCTGAAAATGATCCGGGTCTCATCTATATGGATAACGAATCGGTTGGCTTTGATGGACTGGAATTCCAATATCAGGAACAGTTACGAGGGAAAAATGGCTATAAAACCGTTCCGATAGATCCGCGTAATATGCCGGAAGGTGTAGATTCTGTTACTCCTCCGCAAAAAGGAAATAATGTCTATTCCACGATTAACAAAGAAATTCAGGTTAAGACTGAAAATGCCATTATGGATCAATTGAGATGGCTCCATTCACACGCTGTATCTGGCAGGACTCATCCTTATGCGAAAACAGGCTTTGCTGTCGCGATGGAAGTGGATACAGGGAATGTAGTCGCGATGGCCAGTATGCCGGATTATGATGCGAACTATTGGCAAACCGGTACAATTTCAAAAGACAAATATGAAGAAATAAAACATGTGTATCAAAACGCTACAATAAAGAACGTTGGCTCAGGCCAATCTGGACAGCACCCAGATTCTACCGTGCTTCTCGGATCAACTATTAAACCGCTGTCTGTTCTTATTGGATTGGAAGAAGGACTATTTACGACAAATACGTACTATCAAGATACAGGGGCGGCTTATTTCGGACGTAACAACTCCTCACGGGTGCGCAACTCTTCTGGTCATGTGTATGGTTCAATGGACCCGGCTACCGCTATTCGCCATTCCTCCAATGCCTTTATGGTCGATATGGTTGGCAAACGCTTATATAACAAATACATCAACAATGCCGCAGAAGACCAGGGCGTTAACGTATGGGATCGTTATATGAAGGAGTTTGGATTAGGTGTTTCTACTGGAGTAGACTTGCCCGGTGAGTTCCGGGGTTGGCGGGAGTACACGAGTAAATCAGAGTCAGCACTTTCTAAATTGGCATATGCATCCTTTGGTCAACAAGGTAAATATACACCTATGCAACTTGCCCAATACACAACGATGATTGCTACCAAGGGCAAACGGATGGAGCCGCATTTGGTCAGTCAAATTAAAGATACCAACGGTAATGTAGTTCAAACAATTAAGCCGAAGGTACTGAATGAAGTGAAATTTCCGGATGCTTATTGGAATGAAGTTATACGCGGGATGTCAACAGATGTCAGCGCATTTAAAGGTTTTCCTTACGACTTTGCTCGCAAAACGGGGACATCGCAGCAAAGTGTAGGAAGAGAATTGAAAGATAATGGAGTATTTATCGCCTTTGCACCACGTCAGAATCCCAAACTTGCAGTAGCGGTTGTTATTCCTGAAGGGGGCTTCGGGGCTTGGAGTGCCGGACCTGTGGCACGCAAAATCTTTGATGCTTACGATGAAGTGTACGGTCTGGACGGTGTTCCAAAGAAAAAGGATGAAACAGCAACCGATCCTAATGCAATCAAACAGCCATAATCCTTTTATACGATGTCATTTCATGAAAGCTTCCCTTAGCCTTTGGGCTGAGGGAAGCTTTTTTATGTTTTTTCTACGTTTTCTTACAAAATTGTCATCTTAGAATTCATCGTTTATTGTTTTAGATATGGTAGGATCAGGGAATATGAAACCTATTGGAAGGAGTAATGCAGCTAATATGGACAAAGGAAGTTTGGATAAAAAGTTTTCATTCAAAAAGAAAAATCATGAAGAGGATGAAGAGTCACGAAAAAAACGGACGGTTTTACGAACCAACCTACTGTTTTTTAGTGCTTTTGTGCTGTTTGCCCTGATCATTACCAGACTAGCTGTATTGCAGTTTGTACAATCGGAGGAGCTGAAGAGTCAGCAGCAATCCGTAAATACGAAAAATGTCCCGTTAGCCCCGAGTCGCGGCACGATTTATGATTCCACAGGTACGGTTAAGCTGGCGTATTCGACTCCAGTACAGTCCCTATATGTAACTTTATCTAAGGATTATAGCAAGCGCACAGAGAAAGGCCGCAAGCCGGGGGAAAAGCTGCTCCCTGAGCTCAATGCTTTTGCTGCCAAGCTTGCTGCCAAATTAAACGAACTGGATCGTAACGAAGGAGAGCAGCTCAATGCAGAGGAAATAAAAAAGCGACTGGACCCGGACTATAATCAATATAGGGGATTTACCCCACGTTTGGTCAAATCCGACCTGAGTCGGGAGGAAATCGCTTATTTTCTGGAGCATCGGACAGAGTTTCCTGGTGTAGAGGTTGTAGAAGAAAGTGTACGCCATTATGACCCGGATCGGGTGGCGGTACAAACGATTGGATATATGTACAAGTTCAAAGGAGCCCGTGCGAACCGAACCAAATATAAAGAGCTGTACCAAGCTAATTCGGAGGTTCTAAGACCAGAACAGGTTTACCTGGAAAGTGAAACGGTTGGATATGATGGCCTGGAGCTGCAATACCAGGACGAGTTGAGAGGAAAAAACGGATATAAAACGGTAGAGGTCAATCCTCGCAGCATGCCGGAGGGCATTGAATCCATTACTCCTCCTGAAAAAGGACATCATTTATATTCCACCCTCAACAAGGAAATTCAGCAGAAAACCGAACAGGCCATTATGGATCAGCTTCGCTGGCTTCATACTCATGCCGTATCGGGGAAGCTTCATCAAGACGCTACCACTGGCTTCGCTGTAGCGATGGAGGTAGAGACCGGAAATATCGTGGCAATGGCCAGTATGCCGGATTATGACTCTAATGTATGGAAAAGTGGAAGTACCTCGCCTTCGGTATATGATGAAATTCAGCATAAAATGGGAAATGGAACAATTAAATCCGTGCCTAGCGGAAAAGCGGGTCCACATCCAGAATCTTCGGTGCTTCTGGGTTCAACCATTAAACCGCTAACCGTGCTGATCGGGTTGAAGGAAAACCTGTTTTCTCCCGGACAAACTTATCTGGATACGGGAAGTGCGTACTACGGCAAAAATCGCTCCAGCCGGGTTGGGAATTCTAGCGGACATGTGTATGGTTCTTTGACACCTAGCAGGGCAATTGAGGTCTCGTCGAATACGTTTATGGTAGATATGATCGGCAAGCCAATGTATGACAAATACGGAAGTAATGCAGGGGTGCATCAGGGAATTGACGTATGGGACAAGTATATGAAGGAATTTGGATTAGGCGTACCGACAGAAGTAGATCTGCCGGGTGAATGGGCGGGGAGACTTGAGTATACGAGCAAGCATGAAAGTGCGCTGACACGATTGGTGCAGGCATCCTTTGGTCAGCAGGGAAAATATACAGCCATGCAGTTAGCCCAGTATACAACTGTGCTGGCAACAAAGGGCAAGCGTATGCAGCCTCATTTGGTCAGCAAAATTGTAGATGATCAGGGGAATCTCGTACGTGAGTTTAAGCCGCAGGTGCTGAATGAGGTCGCCTTTTCAGATACGTACTGGAATACAGTGATTCGGGGTATGGCTACGGATGTTAAAGCCTTTAACGGATTTCCTTATGATTATGCCCGCAAAACGGGAACTTCTCAGCAGGTGGTGGGGCGTACGGTTAAAGATAATGGGGTGTTCATCGCTTTTGCTCCCCGTCAAAATCCGAAGCTGGCGGTAGCGGTCATCATTCCTGAAGGGGGCTTTGGTGCGACGAGCGCGGGGCCAGTTGCACGTAAAATATTTGATGCGTATGACGAAGTATATGGGCTAGATGGTACTCCTAAAAAGCCTCTGGTAGCAAAGTGAGGACTTGAATTTTTTTGTGGGCTTCTCTTTTTCATGGTAAAATGTCGTTGGACATAAGGGACATACAGGAGGAAGAGAGACTATGGGAGAAAACCAATATAAATACAAACTGCTTGCGCTCGACATGGATGGAACCTTACTGAATGATAATCATGAAATTTCCTTGGAAACGATTAACTGGATTAACAAGGCGATTCAGGAAGGGATCCATGTATGCTTGTCTACTGGACGTGCAGCGATGCATGCTCTGCCTTACGGTCAGCAACTCGGCCTGGAGACGCCAATGGTAACTGTAAACGGCAGTGAGGTGTGGAAATCACCCCACGAGTTGTGGCGCCGTTATTTACTTGATAAGGAGCTCGTTCGTAAGATGCACCAGATTGCCGTAGAAACAGGCTCTTGGTTCTGGGCTTACTCAACGGAGGAATTATATAACAGAGATCGTTGGCCGGATACATTGGACACACAGGAGTGGCTTAAATTCGGTTATAATACGGAAAATGACGAAATTCGCCACCAAATTTTGCTTAAGCTTCAGGACATGGGTGGACTTGAAATTTCCAATTCTTCGATGACAAATTTGGAAATTAACCCGGCTGGTATATCCAAAGCCAGTGGAATCGCTGAAGTGTGCGATCTGCTTGGCATTACTCTGGAGCAGGTGGTTGCCGTTGGCGACAGTCTGAATGATCTGGCAGTGATTCAAGCGGTTGGACTCGGCGTAGCGATGGGGAATGCTCAGGATACGGTAAAAGAAGCCGCTGATGTGGTCGTGGCTTCGAACAATGACGACGGCATTGTAGAAGTGATCCGTGATTATGTGCTTGTGTAATGAAACGAATGATGCAGCAAGCAAGATGAATGAACGAGAAGGAGGAGGCCCATGGACGTTGTAGGCTGGATTGTTGTCATTGTGCTGTTCATTGTGGGCATGGCTGGGGCGGTATATCCCGTATTGCCGGGGGCGCTCGCCATCTATTTTGCATTTTTTGTATACGGCTGGTTTTTCTCGTTTGCTCCATACAATGCATTGTTTTGGATTATACAAACACTAATCGTTGTTGCACTTTTTGTTGCAGATTATGCAGTGAATGCCTGGGGAGTCAAGCGATTTGGCGGCTCGCGTCTGTCGGCGATCCTCAGCACTGTCGGGATTATTATTGGTCCCTTCGTTATTCCGGCATTTGGTCTGATTTTGGGGCCATTTATCGGCGCTGTGCTGGGTGAGCTAATTGGCAAAGCCCCGCTGGACCGAGCTATTAAAGTGGGCTTTGGCTCTGTATTAGGCCTTTTTACCAGCACCGTGATGAAAGTGATTTTGCAGCTTGCCATGATTATTGTATTCTTGATTTGGGTGTTATGACCCGAAATTCGTTTTCGTTTATTATGATTTGCAGAGACAGAATCGACATGCGGCTCCGCACCGGTGATGGCTCAGGCCATGACTGTTTGTGCGGGGCTTTTGCATGCGTGTGAACAGCAAGAAAGAAGGGAACGCATTTTGTCCAATAAAGAAACATTCCTTAAAGGTACGCTTATTTTAGCCGCTGCTGCCTTGGTGGCCAGAGTGCTTGGTCTGGTACAGCGTGTTCCATTGGAGCATCTGCTTGGTTCCGTTGGGAACGCCTCGTTTACCATTGCAAACAACGCTTATTTGATGCTGCTCACAGTGGCTACGGCCGGTATTCCAAGCACATTGAGCAAAATGGTTTCAGAACGTTATGCACTGGATCGGCCTTCGGAAGCGCGACGTGTGTATCGTGCGGCTTTGATATTCGCGGCCGCGGCAGGCATTATCATTACAGCGCTACTGTATTTTGGAGCACCTTACTTTGCCGAGCATGTAGCAGGGGTTCCACAATCCGCTTTGGCCATTCAGGCTTTGGCACCAGCATTACTGCTGTTCCCTGCCATTGCCATGATGCGTGGATACTTCCAAGGGCGCGGTAATATGACCGCAGGCGGTATTTCACAAATTGTGGAGCAGGTTGCACGGGTAGCGACTGCTATTGTACTCGCTTTTATTATTTTGAAGCTGGGTTATGGAGATCGCGAGGTTGCGGCCGGGGCCTCCTTTGGAGGTGTCATGGGAAGTCTTGGCGCTCTAGCGGTCATGTTGTACTACACGGTGAAATTGCGCCGCCAGGATCGACAGGACCGCCAAGATCAATTCCAAGAGGAAAGCTCCGCGCTACCGATGATGCGCATTTACAAAGATATTTTCAAGCTTTCCATTCCCATTGTATTGTCGTCTCTGACGGTTCCGGCGGTCAACTTTATTGATACGTCGATTGTGGTGAGACTGCTATCTGGTCAAGTGGGATTGGATCAGGCGACTACTCAGTTGGGTTATCTAGGCTCTCGGGCACAGAGTGTGGCGGGAATTCCGCCGATTTTGGCCATTGCGCTCAGCCAATCGCTCATTCCGATCATTTCAGCGGCATTTGCTCGTAAGGATGAGCAGCATTTACAAAATCAGATGACGCTGGCCTTGCGTATCTCTATTTTGACTGGAATGCCAATTGTGTTAGCTTTATGTGTAACCGCCTATTCTATTAATGGTTTACTGTTTAGCTCGCTTGGAGGCAGTGGTATCATCGCTGTTCTGACACTCGGAACGATATTTCAGATTACGATGATGACTTCTAATTCAATACTGATCGGTAT
The DNA here is from genome assembly GCF_053615415.1 of Paenibacillus sp. S33. Lineage (NCBI taxonomy): Bacteria > Bacillati > Bacillota > Bacilli > Caryophanales > Paenibacillaceae > Paenibacillus > Paenibacillus sp. S33. Next base: position 4,446,381 of record NZ_JBSIEZ010000001.1, on the reverse strand, counting down.
GGGCAAGCCGCGTATTTCAATGGTTAATGTCATGGTCGGTATCGTTGTCAAGTTTGCAGCGAGCTGGCTGCTGGCTGGTTGGCTTGGGATTTACGGGATCATTGCCGCAACCGGATTATGTTTCCTCGTGATCACGTTACTGAATTTACGTGTGCTTAAAGGGATCGTCTCCTTTTCCATCATGGGCCGTCGCTGGGCAGGGTTCTTAACCGCAGTCGTCGTCTCGGGAGCTATCGGATACGGTGTAAATGAAGCCTGTATTCTGCTGGTGCATCTGATGCCTGCGCGTGTGGCCTTCTTGATCGCGTGCTGTATTGCCGGGGCAGCTGTACTGGTATGCTACTTGCTGTTGCTGGTTGTACTGCGCGTATTGCGCAGGGACGAGCTAGGCAACTACCCACGTATGTTGCAAAAGGTACTGCGTCCGTTAATGCGCCTACAGCGTGAATCCACAGGACAACGAGGCTAAAAGAGTCCTCTAGTCTATCAGTGGAAAGGTTGCAAGCTGTTATGGGCAACGTGGGCCATTGCTGTTTTTTGGATGCCGTGGCGATGCTCATGGCGCATGGCAAATAACAGGGGTCGCCTTGGTTCGCTCAGATGCCCAAGTGTGGAGCCGTCCTGAAACCAATCATAACGGGGGATTGGATCATAAGCTGTATCGGACCAGACGGCGTTCAGCTCCGGGCTGTACAGACGTTGTCCTGGCGGTAGCCATTCATGTGCTAAAAGCGTTGCACTTTCATCTGGAGAGTGCAGCGCTTTTTGTTCATTCGGGGTGAACAATCCGGGCCAATAGTCGCTGCGTGAACCCGTATGTGGCACACTGTTAGCGAATGCTGATACCTGGTCCAGCACCTGCTGATGGCCGAAGAGCATAGCATAGAGACTTTTGCCAAAGCCGATCCGCTCGTCCAAATGGCCGAAACGCTCCATCACTAGTCCAGCAAGTCCACCGTTCAGCCCAAGTGGAAATATAACCTGATTAAGTTGGAGCCAGTCATGCAAATAAAAGCCCGGCTTGTGTGTCACAAATTTTTGAAAATACGGATCTTTTACCACACGTCCTTCAATATAGTTTTGTTCATTAATGATGAGCGCCACAGTCAACAGAGAGCTATCCCGCCAAGCCCAGAAGCGTTCCCAAAAGGGCTTCATGAATGGCGAAATGTGAAAATAAGGCAACAAATGAAAGCAACTCCGACCCAAATGACGGCTGTGCATGTAAAGTTGCAACTGCGGATAAGCGTCTTGAAAAATAAGGGCATTACAGCGCTCCAGTAGCCGATACAGCCATTCCTTTTCCTGTTCGCCGAACAGGTTGCCAATCAGTCCCCCTTTCAGATCGGTCATATTATAGCCGCCATTACGAGAAACCAGGTGGGCCAGTAATGCCCAGTGTAACTCCGGGTAGCCACGATAGCATTCAAGGTAAGCGGCCGTGCGGGTGACGTTGCTTCGATTCTCCTGTGCTGTATCATTTTTGATCCGCTCCAGCAGCTCACAGTCTGTTTCGCATAAGGGCATATTCAGAGAAGATGGACGCGTAGCGGGTCCGTTCACCAGCATTAACGCTTCAGCTTCATTCATAGCGGCCTGTGCTGTATGATAATCCCACGCTAGTTCACGCAAGGGGTAGCGTAATTTGCGGGATTCGGTCCAAGCCGCCCGTTTGCCCTCCCAAGCTTCCTCTGCAACACGAGGAACGGAACCCAGTAACTTTAGCCCTCCTTGAAGCTGTCGAGATGCTGTATGGAGCCATTCGGTAAGAGACATGACTAAATAACCTCCTTTCCAATTGCAAGCATCCCCGTATCCTGCCAAGTATGTTGGGTATGCTGTTAGGATGTCGTGCTTGTGTGGATTCTTAAGTGTATCTTTAGTATGCCTCAATGAGAGGGCTTCCAATCGGCATGTGAGCAGAATGGGGGAGTGTGCAAAAGCTTCACTTGGCGTTACAATAAAAAGTGCAATCTTTTCAGCATAAAAAGAATTTAAGGAGGAATCATCCATGCAAAAAATCGTCTCTCATGAAGACTTTAATAAGGCAATATCTACTCCCGGCGTAACGGTGGCTGTATTTAAGGCGGACTGGTGTGGGGATTGTCATTTCATTGATCCGTTCATGCCTGATGTGGAACAACAATATGCAGATAAGCTTACATTAATTGAGATTGATGTAGAACAGGCCGAAAGCGTCAGTCAAGAGCAGAATGTATTGGGTATTCCTAGCTTTATCGCTTACAGTGAAGGCAGAGAACTGGTACGTCTGGTGAACAGACTGCGCAAATCCCGCGAGGAGATTGAGCAATTTTTGGATCGGGCTGTTGAAGTCCATGCGAGCTTGGCAAAATAATGAATGCTGTGCATGCATGAAGGTTTCAAAGTGAATTTTAAACATCAAGACATTCAGAAAGCCGCTTCCTTCTAAGGGGGCGGCTTTCTCACGGACACGTTCACATTTTGTCAACAAAGCTCGTATGTCAAGGAACGATATATCAGTTATAATTACTTTAAGTGATCATTTCACAACATATAAAGTGAATAAATATTATATTTGGAAGGATACGGGTGAATTTGAATAACAAAATTAGAATATTAAAATGGCTGGCACTCGTAACATGTATTGTCATGTTTTTGGCTACCTTCGGTGGAGGTGTCGTGACACGGACGGATTCAGGTCTTGGCTGTGGCCGGGAATTCCCGCTTTGCAATGGCAAGCTGGTTCCGGCACATACGATCGCATCCCTTATTGAGTTCTCTCATCGTTCCGTTAGTGCCATGGCCGGGATTCTTTCTATCGCCTCATTTGTTGGCTTTTTGCTGTTTATGAAGCATCGGAAGGATTTACAGCTATTCTCGCTGCTCACGCTCTTGTTTGTCATCATACAAGGTGCCATGGGGGCGTTGGCTGTTATTTTCTCCCAATCGGCTGCAGTCATGGGACTGCATTTTGGCTTTGCGCTTATCGCCTTTGCCAGTGCAACTATGATGACGCTGGGGGCCTGGCAGGAGCACGCGGACTCTCGCCACACTCCGCGTCTGATTCCTGGGCGTGTCAGTCGGGGCTATCGCAACTTTATATGGCTATCGACGATCTATACCTATATTGCTGTTTATTCAGGGGCGCTGCTTAGTCACTCGGTCATCCAGAAGGTTGTAAATATTGGGGGCTTCATATCTCCACTGCTGCTTCATCAGATTTCAGCCGGTCTGCTGTTCGTCATTATCTTGGCTGTGGGTCACTACTCATACCGTTATCACCCGAATCACCGAGATATCCGTATATTGGGTGTCGTATCAGTCTTGTTAATTTTGCTTCAAGTGGTGATTGGAATTATCTTGTTGTACGTCAACAGACCTGAAATCTATATGTTTATCGTGCTGGGACATATGCTGGTGATTGCATCGTTGTTCTCCATTTTGGCTTATCTGAGCTATCGTGTATGGCAATTGTCACCAGACCGCAAGCTTGTTCCGACCCAAGCACAACGTACCTAAGCATTTCATAGATCATAGTGAAGCGGATTTTTGCCCAAGAGGCGTTTAAACACGTATAATAGCATATAAGAAACAAACCAGGCCCACGAGTTTCTCGAGGGCTTGATTTGCTTAGGAGGAGTCGTCCAGTTGATCTACCAGAATTTGCGCCAATTTATTGAAGCGCTGCGTAAAGAAAATCATCTTAAAATTATAGAGGCACCTGTCGATCCTTACTTGGAGCTGGCTGAGATTCATCGAAGAGTCATTGAGGAAGAAGGGCCGGCACTGCTGTTCACGAATGTAAAAGGAACCCCGTTTCCTGTAGCCAGTAATCTGTTTGGCACGAATCGCCGTGTGGATATGGCTTTTGGCCCGCGACCAGAGCAACTGATGAATGCGATTGTCGGAGCCACCAAAACATTGTTTCCACCTACACCCAAAGCATTGTGGAATGAACGTGGCCTGATTAAGGACATGCTAAAAGTAGGGCTAAAAACAGTATCTCATAGCGAGGCCCCTGTATTGGGAGTTCGCCGTACAGAGGCTCCTTTAGCGCCACTGCCTAAAGTGACCAGTTGGCATGAGGACGGGGGGCCGTTTATTACGCTTCCACTTGTGTATACCGAGAAGCCAGGTCAGCCCAAGGATCATAATCTGGGGATGTACCGCATTCAGATTTATGACGATCAGACGACTGGCATTCACTGGCAAATTCATAAAGGCGGCGGTTTCCATTATCATGAAGCGGAGCTGCGTAATGAGCCATTGCCTACGACGATTATCATTGGTGGCCCGCCTGCCCTGATTGCGTCCGCCATTGCTCCAGCACCGGAAAACTTGCCTGAGCTGCTGCTGGCTTCGCTTATTATGGGAGGCAAGCTGCCCATGACAGAAGACCCGCTTGGGGGTCACCGGATTCCAGCAGAAGCAGAATTTGCAATCAGCGGTTATGTGCCGCCTCATGAACGCCGTCCGGAAGGCCCGTTTGGCGATCATTTTGGATATTATTCATTACAGCATGATTTCCCTGTATTTCATGTCAAACATATGCATCACCGCAAGGATGCCATTTATCCGGCAACCATTGTAGGTAAGCCTCGGCAAGAAGACTACTATCTCGGTGAGTTTTTGCAACGTCTGCTGTCGCCTGCATATCCGCTTGTGATGCCTTCCGTCAAGTCCCTGTGGGCATATGCGGAAACGGGCGTACATGCGCTGGCAGCGGCAGTCGTACGTGAAAGCTACTCCCGTGAAGCGCTTGTATCCGGTTTTACTATTTTGGGTCAAGGTCAATTATCGTTGACCAAGTTCCTGATGCTGACGGATCGAGTAATTGATTTATCTGACTTTAACCTGCTGCTGGAAACCATTCTGGAGCGATTTAATCCAGCAACGGATTTATTTATTTTCAATCACACGTCACACGATACACTCGATTACACAGGCCGCAAGCTGAATCATGGTAGTAAGGCGATCCTGATGGGGATAGGTGAGCCTGTACGTGAATTGCCTCGTGCTTATGAGGGAGGCGATCTGCCGGGAATTCGTGAAATTAAGCCCTATTGTGGAGGTTGCCTCGTCATATCGGGTGCGTCTTTTGAGCAGGAACCTGAGCTGGCGGCACGTGTTTTGGAGCGACTAGCAGCGGGTGAGCAAGAGTGGCCGCTCGTCTTCATTGTGGACGATGCCAAAGAAGTTGTTCGCTCTCAAGCCTCGTTCCTGTGGACAGTGTTTACACGCTTTAACCCGGCTACGGATATGTACGCGGACAGCGAAGTGCGTTTGCATCATCTGAACTATAAGCTGCCGATTGTAGTGGATGCGCGTATGAAGCCGGGGTATCCGGATGAGGTGTTACCGCGTGAGGATATTGTTAAGCTTGTAGATCAACGATGGACGAGTTATTTCGCTTGACGCCCTAATGAAACCTACAGCCGGATTTTACATTTATAAGGAGGCGTAAGCATGATACGCAAGCTACTGGGTGAGCCGCCACGTGTGAACAAGGGCATCTTGCTGGATGCCATGAATAGCATGTCAGATATGTTGAACCTGCTGGAGCGGCAAATTCAGGCTGGTGGAGATCCGACCCACGATTTTCGGAAGGCGGATATTTTGACACGCGGTCTAATGTCATCTCTGGATGAACTGGAGCAGAGCCATCATGCTGCCGCCTTTTTCCGTATGAATGTGAAAGCCGGATATGCTGAAGATATGAGCGAGGATGAAAAATCCGACTATGCATTATATGTTTTCTTTTATAAAGATGGGTTTGTGAGGGTATTCTCCATTTTAGATAAGCTGGGCAACTGGATAAATGATCTATGTGATTTAAAAACAGGGCAGTTTAAGGCTCATTATTCGTATTTTACCGTGTTGCGGCAGCTCAAGTATCTCAAAATGCATCCTGTATTGACCGATAATTTAATTGATATCAAGGACACATACAACGATGCCATCAATCGGCTGCGTAAGCGTCGGAATACGGAGATACACTATATGAATACGGAAATGCAGGATGATCTCTGGCAACGACACCGAGCTTTGTATGGAAAAATCCAACTGGAGGACCTCGATCACCATTTGGAAGATTTGCAGCAGGGCTTGGAAATGGTGTGTCGGTCGCTGGCAAACGCCTTTACTTATACTGCGAAACAATGGGAGAACCGGGCAGTACGCCCAAAAATATGATAGAAAATATCCTTTGACAAAGCTATGTAAACTATCTATACTGAAACCTAGTTTCAGAAAAATGCTTGAATTATATTTTTTTATATAAACTTAACGGACAGCTAAAGCTGGAGTTTAACATATTTTTCTTATCCAGAGAGGTGGAGGGACTGGCCCGATGAAGCCCGGCAACCCGTTCTTTCCCGGTGTAATACACTGGGAGGGAACATGATGGTGCTAATTCCTACAAAACCGCTAGAGTTATAGCGATTTTGGCAGATGAGAAAAGGTTCGCAAGGTGGGGCCCTTTTCATTCTGTGAAAGGGGCTCTTTTTTGTATAAATAAATAGCGATTTTATACAATCCTGAGAGATGACAACTGGTTAAAAGGGTAAGGAAGAAGTGAAGGGGGTCGCAGCACGTTGATAGAGCTTAAGCAGTTAACCAAGCATTATGGCAAAGGTAACCGACGCGTTAATGCGCTGTCTGGGTTGAATCTTTCTATAAAGCGTGGAGAAATATTCGGGGTGATTGGTCACTCCGGGGCGGGGAAAAGTACATTGATCCGCTGTATTAATTTATTGGAACGCCCTACTTCAGGTGAAGTATGGGTAGACGGGGTAAACCTCACCACTGTGAGTCAATCCCAATTACAAATGCAGCGCCGAAAAATCGGAATGATTTTTCAGCATTTTAATTTGTTGTCCTCGGCGACGGTGTATGACAATATTGCATTTCCATTGCGGCTGGTAAACACGCCCAAGCAGAAGCTGGACAAGAAGGTTCGTGAACTGCTGGAATTGGTGGGTCTCGAAGAACACAGTGGAAAATATCCGTCACAGCTCTCAGGTGGACAGAAGCAACGGGTAGGAATTGCACGGGCGCTGGCTAGTGATCCTCATGTATTGCTGTGTGACGAAGCGACTTCAGCGCTTGATCCGCAGACGACGGGGTCTATCCTGAAATTGCTGCTGGATATTAATCAGCGCTTTAATTTAACCATCGTACTGATTACACATGAAATGCATGTCATTCAAAGCATCTGTGATAAAGTTGGCGTCATTCATCAGGGCGACATCGTGGAGCAAGGTCCGGTGGCGGAAGTATTTTTGAAGCCGCAGCACCAGGTAACCAAGGACTTTATCCAACGGGAGTCAGAACATCCCGAAGAGTTACAAGCAGCGATTGCGGCAGCAGGTGGCCGCGAGTCAGCGCAGGTGGTGCGTATCTCCTTCTTGGGCAGCAAAACATATGATGCGATTCTGTCGCGTACGGCTCGAAGTACTGGTGTTGATTTTGCGATCTTGCAGGGAACCATATCTACGATTAAAAATGTACCCTATGGACAGCTAATCGTTCGTTTTGAAGGAAATCATGAGGATATAGAGCATACGCTGCGCGAAGTGTCTGGGCAAGGACTTGATGTGGAGGTGATTGGACAATGAGCGAACTTGATTTTTCACAAGTGAGTTGGGAAGAGCTAGGGAATTCTACGCTGGAAACCCTTCAGATGCTTGGGGCATCGGCATTGTTCACCCTCGTTATTGGTTTGCCGCTCGGCATATTATTGTTTCTGGCGAGTCGCTCCTCGTTAACTTTGATGAAGGTGATATACATTGTATTATCATTCATCGTTAACATTTTACGTTCCGTACCCTTTATCATTTTGATCGTTGCACTTATTCCTTTTACACGATCGCTGGTAGGTACCTCGACCGGGGTGTTGGGAACCATCCCACCTTTGGTTATCGGGGCTGCTCCATTCTTCGCACGTCTTGTCGAAACGTCTCTGCGTGAAGTGGACAAGGGCGTCATCGAAGCCGCACAAGCGATGGGTGCCTCGACAGGACAAATTATCCGGCGGGTGCTGTTACGTGAGGCACTTCCGGGTCTGCTCGCTGCATTAACCATTACCGTCGTTACACTCGTATCCTACACGGCAATGTCCGGGATGATCGGGGGCGGTGGACTAGGTACACTGGCTATCAACTACGGCTATTATCGTTATGAAACGGCTGTCATGATCGTTGCGGTCGTGCTGATGGTTGTATTGGTACAATTGCTGCAAATGGCGGGAGATCGCCTCGTGCGGCATTATACTCGAAAATAGGGAAAACATATAGATATCCTTATTGATCAGGACGTCTGCTCCTGAATATTACAAATTATTGGAGGGGTAATAACATGAAGAAATGGGTATTGGCTGTATTAAGCTTGACATTAATTGCGGTGCTGGCTGCTTGCGGTACAAAGAGCACAACATCGGATACAAACAATGCGAACGAAAATACAGGCGGATCACCACGTGAAGTGGAGCTGAAAGTTGGAGCTTCTCCTGTGCCACATGCGGAAATTTTGGAAGCAATCAAGCCTCAGTTGGAAAAAGAAGGGGTTCGTCTCCAAGTTGTTCAGTTTAACGACTATGTACAGCCGAACGTTCAATTGTTTGACAAGCAGCTGGATGCTAACTTCTTTCAACATGTACCTTACTTGGATGTGATGAACAAAGAGCGCAAAATGGATTTGGTTTCTGTTGGCGCGGTTCACCTGGAGCCTTTCGGCATCTACTCCCAAAAATATAAAAAGCTTGATGAACTTCCAGATGGCGCAACTGTAGCCATTCCGAACGATGCGACAAACGGAGGCCGTGCTTTGCTGTTGTTGGAGAAACAAGGTCTGATCAAGCTGAAAGACGCAAGCAACATTGAAGCTACGGTAAAAGATATTACAGAGAATCCGAAAAATCTGGAATTCAAGACTTTAGAGGCGGCTATGCTGCCACGTCAGTTGCCTGAAGTGGATATTGCGTTGATTAACACGAACTACGCTTTGGAAGCGAAGCTGAACCCTACGAAGGATGCACTGGCACTGGAAGACAAGGATTCTCCATATGCTAACGTTCTGGTAGCACGTCCTGATAATAAAGATTCCGAAGCGATTCAGAAGCTGCTTAAAGCTTTGCAATCTCCAGAAACTAAAAAATTCATTGAAGATAAATACCAAGGCGCAATTATCCCGGCATTTTAAGTAGGGAACGAGAACGCATTGCACGCAACCCCCAGATTCTCTTGAACAAGAGGACTGGGGGTTTCTTTTTGAATGGAGTTGTAGGGGAAGCTTAAATATTTTATACTTGGGGGTGACCGATCTCTGTGAACAGGAGGAAAATTGTTGAGAGATAAAGTCGCATTCATAACGGGCAGTGCCAAAGGTTTAGGTAAAACGACCGCTCTGCGTCTGGCGGATGAAGGCTGTAATATTGCGCTGAATTATGTGCATAGCCAAGCAGAAGCTGAAGCGCTTAAGCGGGGGATTGAGTCTAAGGGAGTACGCTGCTTGTCTTTACAAGGGGATATTTCTGTTCAGGAAGATATTACGAGGCTGATTGGTGAAGTACAGGATCGGCTAGGCGGAGTCGATATTATGGTGAATAATGCCGGACCGTTCATCCGGGAACGCCGTCTGTTTGCGGATTACAGTGTAGCTGAGATTCATGCCATGATACAAGGGAATCTGGTCGGTACCATGTTGCTGGATCATTTGGTATTGCCTCACATGCGGAGCCAGCAATGGGGACGTATTATTCATTTTGGCTTTGGTCATGCTGGAGAAGCAAGGGCTTGGCCGCATCGCGCCGTCTACGCAGCCGCCAAGGTGGGGCTGGTGTCTTTTACGAAGTCACTGGCTGTGGAGGAAGCTCCTAATGGCATTACGGTCAATATGATCTGTCCAGGGGATATTCGAGGAGCAAATAAGGAAATGTCAATTGCCGATGTCATCGGTATGCAGGATAAAGAGACACCGCGTGGACGTCCGGGGAGCGGAGAGGACATTGCGCGAGTGATCGCCTATTTGTGTGAGGAGCATTCGGATTTTATAACAGGTAATATTATGGATGTATCGGGAGGATTGGACCCCATTCGGCCAACCATATAAGCTTGAGTGATCCCTCAGACGCTGTAACACAAAAAAGAGTCTTGAGCTTCGTTACCGAAGTCAAGACTCTCATGATCATTATGCATCAAGCATTAGAATACTTGTACCACTTCTTGGACGCCGTCGACTTCTTCGAGAAGAGCACGTTCAATCCCTGCTTTCAGCGTGATCGTGGAACTTGGGCAACTGCCGCAAGCGCCTACCAGCTTCAGCTTAACGATGCCGTCTTCAACGTCAACCAGCTCAACGTCGCCACCATCGCGTTGCAGGAACGGACGGAGCTTATCCAGTACATCAGCTACTTCATCATACATTTGAACGCTTTGTGTTTCGCTCATTAGAATTCAACTCCTTTCCTATACCTTTATTATTATATTACAAAGCGGGCCAAATTAAAATGCCCGTCATCCAAAGCAGGTGAAAAAATGTTAAGACCTATTATTGAGTTTTGCACCAGTAATATGCATTGGGGTACCGATGAAATCATGTCCAAGCTGGAACAGAATCCAGATTATGATGTGATTGAATACGGCTGCCTAAGCAATTGCGGTCAGTGCAACGCCGAACCCTATGCGATGGTCAACGGCGAGATTGTATCCGCAGATTCAGCAGAGCTTCTGTACGAAGTGATTATGAACAAAATTAAGGAAGCTGAAGCATGGGATAATCTAGATTTGGATTGAAATAAAATGATCCGTTTAGCCAGCTTCCTTTTGTATAGGGAATATATAATCCATTCATGCAAGAAACAAAGAAGACCTGCTCTGCGAGCGGGCCTTCTTTGTTTGTTTAGCATGTGATCAGCCAAAATGGCGTTTGGACTTCCAGAGCACACCGCTTTTAAGCAGGCGTGGTACTCGTCCGCGCAATGAGGTACTACCCATAAAGCCATAGCCGAACCCGGCCTTCTTGCCAAGTGCGCCTAATGTACCACGCAGCTTTAAAGGATGCGGATGAGGCGTTTGACCTTTCCACAGGTCGCGTACAATGTGTGCGATCTGCTCCCCTTGCACTTCTGCCGCTTGAGCGCTTGGAGAGTAGGGAAGGCTCGCACAGTCTCCGACCACATACACCTCAGGATGGTCCGGTATTTGATAATATTCGTTGAGCACGATGCGGCCCTGAGGATCTTTAGGGACAGCTAAATCCTGCACAATTTTTACCGGCTGAATCCCGGCCGTCCATACGACTGCATCCGTTACAATTTGCTCGTCACGGTTATAAATAGCCCCCGGCTCAATACGGGAAACCGCAACATGATTCAGGGCATTAACCTGATGCTCCTTGAACCAAGCATGTACATAGGCAGACAAACGTTGCGGGAATGCCGACAGCACCCGCTCGCCCCGATCCATAATGGTAATATTCAAATCTGTACGGCTTTCACGTAACTCCGCAGCAATCTCAACACCGCTAAGACCGCCGCCTACAATATGGACATGTCCATATGGCTTGATTTCGTTCAAGCGCAGATAGGTTTGGCGGGTATGGTTAAACGACTGGATCGTACAGCTGTGTTCTTCAGCCCCCGGTGTATTGTGAAAGCGGTCGGTACAACCCAACGCAATGACAAGCTGGTCATAGGACAAGGGTTCACCGTCTTGAAAATGGACCATTTTATTCTCCAGATCCATCGAGGTGACCTCTCCATATTTGCGAATAAGACGTTGCTCATCTGGAAAATGCACCCGTAAATCAAAATCAGAAACCGTACCAGCCGCGAGGGCATAATACTCTGTTTTTAACCCCTGAAAGGGCATTCGATCCACTAAAATAACTTGAACATCGTCGGGAATGTGTTTATCCAGCAATTCTTTGGCAATGGTAAGGCCGCCATAGCCGCCCCCCAGAATAACGAAATTTTTCATCAAAATCCGCCTTCCTTTCGCTACCGTGTCCCCGGCAAATGGTCTGGTGTCTCGTTGATCTAACACAAGTTTTTGTTGTTATAAAACCCGAGAATCGGGCCTGCCTTTGGCAGGCAGACCAGCGTATTCCGAGGCAGCATGATGCTGCATGGTGTGAGTAATGGGGATGAAATGCTCGCGGGAAATCTGAATCCGATATTACATTTATTCGAAAACTTCGATTTCGTTATAGAAGGTGTCCCGTTCAACAGGTATGCGTCCGGCACCTTTGACCAGCCAGATCAGCTCTTTACGGGTCAATCCGGCAGGGGTCAAAGCACCTGCGGCGTGGCTGATCTGCTCGCGCACAATCGTGCCATGCACGTCTGATGCGCCAAAGGTGAGAGCGACCTGCGTCAATTGCGGGCCAATATTAATGAAGTAAGCTTTGACATGGTCGATATTGTCCAGCATCAGGCGGCTGATCGCAATGGTTTTGAGATCCTCGTAAGCGGAGTTCCGGCGCATGATGTTGGCGTTTTTGCTTTTCGGCTGCATGGACAGTGGAATAAATACCATAAATCCGTTCGTTTCGTCCTGCAATTCACGAATTTGCAGCATATGTTCAATACGATCCTGATACGATTCGACCGAACCGTACAGCATGGTCGTATGAGTTTTCATGCCGAGATTGTGGGCCGTGCGATGTACTTCGAGATAGCGGTCCACGTTGGCTTTCGTAACACGCATCTTCTTCCGATATTCGTCGGACAAGATTTCCGCGCCACCACCAGTCAGGGATTGAAGTCCAGCCTTTTGCAGCTCCTGAAGCACTTCTTTAATACTCAAGCCGCTTATGCGTGTGAAAAAGTCAATTTCCGCTGCTGTGTAAGCTTTCAATGTAACGTGGGGATACTTTTCATTCAGCGCCTTCAAGGAGTCTACATAGTACTGGAAAGGCACATGATTATTATGACCACCGACGATATGGAATTCTCTTACTCCCGGATGGATGTGTTGCTCTACATAATCAATCATTTCCTGCCCGGACAACGTATAAGAGCCGTCCTCCCCCTGATCCTTGCGGAAATTGCAGAACGCGCAGCGCGCTTCGCATACATTGGTGAAGTACAGGCTCATGTTTTCGATAAAATAAACCTTTTTTCCGTTCTTACGTAAATTAGCTTCGTTAGCCAACTGACCCAGTGTGAGGATATCGTCAGTTTCATACAAATATATACCGTCTTCAAGGTTCAAACGAATACCGTTCTGTACCTTTTCTACAATTTCCGCCATTCTGCGGTCTGTAAAAGGTGTAACTAATGTGGACATGCCTATTCCTCCTTCAAGTTGCTCTGTGCGAGGCTGTCCGCTAAATCAGCGGCACAAGCGCTAGGTGCGCACAGGATGTCCCGTTCCGTCGGTAAGAATCCGGCAGCGCGGATATACGATATGTGAAAAATGTTACAATGCCAGGCTACAATGATGAATGTCTCAAAATATCGCCTTTGAAATGACAAATTTCCGACAGTTTCTTTTACACACTCTTCACCTATTATAAACCTCACACCACCGGTGTTCAATACAAACGAATAGAAAAACAGGTCTTTAAGCCTGTAAGGGAAGGACATTCCATGACTTGAGCACCTGCTAATAGTGGAGTATACTGAAGGAGAACATGAAGTAAAAGAGGAGGATGGAGCTATGATTAACATCACCGAATCCGCTGCTGAGCGTTTGAAAGATATGCTGGAGCAGCAGGAAACGCCGAATATGTTTTTACGTCTAGGTGTTACGCCGGGCGGTTGCACCGGATTTTCGTATGCAATGGGCTTTGACGACAACGAGACGGATCAGGATATATATATGAACGTACAGGATATGAAGATTGTAGTGGAAAAGGAAAGCATCCGCTACCTGGACGGTCTGGAAATTGACTTTGAAGAGTCCGGAATGTCAGGCGGCTTCACGATTCATAATCCGAATGCTGTAGCTACATGCGGCTGTGGTTCAAGCTTCCGTACGGCTACGGATGCCGGAAAACCGAACGAAGAGCCTTGTTAATTCAGGTTTTTCGAGTGGTGGTATGAAAATAAATCTGAATGATGAACGCTAACAATTAACGAAATGGTAATATTTGTTTTAGGGTTGTAAGTTAAGACCTCCAGCGGTATAGTCGCATACTATATCGTTTTGGAGGTTTTTGTGTTTTCGTTTCTGTCAGTGGGTAGAAATAGAGGAACTAGGGGGCCACTTTTGTTGAATAGTCTGTCTTACACTCTATGATTTTATCTTTGCTTTATTTATAATTTGCGGTTAATTTGCGGTGATTTTTAAGAAAGGTAATGGTAAAATATAATTAAATAGATGAATGAATGGTTATTGATTAGTCGGATGTAAAATGATGTAATAAATAGTTATTTAGTTCGGTACATTGTGGAAGTAGGTCAATCTGGTACTTAATACTAAATGATAGAAGGGGTACACATGAAAATTTCTTCTTACAACGAGTACTTGAAACTGAATGAGGAAGGATGTGGTAAATACTTAATATATAATAGCCTGACTAACGGTTTAGGAGAAATAAAGAAGGACTTATACGAGGCCCTCGTTAATGAAGATTTTTCCTATCTAACGAATTGTGAAGAGTTAGAACACTTAATACAAGGACGATTTTTATATCTGAATCCCGTTAATGAATTAGAGATAATGGAGAAGTCATTCACTACAACTAGATATCAAAAAAGCACATTACACCTTACAATTTTACCTACGTTTAATTGTAATTTCAGATGCTCTTATTGCTATGAGAATTTGACTGAGAAAACAGGTAATCATTCTTTCACTGATCAAGTTCAGCAAGATATTTTGAGTTATATAAAAAGTGCAATGGAAGCTACAGATTTGAAACATATTACTGTCAATTGGACAGGCGGAGAACCATTACTTGAATTTAAAAAGGTTACTCGGCTCATGGATCAAATGAATACTATGGCAGCCGCAAAACATATTGAAATAGCGCACTACATGGTTAGCAACGGATATTTACTAACTAAAAGTCGTGCCGTTATTTTAAGGGATTTGGGTTTGAAAAGTATTCAAATTACGATCGATGGTAATAAGGTGAATCATGATAAAAGAAGGGTTTTGGCGAACCAACAAGGGACATTTGATCAAATAATAAAAAATATTAGAGATTCATGTGATTTTGTTCACATTAATATACGCTCAAATGTAGATTTGAACAACGTAGCTTCAATGGAAGATTATATGGATTATTTAGGGCAGCAAGACTTTAGGGGAAAAGTGAATATTTATTTTTCTGCCACTACTGATTATGTGGCAGGAGGTTGTTCAAGTAGTAATAGCTGCTTTGCCAATCAAGAATTCTCTGGAGTTATTCTGAGCTTGTATGAGAAAGCATTGGAAAAAGGGCTTAATATTTCTTATTACCCTCAATATGTACCTGTTGTTTGTGCTGCTATTGCAGATAATTCAATTGTAGTGCAGCCAGATGGCTGGATTCAAAAATGCTGGAATACGGTAGGAAACTCAAATTATGCGATAGGTCATATTAGTAATGGTATATATTCTAATGAACGTACGGAGAAGTGGCTTAATTATTCCCCATATAAAATTGAAAAATGCCGAAGTTGCTCAGTGCTGCCCTTATGTGGCGGAGGTTGTGCCCAGCAAGCGTTTGAAAGTATCGACAAACAGCCTGTTTGTTGTGAGTACAAGTACAATTTAGGTGAAATGCTTAAATTTAATTATCACCGACTTGAAGTATAAGTATTAACTTTCTATTATTTCGCTCTTTTGTAGTTTTGAAAGGAGGTGAGAAATATGCGTTGGATTGTAGAGCCAAAAGCAGCCCAAAGTTCTGTTGAACCTGCCAGTACTTGTTGGTATTATCATGGTTGTATTATTTTCTCCTGGTAATCTTCTTTATTATGAAACCGCCTGTTTATCTTTAGTAGACAGGCGGTTATTTAGCTACTTTGTCGAGAATTATATTAGTAAGTATAAAATACGCAGGAGGTTAGTCAAATGTACAGCATTTTACTTATTGATGATCATCCTGAATCAGGAGAGGTTACCAAGTCGTGGATTGAACAAGATCAATATATACATGTCACACTTATCAGAACTATTTTGGAAGCAAAAGAGAACTTAACTAAATATAATTTTAATCTATGTATCTATCATTTGAATAAAATGCTTCCTGTAGATTTGGAATGTATCCATCTAATTCAGGATATACCCATACTATTTATTGGACAGGTCCATACATATACAATGATGGATAAACTCTTAAACCTGGGCGTTATAGCATTTATTGAAAATGATCCTTCGCACGATCAACTAATTTGGACTATAAGAAACGTGTTAAACGGTATTTCCGTTTTACCCGTAACCTTACTGAAACAGCTTCATCACCGTGAAGGAGTAATGGACTATGTAGTGCTTAACAACAAGGAACGATCTATTTTGGAATGCGTCGCAGAGGGGAAAAGTAATAAGGAGCTCGCTGTCATTTTCTGTGTTAGTCAAAGGACTGTGGAATATTATTTAACTAATATTTTCAATAAATTTGAGGTGCATTCGAGATTAGAAGCTGTAGTTGCTGCCAAAAATAGAGGGATGATTAATGTGTGAAAATTTAAATTTCAGGCAAAAATATATTCTAATGGGGGTTAGTGATGAAGCTTTTTTTGTTTAAGTATAGATTTCAGTTAATATTACTTATCATTTGCATCACTTTATCAAGCCTCATGAATATGTATATGGCTTTTATCTTTAAGAAATTGGTAGACACTGTTACAACGGAAGTGAACAAGAATTTGTTAAATCAGCTTTTTTGGCTGTATTTTTAATCATTCTGGGTGCAATACTTCGATTACTAACGAATTTATCTCATGCTTCTTATATGAGGAAGACCATGCTTAATCTAAAAGAAATTGTATTTGGGCATATTTTAAATAAAAGTCTAACACAATTTTCTTCAAATCATAGCGCCAAGTATATTTCTATTTTTAGTAATGATATAAAGATGATTGAAGATGATTATTTTAAAAATATATTCTCGTTAATTGGGACATTTATATCTTTTTCAGCATCTTTGTTAGCGATGTTTTTACTCAGTCCTACAATTGTCATAGCCCTTGTCTTATTAACACTGTCATCTATGTTTATCCCTCGAATGTTTGAAAAGAAACTTGTAAATTGTAAGAGAAAAGTAGTTGAAGCTTTAGAAAAATTTATGATTCATACGAATGATATGTATTCAGGATTTGCAGTTATTAAAAGCTTTGGTATTGAGGGGCATGTACATGGGCAATTTGATGGTATTAATCAGGAGACGGAAAATCAAAAATATAGATTTCAGAAATTGAGTGCTTGGGTTGCCTCTATTAGTGAAGTATTTGGTGGATTTATGTTTATTTCAGTATTTATTATTGGGAGTTTCCTTACTTTACGGCAGCTTATCACGTTGGGAACTATGATTGCTTGTGTTCAACTAACTAATAGCATCGTTAATCCGATACAAATGAGTATTCAATATATAACTCAAATCAAGTCGTTACGTGATATATCGGCAAAGATTACACAACTTTTACATACAGAGCGACAGGACAAGATTTACATTCGCAAACCGACTATTCAGGATAAAGTATCGTTAAAAGAAGTGTCTTTTGGTTATAAAGATGACTGCTATAATGTACATGGATTAAATATGGATTTGGAGTTAGGAAAGAAGTATGCCTTAGTCGGGCCGAGCGGGTCAGGAAAATCAACGGTATTACGGCTTTTAATGAAGCAATATGAGAACTACAAAGGCAGGATCAGTATTGATGAAGTAGATTTAAAGGAAATCAATATGGAGGATTGGTGCAGACTGGAGTCTGTCCTGCATCAGGATGTTTTTTTATTTGATAGTAGCATTAAGGAAAATATTGTATTACATCAGATATATTCTGATAAGGAAATTGAAGATGCTATTCAAAAATCTGGTCTGAGTATGCTAATTAATAAGCTACCCAATGGAATGGAGACACAGGTTGGAGAGAAAGGAAGTTTTTTGTCTGGAGGTGAAAAGCAAAGAATAGCCATAGCAAGGACGTTAATACGCCGCACTCCCCTATTGTTAATGGATGAGCCGACTTCGTCACTTGATCAGGAAACAGCAAATGCTGTTGAAGAAACAGTTCTGAATTTAGAGAATACTACATGCGTGATGGTTACTCATCGGTTATCAAAACCAGTATTAGAGCGCTATGATATGATATTTGTATTCGCTGATGGAGCAATTATAGAGAAAGGGACATTTTGTGAATTAATAGAGCTTCAGGGTTGCTTCTATCATATGTATGGATTGGCAGAAGAGTCGACAATGACACAACATAAAGACAGCCCAATCTCTTACGTGGTAAATTAATTAGTTTTTAAATTGACTCACTAAATGAGTGTTTGGCCAATTAAAGGCGGGCACCTTTTAGTGTTTTTTTATGGCTGTACATTTAATCAGCAGTTGTTATTGCATAACTTCTTATAGTGATAATTTATCTTCTCTATAATTTTAGTATGCGCTTTTAAATGCAGAAGGATAGGGATAATGGAATTGAGCTTAACCTCGTGAAAAATAAAAGATGATATATTTCTGTTGGAAACTAACAGTTGTAACTACATTATGCTTCATTTGAGAAAGAATCTGTTAATATGTTTGCTGTGTTCAGTGACGCTATTTATCAATCATTTCATTTTTCCATCAACATGATTTGTAACCTTCCCCCATGGAGTTGGCACTTAAGAATAAGAACACGAAAGAAAAGAGGCTAGGGACGTATGAGGGAGTGGGTTGAAAAGGCGCGGCTAGGTGATGCGGAAGCGTTTGGGCAGCTGATGCTGCATTTTCGCGGAATGGCATATGCCGTGTCCTATGACATGCTGAAGGATGTTCATCTCGCGGAAGATGCCGTGCAGGATGCGTTCATAGAGGCTTATCAGAATCTGGAGAAGCTGCAGACCCCGGCAGCTTTTCCAGGCTGGTTCAAGACCATTGTCGTAAGACAGTGCCAGCGGACGCTGCGGCGCAAGCATCATTCGGTGCTTCCTCTGGATGAAGCTGTGCAGGTATCGGGAGGAGTACCGGGTTTGGCAGAAATTGCGGAGCGTAGAGAGGAGAGCCAAGTTCTGCAACAATCGGTGAAGGCACTGTCTGCCAAGCTGCGCGTGCCTCTGCGGCTGTTTTATTTTTACGGTTACTCTCTTCAGGAAATTTCCGATTATCTGGGCACTCCGGTTCCGACGCTTAAGAAGCGGTTGCACGATGCCCGCCGAAAATTGAAAGGTACACTCCCGGTGGCCGACCTCGTCTCCGTGTTCAATCATTTGTATGAGGGAGGGCAAAACATGCTGCATATTGTTAACGGTGATGTTGTAGGTGACATGTTGAAGCAGGGTGTTGTACAAGGTGACGTGCTTGTATGGAGAGAGGTATATCCGGCAGGACCGATATTTGCAAATCCAGCGGGGGCTGAAGAACGGGCACTGCGGAGCCGGGTCCTGGAGGAAACAATGGGTATTCCGGCCAGCGAATTTATTACGGCATGTGAGGAACAAGAGCAGAAACTTCGTGAATTTATCAAGTTTGATGAAGTCGTATTGTGGTTTGAGCATGACCTGTTTGATCAGAGCATGCTCGCCTATCTGCTCCACTGGTTCAAGAAACAGAAACTGGGCCGTACAAAGCTGAGCCTACTCTGTATTGGGGAGTTTCCGGGAATCGAACGATTTCATGGTCTGGGACAGCTCACTCCGGCACAGCTTCAGACATTATCTGGGACCTGGCGAACTATTGAACGGCAAGAGATGGAGCTCGGAAGCGAGCTTTGGCAGGCGTATGCTTCTCCTGATCCTGCTCAAATGGCTAATCTGCTGGAAGACAAGAAGGCAGAACTGGCAGCATCTGGCCTACCTTTTGCCTATGAAGCCTTCACAGCACATCTCAAGCGGTTGCCCTCGGAGCGGAATGGTCTTGGCATTGTGGAACAGACCACGCTTCAGACAGTCCATAATGGAGTAGATACGCCATTGGAATTATTTCGTCAGGTAACAGACGTTCTGCATGTGCTTGGCATGGGTGATCTCGAATACTGGAAATTTATTCGTGCTTTAGCGCAAGGCGAACATCCTTTGCTGATCATTGACGGGGATAAGGTCGGTTTGGATTTCAGACAAATTCCGGATTTTCTGAACCGAAAGGTAATTCTGACAGAGTTGGGTAAAGAAGTGCTGAATGGATCAGCGGACCGCATTGCAGTTCAAGGAATCGACGAGTGGTTTGGGGGGCTGCATCTCCATGGACATGAGGTTTCTTGGCGATGGGATGATGTAGCCGGAGAATTGGTGGTCCGACATTGAACAAGCTGTAGCAGTAAATAGCTTAACGTGCGAAGGAGTTTTCGGTTTATGGGAAACTCCTTTTTATTTATTTAGTACACCATATTAAAACAAGAAAAATCACCGGGAATAGGTTAGGAACTTAGCTATCCGGTCCAATGAATTGAGTTTCCTGTATATGAATAGACCCCCCTTAGGATAATGATTCAAGTAATTTTAGGAAACGTTATACACCTGCCAAAATCTCGTTATCAGTGCTTCTACTGCTTCGAATCTGTAAACAGCTCCTGCGCGGTCCGCACAAATAACTGTACAGCAAGTGAAGCATTATGCAGGGATGGTACAGCGATACCGATTTGGCGTGTGATCAGAGGTGAAGTCTCCTTGACGGTCAGATCATGGGGGAACGTGGACAAGGCGAGTGAAGAGACAATACCCATACCTAGTCCCTGTCGAACCATGCTGACCAAGGTGCTGATATTATGAGTAATGAACTGTGCCTGCAACTGACTTTGCTCGCGTTCAAAACCTTCCATAATGGCGACCTCATGTCCACCTTTACAAAAGATCATATCCTGCTGATTCAAGTCTCGAATGGCGATTTTATTGTGCGATTGTAGAGGGTGACCGTCTGGCAGGAGAATAACCATGTCATCCTGACATAAAGGGATGACATCTACCTGAGGGTCTGGTAACAGGATGATACCCGCTTCGATTTCTCTGGTATGAACCCACTCCTTGACCTCATTCGTGGAGCCTTCATGTAGGTCGAAAACAAGGTTCGGATAATGCTGACGAATATGATGAATAATCGGGGGCAGAAAATAGGCTGAGGCAGAAGGAAAGGCCCCGATCGTGATCGTGCCCACGTCTAGACCTTTTTCAGCAGCCACCTGCTGCTGTACCTTTTCCATGCTTTGCAGCATCATGCGGAATTGCAGCAGTACCTTGTGCCCGATATCGGTCAGCAGCACTCCTTTTTTTCGGTCGCGCAGCAATAGCTGAACATCCAGCTCGTTTTCGATGCTTGCGATGGCATGGCTAACCGCGGGCTGCGTCATATGCAGCTCATGGGCAGTTTGGGTGAAGTTTAGCGTTTCAGCTACACGAACGAAGATCATAATTTGAGTAATGGTCATAAGTGAAAAGTTATCTCCCTCATTGAAAACATTCATTTTATTTATTAGTGACCACAGTATACGCTAGTAAAGCAAAACTTTGCAAACGGCTATTCATATTTTAGTCGTAAGCAATGAACGATGAAAATCTAAGGGAGAGAAGATATCTATGAAAAAATTAACACCTAAAGCCACGCTGTGGCTTGTCTTGATATTAGTAATGGTATGGGGGATCAACTGGCCGTTGACCAAGCTGGCTTTGCCAGATACGCCGCCGATATTTTTTTCAGGACTCCGTACCCTACTGGGTGGTGTGATTCTGCTGTTGTTCGCTATGCGTCATCGGGAAACCTTACGCTTTAGACAGAATGGGTGGACTTATCTGGTGCTGGCCATATTTAATATTGCAGGCTACTATGGCTTGCAGACGGTAGGGTTGCGTTATTTGCCTGCTGGGTTGTTTTCCACTTTAGTATTCCTTCAGCCGATCCTGTTAGGATTATTCTCCTGGATGTGGTTGGGGGAGCGTATGTTTCCCCTGAAGGTCATTGGACTGGTGCTGGGTTTTGGCGGGGTGATTGTGATTAGCTCTGGTGGAATGGCAGGGCATTTATCGGTACTGGGCATTGTGTTGGGGCTAGCTTCAGGACTGTGCTGGGCGCTCGGAACGATTTATATGAAGAAAAAAAGCCAACAGTTGGATTCCATTTGGGCGGTGACGATGCAGCTCGTTTTGGGAGGGATTATACTTAATGGGATTGGATTTACGACCGAGAAATGGAGCGATATCCACTGGACAACCTCCTTTATCGCGATTTTATTGTTTATTTCGATATTCGTGATTGCGATGGGCTGGATGATTTATTTTAAACTAATCGACAACGGAGATGCGGGAACCGTCGGCTCCTATACGTTTATGATACCGGTGTTGTCCACGGTCTTTAGTATGGTAATGCTCAAGGAATCACTAACTTTGACGTTTGTTGTGGGGCTGGTGCTGATTGCAGGCAGTGTGTATCTGGTAAATACTAAAGAAAGAATAGAGTTATCAACCAAGTATCAGAACGGTGAGACATTTGAGGATTAACGGGGGCGATGGATCAAGAAGAACTTCAATAACTTCTATCACGCACGCATGTTGGAAACACCAATATAGCGTGCTTTTTTTAACTATGATTTTCAAAGAACTCATTTGCTATGCTATTCAAGATCATCGAAAAAATTAAAATTTATGGTAGAGGTTGTCGTGCAAAATTAGCTAACAAGATATGATGTTATAAAAAACATTTGAATAACAAAATAATATTGAATATTTTTGTGTTTTTCGTACTTATGTAAAAAATGAATGAATATAATTGTTTTATAGCAAAAATAGAGATAATTTATGAAGATTGGTATTCAATATTACTAATTTGTTATTTTAATAGAATGTTTTTTTTTTAATAATCATTGTGGTTTTACAGATTTTTGTTATGCTAACAATTGACATTTCGTATAACGTAAACTAGAATGTGTAAGAATTCATTTCCCAATCACATAATTAGTTTGGAACAATTGAAAGCGTTTACCTAATATTAGGATAGAGCTCTTTTTGGTTCTTTTTTCTTTTTCGAATTATGGCCGGGAGGGAGAGATCATAGTACGTGCCTAAGGGATGGAAATTTGAATATATAAGCTAAGGGAGAGGTGTATGTTGAGATGCGGTTAAATAGAAATGTTGGAAACTTCGAGCAAACGGTGAATTGTAACGCTGGTTACCTGGAGGGTACAAAATGAAGAAATTATTGTCGTGTTTGATCTCGTTAGGAATGCTTGTTTATATATTGCCGACCACTATTGTAAGCGCTAACAATGATGGAGTTACTAATCTAACGCTTGATCCAACACCGTCTGCCCAATCGGATATGATTTCAGATGCTGTTTACAAAATTACAGCACAGCATAGCGGAAAAAACTTGGAAGTTGAAGGGGGATCCAAGGATGACGGAGCGAATGTTCAACAATGGACCGATAACGGAAAGGAGCAACAGAAGTGGAGAGTGGTCGACGTTGGTGATGGATATTATAAGCTGATCTCGCAATCTAGTGGTAAAGCATTAGATGTAGCCGGCGGTAATACCCATGACGGAGCGAACGTTCAACAATGGACCGACAACGGGAACGCTCAGCAGAAGTGGAAAATCATTGACGCTGGTGGTGGATATTATAAGCTGATCTCGCAATCTAGTGGTAAAGCATTGGATGTTGTCGGTGGTTATACCCATGACGGTGCAAACGTTCAACAATGGGCCGACAACGGTAGCGCTCAGCAAAGGTGGAGATTCACGCAGATGGATACGACAGCAGATACGACACCACCAACCGCCCCAACAAACCTCCAAAGCACATCCAAGACGAGCACATCTGTCACTCTTACATGGACGACCTCAAAAGACAATGTAGGTGTAACTGGCTACGTTATTTATAACGGAACAGATCTGGTAGGCACGAGCACCACAACAAGTTATACAGTGACGGGTCTCACTGCGAACACATCCTACAATTTCACTGTAAAAGCGAAAGATGCAGCAGGCAATGTTTCGGAACCAAGTAATGTCTTAAAAGTAACAACAAGTTCCGACTCCTCTCAAAATACAGGATTTTATGTTAAAGGTACGACGCTTTATGATGGCAAGGGAAATCCCTTTGTCATGAGAGGAATTAATCACGCTTACACTTGGTACAAAGGTCAAGAGTCGGTTGCGATACCTGCAATTGCCAAAACAGGAGCGAACACGATTAGAATCGTGCTGTCAGACGGTCAGCAATGGACGAAAGATGATTTGTCAGCGTTGCAAAACCTGATCACTTTATCAGAACAAAACAAATTGGTTGTTATCCTTGAAGTACACGATGGTACGGGAAGTGATAATGCTGCTGTGTTGAATAAAATCGCAGATTACTGGATTGAAATGAAGAGCGCACTGATTGGAAAAGAAAATACAGTCATTCTCAACATTGCGAATGAATGGTTTGGTACTTGGGATGGAAACGGCTGGGCACAGGGGTATAAATCAGTTATTCCAAAGCTAAGAAATGCTGGCATCAAAAATACCATTCTGGTTGACGCCGCTGGTTGGGGTCAATATCCGAAGTCGATTTTTGACTACGGAACGCAAGTGTTTGATGCCGATCCGCTTAAAAATACGATGTTCTCCATTCATATGTACGAATACGCTGGAGGAAATGCCGAAACAGTAAAAAGCAATATTGACAATGTATTAAACAAAAATCTAGCTGTCATCATTGGAGAATTCGGAATCAAGCATACAAATGGTGATGTTGACGAGGCCACCATTATGAGTTACGCCCAACAAAAAGGTGTAGGTTATCTTGGGTGGTCTTGGAAAGGAAATGGATCGGGTCTAGAATATTTGGATATGTCAAACGACTGGGGAGGATCGAGTTATACTGAACAAGGACGTGCCATTATTGAAGGTCCGAATGGCATCAGAGCAACATCCAAGTTAAGTACGGTTTATAGTAACGGTAAACAGTAAAAAAGATTCATATTGTTGTAGCAACGGCCTTTTCTCGAAATTCTAATGGGGAAGGTCGTTTAGTTTGTCTGGAATCAAGTAAAAGCCTGTACAAATACATAGGAGCAAGGATTAGGATAAATATACTAGAATATCAAAGGAGGTCATAGTAAAATATGACTATAAGTCTGTTGAGTTAGTGGAAATGATGGTTCAGAATTATCCGCTTGGTAAGCGGCACTTTTAAACTTTTCGGTCGGCAATTTTTCTTAAGGATTGTAAGATGAGCGGGGGAGCTAACAAATGGACAGATATACACCTACAGCGAGGGAACGCTGGCAGATGAAGCAGAGTGAGCCGCAGCCGCAGGGATGGTTGCTCGCTTTCTTTGGCTGGATTTTTGCAGGTTTGGGGTTCATATTTAGTTTTTTTGTCTTTGGAGGATTGTTGGGTGTCTTAGGTTTGGTTTTCGGAATTTTAACGAAACGAATGGAGCAAAGAAACACGCAGGGCATTTTCATTATTGTAATCAGCTCCGTTGCTATTGGCATCGGCCTATTGATTTTTATGATTTTTTTTGCGCAAGGTTTTGTAGAGGGTCTGAGAGAAGGGTATAATGAGCATTATTAGGTCAGGGAGGTAACAGCATTGAGCGTCATTATTTCACAGCAGATCTCGGCAACGGGCGTGAAGGAATATACGAAGGTGATGAAAACATTTGATTCCCAGTTTACACCTTTGGTTGGACAGAAAATCAGGGATACGGCATTTGGCGATATGCAATATTATGATGTCGAGGACGTATTTATTGATCTAGCGGAGAATGAATATTGGGTAATTCTACCTGCCGTTTTGCTGCATTCTGATGATATTGAGGATATACGAGACGCTGTGCGTGAGTATCGTTCACACGGTTGGGAATGTACGAAACCTCTGTAAATGCTTACCACTTAGGCATCTATACGGAAACGTCTTTCTTTTGCGAGATAGGCGTTTTTTTGTGTATTTGTGTATAAACTATTTCTAATGATTGGCATGAAAAGAAAGAATTTATGCTGAAAATGCGCAAATTGTATCATTTTTTATCATAAAACGACAAGTTGGGAAATGAAAACGGCCTTAATGTGTTATACTTAGTATATCAAAGGACAAGAGTCTAAAACGACCGGTAAGGCCCTTTCTTTGAAGAGCCTCTGAAAGGTTCAACGTTTATCCAAAATAAATGGTCAAAAGGAAAAGGGGAAATGCTAACGTGAGAGTGAATTTGAAATTTACTAACAAAGGGCAAGTTGCAGTTGAGAAGTTCAACAATGAGGAGCTTATCGAAATCTTTACCCGCTACATTAAAACGTTAAGCAAGAAGTATGATATCTCGGTTACCGTACCGGAGGATCTGAATGAGCAGATCTTGGCAGAGGGCACCGTGAAGGTCGTGTTGGATAAGATTAATTGTGACATGGACGCTTTTTTCAAGGAGCTGAGCCGGGATATCAAGGTGCCGCTGGTCAAAAGATTGGGTACCAAATTGGATAACGTATTTAAGACCGAGGTTGTGGAGCAGGAACAGAACTAAGAATAAGGATCAAGCGAGTCCGAATGAGGATTCGCCATATGAAATGATAAAACCTCCCGAATGGGGCGCACGGCTAGGCCATGTGCTCGTTCGGGAGGTTTTATATGTTTAAACTACTCTATTCAGCAGGAAAACATGCATGGCATGTCTGTCCCTTTTAACGTGTTGTTGTGGAAGTAGGGCGCAGTTGGGCTAAATCAAACGAAGGTACCAGCCCTTCCTGCGCAGCGCGACCAAGCAAAGCTTCGATGGCGGCATATCCGCTGTCGCCCAGATTGGCGGTAAAATCGTTAACATACAGGTCGATATGCGATTGGGCGACATCGGGTGAAAGCTCCTGCGCATGAGACAATACATATTCACGCGAAGCTTCTGGATGCTTCCAAGCGTATTCGACAGAGGCACGTATCCAGTTTGTGATCGCATCCAAATCCAGCGTACGGCGGGCAATAATGGCTCCGAGCGGGATCGGCAGCCCTGTATCTTCTTCCCACCAGTTCCCCAGATCGACTTGCTTACTAAGTCCGTAGGACGGATACGTGAACCGTGCTTCATGAATGACCAGCCCGGCATCTATCTCCTCGTCACGGACAGCAGGCATGATTTGGTCGAACGGCATCACGACGATCTCGCCGACACCCCCAGGCACATGCTTGGCTGCCCACAGGCGGAACAGCAGATAGGCAGTGGAACGTTCACTCGGAACGGCTACACGCTTGCCGGATAGGGCTTTCGGGCCTTCGACGGTGGAACCTTCCTTGGTCAGCACGAGCGGACCACACCCCCGGCCCAGTGCGCCTCCGCAAGGCAGCAGGGCGTATTCATCCAGCACCCAAGGGAGTGCAGCATACGAAATTTTCATGATATCCAGTCCGTCTGGTGTGATCGCCAGATTGTTGGTGATGTCGATATCGGCAAATGTAATGTCCAGCGCGGGTGCGGCCGGAATCAATCCATGCGCCAGGGCATGGAAGACAAAAGTGTCGTTGGGACAAGGTGAAAAAGCAATTTGCATCTATATAACCTCCGTTAATGTAGAAAATGCGGCTTCCAACGCTTGCAAAGCCTCTTTGATCCGCCAGGCTGCACGGTCACGTGGACCGACAGCATTGGAAATCGTGCGGATTTCCATCGTCGGCAGTTTCAGCCTATTTGCCGCCACGGCTACGCCGTAGCCTTCCATCGCTTCGGCAGCAGCTCCGGGAACGCGCTTGGCCAGCCGTTCCGCTGTTGCCGCCGTACCGGTGGCTGTGGAGACGGTCAGGATCGGCCCCGCGACAGCCGTCTGTCCAGCAGCGCGCAGCGCCTGAACGAATCGCTGCGCGGTGGCAACGTTCACGGCAATCTGGCTTGAGCCGAAACCCAGCTCGTCCACGCTGCTGAAGCCCTCTGCCGTCTCGGCTCCTAGGTCGGCGGCAATGATCGCGTCAGCAACAACGACGCTCTCCAGTGCAGCGACCTCCACGAAGCCGCCACCAATTCCGGTGCTGATGACCAGACGGTAGTCACCGGCCGCCGCCAGTGCTAGCGCGGTTGAAGCCGCTGCGGACGATGCGCCCACGCCAGCCAGCTCGACCACAAAACGGGTATCGCCTTGCAGGCCCCGCAGTACAGCTTCCCGTTCGGCTTCAACCGCGGTCATAACCAAGATGCGCCCATCTGATGTTGTATGCTCCATCGGTTGATTCCCCTTTAAATTTAGGTAATATGCTCCCTTATCATACTGCTTTTCGAAACGATGTTCAAAAAAAGTCGACAAAAAAAGCGCTCCGAGGCGCTTTTTGGAAAATCTGCAAGATTCAGCAGATATCAAAATCGGTAATTGTAATATAAAACAATTCTAATCTGGAAGAACAGCGCAGGCATAGCATATAATAATTATATCGGCTGATCCTTCGTGATTAACTGAAACATGGTGATATTGCGGTCATAATGGCTTGGGGTTCCATCTTGATTGCGCACCCGAATCATCTCGCTACTGAATAACTCGATATATCCACAGCCAATCTCACAGTATACACCTGTAGGGTCCTCTTGCCAGACCGAAACGAGGTGTTGAGATAGCGCCGCGGTGAAAAATTCGATGTTTTTTTGCAGTACGCGTGGCGTTTTCTTGGGTTCCATAACGTAAATCCTCCCTATATCATGCCATTTGAAAATCAGCAATTGAACGTGGCTACTAAGTGATTACTACACATCGTAATGAACATAAACAACTGAAAAAGGAACGGTTCGTCAATCTACTCTACTCTATGAAACAGACGTAAACACTGTACCGCTTAATGCTATTTTTGTAAAGCGTCCGATTGACCTTTTCATACATCCAGTTTGTGTTTACACACATTTTACATTGCGTTTACACTGCTGTGATGCTAGTGCGTTTCATCTAATAGTACAATAAAGGGATACTATACTGCATGAATTGATGGAGGCCATATGTTGATAGAGAGTCAGAATAAGGATAAAGCCGGGTCAGAACGTTACTTTAACCGAGATTTAAGCTGGATTGAATTTAATCGCCGTGTGCTTCAGGAAGCTCAGGATGCAGATACACCGTTGCTGGAGAGAGCCAAATTTTTGGCGATTGTATCTAGCAATTTGGATGAGTTTATGGCTGTTCGTGTTGCAGAGACGCGCGAGAAGATCAAGGCGGGTTTTATGCAAAAGGATTTTACGGGATATACCCCTTCCGGTTTGTACAAACGCCTGATCAAGCGTACCGTCTCGATGGTATCGGAACAATACCGGACCTATCGTGATATTTCTCGCCTCTTGACGAAAAAAGGTCTTTTACTGCTCGAATATGAAGACTTAAATACAACACAGCGCAAGTCGCTGGATGCATATTTTCATGAAATTATATTTCCAGTACTCACGCCGATGGCGGTCGATCAGAGCCGTCCTTTTCCACTGGTTCATAATAAATACGTATATTTAGCGGTCGTCTTGAGACGTCCCGGGGATACGGAGGAGGATAAACCGCTTTTTGCCATTGTGCAGGTGCCTTCGAATATTCCACGTGTTGTTACGGTGCCTTTGCGGTCGAACAGCAAGAAGAAATCATTTATTTTAATTGAGGAACTAATCAAGCATCACATCCAAACGCTGTTCACTGGATATGTTCCGGAGGCGGTTCATGCCTTTCGTGTTACGCGTAACTCCGATTTATCCATTAATGAAGAAGAGATCGAAGATTTGCTCGAAGAGATTGAAAAAGAGCTGCGTCGAAGACGCCGGGGGGCGCCGGTTAGACTGGAAGTAGAAAAAGGGATTCATCCCTATGCCCTGATGGAGCTTCAACGCGAATTCAAGCTGTTCGATCATGTGTTTGAGATGGACGGGCCGCTCGATCTGACGTTTTTGTCGTCTTTTGCCGATCATTTGGAGGGGTATTCGCATTTGAAATTTCCGGCAATCAAACCACTGTATCCGGAAGAACTGCCCCCGCAAGAGGATATTTTCAACGTACTTCGCAAACGGGACGTGCTCGTGTACCATCCGTATGAATCATTCGATGCGGTAACTGATTTTATCATTGAGGCATCAGAGGACCCGGATGTGATGGCAATCAAAATGACCCTGTACCGTGTCAACGGGGAATCGAAGCTGATTCCGGCATTGGCACGTGCGGCCGAATCGGGCAAACAGGTAACGGTGGTGGTGGAGCTGAAAGCCCGTTTTGACGAGGAACGTAATATTGCCTGGGCGCGTAAGCTTGAAAAAGCAGGCTGTCATGTAGTGTATGGGTTGGTTGGCTTGAAGACGCACGCCAAAATCATTCTTGTCATACGTCATGAGCGCAACGCACTCAAACGATATGTGCACGTAGGCACAGGCAATTATAATGAAAGCACGGCGCGCGTGTATACGGATATCGGATTGTTTACGTCAGATCCGGTACTTGGCGAGGATGCCTCCGAACTGTTTAATGAAATCACGGGATTCTCTGCGCTCAAGACTTTGCAAGCTTTTACGGTGGCTCCAACGGGAATGAAGAACAAGCTGTTTGAACTCATCCGTAGGGAAGCTGAGCAAGCATTGGCAGGTAAGCCCGCCCGGATTATTGCCAAGATCAACTCCTTATCCAATCAAGAGATGATCGATGAACTATATGCAGCTTCCCAGGCAGGTGTGAAGATTGATCTTATCATTAGAGGGGTTTGTTGTTTGCGTCCCGGTGTGGAAGGATTCAGCGAGAACATACGTGTCATCAGTATTGTAGACCGCTTCCTGGAGCATTCCAGATTGTTTTATTTTGAAAATGGAGGGAACTCCGAGTTATTTTTGTCCAGTGCGGATTGGATGACGCGCAATTTGACCCGCCGAATTGAACTGATGTGCCCGATTTATGATGACGGGATCAAAGAAATGCTGGCAGATATTCTGCATTTATCGTTAAGGGATAATGTGAAGGCGCGCCAGCTTTTGCCTAATGGCAGCTATCAATTTGTATCCAGAAACGACAAAGAGGCTCCCATTAGAAGCCAATCTGAAGCGATGAAGGTTAGAAATTGGAAGAAGGTAGAATGGACCACGACAATGTAAGGTTCCACGCCTTTTGGAAATCCTTGGCAACCGATTCTAGCTCCCGTTGTTCTAATATGGGTTCACTCTTGCTTTCCAGACGAAGATGCAGTGCGTCATCCCCTGTAGTGGGATTGATGCTGGTAATCATTCCTGACTCACTCCGATCCATGCCAATCGCGAGCTGGAGCAACGAGCCGAGCCGATGTACACGTTCCTCGTCGGAAGGCTCCAAAATATCGGCATGTGTGCGTAGCAAACGGGGAGTCCGGTTCTTGGGATGGTAATCCGCGATCAACGCGGCTAGTACCGTTTCCCTATGGGACAGACCGCCAATGCCTGCATGTAAAATCCAGAATACGGAATTCTGGCGAAAATGATAGTAATTCAAGGCAGCCCCCGTTTTGTAAAGAGTTGCTGCGGTCAGTAACAAGCGCTTGTCCATAGCAGCTGAGGTTCCGTTAGCCAATGTGTCATAAAGACGGACGGCGTACTCGTTAACCCGCTTGACATGCGCTTCGCTAACCGGGACAGCAAACGAAAGGATATTGCGAATGGATGTGATAAGCGGATTAGCTACCACGGGCTGTTCAGCGTTGACCAGCTCATGAAATAGGCCGTCTCGCAGACCCGCTCCACTGACCAAATACGCGGAGCCTTGAGCAGCTTCAAATATCGTTTTCAATATAATAAGACCCGGTACAATGATGTCGGCTCTGTCCTTGGACAGGCCGGCTGTTTTTTTGCGTTTTTCATAGGGAAGATGGGGCAGGCTGCCATAGAAGTAATCGACATCTTCTATCGTCATTTCGTAATGGTGCGTCACAGGAAGTGAGTAATCCTGTCGCTTCTGATTGATTTTAGCCAAAGTACGCAGGGTTCCGCCCAGCCCGATGAATGGCAGACCCGGATTGGAGAAGATCCAATCATGATTTTGCAGTGAAGAACGGACAAAGCTCTCCATTTCCTCAATCTGCTGAGGAGACCATTCGCCATTCTTAACCTCACGTCCAAAGCGCCAATTCATATTGACGGCGCCAAAGGGAAATGA
Organism: Paenibacillus sp. S33; assembly: GCF_053615415.1. Taxonomy (NCBI): domain Bacteria; kingdom Bacillati; phylum Bacillota; class Bacilli; order Caryophanales; family Paenibacillaceae; genus Paenibacillus; species Paenibacillus sp. S33. The sequence goes on along the minus strand of NZ_JBSIEZ010000001.1, from coordinate 4,414,258 downwards.
CACCGTATGCAGTCGCTTTCGATCGCGGAACAGCGTAATTTCGGTACTGCCACCCCCGATGTCAATAATGATTCCGTCACTCACATTCATAGTGTTCACTACGCCCAGAAAACCGGCATAGCCTTCTTGCTCCCCGCTCAGTATTTCCAGTGTTAAATTTGTCTCCTCCGCGATCCATTGGACGATTTCGTCCGAATTCGTTGCATTGCGGATGGCTGCTGTTGCTGCTGCACGCATACGGACAACCCCGTGCATATGGCATACCGCCATAAATTGGCGTAACAATGGAGCGATGCTTCGAATCGCCTCCCGTTCCATACGGCCGTTGGCCCCAACCTTTTCGCTCAGTCGGGCAGCTTCTTTGCATTCCTGCACAATTCGATAGGCTCCTGTCTCTGTCATTTCATAGATCACCAGACGTATGGAGTTTGAGCCAATGTCCATGATGCCAATTTTGCTATTCATGAGTTGACCTCCTTGTTGAAAAAACGATTTGCCGGTAATTTCCGTTGCTCCGTGCAAATGGTAGTAGATTATTGTCATTGTACCAGTGATGTTCGGTGCATGCTACCGTTCGCCATGATCTTGTCGAAATAGGCACATGCCGCGGACAATCATCCAAGAATAGAACATTCCTGTTGAGTATGTATAAGTATAACTGACGGCGAAAGGAGAGGGTTAGATGAGACAACTTGCAAGCAAATGGCTAAAGACGAAGGCGCTGCTCCACCATCCACATACCGCCGTTTATATACCGGAAACCTGTCTATATAGTGAAGAACAATTGCGCATGATGCTGCGGCGGCATGCTTTTGTATTTATAAAACCAGTGAAAGGAGGCGGAGGAGTCGGAGTCATGCGTGTGGCAAAGGAGCGTAGGGGATACACCTGTACGCGTATGGAGCACACGCACCGGTTCAGTCATTTTAGAGCGCTTGTAATCGGAATCCATAAGCTCCGAATCCAACGTCCATATCTCATTCAACAAGGCATCCAACTGGCAAGTATTCAAGGTAGACCTGTCGACTATCGAGTCAAAGTTGTGAAGGAAGGGCAGAGATGGGTTTTCCGTGCGGTGGTTGCACGTCATGCTCGGCCTGGGCTGGTCATTACGAATCTATGCAAAGGGGGAACTTTGCTAAAGGGAACAGAGGCGCTTCGGATGATATATCCCCGGCGGCTTGCTACTCAAAAGCGGCGAGAGATCATTGAACTTACACGACGCTGTATTCCTGTACTGGAAAGAAGATTTCCTGGGATCGGACAACTGGGATTTGATTACGGGCTTGATCAGAGTGGACGGGTATGGATTTTAGAGGTTAATACAAGACCGCAATAAATTTCTGATTTCTTTAAAAAAATTCCAATATAATCTATTAACAAGACGCTAAATATAATATATTTGTATAAATAATAAAAATATTTTTTTTGTGTTCGAGCGTCAAAATTCTGTGTATAAATATTGTCCACATTATCCCCTGTCACATATATGGGTTAACGACACTTACCAACAATTTATACACAGGATTTCCACAATCGACTGTGGATAACAGAACGCTTGTTCCGATTTTGGTATTTTGATAGAATAGATTTTGAAATAAAAGGAAAGGTTGTGTCGAGGATGGCTATGCTGACGGATGAAATGCTTTTGGATTCCTATCAGATGGCAATCGAGCTTAAACTTGAATGTGACTTCATTGCACTGTTGCTGGCTGAGATTCACAAAAGAAATCTAGAGATGAATACAGCCGTAGTCCTTCATTAGACCGGACAAGCTCTCGTACTGCGACTGTAAAGTCATTCAGGGTTCGAATGACTTTACAGACAATCACTGCAACGAATAGGCACACCGTAAAAAAGGGTATTTCACTCCAAAGATTCAAATTTGGAGTAAAATACCCTTTTTTGTCATAGTCTAAACTAGACTACAATTTCATGTTACTGCTGTGGCCGGGAGACAACTTGGCATCTGGATCTACATAGACCTTGGCGTTGTTGACTGCCGTAGGAGCTTCACCAAAGCCGACCGCAATCAGCTTGAGCTTGCCTGGATAGGTCGTAATGTCCCCTGCGGCGAAAATGCCGGGAATATTTGTTTCCTGGCGAGAGTCGACCACGATAGAGTTACTTTCGATTTCAATTCCCCATTCAGCAATCGGGCCAAGTGTGGATACAAATCCAAAGTTAACGATCACATCGTCCACTTCAATTTCCTGTGTTTCTTTGGTTTTTACATGAGCAAGAGTGACTTTTGTAATCGTGTCTTCTCCATGCAATTCTGTAATTTCCGTTGGTGTAATAACGTTTACTTTGGAAGCGAGGAGGTTTTCGACACTGTGTTCATGCGCACGGAATTTGTCACGGCGGTGAATCAATGTAACCTGTTCTGCAATCGGTTCTAGCATAAGTGCCCAGTCTACAGCAGAGTCACCACCACCACTGATTAGCACTTTTCGGCCTGCAAATTTGCTCAGGTCGCTGACAAAGTAATGCAGGTTCGTTTTTTCAAAACGCTCGGCACCTGGAAGCTCCAGTCTGCGCGGCTCGAAAGCACCAACGCCAGCGGTAATAATAACCGCTTTACCATGATACTCGCCACCTTTGTCTGTTTTTACGATGAAGTGGCGTTCTTCCTTTTTCTCTAACGATACGACTTTCTCTTCTAGCTGCACCTCTGGATTAAAGTGGTTCATTTGTTGAACCAAATTGTTAACCAGTTCTTGTGCAGTCACTTTAGGAAAGCCAGCAACGTCATAAATATATTTTTCAGGATAAAGGGCTGCAAGCTGGCCGCCCAGTTGGGGCATACTTTCAATTAAGGTGACGGATGCCTGACGCATTCCTCCGTAAAAAGCGGCGAAAATACCGGCTGGACCGCCTCCGATAATAATCAGATCGCGGATCTCCGCACCTGTGGATTGAGCTGTCACTCTAAAAACACCTCCGAAAGGGATAGTATGGGATTTGTAGATATTGAATCAGCCGCATAGAGGTTCAGATAGCCGCCGAACGCATGATTCACTGTTTATCATTATAAACTGCTGGGTTCCGCTTGCAAAGTTAAAGCGATTAATATTTGATGAAGACTTTTCTGTGAGTATCAATTAACCGTTTTGAGAGAACAGCTGTGAACAATTAATGATTATGATTATGTATATCGGAAGGGGTAGAAGCATGAGCAGTATTCCCAAAATTGTCATTGTGGGCGCCGGATATGGCGGTATATTGACGGCTCAGCAATTGCAAAAGGAGCTCAAGCACAATGAGGCGGATGTCACGCTGATCAACCGTCATGATTACCACTATATTACGACACATCTTCATATGCCTGCGGCAGGTACAGATACGATTGAACATTCAAGGATTCCGATTGCGCAGCTAATCGATGAGTTCAAGGTGGATTTAGTCAAAGGAACGGTTAAGGAAATCATACCAAAGGAGAAAAAAATCGTGCTGGAGGATGGCTCGCTGTCCTACGATTATTTGGTCATCGGACTAGGCGGGGAGCCAGAAACATTCGGTATTCCGGGGATGGAAAAGTTCGCGCTGACGATTCGCAGTATTAACTCGGTTCGCCTGATTCGTGAGCATATTGAATACCAACTGGCCTTGTATAAAAATGATGGTAAGCCAGGTCGCCTCAATTTTGTCGTTGGGGGCGCTGGTTTCAGCGGGATTGAGTTTGTAGCGGAGTTGGCGGATCGTTTGCCACAGCTCGCTAGAGCGTATGACATCGATTTTAACCGGATTCAAATCATTAACGTCGAGGCAGCTCCTACGGCACTGCCAGGGTTCGATCCTGAACTGGTGGAGTATGCGATGGATGTCCTTAAGCGTAAAGGGGTCACCTTCCGCATTGGAATTCCGATTAAGGAATGCTTGCAGGATGGTGTAATCGTTGGTGAGGGTGAGAAAATCGAAGCCTGCACGGTGGTCTGGACGGGAGGGATTCGTGGGAACGGATTAATCGAGAAAGCCGGATTCGAAGTGATGCGCGGAAGGGTGAAAATCGACGATTTTCTGCGTGCACCGGGCCACGATGATATTTTTATTATCGGGGACAGCTCCCTGATGTTTAATCCCGAAGGACGTCCTTATCCACCGACTGCCCAAATTGCGATGCAGCAAGGGGTCCTTTGTGCCAAGAATCTGGCCGCTACTCTTCGCAAAAAGGAGCTGCACAAGTTCGTATTTTCCAACAAAGGGACGGTTGCTTCGCTTGGAAAAGGCGAAGCCGTCGCCGTGGTGGGCAAACGTAAAATAAAAGGCTGGGTGGCCGCACAATTGAAAAAAATTGTGGATCTCCGCTATCTGTTCATCATTGGCGGAATTCCACTGGTACTGAAAAAGGGACGGTTTTTCTAACCTCAGACGAGTAGTCAACATGCAAAAACAATACGAGCAGAAAAAGGTTTCCACAGCTCTTATACAGGAGCTCGGAGGCCTTTTTTTCATTGTTCTTGTTATCTATTATAGTTTTAGGTCTTATAAAAAAGGATTCCGTCGTCCCGAAAGTGGGAGTTCACGAAATCCTCGGTTCTATTCAGTAAGAGTTGATGTCTGCGTCTTACAGCTTCAACATGTCTTCAAATGTCTCTTCATTCAACACGCTGCCGACATAGAAGGAGCCGAATTCACCGTAACGGGCACTGACTTCATCAAAACGCATTTCGTAGATTAGCTTCTTGAACTGAAGTGCGTCATCGGAGAACAGTGTTACACCCCATTCCCAATCGTCAAAGCCGACAGAACCGGAAATGATTTGCTTTACTTTGCCAGCATAGCTGCGTCCAATTAAACCGTGGCTGCGCATCAAGGTGCGACGCTCGTCCATCGAAAGCATATACCAGTTGTCGTCCAGGTCACGTTTTTTGTTCATTGGATAGAAGCAAATATAACGCGCCTTGTTTAATACGGGCTTCAAGCGTGCAACGATTTGTGGATTTTGCATTGGATCTTCATCTTTGCTCAAATAATTACTTAGTTCCACCACACTCACATAAGAGTAGGTTTTGGTTGTATATTTGGCGAAGGTTGTTTTGTTAAAGTCATTTTCCAGTTTATTGAGGTCTTCCAGCGTTTCGCGCAGGTGCATCATGACAAAATCAGCCTTTTGTCCGACTATAGTATAGACAGCTGAGCTGCCCAGACCCGCTTCCTCGGTAACGTTCCATTCCTTCATAAACTCTTGAAGCTCGTCCAGTGCTCCGGCGCGCTCTTCATCGTCTGCGGTCTTCCATGCTGTCCAGTTGATGGACCGGAAATCGTGAAGCGCATACCAGCCTTCCAGTGTGGAGGCTACTTCGTTGGGTGTTGCTGGGGTTTGTTGTGGTTGATGTTGACTCACGATCTACACTCCTTTACGATCTGTAAATGATAATCGGCTTAGCCGAAATATGTGTACTTCCTTATATCTTTCCTGTATCCAATACGTGATGCTTAACCATTATATTGTAGCTCAAAGTAAAGCTTTTCACCAATGAAAGAAGTGTGAAGAATTTTATATTTACCATGATGCAGGTCACAAAGTCATAAAATAGTTAGTATTCTCGAAAAAAGTAGAACTCAGACGAATATGGCTGCCAAAAAGGAGAACAATTGCCCTTATTTTGTTGGTCCCACGAGAAGGCAAGTATGATAGAATAGAAAAACATCTTGGAGACCGTTATGTCAGGAAAGGAAGAATGTTGGAATGCGGATGAAAAACCTGCTGCACTATACTGAGAACCACCGCTATTGCGTTTATCGGGAATTTGGCTTGAGCGCACTGGATGAATTGATGCTGGGAAGCGTCTATCAGCCGATGGTAGGCGCATTTGCGGTCAGTCTGTATCGACTATTGTTCCAGCATGTGCCAGTTGGACAAATCGGTTATTCGCCGTTGGAACAGCAGCGTCGCCTTTTTCTGACACTGGGACTGGAGCCGAGTGAGAAGGGACGCAAGTATTTGATTGAACAGACCTCCAAGCTGGAGGCCGTCGGTCTGTTACAGACGTCCAGGCTGTATGCACCCGAAACGGACGACTATATGTACGAATATGAGATGCAGCCACCGCTTGCACCTGCTGAATTTTTTAGAACACAGCATCTCACCCTTTTGTTGAGAGACAAAATCGGTAAGTTTGCAGTGCTCTCTCTTAGAGAATCGTTGTGGAGCAGGGAATCTAGCGAATGGTCGCAATCTTCCTATAATAAAGAGAATATTTCGATTCCTTTCTACGAGTTATTTGAACTGAATACCCATGTTATAGATTATGAACTGGAGCAGGCGCTGTCCGAGGTGTCCACTAGTCGTCAGACTGGAGCACTAGCGTCAGAATCGGAGGAAGCATTGAATTATGCAGATATTATTCTCCGTTTTCCGCGTGAATCTGCCAATCGTAAGCACGTGGAACGTCTTCGGTTTGAGCACGAGCAGTTAGGCATGGTCAATTACGTTGTTCGCAAATTTGACCTTTCTGTACAGGATATCAGTCGCTTGCTGGATGAGGATGGTATTTTTACCGAAGCAGGCGATTTGTTGCTCGATGAGCTTCAGCTTCGAGCTAGTCAGCACTCCAGACAGGATCGGAAGCGTCAGGAGGAACAGCAGGTACAGGCCGCCAAAGTGGTCGCCTTGCGCCAGAGGGAAACTTCCACATCTGAAGAGCCGCCTGCAGAACAGGCTGTGGAAATGGAATTTTATGTGGAGGTTCCACCACAATTCACAGCCAAATGTGACATTCACCAGTATAATATGATGTTGCGCAACGAGCCTTATCGTCGTTTGCTGCAAACCTTTTTTCCCGGCACGGTTCCCGGTAACCTGCTGGATATATTCGAGAAAATTGATATCAGCTATAAGCTGCCCGGTGAAGTCATCAACGTGCTGATCCATTATTTAATGTCACTGCTCGTATCTGGGAGCGATCAGCGGATTAACCGCAACTTTGTCGAGGCCGTTGCTTCCAACATGCTGCTTAAGCAGGTAAACACTTACGAAAAAGCCGTTCAATATATAAGGGATCAAGCCAAGGTAAAAGGAAAACAGTCCTCTGCTTCTCCTTCCGGCGGTCGATCCCGCGCATATGCCAAAAATAACGGGCCAGCCAAGCCATCCATTCCAATCGTTCAGGATCATCCTTCCGAGGAGTCTGTATCTGAGGAAGAATTGGATGAACTGCTGCGTCTGGCCGAACGAATGCAATCCGGAAAACAGAAAAAGGTGTAGGTGTCCATAGCTCTGCACATTTTAGAAAGGAGGAGCGTTCTTGGAATCACTGGGCGATTTGCTACAGCAGATGCAGAACCCTTCGTTTCGCCAGCGCACTCGCAATGTAGCCGATCAAGTTCTAAATGATCCGCTCGTGCAGGAGTTTTGTGCTGCTCATCCTGATGTGGACGAAACACAATTGCGACTCAACATGAGCATGCTCTTTCAGTATTCCCGGGATCGTCGAAATTGCGACAATTGTCCGGGGCTGGAACGATGTCCTAACGATTTTCAGGGCCACTTTTGCAAGCTGGGCGTGGAATATCCGAATGGAACAGCCGAAATCGTGGACATTTGGACCCCATGTGCGAAGTTGGTTGCTTCCCAACATGAACAACGGGTGCGTCAGCGAATTAAAAGCTTTTATGTGGATGAACGCGCCCTTCTGGAGGGATATAACGCTCTTGAAATTGCGCGCAAAGATTCACAACGTATGCCTGCCGTCACACAGCTATTCCGTTACATTGAAGAAACGAAAAGTCAGGGTCTATCCAAAAAAGGACTGTATCTGGAAGGTACATTTGGTACGGGTAAAACTTTTTTGATGGGCTATCTATTGCACGAGCTGGCCCTGTCGGGTCTGAACGGTGTGATCGTGTATATGCCTGATTTTGTGGAGGACTTAAAGTCCATGATTCAGGACGGGCAGAAGCTGAAGGAAACGACCGAAATGCTCAAAAATTGTGATCTGCTCGTATTTGACGATATTGGTGCTGAAAATTTAAGCCCGTGGGTACGGGACCATGTGATGGGCTCCATACTGAATTACCGAATGAATCGCAAACCGACCTTTTATACTTCCAATTACTCATTGCAGGGGCTGGAGAAGCATCTCAGCTTCACGAGCAAGGACGGAGAGGAAATGTACAAAGGACAACGCTTGATGGACCGGATTCGTCCTTTTGTAGATGTCATTACCGTAAAGGGAAAAAATCAGCGGGGGTAAGCGTTTTTCCGTCTGCTATTTTGATATCTTACAATTAAAAGACTATTGTGATATAATTAAAAGGTGTCGAAACAGACATTACAGGTTATAATAATCTTGACTTTTCTATAAAGGAGGAACATACAATGGCAATTGTTAACGTGTCCGATCAATCCTTCAACGCAGAAGTCGAAGGCACAGGAACCGTTTTGGTTGATTTTTGGGCGCCATGGTGCGGTCCTTGCAAAATGATCGCTCCTATTCTGGAGGATCTGTCCACAGAAGTTGGCGACAGCGTCAAAATCGCGAAGGTGAACGTGGATGAAAATCCAGAGTCTGCTTCCCGTTTCGGCGTGATGAGTATTCCTACCCTGATCGTCTTCAAAGACGGACAGCCTGTCGATAAAGTGGTAGGTCTGAACTCCAAAGAAGCACTGAAAAGCATGCTTACTAAACACCAATAATCATCGCATGTGACCCATGCTCCCGCGGGGGCTTGGTGGAGCGGCCATGAAAGGTCAATGCCTCCGGTTGTAAATACCGGGGGCGTTTTTGTGTACTATTCCTATATATTATAAATAGTTAGTTGAGTAATTATTAAGAATGGAAGGAGGAACCGGGCGAATGAAACCTTATGCGGAGGACTTGCAGAATCAGGAGAAGGCGCTGGAGAACATACGGCACAAATTAGCGTTACTGCCGGATGCATCAGGCTGTTACCTGATGAAGAATAGCGAAGGCACCATTATTTATGTCGGCAAGGCCAAAGTGTTGAAAAACCGGGTCCGTTCCTATTTTACAGGTAGCCATAACGGCAAGACGCAGCGATTGGTTTCCGATATCCGTGATTTTGAATATATCGTTACAGGAAGTAATATGGAGGCGCTCATATTGGAGTGCAACCTGATTAAAAAGTACCAGCCACGTTATAACGTGCTGTTGAAGGATGATAAAACCTTTCCGTATTTGAAAATTACGAACGAGGCACACCCCAAGCTGGAGGTGACCCGTCGCGTTCTGAAAGATAAAGCAAAATATTTTGGACCATATCCGAATTCCTACGCAGCACATCAGACGAAGAAGCTGCTGGATCGTATGTATCCGTTACGCAAGTGTGGTGTAATGCCCAAGGAAGTGTGCCTGTATTATCACATGCATCAATGTTTGGGGCCTTGTGTGAAAGAGGTCGAGAAGGAAACGTATGACCAGATTGGTCAGGAGATTGGTTCCTTTTTAAGCGGGGGACATGAGGAAATTAAAAAGGATCTTCAGCGTAAAATGCAGGAGGCCGCAGAGGAATTGTATTTTGAGCGGGCCAAGGAGCTGCGAGATCAGATTATCAGTATCGACGCGATGATGGAAAAGCAGAAAATCACCACATCGGATGCGAAGGATCGAGATGTATTCGGTTTTTCAGTAGATAAGGGCTGGATGTGTGTACAAATCCTATATGTCCGCAAAGGTAAAATGATCGAGCGCCATATGTCGACTTTTCCTTTCTACGGTGAAGCTTACAGTGATTTTATGTCCTATGTGACGCAATATTATAGTGACAACCCGGCAGTGCCGCAAGAAATATTGCTTCCAGATTCTCCTAAGCTGATGCAGGCGGAACAGGTCAATGTCGATCAACCGGTTGCGGCAGAAACTGTACTCCACAGTGCAGCTACAACCGATGCTACCGGACAGACAGATGAGAAAGCGATACAAACGGAGACAGAGCCTTCTGCTGACTCATTGCTGGTGGCTGAAGAACGGGCAACTTATGCAGGAGCAACAAATCAAGACCAAGTTGGTGACCAAGATACCGGAGTAAAGGAAACAGAAACCCAACTATCCGGTGGACTGGAGGACCCGAGTACGGCGGCTCTCGCTCTGGCTGAATGGTTGGATGTAAAGGTACTTGTACCGCAGCGTGGACTGAAAAAGCAAATGACAGGCATGGCGACGGAAAATGCACGTGTTGCTTTGGATGAGAAGTTTAAGCTGATCGAGCGGGATGAGGAACGGACATCCAAAGCTGCAAGCAATCTCGGGCGTGCCATTGGACTGGATAGCTTGCACCGGGTGGAGGCGTTTGATAACTCCAACATCCAGGGTTCCGATCCAGTCTCAGCCATGATCGTGTTTATTGATGGCAAGCCTGCCAAGAAGGAGTATCGAAAATATAAAATCCGTTCTGTGCAGGGACCCGATGATTATGAAACAATGCGTGAGGTTATCCGACGTAGATATGAACGTGTGCTTAAGGAAAATTTGGAACGTCCCGACTTGATCGTTGTCGATGGTGGACGTGGACAAATTAAGGCGGCGACCGATGTATTGCAAAATGAGCTGGGTTTGTTCATTCCTGTGTGTGGTCTGGTGAAGGATGCCAAACATAGAACTTCCCAACTATTAGTGGGAGAGTCCTCTGAGGCCGTGACACTTGCACGCAATAGCGAAGAATTTTATCTGCTGCAACGGATTCAGGACGAGGTTCACCGTTTTGCCATTACGTTCCACCGCGAGCAACGCGGCAAATCTATGGTAACTTCCCGGCTGGACTCTATTCCAGGCATCGGCGAGAAACGGCGTAAGTTACTGCTTAAGCATTTTGGATCGCTCAAAAAAATAAGAGAGGCCAGTGTCGAAGACTTCCGGCCTCTCTCTATTGGGGATAAGCTTGCGCGTCAGATTATAGCTGCCCTTCGGGAGGAGGAGTCGTAGAATACGGCTCCTCTTTTTTTATAGGTTCAAACATAATTCGATTTGGCTTTTTAGGACTAAACCAATAAATGATGTAACCCACGATGGCTGGAAGTAAGATCCAGAATAGACCAGCGCTCACATTCACAGTGTCTCCCAGACTCATCACACTAAGTCCCATTAGAATGCTGTCAAAAATAACGTGGCTGAACATGGCGGCAATAAAGCCGTAACGCAGAAACACAAAACTGAACAGCAAACCAAGAAAAGTCAGCTCAATAGGTCTGGAAATCACCGGATAGATTGGATAAAGTGTATGTCCCAGTGCCCAAATCAGCGTGGTGATCAGACAAGCAACAAAAGTATTTTTTACTATTTTTTTGACCATCGGAATACCAAACAGACGGTAGACAGTCTCTTCTCCAATACCTGCCATCCAGGCCATAATCGGCAGTAGCCATGGATAAGCCATATTGTAAGGGGATTGCGTGGCATCTGTGGTGGAGAATGTATTAAATGTGCGCTCCAGTATAAAGAACAAAATGGATTGTACCCCGAGCAAAATAAAGGCCCACAAGTAGCCAACATACATACTGCGAAGCACATACAGCCCGTAGCCCGGCTCTTTCGCACGCGGCCATGCATTCAGTCCAACCTGACGCATAAGCCCGTCACCGCCGACCAAGGAGAAGTAGAGCGCTACAGCCATGAAAAAGGTAACACCAATCTGGAAAACCATAAGAAATATAAGCATGCCCTTACCGCCTGCTTCTGCTTGCAATAAAGGCAGCATGTTCATGGTCCCAGCTATACTAGCAATAAAGTATACAACGGATAGAACAATGCCGCGTACAAATGAAGTATGTCGTCGGGTGAGTGACGCATACACAATGGCAAGTACACCCAGTACAAAGCTAAATAGGGCATAACCCGCATAGGTCATCAAATTCGCCCAAAATGTTTGCTTTTCGATATAATCGGTATAGGACGACGGGGCCGAAAAGCTTTGGGTGAAGGAGCGAACATCACCTTCTTCAAAAGTAAAAGCCAGTGTAAGTACCGAGGCGCCGATTTTTTTATCGTCTACGGTATACTTTAATCCGCCTTCTTGTTCAGTGGTCGCAAGCTTCAAATCCGACGGCTTAAAGCCAAAGCGCTTGACCCATACTGCGGCCGCCTGCTCCTTGGCTTCGAGCGTCATGCCGTCCTCAGCCACACGTACAAGCCTGTTACGTGCTTGTTCATCCGTAGAAATATCAGCCTGTGTGTAATTGGTGCTGAAGGTGATCCGTTTAAAGCTAACGACCTTGCCAGTGGATAAATCCACATGAATTTGCAGTTTACTCTTCGCTGAGGATTCAGGCAGATCGACCCGAAAGGTTTCGTAAGGGTAACTTTTTTTCCATGTACGGTCGTACTGTTGAAGTAGTTTTTCTCTAGATAAATAACCGTACAAATCTGTTTCGGCCTGATAGGTCACGACAGGCTCCTCAGGCTGTGATTCAGTATAGCCCAGCTCGGAGCGGGCGAAGTCCAATGCGTGTATGACCGCTTCTTGTTTGCTGATGACCTTTGCGTTCATTACTGATTCTGGACTCGGATTGCTAAGCGAGGGAATAAGCAATTGAAAGATAAAAAAGCAAATCAGGCCAATCCCGCCCAGCAAGCCTAATTTTTTGAAGTTGGCCGTGAGCACGACCGGTTTCCCGATAGGATTCATGAGTTTCCTCCTTAATCTGTAAATAAGAACATCCATTAAAGATATCATACTGCACAGGTTCCCGCCAACAGACAAGCGATATTCATGAAAATAGAGTGAAAGCACTTTAAAGTTCCAATAAAATTAGATAAGCTGCGATTAAACGATGCCCATTCGCAAAATAAAGCCAATTTCACGTTTTTTCGGCGAAATCGGTTTTGTGATCTGGATATAGAAGGATTATAATCTTGAGGCAATGCCTATGAAATACATAGGTAATGATATACAGTTGAGCCGAATTTCTATGGGAAAACGGGGGAACCATGTTACTGGGGTGAATTTTACAACCGATCCTGCTGGATCGGAAGTGTAAATAGGGCATACTGTGCTGCCCGAATCCGTCAGCTAACCTCGTAGGCTATGAGCAGGAACCAAGTCAGGCACTCGGTTTTCCGGTGTCTTTTTTTGTGCGTATAAAAGTGTTTGGATTGGTTAGACCGCTGCGGGTGCAGATTATTCTTCCGATTGCTGTTATCCCCGGATTTTTTGATTGTATACCCCCTTTAATGGTTAAAATCCGGAGATAAAGGCAAACGCTTCGCTTCTTCAGAACAATTCTGCCCCCTTCGCTACTGCCCGCCAATAGCACAGGAGCCGAGTAGTGCTTGACATGCATTCTTCCTGTATTCAGGGAATGCTAATTACAGTTAACTAAGGTTTGGAAAAATCAAAAAATTCAGGGGCAACGACGATCGAAAGATCAAATGGAACGCGTAGCGAGCTTACACCGTATTAAATCACTGATTTATAGTTTTAAGGATTAGGAGAGAAGTGATGAATAGATGAATCCCAATGCAAGCTGGCTCCGGCTTTCTCCACCGCAGATATTCGTTGCGGGCTTTGCCATTATCATTCTAATAGGTAGTTTATTGTTAATGCTGCCGGTCTCCAATACAACAGGAAAGCCACTTGCGTTTATAGACGCTTTGTTTACTGCCGCCTCTGCGACCTGTGTAACCGGGCTTGTCGTTAAGGATACAGGGACCTTTTTCACAACCTTTGGTCAAGTCGTCATCGCTGCACTCATTCAGATTGGCGGTCTCGGCTTTATGACTATGGCTACCTTGATCGCGCTGGTGTTCAAACGTCGGATTTCCTTGCGGGAGCGCCTCATTTTGCAGGAAGCGATGAATCAGACTTCTGTAGAGGGAATTGTCGGGTTAATCCGTAAGGTATTGCTGTACTCACTGGTTATTGAAGGCGTATGTGCTACGATATTCTCGGTTCGCTGGTCCTTTGATATGCCCGTAGGCAGGGCGATTTATTTTGGAATCTGGCATGCCATCTCCATGTTTAACAATGCTGGTTTTGATTTATTCGGTGAATTTCGCAGCTTGACAGGTTATGTATATGATCCGATTGTTAATTTTACCGCAATGTTTCTAATTATTTCTGGCGGCATTGGTTTTGTAGTGATGTCAGACCTGGCAGAATATCGCAAGCGCAAGAGACTGTCCTTGCATACCAAGGTGGTACTCAGCATGACGGGCGCTATGATTGTAGTCGGCACGCTCGTGATTTTTGTATTTGAGTTTACGAATCCAAAGACTCTTGGCTCGCTTGATTGGGGTGGTAAGCTACTGGGATCTTTATTCCAGTCCGTTACCCCCCGTACCGCAGGTGCCAATACGCTGGACATCGCAGGCTTGCGGCAGGCTACGCAGTTTTTTATCATCATACTCATGTTTATTGGGGCTTCCCCTGGCTCCACTGGAGGCGGGATTAAGACCACAACATTCGCCCTGCTCATTGGAGCAGTGATTTCGATGCTGCGGGGGCGGGAAGATATTGTGCTGTTCAAGTACCGACTTGCGCAGGGACGAATTTACAAGGCTTTGACCATTACACTGCTGGGGTTGCTGTTCGTGATCGGGGTGACCATGATTTTGTCGGCAACCGAAGATCATCATTTTCTGATGATCTTGTTTGAGACGGTGTCTGCGTTTGGTACGGTGGGGCTGTCGATGGGGCTTACACCTGATTTAACAGTCATAGGCAAGCTGGTGATTACCCTGACGATGTTTGCAGGTAGACTGGGGCCACTCACGCTAGCTTATGCACTGGGGCCGAAAAAGGGTAAAGAATTGTATCGTCATCCGGAAGGCAAAATGATTATAGGATGAATCATTTCATATACATTTCGTTGGTTTAATCATTTCAGGATTTTGCAAAATTCGATACCAGTCGCTTCGAAGTCAAGATATAGACGAACTAAACCATTTCGTTCTATATCTTCTTCATTGGAAGTCGCTTATGGGATTTGTGCAAAATCCTCATTTATGAAATTGATTCAGATAAGGGAGTTTTCGAGTAGATATGAAAACGCAGCAGTTTGTAGTTATTGGCTTGGGGCGGTTTGGCTCAAGCCTGGCTTTGCAATTGGTGGATATGGGGTGCGAGGTGCTAGGCATTGACCGGAATGAGGATGTTGTGGACAGTATGAGTGAGATGTTGACACATACTGTCGTGGCGGACGCTACCGATGAAGACTCTTTGCGATCACTGGGCATCCGTAATTTCGATTGTGGCATTGTTGCTATTGGTGATGACATTCAGGTAAGCATCCTCACCGCCATTTTGCTGAAGGAGCTGGGTGTGAAAAAAGTTGTAGCCAAAGCCATATCTGTGCTGCACGGGCGTGCGTTAGAAAAGCTCGGTGTGGACCGGATTATTTATCCAGAACGGGATATGGGTATCCGGGTGGCTCACCAGCTAGTCACGCCTAATTTGCTCGATTATTTAGAGTTGTCTAAGGAATACAGTATTGTGGAACTCAATGTACCTGCATGTCTGAATGGCAAAACGCTAGCAGAGCTAAATGCCCGTACCCGCTTTGGTTGTAGCGTCGTGGCGCTTCATACGGCGAACGGTATCCTGATCGCACCGACGGCTATGGATCGGCTAAAATCAGACGATATTATGGTCATCATCGGCTCGAATGACAATATCGGTCGCTTTGAGGATGAGGTTGTTAATGTTAATGAAGAGGATTAAACCCTCTACACCATACGGTAGCCTGCAAACGACGCACGTGTCTCGCTAATCCAGCGTCGTGCTGTCGGACCGAGATCGGTCGTCTCCGAGTAAATGAGGGAGGTCGTTCGGCGTGTCTCCTTCAAATCGGGCAAGTATAATGCAGTGAGTCCATTATCCCGTAATAGTTCGCTGCGCAAATAGGATTTGGGTAGTAAGGCAGAAGCCTTACAGGTTGGAAGCAGGCGTACAATTGCCTCGAAGGAGTCGATTTCCATGCGGATATCCGGCATGATGCCGCTGCGCTGGAACAAGTCATCCGTCAGACTGCGGTACCAGGTTCCTTTGGAGAAAATAATCATCGGCAATCCTTGCAGATCTTTCATCGAGGCCGTTCCTGTCTTGACGGTTAATTCATGTCCAATGGGAACAACGAGCTCCAAATGATCATCAAATAGCGGAATGCAACGCAGTCCGGCTTCATGAATGGCAGACCCGACAATACCGGCGTCTGCTTTTTTGTCACGTACAAAGGCGACGATTTCATGGGTTTTACCGGTGAGCAGCTTTAGCTCGGTTTGAGGATGCTTGCTCATGAAAGCTTCGACGAGGGTAGGTAGCGTCGTTTGGAGTGTCGTGAGACTAGCCCCGAGTGTAAGCATACTCTGGGCTTCATTTTTGTGCTGGGACAGCTTTTGTAAGAAGCGAAGCTGTCGTTGCCGTTGCTCTAGCGCGAATGTATAAACAAATCGGCCAGTGGACGTAATTTCGAGCCGTTTGCCCCGACGATCAAAAAGATTCACACCCAGCTCTTCCTCCAGCTTCGCAATTTTGCGAGACAGGGCAGGTTGGGACAGATTCAGCAGTTTGGAGGCTTTATTCAGGCTGGACTGCTCGACAATGACGGCAAAAGCGTTCAAATCCTCAAACAAATCATCCACTTCCTCTCTATATGCAAAAAAGACATAATAATTAATACGTATATTGCAATTCCATTATAAGCCGAAAAGGAGTAACATGAAAGCGACACAAGATGTTCACACTTTTGTTTTTCCTTATAAAGGGACACCTTGTTGGACATTTCCTGTCGGAAACTGTCAATTTATATGTTATATTACTATTGAAAACGCTATTATTGGGAGAAGGGAGCATGACCTAGATGAGAGGATTTTATTCCAGAAAGCTGCATTCGCTTCTTGGCGTCATTCCGCTGGCTCTATTTTTTGTTGAGCATTTGGTGACGAACTTCACAGCGGTGGAGGGCGGCAAGGAAGGATTTAATCGCAGCGTGGCCTTCCTGAATGGTTTGCCACTGGTTATTGTGCTAGAAACGTTATTCATCTACTTGCCATTACTGTTCCACGGAATTTATGGCTTGTATATTGCTTATCAGGCTGACCCGAATGTCAAAAGATTCGGCTATTCACGTAACTGGCGCTTTCTGTTCCAGCGTATTTCCGGCGTCATTACGTTTGTGTTTATTATCTGGCACGTATACGACACGCGCTTTCAGGTGGCTCTGGGTAATGTAACCCATGAGGAGCTAGGCGGAGTCATGCATGGCATCGTGACGAACCCGGTTTATTTCATTTTGTATTTAATCAGTGTCGTTTCGGCATCCTTTCACTTTGCTAACGGACTGTGGGCATTTATGGTCAGTTGGGGGATTACCGTGGGACCACGTGCGCAAAAAGTATCTTCTTATATCTGTATGACCCTGTTCGTGGTGGTGTCTATCGGCTTCATCGCTTCCCTGCTTGCATTCCGCAGTGCGGAATTTCAGGAAACGGCAACTGCCTTGGTGCAATGCGGCGCTTTTAAACAGCTACTATAAACGACTCATATCAATTATACATCGTGTTGAGATTCTATTTTCAAACGTAAAAGG
The DNA here is from genome assembly GCF_053615415.1 of Paenibacillus sp. S33. Lineage (NCBI taxonomy): Bacteria > Bacillati > Bacillota > Bacilli > Caryophanales > Paenibacillaceae > Paenibacillus > Paenibacillus sp. S33. Next base: position 4,396,773 of record NZ_JBSIEZ010000001.1, on the reverse strand, counting down.
GGATTTGGTTAAAATCCTAAAAAAAGGAGTGAGCAGAAATGGCAGCATCCAACATTATTGTCGTGGGCGGCGGTCTGGCAGGTCTAATGGCTACGATCAAGGCGGCAGAGGCGGGAGTTCACGTTCATTTATTTTCTTTGGTTCCGGTCAAAAGGTCCCACTCCGTTTGTGCTCAAGGCGGCATCAACGGTGCGGTAAATACCAAGGGTGAGGGAGACTCACCCTGGATTCACTTTGATGATTCAGTCTATGGCGGGGACTTTCTGGCCAACCAGCCTCCGGTAAAAGCGATGTGCGAAGCGGCTCCGGGGATCATTCATCTCATGGACCGCATGGGCGTCATGTTTAACCGGACACCGGAAGGACTGCTGGACTTCCGCCGCTTCGGCGGTACCCAGCATCATCGGACCGCTTTTGCCGGTGCGACGACAGGACAGCAGCTTCTGTACGCTCTCGATGAGCAGGTACGGCGCTGGGAATCTGCGGGTTTGGTGACCAAGTACGAGAACTGGGAGTTTTTACAGGCTGTACTGGATGATGAAGGCATCTGTCGAGGGATTTGCGGGCAGGATTTGCGTACGATGGAAGTGAAGACTTTTGCGGCGGATGCAGTTATTTTGGCGTCTGGTGGCCCCGGGATTATTTTCGGTAAAACCACGAATTCCGTCATTAATACGGGCACGGCTGCCGGTGCGGTGTATCAGCAAGGCGTACGCTATGCGAACGGTGAGTTTATCCAGATTCATCCGACGGCTATACCAGGTGATGACAAGCTGCGTCTCATGTCCGAGTCGGCACGGGGAGAGGGCGGTCGTATTTGGACGTATAAGGACGGTAAGCCATGGTATTTCCTCGAAGAAAAGTATCCGGCTTACGGAAATCTGGTCCCTCGCGATATTGCGACACGTGAAATATTCAGTGTATGCGTTGATGATGGACTGGGTATTAATGGCGAGAACATGGTCTACCTTGATCTGTCACACAAGGACCCGAAAGAACTGGATGTAAAGCTGGGCGGCATTATTGAAATTTATGAAAAATTCGTCGGTGACGATCCGCGCAAAATCCCGATGAAAATATTCCCGGCTGTTCATTATTCAATGGGCGGTATGTGGGTCGATTACAATCAGATGACGAATATACCGGGCTTGTTCGCGGCTGGTGAGTGTGAATTCCAATATCACGGTGCGAACCGTTTGGGTGCGAACTCGTTGCTGTCAGCCATTTACGGCGGGATGGTGGCTGGACCTAAGGCTGTGGAATACATCAAGGGCTTGAAAAAATCTGCACAGGATATAGCTACCTCCGTATTTGATGCAGCAGTTCATCAGCAGACGGAGAAATATGAGCGTATTTTGCATATGGACGGAAAAGAAAATGCCTATGTTCTTCATAAAGAGCTGGGCGAGTGGATGACGAACAACATGACTGTGGTTCGTTATAATGACAAGCTGGAAGCTACGATCCACAAGATCAAGGAGCTGAAGGAGCGTTACTCTAACATTAACATTAATGACGCTTCGCGCTGGAACAATGCGGGTGCGGCGTTTACACGGCAACTGTGGAATATGATGGAGCTGGCTGAAGCGATGACCAAAGGTGCGCTACTGCGCAACGAAAGCCGCGGGGCCCATTACAAACCAGACTTCCCGGATCGCAACGATGAGGATTTCCTGAAAACAACGATTGCGGACTGGACACCGGAAGGACCACAAATCTCGTATGAAGCGGTGGATGTTTCGCTGATCAAGCCGCGTATTCGGGATTATTCCAAGAACAAATAACGGAAGGGAGTGTATTTAGATGTCGGAGCAAGCAGTGAAGTCGAATAAAACAGTGAAGTTCGTTGTGACCCGTCAAGCTGATCCTAAAGCCAGTCCCTATACGGAAGAATTCGAATTGGCTTATCGTCCGGGGATGAATGTGATTAGCGCGCTGATGGAAATTCAGCGTAACCCGGTGGACAGCCACGGTAAAGAGACGGCCCCGGTATGCTGGGAGTCGAATTGCCTGGAGGAAGTATGCGGAGCATGCTCCATGGTGATTAACGGCAAGCCGCGTCAGGCCTGTGCGGCGCTCGTCGATAAGCTGGAGCAGCCGATTACGATCGCGCCGATGAGCACGTTCCCGGTAGTTCGGGATTTGGTCATCGACCGCAGCCGGATGTTTAATGCACTCAAGAAGGTCAAAGCGTGGATTCCGATTGACGGTACCTACGATCTGGGCCCTGGTCCTAGAATGGCAGAGAAAAAGCGTCAGTGGGCGTATGAGCTGTCCAAGTGCATGACCTGCGGTGTCTGTCTGGAAGCTTGCCCGAACGTCAACGAGAAGACGACGTTCATCGGACCTGCGGCGATATCTCAGGTTCGTCTGTTTAACAGCCATCCGACAGGGGAAATGAATCAGGAAGAGCGGCTGGAGGCGTTAATGACGGACGATGGGCTGGAAGGGTGCGGGAACTCGCAAAACTGCGTACGTTCTTGCCCGAAAGGCATTCCGTTGACAACTTCTATTGCCGAAATGAATAAGGAAACGACCAAGCATATGTTCAAGCGTTGGCTGACTGTATAGCAAATAGGTTATGCCCAAACAGGCTTTTTCTCAAACTGGAAAAAGCCTGTTTTTTTGCGCTCAGAAAAGATGGAGGGTAACATGGAGGAAGGAGCGCGGATAGCAGTTATGGTATAATTATGGTATTGTGTATCGTTTTTGGAGAAAAGGAGGCTGGACAGGTGACTGTGCAACCGATAACGAATCGACCTGTCACTAGGTCGGATGTCATGAAGGGATTAAAGGAGCTGGGAGTTCGGAGCGGCATGACATTGCTTGTTCACTCGTCGATGCGCAGCTTTGGACGCTTTATTCCAGGCGGGGCCTCGGCCATTCTTGCCGCGCTAACCGAAGCGGTTGGCCCGGAAGGGACGCTGGTGATGCCGACACAGTCTCATGACTTGACTGATCCTTCGACCTGGATGAACCCGCCTCTGGACGAGTCATGGTGGGAATTGGTACGCGAGGAAATGCCCGCTTATGATCCGGCCTGGACGCTGACCGGGGGGATGGGCATCATTGTAGAAACGTTCCGTGGCCTGCCGGGAACCAAGCGCAGCGGGCATCCGCATGTTTCTCTGGCGGCACGTGGACCTGCTGCTTTGGGATTACTGACAGATCATCAGCTCGACTATGGTCTGGGTGAGCATTCGCCTTTGGCAAAGCTGTATGAGGCAGATGCCTATGTGCTGCTGTTGGGCTGCGGACATGACAGCAACACGTCCTTGCATTTGGCGGAATATCGAACAGCCTATAATGGACGAGAAGTGATCACGCATCAAGCTCCTATGATGGTGGATGGAGCAAAAGCGTGGGTATCTTTTCAGGATTTTAATATTACCTCAGATGACTTTGAGAAGCTGGGACTTGATTTTGAACGGGACTGTCCCTCAGCCTTTACGCGAGTGAACATTGGGGAGGCTTCATGTTTTTTCGCGAGGCAACGTGATTTGGTAGACTATGCGGAGCAGTGGTTGTCCACCCATCGCTAAAGCTTCTGGACAGTAAGAATTTCTAAAAAGTGAGATCAAGGAATAGATCGCAAGGGGGAACGCATATGGAGAAGACGCCGCACACCCGCCGCGAGAGTCAGGATGGCCCGCATCAGGGGGCCGCTATCCCTCCCGGTTCTTCGCGGCGTTCCGTTTCAAATGAACCAGCCAATCCTTCGCGCCGTCATTTTTTGAAAAAGGCGGCTTTAGCCACAGCCGGAACCGCGCTTCTGGCTGGAGGATATGCTTCCTTATGGGAGCCTAATCATTTGGAAATTACACGCTTCAACTTGACTCTCCCTCGTCTTCCGTCTGCTTTTGACGGAATCAGGGTCGTACATTTCAGTGATGTGCACTTGGGTTTTCATATGGATGAGCAGGATCTGCGCGAGCTTGCGGACCGTATAGCAGGTCTGAAGCCAGATTTGCTCTGTTTTACAGGCGATATTGTAGATGACTATGCAGTATCCATGAAGGCTGCTGTTCCAGTTATGGCTTCGATGCACGCCACACTTGGCAAATTTGCTATTCTGGGCAATCATGATTATAGAGGCTTACCAGCCGGAGTTCAGGAATTATACCCGAAAACCGGATTTACGTTGCTGAGAAACGAGCATGCGATTGTAGAGCTTGCGGGACAGCGTGTAGCCATGGTCGGTTTAGAGGATAACATTATGGGCAAGCCCAATCCGCAGCGTGCCATCCACGGACTCCCTGATGAGATGTGCAAGCTCCTGCTGATGCATGAGCCGGACTATGCAGATGTGGCGGCACAAATGTCCTTTGATCTTCAACTGTCGGGGCATACGCATGGAGGACAGGTACGCTTGCCGGTCATTGGAGCACCAATGCCGCCTCCGGGTGGACGCAAGTACATCCAGGGGTTATTTCATGTGGGAACAGAGAGAATGCCGCTGTATGTCAGCCGAGGCATTGGCATGACACATTTGCCGATTCGCGTGCTGTGCAGACCGGAGCTTAGTGTCATTACGCTAAAATCCGGCCAATAGGCCATGATCTTTTTTTCATCTTTATCATATATGTTGGAACTACATAAAGATGGCTTGAATGTAGTGTAGAGATGTAGTCGTTTCGGACAAAGGAGTGAGGTTCAGATGGATCGTATTGCTGTCATTTCAGATATTCATGGCAATTGGCCTGCCTGTGAGGCGGTGCTGGAGGATATTGCTTCCCGAGGCATTAGCCGTGTGTTTTGTTTGGGGGATCTGATCGGCAAAGGGCCTAGCCCGTGCGAGGTTCTGGATGCTGTCCGTCAACGTTGTGAAGTGGTCGTGCGGGGGAATTGGGATGAGCTGGTTAGTATTACGGATGATCTCAATTTTAGCTGGCAAGCCGAACGCTTGGGGGCAGAACGAGTGCAGTATTTGGCACAGTTACCGTTTCATTATGATTTCAGAATGAGCGGACGCCGTATCCGTCTGGTGCATGCCTCGCCGCAAAGTGTATATCACCGTGTGCAGCCATGGGATGAGCCGGAAAAACGGCTTGCCATGTTCGATCCATTAGAAGAAGAAAATGGAAAAGTTGCTTTTGCTCCAGATGTTGTGGGATATGGTGATGTGCACAATGCTTTTATCCAGCATTTTCAGGGAAAAACCCTTTTTAACGTCGGCAGTGTCGGGAATCCGTTGGATGTTACGCAGGCTTCCTACTGCATTTTAGAGGGCAAGATGGGAGAGGAGCAGCCTACGTCCTTCTCCATTCATTTTGTACGTGTACCTTATGATATAGAACTGGCAGTAAAACAAGCGGAGGAAGCTGCTGTGCCTTCTTTGCCGTATTATATTCGAGAGCTGCGCACAGGAATTTACCGCGGGATTCAGGACCTGGATTAAGTATGGAAACATTCATTTCTAAAAGCCAATCCATCCGCAGGGGGGAACATTGTGCTGACCAGAGAAATGCTTCGTCTTGGGCTACCGGAGCTTTACACCCGCCGAGTCCGATTGCGCCAGCTAAGAACGGAGGATTATCCCGCGCTGGAACGGATTCTATCCGATCCATTGGTGATCCAATATGTGAATCGAATTCGCAAACCAGTCAATACACGAATGCGGCGTCTGGTTGCGCAAATTAAAATATCTGCTGATTCACTAGATTCCCTGCATTTTGCGGTGGAATGGCATCAGAGAAATACAGGAGAAAGCAATCTACTTGGTGAATCCAATGAGCTTACCTCCTCACCGTTGCTCGGTATCGTCTCTTTTCAGCAATGGAATGAAAGAACGGGTGAGGCACAACTGGGCTATATTCTGGATCGTCCTTTTTGGGGACAGGGGCTGGCTACAGAAGTGGTGGGAGAAATGCTGAATTTTGGTTTCGGATCTTTGAAGCTCAAGCGGATCGAAAGTCGTTGCCAAGAGGATAATCAGGCTTCCATGCGCGTACTTATTAAAAATAAGATGCGCCTGCTGCGTACAATTGGTGCTTATGATCCCTCAGGAGAGGTGCCGAGTGTATTGGTATTTTCGATGAACCAAGGAGATTATGCATAGAAATGGCAGTGGAATATTTTGTTACAAAGATGAAATATAACTGCAAAACAACTCTAACACAGGACGGGTACAATACAGACATGACCCCCTTTTGAATAATAAATGTTGCTGGGACCCGATGATTCGGGTCCTCTTTTTTTGTTATTCTATAGTTAGGACTGAACAGGAAAGAAGGGCTGATATTGGCTTTGAATATATGGAGTGCAGATATACATCATTTATTTGACCAATTCACGGAGCTTGTGGATGGTCGTATTCATCATAAAAAATGGGAGCAACAACTCACGCTTCCCCCGCATATGGGCAAGGGAAGCATGACACGCACACAGATTCGCCCAGGTATGGAAATCGTGGTCACGGATCTCACCTTTGAACAGAATATGAAGCTTCATATTCAGGAGGCTTGTCCGCTCTTTGAACTCAGCTATTGCTTAAACGGTGAAATATACTGTGAATGGAACGGCAAAGAAAGTCATACCAATCGTTTGACCGGGAATGTTTTATATTTAGAGGATGAACTGGTTTATGAGGAAAAGAAGGCAGGAGTTCGCCATCAAATGCTGGAAATACGATGTTCTCCACAAGAGCTTTTTCATTATGCCGGAGATATCGCAGAAAAGCATAGCATGGAAACATGGTTACAGCGTTACAAGGGGAATATTGACTCTTATGCGGATACGCCAGCCATGCATAAGTGTGTTTTTGACATGATACATTGCAACTACAATGGGACGATGAAACGGTTATACATGGAAAGCAAGGCAATGGAGTTTATTGCATTATTTGGGGAGATGGATGGACATGAAACAAGGGGGACAAGCCATTTTATAAGTCGTGAAGATATATCCAAGCTCCAAAAGGCTCGTGAATTCGTCATTCTTCATTTTGAACATCCCCTGTCTATTCAAGCGCTGGCCCGAAAGGTTGGGCTTAATGAATTCAAGCTAAAGAAAGGATTCCCCCATGTATTCGGAATGACTATTTTTGAAATGGTGCGTAAGCAAAGAATGGAAAAAGCACTCTGGTACTTGGAAGTTGAACAATTAAACATTGGAGAGACTGCCTTTTCAATCGGGTACAGCAACGCCAGCAATTTTACGACAACCTTTCGAAAGTATTATGGTTGTAATCCTAGCGAATATATCAAGAAAATACGTAACCCAGATACATTTTCGAATAAATCTTAATGAAACCAATCCTTCAAGCATGTCCATCATGTTTGGAGGATTTTGCATTTGTGCTCCTTCTATAGGGATAGAAAATACCTCCGTAGGTAGAGCCTCCTTCCTTTATAGATGATAATGGTTATCAGTGGAGATGAGAAATGAAAAGATCAAAGATAACCATTATAGAGTTGGAGGAACTACCATGAAAGATCGTTTTGCCATATCCATGACTAATCCTCAAGCAGTACAGCAGGTAGACTCGCGTCGCTGGTACGCATTAGCTCTTATTTTACTTCCCACTTTGTTGATTTCATTGAATACCTATATGATGCAGGTTGCCCTTCCGATGATGCAGGCGGACCTGCACGCCAGCTTTTCGGAGGCACAGCTCATATTTACGGGCTATTCTCTGGGATTGGCTGTAGCCTTGATATTGGGTGGCAAACTAGGAGATATGTATGGTAGAAGACGCATGTTATGCATCGGGGTGTTGGGTTTTACATTAATGGCTTTGTTAGGAGGGATCGTATCGCACCCTACATTAATCATTATGATCCGTGTGCTTCAAGGGATATCAGCCGCCATGATTCAACCCCAGGTTCTATCTATCATGCAAAGCAGCTTTCTTCCCAGAGAGAAAGGGCTGGTATTTGCGATTTATGGAGCTATCATTGGGGTTGGGTTTACACTTGGTTTAATTCTGGGTGGATTTTTGGTAGACTGGAACCTTTTTGGCCTGGGCTGGCGCATTATTTTCTTTTTTAATGTCCCCTTTGGGCTGTTAGTGTTACTCTTTTGTCCTATTATTTCGGAATCCTATGGCAGATCCGTGCCAAACATGGATTGGGCAGGGGCCTTTCTGTTGCTTCTTGGTTTATTGCTGTTTGTCTATCCGTTGACAACCGGACAAAAGCAGGGCTGGGCTTCATGGACATGGGGTTGTCTGCTGTTGTCCATTCTGGTTTTGGTTGCTTTTATAGTTACGCAAATGGGAAAAGAAAAGAAGGGAGGCTCGCCTTTTATTCGTCTATCTATATTTAGAAAGAGTTCATTCGGCGCAGGGATATTGACGGTAATTGTCATCTATCTTAGTATGTTTTCGTTCTTCTTTATTTTGAATTATTATGTACAATCCGGTTTGAAATACAGTGTTCGATCCACAAGTATGGTCTTTTTACCGCTAGGTGTTGGCTTTTTTCTTACCTCATTATGGTCGTCCAGGCTGGTTAAGGGGTGGGGGAGCAAGGTGCTGAAATCAGGTATGCTAATCATGGGGATTTGTAGCTTTCTGCTCATTGGATCGTTACATCTAGATGCGTTCCACCTATTTCATATTCAAAATATCATGATACTAGGTGTATATGGTTTGGGTCTCGGGATGGCCACAACGCCACTGGCTCATGTCGTCCTAGGTGCTGTATCGGCTGAAGAGGCAGGAACGGGCTCAGGCTTGTTCACGACCTTTATGTACTTGGCTAATTCGTTGGGAGTCGCTTTGATCGGGTTCTTGTTCTCTTTCTCGCTTCATCACACGCTTTCAGAAGCTAAATTGTCAGATTATATTAGGGCATTCTCTATCTCTGTGGCGGCGAGTGGCCTTCTTGCCTTGGCTGGGCTCATTTGTATTTCAGTTTGTTACAAAAATGAAACATAACTGCAAAGTTACTTTAACATAGAGTGGGTACAACATAGATATGACCCCCTTTGAATTATATATATTGCTGGGACCCGAAGCTTCGGGTCCTCTTTTTTTATGATTCATAGGAACGGTTCAGGCTGGTTACTAGCTCTGGAAGCCATTCATGTAGGGAGAGAAATGAGTACCCCTCTGACTGGGCTTTGGACGTATCCATGTACCACGATTGTGTAATACCAAATGGAGACATGTGCTCATCTGCTGTTTTTTCTTTCACCACAGCTTGTTTTCCCGTTATCTGCTCAATGATCGAAATGATCTCTCCAATTCTCACTGTACCGTCGGAGCAAGCATTTACGGGACCAGTTAAATGAGTGTGACCAAGCCAAAAGAGAAAATCTGCGGCTTCATCGGAACGAATAAATGAGATTTGTGCTGCGGAATTAGGGACTCCGATTTCTATCCCTTCACGAATATGTTCGATATGAAAATGAAGTCTTTTCGTATAATCGTCTGTCCCCAATACAATCGGAAAACGAACAGCAACTACAGGGAATGTAGCTTGCTGCATAAAAACTGCTTCTGCCTGCCGTTTAGCCTCCTGATATGTAAAATCGTCCTTCCCGCCCTTGCGAACCGGGTAAGCCTGAGGATCAAAGATGCTCTCTGTCAGCACTTCCGGGCTCGAATCATAGACGGATAGGCTGGAGGTCACAATATACCTCTTAGCTTTAGCGTCAAAAATGCGGCAGGCTTCGCTGGCTTCATCTGGAGAAAAGCAAATATTATCATAAACAACGTCCCACACTTGCTCACCTACCGCCTCAGCGAGCGCTTGCCGATCGGTACGGTCTGCATAGATTCGCTTAACGCGGTCACCAAACGAATCGCTTGCTTGGCCCCGTGTGAGGATGGTAACGGAGTTCTCGGAACTCTCCAGCAGACGTTCCACCAGTCTCCTGCCAAAAAAGCGCGTTCCACCCAAAACAAGTATCTTTTTCATACTTACATCACTCCTCCTGAAATGGTTTTCATTTATATTAAGATAGACGAAATAATGATTGTAAATGATACGGAGCGACTGAAAAGGGGAGGATCATATGCCATACGTAGAGATTCAGAACTTAGAAATGTATTATGAAAAAATGGGGGCAGGAGAACCCGTCATATTTTTGCACAGTCATTATTCAAGAGGAATTCTAGCTTTTTCATCGCAATTACTTGATTTTCAGCAAAAGTATACATGTTATTTTCCCGACCACAGGGGTCATGGCAGAACAAAATGTGATAGCCTGGAATGGAGCACCCCTCAACTCGCAGAAGATGTAATTGATTTTATGGAGGCGCTACATATTTCCAAAGCCCATCTTATTGGGTACAGCTGCGGAGGCAATGTGGCTTTATACTGTGCGGTGAAGCACCCTCAAATGTTCGCTACCGTTACGACCATAGGCTGTAGTGGAGTCGCATGTCCTGAGGGGGCAGATGAATTTGAACCAGAGTGGCTCATCAAAAACGAACGTTATGAAATGATCCATCAAATGATGGATCGGCATGAGGAGGCACATCAGGGGAATTGGCAAGAATTTATGCGTCAGAGCGCACAGGATTGGCGCCAATATCCGCAATTGACACGTAGTGAGTTAAGCAGCATTACGTGCCCTGCATTATTTATCGCGGGTGAACATGATGATTTCGCCACAGAAGAGCAACTCCTGGAATTATGCTCAAGGGTCCAAGACTCACGTTATCTAATTGCTCCGGGTTGTAGTCATCGACCGCACATGCTTAGAGAGAAGCCGATCTTAATCAATGATTCTATTCTTCAATTTTTGAGCAAACACGCGATTCGTTGATCATAAATTTGTATCCTGCAGGCGGAGTGTAGAATTTGAATCTGGAGAAGCGCAGGCGTTCGCCTTAGCAATGGGATTCTACCCTTTAAAGGGCTTATACCATCCAGTGAATCCCGTTGCAACAGCGATCATAAGATCAAATCATTCGCATAGTGGTGGAGCACCGCCTAATCTTACTCTCCTAGAAGCTTCAAGAAATTGGCCGGCACCGTAATTTGCTGATTATTAATCATAATCTTCCGAAGCTCCTCTATGGAGTCCTCTTCACCTCTAGCGTCTTTAATCTCCTTAATTTCACGATGCAGTCGCTCCATTTGAAGATCGAGAGCATTAGCGGAATCTGCTGCGTTCTTTAATTCACGTGTCAGGTTTTCGGGCACAGACTGGTTGTATTTATAAAAGATTTTATGCTCCAGGCTGGCCCAGAAATCCATCGCAATGGTTCGAATTTGCACTTCTACGCAGACTAGCTCCTCACAATCCGACATGAATACAGGAACTTGAACCAGCAAATGCAGGCTCTGGTAACCGTTCGGCTTGGGATTCTTGATGTAATCCTTAATTTCCAGTACCTTCAAGTCACTTTGTCTCTGAAGCATGTTACTGACATCATAAATGTCAGAAATAAAAGAGCAAGTAATACGCAAACCTGCGATATCCTTGATATGATCTTTGATAGCATCCAGCGATAACTCGCTATTTTTACGAATCATTTTATTCATGATGCTCTCAGGAGATTTAAGGCGTGATTTGGTATGCTCAATAGGACTGTAATCGTGCAATGCTTGGAATTCCTGCTTTAATATTTCAATCTTGGTTTCCATTTCGTCGAGCGCAAATTTATAGATGAGCATAAATCGCGTGATGTCATGCTTTAGCTTTTTAAGCTTGTCCATAGGATCTTCCAAGTGCATATGTAATTCTCCTCACACATAGATGTCATAATCTTGCTAAGCGTTCGCCTTTGCAATGGAATTATCACTTTATAAATTACAATCCCCAATAATCCCATTGCAGCAGCGTTCGTAAGATCAAATGATTTGCGGAGCGGCGATCCCCACCTTGAATTTTAAAGCGCCACAGGAATTTTACGTTTTTCTTTAAAATAGACCCATTCCCGGAAGCCGATATCCTTCAGCATTGCCTTTACTTCTTCCCAGTCATCGCCTACCCGCGAAGGCTTATGGGCATCCGAACCAAAAGTAACCTCCACACCAAAATGGTGCGCTCTTTCTAAAATAGAAGCAGACGGGTACCATCCACCACTCAGCTTGGTTTTACCCGAAGTGTTAATTTCAATCGCCACATTGGATTCCGCAATTACCTGCAAGGTTTCATCAATGGCTTCATCGGCAGGAATGTCTGAAAAGGCAGGAAAGTTTCCCTTCATTGCGTCAATATGACCCAAAATTTGAAACATGCCGCTTCGCGCAGATTCCTGAATGAGCGCATAGTAGGCTTGTTTGACCTCGATTTTACGAGCGTCGCTTAATTTGTTCCAACGGTTACGGTTAAAAATGCTGTTCCCTTCGACATTGTGAATCGACCCAATGAGGTAATCAAATGGATAAGGAGCCAGAGTGGAACGATATAATTCAGCAAAATCAGGAAAATAATCCGTTTCCAATCCGAGGAGCACGTCAATACGGCCTTCGTATTCCTTTTTAAGCTGTTGTACCTCTTCTACGTATTCAGCAAGCTGTGACTTAGCCATATAAATTTTAGGAAAAGCCTGATCCTGTTCGCTGCCCAGGAAAGGGGAATGGTCCGAAATACCAATCGCTTGTAAGCCCGACTGAATGCCTGCTTCAATGTAATCTCGAATGTTTCCGTCTGCATGACCGCAGCGGAAATGATGGGTGTGCAGATCAAATTTCATAGCCTGTCTTCCTTTCGTAATCAGGGTTTATATTTCGTATGGTGTTCATAGCGAATTACGTTATTCAGAACTGGTGAAATTCGTCTCCGGCATCCCCTTCAGATCACTTAAAAATTGCTGCATGGCTGAGTTTAGATATCGGCCGGATTTATAAATCACTCCTACCGGATGACTAACTTCCAGCTCGGGAATATGGATCATTTTTAATGTGCCTGCACGCAGTTCAGAAGTGACCGACAGTCTGGAAATAATGGCAGCACCGAGATTAATTTCGACCATCCGTTTGACTTCCTCGCTGCTGGACAACTCGATCACGACATGAGGTACGATTTGGTGCTTTTTAAATACATCATCCACGAATTTTCGTCCCACCGTATCGGGAGAGAGCAGAATCAACGGAATTTCCCGAAGGGCTTCAATGGTAGCATGTGGTTGTGAGGCCAGTGGATGAGTAGGAGACACGACTAGCTCAAAGGAATCGTAGTACAGAACCGAAGTGCTTAAATTGGGATTACGTTCAATCAGATAACCGATGCCAACATCAATAAGTCCGTTCTCCACCTGCTGATAAATCATTGAGGAAGCCATGGATTGAATGGAGGTTTTGATGAGAGGGAACTGATCCTGAAAGTAGGAAAGCACGCGCGGTAAAATTTGAATAGCGATGGATGTTGTGGTGCCCAGCGCAATGTGACCCTGCGGTGTTTCGTTTAGATCGTATAATTTTTGTCTTAATTCCTCAACAACCTCTAATATGCGCTCGGCGTGTTCCAAAAAAACAGCTCCCCGGTCGGTCAGGGTGACAGGCTGGTTGCGGTCAATCAGAATGGTTTTGAACTCATCCTCTAGACTTTTAATTTGGGCGGACACCGCCGGCTGCGTCAAATTGAGAAGTTCTCCGGCTTTGCGGAAGCTCATCGTTTTGGAAATCATGATAAGTGTTTCAAGTTGACTGATGTTCATGAAGTTCCTCCTCTCTTTTCTTAATCTTGTCGCAGCTGTATAGAATGAATATTTTTAGCCAATCCATAGGTTCATATGTAAAACCGTCGTTATGCTTTATTTCATTAAATTATAGGTTATTCGAGCAGGAAGGGCAATGAATCGAAGCAGAGCACCTTAAAGTGTGGTATATTGGGGAATAAAGACTAAAGTCCTGATATCCTTCAAAAATAATCAATCTAAAACCGGTAAGAAGCAAAGATATAGGACATTATTCACATTTTTTTGTGATTTAGCTATAAAAAATTACCGGGTAGCTGTCGATAAGTGATATAGAGAGCATTTTATTGAGGATCGATTCGTTTTACAGTAATATTTAATTAAAAAATTCTAATTTAAATGGGACTTTTGTTGTATGTCTAAAAGCCCATCGTAAAGGGGCGCTTTGATCGTGAAGGCAGAAGTGATAAATCCTTTTTTGGAGTCGGCGCGACGGGTCATTGAACAATTGATCCAAGTATCTCCTTCACCCGGAAATCTTGGTGTGAAAAATGTCGAGCTGGTGGACGACCACATCTGGATTATGATCGGGATGACCGGACAGCTTAGCGGAAATATTGTGTTCGGCCTGAATGAACAGGTGGCGCTACGTATGGTATCAGCGATGATGGGCGGATTTGTGTTGACTGAAATTGATGAGATGGGAAAAAGCGCAATTTCAGAATTGGGCAATATGATTAGTGGGAATGCCAGTACGATTTTGTCCAGTCAGGGAATTGTTGTGGATATTACGCCTCCGCAGGTCATGAAATCAGAAAACTTGACCACTTTTGTGCCTCAGCGTGCCCTTTATATTCCGCTTACGGTGGAAGGAATCGGTGAGCTGGATATTCAGGTGATGATCTCTTAATATTAAAGGAGCAAGTTTCTTTAATATGGAGGGATGACCGTGAATATACTACAGGACAAGATAGTTGTGATTACAGGTGCATCCAGTGGAATTGGCGCCCTTTGCGCTCAGTTGTTAAGCGAAAAGGGCGCGATTCCTATTTTAACAGCACGCTCGCAGGAGCGACTGAAGCAAGTATCTGCGGGAATCAGCGGCAGACATGAGCTTATCCAACTGGACGTCACCCGCCAGGAGCAGGTAGAGGCTGTTGCTGCACGAGTATTGGAACAGTACGGACGGGTCGATATATTGCTTAACAATGCGGGCTACGGAAAGTTTGAGTATTTTAATGAAACCGATCTGACGGAGTTTGAACAAATGATGGACGTGAACTACATGGGTGTTGTTCGCTGCATCAAGGCGTTTCTGCCGCAAATGACAGAGCGGGGCCATGGACAGATTGTCAATGTAGCATCAATGGCCGGGAAAATCGGGACAGCCAAATCGTCTTCTTACACGGCGACGAAGCATGCGTTGCTCGGTTTCAGCAATGCGCTCCGGCAAGAGCTGCGCGGGAGTGGAGTGACTGTAACGACGATTAATCCGGGGCCGATTGACACACCGTTTTTTGAACTGGCAGATCCTTCAGGAGGATATGTTCGAAATGTAAGCTGGTTTATGCTACAACCAGATAAGGTAGCACGGCATATCGTAAGAGCGATGGAGCTTCGCAAGGAGGAGGTTAATCTGCCACGGTGGGTATCTCCTTTTCTCAAGCTGTATCAGTTAGCTCCCAGACTGACCGATAGGCTGGGTCATGGTGTGATGAATAAGAAATAAAAGATGTCCCGTAAGCCATTAGCTATGGTGAGGGACATCTTTTATTTTTGTGATTTGGTAACAAGGCTATTTTCGCATATAATGGAGAGTAACGAATTTACGTATAGGGGTTGGACCTTTTCATGACATTGAATTTTGAATCGCTCGGCGTTGAACAAGATCTGTTGGACAAACTGACTGAGCATGAAATTACACAGCCTTCGCCAGTTCAGGCAGAGGCTATACCGGAAATAATGAAGGGAAAGCATGTATTGGCGCGCTCACAAACTGGCACAGGCAAGACACTGGCTTATTTGCTGCCGCTGTTGCAAGCGATTGATCCACAGAAAAAGGCTACGCAAAAGCTGATACTAGCTCCAAGCCAGGAGCTCGCTATGCAAATTGTACGTGAGGGTCAGCGCTACGGAGAGCATCGCGGAATCCGTGTACTCGGTCTGATTGGTGGGGCGGCTATCAAACGTCAAATCGAAAAGCTCAAGGATCATCCACAGCTTGTCGTGGGTACACCAGGACGTGTACGGGAACTCATCGCTTCGAAAAAGCTGAAAATGCACAATATTACAGCCATCGTCATCGATGAGGTGGATCAGATGTTCCAGCTCGGTGGAGCAGGCGATGTAACCAACATATTGGGCACCGCCCAACGTGATCGTCAATTGGTATTCCTGTCCGCAACGCTGAACGATGAGATTCAGTCGCTGGCAAAACGGGAGATGCGTGAATACGTAGAAATTGGGATTGATCCCGACCAAAAGACGGCTAGTGGACTGGAACACTATTACTTTGTATCTGAAGAACGGGATAAGGTGGATATGCTGCGCCGTCTGGTGCGTCATTTTAATCCGAGAAAAGCGCTGGTGTTCGTGAATACGACCAATGCCATTGGGGAGATTGAAGCCAAGCTTAAGCATATGGGGCTGACTACGGCGTCCTTGTATGGAGATGCGGATAAAGTTACGCGTAGCAACGTGTTGGCCAAATTCCGCGAGGACAAGCTCAAAGTACTGGTCGCTTCGGATGTGGCAGCTCGTGGTCTGGATATTGAGGGACTTGAAATGGTCATTCATTTTGACCCGGCTACGGATAGTCAAGCTTATGTTCACCGTGCAGGACGGACAGGACGGATGGGACGCAAAGGATTAGTGGCATCGGTTGTCACCGACCGTGAAACGTTCATCATGCGCAAGTTCTCCCGTGAACTGGGCATTGACATCGCAGAGCGTGCGTTGCATGGAGGTC
Source organism: Paenibacillus sp. S33 (assembly GCF_053615415.1). Lineage (NCBI taxonomy): Bacteria > Bacillati > Bacillota > Bacilli > Caryophanales > Paenibacillaceae > Paenibacillus > Paenibacillus sp. S33. Next base: position 4,380,268 of record NZ_JBSIEZ010000001.1, on the reverse strand, counting down.
GAGTAGTTGTGCCGCGTCCGGCGGATGCCAAGCGTGCACCTGTAAGACCATCCGAGGCTAGATCCTTATCTAACGGAGCATCGGCGGAGGACCGAAAGGCACCTGTTCGTGCCGAAAACGGACGTCCTGGCAGAAATTCCGCGAACGGTTCAGCTCCAGGAAAGAGCAAAGGAGCAGCCTTGTCCAAAGCAGGAAAAGCACAGCGCGAGCGTGATCGCAAAAACAAGGGTGCACCAAGATGGCTGAAGGAAAAAGGATCAAAACCGAACGAGTAAGGGAGAAGAGGGGGAGCCATGGAACAACAGCCTGTGTTGCAAATTAACGGACTGACCGGCGGATATAGCGCCAAGCGCCCGGTGCTGCATCAAATTTCGCTGGATGTGAAACCGGGCGAAATGGTAGGACTGATCGGTCTGAATGGGGCCGGGAAAAGTACGACCATGAAGCATATTTTGGGCCTGATGACACCGCAGGCCGGAGAAATTCGTGTGCAGGGGCATAAGCAGGATGAGAATCCAGAGGAATATCAGGGAGCCATTGCTTTTGTACCTGAATCTCCAGAGCTGTATCCTGAAATGACGGTGATGGAGCATATGGAATTCACGGCCAGAGCGTACGGAGTTAGCGAAGCAGATTTCCGCACGCGTAGTGATCAAATGCTAGACTTGTTCCGTATGCGGGATAAAAGTGGGAGTATGTCAATGCATCTGTCTAAAGGGATGCGCCAGAAAGTGATGATTATGTGTGCATTTTTAGCGGGACCGCCGTTGTATGTCATAGATGAACCTTTTTTGGGTTTGGACCCGCTGGGTATTCGTTCCCTGCTTGACTTTATGTTAGAGATGAAGCGTTCGGGTTCGTCCATTCTGCTCAGTTCTCATATTTTGTCCACGATTGAAAATTATTGTGATCGTTTCATTGTACTTCATCAGGGTGCCATTATTGCACAGGGTACGCTGGACGAAGTGACAGCACAGGCGGGTAAGCCGGGCATGCCGCTGGAAGATGCATTTTATGAGCTGGTACAGGGCAGGGAATGAGCATGGATTTGCAACGTTTGCATAAAGAAAGACGTGTAGCGTTCTGGGGACAGGTGCTGCCCTATCTGGGCTATGTCATTCAAAGCGGTCTGGCGGTGGTCTTCGGCTTTGCGCTGATTGCCTTTGCCGCATGGTACACGTCGCTACTAATGCATACTCCACCGGATTTGCCCATCCGCTGGATCATGCTTATTGTGGCTATTCCGATTGCTCATGCGAGCTTTCGTACGTATTTAAACGCAGCGGATATTGTTTTCCTCCGTCCACAGGAGCACGCGATGCACCATTATTTTAAGGCCAGCCGGATTCGGGGTGTGGTGTATAAAATATTCGGTTTGCTATTGCTGTCTATTATTGTGTGGCCGCTGTATATTCGCAGTGATGCGGCGCCTAAGCCGTTGCTACTGACCCTGCTACTGTTTGTGCTGTTAAAGCTGCTATTCAGTTACGGCGGCTGGCAAGAGCTTCGCATGGTATCGATTGGCGGGAGTGTAGGCTATCGTCTGCTTCGGTGGGTGTTGGCTGTGCTGATGGTAGCCGCATGGCTATGGCAGCCTCCACTACACAGCGTGCCATTTATCATATTGGTCGGTGTGGTGTACGTGCTTGTTCTGCGTTTTCCGGTCAAGCTGCTAGTGGCTTGGGAAAAGCTGATTCGTACAGAGGGTATGCAGGCTGCTCGGGTGATGCGCACTTTGGGCTGGTTTGTCGATGTGCCCGCCCTTACGCAGAGAGTGACGCCACGTCGTTGGCTGTCCTGGTTGGGAGGTAACATACCTTGGAACAGAAGGGGAGCGTATCGTTACCTGCTGTTTAAGACATTCCTGCGTACAGAGCCAGCAGGTATTGTCATTCGGCTTGGAATTCTGGGGTTGTTAATTATATATATCACCCATGCTAGCTGGATTGGGATTGCAGTATATTTATTTTTCATATTCCTCATTGGTGTACAGGTTACTTCACTAAAGCAGTATCACAAGGATTCGTTGTGGCTTCAGTTATATCCGATTCCTGCGCATAGTCGTCGTGCGTCTTTTCTCGACTTTGTTGTTCGGTTGACGTTGCCGGCTGCTGTGGTTCTGTGGCTTCCTTTTCTGGCAAAAGGAACGGAAGATCTACTGTCTACACTGCTCACGCTGCTTGGGGGAGTTGCAGTAGTGTTCTTGTTACGAGGCGCTCAAGCCAAAAAATGGCGTTTGGACGGTCAGGATGAGGAAGAAGTGTAATTTGTATCTATGTGAATAAAGTAAAGGCTAATTCGCAAGCAGCAAGAGCTGTCTGCGAATTAGCCTTTTTTGTACGCTCGCTGTTATCGTAGCCGTGGGTGCAGATTTCCGCCTGCTTATATAAAGAGCGTTTTGCTGATGATAACTAATAAAATGAACAGTACCAGAATTGTTCCTGTGCTTGTGAATGCGCCGTAACCACCGTAACCGCCTCTTGTTTCTTCTGCTCCCATGCTCATTCTCCTCTCGGTCATTGTGATAAAGGATACATCGTATCTTATGAATTGGATTTTCAGATTGCGTGGGCCAATGCTCAGGTGCGTTGCCGAATCGCCTTATATTTTTCATCAGATGTAGGGGAGGATAGAGGAAAAGACACGTATTATCGAGAATAGAAGAAGTACGTAGTCATTATCACTTGGAAAGTGGGAAAGACGAGATGCTGGTAGATAAGCTGCTCGTGAACATATTTCTTGTGTTTGTACCGTTATTGGTATATAGCGCTTTGTCAGATCATCGGCATAGGAAACATACCCCGTTGCTTATGGGAGGGGTGCTGGGTGTGTCTTCTGTGCTTTGCCTTATGTTTTCGTACATTTGGTATGGATTATATTGGGATCTCCGATATGTTCCTTTGATCCTCTCTGTTTTATATTTTGGTCCTAAGGCAGGGCTTCTGAATATAACGCTGATGGTGATGGCTCGTATGTATATAGATCCTGAGTCTATGGTGGTGAGCTTTCCCAGCATGATGTTGTGTTATTTGGGCCCTCTCTTGGTGAGAAAAAAGTTTATACAGCTCAATAGTATGTTGCTTCGGGTGGGCATGAATATGCTAATGAGTATATGGACCAATATTGCCATGCTTATATTTCTGTTAATACATTCCTGGGCCAATGGCAGGCTGGATAAGGATGAGGTCGAGCTGATCCGGGCAATACTCTGGTTCGGTGTGATTCAATTCCTAAGCATTGGAGCCTCCTCTTTCTGGATGGAGTTTAGTTTGGAACGGGAAGAAATGAGAAGAAAGATTAAATATGCTGAGCATCTGAATACGTTAGGTGAACTGGCTGCCTCTATGGCTCATGAAGTACGGAATCCGTTGACCGTGGTTAAAGGGTTCCTGCAAATGGTTCAGTCAGGGCTAGAAGGGAAAAATCGCAGATATATTGCTTTGGCACTAGCAGAGGTCGATCGGGCTGAAAGAATTATTAGCGACTATCTGAACTTATCCAGACCACAGATTGGGAACACAGAGCTTATGGATCTGTCTGGCATGGTTCAACAGATTGTTTTGCTTTTGAAACCGATGGCGACCAAGCAAGGCGTAAGACTGTATACTGAGCTAAGGAATGAAATATACGTACATATGGATCGTAATCAGCTGTTACAGGCGTTAATACATGTGACGAAAAATGCGATCGAAGCTGCGGATGATGGGGGCAGGGTATACATAAAGCTGGCGATTCAGGAAGAAAAGGCATGTCTGCATATTAGGGATACGGGAAAAGGCATGAGTCAGGAGCATCTAGAGCGAGTGGGTACTTTGTTTTTTTCAACCAAAGAGGTAGGAACGGGACTGGGAACGGTCGTCTCCTTTCGAATCATTGAAGCTATGAACGGAAGTATACACTATGAGAGTGAGCCGGGAGTCGGAACCGAGGTCGTCATCCTGCTGCCACTCGCACAGAAATCTTTGCTCGCTGCTGAAGGATAGTTTGTTGCGAAGTGTGACTTACAATGGTTCAGCTCATTAAAAAGCGGTATGCCGCAACATCCGGCATACCGCTAATGATGCTATATTTAATCTGTTACCTATTAGGCGTTCAACAAATCTTGTGCGCCACGGTAAACAATGTCATACAGGTCTTCCAGATACTCTTCCTCGATACATGAGAATGCGATTCGGAGATCATATTCACCCAGCGCAATCGTCCCTACCCCATATTGTTCCAGCAAATGTGTGCGCAGTCGTTCAGCGGACAAGCCGTTCAGCTTGAGGCACATAAAATAACCCGAATTGAAAGGATAGTAGCTCCATACATCTCCGTATTTTCCACTATCGAGCAACGCTTTGACTTTATTAGCCCGACCCTTCATAATCTGGAACTTTTCTTTCTTCTGTTGTTCAAAGTCTGTTGACTTGAGGGCATCCAGGACGAAGGTTTGAGATGGGTGAGGACCGCTCGAAATCGTTGCCCGAATAATCCCTAATGTTTTTTGTTCCAGTGCGCTCAGTACATCCTGATGTTCCGAAGCAAAGGTAATAAATCCGACACGGAAGCCCCAAACAAATTCTTCCTTGGTAGCTCCGTCAATTTTGACGGGTAGAATTCTCGGATGAAGTCCAGCTAACTGACCGAATAGTGATTCGTGCAGGGAGTCCTCGAAGAACAGACCAAAATAAGCGTCATCCGTCACAACTACGACATTGATGCCTGCTTCCGCGGCTTCCTGGATGGCAGCAATAATTGCTTTACCCTCTTCGACTCCCGGTGTGTAGCCTGTCGGGTTATTCGGGAAGTTCAGCACAACGATCGCTTTGCCGTATTCTTTCTGTGCCAGTAGAGCGTCGCGTAATCCTTCACTATTAAAACGTTGATCCTCTGTGAACAACGGGAAATTCACCAAACGTCCATGACGGCGAATACCGAAAGTCAGCTCATAGTTTTCCCAGTTTTTGTCTGGGTAAATGACAGCATCCCCTTCATCCGTGAACAGGTCGGCAACGATGCTCAAACCGTGGGTCAGCGCGTTCGTAACTACGGGAAGACCGTAACTTTTTCCAGCCAACGAAGGGTTTTCCTTCAGCATTTTGTCGCGCCATACACTACGTAGTTCAGGTTTGCCCGCAGGGGGAGCGTAAGGGTATAAATCCTTGGGATTGTAAGCGGACAGCTTTTCCTGAATGACCTCCAAATGCATAGGACCATTGCCTTCTGTAGCAATGCCAATCGTAGCGTTGTACTTTTTAGCAAGCTTCCCTGCTTCTGCGGATTGACTCAAAATCCCTTCTTTTGGGAAATAAATTTCTTTCCCTAAAAGAGAAAGCATTTGATATACATGCTCGTTGCCTGTCTGAATGTTTTGGTTTAACTGCGCTGCCAGTGGATTCATTCCCGTTTCATCCTTCCAAGTCATTTTGATTACATATTATAGCATTACACACGGTAAGCGTCACGCAAAAGCATCTGGAACATAAAAGCGCATTTTTTTGCTTAATGACGGCGCTGAGCTTATATTATAAATTAACGGGATAGAGGACAACCAAAGATTAACAAAAGGAGGTGCAGATTTTGCTGGATACATCTGCGTCATCGTTTATCCTGTTGTCGGCCTTCGCCAAAATTGTGTGCGAGCCGGGCTGGAAGTGGCAGGTACGCGAGAAGCCGATGCCAAACTATGATTTATTTTATGTATGGAGCGGAGAAGGAACAGTGGTCTTAAACGGGACGTCGTATCCGGTGAGCAAGGGGAGCTGCTTCCTGTTCAAGCCGGGGGATGATACCCGTGCCACACATAACCCGCAAAAGCCGCTCATACTTACCTATATTCATTTTGATCTTATCGAACAACCAAAGCTAATTCCTGCAAGCTACCGTATGCTGGAGGAAACGTTCGAGGTAGAGCATATGCTTGCCAGATACGTTAGACTACGCCTAGAGCGTGCTTACGGAGCTGATGAGGAAGGCAAGCTGATCCTGAAACAACTGATGATTCATCTGCTGCGTGCGGACCGTAAGGAGCCTCAGGAGCAACAAGCCAGTAACCAGCTCACCGAGGTCATTCGAGAAACGGCCAACTATGTGCGTCAGCATCCGGGACTTCCTCATCGCGTCGAGGATTTGGCTGCACGAGCGGGGCTGTCACCGCGTTATTTTTCAATTAAATTCAAGGAGCTACTGGGTGTTTCCGCGCAATCTCATATTATCAGCATGCGGATTGAGCGTGCACAGCATCTATTACTACATGCCGGAATGAATGTGACCGAGGTGGCAGAGGCTTTGGGGTACCGTGACATCTTTTTTTTCAGCCGCCAATTCAAGCAGTACACGGGGAAAAGTCCGTCTGAGATCCGGTAATGCTATGGACGGTGGACAAGCTGTTTCGGATTTAGGCGTGAAGAATATAATGGATAAATTCCAAAAAAGGACCCGGGCAGTTACGCCGGGTCCTTTTTTATATGAGCAATTTAACATCATCCGATCCCAATGCTCATATGTGTAGCTATAATCCTGTTATGATAAATTCACTTATGCTTTGGGATCGTGTCGAAAGCAACCCAGACGTTGTCCCATTTTCACCGCATCCCCCAGCTTCAATGCGGGGTCTGGCTCAAACGTGCCGTTTTCAGTTAGCAAAACGACAGTTGATCCAAATTCGAAATAGGCGAGATCGTCTCCTTTTGTCCATGAGACGGCCTTATCATCCGTATATTTGATGCTACTCACATTCATTGCGCCAACCTTGACGACCGCCACCTCACCATATTCGTGGGCAATGTACGTAATCTGTCGTTCATTGCGGCTAAGAACTGCTCGCATATGTTGCAAGCCGAAGTCATTCACTGGGTATACCTTGCCGCGCAGATGCTCTTTTTCTACCAGCGTACCGGATACTGGTGCATGAATGCGATGATAATCCGTCGGGCTGAGATAGAGCACAAAAGCATAGCCGTGTGTGTATTTTTCAAGACGCGGAGAGCGGTTAAGAAGCTCTTCCAGCGTATAGTCCTGCCCTTTGACATTTAAAAGAGTGCCGGACGTAATTGGGCCAGTGAAAGTAATCCGTGCATCCACCGGACTGGTCATCACCTCGGCGTTCGTATCAATCGGGCGCATGCCCGCTTTTAATTTGCGTGTAAAATAGGCGTTTAGAGAACGGTATTCCTTCCATTCCTGTTCCGCCTCATGCGTCTGGATCTGGTACGTACGTATAAAGGTGGGGATAAAAAGTCGGCTTGCACCGCTTTGCGCGAAGGAGCCTACAATCCGGCACACCCACTTGCGCGATGATAGCTCCGTCATGAGCCGCAGCCACTGTTTTGCCATTACAGATCCCCCTTGTTCATTTCCGAGCCGTCTTGGCCGGAACCTGTCCGGCCGCTCTGAACTATATTGACACAGAATGTGACGTAAATCAATACAGTGGACGGTTTGGTGAACGTTCGGTGTCTGACGAAGGCATCCGTTCGAGAAGCCAACGAGCGTAAGCCATCGGCTGAGAGTATGTTTCTTTCCAGACATTGTGCATGCCCGCCTGGCTGAAGCCATAGCGCTGGTCACGACCGTTGCATTCAATAAAAACAATCTTGCCTTCATGGGTAATTCCCAGATCCAGACCGACGTCGGCGAGACGGGGAAGGGTTTGTGCCAGTCGGTGCACGATTTGTAATGAGAGTCGCTCCAGTTCATTCATCAGCCGGACTGCGTTCGAAGTCTGAACTGTCTCTGTTTGTGATAACACTTCTAGTAAGGAACGGGCCGTACCGCCCTGTGCCACATTGGAGACGAAGGTGTGGGAAGGAGCAATTTTAGCATACATGCCTGTCACACCCCAGATACCGCCATATCCGCGCTGAACCGACACACGGACATCAAACGGACGATTGTTGTACAAAGCAAGCGGTATGGTTTCCTGTACGATATGGGGCACCTGCAGCAGTCGCTTGTGCAGAAATAATGGGAGTTCTCCGACATTCAAACGTAGGGTGGACCAACGCTCAGGTATAGCCGGATGAGCGCATTGCAAAGTCCAGCCTCCGCGGGAATGCCGCAGACGCATAATTCCTCTACCCACGCTACCGCTACTGGGTTTAATTACAACATCTCCGGTTTCTTCCATCAAGGTATGGATGGAGGAAAGGTTGCCTTGCAATGTTGTGGGAAGGTGGATGCGTAGCAAAGGGTCTTCCTGCAGAATTGCATGTATATGGTCTTTGTGGAAACGGTTTTGTTCATTAAAAATATAGAACCCCTTTTGTACAAGCTTGCTGATATCTCTAGCATTTTCATTTTGCCGATAGAGAGTCCGATTGTGGATGACCGGCGGCAACGGAAGAATCATCTGCCGATACTCGTTGCCGTGTTTAACAAAAGCCCGGCATGTTCCGGTCGCTATATGAATATCCTCCAGACGAAGAAAGCAGGGGATAAGCTCGTAGCTTAACCCGGCGTCCTCGTAATTGGCGATAGATTCATATCGCGTCCTCATGGCGGGGATGCCCCGGTAGGTTGCCGGGTTGAGCATGACGCCGACATGCAACATGAGTATGTCCGCCCTCCTTGTAGTCACTCCAACTGATCATACTGTGATTCTAGTCCATCATATGTATCAAAGATCGGCCAGGCATGGACGCTTGCCTTGCGGTAAGCCCAAAGTTAGAAGCGAGGCACATTTCAGCGAGGCAGACGATATGATACAGGATGAGTGTTGAAGAGTGTTGGAATAAGCTCAGAAAGTAGGTGAGGTGATGCAGAGGCCGAAGGTAGCAGTCGTTACACCGGGCTCCTTTGTTATACCTTCGCCCCGCAGCAGTTCTGTGGAGCGGGTAATTGCCCGCATGGTACCGCTGGCTAGTCATGAGCTTCAAGCGCAGATCTATGGCATAAAGGGAGCTGAGGCACCGGATCATGGCGATGTCGACGGAATTCCCTGCATGCGTTATACGCGGGGAACAGGTTATATTTCTGAGGTGATTGCCGATTTAAAGAGATGGTTACCAGCGGTAGTAGATGTACACAACCGCCCGGCAGTTGCGTATGCAATTCGCGAGGCTTTGCCCGATAGCCGAGTTGTGCTGACTTTGCATTCGACCACGTTCATCCGGGAGCCTTACCTCAAACGGAAGGATATGGGCAGGCTGCTGTTGTCGATGGATCGCATTATCGTGAACAGTGCATATTTGGGGGCAATCGTAGCTTCTGACTGTCCCGAGGCCGTCAGAGAGCGCATCGTCATAAACAAGCTGGGTATCCATCCCGGCGATTTCCTGCCACGGTGGACTCCAGCAGCAGAAGCAGCCAGATCGGCGCGATTGGACGATTTCGGCTGGTCAGGCCGCCAAATCATGTTATTCGCGGGCAGACTGATGCCAGGGAAGGGCGTTCACCGGCTGCTGAAGGCCCTGCGGCATGTGGTCCGCGCCTGCCCGGACGTACTGCTGCTCATTGCAGGTAGTGCCTATTACGGGCATGACCGTCTCACGCCATACACGGCGTCGTTGCATCGGCAGATGCGTAAACTAAGGTTGGGGAAGCATGTGCAATTCCTGGACTATGTTCCGCATCCAGCATTGGCCTCGCTATATCAGCTAGCCGATGTGACCGTTGTTCCTTCAGTGAAGGATGAGGCCTTCGGGCTGGTCAATCTGGAAGCCATGGCGGCAGGAGTGCCTGTGGTCGCTTCACGAATCGGCGGTATTCCAGAGGTTGTACAACACGGCGAGACAGGCTGGCTTGTGTATCCGTCTCACGGTGAGCAGGAAATGGCCGATGCCATCATCAGGCTGCTCCAGCAACCAAGCTTGCGACGACAGATGGGAGAAGCCGGGCTTGGCGAGGTACGGAGACGATTTTTATGGCAACACTCAGCACAACGCTGGGCACAAATCATAACGGACTGCGTAGCGGAGTGACGTAGGTGCTGTTACACGCATAGGCTATCTTATAGGCATTAGCCATGATTCCCAGCCGGGTGAATGAAGCGGAGCGACCGCTGGTTCACTCCTGTGCCAAAGGAGCGGTCACCATGAACCATCGTACGAACCATAGCCCTAAGGATAAAAGAACAGCACGGCGTAACCTTTCCCATGCGGTTCCCTCCCCCCGTGTTAACAAGGAGAAAGCGACTTCGACTTCCGGCAGTCATAAATCGAACCAGCGTGGAACGGCAACGGTCCCTGCCCCCGTAGAGAAGGACACATCGGTTCAAGCTATAGAGGAAGCGGCATGGAAGAAGCATAAGCTCCCCAAAACGCTAGAGGAAGCGATGCAGATGAATCGAGCATCTGTACTGCTGTTGTCAGTGCCTGAGTCAGATACGGAATACAGGACGGATAACGACAAACCGTCTATTACGACGGAAGATCAGTCAGAGCAAGATTCGTTACTGGATTGTTCCATAACCAGTATTCACATTGCTGAAGGAAGACCGCGCCCAAAGCAACGCGTGGTTTTGTCTGAGCAAGATATCGATCAAGCTTTCGATACGGCGAAAGAATTAAACTTGAATGTCATTCACGACGGATCAGCGACCAGTGACGAGGCTTCTGACGATCATATAGCTTCACCTCAATATGGGAGCATTCCTTTTCACCTCCCCGCACAAGCGGATAGGGGTGAAGTGAGCGTTGTATTTGAGAAGCCTTTTATAGATACACAGTATGTAATCACAGCCAATGCGAGTATACCGGGAGTGATGGTATCCGTCACACAACGTCTGAGGTATTCAGCAGTACTTACTGTGGAACGCATACACTCAGGTCCGCTATGTGAAGGGTTGGTCCTTTGGATTGCGATGGGGCAATAATAAGAGGCCGGAAATATAATTACCAATAATCAACTTTATACTAGAAAAAAGGCGTCCCATAGTGGGACGCCGTATACATAAGAGACAAGGGGGGAGACTTGTAATACCGGGGAAATTTATATTATTTCACTTATCTCACACCTACAGCGTCAAAAGACTTCATAGCAGAGGTTACGGCTATTGAATTTTCACCATAACTATCTTTGGCCGCTTGGATCACAGCGGCACGCGCGGTGGAGAAGTTAGACGTGGAAGTCAGATAATTGGTGAAGGCATTATAATAAATATATACGGCTGCATCACGTCCAATTCCATCTACCTTGACACCATGGAAAGTGCCTCCTTGTGCCAGTAGATAGTAGGCTTTATTAATAATACCACTATTAATGTGGGCTCCACCATAATCCTCGTTGTTAGGATCAGGATAGAGATTGCTGTAGTGATCGACTTGACCGTATTTGACAGGATCGGAAAGGGAGCGAATGGCGTCGCCCTTAATATTAGGGGTATAAGCGACTTTGCCGAAATCCCAATTGGTGCGCTCAATGTCGTTGCCTATAATATCTGAGATGGCTTCACTTAATGCACCAGATTCAGCGAAATACACGAGCCCTGATGAATGCTCGGTTACACCGTGTGTCAGCTCATGGGCAACAATTTCAAGGTCGCTGCTAAAAGGGGCAAATAACGTGCCGTCTCCGTCTCCATAAAGCATATGAGTGCCGCCCCAGTGGGCATTATTGTAGTTCTTTGCGCCGTAATGGACTGCCGAAGCGATGGCCATGCCATGCCCGTCAATGCTGTCGCGTCCAAATCTATCCTTGTAATAATCATAAGTGCGGATAGCGTAAGCGTGGGCATCCACTGCAGCCGGATCTTCCCATACGTTATCGGAATCTGTATACAGGGTGCCGGGGAGCGTCTCGGTGTTGTGGACGTTATAAGTTAGGATTCCTTTACCACGAGTCATATCTTTTAGTTGATACTTCTTACCCGAAGCTGTTGTGTCAAATGTTTTGGTATCACCGAATACACCGCGCCCTGTGCCGATCACTTCGTTAAGAATGTCATACTTGAATACGATTTTTCCGTCATTAGCGTCAATAAAGTAACGTGTGCGCAGCAGAGCGGGCTGTAAAGTATTAACTTCGGTTACATAGACGAGACGTGTTGAGTCTCCATCGGGATAGATGTACAATTCTGCTTTAGGGTCTACACTTGGTTCCAGATTGGCAATCTTGGGGATAGAGGATGCAGGCTCTACCACTTCCAATTTACTGTTCTCCAGTTCAACTGCTTTATCCAAATCTAAGGAGTCCTTATCGACAGAGATTGATAATTCATTGTTAGATGCCTTTTCGTAAGTGTCTTTACTTACACTACTTGTATCCTCGTAAGGTTCAGGAACGATTTGGACGGAGGAAGAGAGAGAGTGAACCCGTATAGCTGCATCTTCATATGCGGTATATACAGCCTCAGTAGCACTGATTTTTGGAGTTGTATTTTCTTTGGCATCGGCTTGTTGATCTTCTGAAATGACCGCTCCCAAATAAGAGGTGATTTGGCCAGACTTGTTCACATGGATGGTCTGTTCGGCTCCAAATACGGGAATTCCGTTTACATATTGTTTTAACCGATAATGCTTTGTACCAAATTTGTCACTGGTGCGATCCACGATACGAAATTGCTCGCGCACATGGGAACCGATGTGGGTATCGTCCAGACTCAATAATGTTTTTTGTTGTCGATTTAAAAAGCTCCAGACCAGATTGTCGCCTGTTACCGTTGAAGGAGACTTCCAGTTCACCGTTTGGAATGTTGGTGTAAACTGAGTCGGATCGGGAACAGAATTTTCAGCTGCGGAGGCCCCGGGCGCTATAGATCCTAATAACATAGCTCCTCCTAGAAGTGAAACCCATACTTTCTTCAATTCATACTCACTCTCCCTAGTTAATGTTGAGGTAAAAAACACCCTGTTTGAAGAAGTCTTGCGTCATATATGTAAGTCTTGTTGCTCCTTTGAAACGTGAAGAGGCTGGATAAAAATGACCTTATGTAAAATATTAAGGTTTATTTTTTTTGCAATTTCATCGTCCTGGCTCTGATATTAGCACAGAGGTTGTCGAACGAGAAGATTAATTTTACAAAATACCCCAAAATGAATCTTTAGTCCCTGATTTACTGTTTATTTGTCTTATCTAGTCGAAAATGATCGGAAAGGACTCAATGAACAAGAAAAGGGCGCCCCTTTGAGGGAACGCCATAAATAAGGGGGGAAGGGGCGCAGACTTGTACACTGCACCCCTATTTTTTCGTCCATTATGAGCAGGCCTAAGTGACAGTTGCACAACGGCAAAGGTCTATGGACGGGATATGAGGGTTATAGCGTATATGATTTAGTTTACGCCTACAGCGTCAAAAGATTTGGCAGCTGCAGTTGCTTGTGCCGAGTTCGCACCGTACAGATCATTTGCTGCTTGGATCACAGCAGCGCGTGCGTTGGAGAAATCGGAAGAAGAAGTCAGGTAGTTCGTAAAGGCACTATAGTAAATTTGGACCGCTGCATCGCGGCCAATTCCATTTACTGCTACACCATGGAAAGTACCACCTTGTGCCAACAGATAGTAGGCTTTATTGATAATGCCGCTGTTCGTATGAACGCCACCGTTATCGGAGCTGCCTGTATACAAGTCGGAATAGTGATCTGGTTGATCATACAGCGTAGGATTGGACATAGAGCGCAGAGCATCGCCTGCAATGTTTGGCGTATAAATATCATCGCCTACAAGCCAGTTTTTACGCTGAATGTCATTGCCGATGACGTCCGAGAAAGCCTCATTCAATGCACCGGACTCTCCGTAATATTCCAAATTCGAAGTATACTCTGTGACACCGTGAGTAAGTTCATGACCTACCACATCGGGGTCCCCACTGAATGCGATAAATGTACTACCGTCCCCATCTCCATAAGTCATTTGGGAGCCATTCCAGAAGGCGTTGTTGTAGCGGCTACCGTAATGGACTGTCGAACGGAGTTGCAGCCCGCGTCCATCAATGCTGTTGCGTCCGAATTTGGATTTATAGTAATCATATGTTTTGGCAGCATACGCATGGGCGTCCACGCCGGCTGGATCATTCCATACATTATCGGCATCGGTCAGAAGGGTACCTGGGATGCTTTGACGGTTGGAGGCCGTGTAGGTCACAATACCATTACCGCGTGTTGTATCTTTTAACTGGTAGCTACTACCGGAAGCCGTCGTGGTGAATGATTTGCTATCACCAAGCACACCTTTACCTGTGCCTGTCGCTTCATTAATGATGTCATACTGGAATACGATGCTGCCATCATTGGCATCAATAATGTAGCGAGTACGCAGTGGAGCAGGTTCTAAAACATTGACTTCTGTTACATAAACCAGCTGCAGGTCATCCCCTTTAGGATAGAAGTACAGATCAGCTTTAGGATCTACTTCTGGCTGCAGATTAGCGATTTTGGCAATGGAACTTTTTTCTGTCTCCACCGCCTCAATTTTGCTATCTTTCAGGGCAGATGCTTTATCAAGACTCAGCTCGTCCTTATCAGTAGATAGCGTTTTTCCGTTGTTAGCTGCTTCGGAGTAAGTGTCTTTGCTTACACTGCTTTGTTCCTCAACATCTTTAGAAATCGTATCGTCGGAGGTAGGGAGGGCTTCAATCCGTGCAGCTGCTTCTTTATATGCAGTGTAGACTGCTTCAGAAGCGCTGATTTTTGGAGTTGTACCTTGCGTAGCTTCAGCTTGCTGATCCTCAGTAACCACCGCTCCTAAGTAAGAGGTGACCTCACCAGATTTGCCCACATGAATAGTCTGTTCAGCTCCATATACGGGAATCCCGTTTACATACTGTTTCAGCCGATAATGGCTCACACCGGACTTGTCGCTTGTGCGATCAACGATTCGGAATTGTTCACGTACACTAGAGTTGTCCGCACCCAGCAACGATTTCTTTTGCCGATTCAAATAGCTCCATACAATGTCGTCCCCGGATACCGAGGAAGGGGCTTTCCATTGCTCGGCGTGAAAGGTCGGTGTAAGCTGAGTTGGTCCCGAAACGGAACTCTCCGCTGATGCACCAGACGCGACAGACCCTAATAACATAGCTCCTCCAAGAAGCGAAACCCATACTTTTTTCATTAAAAATTCACTCTCCTCGATTATTGTCAGGATGAATCATCCTGTCTTGAATAAGGCATTGCGCCATTTATGTAGGTCGTGTTGTCGTCTGGAATAGAAGAAAATGGAACATGAAGAGAAATACCGAAGTGTTATTCATGAAGCGTACGTGAAAAGAGGGTACTGCAGTATGAAGCATGTAGCTTAAAAAGGTGACAAACTCCTCCTTTCCTGTCGTATAAAAAGAAAATAGAATAATGGTGGATAATGGAAAAATATTGACTTATGCAAAAAAAACAAATGTTGATTTTTTGAACTCCCATCATCTGGCTCTGATATTAGCACAGAGAATGACGAACGAGAAGATCTATGTCACAAATTTATCCAAAATGATTCTTTAGACCCTAATAACTCATTTATTTAATAGGATTAATAAGTTATGTAAAATAAAGTCGAAAATTGCTGTGTCGAAAAGACTCCACGATTGCCGTTACACACGGCTTTTGGACCGCATAGGTTATGTTGAACTGTCCTAATCATGCTGTCCATCTATACAGCAGGAAGGGAGGTGAGACGGGAGCATGAAGAAGAAGGGAAGAGCTGGATACAAGATCAAACGGAGGCGGCATTCCGGCGCTTACTATCATTCTAAGATGTGGCTGCCGTTACGAATGCCGAACATGCATAAGAATCCGGTAGCCCCTACCATGAGGGAGGTACTCGACACGGAGAGAGGGGCACAGATCGGCGAAGAGCGACCATCTGAACCGTCATCAGTGGGAAGGTTTTTCGTATCTGTCATTATTCCGGCCATGAATGAGCAAAAAACAATCGGAGCTGTGATTCGCGAAGCGCGCCGTGTCCATCCACATACAGAGGTTATCGTCGTTGAGAACGGATCACACGATAGAACGGCGAAGGTGGCAGCAGCGGCGGGAGCTCGTGTACTTTCCTTCCCGGAACCGCTCGGACATGATGTTGGCCGTCGTATTGGAGCGGAGGCGGCATCCGGACAGATCCTGCTTTTCCTGGATGGGGATATCGTCATTCCCTGCGTTAGACTCCGACCGTTTATACACGCCATATGTGCAGGGGCGGATGTGGTGCTGAATGATTACCATGGACCTGTGAATCGTACGCCCGTACACCCTGTAGTGGAGGCAAAGCATGTATTGAATATCTTGTCGAATCGTGCTGATTTAGGGGGAGCATCTATGACTGGCATTCCACACGCCATAAGTCAAAAGGCTCTAAAGAAAATAGGTCTAAAGCCCTTGGAGAAGCCTCCTTTATTTCAAGCTATGTCCATCGCCTCCGAGTTACGAGTGGTGACTGTATATGGAATAGCTGTCGGAAAAATAAATGCGACACGTAAAAAACAGAACGGCAAGGACCCGCTGGCAGATGTAATTGTTCAGGATCATCTGGATGCCATTGCCTGGCTTACATCGCGTCTGGGAACGCGTGCGGGATATACGGATTTGGAGCGCAAACGGATCAGAGACGAGGTGAAACTGTGAATAGACAGTATCGCAGAGGGAAGCGTGAAGAACCGAGTTGGGGCATGAGACGTGTTCAGCGAAAACGAGGAACGACGACTTCAATGCATAGCCGTAGGATGAGAAAGCCCACACCTCGGGCGAAAGGAATGACCGAAGTGACTCCGCCTGTGGAACGCGAAGTTCCGGGAGATATTGTGTTACAGGGAACGGCAGCGGCCGTGGTCAGCGCCTGTAATGAAGAGTCAACGATTGACCGGGTACTGGGCGATCTGGAAAAACTTCCGCTTACGGATATCATTGTCGTATTGAACGGCTGCACGGACGGCACGCGCTCCACCGTAGCCAAACATCATCCCAGTGTGACTCTTGTCAACGTGCCGGATCGACTGGGGCATGATGTTGGCCGGGCGGTAGGCGCGCGTATGACGCAGGCTGATATTGTGCTGTTCGTGGACGGAGATTTGCCGATTCCAGCATCTGATTTGCTGCCTTTTCTCCACGCGGTGGATCAGGGAACGGATGTTGCGCTTAATGATCTGGGCAGACATTTGCCGCCCTATGCCCAGCAGGACAGCGTGACACGGTGCAAAGCATTCCTGAATCGCGTACTGCGCAGGCCGGATTTGGGAGCAAGCTCATTGACCGCCGTACCGCATGCATTATCTCGGCGTTTACTGGATCAGCTTGGCTCAGCCGTGCTTGCCGTACCGCCAAAAGCCCACGCCATGGCAATTTTGCATGGCATGATCGTGGCGGCAGTACATGCTGTCGATGTTATTAAAACAAACCGTAAGCGGACCTTCAATGTTGGCAAAGGGAACGCTATGGAACAGTTGATCGTCGGTGATCATGCAGAGGCACTGACGACGGTGTTTCAGGTAGCCGGGTATTCCCCGCTCGGGCCTGTTCCAACACGGGTAGACGTTGCCAAAGGGAGGAATGCACAATGAGTCTGACGAGCATCATTATTCCGACTTATAACGGCCTCCATCTGTTAAAGCCGTGTATTGAGGCGATTCGGACACATACGATAGATGTACCGTATGAGATCATTGTTGTGGACAACGCTTCGAATGACGGAACGGATGATTTTTGCGCATCCGAGCGGCTGATCAGCATACGTCTTCCTGAAAACAGGGGCTTTCCAGCAGCATGTAATATGGGGCTCCGGCTGGCTTCGGGTGATCAGTTCGTTATTTTAAACAATGATGTGACGGTTACGCGGGGATGGCTATCGATTATGTTGGCTGCATTGCAGAGCGAAAGCATGGTGGGATTGGTGGGACCGGTGACGAATTACGTCAGCGGTATTCAGCAGATACACGGATTGGAAGGAGATTTGGCCAGTTGTCTGAGATATGCGGAGCAGAATAATGCAAGTAATTCCTCCAGATGGCAAGAGGTCAAGCGGTTGGTCGGGTTTTGTTTGCTGTTCCGGCGCGATCTGATGGAACGGATCGGATTGCTGGATGAACGGTTCAGCCCCGGACATTATGAGGATGACGATTATTGTCTGCGCGCACGCGTGCAT
Organism: Paenibacillus sp. S33; assembly: GCF_053615415.1. Taxonomy (NCBI): domain Bacteria; kingdom Bacillati; phylum Bacillota; class Bacilli; order Caryophanales; family Paenibacillaceae; genus Paenibacillus; species Paenibacillus sp. S33. Next base: position 4,362,286 of record NZ_JBSIEZ010000001.1, on the reverse strand, counting down.
GGCTACAAGCTGCTCATGTGCAACGACTGTTTTGTCTATCACGAGGGGAATGCGAGCTTCTCACGCTCGGAGACTTCCTGGATTGAAGAGCTGATCGAGCGGAACTATCGTTTGTTTATAGAGAAATGGAGCATAGATCCCAGAATGTTCATCGAAACTGGAAACACTGGGGTTGCATGCACTGAACATGCTGTCGAAGGAGGAAGGAAGATATGAAAGGGGTTATTCTCGCAGGAGGAACCGGATCGCGCCTTCATCCGTTGACTACATTACTCAACAAGCATCTGCTTCCGGTCGGCAAGTATCCCATGATCGTATATGGTATCGAGAGGCTACGACAGGCTGGAATCACCGATATGCTTATTATTATTGGTAAACAATCGGCCGGGCTGTATACCGATTTTTTGGGCAGTGGCAGTGATTATGGTGTCCAACTGACATACCGGATTCAAGAAAAGGCGGGCGGCATTGCGGAAGCACTCGAACTGGCAAGAAGCTATATGCAATTAGAAGAGAAATTCACTGTTTTGTTAGGTGATAATTTGTTCAAGGAAGACTTGGGACCTGTGATCGAACGGTTCAAGCAACAGCCCTCGGGGAGCGCCAGAGTGTTGTTGAAAAAGGTGGCAGATGCTCGTCGTTACGGGGTACCCGTATTTGATCCTGAGCGCCCGGAGAGCATTACGCGGATTGAAGAAAAGCCGCAGCACCCCCAATCCAAATATTGCGTTACGGGTATCTATATGTACGATACTGCCGTGTTCGATAAGATCCGGCAAATTACACCTTCGGCACGCGGTGAGCTTGAGATCACGGATGTTAACAACTGTTATGCTGCTGAAGGCAAGCTGGAATATGATATTTTACGGCGCTATTGGAGCGACGCAGGAACCTTCGATTCCCTTCAGGAAGCTGGAGTGAAAATGAAAGGACTTCTACCCTGATCTCAACGAAACACCATCCGGCCGGGCCAGGCATATAGTATAGGCATAATGCCACCCGGAGGAGTGAACGGCATGAAACGCCTGAGTATGCAAAGGAAACACAGCAAGCGGCTCGGAAAGAAAGGCTATTGGTCAGGATATAAAAGGGGCCAGGAGCAGGGCAACAAGTTGGGCCAGGCTTCGTTCGGCAAGGTTTTTGAAGGTGTCAGTATTATCATTCCGTCCTGCAATCAGCTTCAGCAGCTCCGCGCATGCATTCACCGTATTGAGGAGAATACGAGCCATCCTCACGAAATTATTGTGGTGGACTGCGGATCGACGGACGGGACATCCACCTATTTGCTCCGTAAAAGCATCGCTGTGCGTTATGCGCTGTTAAAAAAGGATGTTCAAATGATAGGTAGCCTGAATCAGGGGCTGATGATGGCAAAAGGCACAACTATTGTGGTACTGGATCAAAACTGCTTGGTGACCCCCGGCTGGTTGGATCGGTTATTAGGGTGTTTATACAGCGATCCGCGTATTGGTGTTGTCGGGCCTGTAACGAATGGTCCATTCAAAGAACAGCAGATTGAGGTTCCTTATATGAACGAAAATGGAGCCCGTCCATTTGCCATGAGCTTCAATATTCCCAATCCGGATGCATGGCGAGAGGCCGAAAGCTTAGCCGGATTTTGTTTATTGCTGCGCAGAGAGACATTGGAAAAAACGGGCTATTGGGACGAAGGCTGCCACAGTACTGAGGAAGCCCATGCAGATTGGCTATTGCGTGTGCGTTTGTTGGGGATACGTATGGCAATTGCCGGAGATGCTTTTATCCATTATGAAGAAAGAGATCGGGATACGGTGTATGGTTTTCCTCAAACGACCGAAAAAAGCGGTTCAATGGAGGAAAGCAGCCGGAACCGATCCTTTTTTGTACAAAAGTGGGGGGACGCGGATAAGCTGTTCCGCAATCTGAAATTCAGTACAGCGGAGACGGACGGCCAGATATCAACAGGTAAGGAAACACACGTATCAGCGGCAAGCTTTTATCCCATCGGAGCGGTTGTTCAGGGACCGTCCGGTGCAGTATTTCGGTTAGAGCCGGGAAGAAGGCGGTATCTGCATGGAGTCAGTGCTGCGGGAGGTGAAAATGTGTGCCCTGTTAGAGTGTCTCAGCTGGATTTGTTGGTGCTTCCCTTGGTAGGGAAGCCGGAGGCTACAGTTTCCGGCAACATTGATGCACCTGCAGCTGAGCTGCCAGAGGAACCCATTCCTGTACTGGCGGCTCCCGATCTGGAGAACATGTCCATGCTGCCCACACTGAATATACCGGCTCAACGCAAGCGATGGATCGAGGTATTGTATGCTGAGGGCGGGCAACTGTATCAAATCGGTAACGGCTGGAAAAGGCCGTTCCTTACCCTGTACGCTGCGATGAGCTGGCGAGCAGAGGACTACCGAATTCAGCTTTTGTCTCCTGGAGATTTGTCGGCTTTGGTGGAGAAGCAGCCTATTATTGCTCCACCGGTGCTGCACGGGCATCTGTAATGATCTGAATAGGCGCTTTTAGGCGGAACCGACTACTCGTTGCGGCATACGCTGTAGTAGCGGAAAGCCCGTAGGTAATTCGTGCGTTCCGCACGGCGGAGCACATAAAGGAGGGGCTTATGCATAACGAGTTAGATGATTTGCTGATCCACATTTCGCACTCGCAGCAGCAGATGTCAAGGTTGTTGGATGCGGAACGGCAGGTGGTTGTGCGCATGGCGCAGATCATACATGAACTGCCAGATGAGGAGCCGCGTTTTGACGGAATTCCGGGCATTCTCGACAGCTCGGGACAAGTAAACAAAAGCATTGTTGCCTACTTGAACGGTATTGCCGATCTTCAGGAAGCAATGGCTGAAATGCTCGTTCGTGTCGTGAAAGAGACGGCATACCCGGAAGAGGAGTAACGTACCAACCGAGGGCAGGGAGTGAACACATGAGTAGGGAACAAGCAATGATTCACATGCTGGACGCAGCCTCCAAAATGCAGCGGAATGTGTCTATGATCCTGGAGGCCAAGGCGGTCGAAGCAGAAAAAGTGCGTAATTGGGCGTTGAACCATCTGGCACCCCACGCATTTGACACCGATGAAGAGCAGTTGGGACGGCCTTTGGAAATTCACGAGCAGATGGTGGAAATGTTGGAGGGATTAACGCGGCTTCAGACTGGACTTTGCAGCAATCTCAAAGCATTGCTGGATCAGGATGAGCAGCAGGGTGGCGGCATGGAAGGGATGATGGGAGGAATGGGCTCGGGGGATATGAACTAATGAGCATGAGGCGTGAACGTGAGATCAAGCTGGATATGATGGAGTCTATTGCTGCCAGCCAGCACGCCGTTGCTCGGATGCTGACCAGTCTTGCGGACTTGACGCCCCATGCGGATATGTCGGCTACCCGTCTGGAAGAAACCATTCGTATACTCAGCAACTACCAGGGCGAAATCACGCAAATGTTGGCGGGTATTCCATTAAGACGGCAGGTATATGGAAAACCGACTAAGCCGTGGCTCCATGTGCCTGTTCAGAAAAATGAAACCAACACGAGAAAGCAAAGGAGGAATGGAAATGAGTACAAGGTGGGAACGCGCCACTCGGGACAAAGCCCGCAAAAGACGTAAAGATGCCCGGCGTTCCAGCATTCGCAGATTAAAACGGAGAAGAAGACGTCTGCTTGCTCTAAGACGCCGTAAAAGGGGACTTTATTCTGCACGTAGAAGACATCCTCATTTGCGGCGGCGGAAAAAACCTCAAGCTAACCCGGTGGCAGCCCCTTCTGCGGAGAATCCACAACCCGGGACTGTTGCATTGGAGCATGATCCGCAGGCATTTCAGCAGGGATATGATGCAGCTTACAACGAGGGTTTCAATTCAGGTTTTGCCAAAGGTTATGAAGATGGACACCAGCTCGCTTACAAAGCTCAGTAAACTGGGCAAATCATTCTATTACTGTTCACCCCCGAAGCTAACAGCTTTGGGGTTATTTGCGGTTCGGCAGTTGGACGGGCAAACGCCAATTTTGTCCGGGCAGTGGCAGTCGTCCATGATGCGTTTGACCCCTCCGCATATAGTTTAGGAGTGACAGAAGTTTATCCTACAACAGGACAGGGTGAAGGATGTGAACGATCAACAAAGCGGAAATGAACGCGAAGCGTACCGATGCGGCTATCGGGAAGGACGCAGAATGGGCGGTTGCACGGCTGCTCTGTCACAGGTCGTGGCAATACAGCCTGCTGTTCGTCATTTGAAAGTGTTGTATATTCCGCAAGGTTTCGCAGCTATAGACACAGGTGTGCAAGAGGCATTAGGCCAAATATGCAGCTCTTGCGTCATCGGTACGCCTGCTACGATGCTAGCTGACGCCGAGGCTCAACGTCCAGACCTTGTGCTGGTCATGAACGGGCTGCATGTTTTTCCGGCGGATCATCTGGAGCAGGTGCAGCAAATACGAGCCCTAGGCATTCGGACGGCCATATGGTTTGTAGATGATCCTTACTTTACGGAGGATACGGCGTTGATCTGTCAATCCTACGATGTCGTATTTACGCACGAAATTTCTTGCCTGCCGTTTTATCGCGATCAGGGTGTAACGAGGGTTCACTATTTGCCGCTGGCTGCGTCAGCTCGTATCTTTTATCCCCGAAGGGTAGAGCGGGAGCATCAGCATGATATTTGCTTCATTGGAAATGCCTTCTGGAACCGTGTGAAGCTGTTCGACCACCTTGCTCCCTTCTTGGCGGACAAAAGAGTGCTGATCGTAGGTGGGCACTGGGATCGGCTGACCCGGCGGGATGTGCTGGAACGCTTTATCCGTCCGGGTTTTATGGAGCCGGAAGAGACCGCTCAATATTATAACGGCTCCAAAATTGTCATCAATATGCACCGCCCGACAGACCCCGGACTGGATAATCGGAATACACACCAGCTTTCAGCGGAGTCCATCAATCCTCGGACATACGAAATTTCTGCTTGCGGCACGCTTCAAATGACGGATGTTCGGAAGGATTTGAGCCGTTATTACCGACCAGGCTATGACATTGAAACCTTCTCTGGAGCAGAGGAACTGAAAGTGAAGCTGGACTACTATCTCAAGCATGACTGGGAACGCGAACGTATGGCCTGGCGCGCATTGTACACGACTATGCAAAAGCATATGTACTCCAATCGCATGGAAGAACTGTTGGACAAGGCGATGGCCTAAAGTAAACACCATAAATAGTGAGGAGTGAAAGTGATGACGATATCTACGACAGGACCGTATGACCCGGCTGTTCACCAGACAGCGGCAGCCTCCTGGGAAAGGGGGAGAATTGCGGGAGCGCATGACGGATACGACGAAGGATATCTGCGCGGACGTGCTAACGCAATTGTTGCGCGGATGAAAGCAGCTTTCCCTTTTCGACAAGTCCATGTACTGTATGTCGTCTCAGGCAAAGGCCTTCCGTATTCTCCGCTGGATGAGGCGGTCATTACCACGTTGCAAAGCATGACGGCTCAGGTTACCGTAACAGACCCACGTCAGCCGGTAGGAGATATTGCCGCTCAGCTCCGTCCGAATCTGATGCTGGCCCTGGATGGAATGGATCTTCCGTTGGAGCAGGTTACTGCGGTACGCCAGTTGGGCATCCCCACCGCCATCTGGCTAACGGACGATCCATATTACACCGACACGACGACCAAAATTGTTACGAATTATGATTATGTGTTCACGTTAGAAATGAACTGCATGGAGCTGTACCGTCAGTTAGGTTGCACGTCTGTGCACTATTTGCCCTTTGGAGCATTTCTGACTCACTATTTCCCACTCAGCTCGCCCGCTTCGGTACGACGTGAGATTGGGTTTACAGGCTCAGCCTACTGGAACCGCATCTATTTCTTCAATCCGATTATGCCGCAGCTCATGGCTCGTAACATTAAAATCAACGGAATCTGGTGGGATCGTCTCCCGGATTATCAGTCATATGGTGACAAAATTGAGCTGGGTCGCTGGATGTCTCCGGTCGAAACCAATGATTCGTATAACGGCAGCAAAATCGTAATTAATCTTCATCGTTCCCATCAGGATGATTCGGTGAACAACAACTCACTGAAAATTCCGGGGGCTTCGCCCAATCCGCGCACGTTTGAAATTTCTGCCAGTGGCACGTTGCAACTGACAGATACAAGAGATGATCTGGCTCGTTTTTATAAGCCGGGGGAAGAGATAGAAACCTACAGCTCTCAGCAGGAATTGCTGGAGAAGGTTGAGTTTTATTTGACGCATGAAAAAGAGCGCCATGAAATTGCCCTACGTGCTCTGGAACGAACCCTGCGGGAGCACACGTATGGTCACCGGATTGACCAACTGTTGTCGGTCATATTTCCATAAGGTGATTCACACGTCCGATGGTTGCTATTTTAAAGGAGGTGAACTCCGATCAAGCCGAAAATGATGCTATTCAGCCATGTTAGCAATGTCCGCAGTATTACGGGGGCAGAGAAGCTGCTATTGCAATTTTGTCTAGACATGCGTACGTACTTCGATTGTATTCTCGTAACGCCTGGTGAAGGGCGGCTGACCTCAATGGCCCGCAAGCGCGGAATCACCGTTCTGACACAGAACCTGTTCATGCTGCATGGCATGTATACCCCATATGAGGGATTGGCGCAGGATGCGGAGAATTTGCGGACCCATGTGGCGTATGCACCGTTGTTCCAGATGCTTCGGCATGCTCGACCTGATGTGGTGCTGGTCAATACCTGTGTGAACGTCATGCCTGCAATGGCTGCCCAAGAGCTTAATATTCCGGTGATCTGGAAAATAACCGAGGTCATTAACCAGAATGCGTATACGCCAGTTTCTGTTTCTATCATTGAGCGCTATAGCCAATGGGTCATCGGCATTTCGCAAGCAGTAATGCGTCCTTTGCATGGTGGGGGACTGACACGTCCGCATACGGTGTTGTCTCCCTGCCGGGATATGGATATGCCATCTCCCAAAGAGCATGTGCTGGAACGGAAAAGGAAACGTGAAAAACTGGGGCTGCGGGATTTCCATATTTGCATTGGTTATATTTCTTCCTTTATTTACGAAGCCAAAGGGCTGTTGCCTTTTGTCCAAATGGCTCTAAAGCTGTGCGAAACCAATTCACGGTGTCGTTTCTGGATCATCGGCAGCTCGGTGGACTCGGAATATTACGTAAAATGTGTCTCTTTAATCCGCCAATCTCGTTATAGCCGCCGCTTCCAGTTCAATTCATTCGAGGAATCCGTATCAACGGCCTATAGCGCAATGGATATTGTTGTAATCCCAAGTATGGTGGAGGAAGGCTTTGGCCTGACCGCCCTGGAAGGGCTGGTTTACGGTAAGCCCGTGGTAGCCTTTGCGCAGGGTGGACTTGTGGAGTTGATGGAGGCGACCGGAAATACAGATTTTTTGGTAGAGCCGGGCAACAGCGACATGCTGGCGCAAAAAGTGGGCTATCTGCTCGATCATCCCGAGGAAGTGGAACGGATTGGTGTGCGTAACAACAGTGCGGCTACACGTGTATACGGACCTGATTCCTACCGAGGTAGTTTACACCTCATGGTCAGTCAATGGGTATGTCATCATCCGCATTGGTTCCCGTTGATTCAGCAGCCGGGTGGACCTGTATGGACGAGGGAAGGCGAAGGGTTGCGTCAGGTCACCGCTATACCGGAGGGATATACCAGCACGATTCGAGAATTTCCCGAATCGGTAGTGTGTCAACTGCCTGTGCTGGGTCTGCCGCCAATCGAATATGCAGCTATTCAAGGCTTGCCACAACCAGTATCCCCTTTACCTGACTCACCACCCGAATTGCCCCGCGGCAAGCGTAGTATTCGGGCGAGATGGCCAAAGGGCCGCAAGCGTACCCGACTGCAGAATCGCAGGTATAAGAGAAGCGGCGGCAAGAGTCGCCTCAAGAAAATTCACGGGTCCCCGTTGTCGAAGGGACTTTATCCGAAAACCAAGTCCAGACAGAAACTCAAGCGGAAATTCAAGCACCGGTCACGGCGACACAACACGCACAAGCAGAAGCGAGTCACGCTCAAGGCTGGACAGCATACAAAACGACGGTCCGGGTGAACCTACGCCGGACCGTTGAGATGAACGTTAAGCTGGAGCACAGCCAGTCTGCTGGATGGCTATCCTTCATTGAACGCTACAATTCAATGAAACAACGACAGCAAAGGTGGGTTCCAAAACCATGAAAATATTGACCGTGCTCGGCACAAGACCGGAGATTATACGGCTCAGCCTGATCATTCCGAAGCTGGACCGCCATGCAGATGAACATGTGCTTGTGCATACGGGCCAAAATTACACCGAAAGCCTGAGCGGGCAGTTCTTTCGCGAGCTGGGACTGCGTGCCCCGGATTATGTACTTCAGGAGAAAGCGGGGACACTGGGCAAACAGTTGTCCGCCATGTACTCGCAGATGGAGGATATTTTAAACAAGGAACGCCCCGATCATGTGCTATTGCTCGGTGATACGAACAGCGCTTTATGTGCCTTACTTGCGGAACGTATGGGTTATCCGGTCGTGCATATGGAGGCGGGGAACCGCTGCTATGATCTGGATGTGCCGGAGGAGAAGAACCGACGTGTCATTGATGCGATATCTACCATTAATATGCCTTATACGGAGCAAAGCAAGCAGCACCTACTACGCGAAGGCTTCCCAAGCCAACGAATTATACTGACTGGAAATCCGATCTACGAAGTGATGCAGCACTATAAGAAAGAGGTATCGAGCAGTGGAATTTTGAAAAAGTTGGGACTGTCGCCGGGAGAATATTTCCTGGTCACTGCCCACAGAGCTGAAAATGTGGACCATCCACCGCATTTGCTGGCTATTTTAGATGGTCTTAACCGGGTAGCCCAGCAGTTCGGACAGCGGGTCATTTGCAGTATTCATCCCCGCACTGCCGCCCGAATCGCAAGCCACCCGCCGATCCAGCTTGATCCGCTAGTGGAATTTCACGAACCGTTCGGTTTTTTTGACTTCGTTCTGCTGGAGCGGCATGCCCGCTGCGCTTTGACGGACAGTGGTACCGTACAAGAAGAATGCTGTGTCATGGGGGTGCCGACGGTTACGATGCGCCGGACGACCGAACGGCCGGAAACGGTAGATTGCGGCAGCAATATCGTGTCTGGTCTTGATGGCGAGGTTATAGCAAACGCGGTAGCCATAATGACCGGGATGACCCATAAGTGGCAATGTCCCGCGGGCTATCTGGCGGAAGATGTGTCGGATAAGGTAGTTAAATTTCTGCTTGGAGGGAAACGGCATGTTTGAAAACCAACGTATCTTGGTTACCGGCGGTACCGGCTCCTGGGGGCATGAGCTGGTTACCCAGTTACTGCCGCGTAACCCCAAAGAGGTCATTATCTTTTCACGCGGAGAATCCAGCCAGGTTGCCATGAATAGGCAGTTTGAGGATGAACGGCTCAGCTTCTGTATTGGCGATATTCGGGATAAGGATGCGCTGACTACCGCTTGTCAAGGAGTGGACTATGTATTTCATTTGGCAGCTCTCAAGCACGTTCCCGTCTGTGAGGATCAGCCCTATGAGGCACTCAAAACCAATGTCGTAGGCACCCAAAACGTGATCGAGGCAGCTGTGGCCAATCAGGTAAAGAAAGTCATTTATATATCGACTGACAAGGCAGCGAATCCGTCCAATTTTTACGGCATGACGAAGGCGATTGGAGAAAAACTGATGGTTTACGCCAATCTGCTGAATAGCGATACACGTTTCGTGACGGTGCGCGGCGGTAATGTTTTGGGCACCAACGGAAGCGTGGTGCATCTGTTCCAAAGCCAGATTCGCCAAAAAGGCAAGGTTTCGATCACAGATATGAACATGACCCGCTTCTTCCTGACCTTGCGTGATGCGATCAGTCTCCTGTTCAAAGCCTCGGTGGAAAGTGTCGGCGGGGAAATTTTTATCATGACCATGCCAACCTGCCGTATTGTGGACTTGGCTGAGGTGCTCATTGAGGATTCAGGTGTGGAAAACGTAGAAATTGTAGAAAAAGGTGTGCGTCCCGGCGAGAAAATTCATGAGATTTTGATGAGTGACTTTGAAAGCCTGACGACGGTAGTCTATGACGAGCAATATTTGGTCATTCTCCCAACGCTGAATATTCCTCAATTAAAGGACCGCTATAATCAGTGCCCTCCCGTGTCATTCAGCAGCTTTAGTTCGGAGTTTAATTTGATGTCGAAAGAGGAGATTCGCAGCATTCTCCAAAGCGGGGGGTTCATCAAATGAAGCTGCTTATTTTGGGTGGTAACGGCATGGCGGGCCATGTTCTGGTTAAGTATTTCCAAAACCAGAGCGGGTATAACGTGTTCTACACCACCCGTGATCCCGAAAATAAAGGCGGTCTGCTGCTGGATGTAAAGGACAGCTTTATGGTGGAGCAACTGGTACGGAGTGTACGGCCAGACGTTATGATTAACGCGGTAGGCGTACTGAATCAGCATGCCGGAGAGGATCAGATTGCAGCATACCAAATCAATGGCTTGCTGCCACATCTTCTCCGGCGGATAGCGGACAGTATTGGTGCCCGATTGATTCATATCAGCACGGATTGCGTATTCGAAGGAAATCGAGTACCTGGTTTATATAAGGAGACGGATCAACCCGATGGGACAAGTGCCTATGCTTTGACGAAAATACTCGGAGAAGTAAAGGCCGCAGGGCATCTGACTATCCGTACCTCCATTATCGGGCCGGAAATTCGGCCGGGAGGCATTGGTCTGCTGCACTGGTTCTTGCAGCAGAGCGGAGACGTTAACGGGTATCGCCGAGTCTTTTGGAACGGGGTTACGACGTTGGAATTAGCGAAGGCGATACAGGTGCAGATGAATGAGCCGCTGGACGGACTCATTCATCTGGTTCACCCTGAACCGATCAGCAAGCATGATTTGCTGCTGCTGTTCAAAGACACCTGGAAAAGGGAGGATATTCGGATCGTGCCGAAAGATGAGCCGGTGCAGGACCGGACGCTTCGTTCTACCCGGGCCGATCTGCTCTACGATGTTCCTCACTACAGCATCATGCTGAAGGAGCTGCTGGAATGGACGGAAGCACAGCGGAACAACGTCGGCCTGTCATAGTCATTACCGGAGCGGCGGGCTATACCGGGATGCATGCCTGCCGCCATTTTGCAAAGCTCGGTTGGGAGGTAGCGGCGCTGACTCGCACTGCCGCTTCCGTCCCAGAACTGATCTTACTGGCTCACGATGCTGAAAATAACAGCTCAGAGGCGGAGACCCGTAGCTGTATTACGCCTTATGTGTGTGACTTGCTCGACAAGAATCGTCTAGGCGAAGTCATTAGACAGATTGCTCCGGATTACGTGCTTCACCTAGGTGGTAAAAATTCCGTCCCTGAATCTTGGCAAAGCCCCCTTCTATACATGGAATCCAATGTACTGTCCACTCTGTATCTGCTCGATGTACTGCGACCTTTCCCCAAAGCCAGAATTGTCGTGGCGGGTTCTCGGCTAAAGACGGCTTTGCAAGCACCGTATCATCCAACGCATCCATACAGCCTTAGCAAAAGCCTTCAAGAGGCAGTCGCGCTCTCGTGGGGCGCGCTGTTCGAACAATCCGTCATGCTGGCAGAGCCTTGTAACTTGATCGGTCCGGGTCCATCTACCGGATTTTGTGCATTACTCGCGGGGTATATCGTTCAGACGGAACGTCTGGAGGGGCAGTCCGTAACTGAAACTGCCCCGTTCCGGGTATCTTCCCGACATGCGCAACGTGATTTCCTCGACGTTCGTGATGCCGTTCGCGCATACGGTGTGCTATTGGAACAGGGTGTGCCAGGCCGAGTTTACTCGGTCTGCACAGGCCGCATTGTGGAACTGGGCAATATCGTAGAACGTATGGTTGGGCTGGCCAAAACATCTATTCCTATACAATGGGGGGATGTGGCAGAGTCAGCATCCACCGAGGCATACCGTGCGAAAGAGCTGGAGGACATGGGCTGGAAGCCGACCATACAGCTGGGGCAATCGCTGGAGGATATGATTCAATACCGCCGAGCTGGAAAGGAAGGAACGATATGAGACCGAAAGTAACGATCGTCATTCCCTTTTATAACTGTGCATATGTGGATCAGGCTTTGCAAAGTGCACTAGAGCAAACTTATGGCCCCCTCGAGATTATTGTCGTCGATGACGGGTCCACGGAACATGTTGATATGCTTCAGCCCTATCGTCCATATATACATTATTTGGGCAAATCCAACGGTGGAACAGCCAGCGCCCTGAATCATGGTATCCGACATGCCAGCGGGGAGTATATTGCGTGGCTCAGCTCCGACGATACCTATCATAGGGACAAAATTAATAATCAGGTTTCTTTTATGGTGGAAAACGGTGCGTACATCTCCCATACCAATTTCAATTTCATCAATCAATACAGCCAAGTCACAAGCTACCAGGCAGCCGCCGTGTTTCCTTCTATGACGGAGTTTTACCGTTTTTTTCAGCAAGGAAATCCGGTCAATGGATGCACGGTTATGTTTAAAAAGGAGCTGTTTGCACATATCGGTTTGTTTGATGAACTGCTGCCGTACACACATGATCTGGATATGTGGTACCGAGTGATGCTGGCGGGATATCCATTTCCTTTTCTGAACGAGTCATTGGTTAACTACCGCTGGCATGATGAAATGGGAACCAAAAAACATTGGCCCGCTGTGGAGCGGGAGTACAACATAACCCAAGCACGTTATCGAGATCGCTTCAGTCAGGTGTTGAGTGGTTTATCCTCATGAAGCCGAAAGTCTGTCAGGGGGGATTGATATGGTAGATACGGGGATTGTTATGCCACTGTACAAACAGGATATCGGCTATCTGCAAGCCGCGATCTCATCCGTACTAGCCCAGAGCTACAGGGCATTTCGCTTCATCATTGTTATTGACGGAGCGCCGGAAATGGTGGGACCAGCGCTCCACGCAGCAATGGGAGACCCGCGCGTTCAGTTGGTTACGCTCCCTCAGAACAAAGGAGTATCCCATGCCCTTAACTGGGGATTCGATGAGTTGTTTAAAGATCCAGCGATCAAGTATGTGACCTGGGTATCCAGCGACAATGTTTATAATTCTTCCTTTATTGAACGATTGCGGCAGGAGCTGGAGCAGGGGCCGGACTCACTCGGCCTTGTGTTCTCTACCTTCCGCCAGGTTGATGCATATGGGAACCCGTTGTATGACGAGCAGCATCAACAAGCTTTGATCCGGTACCAAGGCCAGCCGCATCATGAACTGCTGAATGCCAGCATTGTCGGGGTTTCATTTATGTACAAAAGCAAATATGCCCGCCAGATTGGCGGCTATCGGCTGCAACCAGTTGAGGATTATGATTACTGGCTGCGGCTGACCGAGACGTGCAGCATGAAATTCATCCCGGAGATCCTGATGGATTACCGGGTGAATTCCACATTTAGTGTATCGGCTGGTTTGCACAGCCAGAAGGAGCACCGACGCTGGCGGCGCGCATTCCAAATCGCCAAGTATGAGGCAAGAGCACGCCGGGGCATCCCACTTGAAATGACCATTTTAATGCCTGTCACGGATATGGCTCAAGCTGAATCATTGCTGGATAATCTGCTGGAGCAGCACTACAGCAATTGCGTGGTACGGTTGCTGGATTTAACGCCAGAACAGGGAGCCAGCGCTTTCCTGTCGATGATGCTCGATCCTCGGTTAACCGTAACGCCACGTCAGCATTATTCGGTCCAAGAGGCACTGGTTCAGGCTATTGGTGAAACAACGACCCGCTTTGTAGTATGCTTCGGTGTCAAACCATATATTGCTGTGACGGATTTGCTGTATCTTACGGATTTGTTGCGCCCATTACAGGATACACATGCCTTTTCCTACTACACAGATGACCACTCAACCATCGGCAGCGGCCGAGGGGTTCAGTCTGTACCACCGGAATGGAATTACGTGTATTACACCCACAGATTGCATCAAGCACTGGAACAGGGCAGCTTTTAAATAACAGGAGACAGCGCCGGGATTGTGGTCAGCTCTGACTGAAGAACACGGTGTTCCTGTACAACATTACCAAACTGATCCAGTCCAAAGTTGGAGAGCACAACATTCGCTGGAGCAGCGGAGACCACGTTGTATTGTACCTCATAGGCAAGAACCCCTTGTATAAAGAAGGTACGTCGGGCAATGGAGTTTGCAGGTAAGTTAACCGATGTCACATACAGTGGTGTCTTGGTATCCGGTACAAGCGAGAAAAAAATTTGGATGGTCACGGTTGCCGCGTTCACAGTATCCTCGTTGACCAAATTTACAACGACATTGGAGCAGGCAGTACCAAAATCTCTAGTGTTGGTCATATATCCGGTTGTAAAAGCCAATCGAATCATCCTCTCAAAAAACAGAATATTGGAAAACCCCTGAAGGGATGCTTCTATACTATGAATCTATTGAAAAGAAAGCTTGTATGGTTGTCTGTAGGCTGTGCTGAAAAAAGTACATTTTGATAGAAATAGCATGTCCATTTATATAATGAAGGGAATGCTCGCGATGCCTTTGAATTTTCAGGTGACACCCAGCGGGTTGCCCAAATTTGAGCCCAGTGTCGCCGTTAATTTGTTGAATCCGAATATTGTTGTGGCTGTCGCTGTTGACTTTAGCAGCGGGCCCCCGTTGATTGGACTGTATCGTTCCTTGGACGCCGGGGCGAACTGGACTGATACTTTACTGCCAATTCCACCGGGATATACAGGAGCCGAGGCAGGAATGGTAGCCTATCTGTTCCCGAATATTTTCATCATATCCGCACATGTGTTTCCGGGAAATGAGAACGGGGCTGTCGTGATCTATCGCTCTACGGACGATGGAGCCACCTTTGATCCTCCAGTGGTCATTAATCCGGGCTATGGAGATTACATTAATAATGACTGGACCAATATCACGACGGATAACGCCGGGGCAAGTCCCTATCTGGGGCATGTCTATGTTACGTATAACCGTCAATATAATGTGGATTTTAATGCTCGTTCTGCGGCGTTCTACCAGCGTTCCATCGATGGAGGACTAACTTGGGATCGACCGTTATTGCTTTCGAATATCCAATCTTCTACAGAACGACCTGAACCTGCGGTTGACAAATATGGCAGTGTCTATGTCAGTTGGATTCGTACGGGGCCACAAACACCGGCTTTTTTTATTCGGAGATCCTTTGATGGAGGGGCAACTTTCAGCGGGGATATTCTCGTATCCAATATAACGCTGGTGCCCAATCCTTTGCCCGTCCCCGGTTATGACTTTCGGATATTGAATTTCCCCAGCTTGGCCGCAGACTGCTCGGGTGTGCCATCCACAACAAATACGCTATATGCCGTTTGGCAGGACTTTGGTCAGGGATACAGCAATATTTTGTTGTCCAAATCAAGCGATTTCGGCGGTACCTGGAGTGCTCCGATCATCGTGACGGACAGCCCGCCAGGCTCGCAAAATTTCTTTCCTGCGATTTCGGTGTCGCCTAAGACGGGTCTGGTCGTTGTCGTGTACTATACCAATCGCTTGGACGGCTTTAATCTGGATGTGTTCGCCGCCCAATCGTTAGATGGAGGCAACACCTTTACGAACAGTCGTCTCACAACGACCTCCTTTAATCCGAATGTCGGTGGAGGCGAATCAGAACTGATCGGCGACTATATTGATGTCGCCATTGTACCGCCGAATAGTTACATTTCCGTCTGGACGGATACGCGCACAGGCAGTTTGGCAATTTTTGCTGGTGTACCGGGAGGGGGGGACTGATGCCGAACGTACAGCTTACTCCTAACGGAAGGCTGGCGCAGGAGCCGAGTGTAGCTTTCAACCTGCTCGACGGTACCATTGTGT
Source organism: Paenibacillus sp. S33 (assembly GCF_053615415.1). Lineage (NCBI taxonomy): Bacteria > Bacillati > Bacillota > Bacilli > Caryophanales > Paenibacillaceae > Paenibacillus > Paenibacillus sp. S33. Next base: position 4,346,409 of record NZ_JBSIEZ010000001.1, on the reverse strand, counting down.
CTGCGGCGACTGATTTTACGACAGGGCCGCCGTTGACGGCGGTATACCGTTCAGGTAACGGCGGTGTCTCTTTCACCCAGCAGATTTTACCGCTACCAGCCGGCTATGTAGGGGCGGAATCCCATAGCGTCAGCTACGGTTTTCCCAACTTGTTTGTCATAGCCTGTCACGTATTTACCGCAGACGGCTTGAACGGTACCATCGCTACCTATATGTCGAGAGACAACGGTAATACATTTGATCCGCCTGTGATTACCCAGCGAGGGTATGGGACATTTGTCAATAATGTTGAGGTCAGCGTGAAATTTGATACTTCTCAGGTCAGCTCCTATACCGGAAACATCTATTTATGTTATACGCATCAATACAATCCTAACTTTTTCGGCGGGTCCGTCATGTTTTTCCAGCGCTCACAGGATGGAGGGATCACGTGGGATACACCCGTGGTGCTCACCGCTGGTTCTAATCAGATCACGCGGGGGGAAATCACCGTGAGTATTACTGGGGTGATTTATGTCGGGTACATTGTAACGAATCCGGTTAACCAATATCAGGTCATTGTGTCCTTCAATGGGGGGACAGCATTCAGTTCTTCGCTGCCTGTGTCTTCTGTTGTCCCGGTTCCGAGTCCGTTGCCCGTGGTCGGCTTTGGCTTCAATGTGCTGCCGATGGCCAGCATTGCGGTGGATCGCTCTACTAGCCCGAATCAGGGAACACTTTATGCGGTCTGGCAGGATAATCGGGCAGGATATGCGGATGTACTGCTCGCCCGGTCGGTGGATGGTGGATTAAGCTGGACTGCACCGCAATCGGTGACAGGAGCCAGTGCCGGGGCACAGCATTTTTTCCCGGCCATTGATGTTTCGCCTGTGACCGGTGTGATTAAGATCGTATATTATACCAATCAAATAACGACCTCTTTATTAGACGTATTTGTGGCCGAATCAACGAACGGAGGGAATACATTTACGAACCTCAGAATAACAAACAGCTCCTTTAATCCTAACGGGATTAGTCCGGTTCCAGTCGTTACAATCGGTAATTTTATTGATGTAACGATCGTGCCGAATAATGGATTTTTTGCGGTCTGGACAGATGTGCTATCGGGCTTCCAGCAAATTTACGGAAGTAACGGAATGTAGCTCAGCGTACGAGACAGAGGAGGTGAGGCTGTTTTGAAAATATTGTTGGCTACGTACTGGCCGATTCCTCATTTGGGTGGCGTATGGCCCTTTATGCTGCAAATTAAACGGAGGCTGGAGCTACTGGGTCACACGGTAGACTTGATGGGGAACGGACCGGATACACCTAAATACCATATTGTTTTTGAAGATAGGGAGCTACTGAAGGATCAACTGCTGCCCCTGCTGCATACGAAGCTGAATGAATCGGCTGTCCCTGTATTACATCTGGATTCATGGGTGCAGACGGTGGAAAAGGATCGATACTGTATGGAGCTGGCAGCGGCGTATTTCGGGGTTGAGCAGTATGATGTTATTCACACGCAAGATGTTATTGCGACGCGTGCTCTAAGTCGGGTCAAACGTAAGGACAGTGCGTTGGTAGCGAATATTCATGGCTCGCTGGCTCGTGAAGTCATGATGGCTCTGGAGCGGGATCATGAGGAGGGTTACCGTGAGACGCTGATGTGGAAATATTATTGGGCGCTGGAGCACTATGGTGCTCTATCCGCGGATATTACCATTACGTCTACAAAATGGATGAAACAGACGCTCGTGCGTGAGTTCGAAGTGCCTGAGCAGCAGATTGTCACTTTCCAATACGGATTGGATACCGAGCACTTCTGGGAAGTCCACGCCCGGGGAACAGACGTCGTACGACCTGAGGGGAAAAAAGTTATAATTTGTCCTTCAAGGCTGGTCTATATCAAAGGGCTGCATTATTTAATAAGCGCTCTTGGCCTACTGAAAGCAAGTCGTACGGATTGGGTTTGCTGGATTGTCGGGGAGGGAGATAAAAGGGAAGAGCTTCAAACACAGGCGAAGGAGCTAGGGCTGGAGGAAGACGTGGTCTTTCTGGGGCATCGTGAAGATGTACCTGCTCTTTTACAACTGGCGGACCTTTTTGTTCATCCGAGCATACAGGACAATCAGCCGTTTTCGGTCATGGAGGCGCAGATTTTGGGGCTTCCGGCAGTGGTATCGGATGCGGGCGGATTGCCGGAAATGGTGAAGCATGAACATACCGGACTGGTCTCCCCGGTTGGCGATGTGGAGGCACTGGCAGCTCATTTGCAGCATTTGCTGGCTCAGGATGAAGTGCGGATAGCTATGGGAAAACGTGCCAAAGCATGGGGGACCGCGCATTGGTCTCTGGATGTTATGATTGAGCGGCTCGTGAATATTTATGGGCAAGCGCTGAATCAAGTACGTTGAATACGTTGATTCTTATAGTTAGGAGGGAGAGCATGACTTTTCCTGTCGTTGGAGACTTGTACAACCGTATTTTTGAAATCCAGCAGTCGCACCCAGATCTGAAGGTCAATTACGCAATATGGAACCGAATTAACACCTCATTGCCGGAAGATTATAAGCTGCCAGACGCTGACATTTTGGAACGTCTGAAACAATCCACACCATGAGGGCACAGACCATATAAAAAGGCAGGTCGGGCTTAAACTCCCACCTGCCTTTAGCTTATTTCAGCTCATTGTCCATCCAGGTTTTCGTTAATCTTCATAAACGGAGCCGCGAATTATGAGCGGTCCCGTAACAACAGCACGGCGGTCAGCTGATTGTACGGTCAAGCAGTATACATAAGGCTCTGCCTGTTTTCCCGTTTCCTCATAGCTTAACTCGGCAAATCCCTCCTGATAACAGGAATCCTGCAACCAATCCAGCATAGGTCCCCGCTCATCATTGCGACGCAATCGAATGTCTAGCTCCCCGATATCCCAGTTGAGCAGCGGATTTTCCCATGCCAAAGAGACTTCAATGACAATATGTCCTTCAGATTCACTTGCAGGAATGATTAATGTAGAGAGCACGCTCTCCTGCTCGGTGACCTGAAAAGGCAGTGCATATGTGCCTGGATCAGCTTTATTTTGAACTGAATATTTCAACATACCATCTTCCTCCTCTGCCCGTTCATTAGGGCGTCACGGTAAAATGACTGGCTGTACGCTTAGCGACAACGTTCCCGTTTTCCAAAAATTCAGCCAGGATAAACAGCGTTTCCGGATTGTAAATACTCGTCACTACTCGCAGGTAAAAAGGATGTTGGGCGGTCTCCATATCCTTGAGTTCTAGCACGGAGCCAGCTTCGGGAGAAGGGCTCAATCGAAGGAGCTGCCGTCGGAAAACGCCACTGTCATTTCCCATTTCCAGCAACACATCGACGGCTCTCTTTTCACGATTGAAAAAGGTCACATGGCAGCTTTCTATATGGGCGCTGTGGTAAGCGAGATGGTGATCGACGGTTAAAAGAAACACGGACATATGATGATGCCTCCTTGAATTCCGTTAGGTTACCAGCCTTAATATGATATGAAAAATAACCGGGATTGGACTGGATAGTTGTACGCCTCTTTGACAAAAAGCGCATTGGTGTCCAACCCTTTTCGCCGTGCTGTGCATGTAATGTAGAGTGGAACAAACTACGGCCTGAAGTCCCTTTTCGACTACAGAAGAAGGGGCGCTGAGGGAAGGGTCGTATTAAAAAAGGAGGCACGGCTATGAGACTCGCACAGCTGGCAGGGGAATATGAAGCGGTCTTCAGTCTGGGACAAAACTGTACACCTGCCATTCAATTGGAAAAGAACCGTTTGCGGCCGTTTGCCGGGGTACTGGATTGGATGATGTCTGACACGCTGTCCGATGTGAACCGCTTGCTAGAAAATCGGTTTGCCGGATTTATGGATTTGCCCAATTTAAGTGTCGTTGGTACGAGCCAACTGAATTATATGGTCAGAGATATCGCTTATAATGTGATCTCGGTGCATGATTTTCCACAGGAACGCAATACGTCCTCAGATCTGGTGACCTATCCCGAGTTCAGGGAAAAGATAGACCGTCGTATCGAACGTTTTTTTGCAAAAACACAGATGGCGAAGCGCAGCTTGTTCGTCCGTATGCTGGGAACCTATGAAGAAGTAGAGGAACTGGAACGTATCTTGTCAGACATGGTAGCGAATGAATTTCGTTTGTTGGTGGTGAATTGTTCCGGTGTAACGGAGTTGACGGAGGTGGATTGGCAGCTTCCACATGTATGCGCGGTGGAAATGCCTTTTGCCGATGTATGGAATTACAAGAGTGATCCGCACTGGCGTACTCTTTTTAAAGGGATGACCTTGTCTTCGGAAAGGGGAGGGCGTCGTGCTTGAGCGGTTGCAGGGGGATTATGATGCTGCATTCAGTCTGGGTGGACATTGCTTGCCTTCCATTCAGCTGGATAAAAACGGACTGCGTCCCTATGCGGGTCCGCTGGACTGGATGATTTCCGGTAACTTGTCACAGATCAGTCGCTTGCTGAACGCTCGTTTTGCCGGTTTTATGGATGTTGATAGTCTGCGTGTCACGGGGCACGATTACGGCGAGCATAACTTCATGGTCGAGGATGCAAACTATGAGATTACAGCGGCACACCATTTTCCGGTTAGAGAGAATACATCGGAGCAGCTGACTTCCTATCCTGCATTCAAAACGACGCTTGATCGTCGCATCGCACGTCTACTGGATCAATTCACGCTTGCGTCCCGTCTGCTACTGGTTCGTGTCGGGGGCAGTCGGGAGCAAGCGGTGGGACTACATGATGTGTTATTGCAGAGGATTACACATGATTTTCGCTTGTTATACGTGGATTATACAGGGAATGATGGTGTGACGGAGCTGGATTGGGGATTGGAGCGGCTGGTTTCAGTGGAGCTGCCGCCTGAGGATATATGGAAGGGTCAAGATGAGATGTGGAGTTATATGCTGGAAAATGTCAGGCTGCATGTCTGAGGTGCTGAGATTCTAGAGACACACTATAGATTGTCTTCGGACTGTGCTTGTGCCTGCGCCAAGCTATAGGGAGTCGCATAACATGATGCGAAGGGAAGTCATATGCTTCGGTTCAAAAGGAGGGTGAGCTAGTGAAGGCTTTGGTCACCGGGGGAGCCGGATTTATTGGTTCTCAGCTGGTACGTGCGCTTGCTGATTCGGGCATCAGAGTGCATGTGCTGGATAATCTGACGACCGGGAATATCGCAAATGTGGACCCGCGCGCAGTCATGCATATTGCGGATATTCGCAGCTCTGAAGCTAGGACGCTGCTGATTCGGGAAAGCCCGGATATTGTGTTTCACTTGGCCGCACAGGCGGATGTACAGCAATCCATCCATCAACCCGATGAGGACGCGGATGTGAACGTGCTGGGGACGATCCATTTGTTGCAGGCTTGTCATGAAGCCGGTGTGTCAAAATTTATATTTGCGTCCACGTCCGGTGTATATGGAGAGCTACAAAAGCAATGTATACAGGAAGACGATCCCGTGGAGCCGATTTCAGGCTACGGACTGTCCAAGCTGACCGCAGAATCGTATATTCGACTTTTTTATCGGCTGTACGGAATGAACTACACGATTTTGCGTTATGGAAATGTGTATGGTCCCGGTCAGGCTGCGAAGGGAGAGGGTGGTGTAGTCGCTCTCTTTATGGAGCGGCTGAAAAAAGGAAGCCCCTTGCTCATTCACGGTGATGGGACACAAACCCGCGACTTTGTGTACGTCAAGGATGTCGTTCGAGCGAATATGGCGGCTATTCATGCAGCGGATCAACGCACAGTACATGTAAGTACGGGACGAACGACGTCCATCAATCGACTGGCCTACGATTTACTAAAGCTGCATGGTTCGTCTGTCCGTCCTGTATATTCACCGGCGCGAGCGGGAGACATTCACCATAGCTGTCTTAGTAACGCAGTCGCCAGACATTGGCTTCGTTGGGAACCGCTATACGGCATTTCTGCCGGTTTACAGGAAACGTATGTGAGCAGTATGGGTTCAGGCAAAGAAGGTATGTCTTGATCAAAAGCGCGCGGATATCAAGAAAGAGACTGAGGAAATACTCAGCCTCTTTTTCATTTGAATAGCAATTAGATGTTCTCGCCAGCCAGCTTCAAGGCTTGATCCAGGACTGCTGCACCGTTTCCTCTACCATAAGCCAACGTGTCAATGACATCTACAGGAATGCTATAGGGAGCAGCAATTTCGGTTACTGCCTTTTTACGCATCCGTACTTGAGGTCCGAGCAAAATAGCAATCACAGAATCTGTAATGCCTTCCAGCTCTTCCTTAATGGTGCTTTCGGGGATGGCTTCGATGTTCAGCTCTATGGATCTTGCTGCTGCTTCTTTTTTCATTTTAGAAACCAAAATAGATGTGGACATACCCGCAGCACATGCCAGAATAATTTTTTTCATCGTTGAGCGCCTCCAGAAATTCATTTTTAACTATTTATACTCTTCATCCAGATCAGCAACAAACGAGCGTTCCTTGATAACAGCTTGATACCAGTAGCCGGATTTCTTCAAATGCCGACTTCGATCATTGTCTAGGTTAATTTCCACCAGTCCGTAGCGATTTTTAAAAGCATTCATGGGAGAAACGTTGTCTGTAAAGGCCCACAGCATATAACCTGTACAGTTGGAGCCTGCTTCTACAGCTTGTAACGTGTAGTATAAATGCTCAGTTATAAAGTCAATACGATAGTCGTCCTGAATGATGTGTTCCTCATTTTTGAAGGCAACCTCATTCTCAATGCCCATACCATTTTCTGCGACAAACCACTCGATATTGTGATATTCGTTCTTGATACGCATTCCCATATCGTAAATGATTTTCGGATAAATCTCCCAGCCTCGTGACTTGTTCATTCTTTTACCCGGAAGATCAAAATGCTCATAGTAGTAAGAGGGGTGGAAGGGGGTGTTTTCGTTCCACGCTTTACTCTGCGCTTTGACCCGGTGGGGATAATAGAGATTGATTCCGACGTAGTCAACGGTATTTTTCTTAATCACGGCCAGCTCTTCCGTTGTAGCTTCAAATGCAATATCATGCTTGCCCATGAGATCAAACAATTCTTGTGGGTATTCGCCTTTAATAAGCGGGTCCAGAAATACTCGATTGTAAAATAAATCATACACATGCGCCGCGTGTTGGTCATGAGGGGCGCTTGATCGGGCATACGTGACTTCGGGATTCAGAATAACGCCTATTTTAGCCCCGTGCTGACTATAGTTTTTTGCTTTGAAAAGCTGTACACACTTCGCGGTAGCCAGCGTTTTATTATAGTTCCATTGCATCCACTTCCGCGTATTTTGTTCATAGGGATAGCGGAGGGCATCTAGATAGACACGCGTTTGTACAACAATGGGCTCATTAAATGTAAACCAGTGCTTGACCCGATCCCCGTACCGTTCAAACACTTTTTCCACATATTTTACAAACAGTTCCACTACATGCTTGGAGGACCAGCCCTCATATTTATCCATCAAATAAGCGGGTACCTCATAGTGCTCCAGACAAAGCATCGGCTCGACTCCGCTTGCAATCAGCTCATCAATGACTCGGCCCATATAATCCGCATACGCTTCATCCACCACTACATTCTCATAATCCGTTAAGAAGCGGGACCAATTAATAGAAGTACGATAATGAGTTAAGCCAATCTGCTTCATCAGCGCAATATCTTCGGTATAGCGATTATAAAAGTCGGTTGCAACCGCGGGTCCATATCCATTGTGCCAGACATAGCGGTCATTTTTGTACCATTGGTCTAGGTATGAGTCCTGACCTTCTTTTTTACCGCTCCATCCCTCTGTCTGCCAAGCGGAAGCCGCTGCACCCATGATGAAATTCGACGGGATTTGTATCGTATGTTTAGCCATGACATGTTTCTCCTTTTCATTGTATAAAGAATGCCTTTTCAATTAATTGATGTATTTCTATAGTAACGCATTATTCAGCCATTCGCTTGTTGGCAATTTTGACGAACGGGAAATAAATGATAATGGCTACCACAATACAAATGATCTGAGTTACGACGGCGCCAATGCTTCCACCTGTAGACAGGTAGGCATTAATAATAGGCGGAGTAGTCCATGGAACCATGACGACGGCTTTACCTGCAAATCCAAGCAACGTCGAGAAGTAACCAATCGTTCCTGTGATGAGCGGAGTAATAATGAAAGGGATAGCCATCAATGGATTCAACATAATCGGAAGTCCAAAAATGACAGGCTCATTAATATTAAACAGACCCGGACCCAACGAAAGCTTTGTTATTTCCTTCATATCTTCACGCTTGGAAGCGATCATAATACAAATCAAGAGAGCCAGCGTAATTCCTGAACCACCGATACTCATGTATACGTCCCAGAAAGGCATCGTAATAATGTTCGGAATGGGCAGTCCTTGCTCATAAGCAGTCATGTTGACGGTAATCGCGCCAAGCAGCAGGGGTTCACGAATGGGCTTTACCATTTGGTTCCCGTGAATACCGATCACCCAGAAGATTTGCGCAACCAGCATCAGCACCAGTATACCTGGCAGTCCCTGTACTACGGTCTCCAGAGGTTTTTGCACCACATTATAGACGGCATCGTACAGGTAGAGACCTGTAAACTTATGAAAGAAAAATCCGAGCATTGAGAAGACTGTCACCGTTATGATGGTTGGTATCAATGCAGAAAAAGAAACGGCCACATTGCTGGGAACACTTTCAGGCATTTTGATTTTTAGCTTATCGGACTTGCCCAACTTACTGTACAGCTCAACGGATAGGATGCTTATGAAAATACCTAAAAACAAGCTCTTGGTATCCGTAAATTGACGGGCTAAGACGTCTGTTACTTTTTGCATGTCACCGTTAACCATCAACTCTATCGTGGTTGGTGTCACAGAGATAAAACAGATTAAAGCAAGCAAACCGGGGAAGAGATTTTTCTCACCGTTAATTTTTCCTAGCTCCAGACCAATCATGAAAATAGCCAGAATGGTAAGGATATTCAAGCTGGCATAGTTAATGCCCGAGAAAATCGGTTTGTACTCAGCCAGGAATGAGAACGGCTTAAAATGCGCAAGGCCATTGACCGGGTCCATGACCATATTAGAAATCAATACAGCAAAGGCACCGACAATAATAACAGGCATCAATGTGATAAAAGCTGATTTGATCGCTATAATATATTTAAAATTATTGATTGCATTTGCTACCGATGTGAGGCCCTCGACCAGTTTGTCTTTGAATGCCATGGGATAGCGTCCCTCCCTCTACGATTTCGGTACGAATTGATCAATGCGTTCATACAGGTCTACAAACTCTGAGGCCATATCGCGAATGGTGATGGCATTCATCAGATGATCTTGAGCATGTACCATCATGACGGACATCTCTGTTTTTTCACCCGCTGCTTCCTTGCGGATAATTCTGGTTTGAATTTTGTGGGAGGACACCAGTTCTTTTTTTGCTGTGGCTAATTCATCTTTGGCTTCCCGAAATTTCCCCGCCTTTGCAAGCTCAATCGCCTCCATGGCCGAGCTGCGTGCATTCCCTGCGTATAATATAATTTGGAATACAATCTCTGTATCATCCATGTCCTCCATGTTCACGTCGTGCTCTGTAGATTCATCATTATTCACGTGATCCTCTCTCCTTTCAATCATCCTCGTCGTATGGCTATTATAATTTGGAATCGCTTTCAACATAACGCACATTATTTCCTCTTCTTAACGGAAATAAATTGTTCTTCATACTCCTCATGTTCAACAATTTTTGTGCAACACTTCTATGAATTCTGTATATGATTTGCAGCGAATAAGCTGCTGGACGAGCTGTTCATTATTTAAAATTTCAAGCAAAATATGATACATAGTCTGTAAATCTTCTGATTTGGTGCGCTGTATACAGAGCATACAAATAAACTGGACCGGCTTGCCATCCCAATCGATTGCTTTTTGTAATGTACAGATGGCCCAAAACGTAGAATCTGCGAAAGGTTCCATCGGATGCGGGATCGCGACCAAGTTGCCAAATGAAGTGGGGGAAACGGCTTCACGCTCTATTACAGATTGCAGGAGGGGGCCTTTTACAAGATCTGCTTCGTGTATTTTTTCGGCTATAAATTCAAGCACTTGGAGTTTGTTCTCAAACTTCTGCTGAAGAAAGACCAATTTTTTTCGTACATACTGCACAGCAGGAAGTCTGGCCTCAGAAATGGCTTGCTCAATTTTAGTAATATCGGAACCGCCCAAAAATGTATTCACATGGATCATGGGGATAGAAAGCGGTTCTGAAATGGGGATCGTGCTAATGACAAAGTCCAGTGTATCCAACGGCATTTGTTTCAGCTTATAAAATTCAGTGGTTCCTACGATATCCAACCTGGAACCGAAGACCGATTGAAGCTTATAATACAGCAGCTTAGCGCTGCCGAGTCCAGAAGCACATACGATCATACATCTTTTGGGCGCGTCCTCCATTTTCTTTCTTTCCATCGCGACTCCGATATGAATGGCTAAATAACCAATTTCATTTTCCTCGATGTGTATATGAAGCCGCTGCTTGATGACTTCCGCAGCAATGATACCTGCTTCAAAGGCAAGCGGGTAATTGGCTTTGATTTCATCCAGCATAGGATTACGCAAATTCATTCCGTATTGATAACGGTTGATCACCGGTTTGAGGTGAAGGCAAAATGCAATCAGCAATTCTTGATCGTTATGAATGTTCATCTTCAACTGCTGATCAATTTGGTTTAGTATTTCGATAGTCAGTTCGTAGATATCTTTATCAATGATCTTTTTAATCTCCACCTCATCCATACGGGCACTAACGACGGTCCTTACACCCAACAGGTGAACAGCAATGTACGCAACTTCAACAAGTGGAAAGGAGTGCTTCATGATTTGTTCCAAGGCGGATACGATCTCAGTCGCCACCCTAAACTCTTTCTGCGCTTCGATTTTTTTCATCTCTTGCGGATAATACGACACATACCTTTCTTCGCGAATACGCTTACATGCTATAGCAATATGAATGACCAGATTGTTCAGGGCAATGTCTGACAACTGAATATCATGGATTTCAATACGATCCAGAATCACTTCTCTTATGAATTCCATCTCTTCGTTAGAGATCAGAAGAGGGGGTGACACCTGCTGCTCGCCTATTTCATCTAACCTGTTAAATATATAGTCGGAAATGCAATAACGCAGTTTGGCCTCATTACCTTTGACTCGAATACCATGATAGGGTCTATTCTCCAGAGATAGTCCGTAAGTTGCCAGTAACTTGCGCAGTTCTTTGAGGTCATTCTGTAAAGTAGATCGACTAACATACAGGATCTCGGCTAAATCATCAAGTTTGACATATGCATTGGTAAGCAACAGCTTTTTCATTAAAAAACGGTTTCTAGCTTCAGAAGAACTCGCTAATGGATAGGGCACATGATGATCATAATCCTTTAATTGCTTCAGTAGATGATGAAATGCTTGTTCGTCCCGAACCTCTAACTTGTATCCTGTTCCTTTAAGGGGCTTAACTGCTGCTCCATGCTTTGACAACAACGCACCCAATTCCTTTAAATCCGTTCGTATCGTTCGAGAAGATACCTTCAATGCATTTGCCAAGTGTTCTCCTTTGACCATCTGTTCTGCAACCAGTATACGAAGAATATCAAAAATACGCACAACGAGCCCCCTTTCTTAGCTGTTCTGATGAACAGTATACAACGGTTAGAGCGTAACCAAAAGAAGGATTAACAGCAGCGTGAATGCTAGATGACCTTGACACACTAGCAGATTCGGGGATATAGTGGATACAATAAGTCTTTGATTGAGGTGTAGTTATGAAATTTACAAAAGCAACGAATTATGCTCTGCACACTATGCTCATGCTCGTTACTGATTCGTCGGTGAAGCCGGTAGGTGTTCAGCAACTAGCCGAATCCCAAAATGTTTCACCAACTTATCTTTCGAAAATTTTGACAAGGCTTGTGAAGGCTGGGATGATCGAATCGGTTTCTGGAGCCAATGGAGGCTATCGACTTTCTCGTCATAAAGAGGACATTACCTTTTTGGATATTATCCATGCCATTGAAGGAACCAATTCTTTGTTTGAATGTGATTTTGTCCACGGCTCCGAGTGCCTGATTCAAGCTGTAATGAGGGAAGCAGAGGAGAAAATGGAACGACATCTTAAAAATACGAAATTGTCCGATTTGGCGCAAAAGCAAACGCAAGTTTCAAAGTAAGCGACTTTATATAGAAAGAGGGTGGTTGCCAGTTATGTAAAGCTTTTTTTTTGTTTTATTGCAGACATAAAGAGTCTTTAATATCTCTTAAAAGGAGTTGGGTGTTATGCTGTACGATTGCGCTATTATTGGCGGAGGGCCCGCCGGATTGAATGCAGCCCTCGTGCTTGGCAGGGCCAGAAGAAGTGTGGCTTTGATTGATAATAATCGGCCCAGAAATGCGGTTACGCATGCGTCGCACGGTTTTATTACGAGAGACGGCGTAACGCCGGCCGAGTTCCGCCGTGTAGCTTATGAGGAAGTGTTGCGTTATCCGTCTGTCCATCATCTGCAAACCGAGGTTGTTTCGATTACAAAAAACGAATCTGGCTTTGAGGTACTTGATTCGTCAGGCCATCGCGTTCAAGCGCGGAAATTGATATTGGCGACGGGCGTAAAGGAGATATTCCCCGAGATTGAAGGTTTTTATCCGTTATACGGGAAAAGTTTATTTAATTGCCCTTATTGCGACGGCTGGGAGTTGCGGGATCAACCGCTTGTCCTCGTCTCTGAATCGGCAGCTATATTTCATACAGCCAAACTACTCCTTAACTGGAGTAAGGATTTGATCGTCTGTACGAATGGTCAGGCATCCCTGTCGGACGAGCAAAAAGAACGGCTCTATTCTAAAGGAATCATCGTAATGGAGCAACCTGTTGCGGCGTTCATCGGTCACAATGGAAAGCTTGAGCATGTGCGCTTTACGGATGGCACTCAAGTCCCGAGGGTCGGCGGCTTTGTGTCTCCCCAGTTTGTACAAAGTGCACCGTTTGGAGAACGTTTGGGCTGTGAAAGAACGGAGTCGGGCGGGATCAAGACGGATGAAGCGGGGAGAACCTCCATACCTGGTGTATATGCTGCTGGGGATTCATCGTACTTCATGCCTTCCCAGTTGATTTTTGCCGCGGCCGACGGCAGTCGAACCGCTGCGAGCGTAAATATGGATTTGACAGAGGAAGATTTCAACGAATAACGATAAATTTGAATATCCCATATGGAGTCCGAAAATAGAAATGGCCGCCAACACGGCGGCTTTATTCTAAAATCATAGAGAGAGCAAGCAATAATAAACCAATGATCATAGGTCATTTCAAGGCTACACAAGATCTTCTTTCAATAACCTCCGTATTCACAAGAACCTGGGTATGATGCCCCTGATGATTGTTAAGCCTCTCCATAAGCAAGTTTACAGCAGTTCGGGCCAAAATATCCTTTTTCACATGAATGGTTGTGAGTTCCGGGCTAATCACCTTGGCTTCATGAATATTATCAAATCCCATGACGGAAATTTGCTCAGGCACTCGAATATTCATTTCTTGAAACGTTTTAATGGCACTGATCGCCATATAATCATTTTCACAAAATAGGGCCGAAGGTAGCTCATTCAGTTCATGAATAGCTGTTTTAAATGCGTCCTGTGACATCACAAGCATGGGATGCATATCAAATGTAAGCCCATTTTCTATGGAAAGATTGTGCTCCTCTAAAGCAGCCATAAACCCTTCCTTTCGTTTTGTAAAGTTAAGAATCCTCGTACTGGATTGTACGTATCCTATCTTTCTGTGTCCTGACTGAATTAAATATTGGCCTGCCTGATACCCACCAAGATAGTTGTTAATAGATACGAAACTGGCATCGACGTGTTCAAAGCAAGTATCCAGAATCACAATATTGGAATGAATGGATTGTATGGAATGAATAATCTCAGAAGTTAAATTGGTACCGAGCAGAAGTATGCCTGAAGAAGGCTGATCTTTTTCCAAAGCAGATAATTCTTCTTCGAGGCTATGGCTATCAAAAGAAGAAAAAATCAAGGTGTTTCCATGTTCTCTCACCTGATTGGTAATATGATGAATTAACTCATTGAAAAATGGAAGTGAATCATAATGCTCTGTTACGATGTCTGTATTTTTACAGGCCACAAAGCGTATCACATGATGATTTTTAATAACTTCCTTGCTTGTCTTCATGGTGCGTGGTTTATATCCATGCTCTTGGGCTATTTTTAGAATTTGCTCCTTGGTTTCTTCACTGACTCCGGGTTTGTTATTAAAAGCAAGAGAGACAGCAGATTTTGAAACACCTGCAAGCCTTGCAATATCATCAATTTTCAATGTGGAACCCCCTATTGAACTAAACTACATAAATTATATCATTACTCTGCAAGAAAGTTTAGCTTATAAACTAAACTAAACTAAATAACTGAAAATAAAAATTTGTTGACCGTTTATGATTTAAAGTGTTAATATTCAAGTGTAAAGCGCTTTAATTTAGTTTATATTGCGAAATGATCATATAAATTTAGTTGTTTATTTAGTTTTGTTTAGAGAAAGTTTTGTGAATACAGCAAGAGAGGAAGGGTGATTTATTTGAGTTTAAACATGGCTGAAAATCAAAGAAGTTTTACAAAAGAGGAAAAACCTTTTTTTTATTTGGCAGATACGGTTTGGAGTGTATTTACCAACGCGACGATAGAGGAGTGGAGCGATTATCTTGACTATCGGAAGATGCAAGGTTTCAATGTGTTGCAAATCAACATGCTCCGACAATGGGATGCAAGTGAATCGGATCTGAATCTACAGCCGTTTGCATTACTGGAAAATGGGGATTTCGACTACCATACATTAAACGAAGCTTATTTTGACCGGGCAGAAATCATGTTGAAAATGGCTGTAGAGCGTGGATTTGTTCCGGCCCTGGTTCTATTGTGGTGTAACTATGTGCCGGATACATGGGCTGAAATGTTCCAAAAGGGTAATAAAATGCCGTTTGAATGCGTTGAACCCTATGTAACGTACGTCGTAAACCGTTTTTCTCCATTTGATCCTATTTTTCTGATCAGCGGGGATAGTGATTTTCCGACCGAACGTGCCAATTCCTATTATTTAAAAGCACTGGAAATTGTACAACAATTAAGCCCTGCAAGCTTAACTACGCTGCATATTCAAGGAAGATTGAGAGAAATTCCTCCAGCCTTTGAGAAACACCAGGGTCTTGGATTTTATATGTATCAATCAGGACATAATTCCGAGTTTCAGCATGTGGGCCATGAGATTGCTCAACATTTCTACCATAAGCCGGATATACGGCCTGTCATTAATGGAGAGCCATGTTATGAACAAATTAGTTATAGCCGCAATGTGTATGGCAGATACACAGCACTGGATGCCAGAAAAGTAGCATGGCAAAGCCTCCTTGCAGGCGGGGGTGCGGGCATTACCTACGGAGCGCATGGCATTTGGAGCTGGCACAAAAAAGGAAAGAAATTCGGCATTGTAGAAGGGGAAGGATTCGATAGTCCCTATGATTGGAGAACAGCATTACGATTTGAGGGCGCATGGGATTACTCCTTTATTAAATATTTGTTTGAAATGTATAACCTGATTGGCGTAAAACCGTTGGATATTGTTTTAAACAAGACAGAGGAAATTAGAGCTGCGGGGAACGAGAATACCATTGTCTTGTATGTCCCGGTTAACACGAAGGTACGGCTAAGTATCAACGTGCAGGATTACAAGTTTACAACGATTGATTTAGCCGGGAAGCGGTTTGCCCAAACCGATGTGTCCGTCCAAAAGGATCAATCGGTGATAGACATGCACAGCTTTGAAAGTGATGTTGTCATCATCGGAACGAAATAAAAACAGAGAAGAATGTGGATGGAGTGAAGCAACATGTGGAAAATCGGCGTCATTGGAACGGGATATTGGTCGGAAAAACATATAAAAGCATGGCAGTTTATCTCGGATGTGGAAATCCAAGGATTTTGTGATCGAAATAAAGGCTTACTTTTTGAAAAAGCAGCTCAATTCCATATCCCTACTGAATATTGCTATACCAGTCTGGAGGAAATGCTAAGCGAAGCGGATATTGATGTCGTGGACATCATTACACCTCCTGAGACACATCTGGAACTGGTTCGACTGGCGGCCGCAGCCGGAAAACATATGATGTGTCAAAAACCTTTTGCACGTTCTGTAGAGGAAGCTGAGCAAATTGTAGGTATTGCTGAAGCAGCAGGAGTCAGACTTATGGTGACCGAAAATTGGCGTTGGCTTGAGCCTTTTCAAATTATAAAAAAATTGCTGGCAGAGAATATCGTTGGGAATATGAATGTTATACGTTATACGCATACCGATTTTTATTCGCCGAGGTTTGCTCCGGAAAAAGAGCTGCCGCAGCCATTTTTCAGAGATATGCCCAAGCTCTTGTTTTATGAAATGGGAGTTCATTGGCTGGATACTTGGCGTTTCTTATTCGGTGAACCTCAGCGTTTGTATGCGGAAACCAAGCGAGTCAGCCCCTACACACAGGGAGAAGACACGGGCATTATTATGTTAGGTTATGAACATTATTTTGGTCTTATGGACATGAGCTGGGCGACTCGTAGGGAACTGAATGGGCAGCTTCCAGAGCAGGTCCTTCCCGATCATAAAGAACAGCTGGTGATTGAAGGCGATGAGGCTAGCCTAAAACTGTATAACACAGGTAAATTATGTCTCATTAATAATCAGGGAGTCGAAAAAGTATTGGTTGAAAAGACTGAATTAAACTATGAGGAAAGCCATAAAAAGCTACAGGCTCATTTTATAGATTGTCTCAACACGGGAAAAGAATTTCAAACGAGTGGTCACGACAATATCAAGACCCTTCAGCTTGTATTCGACACCTATGACAGCGCAGAAAATCATAAAGTTCATGTGTATTAAGAGGCAAAAGGATGTCCATTAACGATATTGTGATGTATGTTATCGCTCTTTTTTTAGTGCTGGGTGCATTGGATCAATGCTTGGGAAATCGCTGGGGGTTGGGACAAGCCTTCAACAATGGGCTCATGACCATGGGTTCTCTTGCTCTGGTCATGATAGGAATTGTTTCTTTGGCTCCTGTACTCGCCTCATGGTTGATTCCTATTGTTTCACCATTATATGTGGCAATGGGTGCCGATCCGGCATCCTTTGCCAATACGATATTGGCGGTAGATATGGGAGGATACGCGCTTGCGGCAGAAATGGCGCACAGCCAGCAAGCGGGTTTATTTTCCTGGGTTTTTCTGGGGACCATGTTTGGCCCAACGCTCGTATTTACGATTCCGGTTGCCCTCGGCATTTTGGGAAAAGAGGATCATCCATATTTTGCAAAAGGTATCTTGATCGGTATCAGTACAATTCCCGTTGGTTGTTTCATAGGGGGAATAACCGCTGGTTTTGACGTGATAATGATTTTAAAAAATCTGATTATTCCCATGCTTCTTTCAATAATCATTATGCTGGGTTTACGTCTATTTACGGAGCTTACGATCCGATTGTTCAAGTGGTTTGGTAACGGCATTAGGCTTCTATCCCTTGTCGGTTTGGCAGCGATTGGGGTCGAAACCTTAACTGGATTTGTGATCATTCCCAATATGGCTCCGTTGTCTGTCGGTGTGCAAACGGTTGGAACGATTGCTATTGTATTGGCTGGTGCGTTTCCGTTGGTTGCTTGGATTACAAAAATATTTAAAAATCCGCTTCAACGGGCAGGACGTTTGCTAAACATAGATCCATCGGCTACTGCGGGTCTGGTAGCTAGTCTTGCTCATAATATTCCTACGTTCACTTTAGTTAAAGAGATGGAGCCCAGAGGAAAAGTGATCAGTATTGCTTTTGCTGTCAGTGGATCTTTCGTTCTGGGGGGACATCTTGGCTTTGTAGCAGGAATGGACAAGAATATGGTGATTGCCATGATCGTGGGTAAACTTGCAGGCGGGATCAGTGCCGTAATTGTCGCAGTTATAGCACATCCAGCTACTACGAATAGAAAAATAGAAAGCGCATCCAAGAAGGAGTGAACATGATGGATCATAAAAAAACAGCCAAAGAAGTATGGAGTGCCGTGGGCGGAAATGAAAATGTGAACAGTGTCATTCACTGTGTCACTCGATTGAGATTCAAATTGAAGGATAATCAATTGCCAGATAAAGAAAAGATCAAGCAGATTGACGGTGTCATTACCGTTGTAGAAAGTGGTGGCCAATTTCAGGTGGTCATCGGGAATGAGGTTCCCAAAGTTTATGAAGCTCTTTTGGATACAATGGGAGTAAAGCATGGAGATCAGATGGTTGAAGATGATCAAAAGAATGAAAAAGCGAGCCTATTCAGCCGCTTTGTCGATGTAATTTCAGGTGTGTTCATGCCCGTTGTGGGTGTGCTCGCTGCTGTGGGGATTCTAAAAGGACTATTAGCCTTATGCACATCCCTGGGCTGGATGACTGATCAGATGGGCACGTATAAAATTTTATATGCGACAGCAGACGCAATGTTTTATTTCTTTCCGGTTATTCTAGGGTTTTCAGCAGGTAAAAAATTTGGAGGAAACCCGTATCTGTCTGCCGTTTTGGGAGCAGCGATGGTGTACCCGACCATTACTTCCGCCTTTACGGATAAAACGGCGCTGTCCTTTTTGACCATACCTGTTGTTCTGATTAATTATACTTCTTCTGTTATACCTATCATTATTGGAGCGTTCTTGGCAGCTAAGGTCGAAAAAATGATAAGTAAGTATGCACCTGCTTCCATTAAAATGTTCATGGTGCCTTTTCTGACCTTGGTCATCATATCACCGCTTGTTTTTCTGGTTGTCGGACCGATAGCAACTATAGTCAGCGATGGGTTAGCCAAAGGCTCTATGTGGATCTACCAGTTAAGTCCGGCTGTAGCTGGCCTCGTTCTGGCCGGGTTCTGGCAGGGCATTATTATCTTTGGTCTGCATTGGGCATTCATTCCAATTCTCCTGAATAATGTAGTTACAAACGGGTTTGATCCGATTAACGGTATGCTCTTCTGTACGACTTTTGCGCAAACAGGTGCGGCATTTGCCATCGCTTTGAAATCACGGGACCCTAAATTAAAACCTATCGCCACTTCTGCCACAATTGCGGGTTTGATGGGGGTTACTGAACCAGCTATTTACGGGGTTACTTTACCCGCCAAAAAACCGTTTATTTTAGCCTCGATCGCTGGAGGTATAGGAGGAGCTGCTGCAGGCTTACTCGGCTCAACGGCATATGGATTTGCCTCAGGCGGCATTTTTGGTATACCTCTATTCATTAATCCAAAAGGCATGGATGCAGGCTTCATCGGCTTTATTATATCTTTGGTAGTAGCTTTTGTAGTCGCTTTTATTTTGACCTATCTTTTCGGTTATAAAAATGCAAAACCTGCGTCTGAGATTAAAATTGCAGATGAAAACAAAGAAGAAGAAAAAGCGGTATTCAGTCCTCTACACGGTGAATTGATTCCTTTAACCACAGTAAAAGATGAAGCTTTTTCCAGCGGTGCGATGGGCCAGGGGGCCGCAATTATTCCGAAAGAAGGAGTAGCCTATGCACCATTTAACGGAACTGTTGTTACCGTTTTCAAAACCAAGCATGCCATCGGTCTTATTTCTGAGGATGGAGTTGAACTGCTCATTCACATTGGGATTAATACGGTCAGCTTGAAAGGAAAACATTTCACTTCCTTTGTGTCTGAAGGGGATACGATTCAAAAAGGGGACAAGCTGGTTGAATTCGATCCCAAAGCTATAGGGGATGAAGGATATGATATTACCACATCCGTCATTGTAACCAATACAGCCGTGTACACGGATATTTTAGTTGAAGATCCCAAGGATATTCATGCAGGAGACCGCTTACTAAAGATTAGATAGATTACAATATTCCATAATAAAAAGGCAAGTTAAAGCTGACGATGGCCCGTATATAAAAAGGGTTGTCGTCAGCTGTTTTTTAGTTACCTCACACCCAGCGTGTTCATCATCTGCCGGAAGGAGCGCACATATTTATCCGGTGCCAACAGACTAACGATTCGCTCCAGCCCTTTCCTGCGGATAGATTCGCGTTGAGGTACGTTGTTCATCAGGTCTAGTCCTTGCAGTATCGCCTGCAAGATGTCTCCCTGCTGATAAAATTTACCTGTTTCGTTGTGGTCAATGAATGCTCGTACTCCGTCTGAATCAGAGCTTAATACCGGGCAACGACAGGCCATCGCCTCAGCAACCGCATAGCCGAAGCCCTCTACCAGCGAGGTCGATAGCAGGTAGCCGCCTGAGTCGCCAATCATGGAGTAGTACAGGGGCATTTGGGCATGAGGGACGCTTTTAAAACGCTCGATAAGGGAGGACATACCAAGCTGAGCAAGCATGTTCTCGAATTGTATTTTATCCTCCGGTTGAGACAAGGTGTCATCATAAAACATCCAGATTCGAAGATCCGCTCGGTTTTGCAGCATCCAGTAAGAAATGTCGACAAAATGCCTCCAGTTCTTGTTGGGCTCCAACCGCCCAACCCAGGCAATAATCGGATTGATCGGAGGAGTGTTAGGTACATAATTAAATACGCTGGTATCCAGTACGTTTGGAAATACATAACGATTAAGCCATGGACACATGTCGGTAAATAGCTGCACCAGATGAGTTGTATTGGGCAAGAGCACCGCGTTGGCATGTCTCTGAAGATACGGAACTGCATCCGCGACCACCCAAGCAGCCTCTTCGTGAGAACCAAAGCCCTGCGATTCATAGATTAATACCCCCTGATAGCCCAACATTCGCAGTCTGGGGAGCATAGGATAATCCGATGAGACGATAATTGCATCATAGCGGTTAGTAATTACCAGCATTCGAATTTCTTCTTCAGAGGAAGTCATGAATACAGGAATATCGCCGTTCAGGTTTTGCATCCCTGTACCTTGCTGATAATAGAGAAGATGACATTCAATCCCGTCCTGCATGAGCACTTTACAGCGTTGGCGGTTCAAGGTTTCTACGCCGCCGCTCGGTATATAAAAAGTAAATAGAACTTTGATCTCAATAACCTCCTTTGCCAATCAAAAGCTCCTATACCAAGTTATTCAACTAACAGAACGGGGTGTGGGTTTCTATGGAAGCCTAGATTGAATTAGCGCATAATTATGGCTAAGGCGAGAATCGTCCGGGGAGCGCTCTGTTGCTTCTCTCGCAAATTCACAAGCTTTGTGTAAAAGGCCTAACTCGTAGCAAGCGAGGGCACCAAGATCATACAGTGTGGCGTCCCAGCAAAAATCTTCTTGCATGTACGTATCGGGTCGTGTTGAAATACGCAACGCTTCTTCAACCATATGATAGACGGCGGACCAGTTCCGTGTATGATAAGCCAGCTGAGCCATTTCCGTGTAAGGTTCACGTAAATACGGCGCTTCCGCAATAGCCCGGTATAACCAACGTGTTGCCTCCTGCCATTGTTCACTTGCTTTATAGGCTCTAGAAATAAAGCGCATCGAAGCGCTGCGTTCATCTGCCCAGCGTGCCTGCGGCATGGCAAGATGTTGTTGCAATGTAGTAATGCACTCATCCCAGCGGCCATGATACATATATTCTCGCCCCAAGTAATGCATGTTGCGGTCATCCTCGGGAAACTCGCGCACAGACTGCTCCAGCAGCGGAAGGTATTGGCTGCGGGATTTGTGCGGATCGGGATCATGATACAAGCGGAGCTGATCGGATCGAATGCTACGTTCTTCACCCTCCCCGATATATTCAAGCACCTCGTGAACCGGGCGTACCCAGCGGTAACCGTGACGAGTGTGTATTTTTTCTTTCCAGAACCATGTATAAACGGTATCTTGCCCAGGCTGTCCATGCGTAAAGGCATATAGCATCCGGGTAGTTCCTTCCTTCCAGTTACGTTCCAGCCGCGACCGCCAACCTTCCTCCCAGACTTCGTCCAGATCCGTACAGACACAAATATCTATATCGTCAGGGACCAGCCGCAGGGACTCATTGCGAGCCTTGTCAAAACGCCAAGGATTTACCTCGATACGATGCACCTCTGCACCCGCTTCGCGTAGCAGGGAAACAGTATCGTCTGTAGAGCCGGTGTCCGCTACAATGACAACATCGGCTTCACGCATGGTGTGCATCCAGCGTTTGGCGAATCGGGCTTCATTTTTGCTAATGGCATAGACAGCTATCTTGTACCGATTCGATTGTTGCATTCCGCTTGCTCCTCCTTTGACTTACTTAAAGATTGAGGGGTGAGTATGGGAGACATCTCTATTGGGGAGGATTCAGGATTGAGCTGAAAAATTGCCGATTATGCAGGACATGCGGGTCGTTGGGAACGTACATTGCAGCTTGTTCGTTGTGCCAATTCGCACGTGTGTAATCCTTCATTCGAAAATGGCAAATGCATAGCTGGATATGAGGAAACCACGTTTGGTACGCGTCCTGCACCGGGCCCATCGTGTCGGGAGGATTTAGAGTGGTAGCTATGTCGTACCAATAAATAGCTTTGGAGATCTCATTTTTATGCAAAAAATAATGACCTATCCGACAGCATAGATCTGCCCTGGGCGTATCGAAGGTCAAACTATGGAGAGCCGCGGTAATACTTTGCTCCAGCTTGCCAAGTTTTTGCAGACAGTCGGCCATTTTGCTACATGCACTAATCGCATCCTCTACCCAGCACTGTCCGGTATCCAGAAAATTCTGGTAAGCCTGCACGGCTTGCTCATATCTTTCATTATCTCTTAACTCGTTAGCGTAGTAGTAGAGGTCACGAGGAGAGAAGGCATGACCTTGGGCGAGCAACTTCTCATAAATTCGCAGATTTCTTCCTGGAGAGACTGTATGTGTTCTGGTGTGAGTTATGGCGATATCGGCATGTTGAATATTCCCGTCTACGGCGAGGTACTCATGCACGGCTCCGTGCCAACGGAATCCGGCTGACCTTCTGATCAAGCGGTTTCGGCGAAAATGTAGGGTGACATTGCCATGATCATCAAAGCCATAATGATAATTCATAGACACGGAATCGACGTTTGGTACGGCTGAGGAATCAAGGGTTTGCTTCAGCTCAAGCAGCTTGACGGCATCCTGCTCCTTCAAAATATCATCGGCATCAAGCCAGAGAATGTACTCCTGCGTAGCTTGCTCAAACGAATAGTTACGTGCAAGGGCAAAATGATCTACCCATTCAAATGGAAAAATTCGATCTGTAAAGTTGCGACATATGTCAATGGTCCGATCCTGTGAACCTGTGTCCACGATGTTGATTTCATCCACAATAGGATGGACCGATTCCAGGCAACGGCCAATCGTATTTTGATCATTTTTGACGATCATGCACAGGCTGATACTGATCAATTGAGCATCACTCCTTTGGGAACCATCTAAGGGTTCAGGTCAAACATAAAGTTGGATTTAAAAGAGGTCTGATTTATAGAAGCCCTGCCACAATCGCGGCAGGGCAAGGATGACAAAGCTTTTAATATACTGTGTGGCTTTGTCGATAAGGTATGGTACATCGCTTAAACATGATGTGGTAGAAAAGGAGGTTAGAGTCCGGTAGGCCCCGTAGGTCCAGTCGGCCCCGTAGGTCCGGTAGGCCCAATCGGTCCTTGTGGACCAGTGTCTCCTGTTGGCCCAATCGGGCCAGTAAATCCAAACGGTCCGGTAGGTCCAGTCGGCCCTGTAGGGCCCGTGTCGCCCGTAGGTCCGACAGGTCCAGTAGCGCCTGTGTCGCCGATAGGCCCGATAGGTCCAGCAGGTCCTGTATCACCCGTGGCGCCTGTAGGTCCGACAGGTCCGGTAGCACCTGTATCACCCGTGGCACCCGTAGGCCCGACAGGTCCGGTAGCACCTGTGTCGCCCGTAGCGCCCGTAGGCCCGACAGGTCCGGTAACGCCAGTGTCGCCCGTAGCGCCAGTAGGCCCGACAGGTCCGGTAACGCCAGTGTCGCCCGTAGCGCCAGTAGGCCCGACAGGTCCGGTAACACCAGTGTCGCCCGTGGCACCCGTAGGTCCGACAGGTCCGGTAGCGCCAGTGTCCCCCGTGGCACCCGTAGGTCCGACAGGTCCAGTAACACCTGTGTCGCCCGTGGCACCCGTAGGTCCGACAGGTCCAGTAACACCAGTGTCGCCCGTGGCACCCGTAGGCCCGACAGGTCCAGTAACACCAGTGTCGCCCGTGGCACCCGTAGGTCCGACAGGTCCGGTAACACCAGTGTCGCCCGTGGCACCCGTAGGCCCGACAGGTCCGGTAACGCCAGTGTCGCCCGTAGCGCCTGTGGCACCCGCAGGCCCCGTAGCACCTGTAGCGCCACTAGCGCCTGTAGCACCAGTTGGGCCGGCAGGTCCGACTGGACCCACAGCTCCAGCTGCACTTGCTTTAACAAGAGCAACGGCATCAATAGCTACATCAGCGGTGTTAGCCAAGGCATTTTTACTAATAATCAAAAAGGCATAGGCTGCGTTGGCTGGTACAGGAGCTGTTACTTCATACAGGCTTTGCCATGTTCCGTTCACAGCGTCTGGCAATGTACCTGCACTCAAATAGGTAGTTAGCCCCGTGCCAAGGAAGCTAAAGGTTGCGTCATAGTAATACAGAAAAATGTTAACTTGAGGACTGGATAGGCCTCCTATTTTTGCAGCTGAAAGGCTTAACGTATAACTTTCGCCTGGTGCAGCAAAAACGACCTGGGAAAGAGAAGCATCTACTGCGCCTCCTGCCAGGATCGCGCTATAAAAGTTTGTCTTTTTTACAGATAAGTTAGTGACAGTCACATTGACAGAGCTCCAAAAAAGGGTTGATCCGATCTCGAAGTCGCCGTTAGAAACTAGATTGGTAAATAATACACTCATCGCTTTTATACACTCCCTTCACACGTTGTAATGATAGTAGATGCGAATCCATACCTTAGCGAACCGTACAAGTTTCTGAGGGTAGATGTGTAATTTTGTGTTCACATTTCAGACACATTATTTTAAGCTTCTATTTAAGTGACGTTAAGCTGGAGTTATATGTGGGGGATTATTATTAGAATTTAAAAGTGTAGCATAAGGTGCGAGGAGACCGCTCCGCGAAGGCTTTGGGCTTCCGATCGCTGTTGCCGTGGGATTTTTCTGTGATTAAATAAGACATGTAAAGGTAAAAATCCCAAGGCAAAGGCGAACGCTGACGCTTCTCCAGCTCCAAATCCTCCGCTTCGCTGCTACCCGCTACTCATGCAACATTTTAGGTGGGAGGGAAGTAGGGGAGCAGCAGGGAGAAGATTACGATAAAAGAAAGGGTGGAACATGTGCTCAAAGTGCAGCAGGTGAGCAAGTGGTATGAGGGCAACCGGGGTGTACATAAGCTGGATTTTGAAATGCAGCGCGGTGAAATTGTTGGTTTCCTGGGGCCGAATGGTGCGGGTAAAACGACGACGATGCGCATGATTACAGGATATCTTCAACCCAACGAGGGAGTGATTACGATTGATGGTATCCCGATTCAGGATAAGGGCAGACAGGCCCGTTCCAAAATCGGTTATCTGCCGGAGACTCCCCCTTTGTATGAGGATATGTCCGTAAGATCCTATTTGAAGTTTGTAGCTAGTATTCGGGACGTGCCTGCGAGAGAGCAGAAGCTACGTATTTCGGAGATGATTTCCAGGCTAGGACTGAATGGGCGGGAAAAACAATTAGTCCGCAGTTTGTCCAAAGGGTATAAACAGCGCTTGGGACTGGCAGGTGCGATTATTCATAACCCGGATTTACTGGTGTTGGATGAACCGACTTCGGGTTTGGACCCCAATCAGATTTTGGAGATTCGTCAGCTCATTCAGGAAATTGGCGAAAATCATACGGTATTGCTTAGCACGCATATATTGCCTGAGGTGGATGCGTTGTGCAATCGTGTTCTCATCATTCATGAAGGGAAACTGGTCATGGATGGGCGCCCTGACGCGCTCGGCGGTTCGATGGAAGATGGATTCAAGGTGAAGGTGGAGGTCAGAGGGAAGCGTGAGCAGGTGCTGGATGTCCTGCGTACTTGGGGAAAAGTAGAGGTTGAATCTATGGCGGCCACGCAGCCTCCAGCGAACACGAAGCTGACTGCCGCAGAGCCAGATATGACCGGATTGCTACTCACAGGAGCCTCCGGTGAGGATTTTCGCGAAGAACTATTTTATGTGCTGTCTGATGCGAAGCTTCCGATTTTGGAGATGAAAAAAGAAAGCCTTAGCTTGGAAAATATCTTCCAGCAGTTAACGACCCGCGAGACGGAAGAAGGTCAGATCAGCGATCCAGCAGTACAAGACTTACATTCCTCGGAGAATGCAGCCCCTACGGCTATCACGGTGGAGCATGGAGATGCTGCGTCCGGCGACGATAAGGCTGAAGAAGATAAGGATACAGGAGGTAATCGGTCATGAGGCGTTTGTTCGCGGTCTGTCAAAAAGAGCTGCAAGCCTATCTGTGGACACCAACGACCTATTTTGCGCTTGCAGTGTACATGCTGCTGACGGGGTTGCTTTTTTATACAAATTTTGTTATGTATCAGCCTAGCATTCTGGACTATCGGCTGGTACTCGGTGACACCTTGTCCATGCTGGTGTTCGTCGTCCCATTACTCACGATGAGGCTGGTTGCGGAGGAATTCAGGCAAGGTACGGATGAGCTGCTGCTTACCTCCCCTGTGAGTGTGACGGAAATGATCGTGGGTAAATTTTTGGCGTCGCTAGGTATGTTGCTCATATTAGTGCTGTGCAGTCTAGCGTATCCGGTCGTGATGTCCTTTTATGGGTCGCTGGATTGGACACTGGTATTTACATCTGTGATCGGTCTATTTATGCTTGGCGCAGCCATGATGGCGATCGGCTTATTCGCTTCGACGCTTTCACAGCATCAGATGATGTCAGCGGTCGTCGGTTTTATTATTTTACTTGTGTTCTGGATGCTGGATTCGTTTGGTGGACAGACGGGTGCATCTGCGGCGGTACAGCAATGGCTGGAACCTTTTTCACTAACCGCACGGTTTGACAGTTTTACCAAAGGATTGCTGAATGGAGCCGATGTGATGTACTACGTGACAGTGGCGGTGCTCTTTTTGCTATTCAGCATCCAGGTGGTTGAACGGAAACGGTGGAGGTAATGAATATGAAAAAATGGCTGGGTCATACCAATAGTGTGGTACTATCAGTTGCTGCTATAGGTATTTTTATTTTATTGACGTTATTTCTGCGGTCGTTAGGGGGCTTTCAACTGGATCTGACGGCAGGCAAGCAGTATACGCTGTCTGACCAAACGTTGACGACCATCCAAGGTGTAAAGGAAGACGTACGGCTCATTGCTTTTACCGTATCCACTTCGCAGAATCAGAAGCTGAACCGGGATGTTACGGACATGTTGAATGAATATGCCAAGCGTAACAACAAGCTCAAGGTCGAGCAATACGATTTGAATCAGGAACCGATACTGGCTAAGCAGTATGGTGTTACTGCTGCCTCCATTGTGCTGGTGCAGGGGGAGAAGAAGCGGGTTATAGATATTGGGAGTCTATTTACGCAAGCTCAGGGGAGTGGTGAAGGGGCATACCAATTTACCGGGGAAGAAAAGCTGACTAGTGGACTGCTGGGATTATCATCTACCCGTCAAGGGAAAGTGGTCTTTCTGACTGGTCATGAGGAAATCCCATTGTCCCAAATGACTGAATTAAGCAGCTCACTGTCACAAGATAATGTGAAAACAGAGGAAGTTCAGCTTAATCAGGCGGGTAGCGTGCCCAAAGATGCGTCTGTATTGGCTATTGTCGGACCAGAACGTGATATCAGTGCAACGGAACTGAAGAGTATTCGTACGTATCTGAATGATGGCGGAAAGCTTTTTATGGCACTAGGCTTTCACCCGAACATGGGGTCCGATTGGAAAAACCTTGATGCATTAGCAGCTGATTATGGAGTGAAGGACACTCATGCCATCGTGGTGGATCAGGAACAGACGAATACACTTGGACCTCTATGGACGGTCCCTACCTTCGGCAGTCATGCGATCACCGATAAGTTGGCAGCTTCCAATCTGTACCCGGTTCTTTCACTGTCTATTGCTTTGCAGGCAGGAGAGCAGAAGGATTGGAAGACGACGCTTTTGATGAAATCTTCTGCAGCCAGCTATGGTGAAACGAATATCCAAGGGCTGCTGAACAACGAAACGCAGAAGGATGACAAAGACCCGCAGGGGCCGCTGAATCTCGGTTATGCGGTAGAAGGGAAAGACGGCAAGCCCAAAGCCGTTATTCTCGGAACGTCGGCCCTCTTAAGCGACACTGAGATCAGCACAGGAGGCAATCGAGACTTTGTGCTGAACAGTCTGAATTATGTGCAGGAACACTCTGATGGGCTCACCATTCGTCCTCGTCAGGAGCAGGATTATAAGGTAGCTTACTTGACTCCTGCACAAGCGAAAACGATATTGACCATATCTGTCATCGGATTGCCGTTGCTGTTCGCGGTCATCGGAATCTTATTATGGTGGAGGCGAAGAAGAGCATGAGAAAATGGATACCCACAGTGCTACTGTTAGTTGTATTGGGAGCGGGTATAATCTATGCAAAGAGCCAAAACTTCTTTCGTGAAACAGCGCCAGCGGCTCGCCAGCTGGTTCAGCTTACGCAAGAGAATATTACGTCTTTCGCGATCACTGGAAAGGACGGCAAGTCGGTGGAACTTGAACAGCATGATGGCCAATGGAGTATGAGCAAGCCACGGACTTACCCATTAAACCAATATACAATAGACAATTGGCTAGCGGCGATTCAAAATGTAAAGTTGGGTGAAGTGGTGGAATCTTCTCCTACAGACGTAGCCAAATATGGGATCAGCGCTACCAATGATCAGATTGAGATTAAGACCAAGAAGGGTGACGTTCGTACCTTTGCCTTCGGTGAAACGTTGCCTTCCGGAGATGCTGTTTATGTATTATCAGACAAAAAAGAGATAGCTTCTGTACCTATCGATACACTTTCAGGGTTGTTGCTGGGTGCTAATGATTTTATAGATACAACACCGTTCGATTGGGACGATACCAAGCTGAGCGGAATAGAGTGGGAAGGCCAAAATGCTTCATGGATGCTCAAATCCTCCGGTAACAGCGGAACCGGAGACAGTGCTTCCACATCTTGGACGCTGAACGGAAAGTCAGTAGCCAGTGACACGGCGACTTCCCTCTCACAGCAAATCAAAAACCTGGCCAGCAGTCAGGCCTTGCGCAAAGCCTCTGAGCTGAACAAGCCTGTTCACCGCTTTACGCTGAGCGTATCGCTGGGTAAGGATGATTCCCAGCTGGTCTATCAGGGCTGGACGCTTAACGATGATCCAGATACCGTATGGATTGTACCGCCACAAAGTAACTGGGCTTATGGTCTGTCAGTATCTGACGTGAACCGTGCTGAACAGAATGGACACGACCAAGCTCAGACTGGAAAATAATCATTAGAATTAAATTAGCGCACAAAGAGGCTCCAACGGCGGATGATCGTCGTCTGGAGCTTCTTTGTGTTCGTTACTCGTCAGGTTTGCTGCTTTTGGAAGAAGAATTGTTAGTGTCGTTTAATTCTTGGATAACCTGAATCAGCTCATGAAGTGAGAGATCCAGCTTGTCCAGCTTTTCCTCCATCGTGTGCAGGATGTGCCGCAACAAAATAAAACAAAGTCCAGCCGGAAAGCCTACGTTGGTAACCAGAGAAAGAGCATCATCCATTTGCAATGTATTCCCTCCTTTTTAGCCATATATAAAGGAAGGTAAATTAAAAGAACCATATACAACTGATTGTAAAAATAGTATAATAAATAAGAACAAGTGTTCTGATTTTGGTTGTAGAATAGGTTTGGAAATTACCCTATAGTATGAGGATTAGAAAAAGTCAAATCCAAAGAGAAAGGGTGATTTACAATGGATCAGTCTCAGCTAACATTGGTAGAACAATATCGAAAGAAGCTGTACCGCATTGCCTGGAGAATCCAGTATCGTGCTCGGGTACAAACCAATCATGAATTTGTAATGGAAAAGAACGAAGCCGTCAGCGCCCCATCTTTTACAGAATCTTCAAACTCTAATATGTACACATTACAGCTTATCAACTCTCTATCTTCTGAGATCGGAAAAATGATCATCTTTGACCTTTACATACTAGACAAAACCGAAGCACAGATTGCAAAAGAGTTAAAGCTATCCCAACAGGCGGTGAATAAATGGAAAAAGAAAATGCTCAAAGAGTTATTTCGGATGCTGAGTTCGTCCAATTGCTAAAATTAGTACGAAGTGGAGATCAGGAGGCCATGTATAGGATACTTCAATTGTTCGAGGAAGACATTCAAAAGACCAGTCGGTATATTCGTATGTCCCGTGAAGATGCTGTCCAAAGCATTGTAACTGATTTTATAGAAGAACTGCGACAAGAGTTAAAAACAGTTCAATAGAAAAGTGGACAATGGATATAGCCTTGGCTATCCTTATCCGTAGGTTTACTTATTTAACGGAGGGCTTATAAGTTTATGAGTGATAACAGGGCTTCTTTTGAGAAAAGTATGAAGATGTACCCAGTCAACAGTATTCGTTCCAATGTCATCATTCTTGTTTTATTACTGTTAGATCTGTTTCTGGTTATCCCCTTAGTGGGAAATCCATACATTGCAGTTTACGTTTATGTACTGTTGCCACCGATTGTTATGATAAACATTTGGGCTCTAGTACTGGTCATCATGCCACGCAAATTGCAGTTGAATTACATTTTATTCCGTGGGGTATTTGGTTTGATTTGTTCTATAGGCTTCATGATCATGACACAAAAGTTTGCTTATGGCATGTTGGGTCTGGATACTTCATGGTATTTTATAGGATCCTTTGCCCTTTATGGAGTCGCCTTGTATTCCTTTATAAAATATAATTTGGCGAAATTCAAAGATCCTTCAGAACATAAGAAGAAACCAAAAGTTAAGGAAAAAAACAAGAGAGCGCCTGTAGTGACGATCACCACATTTACTGGGGCTGGTTATCTGATAGCTAATGTTTCCCTCGGATTTGCTACACAACAATTAGTTGCCACAGTATTGATCAGTGTATATACTCCATGCTGGCATTTGTTCTTTTCCATTTTATTATGGATTTACACCGCTACTATTGGCTTCATAAGCTGAGGAATCAGAATCAAACAACCGATTGAACACAAGAATGGGATTACAAAGTATTACCACTATCAAGAAGTTTTGTAATGAATAATAGCCTGCAAACGCCCCATATATGTAGGGGTTCGCAGGCTTTTTAGGTTGTAGATTTATTTAGTCAACATACTTATTGCCGTCAGCATCAATATAGATGGATTGAACAGCTGTGCGCCGGTACGGATAACCTGCCTCTGTGGTGCCGCTAATTTCATAGGTTACAGAATAGATGCCGGGCTTGTCCGCTTTGGATAGCTCTATTTGTCCGGTAGGGTTAACGGTTTTTTGCTGTACCGTCAAACCTTTGGAGGCAGAAGTGACTCCTTGCTGCGGATCACCATAATATTGAACTTGGTAGGTGACTTGTGTAACGCTGTCCGGGGCATCCTGTGGTTTCAGGTTTAGCTTCGGGCCCACTGCATTCAGATTGTATTTCAGCTCAGGAACTTGAACAGCCTGGTAACGTGCAATCAGGAGATATGCTCCTTGATCAGGAACCGTGACGTTCAGTTTATAGGTGCCCGGTTTTGGATTTTGAATGACGGCGTTATGATGCCAGGCACCAGCGAAAATATCGTCATCATAGCCTGCTTTCAGATTAATAATTTCACTGGTACCGTCAGGCTTGGTTAGTTCCAGCTTACTCACACGTTTATCGCTGATCCAGTCCAGATCAATGGATTTGACACCATTTTCAACAGTGAGGGTTTCTGAGGCTTTTCCATTATAATCGCCGCCTCGGATAAAGTATGAATTATCGATCTCGTTATAGGTGGATTGTACAGCAGAAGCAGTCAGGGAAGATGCTGAAAGTGCTTCAGTTTCCTGATTCAATGCTGGAGTGTTCGCTTGGAGGTAGGGTTGGATCAGGGAGAAGACGTAAGAACCGGTACGAACCTTGGCATGATCCCAAGATCCGATTTTAACTACACGTCCGCCGGGGAGCTTAGAGTTGTCGACTGTGACCACCCCATCATTTTTACCAAAGGTTGAGAGGTAAAGTCCGCCGAGTATGTAGGAAGCAGTGCCGTCAGACCAGTTATCACCAGCAAACGTGAAGAATGGAATTGTAGTTGCGTTGCTGAGTGCATCGGTCTTGGATCGGAAATACTTCATATAAGATGTTTGTAAAGTGGAGGTACCGGGATTTTGTGAGCCGACGATGTCTGCCAGCCATCCGGCCCAGCTGCTGTAGGCGAGATCTGCAAGTTGTGAGCCATGATGGGGACTGCTAAGGGTGATGACACGTTGAACATAAGGAGCAGCTCCGTTATATACGAGAGCGGTTTGAGTATCCACTCCACCTTTGCTGTGGGCGATGACAATGAGCTTTTTTCCAAAGTGATTACTGATGACCTTGATTTTGTCGGCTAAAAGCTTACCATTGTCCCACATATCCTGGGATGTACCATTTGTATCGTACAGATTAATGGTGGCCGTCTGGTATCCGGCGTCACGTGCGCGATGAAGCATGTCGTTATTATTTTTGGTCCAGACTTCAGCGCTACTGTTCAAACCATGTACGAATAATAATGCAGGTTTGGCAGGATCAACGCGATTAGGTGGTGGGCCTTCTGCCCAGCTTCCGGCGGGATCTTTCGGGGGTTGGGGGGTAGTGGAGCCTGCAAAAGCGCCGACGGGTACAAGAGTAACGGATAACATAAAAATGAGCATCAAAACAGTGATCTTTTTCAAATTGAAAATCCTCCTTTGTAAAATAAAGTATTTTTCAAGCTTATTATACATGCCATCTTGTGGTAAATCATCAATTCTATTTCATATTTACATTAAAATTTTATTTTTTTAGTCATTTTTTAGTCAGGATATCCCTATGATTCATAGCGCATGATAATCTCGTCACACATTTTATAATGTATGGAGGATGAATTCATGCCAGGAACTAAGAAGGTCATCAGTTTTACGATTTCTGCTGCTTTACTCGCCAGTATGGCTGCTTTGACCGGGTGCGGAAATGCCGATCATAACGTTCGTACGAACAGTACACGCTATAACGCGCAAAGCACACATCATATGGATGGTGTGAACCGTAATGGTATGGATGGTGTGAATCGTTATGGGGTTAAGTCCAATGGTATGGACGGGATGTCATTGAATGAAAATGGCAACCGAACCGGACATCCAGTCCGTAATCTGCAAGTCGATCGCAGTTT
Organism: Paenibacillus sp. S33; assembly: GCF_053615415.1. Classification (NCBI taxonomy): domain Bacteria; kingdom Bacillati; phylum Bacillota; class Bacilli; order Caryophanales; family Paenibacillaceae; genus Paenibacillus; species Paenibacillus sp. S33. The sequence continues at coordinate 4,312,953 of NZ_JBSIEZ010000001.1, read as the reverse complement.
GTCCAAACGTATATCTGAGATGCCGGATGTAAAGTCTGCGACAGTGCTGGTCGGTGAACGACATGCCTATGTAGCCGTTTCCTTGAAAGACCAAGCCAACGGAACAGGTGTCGGTGCTCCAAGTATTGACGGTACTCCAAGTATTGATGGTACTCCAGGTGCTAATAGTATTGGACGTAACGGTAATGTACCGAGTGTGAATGGCGTTAATGGCACTAGAGGAAACCGTACTACGGATACTACGACGCCTGGAATGACAGACAATGGAGTTGCCGGAAATGGAGTTACCGGGAATGGAACACCTGCGCGTCGTGATGACGGTTTATTCGGTACGATGGGTACAGGCTCGTACGGTATGTTGCGTGGCTTGACGGACAACAATCGCGGAGATAACGGAAACACCACAATCGAGGGAGCAAGAACTGCATATGAACCAAGTGATGCAGTCAAGAGCCGTATCGCGAATAAAGTTAAGCAATTTGCACCTTCGATTGAACAGGTACATGTATCCGCTAACCCGGATTTTGTCAAACAAGCCACTGACTTTACACACAGTGTGCAAAATGGTCATCCGATTAGAGGCTTGAGCAATCAAATGGTGGATGTGATTGAACGTGTATTCCCGACCTCGGCGGCTGATACAAACCGTCCAATGGAAAATACAGCACCCACACGCCCACAAAATCATACGCCCGCGCCGATGAATCATCGCTAATTCAAACCCTATAAGTGTGTGCAATGCCAAAGAAAGAGCTATCCATCTCAGCGAATACGCTGGTGGATAGCTCTTTAGTTTTGGGGAATGATAACTATAACTGAATTATTTGCGCAATCCTTTAATCCATACGCCTTGCAGCTTCAAGTCTCCATCCAGTAACAGGATATCTGCTTGTTTACCAGCTTCAAGCGAACCTGTACGATCAGCAATGTGCAAGGATCGAGCCGGATTCAGGCTGGCCATTTGTGATGCCGCGGGAATACTCATACCCACATGTTGAACCAAATAGCGGAAGCCTTCAATCATCGTTAGTGTGCTTCCTGCCAAAGTGACCCCATCCTCCAGTCGTGCTACACCGCCCTGCACGATCACCGGCAAATCGCCGAGCGTATATTTCCCGTCTTCCAGACCCGTAGCAGACATGGCATCTGTGATGAGAATGAGATTATGATCCTGCTTTAACCTAGCGAGCAGGGAAATGGCGGCGGGATGCACATGAATGCCGTCCGCGATGATTTCTGCTTCAATGCGCGGATCAGCAAGTACGGCTCCGGCGGCTCCCGGCTTGCGATGATGCAGCGGAGTCATAGCATTAAACGCATGCACCGCATGGTTCAGCCCCGCCGTCGCTGCCTGTTCAACCTCTTCATACGTAGCATCTGTATGACCGAGAGCCGCGGTAATGCCATGGCTGCAAAGCCATGCAATCAGTTCCAGCGCTCCTTCCCGTTCGGGCGCAAGCGTAAGCTGGCGAACAAGGCCTGGATAGCGCTGCTCCCATTCTGCCACCCATGAGAGATTCGGTGGCACGATATGTTCCGGGTTTTGCGCTCCCGGCCAGTTCGGACTGATGAACGGCCCTTCTAGATGTACGCCCTCCAACTGAGCATAGGGCATAGGTAGTGCCATATAAGCGTGAACTTCACTCAATACTCGGTCAATCTGTTCCTTGGGCGCGGTCATGGTGGTAGCCAGCATGGCCGTCGTTCCTTGTGAACCGTGAAAGGAGGTGATCGTATCCAGCACCTTTGGACTGGAGTCCATAAAGTCCTCACCGTTACCGCCGTGAACATGAATATCAATAAAGCCTGGTAGCAGATAGCCTCCTTCCAGACGCACAATTTTTACCGCTCTCGCTGCACTTTCTTCCTGATTTGCCAAGACTACCGATGTCCAATCGGCGGGCAAATTTCCCTCGGAACCAGCATAAACAATGGACTGCCCCTCAATGACGACAACCCCTTTTTCAATGATGTCATTTCCAACGACAACTTGCCCATACAGTAGCTGGGGTACGTTACCACTCATTTCATCTGACTTCAATTGAACCATCCTCCCGCTTTCTGATCCAGTAAAATAAGTACGTTGGGGTGACATTGCAGCAAAGAAGCCGGACACTCAGTCGTGACAGGTCCAGTTAAAGCCTGCTTTATAATGTCGGCCTTATCCGCACCAAAAGCCACCAGTATAATTTGCTTCGCCTTGAGAATCGTGCCTACTCCCATCGTAACTGCTTGCCTGGGTACAGCATCTATTTCGCCAAAAAATCGAGCATTCGCTGAGCGCGTACTTTCTTTCAAATCTACAACATGTGTGGCTCCAGCCAAGCTGTGACCGGGTTCGTTAAAGCCGATATGCCCATTATGACCAATGCCAAGCAACTGCAGATCCACGGGGCCATGATCCAGAATAGCCTGCTCGTGCGCTGCACATTCTGCTGCCAGATCTAGTGCATTCCCGTCAGGAACACGTGTATGGGATATGGGAATGTCGATATGCTGGAACAAGTGCTCATTCATAAAGCTTCGATAGCTCTGCGGATGTTCTGGGGGAAGACCAACATATTCATCAAGATTCACGGAATAGGCGCGTGCAAAACTGACCTGTTCCTTGCGGTACATATCTGCAAGATGTTGGTAAATGCCAATCGGCGTACTACCGGTGGCCAGGCCAAGCATAGCCTGTGGTTTGGATAGTAGCAAGCTAGCGATCACAGCGGCGGCAGTAGCGTTCAGGTCTTCACGGCTGTTCAAAATGCGTATGTTCATCTTAGTGACCCCCTGGTTGTTTTTTGAGCTTGCTCACTTGTTGATATGAACCTTCCAATCTTGGAATATATTTGTCAAAATCCGAGCTCACCATACCTGTAAACAGAATATCTATAATATGAAGCTGGGCGATGCGAGAGGCCATATCCCCACGTCGCATTCCTTCCTCCAATGAAGAGGAAAATAGCGCAATATCCGCAAGGCCTGCCAGCGTATTGTTTCCGAAGGAGGTTAGGGATAGTGTCTTGGCCCCCTGTTCCTTTGCACAGCGTAGAGCCGCAATGGTCTCCTGGGTTTCCCCTGAATAAGAGACGGCAAAGGCGACATCTTCCGCTCCGAGCGAGGAGGCAGAGGTGATTTGCATATGGGAATCTGCAAAGGCAGTGCTGTTCTTGCCAATACGGATGAGCTTCTGGTAAAAATCCTGGGCCACAATCGACGATGTCGCCATGCCATAAAGATCAATGCGGCTCGTGGCTGACAGCCATGCAATGGCCTGCTCCAGCTTGCCGAAATCCAGTAGTCGGGTCGTGTCTGCAATGGATGCGGTATGGTTCGCCTGAATAGCCTGCACGATTCGGAAAAGTGAATTTCCGGCGACAATATCCTGATAGGATTCTTCACCATTACGGTTGGAATGAGACAACTCGGCGGCCAGCTTCATTTTGAAATCGGGATAGCCTTTAAAATGTAGTGATTTGCAAAACCGCGTAACGGTCGCCGCACTTACACCACAACGCTCTGACAGCTCCCGAATACCCAGATGCAACACATCTTCCGGGGATTGCAGGATGGATTCCGCCAGCTTGCGCTCCTGTACGGGCAGCTGCTCCAGTCTATGGGCTAATGTATGAAGAATGGGGGACATGAGCTGTGCTCCTTTGGCTGTAGAGTGTTTGTTTGAAAATAAGTATCGTATATAAGGAGTATTTAGAGAAAAACATTTTCACGTGTATTGTAAAATAATTCTGCTGCTCATGCAAGAGATGTGAGAAGAATTTTTATTAGATTTTGCGAAAAAATAGCCAGCGAAAATTGTAGAAGTTATCATACATTAATTTACATATTGCGAGTTTTACTTACAAAACAACCTATTGACTTGTCTCTTCATTGGAGGAGTATAATTGAATAAAGTTCCAGTGAAGGAATTTTTCTAGGAGCTTTCTTTGCAGAGGGCATCGTTGGGTGGAACGAACAGAATCTCATTCACAAGGAGGAGTTTGCTATGCAAAGCCAAGTGATTGAAATGATCAGCGCGGTTAAGGAAGATCCTGAACTGGTCGCTAAGCTGGATGGACATTCGGACATTATTCATGATGCGGGACTGGATTCGTTGCAGTTGGTTCATTTCATGCTGCAAGTGGAGGATGCGTTTGATGTGGAGATTGATTTTGATTCCTTTGAGCTAGAGCATTTGAGCTCGGTAGATGCGTTTTGCAGCTACATTCAGGGGATCAGCGATGCGGAACAAGCGCCGTATCTGGAAGGAATGGAGACGGTCTGACGTACAGCTAGGTACATGTGCCTGAAAATCCATTAAACGAGGTGTTAGCATGCAGCCCAAAAGCAATGTGCTGATTGATGAGAAAGCGTTCAAGCTCATCAAGCGTAACCTGAAAAACGCTTCTGTATCTTACCGTAACGCCACACAGGACCCTACTTTCAAAACGGACATGCCCCAGACGATCGGCATTAAGCTGACTAACCGCTGCAACCTGAGATGTACACACTGCTTTGAATGGAACGAGGAAGGCTACCATCACCAAATGGATAAAGAAGAACAAAACATGGATCTTGCTCCGGACATGCTCCGGCAAATTTTGAGCGAAACCAAGGAAGCCAAGTCCAGACTGTACATGTGGGGCGGCGAACCGATGTTTCATCGACGTTTTGATGAAATTTTGGACGTGCTGGCGGAAGATCGGCGCGAAATGACCTTTTGTACAAATGGGTTACTTATTGATAAATATTTGGACCGGATTTTGGATTTGTCCGAAAATCTGGAGTTATTAATAGCGATTGAAGGTTTTGAAAGAGAACACGATTTAATCCGCGGTAAAGGCACTTTTCAAAAAACAATGCGGCAGATGGATAAGCTGATTGAACTGCGCGACCAGGGATTGTACAAGGGACGGGTAACTGTCCATGCGGTCATTAACGATAACATGATCGGACGGATGTACGAATTTCTGCAAATGCTTGAGGACAAAAGGCTGGATCTGGTGCTGCTGACGTTCCCCTGGTACATTTCCAAAGAAACCTCCCTCAAAATGGATGAATATTTTACACGTAATTTCTCCTGGCTCCGACAACTTGAAGAAAAAAATATTAGTAGCTGGCATGCTTTCAAATATAAAATCAACCCGGATAACATCGATCCTCTGATGCAGGAACTACAGCGGATCAATGAGCGAGTATGGAACATTCGCGTGCGCTATCAGCCCGGTTTGGATTATGAGGAAATTGATAAATTTATCCATGGCGAGGAAATGGTCAGTCGTTGTTCCAATCATTGTTTGGCGCTCACCTCCAGAACAGATATTTTACCAGACGGGAAGGTCATGCCTTGCAAATTTTTCAGTGAATTCACGATTGGAAGCATGCGTGAGCACAGTCTGAAGGAGATATGGAACTCGGATGCGTATGAGAAAACTCGTCAAAAGATTAATCATGAAGGATTGACTCCGGTGTGCTCCAAATGCAGCGTATTGTATCTGCATGGGGCAGGCTCTCTGAAGTACATTTAGTTTTCTATGGATGTTGTTTGTTACTGGATGGAAGAGAGAGGGATGATGACAAGACGTGACGACTAAAACGATTAACCTTGTGGAAGCGCTTGCGCATGAACGAGACCATGGAGTCCTGATTTGGCTGTTTAATATCGGCGCAGAGCAAGTGTGGCATCCATCCCCCCGCAAGGGGGGCATGGCAGATCGGGATGAACAGCAAGTCGTAAACCGAATGGAGGAAATGAATCTCCTGCTATGTCGAAGTCAGGATGTCATTGTACTTCGGGAACAGCCGGATAAGGCGTTTCTGGACATGCTTCAACGGTTGGGCTTTAGCCTGCCGCGTATTGAGGTGCCGGAGCCTTCTGATCCGCTAACGCCGATTTCAGAGCTGGTGCTGGCGGATGAGGCGCTTTTGGCACGACTGCGTACGGTTGCAGATGCAGGCCACAGCAGCGGCGGAGCCAAAGCGTGGCTCGTCCCCTATGCGGTCACACCGCAGGAGGAAGCGATCGCGGAGCTTTGCGGGCTGGAGCTGATCGGCGCTCCATCCGCGGTCAGTGCTCAGGTGAATGATAAAATATTCAGCCGCCTGACCGCGCAAAAGCTTGGTTTTGCTGTCAGCGAAGGCGCTGTATGTGCAGACGAATCGGCGATCCGCAGGGAGTGTGCCAGACTGGCTGACTTATCGGATGGACCTGTGAAGCTGATTATCAAGCAGCCGCACGGTGCCTCGGGACAAGGCATGTATATGCTGGACGAGCTGTCCAAGCTGGACACGCTGCTGAGTGTGATGAGGCGCTTTGGCGGCTCGTCGCCATCTTCCGGCGGCTGGCTGGTGGAGCGCTGGCACAATAAGCAGATGGATCTGAACTACCAGCTCTGCATTGACGAGGGCGGTGGTGTGACGATGTTTTCGCTAAAAAGACAAAACGTGGATGGCACCGTATATATCGGATCTCAAGTGCCGGCTGAGATTGGCGATGCGCTGGAGGAAGAAGTGAGACGTTGCGCCTACCAGCTGGGTACGTATCTCTATTCCATTGGGTACACAGGAATGGCCTCTATTGACGGTTTTGTTGACGAAGAAGGTTTGCTGGTTCCAGTCATTGAGATTAACGGTAGGTTTACGTTGTCTACCTATATTTCATTCCTGTCATCCGTCCTGGGAGAACAGCATAAAACATTATCCCGTTATTACCGCAACGTTACCGCTACGCCTCTCACTTACAGCCGCTTGTGCGGGCTGCTCGCAGAGGAGGGCTTGCTCTATACGCCCGAACGTCCAGAAGGGGTGTTTGTATATACGGCGGGTACATTGTCTGGTATTCCTGTGAAGCGGGGCTATGTGAACCGGATTTTCACACTTATTTTGGCAGACAGCTGGCAGGAAGCTGATGCTTATGCGCACAAATTGGAAGGTATCATTGCTGGATTAGGATGCTCATAAATGGGAGGGAATCAAAAATGAAAACAGATGTATACCATGTAGTACCCTTGCTGGAAAAGGTTTTGAAGCTGGCTCCGGGAGAGCTGGAACAGTTGACTCCGGATCAGGATCTGCGAACCTTGGGGCTGAATTCCTTATCCGCTGTGGAATTAATTGTAGAGTTGGAAAATGAGCTTGATATTACGATGGAGGACGACGATCTAGTGCTGGAGCATCTATCTACACTGCAAGGCATTGAGCGTCTGCTGAGCAAATATGCATAAGGGCGCTGAACAGACAAGGTTGATGCAGGAATCCGATATGAAGACACGTCATGATTCCGTTGTGGACTATGGTGCAGAAGAAGTGGCAAACGCTCTTCCAGGGAAACATTGTGTATATTCTTCCCTGCGTACCTCATTGCGGAGGTACGGGGTGAACATGGCCGAATCCGAGCTATTCATGCTGTGTGGGAGTATGTGCGCAGAGTACGGTGGAGATTTGAAGCGCTTCGGACCTGAGAAATATCCAGAGCAGCTTCAAGAAATGGCAGCCAGTGGCGGACCTGTTATTCGGGTGGAACCGTGGGTCGCTGGTGTCAGCGATGAAACCGACCTGTTGCGGGTACTCACATCGGGCTACGGTACCATGCTGCATACGTCGAGCACCGCTTTAACCTATCACGATGTATATGTGAAAAATTACCCAAGGGGCCACGTGATTGAGTTGTGCGGGTTGGACTTGCGAGAACGTACAGCACAGGTGAATGATAGCTTCCTGCTCGATTCCTCGGGACATGCCATGACTTATGTGGGCTCAGCCCGGCTCGACGATCTGATGCAGGGCATTATTGAGTATGCATGGCTGGTGGAGCAGCCTGCCCCGCTTTCGCCAAGTGAGATGCATGCTGCGTGTGCTCATCATATTCGACAGTATTTGACTGGACACGAAGCCATCTGGAGAGGCGTACCTACGTCTAATGAGTCGGAAAGCCAAACGGGGAAAGCTGTAACAGGCAAACAGGTCAAGCGGGGAGATGAGGGGTACCGGGCATTTGTCGGTGACTTCCGTCTGTTGGCAGACATGGCGGATCAGGATTTTCGGACGTACTGTCATGAAATCTATTACAATCTGCGATTGGGCAGTGCCCTTCATTTGACGGATTATACAGCTGATTATTGCCTGCTGCATCAAGCCACGCTGGGGCCACAAACACAGCATGTAATTGAATTGGCACAGGGGCTGTACGCGGATTGGCACAAGCTTAATCTGCATATTTACAAAACAGGGCTTCAACTGCGCAAGCATCGGATGCCTGAGATTATGGAACGAGCTTTGCATTTAATTGAAAGACAGCGGCATATGCTGGAGGAACTGATGATTTTAGCAGAGCAAGCAGCCGAGTAGTCCAGAGCACTCGGCCTTATCAGGCACGTTCATCCAGGGGTTACGCGCAGAGGAAAGAGGAGGGGAATTGATTGCCGTCCATTACATTAAACCAATTGTCGAAAACATTTACGTACTACAAAAAGGAGCCGGGCGTGCGCAAATCGTTACAAAACTTGTTCAGGCGTCAGCAGCTGACCAAAGAGGCTGTACAAAATGTCAGCTTTAGCATTGAGGAAGGCGAAATTGTCGGATTTCTCGGTCCAAATGGAGCGGGCAAAACAACGACGCTCAAAATGCTGTCTGGCATTCTCCATCCCACGGACGGGGAGGCATCCGTACTCGGCTTTACCCCGTGGAAACGACAAAAAGAGTTTAAACGTCAGTTTTCCATTGTAATGGGACAGAAAAACCAGCTCTGGTGGGATTTGCCTGCAAGCGAGTCATTCGAGCTGAACAAGCTTATCTATGAAATTGATGAAAACCGTTACAAAGAGGCGCTGGATGAACTGGTCACTCTGCTTGGGGTGGAGGAGCAGCTTCATGTGCAGGTTCGGCGGTTGTCTCTCGGCGAGCGTATGAAAATGGAACTGATCGCCGCGCTGCTGCATCGTCCACGGGTCATTTTGCTGGATGAGCCGACCATTGGACTGGACCTTGTTTCTCAGCGGCGGATTCGAGAGTTTTTCAAAGCCTATAACCGCACGCACCGGACGACCATCCTGCTGACAAGCCACTACATGAAGGATATTGAGGATTTGTGCAGTAGATCCATCATTATCAGCGGGGGCAGATTGGTGTATGACGGAGACTTACACAAGGTGAATGAGGTCATCGGTGCCCGTAAATTACTTAAGGTTCGACTGGAGATCCCCGTATCCAACCTAACATTGGCGAGCCTCGGCAAACTTCGCTCCAACTCGGAGATAGAGGCGGTATTTGAGCTGGATGCAGAAGATACCTTGGCTTGGTCCAAAAAGATTTTGGACGCACTGCCTGTCGTTGATTTTACGATTGAGGACGTCCCGCTGGAAGAGGGGATAGCCAATTTGTACGATGGGGGCAGGCTGGCCGATGCGAAATAACAAATATGTGAAGGTACTCCAGCTTGGCATGCAAAACGAAATGGAGTATCGGGCTAATTATTGGCTCCAAATGGCGGGATTTATGCTGCCGATCATGACGCAAATTTTTCTCTGGCTAGCTGTATTCGGTTCTTCGGGACAAGCAAGAGTGTTGGGCTATTCTCTGCCAGAAATGCTGGTGTATGTGGTCATGGCGGGAGTAACTGGAAAACTGATTGCTACGGGCTTTGAATACGAAATTGCTACAGATATCAAGGAAGGTGGACTGGCAAAATTCATGGTACAGCCTGTGCATTATTTCGCTTACCGTTTTTGCCGGTTTATCGGAGGCAAAGTCATACAGTCCGCGGTCGTGCTGCTGGCGGCTGCTATTTTGCTGTTATGTCTTAGCCTGGAAGGACAAATCAGCTTCGGGCTATCGTACATCTTGCTTTACATATTGGCGTTGCCGGGAGCGCTTGTGCTTAATTTTGTGGTCTATTATGCGCTGAGCGGCATAGCCTTTTGGGTGACGGAATCGGCGGGGCTATTTTATACGTTGTCGCTTGTCATTTACGTAGCTAGCGGTACCGTGTTTCCGCTGACGATTTTTGGAGATGTTTTGGCCCGTCTGTTCAGTCTGCTGCCGTTCAGCTACACCGTATTTTTTCCGGTGAATGCGTTAACGGGCAAGCTGACTTTGCTGGAAGCCGCTAAAGGCATTGGCGTGCAATGGCTCTGGATTGTAGTGCTGGCGGCCGTATCACGCTGGGTGTGGCAAGCCGGGGTCAAACGCTTTGTCTCGGTGGGGGGTTAACATGAAAAATGTTTTCCGAAACGTTAGGCGCTACATCAGACTGTACTGGAAGTTTGTCCAGTTTTCCGTCATGTCGCAGATGGAATACCGCATTAATTTTATAACGGCATTTCTGGTTGAAACAGCTTATTTGCTTATCAAGCTGCTGTACGCATCGGTTCCATACCGCGCCGGGACGGACATTAATGGCTGGTCTCCTGACGCCATATTGTTATATATCGGCGTGTTTACGATGATGAGCGGATTTTATAGTGGATTGTTCTACAGTAATTTTACAAGCCTGCCTGACAAAATTCGTACCGGCTCACTGGATGTGCTCATGACCAAACCCGTATCGCTGCAATTTATGGTGACACTGCGTCAATTTGAGCTGGGCTATACCGTGCCGAATGTAATTGGCGGCGGAATTATGACAGGGATCGGCTGGTATCGGCTCGGATTGCCATTTAATTTTGAAACCGCAGGAGGGTTCTCTGTGCTGCTCGGATGCGGAGTGCTTACGGCATACTCCGTATTTTTGCTCCCCCAACTGCTGGCCTTCTGGATTATCCGCACGAACGGCGTTACGGAGCTGTCCAACAGCATTTTCGAGACAAACTATGTGCCGATGGCCGTGTACAGTAATCTGATTCAGCGTATCGGTTTGTTCGTGCTTCCAGTGTTTGTCATTTGTAATTTTCCGCCCATGTTCATTCTCGGCAAAATGGATACCGGGTTGGTGGTATGGGCATTTCTCGCACCTCTCTGGCTGCTGGCGATCATCCGCCTGATATGGCAGTTTGCTCTACGTGATTATACGAGCGCGAGCCAGTAGCGCTACCGTGTAGTGGGCCAATAATGAAGCAGGAAAGGAAGCGAATCATATGAATGCGATACCGAATCAGCGTCATTTGTATATGGGAACGTTCGAAGCGGAGGCTTACTGGCGGGATGCCCAGTTAGCTTCCCTGCCAGCCCTGCCTGACCGGGCTTCTTCTGCGATTGTAGCAGCCATGGATGAACTGCTGTTCAGCTTTTGCCAGCCAGGAGATGCGTTATTGACCCGTTATGCTATTTCGCCTGTACATCGTCAGTATATCGCGCAGTTGGGCTTTCATCCGGCTGTCAACGAACGAGATTTGACCGACGGTATGGAGCGTGCAGGCAACGTATCGTCCGCTTCAGTATTCGAACTGCTGGGCAGTCGTAAGGCCGATGCTGGAGAGGGGTTTCCTCAACTGGAAGGCTGTGTACTTAGCCCGTTTGCGGGTTTACCGCATGTGGAGGAGGCTGCACGTGCTTGGGGTATAACACTGCATCAGCCACCGCTGGAAACGATTCGCAAGGTAAATGCCAAAACGTATTCCTCTGATCTGAAACGCAGTCTCGGTCTGCGCAACCCAGGCTATATCGTGACTTCGTTTGCAGATGTCGCTGAGGCGGGGCGTAAGCTGCTACGGGATGGAAGCTTTTTAATCAAGGATGATTTTGGCGTATCGGGCAAAGGAAACCTGCACATTACCTCGACACAAATGCTGGACCGGATCGTATCGTATTTACGTGGACAGGAGCGTAAAGGCAAACAGGTGCTTTTCCTTTTGGAGCCTTTTCAGGAGAAAGAGCAGGATTTTTCATGCCAATTTGCGATTGGTGATGATGGAAATGTCAATATCCTATCTGTACAATGGCTGGCTAATACACAATTCTCCTATCGGGAATCCTTGTCGCCGGACGGGGCTTTTTTAGAGCGGCTGGAGCGCGAGGGCTATTTTAGTTTAATGCAGGATGTGGGACGGCAATTGTATCAGGATGGTTATTACGGCGATGTATGCATTGATTCCATGACACTTCGTGGTGGGAAGCTGGAGCCTATTATCGAAATTAATGCTAGAAAGTCGATGAGTTTGATCAAGCATCAGCTCGATACCTTTCTGGCCGGGAAAAATATGCGTGGTACGCTGACGAATTATTCACTGTCCCATGATGGCAGTCTATCCTATGAAGAACTGCTGGAAGGGCTGAAAGGTGAAGGATTGTTGTTCACAGGTGAACGTGAAGAAGGTGTCATGCCTCTGGGTGCCAATACATTATATGTGAACACAGGTGGACGAGATGGTGAGAACAAGATTGTGGGCCATACAAGCACGCCAAGCAGAAATGCAACTGGGCGCGGAGGCAGATCGCCTGCCAAGCAGGTTCGTGTGAGCGGGATTGGGGCCAGCGATGGCGGATCAGAAGGGAACGGCATAGCTAAGCCGGACTTGAATGGTAACAAAGAAACTGCTGGAAGCGAACGGGCACGAGGCAAGGGGCGTCTTTATTTGGAACTGGTTGCTGCGAGCGATGAGGAAAAAATGCGATTGACTACAAAGCTGGAGCGTTTTTTGGCAGAGCATCATTTTACAGTGCTGAATTAAACGGGAGGCGTATGAGCATGCGTAAGAGTACGGATAAGCTTATGAAGGTAACGATTTTGTGTTCCGGTTTCGGATTGGGCTTTTATACCCCTGGCTTGTTGTTGCAAGCGGGTCTTCGCAGGCTGGGCGTGGATACGGCGATTCATGTATTTGAAAATGTGCTGCCAGAATCGGCTCGTCTCAAGGTCGACAAAAGCCGCAAAGCTTACCATGACAATTTTGCGGTGGCCTTAATGTCACAAAAGGTTCCGCAGGATATGCGTAATTCACTGGATCTCGCTGCGATGGAAGTGCTGCTGAACCAATGGATGGAGGAGGAGCGGCGGTATTTTATATGCTTATCCGGTCATTGGATGTATGTACTGGAGGAGTATCGTAAGCGCAGAGAACCGGAGTCGGTGCATGTGGACATCGTGTACATGGATTCGACACCTTCTCCTTCCTGGAAAAATCTAGCCAAGCATAACCCGCGTTTTGCGGAGGGCTGTGGAGAAACGACCTTTTTTGAAAATGATAAGAATAGAGTCAGCCACTATATTGATGTGCCGGCCGTGGAGTATGTACCGTTTGAAGCACGGCAATCCCGCTTATTCGTACATGGCGGCGGTTGGGGGATGGGCACCTACCGTGACAAGGTTGGACGGTTGGAAGAAGCGGGCTGGGAGCTGGATCTGCTGTTGTATGATCAGGATCAACCGGATGAACAGCGGGACAGTATACGCTATTTTCAGATGGACCCGCAGTGGAGGACATGGCAGCGTAATGAAGCCGGGGAGCATACATTTCCGCCTTTCGGAGAGGTAAAAAAGGGCGAGAAGACAGTGTATCAGGTCGGACCGGATTACCATAGCATGCTGGACCAAGCATGTCGTGTCCAGGCCATTGTCAGCAAGCCAGGTGGTGGCAGCCTAACCGACTCGTTCGCTACGGCCACTCCACTCATTATGCTGGAGCCATTTGGTGTGCATGAGAAGCATAATGCGGATCTGTGGGAACGTTTGGGATTAGGTATGCGCTACGAGACGTGGATTGAAACCTATAGTGGTAGTGCTCAGATACTAGAGGATATGCATCGGAGGATCGTAGAGCTGCGCAGTCGGACGCCGCGTTATATAGAGTCGTATGTGAATAGCATACAAATGCAGGCAAGAGCATCGGGAATGGAGCAGGGATTATGAACGCTGCGGCGGCTGCGCAAGAGCCTGCGATGCGAGATATTCGCTTTGGGATCATTGGCTGTTCTGCCATTGCTCCCCGTGCGTTGCTGGAACCGATCCGACATGTTGCAGGGGCACGCGTGACCGCGCTTGCGAACCGCACGGTTGCCAAGGCAGGAGAAATGGCAGATCGTTTTGGCGTCAGTGTCGTTTATCGGCATGCTGAGGATATGCTAAAGGACCCGGAGATCGATGCTGTATATATTGCGCTCAGCAACGACTTACATGCCGAGTGGATTGACAAAGCACTACGGGCTCATAAGCATGTGCTGGTGGAAAAGCCGTTATGCCTGAATACGGCTGATTTGGCTCCCTTGGCAGCAACAGTCGAACAGAGCAGTGCTTACCTGCTGGAGGGAGTCATGGTGCAGCACCATCCTTGGCAGCATGAGCTGCGGAGGATCGTAGAATCGGGGCGTTATGGTCGCTTACGCTCCATAGAGACGAGTCTATGCATTCCGGCAAAAGAAGGACATGCGGACAATTACAGATCTCGTCCGGAGCAGGGTGGGGGATGCTTTTGGGATCTGGGCGTGTACTGGCTCCAGCTGCTTCAAGCCGTCGTTGGATTAGAGCAGGCGGAATTCCACAGTCAATCGGATTTCGATGGTCCCCATGGCTGTGACTGGACATTTCGTGCGCAAGCCCGTTATCCAAGCGGATTGGAGGCATCTGCCCTCTTTTCATTCGAGCGGCCTTATCGCTGTGCTCATGTACTGACCTTTGATTCGGCAGTGGTCACCTTGAAGGACTGCTTTCGGGCCAATTTAGGTTTTTATAAAATGACACTCAAGACAGAAATAAAGAAGGATATCATGCCGAATATAACAGATGTGGACGCACTGCCTGGGTTATCACAGACATCTTCGCATACCAAAACGGTTTTCGAGCCTATGAACTATTATGTCAATCAGTTGAATACCTTTTGTAGCATCATCCGGGGGGAAGCGGAGCCCGTTCCATTTTGCGAGGCGGCAGAACGCGTCAGACTGCTGGCAGCCATTCATGAAGCAGCACGCTCGGGCGAGACGATTTATGCAGTATGAGTATGATGTGTTTTCGAGCGGAGGGAAGCGAATGATGCAAAATACTGAGTATCAAGGCATAGAGAGGAGGGGAACTCAGGTGATGGATAAAAAGGACGAAGCCTTACTGGAGCGTTTCGGCGAGCATCCGACGCCATTTTACTATTATGACGGGGACGCGCTGCATGCCCACGTCAGCTCGTTGCTATCCCGATTGCACCCGGCCGTGCGTGTACATTACGCGCTCAAGGCTAATGGTAACGTAGCCTTGGCTGGATTGCTGTGTTCGTTAGGTTGTGGTGTTGAGATTGCTTCGGCTGGAGAAATGTTCGTCGCTATGGAGGCCGGGTATGCTGCGGAAGACGTGCTGTACGCCGGACCGGGAAAAACAGTAGCCGAGCTGAACGAGGCGATAGCCTATGGAATTGGCTGTATTCATGTCGAATCGGTGAGGGAGCTGCGTCTGTTGGAGGACATTGCTGCCCAAGCGGGCCAGCTTGTTAGGGCAGCGGTTCGCATCAATCCCGATAACGATCTGTCTGGAGCAACGATTAAAATGGGTGGTGTTCCGCGCCCCTTTGGAGTGGATGAAGGGCAGCTGGATCACTTTTTTAAGGTGCTGGAAGATTGCCCACACGTCCATTTTCAAGGTATTCAGGTATATACAGGTACGCAAATGTTGAAATCGGATCAGATTTTAGCTTCATTTGCGAATACGCTGCAGCTGGCAGAACGGGTACAGGCTCAGTATGGTGTGGCAATGCATACGGTCAATTTGGGCGGCGGGTTTGGTGTACCTTATTTTGCTCATGAGCAACCACTTGATATGGATCACGTCATTGACGGACTGAACGCACTCGCGGAGCAGACCCGAACCCGCATGCCCGGGGTTAAGCTAATCATCGAAAGCGGCAGGTATCTGGTTGCTCAATCGGGCATGTATGTCTGCCGGGCATTGTATACAAAGGAATCCAAGGGGGAGAAGTTTGTCGTGGCTGATGGTGGCATGAATCACTACGCCGCAGCTACTTTTCGAGGACGCCGTATTAGGGACAACTACCCGGTGCGAATTATGCGCAGGCAAGCGGGAGAATCAAAAGAACCCAAAGAACGAGAAGTGGAAGCAACCCTACGGATGGGGCAGAGAGACGCTTCTGCTCAAACGGCTGTTACTGTCGAACAATCATTAGAAGAGGTTGCAAGCCGAATAGGGGAGCCTCCGGAGGAAGCATCCTTGGAGCTTGAAACGGTAAGTATTGTTGGTCCGCTTTGTACACCCGAGGATTGTATTGTGAAAAAAGCGCAGCTTCCTCCGATTCACGAGGGCGATTATATTGCCTTTCCGAATGCAGGTGCCTATGGATTAAGCTATAGTCCACTACAATTTCTGGGACATGCTACCCCGGCGGAGCTGCTCGATTTTCGTGGGGAGGTGCATGTCATTCGTGAACACGGTGACCGCACAGACCTGCTGCATCATCAGCGCATGATTCCGTTGCCTGAGGATGTGTTGTAAGTATGTAAAAAAACGCCAAACTCATGGGAACCGATACAAATCGGACCTGTGATTTGGCGTTTTTTTACATGATGAGTAGGGTAGTATCGACTCAATGTTGCTTGGAGCTGCGCATTTCCTGACGCACAAGCTGCCATACCATAAAGATCAGTACAGCGATTTGTGGGACAAAGGTTTCCCAAGTTGGATACATTCCCAGCCAGCTAATGGACGGAAGCGAGGAGGCAGTGTGCCCCGGAAGCTTGCCAGCCACCTGAAGCGAATGAATACTTTCGCCCAGAAATCGGAATACGAGATAGTAAATCAGTACAGTCGCAGTCAGGAAAAAGGCACGAATCGGCAATCGTACACTGAACTTAATGATCGCAAACGCCAGAATGACTAGAACAACCGTCGCCGAGCTAATGCCGAGCAGCAATTGCGAGGTTTCGATGGCTGGAGCCATACCGACATAAAAGATAGCTGTCTCGGCTCCTTCACGCAGAATTGCGAGCGCAGAAACCGCAAATAGCGACCACAGACTTCCCCGTGCCAGCGCGTTGCCCACGCTGTTTTCCACAAAGCGGTTCCACGCGGCAGCATTAGATTTGCTATGCAGCCAGCTACCAACGGTCAGCATCAGCACGACCGCCACCAGCCCGGTGACACCCTCCAGCAACTCACGCATGCTGCCTGATGCGGCAGCTGCCACCAGTGTGGTGAACAGTACTGCCAGAATTCCGCTCAGCACCAGCCCCGTTCCGGCTCCTGCCCATATCCACCGTCCAGCCACGGCTTCGCCGCTTTTTTTGGCATACGCCAGCAGAGCTGCGAGCACGAGGATGGCCTCCAGGCCCTCACGCAGCAAAATCAGCGCAGCATCCCACGCAGTGTAAGAACGTTCTTCCGTCAACGGACGGAGTCTGTCCAGCATCTGATCAAGAGTCTGAATGGCTTTGTCCGTATTCGGTGGAGAAGACAGCAGATATCCTGAAGTCTCGGTCATTTCATTTTCAATTGCAGTGTAAGACGTCGGATCGGCAATTTGTACATGTCCTTCGACAGAAGGCCACAGAGCGATAAACTGCACTACCTTGTCAGCCGCTTGCTCTGATTGATTAGCTACAGCATCTTGGCGTGCGGATTCGAGCAAGGTGACTGCATCGCCTAGGGAAGCTACCGAACCATTCGCCGTTCCGGCAATCGTATTGCCTGCATTCGTTCCTTGACCTGTGTTCATAGATTTACCCTGACTATAATCAGACAGCAGAGTCGTTAATTCCTGCATTTCCTTGAGAGCCTGTTCTTGGCGAATGGGCTCAGCTTGCATGGAGATGCGGATGAGACTGATTTTAGTTTCGAGCGAACTGTATACCGGAAAATTGTCCAAACGAATCGGTGTTTCTACCTGATACCAGTCTTTGACGATTCGATCGTAATCCACCCGGGCAGCAGCCCAATCGCCTTTTTGCATGGCGGCCAGACTGCCCTTCGCCATGGGAAGCAGTTTTTCCGCTGCTTTGGCTCCAGCCGGGGCTGGTTTGTCCCCTTCGGCAGCAGTGACGTACTCATTGACCGAGCGCGCCAGCACGGATAAGGCAGCTTTCGCTGATTCCCCGCCACCACTGGCGAGTGTTTGTTCCGCATCGGTGAGTGCTTGATCTACAGCCGCGATGTGAGCTGAATCTCCGCCATTTGTTTTGGCGGCCTCCCACAGCGTGCGGAATTCTTTCAGATCCTTGGAGGCTTCCGTCCATTGGGCTTGTCCCGCCTCCACTAGTGCTCCGCCCACTACAGGCATTAGCTGATCATGGGTGACAGCTTTGGCATCTGTTTGTGCAAAAGCGACCGACCCGGAAATGAACGGAGCTACGGTCAGCAGCAGAGCTGCCACCAGCACAAACACCCATCCCAAGCTTTTATTGCGCCGATTCATATAAATCCCCTTCCTTGCCTGCTGTTAAAATAACGTATCCCCGATGTAGCCGCCTTGCGATACACCTGGGAAGCAGGCGAACACCGCACTGCCTTTGTGTACAATGTATTCGTTCAGCTTGTCATTGCGTGCAAGCTTCTCCTGAATATGAACGAACTGCTTGAACAGATCACGCTGGTAGCTGATGAACAGCAGCCCAGCATCCAGCTGTCCTGTTTGCTTGTCCAATCCGCTTGAATACGAATAAGACCTCCGCAAAATATTAATGCTTCCGTCCCCATGAGCCAAAGCCACATGAGAGGTGGGAGGTGTAACCGGCTTGCCTTCTGGGTTTTTGGCCGCCAGATCAAGCTTGTCGAACTCCTTGACCTTACCGAGTGGGGCACCGCTGCTGCGATGACGTCCAAAAGTATCCTCTTGGTCGCCCAATGTTGAACGATCCCACACCTCTACCCGCATGCGTACACGGCGAACAGCCATATAGCTGCCGTTGCCCATCCATGCTGGTCCGTCACTGGTCTGTGTCCACACCAGCCGATTCATCTCGTCTGCCTTGGAGGTGTCGGGGTTCCCTGTACCGTCCTTGAAGCCCAGCAAATTGCGCGGTGTGCTTCCCGCAGGATCGGCCTGTGCTGTCCGCTGGAAGCCTTCCTGCGTCCAGCGAAGCACCGCCGTTCCTCTGGCGATACGTGCCAAATTACGCAGGGCATGGAAAGCTACCTGCAAGTCATTGGCACATACTTGCACTCCGATGTCGCCGCCGCACCATTGCTCCTCCAGGGCATCCCCTTGAAAACGGGGCAGTTCACGGAACCCGGCAGGTTTAAGCCCGGCCAGGCCGTATCGTCCATCAAAAAAGGATGGGCCCACACCAAAGGTGATCGTCGTGCGGGATGGCGACAATCCTGCCGCCTCGCCCGTATCGGAAGGAGGGAGGTTGAGGTTTTCATTATCGTTGCCAAGCAGCACGCCAGAAGTCATTGTAGCGCTTGCTTCCGTCCAGGCTTTGAAAAGGCTGCGCACCTGTTCCTTGTCGCTGGTTGTTAGATCGAAAGCGGCGAAGCAGATGAAATCCTGGGCCGGAGTCACAATACCTGCCTGATGCTTACCGTAAAAAGGGATTACATCTTTGGTATCCGCATCCGTCATCATGCTTTCGAGACGTTGACCGGCTGACAGCATGGCTCCCACGCCCCCGCCGCCAAGCAGGAGGCCTAGTCCACCTACCCCGGCCAGCTTCAATAGGTCTCGGCGTGATACGGATTTGCTTTTTCCTGACGGCTCATCTTCCACTAGCTTGGCATCCTTTTTTACCAGATCGCCCTGTTCATTATGGGATTCCGCATACTGCGGCTTTTCTAGCCCTTTTTGCCGCTTAAAGCCTTTCATATCATTACACTCCTAACAATTTCCCCATTTGGGACAACGGTTCTGCCAAGGCATCGAGGTTTTGACTCAGCTTTTTAACTTCTTCCGGTTTCAGTTTTGTATACGATACATAGCCTTCTCCGTCCTTAAAAGGAGCCAACTCCTGCTGTAAGGCCGTAAAGCGCTCACCGATTTGTTTTTCCAACGCCGCATCTTTTTGGTTCAGATCTGTTTTCAAAATGTCATATATCTTTTGTGCGCCCTCCACATTGGCTGCAAAGTCGTACAAATCTGTATGAGAATATCGTTCCTCTTCACCGGTCACCTTCGAGGTGGATACTTCATTCAGCAACTCCACTGCACCCGTTACCATCAGGCTGGCGTCAATATTAACTGTTTCTACTTTGGCACGCAGCAGCTTGGCATCACTCAGCAGTCGGTCGGAAAACTCGTCCATTCCTTTGGTTGTGTTTTCTTCCCATAATGTTTTTTCAATCCGGTGAAAGCCGCGCCAATCCGCTGCATCCACATCACCGTCACGTGCATCAATATTCGGGTCAAGATCACCCAGCGCTTCTGCAATCGGTTCAATCCGTTCATAGTACATACGTGCAGGGGCGTACAGTGCCTTGGCTTTATCCAGCTCGCCAGCTTTGACCGCGTTCGTGAATTCTTCTGTCTTCTTCACAAACGTATCGCATTGCTCGATGGCATAGGTGCGGTAAGCTGTTACCGCTTGATCAAAATTGGGGGTAGAAGCGGCAGGAGTCGTTGTCTGTGTTGCTCCTGCATCTTTGGTCGTTGCAGCAGGCTGCTGAGTAGCAGTTCCGGTTTGTCCGCAACCTGCGAACAGAATAGAAGAGACCAGCACTCCGGCCGGTACGGCATAACGTAGTTTCATAATCAATGAACACCCTTTCTGGCCAAACTGGCCTTGAACCATAGTCTGTTGCGCGATATCTATATCGAATTTTTATTTTGATAATGATTATCAGTCGCGGTTTTTCTTATCATAAGGCTGGCCCATATGCCTGTCAATACATAAATTAGACGCAGAGTCCAACCCTCCATCGAAGGGAGTTAGTAAGGTGCCTATGCCCATTTTTATCCGCATATTGAACCATACCTGAGCACATGACATAAAATGTGTTGACTGTATCCCTTAACCTTGTTACACCACACAAAACCCGAGCAAGGAGGGGTGAAATTGACGAAGGGTAACGACCACAAAAACAAGTTTTTGTTAACTCACCGTGAACGTGAAGTATTTGAACTGCTCGTGCAGGACAAAACAACACGTGACATCGCCGGACAGCTATTCATTAGCGAAAAAACGGTCCGAAACCATATTTCCAATGTGATGCAAAAATTGAACGTAAAAGGTCGTTCACAGGCGGTCGTGGAATTAATCAGGCTTGGAGAATTAAAAATCTGACCTCTCGTTCCTTGCGGGGTACAAAGTCTTCTCGATGATCCTTCGACAGTGAAGGGTGGTCGGGAAGGCTTTTGTTTTGTGGTATGTAAAAAAGTGAAACGATTAAACCGCTGAAATATGTGGGAATTTGCGTGTAAATGATGTACTATATATAGAAGGAAGAAACTACCATTAGGGATCATGGTGCAACTAACAGGAGTGATCAAAACATAAGACTGTACCACAAAGTTATACTAAGATAGAAATGCATCTGGTGATAGTCTAAGAATATAAATCCCTACAAAAGCAGTATTCAGCATGACGACAGGATGGAAGATGGATCAGGTTTTGAGCTATACTTTTATATATAGGTGTTGAAGAAGAATCACAAGGCAGAAAAAGCTCATTGCTTCAGGTAGTAGAAAGTAGCTTTTGCCTAGAGCTACCTGTGGTATATTCTTGATCGGAGGTGAATGTTAAGACATATGACACCCAACCAACACTTGATGACTTATACGCTGAACAGCGGTATAAAGGGAACGGTCGACCTAACCAGTAAGCAGGTGCAGGAATGGATCAAAGCATATCGAATTGGCAGCAAATTTGTAACGGTTGTGGGGAAACAGTATTTTGGTTTAAACCCTGAGTTGGTAGCAGATTTCAAGGTACATAATGAATACTCGGAGCAGAGAGAACACATATCCATAATACAGCCTGTAATAGAACGCAAAGCTGTAGAACTGGACCCACTGGTAGAAGCGTACAGCCAGTATAAAACATTAATTCAGGTAGAATGTAAATGTGGTGCTTCCTATATAGAAGAGTCACCGCACAAAAGAACCAAGTGGTCATGCAAGGAGTGTAATAACATTGTGTTCCTGGATCGTAAAAAGGGCATGGTGGATACGGATAAAGGCAAGGCATGGTACATGACCAACAAATACTATGTGGAAAGACAAAGCAACTGACAGATTGTCAGTTGCTTTCTAACTATACACTCACACCTCTGGTGTGCCTACTAAAATGATATTAGGTCTTTTGCCAAATAATAAAATTGATGTTTTTTACGCTTTGTAGTACATTATCAAGTGTATTATAAGGAGGCTTCTCATGTACGGACATAGACAAGATGATACTTTATACATCATGACTTACACATTAAATAGTGGTATCAAGGGCACAGTGCCTTTGTCTAATCAACAGATACAGGAATGGCTTGAGTGTTACAGAATCGGCAAGAAATTTGTAACCGAGATTGGCAAAGAGTACTTTGGACTGCATGCGGAACTGGTGGCTGATTTTAAAGTGCATAATCAGTATTCAAGCTATCAGGAGGTTATTATCCCGATTCAACAGCCGGATACTGGCCTAAAAGAGTTGTCCCAGGCTTACAAATCAACTGAAACCTTAATTAAAGTAGATTGCAAATGTGGTACATCGTATGTAACAGAATCTCCCTTTAAGCGGACCAAGTGGTACTGCACCAAATGCCGGGAGATTGTTTTTCTCGACAACAAAAAGGGAATGGTGGATACTTCCAGAGGCAAGGCCCATTATATGACCAATAAGTATTTTGTAGAAAGAGAAACAACTGGCGTATAAGCCGGTTGTTTTTTTTCGAAAGGTTTGTATACGTCCTGACTTTTCAAAGCCGATTGCGCTATAGTGAAAAAGGGGGCTTATGGAAATGTGGAGTATTTTGCTGAATCACGTTTTGTTGATAGGATTTGTGGCTGTTTTGATTCAACGGATCTACAAGCATCGCTTTCATCAGCAAAATGGTAGCAGTTTTCTGCTATGCTTGTGGGGGATCTTGCTTAATCGGTACAATAGCTTGTTTGAACTGACCACGTTATATACGGTGTATACCGTTTTTTTTGCTGTAGGAGCATTGTGGTTTGGAGGTTGCTGGCTTGTGCAGCTATTGGAAAAGGGGAAAGATAAAGCTTGATATAACGATAGTCAGGTGGTGAACGTCATCCGGGAAGATCATACGAATGGTGCAAGAAACCGCATGAGCACGAACAATGTGTACATAAACGAAACGCTCCATATGGAACAAATCATAAGTGACCTGCGGGTGATGGGTTATGTGGCTTTTCATCATCATCCGCAAATCACAGGTGAGCTTGAAGAGCTGGAGGCGTTAAAAGAGCAACTATTGTCGTTTTTTCAACAGCATCATGTATTGTGGATTGAGCTTGACCCGCTAACGCAATATGTGGTGGTGAATAACACGGGGAAGGCCACGGTGCTCAAACTCATGGGTCGGAAAATGAACCCGCTCCGGGATCTGAGAGCAAACGCTGCTTTGGCTGGACAGCCGCTGCATGAGTTGGATCGGGAGATAGAACGGCTCAATCGGCTGGCTCACCTGTTGCGCTACACCCGTTTTTCTTAAGCGACGGAACTAACGTAAAAAAGCATTCACGAAGTATGGATGATCCCATGCTGTGAATGCTTTTTAGTATCTATTTTTTACCGCATAAGATGAGCAAATCTACTGTGACATACGGTAAATTTATTTCCTGCACTCGCTGCCAGTCTGCTTCCGTAGCTCCCCACGATAAGGGAGTCATATGGAGCAAAGGTTTCAAGAGGTCGGCATTTAACATAAAACGATAGGTTACCCGTTCGGCGGATAGAAGTTTAAAATGATCTTTAAATCGGCTTAATATATTGTCATTCGAATAAGCAGGCGTGTTCCTTTTTTGTTCATACAAGCATCTCAATTCCCGAAGATAATATTGTTCGGGAATAACTTTCAGGACGCAGCCGTCCTCCGAAAGAATTCTTGTAAATTCAGCATAATTAGAAGGGGATAAAATATTGAGTACACCGTCAAATTGTTGATTTGAAAATGGACAATGAGCCAGATCGGCAACACACCAGAGGGGATGAGGATATTCTTTGGCTGCGGCCACAATACCTTCTTTAGACAGATCCATACCTACGCTTGTAAGCTCGGTGATTCCCTTCCAAGTCAGCTTATCCTGAATGTGGCTCAAATGAGTGCCTTCCCCGCAACCTGCATCGAGCAAGTAAAGGTGTGATTTTTGATCAAACAGCGGCTTCATAAATTTCATTATAGTGCTGCTTATCGCTTCATTTAAGGGATCGAAAAATCCGCTATTGCACATCATTCTTCTGGAGGAAAATAGTTGTTTATCATATTTGGTCTTATAGGACCGGGCGGCTAAATGTAAATACCCGTATTTTGAAAGATCATAGCAATGCTGACTCGTACATAGGAGGCTTTTACCTTCCACCATACGCATCGGTTGAGAGCATAGAGGACACCTAAAGAGATGTTCATGCTTACCAATCAGGCCAGCCTTCATCTCGTGTTTATTCCATTTGGACACAGAAAAGCACCCCGTTCATTCGTATTTGGTGAATGAAAAAAGGCACAGCCAAATAGACCCAACCCATTTTCGAAAAAAATGGTTGAGTTTTCATGAACTGTACCTCACATTACCGTAAACGAATAAACTGAATAATCATATTATGTAGCGCTCCTCCAAAAAAAATAGAAAGGGCTTTCGCCCTCTCTATTGTAACTTAACCATAAGAAGTTGTCATGTGCTTACACCGATTTCAAAAACTCTACAATCGTCAGCAGACCCTTATCAAAATTATCCAAGTTAAAATGCTCATTAGGCGCATGCAGGTTCTCATCTGGCAAGCCGAAGCCCATCAGCACGACTGGGGCAGTCAGCACACGGGAGAAGGTTTCCACGATTGGGATGGAGCCTCCATCCTTGGTAAAGAGGGCACGCACACCGTATACCTTCTCAAAAGCATCGGCTGCCGCTTGCAGAAACGCGTGTGACGGGTCGATGTTAAAGGCGTTTGCTTTTTCACCCTGTTGAATATCCAGAGTAGCTCCTGCCTGGACATGGGCGCGCAAATGGAGTTCGATTTTGTCCAGAATGTCTTGCGGATTCTGGTTAGCCACCAAGCGGCACGTGATTTTAGCATGAGCTTCTTTCGGAATGACCGTTTTCGTGCCTTCCCCTTGGAAGCCGCCGTATACGCCGTTCAGCTCCAGTGTCGGACGCGCCCCAACACGCTCAACGAAGCTGAATCCTTCTTCGCCATAGAGGGAATCAAGTGCAAGATCTTGTTGCAGCTTGCTCTCATTGAAGCCTTGCTTCACAAATTCTTCTCTCATCTCTGCCGATAATGGAGCGACATCGTCGTAGAATCCTTCGACGCTAACCCGGCCTTTGTCGTCATGCAGGGTTGCCAACAAGGACACCAGAGCATGCAGGGCATTCGGCACGCCACCACCGAAAGAGCCGGAATGTAGATCTGTGTTCGCCGTGTGAATGGCGACTTCCAGTGAACATAGTCCACGCAAACCTGTGCAAATGGCAGGCTTCCCTTTTTCGATCAAGGAAGTGTCGGACACCAGTACAGCATCGGCAGCCAGACGTTCAGCTCCAGTTTGTAAAAACTCAAGCAAGTTCGGACTGGACACTTCTTCCTCGCCTTCAATGCAGAATTTGATGTTCAGCGGCAATTTGCCTTCCTGCTTCAAAATGGCCTCAACTGCCTTAATGTGCAAGAAAACCTGTCCTTTATCATCTGTCGCTCCGCGCGCATACAATTTTCCATCACGGATGGATGGCTCAAACGGCGGCGTTTCCCACAGGTGAAGCGGGTCTACGGGTTGTACATCATAGTGTCCATACACGAGGATCGTTGGTTTACCAGGTGCGTGCAAATGATCGGCATATACCAGCGGGTGCCCTTTGGTTGGAATGATTTCAACGTTTTCCAGACCGGCAGCAGTCAGTTTGGCAGCCAGCCAATCAGCTGCTTGGTTAATGTCCTTTTTGTGCTCCGATAATGCTGAGATACTCGGAATGGACAACCACTCCTGTAACTCGCCCAGTTGTTGCTCTCTGGCTTTTTCAAAATATTCGGAATAACTCATAAACTATGTATCCTCCTTTTTCAATGTAAATCGTGTGAATGTTGCGCTATCCTCCGAACCGAGGTTGTGGACGATATGTCTAGTTTACTACGTTTTGTGCTGAACGAAAAATAGGGAGATAAAAAAAACGATTCTACCCGGGTCTGTTCAGACCTGAGCAGAATCGCCCCTAACCAAGCATATGGATGCACTTATGCGCGAATGTCCAGTTGACCCCCGAGATGAGGCTGTACGCTTTTTTCCATCATCTGCACTAAAGCCTGTCCTTGTTCACCGGCCTGATCCTTAGCCATACTTAATACTTTCACACTTACGGCTTGAGCTAAGCTGGCCTGACTCATACCTGTTGATAATGCTGCGATATCCATGTTCCAACCCTCCTTCATTGTGAAGACTCTTTCTCTGTATTTATCGGTTGGAACGGTTATTTTGTTTCATCTAATTGGAATTGTGTCAGTAAATCTTGAAGCTGCTCTGCCAGACGGGTCAAATCTGCGGCAGACGAACCGATCTCTTCCATGGAGGCGAGTTGCTCCTCTGCGGCTGCGGACACGGTTTCTGTATGGGATGCCGCTTCTTCAGCGATGCGTGTAATTTCCTCCATGCTGCTGACAACTGTACTCGTTCCATCTGCGACGCCAGCGGTAGAAGCTGCGACGTTATCAAGCTGCTTCGCTGATTTGGCTACTGCTCTACGGATACGAGAGAAGGAGCGACCGGATAGGTCAATGGAATTGATACCATCATTTACGCGTTCCTTCGCTGATTCCATAGCAACCAGAGCTTCAGACACACCGTTCTGTATCCCTTGAATTTGTTCACGAATTTGTTGTGCGGAATGAGCTGAGTTTTCAGCCAGCTTGCGGACCTCTGTCGCCACGACAGCAAAACCTTTGCCATGCTCTCCTGCGCGTGCTGCCTCAATGGAAGCATTCAATGCGAGCAGATTAGTCTGGCTGGCAATTTCCGTAATGACAGTGACGATCGTTCCGATTCGTCCAGATCGGTCACTCAAAGCACCGATAATCGTATCCAGTTCTTCCACGGTAGTACGAATGCCGTCAATGGAGACGACGCTGTTACCGATATGCTCACTGCCTGCATCCGACGCCTGAATGGCCTGTGTGGAGTAAGTGGTCATTTCAGCCATAGTTTCAGTCATCGCGGTGATGTCTGTTGCCATGTCGCTAACCCGTGTCTGATTAGCTTTAGCGCTGCCCACTTGGCGTTCGCTGCCTGCGGCCACATCTTGAATGGCTATGGTCACATGCTCGATAGCCCGGGTCGTTTGTTCTGCACCTGCTGCAAGCTCCTGCGAGGATGCCGACAAATTGCCTGTCATCGCTTGAATTTCTTTAATCATATTACGAAGGTTATCTACCATTTGTTGAAAATATCTTGATAATTCACCAATTTCATCTGTGCTGGTCGTAGCTACGTTAATCGAAAGATTACCTTTGCTGATGGCATCCATAGAATTACGTAATCTTTGGATGGGCTTAAGTATACTGCTGATTAGCCACATTGCGAGTACACCAATGATGATGGCTGCAATCACCAACACGATGATCGTTGTGATAAGAATCGGCTGGGCGGAGGCACTGGTTTCTGCTTTGTCCATCGTTCCGGCAATTTTCCAGCCCGTCAGCGCATTAGTTTTGAAAATCAGGTGTTTGTCTACGCCATTAAAATCGTAACTAAAGCTACCTTCCTCGGAGGCAAACAGTTTGGGTATCGTTTCCCCCACTTTGGTACTTCCGCTGACTTCTGTCGGGTGGGTTACGATACGTTTGGTACCATCCAATATCATAATAAAACCATTTTGTCCTATTTTTAACTTTGTGATTTCTTTTAAATTATTCAGGTTCAGGGAAAGACCGAGAACGCCGCTGTTGTCGGGAAGTGTGCGTGAAATATACACAACGGGGACCTTAGCCGTATTGAGTCCAACCGGGCTGATTACGGTTTGTCCGGGTTTCTCCATGGCCTGTTTGTACCACGGACGCTCACGAGGATCGTTTGTGGAGCCTACGGCTTTGCCAATAATGAGTTTACCTTCGGGAGTTCCTACAAACATATCAACAGCTTCTGCATGCATTTTTAAATATACTTGTAATTTTTTCAGAATGGCATCATCCGCTTCAGCACTGTTATCACTAACCGTCATCGTTGTAGAGTAATATTCGAGATCAGCAATTTTGGCCTGAATCGTTTGAGTAACAGCACGATCAGATGCGGTAACGCTAGACGTTGCACTGTCCAGTAATTGGCGATCTGTCTGGTTGTACGCTGCCTGATAGGAGAAAGAGCCCACAATAATACTAGGAACAAGCATGACCAGTAGAAATGCTGCTGTCAATTTCTTGCGTAGTGTTAATGTTTTCAGTCGTTTCAGTTGTTTCATCAAACCCCTGCTTTCTATCTACATATTCATTTCTGATATTTATACCATATGTAATTACTATCGGTTATTTTGAGCTGAATTGATAGATTTATTACTAATTTGTCCAATACGCTAAAGAATTCCTTGCATAGCATGGAGTATCTTGCAATTTGGAGGGATAAGTTATGGGTTTTTTTCTGGATATGAGAAGCTCCACCAATTCATCAAAAACAGGTGAGGGTCCCGATATACAGCTGGGTCCTATACCGGAGCGGTTCGGTTTGATCACCCTGCGAACCTTTCTTGTACCGGGTCCGATTGTAACTTTTAGTGGTTCCATTGGTCTGATCGGTGAGCTTGGCGATACGTATGCGGTTGAAATCGTGCGTGGAGCCGACTATAATCCGAGCGAAGTAGTCTACCGCGCCGAGGGGGTACTGGGCGTGACTGGGGCTAATGAAACGCAAGCTTTTAATGCACAGGATCTGTCCGCTCCCTGGGCAATACAAACCGTATATTCTTCTTATATTTCTGGTGTATCGACCACTGTTCGTAATGGTCCAGAGGTATTCACGGGCATCGCTTCGACTCCGTTTTTGTAAATATATCAGACAAGGATTTTTTATTAAGAATTCACTGACTGTTCATAGTTCTCCTGTGATTAGGTCGCTGCGCTCTGAGCTTATCACCCACGAGTCTGGGGCAGACATTTGCCGCAGGCTCGTGGCCATGATTTTAACCACAACACCCAGAACACAATGGACCTAGTTGTTGTAATTTCCTTTATGAGGTGTTCAACAGAGAGTTGATTGTGTTTCTCGGATTCTATTTCTGTAGAATCTCTCGCAAATACACTGTCAACTCGTCTGCTGCTTTGGCATGGGCTGAGAGCCCGGGATGGCTGCGAGATCCTATCGTTTCTTCCGTCGTGTTAGGCAGTTGGAATACGGACACATTCCGATCCATCGTTCTTTTCTTGTATGCGTCTACCGCTCGGTAGATTGAGGGCATCATCGGAGTACCCAGCATCCCATAGGCCCACACAATATGGGCAGCAGGATTGTAGGTCCGAAGCTTGACAAGAAAACGTTCGATAGCGCTTTCAAAATCTTGTAAATCCTCTTCATTGAATGTACCGTCCTCGTTCAAGCGTTGCTTGTACACTTTCCCGCTTGCTGGGTCCGTCCATGCAGGAGAATAAAAGGCTCCCCCGTCATTAGTCCCCAAATTCACTACGACCACGTCCGGCTGCCATGAGGTAAAATCATGATCTGAAAATGCCCCTAATGCTTCATTTCTCTCACCGGTTAGCACACCACATACCTGCTCATAATATGCGGGTATGTTTGCATGCGGATTATTATCCCAGCTTGTTAGGACACCCCATCCGCTTTGTGATAACACTCGGTAGTCCGCATTCAGTGCTTCGGCTGTTATGGCTGTATAATTGCGTAGTGCTGTGAACAGCATGGGAACCCAGTCTGTCTCCTCCTTCGCTCCAATCGTTCCTTCTCCCGAGGTAATGCTGTCACCGATAAATTCCACCTTGAGGGACTTATCAGTGACTGGCAGTAATTCCCCGTCCACCTTCAGGGCATGGATTTGCAACAAGCAGCGCGAGTCCGAACTCATAGGCTGGACATCCTTGACCACACGGACATTTTTGACCGTATCAGGGTTCAACCCTCTCAAAACACAGATCCAATGTCGTCCTGCGGTCACCATCAGGCGACTCATCGGAACACCATTGATGACAATACTGATCCAGGGTTCATACACCTGGTAATCGGCCTCAATTTCAATCCACAGCTCTGAGCCTTTGATATTCAATTCAATGCCACTGCCTGTCCAAAACAGAGTAAGAGGTGTACGTGTGTGGTTAGTTCGACCATGAACCTTTACATGCTTTGCTTTTGTAAGTGGGTATGTCTTCAATCTCTTGTTATGTGACATTTCAACACCCTCCTCATGATATCTAAATGAATGCTAGTTTCTGTAATATTGTAAAAGAAGTGACAGGAAATCTCAAATTCTATTTCTAAACAAGCAAGGGTTCAAGGCTTTATATGGATTATTCTTTTCGATCACGGACTTTAGAACAACATATGATATCAAAGAAGCACCAGCCCATTGAATTTTGCTGGTGCTTCTTTGATATACGGAGCAAAGATTACTTGCTAAGTGGATTTTTTCACAAATATTATTTTATCTATTAATTAGCTTTGCCAAACATGACGATATTAATCGCCTTGCCGAAGTCTATACCTATTTTTCCAGTTAGCTCTGCTGTTTTTTGTGCTAACACGACGGCATTGACACCACAAGAGAACAGCGCAATATCAAAGTCATCTTTGTGTGCTGCGATCCATTGGAGTGTTTCAGGCATTTGTTCATATTGATGAAATGCCAGCGTGTGCGCGATATGCAGCTTGTACGGATCGGCCTCAAGAACAGGCTTTACTTCAGCGGCCGTCCGGGTGACCAGCAGAATGCGTCGATTTTTCAGCATGTCCCAGAAAGCGGGTGTCTCAGCCAAATACCGATTCAGGCAGGCGTGACAGGTCAGCGCGGGGGAAAGAGCATAGTGAGCAAAAACCTGATCGGTCAGCTCCCGCTTCATATAGGATGGTGCTTTAATAGATTCGTCATCATATGGCAAAATGCCAGCAATGCTGGCTTTGCTCACTGCCTCAGCCACCGCGTCCCGTAGTTCCGTATTCGGTAGAAACAGTCCCTTTTGACCGAGATTGGCTTTGACCGCCCAACGTTCCTGCAATACCTTTTCCATCGGCCAGACGGTGTCCTGCGCCAACACCAAATTTTCACCATCCCCAATACGAATGAGCGAAAAGGACTGGTGCTGATCAAGTGCCAGCTTCAAACGTTTCAGTACCTCGTCAATCTCCAGATACTTTGGATTCGTCATATCATGTTACCTCCCTGTCGTTCCCTGCTTGTTCAACTTTTCAGATGGAGTAAAAAACTTTGTATTCTATCATATGTCGAAAGCGAAAAGGTTTTTGTATGAACGGCTATTCTTTTTGGATTCTACCTATTTTTACAAGATTCGTTGCATCTGTACGTGCCGTTTCAAAAGCGTCTTCATAACTTGAGAGAAGACGGTTGAAAGGGAGGAAGATCAATGAAGCGCAAGATTGTAATTGAAATTAATTTTAATAACTATGGGATGAATCCCAACCGCCTAACACATGAGTGGATCAGCGAGCGACTGGATATATTCAGAACCTTTACGCTGCGTAGTTTACTCAGTCAGACAAATACGGATTTCTTATCTGTCGTCAAGCTGGCGGGCGGATGCAGTGACATTGTGGAAGAGGAACTGGCCAAGCATGAGCCCATTCCCGACCACATTCGTTTTGGTACGAGCATTGAAAGTAAACGTCGTATCAATGCGTATATCGAAGACGCGGACGAACTGCTCATTGCTCGAATTGATTCTGACGATTTGTATCACCAGTCATTTGTACAACAGTTGCATGATTACAAGTTTCAACCGGAGACGGTTGCGTTGGTGAATCAGATGGGTTACCTGTGGGATGCGGTTGAGGGGCAGATGGCACCGGTGTTTCACCGTTCGCCTTCTTTTTATGTGTTTCGCTATCAAGTGGAGGATTATCTAAATGATTACCGTGTCGTCATTCCTGGGAAGGGTACGCACGGATATGTAACGGAGCTGCCGCATGAGGTCATTCCGCTTCGCAACTATGTGAACGTCATTCATGCCGCCAATACTTCGGTGAAAAAAGTGCCAGAGAAGGATCGGCTGTCAGAAAATGAAATGAATGCTGTGCTGGCTGAATTTCTGGGAACAGGCATTGCCAATTCGTAACGGTCAGGAGGAGATTATATTGTTCAAAGGAAAAAAACTGCTGGTGACCGGAGGAACAGGATCTTGGGGGCAACGCCTAACGGCTGAATTGCTGAAGGAGGGACCGGCGGAAATTCGTATTTTCTCACGCGGTGAATTTGCACAGATTGCCATGCAGCGGCAATTTCAATCTGATCCGCGCCTGAATTTCATGATTGGAGATATTCGAGATCTTCAGGCATTGCAGGAGGGATGTCGCGGAGTGGATTATGTATTCCATTTGGCGGCATTAAAGCATGTCCCCGTGTGTGAGAGACAGCCGGAAGAGGCTTTCAAGACGAACGTACACGGTACGGAAAATGTGATCCGGGCCAGTATTGAACAGGGAGTCGCCAAGGTAATTGATGTCTCTACAGACAAGGCGGTAGACCCGGTGAATGTATATGGCATGACGAAGGCGATAGGTGAAAGACTGATGATCCGCGCCAACACTTTAAGTGAGCGTACTCGCTTTGTGTGTATTCGTGGCGGCAACGTGCTGGGGACGAGTGGAAGTGTCGTGCCCCTGTTCAAGCGCCAGATCGCGGAAGGGCAGGATTTAACGCTGACGAGTCCAGATATGACACGCTTTTTCCTCACGCTCGGAGAGGCGATTGGCTTGCTGCTGAAGGCTTCTGTCACGGCGATTGGGGGAGAGACACTTGTGATGAAAATGAAGGGCTGCAATATTGCAGATCTGGCAGAAGTGATGAAAGAACAGGCGGGGAAGCCTGCGTTGAAAGTGAAGGAGATTGGTATACGTGGTGGGGAAAAGCTGCATGAGGTGCTGATTTCGCCCTATGAGGTGCCGCACACGTATCGTTATGATGATCGTTATTTTGTTATTCTTCCCCAGCAAGCAGACGAACGCTTACTGAGCCAATATGGTGGATTGGAACGAGTGAGCTTCGATCAATATCGCTCGGACGATGAGTTGATGAACCGCGCTGGAATTGCTGAGCTATTGAGAGGCATGGAGTAACGATGAAAGAGGTGGGTATTTTGCAGCTTATGGAAAAAATAACTAAAGGAACTGTAAAGGTTGCGGTAATCGGCCTCGGTTATGTAGGGCTGCCCATGGCAGTGGAAATGGCAAAGGCTGGTTATGATGTATATGGTGTGGATTCCGATCCCGTCAAAGTAGCCAAGCTGCTTCAAGGAAAGTCGTACATCATAGACATTGGCGATGATGCATTGGAAGGTCTAATCGGGCAGCAATTGCATCCGGTTACGGATATCAAGGTGCTGGAGCATGCGGATGTCGTTGTCATCTGCGTGCCTACGCCACTGACGGACGGACACCAGCCGGATACATCCTATATTGAAACGGCTATTGATCAGGCCATACCTCATTTGCGTAGACAAACACTGTTGATTCTGGAAAGCACGACCTATCCGGGAACGACCGAGGAACTGATTCGGCCGGTGATAGAGCAGCGCAGGGGCTGGACAGTAGGTAAGGATTTTTATGTGTGCTTTTCACCGGAGCGTGTTGATCCGGGCAGCGTTCATTTTAACATTCGCAACACACCCAAGGTGATCGGCGGTTGCACACCGGATTGTCTGGCAGCGGGAGTAGGTTTTTATGGGTCCTTTTTGGACCAGATTGTACCAGTCAGCTCGACAACCGTGGCGGAAGCCGCCAAGCTGTTCGAGAATACATTCCGCAGCGTCAACATTGGAATGGTTAATGAGCTGACAGCCGCCTGTGAGAAAATTGGCATCAATATATGGGAGGTACTGGATGCGGCGGCAACCAAGCCATTCGGTTATATGCCTTTTTATCCGGGACCTGGGATCGGGGGGCACTGTATCCCGGTTGATCCGCTATACTTGTCATGGAAATCCGAGCAGCATGGTTTTCCACTGGAATTCGTGGACTTGGCAGATCGCATGAATCGGCGTATGCCGCTGTATATCGCGGAGCGAATTGAAGCCATGCTCGCTCAGAAAGGTAAAGCCATAAACAAAGCCAAAATTATTCTGGCAGGTGTGGCCTACAAAAAGGACATTGATGATGTTCGGGAATCCCCAGCTCTTGTCCTGTTTGAACATCTAATAAAACTGGGAGCTTCGGTGAGCTTCACCGACCCGTATGTATCGAGCTTTAAGCTGAACGGTGAAGCAATCTCCTCTCGAACGGCAAATACCCAGTTATGGGAAAGTGCAGATATCGTAGTCATCACGACAGACCATTCTGTGGTGGATTACCAACAGCTGGTCGACCATGCCCCGCTGGTCTTCGATACACGTAATGCGACTGCACATTGTACAGGTGGACATGTCGTCATCTTGGGGCATCCCGGTGATGGAGGGGGCGCCGCTGTTGGCTAACCGTGATCAGGTAAATGAACGTTATTACGGGCAAATCAATTCGGAAGAGTCCCATGAAGCCACCCGCAATAGAATTCACTGGATTTGCCGCCATGTACAGGGCCATACTGTGCTGGATGTTGGGTGCAGTCAGGGCATAACGTCCATTTTGCTTGGGCGGGAAGGATTTAAGGTAACGGCCATTGATTTGGAAGAGGGCAGCATTTCTTATGCAAAAAAAGAACTTCGCCAGGAATCCGCACCCGTCCGGGGAAGAGTCCACTTTCAGTTAAAGGACATTTCACAATTTGAGCGTCCTCCCGGTGGATTTGACACCATTATTTTAGGGGAGATTTTGGAACATTTTGCGCATCCCGACACCCTACTGGCTCATGCTTATCGCTTGTTGAATAAAAAGGGAACGCTCGTCTTGTCTGTACCTTATGGATACCATCCGTTTCATGATCACAAGCGGACTTACTATGCCGGGAGCCTCTCCCGTGTGTTGTATCCTTATTTTGATGAAGAAGCGCTGGAGGTGCATCACAAATATTTGTGCTTTGCCGGCCGCAAGAAGTCGAAAGAACTGCGTGAGGCCAAACCAGGGGTAGAGCATCTGAATGAGTGGATGAAACTGGACGAGGAGCAATTTCGACTGGTGGAGCAGCAGCATGTCCGCAAAATGAATCAGCGAAAGGCCGCACTCGACAAGGCGGTACAGCGAATCCGGCATATGGAGGAACAACTTTTGCCGTTGCAAAGGTATTCACGTGTCGAACAGTTAGACAAGACGCAGGCTGAAAGGAGAGGTGCATATACTGATGGCGAGTCTACCGGAAAAACGACGGCAGAATCAGCCAAAGGTAAAGGGGATGACGTGAAGTCATGACTGAGCATCCAATGACTATCAGCTTGTGTATGATCGTAAAAAATGAGGAGCAGACACTGGCCCGCTGTCTGGATTCGGTCGCAGACCTGATGGATGAAATTATCATTGTGGACACGGGATCGACGGATCAGACGAAGACGATAGCAGCCCGCTATACGGATCGGCTATATACGTTTGAATGGAGGGATGATTTTGCAGCCGCCCGTAATGAATCGTTTGACAAGGCGAAGTGTTCCTACATCATGTGGCTGGATGCGGACGATGTGCTGCTGGAGCCGGACCGTGAGCGCCTGCGTGCCTTGAAGCGGCGTTTGTCTATGGATATCGACGCAGTGGTAATGCCACTTCATTTGGCAGAGGGGGAGCAGGGTGAACTGTTGTTCACCTCACGCCGTATCCGTCTCGTGAAGCGTGAGCGACAATACCGCTGGGAAGGGCGTCTGCATGAGGATCTGGTGATACCTCAGGGGCAAATCGTGTATTCGGATGTGGCAGTAACTCACCGCCGAATGCAAGACCACACGCTCCGTAACCAACGTATTCTCGCCCGGTGGATCAGCGAAAGCGGCAAGCTGGAGGGGCGTCTGCTGTATTTGCACGCCAATGAATGTTTTGACCGTAAAGAATATGCCGAGGCGGCAGAGGCGTTCAACCAACTGTTGGAGGAGCCAAGCGGCTACCGTGAGGATCGGATTACCGCTTGTGCGCGGTCGGCGGAATGCTATCTTCACCTCGGGAAGCCGGAGCAACAGCTGGATAGTCTGTTACGCTCCTTTCGATACGGTGTACCGCAATCAGACTTGTGCTGCATGATCGGTGACTGGTTTTTCACACGAAACGAATGGACCACCGCCGCATACTGGTATGAAAAGGCATTGGAGCAACAGCATCACCTTCCGGGTATGCGACCTGTTCCACTACCATGCTACTCCTGGTTACCTCATGTGCGGCTTAGCCATTGCTATGCCCATGTAGGTCAGCTGGACGCTTCGTATGAGCATAACCAAACCGCTTTACGCTATTTGCCCGACGACCCGCATTTACTGGATAGTGCACGCAAGCTCAAGGAGGCTATTTCCAACTCCCCACCCTCAGCCCGTTCCTCAAAATAGTTCAAGCTGT
This sequence comes from Paenibacillus sp. S33, assembly GCF_053615415.1. Lineage (NCBI taxonomy): Bacteria > Bacillati > Bacillota > Bacilli > Caryophanales > Paenibacillaceae > Paenibacillus > Paenibacillus sp. S33. The sequence continues at coordinate 4,276,394 of NZ_JBSIEZ010000001.1, read as the reverse complement.
TCCGGTCCGTTATCCTCTTCGGGTGGCTTGCGAAGGGGAAAAGGTTTAGGGTCCATGCCAAGCATGGTCATGAGCTGCTTGGCGTTAGCAGCGGCGTCTCCACCTGAATTGTTATTGAAAATAACACACACCTCACGGCTTTGCTGTTCCAGCTCCAGCAATCTGTCTCTCCATTCGGTCAATTCTTGTTCATTGTACCGATACAGATAACGAACCTCCCGCCAATTAGGCGCGGAGCTTTGATTCCAGCCCGATATGTTCCGTCCGTGGAGACGTACAACTGTCAGATTGCCGTCTGTAGCCAACGGTACAATGGGAACCGACCCCGGTCCCGCCTGCGGCTCGTCGCATACGCTGTGTATCCAGCCTTCTTCACGCATGAATGCCAGCGTTTGTTTCCGAAAATCAGGTGTGAACCAGCTTTGATGTCTGAATTCAAGTACGGATGGGACCTCTCCCATCCTTTTTTTCGTGTCTCGCAGTACAGCGACATTCTCACGTGTACAGTCGAACCAGGGTGGGTACTGAAACAGCACGGCTTTGAGCTTGCCCGCTTCGCGAAGAGGTTGTATAGATGCATGCAGTGCTTCGTACATGGCATCTATTGTTTTGAAGTAAGGCTGCTTGCCGCGGGTATGCCCAGTCATGCCTTGATAGGCTTTGACGAGAAATGAAAAAGAGTCAGGGGTTTCCGCCGCCCAGCGTGCCATACGATCTGTGGGCTGCACCGCATAGAAAGAACTATCCATCTCTACTACCGGAAAATGGCTTCCATAGACGCTTAGTTTTTGGTTAGCTTTGGTGCCGGTTGGATACAAGTCATCATGATCGCCCCAACCCGTAAGTCCAATTTGAATCATAACTTCCCCGCTCCTTTCTCTTATGAATCCTTCTAAAGGCGTTCCCATGAATCATTTTAATGATAAAATGGGGTGAATCACATGAAGTTGGTATGAAGTTCCTATGAATATTTAAGCTCAAATGAATCCATTTCATAAATGATTAAACCATTTTGATCTATATGTACTCTTTATTAAAGCTACTGAAGGTATTATGAAATGGATTCAAATAACGATTATTGTAACATGTTTGTTGTTCAGGATTTTTTGTAAAACTCTTATTCGTAATGCTTTTGAGTTTCCAGTTTGAAAAAGCTAATATAGTATGTAATAGAGCGAAATGAGTTCATGGAGGAGAAACGATATGGCAGAATGGTACGAGCAAAGCTTTGGGGAAGATTATTTATTGGTATACAAGCATCGCGACTTTCAGGGAGCCTATCAGGAAGTGCAAAAAATGATCTCCTGGCTCAAATTACCGCAAGGCTCCAGCGTATTGGATTTATGCTGTGGGATGGGCCGTCATTCGCTTGCGCTCGCAGATGCAGGTTATAAGGTGACAGGTGTAGACCTTTCCAATGTGCTGCTGAGAGAGGCTCGTGCAGCTGATTCCGAAGGGCGGGTAAGTTGGCATCAAGGGGATATGAGAGAGGTGCCGCTGGATGAAAACTATGACGCGGTGATGAATTTGTTCACCTCCTTTGGTTATTTTGAAAAGGATGAGGAGCAGCTTAAAGTATTAAAGGAAATATATCGGCTGTTGAAGCCGGGAGGACGCTTTATCATAGATTATTTGAACCCTGCTTATGTAACCGCTCATTTGGTACCGCATTCGTCACGGGAGGATGAAGGGAATTGGATTGAGGAGCATCGGGTCATTGAAGATGGCTTTGTGAAAAAACAAATTGCGATTCGGTCAGCTGCATCCGTTGCGGGCACTGAGGCAGCTTCTGCTCTGGGCACGACTCCTACTGAGGGAGAACCTGCGCGCGTGTATCATGAACGAGTGAAGCTATATCCATATGAAAAGTTTCGTGGATTGCTAGAACAAGCCGGACTATCTGTAGAGCAGGTACACGGAAGCTATAATGAAGATCAATATATTGAAGATGCTTCGCCTCGAATGATTTTTGTCGGCGTGCGGGCTTAAAACAGAAAGGCGGATGGAAGCCATGAAATTGCCAGAGCTTACACCGTGTGAGCGAATAGACGGAGGCTTTCAGGTCAAAATATCCATGTCCTTTCCGCTGCGCTGGGTGAATAGCTATGTGCTCAAGGGACAGCACGGTTTTACGATTGTAGACCCGGGGCCGCGCAATATGGACACTGAGGCAGAATGGGCGCATGTCTTCCAACAGCTGGGGATGTCTTTTGGGGATATCTCTGACATTGTGGTGACTCATCATCACCCCGATCATTACGGATTGGCGGGCTGGATGCAGCAGCAAAGTCAGGCTCGTGTACATATGTCAGCTCGAAGCCATAAGGAAGCGATGATGATGTGGGACGCTCCAGAGTCGACGGTCGCTATGGAGAACAGGCTTCCCAGCTTTTTTGTCCAGCATGGCTTTCCTTTGGAGCTAGTGTCGGCCTTGGAATTACATATGCGGCAGGCATATTTGCAAGTAAATCCACAGCCTGAGATTACCGTTATTCCTACCGGGATGGACGCTCGTCTGGAATGGGGTGAACGCAGTTGGCTCCCCGTCGAGACAGGAGGACATGCGCCCGGACATGTGTCCTTATATGACCCGAATAGCGGCGTTATCCTCTGCGGTGACGCAGTTTTGCCGCAGATTTCTCCTAATATCAGTCTGCTGCCAGACAGTGATGCCCAGCCGTTGAAGTCTTATGTAGACGGCTTGCAGCGTCTAGGCGAGCTGGAGGTAGCGTGGGCATATCCGGGGCACCGCAATCCGTTTGGTTATTTTCGGGAGCGGACGCAAGCGTTGCTGGCGCATCATGAAGAACGGCTGGAGAAATTCCAGCAGCTGATCCAACCGGAGGGCAGCACGGCCTATGAGCTGTGCATGGCCATGTTCGGTGGCAAGCTGGGTATTCACCAGCTAAGGTTTGCCATGTCCGAGACGCTGGGTCATCTGGTGGAACTGGTGCGCCGTGAACGGGCCTCTATGAGCGAGACGGACTCAACCACGCGCTTCTATCCCCTTTGCCGTCAATAGTCGCGGAAAGTTAACCAACAAAGTGACATGACGAAGCAACATGACAAGCGGCATGCATGCCAGAAAAGAGGATTTTATGAATTTGCTGCTGCTGGGAGCTACCGGACGCGTAGGACGGTACATATTAGATTATGCATTAGCGGACGGACATGCCGTTACGGTCCTTGTTCGTTCACCGGACAAGCTGGAGGATTACGCACCCGGATACGGGAATCAGCTGCAAATCGTACAAGGCGATGCCACTAATGCAGAGAACGTAGCACAAGCGCTGAAGGGTGGGGCGACGACCGTGATCAGTGCGCTGAATACGGATGGAACGACTACCTTATCCGCTAATATAGCCCTGCTGATCCGGCTCATGCAGGAGCAGTCCATTTCCCGGCTCATTACGGTAGGAACGGCAGGGATTTTACAAAGCCGGACCGAACCGGACCTGTATCGGTACGAGTCCTCCGAGACCCGGCGACGCAGCACTCGTGCGGCTGAGGAACATCGGCGAGTGTACGAATTGCTGCGTGAATCAGCACTAGACTGGACAATCGTATGTCCAACCTATCTGCCGGATGGAGCGCGGACAGGGATTTATCGTGTGGAAAAAGATTTTTTGCCTGAAGGTGGCTCACAAATTACCACCGCGGATACGGCTGATTTTACCTATCGTCAATGCAAGAGTTACGAATTTATCCGTACACGGGTAGGCATTGCCTACTAATCATGGAACGCCAAACAAAGCTTCATTTTTAAGTATTCAACCAGAGCGCGGTAAGTGTACCTACTCATTGCGTTCTTTTTTTAATTTGACAAACACTCAGGCTTAGAATACTATGATTCTTAACGGAAACACTGTTTCCTAAAATCTTGTGTAGATCTTTAATTTATTATAGTAGCATCAAGCGACAGTTCTTAATAAGCAAAAGGAAGTGTATTGAATCATGTCCGAGCCATCGCATCCCTATAAAACCTATTCGGAAGTGAAGCTACAGCAGCAGCAATTGCTACGTAAAAATGTCATCGATGCGGCATGCATCCTTCTTGCGGAAGAAGGGCCAGAGGCCGTGACCGTGCGGCGAGTTGCGCAGAAATTAAGCTGTTCCACCAAGATCATTTACAGTATTTTTGGCAGTAAGGACGGTCTTGCCAATGAGATGTACCTGGATGGATGTCGGCTATTGGCTGAATCCTTCCAGCAAGTACCTGTTACCGAAAGTGTACTCGTTGATCTTGAAGCTCTATGCTGGGCGTACTGGGAATTTGCGCAGCTTCATTCAGCTTATTACAAAATGATGTTTGGCGGTGCATTATCTGATTTCAAGCCGGATGAACAGAGCTTGGAGGGTACCACAACGGCATTGTCACGAATTCTGCACACCGTCACACATGCTATGGAGATAGGGGCACTGAAAGAGGAAGATCCGCTGTTGGTTGTCCGAATGCTGTGGTCTGCTTTACATGGAGTCATACATCTTCAGTTTGCAGGTCATTTTTCAGATGTAGATATGGCTCAAGGAGTGTATACATTTACACTGAAGAATACGCTCGTAGCATTTAAAAAATCCTCATCCCCATCGTAAATATGAAGTGTACTGAGGTCGTCATAGTAGATGACTTCAGTTCATTATAGAGTAGTGGTAACAATGTTTCTAAAATAAAACTATGATACTATGGAGGTTATCATCATGTTTATGTACGCAAACAAAACAGCTCTGATCACAGGGGCTTCATCAGGGATTGGCGAGGCCTTTGCCTATTCGCTCGCAGCTAAGAAATGTAATCTCATTTTGGTTGCACGCAATGAAACGAAATTAGAGACGCTGGCTAAAGAACTCTCAGCTAAATATAACGTAAAAGCAACGGTGATTGCGATGGATCTTTCCACACCAGGAGCACCACAAGCATTGCATCAGGAGGTTCAAAAGCAACAGCTAAAGGTAGATCTCTTGATTAACAACGCCGGTTTTGCCACCTATGGATACTTTGAGCAGGTTTCAGGAGAACGACAGCATGAGGAAGTGATGCTCAATGTGGCTGCTTTAGTCGACATCACACATGCATTTATGCCTGATTTATTGCGTAAGCGGGATGGTGGATTAATCAATGTTTCTTCCACAGCTGCATTTCAGCCCGATCCTTATATGGCGGTGTATGGAGCAACCAAAGCATTTGTGCTTTCTTTTACTGAAGCGCTATGGGCCGAAAATCGGAAACGGGGGCTTAAAGTTCTGGCCCTTTGTCCAGGCTCAACAGAAACGCCTTTTTTTGATATTGTTGGCGCAAGTGAAGCGTCAGTTGGAATTAGGGAAACTCCCCAAACCGTTGTGAAGAACGCGTTGAGAGCATTTGAAAAGGGGCGTAGTCACGTCATTTCCGGTCGCCAGAACTATTGGGTAGCTCAGGTGTCCCGGTTATTCTCTCGTCAATCCACGCTGGGAATTGTAGAACGTGCACTGCGTCCAAAAAATGGATTGTAATTTATGAATGAAGGTAATCTGGGCTTGAAATGTCAGGATTGCTAATCAATATGTTGTGAGTTTTATGCACCGGGTCTGATCGTTTCTAACTCGACTTGAATCAGACCCGGCGTTCCTATTTGTATAGATCAAGCACTTAGACCCTATTCAAGCCCTCGGGAATATAGTAAAATTCCATCCCGTTTCTCCCAGCCGTTAGCTGACCAGAAGCGTTGACCCCCTGCGTTATGCTCCATTACAAACAGATGACATTTATCAATGCCTTCTCTCAGCAAAGCAGATAACGCCTTATCCACCAGTCTGGGCGCGATCCCTTGACCACGATGTGCTGTGGCTACACCCAGATGATACAAAAACCCCCTGCGAGAATCGTGACCCGCTAAAATCGTGCCTATAATGTTTCCGTTGTACTCACAGACAAAGCTAAGTCCTTCGTTCCGTTGTAAAAAGCGTGCAATCCGCTCCGGTGAGTCGGCCTCGCTTAATCCTAATCCGTCTAAGCCATTCCAAAGCTCAATGGCCTGATCATAATCGTCAGCCTGCATCGTACGGAATGTATATCCTTCAGTTACGTTTGCCATGTCTAGTTCTCCTCTAAGCTTGTCTATATCTGTTATATTCCAACTTGTTGTTTATAATTTAGGGTGTTGTTGTTTTTTTAACGGGTTGTATTCGGTGCACTTTCTTCCCCAAGTTCCTGCTCGCGCTCTGCCTGTTTGCGATGGGCGATACGGCTGCTGGCCGAAGCTGCGATAGCGCCCACGATGTCGTCCAGGAACGTATGGATCGGCCCGAGGCTTTTATCATTCAGGCGTTCCAGCACACCGGGTTTGAGTTTATCAACATAACCGTAATTGGTAAATCCAATGCTACCATACACATTTACGATGGAGAAGGCCAGAATCTCATCCACCCCGTATAATCCCTCATCATTCTCAATCATGTCCTGCAATGGGGGAAGAAGAGCGCCCTGTTCGGCAAGGATATCCAGTTGGATGCCCGTGAGCACTGCATTTTGAACCTCGCGCTTCATCAGCACCTTGTCCACATTCTCAATACATTCTTCCATCGTTAGGGTCGGGTAATATTTCTTTTGTAAAAGCATGACCAGTTCTGCGATTTCAGTCAGGTGTACACCACGCTTGTGCAGCAACTCGCGGGTGGCATCGGCTACCTTTTTACTATTCAAGCTGTATGGTGCTTTTTTCTTGTCCATAAAGTTGAAATTCCCTCCTCGTATAGATCCTGATTTCTACTGCAATTATGACCAGTGTGTCCAGTCTGCTGAAAAAGTAGTTATTTTTTACGCGAGGCTCGTATACATATTAGTACAATCTGTACAAAATTGTTAGGGAGGAACTTCACTTATGAATATAAAACACCCATGGCGTATGACCTCTGTAGCTGGACTGCTATCCCTACCCCTGTTGTTGTCGGGCTGCAGCCTTTTCGGCAACGAATCGGCATCCATTGACCCCCCGCCGTCCACGACAGAGCAGTCCATGATTAAGGCTGTAACCGGAAAAGCACCTGCCAGTACAGGGCAACTGAGGGCTGTTTTTTTGCAAGACCATAACGGTTTGCTGGCCCCGGTATCTTTACCGATTGCTACAGGTGATGTGCAGGCAGATGCCAAGTCAGCGCTGGAAACATTGGTTGAGGGCGGGCCGTATGCTGGATTATTACCAGAGGGATTTAAAGGGGTAATACCCCAGGGTACAGAAGTAAAAAGTGTTACAGTGGACAAGAACAACAAGCTGGCTGTTGTCGAATTCAACAAATCTTTCGCCAACTATAAGCCACAAGAAGAACGAAAATTAATGGAGAGCTTGACCTGGACCCTAACCGACCGTCCCGATATTGAGAGCGTACAGATCTGGGTGGATGGCAAAAAACTGAACGAAATGCCTGTTGGCGGCACACCGCTGGATCATCCATTGACGCGTGCAGTAGGTATTAATTTGGAAATTGGTCATGGCGTGACACCCCTGGATTCCAGTCCAGTCACTGTGTATTTCTCTTCTTCTTCTCCTGCTGGAGTTCAATACTATGTACCTGTAACCCGGTTGGTTAGCCCTGAGAAAGATCGTGTCCAGTCAGCACTGCATCAATTGATTCAAGGGCCGCAGACCAAAGATGGGTTACAAGAAGTGATGACAGGGGAGACGGCGCTGAAATCGGTAGAACGCTCCAAAGACAACGTAATTACGGTATCTCTCTCAGATGATATGTTTGCTAAAGGAGAAGCTGTGCCTGCTGAATTTTTGGAATCGGTTGTGCTGACAGCGGCAGACAATTCAGATGATGCGGTCAAAACAAAAATTCGGATTGAACTGAATGGTGAAAAAAGCGTAATTGGACAAAATAATCAAAATTATGGAGAGCCTGTAGCCAAGCCGCAACATATTAACGAAATTCCTCTTTAAGGGCGGGAATCGTCCTTGGGGTGCTTTTGCCTGCACACTTTGGTAAAATAAACATATAAGAACAGGTTGCATACGACGTAGGAGGAAAAAGCATGAGTAGATCTAACGGACGAAACGGTGATGAGCTGCGCCCGATGAAATTGACAGCAGGAGTAAATAAATACGCGGAGGGCTCTGTTTTTATAGAGGTTGGCGAGACGAAAGTCATTTGCACGGCTACTGTAGAAGAACGTGTACCCCCCTTTATGAAGGGACAAGGAAAGGGCTGGGTGACCGCAGAGTATTCCATGCTTCCGCGTGCGACTCATAGCCGTAATCAGCGTGAAGCTGCTCGTGGCAAGCTGACAGGCCGCACCATGGAAATTCAGCGTCTGATTGGAAGAGCGTTGCGTTCGGTGGTCAATTTGCAGGCGCTTGGTGAACGGACGATTACGTTGGATTGTGACGTCATTCAGGCGGACGGCGGAACACGCACAACCTCAATTACCGGTTCTTTCGTAGCGTTGGCGATTGCGGTTAATAAAATTGCCACCCAGCACAAGCTGCCTGTTTTTCCAATTACCGATTTCCTGGCTTCCGTCAGCGTAGGGGTTGTTGGTGAAAAAGCGTTGCTGGATCTGAACTATGAAGAGGATTCCAAGGCCAAAGTAGACATGAATCTTGTCATGACTGGCAGCGGAAAATATGTTGAGCTGCAAGGTACAGGTGAAGAAAGCCCATTTGACCGTAACGAATTGGATCAACTGCTTAGCTTAGGCGAACAAGGGATTCTGCAAATGATTGAGCGCCAAAAAGAAGTGCTTGGACCGATTGCTGATAAGATCGGTGCTGGACGTACAGGAGCTGGCGCCTAATGCGGCTGGATGGCCCGATCGTCATTGTCGCTACGAAAAATAAAGGAAAGGTGCGGGAATTTGCGCATGCTTTTGCGCCGTTTGGCAAGGAAGTCAGAAGCATGTACGATTATCCCAACATTCCTGATGTCGTTGAAGATGGCAAAACCTTTGCCGAAAATGCACTGAAAAAAGCTAAAGCGGTTGGAGATGTGCTCGGATTGCCCGTACTGGCCGATGATTCCGGCCTCTGCGTGGACTTGCTGGACGGTGCACCGGGGGTATACTCTGCCCGTTATGCTGGAGAAGGTGCCAGCGATCACGAAAACAATATTAAGCTGCTCGACGTTCTAGAATCGAAGCAACTGGGTGATGATACGGGACAGCCTTTGCTAAGCCCGGCTCAATTCGTCTGTACCTTGATTCTGTATAATCCGCAGACTGGCGAGACGTTGGAATCGACAGGCTCCGTGGAGGGCTGGATTACTACTGAAACCGCCGGCAGCGGCGGGTTTGGGTATGATCCGCTGTTTTATTTGCCAGAGTTTGAAAAGACAATGGCCGAGCTGACGTTGGAACAAAAGCAGGCTATCAGTCACCGAGGGATAGCTCTGCGTGATTTGGCAACAAAGCTGGGTAATCCACAGGCATAGCATTGGTAACAGGGGCGAAATCATCCCCCATTCACATAACGAAAAAAAGGCTATCCGTCAGTCATAAGCTGCGGATAGCCTTTTTGGTACTTTCTGTTCCCCATATAGTACACAGCGAAAAATTGCCGCTGCCGCTTAGAAGCTCTATTGCTTCAGCATTCAGCGTAGCTTATCGAATAGCAACCTTGTAAGTGCGTAACCAGTTATCCACTTGAGCCAAGTAGGCGAACAACTGGGGACCCGACATCAGCTGACCAAACCAAGGCAGATTGGTGGATGCCTCCGGTGAGGCGGCAATATCACGTACCTTTTGCGCATCGATCAGTTTGAGCAGTGGGGAAGAGGAATCATCCAGCAGTTGCAGCGCCTGCTTTTTCACAGCCTCAAGATAGGAAGGGTTATGCGTTTTGGGATATGGGCTTTTTTTGCGATACAGCACATCATCCGGCAGTACGCCCTCCAGCGCCTTGCGCAAAATACCTTTTTCACGTCCGCCTGTCATCTTGATACTCCACGGAATGTTCCATACATATTGTACCAATCGATGATCGCAATACGGCACCCGCACTTCCAGTCCGGCCCCCATACTCATCCGATCCTTGCGATCCAGTAGAGTAGGCATAAAGCGGGTGATGTTCAAATAGGACATGACGCGCATTTGCGCAGCTTTTCCTGTTTCCCCTGGTAGCTTCGGCACTTCTCCTACCGCTTCTGAGTAGCGATCGTTCAAATACTCCAGCGGCTTGATCCAGTCCCGTACCTCAGGAGACAACAGACTGGCTCTCATATCGGGTGCAACTGCCCACGGGAATGTACCCGAATTCAGCATATCCTCCCGGTGGAACCAAGGATATCCGCCAAAAACTTCATCCGCAGCCTCGCCGGAAATAGCGACCGTAGCTCCTTTTTTAATCTCCCGGCAAAAGAGATACAGCGACGAATCGACGTCCGCCATTCCGGGTAAATCCCGCGTTAGCGTGGAGTTGTTCAGAGCTGCTACGACTTCTGGCGTATCGAATTCAATCCAGTGATGATTTGTCCCTAATTCATCCACCATCCGCTGAATCCAGGGGGCATCGGCTCCGGGTTGAAACGCATGGGCTTTAAAATGCTTGTCGTTATCCACATAATCGACCGAATACGTATGAACTTGTCCCTGCCCGGTACGTTTGTAATAATCGACAGCTAATGCGGATAGAGCGCTTGAATCCAGCCCGCCAGACAATAAGGTGCACACTGGAACATCCGAAATGAGCTGCCGCTCCACCGTATCCAGCAACAGTTCTCTTACCTTAAGTGCCGTTTCTTCGGTGTTATCCTCATGCGCGATGCTTTCCAGTGTCCAGTAGGCATGGATGCGCACGCCGTCGCGGCTGTAGGTTAACGTATGCCCGGGGCGTAGCTCCTTCATAGACGAATAGACGCCGTGTCCGGGGGTACGTGCAGGCCCTATGATAAAAATTTCGGCCAATCCCTCGGCGTCCACTGCTGCCTCTACCGCTGGATGCTGGAGCAGTGCTTTGGGTTCTGAGCCAAATACGAATACTTCTTCGGTTTGGCTATAAAATAGCGGCTTCACTCCCAGCCGATCCCGTGCCAGAAATACCTGCTCCCGCTCGCTATCCCAGACCGCAAACGCAAAAATGCCGTTTAACCGATCCACACATTCAGGGCCCCATTCGATATAGGATTCGAGTAGCACCTCCGTGTCGCATTGTGTACGGAAAAAATGCCCGCGCTGTTGCAGCTCTTTTTTCAGCTCAGGCGCGTTATATATTTCCCCGTTATATACAATTGTATAAGTGATATCCTCCAGCTGCCGGATCATGGGCTGAGCGCCATTTTCCGGGTCCATAACGCTCAATCTTCGGTGTCCGAAGGCACACGGGTTGGATATCCAGGTACCCGCAGCATCCGGTCCGCGATCGGAGAGCGTTTGTGTCATATTCAGCAGCAGCTCAGATTGATGCATTAAGTCTCCGTTCCACTGTATGAAACCTGTAATTCCGCACATGTCTGTTCATCCTCTCTTTGTCGTGTTCATCCAGTGTTGGAATGAATCAAAAACTAAATCCCCAGTTCATCAGTATATATGCCGAAAAGAAGCATAAAATGTCTGTCCGTTCCGAAAACTACAGATGGGGCAACCCGTCTACTCGTAAGGAAGGAGGGAGACCATGTACTACATCAAGGATGCCAAAATACGCCGGTTCACTGAACTTGACGGAGTGCGCTGCGCTGAGGTAGAGGTGCGGCCCGGTGCCGCAGATGACCCGGAACTGCTGGTCTATATTACGGCCAAGGATCAGACGGATGGTCAGCATGACTATGACATGGTACGGATCATCCGCAATGACGCCGATCTGGAGCTGGATTGGTATGACAATAATCTGCATTCAGCATTTGAGGAAGTGACAGACAAGGCTTTTACCGACTCTACACACATTACTGCTGATGAGGAGCGAGAGAAGTTTAAAAAAGAATTGCTCTCCTATGGGCAGCTCAGCACAGAGTTCGCCAAGGAGTTCGGGGCATGAGGATATGGTGTGCTATGCCTCGGCTTTTGTTGATTTGGGCCCCGGCGCCATCGCCGGATCAGCGTGAAAGGAGGGGGAAATCATAGACAGCAAAGCGAATTATAAGAAAAATAAAGGCAGCAGTTATATTCATAACAATGAGTTCGCGGAAGAAGTGCTGGAGAAAAACGTAAGACATGAAGTACGGAGAAGTCCTAAACGCTTTGGGAATAAATAAGCAGCCATTGAACCAAATAGCAACAGCAACTCATCAAAAATGAACCTAAAGAAGCCTCCGTATCCCGCCAAATTAGCGGTATGTAGGAGGCTTCTTTTTGAACTAAGCCGCTTCACGCAGCGTCATAATCCCTTTGTAGATGTTATAAACAAAAACTCCGAGATAGACCACTACGAATAGCAGTACAAAACCGATCACTGAACCTGCATGATTCGCGGTAATAATAAAATACACTAGCGGAATTGCCGCAATAATGGGGAAAATATGCGATAAAATAGCTTTTTTTGCATGTCCCTGAACATATTCGTCCCGTACTGCAATCCACACAATGACAGGCACTAGAAAAGGTGCGAAGAAAATGCTGAAATAACAAAGTGACGACAAAAGACCTCTCACGGCTCAACCCCTCCTTTATGCATGGTTCTTTGTACATAATACCCCGTTAGCGTCCAAATGATTCCTTTTGCAGCCCACTTCCCTACATCATGAAAAAATGCTTTTGACAGTTGCTCGAAATGTGATATAATAATCAATGCGCTGAATACATAAGGTATTATTGATCAGCATCTTGTCCCAGTAGCTCAGCTGGATAGAGCAACGGCCTTCTAAGCCGTCGGTCGGGGGTTCGAATCCCTCCTGGGACGTCGAAGCGTTCAGATATGTAAAGTTTGAACGAAATTAAAAATGCTTCAAATCCTTGATATATAAGGGTTTGGGGCGTTTTTTCTTTTATTGGGGTTACGATAGAAAACGTTAGAAAAAGGTGTGATCAATACACCTGTTTACTCAAATTATACACACGATTTTTACACGCTATATAAATGTTCAAAAATGTCTGTTGTTTTGAATCCTGTTCACGTAGCTCTTTCATAAGGTGGGCATATGTAGAGGTAGTGATATCTAATGAGGCGTGACCAAGCCGCTCCGAAACATACAGTAAACTAATACCTTTATATAGTAGCACGCCTGTTGAATAACCACAAAATGGTAGAAAAAAGATCGTCTTTTCTGTAGAATCGTTGGTACCATCCAAACGAATCCGTAAGAAGACGATCTCATGAAAAATTCTATCACGATTACATCTATCCTTCAATCCATGCTGACTCCTGAAGAAGTTCAAAGGGTTGTGAAGTTAATAGGTTATGAAGACAAAGCCCGCAAGTTTACGGTGTACCATTTACTCCAATACTGGTGCATGGCTGCGTTGGAACAATGGGGTAGCTATCGATCCAGCGTAGATTATGCGGCTCTCTGTGGCTTGCCCGTCGTCCACTACTCACGCTTTTCAACCAAAGCCGCCGAAGTCCCGTTTTCCGTATTTAAGGAACTTTTCCATCTACTCGCTTTACGATCAGAAAATGGGCAACCCCTTCAGGTGGTCGAAACGCTGGGCTCCAAGCATGATGGCCCCATGAGTGAAGCGTTGGCTCAACCGGACTACATTTTGGTGATGGACCGTGCTTATGGGAAACTGGAGCGTCTGGATCACTTCAAAACCCATGGACAATCGTTTGTCATTCGGCTTCGCGATAACGTCCATTTGGAAAAGCCTCATGCGCTACGTCGCCTTACGAAGCCAGATTCATCTGTCATTCGGGATATCACTTGCCAGTTGGGGACCCCTCAGTGTCGTTCCAGACAACGTCATCGTGTGGTGATGTTTCGGGATTTTGAAGGTCGGGAAATTCGGGTGGTTACCGATTTAATGCAGGTGACCGCAGAACAAATCGCACAGATCTATAAGGCTCGATGGCAGATTGAAGTCTTCTTTCGTTGGATCAAGCAACATTTGAATATTCCATCGCTGTTTGGTACGACTGAAAATGCGGTCTATGGGCAATTATTCTGTGCTCTAATCGTCTATGTCCTGCTCAATTGGCTATTTGTTGCTGCTCAGACTTCATGGTCCCAACATGCCGTTCTTTCCTTTGCGCGATTTTCTCGTCTATTTCTTCTTCAAAACTACCTGTTGAATGGCTGATTCAGATTCAGCGCGTTCTTCTTCAGTGCACCTCTTGTTTCATGAATTGAGTTACTTATTTTGGTTATTCAACAGGCGTGGCAGAATCTAAAAGTATCTATAATCATAAAGATTTATTCCACTTTTAGATAAGGATTGAGAAGACCATTTCAGCTAATTGCGGCTTTAGTTTAATAACAATCTTCCATAAAAGAGCGCGATTCTATAATAAGGATCAGTTCGTTTTCATTAAAGGGCCATATTATATCTTTTAATTTAAGTGAAACTGCCTAAAAAGTATGTTAATATCAGATTTAACAGACAGACAAACTAGTATTTATAGAGGCGAAATTATGAAAAAATATAGAATATATCAAGTAGACTCATTTACAAAAAATAGATTTCATGGTAACCCTGCTGGAGTTGTTCCAAATGCAAATGGACTTACAGATGAGCAGATGCAGAGAATTGCAAGAGAATTAAATAATTCGGAAACTGCATTTATTTTTGAAACAGATTCTTCAAATTATGATGTTGAAGTAAGATTTTTTACTCCAACAACAGAGGTTCCAATTTGTGGTCATGCAACAGTAGCAGCACATTATATTTATGCAATTGAGAGAAAAGCTGAAACTGGAAGAATTATTCAAAAAACAAAAGCAGGTATATTGCCTGTTGATGTTATAAAGTATGAAGATGACTATTCTATTGTAATGACACAGGGAGAACCTTCTGTATCAGAGCCTTTAAATGATGAAATAAGAAGTCAGATTGCAAATGCGTTAGGTATTTCTTGTAAAGATATTTGCATGGAATATCCAGTTGCAATATCTTCAACAGGTCATTCTAAGGTAATGGTTCCGATTTACTCCAATGAAATACTACATAGTTTAAAACCTGATTTGCAGAAGCTTACAGAAATCAGCAAGCATATTGGATGTAATGGATATTATGTTTTTACATTAAATCCACAAGAGGATATATTGGTTCACGGAAGAATGTTTGCTCCTGCAATTGGAATAGCTGAAGACCCGGTGACAGGAAATGCAAACGGACCGCTTGGAGCCTATTTGGTACACTATAACATTTTGCAAAATGAGAATGAGCAGTCTTTTGATTTTGATATTTTACAAGGTGAGGCAATCAAAAGAGAGGGAACAATGCATGTTCATGTGAAAAAGGAACAGGGAAAACCCGTATTAGTTCAAATTACGGGGAAAGCGGTTATTGCTTTTTCAACGGAGATCATACTTTAAAAAAGTCTAACAAATTTATCAATAAGCTTAATGACGGATTGTCAAGCCAAGTACAAACCCAATAACACCAACGTCCCAGCAAGTACTCCTGGGACGTATAGCAAAAAGCTTCCTACATGTAGGAAGCTTTTTTTGTGTTCCAGCAGGATAATTGATTCTAGCTTTATACCGTCGCCTTCTCCTTATGAGCAAAGAATTGAGGTAGATGCTCTTTGTGTGCTTCTAGCAATTCATCCAGTACGGTTTGAGCAATGTCCCCGCTTGGTACGAGCGGATTCAGGGTGAAGGCTTGCAGTGCTGTTGCATAGTCACCGGTGACCGCCGCTTCAATCGTCAGCTCTTCCATTGCCTTCATTACTTGCAGCAAGCCCCGCTGTGCAGGTGGGAATTTGCCAAAGTTGACAGGTTCGGCACCGTGGGCGCGAATAACACTGGTCACTTCGATGGCGCTATCATAAGGAACATCATCAATCGCACCATTGTTACGTGTACTAACGACCATCAATGTGCCTTTGTTGTTATAAATGGAATTAATGATTTCACAGGCTGCATCGCTGTAATGCGCACCACCGCGTTTGGATAATTCCTCTGGTTTGTAATCCAGATTCGGATCTTTATACAGTTCGAACAGACTTTCTTCCAGACGTTTGACCACTTGGCCCCGAGTTCCTTCGTTTTTGGCTTCCTCTAATTCTTCCTTGAGCATGTTATCCGTCATATAGTAATACCGATGGTAAGGACAAGGCAGCATTTTCAATTGACGAACTTGATCATACAGGAAGCGCATGTTCTTAATATTTTCAACGACTTTCTCTGGTTTTGCACCCGGAGCGTACAGTCCTTCAATAACTTGCTCTGTTAATTCGGCCCCTGTTTTGTCATAAACCTTGTGCCAATGAAGGTGGTTAATCCCTGCAAATTTAAAGAACAGCTCTTCTTCCGGTTTGTCCAGCACAGCTGATGCACTCTTGATCGCGCCGATTGGAACATTACATAATCCGATGACTTTATCCCACTGACCATAACGAAGCACGGCTTCGGTGACCATACCCGCAGGGTTGGTAAAATTAATCAACCATGCATTCGGACATAGTTCTTTCATATCTTCGACGATACTGAGGATAACGGGTATGGTGCGAAACGCTTTGAACATTCCTCCGGCCCCATTGGTCTCCTGACCGATCATGCCATGTTTTAACGGAATACTTTCATCCTTAATCCGGGCTTCCAGCAAGCCTACCCGAAATTGGGTCGTTACAAAATCGGCGTCCTTCAACGCTTCCCGACGATCCAGCGTCAAATGTACCTCACAATCAATGCCTGCGGCCTTCACCATCCGTTTGGCCATAGCACCTACGATCTCCAATTTTTCACGTCCTGCCTCAATATCTACCAGCCACAATTCCCGAATGGGAAGCTCTGCATAACGTTTGATGAAGCCTTCTACTAGTTCTGGTGTATAGCTGGAGCCTCCGCCAATGGTTGCAATCTTTATGCCTTTTTTCATAGTTAGTGCCTCCTAAGTATGTTTTGTAAACCGCTTTCTTAAGCACAAATTCACTGTAATCCCTGTAATGCATTACAGGTCAAGCGCTTTTAAAAAACTTATTTTGGGAAGGTGACAATTATAGGGCGGACACTACGAACATGCTAGACACGAACATGCTAAAATAGAAAGAACGAGGTGAGAAAAATGGCGAATATTCATGAAATTGCAAAGCTGGCGGGGGTATCCTCGGCTACGGTATCCCGTGTCATTAACAACCATCCGTACGTGAGTGAACCCACAAGGCAGCGTGTGCAGGAGGTCATAGATCGGCTGGATTATGTTCCTAATTTAAATGCGGTATCTTTAAAAAAAGGCATGACCAAGCTCATAGGGATTATTTCACTTTCTTTTAATGATTCATTGGGTTTATTTGTGCGTGGATTTACAATGTATGCCCAGGAGCATGGCTTTAATATAGCGCTGTTTATTACGAATGGGGAGAAGGGGCGAGAACTTGAGGCGCTGGAAATGTTGCGGAGAAAGCAACTGGACGCCTTGGTCTGCATGATTCGCGTCAATGAGTGGAGTGTGATTGAGCATTATACAAAATATGGTCCGATTGTGACCTGGCAGCGTGTAAACATTGAGGCAATCCCGTCTGTATTTATGGATCAGTATCAGGGCTATACGCTGGCATTGGAACATTTGTACGCCCGAGGATATCGGAAAATTGTGAATGTGTACGGCAGCATGCGGGGGTTGAATACAAAAGAACGCATTCGAGCTTATCATGACTTTTGCGAAAAATATGATTTGGACGCTGAGGCCTTCCCGCATTTTTATGATTTAAATTCAATAGCAGCTGGTGAACAAATAGCTCATTGGTGGGCAGAACGAGCACAAACTGACAGGCCGGACGCCTTTGCCTGTTCTACCGATTATTTGGCAGCAGGTCTTTTGACTGAAGCGCGTAGGCTAGGTGTTTCTGTACCGAGTGATTTTGCAGTAGTAGGCTTTGACAACACCGAAATCTCGCATTTGCTTGATTTAACTACGATCCATTACCCGATAGACAAGCAAGCTGAGAATGCGTTCATTATGATTCGAAATGCCCTCGAAGGGCTGGATGAAACGATACATCATCTGGAATTCAAATTAGTAGAGCGAGCGACCACCTGATTCCAAAAGGGACTTCATGTTAGTGGTTATTAATTTCCATATTCAAGTTTATATAGTATGAATAATGGAAGAAAAATGTTGACACATGTTAAAACTTGGTGAATAATTTGAGGTGAAAGTATAAAATTTGGATTTTTTGTATGAAGGGTGGTTATGACTTGGGACATACACCTACGATTTTGACGAAGTTAGAGGATTATTTAGGGGAAAACAATTTGACGCTGGCACAATTTGCCGAACATTCAGGTGTTCATCAAAGAACACTTAATAATTGGATTGCCAAGCATCGTCCTGTTGCTATACATCAGCTTGATCGAATCACTTGGGCTATGGGACTACCAGAAGGTTTTTTTTACGAACTATACATAGATAACTACATCATTGAGCGTTCCCCGGATTGGAGGCGAATTGAGCCGTTGTTGTTTCGCTGTGCGGAACTGGACAAGTTGGATGCTATCCAGCTTGTAGTGGGACATATTATGGACAACCTTCTATATTCCCCAAAGTTATTTGATGCAGCAGAAAAATTATTCGCACAAGGTCAGCACAATGCTGCATTGTTGCTCTACGAAGGGATTGCGGAAGGCGAGAAGTACCAGCATTCTGAACGTTTGGCTATCTGTCAGTATCGTCTGTTTACCATTCAGGTGGGTAACAATCAGATTCGAAATCTCAAGGCGGCTACACGATTTGAACCCTTTGTCGAACGTCTGAATGAAATAGATCAACTCGATGCGTTAAAAGATTTGGCGAATGTGTATCGTTCTCTGCGTGAATGGGACAAGCTCGATGCAACTGCTCGAAAAATGAGAGCCAAAGCGGAGATCCAATATTCTTTGAAACATCAACAGAAAAAGCGAGAGTGGGAGGAGTCTGAAAAGAGGCTGAGTCGCCCGATGTTTGTGTACATTACCTATGCTGATTTACTGTGTGCGAGTGTCTGTGAAGCCCAAGGCGATTATCAGCAAGCACTACAATTTACAAATGCCTACGCAGATTTAGATTGGGTGATCGAGACAGACCAGAAAACTCAACACTGGGTCAACTTGTTCAAGCATTGGGCAGAAGGTAATACTTATGTAAATAAACTCCTATCTGGAGATACGAATGTGCTTCCTCATTATGTTGAATATATTGCATCCACATCAATCACTACCGAGAATGAAAAGCTATCCAAGTTGCTGAACGTTATGATAGCTGCTAACCGATATGCAATAGATATCAATGATGTCCTTTCACGTTTTGAAGTGGAGATTAATTCTTTTGCTCTGCTATCACAATCTACTGATATGTACACCCAACAAGTGATGCCGGATTATTTTGCATGGTTTGGTTATGAACTGGCTTATTACTATTTAAGACGGGGAATGTTCAAAGATGGCTTTAAACACTTAATATATGCATTGGTAAAAGCCCACATACTAAATAATGAGACTTATTTTATAAACTGTACGGGACTTTTTGCACATTTCCAAGCACATGCGCTTCCCGAAACAAGGGAAGAGTATTTCAAACTATTAGAAAAGGTGTGGTTAGACAATGTTGAAAAAAATGATTCTGCTGGTCATCGCAGCTAGCTTCTTGTTTATTTTATCAATGCCTGTTCAGTCGCATAACCAAAATCAAAGAATAACGCCTCAAGTACAAATTGGAGGTGCTTAAAACGGTTAGGTTGTATGTTCTAATATTCATTGAATCTTTTTATGAAAAAGAGCCTCGGTCCCGCTTTATTAGTGGAGACGGAGGCTCTTTTACGTGGATTTTGGGGTTTCGCTGTTTATGCAAACTTTTGGGATGTTCTTTTTTTATTAGGCGCATTATTTGAAAATCCAAAAAACGTCTTTTTGTTATAAAATATGACATATAGGAGGGATCATGCTGATGAATCAAAGTGTGACTTTACTTTGTGTCGAAAGAGCTAGGAAGAAACTGTACCAGGTCCAGAAAAAGTATGGATTTTTAACACATCCCAAAGTAATAGAACAATCTAAAAAGCTGGATGATCTGTTGAATCAATATCAAACATGTAGATCGGATCATTGAGAAATGAGACCATATTTTTCTTTAATTCCTTGACCGCACCTCTAACCTGCTCTGTCTGTGTCACGGCTGAAATCACCGCTACACCATCTGCACCTGCACGTGCGACTTCCTCAACACGGTCCACTGTAATACCTCCGATCCCAACAATCGGCACATCAATTCCCGCTTTACGCATCTCATATAAAATTGCCGGTCCCTGTACGGCACGGGCATCATCTTTCGAGATGGTGGGATAGATGGGCCCGACGCCGAGATAATCAGCACCTTGCAGGATGGCTCGACGTGCTTCCTCAATGGTATGGGCGGAGACGCCTAAAATTCGATTTCCGATTCGCTCGCGGACGGAATCGGCGGATTCATCGTCCTGACCGATGTGAACACCGTCGGCGTCGAGTTCAAGAGCCAACTCCACATTGTCATTGATGATGAAGGGGACACCAGCGTGACGGCACAGTTCCTGTAGCTGGCGCGCGAGTTCGAACATAGGAACGCCCGTTAACGCGCCGAGACCCTTTTCTCGGAACTGGACCATGGTTGCCCCGCCAGCCAGAGCCTCCTGCACGACCCAGCCTGGTTCCGCGAGGCAATTCACGCTTCCAAGCACCAGGTATATCTGTAGATGGCGGCGCACCACCTCTGACAATATTCTGCCGCTCATAGAAGCATCTCCTGACGACGGCGGTAGGCCCAATGATTGGTTGGGCCGTGTTCCTGTCCCAGAGACAACGTATCCTCAATCGCCGCCTGGATGAAGGCTTTACCATTCGAGATAGCCTCCGGTACGGACATCCCTTTCCCTAATTCCGCGGTAATCGCTGCCGAGAAAGTGCACCCTGTTCCGTGTGTATGAACAGTCCGTACTCGCTTGCCGCTCAGCTCTATAAAGGCGGTTCCGTCAAAAAGCAGGTCAACAATCTGTCCGCTGCTCTCGCTCTCGTCAGCGTGACCACCCTTGATCACAACGAATTTTGGTCCCATACTGCTAATATGTCTCGCAGCCTCGCGGCGATCCTCCATCGTATGGATACTGATCCCTGTCAGGGCTTCCGCCTCCGGGATATTCGGTGTAACGACCAGGGCCAAGGGGAGCAGGTCGTCCTTCAAAGCCTGCACCGCTTCCAGCTGCAGCAGTTCAGCGCCTCCCTTGGCAATCATCACGGGATCGACGACGACCTTTTTCCAGCCGAACTTTCGGATCTGCTCGCTCACAAGACGGATGATGCCGGCATTAAATAGCATGCCAGTCTTCAGGGCATCCACTCCAAGGTCTAATCCTACGGCTTCGATCTGTTCCGCTGTTGCTTCCTCTGGTAGCGGATATACGCCGTGGACTCCTAAGGTATTCTGTACGGTAACGGCTGTAATAGCCGACATGCCGTACACGCCAAGTTCTTGAAAGGTTTTGAGATCAGCTTGAATTCCGGCCCCGCCGCCACTGTCCGAACCAGCAATCGTCAGCGCTCTGGGTACACGAACGTCTGTCATCGCGCACCACCTGCTGCTGTTGTTCCGGCTTCATGGATAGAGACATGCCCCTCTAGTGAACCTGTATGCAGTTTGGCCAGCTCGTCGAGAAAGGCAATCTGGAAGCTGCCGGGCCCCAGCTCTGCGGTACGTGCTGCGGCTCGAGAAGCTGCTGCACCGTAAAATGCCAAACCTGCTGTACCTGCGAGCAGCAGGTTGGGTTCAACAGCTGCAAAGGCACCTAACACAGAGGTCAGCAGGCAGCCTGCTCCGGTTACCTTCGTGAGCAGCGCGTCTCCGCCGCTAATCATTCGTGCTTCGGCCCCATCGGTGATGACGTCCTCTTTTCCAGTAATGACAACCATCGTATTGAACGTTCGAGCAACCCGAATTGCCAGATCGACATGGCCGCTGTCAGCACTGTCACCGACATCTACGCCTTTAATCTCACGCGCTTCTCCAACAAGATGTGCGACTTCGGCTGCATTGCCCCGCACCAATGAGATTTTGACTTCACTCAGGATTCGCAGTGCCGATTCAGTTCTAAAGCTCGTTGCTCCCGCACCGACCGGATCTAGCAGCACCGGAACACCGTGTGCATTCGCCGATTGTCCAGCAATGATCATGGCATCCACCAGTTCGCGGTTCAGTGTACCGATGTTTAACACGACGGCGCCTGCTATTTTTGCCATATCTGCTACTTCCTCAGGTGCATAGGCCATCACCGGGGAGGCGCCCAATGCATACAGACCGTTGGCCGTAAAGTTGGTGACTACCACATTGGTCATATTGTGAACGAGGGGTTTGCTGTTTTGTACCTTCGTCAGGAGATCCGAATAACTTTTTTTCCATGTACTCATAATGATTATCCTCTCTATAGTTGGTGGTTCAACAGGGCATTAACCGTACTTCACACATTGAATCGCCAGGCTGACTATTCCAAGACCGCTGCCTGCATCTGGACCGGCCATTCTTCCTGCTTATAAGCCATATCCCAGAACTTATATTCCAGCTGGCAGCTCAGTATAAAATGCTCAATCATCCGCTCCCGCTCAGCAGCCGTTGCGTCTTTCGCCCAAGCATCTACACGTTCTCGGAACTTGTGTGTTGTATCATCAAGCTGGTCTCCATAGAAGCCCATCCATTCATAGAACGGATGAGACTCATCCGGCTTTACTTCATCCAGCAGCCTGCGACCAATCTCGGCATACGTCCACATACATGGCAGCAGCACAGCCAAGATCTCGCCCAGGCTACCCTCATGCGCAACTGTCAGCATGTGACGGATATAGTGATGAGCCGACGGAGCGAGCGGATATCCCTGCAACTCTTCATAGGTCACCCCTGCGACAGCACAGAAATTTTGATGCGGATGAACCTCGCTGTGGAGAATAAAAGAGATTTGTTCATTAAATACAGCCATATCCTCCCGATTCGTGCATTTGGAGATTGCGATACCGTATATCCGCATGTAGGCGTTCAAATATTCAAAGTCCTGTTTTACATAGTGAATCAGCTGTCCCCTTGTCAAACTTCCTTCAGCAATACCTCTCACAAAGGGGTGCTCAAAAATCGCTTGAAAAATGCCGTCCGCCTGCCGACGGAGTTCTTGTGTAAAACTCAATTTCCCCACCTCCATCAAATTGAAGAGCAAGAAGTCCTGTAAGAATATAATTCCGGAACAACGCTAAAAAGCCGCCCCGGAAAAATGGGAGCGGCTTCAACAATAGGCCCAATACGCAAAAAAACGTTTGAAACCTTATATACGAAGGCTCCACTTTCCTACGCTAGTACGAACTAGATCAGGTTCAAAGGGTCCAAGATACGTTCTTGTCTCAGCCATAGCGGCTCCCCTAGTGGACTTCTATTCTTTTGACTATTACTGTACATACGTTCATACGCTATGTCAAACATAGTGTGCAAAATATGAAATTTCCTCTAGTTAGGTGTTTTGAGCTTAGTGAGGGTGATGAATTACACTTTCCACAGCTTTGACCTTGGCATATTCCGGTTTCCACATTGCATCTCGTATAGCTTGTTCCACATCTGAAATGTGCGCCTGAGCTACCTGATCCTGTATCGCGGCTTTTGCAACCGCAATCGCAACAGCGTACGAAACTTCGCGTAATTTTCGGATATGAGGGAGTAGCGCACCGCCAGGCGTATTCGAATCTACACCATTGGCAACAGCAACTGCTGCCGCTGTAAACATCGCAGGGGTAATCCTTTTGGCTTTAACCACAATCGCACCCAGACCCAGTCCCGGAAAAACAAAGGCATTGTTCGCCTGTCCAATCTCAAATTTCGTACCGTTATAGGTGACGGGCTCAAAAGGACTTCCGGTTGCAATCAATGCTTTGCCATCGGTCCACCGTATCAAATCCTCGGGTACTGCTTCTGCAAGGTTTGTAGGATTGGACATGGGCATAATGACCGGGCGTTCTACATGTTTCGCCATCTCCTTGATGATCTCTTCAGAAAAGGCACCTGCTACACCGGAAGTTCCAATCAATATCGTAGGCTTCACCTGACGAATGACCTCTAGCAGTGGTATTTTGCCGTCACCCGACCGGGTCCATGAGCTGACTTCATCCTTTTTGCGCACATATGGTTTCTGATACTCCAATACGTCTTCCATATCTTCCATTAACAGCCCGCGATAATCAAAGGCCCAAAAGGACTTGAAGGAATCTTCTGCGGAAAGGCCGTCCTCGATCATAGCACCCCGAATTTGATCAGCATTACCGATTCCTGCTGCCCCTGGACCGAAAACAAGTATTTTTTGTTCACGCAGCGGAGTCTTGGTGACACCCACCGCCGAAAGAATCGCAGCCAAGGTCACCGCTCCTGTACCTTGTATATCATCGTTGAAGGTGAGTATACTTTGACCGTATTTTCCTATAATATGGCGTGCATTTACGCTACCCACGTCTTCCCAATGTAAAAGCGCCTTTGGGAATTGCGCTAACGTTTTGCTGATAAAAGTATCAATAAACTGGTTATAGGCTTCTCCGCGAACCCGTTTATGGCGGTTTCCGATGTACAGTGGATCATTCAGCAGCTTTTCATTATTTGTACCTACATCTAGTACAATTGGCAGCACCCGCCCGGGATGAATGCCTGCCGCAGCCGTATACACTGCAAGCTTGCCGATAGCAATGTTAATCCCCCCGACGCCCCAGTCACCAATCCCTAAAATACTTTCGGAATCTGTCACGACGATCAGATCCACATCATGACCACTCAAACCAGAATTATGGAATGCTTGTCCAATACCGTTCGGGTTATCTATCGACAAATATATGCCTCCAGGGCGGTTGTACTCGTGACTATATTCTTGAATCGCGGTTCCTACGGTCGGCGTGTAGACTACGGGCAGCATTTCACTCAAATGATCGGTTAGCAGCCGGTAGTAGAGTACGACATTTCGGTTGTGAAGGTCGTTGAGAGAAGCGTTTTTTCGCAGCATGGTGGGTTGCGCCAGAAACTGCTGATATGCCCGTACGCTCTGTTTCTCCAATGAAAGGACGGTTGGAGGAAGGATTCCTTCCAAACCCAGCTCCTTGCGTTCTTCTTCTGTAAAAGCGACACCTTTGTTCAAAAGGGGATTTGCCAACACATCCTTTCCCCGTAATGGAGTAGATAATGACCCATCGCGATTGACATAAAATGCTTCCATAGAAAGACCTTCCTTCTCTTCATTTTCATAACTATTCATAACGAAAGATGACATGTTGTCCATAGTATGGACGTGCAAATATGTTTTATTCTTGCATTTATCTATGACAAAATAACCATATTTGTTTCTTTCTAATGATATATAAGAACTAACTTTCAATATAGATTCGCTAACCATTCCTGATGACTTTGGTTCTAATGAATCAGGTCTAAATGCTCTGTTTTTATCAAATATGAAAATTAGTTTTTCTTCTCTTATCTCCATATATATCATGGAGTGTCAGTTATTTTGTTAAGAAAATATGAAGCATTTGGACATTAATTTAATCCCTATAAGCAAACATTCTTAATTCTTTTTCAACAAAATAGAACTATTCGGAGGAAAAGGAGAGGTTTGTGTGCAGGGACCTATAGCCATTTTTAGCGATAACGACAGGGCTATTGATTATCCCAATGTGATTTGTTTTTACCAATATATACAGTGCGAGGACACGGAGGCAGCTTCAGTCTACGAGAACGCATGTTGTTGCCTGATTGATTATAGGGAGCCGGGGCAGGCAGTGCGGAAAGCCAATCAGATCCGTAGCCAATTTCCGCAAATGCCATTGTTACTGGTGACGGATGTAACATTTCCGTTCAGTGATCAGCATATGGTGCAAATCATCGGAGTAGGTCGTTTGCGGCTGCTATTTTGGCAAGCCAATGACAACGAAGAAATGCTTTCGGAAATACAAAGCTTGCTCTATCCCGAGTATTCGACCAAAAGCCAACATATTGCATTTATCTTGTCTGTATATAACGAAGAGCAACGTTTTGTTCATGTCAAAACCTTTGCTGAACGATTGCAGGTCTTTATCCGCAGCCATATTATTGAAGGTTCGATTTATCTCATTGATGATGGCAGCTACGATGGTACGAATGCCTTGATTAAAGCGCTGGAGGCAGCCACGGACTTGTCCGTAAACCGGATTAATCAGAATCTTAGCCCGCTGCTTCAAACAA
The DNA here is from genome assembly GCF_053615415.1 of Paenibacillus sp. S33. Taxonomy (NCBI): domain Bacteria; kingdom Bacillati; phylum Bacillota; class Bacilli; order Caryophanales; family Paenibacillaceae; genus Paenibacillus; species Paenibacillus sp. S33. The sequence continues at coordinate 4,250,167 of NZ_JBSIEZ010000001.1, read as the reverse complement.
GGGAATTGGGACGCAATACACGTAAGGCAGGGACGTATCTGGAAGGGATGCGGACCATTGGTGCGGATTACTACGTATTTGTGGACGCAGATGACTCCTTTTTTATTGAGGATATTGCCAGAATGATTAATGTTGTTCAGCAGGGCTATTATGATGTCGTGATCGGAACCAAGGATATGACTGCTGAGAATCGATCTTTATTGCGATCTGTCGTCAGCTTTGGTAAGCGAGTCATTTCCCGTCCTTTTTTACCCACAGGTGTGGTGGATTCCCAGACTGGGCTTAAAGTGATGAGTTCGGTTGCAGTGAAGCGAATGTTTCCGCATTTAAAGGAACAGCTGGGACTGGCGTTGGATTTGGAAATGATGTTTATTGCCAAGCGACTCCAGCTTCGTGTGCTGCAATTACCCGTCAAATGTATTGACCGGGATGGCTCGCACATCCATGTCTGGAAGGATTCTATTCGTTTTTTGCGCTCCATCATTGATATTTGGCGACTGGATCGGCGGGTGAGATAACAACGTGAACAACCGAGTACGATCGTTGATGTTTCCTCTCTTTAATGTGCTGCTTAACGGATTTAATTTTTTCTTCCACATTGCAGCGAGCTGGTATCTTACCGGACAAGCTTATGGCCAGGCGAATGCGCTGCTGGCGCTTTTTGCGCTTTTATCCGTTTTGGGTTTATCCATCCAGCTATTAACTGCCAAACTGGTCTCTAAGGGAGACCAGAAGCTTGCGCTACGAAGCTTACCGCTCGGTTCTCTATTACTCAAAGCACCTCTGGTACTAACCGTGCTTGCCGTGATCATTCTACTCATCTTTCATCCGTTACTGCGTTCGCTATTAGGCGTCGAATCCGGCCCGCTGTTCATGCTGTATGGCTTGATCGGACTGCATATTCTGGTGAGTTCGTGCCGCGGAGATTTACAGGGCAGGGAACGCATGTTGGCGCTCAATGTGAACTATTACATTGAGGTATTAGGGAAGCTGAGCCTGTTTTTTGTTCTGGCTGCACTGGGGTTAAAGCTGGAAGCGCTACTGTTGGCGAGCTGTGGGGGAATGTTACTGTCGCTGCTCCACGGCTGGATCGTTTCGGCTCGTGGCTTGTCCTTATTCACATACGGTAGAGAACATATCCCTTCTGGGCTATGGAAATCATTGAGTCAGGATTTCACCGATAGCCTTATGACGAATTTATTCATTTTGTTTTGTATCTCCATCGACATGTTGTATGTACAGCATTACTTTCCCGAGCAGGCCAGCAGCTATGCCATTGCGCTGAAGTACAGCCAGTTGGTTTATTACGTTTCGTATAGCCTCATTGCTGCATTTATTCCAAAGATCGGTGCGCAGGGGCATGACCGCCAAGCTTTGGGTAAGTTGATTGCCGTCTATGCCGGGTTAATGGCTGTAGCTGCGATCTGTGTATATGTGGGCACGACCTTTGTGTTCCCATCCTCTATTCCCATATTATTCGGAGCCTCTTACCAATCGGCCGAGGCCTATATTCCATGGGGTGGCTGGGTGTACTGGCTATTTTCCATCGTGCTGTTTTTTGTACATGTGCACGTATTGGTGGGCAGACGCAAATTTATGTTCAGTCTGATGGCAGGAGCCGCGGCTTTATTAGTAGCCTTTCATATTGCCCACACAGATCCGGTAGATTTTTTGCTATCTGAGTTCATTGTTTACGGGGCTATGGCTCTCTACTTTGTGGTAGACGCCTATGTACATTTGTTCAAAATAAAGATAAAGGGGGATTTACCCCATGAATACCATACATGAACAGGACGGTAAAACCGTAGTTCTATTGCTTTCCTGGCGTGACATTCGTTCACCTAAAAGCGGGGGAGCAGAAATTTTCACCCACGAAATGCTTAAACGCTCACAGCAAGGCCGCTTCCAGTTCATTCATTTTTCACCTCAATTTGAGGGGATGCCTGAGCATGAAGTTATTGACGGTATTACGTATATTCGAAAAGGGAACATATACAGTGTCATTTATTATGCGATGCGCTATTACCGTCGTCATCGAAGGAAGATCGACTATGTGATTAACCAGGCAAATACGCATCAATTCTTTACCCGATTTTGGGTGGAGGCATCCAAGCGGATCTTTTTCATACATCAGCTAACAAGGGAAATATGGTTTGAGAACGCCAAATTCCCGCTAAATGTTATTGGGTTTCATATGGAGCCCTTGATGCTTAAGCTGGCTCGTAAGGATCGGACGCTTACGGTATCTCCGTCTACTCGATACGATCTACTTAAGCTGGGCTTTCACCCGGATCGTGTCCATCTTTTACCGGAAGGCATTGAGTTTGATCATTGGCCGCGCGAACAATTTTTAACGAAGGAGCCTAATCCGACCTTCATGTATGCTGGGCGCTTCGTCAAATATAAAGGCATTGATCTGGTCGTTGAGGCCTTTGGGCAGCTCAAGGAAAAGTTCCCTCAGGCTATGTTATGGATTGCCGGAAAAACCGATAAAACCTATGTGGCAGAACAATTGTTGCCGATTATGAAACGATATGGATTAACATACGGAGAACCGGATGAACAGGGGCAATCGCAAGCCGATATTACCTTTTACGGATTTGTTTCAGCAGAGCATAAGCTGGAGTTGATGAGTCGTGCCCACGCGCTGGTGTTTCCTTCCTTACGTGAAGGCTGGGGGTTGACGATTACCGAAGCGGCAGCCGTTGGAACGCCCAGCATTGTCAGCAATTCACCGGGGCTGGTGGATGCAACGGATTTCGGAAAAAGCGGGTATCTATGCTTTCACGGCGACATCCGGGGATTATCTGAACAAATGGAAAGAGCAGCGAAGGGCGGCGAAGATTACATGGCCATCCGTGAGCGGGCGTATCAATATGCGTTAAGATTCCATTTTGATCATACGGCTGCTGCGTTTGAGCAGTTGATGGAAGATTGGGTAGAGGAGGCGCAACAGAGTGGACAAAGTGGTCATTCTCTTCTCCACGTACAACAATGAGCGGACGATAGAGCCTTGTTTGCGAAGCTGTATGGGGCAAAATTACAAGGATCTGCATATTGTAATTGCTGATGATGGCTCCAATGATCGGACCGTCGAGACGATTCGTATGCTGTCGGCAGGGAGTTCAGTACCCGTAACGGTACTGGAGCTTCCCCATGGGGAGCGGGGAGTCGCCAGGGTCAGGGCGGTTGAGGAAGCGAAACACTTGGGGGCCGAATACATATTTGTATTGGATTCCGATATGATTTTAGCCGAACATCTGATTCAGCAGAGCATCGACTTTTTTGACGATCATCAGGATATTGGCGCCTTGGTCATTCCGGAGGAGGCGTATTCGGAAGCAGACAATTTTTTTTCCAAAGTGAAAGTTTTTGAGCGAAATGTGATTAATAACGCGGGTGAAACCTTGGGAAAACGCTCCATTGAAGCGGCACGCTTCTGGCGAATGAGCGCTTACGAATCGACGGGCGGGTTTAATGCGGAGCAGATTGCTTTTGAAGAAATACAGCCAACCTTGCGTTATATAGAGTCTGGCGGAGTTATTCGCCGGGCGGTATTTACACGGGTATACCATGATGAAAAACAGGTGTATCTGCACGATGTATTACGTAAAAAAGCCTACTACTTTTCGGTGATGGATCGTACGATGTCATCTGAAGAGGGCGGATTGCGAAAGGCGCTGGAACGTTGGTACTTCTTCCGTCCGGTGCTGTATACATGGGGGAATTTGAAAAACTATATCCGTCACCCCTTGCTGACGATGGGGATGTTGTGGATGTATGTATGCCTGACTGTGATTGGGGTAGCCGCCGTGTTAAAGGGCGGCCCCCGTCACTCAGGCGATCTCGCTAAGGCGGATAAGGCGTAACGATGAATGGCCGAGGGTCAGCGTATCCAGCGTGTACAGGTCGGGATCGGAAGATTCCGACTCCTCATACGGTATATATAATGAATGCGTGGTTAACTGAATACCTTCCCCGTCAGGATGACGTAGTGAGCAGCCGACAGGATACAGCTCAGCGAGTGCAATGTGTACAGCGGTTACGATATCTTGTTCATTCAGTAGCACATAGGGTCGGTACGGAGCGTTCAAAATGCTGTCTATAAATGCTGACAGGTCGGAAGCTACGTTCTGTTCTGCATGCAGGCTATTTCGGTTGAGTTTGGCCTGATCAAGCGCCTCATACAGTATTTTCTTTAGCGTATCATCATCCAACTCCAGCGGTTTCGTCAAAAAACGGAACACACCGACTTGATTAATCGCCGATAAAATGGACTGCGTATGCAGGTGACCAGACAAAATGATTCGTACGATATGTGGATAATCCTTCTTAATCATGCGAAGGAAGGTAATCCCATCCAGACCAGGCATGAGCAGATCGGAAACGACCACATCAATCGGGTGCTGTTCCAGCACTTGTAAGGCTTCTTTGGGTGTGTGAGCGGTATGTAAGGTAAATGCTTCTTGCGTCAAGGTCCGTTCGAGCAGGGACAGAACCATAGGGCTGTCGTCAACAAATAGAATGTTTTGGGGTGTCATAAGAACTGCGCAACTCCAATCAGGAAGTAAGAAATGAGGAACTACATGTATAATATCAGCGTTTTGGCATTTTTGAAAGATGTCAATACAGAACGGGCGTTGCGTCTTTTTTGTGAACGATTTGATTCGGCTGAACATGCCCTCTGGGAAAAAGGTATGCGTCTCCTTCATCAGTATCATGCTGCACGGCATACAGGAGTGACCCTGGCTGTCTCCAGCGCACTTCAGCATATGGACGATCGCCATGATATTTACGTTGTTGATCTGCGAGAATACGGGGAGGAAGAGTTGGATCGCTTATATATCGCAAAAACATGCGAGTTGATCCTACTGACGGACGGGGCAACGGAAACCGCTGCGAGGTTTGCTGCCCTCCAGCGTCGCACTCCCCGGTTGCTATGCGCACGGCTACCGCTGGTCAGCTACGAGCTGGAATGCCTGATGCAGGCTATTTTGAGCCGTCTTGAACAAAATGGAGGGGACAGGGAAGCATGAAACAATGGGCTTTGTTGAAACCAGGTTGGCAAAAGCTGATCCTGTACCTGATCGTTCTGGGTGTGACAGTGTTTTTGGCCGCCGTGCTTCAATGGTTTGTCGTGCGACAATTCAGTGTTCACTTGGCGGAGATTCAGAACGAACAGCTCCAGTATGAGGTACAGGAACTTTCTAGCAGCATAACCGAGCGTTATGCCGCATGGCAGGCTGAACTGAAGGAGCTGTCGTCCAGTCTGGGCAGAGATATGCTGAATCAGGGAACACGCCAGTATCCTGAGGGTTTTAAGCGTGAAAGCGGGGCCTTTTATGTGCTGGATGAGCAGTACCATGTGATGGTCGGACGAGACAATCGTGAGATGAAAAGTGTAGTCCAGCAGATTAAATGGCTGCAAAATGGTTGTGCAGTAAGCTCTTTTGTGACAGAGGATCATCAGCCTGCCCAGTATATAGCATGCAGGATTCAAGGGGCGCAGATGGGCGGTTTTATGGTGCGCACGGTTGACGCTGATATGCTCAGCGGGATTATTAAAAGTAAACCGATTAACCAGCATGAGACTTTATTTTATAACGGTCAATTTAAGGTCGTAGCTTCCCGAAGTACTTCGGATATTAACCGAACGGACATCACGGGCGTAACCCGTAGGCTGCTGGAAGGCAATACAGGTATCATCGAAGATGGCGGAGAGAAACACGGAATAGGATTCAGCCGCATTGGGGAAGAGGCCCTTTACATATCGGTTAAGGATGTCAGTGAGGATACAGCTCAGCGAATCAGCTCCTTTCGCAAACAGTTATGGATGGTCATGGTTTTGATATTGTTCATTCTGTGGACCATGCTCGTACAGTTCCGCAAACGGATTGTAAAGGATGCCATCGTGAACAATCAGGTGCGTGACCAACGGCGAGATGAAGATATGCGACAGCAGCAGGACACCTATTATTTGCCGTTAATGCAGACGATTGAGCAGCAACTACAAGAGCTGCAAGAGCAGACTAGCCGTCTCACAGGCGGTGATGATTTGAAGCTACTGGGATTTTATCATGATCTAGCAAACCGCTTTGAAGCGGCTTCGAGTCAGGGAAAAGGAGCCTCTCATGAGGAACTGGAGTATTTTCGCGAGTTAAATGAAAATTTCATCCAGGGTCGTCTCAGACAGGAATCCTCACTGGGAGAGTTACTGACGGGAGTTCGTAGCTTGCGCGATGAGCTGGAAGAGAAGATGCATGATAATAGTGGAATTAGCTTTACAGATATGAATGAAGTATTGTCTGAGTCGCTGAAATGGGCGAACCGTTCATTGAACATGAACAACATTCAAGTGATCTTGCGGCAAGAGCCTGTTCCATCAATTGCAGCACAAGCACCCATGCTGTACAAAACGATTCAGGGGCTGCTGGAAAATGCAGTGCAGGCCATGGGCCAAGGTGGGGAGCAGCCTGAGAATCAGGAAAAGGGCCGAACAGGTCTGCGGTCCAAGCGGCAATCTCAAGTGCTTAAGGTTAGTTCACGGCTGGAAGAAGGAGAAATTATTATTAACATTGAAGACACGGGCGGCGGTATTGATGATAAAATGCGTTGGAGCTATTTCCAGCCAGACTATTCCCAAAACTCGCAGGAGCATGCGTTCAGCCTGTATCATATGGATGCATACCTGAAGACCATAGGCGGTCGTTTAAAGCTGCGTAATACCGATCAGGGCTTGCAGGCAATCGTTCGTTTGAGAAGATAGGCCCAAGATAACCGACAGATATACGAGAAGTTCAAGAGAGGGGGACAAGCATGAAAAAATGGATATTTCGCTACCGCTACGATATGGCGGCAATGATGTTGATGCTGATTGCGATTGTTGCATATCTTGCACCCATCTATGGACCAGGGCAAATTGTGTTTAGCGACATTGCTTTTGGAGCCACCTCTCATCGGTATCTGGAGGAAATAACCGGAGTATGGAACGAGCGATGGTCTACCTCGACCTTGTTCAATGCTCCACGTATCCTGTACATCTTGCCCTTCTATGGACTGTCACTCTTATTTGACGAAAGCGGCCCGGTCTTGCTCAAGTCGTTTATTACAGGCTTGTTATTTGTTTCGGCATTTTCGATGTATGCCTTTGCCAAGCGTCTGGTTAGCGTGTATTATTCACCAAGCTTTACGAAGACCCGTATTTTTGCCATCATGGTCGGCTCGTTGTTTTATGCGCTGAATCCGTGGGTTATTTTCCGCATTCAGCATATTTATTTGCTCTGTGGATATAGTCTGTTTCCGTTAATGCTGCGATTCTTCTTTAGTGCGGTGGACCCCAAGTTTCAAATTCAACAAATAAAAAACTATCATCCTCACAAGCTGTATCAACGGAACTGGATCGACCTGTTCCTGTTGGCTGCGGTATTTACCGTTAGTGCCGCTGCCATTCATTATTTTTTCTTTGGCATGATTTATTTGGGATTGTTCACCATGTTGCTATTGATCAAACTAACCTGGGCCCACCGTAAGGCTGGTCGCAGCTATTTGCAGCCGTTATACGGCAATTTTTTGCGTAAAGGGATCATTTTTGGCGTCTTTTTTGGTCTGCTCAGTTTTTATTGGTTGTCTCTATATGTTGGTAGCATGTTGATGGACGCTCAAGCGTCTCAGCATAATATCAACGTCGTGGATACGTTGTCTCTGTTCAGCCGCAACAGCAGTTTATATAACGTAGGTTATTTACTGAGCTATTGGTGGCCTATGTTTTCCTTGTCCTCACTGCCTAGCATGTTTTATGTAGGAGGGGGATTTTTGTTGCTATTGATCGGGTATGCGATGGTGACACGTTCACATAAAAATCCGATTATTCTAATCTTCTCGCTACTTACGTTGCTATTTCTGGTTACAGCTACCGGGACGACGTTCCCATCTATTGCCAAGTGGTTTGTCATTTTGGTTACGAAAACCCCTGTGATTGGTTCGGTTTTCCGTGACCCTAACAAATTTATTGGACTGATTGCCCTTAATTTCGGGGTGTTGCTGACCTTTGGTGTCATTCAATTTATGGAATGGTTCGGATCATCCCCATTGCAACGTGTATATAAAAGGCTGGCGGTTGTTATCGTCGTCTTGTGCCTGGGGGTGTATTTTGCTCCCTTGCGCACTCAGTTTATAGAGGGATACTACAAGCCGGTACAAGTGCCGGAGGCTTATAGTCAAATGGCTGAAAAGCTGACTGACCCGGATCGTTTCGATAGCAAGGCATTATACTTTCCGATTGCTGACAATATGATCCAGAGCTATAACGGAGTAGCCACGCCCAAATGGAATAAAGGGAAGACTGCAAACGAAAAGGCAACCGGAGATTTTCAGGTATACTCTTCTCCTAAAAATACGATCTTTCATCATGAGGGGAATGATCCCGGCATTACATACTATATGAATTTTCTGCAGTATGTTATGGACAACGGATTAAGCTCCCGATTAGGCTGGTTGTTCTCTACCTTTGGGGTCAACCAGTTGGTCTACCATGATGAATATGTGGGCCAGGAGAAGCGGCAGGATTTCCACCTGTCTCAGCTGGAAGGTCAGACCGGGTTGAAACGTACGTACCAAAACGGGCTATTTTCCATATTCAATCTCGATCAGACACCGCCCTATATGAACATCCTTGCGAGTAAAATTGTAACACCTTACGGTTTTAGCCGACTGGAGAGCTACAGTCATCTGCCTGGTTTTGATTTTAACCGCTTTGGAGTGCTGTTCAGTGCGTTAAGGCCTGAGCTAAAAACCATCCAGACGATTAACAAAGGGGATTATGTGGAAGCGGCGTCCTTTAATGACTTGCTGTTGTCACAGCTTCCAGCAGAGGATTACTTACGGTCTTTTGATGCCATTGAGGATGGTAATGCCTTTTTAAAATGGTCCAAAACCTTTGCCTCGACCAACGATTGGTTATGGTATTTATCCTCCCAAAATATACGGAACTTTCCGTTCGATATGGAAATGGATGCAGGGATTGCGGTTACCTTTGCCAGTAAGAAGCTGGATCTGGCCCCGTATCAGATGAGCAGCATCGAAGGGAAGACGGTCGTGGACTTTGATTCCATGTTGCGGACCGAAACCTTCTTCAAGCCGGATAATCCGCAGTTGTTCAGTGTGCAGGCTAATCCCCGTGAGGAATTGAATGATGTTCCCACTCTGCACGGCGAAATTATGAAGGGAGACCCGAGTAATATATGGCAGGTCGCTAGATCAGGTTTGCTGGAAGCCAAGGAAAATAATCCGTATCAGTTCCAAATTACTGTTTCCGGTCGCGGGACGAACAAAATGCATGTAAAAATGAGATTTTATGATAAGCAAATGCGTGAGCTGGGGGTTAGCTATGTCGTGGCACCTTCGGAGGGATATAATTTTGACAGTGTAAAATTTTACGGGGAATACGTTTCGCCGCCCGGCAGCTATTGGATGCGAATGGATTTGTTAACCTTACAGCGTCCACAGCAAAAAAATTACTGGTGGATTCATGATATCCAGCTGCGTGATTTGGGGCAATACAGCAAGCCTAACACATTTACGATGCACAAAAAACTGGATCAACCTCAAACCTCGCATGTGTATGCTAGAGTGTTTATGAATACGGCAGGTGGGAAATTACAAGTCACACTACCGGACAAAGTGGTTAGTATCAAAACTCAGGATGATGGCTTGAACCAATTCCAATGGGTCGATCTGGGAGTGCATGCCTTTCCCAAAGGAGATACCCCGGTCACGGTTAGTAACCTGCAAGGCTTTAATGCGGTCAATCAATTTGCGATTGTGCCTGTGGATCAGCTAGATCAGTTATCTTTTCCAGTGGAGCAGGCATTGAAGCGGGGCAAGCTCTTTTTCACCTTGGAGGCAGAGAACGATTTTAACGCCCAAGGGAATGTGCAGACGGAGCGTGCTTTGCCAAGACTTAGTATGGGGCGGGGGATCAGCTATCAGAAGGGGACGTTAAGCAGGGATGTGGAAGTCGCCAAAACGGGAACCTATGCCACAGCTATTTTGGCTAATCTACCTGCAGGGTACCATGGGTCATTAACGATGAAGTGGATGAATGAAGAGACGGGAGAGGTGCTGACCAGAACGATTCGTACGGAGGAGTCGTATAAGCGGTTACCTGCTACCTCTTTATCCGAAAAGCAGGTTATTGAAACGGTGCCCAATCAGGATGGTTTTGCAAAGAAAATCATACAGATTCCCGGTCTGCTGAACGACTATGGCCGAGTCGAATTTAAAAATCTGTTCCTAACCAAGGGAAAGTATCGCTTAACCCTTGTCCTGGATAGTCAGGTGCCTTCATTGAGCCGTTTTGGAGATATTCATCGAATGGGAGGGCAGGAAGTGACGGTGATGCCGGGGGAGGATACGAAGGAATCATTGAGCACGACGGATGTCGGATGTGTAGCGGATATACGACCTGGCCAGACGAAGCTATCAATCATGGACGAAGGGCTCTCTATCCGTTACGCACCTAGCTATTCTTGTGACTGGAATATTTATGCGTCCAAGAAAATGAAGGCCGAGCCGCTGCAAGAGTATGCCGTGCAGTTGGATGCGCGATCCGAACAAGTTGGAAGTCGGCACATGAAGGTCATTTTTTTGAATAAAGCGTCCCAGGTTCTCCAAACCTCCTATATTGATGAGGTGGAGGAGAGAGATAAGGAACAATGGAATCATTATGATCAAATTGTGAAGGCTCCGGCAGGCACCGCCATGATGCAGTTTCAGATTTTAGCGCATGCGCACAAGAAGCAGTCAGGCTTATTTCAAATGAAGCAATATTCCATCATCCCTTATCAAGCGATGATTACAGTAGATCAATTTACATTGTTTGAGGGAACGGATATGGATACCTTTTTTATGGTTCCACATACTTCGGAAAGCATTCAGGCTACTCGTGAAAATTCCATGGAACGCAGTTTTACGCTATATAATCCAACACATCAGCAGGTGCTGATCCGGGAGACTGAATCACCCAATCCACTGTGGGAGTTCAGGCTGGGTAGCGAAAATCAGCGAGCCCGTCTGTCCGTCAATGGAGTGACTACCGGATTCATTACCAATGGTAACGGGAACGGGAAAGTCGTCGTTATTCTGGCTTCCGCCTACCGTTTTGGCTGGGTGCTGTTCCTCATAGGGATACTGGGTGGAGCAGCTTGTTTTCTTCCTTATCGGCGATGGAAGAAGCGAAATCTTCCATAAAAAGCAAGCTGCTCAGTGGGGAAATGGGTAGCCATGATACGACTACATCTCATATTTGTAGCCTCTGCCCCATACAGTACGGATGTGCTGAGGATTTTTAGGGTCACGTTCTATTTTTTTGCGGAGACTGGAAATATGTACGTCGATAGTGCGATCCAGATAAGCGCCATCTCCGCCTTTGATCCGATCCATCAGCTCACTGCGGGTAAAGACTTTACCTGGATTGCAGGACATCTCTTTTATAATAGAAAATTCGATTTGAGTGACTTCTATTTCTTGGTCATCGACTAACAGGCAATGACGGTAATCATTCACCCAAACTCTTACCTTTTTAATCTTTTGAGTTACCGTTTGCGATTCAGTGAGCATGTTGCGGCCGCAGCGGCGCAGCAGGGCTTTGATGCGGGCATTTAACTCTATCAGACTGAACGGCTTGCATAAGAAGTCATCTGCTCCGTCATCCAGAGCCTTTATTCTTATATTCAGCACGGTGTTATTAGAGATGACCAGCATAGGGACTGTAGTAAATTGACGGATTTGGCTGATCAGCGCACATTCGACTTTACCGGAAAACATTAGAGCGGTCACAATAATATCCGGCTTAAAACGCATAAGTGTAGGAATTGCAAGTTTAGAGTCATAAATAAGCTCGGTATGATAGCCTTCCTCCTGAAGGTGAAGAGCAATCATATCTGCCAAACTTTTTTGATCTTCAATGACGAGTATTTTTATGGGCATGACTGACATCTCCTGTACAGACAAAGATACAATAGCAGTGCATAATCATGTATTTTCCACGATAATACATACTTATGTATTCGGCAGAAATGCGAAAATTGAACAGTCCTATAATGAAAGAAAAATATTAATTTACAGGAAGAAGGTTGCATCTTTGCGAATGATTTTATTATCTGGAGGTTCGGGTAAACGTCTATGGCCCTTATCCAATGTGAACCGTCCCAAGCAGTTTCTTTCCATACTACGTCACGACGAACGGCCCGAAAGTATGCTGCAACGAATATGGAGACAATTAGATGAGGCGAATTTGGCAGATGAGGCCTATTTTTCGACGAGTGGAACTCAGGCCGAGCTGATCCGGGGGCAAATTGGCGGAGGTGCTGTAGTCATTGAGGAGCCGACTCAGCGGGATACCTTCCCGGCCATTTCCCTGGCTACGGCCTACTTGCATGACGTTGCAGGCGCATCACGCGACGAGATCGTAGGGGTCATGCCTGTGGACGGGTATGCGGGGGATGAATTTTTTGAGCATCTGCGCAGGCTTCCTTCAATATTAGAGCAATCAGGAAGCCATATCGCATTAATGGGGGCTGCTCCAACGGAGCCTTCTGATAAATACGGATATATTCTGCCTTCAGCCTCTTCTTCACTTGACCAGCCATATTATAGAGTTAGTTCATTTGTAGAAAAGCCGGATCTGATCCGTTCAGAAGCATTGATCCGTGAAGGGGCCTTATGGAATTGCGGGGTGTTTGCTTTTAGACTGGGCTTTTTGTTGGATATTCTGGAGCAAATGGGTTTACCAGCCGACTACAATTCTCTTTCGACAAATTATGCAGACTTGCCTAAAACTAGCTTCGATATTGCAGTAGTAGAGCATACTCATAAGCTCTCCGTGCTTCCATACCATGGAGAGTGGAGAGACTTGGGCACATGGGATTCGTTGGTGCGGGAAGTAAGTTCGAAGCTAAGTGGCCCAGGATATATTTCAGAAGCTTCACATGACTCGCATATCATCAATGAACTGGAGATTCCGGTTAGCATCTGGAATGTCCCGGACATTATTGTCGTTGCTGGTCCAGATGGCGTGCTGGTTACGGACCGACAGTCGTCAACAGGAATTAAGGATATGGTGGCGGAAATTGAAATCGGCCCGCGTTTTGAAGAGCGCTTCTGGGGAAAGCAAACTGTATTATCCCATCAGCAGGCGGCAAGTGGATTGCAGACAGTGACCAAACGCGTGGTCATATCGAACGGAAGATTTATCAGCTATCATGAGCACCAGTACCGTAAAGAAGTATGGACCATAGTTTCTGGAACCGGAAGTGTCTCTATCAATGGCGTGACACAGATAGTCAGCCCAGGTGAGGTTATTGTCGTAGAACCCGGTACAAAGCATTTTATAGGGGCAGTAGAGGGAGATTTAGAATTCATTGAGTCACAAATCGGACATATCGTATCCGAAACAGATATTATCCGATATGAATTTCCTGATTCGATTGACGACCATACTCTATAAGTGCCTACCATTATAGGGACTGATAGATACGAACGAGGTTTATCAGAAGGCAGTGAAGAGTAGGAGGAACTATTTTTTATTAGAGCTTAGATGACCTGTGCATTCCTAAGAAAAGGTATTCATGTATTATAGACATGAATACCTTTTTTTGCATAAACAGTTCTTTTTGTTTGTAATAAGATGAATAGAAAAGAGACTTATAAAATAATTTTCTTGGAAGTCAGCCACTCTTTTACGGCGTCCGTACTGAGGTCTCTTTTAGGCGTCCATTCTATTTTATCAACCAGTTTGCCGTTTCTGAATTCTGCAATGGTGGGGGTGTATTTAACGTTGTAATCCTCTTTGAATTTATTCCATTGGGACTTGTCCTTATGGATTTTGTGAACGTTCAAAAAAGTAATTTTAGAGCCTAGATTATACTGCTCAATCATCTTGTTAAAGTTAGGCTCAAACCGGTTGCAGTCGCCACAACTGGGTCTGCCGACATAGACAAGTACACTTCGATCCTGTTGAATTAAACTCTTAAAATTTTCAAATGTAACCGCATTCAAGTGGTCATATATTTCCGGGTAATTGCTTTTGCTCGCTTGGATTTCTTTGTCTTTTTGTTGAACAACCTGCTCTATGTCTTGAAATTTAGCTAGAGCTGAAATAGCGATACCAATGATAAGTAATACAATGACACTTAACCCAGCGATATATCCTTTTTTCACAGAAATCCTCCTTTTTTTACAATCTTACACTTACAGTAAATGATATTTCCATTTCTAGCTGTAACACTTGTCTCATTATGTATAAAAAAAGAAGCTTTCCATTGTTGGGAAAGCTTCAGGCTGTCGAGAAACCCCCTGTTTTTTTGCAGGGGGTTTAAAACTGTCTTAGTGGTCTAAAAACTAGGGTCCTCAGATCGTTTTAAATCGATTTTTGTTTTAAAAGATGCGTCTCACCATATAAAAATAGAAGTGTCGAAAAGTCCTCTGGACTTTCTCGACACTCTGAAGCTTTCCATTGTTGGGAAAGCTTCTTTAGTCTGATAGTTAAAACGTTAGACCACAACAGTCAACAAGTAATCCTCACGCTTCACTTCAGTTTCCATTGTGTTCAACACATCCAGGTATTGAGCGGAATTTGTTACGATAATTGGTGTAGCTGTAATATAGCCTGCCGCCTTAATTTGCTCGATATCAAATTCAAGCAACAGTTGTCCTTGCTTAACCACATCGCCTTCCTTGACGCGCTTGTCAAAGAATTTTCCTTTCAGCTTCACTGTATTCACACCCACGTGAATCAGAATTTCTGCTCCGTCATTGGAAGTAATACCGATTGCATGTCCGGTCGGGAATACTGTTGTAATCGTTCCATTGACAGGAGATGTCAGCACACCCTCTGTAGGATCAATGAGGATTCCTTTCCCCATAGCACCTGAAGCAAAAGCAACATCAGAAGATTGTTCCAAAGGCAATACTTTACCTTGCAGTGGGCTTACGAGAATTTCTTTCTCGATTGCCACTTCTTTCTTTACGGGTGCAGCTTCTGTTTTTGCAGTTTCTTCTTTTGGATCTTCAAAGCCCAAAATCATAACCAACACAACTGCGAGTACAAAGGCAACGAGCAAACCGATGACTACCCACAAGAATCCAGCTCCAAAATAAGTTGGCAACGCCAGTAAACTAGGCAGGGAGAAGGATTTTGCAGTCGCTCCGCCAGAAGCGATAATAGCGCCCCCAATACCACCGGAAATACAAGCATAAATGAAAGGCTTTTTCAATTTCAAAGTTACACCATAAATCGTTGGTTCAGTAATCCCGAATACAGCTGCCAGTGTAGAGGAACCAGCCAAAGCCTTCATCTGGGTGTTCCGGGATTTCAGGAATACCCCCAGTGTTGCACCGGCTTGAGAAAGTACAGCTGCTGTAAGCATCGGAAGCATCGTGTCATACCCCAATGTTGCAATATTGGACAGCATGATAGGAACAAAGCCCCAGTGTACGCCGAAAATAACAAATACTTGCCAGAATGCTCCGGCAACAGCTCCGGCGATCAATGGGCTTAAATTGTATACCCATGTAAAACCGTTCGCCAAGCCCTGACTGATCAGGTTACCGACTGGACCAAAGGCCAAAAACGTCAACGGAACAACGACCAGTAGTGATAGCATAGGTACGATAATGTTTTTAACTGATTGATGGATAAAGGAATTGAACCAGCGCTCCACATAGGACTGTACCCATACCGCGAGAATAATTGGGATTACGCTGGAACTGTATTTAATTAAAATGATTGGAATCCCGAAAAAAGCCAGTTTTGCCGGATTGTCCACCGCCGCAATAACATCCGGGTAGACAAGGGCTCCAGCAACTGCGACAGATACAAAGGCATTTGTCTTAAATTTACGGGACGATGTAATAGCCAGAAATAGAGGTAAGAAATAAAATACACTGTCTGAAGCGGCGTTCAGAATCAGATACGTACCGCTTGTATTATCAATCCAATGGAGCGACAAAATTAATGCCAGAATCCCTTTGAGCAAACCTGCCCCTGCAAGAGCTCCCAAAAGAGGAGAAAAAATGCTGGAAATGATATCGACCGCTTTTCCAAGGAAATTCGTTTTTTCGGAAGACTCTTCCTTTTTCGCATTTGGATTGTCTGCATCCTGCAAATTCGTTTCTGCCATCATATGCTCAAACACTTGACCTACATTGTTGCCGATAACCACTTGAAACTGGCCGCTGCTTTCCACTACTGTAATGACACCAGGGGTTGCTTCCAGTGCGGCTTTGTCTGCTTTTGTACGATCATTTAATTTAAATCTCAAGCGTGTAGCGCAATGGAATACCGAATTGACATTCTCTTCGCCACCAACGAGGGTCACTATTTTTTTAGATAGTTCTTTATCACTCATGTTCAGAACTCCTTATGGGTTATTCTTGCTACTGATAGGATTTACTGTTTACAGCTGTTGCTAAGATACGCCGGCGTGCATCTTTTTTTAAACTTGTAAACAAGAAAAACCTAAACTCGTGGTGAAAACTACGCACTCTCTCCTATAGAGGAACGTCGATTTCACCATCAGTTTAGGTTTTGCCTGCCTTACCAGTCACAATCCATGAACGATGAAGGTATGAAGTTGTTAGTCTTATATGTTATTACGTTCAGTTACGCGATGAATATGGATAGTTAGATATACGTATTCATCCTTGCTTAAATATTGATCGTATGTTTTTTCCAGATATTCATTGATCTTTTGGGCACAAGCAAAAGCTTCGGTATACGTCTGCTTTACCTGGTTATACAAAAATTCTTCACCACTGTGAATGACTTCTTTGCGAATCACTCGCATCGCAAAATATTGCAAATGTGTCAAAAATCTCGAGTAGCTAAAAGAAGACTCATCCAGCACAATTCCGTAATGATACGTAATAATGTTCAAGATATGTTGAACAATCTCGGTCATTTTCAGTGTGGATTTCATTTCGTTACCGTCGATCCGTGCATTCACCACATGCAATGCAATAAATCCCGCTTCATCTTCGCCTAATTTTACTCCGAGCGTATTTTCAATTTTTTGGAGAGCATCCAGCCCAACTGCAAATTCTTTTTTGTAAAAGCGTTTAATTTCATACAGCATCGCGTTTTGGAGTGCCAGTCCTTTTTCTTGCCGTTGTATGGCAAAATGAATATGGTCGGTCAACGTTAAATAAATATTATCGCTTAACTCCGTATCCAACACTTCCGTTGCATGGGTTACGATTTCATTCACGACCTCCAGATGAGATACAGGAATATCGTTCAGCAACTCGGTTAGTTTGGCCGTGAACTCGTTTTCATTTAACATGAAAATCTTATCTATTTTATCATCATCGACTTGATCGCCAGCCACCTTTTTGAAGGAAATACCTCTTCCCATCACGATGACCTCTTTGCCTTTATCGTTTTTAGTCAATAGGACGTTGTTATTGAGCACCTTCTCAATAATCATTGAAGTTCCCCCTCCCATCCTTTACCAATAAAAAATGCCTAAGCACAATTCAATACTATTGTTAGCAATAGCACTCAATTGAACTCAGGCATTGCCCGCATCACCGGTCACAATCCTTCGATATAGTGCTATTGTAGCACAAAAAAAAGCGATTTCAACATATTTTATTCTCTTTCGACAAAAAATATTTCATATCAAGGCCCTTTTGCCTAATTTGCAAGTACATCGTTACCTTATGTAGTCGTACGTTCAATGAGGCTGTACTCTAGCGAATGAAGCTTCATTTGGCGTCCAATCAGCTGAGGGGAAAGCATGAAAAAGGCATTTTGTGCTTGAGCCATGATAGGATTTTGAATCGTTGTAATCCCCAGCGTATACGCCAGCTCCGTGTTATCAAATCCAACAATTGCCAGATCTTCCGGTACGTTCAGTTTTTGTCTGCGTGCTTCGCAGAGAATGCCCACTGCTACATAATCGTTAGCACATAAAATAGCCTCTGGAAATTCGTCCGGATGCTGTAACAGATCCCGTACGACCTGTTCGCCATCACGGATATTATAAATAGAAGAGTGATTCCAGTGTTGCAACACGGGCAGATTGTGCTCACTCATGATCTGTTCGTAGGCTCGTTGTCTACTATGGGTATTAATACTGCTCGGACGGCCAAAAGCATTGGCTATACGAGTATAACCTTTTTGTATCAAATGTTTGAGCGCTAACATATATCCTTCATACTGATCCATAGCGACGGAGCGAATATCGGTATGCTCCATTCGTTGCCACGACACGATCGGGCCATATTTGCAATAGGTGCTCAAAAAATCAGTGTCATTCACGCAGGAAATGATGACCAGCGCATCGACTCTTTTTCTTTTTAAATCCTCAAAGGCTTGAAGCTCTTTCTTTTTGTCTTCTCCCGAAGTATAAATAATGGTTTGAAATTCATATTGGCCTGCTACTTCCACAAAGCTGTCCAGAAAAGCGAGAACAATTTCATTAATAGTTGAAGTAATGATACCGATCTGAAGCGTCTGACCCTTGGATAGAGAAATGGCATTTCGATTAGGAACATAATCTAATTCCTGCATGATTTTCAAAATCTTAGCTCTTGTTTCGTGACTAACATGGGGGGACTGATTTAATACTCTGGATACCGTAGCTTTGGAAAAGCCCGCCAGTTTTGCAATTTGATCAAGATTCGACATGGTGCTTCTCCTCACATAAGAAAAAATACTTGACATGAAACGCGTTACAACGATTAGGATGCTTATGAAGGCATTACATCTATTTTAAAGTATCTGTCAATGCATTTCAAAGGAGAACGGTTATCGTTAGGTTGCATTGTTCGCTGAAATGGGCTTCAAAGTATTCCGTATGTCCAACCACTGGTCGCGGATTTTCCCGTATGGCTATGATGCCGAGCCGAATGAAGCAGGATTGCAATTCTACGACAATGTATTTGATGAGCTGCGCAAGTATAATATTGGCCGCTGGTAACATTGTCACATTATGAAACACCGCTAGGTCTGACGCAGAAGTATAATGGCTGGCTGGGTCGTGAAGTCATACAGCACTACGTAAATTATGCCGAAACGGTGTTTACACGCTATAAGGATAAAGTAAAATACTGGCTGACCTTTAATGAAATCAATGTAATGACCATGAGTCCGTTCACCGGTGGCGGTGTGGTTATTGACCTCTGTGCATGACACGTATCGAATTGATTACTTGCGTCAGCATATTGCCCAAATGAAGGAAGCGATTGCCGACGGTGTTGATCTGCTTGGCTACACCAGCTGGGGCCCTATCGACCTTGTGAGCATGTCTACTTCCGAAATGTCCAAGCGCTACGGATTTATTTACGTTGATCTGGATGATGACGGTAACGGAACGCTCAAACGCTCCAAAAAGGACTCATTTAACTGGTATAAAAATGTGATAGCAACCAATGGTGAAGAATTGTAATTCCATATCATCTCGGGCGGGTATAGCAGAGGACATCCTAAGGATGAAATTTGCTGTATCTGCTTTTTTGATAGACACAATAATAATATTTCAGAGGGCTTCACAAACTTTTCACTTGTAATAAGCTGAAAGTTTTCTGTATAATAAATAAAAATTTCATATGTCTGGTTGATGTTTGCGGGAGATGGAACGAAAGTTCCGACCGAAGGGGCAAAACTCTCAGGTGCTTAGGCTGGTTACAGCAACAAGCGGGGACCGTAAACGGACAGAACTCTGGAGAGACCCTTAATTGGGCGCCGAAGGTGCACCGCAGAAAACATCTGCTTAAACTCTCAGGCAAAAGGACAGAGACGCGAATAACCTGTGACAGGGAATGCCCCTAGGCTTTTTTATGAGCTATTAGAGGTAGAAACCTGCACAAGATGGTTGTATTTTTTCGTGCCTTTAACCTCTCCAGGAGTCGAATCAGCTGATTTGACTCTTTTTTGTTTTCTAATATGCTGGAGGAGCGGGTTGAAATGAATTTGGTACATGTATTAGAAACGATTGACAGCTGGATATGGGGAGCGCCGCTTCTTATTCTTGTAATGGGCACTGGGTTGTGGCTAACGATCCGTTTGAAGCTGCTCCAGGTTATTCGATTGCCTTTGGCGCTCAAGCTAATTGGTAAAGCGCCGGACGAAGGTAGCGGAGATGTAAGCAGCTTCGGAGCATTGAGTACGGCACTGGCAGCTACTGTAGGTACAGGAAGTATTGTCGGCGTGGCAACAGCGATCAAACTGGGTGGGCCCGGTTCATTATTCTGGATGCTGGTTGCAGCTTTTTTCGGGATGGCAACCAAATATGCGGAAGGATTATTATCCGTTAAATACCGTGTTAAAGACCGGAACGGACAATTTTCGGGTGGCCCGATGTATTATATTGAAAACGGGCTTGGCCGCCGTTTCAAGCCGCTGGCGATGTTGTTTGCCTTTTCTGGTGTTCTTGTAGCCCTATTTGGAATCGGTACTTTTCCGCAAGTAAAGGCTATCGTTTCTTCGACGGAAAGTAGCTTTGGAGTGCCAACGGTAGTTACAGCGATCATTATTTCCGTGTTAACGGCTGTTGTTACGATTGGAGGACTCAAAAGTATTGCCAAGGTATCCACAAAGATTGTTCCATTCATGTCGGGGCTCTATATCGTAGTTTGCTTAATTGTACTCATTAAGTTTGCAGGAGAGCTTCCTCATGCGATTGCTTTAGTATTACAAGGGGCCTTCTCGACCACATCTGCAACGGGTGGATTTGCCGGAGCAACGATTATGTTGGCGATGCGAAGCGGAGTTGCCAGAGGTATTTTTGCTAATGAAGCCGGTTTGGGAAGTGCGCCAATTGCAGCAGCAGCTGCTAAGACGAAATGGCCTGCAGAACAAGGGCTGATATCCATGACAGGCGTATTTATCGATACGATGATTATTTGTAATCTGACGGGATTTACGTTGCTGGTTACGGGAATATGGAGTGGAAATGACGATGGAGGTCTGATGACCCAGCATGCGTTTTCCAGTGCCTTTCCGGCTGGTGCAGAACTCGTGACGATTAGCCTTATTTTATTTGCATTCACAACGATACTGGGCTGGAATTACTACGGGGAACGTTGTGTTGAATATTTACTGGGTGTCAAATGGATTAAACCATACCGTTATTTGTTCATCGCACTTGTGGCAGGAGGTGCGTTCATCAAGTTGGAAGCCATTTGGCTGCTGGCAGATATCTTTAACGCAATGATGGCTTTCCCGAATCTGATTGCACTGCTTGGCTTATCGGGAATCGTAGTTGCAGAAACCCGAACCTATATGGATTCTCTGTATCCTAATAAGAAAAAGGGCATTCTTGCAGGTGCCAATGTAGGGGCTGCTATTCAAGTAGAAGAAAAGGGACAAACGGTTAATTCATAAATTCCAAAAGGGAGTGCCCTCAGCCATCACAGGCTTGAGGACACTCCCTTTTGAATGTTACAACGATGCACGCAAAATAGCTAAAATATCTTCTTGATTCAGCTTTTTATAATTACCAAATCCTCCGTACTCCATTTCACGGGCTGCAATGTCCGCGATTTTTTCCAATTGCTCATCATTAATATTGTAATCGGCCAGCGTAGAAGGGGCACCGAGACTTGTCCAGAATGCACTAAGACGGTCAATACCTTCCAAGGCGATTTCTCTATCTGTTTTACCTACGGTGTCTAAGTCAAACATGCTGAGCATCAGCCGCTTCATGCGTGCAGCATCCTGATCCACTGTATGTCTCATCCAGTTGGGAAACAGAATTGCCAGACCGCCAGCATGAGGAATATCATATACAGCGGATAATGCATGTTCAATCGTATGCGAAGCCCAGTCCCCGAAGTAGCCCATTTGCAGTGTTCCGTTAAGAGCAATCGTTCCGGCATATAAAATCGTTTCACGATGCTCGTAGTTGTGCAAATCCTCTAGCAGTTTAGGTGCAGTTTCGATCACGGTTTGCAGCACGGAAAAGCACATACGATCTTGCAACGGTGTATTTTTAACATTGTGAAAATACTGTTCAAACACATGGCTCATCATATCCACCATGCCATATACCGTCTGATCACGTGGCACAGAAAAGGTATTTTTAGGGTCCAGAATGGAGAATTTCGGATGCGTCACCGCACTGCCCCATACGTATTTTTCGTTCGTTTCCCAGTTGGTGATGACAGAATCCGGATTCATTTCTGAACCGGTGGCGGCGAGTGTGAGGATGGTGCCGAATGGTAGAGCCTCGGTCGGCATGTGCTTTTTGTTGATAATATCCCACACATCGCCGTCATATTTAGCCCCTGCTGCGATGGCTTTGGTGCAATCAATAACGCTTCCGCCGCCTACTGCAAGTAAGAAGTCGATGTTTTCATTTCGGCAAATGTCGATGCCCTTCTTAACGGTGGACAAGCGCGGATTCGGCTCTACGCCGGACAATTCATGAATATTGAGATGTAGCGGCTCTAACGCGTCTAATACCTGGTCATACAGACCATTTCGCTTGACACTTCCGCCTCCGTATATCAGTAAAATATTTTTGCCGTAATTCAGCAGCTCCTGCTGCAGTTCTTCAATTTGATTGTCTCCAAATATTAATTTGGTGGGGTTATAATATGTGAATTTGTTCATCTGGAAAGTTCCCCTCAGTTCATAGTTCATGTTCAAATCGTAAATCGCTTAACCTGATTGCCTGTTGGATACCTAACTTCATCATGTAAGCTATTTGAAATGACGATTAACCATTATACATGAAATGAATAAGGGAATTCAAGTAAATCTAATCTTTGACCGCTCCAGCGGCAAGATCGGAAATAAACTGGCGGCTAATGAAAAGAAACAAAATAATAAGTGGCAGTACAGCCAGCAGGGTGCCCGCAATGACCATCGCATAATCCGTATTGTAAATTCCGTTCAATTGTGACAGTGCAATCTGGAGCGTGAATTTACGCTCATCCGTTAAGACGATTAGCGGCCATAAATAATCATTCCAAGTTCCTATAAAGGTAAAGGCGCCGAGAAAAGCGAACGCAGGACGTAGAATAGGCAGTGCTACATTCAAGTACAGTCGAAAAAAGCTGCATCCGTCCATCCGGCCCGCATCCAGCAGTTCCTTTGGAATGGATTCTTCCGCATATTGACGAATCCAGAAAATGCCGAAGGCATTTACCATCCCCGGGATGATAAGCGCTTTGAACGTACCTACCCATCCAAAGGAGGCCATCATGACAAAGGAGGGGACAAGCGAAAGTTGTGAAGGGACCATCATCGTAGCTAGCAGAACGATAAATAGCACTTTTTTGCCCGGAAAATCAAACTTGGCGAATGCAAAACCTGCCAGTGAATCGAAAAACAGAACCAATAGGGTAACAGAACTGGCTACAAAAAGGGTATTAAAAAAGGCTCCGACAAAATTAATCTGCTGTAATACTCTCGTTATGTTATCCAAGAAGTGGCTGCCAAACCACAATTGCGGTGGAAAACGGTAGATGTCTGAAGTGGTACGAGTTGCCATGACGATCAGCCAGTAAAATGGAAACATCGACAGGATGATTCCCACCAACAATCCGGCATATAAAAAAAAGGATTTTGCGCGTGTCTGCATCATGTTGTGAAGCTCCTTCCCATCGTTATTTTTTACCTTGAACGAGTTTCCAGTTTATGATGGAGAATAGAGCAATGATGAGGAACATGCCCCATCCGACGGCTGCACCATATCCAAAATAGTTGTTAATGAACGACTCGCGGTACAGGTATAAAACGATGGTCATGCCACTTGCCCCGGAACCGCCGTCATTACCGACCAGGACCTGTGGCTCGGTGAAGAGCTGCATACCGCCGATGGTGGACGTAATGACCGTAAACAGAATGACTGGGCGCAGCATGGGGATAGTGATGCGGAAAAAAGCTTGCGCTCCGGTTGCCCCGTCTATTTTGGCGGCCTCATACAGCACATGCGGAATACTCTGGAGTCCGGCCAAATAGATGATTGCGTTATAGCCCATCCATCTCCATACGACCATAGAAGAAATGGCAATTTGGATACCCCATGGCACATTCAACCATTGAACCATGGGTAGTCCCAAGAGTTGCAGAAGGTAGTTGAGAAATCCAAAATTGTTGGCAAATAAGGCACCAAATATGATGGCAACAGCCACAATAGACGTCACATTGGGCAGGAAGAATCCAACTCGCCATAAGGTGCGCATTTTCACAAAAGGGGCATAAAGCAGAAAGGCAATAATCAGTGCGAAGAATAGCATCGGAATCGTTGCATACACCCAGATCACAAAGGTGTTGCCTACAGCCTGCCAAAATTCATTGTCTGTCACAAGGTAGCGAAAATTGCCCCAGCCGTTGTAGGTCATGTCTCCGATCCCGTCCCATTTGTGAAACGCTAGATATAATGAAAAGCCAATCGGAAACAGTCCAAAGATACCAAACAGCAGATAAAACGGCGAGATCGCAGCATAAACGGCACGGTGCTTCCAGATTTCTCTCAGCATAATGTCCACACGCCTTTTTTGAATTTTGTTTTTTATCGCTGTAATTCCCGTTCGATTCGATCCATGGTTTCCGTCCATAATGCATCGGGATTGGCATCCTGCTTGGCGACATTAGCAAGGCGACGGGTCACAATGCCGTGGATGACAGGATAGCGCTCGCCGAAATAGCTGCTTTTCACATGACGTGCGGAAGTGGCAAAGATGAGTCCGGTGGCCTGACCACCAAAGAAAGGCTCGGGTGTCTCCATGATAGGATCGTCATAGACGCCGGGAGTGGACGGGAACAGTCCGATTTTGTGGTAGGCTTCCAGCTGGTGTTCCGGGTTTTGCAGCCAGGTCAGGACTTCAAAAGCTTCTTTGGGATGTTTGCTGGATTTGAGGATAGAAATGAATGACCCTCCCAGATTGCCGTCTCCTCCAGGAGCACGGGCGACTCTCCATTTACCCGCTGTATCCGGCGCGGCCTCTGTGAGAACTTGCTTCATCCAGATAGCCCCTACAAAAGAGGCAATTTTGCCGTTATTGACCGAAGCGTTCCATTCGGGAGTCCAGCCATCTGCGTTGGCGAGCAGATGCTTCTTGTGGAAATCGACAGCAGTTTTCCAGCCCAGACGGATATCAGGAGATTGATTGCCGATGTAGCTGCCATCCGGCTTGAAGTAAAGGTTTGTGTGCTGAGCGAGTACCTGATTGTAAACGTTTACAATATTATCAGCCAAAAATGAACGGCTTCCGAATTTCTGCTGAAGTTGTTCTCCGGCTGCCATGTAATCATCCCAGGTGCGGATGGAGGCACTAACCTTTTCAGGATCACTAGGCAAGCCTGCTTGTGCAAACAGATCACTTCGGTAGAAGAGGGCGGTAGGCCCAGTATCCATGGGAAATGCAATCATTTTACCATCAGGAGTGATCCCTTGATTCCATTTCCATTCCAAATATTGATCCTTCAAGCGGTCTGCTCCGAGTTCCCTTAAGTCATAAAAACGATCCGCACTGGGGAACAGCTCCACCATCCAATCGTTCAGAGCTACGATGTCTGGTTCACCGGAACGAGCTGCGAGCGTTGTCTTCAGTTTGGCTTTGAAGTCACCGCCTATTTTTTGAGTTTTTAATTCAATGTTGGGAAATTGTTTTTCCGCCTGGGCGAGTAGTTCATCGTCAATTGAACGGTTCCAGTACCATAATGTAAGCGTTATCTTTTTTCCGTTTGACAAATTAGTTTCAGATGATTGACTTTCAGAGGACGAGGGTTCACTACAAGCACTGAACATCGTGAGAAAAGCAAGACATAGTACCAGCCATTGTACTGTCTTCACATCATTTCCCTCCTTGCTGTCTGAGATAATCTGCCTGCTAAACAAGTTGTAAATGGTTTAGCTCCATCATATGAAGCTGTTACCCATTTATGTGCATTGCCTTAACCAAAAACAAAAAATTTGAAACGTTTATTACTAAAAAAAAGCACGCGCGTCTGTTATATGAAGAACGCACGTGTTTAAGTTAGGGATTCAGCCTATGACATCAGCCGCTGTATTTCATCTTTCAGAATTTCGGACCGAGTCCCGAAAATAACCTGTAGGGTACCATTACCAAGCCTGATGATTCCCGACGCTCCGAGCTGCTTGAGAGCTTGATCATTAACCGCTTTGTCGTCTTTGACGACAAGACGCAGCCGCGTGATGCAGGCATCAATGCTTTGGATATTGTCTGAACCGCCGAGATAGGTTAGTATTCTGCCTGCCTGACTGGATTGAGTGTCGGATGTGGTGCTTGCCTTTCCATCGGATATAGTTTCGTTAACCTCAGACAGGAGACTGTCTTCTACATCATCTTCACGCCCAGGAGTTTTTAGGTTGAATTTGAGAATGATAAATCGGAACAGAAAGTAATAGATGAGAGCGAAGACCAGCCCGACCGGAATCATTCGCAATGGGTGGGTGGAGAGTTTCATATTGACCAAATAGTCAATGAGTCCTGCTGAAAAAGAAAAGCCAAGTTTGACATCCAGTAGGTATACGACCAGGCCACTCAGGCCTGTCAGCAGAGCATGAACGCCGTAAAGCAATGGTGCAATGAACATAAACGAAAATTCGAGGGGCTCGGTAATTCCGGTCAGGAACGATGCCAGCGCAGAACCGATGAAGATGGAAGCGACGGCTTTACGTTTTTCCGGTTTGGCGGTATGGATGAATGCGAGGGCTGCTGCTGGCAGCGCGAACATCATAATGGGGAAGAAGCCGGACATGAATATACCCGCCGATGTATCGCCTGCAAAAAAACGCGTCAGGTCACCATGAACGACTTCACCGGCAGCATTGGTGTAGTCACCAATTTGAAACCATGCGATCGAGTTCAACACATGATGCAAACCGAGCGGGATCAGCAGCCGATTGGCAATCATGAATACCATTGATCCGATTCCGCCAAAGCCGACAATCCAGTTGCCGAAGACTGCAATCCCATCTTGTACCGGACTCCAGATCATACCGAGCAGAATGGCCAGAATCATGGTCGTAAAGGCGGTGATCATGGGGACAAAGCGTTTGCCTGAGAAGAAGCCAAGCCAATCTGGAAGTTGAATATTGTGATATTTTTTAAACAGAAAAGCAGACCATCCACCGATAAAAATACCCCCCAATACGCCCATGTCCAGCTTGACGTCGTCTGGAATATATGCAAATATACCCGGCACTGCCGCCAAAATACGGGTCAGCACCATATAGGCAATGACTGCCGATAATGCGGCTACTGCGTCGCCTGCCAGACCAATGGCAACACCAATGGAGAAAATGAGCGCAAGGTTACCGAAGATGGCCCCCGCCCCCTCGTTCAGAAAAGGAGTGATATAATGATTCAGAAATCCGCCAACTCCGGGACCAAGTGGTATATCCGTTTCATAATTAATCAGAGCTAATCCTTGCAAGATCCCTGCAGCGGGTAGAGTGGCTACTGGAAGCATTAACGACTTGCCGATTTTTTGCAGAAATTTCAGCATAACATTCTTCCCTTCTTCATCGAGTTTGGGAGTGTCGTATTCATCCTGAAATCCTCACATTAAACCATTTTTTCACATCATAAATCGGAGAATCTAACATGGTCAACGATTATTTTAAGCTATGAAAAACGTAAATCCGCAGTTGACATCGCTTACATGCTTATATAGTATCAAATTTAAGTTAATAATCGTGACGGAGACAAGAGAGCCACGCAGACATCCCATGGTACAGCACAGGGTTGGTTTGTGATGGCTTTTCTTTTTTTGTGCGATGAAAGCGATCAAAATCGGATGATCTATTGAGGAGGTAGGTTGTATGTCGCCATACGCAGCCGAATTCATAGGGACAATGATTCTTATTGCCCTAGGTGGCGGAGTGTGCGCAGGGGTGTCCCTGAAAAAGTCATTTGCCCACGCTTCCGGCTGGATTGTGGTCGGAATGGGTTGGGGGCTCGCGGTAGCTATTGCGGTGTATGCAGTGGGTCAAATCAGCGGAGCGCATTTGAATCCGGCAGTTACACTGGCGTTGGCATTTCAGGGTAGTTTTCCATGGCAAGATGTTCCCGGCTATATTGTTGCTCAGCTTCTCGGGGCCATGGCGGGTGCAGTGATCGTTATTTTGCATTATTGGCCCCACTGGAAAGAGACGGAGGACACAGCAGCCAAACTCAGTGTATTCGCGACAGGACCAGCTATTGATCATCCGTTTGGCAACGTGCTTAGTGAAATGATAGGTACTTTCATCTTTGTTCTTGCTTTACTGTCGTTTGGTGCCAATTCATTTACAGATGGCCTGAAACCACTGATTGTTGGTTTTTTAGTTGTCAGTATCGGT
This sequence comes from Paenibacillus sp. S33, assembly GCF_053615415.1. NCBI lineage: Bacteria > Bacillati > Bacillota > Bacilli > Caryophanales > Paenibacillaceae > Paenibacillus > Paenibacillus sp. S33. The sequence continues at coordinate 4,221,848 of NZ_JBSIEZ010000001.1, read as the reverse complement.
TTATCTCTTGGAGGAACAACGGGCTATGCCATCAATCCAGCGAGGGATTTTGGGCCGCGTCTGATGCATTATTTACTACCGATTCCCGGTAAGGGGGCGTCCAACTGGAAATATGCATGGGTGCCCATTATAGGACCGCTATTGGGGGGATCTTTCGCAGGGCCATTTTATCAGGCCGTTTTTAAGGGGAGTGTGACTCCGGCTTTCTGGATTTTGCTAGGGGTCATCGTGGTTGTCCTCTTGATTACCTTCCGTATGAGTCGAACTTATAAAAATCATAAAATGGATCACAAACTTACAGCGTAAAAACGATGGATTTACACGGGGAGAGATGAACAATGGGAAAATATATTTTGTCACTAGATCAGGGAACGACAAGCTCAAGAGCGATTTTGTTCAATAGCGAAGGAGATGTAGTGTACTCGGCTCAGCGAGAATTTCCGCAGTATTTTCCTCATCCGGGCTGGGTAGAGCAGAATGCGAATGAAATCTGGAGCTCTATTCTCGGGGTCATTGCCTCCTGTCTTTCCGAATCCGGTGTAAAAGCAAATCAAGTGGCTGCCATCGGCATTACCAATCAGCGAGAATCGGTGGCTGTATGGGACAAAAATACAGGAGTGCCCGTGTATAACGTACTCGTATGGCAATCACGCCAAACCTCGGACATCTGTGAAGAATTGAAGCGGCAAGGGCACGAGGAGCTTTTTCACAGCAAAACAGGCCTGTTGATCGACCCGTATTTTTCAGGCACTAAAGTAAAGTGGATACTGGACCATGTGGAGGGCGCGCGGGAAAAGGCGGAACGAGGTGACCTGTTATTTGGTACGATTGACTCGTGGCTGATCTGGAAACTATCCGGCGGAACGGCACATGTAACGGACTACTCCAATGCAGCCAGGACGCTGATGTACAACATTTATGAACTAAAGTGGGACGAAGAGCTGCTGGACATTCTGGGTGTTCCGAAAATCATGCTACCTGAGGTAAGACCTTCTTCCGAGGTATATGCGCACACTGTGGATTATCATTTCTTTGGTCAGAATGTACCGATCGCTGGTGCAGCAGGTGACCAGCAGGCAGCCTTGTTTGGTCAGGCATGTTACGAAAAAGGGATGATCAAAAACACTTACGGCACAGGCTGCTTCATGCTGATGAATACGGGGGATCAACCAGTGGAATCCAAGCACGGCCTGATTACGACCATCGCTTGGGGACTGGAGGAAGGCAAAGTGCAATACGCACTCGAGGGGAGTGTGTTTGTAGCGGGGTCGGCGATCCAGTGGCTGCGAGACGGGCTGCGTATGTTCCGTGAAGCGAAGGACAGTGAACCTTATGCCGCCCGTGTTTCGTCTACGGAAGGAGTGTATCTTGTACCCGCTTTTGTCGGACTGGGCAGCCCCTACTGGGATAGCGAGGTGCGCGGAGCGATGTTCGGTTTGACACGCGGGACCACGAAGGAGCATTTTATCCGCGCCACATTGGAGTCACTCGCTTATCAGACCAAGGATGTGCTTACAGCCATGGAGATTGATTCAGGTATTGCAGTGAAATTGCTGCGGGTGGATGGAGGAGCTGTATTGAACAATTTTCTGATGCAATTCCAGAGCGATATTTTGGATGCAACAGTGGAGCGGCCAGTTATCCATGAGACGACGGCACTGGGGGCTGCATGTCTGGCAGGTTTGGCTATTGGATATTGGAAGAGTACGGATGAACTTCGCAAGCGGGTGAGGGTGGAAACCTCTTTTGCCCCGAATATGGATGAATCAACACGTGAAAGCTTGTATGAAGGCTGGAAAAAGGCTGTGAATGCGACGATGGCCTACAAGTAATAGATTAAGCGATGGGTCTCAGAATATTAAACTGCAAAAAGATGACTTCTGAATTTATCAGGAGTCATCTTTTTTAAGACATATGCTAACTCTTGACCTTCGTATGGTCCCAATGTTGCCGGGCTCCGCAGGAGCTACGAATGACTAGTTCCGGCTCTACTTTAATACATTTCGTATCCATTTGTTTATTCATCAGGTCAAACAGCACCATAGCGGCTAGACGGCCTATTTTTTGCTTGTCTTGTTTTACAGTCGTCAGTGGAGGCTCGGTATAACGACAGGCTTCTATATCATCACATCCCACTACAGCAATATCCTCGGGTACCCTCAAGCCGCTTTCCTTGAAAGCACGTATGGCACCAAAAGCAAGCAGGTCGGTCGCCGCAAAAATAGCTTTTGGTAAATTTCCTTGCTGTATCCAGGCCTTCGCGACCTGGTATCCATCTTCTGCCGCGTAGTCCTTACCATACACGACCCATTCAGGTCTAACGTCAAGACTAAACCGCTTTAGTGAGGCGATAAAGGCTTCCTCTCTCTCTTTAATAACCAAAGAGGGGCGTTCAATGCCTATAAAACCCATTTCGCGGTATCCATTCATGTAAAAGTGCTCAACAACCTTCATTGAAATCTTCTGATTGTCGGACATGATATAGCAGGAACTAGCTCCGGTTAGCTCAATATCGACACCGATGCAGGGGATAGGGCTGGCATCGAGATCAAAAACACTCTTCTCCACCTCATCTCCAGCAATAATAATGCACCCGTCCACTGAAAAATATTTCGAGCGAGCCAAATAGTCCTCTCCATTATCCAGAAATTTCTCATTTGAGAAAAATAGCAGATCGTAACCGAGCAAGCCAATCTGTTTTTTGAAGACATTAATGATATCTACAAAAAAAGGATGACTAAAATCAACATTCAGCTTGCCGGCAAATATAACGCCTACCAGATTAGATTTTTTGGTAGCAAGCGTTTTAGCCGAGGAGGAGGGTCTATAGCCTGTTTCCTCCATGATTTTAAGTACCCGCTGTCGGGTTTCCTCACTGATGTCTGTGTAATTGTTAATGATTTTCGAAACCGTTGCCACTGAAACGCCTGCCATGCTAGCTATTGTTTTTATATTCATGGAATCCTCCGTAACTAAACTGATTTAGTTAAATTGACTTTTCTTTTCAAACTTAATGATTACTCGTATTCTATGCTACCTCATAGAAGTGAGTCAACCGTGTGAATAAAGGATGTTGCCTAATATTTTAAGGAGTAAAAACGGTGATTTATGTTTTATTTGATAATTTACAATTCTCTATTTACAAATACAGGCTATCCGATACATAATAGTAGCTGTAATCAACTAAACCGCTTTCGTAAAAGTGAATGCATTTATTCTAAGAGTACAGGGGGAATTTTACAATGCTGAAAAAGTGTTTTTCCTGATATCCATGTATCTCCCGAATCCGGCTGATTCCGCAATTTGCTCTCATTAATAGCCTGGGACTTTACAATACCCAGCTTGGGTTTTATTTTGCTGAAAACAACAGGTACCGGCATCGCTTTTCTGATGTTTGTGGGGTATATCAAGTCTGTCTCCCGAGAGCTGGATGAAGCGGTTGCCATGGACGGGTACGGATATTCACGATATTTGTTTACAATTCTTGTCCCGCTGATGAAGCCGGTGTTGGCAACAGGCATCATTTTGACAGCGATTGGAGCGTGGAACGACATTATAGGTCCTACTATTTATTTGTCTGATCCTGCTTATCAGCCAGTGACCAAGGGATTGTTCTCCTTCTACGGACAATACATGAACACTGGCCGCTGCTCGCTTGCGGCATTCTGATTGTTACACTACCGCTCGTTATTTTGTATATTTTCCTCCAGCGCTTTATTGTCGGCGGTGCAATGGCCGGAGCTGTGAAGTCTTGATTCCTGAAAGGATGATACCGAGTATGAGTGAGAATACCTATACATTCCCCACCACGTTTATGTGGGGAACTTCGACCTCTTCTTATCAAATTGAAGGTGGCGTGGATGAGGAAGGAAGAACGCCTTCTATTTGGGATACTTTCTGTCGAGCACCTGGAAAGGTGATAGGAGGGGACTGCGGAGATGTGGCTTGTGACCATTTTCACCGCTTTAAGGAAGACGTGCAATTAATGAAGCAACTTGGCTTTTTACATTACCGTTTTTCCGTGGCCTGGCCGCGCATTATTCCCGCACCCGGCGTGGTTAACGAACAGGGGTTGCTCTTCTATGAGCGTCTGTTGGATGAGATTGAGTCGGCCGGGCTAATTCCAATGCTGACGCTGTATCATTGGGATCTACCGCAGTGGATTGAGGATGAAGGCGGTTGGACGCAGCGAGAGATTATCCAACATTTTAAAACGTATGCTTCTGTAATCATGGATCGATTTGGACAGCGTATAAGCTGGTGGAATACGATAAATGAGCCCTACTGCGCCTCTATTTTGGGCTATGGCACAGGAGAGCATGCCCCCGGCCATGAGAACTGGAGGGAAGCCTTTACTGCCGCTCATCATATTCTGATGTGTCACGGGATAGCCATCAACTTACACAAGGAAAAGGGCCTGACGGGCAGCATCGGTATTACGCTGAACATGGAGCATGTCGATGCAGCCTCTGAACACCCGGAAGATGTAGCCGCTGCTGTCCGGCGGGATGGTTTTATTAATCGATGGTTTGCCGAACCATTGTTTAACGGGAAATACCCTGAGGATATGGTGGAATGGTACGGGGCGCACTTGAATGGATTGGATTTTGTACAGCCTGGTGATATGGAGCTGATTCAGCAGCCAGGGGATTTTTTTGGCATCAACTACTACGCCCGCAGTATCATTCGAGCGACTACAGACGCTTCGTTGCTTCAGGTCGAGCAGGTTTCCATAGAGGAACCGGTAACGGATATGGGATGGGAGATTCACCCTGAATCCTTTTATAAGCTGCTAACGCGGATTGAGAAGGATTTTTCCAAGGGATTACCCATCCTGATTACGGAAAACGGAGCAGCGATGAAGGACGAACTGGTGAATGGAAAGATTGAGGACATTGGACGTCAGTATTACATTGAGGAACATTTAAAGGCATGCCATCGCTTTATTGGGGAGGGAGGTCAGCTTAAGGGCTATTTTGTCTGGTCATTCCTCGATAACTTTGAATGGGCCTGGGGATACAACAAACGTTTTGGTATTATACACATCAATTACGACACGCAGGAACGGACACCCAAACAAAGTGCGCTGTGGTTCAAGCAAGTGATGGCGAATAACGGGTTTTAAATAGAAAAGGCGTCGAAGACTTGGTTTCACAGCAGCCTGTGACGACGAATAAAGTGCCTTGTGGGTTTAGCGGCTACACAGCACGACTAGCAGCAGGTACTGCCGTCAATCATTGTACGATCATCGGGCATGTGAATGATATTCACTCTATCAATGAACGGATTACGGAAATCGCAACCATGCCTTATATCGAGCGGAAGGCGGAGGAAGCCAAAGCGTTGATCGAAGAGTTGACGGATGAAATGGCAACGCGGACATCCATTCCGTTATTTGACGAATACTGCCGTCAGAACTATCTGGATAACCTGTTACGTGGTGGTTATCCATTGCTGCTGGACAACAGCACTGAGCAACCATTTGTATATCATGTATTTTCACGCAAGCATGGGGATCTGGAACGGGACTATAATTTCTTTAAGCTCCAGGCGGGATATTATTCTCAAGGAAATGGTAATTTTCGCGATGCAAACCAGAACCGGAGAAATGATGTGTGGTTTAACCCCGGCATAGGAGATTTCAATATCCGTTTGTTTATGAGCCTGATTCAGCCGGACGGCTATAATCCGCTTGTTGTAAAGGGGTGTAGCTTTCAAATACGAGAGCTGGAACCGTTGCTGGGACAGGTGGCAGATCATTCGTCTTTGCGTGCTTTTTTTCAATCGTCGTTCACCCCGGGTGAGCTGATTCAACATATCATTCATGACAACATCGCGCTAAAGCAAACGGTTGAGACGTTTGTAACATTTATATGAAAAGCTGCTGTCATTGGCAGCCATCAAGCTGTCCACGCTGGACCCGGAGGGCTTGGGAATTGAGATGGAGGCGGGCAAGCCGGGATGGAATGATTCCATGAACGGACTTCCGGGGCTGTTTGCTTCTGGATTCAGTGAACTGTGTGAATTACAGCGACTTGTAAGATTTTTAATACATGCACAGGTGAAGCTTTCGGGCGATTCTGTGCTACGGTTGCCGCGAGAAGTTGCTAAGTTGATCCAACAGCTGAAGCTCGCAATGGAGGAATACTACCACGATTCGGATGAGGCTGATTGCAGGGATGAAAGTAAGGATTACAGCTTCTGGTCACGAATTTCCTTCTTTTATTATGAAGCCAGAGAATTCGAGGTACAGGAGGATGACTGCGGGGGCAAGCTCGTAAACATACATTCCTTCGAACGTAAGGATACACCATATTTTCTAGAGGGACCGACCCGGGCTATGAAAGTGGTTGGCGACATTGTAAATGGGCAGGAGCTATATCGGCAAATCAGGCAGAGTGGGCTTAACGACAGGAAGGTGGGTATGTATAAGGTGAATGAAAGTCTGGCGGGGCAGCCGTTTGGCAACGATCATAGGGGCCTATCCTTGAGGCTGGAGCCCAAGCTGCCAGGCTGGCTGTTCACAGCTACAGGTGAGCTATCTTTCTGTTTTCTCGGAAGCTGCCAGGTGACCTATTTTAATACGGATCGTAAGGATACTTATGCACCGGAATGCAGAGTGACCCAATATGTACTGCATTACGTCAGTGGCGAAAAGAAGACGATATGCCAGGCTGTATTAGATCAAAAAGAAGCGCAAGATGTGAGAGAGCGGTTGATTTCTCGTATCGAGGTATACTTGGGGGCATAGCTCCATTAATTAAAGCCGTCATGCTGCCATAACAGAGCATAACGGCTTTTTAAGGTTTCATAAATCCTTGTGTCAGGACAGGGGGGGCCTATGCTGAAATATCTTGCAAATCCAATATCACAGGGCAGTGGTCACTGCCTGTAATATGACAATCAATGCTCGCATCCATCAAAAGCGGACGAAGTCTCTCCGAGACGAGGAAGTAATCAATCCGCCAGCCGATATTTCTTTCTCTCACCTTTGGCATGTAGGACCACCAGGAATAAACATCCGTTCGGTCAGGATAAAAGGATCTGAAGGTATCTATAAATCCGGCGTCTAGCAGCTGTGACATGCGTTCCCGTTCCTCAGGCGTGAATCCGGCATTTCCGTAGTTAGCTTTGGCATTTTTGAGGTCGATCTCCTGATGAGCTACGTTCAAGTCTCCACAAACGATGACAGGCTTCAAAGCATCCAGTTGTTGCAGGTAGCTGCGAAAACGGTCTTCCCATTCCAGTCTGTAGGGCAGTCGGGATAAGTCCCGTTTGGTATTCGGTGTGTACACATTGACGAGATAAAATTTTTCGAATTCCAGAGTTATGGTTCGGCCCTCTGGTTCTTCGTTTTCCTCAAGTCCATAATGCACAGAGAGCGGCTTGATTTTGGTGAAAATAGCCGTGCCGGAATATCCTTTTTTCTCAGCGTAATTCCAGTATTGTGTGTATTCCTCCATGTTCTCCATGAGGATTTGGCCTTCTTGAAGCTTCGTTTCCTGTACGCAAAAAATATCGGCATTTGTTTCTTTTAGATAAGTATAAAACCCTTTGGTCACACAGGCTCTTAAGCCGTTTACATTCCAAGATATTAATTTCATTTGTTAATCTCCTTGCTAATTCACGCGGTCAAGCGATGTGATTTGTGTGTCCTTTGTTGACATAAGCTTATAAATATCTTCTAACTGGACTTCAAAGGTTTTTCATCAAAATGGTCCTGAAATGGTGCAACATGATAGATGATAGCAATTTCTGCGTTTTTTTGAAAGAGTAGAGACTTGAAACCAGCGCCTAAAGTAGCGTTGGGCAGACTAATCTTTCTACATTATTTATAATGAAAAAAAGCTCCCTTGCGGAAGCTATTTTTGGTGTAATTTATCAAGAGAGATACTCTCCCTATGGTCGGCTGCGAAGTATAGGCTAACGATAGCGATGACCCGACGTTCCCCCGTGGTTTATCTCATGAGAACAAAAAAAGCCTCCATTATGGAAGCTTCTTGTTATGACGTCCCAGGAGGGATTCGAACCCCCGACCGACGGCTTAGAAGGCCGTTGCTCTATCCAGCTGAGCTACTGGGACATAAAATTCAAGCGAATATTAATATATCATATGGATAAAAGAAATTCAAGTCTTATTTTGCATATATCGCTTATTTAGGCTTTATACAGCATAAATTCTGAGTAGACGTAGTTTTTTTTGCCTTATAAAAGGGTATGTTAGAATACAGGTGAATATGTGTAAGACGAGTGGTTGGACTTCGGCTACTGTTTCTCATATAATCTACAAATACTTGAGCTTGCGAAGGAGAGGGGGTGCCTTGAATAAAGGACTCCAAGGTGACGACAAAAGAAAATAATATTGTATTGTTTCCGAAGACACTGGACTATTATCAAATTCAACTTACTGTGATGCTTGAAAACGAACGTTACGGAGAGGCGATGGCGATGCTGCGTTTTTTAATGCAGTGTCAGGGACAGGAGCAGAAGCAATACGATGAATGGAACGCTCTATTACAATGGCTGGAAGCTGCATTTCCACAGTACGCTGACAGCGGGGCGGTAACGGACGCTGTGGAAGAAGAAGTCAGTGAAGTAGAGTTAGCTCGCCGTCATGCACGCTTTAAGCAGGAGCAGGATGCAGGCTACGGCAACAAGCTGTTGCGGATGGCTATGGATGAACCCTTATCCGAACAGACGATTTTAGCGTTGGAGCAGTTGTCCTATCTGGAACTGCCAGAAATCGACGATGCCTTGCTTCGCTGGATTACGGAACGGGAAATCCATCCTTTACTTCAATTCCGTGTTCTACAGACAATGCGACGACGCGGAATGGAAGGGACGATAGAAATCAGACGGGGTGATGAACAAGCGGAAATCGACATTGAAACGGTTCCGTTACAGCCAGGTGATTTTCCAGAGTCGATTATGCGTATTTTGGAACGGGTGGCCGATCAGACTGAGGTGCACGAGCCTACACTATTCTATTTTGCACAGGAGCTGTGGTCACAGTTTGTGATGGCAGTATACGGTACGAAAGATTATAGATCAATGTTGGTGGAAGAGGACGGAATGCCGGATATTTGGGCTGCAGCACTCCATCAGACGGTTTCAGAAAGTTTGAACGGAAATAATAATGAGGAAGAAACCCGTGCTATATATGGCATTACAGATGCCCTTCGCTTCCGTTTTGAGCAGGCGTATCGGTCGATGCGACTATTCGTAGCGGCGGGAATGAACACTCCTTAATGACCGGAAACGTTTACCTGTGAAGCATTCAAAGGGCTGCTCTTGAAAAAGACAGTAATGTTAGATATACTATAGTGGTTATTTTGTGTGCGTTGATTGTAATGAAAACTAAGTGAAGATTTTGTTGGAGGGGAAAGCATAAAATGAAAGCAACTTGGGAGAAAATAGAGAAGAACCTTGGGGTTCTTGAAGTTGAGGTTGACGCGGATCGTGTAGCCGCTGCACTCGACAAAGCTTTTAATAAAGTGGCAAAACAAGTAAGTGTACCAGGATTCCGTAAAGGTAAAGTACCACGTCCTATCTTTGAAAAACGCTATGGTATTGAAAGTCTGTACCAGGATGCAATTGACATCCTGTTGCCAGAAGCTTACAGCCAAGCTGTAGAGCAAACAGACATCTTCCCGGTTGACAGCCCTGACGTTGAAATTGACCAATTTGCTAAAGGCGAATCTTTCAAATTCAAAGCAAAGGTTACTGTTAAACCTGAAGTGACTTTGGGCGATTACAAAGGCGTAGAAGTGCCTGTAAGCAAACTCGAAGTAAGCGACGAAGAACTGGCTCAAGAACTGGAGCGCCTGCAACAACGTCATGCTGAATTGGTTGTCGTTGATGAAGATGCTGCTCAATCCGGTGATACAGCTATTATTGACTTCGACGGTTCCGTGGATGGTGTACCATTCGAAGGCGGACAAGCTGAGAAGTATTCTTTGGAACTGGGCTCTAACACATTTATCCCTGGTTTTGAAGAGCAAGTGGTTGGTTTGCACACTGGCGATTCCAAGGACGTTGAAGTAACGTTCCCTGAGAACTACCATTCTGCTGACCTCGCTGGCAAACAAGCGGTATTCAAAGTGAAAGTTCACGAACTGAAACGCAAAGTTCTTCCTGAACTGGACGATGAATTTGCTAAAGATGTAAGCGAATTTGACACACTGGCTGAATTCAAGGAAGACTTGAAAAAGCAATTGTTGGATCGTAAGGAAAACGAAGCTAAAGCAGCCCGCGAGGGTGCTGTAGTGGAGAAAGTTGCTGAGAATGCAACAATCGACATTCCTGAAGCAATGGTGAAGAGCGAAGTGCAAAACATGGTTCGCGATTTCGACAACCGTTTGCGTAGCCAAGGTATGAACCTTGAAATGTTCCTCGGATTCTCTGGTCAAAGCAAGGAAGACCTGGAAGAGCAAATGAAAGCTGATGCTGAGAAGCGCGTACGTAACAACCTCGTGCTGGAGCAAGTGGCTAAAGCAGAAAACATCGAAGTTTCCGAAGCGGAAATTGATGAAGAACTGAAAAACATGGCTGAAGCTTACAAACGTTCAGTTGAGGAAATCCGCAGCATTCTGGAAGGTAACGGCTCGTTCGCTAACCTGAAAGAAGAAATTTCACTGCGCAAAACGATTGCTTTGTTGGTGGAAAACAGCAAAGAAGTAGAAGCGCCAGTTGAAGCTGCTGAATAATTCAGACGATAAAATATACGGAGTATGCTGTAACAAGCTGCAACGTAGCAATTAGATAGGGATAAGGCACGTAGTGAAAGTTACGTGCCTTATTTTTACCTTTGGTAACCCAAATTTTAGTCGTTTATGGAAAGTGCTGTGAGTCGTGTTTTTTGTTTTACATAAGTCACTACCGTATATTTGCACATACATACGAAACATGGTTAAATATGAGAAGGTCTCGGCAGAGTGTACTGTAAACAGCCCGCACTGCATATATGAGCGCATGCAAATATGACACGAGACTCTGAACATGTTAAAATATTTTGTAAGGTGTTCACGTTTCATGCTTGCTGCTTCCGTTTTAATGGGACATAAGGAAGCGGATGAATACAGGTGTTCATTTTAATAAAGAAAAGAGGTTGGTCGTGATGAGTCTCGTCCCTATGGTTGTGGAACAAACGAATCGAGGAGAACGATCTTACGATATTTACTCGCGGTTGCTTAAGGATCGTATTATTTTCCTAAGTGGCCCGATTGATGACGATGTCGCCAATCTCGTCATTGCACAGTTATTGTTCCTTTCTGCGGAAGATCCAGAGAAGGATATTAATTTGTACATTAACTCGCCAGGCGGTTCTGTAACTGCGGGCATGGGTATATATGATACAATGCAATTCATTAAGCCGGACGTATCGACGATCTGTGTAGGCATGGCTGCAAGTATGGGTTCGTTGCTGCTCACAGCGGGTGCGCCAGGCAAGAGATACGCGCTTACCAACAGTGAAGTCATGATCCATCAGCCGCTCGGTGGCATTCAAGGGCAAGCCTCCGATATGCTGATTCATGCGGACTGGATTATCAAAACACGTGCTAAGCTGAATCAAATCTATGTAGAGCGTACGGGTCAGCCCCTCGAAAAAATCGAACGTGATACTGACCGGGATTTCTTCATGGAAGCGGAAGAGGCAAAAGCATACGGTATCATTGACCAGGTGCTGTCTAAACCGATTAATCTGTAAAGGGGTGGCTCTATGTTTAAATTTAATGATGAAAAAGGACAATTGAAATGTTCTTTCTGTGGTAAATCTCAGGATCAGGTTCGCAAGCTTGTTGCTGGACCGGGCGTATATATATGTGACGAATGCATTGAGTTGTGCACGGAGATTGTAGAAGAGGAATTGGGTCATGAAGAAGAAGTAGATCTGAAAGACATTCCGAAACCAATGCAAATCCGTGACATTCTGGACCAATATGTCATTGGTCAGGATCAAGCGAAAAAATCGTTGTCTGTAGCGGTATATAATCACTACAAACGTATTAATACTCAAAACAAAATTGATGATGTGGAACTGCAAAAAAGTAACATTTTGATGCTTGGACCTACAGGTTCGGGTAAAACGTTGCTTGCGCAAACCATGGCTAAAATTTTGAACGTTCCTTTTGCTATCGCAGATGCCACTTCCCTTACGGAAGCAGGTTATGTGGGTGAAGACGTTGAAAATATTTTGTTGAAACTGATTCAAGCTGCCGATTATGATGTGGAAAAAGCCGAACGCGGCATTATCTACATTGACGAAATTGATAAAGTAGCCCGCAAATCCGAAAACCCGTCCATTACGCGTGACGTATCGGGTGAAGGTGTACAGCAGGCGTTGCTTAAGATTTTGGAAGGCACAGTTGCTTCTGTACCTCCGCAAGGCGGTCGCAAGCATCCACATCAAGAGTTCATTCAAATTGACACCACGAATATCCTGTTTATTTGCGGTGGTGCCTTTGATGGTCTGGAGCAAATGATCAAACGCCGTATCGGTAAAAAGGTTATCGGCTTCAACGCTACTAGCGAACAAAAAGATCTGAAACCAGGCGAATATACTTCAATGGTATTGCCTGAGGATCTTTTGAAATTCGGCCTGATTCCGGAATTTGTAGGACGCTTGCCAGTAATTTCTACGCTGGAGCCGCTTGATGAGAACACATTGGTTCGTATTCTGTCCGAACCGAAAAATGCGTTAACCAAGCAATACCAGAAGCTGCTTGAGCTGGATAATGTGCAACTGGAGTTTAAGCAAGATGCTCTGGAAGCCATTGCTCGCGAAGCGATCAAGCGTAACACGGGTGCCCGTGGCCTTCGTGCGATCATCGAAGGTATTATGCTGGACGTAATGTATGAGGTTCCTTCCCGTGAGGATGTGACTACTTGCGTCATCAATGAGCAGGTTGTAAAAGACAAAATTGCACCGGAACTCGGTGGTACAGATAAGGATAAAAAACAAGAAGAGAGCGCCTAAGGATTGATACTTCGCGATCTCTAAAACATGAGAAGCCGGATCTCCACTTCACTAAACCTGTATGAGGTTTTAAGGGGTGGAGGTTTGGCGTTAATGGGAGAGAAAAGTACATGTTCTTAAGACAAGACACACGTCCCGTTAAAGTCGGGAATCTGACGATTGGCGGCAGCAATGAAGTCATCATCCAAAGTATGTGTACAACCAAAACAGCAGATGTAGAAGCGACTGTAGCCGAGATTCTTCGCTTGGAAGAAGCTGGATGTCAACTGGTGCGGGTTACCGTCAACAATGAGGAAGCTGCCGCTGCCATTAAGGAAATAAAAAAACGGATTCATATTCCGTTGGTTGCAGATATTCACTTTAATCACAAGCTGGCTCTACTGGCAATTGAAAATGGAATTGATAAGGTTCGCATTAATCCAGGTAACATTGGACGACGTGAAAAAGTGGAAGCTGTCGTGAAGGCATGTAAGGAAAAAGGGATTCCGATTCGGATTGGTGTGAACGCCGGGTCACTGGAACAGCATTTACTGGATAAGTATGGCTACCCTACGCCAGAAGCGATGGTAGAAAGTGCACTGTATCATATCGGGATACTGGAAGAACTTGATTTCCATGACATTATCGTGTCACTGAAGGCGTCTGATGTTCCTATGGCGATTGCAGCTTATACGAAGGCCGCTGAAATTATTAAGTATCCGCTCCATCTGGGTATTACCGAAGCGGGTACGCTCTTTACTGGTACGGTTAAAAGCGCGGCAGGTATGGGCGCTTTGCTGGCCTCAGGCATCGGCTCTACAATGCGTATTTCGCTCAGTGCCGATCCGGTGGAAGAAGTGAAGGTAGCACGTGAGTTGCTCAAGACATTTGGATTGATCACAAACGCAGCTACACTGATTTCTTGTCCGACTTGTGGACGTCTGGATATAGATCTGTTCTCTATTGCCAACGAGGTGGAGGACTACATTGCAAAACTCAAGGTACCGATTAAAGTATCAGTACTGGGTTGTGCAGTAAATGGCCCGGGTGAAGCGAAGGAAGCTGATATCGGAATTGCTGGGGCACGCGGTGAAGGCCTTTTGTTCCGTTATGGAAAAATGATTCGCAAAGTACCAGAGGCTGATATGGTGGACGAATTGAAAAAAGAAATTGATATCATCGTCAAGGCTTATGAGGAAACAGGGAAAATCCCTGGACGTGAAGAACGTCATACCGCCGAGAAGGTGTAGGCAAAGCAGTATATAAAGAGGCATAGTCATAATCTATTGTCATCATTTAAACGCCGTGGAGAGCAGCTCTGCTACAGAACTGTTCTTCACGGTGTTTTTGTATTTCTCTCTGATCTTTTGAAAGACCGCCGTTTAGCTATCGCGGAAAAGGAAATACTGTTTTTCATAGAGCGGCATTTTTCAAATTGCTGAGATGAGAAACGGAGGAAATACGATGGACTTGACTATGATATTGTTATTGGTGCAAATGTTTTTCGGGATTGTTATTGGTCTGTATTTCTGGAACCTCCTGCGGAGCCAGAAAACGAACCGTAGTGCGGTGGATCGGGAATCCCGCAAGGAATTGGATAAGCTGCGCAAATTGCGTTCTATTTCACTTACTAAGCCATTGGCTGAACGCACACGTCCTGCCACATTACAGGATATCGTGGGTCAGAAGGACGGACTGCGCGCACTCAAGGCAGCGTTATGTAGTGCGAATCCGCAGCATGTCATTATTTATGGCCCGCCGGGTGTAGGGAAGACGGCTGCTGCACGCGTGGTGCTGGAAGAGGCTAAGAAGAATCTGTCCTCCCCGTTCAAGGGAGATGCCAAATTCACGGAGATTGATGCTACGACGGCCCGCTTTGACGAGCGCGGTATTGCGGACCCGCTGATAGGTTCAGTGCATGATCCAATCTATCAAGGGGCAGGAGCGATGGGGGTGGCGGGAATCCCGCAGCCTAAGCCCGGAGCTGTGACGAAGGCGCATGGGGGTATGCTGTTCATTGATGAGATTGGTGAGCTGCATCCAACGCAGATGAATAAACTGTTGAAAGTACTGGAGGATCGCAAGGTGTTTTTGGAGAGTGCGTATTACAACTCGGAAGATTCGAACACTCCTGCTTATATCCACGATATTTTCCAAAACGGTTTGCCAGCCGATTTTCGTTTGGTAGGTGCGACGACCCGTTCGCCGCATGAACTGCCACCTGCGATTCGCTCCCGGTGCATGGAGATTTATTTCCGTGCCTTGCAGCCACAAGAGATTGCTCGTATTGCAGAGGATGCTGTCCACAAGCTAGGCTTTGGCCCTTGCCCTGAGGCGGTAGAAGTTGTACAGCGTTACGCAACGAACGGTCGGGAAGCGGTCAATATGATCCAGCTGGCTGCTGGTTTGGCACTTACCGAGAAAAGGGAGCGTCTCAATGCTTCCGACGTGGAATGGGTAGCGGGCAGCAGTCAAATTCAACCACGTCCTGACCGAAAAATACCGGGCTTGCCGCAAATCGGATTCGTTAACGGATTAGCTGTATATGGCCCGAACATGGGGATGCTGCTGGAAATTGAAGTTACAGCAGTTCCGGTTCCTGAGGGAAAGGGAATTTATAATATTACGGGGGTCGTGGATGAGGAAGAAATTGGAGGTGGGTCCCGCACGCTGCGCCGTAAGAGCATGGCTAAAGGTTCTGTGGAAAATGTTTTAACCGTTTTGCGTACGCTCGGATTATCTCCATCGAATTACGATTTGCATATCAATTTCCCTGGGGGTACGCCAGTAGATGGCCCGTCCGCAGGAATTGCAATGGCAACAGCCATTGCTTCCGCGATGCGGGGAATTCCGGTGGATCATGAAATTGCTATGACTGGCGAAGTTAGCATCCATGGTCGTGTCAAACCGATTGGTGGTGTATTAGCCAAGGTTGAAGCCGCTTTTCAGGCTGGAGCCAAAAAGGTGATCATTCCGCAGGACAACTGGCAAGCTCTTTTTGACGGTATTGAGGGTTTAAAAGTCATTCCTGTACAGTCGGTTACCGAAGTGTTCCGACATGTGTTTGGGGAAGAGATGACGTCAGATTTGCCTGTGCATGCGCCAATTGAGACTTTTCGCTCATCCCAATCTTCCTTGTTACAGGCTGATGGAACGCATAACGGGACGATATCAGATACAGGATCTTGCTGATGAACCACCCTTTCATTGGTTTTTTCATAAAACATTTGATAAAATATGAAAGATAACAACGTGAGGATTGTAAAATCCGGAACCTGAGAATCACTGGAGGTGCGAAAGCGATGGGACCCACCAAGACAAAAGGTCGTCGTTTTCCTTTGCTGCCTTTAAGAGGACTTCTGGTCTACCCGAGCATGGTTCTGCATCTCGATGTGGGCCGGGAAAAATCGGTCAAGGCTTTGGAAAAAGCGATGGTTGAAGACAATTTGATTCTCCTGTGTTCTCAATCAGAAGTAAATATTGAAGAACCCACACAAGAGGACATCTTTCGAGTCGGCACGGTAGCCAAGGTACGCCAGATGCTCAAGCTTCCTAATGGAACTATTCGAGTATTGGTGGAAGGGCTGGAACGCGCCGAGATTATTCAATATACGGACAATGAAGAATATTACGAGGTAATGGCGAAGGAGCTGCACGAGGCAGAAAACGTACAGCCTGAGACGGATGCGCTTATGCGCACTGTATTAACTCAGTTCGAGCATTATATCAACTTGTCCAAAAAGGTAACACCGGAGACTCTCGCTGCGGTATCCGATATTGAGGAGCCGGGACGGCTTGCAGACGTGATCACAAGCCATCTAACGCTCAAAATTAAGGAAAAGCAGGATATACTGGAGACGGTCGACGTTACTCAGCGTCTGGAGAAGCTTCTGGATATTTTGAACAATGAGCGTGAAGTACTGGAGCTGGAACGTAAAATCAACCAGCGTGTGAAGAAGCAAATGGAGAAGACGCAGAAGGAGTATTATCTGCGTGAACAAATGAAGGCGATTCAAAAGGAACTTGGCGAGAAGGAAGGCCGCGCAGGAGAAGTTGAAGAACTGCGCAACCAGCTAAGTGAACTGGAGCTACCTGTTCCGGTGAAGGAGAAGGTCGAAAAGGAAATCGATCGTCTGGAAAAAATGCCGGCAAGCTCTGCCGAGGGTGGCGTCATCCGTAATTATGTTGATTGGTTGTTAAGCTTGCCGTGGAACAAGTTTACCGATGATGACCTGGATATCGTCAAAGCGGAAGAGGTACTCAATAACGACCACTACGGACTCGATAAACCCAAGGAACGTGTATTGGAGTATTTGGCTGTGCGCAAGCTGGTGAAGACCATTAAGGGACCGATTCTGTGTCTCGTAGGCCCGCCAGGGGTCGGCAAGACCTCGTTGGCCCGTTCGATTGCCAAATCCATGGGTCGGGAATTTGTTCGCATTTCTCTGGGAGGTGTGCGGGATGAAGCGGAAATCCGTGGTCACCGCCGGACTTATGTTGGCGCGATGCCGGGGCGGATCATTCAAGGGATGAAGACCGCAGGAACGTCTAATCCGGTATTTTTGCTGGATGAGATTGATAAAATGGCTTCCGATTTTCGGGGGGATCCATCGGCAGCATTGCTCGAAGTGCTTGATCCTGAACAAAACAATACGTTCAGTGACCATTTTGTCGAGCTGCCGTTTGATCTGTCCAATGTGATGTTTGTAACGACAGCCAATGCTGCACACAACATCCCGCGTCCGCTAATGGACCGTATGGAGACACTCTATATTCCAGGCTACACCGAATTGGAGAAGCTGGAAATCGCCAACCGGTACCTATTGCCCAAGCAGAAGAGAGAGCATGGCTTGAACGAGGAACAGTTGGTCATCGGGGAGGATACGCTCCTGCGTGTCATTCGTGAATATACCCGTGAATCCGGTGTGCGGAATCTAGAACAGCAAATGGCTTCTCTGTGCCGCAAGGCAGCGAAGTCCGTTGTATCTGGTGGCGAAGGGCCGATTCAAATCACACCGGATAATCTGAAGGATTATCTGGGTATCGCTAAATTCCGTTACGGTGTTGCAGAACTGGAGGATCAGATCGGTACGGTTACAGGCTTGGCATGGACAGAGGTCGGTGGTGAAACACTGATGATTGAAGTGACGGTCGTACCTGGTAGTGGTAAACTGATTCTTACGGGTAAATTGGGAGACGTTATGAAGGAATCTGCCCAGGCGGCATTCAGCTACACTCGTTCCAAAGCAGTTGATCTGGGCATTGAACTGGACTTTTATGAGAAAAATGATATCCACATTCATATTCCTGAGGGTGCGATTCCGAAGGATGGTCCATCTGCGGGAATTACTATTGCTACCGCATTAATTTCAGCTTTGACCAACCGTCATGTATCCAAGGATGTAGCTATGACGGGCGAAATTACTTTGCGCGGCCGAGTATTGCCGATTGGTGGTTTGAAAGAGAAGTCGCTGGCTGCCCATCGGGCAGGCTACAAAAAAATTCTGCTTCCCAAAGATAATGAACGGGATTTGAAGGATATTCCCGACAGTATCCGGCAGGATGTTGAATTTGTCCCCGTTGCCCATATGGATCAGGTGCTAAAGCATGCTTTGGTTGAGCAGGCAAGGGTACATTAGAGAGGAATTAAGAACACAATGAAAGTAACAAAAGCAGAATTTATAATAAGTGCGGTTGGCCCCGATCAGTTTCCTGTGGACGCTTTGCCAGAGATTGCTCTGGCGGGGCGCTCCAATGTAGGAAAGTCTTCACTGATTAATCGGTTGATTAACCGTAAAAATTTGGCGCGTACCAGTTCTACGCCAGGTAAAACCCAGCAACTCAATTATTACCGGATTAATGATGATCTTTATTTTGTCGATTTTCCCGGTTACGGTTATGCCAAAGTATCCAAAACGTCCCGCAAGGCTTGGGGGCAGATGATTGAGTCTTATTTGCTGGAGCGTGAGCCACTTAAGCTGGTGCTTCAAATGGTAGATTTGCGCCATCCGCCGTCCAAGGACGATATCATGATGCACGATTGGCTGCGCCATCACGGGCTTCCAGTCTGCGTTGTAGGCACTAAGGCAGATAAAATCCCTAAAACGCGGCGAGAAAAGCATTATAAGGTAATCAAGCAGGAACTCGGAATACTTCCCGGGGGATTGTTTATCCCCTTTTCATCCGAAGAAGGTATGGGCAAGGAAGAGCTGTGGTCTGTCATCTCCAGCTATATAGAGAATGACGACGAAGAGCAGACGGAATTGTAAGGTTAGGGACGTCCTTGAGGGCGTCCTTTTTTCATGATTCGGGCTTCACAAAATATTAAACTCACTAAAATGGTGGGAATAATATATAATAACTAAAGGAACTCGTGGAATTTAAGTAGAAGAGTGAGGATATGGGGTATAATGCAGTCTCAACCCTATCATTTTCCGTTTATTTCCGATGTATGGCGGAAATTTATGATTTGATGTGCAAGAAAAGCGTTGTAGGTCTGATGTATAATAAAGCATAAAGCTTAAACTTATAGGTTCAGGAAAGAATTGAGGAGATTGGTATGGCTCAGCGGTTAGCCACAGAGTATGTTAAAACCACTTTGACCTTGTCGGAAACTCAAATGGACGAATTTTTGCGGGCAGTGGATGATCCCCAGGTGCATAACTATATTAAAGTTCTAGATAACGGAAGACAGGAAATCGTTCTGGAGCATAGTGCGGGTGAGGAAGTTCATTTGTTTTTTGAAGCCCAAGAGGGAGCGTTTGTGTGTGAATTGACTTGCCGCTTAATTCATCCGCAACTAACCCTGTTTATACGCAAACTTTTTGTTCGTTTTAAGGGCGAAGGCATCGTTTACCGAATGTATCAAGGATTCACTATGGTGTATTTTTATAATGAAGGTACGGTTCGTAAAATTATGGAGAAGAATGCCGTAGGCTCCAGGGTGGTATTTGAATATAAAAATACGGTTCAGGAACTGCAACAGCTTTTTCAGCATCAGAACGTCGAAAATGAAATATCAGACGTATATCATCTCATTAATTCGTTGCTTGACCAGCGAAATTTGGCGCGTACTTTCTCGGAGTTGGAACAGATTGACCACAAGCTTCGAATGAGTTGCTCGAAATTATTTGCACTGGAAGCTTAATAAGGCATGAATACATGGAATGAATCGTTATGCAGTGTAGTCCCTTTCTTTACCGAAAGGGGCTTTTTTATTCAAAAAAATGATTGCATTTGCTTCACATAGATGTTATTTTTAATCTCGTTGAAAATGAATATAGGAACCAGGATTCACTCAGGACATTGAATGTTGCGAGAGGTTATTCCCTCGGGAAGTGAATGACGTAGGTCCTAGCGGATGAAATTTTTTCAAACATTTTATTCCTAGGAAGGGGGAACCGAAAGATGGAATTGGAGTACTCAACTTTCGGAAGACACGTTGCCGTAGATACTTGGGGTGTTGAGTTTGAATTACTGAATGATGCGCAGTTTTTGGAGGCTCAATTAGTTGAAGCAGCTGAAGCTTGCGGAGCTACGGTGATGTCCGTTCAATCCAAGCAATTCGAACCACAGGGAGCTACCGTGCTTGTACTGTTGTCGGAGAGTCATCTCTCTATTCATACGTATCCTGAGAGAGGATTTGCCGCTATTGATTGTTATACTTGCGGTGAGACTGTCGATCCGCAGCTAGCTATTGATTACCTGGTATCCGTTCTAAAACCGAAAAAAACATATGCGAAGAAGCTGATTCGCGGCTTGGGAGAACTTCAGGTGGAATCACCGGAGTGCAAGCTGGCCGAGTTGGTGTAAATCGTTCTTTTATGGAGCCATTTGTGCGTCCTATATTATAACCATGGAACATTTCCATGGTTATTTGTTTTAAAAGTGGTTTACACTAAATCAAATCCTACAGAACGTGCTAGATATTCATGAACGCCATCCAATTTTCATAAACAATTCATAAAACAGCCGGAGGACATTCGGACTTCTGTGATATAATTAACATAGTTTATGATAACAGTGGTTATTCTTATTACAGTTTAGGCAGGTGAATTTGCAATGCACATCGTCGTTGTTGGGTTGAATTATCGTACGGCGCCTGTGGAAGTCAGAGAGCGTTTTACATTTGCAGAAGAAGATTTGCCAAAAGCGCTGGAACAACTCAAACTTACCAAAAGTGTGTTGGAGGGCGTAGTTGTCGCAACCTGCAATCGGACTGAAATATATGTTGTGGTGGACCGCCTTCACATGTGCGGTTATTTTATACGCAGTTTTATGGAGCAATGGTTTGGCATTCCGCGTGATCAATTTACACAACATTTATATATATATGAGGACGAGCAGGCGATTCGGCATTTGTTCCGTGTGACTTGTGGCCTTGATTCTATGGTAATCGGAGAAACACAAATTTTGGGACAGGTAAAGAACGCTTTTCTTCAGGCTCAATCCCAGAAAATTACGGCAACGTGGTTTAATATGTTGTTTAAGCAGGCCGTCACATTGGGCAAGCGTGCCCATTCGGAGACGTCTATTGGAGAAAGTGCCGTATCTGTCAGCTATGCAGCAGTTGAGCTGGGCAAACGGATTTTCGGGATGTTTACCGATAAAAAGGTACTGATTCTCGGTGCTGGTAAAATGAGCGAGCTTACTGTTAAGCATTTGTACAGCGGTGGAGCAGCTGAAGTTATTGTAGCAAACCGAACCCTGTCCCGTGCGGAAGACCTTGCCTCCAAGTTCCATGGGACGCCGGTTACGATGGAGGAAGGCATGAATCGGTTGGCGGATGTGGATATTGTCATTAGTTCGACAGGTGCCCAGGGTTATATTTTGGATCGGACTCGGGTTGAAGCAAGTATGAAACGTCGACAGTCCCGTCCTTTGTTTATGATTGATATTGCGGTTCCGCGTGATCTCGACCCGGCTATTGGTGAATTACAGAATGTTTTCCTGTACGATATTGATGATCTGGAAGGGATCGTGGAGAGCAATTTGGAAATGCGCCGTACCGAAGCTACAAAAATCGAGCATATGATCGAAGATGAGCTTAGCGAGTTTTATCAATGGTTGAAAACGATGGGAGTGCGTCCGGTGATTCGTGCATTACAGGAAAAAGCGGAGTCTGTACATCAGGATACGTTGGAAAGCTTGTTCAATAAGCTTCCCGAGCTGGATGAACGGCAACGCAAAGTGATTAGTCGCTTGACGAAAAGTATGCTGAATCAGATGATGCATGATCCGATCAATCGGGTAAAAGAACTGGCTGTCCAAAAGCAGGGAAATGAGGCCCTAGACATGTTTAGCCACATTTTTGCTCTGGAGGATCGTTTGGATGACGCCGCTCAGAAAGTAGATAAAAGCGATGCATCTGCGTTAATGAAACCGGAAGCCGGTGTTCATGAAAAAACCGTTCAGGCTCAGGCTTTGCCAGCGTCGTTTGCGCCGGCCAGCCTGTAAAGGTGGGTGAACAGAAGTGGCTTCAGGCATGCTTATATATGATTCAATGATTTATGTTTTTGCCCTGAGCCTTCTGTTTGTATTCTCGGATGGGATTCGTCGCAATGCGAATGCTAAACGGACAGGTACAGGGCTTCTTGTTGTTGTTCTGGTGCTCCAGCTTGCTTATATGGGGATAAGAACCTGGAATGAAGGGCATCTTCCTATTTTCGTGACCTACGATTTTCTATTTCTGTTCTCAGTTATTTTGGTACTGATTTCTTTGATTCTGACACGTTATCAGCGATCCGAATTTGCGGTATTGTTGCTTAATATTATTAGTTTTGCAGTGCTAGTGCTCAACAATATATGGATGGAGCCTCTCGACAACCCGCTTGGAAATTGGCATACCGTGCATGGACTGCTCCTGATTCATATTGCGCTGGCTAATCTTGGTTTTGTAGCGATGACGGTAGCAGCTGTATTTTCGGGCTTATATCTGTTTTTGCATCGTAAATTGAAAGTAAAGAAATGGAATGACACGATCAGACGCCTGCCAAGTCTGGAAATGATGGACCGGTATACGCATATGGCGCTGTTGATTGGTACTCCTTTGTTGGGAGTCTCTATTGTAGTTGCCGTTATTTCTATTATTGCCGAGGAACGCTGGCGTCTCTTGCTAGATACCAAGGTGCTGATGACAGCGATTGCCTTGTGCGTGTATATTATATTTTTAGTGAGCAAAAGATTGAATCAGCGTTCAGGGCTAGTAATGGCAAAGTGGGCATTGGTGGGCTACACGCTATTGATTCTTAATTTTTTGCTGAATTCCTGGTCTGTATTTCATCAGTGGACGGGAGAGTGAAAAGCCTTTTGCAGCATTTTGTCCCGATTTCGTTGAATTGTAAGAATAAGATCTGTTGTGTTGTAGGTGGCGGTAGGATTGCGGAACGAAAGGTAAAGGGGATGATGGAAAGTGGGGCATTCATTACCGTCATTAGCCCGAATATAACGCCGGATTTACAGGTTCTGGCGGATCACAAGCAGCTCCACTGGGTAAATCGCGTATATCGCGAGGGTGACCTCCAGGGAGCCTTTCTTGTATATGCGGCGACGAACCAGAGAGAAGTGAATTATGAGGTTGCGCATGAGGCCAGACAAAGGGGTATACTGGTAAATGTGGCGGATCGATCGGAAGAGGGAGACTTTATAACGCCGGGTACCATTCGACGAGGAAGACTGACGATTAGTATTTCCACAGAAGGGGCTGGCCCTGCTGTGACCACTGATATTACATCAGCTTTGAATACGTTGTTTGGTAGCGAATACGAGCCATATCTGGATTTCATGCACGATATGCGACAGATCATCAAGCGTAAGATAAGTTCCCCACAGCAAAGAACCAAACTACTGAGGCGCTTGGCGAGTAGCGGAATTTTGGATCAAATACGGCGTCATGAATTCATGGCTTGGACCGAAAAAGAAATAGACCTATGGATTGCGCAAAATCAGGAGGAATAACATGCGAACAATTGTGGTAGGCAGCAGACAG
Source organism: Paenibacillus sp. S33 (assembly GCF_053615415.1). Taxonomy (NCBI): domain Bacteria; kingdom Bacillati; phylum Bacillota; class Bacilli; order Caryophanales; family Paenibacillaceae; genus Paenibacillus; species Paenibacillus sp. S33. Next base: position 4,197,906 of record NZ_JBSIEZ010000001.1, on the reverse strand, counting down.
AGTGCGCTGGCGTTAACTCAGACCGGGCATGTCATTGAAGATTTGAACGCGCTGTGCGCGAAGCATGGAATGGATTTGCAATTTGTCGTGAAGAAAATCCTGACCAAGGGTGATCGAATATTGGATGTAACCTTGTCCAAAGTGGGTGGCAAAGGGCTTTTTGTCAAAGAAATTGAACAGGCCATGCTGGCTGGTGAGATTGATATGGCAGTACATAGTATGAAGGATATGCCTTCCGAATTGCCGGAAGGGCTTGTCAACGGCGCTGTGCCGCGCCGTGAGGACCCACGTGATTGCCTGATCACATTGGGCGCCAAGAGCCTGGAGGATTTGCCTCAAGGGGCAAAGGTGGGCACGAGCAGCCTGCGCAGAGCCAGTCAAATCAAGTCCATGCGACCTGATCTACAATTGGAGCCTGTGCGTGGTAATATTGATTCCCGTCTGAAAAAGCTGGAGACGGAAGGTTTTGACGCTATCATTTTGGCGGCAGCAGGCTTGCATCGGATGGGCTGGAAAGAGCGAATTACGTCCTATATACCGGAAGAAGACTGTTTGCCGGCGGTTGGGCAGGGAGCGCTAGGTATTGAATGTCGTGCGAGCGATGAAGAGCTATTGGCCTTGCTGCGCCTTTACAACGACCGGGATACCTCGGCTACCGTTGCGGCAGAACGAACCTTTCTAGGCGTGTTAAATGGGGGGTGCCAAGTGCCGATCGGGGCTCATGCGGTCTGGGCTGGTCAAGAAATCAGCCTCACGGGCATGGTAGGCTCGCCAGATGGCGAGGTTATTTTGAAGGAAACGCTCCAGGGAAATGATCCGCAAAAGCTGGGAGAAGCGGTGGCGGCCAGTTTGATAGCCAAAGGAGCGGAACAGATTCTTGCGCAGGTGAGGGGATGATAGCATGGCAGGAAAAGTATATTTGGTAGGTGCAGGACCCGGAGACGCAAGATTAATTACGGTCAAGGGTTGGGAATGCATTCAATTGGCCGATGTCATTGTATACGACAGACTGGCAAGCCCGCGCCTCTTGGGATTGATGAAGCCAGGTGCCCAAAAAATCTATGTCGGCAAGTTGCCAGATCGTCACACCATGAAGCAAGAGGAAATTAATCAGCTGCTGGTGGATTTGGCCTTGGAAGGAAAAACAGTTGTTCGTCTTAAAGGGGGAGACCCCACTATATTTGGACGAGTCGGCGAGGAAGCCGGGCTACTGCGTAAACACGGTATTTCCTATGAAATTATACCCGGCATCACATCAGCAATCAGTGTGCCCGCCTATGCGGGCATTCCAGTCACACACCGGGATATGGCCTCATCGCTGTCTATCATTACAGGTCATGAAAGTCCCGATAAACTCGACAAAAGTATTCATTGGGATAAAGTGACGAACGCAACGGGCACACTGATCTTTATGATGGGTGTAGCCAAGATCGGCTATATCAGTGAACAGCTGATAAAACACGGCAAGCCGTCAAATACTCCTGTTGCCTTGATCCGTTGGGGGACCCGTGCCGAGCAGGATACGCTGGTGGGTACGCTGGCGGATATTGAAGCTAAGGTGAAGGCCGCGAATTTTCAACCTCCCGCCGTCATCGTTGTCGGAGAAGTGGTCAATCAACGTGAACAGTTAAAATGGGCTGAGGACATGCCTTTGTTTGGCAAACGGATTTTGGTTACTCGCGCGCGTGCGCAGGCCAGCAGTCTGGTTCGCCGGATTGAGGAGCTTGGTGGCGAGCCATATGAATTTCCAGTTATTCAGACGGTCGCCCCTTCGGACGAGCCAACCAAACAGGAAATTAAAGAGGCATTTGCGCGACTACCTGAATATGATTGGGTGTTTTTCACCAGCGTTAATGGAGTTGAATACTTTTTCACGCACTTAAAGGAACAGGGCAAGGACGTACGCATGCTGTTCAAAGCTCGTATTGCCGCAGTCGGACCAGCTACAGCAGCAGCGCTTCGGACACACGGAATTGTGGCAGAACAGATCGAAGGCCCTTTTCAGGCAGAAGGCTTGCTCGAAGGGTTTGAGCAGGATTTGCAGGCAGGGCAGAACGTATTTCTACCTCGAGGTGATCTAGCACGGCCGTGGCTGCCAGAAAAGCTGAAGGAGATGGGGCTTCATGTGACCGAGGCTGATTTGTATCAAACTGTGCTGGCAGCCAACACACAGGATGACGAGCTCCTCAAGCTGCTTGAGGAACGTGCCATTCATGCGATTACGTTTACGAGTTCCTCAACCGTCACCTTTTTTCTGGAAGCGCTCAGGCAAATGGGGATCCATGATCCGTTGTCGCTGCTGGAGGGAGTTACGATTGCTGTAATAGGTCCTTTGACCGGTGAGACAGCTACCCAAGCCGGTTTGACTGTGAGTTTTATGTCAGAGAAGGCAACCATTGAAAGTCTGATCCAATCGTTATGTGACTGGAAACGATCAAGTACTCTTATGACATTATAATTTTTTGTTTTTGCTAATGAATGTATAAAAAATGGAGGTTTGTATTCATGAGTGTTCCTTTTATTAGACATCGTCGTTTGCGCCAGTCGGCTGCAATTCGCAGTATGGTGCGTGAAACGGTATTAAATCCCGCTGATTTTATCCAACCGATCTACGTAACATTTGGCACTGGGGTGAAACAGGAAATTAGCTCTATGCCAGGTGTATACCGTTTTTCTCTGGATCGGCTCGAGGAAGAACTGAAAGAGATTAGTGAGCTTGGCATTCCCGCCGTGCTCCTGTTTGGCATACCGGAAACAAAAGACAGTGTAGGGACTTCGGCTTTTGTGGACGATGGTATTGTTCAGGAAGCTACTCGTTTGATCAAGTCTCGTTATCCCGAACTGCTGGTTGTGGCTGACACTTGTTTGTGTGAGTTTACGGACCATGGACACTGCGGTATGGTACACATGCATGAGCATGATGGTGAGGTATGCGGTGAAGTATTGAATGATGAATCTCTGGAGGTGCTGGTACGTACAGCCGTTTCTCAGGCCAGAGCTGGTGCGGATATTATCGCGCCATCTAATATGATGGACGGTTTTGTACAAGCGATTCGGCAGGGGCTGGATCTGGAAGGCTTTTCACATATTCCGATTATGTCGTATTCCGTCAAATATGCGTCTGCTTTTTATGGTCCTTTCCGGGAAGCCGCAGATTCTGCGCCGCAGTTTGGTGACCGCAAATCCTATCAGATGGACCCTGCCAATGCACGTGAAGCATTGCGAGAAGCGGAGTCTGATGTGCTGGAGGGTGCGGATATGCTGATGGTGAAGCCTTCTCTTTCTTACCTGGACGTGATGCGCACGATTAAGGATCAATTTGATCTGCCTATGGTGGCTTACAACGTTAGTGGTGAATATGCCATGGTCAAGGCAGCCGCTCTTCAAGGCTGGATTGATGAAAAAGCAATGGTGCTGGAGATTCTGACAAGCATGAAGCGTGCGGGTGCAGATATGATTATTACCTATTCGGCCAAGGATGCGGCAAGATGGTTGAAGCAATAAGTCTATTTTCAGAAGATAGGAGTGGTCAGATTGATCGACGAACAACGGAAAGTGCGCAAGGATACGAACTCCAAAGTAGCCTTTGATGAGGCAAAACAATATATTCCGGGTGGCGTTAACAGCCCGGTACGGGCTTTTAAATCTGTTGGGATTACACCTGTATATATTGACCATGGCGAAGGATCGCGTGTATATGATATTGATGGTCAATCCTATTTAGACTATGTATGTTCATGGGGACCGCTTATTATGGGCCATGCACATCCCGAAGTGGTTAAAGTTTTACAGGCTGCTGTTGTAAAAGGAACCAGCTTCGGCGCACCAACGTTGGCAGAAACCGAAATGGCCAAGCTCGTATGTGAGCGTGTTCCTTCTATGGACATTGTACGTATGGTTAACTCCGGAACTGAGGCGACTATGAGTGCGATTCGACTCGCACGCGGATTTACGAGCCGTAGTAAAATTCTTAAATTTGAGGGATCATATCACGGTCATGCGGACAGCTTGCTGATTAAAGCAGGCTCTGGTGTTGCGACATTAGGTTTGCCCGATAGTCCGGGTGTACCTGAAGTCGTAGCCACCCATACCATCACCGTCCCTTATAATGATTTGGCTTCGGTGAAGCTAGCTTTTGAGAAATTTGGCGAAGAGATTGCCGCAATTATTGTCGAGCCAGTAGCAGGCAATATGGGAGTTGTACCGCCACAGCCTGGATTTTTGGAAGGTTTGCGTGAGGTAACCCAGCAGTACGGAAGTCTGCTGATTTTTGATGAAGTGATGACTGGATTCCGGGTTGGACTTCATTCGGCTCAAGGCCGCTTTGGTGTGACGCCGGATCTTACCTGTCTGGGTAAAGTGATTGGTGGTGGACTCCCTGTAGGTGCTTACGGCGGACGTCGCGATATTCTGGAGCAGATTGCTCCATCGGGGCCAATTTATCAAGCGGGTACGCTTAGCGGAAATCCGCTGGCTATGGCAGCAGGTTATTCGACACTTAAATTGCTGACGCCAGAAGTATACGATCGTCTGGAAGAGCGGGCAGCAAGACTTCAAGCTGGATTCGAACGTAATGCGAGCGAGCTGGGTATCCCTGTCACGATCAATCGCGTGGGTTCCATGGTTTGTCCATTTTTTACAGAAGAAAAGGTTGTCAATTTTGACACAGCTAAAACGAGTAATCAGGACCACTTCCGCCGTTACTTTACTGAAATGGTGAATGAGGGAGTCAGTGTGGCACCATCTCAATTTGAGGGTATGTTTGTGTCGGGCGTGCATACGGTAGAGGATATTGATGCCACCATTGAGGCGAACTATCGCGCGCTCAAACGTCTATGAGCTGGCAAGGTGGCTGGAAAAGAAGAGGACCGTGGCTGGAAGTCACGCCAGGACGGGAAATCACAGACGGGGAAAAAAACAATGCTGATGCTGTAGATCAGTGGTTGCTGAATCGTTTGGAATTACCGGAAAAGCTGTGGCGCAGACTGCGTCATGCAAAAGAGATTGAACTTACAGGGGACCGGCTGCGGCTGGCCCTTTTTCCTGTAATGAACCTTGGAATCACCCCTCGTTGGTATGATTTGAAGGTACTGTTTGAAGATGATTTTTGCCTGGTAGTGCATAAACCGGCAGGTATGGCAGTACATCCGGACGGCGCTGTGCAGGATGGTCCGCTGACGTTGGATCATGCTGTCGCATCCTACTATGAGATGAATGGCATTCATGCGGCGGTACGGCATGTACATCGTCTGGATGTGGATACGACGGGCCCAGTGCTATATGCCAAAAATGAATTTGCGTTGCTCAAGCTGGACGAGCAAATGCGAGCTAAGGATATAGGCCGCAGGTATGTAGCTTTGGTACGAGGGAAAGTACCCCCATCGCTGCGAACGTTGGATTGGCCGATTGGCAAGGACAGGCATCATAAGCAGCGCCGTCGTGTATCTCCAACTGGGCAAAAGGCGGTTACCCATATTGAACTCGGGGAAGTATGGGGAAGCGGTCCAAGTGCAGTGAGTCTCGTATATCTGACGCTGGAGACAGGCCGGACGCACCAGATTCGCGTACATCTTAGTCATGCTGGCTACCCGTTGCTTGGGGATGTATTATACGGGGGGCGGGCTACTGATTTTGGCAGGCAGGCGCTGCACGGAGAGCGTCTTACCTTCTGTCATCCGCTGAGTGGCGAAACGATTACCGTGGAGGATGCTTGGCCGGATGATTTTCAAAAGCTACACAAACAGCTATAAAAGATGGCATGCCTTCTATTTTGGCGCATATACTTGAACCTAGAAACGGTTTGCAATATGGAGTTTCCGTGCGCCTGACCAGAAGTCAGAGGATGTGCGGAGACTGCCCAAAGGAGGATGCCATCCTTGAACAAACAACAGAATGATCAGCCGCAAGGCTTGCGTTTTGATATTTATGAACGCATTCATTTGACGGAGGAAGCTGCCGGGATTGCTGAGTTGGAGGAAATTGAGCTTCTGCCACGCATTCAGGTTGTAACCCACGGCGACCATGCCGCTTTGCGAGGGCATTTGCTGCTGGAGGGCGTGTACCGCACACCTGAACAGATCACGAGCGAGCTTCATCATTTGATCCCTGTGGAAATTACCATTCCGCTAAACCGCGTAGGGAGATTGGAAGATATCTCTGTCGAGATTGAAAATTTTGATGTGGACCTGCTTTCTTTACGTAGTCTAAACATTACAGGCGTTCTTTCTTTGCATGGCGTGGAAAGCTCGCACGCGGAGGAGACGGCGGTTTGGCTGGATGAGGAATTTACCGTAGTGCATGCACCTGAGCATCCGGTTCAATCCCTTTCCGCCGATGGAGAGCATCATCATGCAGAGGCCTATTCTACCAATGACTCGTCCTCCGATCACGTTACAGATCCTGAAACTTCCTACAGAGTGCCATCACAACAGGAGTCCGTTTCTTGGGAACAGCCGTCTGAGGACCATGAGGAACAGAAGTCATTGTCGGAACAGCAAGCTTATGAGTCGGCAGTAGATCCTAACCGATTCTATGAGCCTTGGACGGGCAAAGCAGTTGAAGACAGCTCTCCCGAGGTCAAGCATGAGCATGGGTCTCCGGAAGTGTGGGGATTTCAGCAAGAGGAAGCATGGGCAGGGGGAAATGAGCCCAAAGTATCTTCCGCATCTCCTAATATAGTATATGAACCTTTGCTGTCTGAACCGCATCCTGGCACGGAGTCCGAGGTCTATCTGGAGACACAGTTGGAAGCGAGTCAAGTAGATAACTTCGACTTCAGGCCTGAAGCGTCAGAACAGGTTAACCACGAGGCCCATGACACCTTTACTGAGGATAAGCCAGAGATGCGTGTAGCGCTCAACAGTAAAAAGGATGAAGGGGCAGACGAGCCAGACCCGGTTGTCTACTCATCATTGCTCCAATCCAGCCGTTCGGTGAAGGAAGCCGAATACCAGCAGCAGTTGGAGCAGGAGCCGCAGAATCAGGATCAGAAAGCCGAAGAAGAGCGAGAGAATGCCAAGTGGAAGAACCTTTTTTTTCATACACAAGATGAAACACCTTTTCGCAAGGTGCGGTTATGCATTGTACAGCGCGAGGATACACTGGAAACCATAGCTGACCGTTATCAGCTCAGCACACGTGAGCTTCAACTGTATAACAGATTGGCGGAGCATCATGTGGAAGAAGGACAGGTATTGTATATCCCTTGATCCGGTTGCTGAAAAATGCACGGCGGGTGTTGACTATAGTCAATGGGAAATGTATGATGTGGTATAGTTATTGAAAGACTGAGATCGGGAAGAGTAGGCAGCAAGCCCTTCAGAGAGTGGAATTGCAGCGCTGTGAGGTTCCGCAGGAAGCTACTGGCCGAAGTCACCCGGGAGTCGCCTGTTTGAACGGTTCCTCATTTAATTCCTACGGAAGATAAGAGGCTCACGGTAGAATAAGGCCGGTCCGCAACCGTTATCTGCATAAAGTGTCACACCATGTGTAATGGATCAGTGGATACATACACAAGGGGTGAAACAAAGGTGGTACCGCGAGAGAACAGCCTTTCGTCCTTTGAGGATGAAAGGCTTTTTTTATTTGCCAATTGAAAAATCATGGAGGTATCCTGATATGTCAGAACAAGACAACAAGACAACCTTGGAAATGCCAACAACGTACGATCCAAAATCAGCAGAACAAAAATGGTACAAAACGTGGATGGAGAAGGGCTATTTCCGCGCTGGACAACATCCAGAGGCAGAGCCTTTTACAATCGTTATTCCACCACCGAATGTTACAGGTATGTTGCATATTGGACATGCTCTTGACTTTACTTTGCAGGATATTATTATTCGCGCTAAGCGGATGCAGGGGTATGATGCCTTGTGGCTACCAGGGGCAGACCATGCGGGTATTGCTACCCAAACAAAGGTAGAGCAAAAGCTGCGTGAAGAAGGCCTGACACGTTATGATTTGGGCCGCGAGAAGTTTTTGGAGAAAGTGTGGGAGTGGAAGGATCTTTATCTAGATAATATCCATAACCAATGGGAAAAGATGGGCTTTTCTCTCGATTATTCTCGTGAGCGTTTTACGCTGGATGAGGGACTGTCCCAAGCGGTACGTGAGGTATTCGTTAAACTGTACAAGAAAGGTCTGATTTATCGCGGTAAACGCATCATTAACTGGGACCCTGCTGCACGTACTGCATTATCGGACATTGAGGTGGAATACAAAGAGGTGAACGGAAATCTGTATCACCTGCAATATCCACTGAAAGACGGTAGCGGATTTATTACGGTAGCCACTACACGTCCTGAAACGATGCTGGGCGATACAGCTGTAGCTGTACACCCGGAAGATGAACGCTACAAGCAAATGATCGGCAAAACACTTGTGCTCCCAATCATCGGACGGGAAATTCCGGTCATTGCGGATGATTATGTTGATAAAGATTTCGGTAGCGGCGCGGTTAAAATTACACCGGCTCACGACCCGAATGACTTTGAAATGGGACAACGTCACCAGCTGCCACAAATTACGGTGATGGACGAAACGGGAACGATGAATGCCGAAGCAGGCAAATATCAGGGCCTTGATCGTAGCGATTGCCGTAAGCAAATCGTCGCTGATCTGAAAGAGCAGGGCGTACTGATTCGTATTGAAGAGCACGTACACCAAGTAGGCCACAGCGAACGTACAGGTGTAGTTGTTGAACCTTATCTGTCCACACAATGGTTTGTGGAAATGAAGCCTCTGGCAGCTAAAGCGATTGAAGTGCAGAAGGCTGGCAACGGTGTAAACTTTGTACCGGATCGCTTTGAACGTACTTATCTGCATTGGATTGAAAATGTGCGTGACTGGTGTATTTCCCGTCAATTATGGTGGGGACACCGCATTCCGGCTTGGTACGACGAAGAAACTGGAGAAGTTATTGTATCGGCGGAGGACCCTACAACTTTGCCTGAGTATGCTGGCAGAAAGTTAAAACAGGATGAGGATGTGCTGGATACTTGGTTCAGCTCGGCTTTATGGCCGTTTTCGACACTGGGCTGGCCTGAGCAGACAGAGGACCTCAAACGCTACTATCCGACTAATGTCTTGGTTACAGGCTATGACATTATTTATTTCTGGGTATCGCGTATGATTTTTACCGCGTTGGAGTTTACGGAAGAGATTCCGTTCAAGGACGTACTTATGCACGGGTTGGTTCGCGATGCGGACGGTAGAAAAATGTCCAAATCCCTCGGCAACGGTGTTGATCCGCTCGACGTGATTGACCAATATGGTACCGATGCCATGCGTTATATGATTTCCACCAGTAGCACGCCTGGGCAAGACCTTCGTTTCCGCTGGGAGCGGGTGGAGCAGGCCCGTAACTTTGCCAATAAAATCTGGAACGCGTCACGCTTTGCGCTGATGAATCTGGAAGGCGTCACTTCGGCAGATATAGACATTACTGGTGACTTGAGCACCGCTGATCGTTGGATTTTGCATCGTCTAAACGAAACTTCACGCGACATCACGCGTCTAATAGATGCTTATGAATTTGGCGAGACAGGCCGCCTTCTGTATAACTTTATTTGGGATGATTTGTGCGACTGGTACATCGAGTTTGCGAAGCTTTCCCTATATGGCGAAAATGCAGAGGCGAAAAAGAAAACGCAGTCCGTACTTGCATATGTATTGGATCGGACACTGCGCATGATTCATCCGTTCATGCCGTTTATCTCTGAGGAAATATGGCAGCATCTTCCGCATGAGGGAGAGACGATTACACTGGCCGCTTGGCCTGTTTATGATCCTTCTTTTGAGGATAAGGATGCAGTTGCAGAAATGAATTTGCTGATCGACGTAATTCGCGCTGTGCGCAATATCCGTGCTGAAGTCAACGTGCCGATGAGTAAAAAAATTGAATTACTCATAAAACCCGGTGATCAAGCCGTTCTCGATATCATTAACCGCAATGGGGAATATGTACGTAGATTCTGTAATACGTCTGAATTCGACGCGGGATTAGAATTCACCGTTCCAGATAAAGCGATGACATCTATAGTTAGCGGCGCAGAGCTATACCTGCCGCTGGCCGGACTGCTTGATATTGCCCAGGAAATTAGCAGACTGGAAAAAGAACTTCAGCATTTGAACAGTGAAGTGGAGCGCGTGGAGAAAAAGTTATCTAACCAAGGCTTTGTGGCGAAGGCACCAGCTAAAGTCATCGAGGAAGAGAAGGCCAAGCAAGCCGATTACTCAGATAAGCGCGCTAAAGTTATCGCACGTATTGAAGAACTCAAGGGATAATTTCACTCACAATAAAATGACCTGAAGGTGAAGAGGATGTCAGATACGATCAGGGGCGGAGACACGGCTCCTTTACAAAGCTATGATGAAGCAGTGGAATGGATTAACGGCTTGATTCCGTTTGGTATCAGACCCGGATTGGAACGAATTGAACAGCTGATGAGTAAATTGGGTGATCCGCAACGACATCTGAAATTTGTGCATATTGCGGGAACCAACGGTAAAGGCTCAACTTGTGCCTTTCTGACCTCTGTGCTACTGAAATGTGGGTACGATGTCGGAACTTTTACGTCTCCGTACATCACCCGATTTACGAACCGTTTTCAATTCAATGGGACCGATATTCCCGATGAAACGCTGGTTTTGCTTGCCAATCGCTTGTATCCGTTGGTGAAAGAAATCGCAGATAGTGAATTGGGATCACCTACGATGTTTGAGGTATCGACAGCATTGGCTATTTTATACTATGCTACGGTATCTTTCCCAGATGTTGTGGTATGGGAGACAGGTCTCGGGGGAAGGATGGATGTAACTAATATCGTGAATCCAATCGTCTCAGTTATTACGAATGTCGGCTATGACCATACGGATATTTTGGGAGATACGCTCGAACAGATTGCAAGGGAAAAGGCCGGTATCATCAAACCGGGTGTACCTGTCGTCAGTTGTGTTTCCCAACCCGAGGCTATTAAGGTCATTCGTGAAACGGCGACAAAGCAAGGAGCTACCTTGTACCTGGCAGGAGAACAGTTTACGTATGAACGGCTAAATGGGAATGAAACAGCTCAGACCTTTTCATTCGCGGGGCCCTTCCGACATATGGAAATTGACATCACGTTGTTAGGCGAGCACCAATGTTCTAATGCGGCAGGAGCTATGATGGCACTTGAGGTCCTACGTCAGTATATGGCTTTTGTGTTGGATGATGCAGAATTGCTGGAGGGCTTTAGGCAAACTGCCTGGGCAGGGCGTCTCGAACAAGTCAGTACCTCGCCGAGGATTGTCCTTGATGGAGCTCACAATCCAGAAGGAGCACAGACGCTGGCCAAGAGTCTTCCTCAAGTGTATTCGTACAAAAAATTGGTTTTAATGATGGGGATGCTGTCAAACAAGCATCATGAAGCATACTTGCAGCATATACTGCCACTAGTGGATACGCTTATCCTGACCGAGCCCGATTTTCGCCGCAAAATGAATGCCGCTGAATTGGCTCATCTCGTGGAGAAGCTGCGGCCGTCTTATGCCAAAACGGATTTAAAAATAATTGTAGAAGGTGACTGGAAAAAGGCTCTAGGCCTGCTTCAGTCACATACGGAAGCGGAAGATCTGGGGGTGGTGTCCGGCACGCTGTACCTTATTGCGGATGTACGGGCTACCCTTATGTATCAAACCGATTCGGAAAAAGGTTGGTGAAATTTGTTGATTACTTCGGAACATGTTCATTTTATCGGTATCGGCGGCTACGGGATGAGCGCGATTGCTCGGGTCATGCTGGAGATGGGTTATACCGTGACTGGCTCAGATGTGGCATCACAGGAGCTGACAGAAAAACTGGCGGCAAAAGGCGCAAAAATATATATTGGACACACACCTGAGCATATTGCAGGCGCGGATATCGTCGTCTATTCAACAGCATTGTCACGTGACAATGTGGAGCGGGTGGCAGCGGAAGAATTGAATATTCCAACTCTGCATCGTTCGCAGATGCTGGCTCGCTTGCTTAACGAACGTAAGGGAATAGCTGTTGCGGGTGCGCACGGTAAAACGACAACCTCTTCCATGATCGCTCTGGTTATGGAAAGATGTAACGTTGATCCAACGTATATTATTGGCGGCGAAATCACGAATTTGGGGACGAATGCCAAAGCAGGTAAAAGCGAGTTTGTCGTTGCTGAGGCGGATGAGAGTGATGGTTCTTTCCTGCAATATCATCCTTGGCAAGGCATTGTAACCAATATTGAAGCGGATCATTTGGAAAATTACGATGGCGACTTTAATCGTCTGAAAAGTGCCTATGTACAGTTTTTGAGTCAAATTCGACCGGATGGGGCGGCTATTGTATGCGCAGATGATCAGAACATCCGGGAAATGTTGCCTCAGCTCCAGACTCGGGTCATTACTTATGGAGTGGAGCATGAAGCGGATTATATGGCGACAGATATCCAATTAGGTGACCGTCGATTAAGCTTCACTATGAGCCGTAAGGGAACAGCACTCGGAACGATCGAACTATCTGTACCAGGTAAACATAACATGTATAATGCGATGGCTACTGTGATATCCTGTTTGGAAGCAGGGATTCCATTCGATCAAATCGCTGCTACTATTGTAGAATTTCACGGAGCGAAGCGTCGTTTTCAAGTACTAGGTGAAAGCAATGACATACTGATTATTGATGATTATGCGCATCACCCAACAGAGATTGAGGCTACGATTAGCGCAGCGAGAGCGACTGGCAAGCGTATTATTGCTGTATTCCAGCCGCAACGCTATAGCCGCACCTTTTTCCTGCTCGATGCGTTTAGCCGGGCATTTAGCGAGGCTAATGAAGTCATCATTACCGATATTTATTCACCAGCGGGAGAAAAACAGATTGAAGGCGTGCATTCTTCCAAGCTCGTGGATTTAATCGTCCAAAACAGCAATGCTAATGCAATCTATTTGCCGACCAAAGAAGCCGTGATCGAGGAGTTGAAAGATCGATTACAGCCGGGTGATCTTGTGCTGACGATGGGAGCGGGAGATATCTGGAAAGCAGGTGACGCGTTAGCGCGCCATCTTCGCGGACAGCAAGTGTAATACGTATAAAAATGAGCTGTTACGCCAATGAATTACATTTATTCAAGGGTATTCCGAACACGACTGTGTTTCGGGATACCTTTTTTTGTAATGCTGGGGCATATATTCTTAGCTTGACTCATACAACAGACTATGAGGAAGTATGGGACAAGGAGGGAGTGCATCCATGAACAAGACCAAGATGACATTCCGGTTCGACCAACAGTTGCCGGAGACAAGCCGGGAGGATAAGCTACAGGTGCTTCCGTACAAAAACGAGTCGATTACGAACGAACAGCGTGAAACGATTAGAGGAATGAATAAAAATGCTGTAACTACGCAAGAAGCAGAGCTCAATGAGCCTGAGGATCTGAATAAACGCATTTCAAGTCGGCGCTTTGCTCCGACATTAAGAGTACAAGAGGGATGGGATGACCCCTTTGGCCGTTCGGCGGCTTCTTGGTCAGATGCGGACGTTCTACCAGATAGCCTAGAAGAGAATGAGGAAGCTTATCATTCTGGCCAAGAGTACAGAAAACGTCCGCCCCACCCTTCTAGATGGAAACTGGTTGGTTCTGTAGCCAGCGCACTGGTGACCGGGGGGATGTTTGGATATATTATGTTGTTACTGTTTAACGGAGGAGGCATGGTCCCGGGAGCAGATCCCTCAGTAGAGGAGGCTGTACCGGTCTTTAAAGAATCCGTTGGTGTGGATGCAATATCTGCAAAAGAGAATTCTGTCCCTGTCACTGTCATAGAGGCTCAGGTACCTCCACAAACCTACTATTTGCTGCAATATGGGGTTTTCAGCACTCCAGAACGGGCCTTACAAGCAAAAGAAGAACTGTTGAAGGCAGGCATTGCAGCAGGAGGGGATACCGAGGACCAAAACCGGGTATATGCAGGAATATCACCGGATAGGGAGCAAGCTAAGTTACTCAGCAATCAGTTGAAAACACAAGGAGTCGAATTGTATGTTCGTGAGCTTGAATTGCCTGGATTCGAAAAAGCGGCATACGGAGGCGAAGGCGATAAACTCACTGGCTTTTTTCAGTTAAGTAGTTCATTGGTGGGTAAGTTGAGCGGACTTTCCTCAACCTTGCTGGGAGAAGGAGGTCCGAATACGGTGCCAGCCTCCGACATGAAGGAGCTGAACGACCTGCATCAGCAGTGGACACAAAATATCACTGCACTTCCTACCGGTCTTCCAAAGGAAGCGGTTGCTTCCGCAACCTCACTTGAAAAGGCGATGAACAGCGCGATCTCTGCACTTGGGGAATATAATAAGAATACAGCCAAGGAACACATTTGGGAGGTTCAGTCCTCCATGATGGAATATGTTTTGCGTGAGAAGGAATTTATCCAATTCATAAAACAATAGACTAGCCATATTTTCCGGCAAGGAACTGGAAATAGTTCCCCATGCCGGATTTCTGTTTGTATTGCAGTACAAATCACCGTATAATAATGAAGGTGTCAAAAAATGGCGAGGGAAGATCAGGATGAAAAAAAATGTAGGAATGCTTATACTGTTTTTGTTGCTCGGTTGGCTCTTGGGTGCATGGATTGCCAAAGCCCTTCAATCGATCAAATTCCTTTCCTTTCTGACCCACCCCACTAGGATATCTTGGTCGCCGAGAGCGGACCTGGATATTATCAGCTACAACATAACGATAAATTTTGAATTGAGCCTGCTTAGTCTGATCGGCATCATTGCCGCGTTCTGGCTGTACCGCAGGCTCTAACTGATGAAAAGGAGCTTCCCTTATGGACGGGAAAATTACGCCCCGCATTATTCTGGCATCGACTTCACCAAGAAGGAAGGAATTACTCGCATTTTTGAGACTCCCCTTTGAGGTGGTGCCGAGTCATGCGGATGAGAGCACGCCTGAGAGCTGGACGCCTCAGCAAATCGTGGAGACCCTTGCGGCACGCAAAGCCGAAGCGGTCGTGAACACCGCCACTCAGTCGAAGGAAGCCGGACTGGTGATTGGCAGTGATACCATTGTCGTGCTGGATGGTTCGGTATTGGGCAAGCCTGCCGACCATGCGGACGCGGTTCGCATGCTGACTTCATTGCAGGGAAGAACACACCGTGTGTACACCGGGGTAGCCTGCATACATACCGGAACCGGCGAAATGCTTGTCAGACATCGCCAAACGGAGGTTACAATGAAGCCTCTGAGTCAAGAGCAAATTGTGGCATACGTGAATACTGGTGAACCGTCTGATAAAGCAGGAGCGTATGGCATTCAAGGCATGGGTGCTACGCTGGTGGAATCTATTCAGGGTTGTTATTTTAACGTCGTAGGATTGCCGCTTTCCTTGCTGTCGGACATGCTGTCCGATTTTGGAGTGAATGTGTTGCGTCCATAAAGGGGATAAACATATGCTGGAGTCGCCAATACTGATGCTTCGCGACCTCCCCCATGAAGAACGACCAAGAGAGCGCATGATGACATATGGGGCGGATGCCTTAAGCAACGCGGAGTTGCTGGCAATATTGCTGCGTACAGGAACGCAAAATGAGTCTTCGGTGCATTTAGCGCAGCGTATTTTGCAGCAGGCAGGAAATTTGCGTCAACTGGTGGATATGAGCTTGAGCGAGTTGACCCAGATTAAGGGCATTGGGGATGCTAAAGCGATACAGCTAAAAGCGGGTATCGAACTGGGGCGTCGATTAGCATTGTCTCGCCATTTGGAGACCCCGGTGATTAGTTGCCCGCGGGATGTGGCAGATCTGCTGTTTGAGCAGCTTCGTTATTTGCAGAAAGAGCATTTTGTATGCTTGTTCCTTAACACTAAAAATCATGTCATTGCTCAGGAAACACTATCTATGGGTAGCCTGAATTCTGCCATCGTGCATCCTCGTGAAGTATTTCGGGCAGCAATCAAATGCAGCAGTGCTTCAATAATTTGCGCTCATAACCATCCGAGCGGTGATCCGAAGCCAAGCCCAGAGGATGTTCAGTTGACTCGTCGCCTGATGGAAGCGGGCAACATCGTGGGTATCGACGTGCTTGATCATATTGTGATCGGGGACGGGACCTTTGTAAGTTTGAAGGAACAAGGTCTGATATAATATAATATTTAAATCAAACATTTAAACACGACCGGATAATCCGGCCTGAATAAACCGTTTATACATGGATAACAGATTTCAGGGAAGAGAAAAGGAGATTACATCATGCTGGGTGGCTTTACAAAAGATTTGGGAATAGACTTGGGGACGGCAAACACGCTTGTATACGTAAGAGGTAAAGGAATTGTGGTTCGTGAACCATCTGTAGTTGCTTTGCGTACAGATACAAAAACCATTGAGGCTGTTGGTGAATCTGCGAAAAAAATGATCGGTCGCACACCGGGAAATATCCGTGCGATTCGTCCGATGAAAGACGGTGTCATTGCTGATTTTGATACAACAGCAACGATGATCAAATATTTTATCCGTCAGGCGCAAGCCCAACGCTCTTTGTTTCCACGTCATCCGAACGTGATGGTTTGTGTGCCTTCAGGCATTACTGCGGTGGAGCAGCGTGCTGTTGAAGATGCGACGAAGCAAGCAGGTGCAAGAGAGGCATATACGATAGAGGAGCCGTTTGCAGCAGCAATTGGCGCTGATCTTCCTGTATGGGAGCCAACAGGAAGTATGGTTGTCGATATCGGTGGTGGTACAACCGAGGTGGCAGTCATCTCCCTGGGCGGGATTGTAACAAGCCGCTCCGTGCGTGTGGCAGGTGATGAAATGGACGAGTCCATCATCCAATACGTAAAGCGTCAATACAATCTGATGATTGGTGAACGGACTTCAGAGCAACTGAAAATGGAAGTTGGCTCAGCTATGCCATTAGAGCAAGTGGAAACCTCGGAAATCCGCGGACGTGATCTGGTAACAGGTTTGCCGAAGACGATTACGATTACTTCTGATGAAATTAGCGAAGCATTATCGGATACAGTCAATGCAATCGTGGATGCGGTCAAAGTAACACTGGAAAAATGCCCTCCCGAGTTGGCAGCGGACATCATGGATAGAGGAATCGTACTGACTGGTGGTGGAGCACTTCTGCGTAATCTGGACAAGCTGTTGGCAGGTGAAACCGGAATGCCGGTGATCGTAGCAGAAAATCCTCTGGATTGTGTGGCAATCGGTACAGGCAGAGCGCTGGAAAATATTCATTTGTTCAAATCGCGCAGCAGTTCTGCCGTCCGTTCCAAACGTTGAATCGGGGGTGTAGGAACTGTTTAAGCTGTTTGGCAATAAAAGACTATTTGTTCTATTGATCGGAATCGTTCTGTTTATTGCCCTTATGGGGATTACACTTGGACAGAGAAATTCCTTAACCTGGCCCGAGAAGTTCGCCAGAGATTCAATTGGCTTTGTGCAAGGTATCTTTTACAGGCCCGCTTCAGCAATAGCGGGCTTCTTTGAAGATATCGGAAATATGCGCAGCATCTACGAAGAAAATGAACGATTAAAAATTGCTGTGGCAAAGCTGACTCGTGACCAGATTCAGACCCATAATTATGTTGAAACAAATGCCAGACTGCAGAATGAACTGAAGTTCACCCAAACGCAAAAGGCGAAAAATAATTATGATTATCGTGTTGCTCAAGTGAACAGCGTCAGCAATGATTCCAAAACGCTTGTGATCGATATTGGTGAGAAGGACGGAGCGAAGGTTGGTCAGGAAGTCAGTTCGCTTGAAGGATTTGTAGGAGTCATTAGTCGTACGGGGAATTTTACGTCCACCGTTACGTTGTTGACTACATTGGATCCTAAAAATCCGAATTCTTATGCCATTGCAGCGACAGTCTTGGGCAAGGAGAATCAATCGTTTGGTATGATTGAAAGCTATGATCCGGGTACGAACAGATTTCAAATGACTCGCATTGAAGAAAAAGACCCAATCGCAAAGGGCGATCAGATTATTACATCTGGTGCAGGTGGGAAATTCCGCAAAAACCTAATGATTGGAACGGTAGAGAAGATTCAGGTTGGGGAATTTGGCAAAACACGGACAGCGATTATTAAACCGGCAGCCAGCTTTGTGGATTGGAAAGAACTGCTCATCCTTTATACTCCTGAGGTACCGGAATAATGAAGATGCGCGGTCAGGTTCTAATACTGCTGCTGTTTGTACTGTTTATAGCTGAAGGGACGATTCTTCCGTGGCTTCTTCCGGATAGTTGGCATTCAAGAATGGTTCCGAATTTTGTATATGTCGTGATCTTGTTTGTGTCTGTGTATTACAGTCGTCATACAGCATTGGTGCTAGGTATTGTTTTTGGACTTATTCATGATGTAGTGTTCTACGGGTTTATCATTGGGCCTTACTCTTTTGCAATGGGGTTGTCTGCATACTTATTGGGGCTTGTTTTTACAGCCAGGCGTGCGCCGATGCCTATTATGATGGCAGCCGTGTTGATTGGTAGTTTCCTGCTGGATTCTATGCTTTTTGCTATTGATCAGCTGTTCCAGCTGAATCATCAGACTTTCAATTGGGCACTTGCTCAGTATATGATTCCTGATTTATTTATCCATTTTCTGTTCGCCCTCATCATTTATGTCCCGGTTCGCAAGCAATTGCAGCGTTTGGGTACCCGTGTGAAAAAGGAAGAGGCCGTCTAGGTCTTTTTACACACATTTTGTCCGGGTTAGCAGGGATTTGACGTCCCGGGGACGAAATGATTGAGATAGGAGGGACAGGCTAATGGCGGTGAAATCGAATCATGTCACGATTAAAGGCATCAAAGATGGCCTGGTATTCCTGCTGGACGATCAATGCGAGTTTGAGGATTTGCTAGGTGAGCTGCGTTTTAAGCTGGAGCACAGTCATCAAAATATTTTAACAGGCCCGATCATTCATGTGGATATTAAGCTGGGAAGCCGAGAAGTGACAGAGGAACAGAAGGAAAGTATTCTGGAGATCTTGAAGCAAAAGGGGAATCTGCTCATCAGGTCTGTAGAATCACCTGGACTGCCTGTGGAAGTGCAGGGAAAGCCCCCTATTCACACGGTGACAGGGATTATCCGTTCTGGTCAAGTGCTTCATCACAATGGGAACCTACTCTTTTTGGGAGATGTAAACCCGGGCGGAATTATAACATGTACTGGTGATATTTATGTCCTCGGTGCTTTGCGAGGCATGGCGCATGCAGGGATGGAGGGAAATAGTGAAGCGATTATTGCGGCTTCCTATTTTGCACCGACACAGCTGCGAATTTCCGAAATGATCAGCCGTCCACCAGACGAATGGGAGACACGTGAATCCGGTATGGAATTTGCGTATCTCAAGGATGGCGCTATGCAAATAGATAAAATGAGCAATATTGTGCGTCTGGGCCGCGATTTTAACGTGTTCAAAGGGGTGTAGCACATGGGAGAGGCTATCGTCGTCACTTCAGGAAAAGGCGGCGTCGGCAAAACGACGACGTCAGCCAATATAGGAACAGCGCTTGCACTGCTCGGCAAAAAGGTATGTTTGGTGGATACGGATATCGGGTTGCGTAATCTAGACGTTGTGATGGGTCTGGAAAACCGGATTATTTATGACCTTGTTGATGTAGCGGAAGGTCGTTGCCGTTTAAATCAGGCACTGGTTAAGGACAAGCGTTTTGAGGAGCTGTATATGCTGCCAGCCGCTCAAACCAAGGACAAGAGTGCTGTTACGCCGGAGCAGGTTAAGGATATTATTTTGGAGCTTAAAAAGGATTTTGAATATATATTGATCGACTGCCCTGCGGGTATTGAACAGGGCTTTAAAAATGCCATTGCCGGGGCCGATCAGGCCATTGTTGTGACCACCCCGGAAAATGCAGCCGTACGCGATGCAGACCGGGTAATTGGTTTACTGGAAAGCTCACATGTGGTATCACCCAAGTTGGTGGTTAACCGCATTCGCAATAGCATGGTTAAATCCGGAGATATGTTGGATATTGATGGGATTTTACAAGTGCTTAGCATAGACCTTATTGGGATTGTGCCGGATGATGAAATGGTAATTAAAGCCGCTAATACAGGGGAGCCTACCGTTATGAATCCAGATTCACAGGCCGCGATTGCTTATCGTAACATTGCGAGACGAATCTTAGGCGATACAGTGCCCCTCATGCAGCTGGACCAAAAGAAAAGCGTGATGACACGCTTTAAGAAGTTTTTTGGTATGGGTGGATGAGGAAAACAGGAAGTTATGGCTGGTAAATTGCTTCCACACTTCCTACGTAATTTTCCATCGGTTCTAAGGTAGGAGCTGTAGTCGTATTCATTTGTAATACTAGACACTTAAATAAGTGATAATCTTATTTAAGTGTTTTTGGTTTTAGGGTCACTACATAACTATCATAAATACAAAACATATCCGGTGCGCTAGCGCCGGTTTTTTTGATTTTTAGGTGCGTAATCCCGAACCGGACAACATAAGTTGAAGCCCGTCCTCATAAGATGTATCAAACATACCTCGCTGAGGGGGCTGAACAGGATGAATAAAAATTCCGGAATCAAGCAGCGTAGAGAAGAACGTATACAGCAGCTAATCGCGGGAAGCAAAGCGGAGACGTATCCCTCTGGCATATATCAGAACAGGCACGGGGATAAAGATATGAAGTCGATGCCTATAGTCAGTGCCAACTCGCCCAGAGACCCAGAAACTGAGTGGAAAAATGAGCGGCAACGCTGGCAGCAATCTTTTGGGACGAATCGTGGTCCGTCTTTTTGGATTTCTTTTTGGCGAAGATCAGTCATAGCAACGGTGTTATTTGGAATGGTATGGGGAATGTTTCGTTGGGATATTCCCTATGCAGTGAATTTGAGAATGTTTATTGCGGATGCCTTGAATAAGGATATGGATTTTGCAGCCGTCGGACAATGGTATGAAACTTATTTTGACGGAGCACCTTCCTTTTTGCCGATTTTTGGCGAGGAGCATGAAACGCACAAGGTAGACGCAAGTCGAAAGGGCTCTCCACCGATTGAAGGCAATATAACACAGCCTTTTGTTCTGAGCCTTAAAGGGGTAGAAATTACGCCGAATGTTACCGATAACGGGGCAATCGCTGTTAAAAGTATAGATGCAGGTCGAGTATTAGACATATTAAATCATCCCCAAAGCGGGATTTCGATTACAATTCGACACACTGGCGGTATCACAGCAACTTACGGAAGGCTTTCCCGTTCTACCTTAAAAGTGAACGACTGGGTTCAGGAGGGAGATGAGATCGGTGTACTGCCAGCAAGTCACAGCGGCAGCGAGGCGGCAACTTTGTTTTTGGCAGTTCAGAGAGGGGATCAATACATTGACCCGTCGGAAGTGGTAGCCCTTGATTAATGTCCGAGGGGTGACCTTATCACTACATCCACTGTTTGTATTGGTTATGCTGACCTCTATATTAACTGGACATTTTATCGAGATCATAACTTTATTTACATTGGTGTTTATTCATGAGCTAGGTCATGCGACAGCTGCTTCGTTGTTGGGCGCGCGGGTGCTTTCCATACAGATGTTACCCTTTGGAGGAGTGGCGGTCATTGAGGATCAGGGGAAGCTCAATGCGTGGAAGGAGATTGTCATTGCGCTAGCGGGGCCCCTACAAAACGGAATCATGATCATCATCCTTTTGTGGTTCAGAAATGTGAGTGGGCTGGAGTATGATTATGTAAATTATATCATTCAGGGGAATGTAGTTATTGCACTGTTTAATTTGCTGCCCATTTTACCACTTGACGGTGGAAAAATATTGCAGGTACTGATTAGCTTATCTTGTTCTTATCACCGCACATTAGTGTGGACTTTTAGAGCCAGTATCGTAACGAGTTTGCTATTTTGTATATATGGTATTTCGCCGTTGTTAAGGCAAAATGGACCTATCCATTTAAATCTGCTGGCGGTAGGGATTTTTTTGCTTTATTCTAATATTGTGGATTATCGGAATATCCCTTACCGTTTTATACGGTTTTTGCTGGGGAGGGACGAGCTTTTTTACCGCGAAGTAGCTAAGGGAAGTATTGCCTTACCTATTGTATCCCTGCCAGTGAAACATTTGGAGCCTATTTTGCGTCTTTTCAGAAGAGATCGGTATCATATGGTTTATGTTATGAATGAACAGGGACGGATTGTAGCCGTACTGCCGGAGCAGCGTCTTATTCGCTCTTATTTTGCGACACGCCCGCCAGATGGTGGAGAACCCAAGCCCAAATAATGTTTTATGAGTTAAGGAAGAGGCTGTATCCAGAGAGGTTGAAAAACCATGAAGCAAATGATTGTACAATGCCAGCAGCAGATGACCCAAATGGCGCTGTTGGAAGAGGGACGATTGGTTGAATATGCGGCTGAACTACCGCGAAAACGGGGAATTCTAGGTTCTTTTTTCAAAGCGAGGGTGGTCAATGTGCTACCAGGTATGCAAGCCGCCTTTGTTGACATTGGACAGCGAAAGAATGCCTTTTTGTATGTAGATGACGTACTTCATGCTCATTTGGACAAGCAGCCGGAGGTAAAGCCATCCATTTCTGAAGTGTTAAAGGTAGGGCAGGAAATTGTAGTGCAGGTATTAAAAGAGGCTGTTGGTAGTAAAGGAGCCAGGGTCACCACTCATTTTTCACTTCCGGGTCGCTGGATCGTATATATGCCCCGTGCTGATTATGTGGCCGTATCTAAGAAGATCGAACGTGAGGGCGAACGTACCCGTTTGAAAGCAATGGGAGAGCAGCTACGCACAAGTGAGGAAGGACTCATAATCCGTACCGTTTCGGAGGACATGAGTATAGAGGCGATTGAAAATGATTTAAATCAACTGCGTAAGCAGTGGGTGGCTATTCAGCGTAAAGCTGGTGAACACTCGGCTCCGTGCGAATTACACCGGGATTTAAGTATTGTTCAGCGGTTGATTCGGGATGTGTTTACACCTGAACAGGATGAACTGGTCATTGACAGTGAAGAGCAAGCAAAGGATGCAGAAATAATGCTGCAACAGATTGGTCCTGCGAAAGCTCATGTAAGTATATTTCGTGGTCCAGAAGAAACAATTTTCAAAGCTTATGGCGTTCATGAGCAGCTGGAACGCGATTTTGCGCGAAAGGTATGGCTGCAGGGCGGCGGATACATTGTCATTGATCATACGGAGGCATTAACCGTCATTGATGTGAATACCGGGAAGTTTACGGGAGGCAGTAATCTGGAAGAAACGGTGACCCGGACTAACATTGAAGCAGCTGAAGAGATTGCCCGCCTGGTACGTGTGCGTGATATTGGTGGTATCATCATCATTGATTTTATTGACATGGAACAAGAGGAGAACCGTCGGGAAGTATCCTCTGTGCTGGAAGCAAGATTGAAGAAGGATCGGACCAAATCTTATGTTGTCGGTTGGACGCGGTTAGGTTTGCTGGAAATGACCCGCAAAAAAGTGCGTGAGGAAAAGACGCTCGTGTAGAGCGATGCGTAACCAAAAATCATTTTAAAACTAAAGGTTGAATGTGTACCAAGCTTGTGCTACAATCATTTAGTATGTGTGATGCGTAAGATTGGCTGCACATGCTGTAACCGCTCCAATCAGGTACTGAAGTGCAGTATCCTAAGGGAATCTGCCACCTGCTATTAGGCGAGTCTGAGACATAAGGAGGTGCAAGCAAATGTACGCAATTATCGAAACAGGTGGTAAGCAATACAAAGTTCAAGAGGGCGACGTATTGTTCATCGAGAAGTTGGAAGCTAATGATGGTGAAACTGTAACGTTCGATCGTGTTCTGGCAGTGTCCGGCGACAATGGCTTGACAGCAGGTACACCGCTTCTTTCTGGAGCTTCTGTAACAGCTAAAGTTGAGAAGCATGGTCAAGGTCAAAAGGTCATCGTATACAAATACAAACCTAAAAAGAACTACCATGTGAAGCAAGGTCATCGTCAACCGTACACGAAAGTGACGATTGAAAAAATCCAAGCGTAAGAGGGTGCGATAAGTGATTATCGTGCGTATTACACGACTGGAGGATGGCAGCATACAGGGGTTTTCCGTTAAAGGACATGCAAATTTCGCTAAATCTGGCGAGGATATCGTATGTGCTGGCGTTTCGGCGGTAACAGTAGGAACTGTCAATTCGATTGGAGCTCTTACGGACGTTGAGATGGAAACGGAAATGGAAAACGGCTTTTTAAGCGCGTATCTTTCTCCTGAAAGTTATCATGATGCGAACGCACAGGTTCAACTGTTGCTGGAGTCCATGGTGATTATGCTGACAAGTATTGCTGAATCATACGGTAAGTATATTCAAATAGAAAATAATCAAAGAAGGAGGTAGACATCATGTTGAAATTGACATTGGATCTTCAATTATTCGCATCGAAAAAAGGTGTAGGTTCCACAAAAAACGGACGTGACAGTAAATCGAAACGTCTTGGAGTGAAACGTGCTGACGGTCAAGCAGTTACCGGCGGTAGCATTCTGGTTCGTCAACGCGGAACGAAAATTCACCCGGGCACGAACGTGGGCATCGGTAAGGACGACACTCTGTTCGCGAAAGTGGACGGCGTTGTGAAGTTCGAACGTTGGGGCCGTGATCGCAAAAAGGTGAGCATCTACCCGATCGACGTTGCTCCAGTAGCAGCTACTGTAGAAGCTTAATAGCGGCTTAGACACGCTGAAAAGCCTCCGGCACTTTTGTCGGAGGCTTTTTTGCATGATGGTAATGAACTGGAAAGTTAGTCTGTGCTATACTGGATTAAGGTTCTTTAATAATCCATTTAATTTCGCAGAACGGAGAGAAGCCATGTTCCAGCGGATAAGAGCGCCTTATCTGGCGTTGGGTTCCATTCTGATTCCTTTGGTTTTTTCACTGCTCTATCCTAAAGTATTAACGATTATCTTATTAGCAGTATGGTCTGTAGTTGCTGCATGCTTTGGTATGTGGTATACGCAAAGACAGGTTGAGTATGAACGGAAAGCTGCTTTGCGTTCTTTTGAGCGTACAGCGATTTCAATGCTTAACCATCATCGGCATGACTGGATGAATGACTTGCAGGTGCTTTATGGATATATTCGTATGAATAAGCATGATAAATCTGTTGCTTATGTGGAAACAATAAAAGGGCGCGTGGCGGAAGACAGTAAAATATCTAAGTTGGGTATTCCCTCACTGGTGTTTTATTTGCAGTCTTTTCGCGTGAACGCCGGTAATTTACAATTGTCGGTACAGGTTGAGGAGCAGTTAAAGTTAGACGCTGTCATGTCTCCCGAAGACGGCGAGTCGCTTGCCTCGGCCGTCATAGAAACGGTGCGTGCGTATCAATATGGCGGGGGCCGGTCGTCCTGGGGAGAAGTGCGCAGATTGACACTTTTTTTCGGTATGGATCAGAATGATGTTATCGTCCGTTTTGAAGGAAGTGACATACCTGCGGATTTGAATATCCTAAAGCAGGTCAGATCCGTACCCGGAAGTAAACGCATTCGAACAGAGAAGCTTCCTACGGGCGAAATGCTTCAAATTCGGATGCAGTGCCAGACATAAGGAAGGTGTAACCATGTTTGTAGATAAAGCGAAGATTTTTGTTAAAGGCGGTGACGGTGGAGACGGATTAATTGCGTTTCGCCGTGAGAAATACGTTCCTGAAGGTGGCCCAGGTGGTGGTGACGGAGGGAACGGTGGAGATGTAATTTTCCGTGTAGATGAGGGTTTGCGTACCTTGATGGATTTTCGGTACCAACGTCATTTTAAAGCCCAGCGTGGAGTAAAAGGTCGCAACAAAAGCCAACACGGAGCCAATGCGGAGCACATGATCGTACGTATACCACCGGGAACGGTCATCATAGATGATGATACTGGTGAAGTAGTAGCAGATATGACACGTCATGGTCAACAAGTCGTCGTAGCTAAAGGAGGACGTGGAGGACGCGGGAACATCCGTTTTGCTACGCCGAGTAATCCAGCGCCTGAGTTGGCTGAGAACGGCGCAGAGGGACAAGAACGTTATATCACGCTTGAGTTAAAAGTAATGGCTGACGTAGGCTTGGTCGGGTTCCCTAGTGTTGGGAAGTCTACCTTGTTGTCGGTTGTTTCTTCTGCAAAACCGAAAATTGGGGCATACCACTTTACAACGATTACTCCAAATTTGGGTGTTGTGGATGTGGGTGATCATCGTAATTTTGTGATGGCGGATTTGCCTGGTTTGATTGAAGGAGCTCATGAAGGTATTGGGCTGGGACATGAATTTCTGCGGCACATTGAGCGGACGCGTATTATTATCCATGTCGTGGATATGGCGGGCTCCGAAGGACGTGACCCGTTTGAAGATTGGACTAAAATTAACGACGAATTGAAGCAATATAATGCAGCATTGGCTGAGCGTCCGCAAATTGTGGCGGCCAATAAAATGGATATGCCAGAAGCTGAAGAAAACTTGGCTCACTTCAAAGAGCAGATTGCTTCTATACGTCCTGATCTTGAAATCATGCCTATTTCCTCACTGACACGTCAAGGTGTGAAGGAACTGCTCTACCGGGCTGCTGATTTGCTGGATCAAATACCGGACGAGCCAGTTGTTGAGGAAGTAGCAGAAGTCAATGAACGTAAGGTATTTAAGCTGGATACAGCAGAAGACGATGGCTTTACAATTGTACGTGAAAACGACACATTCGTGGTGCAGAGCCCTAAAATTGAGCGCATGATGAAGCGCATGCAGTTGAACTCGCATGATGCCATTTTGAAATTAGCAAGAACGTTACGCCACATGGGTGTGGATGCTGAGTTACGCAAGCGTGGCGCCAAAGATGGTACATCTGTACGCATTGCTGATTTCGAGTTCGAATTTGTTGAAGGCAGCAGCTACTACTAAAAATCAAATAAAGGTCTAAAACCTGAACGGTTACTGTACTATAGGAAACTCTATAGAAGGCAGTAGCCGTTTTTTGCATTGTTAGCTTGCCGATTTTCATGAGTTTCGATATAATGTCCTCTATACAAAAACATAAGTCTTTGAGGAGAGGACGTTCTTGAAAGAGCGCTATTACTTGGTACGGGAAGATATTTTGCCTGAAGCTATTGTTAAGACCATACAGGTGAAACTGCTGCTGGCTTCAGGAGATGTTAAAACCGTGCATGATGCCGTGGAGCAAGTTGGGCTGAGCCGAAGCGCCTTTTATAAATATAAGGATGGCATACATTTGGTTAACCAGCTGGAGCGTGAGCGAATTGTCAATATCTCTATTGATTTAGAACATCAATCCGGAATGTTGTCCAGGGTGCTTGGCAGAGTGGCTGATTTCGGAGGCAATGTGCTGACGATCCAGCAAAGTATTCCACTGCAAGGCAGAGCCAACGTAGTTATCTCGGTAGAAATGTCCAGACTCAGTGAAGAGTTGGGTGTTCTACTGGAGGGCTTGGAGGACATCTCTGGAGTCAAACGTGTTCGCCTGATTGGGCAAGGTTAAGGCAATACAGTTCATTAGATATAAGTTGCGGGAGGGGAATGGATGAAACCGGTCAAAGTAGGATTGTTAGGTTTAGGGACGGTAGGAACGGGAGTCGTTCGAATCGTAGAAGGCAATCAGGAAGATTTGAGCAGACAAGTCGGTTCACCGATCATCATTGAAAAAATAGCTGTAAAAAACATAGAAAAATATCGTTCCATTGAAGTGGACACGGCCAAGCTTACTGAGGACCCATGGGAAGTTATTCGAGACCCTGAAATTGATGTAATTATCGAAGTCATGGGCGGGGTTGATCAGACGAAGGAGTACATTCTTGAAGCGTTGGAGCGGGGTAAACACATCGTAACAGCTAACAAGGACTTAATGGCTTTGCACGGTTCTGAAGTATTAGCAAAGGCGCAGGAAAAGCAATGTGATATTTTTTATGAAGCTAGTGTAGCAGGCGGTATCCCGATTATTCGTACACTCATTGAAGGTTTCTCCTCCGACCGTATTACCCGCATTATGGGGATTGTGAACGGTACGACCAACTTTATTTTAACAAAAATGAGTCAGGAAGGGGCCTCGTACGAGGAAGTTCTCAAGGAAGCGCAGGAGCTTGGGTATGCTGAATCCGATCCGACCTCAGACGTGGAAGGACTGGATGCAGCTCGTAAAATGGCAATTCTCGGCACGCTCGGTTTCCGCTCTAATGTAGAGCTCAAGGATGTAAGTGTCAGCGGCATTTCAAAGGTAACCAGTGAGGATATTGCTTTTGCTAAAAAACTAGGATATGAAATGAAATTGCTCGGCATTGCAGAGCGTCAGGGTGATGAATTTACGATTAACGTTCAGCCGACCATGGTACGCAAGCAGCATCCATTGGCTTCGGTGAACGGGGTATTCAACGCGGTGTATGTGCATGGTGAAGCAGTGGGTGAAACCATGTTTTATGGTGCGGGTGCAGGTGAAATGCCGACGGCAACATCGGTTGTAGCTGATTTAGTAGCTGTAGTGAAAAATCTCAAACTTGGTGTCAATGGGCTTAAAGCCATCGTTCCTTACAACCCTAAAAAAATTAGTAACGACGAAGATGTGTATTTCAAAAACTTCGTGCTTCTGCATGTGGATGATAAAGCAGGGGTGTTGGCACGGATTACGCAAGTATTTGCTGAATTTAATGTCAGTCTGGCATCTGTTGTGCAGCAACCGAATGAGGTTAACCCCGATGCTGAAATTATTATCGTGACTCATTTAGCCAGTAAAGCGAGTATGAAAAAGGTTTTGGAGCATTTTGAAACTTTAGACGTCATTCGTCGCATCAAGAGCGTATATCGAGTAGAGGGATAGTCAATAAAAGCAGGAGGAATTGTCTGTATGACCGTTTTAAAAACAGCAAGAGTGCGTGTGCCTGCGAGTACGGCCAACTTGGGTCCCGGCTTTGATACATTGGGCATGGCATTGTCCTTATATGCATGGATTGAAATGAAGGAGGCCGAACAGACGGCTTTTCATTTATACGGAGATGAAATGAATGGTGTTCCCCAAGATAAAACTAATCTGATTTTCAAGGTAGCACAAATGGTTTTTCGGGAAGCAGGTGTATCTGTTCCTGAGCTCGATATTTCGATGTACTCGGATATTCCGCTCACTCGTGGTTTGGGCAGCAGTGCTTCTGCCATTGTGGGCGCCTTGGTCGCTGCCAACACGTTGATTGGCTCGCCTCTGCCGAATTCCAAGCTGTTCGATATGGCAAGCGCCATTGAAAAACATCCGGACAATGTTGGAGCTTCCCTGTTTGGTGGTATTATTACAGCGATGTGGGACGGCGAGCATGCTAGGCATTTACGGCTTGAACCAGATGCCAATCTGGAGGTTATGGTAGTTATTCCAGATTTTCAGCTGTCCACGTCGAAAGCCAGAGAGGTTCTACCCGCTCATGTATCGTTGAAGGATGCTGTATATAATATAAGTCATGCTTCGATGCTGGTAGCAGCATTGGCGTCGGGACGAACCGATTTAATCGCCGAAGCGATGCGTGATCAGCTTCATCAGCCTTACCGCGCGGCACTTGTGCCAGGTATGACAGAGATCTTGCAGGATGCGCACCATTATGGTGCTTTGGGTGTGGCTCTAAGTGGGGCTGGACCAACGTTGCTGGCATTGACAGATCGGCGGGAAAATCGGAAAGCAGAGCTGGAGCAGTATTTAACGGATACCATGAACAAAGAGGGGATCACTGCTTCTGTTTTAAAATTGCGCCCTGAGAATGAAGGAGTTAAAGTATATACAGAAGGGAATACTCTCCCTTTTATGGATATGATTAAAGGGGAACTTACGATATGAAACGAATTGCACTTCTTCCTGAGGGGACTGTTTCTCATGAAGCGATTAAGTATTTGTTAGGAGATACGTCCCATGAATTACTTTTTTACAAACATATTGCGGACGTATTTCAGGCAGTAGACAAGGGTCAGGCAGACTATAGTGTAATTCCCATTGAAAATACGATTGATGGCTCTGTAAGTTTGCATATGGATTGGCTTGTACATGAAGTAGACATTCAAATGCAGGCGGAATGGGTATATCCTTCAATTCAAAATCTTATTGGTCATCGTAGTGAATTTACGAAGGATTTGGACAAGCTGGATTTGAGCAAAGTGGTCAAAATTATGTCTCATCCTGTGGCGCTTCCCCAGTGTAAAGAATTCATACAGGCTTCCGCTCCTCAGGCCGAGTTGGAGAGTGCAGGAAGTACGGCAGAAGCCGTCGAAATTGTTAAACATAATCCCGGTAAAGGCTGGACCGCTCTCGGAACCAAGCTTGCGGCTGCCAAACACGGATTGGATATTTTGGCCAGCAAAGTGACGGATCACGATAACAACTTTACCCGCTTTGTCTTGATCGGTCATCAACCTATAAGTCTCCCGGGTACGCCTGAAGGTCAGCGAACCAGTATTTTGGTCACGCCGCCGCAGGATTTCCCGGGAGCGCTGCATCAGGTTTTATCCGCATTTGCATGGCGCAGGTTAAATCTGTCCCGTATTGAATCGCGTCCGACCAAAAAGCAATTGGGGAATTATTATTTTTACATTGAAGTTTTGGAATCTCTGCATTCCGTGCTGCTTCCGGCAGCCTTTGCAGAGATCGAGGCTTTGGGGTGCCATGTACGTGTTCTTGGCTCTTATCCAAGCTACAAGTATGTTGAAGCAGCGATCGAACCTATTTTAAAGGAACATTAATCGGAGGTGTGGTTTTAATGGCAGAACAATGGATCTATCTGGATGGGCAGCATGTGACTAAGGAAAACGCAAAGGTTTCCGTATATGATCATGGATTCTTGTACGGAGACGGTATATTTGAGGGCATTCGTATCTATAACGGGAATATTTTTAAATGTAAGGAGCACTTGGAGCGTCTGTATGATTCTGCGAAATCCATTCAGTTAAACATTCCGTTGTCTCCTGATGAAATGTTGGAAGCAATGGCTGAAACGATTCGTCTTAACGAAATGCGTAACGGATATATCCGTCTGATTGTATCCCGAGGTGCAGGAAATCTAGGTTTAGATCCTCTTCGTTGTGCGAAGGCGAGTGTCATCATTATCGTGGAGCAGCTCGCCATTTACCCGGAAGAAGCTTACTTGACTGGCCTGAAGACAATTTCTGTCTCTCAGCGTCGCAACATCCCAGACGCTTTGAATCCGAAGATTAAATCATTGAACTATCTCAACAATATCCTCGTGAAGATCCAGTCTAACTATGCTGGTGTAGGTGAGGCTATTATGCTCAATTCCCAAGGGTATGTGACGGAAGGCTCTGCGGATAACATTTTCATCGTCAAAAACGGAGTGTTATATACACCTCCTTGCTATTTGGGGGCGCTTGAAGGGATTACTCGTAATGCTATTATCGATTTGTGTGCTAAGCTTGGATACTCCCTTAAGGAACAACCTTTTACACTGCATGATGTATATGTTGCGGACGAGGTGTTTTTTACAGGAACTGCGGCAGAAGTTATTGCAGCTTATGAAGTGGATGGTCGTACGATCGGCTCCGGCGTTGCTGGCCCAGTGACTTTGGAGCTCCTGTCTGAGTTCCGTAAGATTGTGGATCAGGATGGCTACAAAGTGTGGCAGGACTAAAATAAAACCGAATCCTTTTAACTGAATGCTCGCGTGAGTATTCGGTTGAGAGGATTTTTTTGTTTGTATGGGGTCATTCGCCCGGGAGGTGCATAGGATGTAATAACAGAAGCCGGGCGTTTATCCCGCCCGAACGAAAGTCTAGGAGGTTTGTGACCTGTGAAAATACACATCGTCAAAAAAGGTGACACTCTGTACTTGCTGGCACAGAAGTATAATGTGACGCTGGAGAAAGTTATTGCCGCCAATCCCCAATTGGCAGACCCTAATCAGTTGAGTATCGGCGAGAAAATTAAAATTCCAACAGACCCTGTTACGATGGAAACACAGCCGTCAACGGTATATCAACACAAGGTTAAGCAAGGAGATTCATTGTGGAAGTTGTCCAAGGCGTGGAATGTACCGCTTAAGCTAATTATTGATGCCAATTCCCAGCTTAAAAACCCGAACGCACTTCTGGTTGGAGAAACAGTTAATATTCCACACTACAAAGAAGAGGCGTCTGATTTTACTGAGAATAAAAAAAATACCGCAGTCAAAGAAGAGATGACACAGCCTAAACCTGAATCCCCAACCAAGCAAGAACTTACCCAGCCCAAGGAGGAGTTGACGCAGCCTAAGCAGGAAAATATGCCTAGCCCCAAAGAAGAGATGACACAGCCGAAAGAAACAGTGAATCCTCCTAAGCTCCCTGAATTAAAACTGCCTGAAGTTCCTATGGCACCCGTAAATCCTGCTCCACCTCAAATGCAGCCCATAGTTACTCCACCTGCTCCACCTCAAATGCAACCTATAGTTACCCAACCCATCGCATCTAAGCCACAGCTTCCTACAACTGTTGTGAAGCAACCTGTAGCTGAAAAATTTTGCGGCTGCACAAAATCGGAGCCGATGGTAAATTCCGAGTGGTCGATACAACAGCCAACATTTGATTATAGCCCACAAATAAATGCAATGCCGAACTCGTGGTATCCGGGGATTGAGTCTCCTCAAACTTGGGGGAATGCGCCTATAAATACCTCCTTAGCAGAACACGCCTCTCCTACTGTAGTTTCTGATCAGGGCTATCATCATGATTGTGAGCATCCATGGTGCTGGGGGCCTGTGCAGACACCACCTATAAATGCCCATCCAACACCTTATCCTGCCTATTCAGATTGCTGCGCCCCTGGATATTATACGAGTCATGAGGTGTCTGAAAATGCATCCTACCCGGTCTATCCTCCATTTATCCATCAAGGGCATCCACAGCAGTATCCAGAGAGTACAGTCCAGGGCAGTCAATGGAGCCAGGCATGGGGAGGA
>NZ_JBSIEZ010000001.1:2452500-4162500 GCF_053615415.1 Paenibacillus sp. S33 | reverse complement strand
CATTCAAATATGAAGCGTATGCTTCAAAAACTACTCACTCGTTGCTCAGTTTTGAGAGCTCAAACTCTCAACATACTGCATGAATATCATCTACTCGGTTGAGTTAGACCGATATTCACACAGGCTACAGTTTCGATGAAACTGTATTGCACCTTGAAAACTGGATACCGAAACGAAATTGCGTTTTAGAATATTCCTTTAAGCTGATCTTGTGTAAACAAGTGAAATAAAGGTAGCAGGTAAGGAAAGATCTTTTGCCTTTGGCAAAAATCATTCTTTATCGAACATCGACATTTTCTTTCTTTGAAAGAAAAGTCTAGGTTAAGCTACAAAGAGCACACGGAGGATGCCTAGGCGCCAGGAGCCGACGAAGGACGTGGCGAACAACGATAAAGCCTCGGGGAGCTGTAAGCAAGCTTTGATCCGGGGATGTCCGAATGGGGAAACCCGGCTGTCTTCATCGACAGTCACTTTCTGCTGAATACATAGGCAGAATAGAGGCAGACCAGGGGAACTGAAACATCTAAGTACCCTGAGGAAGAGAAAACAATAGTGATTCCGTCAGTAGCGGCGAGCGAACGCGGATTAGCCCAAACCAAGGAGCTTGCTCCTTGGGGTTGTGGGACGTCTCACATGGAGTTACAAAGGAACCGGTTAGATGAAGAGGCCTGGAAAGGCCCGCCAGAGAAGGTAAAAGCCCTGTAGTTCAAAACTTGTTCTCTCCGAGACGGATCCCGAGTAGTGCGGGGCACGTGAAACCCCGTATGAATCCGGCAGGACCATCTGCCAAGGCTAAATACTCCCTGGCGACCGATAGTGAAGCAGTACCGTGAGGGAAAGGTGAAAAGCACCCCGGAAGGGGAGTGAAATAGATCCTGAAACCGTGTGCTTACAAGAAGTCAGAGCCCGATCTATGGGTGATGGCGTGCCTTTTGTAGAATGAACCGGCGAGTTACGTTCCCGTGCAAGGTTAAGGTGAAGAGCTGAAGCCGCAGCGAAAGCGAGTCTGAATAGGGCGAATGAGTACGTGGACGTAGACCCGAAACCGGGTGATCTACCCCTGTCCAGGGTGAAGGTGCGGTAACACGCACTGGAGGCCCGAACCCACGCATGTTGAAAAATGCGGGGATGAGGTGGGGGTAGCGGAGAAATTCCAATCGAACCCGGAGATAGCTGGTTCTCCCCGAAATAGCTTTAGGGCTAGCCTCGGAAAAAAGAATCGTGGAGGTAGAGCACTGATTGGGTGCGGGGCCCGCAAGGGTTACCAAGCTCAGTCAAACTCCGAATGCCATAGATTTAGTTCCGGGAGTCAGACAGTGAGTGCTAAGATCCATTGTCGAAAGGGAAACAGCCCAGACCATCAGCTAAGGTCCCCAAGTGTGTGTTAAGTGGGAAAGGATGTGGAGTTGCACAGACAACCAGGATGTTGGCTTAGAAGCAGCCACCATTGAAAGAGTGCGTAATAGCTCACTGGTCGAGTGACTCTGCGCCGAAAATGTAACGGGGCTAAACACACCACCGAAGCTATGGCTTGATGCTTGCATCAGGGGTAGGGGAGCGTTGAATGCGGGTTGAAGGTGTACCGTAAGGAGCGCTGGACTGCATTCAAGTGAGAATGCCGGTATGAGTAACGAAAAGATCTGTGAGAATCAGATCCGCCGAAAGCCTAAGGGTTCCTGAGGAAGGTTCGTCCGCTCAGGGTAAGTCGGGACCTAAGGCGAGGCCGATAGGCGTAGTCGAAGGACAACAGGTCGAAATTCCTGTACCACCGTAATCCGTTATGAGCGATGGGGTGACGCAGTAGGGTAGTGACGCGGACTGATGGATGTCCGTCTAAGCAGTGAGGCTGATGTGTAGGCAAATCCGCACATCGTAAGGCTGGGCTGTGATGGGGAGCGAAAATTGTAGTAGCGAAGGTCATGATCTCAGACTGCCAAGAAAAGCCTCTAGCCAGGAGAAGGTGCCCGTACCGCAAACCGACACAGGTAGGCGAGAAGAGAATTCTAAGGCGCGCGGAAGAACTCTCGTTAAGGAACTCGGCAAAATGACCCCGTAACTTCGGGAGAAGGGGTGCCTCGGTAGGGTGAATAGCCCGAGGGGGCCGCAGTGAAAAGGCCCAAGCGACTGTTTAGCAAAAACACAGGTCTGTGCGAAGCCGCAAGGCGAAGTATACGGGCTGACGCCTGCCCGGTGCTGGAAGGTTAAGGGGAGTGGTAAGCCTTCGGGCGAAGCTATGAACCGAAGCCCCAGTAAACGGCGGCCGTAACTATAACGGTCCTAAGGTAGCGAAATTCCTTGTCAGGTAAATTCTGACCCGCACGAATGGCGTAACGACTTGGGCGCTGTCTCAACGAGAGATCCGGTGAAATTTTAATACCTGTGAAGATGCAGGTTACCCGCGACAAGACGGAAAGACCCCATGGAGCTTTACTGCAGCTTGATATTGAATTTGGGTACGATCTGTACAGGATAGGTGGGAGCCGTAGAACTTTGAGCGCCAGCTTGAAGGGAGGCATCCTTGGGATACCACCCTGATCGTATCTAGGTTCTAACTTGGTACCGTGACCCGGTGCGAGGACAGTGTCAGGTGGGCAGTTTGACTGGGGCGGTCGCCTCCTAAAGAGTAACGGAGGCGCCCCAAGGTTCCCTCAGAATGGTTGGAAATCATTCGAAGAGTGCAAAGGCAGAAGGGAGCTTGACTGCGAGACCTACAAGTCGAGCAGGGACGAAAGTCGGGCTTAGTGATCCGGTGGTACCGCATGGAAGGGCCATCGCTCAACGGATAAAAGCTACCCTGGGGATAACAGGCTTATCTCCCCCAAGAGTCCACATCGACGGGGAGGTTTGGCACCTCGATGTCGGCTCATCGCATCCTGGGGCTGAAGTAGGTCCCAAGGGTTGGGCTGTTCGCCCATTAAAGCGGTACGCGAGCTGGGTTCAGAACGTCGTGAGACAGTTCGGTCCCTATCTGTCGTGGGCGTAGGAAATTTGAGAGGAGCTGTCCTTAGTACGAGAGGACCGGGATGGACGTACCGCTGGTGTACCAGTTGTTCCGCCAGGAGCACCGCTGGGTAGCTATGTACGGAAGGGATAAGCGCTGAAAGCATCTAAGCGTGAAGCCCCCCTCAAGATGAGATTTCCCAATTAGTAAGACCCCTTGAAGACGACGAGGTAGATAGGTTGGGGGTGGAAGTGCAGTAATGCATGGAGCTGACCAATACTAATCGGTCGAGGGCTTATCCTAAAATAAAACGCAAATAAGTTTCGGATCCAGTTTTCAGGGTGTAACCTTGAAGGTATGTAGAAATACATACAAGCGCATGGCTATTCATTCACACGATAAGTGATGAACCGAATAACCATACGGAAGAATTTACGATGTAAATTCATGTTTGGTGGCGATAGCGGAGGGGTTCCACACGTACCCATCCCGAACACGACCGTTAAGCCCTCCAGCGCCGATGGTACTTGGACCGCAGGGTCCTGGGAGAGTAGGACGTCGCCAAGCAGAGCTTTATGATTAATATTCCCTGATAGCTCAGTTGGTAGAGCACTCGACTGTTAATCGAGTTGTCACAGGTTCGAGTCCTGTTCGGGGAGCCATATGGAGAGGTGTCCGAGTTGGCCGAAGGAGCACGATTGGAAATCGTGTAGGCGCCAAAAGCGTCTCGAGGGTTCGAATCCCTCTCTCTCCGCCATAATTATTTTATTGTATGGCCCGTTGGTCAAGGGGTTAAGACACCTCCCTTTCACGGAGGTAACAGGGGTTCGAATCCCCTACGGGTCATAAGTAGTATGGAGGCTTAGCTCAGCTGGGAGAGCATCTGCCTTACAAGCAGAGGGTCGGGGGTTCGAGCCCCTCAGCCTCCACCATTTATTTAAATAGCAGTCCCTAATATTATCGCGGGGTGGAGCAGTTCGGTAGCTCGTCGGGCTCATAACCCGAAGGTCGCAGGTTCAAATCCTGCCCCCGCAACCAATTAACTTTTGAATGTAAACTGCTATGGAACTGTGGTGTAGAGGCCTAACATGCCTGCCTGTCACGCAGGAGATCGCGGGTTCGAATCCCGTCAGTTCCGCCATTTTTACAAAGTTATATTACCCTGTTGGGAGCCATTAGCTCAGTTGGTAGAGCACCTGACTTTTAATCAGGGTGTCGAAGGTTCGAGTCCTTCATGGCTCACCATTCATGAACTTATATGTCATGGATATAATGATATTGCGGACGTGGCTCAGCGGTAGAGCATCGCCTTGCCAAGGCGAGGGTCGCGGGTTCGATTCCCGTCGTCCGCTCCATATTTGCGCCCTTAGCTCAGCTGGATAGAGCGTTTGACTACGAATCAAAAGGCCGGGAGTTCGAATCTCTCAGGGCGCGCCATTAACTTCATAAGCCGGTGTGGCGGAATTGGCAGACGCGCGCGACTCAAAATCGTGAGGGAAACCGTGGAGGTTCGAGTCCTCTCACCGGCATGTATTTCGGGATGTAGCTCAGCTTGGTAGAGCACCTGGTTTGGGACCAGGGGGTCGCATGTTCAAATCGTGTCATCCCGATTCAAAAGGAAAGTCGCTGGAAGCAGCGGCTTTTTTTTATATTCATATCTTTTTGTATAAATCAGTAATCCTCAGGTCACACTAACACAAAAAGTGGGACGGAAGGGATTACTGTGAAGCGATTAAGTTGGAAAAAACAGATGAAACGGCGCTGGAAACAGTGGAGAAGAACAGTGTGGGCATGTAGCATTTTTGGTGCGGCTTGTTTGCTGGCAGGGTTGGGTATTCTGTTTTCGAATTATTTGCAGGCTATGTTGTCACAGCCACTCGCTACTACCGTCATGGCAGAGGAGAGCATGGAGGAAGCTTCACATCTGAGTCCAATTGAAGATCACTCCTCACAGATGCAATTATTGCAAAGTATTCGTGCTTCCGGTATAAGCAGGAAGACCCGTCTGTTAACCACCTACGTGTGTGGTACGGAAACACTTTCCTTGGGAACGCTAAGTTCACAGCAGCTAGAGACCTTACTGAAGCAACATCCCGATTGGAAGGGACGACTTAATACCAAAGGAGAGGTGTGGCTGGAGCGCAGGGTGGAAGACTTGTCGGAGTCATGCAAAGAGCATGGATACATGGGGTTGAGCACTGACGGGCAGCTTACATTGTATGAAGGGCTACCTAAAAAGGAAAAAGTTATCCGCACTTTTTTTCAATTGGATGTGGGTTCCATGGAGACGGCCTTGCCAGAAGGGGTATATAAACAACTTCAGCAGGGAATACGTGTACAGGATATAAATGAGTATAACAGTGTAATCTCCACTTTTAGTGACTTTGCCCTGGAGCGAACACAAAGGGTATTAAAGCAGCACTATTGATTACAACTACGAGACGTTAGGCATTGCCCATGTGGTGAGGCTTGAAGCGTCTCTTTTTATGTTTTTACTCACGTTTAAATTTTTTCCTCTATTAGATACAAAGTTTTGTTATAATGAAAAGAACGACACATATGTTCGCTTTATATGGTATTTGACCATGATTATATTCAGGATAACGCTGGCTTTTGGTTGGGTACGCCATGTTTGAGCGATAGGGGAGAGATTTTTTTGCGTTTTTTAGGAATTGATCCGGGTATTGCCATTGTGGGCTTCGGATTTGTAGACAAGATTGGCAGCAAGGTGGTTCCTGTGCAGTATGGCTGTATCCAGACGGAGGCTCATACACCGGAAGAAGAAAGGCTGCTTCATGTGTATGAAGGCATGTTGCAATTAATAGATAAATATAAGCCTGATGCGGTAGCACTGGAAAAGCTCTTTTTTAATCGCAACGTTACAACCGCTATGTCTGTAAGTCAGGCACGTGGGGTGCTGGTACTAGCTGCAAAACAACGTAATTTGCCTATAGGTGAATACACACCGATGCAGGTAAAGCAGGCTATTGTAGGGTATGGTAAGGCTGAGAAGAAACAGGTACAAGAAATGGTTAGAATGTTCCTAAAGCTTCAAGTTGTGCCCAAACCGGACGATGTAGCGGATGCTTTGGCGGTGGCTATTTGTCATGCGCACTCCTATGGACTAAATTCAAAATTAAATGAGGTATTGCGAAAATGATAGATTTCTTGCGTGGTTCTGTGGCCCATTTGGAAAATGAATATGTTGTTTTAGATGTGCAGGGTGTAGGGTATAGGGTATTTTGTCCGAATCCTTACGCGTTCGCCAAAACTGAAGGTCCAGTGGTTATTTACATTCACCATCATGTAAGGGAAGATGCTATTTTACTGTTCGGTTTTGCGACCCGTGAGGAGCAGCAGCTTTTCCGTAAACTGATTGATGTATCTGGTATTGGACCGCGTGTTGCGCTTGGTATTTTAGGAGGCGGTACGCCTGCTCATGTGGTAACGGCGATTTATCAGGAGAATATCACATTTCTCACCAAGTTACCGGGGATCGGTAAAAAGACGGCACAACGTATGATTCTGGATTTGAAAGACAAGCTGGACGGTATTGGCTCGTTGGGGATGGCAACCGGATTGTTTGCTGAGCCTGTCGTAGAAGAAGGCGAAGGTTCATATTGGGGCGAGGCCCGTGAGGCGCTCAAGGCGCTCGGTTACACGGATGCTGAGTTGGATAAGGTATGGAGCAGAATGAAGAAAGATGCGAAACCTGATGAATCTGCCGATATTTTGATGAAGCGGGCTTTGCAACTGTTGTTTGCCGGATAGGACGATGATGTCCGCTAACAAATGTCTGGTGAAAAGAGGAGCGATGGAACATGGATGACCGGATTATTTCCGCCAATTTGATGATGGAAGACCAGACGGCGGAGCTAAGCCTTCGCCCCCGTTATCTAAATGAATATATCGGGCAAAATCAGGTTAAGGAAAATCTGAAAGTATATATTGAAGCGGCCAAAATGCGTAAAGAAGCGTTGGACCATGTACTGTTGTACGGACCGCCTGGGTTGGGTAAAACAACTCTTGCTAACATTATCGCCAATGAGTTGGGGGTTAATTTGCGTACGACTTCAGGTCCTGCAATTGAAAGACCGGGAGATTTGGCAGCATTGCTGACCAATCTTCAAGAGGGTGATGTTTTGTTCATTGATGAGATTCATCGCCTTCATCGTACGGTGGAAGAAGTCATGTATCCGGCGATGGAGGATTTTGCGCTGGACATTATGATTGGCAAAGGCCCGAGTGCACGTTCGGTCCGTCTGGATTTGCCACCCTTTACCCTTATAGGGGCCACTACGCGCGCTGGGCTGCTCTCTGCGCCATTGCGTGACCGGTTTGGTGTTATTAGTCGATTAGAGTTTTATACGACAGACGAGCTGGCTTACATCGTGTCTAGGAATGCGGATATTATGGAGATTGAGATTGTTGGGGATGCGGCGGAGGAAATCGCATTGCGTTCACGGGGGACCCCGCGTATTGCTAACCGACTGTTAAAAAGGGTGCGTGATTTTGCCCAGGTTGCTGGAGACGGTATTATTCATTCTGAGTTGGCTGCAGAGGCGCTAAAGAGACTTCAAATAGATCCACTCGGGCTGGATGAAATTGATCATAAAATGCTTAAGGCCATGATTCATTCATTCCGGGGCGGGCCTGTAGGATTGGACACCATTGCTGCAACTATTGGTGAGGAGAGTCAGACAATTGAGGATGTGTACGAGCCCTATTTGTTACAAATTGGCCTTTTACAAAGAACACCTCGGGGACGAACAGTGACTCCGGCGGCATATGGCCACCTTGGAATCCCACTGCCAACGGATCCACGGTGAGTAGGAAACATGATGCTTTTCAAAAAATCATTGCATGATTACACGCAATTATGGTGAATACGATATTGGCTGACGGATGATTGAGGGAAGTGAGAGTGTAAGTAAGATTCGAGCGGGTTCATATTTTGGTTTATTCCGCCGATGTATTTAAAGGGATAGACAAGGGTCGAGATCCCGATAAATTACGCAATATAAGTGCTAGACAGCTAGATTGGGGGAGCCAGAAATGAGTGGAGAAGCATTTAACCGAAAAAGTATTTTCGGTGCATGGATGGGCCGGGCCAAACGAGCAGCAGCAATTATGGTATTAGCTACAGTGTGCATACCTTGGTCTTCGGGCGTTCACGCTGCTGCCGCCCAAGAGGATATTCGTGTAGTGATTTTTGCGGATCTAGGTAGCAAATATAAAGCGACAGTCCCCGCTGTAACCTTGAAATCATCAGGAGGTCTGAGTGTTGGACAGAACAGTGGGGGCAGTTTTCAAACTTGGATGGGACTACCAGACAGTACGGCTCGTTTTAGTGTAGACAGCTATCGGGTGAAGGTACTTGAAGGAAATGAAGCAGCGGCAATAAAAGCGGCCCAAGCCCTGCAAAAGACTAATGATAAACCTACGGTTTTTATCGGTTCAAAAAATGGTAGCTCAGTGTATCAAGTGTACGCGGGAATATATGCTAGTGAGCAGTCTGCGCAGGCTGCTGTACAGCGGATTTCCTCCGCAACCGGAGCGCAGGCCGAAGTTAAGGGGAACAAGCATTGGTCCACAGGAAGCTACGGAAGCGAGCAGGAAGCTAATCTCGTTCGAACGACAATTGCTGCGGCAGGCTTTGATGCTTTTACTGTAATTCAATCAAGAGGCCAGTATGCTGTATGGGTTGGAGAAGAAAGTAATGACAGCAAGCTGTCGGCTTTGAAAACAGAGCTGGAGAGCAAGCAGCCGAGACTCACGCTGTCTAAAGTTAATGCTACTCAAACCGGCCTCATTATAAGACAGGAAGCAGGAGTCACGACTGGCTCGCAGGTGATGTCTCATTACATGCTAAGTGGTTCTGATCATAGCAAGGTAATTGTCAACGGCGGTAATGATGGAATACAAGTGATGGAGAGATCACAGCGTACATATCGCGGCGAGATGGAGATTGCCATGACGTCAGGCCAGCTGGCGCTTGTGAATGAAGTTCCTCTGGAGCAGTATTTGTATTCCGTGGTAGGAGCAGAGGTCTATTCCTCATGGCCAGATGAAGCGCTCAAGGCTCAAGCGGTAGCGGCTCGTAGCTACGCGCTTGCCCAAGGCAATCGGTTTCAGATCGGCAATGTAGTAGATGGCACGTTAAGCCAGGCTTACAACGGTAAGAGCTCGGAACATGCCAATGTCAATGAGGCTGTAGATGCAACAGCTGGTGAAGTCATTAAAAGTGGCGGCAAAGTGGTCGAAGCTGTATTTTCATCTAATGCGGGCGGTGTGACAGCAGATGCCTCAGAGGTGTGGAACAGTGGTGGCGAAACCTTTGCCAGCGTAGACAGCTCGGGAGATACTTCAGCGCAAAAAGGAGCACAGGAGTGGTATCATGTACTTCTCTCCAGTGGCAAGACAGGGTATATTCGTGAGGATAATGCTAAGGAACTGGAGGGTGTCACAGAAGCGGGGTTAGACAAAATCACCGTCACTGCGGAAAATACAAATGTGCGTCCTATTCCCCAAATTCAATCGACGGTTACACCAATAGCCAAGGCGCAGCCGGGCGAAGAGATCATTGTATTAGAAAAGGTGCCTCAGTCCGGAGACTATGCATGGGTGCGGGGGCCCTTTACGTCAGCTCAGCTTGCTAAATCCCTGCAAGGGAAAGTAACGGGCACAGTGCCTTCCTCTATTAATCACCTCGATGTCACCAAACGTGGTCCATCAGGGCGAGTGTTGGAGGTTCAAGCGAACGGATCCCCTTTGAAAGTGAAATATCCGGATATGTTTCGCTCAGCAATGGGCGGACTCCCGAGCACACTGTTTGATATTGCGAGTACCGGAAGTTATACTGTATTAGGCGCTGATGGGGCTACTTCTCATGTAAGTGGTACACAAGGCACTCAAATCCTGTCCGCATCTGGCAGCAGTACTTCAAGTGGTAACGGGGTGATCGTCATGAATGAAGATCGTCATGCACGAGTCATTGACAAAACACAAAGCTTTATTTTTACAGGTAAAGGAAATGGTCATGGTTTGGGCTTATCCCAATGGGGTGCCAACGGTTTGGCCGAGCAGGGGTATGATTACAAGAAAATTTTGCAACACTATTACAAAAATGTGGATATAGTTAAGGACTGACCAATATATGAATGTAAACGACTACGATTTTGAACTGCCTGAAACATTAATTGCACAGACACCTTTGCTTGATCGGAGCGCTTCCAGATTACTGACGTTAAACAAAAATAACGGTGAAGTGGGTCATCATACGTTTTCGGATATTGTGCAGTATCTCCAACCAGGGGATACGCTGGTATTAAACGATACGAGAGTGATTCCTGCACGCTTGTTTGGCATCAAGGAAGACACGGGAGCTAAGGCTGAGGTTTTGCTGCTTAAGCAACTGCAAGGGGACCGATGGGAAGCATTGGTGAAACCCGGTAAAAAGCTAAAAAAGGGTGCTGTTATTGTTTTCGGTGATGAGCTGAAAGCAGTAATTGAGGAAGAAGGAGATATGGGCGGAAGGGTGCTTTCATTTTCATATGACGGTATTTTTCAGGAGATCTTGGACCGTCTGGGGCAGATGCCGCTTCCGCCGTATATCAAGGAACAACTGGATGACCGCGAGCGTTATCAGACCGTTTATGCTCGACATGAAGGTTCGGCTGCGGCTCCAACGGCAGGGCTGCATTTTACAGAAGAATTGCT
Source organism: Paenibacillus sp. S33 (assembly GCF_053615415.1). Taxonomy (NCBI): domain Bacteria; kingdom Bacillati; phylum Bacillota; class Bacilli; order Caryophanales; family Paenibacillaceae; genus Paenibacillus; species Paenibacillus sp. S33. The sequence goes on along the minus strand of NZ_JBSIEZ010000001.1, from coordinate 4,151,840 downwards.
GGACCAGATTAAAAAGAAGGGCGTTACTGTTGCCTTTATCACACTTCATGTTGGCTTAGGGACGTTCAGACCGATGTCTGTGGATACGATTGAAGAGCATGTCATGCACGAAGAGTATTATTCATTATCACAGGAAACGGCAGATGTACTTAATGCAACCAAGGCGCGCGGTGGGAGAATCGTGGCAGTGGGAACAACCAGTTGTCGAACGCTGGAGACGGTGGGCAATACATTCGCAGATGGAGTGCTGCAGGCCAGCAGTGGCTGGACACAGATTTTTATTTATCCAGGCTACGAATTCCGTGTGGTGGATGCGATGATTACGAATTTCCATTTGCCTAAATCCACCTTGGTTATGCTGGTCAGCGCACTGGCGGGCAGGGAGAATATTATGCATGCTTACCAGGAGGCGATTGACCGACAATATCGGTTCTTCAGCTTCGGGGACGCAATGTTCATTTATTAATTAAGGATGGTAGAGAAAATATGGCACCAGCAATAAGATACGAACATATTAAAACCTGCAAGCAATCGGGAGCTCGTCTCGGGCGTGTACACACACCTCACGGAGTTATTGAGACACCAACCTTTATGCCGGTGGGAACTCAAGCGACTGTTAAAACGATGAGTCCTGAGGAACTGAAAGCGATGGATGCTCAAATTATTTTGAGTAACACGTACCATTTGTTTCTTCGTCCCGGCCACGATATTATTCGTGAAGCGGGTGGACTGCACAAGTTTATGAATTGGGATCGCCCTATTTTAACAGACAGCGGCGGATTCCAGGTGTTTTCTTTAAGTGAAATGCGTAAAATTTCAGAGGAAGGTGTTCATTTCCGCTCTCATTTAAATGGAGATAAGAAGTTTCTTTCACCAGAAGTGGCGATGGAAATTCAAAACTCGCTTGGCTCAGATATTATGATGGCCTTCGATGAATGCCCGCCGTTTCCGGCTGAATATGAGTATGTGAAAAAGTCACTGGAACGCACCAGCCGTTGGGCTGAGCGTTGTCTAGAGGCACACGCGCGTCCTCATGATCAAGGTCTGTTTGCCATTGTTCAGGGAGGCATGCATGAAGATCTGCGCAAGCAAAGCGCTGCGGATTTGACTTCCATGGATTTCCCGGGGTATGCTATTGGTGGACTGAGCGTAGGTGAACCGAAACATTTGATGTATGAAGTGCTCGATTATACGGTTCCTCTGCTTCCCACCAACAAGCCACGTTATTTGATGGGCGTGGGTTCGCCTGATGCTTTGATTGAAGGCTCTATCCGTGGTGTGGATATGTTCGATTGTGTACTTCCAACCCGAATTGCTCGCAACGGGACAACGATGACCAGCCAAGGTCGTCTTGTCGTTCGCAATGCCCAATATGCAAGTGATTTTGGCCCGCTCGATCCCGCTTGTGATTGTTATACCTGTCGCAATTATTCACGTGCTTACTTGCGACATTTGATTAAAGCGGATGAAACCTTCGGGCTCCGACTGACAACGTATCATAACTTGCATTTCTTATTACAATTGATGCGTAATGTCAGACAAGCGATTATGGATGACAGGCTGCTTGATTTCCGAGATGAATTTTTTGAGCAGTACGGTCTTCATGATAATGATAAAGGCTTTTAAGTTTTAGGGAGAGTATACGAAAGGGGGATTTAACATGTTTCATTTTGCTACAGCCGCTGCTGCACCCGGTGGAACTGGCGGACTTTTCCAAATGATCTGGCCACTGGCTCTGATGTTTGTAATCTTCTATTTCTTGCTGATTCGCCCGAATCAGAAAAAACAAAAGCAGCGTCAAACGATGCTTCAAGCTTTGAAAAAGGGAGATAAAGTAATTACAATCGGAGGTCTTCACGGTACAATTATGGAGATTACGGATGATGTAGTAGTTTTGCGTGTGAATGATGTCACGAAGCTGACCTTTGACCGCAGTGCAATCAGCAACGCGATTGCAAAAGACACGGCATCTGAGGAAGTTGTTTCCAAATCGTAAAATGCTGGTGACCGTTATGCAAAAACCGAGCCTTTAAGGAGGCTCGGTTTTTTTGTGTTGTTTTATTACATGGATACAAACATTTTGATTACTTGTTGAGATTAATGCCAAACATCCCACCACCTGCGCCTATGACAAACGCGAAACCTAAGTGTAACAGGTCCTTGCCGTTCATGCCCGCATCCAATGCCAGAAAACCGACCAGAAGAACGATTAGTCCATACAGGATGCCTGTAATACCGCCTTGATACCAGCCTTTGTTTGTGGATCTTTTACCGGCGACGAAGCCGCCAGATAGCATGGCGAATGCATGGACGATGTACGTATACAATGATAAGTCCTGTTCCTGCATCTGTGTCAGCCACAAGAGTAATGAAAGAATCAATGCGCCAAGCAGCATCCATGCAAAAGCATAAAATAAACCGGATAAAATGGGATGGGCCAGACGAAACGAACACCAGCGGCGAATGAGCTCCATTGATAATTCCTCCTGTACCAAGGTTTGAACTATTATCATTCTATGGCCAAGCCTCCCGGCTTAGTACCAAGTCGCAAGCAGTCTTTCTCTTTATTTCAATAATTTAGCCTTTTGTTTTTTGTATGAGCCAAGTGAGGAACGGTCAGAATACGTGTACAATGAACGACTCATGTCTTATTGCAAGTACAGGGGAGGAGGCGAACATATTGAGTCACGATATTTTTGCTCATATTTTTCGGACGCTGCTCATGTATTTTATTGTATATCTGGTGATGCGCTTGATGGGTAAAAGGGAGATCGGCAAATTGTCTGTTTTCGATCTCGTCATATCCATTATGATTGCAGAAATTGCTGTATTCAGCCTGGAGGATATAAAACGTCCACTTTATGAAGGGTTGATTCCTTTAGGAGTGCTGTTAATTTTGCAAATAGGTATTTCATTTTTCAGTCTGAAAAGTCGGCGACTGCGCTTACTATTTGATGGTAGGCCCAGTGTATTGTACTCTAATGGACAATTAAACAAGGATGAAATGGTAAAACAACGTTATAACTTAGATGACTTGCTGTTACAACTTCGCGAACAAAATATAGAAAGTCTGGACGAAGTTGAATATGTTATTTTGGAAACGACAGGTAAGCTAACGGTTATAGGTAAGGATGATAATGATGGAGTGGAACACGAAAAAATGAAGCAGGAATTAAACGGAACAGATTTGACAAGCAAAGAGCAACAGGTGAATAAAGTCCATCCTTCTCCACAAATCGGTGGAAAGTTTAGATATGAGGGACTGCCTATTCCATTAATCATGGATGGCAAAGTGCTGGATAGAAATTTGGAACGGATGGATATGAACCGTTTTTGGCTTAAGAATCAAATTCAAGCGAAGGGACACAAAGATTTTAAGGATGTTTTTTTATGCTCGGTTAACCATAGAGGTGATGTGTACATTACACCACCGGCCTATGGAAAATCTTCAGATTAGGTTTTTTATGCTTTAAACCATCTTCTCAGGATTGGAATGCGTGTAAGGTTGTCCCAATCAATCATTTTGATCAAGGTCATTAGGAAAAGGTACAGTATAATTCCCAATCCTGCGGCAAAAATAAACTGAAGCCACATTTGGTTGAACATCGTTAGATGTCTGTAGGTATATAATACTGCTGCTGCCATGATGATCATGCCTATCCCGGTCTTCCAGAAATCGAGCAAACGTACGCGGAAGCGAAGCAGTCTGCTGACACTGAATCCGTGAAGGAGAGTAACAATGGCACTGTTAATACAAATGGCGATGACAGCTCCATAGATACCATACTGAGGTTGGGAAGCAAGCCAGACGATCAGTACAATTTTGATAACGGCTCCGATAAAGGTATTTAATAAGGCACTTCCAGGACGGTCTAATGCCTGAAGTGCTGCCTGAAGCGGGGCCTGAATGTACATAAAAAGAGCAAAAGGTGCCATGAGCTTAAGCATGCCTGAAATATCGCCATTATTGTAGAGTAGCAGACACAGAGGTTCTGCCAATACATACATGATAACGGCAAATGGGGCTCCTGCAACCAAAGCAAGCCGAAGCGATTGATGTAGACGTTTGTGAATGGCTGTAATATGCCCCTTAGCTGCTGCTTCGGATAACGAAGGAACGAGTGAAACTGCTAGCGAACTGGTTAGAACCCCAGGTAGTAATAACACAGGAATGACCATGCCCTGCATGGCTCCATATTGTGCGGTTGCCACGCCAGTTGCGATGCCTGCTACGGCAAGGCTGCGCATGCACAAGATAGATTCGAGCAAATAGGATAAGGAACCGACAAGCCTTCCAGCAGTAACGGGAACGGATATAGACATAAGACGTGACAAAACGGATGATTGCTCGGGATGAACTTCAGAGGAGGGGACAGGCGACTTTGGCTGAAGGATGCGATCTTTTCGCTGGTTACACACGTATTGCCATAGCAGTACAATCATGCCAATGAATTCGCCCGCCAGAGCACCGAGCATGGCACCTGCAGCAGCGTAGTCTACCCCATGGGGAAGTAACAAGTAAGCAAACCAAATGACGCAAAAAATGCGTATAACGGTCTCCGCAATGGAGGAGCTGGCGGAAGGGATCATATTTTGCTTTCCCTGAAAATAGCCCCTATAAGCTGAAGAAACAGCTACAATGACAATCATTGGGCTCATGCTCACAAATGTATAATACACGCGACTGTCGGTCAGGAGATGGCTTGTGATCCAAGGCGCGAACACAAGACAGAGCACCATGGCGATCAGACTGAGTGTAATGGTGAAGCGCAGGCTGGTGTGCAAAATACGCCGCGACATTTCGGGCTGTCCAGCCGTTTCAGCTTCGGCTACAAGCTTGGCTACCGCAAGAGGGATCCCCCCTGTAATAAGCGTCACCAGAACGATAAAAAAGGGATACCCCTGTTGGTATAAGCCAACTCCTTCGGGGCCGATGATACGCGGGAGTGCGATTCGGGGAATAAAACCAAGTATCCGGTTAATAACTCCCGCTGCCAATAAAATGATTGCTCCATGGATGAAAGTCTGCTTTTTCAATCGCAACTCCCTCTTCCCCAAAATGTAATTCTGCGTCTATGCATTACTTTAGAAGATATGCTGGACCTGTCCATGTTCATGACAAGCTTTTCCGTTCAGAAACAAAGTGATTTAGACAACAAGAGGGCGAGTGGTGAATTCTGCTATTGACGAGCGAAATGAATGCATATATTGTTGATTTAAGGCTATTTTCAACGAAAAGAAGGGTTTTCCAGGATCAGAACAGAAATGTTCTACAAAGCAGTCAATAACCCCGCTAATTGCTGATCTGCGGAACCGGTAGTCGCTGGGAGGAGGAACGGCCATCGTGGGTATGGAAGAGCTGGATGAGCAGGATTGGGATGACGCAATTGAGATGCTCTGTCAAAGTAAGGCGGACGAGTTGATTCTCGTAGGCTATGAGCATGTCACAAGTAAGGACGTGTGGAATTGCGTCAGCCATAAATATGAAAAGGAGGGTATTCCTCCGCTGCACAAGCTCGTTAATGATATACTTTCCCTTAAAGCGACGAGCTTTATGAACTATTTGACGATGTCCGCATTACGGGGCTCCACTTTCGAATAGAAGGGGGTCTTTTTTTGCGTTCAAATTGACTGCTTTTTGAGGGGTAGCTATAATAGGAATATTGAGAATGAAAGGGGAACATGGGACGGAATGAAGAGAATTCTAAGTTTCATCGTGGTCGTGCTCATAACTACTGGTGTTATGATCGGGACAAGCCCGGGCCTACTGAACAGTTTAAAATTAGGCCTCGATTTAAAGGGAGGCTTTGAAATTTTATATGAAGCCCAGCCTTTGGAAGCCGGGCAGAGTGTAACCAGCCAGTCTCTTATACAAACAGCTCAAAGTCTGGAGAGACGGATAAACGCGCTTGGTACAACTGAGCCGGAAGTAACAACAGAGGGTACCAACCGTATTCGTGTGCGGCTTGCTGGTGTCTCTAATGAAGCAGAAGTGCGCTCTATGCTGAAAAAGCCTGCCGAGTTGACCTTCCGCAGTGCAACGGCAGCGGATGCTAAAAAGCCAGGCCAATACAGCAAAATTGAGCTCCGCGGTAATGATTTTGTGGAGAATGGCGCTGTTGTCGGCTATGACCAGCTGAACCAACCTGAGATTAGTATCAAAGTGAAGGACAAAGCTAAATTTGCAGAAATCACAAAGCGACTTCTGAATAAAGAATTGGCTATTTTCCTCGATCAGGAATTGCTGTCTGCACCTACAGTACGTGGGGAATTAACGGACGGTAGCGCGTCAATCACAGGTAGCTACACTCGTGATGAAGCGAATAAACTGGCGGATACGATTAATCTGGGTGCCCTTCCGCTCAAACTGACGGAAAAATATTCTCAGAGTGTAGGTGCTACGCTGGGTCAATTGTCACTGGATCAGACGATTCGTGCTGGATTGATCGGCTCGATCATTATTCTGGTATTTATGATTGCGATGTTCCGTGTACCGGGATTAGTCGCCAGTTTCTGTCTTATCGTTCATACCTGGGTAGTGCTTGCGATTTTCTACTTGGGTGGATTCGTACTCACACTCCCAGGTATCGCCGCCTTTGTGCTCGGGATCGGGATGGCGGTCGATGCCAATATCATTACGTATGAACGGATTAAAGAAGAAATCAAGTCAGGCAAAACGATTCGTTCTTCTGTCATTGCAGGTAGTAAGGCTTCGTTCCGTACCGTTATGGATGCCAATGTTACGACTATTATAGCGGCAGCGGTTATGTTTGGTCTGGGAACAGGCTCCGTTCGAGGATTCGCTCTGGTGCTCATCGTTGATATTGTCACCAGTATTTTGACGAATATCTTCTTCTCCCGCTTCTTACTCAATCTGCTGGTTAAAGCGGATGTTGTGAAGAAGGCCAAGTATTTTGGTGTGAAGGAGAGTGATATCAGTGCGCTTTAATTGGAACTTGAAATATATTAAGATGAGCAAGTGGTTTTACACGTTCTCGATTATTATCACACTGCTTGGTATTCTGAGCTTATCGATATTTGGTCTGAATTACGGGGTGGATTTCCGTTCCGGTTCGAATGTGGATGTCAATTTGACTAAAGTCGTTACACAGGAACAGATCCAGACTTTGCTGAACAAGCAGGGGATCGGCAAAGAGGTCGATTATACGCAGGGTAAAGAACGCTTCGGTATTCGCTTCTCGCAGGTTTTGACGGATCAGCAAGTGAATAACTTTAAGACTTCTTTTAATAAAGAGCTGGATCCGAAGGCCTCCTTTGAGGTCAATACAGTGGATACGGAAATGGCGCAAGAACTAGAACGAAATGCGTTATGGGCGATTTTATTGGCTTCTGTGGCTATCGCTATTTATATCTCAATCCGTTTTGAATGGCGGTTTGCCGTTGCAGCAATTGTTTCGTTGTTGCATGATGCCTTCCTCGTCATCAGTATTTTCTCGATTTTCCGTCTTGAGGTGGATTTGACCTTTATTACGGCAATTCTGACGATTGTCGGTTTCTCCATTAATGACACTGTCGTTATTTTTGACCGTATACGGGAAAATCTACGATTTGCGAAGAAGAAGTCTAGGGACGACTTAGAGCAGGTAGTTGATCACAGTATTGCGCAGACAATGACTCGTTCACTTGCAACCGTGTTTACGGTATTTATTGCCTCCTTATGTTTGTTCATATTTGGCGGCGAATCGATCCGTATGTTCTCACTTGCGATGGTTATTGGTTTGTTGTTTGGTGCTTATTCCTCCATTTTCATTGCCAGTCCGCTGTGGGTGGCTTTGAAAGGAAAACAAAAATCTCCGACAGCTGGCGGGGGCCCGGTCAAAACTGCAAAGTCTTAAGTTACGCAAATACCAGTAGTATAAATTAAAGAGAAAGCCGCGTCTGCTTGGGCGCGGTTTTCTAAGGTTTTGAGATTTACCTTGAGTAAGGCACAATAGTGGACACTTAAATGTGAATGGTTTTTTGTTTTGAGAAATTCGGTTATTTTAGAATGGAGCTTTTTTGGGAAAGGGTTAGTTCAGGATTGAGGGGGAAACGTTGTGAATAGCGAACGCAGCCGATCATTGGAAACTGCGGCGTTGAGCGGGATTGTAGGTAATCTCGCGCTGGCTGTTCTAAAGGGAACCGTCGGTTATGCGGCAAACAGCAAGGCGTTGTTGGGGGATGCACTGCACACGGTTGCGGATAGTGCTTCCCGTTTGCAGGAGCTTCTGTTTTCCAAGGGTGCTACAGGGCACGGAATGCTGGCACGGTTGCGGAACGGTGAAAAAGTTAGGACGGTCATATCTGTAGTGCTGGCTATTTTAGTGCTGATGAGTGGTCTTCAGCTAGCTATCTCGGCGGTTCGTTCATTAAGCAGTTCGGAACCGCAGGCTCCCGGTCTGTATGCATTAATTACCGTATTTATTGCGTTGGTGTTGAGAGAGGCGTTATTTCAGTTTCAATATCGCTATTCGATTAAACATGGTCATAAAGCGGAAGCAGATCGGTACGCTAACCATGAACGTTACTCGCTGTATGCATCGTTGATTGCATTGATCGGCATGATCGGTGCAATGACTGGCGAAGCAATGGAATGGCCTGCATTATTATATCTTGATCCAACCGCAGCTTTGCTGGTAGCCTGTCTGGTGCTGCGCAAAGGATATTTGATGGTAATGAATACCGCTTACCAGGTTCCTGCACAGCCCTTGCAGGAGGAAGACTCCCGACGCTTTATGGAGACGATTCAACGGGTGTATGGTATTGTAACGGTTGAGCACTTACATGCCCAGGAAACAGGCCATTTCATAACAGTGGATGTAACGATAAGTGTGAACCCGCGGATTACGGTACAGGAAGCGCAGGAAATCGCCGATCGAGCCAAAAATCTACTGTTAGCCCGTTTTCCACAGGTGACCCATGTACAAATGCAGTTCATTTCTTATCAAGCCGGGTATCCTTACAAATCCAATCATGAACTGCCAGATAATGATGTGTCGTCGTTGCTTCAATAGAGTAGGACGACTATGAAAGAAAGGTGAACAGGATTGCTTCATTCGCAGTACAGATGGAAGACCCCAGAGGCTAACCTGGAAGCGGCTCAGCTGTTGACAGAAGAGCTGGGGATTTCACCATTGTTGTCCCGGCTTTTAGTGAACCGGGGCGTCACTACCGCCGGGGAAGCAAACCGCTTTTTGTACGGAAGTGTGGACGATGTACACGACCCTTTTTTGCTTCTTGGTATGAAAGAGGCCGTACCGAGAATTCGCCAGGCTCTGGAACGTGGTGAGCATATATTAATCTATGGCGATTATGATGCGGACGGCGTGTCCAGTACATCATTGATGATTCAGCTCATGCGTTTTCTCAAGGCTTCTTATGATATTTATATTCCCCATCGTTCTAATGAGGGATATGGTCTGCATAACCATGCCCTTGATTGGGCTCATCAGCAGGGAGTTACGCTGGTCATTACGGTAGATACGGGAATTAGTGCAGTCGAGCAAATTGCTTATGCAACTTCCTTGGGGATAGATGTTATTGTGACGGATCATCATGAGCCGCCTGCTGTACTTCCCGAGGCATATACTTTGATTAATCCAAAGCTACCCGGTTGCCCATACCCATTTAAAGGTCTTGCAGGTGTTGGTGTTGCCCTGAAGCTCGCTCAGGCGCTGTTGGGTGAGGTGCCAGAGGAATGGTTTGAAATCGCTGCTATCGGCACGGTAGCCGATCTGATGCCACTACATGGTGAAAATCGGACGTTGGTACGCAGAGGGATTCAATCCATGAGAAACTCTGCATTTCCGGGTATCCGTGCGTTGCTCCATGTAGCGGGCGTGGATATATCTACAGTGACTTCAGTCAACATCGCATTTGCATTGGCTCCGCGGATTAATGCCAGCGGGCGCCTGGATCATGCGGGACGAGCAGTTTCTCTGCTGACGACAGAAAAAGAGGAAGAAGCAGACCAACTTGCGCATGCGCTGGACCTGCTCAATCGTGAGCGTCAACAGGTGGTCGAACGTATTGTGGAGCAAGCCGAGCAACAATTAGCATCCAAACTGAATGGAGGCAAGCTACCGTCAGTTATTGTGTTGGCTGGTGAAGGCTGGAATGTCGGCGTTGTCGGAATTGTGGCATCCAAGCTATTGGATCGCTATTATCGACCGACCATTATTCTTGGTATAGATGCTGAGACAGGCACGTGCAAAGGTTCTGCCCGGTCTATTCCTGCATTGGATATTTACAGTGCTCTTACGGACGCCCATGAGCTTATGGAGCATTTTGGTGGTCATCCTTCGGCTGCGGGTATGACGCTTTCCCGTGACAATCTGAAGTTGTTTGAAGAGCAGCTGAACCGCTATGCGGGTTCCATTCTGACACCAGAAGATCTCATTCCTGTAGCTGAAGCTGATATGGTCTGTCGTTTGGACGAGGTATCTTTGCAAGTGGTTGAAGAACTGGAATTGCTTCAGCCTTTTGGTATGGGGAATCCTTCTCCACGATTCGTATTACAGGGTCTGCAATTGCGCGAGGCTCGTAAAATGGGACGTGAGAAAAATCATGTGAAGCTCCTGCTGGAGCAGAACGGTATATCGCTGGACGCGATTGCCTTCCGTCGTGGCGATTTGGCTGATTTTTTACAGCAACAAACGGAGATAGATCTGCTGGGTGAATTGTCAATTAACGAATGGAACGGTAGACGGTCTCTTCAGCTAATGATGCAGGACATTCGAGTGCAGGCGCCACAAATTTTTGATTATCGTGGAGTGTCGGACCCTTTTGCCGAATTAGAGCGGGGACTGAAGATCTTTCATCCACGTATTGAGGAAAGAAAGAAAGACGTTGCGGTGTTGATTCATCCGTCATCCAGGCTTCGTCCATCGAGCTCCGTGGACGCTGAATCCTTATGGTTATACGATAAAGATGGCAGCGTTATTCCCAGTGATGGTCAAAGAGATGCACAGCACTCTGTAAAGTCGCTGTTCGTACTAGAGCCGCCGGATACACCGGATCAGTTTCAGGCTTTATGGTCTACCTTTGAGAATGTAGAGAACGTATTTCTCCTTCATTCGGTCAGTGAGCGTGGCGGTCGACTCGTAAGCCCTGACAGAGAGCTGTTCAAGCGTATTTACGTTGTGCTTTCTCGAATGGGGACACAGCCTATTGATGAAAAAGCAATGCTGCCTGCTCTTAGCCGACAGTGTTCCTGTTCAGTACGCATGTTATCCAAAGTATTGGACATCTTCGAAGAGCTTGAGTTTATGACGCGTACAGATGGTCAATTCCGTTTTGTATCCAATCCGCCTAAGCGGGATTTAACCGCTTCTCCACGCTATCAGGAATTGTATAATATGGCTGAAATGGAGAAGTATTTGCTGGATGCGGACACTACCCAGATGACGAGCTGGATTATGTCGCTTATGAAGGGTGCGTCTTGAGGTACTATTTCGCAATTTATGTTGTAAAATGTATATACTAATTTGAAGTTACAGTAGGAGGAACTAAGTTGGACTACAAAGAATATATTCGGGTGATTTCCGATTTTCCACAACCAGGGATTAGTTTTAAGGACATTACGACCCTGATGAAAAATGGTGAACTGTACCGCAAGGCTATCAACGATATGAAGGAACTGGTATCGGATTTGAAAATTGATTTGATTGCAGGGCCAGAAGCACGTGGGTTCGTTGTTGGTGCTCCTTTGGCTTATGCTCTTGGTGTTGGTTTTATCCCCATCCGTAAAAGTGGCAAGCTCCCTGGGGAAACCATTGAGGAAGCATACGGTTTGGAGTATGGTAAAGATACACTGGCGATGCATAAGGATGCTATAGAGCCAGGCCAAAATGTTCTGATTGCTGATGACCTGCTTGCTACAGGTGGAACCATTGCTACATCCGTGAACTTGGTACGCCAGCTTGGTGGCAATGTGGCAGGGGCTGCTTTTCTTATCGAGCTGTCTGATCTAAACGGTCGGGCGAAACTGCCTGATGTAGATGTATTCACTCTGATTACGTATTAAGTATTTCGAAACCTGGGTTTCCCGGGAAATAATTATGAACGGATCGCCTAAATAGTCCGATGGAACATCTCTTTATCTAAAGAGTTGCTCCATCGGACTATTTTGTTTAGCAGTGTTTTAAGTTTGGGCTTTGTTTAATTGGTTCAAACCACCAGCCACTTTGTTGGAGATATTTAATAATTTTTTTAAAAAATTGTCGATGAAGAAAAAGAGTAGAGGTGGCCATAAGGAGCATAGAGGTCATGCTGATTTCAATCAGTTTTTTGTCCTTATTTTTTTGCTAAGCAGAAGCTAGATAAGGAAATAAGTCAAAAATGCTGCTCGTTGCATATCGAGGGTTAAAGCGGATATTGCAACTAACATGAAGGGGGCGCTCTGGAGAAGGATGAAGGATTATCTATTAAAAAAAGGCCGTGCATAAAAAACGCCGCTCCATGAGATATGGATCTTTACACGCTTGTCTATACAGTCTGAGCGTGTTGACCCATAACTAACATGGAGCGGCGTTTTAAAGTTGAAAAAAAGACATCAATCTGGTGTTTTCTCGGTTAAAGGTTCCTGCGATTTATCGTTGGACCAGCCGAGCACGTCAATCAGCTTAAAGAACAAGCTGAGGATGATGCCAATGATTGTAGCCAATGCCATACCTTTCAAGGTTACAGCGCCCCAAGTGAGCGTAGTACCGCTGATTCCGACAACAAGCACGATGGTCGCAAGCAGCATGTTGGTTGGCTTGGCGAAATCAACCTTTTGCTCAACGAAGATTCTTAGACCGGAGGCAGCGATGACACCGAATAATAGTAAGGATACGCCACCCATAACTGGAGCTGGAATATTAGAAACAATCGCTGAGAACGTGCCTGAGAAGGACAATAGGATGGCAATGACAGCCGCTCCGCCAATGACCCATACAGAGTACACTTTAGTTAATGCCATGACACCAATATTTTCACCATAAGTCGTATTAGGTGTAGAACCCACAAAACCGGAAATGACGGTGGAAATACCGTTACCTAGCAGAGAGCGATGGAGACCAGGATCTTTGGACAGTTCGCGCCCGACAATGTTGCTAGTCACAAGCAAGTGACCAATATGCTCTACGATGACGACCAGAGCAACAGGAAGAATCGTCAGCATAGCAGAGGTATTAAAAACGGGAGTGGTAATTGCAGGATGTCCGAAAAAAGGAGCGTCTGCAATGGCTTGTGTATTGACCATGCCCATAAAATAAGCAAGTACATAGCCCACTACGATACCAATCAGAATATGAATGATTTTGGCAAACCCGCGAAACAATACCGCACCTAGAACAGTGACCCCGAGTGTAACGAGCGAAAGAGTAATCGTTTTGGGATCTGGAGTCCAGGCCTTAGTAGGATCGGCATTGATAATGCCTGCCATACCTGCTGCAACCGGAACTAGTTCCAGACCGATTAAGGCTACGATGGAGCCCATAACAGCTGGAGGAAAAACGACGTCCAGCCAACGGGTTCCGGCATATTTGATCACCAGTGCGACGAGGCAGAAAATAATACCTGTAACGATGAAAGCACCGAGGGCCATAGCATAGCCGTTGCCGCCGGGATTGTTTTTAAGCACAAGACTGACGGGAGCGATAAAAGCGAAGCTGGAGCCGAGATAGGCGGGAATTTTGCCGCGGCAGATCCATATGTACAACAATGTGCCAATACCGTTCATTAGCAAAATCATGCCGGGATCGACGCCGAAAATATTCGGCACCAGCACAGTGCTGCCAAACATGGCAAACAAATGCTGTACGCTGAGCAGGAACCCAGGTCCTGCCGGTAGCTTTTCATTAACTTGAATTTCGCGTTGCAACGCAGTTCACTCCTTAGTTCTTTCAATTATTCTTATATACATTAATTACTTTTCGTAATTTTTTCAATATAATTCGTTTCATTTCGTCAACAATCCTGATTTTACTTACCATGTGTGACAGAATAATGCGACAATGCCAAACCTGTAATAGTTGACGTGTGACGTGCTAACCGTCATAATTGTAGGAAATCACTTTTAAAAGGGAACCTTTGCGCGACATTGATCGGCGGGTTCCATTTTGCATAGAAAGGACACGGAATAGAGCAGAATGGGGATAGAGCAATTACTTAAAAAGGCCGGGACCTATACCAGAGAAGCAGATCTTATCCGCATCAGGGACGCCTATGATTTTGCCGAGCAGGCCCATTCCGGCCAGACTCGTAAGTCCGGTGAACCTTATATTCTGCATCCGCTTGCGGTTGCTGATATCGTCGTTAATATGCAGATGGATACCATCTCCATTATCGCCGCTCTTTTACATGACGTTGTGGAGGATACAACGGTGTCTTTGGCGCAGATTCGCGAGCATTTTGGCGATACATGTGCGATGCTTGTCGATGGTCTGACGAAGCTGGAGCGTATTCAGTTCCGTTCCAAGGAAGAACAACAGAACGAAAATTATCGAAAAATGTTTATTGCTATGGCGCAGGACATTCGTGTCATCGTCATTAAGTTAGCAGATCGTCTGCATAACATGCGTACTTTGAAATATCAGTCAGAGGAAAGCCAGCGTCGGATTGCTTATGAAACGTTAGAGATTTTCTGTCCGGTTGCAAACCGACTGGGTATTTCAGCCATTAAATGGGAAATGGAAGATATTGCTTTACGCTATCTGAATCCCCAGCAGTATTATCGCATCGCCAATTTGATGCATAAAAAGCGGGCAGAGCGGGAGCAGTTTATTGATAATGTCATACAGCGTATCAGAGAAAAGCTGGAAGAGATGGGTATTCAGGCTGATCTGTCCGGACGCCCTAAACATATTTACAGTGTGTTTAAAAAAATGACGACGAAGAACAAGCAATTCAATGAAATATATGATTTGCTGGCGATTCGAATTATTGTGGATAACATTAAAGACTGTTACGCCACACTGGGGATTATCCATACGTTGTGGAAGCCGATGCCGGGGCGGTTTAAAGATTATATCGCTATGCCTAAGGCCAATATGTATCAGTCCCTTCATACGACAGTAGTAGGTCCCAACGGGGAGCCTACCGAGGTACAAATTCGCACAGTGGATATGCACCGTACCGCTGAATTCGGGATTGCGGCCCATTGGGCCTATAAAGAAGGCAACGGAGCAAACAACACTAACTTTGAGGATAAAATCACCTTTTTTCGAGAAATTCTGGAGCTGCAAAATGAAGCGAAGGATGCGTCGGAATTTGTGGAATCGCTCAAAATGGACTTTTTCTCAGACCTTGTGTTTGTGTTTACTCCTAAGGGAGAGGTCATTGAGTTGCCGGCCGGATCCGTTCCGCTGGACTTTGCTTTCCGTATTCATACCGAAGTTGGCAATCGAACGATTGGCTCTAAGGTAAATGGAAGAATCGTACCTTTGGATTATCGGCTTAAAACCGGTGATATTGTCGAAATTATGACGTCCAAGCATTCTTATGGACCTAGTCAGGACTGGCTCAAAATTGCTCAGTCCTCTCACGCGCGCAGTAAAATCAAACAATGGTTCAAGAAAGAAAAGCGTGAGGAGAATGTTGAAAAAGGCCGCGAAAGTCTGGAACGTGAACTGAGAAAACGTGATATCGAGCCATCGGTGTGGATGAGCGACGACAAGCTTCAGGAAGTGGCACAGAAGTTCTCTTTTAACGATTCCGAAGATATGCTGTCTGCGATTGGCTTTGGTGGTATAACCGCAGCGCAGGTCTGTACACGTTTGACAGAGAAGCTGCGTAAGGAACAAGAAGAGGCACGGTTGATCGAACTGACGACCGAGGTCAAGGAGTACAAGCCGCAGGGCGAACGGAAAAAAACACCGACCAACGGTGTCAGCGTCAGAGGCGTCGATAATTTACTCGTTCGTTTTGCACGATGTTGTAATCCCGTACCGGGAGATGACATCATTGGCTATGTAACACGTGGACGCGGCGTATCCGTTCACCGGACGGATTGCCCGAATATTCCTTCGGGTACGGGCGAAGACCAGGCACGTGTGATTGAAGTAGAGTGGGAAGAAGCAGCGGAAGTCAACTACAGTGTCGATATTGAGATTACGGGGCATGATCGCAACGGTTTGCTGAATGAAGTGCTTCAGGCCATTTCTGAGAACAAAACCAGCTTCTCGGCCGTTACAGGTCGTACAGATAAAAATAAAATGGCGATGATTCACATCACGATTCTCATTCGCAACACGGATCATTTGCATTCTGTAGTCGAACGGATCAAACGGGTGAAGGATGTATACACTGTGCATCGGATTATGCAATAACCTTATTAAGCGTACAGATAGGTTTATAACCTTTGTAACACATCTTGGGTAGAAAGACCCATGGGTTGCTAAAAGAGCCATAATACGGCTGTGAGCACCTTTTAAAAGGGAAGGTTAAAGGAGATATCGGATAGGCGATGAAGATCATTATTCAGCGCTGTAAAGACGCTCAGGTAACGGTATATCAAAAGGTGGTCGGCAAGATTGGAACCGGATTAATGCTGTTGGTTGGTATTGGTCAGGGAGATACAGCAGCTGATGCCGTTTATTTGGCGGATAAAACAGCAGGATTACGTATATTTGAGGATGCTGAAGGTAAAATGAATGACAGCGTTCTGGATGTCGGTGGAGCCATTTTGTCTGTCTCTCAATTTACGTTGTATGGTGACTGCCGTAAAGGAAGAAGGCCTAACTTTATGGGGGCGGCCAAACCTGAGGAAGCGGAAAAGCTGTATGATTTCTTCAACAGTCAGCTTCGAGCCAAGGGCCTGAAGGTCGAAACGGGAATTTTTGGGGCTATGATGGATGTTTCATTGACGAACTGGGGCCCAGTGACACTGATTTTGGATACCGAACGTTCGTAACTATACATTCACGGCGTGGTCTGAGTAGAATAAAATAGCTGTTCAGAGGGACCATAATGTCATCCCGATTGGTGATTAACCAGGCGGATAGCCTAAGGGTGACAGGAGAGACGAAGCTATGCGTCAAACCCCAAAAATGGACGGGCCTCGAAGCACTGTGCTGCTTTTTCCCGGTAGCATGCAGGAGGCAATCAGCCTTACTCGTAATGCTGATACGTTATTACAGCATGTTGCAGCAGCCATCGACAAGCCGGGACGCGGTGCCTTGCCACGCAGGTAACATCGGGTTAAATGTAGTATTAATGAGGTGCTACCCAAAAGTAGCACAAAGAGGCCAAAAATAAAATATGTAGCATTGAATTAGTGCAGGAGCCGAAAGGCTCCTCAGGCTGTCGAGAAAGTCTCGACAGCTTTTTTTATGTTCATTTTATTTAAGACGACACCGCGTTAATGTTATATAATATAGGTAACTATTGTAGAACGGACGGTGTTGATATGCTGCGACCTCATCAAGACAAACAACAATCTTTTGAATTGGTTTCTCTGGAAGAACTGGTACCACAAGATCATCTGCTTCGTAAAGTGGATACATATATAGACTTCTCCTTTATTCATGAGAAGGTAAGCCCGCTGTATTGTGCGGACAACGGGCGTCCTGCCATTGATCCTACCGTGTTGTTTAAAATGATCTTTCTCGGTTATTTCTATGGCATTCGCTCAGAACGGCAACTCGAGCGTGAAATTCAGACGAACCTGGCTTATCGCTGGTTCCTGGGGCTGGGTTTAACGGATAAAGTTCCAGACCATACGACGATTAGCTGGAATCGTCGCACTCGCTTTAAAGACACCACGATCTTTCAAGATATCTTCGATGAAATTGTGCTGCAGGCGATCTCTCACCGAATGGTGGGTGGGCGTGTTCTCGTTACCGATTCCACACACGTCAAAGCCAATGCTAACAGGCACCAGTACACCAAAGAACAAGTGTTGCAGAATACCAAAGACTATATGGACGAGCTTAACGAAGCAGTGAAGGAGGACCGGAAAAACCACGAAAAAAAGCCTTGAAATCCCGAGAGGAAGTGAACGAAGAAAAAGAAATTAAAGTGAGCAAAACAGACCCGGACAGCGGCTATATGATCCGTGATGGCAAGCCTGAAGGCTTCTTCTATCTGGACCACCGCACAGTGGATATGAAGTACAATCTGATTACGGATGTGCATGTGACGCCGGGGAATGTACATGATTCTGTCCCCTATTTGTCCCGTTTGGATCGACAAAGAGAACGCTTTGGTTTTCAAGTAGAAGCTGTTGCGCTAGATTCAGGTTATTTAACGACGCCGATTTGCCGAGGTTTGCAAAACCGAAAGATTTTTGCCGTGATTGCTCACCGAAGATTCCATCCCAGACAAGGGCTGTTTCCGAAATGGAAGTTTGAATACGATGCCAAACGCAATGTGTATAGATGCCCAGCCCAACAGGAACTGCCCTACCGAACGACGGACCGTAAGGGATACCGGCAGTATGCCTCTGACCCAGCTCAGTGCCAGCATTGCCCACTGCTAGACCAGTGTACCCAGTCTCGAAACCACCGCAAAGTGGTGACTCGGCATGTCTGGGAAGACAGCAAAGAGTGGGTACGGAGCAACCGGCTAAGCCCATCCGGGAAACGGCTGTACCGCAAACGAAAAGAGACGATTGAGCGAAGCTTCGCGGATGCCAAAGAGCTCCATGGGTTTCGCTATTGCCGTTTGCGCGGTCTACCAAACGTCAGGGAACAAGCCCTTATGACGGCAGCCGTGCAGAACATGAAGAAGATGGCGATCCACCTGGATCGCCTGGAGAAACAGGGGTAACCCCCTATTTCTCCAGAGACCAGAGCCTTATGATGTAAAGAAAAAGAAACCCACGTCTCAAAAGACGGGGTTTCTCGACAATCTGAGGAGCCGAAAGGCTCCTTTTTCTTTTCCGCCGCTGCGATTGTTATAAAAACAGATCAAGCGGGTAATAACAAATCGTGGTAGACAAACAAACTTAATTTTAACTTGTTTCGAGGATAACCGGAAAGGAGATCTGAACATTAATGAGTAAAATTGCATTTTTATTAGCTGACCAATTTGAAGATTCTGAAATGAAGGTACCTTATGATGAATTAAAAAAGGCTGGACATGAGGCAGATATTGTTGGGCTGAAGCAAGGTGAGAAAGTGAGCGGTAAGCAAGGTAAAGCAAGCTACACTATTGAAAAAGCCATTGCAGATGTGAAATCAAGTGACTATGATGCAGTTGTTATTCCCGGCGGATCCTCCCCGGAAAATCTGCGATTGGATGCACATGTTCTGAAATTTGTGACTGAAATTAACGAGGCCAAAAAAACGATTGGCGCTATCTGTCACGGGCCACAAATTTTGGCGAGTGCCGATTTGTTACAAGGCCGGACGATTACTGCTTATCCTCCGTTGAAAGATGACTTGATTAATGCGGGTGCTCATTTTGAGGATCGAGAGGCGGTTGTGGACGGTAACTTTATTACGTCTCGGACCCCTAAGGATGAGCCTGCCTTTGTGCGTGAGTTATTAAAAGCGTTGTAATTTGAACGTGAATATTTCCTTAGATTAATGCCAGTACAATTCCCAAACGAGGAGGATTTGATATGGCAAAACAGATTCAGGCTTATTTTCGCACAGAAGATGAAGCTGAGGGTGCCAGAGCCTCGCTTCAAGCTTATAGAACTGAACATTTGGAAGTAGGTGCTTTGGATGATGCGCTCGGTCGGGAGACGAGAGTTTTAATTCCGCTGGTCCCCTATAACAATACAGGTTCTGTGAGCACAGGAGGCTCTGCAGGTGCGGCAATCCCTGCGGCGGGTGCTTATGGCGAGAATATTCTACCAGATGCGAAGGATGACCAGATTAACTCTGGCTCAGCCCAAAGGGATCTGAATGAAGATCGGGGTGGAACAACGAATCATGACGGAGGGTTGCTCCGTGCGACAGATGTGTATATTAACGGTGATCAAGATGAATTACGGTATGTATTATCAGCAAAGGTGAATGATGCCGATTATGATGAGGTCATTTATAAGCTACGTTCCAATCGTGGATATGTATCGAAGTTGAATTAAAGCTGAGAGCGCGACACAAGAGATTGTCGATACTTGAGAAATTCAGCTACAAAAGAGTGACTGTAATACAATTGTAATATTCGAAACATCATTCCTTAATATTCGTTGTTTATAATAACAGCATGACCCCCTTTTGATATATCTTTTTGAACCTGCGGACCGTTTCCGCAGGTTTTTTCTTTTTATAAGCCTTATTTGTCCGATTATAGGGAGAATGTCTTGACTTTGTCGAAGCGGTTCATTAAAATCATAAAATAATGAAAAATGATTTGATGACGGGACCAAGTACTCCGAACCCACAAGCGCAGAGAGGAATTTCCAGGCTGTAAAAATTCCCTTGATGAACGGATGAATGACCTCCCCGAGAACAGGCGGCGAACAATTGAGGAAACCCTACTGAAAGTACATTGCAACTGTGCCGACAGTGGATGGTCCTGCATAATAGCCGTACTGCGCGTTACGGGCGTTATACGTATGAGCGGAGTCAGTATAATGCTGACGGGCAATGAGTGATTCTTATGCTGGTTGTCTGGGTAAACTCCGGAATGTGGGTGGTACCACGGGTGATTTGTAAACGACAATCCCTCGTCCCTGTTAATGTTAACAGGACGAGGGATTTTTTGTTTTATTTGAAAGTGGAGCAAGAAGAAAGCGCACAATACGAAATACAACGATGGGGGGATACGTTAATGGCCTTTCAAAAACCGACGGGAACACAGGATTTGCTGCCGGGCAGTGTAGAAAAATGGCAAGTTGTCGAGGAAAAAGCCCGTGAGATTAGCCGCCGCTTTAATTACCGAGAGATTCGTACGCCCATGTTCGAACAAACGAATTTGTTCGTTCGAGGTGTGGGTGAAACGACGGATGTGGTGGAAAAAGAAATGTATACTTTTGAGGATAAAGGGAAGCGCAGCATGACTTTGCGTCCGGAAGGAACAGCAGGGGTTGTCCGCTCCTATGTGGAGAACAAACTATACGGGGAGCCGGATGTAACTAAGCTGTATTATATCGGCCCGATGTTCCGGTATGAGCGTCCACAGGCTGGGCGTCAGCGCCAGTTTCACCAATTTGGAATTGAAGCATTTGGTGCGGTCGATCCTGCGTTGGATGCAGAAGTTATTGCTTTTGGGTATCAATTCTGCCGTGAACTGGGCTTGAAAGGAGTACAGGTGGAGATTAACTCCGTCGGTAATGCAGCCAGCCGGGCAGCTTATCGACAGCATCTGGTAGACTTCTTGATGCCAATTAAGGATACGTTGACCAAGGAGAGCCAAGCACGCATTGAGCGTAATCCGCTACGAGTGCTGGATAGCAAAGATGACCAGGACAAATTTGGAGGTGCACCTTCGATTTTGGATAGCTTGGACGAGGAATCCCGCACACACTTTGAGAAAGTGAAGCAAAATTTGGATGCCATGGGCGTGGAATATACAGTTAACCCTCGCTTGGTACGGGGGCTGGATTATTATACGTTGACAGCGTTCGAATTCAAAGCCGAAGGAATTGGTGCCATAGACACGATCGGTGGAGGCGGCCGCTACAACGGATTGGTTGGGGATCTGGGCGGACCGGATCAGCCGGGCATTGGTTTTGGCATTGGACTGGAGCGAATTCAGCTGATCTTGGAGCATCAAGGTGTCAAACTGAACGAAGCCAAGCCGTTAGATATCTATATGGTAGCGTTGGGAGAAGCAGCAGAAACGGAAGTAACTAAACAACTATTCAAGTTGCGTCAAGCCGGATTTTCCGCAGAACGAGATTATCTGGGGCGTAAAATGAAGGCGCAGATGAAATCAGCCGATCGCTTTAAAGCAAGGTATACTGCGATTCTGGGTGAGGATGAGCTGGTTCAGGGTGAAATTGCACTGAAAAACATGGAAACCGGCGAGCAGCGTACCGTTAAGCTGGATCAGCTGGTGGAAGAATTAGGATAAACAAAATAATGTAACATCAGTCAGGGGAAGTTTCCCTCTGGCTGTCATATAGCATTAACTACTAAACATAAACAGGAGTGTGTATTATGAAAAGGAGTCATCAATGCGGCGCATTGACTCATGCGCATATCGGAGAAACAGTTACATTGAACGGTTGGGTACAAACTCGTCGTGATTTGGGGGGCGTACTTTTTATAGACCTACGTGACCGTAGCGGAATTGTACAAATCGTGTTTAATCCGGCATATTCCGGTGACGCACTGCAAATTGCGGATCGTGTCCGTAGTGAATACGTGCTTGAGGTTACCGGTACTATTGTTAAGCGTGATGCAGAAACGATTAACCCGAACCTGCCTACAGGTGAAATTGAGGTACGCGTCACTGAAATCGAAGTATTGAATGCATCTAAAACACCTCCGTTCTTCATTGAAAATGGTGTAGAAGTGGACGAGTCTCTGCGTTTAAAATACCGTTATTTGGACCTGCGTCGTCCGGAAATGTACCAGACCTTGAAACTGCGCTCTAAAGCAGCAAAAATATTCCGTGACTTCCTGGACGGAGAAGAGTTCGTCGAGGTGGAAACACCAATTTTGACGAAAAGCTCCCCAGAGGGCGCACGTGATTATCTGGTACCTAGCCGGGTGCATGAGGGTGAGTTTTTCGCCTTGCCGCAATCGCCACAACTGTACAAGCAATTGCTGATGGTGGGTGGCCTGGAGCGCTACTACCAAATTGCACGTTGTTTCCGTGATGAAGACTTGCGTGCTGACCGCCAGCCTGAATTTACGCAGGTCGATATTGAGACCTCCTTTATGCAACAGGATGACTTGCTGCCAATGATGGAGCGTCTTATGGTGAAATTGTTCAAAGAAACCGTTGGGGTAGAACTGGAAACACCGTTCCAACGGATTACACATGCAGAGGCAATGGACAAGTATGGTTCTGACAAGCCTGACCTGCGTTTTGGTCTTGAGCTGATAAATGTTAATGATATCGTGGCGACCAGTGGTGTGAAAGTATTTGCTTCCGTAATTGAAAAGGGTGGCGAAGTTAAAGTCCTTAATGCCAAAGGATGTGGCACGTGGAGCCGTAAGGACATTGATGACCTGGGTCCTTTTGCAGCGCGTTATGGAGCAAAGGGCTTGGCTTGGATTCAAGTGAAAGAAGGCGAATTCAAGGGGCCTATCGTTAAATTCTTCACACCGGAAGAAATCGAAGCATTGAAGGAGCGCACAGGAGCCGAAGAAGGCGATCTGTTACTATTCTCTGCGGATAATAAAAAGGTAGTTGCTGATGTATTGGGCGCACTTCGTCTGAAAATTGGCCGTCATTTGGGACTGATCGACGATAACAAATTCAAATTTGCCTGGGTTGTAGACTTCCCGCTTCTGGGCTATGACGAAGAACAAAAACGTTATGTAGCGGAGCACCATCCGTTCACTCGTCCGAAGGAAGAAGACCTGGCCCTTTTGGACACAGATCCAGGTCAAGTTCGTGCTCAGGCCTATGATATCGTGCTGAACGGCTACGAAGTGGGTGGTGGCTCGATGCGGATTTTCAAACGTGAAGTTCAGGAAAAAATGTTCAAAGCGCTCAACCTGCCGCCTGAAGAAGTGAAGGATAAATTCGGTTACCTGCTGGATGCATTTGAATATGGTACGCCTCCACATGGTGGTATTGCCTTCGGTTTTGACCGCCTTGTGATGCTGCTTGCAGGTCGTACAAATCTGCGTGAAACTATTGCATTCCCGAAAACAGCCAGCGCGACAGACCTGCTTATGGATGCACCAGCCGAAGTGGATCAAGCTCAATTGGATCAGCTTCATATTCGTCTTGCTCCGAAGCCTGTTGCGCCTAAAGCTTAAGACGAACATTTGGCTTAGCAAGTGCCATCCATTGGCATGAGATAGCTTATAGAATGCCATGAACCCGTTACCCTCATATGGATAATGGGTTCGTGGTTTGTATGCTGGAGTTCAGGCATAGAGTTTAAATCAGTGAGGGAGGATATACCATATTGTTGCATCAATTTTCACGAACGGAACTGGCCATTGGAACTGAAGGTCTAGAGGTTATGAAAAATAGCACGGTGGCCGTGCTGGGTATTGGCGGTGTCGGTTCGATTGCAGTGGAAGCACTGGCGCGCACGGGTGTTGGACGCATCATTTTGATTGATAAAGATGTTGTAGATATCACCAATATTAATCGCCAGATTCATGCGTTGACAACGACGGTAGGTCAAAAAAAGGCTGATCTGATGGTAGAGCGTGTGAAGCTGATTAATCCTGAATGTGAAGCGATTGCACTGAACATGTTTTATACAGAAGAAACATATGAGGAACTGTTCAAGTACGAATTGGATTATGTGCTGGATGCTTCGGATACGATTATATATAAAATTCATTTGATTAAGGAATGCCTGAAACGGGGGATTCCGATGATCTCCAGTATGGGCGCTGCGAATAAAATGGATCCAAGTCGTTTTCAAGTTGCGGATATTTCCCAGACGAGAATGGACCCGATTGCCCGTGTCATCCGTACCAAGTTGCGCAAGGAAGGCATTACCAAAGGCGTCAAAGTTGTGTTCTCCGATGAGGAACCGATGAAGCCACGTGAAGAAATTACAAAAAAAATTGTACCTGCAAACGCGCCTGAAATTCGGAAGGCGAAGCAGCCGCCTGCAAGCAATGCATTTGTACCTCCTGTAGCAGGACTGATCATGGTTAGTGTAGCCGTGAAGGATTTGTTAGAACACGCTGGTGTGTAAGTTGCAAAAATAGCATGGCAGTGCATTCGTAGATTTACATCAGTATGTATTCACTTTAAGACCTGTAGTTCTGTGCATCACATCCTTTGTGTCACAGTTGCTACAGCTCTTTTTTGTTTTGAAAAAGCGCAGCTTACTGCAAAAAGATTGAACAACTTGCTGGAGGGTTTTGGTATGAAGGATGGACTATGGTCCAGAAGTCTCGGTTTCAAGCCCGAGCATCATTGGAAAAAGGAATTAGCCGCTGGGGCCATTTCTTATTTTTCCGTTGTATACATTGTTATGGTTAATGCAACTATTTTGGCAGATGCCGGGATTCCCCTCCAAGGGGCGATGCTCGGGACGCTGCTGACATCGATGATCGGCTGCCTGCTTATGGCTTTTGGTGGGAAATCTCCAATGGTCGTTGTACCCGGGATGGGAATTAATGCTTTTTTCACATATACGCTCGTACATTCTATGAAGCTGAGCTGGCAGGAAGCGCTGATGGTGGTTGCCGTCACAGGGATTTTATTCGCCATTGTGGCTTTTACATCATTGTACAAGCTGATTAGCCAAGCGATTCCCCATAATTTGCAGCACGGAATTACGGTGGGCATTGGGTTGTTTTTAACCTTTATCGGATTGCAAAAAAGCGGCATCGTGATTGCTCATCAGACGACTTTTGTGGCTATTGGCCATTTTAATGATCCCAAGGTAATTACGGCTTGTGTAACGTTGCTGCTCGCTATTGTATTGTTTGTGCGTAACGTTCAGGGAGGTTTACTAATTAGCATTTTGGCGGGAACTGGCCTTGCTTATATACTAGGAGCTGTAGAGCCTACAAGCACGGTACGAACCTCTGAAACGGTGCGACAGTATGGGCAATTGTTTGGAGAGCTTTCCTTTTCAGGCATTGTCTCGGTAGCTTTCTGGATTGCTGTCTTTTTGCTCCTACTCATTGTGCTATTCGAGAATATTGGTATGATTACTGCACAAACCAACATGATTGGAAGACCGGATTTATTTAAAAACAGCTTGCGTGTGTTGGCTGTAACCAATATCTTTGCCGGTATTTTGGGTAGCAGTCCGGCGGTAGCCGCTGCGGAATCGACGGCTGGCATTGCAGCAGGGGGACGCTCGGGAATGACACCGCTGGTAACTGCTATTTTATTCGGAGCGACGTTTTTCTTTATTCCTCTGTTGGCTTATATTCCTGACAGTGCCATTGCGCCCGTGTTGATCATCATTGGGGGGCTAATGGTGCAAAATGTGCGAGAGATGGATTTCAGTGATTTTACTGAAGCGTTTCCTGCATTTCTGATCATGGTGATGATGCCCTTTACTTACAGTATTGTAGACGGGATGGCCTTTGGTTTTATTGCATACCCCGTAGCCAAGCTGGCAGCAGGACGGGGCAAGGAAGTGCCTGTTGCATTATATATCATTTCTGTACTGTTTGTGGCTAACTTTGTGCTTCATTCTCTGGTGTAGTAAACTCGAAGATAGATTGTACTGTTCATACCCGCGCAGAGCGCGGGTGTTGTTGTTTGAACAAGAATGGTCAGACAGGAAGCGAGGTTGATGGCATATGGAAAAAGAACATCATACACACCAAGATGAGCAGGAGGACCAGATGAAGGAAAAACCGGGTAAAAGACCGGATAAGGCTGGCATGGGGCGGTTTATCAAATTGATTGCGAGTGCGCATCCGCCCAAGGCAATTCTGATCATCGCCCTGATTCTGACGCTGATTCAGACCATTGCTGGTTTAATCGTACCCATGATGACCAAAGGGTTGATTGATGGCTTGACCTTTTCTTCACTAAACCGTATGGTCATTGTTGGTCTGCTTGGCGCTTTTGTGCTTCAAGCGGTGGCTTCGGCGGTTTCTATCTATATGTTGAACTATGCCGGGCATAAGATTGTGGCTAATTTGCGCAAACGTTTATGGCATAAAATCTTATCTCTACCTATCCCTTACTTTGATCGGAATCGGTCAGGAGATACGATGAGTCGCGTCACCAATGACACAAGCCTGATTATGAACTTAATTACGGAGTATCTAGTCAATCTGATTTCTAATGTGATCGCAATTATTGGTGGTATTGCATTGTTATTTTATCTGGATTGGGTGATGACGCTCATTATTATGGCCATTGTTCCGCTAACAGCCCTGATTTTATTTCCGGTAGGCAGAAAAATGTACCGCATCTCCAAAAAACAGCAGGATGAGATGGCAGATCTGACCTCAGTGTTGAGTCAGGTTATCGGCGAAATCAGACTGGTGAAGGCCTACGGAACCGAAAGCAGAGAGGCTCAGGCCGGTGAGGATCGTATTTACCGGATGTTCCGCTTCGGTTTGCAAGAGTCACGTATCCTGGCCCTTGTAGGTCCCATTTCTACCTTCTTGCTGACTGCAGTGCTGGTCATTATATTGGGTGTTGGTGGTGTTCGTGTCGCATCGGGTGTGCTGACCGCTGGGGATTTGGTGGCTTTTATTTTGCTGCTGTTTCAGGTGATCACACCGATGGCACAATTCACGACCCTGTATTCACGTCTGCAAAAGGTGGTTGGGGCTACTGAACGGATTCAGACGATTTTAGATCATGAAGAAGAACCGCTCGAGTTGAAGCAGGAAGCGGCAAAAGAGAGCAGAGATATTATACTTCGTGATGTTGCCTTTTCTTATACCGAAGGGGAAGAGGTTCTTCATAATGCGAACTTGGTCATTCCGGCTAACCGGACGACAGCATTCGTGGGACCGAGTGGAAGTGGGAAGTCCACCTTGTTTTCATTGTTGGAACGCTTTTATGTGCCAGATACAGGTGAAATTCGTTATGGAGACGAACCGATATCGTCATATACACTTTCCTCCTGGCGCTCCAAAATTGGTTATGTATCGCAGGAAAGCTCAATGATGACCGGAACGGTCAGAGATAATATTACATATGGCTTGGGGCGCGAAGCTGACTTGGAAGAAGTGAGACGAGCAGCCACGATGGCGTATGCGGATACATTTATTATGGATCTACCTCAAGGCTACAATACTGAGGTGGGAGAACGGGGAATGAAGCTGTCCGG
This sequence comes from Paenibacillus sp. S33, assembly GCF_053615415.1. Lineage (NCBI taxonomy): Bacteria > Bacillati > Bacillota > Bacilli > Caryophanales > Paenibacillaceae > Paenibacillus > Paenibacillus sp. S33. The sequence continues at coordinate 4,124,059 of NZ_JBSIEZ010000001.1, read as the reverse complement.
AGGGCAGCGTCAACGGATCGCTATTGCGCGTGCGCTTCTTCGTAGCCCTGACATTCTCATGCTGGATGAGGCTACATCTAGTCTGGACAGCTCATCTGAGCATGAGGTACAGAAGGCCCTAGCGAACTTGATGGAAGGACGCACGACAATTGTCATTGCTCATCGTTTGTCTACAGTGGTTCACTCCGATCAAATTATCGTGTTGGACAAGGGCAAGGTGACCGGTGCAGGAACTCATACGGAGTTATTAGAGTCCCATCAGGTGTACCGTGAGCTGGCTCAAAAGCAGTTTGTGGAGATGGGGGAGAGGAGTATGGAGCATTAGAGGCCGCTGCGCGTGTGATTTGATCCTCCGATCGCTGTTGCCTCTGAATTCCTCTCATTGTAATGAGGACAGGGGGGAATTCAGAGGCAAAGGCGAACGCTCCGCTTCTTCGGATTCAAATCACCCGCTCCACTGGTGCCGCAAAGCTTCATACTTTTGTGAAAGAGTAGGGAAATAGGCGTATTAGGAAATAAGGTTGGATTTTTATGGTTAAATGTGTTACGCTTACTTTCCTTTTTTTGTGTCGGAGCAAGTGAATGCGATGCAGAAATCGAGACTTGATATTCTTAGGAGGTAACTGAAATGGAGAATGAGTTTCAAAGTGCCTATCAAGAAGAACAGCACAGGCTGTCGCTTGCTATGGAGGAAATTGATCGGAGATTGGAACGGCTTCGCAATACGCCGGTGTACACCGGGCATGATTTTACGGAGCAAGTGCTAGAATCGGCACGGGAGGAAAAACGTCAGGCTTTGGCCAAAAGCTCGCAGGAGCCTTATTTTGGTCGTATGGATTTTGACGAACGTGGCAGAGGGCAGCGGAAGCCACTTTATATCGGTAAAATTGGAGTGGAGCGTGAAGAAACGTCAGCGTATCCGCTGGTGATTGATTGGCGCGCACCGATTGCCAGCTTGTTTTATTCATTTACAGGTGGTGAAGAAACTGCGTCCTATGAGGCTCCCGAGGGAACCATTGAGGGCTTGGTCTATCTGAAGCGCAACGTTGTCATTCGGAAAAGAATCCTGGAACGGGTAGCCGATACGTATAATCGTGAAAGCGACGAGCCGGCCGTTTCCGATGAGTTTCTCGTTTATCGTTTGGGAGAAAACAAGGATAACCGTTTACGGGATATCGTATCTACCATTCAGGCGGAGCAGGATCAGATCATCCGTGCGGCTAAAAATACAGCCCTCGTTATTCAGGGGGTGGCGGGTAGTGGCAAGACGACGGTAGCGCTGCATCGGCTCGCATTTTTGCTGTATCAATACAAGGATCAGGTATCGGCCGACAAAATGGTAATTTTCGCACCAAACCATATGTTCCTTGACTATATTTCAGATGTACTTCCAGAGCTGGGGGTCGGGAATATTCAGCAAAGTACATTTGCAGACTGGGCGCTGGATTTGTTGGGTTTGGATTTACCTTTGGCTGATCCTGCCGAAACATTATCTTATTGGTTTGAGAGTGGCAGTCTGAGAAAGGAATCCATGGATGAGGCGCCGGGAAGATTCAAGGGTTCGGTTCATTTTATGGAGCTGCTTCAAGCTTTTGTTGAACGACTGGAGCCCATTTCCGTGCCAGAGGATGATTTTTCACCATGGGATGGGGCGGTGCTACCGCGAGCTGAGATTTTGAATTGGTTCAATGAGGAATATAAGCCTTATCCGCTCGCGAAGCGGAAGGAGCGTGTGCTCGCAAGAGTGCACCGCTGGATTGAAATGGAGCTGAAAAAGTCGCCTTCGGCGGCAGCGCTCAAGGAACGCAAAAAAAAGGCAGGGGCACGTGAAAAGGCATATGCTAAAAAATGGCCACAATATGACGCACTGACGCTCTACAAGCAGCTTTTTCAGGCAGCTAAAGGGTTACCCGCAGATAAGGCTGCGGAGATGAAGGCTTCTCTGCCGCCTGCTATTTTTAAGACCACACAGTCGGATTTGCGAAAACAGATTATCCGTGAAGAAGATCTGACTGCGTTAGTGTATCTTCACGTGCTGATTCATGAGGTAGAATCATCCCAACGTTTTGACCATGTGGTCATTGATGAAGCCCAGGATTTTTCACCTTTTCATATCGCATTGCTGGATTTGTTCGTGAAAGGGCATTCCTTTACGATATTGGGCGATTTATCGCAGGGCATTCATGAATACCGTGGTGTGCATGCGTGGGAGGAAATGAGTTCTCTTTTTGCGCCGGAACATACCGGGTATTTTGCACTTACGCGGAGCTACAGATCAACCTTGGAAATAATAGAATTTGCAAACACGATTTTGGAGCAGGGAGTTCGCGGCGGTATTACGGCAGTTCCGGTATTTCGTAGTGGCGATCCGGTGCGCACCTTGTCTTACGACTCATCCGTGCGTGAGCAGAGTTTGCTCACCGCTCTAAAAGAGCTGTCCTCCAAGGAGTATCGTACTGTTTCTGTGCTGACACGCACCTTAAAAGAGGCTGTGGAACTGCATGAGGTTTTCATAAGCGCGGGGTTGGATGTGAATTTGATTGACGGTGGTAAAAAGCAATATGAAGGTGGTTTGTCGGTACTGCCTGTGTACCTATCCAAAGGTCTGGAGTTCGATGCAGTTATTGTGGCGGATGCCGACCATGAGCATTATGGAGAACGGGCATGGGATGCCAAGCTGCTGTATGTAGGATGTACCCGTGCGCTGCATGAGCTGTGGCTATTGCATGATGGCTCACTTCCTAGTTACGTACAGGCACAGACGGAGTAAGCAGAAAAAGCGTTGTAAAGCATCGCCTGAGTTGTTGTATTCCTTTTTGTTTACTGTTTATCTTAGTGATGGAAATTATGAAGTTATGCCAGTCGAAGAACAGCCACGAAATTCATCTTTCGTCTAAGGCTGTTCTTTCTTTTTTGTAGGCGACTGACTTGTAGATCTACAGCCGTGCCGTGACCATGCTATCTGCAAATTGTTAACGGATATGGTAGAATAAGAGGCGGTTTACACCGTATCAGGATTATAGATGACTTGAATTTTCATGATTTTCAACCGTATGAGCGAACATAATATAGTATATTTTCAAAGAAAAAGAGAAAGTGTTCGTTCATAAACCATAAGGAAGTGAATGAAATGGACTTATTTTCATATTCCCAAGAGTCAACGCCAAGCAATCGGTTGCTTGCGGATCGCTTGCGTCCGACTTCGCTGGATGAATATATTGGACAGGAGCATGTTGTGGGTCCGGGTAAGCTGTTGCGAAGAGCTATAGAGGCAGATCAGGTTTCTTCTATTTTGTTGTACGGACCACCAGGGTGCGGCAAAACAACGCTGGCACATATCATCTCACAACACACGCAAGGCGATTTTGTACGTCTGAATGCTGTAGAAGCATCTGTGAAAGACGTAAGAGAAGTCATTGACCGTGCACAGACGAATAAATCGATGTATGGCAAAAAAACCATTTTGTTTCTCGACGAGGTGCATCGTTTTAACAGTTCACGTCAGGATGCACTGCTGCCTGCGGTGGAAAAGGGCACGATCGTGTTTATTGGCGCCACCACTGAAAATCCCTTTCACTACGTCAACGGCGCTTTAATGAGCCGTTCTACGTTGTTCCAGCTTGAAGCGCTAACGCAGGAGCATTCGCTGGCTGCTATGCGCCGTGCCTTGAGCGATGCGGACAAAGGGCTCGGCTACATGCAGCTTCAGGTAGATGAAGCTGCACTGGCTCACATCGCGTCCATGGCGAACGGTGATATCCGCCGCGCTTTGAACGCGCTGGAACTGGCGGCGCTCACGACGCCTCCGCTGGCAGACGGCACGATTCACGTGACACTGGAAGTCGCAGAGGAATCCATCCGTCGCCCGATTGTCAAAGCAGATGAATCCACGCAGTATGACGTGCTGTCGGCCTTTCACAAAAGCATTCGCGGCTCCAGCGATGCTGCGCTGTTCTGGTTCCTGTACGCCGTAGAAAAGCTCGGCATGGACCCGATGACCTTTATCCGCCGCCTCATCGCGGCAAGCAGTGAGGACATTGGCCTGGCGAACCCGCAGGCAATGGTGCAAGCGGTGAGTGCGCTTGAAGCCTATCGCAATAACGGCTGGCCCGAGGCCAAACTGAACATTGCACAGGCCATTTTGTTCGCTGTGGAAAGCCCCAAATCGAATGCCGTATATACGGCAATTTCACGGGCCATGTCGGCTATGGACGATATCAAATCGGCCGAGGTGCCACTCCATTTGCGTGACGCACACTACAAAGGCTCGGAAAAGCTCGGTCATGTTGGCTATCAATATCCACATAATTATCCGAATCATTATGTGAAGCAGCAATATTTGCCCGATTCGATAGCAGACCAAACCTTCTATCAGGCTACTGAGCAGGGGAATGAGTCCAAAATCAGGCAAAACCAGCGCTGGCGGGATTCACAGTCTTAATATATGTGCGACTTCATATACAGAGTGTGTACGAAATCGTCACGTTACACCATGATCGTGCAAGAGCGAAGAAGGGGATAAGAAGATGAAAGACGTGCTATTCGTTGCCGCGGGCGGAGCGCTTGGAACCTCTACCCGTTATGGCCTGCAATCGCTGCTGCCTGCGGCGGGTGCGGATTTTCCACTTGGTGTGCTGCTAATTAATTGGATCGGCTGCCTGTTTCTTGGTTGGTTCTTTACGGTAACCTTGCGATCATGGCGGATCAAGCCGCGATTGCGACTTGCCATCGGAACAGGCTTTACAGGGGGCTTTACCACCTTTTCCACTTTTGCAGTAGATGCTGTACGCCTCACGGTTCATGATCGTATGCTGACGGCTGTGTTGTACCTGCTGCTTAGCGTAGGCGGAGGGCTGTTTTTGACATGGACAGGTATCCGCCTAGGTACAAAAATGACGCAGGCTGCTCCCAAGGAGGAACGCTTATGATCTGGTGGGCGGCGGCAGGCGGGATTATGGGTACACTGGCGAGATACGGGCTTGGCATGTGGGCCGGAAAGAGGTTCGGTACCGTATTCCCGTGGGGGACGTGGATCATTAACGTCAGCGGTTCATTGCTGCTAGGCTGGCTCTATGGTCAGTTTACGCAAAACCATTTGTCTCCTGCACTCTGGATGCTGCTAGGAACAGGTTTTTGTGGCGGCTACACCACCTTTTCCACATTCGGCTATGAATCTCTTCAACTGATGGAGCGTAAAGAGTACCGACGCATGGCTATGTATGTACTGTCCTCCGTCGTGGTAGGAGTTGTAGCTGCGGCTATCGGATACAGAGTAAGTTAAACTCTATACATTTTCGAAATAACACGTAAAAATGCAATAAAAAGCTTCCAATCTCGACTCAAGGCATTCTCAGCCGTGATACGATTTTGGAAGCTTAGTGCTGTACCTATACAGCTAATTTTTATCTCGTTCTTTATACAATTCAGGTAAAAGGGATTCAAGTTCAGGTCTTGGTTCAGGATCAGACAACTTCATTTCCTCCAGCGTTTGGATGGCAATCCGTAGCACAGTGTAATCCCTATACCAACGGTTGTCTGAAGGAACGACATACCAAGGAGCTTGTTTGGTTGCACTTAGCTCTAATACATCCTCATAATACTGGGTATATTGCTTCCAAAATTTTCGTTCCTGCAAATCACTTGGATCGAGCTTCCAGTTTTTGTGAGGCTTTTCAATTCGATCGATCAGCTTTTCTAACTGAAATTGCTTTGAAATATGTAAAAAGATTTTAACCACCTTTACACCATTATCCAGCAACAACTGTTCAAAATGTTTGATATGCTTAATATTCCGTTTGGCCTGCTTATCGGATATCTGTCCGTGAACACGTGTAATCAGCACATCCTCATAATAAGAACGGTTAAATGCTGCAATATACCCACGTCCTGGGGTAACGGTATGAGCACGCCACAAGAAATCATGACTTAATTCCTCAGCCGTAGGTGATTTAAAGCTGTGGACAGTCACCCCCGCAGGGTTAAGGTTGGAAAATACCTGTTTGATGACGCCATCTTTGCCGCTGCAATCCATACCCTGAAATACAAACAAAACGGATTGTTTTTTCTCTGTAAATAATTTGCTTTGTAATTCCATGAAGCGTTCCTTCAATTGATCTGTTTCCTGTCGGATTTCTTCTTTATTTTTGATATTCTTCGTATCCTTGGGGTCCCATTCTTTCAAAGAAACTTTTTTACCCGGTGTCAACATTCCTAATGAATCAGACATAAAGGCACGCTCCTTTTCAATTGAAGTATGATCTTGTCTACATCATATACCCAAATGAGGATGTTATCAAAAGTTCCTTATGTATTAATGATCTTTCAAGTTAATTCCAAAAGGATTAAATAGGGAATAAGTTAGAGGTCCATTGTAGCGCTCTTATTTAAATATGACGATTCCTATTTAAAATGGGAAGTATATAATTGATTATAAGAGACGTGTATACACCACACCATGGGAAATTTTTTTGCAAGGAATGTTTGCTTAGCATGACAGACATCATAAAGAGCAGATTATGAACTCTTTTTCAATCATTAAATAAAAACATCTTTCATAAAAAAAGTCGCCCCTTCCAAATCTGGAGAGACGACTTTTTTTTAATTCCTACTATATCAATGAAAAATGGTCATTCATTTAAACTGTTTCAGGCTGAAGTTTTTCAACCTTATCAATGGTTCCTCCACCCAGACAGCGTTCCCCATCATAAAATACAACAGCTTGTCCAGGCGTAATGGCCTTTTGATGTACATCGAATATGACATGCACGGTTCCATCGGCAAGCCATTGTAAAGTTACTTGCTGATCAGGTTGGCGATAACGGAACTTGGCTGTGCAACGGAATTCGCCGGACGGACGAGTATCTGCACCTTCAATCCAGTTCACATCTGTTGCAATCAGGCTGGTAGAATACAGGCTGTGATGACGATCACCTTGTACCACATACAGAATATTCTTCTCCAGATCCTTATCCGCTACAAACCACGGTTCACCTGAACCTGAGCCGCCAATGCCCAAGCCTTGTCGTTGACCCAGTGTATAGTACATCAGACCATCGTGGCGTCCTTTGACTTCACCAGTAGCGATATCCACCATGTCTCCACCTTTTGCAGGTAGATATCCACTCAGAAACTCCTTGAAATTACGCTCGCCGATAAAGCATACGCCTGTGCTGTCTTTCTTCTTGGCCGTATACAGTCCCGCAGCTTCCGCAATTTTACGTACTTCTGGTTTCGGCAGATGACCGATGGGAAACATCGCTCGGGACAACTGTGTTTGGCTTAATGCATTTAGGAAATAAGTCTGATCCTTGTTGCTATCCACACCTCGCAGCAAAGTAAAGTGGCCGTCTTCTTCCACAACCCGTGCATAATGTCCAGTAGCAACATAATCTGCTCCCAAATCCAGCGCTTTATTTAGAAACTCGCCGAATTTAATTTCACGGTTACACATGACATCCGGGTTGGGTGTGCGTCCAGCTTTATATTCATCAAGAAAATAGGAGAATACTTTATCGAAGTATTCTTTCTCAAAATTGACGGTATAGTAAGGAATGTCGATCTGTTCACAGACACGGCGCACATCCTCCGCATCCTCCTCAGCCGTACAACGGCCAAATTCATCCGTGTCATCCCAGTTTTTCATGAAGATGCCGATTACGTCATAGCCCTGCTCCTTCAGCAGCAGCGCGGTAACGGATGAGTCGACGCCACCGGACATCCCGACGACGACACGGGTTTCATGATTGGCTTTAGCCATGGTCATCACCCAATTCTTTCAATATTGTTGTAGAACCCACCTATTGTAACATAAACGATAATAAGATACGATGTTTGGACGATCCAACGACACGGCGAACGATGGAAGAAAGCTATATAAAATGGGCTAAAGCTGTTCCAAATCGCCCGAAAGCAACTTTTTTTAAGATTGTTACCGTAATGTTTCCCTTTACCTGCCCTAATATGTTAACATAAGCTGAGGGTTAGGATCGGAATAGAGAGGTTTACAACACCAGTTATTCCGCGTGTTTAACGGAATTGTTACTATAAGTGAGGTGGCACAATTGAAAATATCAACGAAGGGCCGTTACGGCCTGACCATTATGATGGAACTTGCAGCCAGGTTTGGCGAAGGCCCAACTTCTTTGAAAAGTATTGCCGAAAAAAACCAGCTGTCAGAGCATTATCTGGAACAGCTCATCGCGCCTTTGCGTAATGCAGGTTTGGTAAAAAGTATCCGTGGTGCTTACGGCGGTTATATTTTGGCGAATGAACCGGCAGGAGTAACAGCGGGAGACATCATTCGTGTACTGGAAGGTCCGATTTCTCCGGTAGATTTCACGGAAGAAGACGATCCGGCAAAACGTCAGCTGTGGCTGCGAATTCGTGACAGCATCGCTGAAGTGTTGGATTCTACTACACTTAAGGACTTGATCACATACCAAGAACATGATGAATTGGACAATTACATGTTCTATATTTGAGGTGGATTAACATGAACAGAATTTATCTGGATCATGCCGCATCGACTCCTATGCATCCTGAGGTTGCGCAGACTATGATGGACATCATGACCGGCCAATTTGGCAACGCTTCGAGCGTTCATGCTTTTGGTCGCGATGCCAAGCGCACCGTCAGCGCTGCTCGGGATGCCGTTGCGGCCTCTTTGGGCTGCAAGCCTGAAGAAATTATATTTACGAGCGGAGGGACAGAAAGCGATAATCTGGCCCTGTTTGGGACGGCTACGGCAGACGGCCGTACTTCCGGGCATATGATTACAACCGCAGTTGAACATCACGCAGTGCTTCATGCTTGTGATGAGCTGGAAAAAGCGGGGTATGAGGTGACTTATGTCCCGGTCAACGATTTTGGACGCGTGAACCCTGCGGATATCGAGGCTGCCATTCGACCGGACACTTTTTTGATCAGTATGATGTATGCCAACAATGAGGTGGGCGTCATTCAGCCGATCTCAGAAGTAGGGCAGATTGCGAGAGAACATGGCATTGTATTTCATGTAGATGCGGTTCAAGCTTTCGGTCACATACCCATCGACTGCGGCAATCTCCCGATTGACTTACTGAGTGTGTCGGGTCATAAGATTAACGGACCACAAGGGGTGGGTGCATTATATATCCGTCAGGGTACACGCATTCAGCCGCTAATGCATGGGGGTCTTCAGGAGAAGAAACGGCGTGCCGGAACAGAAAACATCGCTGGTATTGCGGGTCTGGCTAAAGCCGCAACTCTTGCTAATAGTTCCATTGAGGAGCGTGAGGCGCACGATACGGTTCTTCGTCAGACATTGCTTAAAGGGTTGGAAGACACTCTGGGTAGCCAAAATTTTGTGATTAACGGTGATCCTGAACATTCTTTACTTAATGTACTCAATGTTAGCTTTCCGGCCATTGGTACAGAGACCATGTTGATGAACCTTGACATGGAAGGAATCGCAGCAGCAAGCGGATCAGCCTGTACTTCCGGATCTCTAGAGCTATCGCATGTATTGCAGGCGATGGATCTTCCTGAAGATGTTTTACATTCAGCGATTCGGTTTAGCTTCGGATTGGGTAATACTACGGAAGAAATGGAATACACGGCCAAGAAAATTGAAACCATATGGAAGCGGCTACGTACTAGGTACTAGGGATTTCTCCGCATTTTAATAAGAAGGGAGGGGCGGTTTTCCATTTCATTGCATGAACGGAAGCAAGGTCTGACAGGCATGTAGGAAAATGACCGCACCTTCGTTCGGATTGCAGAATGAGGAGGTACCCTATAATATGAAGCTTCAAGATATGATCGGACTTGCCGTTTTCGATGTGGAGGACGGGAAGCAGATTGGCAAAATACATGACTTTATGGTGACAGCTGATTGGCGAATCACAGGGATCGAGTTGGAAGGAAAAGGGCTTTTTTCTTCTCACGTGAAAATGGTTGCTTGGGATGACATCGTTGCTTACGGTGAGGATGCGATCATGATTCGCAATCAGCAGGCTGTCCGTAAAACGGAGGCCCATGATATACAACATACGTACTTGCTTGGACCCGGTAAACTGAAGGATCTATCCGTGCTAACAGAGGAAGGGCTTATGCTCGGGCACATCTCGGATGTTTATTTTGACCAGGAAATGGGCAATAACATAATAGGCTTGGAAATCAGCGATGGTTTTGTATCGGATATTATAGAAGGGCGGAAATGGCTGCCCTGCACCGAAGATATGTCCATCGGGGAAAATGCCGTTATGGTTCCCCCGTTAAGCGAGCAGCGTCTGGAAAAAGCCATATATTCTGTTAATGGATAGGGTGAGTTTATTGAGATGTCCGAATTGTAATTCCAAAGATATCGGCAAAATCGGCTCCCATCAATTTTATTGCTGGGGATGCTTTATCGAACTTCAGGTGAATGGTGAAAAAATGTCTGTCTACCAAGTGGAAGAGGATGGAACGCTCAGTTCGCTGGACGACCTATTCTTTGGAGACGAGATGGCACAACAGGACTTGCCGCAAATTCATGCTTCTTCCTAAGCTTGACACCGGAAGTGGACAGGCTGCTACTAAGAGGTGTGATCTACATACGGCTTAGTAGGTTGGATAACGCTTGATAAAAAACAACGAAGAGGGTGCCCCGAACAGCCATATGGCCGTTTGGGGCACCCTCTTTTGTATACCATATTTATGAAGATGGTTAGTTTTACAATTTAAAGCGTTTGACCTCTTCCAATAGAAGATCAGCGTGAGAATCGAGTTTGGCAGAAAGGTCGGCAATATTGTTCATGGCATGACCTTGTTCTTGTACAGAAGAAGCCACTTCCTCTGTAGATGCTGCACTTTGTTCAGAAACAGCGACAACGCTGGAAATGACATCGGAAATATGTCCAGCATTCACACGGAGATGATCTGCAGCGGCGGTAACGTCCTCAATTTGGGCAAGCATATGCTGAGAAGCCCCACGAATGGATTCAAACGCCTGTCTCGTTGCAATGGCAGCATGCTCCTGTTCTACAGTTACAGCAAGTGCTTTCTTCATTTCCTCTGCGCTTTGAACTCCTGCAATTTTAATTTCTTCCAGCTTCCTCATGATACTGTCACTGGAACTGCCCGCTTGCTCAGCCAGCTTTCTCACTTCTCCCGCGACGACAGCAAAACCTCGTCCGTGTTCCCCGGCCCGTGCTGCTTCGATAGTTGCATTGAGGGCCAGCAGGTTTGTTTGTGCGGCGATATCGTGGATGGCCCCGGCCAGCCGCTCAATATCCTGAGTTTTCAGCGCGAGCGAATCTACGGCTTCTCCTGCCGCAGTCGTCGTTTGTCTGGACTCGGCGGCCAGTTTCGCTTGGCGTTCTGCTGTTTCATACCCTGCAAGCACGGCAGAATCTGTTTCAAATACGGCAGTTTGGGTCCGTTTGACACTTTCGCCAATCTGGTCGATGGAGCCTGTCATGTGAGTCAGCTTCTCAGAGCCGGAATATACAGCCTCAGCTTGATCGCTCGCTCCATGGGCAAGCTCCTGAACTGCACTGGAGATTTGTGACGCGATGGTTCCAGTATCTTTGGCGTGTTGATGCATATCATGGGAGGCTGAGCTGACATCACCAGCAGTATCTGATACCTTGCGCAACAGGTGAGAGAGATTATCAGACATGATATTAAAATCTGTTCCCAGGCTGGCAATTTCATCTTTACCCTTAACATCTACGCGAGCGGTCATATCACCTTCAGCTATACGTTTGACATTCGCTTGGAGTCTGCGAATCGGCTTAATAAAGTTGTTTGCCGCCCAGATTGCCAGCAGCATAGCGACGACCAAGATGATAGCAACCGTAATAATCAACGTATTACGAGTGGAGTAATACTCCTGAAAAGCAATTTCTTTGGAAATAGACAACCCTACAATCCAGCCTGTGCTAGGCATCTTTTTAAAATAAAGCTGACGGTCACTTCCATTGTAGCTATAGTCTGTTCTTCCCGAAGCTGCGCTCAGCAGGTCCGCGGTTGATGAGCCCAACTCGGGGGTGTCCTTGAGGTTTTTGCCAGCCAGCTTGTTGTCTGGGTGCGCGATCACGGCTCCATTTTGGTCAATCAGAAATGCGTAGCCCAATCCGTTCAGGTTTATGCTTTGAATCATTTTTGTCATATCGTTGAGCATAATATCTTCGCTGACTACCCCGGTGATAGAATCGTTGGAATCCTTAAGAGGCTTAGCAATGGAAATGGTAAAGTCCTTGCTACCTGCATCAATGTATGGGGACGAGTAATACATTTCCCCCTTGGTTTTGGCATCCTTGTACCACGGCCGAGCGCGAGGATCATAACCTGCTTCAAACCAGCCAGATCCATCCCAGTAGGCCCCATCTTCAAAGCCTGCGTAAATATTGGAAATATTTTGATCTTTATAGTTTTGAAAGGCTGCTTTCAGAGATACGGCTTTGGCATCTGATGAAATATCGCTGGATTCCAGGCCTGCAGCCAATGTTTCAATAATTTTGGCGTTACCACCTATCCATCCGTCGAGCTGATTGACGGTTTCGGAGGCTTTGCTGTTCATAAGCTCTTGGATATCATGGTTGGCCTGATTTTTAACGCTTGTCATGCTAATGACGGACAAAGGCCCCGCTGCAACGATAACAATGCAAGTGAAAAGGAGAATTAGCTTGATTTTTAAGTTCATGTAACGACCCCCCGGTGTTTCAGAAATGTGAAAGCTTAATATAGTGCTTTGTACTTATATCGTCAGATAGATTTGAATTTGTTAATCATTTTCAATTGTTTTCATTCTTTCTTCATAATCATTATAGAAAGTTTTTCCAAGTTAAGGCCTCCAGAGTCAGGTGAAGGATTAAAGCAGAGGTACAGGCATATACTTAAAGGAGGCTAGTCCGGTAAGGAGGCACGAAATGGAGCAATTAACGAAAAGTAGACTGTTCCGATATGGAATATGGACGCTGCTGGGACTTGTCATTCTATATTTTATCTGGCTGCTGCGACCTTTGTTTTTGCATTTGTATGAATTTCTGAAAACAATCATTGCCCCGTTTGCGATAGCGATGATCATCTCCTATGTACTTAATCCCGTTGTCAGTATGCTGGGCGGTCGCAAGGTGCCTCGAAGCGTAGCTGTGCTGCTCATCTATGCTGTATTTTTGGCCAGTCTCGTTGTGATTCTGATGAACCTGATTCCGATGTTCATTGAACAACTGGATGAGCTGAATGAGCATCTGCCTGAGCTGACCATGCATGCACAGGGATTAATGACGAATATGGATAGCGGCATTTTGCCCCAAGGGGTGCGAACGGGTATGAATCAATGGTTTTTCCAACTAGAGAATCGGATGGCAACAGGAATTTCTACCTTTATGGATAACATCGGCGGGATGATCAACATGCTGTTCAATGTATTCATTGTACCGTTCCTCATTTTTTATATTTTGAAAGATTTTGATGTGTTCGAGCGGACGATTGTGTCTTACCTCCCACGTTCTCGTCGTAAGGCGATTGTAACGGTACTTAAGGAAATTGATCAGGCGCTTGGCAACTATGTCAGGGGACAATTACTGGTATGCGTCATTATTGGCGTGCTGGCTTATCTCGGATATATGCTGATTGGCATGCCTTATGCGCTGTTGCTGGCAGGAGTGGTGGCGGTTTTTAACATCGTTCCATATTTGGGGCCCTTTTTGGGAGCCGCTCCGGCAGTAATCATGGCTTCTACAATATCCTTCAAAATGGTGCTTTTTGTCGTGGTCGTTAACACTTGTATTCAAGTGTTGGAGAGTAATGTCATCTCTCCCCAGGTGGTGGGACGAACGTTGCATCTGCATCCGATAGCCATTATTTTCGCTCTGCTAGTGGGTGGGGAAATTGCGGGAATTACCGGCTTGATTTTAGCGGTTCCCGTGATGGCGGTTTTAAAGGTAGGACTTCAGCATTTTTTTGCTTATTATGTGAAGCGGAAAACAATCTGATTTTGTCCATACACCGTATGTATCTTGTCTGAAATCGCGTTGACACGGCTAAATGACACGGATATACTGAATTGAGTATGTTTAAATGTGTTTATCCAGTAGGGAAAGCTCATTTCGAAGTGCGGGCTGAACCCGCCGGGATGCTCCCGTTACCAGTGAAAACAAGGCGATCGATCGTCCGTTAAGCAAATGTTGGTGTGCAGCTTGCGCATGGGCATTTCGTACAGAGGGGACGGCGTTAACCAGGGTGGTACCGCGATACAATCGTCCCTGATCCGTTCAGGGGCGTTTTTCTGTTTTTTTATGGCCAGTGCCAGGAACCAGTGACACCATAATTAGGAGGCTACTTATATGAAAGCTAGTGAAATCCGCTCCAAATGGCTGGAGTTTTTTGAAAGCAAGGGACATGTGATTGAACCAAGCGCACCGCTTGTTCCACATAAAGATCCTTCCCTGCTGTGGATTAATGCGGGTATGGCGCCGCTTAAGCCTTATTTTGACGGACGTGTGAAGCCGGAGAATCCACGTATTGCTAATTCGCAAAAATGTATCCGGACGAACGACATTGAGAATGTCGGTAAAACGCGCCGTCATCATACTTTTTTCGAAATGCTCGGCAACTTTTCCATTGGTGACTATTTTAAGGAAGAAGTCATTACATGGGCATGGGAGTTTCTGACGGACCCGAAATGGATTGGTTTTGATCCGGAACGTCTGGCTGTAACTGTGTATCCTGAGGATGAGGAAGCGTACAAGCTGTGGAACGAAAAAGTTGGACTTCCTGCCGAACGTATCATCAAACTGGAAGATAACTTCTGGGATATCGGTGAAGGCCCTTGTGGACCTTGTACGGAAATCTTTTATGATCGTGGCGAAGCCTACGGCAGCGACATGACGGACCCTGAAATGTATCCAGGGGGAGAAAATGAGCGTTATCTGGAAGTGTGGAACCTCGTATTCTCACAATTCAACCATAACAAAGACGGCAGCTATACGCCGCTTCCAAACAAAAATATTGATACAGGGGCTGGATTAGAGCGTTTTGCATCCATTTTGCAAAATGTGGATTCCAACTTTGATACGGATATCTTCCAGCCAATAATCCAAAAAACAGCGGCGATGGCAGGAGTCAAATATAACGAAAATGTGGACAGTGATGTGGCTCTAAAGGTTATTGCTGACCATGTCCGCACCGTAGCTTTTGCAATTGGTGACGGTGTGCTGCCTTCTAATGAAGGACGGGGTTACGTGATCCGCCGTTTGCTGCGTCGGGCTGTGCGCTATGGAAAAATGCTCGGCATGAACCGTCCATTTATGTTTGAGCTGGTGGAAACCGTTGGGGATGTCATGGGTGTGTATTACCCTGAGGTAGTGGACAAGCGTGATTTCATCATCAAAGTGATCAAAACGGAAGAGGAACGCTTCCATGAAACACTGACAGATGGATTGGCCATTTTGTCCGATATCAGTGCTCAGGCGAAAGCCGAAGGTCGCAATGTCATTAGCGGAGCAGATGCCTTCAAACTGTATGATACGTACGGGTTCCCGTTCGATCTCACAGAGGATTATGCGGACGAGCAAGGCTTGAAAGTAGACCGTGAAGGTTTTGATGAAGCGATGCAGGAGCAACGCAAACGTGCCCGTGATGCTCATCAGGACAGCGCCAGCATGAAGATTCAGGGCGGAGCTTTGTCCGATCTGGCGGTTAAAAGTGAATTTGTTGGATATAATGACCTCATAACTGAGTCTAAAATTGTGGCGATTGTATATGAAGATGCACTGGTGGACAGTGTTAGTGAAGGGCAGTCTTGTCAGGTCGTGCTGGATGTGACTCCTTTCTATGCCGAAAGCGGAGGACAAGTCAGTGACCAAGGCTTGCTGCGTGGAGGTACGGTAACCGCGAAGGTCGAAGGGCTGTTTAAGGCGCCACAAGGTCAGCATGTGCATCAGGTTGTTGTAGAAGCCGGTGAGCTGAACGTTGGCGATACGGTGAAAGCAGAAGTAGATCAAGCTTCACGTGGAGAAATTGAGAAAAACCATACGGCTACACATTTGCTTCACAAAGCGCTTAAAGAGGTACTGGGTGACCATGTCAATCAGGCGGGTTCTTTGGTAGAGCCTGGGCGTCTGCGTTTTGACTTCTCCCATTTTGGAAGCATTACACCAGAAGAGCTGGCGGATATTGAACTGCGTGTAAACCGTGCCATCTGGAGCCAACTCGACGTTAATATTGAACTGAAACCGATTGATGAAGCCAAGGCTCTCGGAGCAATGGCGCTGTTCGGTGAAAAGTATGGAGATATCGTACGGGTCGTTAAGGTAGGCGATTATAGCATTGAACTATGCGGTGGCTGTCATGTCAGCAATACTTCGCAAATTGGCTTGTTCAAGCTTGTCAGCGAGAGCGGCATTGGATCAGGTGTACGTCGTATTGAAGCGGTGACCGGACGTTTTGGCTTTGAATATATGGAAGGTCAATTAGAGCTGTTGAAGGTGTCGGCTGGGCTTGTAAAATCCAAGCTGTCTGAGGTACCTAAGCGTATCGAATCTTTGCAGCAACAAATTAAAGACCTCAGTCGTGAAAATGAATCGCTGCAAAGCAAGCTGAGCGTTATTGAGGCAGGCCAGCTGACCGATCAGGTCGTGCAAGCAGGCGGGGTGCAGCTGTTGGCTGCACGCGTGCAGGCTTCCAGCATGGATGCGTTGCGTGCGATTGCTGATGAACTGAAAGGGAAACTTCCGGCTGCTGTATTGGTGCTCGGCGCTGCAATGGACGACAAAGTTAATTTTGTCGTAGCAGTTCCGGCAGAGCATACCAAGGCTGGACTTCATGCAGGCAAGCTCGTGAAAGAAATTGCTGCCGTATGCGGTGGCGGTGGTGGCGGACGACCTGACATGGCGCAAGCCGGTGGTAAGGATGCCAGCAAGCTGGACGAAGCACTTCAACGTGCGCATGAACTGGTGTCGGCAGCCTCACAAGGATAAAGTTCGATAATTTTTGCGGATTTTTGGGAAAAAACGGGCTTAGATATTTCCTTGTAGGGCTTTGCTTATGGTATGATGTAAAAGAATAAGCTGGCATAAACATGTACACATGTTTTGTGGAAGCGAGGTGTCAACAATGGATTCCATGGACAAAACGGTCAAATTTAATGTCAAGGCAGATGAGAAGGAAGCTTCTGCTCAGGAGATTTTGTTGACCGTATATGATGCGCTGGTGGAAAAAGAATACAATCCGATCAATCAAATCGTCGGCTATTTGCTATCCGGTGATCCGGCTTATGTGCCACGGCATAATAATGCCAGAAGCCTGGTACGTAAAAAAGAGCGCGATGAGTTGATTGAAGAATTGGTTCGTTTCTATCTCGCCAAGCACCGTTAGGAGACAGGCATGAAAGTAATGGGATTGGATTACGGGGATCGCCGAATTGGGGTCGCCGTAAGTGATGCCTTCGGCTGGACCGCCCAAGGATTGGAAGTCATAGAACGACGCGGTGACGACAGCGAGTTCGGTAAAATTGCAAATTTGGTTCGTGACAATGAGGTCGGCGAGGTTGTTGTAGGCTTGCCGAAAAACATGAACGGAACCGTGGGTCCACGCGGTGAGATTTGCATCGAGTTTGCGAACCGACTCAAGGAGTTACTGGGTTTACCCGTTCACCTTTGGGATGAACGGCTGACGACGCGTTCGGCGGAGCGTGCGCTTCTGGAGGCCGACGTCAGCCGAAAAAAACGCAAGCAGGTGGTAGATAAACTGGCCGCAAGCCTGATCTTGCAAAACTATTTGGACGCACACAGTACAAGGTGAGGGGGATTTCGTAATGGCTGAAAATCAAGTGGGTATGGAAGAAGAGCCGGAAATTATTTATATTGCCGATGACGAGGGCAACGAGGAAGAGTTCGAGGTCATTATGAAGTTTGAGGTAGATGGTTCCGAAGCGAAGTACATGATGGTTGCGCCAGTGGACCCTGAAGCTGATGAGTCCGATGTGTACGCCTTCCGTTACGAGGAAGAAGGCGATGATATTAAATTGTTTGTGATCCAAGACGATGCCGAATGGGAAATCGTCGAAGAGACCTTTAATACATTTGTAGAAGAAGAGGAAGAGGAAGAGGAAGACGGGAAATGACGAGCTATTCACGTGAAGACCTGAGTTGGACCTCTGATTTGAAGGAAACGTTCGACGGCGATGTAGAGTTACAGGATGAACAGGGCCATGCAATTCGCATGGAATTGGAAGCAGAGTTCAAGGTAGGTGAACAACGGTACGCTGTATTGCGTAGACCTGGGGCTGCTGTTGGCGAACATGAACTATACCATGTAAGCTCATCCACAGACGGCGAAATCTCCATCACCACCATTGAAGATGATGATGAGTGGGAAGATATTTCCGAACTGTACGATGAATGTACGTTACCGGAAGAACTGTAAGTCTGGATAGCGATGAGATCAAACCTGAAAGGGCGGACCAGTCCGCCCTTTTTGGCTGTGAAGGAGTTGGGTGGATGTGAAGCGAAGGACGAGGATGTTTACGTTGTTTCTACTGCTTATCATTATAGCAGGAGGGGCAACCCTCTATATTTGGAATGCCATGCAGCCTGTTCAGCCCCAAACACAACCCGTTGCTTTTACGGTGGTGCAGGGAACAGGAACATCGGCAATTGCAGATACGCTGGAGCAGAAGGGACTTATACGTAATGCGTTCGTGTTTAAGGCTTATGTGAAATTCAAACAGCAAGGAAGCGCATTTCAGGCCGGAAAATATGAGGCGCAGCCTGGCGCAACCTTTGACCAGTTGATTACTAAGTTATCGGCTGGAGATGTTGTCAAAGAGGAAATGATTCGTTTTACAATCCCAGAAGGTTTTACGATTAGACAGATGGCTGATAAGCTGCAAAAGGAAGGATTGGCAGATCGGCAGCAATTTTTGCAGCTGGCCAACGATCCGTCCGCTTTTGACGTCGCGCTAGTGCGGGACATTCCAAAGCAGGCGGGGCTTCGCTATGCGCTGGAGGGCTATCTTTTCCCGGAAACCTATGAGCTGAAAAAGGGTAGTACGGCCAAAGATATTATACAGGTGATGCTAGAACAGACACAAAAGCGGTTGGAAACTGTTTCCGATTTGGATGCCAAGCTGAAACAGCGGGATGAAACGCTGCATCAACTGCTGACAGTTGCTTCTCTCGTAGAGCGCGAAGTGGTTGTGGAAGATGAGCGGTCTGTAGTAGCTGGCGTCATTTATAACCGGCTCAAACAGGGGAAGAAGCTGGAAATTGATGCAACGGTTCAATATATGCTGGACAAGCAAAAAGAACGGCTGTATTACAAGGATTTGGCTGTGGAAAGCCCTTATAATACGTATTTGCATCTGGGACTTCCGCCAGGGCCGATTGCAAGTCCCAGTCTAAACTCAGTGATAGCGGCTTTACAGCCAAAAGCTACAGATTATTTATTTTATGTGACCAAAAAAGATGGGACACATGAACATTTGTTTGCCAAAACGTATAAAGAACATTTGCATAACATTCAGGTAAGTAACCGTAAGACAAATTAGGAGGTGAGCCTATGGCTTACAAACCCGAACTACTGGCAACTGCCAGCTCTCCGGAGGATGCCCTCCATATGCTGGAGGCTGGAGCTACTGCATTACTTATTGGAGATGACCGCTTTGGAATGCGGCTGCCGGGACATTTTACCCCTGACCAAATCCGTGAAGTGGTGGAAGAGGCACGCAAGCATACGGCACAGGTATATGTATCCATGACGAATTTGATGACGAACGAGCTATTGCCGCTCCTTCCCGAATATGTGCAGACCCTAGCTGGATGCGGCATTGATGCCATTGAGTTTAATGATCCCGCAGTGCTCATGGCCGTGAAGGAGTATGCTCCGCATCTTAAGCTGTTCTGGAACGGTGAGATGATCTCCACCAACTTCGCAACCGCCAACTATTGGGGTGAAAAAGGGGCTTCCCGGGTCATTTTGGCTCGTGAGCTCAGTATGGATGAAATTACCGAAATGATACCAAAGTTGAACATAGAAGCACAGGTTCAGGTACATGGTATGACCAATATTTATCATTCCAAGCGTAAGCTTGTTCAAAGTTATATGCTGCACCAGGGACGTAATGTAGAGGGCGATTTGGGCAGAGGGCGCGGCTTGTTTCTGATTGAAGCAGAGAGGAAGGAAGAAAAGTTCCCCATCTACGAGGATATTAATGGGACACATATTATGAGTTCAGATGATTTTTGCATCATGGAGGACCTGCATATTCTAATGGAGGCGGGCGTGCATAGCTTTAAGATCGAGGGCTTATTGAAACCTACGGCTTACAATGAGGCGGTTGTTCGTGCTTATCGTAAAGCAATAGATACTTATACAGCTGATCCGGATGCTTATGCTTATGATGAAAGCTGGCTGGATGAAGTTCGCCGTCTTCAAGATCCAGAACGGGAACTTTCCTTCGGATTTTTCTATAAAGAGCAGGTTTATTAATTTTAAAATGAATTGAATTCACAGAGGGGGGAACGTCATGGGGACGATAACCAAAACGAGAAAATATATAGGTAAACGGAATCGTCTGGATAAGCCGGAGCTGTTGGCTCCTGCCGGAAATCTGGAAAAGCTGAAGTTTGCCGTTCACTATGGCGCGGATGCTGTATATATTGGTGGACAAAAATATGGTCTGCGTTCTAACGCCGATAATTTCAGTTTTGAAGAAATGCGAGAAGGTGTAGAATTTGCCAACAAGTACGGTGCTAAGGTGCTTGTGGCTACCAATATCTATGCCCACAATGAAGATATTGCCGGAATCGAGGAATACTTGCGCAATCTGTACGAGGCAGGAATTCATGCCGTTATTGTCGCTGACCCGGCTATTGTATCCGTGGCATTGCGTGCTGTTCCTGGATTAGAAGTGCATTTGAGTACACAGCAGTCCACGCTGAACTGGCAGGCGGTAAAGTTTTGGAAAAACGAGGGGCTACCGCGTGTAGTACTGGGTCGTGAGACCAGTCTGGAGGAAATCGAAGAAATCAAAAAGCATGTGGACATCGAAATCGAAGCTTTTGTCCATGGTGCGATGTGCTCTTCATTTTCCGGCCGCTGCGTGTTGTCCAATCACTTTACAGACCGTGATTCCAATCGTGGGGGATGTTGTCAGTCTTGCCGCTGGAAATACGATTTATTTGAGGATGCCCGCCCAGGTGAGGTTTGGATATCTGAGGAAGAGGCACAGGACAGCAATGCACTGAAACAGTTCCAGCTCGGTGTTAACCAGCTTCCACTGTTTGAAGAAAGCGATAATGCTTTTTCTATGGGTTCCAAGGATCTGTGTATGATTGAAAATGTCCCTGATCTGATTGATGTAGGTGTAGACAGTTTTAAAGTAGAGGGACGTATGAAGTCTATCCACTATGTGGCTACGGTCGTGAATGTCTATCGTCAAGCGATTGATTCCTATATGGCTGATCCTGAAAATTATGTGCTCAAACCAGAATGGATTGAAGAAATTAACAAGGCAGCCAATCGCCCGCTGAATACAGGATTTTTCTACGATACACCGGATCATGAGGATCATATTTATGAGCCGGAAGAAAAAGCAGTCCCTTATGATTTTGCTGGACTGGTCATGGACTACGATGCCGCGAGTGGCATCGCAACTATTCAACAACGGAACCATTTTAAACCCGGTCATGAAATTGAATTTTTCGGCCCGAACGGAACATTCTTTAAACAAACGGTCGGAACGATCTGGGATGAAGAAGGCAACGAATTGGATGCTGCTCGTCACCCGCTTCAACGGATTAGAATGAAGGTAGATCAACCCGTATCGTATTTTGATATGATGCGTAAAAAGAAGTAAATAAGCCTTAAGTCACAGGTTAAAAGATTCAAAAGCCTCTCCTATCGGTTGGAGAGGCTTTTTTTTGAATAGTTTTATAGGAAAAAAGTTTCACAAAATTTAGTTGATACTCAAAGGAAAGCTACATTCCTTGTCGAATAGTTCCGATAGAAGTTATATAGATAATAGATACATAATGGATAACGTGGAATTAGAAACTAATTATATGGTGGCAGGTGAGAGGAATGGGTTTACGGAAAAAAGAGGGGAATACAGTAAAAAGGCAACCCAAGAAAACGGATCAAATGCAGGGTTTGAAAGGCAGTAAAGTGACCATGGAAAAAGGGGAACAAACGGGTGCGGTGTCTTCGAAGGTTGCCCCCTGGGTAGCTAAAGCGACTCGTAAAGGTACACACAATTTAAAGCGTTTACTTAAGCCGGAAAGGTACAGTAAAGATTTCATGCATTTGGTCAAAAACTATAATCCGATACGTTCGGTTGGAATGAAGTTGTTTCTGATCTTTTTTGCGGCAATTATGTTATTTGTGGTTAGCTTGGGGATGCTCTCATACTACAAGGCTAAAAGTACGATTGAGCAAAATGCAGCTACGGCTTATCAGCAGACCGTCCAGCAAACTTCAGAAAAGCTTGATATTATTCTAGAGCGCTTTCAAGACACATCGACACAGGTATTTTTCGATACTGAATTAAGTGATCAGTTGCAAAAGGCAGTAAAGCAAGATAAAAATCCCTTTGCATCTTTTGTTGCTATGGGCGAAGTGAATAAGAAGCTAACGAATCTTGCTTTTACGAATAAAGCGATTGATTCAATGTACTTGTACCCGGAAGAAACCAATTTAGCTGCTATGGGCACCGGAACTCAAAAGGATGTACGGCAGGAAGCGTGGTTTAAGGATATTTTGAAAAACAAGGGAATGGTTTGGCTACCTACGCAGGTGAATGACAATGGTAGCAAGACCTTTCGTCTGGCACGCTCCATGAACAGCATGTCCGGGTTGGGAGGGACTTATGTTCTGGTTATGGATTTAAAGTCCAGTGCGGTGGAGGACGAGTTAAAAGGTGTTAATTTGGGCTCAGGCAGTATGATTAGCCTTGTGACAGACAAGGGCGAGTTTGTAGGCTCTAACAATGAGAGCTTGACAGGAGGGAAGACAAAGCTGGATTACGTTTCCAAGCTTGAAGGAATCGAAGGAAATCAAATTATGGAGCAGGAAGCAGACGGCAAAAAGCAAAGTGTGCTTGCGGTTCATAATACGCTGGGAACTTCCAAGTGGATTCTCGTGGGTGTAGTACCTGTATCTGAGCTGGTGAGAGACGCTAAGGGGATTCTAACCACAACCTGGATATTTGCTGCAGTGGCTGCACTCATTGCATTGTTCATTGGCCTGTGGATCGTGCGCCTCGTGGCTCGTCCATTGACACATCTGAAAGATTTAATGGTCGAAGGCGCTAAAGGCAACTTGCAAATTCGAACGAACTATAAGGCTCAGGATGAAATTGGGCAGTTGTCAGAAAGCTTTGATATGATGATGGAGCAAATTACATTGCTGGTACAACAGACGAATGCCTCAGCTCAGGAAGTTCTGAATACAGCGACAGAATTAGGCGATGCCTCGAAGAAGACAGCCATTTCAGCCAAAGAAATTGCAGCAGCAACGGAAGAGATTGCTCACGGCGCCGCCAGTTTGGCAACAGAGGCTGAACGTGGCAGCGGACTAACCGGGAATATATCTCAGCAAATGGATACGGTGATGGCTTCCAATTATGAAATGAGTCTGGTCGCACAAGAAGTTGAACAATCCAGTGAAAAAGGGACCATTCAGCTGAAAAATCTATTGGGCAAGACTCGGGTTACGGAAGAAACTACACATGCTCTGGTGGGCAAAGTAGATGAACTGAAGCAGACAACTTCGGATGTATTTAAGGTGCTGGACGTACTACAGGATATTGCGAAACAAACGAATATTCTATCACTGAATGCGACGATTGAAGCGGCACGAGCGGGGACGGCGGGGCGTGGTTTTATGGTGGTAGCTAATGAAGTTCGGCAGTTGGCTGAACAATCACGTCAAGCTATTCGTACGGCTACAGGCATTACTAACAACATCGTCAATGAAATGAATGAAACGGTACAGGCATTATCTGAGGTGTACCCGCTGTTCCGGGAACAGATGGGAGCCGTGCAGGAAACAACGGACATTTTTCAATCGGTGCAGCAGCAAATGGGAGAGTTCGCGCTACGATTGGGAACGGTTACCGCCTCCATTCATCATCTGAGTGAATCGCAGACCACTTTGTCCGAGGCAATGACCAATGTAAGTGCGGTGGCCGAGCAATCCTCGGCTACTTCGCAGGAAGTCGCTTCGCTCAGCACTGAGCAGGCCAATATCGGTAATCAACTGGTAGGTTTGTCGGATAAGCTGGAAGGAGTATCGGTGAATTTGAAGGAACAGCTTTCGCGGTTTACGGTGTAGATATAACAAACCCATGGGAATCAGGAATGTCACTGATCTCCGTGGGTTTGTACTTTTTATTAGTGGATGTGCTTAAAAATCCCTCACGAAGGAAAGCAAAAGATGAATACAAACACAAAGGTAGCTTGGGTTGTGCTGGCCATTACTATTTTTATTACGGTTTTTTATTAAATTCGGAAACCCATTCACGTTAAAAGTTGAGTGGGTTTTCTTTTTCAACTACAGGACATACTACTGGAAAAATGATGAAAGAAGGATGGATGTGCCGAGGCGTGGTAGCAGTTTCATACGAAAACGTCGAATTGCATATATGGCCTTGGGGGTGATGGCGCTACTGCTGATTTTATTATTCCGACTGGCTTGGATTCAGGGGACAGCGGGCATTCATATGTCTGTTTATGGAGGGCATTCGCTTAAGGAAATGTCAGCACGTCAGCGACAGGAGGGCATTTCTATCGACTCTGGACGTGGACAGTTTACGGACCGGCATGGGCAACCCTTGACTGGCGGAGTCGTATGGGCGCCAGTGCTTTTTCCCGATGTAGATGGCAAAGCGGCTATACATGGCGAAGAACTGGCTAAGCTACTGCGTACGAACAAGAATCAACTACTGACACGCTGGAAAGGACTGCAATCCCCGCTCATATGGCGTGATGGGGGCGGAGAGCCCGTACAAATCAATCCGCATGAAGCAGGCAAGCTGCTGAAGCTAGCCCCTTCGCTTATTGAGCTTGTACCTTATGCGAAACGTTACAGGGATTTGCCCAATGGCAGGCAATGGCTTGGCTTTCTGTATGAACGTGCCGACCGAGCGAGTGAACTGCCGATGGGGGCAGCCGGGCTGGAAAGAACGTTGGAGCCGCTGCTGAGCGGCGTCGGTGAAACGTTCGTCTCCCGATTTGTAGATGCGCAGCGTCGTCCATTGACTCATGTACCGCTGCGTGTCAGTGCTCCATCCAATGGTCACTATCCATTACAGGTACAGACTACAATTGATCTACCTATACAGGAACAGATTGAAAAGCTGACGGAATCTAGTCATTTGGCAGAAGGGGCCGTGGTAGTGCTCGATGCAGGCAACGCGGATGTACTGGCGATGGTGTCTCGCCCTTTTTATAATCCCGGTCATGTTG
Source organism: Paenibacillus sp. S33 (assembly GCF_053615415.1). NCBI lineage: Bacteria > Bacillati > Bacillota > Bacilli > Caryophanales > Paenibacillaceae > Paenibacillus > Paenibacillus sp. S33. Next base: position 4,098,629 of record NZ_JBSIEZ010000001.1, on the reverse strand, counting down.
ATCCCCAGCAAAAAACAGACTGGTCTAATCGTGCACTTAAGGCGATAACGCCTGGTTCCATTTTTAAGTTGGTTACGGCTGCTGCTGCACTTGAATCAGGTGTTGTCCAACCGCAGGAACAATTCCATTGTCATGGAACTTATGGCAAGTACGGTTTGGCTTGCTGGAAAAAAGAAGGACACGGTACCCTGAACCTGGAGGAAGGGCTTGCCGTATCCTGTAATAGTGTGTTCGCTCATCTCGGTGAACGGCTTAATTCTGAGCAAATTCAGGCCACAGCCTCTGCACTGGGATTGGGCCGAACTGTGGGCTGGCAGGAGCGGAATCTTGCGGGGCTACCTCAATTCAGACCACTGGATCACGAAGAAAAGGGAGCCGTATTCGGCTCCCATACAAACGCGTCTGATCCGGGCGTACGTGTACAGACAGCTATCGGTCAGCGCGATGTGCTGGTAACGCCTCTCCAAGCTGCTAATCTCATCGTCACCTTGCTGCACGATGGTCAAGTACATGCACCACGCATTGTCAAACGCATTAGCTACGCAGACGGAAACACCTTACTGGAACTACCTACTCATGCTGTACCTTCATCCGAGGGTAGTCGCTCGATTCACACATCGACGGCTCGCATGCTTCGTGAAGCAATGGAAAAGGTTGTGACACAGGGGACGGGTGCCTCCTTGCGTAATAAATCATGGAATCTGGCCGGCAAATCGGGTACCGCCCAAGCTTTGAAGAGCGGTCACCCTATTAATCACCAGTGGTTTATAGGGTATGGTCCGATAGAGCGGCCTCGTTATGCGGTCGCCGTCCTTGTGCAAAATGCTTCAACACATTCTACAAATCAAGCTACAGCACTGTTCGGTCAAGTAATGGATCTGTTAGCTCAATCTTCCTCAGTTCCACGAGTAGCTACACGATCTTCCTCCTGAATTTTGACGATAAACGGAGGCTCATCAAATTCCTCTGTCGGAAACCGAATCCATTGTTGCAGATAACCTTGCTGCCACAATTCCTTGAGCAAAATGATCAGAATGGGGGACAGGATTAATCCGGCCAATCCGAAGATGGATAACGATATAATGGCAAAGGAAAGCATCAGATAGGCAGATGAAACACCGATGGAGTTACCAGTAATTTTAGGCTCTGCCAGCTGGCGGACGATAACCGTGACAGCCATGACAATAAGCAACCCTACAGCCAGGCCAGTATTGCCTGTGATGAACAAATACACTGCCCACGGAATAAAAATAACAGGCACACCCAACAAGGGCAGGATATCAAACAAAGCTGCCACGAGCGCCAACGATAGGGCATTATCCACTTGCAAAATGAGTAAACCTATAAATACGAGAACAAAGGTAATCCCTACCAATAGAGCTTGAGCTTTGAGAAAGGCGGAGATAGCTTTTAGTACGTGATTTTTCAGAAAAAGGTAAGCCGTTTTTAGTGTCTTGGGTGTTTTACTACGGGCAATTCCCTTCCAAAGATTAATTTCCATACTTAAAAAGAACGCTAAAATGATCGCAACCGCAAAGTTGCCCATAAAAACAGTGAAAGAGCTGAGGAATTGTATGAAAAAGGATAACCCTAGCTGTGCCCATTTCGTAGCAATGGTGGTGGCAGTCGCAAAATAATCATTTACACGTTCGGTAACACCCGGAGGTAAAGCAGCAATTTTATCTTGAGAAAGATGAAGATACCGCGTGAATTCCGTTTGGATAATCTGCGTATAATGTGGGAGGTTTTGCGCGACTTTCGTAAATTGCGTAACCAGAATCAGGCCCAATCCGAAAAAAATAGCAAGTAAAAGGATGATAAACAGCAATACGGAGAGCGCAGAGGCGAAGGGCTTCTTCATTCCCTTGCGATGAAAATAACGAGCGGCAGGTTCAATGCACCAGAACACGACAAACGAAAGGAACACAGGTGCGGCAAGTTGATAGAGTTTGCTGGATACGAACATAATTAAATACACGGTTAATACGATCAGTCCGATATCAAAAACGGTACGCCAATATTTTTTGTACAATGGAAGCATATGTATACAACGACTCCTTTAAGATTTTTACTTATTGTACACTAAATTGGACCTCAATGCTGACCATATACAATAGTGAATCTCGGCATGCTTACGTCTTTATGCTAACATATAAGTAAGTGAGTTTTCCTCAGGAAGCCTGCTTGGGAGTTCAGAATAGAAAAGTGGGGATAAAACGTGCAGACTTTGCTGTTATGGATGTTTTACATTTCAACTTTTTATGCTTTTATTCCGGCGCTGGTTAGTCGTATATTTGGCTTCCGAGTGTTCAGGCGCGGCAAAAGTGAGCAAGAATATGCGCTCACCTTTGATGATGGTCCTGATCCAGTGTATACATCACAGCTGCTTGATTTACTGAAGCGTTTTGATGCCAAGGCTACTTTTTTTGTTGTTGGGATGAATGCAGAAAAATACCCTGAACTTCTGAAACGCATGCATGATGAAGGTCATCTGATCGGTATTCATAATTATGTGCACAAATCGAATTGGCTGATGCGGCCTGTTACGGTCAGAAGACAAATTGCCCAGACAGAGTCAGTCATTCGTCGAGTAACTGGCGAGGGAACGACCTTTTATCGCCCACCTTGGGGGATAGTGAACTTTTTTGATATTTCCAACACCCATGGTCGTCGAATCGTATTATGGTCCTCCATGTTCGGAGATTGGAAGGCAAGCATTGGAGCGAAACAATTGGCGGAGAGAATGCTAAAAAAGCTAAGGGGGGGCGAGGTGATGCTGCTCCATGACTGTGGTACGACATTGGGGGCAGACGCGGAAGCGCCCCAGAATATGCTAATCGCACTGGAGAAGCTGCTGAGGGTCGCCCAAGAACGACAATTGCGCAGCGTACGGGTGGATACATTGTTTTGCCGTCAGTCTGTCAATCAACCTACTGCCTCCGAGATGTTCAGTACGAGCTGGTCAAAAAGAACGCTGGTATGTGGATGGCTCCAGTATGAGCGGCTATTCCATGTTTTGTTTCGTCTTCGTCCCGTAAGTCAGGAGGATACGATCTTTTATTATCGTCGCCGTATCTATCATGGGCCAAATGTAAATATGGAGAACAGCAGGTGGCTAGAAAAAGGGGACCCGGTAATCGAGCTTCATTTTGATAATAAAAAGTTATTTCAATTGGGGTCGACGGCAAAGTCGATGGTACATCTAGCTATTCAATTGATTCGGATTGTGAAAAAACAACTTCCTGATCTGGCCCAACGCATTGTACATGATTCTGAAATGAAGGGTGTAAAGGCGATCTATGCAGTAAGTATGATTCATCGGGGACCAGAGAAGTTGGGATTTCAAGTTCGGGAGCTTCCCAAAGGACTGTTCAAGCATGTGTCCACTGTATATCTAAAGCTGTTATTTCGTGTTATTCATCCTTCGGGTTCAGAGCAATTGAGTGAAAAAAAAGATGTAATGGTACCGAAACTGATCGTGATGCCAATGGATACCTTGTTTGACCGTTTTCATCTGGGAGACTTACACTGCTCAGACGAAGCTCTTGAGCAAACAGCTCAGAGAGATGATGTCCATATACTCAACAGCGAAATGACCGAAGAGGCTAATCCTGTTCAGACATCAGTCAGGGCTTCACAAGCAGCGGATACAGGATCAAGCAATTGACCTAATAAAAAAAGCCTCTCGATCCTTTGTTAGGGGTCGGGAGGCTTTTTAGCCGTTCATAAAGCATATCTTAGCAAAGCTTTAGATTTTCATAATTCCGCCGTTACTTGCGTTCGTCACCAGCTTGGAATAACGTGCCAGGTAACCCGTTTTCACCTTCGGCTCAAAGCCTTTCCAGTTGGCGCGACGACGTTCGAATTCTTCGTCCGTAATGTGGAGCTCAATCTTACGATTGTTCAAGTCCAGCTCAATGATATCGCCGTCCTCAACAAAAGCGATAGGTCCGCCTTCTGCGGCTTCGGGGGAAATATGACCGATGGAGATACCACGGGAAGCACCTGAGAAGCGTCCGTCTGTAATCAGACCCACCTTGGCACCAAGCCCCATGCCCACGATTTGTGAAGTTGGAGCGAGCATTTCAGGCATACCAGGTCCGCCCTTTGGACCTTCATAACGGATAACAACAACGTGTCCTTCATTAATTTTACCGTTGGCGATACCTGCCAGTGCATCTTCCTGTGAATCAAAGCAGATAGCAGGACCTTTGTGATAACCACCAACCGAAGGATCAACTGCACCGACTTTGATAATGGAGCCTTGCGGTGCCAGATTACCGAATAATACAGCCAGACCGCCACGTTCGGAATACGGGTTGTCCAGTTTATGGATAACGTTAGTGTCCAGAATTTCCTGACCCTCTACATTTTCACGAATGGTTTTTCCGGTTACAGTAATACAGTCACCATGCAGTGCGCCCGGTTTCTTCAACAATTCATTCAGCACTGCGCTTACGCCGCCTGCATTATGAACATCCTCAATATGATAGTCGGAAGCAGGTGCCAATTTGGACAAATGAGGTACGCGGTTTGCGACTTCATTAATACGTTCGATAGGGTAGTCAACTTCTGCTTCATGGGCAAGTGCCAATGTATGCAATACGGTATTCGTGGAACCGCCCATTGCCATATCCAATGCAAATGCATTATCAATAGCTTCTTTAGTCACGATATCACGTGGTTTAAGATCCAGCTTAATCAATTCCATCAATTGGCGTGCAGATTGTTTAACGAATTCTTTACGTTCTTCTGCTACTGCGAGAATGGTGCCGTTACCCGGCATAGCCAGACCCATCGCTTCTGCGAGACAGTTCATGGAATTCGCTGTGAACATCCCTGAACAGGAGCCACATGTCGGACAGCCATATTGTTCTAATTCAAGCAAGCTTTGATCGTCGATTTTACCAGCCTGATATGCACCTACGCCTTCAAAGACGGAGGTCAGGGAAATAGAGCGTCCGTTCTTGTCTTTACCAGCTTTCATAGGACCGCCGCTGACGAAAATAGTTGGAATGTTAACGCGCAATGCGCCCATCATCATGCCAGGGGTAATTTTATCACAGTTAGGAATACAAACCATGCCGTCAAACCAGTGAGCGGAAACGACAGTTTCCAGAGAGTCAGCTATAATTTCACGGCTCGGCAGAGAATAACGCATACCGATGTGCCCCATGGCAATGCCGTCATCTACACCGATGGTGTTAAACTCGAAAGGTACACCGCCTGCCTCACGAATGGCTTGCTTGACAATTTTGCCAAATTCCTGCAAATGGACGTGGCCCGGTACGATATCAATATACGAGTTGCATACCGCAATAAACGGTTTGTCAAAATCTTCTTCCTTGACACCCGCTGCGCGCAGCAAGCTGCGGTGAGGAGCGCGGTCAAAGCCTTTTTTAATCATATCGGAACGCATTTTCGTCTTAGCTGTCATGATGCTGGTTTCCCCCCAAAGTATAAAAATAGTATGGCGTTCAATGGACGCCGTGATAGCGCAGATGTTTTCTAAAGAGTCTATCATAGATGTGAGCTTTTTTCTACATATATGAAGATTTTGAAAAAGTACAAGAAGTGTTCTGTAATCAACAATATATAGATATGACCAGTTTTATTTGTCTATATATTGCATTTAGAAGAGGTTAGAATGTGATTCTATTAGAAATATGTATACTGATAGGTTTGCGTATCAGGTAAAATATGAAAGAGCCCATTCCTCAATAAAGCGGATGGGCTCAGGCTTGTTTTATGTTAAAGGAGGGCGGAAGAGGACAATACACCTTAATTTCTGCCGCCTTTACGACCGATGTCTCTGTAGAAATTTTTGTCATGCGACTCAGCTGTAGCATCGCCGCCCTTTTTGCCGATTTCCTGATAAAATTCTTTATCATGAGAGTTTGCGGTTGCTTCCCCGCCTTTTTTACCAATCTCCTGATAAAATTCCTTATTGTGCTTCTTGGAAGTAGCTTCTCCACCCATACGACCTGCTTCTTCGCGACTCATTTTCCCCTGATTTTGATTACGTGCCATTACAAATCACTCCTTAATAAAAAAGTTGTTTTTTGTTGCGCGCATCCTTTACTTACCACATCACGCCTGTATGAAACAGGCTCTAAGTGGAGTAAAGAGAGGGTAGACTCGCTTACATGTTCGTCTGTGAGTGGGTTGTCGCGTGTTCAATGTTAAATAAAAAAGAGATAAAAAGATTACGCGGACCGTCTAAAAGGATAAGGAGCTGGCTTTAGCATCCATTCTACCTGTGGCTCAATCAGAGGTCTTGTTGCAGTACGAACCCAAGGCATGGTCAACATACAGCACAGACCTGCAGCACACACTACAATCAACATGACTTCCACTGGAGTATCTATATATTCGTAGACTCCCTTCGCAACAACGGTACGGACGATCAAGCCATGGAGTAAAAAGACATATAGTGTCCGTCTTCCCATCTCAGTTATACGTCCTGTCACGGCCGGAACAAAGCTTAGAAACGCCATCGATGCTATCCATTGAACTCCATAAATACCGATGCGGTAAATTCCTGCGTACCATTCGGTATGGCCCAATTCACCGTAAGTCATATTGCCATACAGCCAGCCTGCCGGGATGCCGAAATACGACGTTCCCGCCAGTACCATAAGCAGAAGAGATACAATGCCAGCGATTATGCGGACTGGTGTTGTGAAGAACCGTCGAACGTCCGCATAATTCAAATGATAACCTGCTACAAAGTAAGGCAAATAAACAAAGGTTCTGCATACGCTCAGCCATATACCATCCACAGGGAGATACCCGACAAGGATACCCAGCAGCACGGATATACCCAATTGGAGGACAGGTGGTATTTTCTGAAAAGTCAGCATCAGCAGTCTCCAACAGATATGACTGGCAAGGAACCAGAGGAGCAGATAAGGAGCAAAGAACGAATGATGGATATGGGGAACGTGGAAGAGTGCAACATCCAAGATCGAATAGAGCGATTGAAAAATAAGATATTGCATACCGATCTGAAGCAGAACTTTTTGGCCTGCGGGTCCGGTCAAAGATGATTTGGCAAAGTAGCCTGTTACGAGTACAAACAACGGCATATGGAACATGAATATCCAGCTGAACCATTGTTGGGCAATATGAAGTGAACCGACTAGAGGCTCCAGAGCATTTCCTGCAAATACGCATATGATCAACAGAAATCGCAGATTGAAAAAGAAGCTTTCCCCTTGTACATCATGGCTTGTCGTCATGTGTTTCCCTCCGAACGGCTTCTGCCGACTAAACTATTTAAAAAATAATTCTTTACAAGGAACAAGGTACGATACTCTGGACTTTACCATTGTGATTTTTTTCACAACAGTAAGCGCTACCATGTCCTTATTATGTGGCGAAAGCTTGAACACGGGACAAAGATGGGCTAATACCTGGAAATGTATGCTGATTTGACCCTGTATGTACAACGATGTTACCCTAACAAGGCTATAGTTACGCTGATGAATACAGCGACACATTTTATATTCAAATTACGAATTTCGAGGTACAAAAGGCGAAAGGAACTTTTACAATGAGAAGAAGAACAAGAAGATCATACAATTCATATGGGACACGTGGTCCTCGGAAAATATGGAAAATTCTCTTAGGCATCCTGATTGTCATTGTACTGATCGCAGGGTGGGGGGCATGGAAGGTATTTACGCCTTATCAGCCTGATGAGACGGCTGCTGCTGCATTAGCCGAAGTAGCGGATGCTGTGAAAGTAAATGAACAAGAACATTGGGTTGGTTTTGAGCCTGTAAAAAGAAGCGGAACTGGAGTCATTTTGTATCCAGGGGCGTTGGTGAAGCCCGAAAGTTATGCGCCCTTGGCACGCCGTCTGGCGGAAAAGGGTCATCATGTGATCATTGCAAAAATGCCACTGAACCTTGCATTGATCTCCCCGGATTTAGCGAATGAAGTGCTAAAGGCATATCCGAAAGAAGCGTTTGTTATTGGAGGCCATTCGTTAGGCGGTGTGATGGCGGCCCGATATGCAGCTGCACATCCTGATCAGGTCAAAGGTGTATTTTTCCTCGCCTCCTACCCGGATAACAAGGGTAATTTAAAGGATAAAAATCTGCCCGTTATTTCTCTACTGGGAAGTGATGATGGAGTCGTCCAGATGGAAAATGTCCAAAGTGGAAGAACTTATTTACCAGCCAACACGCTGTATTTTACAGTCTTAGGGGGAAATCATGCCCAATTCGGCAGTTATGGTGTCCAAAAAGGGGATAATCCTGCAAAAATTAGCGCTGCCGAGCAATGGAATCAGACGGTAACGGCTTTACAGGACTGGATGAAAGAGAGTGTGGATGTGGCTTCTAAGAATCAGTAAAGGAGGTGTGCTGCATGTCTGAGCTGATCGTGCAGGGGGAGCGGTACCCATGCCGTGGTATTTTATTAGATAAAGATGGAACGTTGCTGGATTTTATTCAGTTGTGGGGCCCCTGGGCTCGTTCTATACTGGATATGATGGAGCAGCATCTTATCGTGGCAGGTGCCGGTTTTACGGTGGAAAAAGGTACCGTTCTAGGTACTGTTCACGATCAGGAGGGACGTGTGATCGGTTACGACCCTTCTGGCCCGCTGGCCATGGGGACGGTGGACGAAAGTACGGGGGTATTGGCTTGGCAGCTTTATAATGCTGGTGTACCGTGGAATGAAGCTGTACGGCTTGTCCGCGACTTTAATAAAACGGCGATGGCTGATATTCGGCGACATCGGGCAGCGAAGGTGTTTCCAGGGTTGCGGACATTGCTGGAGCAAAGCCGCCATGCCGGGCTGAAGCTAGCGGTTGTGACCTCTGACAGTACAGAGGCTGCACAGGAGCATTTGGAGTGGATGGGGCTGACATCCTATTTTGATGAGATTATCGGACATGATAGGGTTACATATGGTAAGCCTGACCCGGAAATGGCTGAAAAAGCCTGCGCATTACTAGGATTGTCGCCGGCGGACGTGGTAGTCATCGGAGACAGCAATGGGGACATGCAGATGGGCAAACGTGCCGGAGTGCGGCTCGCTATTGGATTTGCGCCAGAAGCAGAACGTTCTGGTCATTTGCTGGATGCGGATAAGGTTGTTCGTGGATATGAAGAGCTGGAGGTGCGTAGGGTATGAAAGTTAATACGTTGGCGGAATGGATACAGCAATCGCAGAATATTGTTTTTTTCGGCGGTGCAGGCACATCGACGGAAAGTGGTATTCCGGATTTTCGTTCGGCAGCAGGCCTGTATCAAAGTGAGGAGAAATTGCCTTATTCCCCTGAGGTTATGCTGAGCCGTTCATTTTTTGTGAAGCATCCTGAAGTGTTCTTCGACTTCTATCGCAGCAAAATGCTGCATCCCGATGCGGAGCCGAACGGTTGTCATCATTTCCTCGCGTCATTGGAAAAGCAAGGCCGTCTAAAAGCGGTTGTGACCCAAAATATTGACGGCTTACATCAGGCTGCCGGCAGTGTGAATGTACTAGAACTTCATGGCTCGGTGCATCGGAACCACTGTATGGAATGCGGACGTTTTTACAGCCTAGATGAAGTGATGAACAGCTCTGAGGTTGTACCCAAATGTCCAATAGATGGAGGAATTATCAAACCGGATGTCGTTTTATATGAGGAGGAGCTGAATCAGGATACCATTATTCAATCCGTTCAGGCTATTTCGCAGGCTGATCTGCTGTTAATTGGAGGAACGTCGCTGACAGTACATCCCGCTGCGGGCTTGATTACTTATTTTCGTGGTAAACATACAGTGCTGCTGAATACAGATCCCACCTCGTATGATCATAAGGCGGATCTTTTGATCACCGATCCAATCGGTAAAGTTATGGAAAAACTTGCTCATCAATTAGGTCTGTAATCGTTTTCTTGTCAACGCCTGGATAAAAGCGCTATGATGATGTTGTGATGGACATTACAATGTTTCGAGAGAGGCTGGGATAGCATGGTTTATTTAGCTGGCGAAGATCGTTATGAAACTATGAAATATAACCGTACAGGGAGATCAGGTCTAAAACTGCCCGCTATTTCGCTGGGCTTGTGGCACAATTTCGGCGGGATTAACAACGCGGAGAATGGCCGTAGCATGATTACTCGCTCCTTTGATCTGGGAATTACGCATTTTGATTTAGCTAATAACTATGGCCCTCCTGCGGGATCAGCTGAGGAATTTTTTGGACAAGTATTAGCCAGTGATATGAAACCGTATCGAGATGAGTTGGTCATCTCCACCAAAGCGGGCTACAATATGTGGGCAGGGCCTTATGGTGACTGGGGATCTCGCAAGTATATGATATCTAGTCTGGATCAGAGCCTGAAGCGGATGGGGCTGGACTATGTCGACATATTCTACTCTCACCGATTTGATCCTGATACGCCGCTGGAGGAAACGATGGGAGCACTGGATCATATCGTACGATCCGGCAAAGCGCTGTATGTGGGTGTGTCCAATTATAGTGCGGAGCAAACAGCAGAAGCAGCTCGCATTCTGAAGGAGCTGGGAACACCGCTTTTGATTCATCAGCCGAAATACTCCTTGCTCGACCGCTGGATTGAAAACGGATTACAAGATGTACTGGACGAAAACGGGGTAGGCAGCATTGCCTTTTGCCCGCTGGCGCAGGGATTGCTGACCAATAAATATTTGAACGGAATTCCCGAGGATTCACGTGCAGCGAGTACTTCGGTTTTCCTGAATGAGAACCATGTGACGCCAGAGACACTTCGCAAGGTACGCGCCCTGAATCAGATGGCTGCTGCACGCGGACAAAGTTTGGCTCAATTTTCGCTGGCCTGGGCTCTGCGCGGCGAACGTCTGACCTCTGTCTTGATTGGGGCAAGCCGTGTAAGCCAAATTGAAGAAAATGTTGCTACCTTATCCAATCTGGACTTTTCTCAGGAGGAATTGGATCGGATTGATTCGATTCTGAATGCCGGGAACTGACAGGACGGCGGCACAGCCTAATGGCGAAAGTTAATTTGTAGTCATCGGCCTAATTTCGCGTTCTCTTATACAATATAAATTAACAGCCCGCATCCGTTTGAAGGATGCGGGCTGTTTAAGTCTGTTTTACGACTGTGGATACTGCTTAACCTTGCTTCGGTACTCGGTTGGAGACTGACCACAGAAGCGTTTGAATTGACGTGAGAAATATAAGGCATCGGTTAGTCCGACCGAAGCGGCCACTTGCTCTACCGATAGTTCCGGACGCTCACGCAGCAGTTGACGTGATTTGTCGATTCTTAGCTTAAGCAGATAGGTGACGGGGGAGATCCCCGTTTCCTTTTTGAATATCCGTGACAAATACGCACGATTATAACCAAGTCCTTCAGACATTTGCTCAATGGAAACGGGGTGTGCGTACTGAGTGGACATATATTGAACCATCTGCTTGACTGTACGTTGAATTTGCGAATCCGCCCCGGACGGATCAGTCCAGTCACTCAGGTAATTGCCTGCTTCCCCCATAATCAGATACAAATACCCCAAGGCTGATAGATGAGAACTAGATTTTCTGCTATAAAAGGCCAATTGCATTTGCTCCAAATAACCGGGAATGGGACTTTGATCGGAAGCATGAAAGACAGGCTGGTGAACACGTAGCCCGGCCTCCTGCACCACCTGCTCAGTATGGTGCCCGGTAAACGCAGACCAACGATAACGCCACGGTTCCTCTTCATCAGAGGTATAGCTCACCAGCTGACCGGGATGAATAAGGAAAAAATCGTTTTCTTCAAGCTGATATGTGTGCTGTTCCGTTCGGAAGATACCTCTGCCCGATTCTACAAAGTGTAGCAGATAGTAATCATAGATTTTCGGCCCCACGGCATGACCGGATTTGGTTTGGCTCTCTCCTGCAAAAAGCACATGCAGCGGGCTATTTTCATAAAACACCGGATTAGAGGCGACGGCATAACTATATGAATACGCTTGCAAAATAGGGTCATCCTTCCTGCATTTGTGAATGGTTTAGCGGATGCGGTATACTTACATTGTACATATCCAAGTCACATTTATCCATAGCTTAAACACATGGATGCATTACATTGTGTGACGCTTTCATTTATACTGAAATCATAAGAGATGTCAACCTGATTAAGATGTTACAGGGAAATCAGGAGGGCCTTTACTAACGGTATATGAGGTGGATGCGGATATGAACTCTACTGAATTAAAGAAACATTTTATTGAAAAATATGGTGAAAGCAGCAATGAACTGCGGATATTTCATGCACCTGGACGTGTCAATCTGATTGGAGAGCATATCGACTATAACGGTGGTTATGTACTCCCGGCTGCGCTGGAATTCGGAACGACGCTGATCCTTCGTGCGCGCAATGATGATGAAATTCATTTTGCTTCGACAAACCTGTCGTATGAAGTGTCTATCCCCCGTGGAGAAATAGGTAAAAACAAAACGGATGAGTGGGTGGACTATCCGGTGGGTGTGCTGGTGGAGTTGGCTGAAAAGGGAGTTTATCCGTCTAACGGATATGACCTGCTCTATCATGGAGAAATACCGAATGGTGCTGGATTATCCTCCTCAGCCTCCATTGAGGTTGTTACAGGATATGCGTTTCTCACGATCGAAAAACAGGAAACAGATACGGTCGAGATCGCTTTGTTGTCCCAGCGGGCAGAAAACAATTACGTTGGTGTCAATTGCGGCATTATGGACCAGTTCGCTGTAGCGAACGGAGCAGCTGATCATGCAATTCTGCTGATGTGCGATACGTTGGAGTACCGTAAAGTGCCATTCCGCACGGGGGCTTATAAGCTCGTGATCGGCAATACAAACAAGCGTCGCGGTTTGGTGGACTCAGCCTACAACGAGCGTCGTAGCCAGTGTGCCGAAGCACTGTCCATTTTACAGCAGCAGGAGCCGTCACTGGAATACCTCGCTCAGCTGGATGAGGCACGTTTCGGAGAGCTTCAGCATCACATCGCGGACCAAACAGTGCGTCGGCGGGCACAGCATGTGGTGGAGGAAAACGCTCGTGTGTTGGCCTCTGTCGATGCTCTCGCAGCGAATGAACTTATAGCTTTTGGTCTGTTAATGAATGCTTCTCATGATTCATTGCGCTATTTGTATGAGGTCAGCTGCACGGAGCTGGACGTCATGGTTGAAGAAGCACGACGCATTCCTGGCACGCTGGGTGCTCGTATGACAGGAGCCGGATTTGGAGGTTGTACGGTTTCATTGGTTCATGAGGACGATGTGGAACGTTTTGTGAAGGAAGTCGGCGAAGCTTATCAGACCCGCACAGGGCTGGAAGCCAGCTTTTATGTATGCAAGGCAGGAGACGGAGTAAAAGAACTGAAGGAGGACGAATAACATGGCCATTTTAGTCACAGGTGGAGCTGGATATATCGGTTCACATACCGTAGCAGAACTGTTGGATCTGGGAGAAGAAGTTGTGGTGCTGGACAATTTGCAAACCGGGCACAAAGCAGCATTGCTTGGAGGCAAGTTGTATGAAGGGGATTTGAGGGATAAAGAACTACTGTCCAAACTGTTCTCTGAAAATAGTATCGATGCAGTTATCCATTTTGCAGCCAATTCGCTGGTTGGAGAAAGCATGCAAAATCCTGGTAAATATTACGACAACAATGTATTTGGCACGCTGAGCTTGCTGGAGGCGATGAAGGATGCTGGAGTGCGCCGAATCGTGTTTTCCTCTACTGCGGCTACCTACGGCGAACCGGAAAAGGTGCCGATTGAAGAGGGAGACCGTACAGAGCCAACCAACGTGTATGGTGAAACAAAGCTGATGATGGAGCGCATGATGTCGTGGTTTGATAAAGTTTTAGGCATCAAATATGTGTCTTTACGGTATTTTAATGCGGCTGGTGCGCATGAGAGCGGCAAGATCGGTGAAGATCACCGACCAGAAAGCCATCTGATCCCATTAGTGCTCCAGACAGCCTTGAAGCAACGTCCACACATCGCTGTGTTTGGTGAGGATTATGCGACACCTGACGGCACGTGTGTTCGGGATTACATTCACGTGAGTGACCTGGCGGATGCTCATGTGCGTGCAGTAAATTACTTGCGCGAAGGCAATGACAGCAACGTATTCAACTTGGGCAATGGACAGGGCTTCTCTGTGAAAGAAGTTATTGAGACGGCACGCAAGGTCACTGGACTCGACATTCCAGTTGTTACAGAGCCACGCCGCGCAGGCGATCCAGCGATATTGGTTGCATCTTCTGACAAGGCTCGTTCGGTGTTGGGCTGGAGTCCAGCACGTACCCAATTGGAGGATATTATTAGCGGAGCATGGGGATGGCATCAGTCGCACCCTCACGGCTACGGCGACGAATAGACGGGAGACGATGACATATGAGCGAGCGCCAAACCGCAGATAAAGGCCAAGGCCGGGAACTTTCCCGGCATCTGGCCCATGACATCGACGAAACTGTGCAGCAATCGGCTCTATATGCGGTGGAGCAACTGATTGCATTCGCACAAAACAAGGGCTTGATCGGTCCGCAAGATACAGATTACAGCCGTAATCTGCTGTTGGAGCAGTTTGGGTTTTCGGAGCCTTATTCAGGTGGGGAGGCAGGGGGCGTTATGGCCCCCGAAGCTCTCCAGCCTGTGCTTAATGTATTGATAGATTATGGTTTTGCCATAGGACTTATCCCTGAAAACACAGATACGTATCGCGATTTGCTGGATTCCAAAATCATGGGACTGCTGATGGCGAGACCGTCTGAAGTCATCCGTGACTTTCATCAAACGGAGACTGAACGCGGCATAGAGGCGGCGACAGATGCTTTTTATCAATTATCCATCGATTCGAACTACATCCGAATGGATCGGGTTGCCAGCAATGTGTACTGGAATCAGTCGACATCTTACGGAGATATGGAAATCACGATTAATTTGTCCAAGCCAGAAAAAAGTCCTAAGGAAATTGCGATGGCGAAGCTTTTGCCGCCGCCTGTTTATCCCAAGTGTCAATTATGCCGTGAAAACGTCGGATATGCAGGAAGAGTAAATCATCCGTCCCGTCAAAATCTGCGTATCATTCCGGTGGAATTGAATGGGGAGCCGTGGTTTTTTCAATACTCACCCTATGTGTATTACAACGAGCATTGCATCGTGTTCCATCATGATCATGTACCGATGAAGCTTACGAAGGATACACTGCGGCGTTTGCTGGCCTTTACGAAAGCGTTTCCGCATTATTTTATTGGCTCCAATGCGGATCTGCCGATTGTCGGCGGATCGATCCTGACCCATGATCATTTTCAGGGTGGTCGTCATACATTCCCTATTGAAAAAGCGGGTGTGGACGGTGTATACCATAATGAAGCGTTCCCTCAGGTTACAGCAGGGATTGTAAACTGGCCGATGTCGGTCATCCGTTTTACGTCAACAGATGCCGAGGCGCTGTTGGAGGCGGGAAATGCTGCTTTTGAAGCCTGGAAAGCTTATAGTGATCCTGTAGCTGATGTCCTCTCTCATACCGAGCTGGAGGGGGAAACGATTCCACATAATACTGTGACGCCGATTGTGCGCCGAGATTCCGAAGGCAGGTATCAGATGGATCTCGTACTGCGTAACAACCGAACGAGTGAAGAGTATCCGGAAGGTATTTTCCATCCTCATCGCGAGATGCATCACATCAAGAAGGAAAATATCGGTCTGATCGAAGTTATGGGACTTGCCATATTACCGGGACGGCTCAAGGATGAACTGGATGGGATTGCAGATATTTTATGTGGGGATGACAAACTGGCTGTGGCTATGCAGCAGGAAGGACATCCACTGTTTAAGCATGCAGACTGGATTTATCAGTTAAACACTCAGTTCGGTCGTTTGCCTGACAAGGAAACGGCTGTTCGTACCGTACAAAATGAAGTTGGACTGAAATTCAGTGAAATTTTAGAGCATGCAGGAGTGTATAAACGGAATGAGTCGGGGCAGCAGGCGTTTGGTCGTTTTATGAAACAATTGGGATATACTTTGGGAGAATAAAATCGCTGGCGCAGCACATAATACACTACGAGAACCCTCCCAAGATATGACGTGGAACCATGCTCCTCAAGGAGTGTGGTTTTTTTCTGAAAATAAAGCATATTTGTTTCCTGTAACCGAAAAGGTTATAATAGAGTAGATTCTTAACATTAAACTTTAGAACTATTGGAGGCGAGCGTTTGCGATGAAAGCATTCGAATTTTATAATCCTACACAATTGATCTTCGGTAAAGGACAATTGGAGGCTCTCAAGCGTGAAGTTCCTAAATATGGTAAACGTGTACTGCTTGTATATGGCGGCGGCAGCATTAAGCGCAGCGGTTTGTACGATAATGTAATAAGTTTGCTTGGTGAAATTGGTGCAGAGGTAACGGAACTGGCTGGTGTAGAACCGAATCCTCGCTTATCTACAGTACATAAAGGCGTGGAATTGTGTAAAACACATCAAATCGACCTCGTTCTGGCTGTAGGCGGTGGTAGTGTGCTGGATTGTTCCAAAGCCATTGCTGTTGGTGCAAAATATGATGGCGACATGTGGGATTTTGCAGAGCGTAAAGCGGCCCCACAGGCAGCATTGCCATTAGGTACAGTTTTGACCATGGCAGCTACCGGTTCTGAAATGAATGCGGGTTCTGTTATTACAAATGAAAAAACACAGGAAAAATTGGGATGGGGTAGCGTATTTGCGTTCCCTGCGTTTTCTATTCTTGACCCTGTAAACACATACTCACTGCCACAAAATCAAACCGTTTACGGAATCGTAGATATGATGTCACATACGCTGGAGCATTATTTCCATTTGGAATCCAATACTCCGGTTCAACTTGGCTGGTGCGAAACGATTTTACGTACGGTCATGGATGCGGCTCCAGGTCTGATCAACGATCTGGAAAACTACGAGCTGCGTGAAACGATTATGTATTGTGGTACGATGGCGCTGAACGGCTTCCTGAACATGGGGCTGACAGGTGACTGGGCTACTCACAATATCGAACATGCTGTGTCTGCTGTTTATGATATTCCACATGGTGGAGGACTGGCTATTCTGTTCCCGAACTGGATGAAACACAATCTGCATGTGAAGCCTGAACGCTTCAAACAACTGGCCGTCAATGTGTTCCATGTAAACCCAGAAGGCAAGAGTGATGAAGAAGTGGCGCTGGAAGGTATTCAGGCGTTGCGTGATTTCTGGAACTCGATTGGTGCACCAAGCCGTCTGGCTGATTACGATATTGATGCGTCCCAGATCGATGTTATGGCTGATAAAGCTGTGAAATTCGGATCTTTTGGTGGTTTTAATAAGCTCAATCGCGAAGATGTAGTCGAAATTTACAAAGCATCTCTGTAAACTGATACTTGTATCATTTTAAGCACGTTTGTGCGTCATTCGACGTGCGAACGTGCTTTTTTGGGTTCAACGTGGGATTTTGGAGGAAAATTTTGAAACTTTTTAAGGTTGAATACGTAAACATAGTTATAGACTGGAAACCAGACTGAAAAGGTACATGGAAGGAGGAGTCGCATGGAAACCATATTTTGGTGGTTATTGGCAGGGGGCGCTATCTTTACCGTAGTCAGTGTGCTGATTGGAGATGTACTCGGTGGTTGGCTGGATGGTGCATTGGAGCTACCGAGCCTCGATTGGTTCAGACCTGTCGTTTTACTTGGAGCCATGACCGCTTTTGGCGGAGCTGGAGTACTGCTGACAAAGTATACTGGGCTGAGCATGGGGTGGGTCGTCGTGCTTGCTTTAGGGATTGCGTTTGTCATCGGAATACTCGTGTTCTTTGCGTTTATTAAACCCATGGCGAATTCGGAAGTATCCAGCGGCTTCTCCATGCGTGAGCTGACTGGCCGGATCGGTGAGGTCACCATTCCTGTACCTGAGGTTGGTTACGGGGAGGTTATGATCCGCTTGGGTGCAGGCAACACCATACATACAGCATCGAGCTTCGATCACAAACCGCTTGCTGCGGGAACCCGTATCGTCGTGGTTGAGGTCGCAGAGGGCGTCGTCCGCGTAGCGTACCTGGACACATAGACGGCGCATTCGCTTAACTTGAAGGGAGCGTGATCGGGAGTGTCAAATTTGCAAGATATTGTGTTGGTCCCTGGGATTGTTGTCATCGTTATCGTCATATTAGGGATCGCTTTTTGGGCCCGTTACAAAACGGTAGGACCGGATGAAGGGATGATCGTGACGGGCTCTTTTCTGGGAAATAAAAATATTTCCGAGGATGACTCTGGACGCAAAATTAAAATTGTACGCGGCGGGGGTGCCTTCATTTGGCCTATTTTCCAGCAGTCCGAATTCATCTCTCTGTTGTCCCATAAACTGGACGTAACCACACCGGAAGTGTATACGGAGCAAGGAGTTCCCGTGATTGCGGATGGTGTGGCGATTATCAAGGTCGGCAGTTCCATTGAGGATGTGGCTACAGCAGCCGAGCAGTTCATCGGGAAGCCATTGGAGGCTCTTAGAGGAGAGGCTCAGGAAGTGCTGGAGGGACATTTGCGCGCAATCCTCGGTTCGATGACAGTGGAAGAAGTTTATCGTAATCGGGATCGGTTTGCGCAGGAAGTACAGGGCGTGGCTGCTCGTGATCTGAAAAAGATGGGCTTGCAAATCGTTTCATTCACCATCAAAGACGTGCGTGATAAGCACGGATATCTGGATGCGCTTGGTAAGCCGAGAATTGCCGCTGTGAAACGGGATGCTGAGATTGCAGAAGCCGAGGCTGTGCGGGATGCCCGGATTCAGAAGGCGCGTGCAGAACAGGAAGGCCAGAAGGCCGAACTGCTGCGAGACACCAACATTGCCGAGGCCGCCAAGGAGAAGGAACTGAAAGTGGCATCGTTTAAGAAAGAACAGGATACAGCGAAGGCAGAAGCCGATCAGGCTTATCACATTCAGGAGGCCCGTGCCAAGCAGACTGCTGTCGAAGAGCAGATGAAGGTCGAGCTGGTGCGCAAAGAACGGGAAATTGATCTTCAATCCAAGGAAATACAGGTACGTGAAAAGCAATATGATGCGGAAGTGAAAAAGAAGGCAGAAGCCGATCGGTATGCGGTCGAGCAAGCGGCGGAAGCAGATAAATCGCGTAAAATGCGTGAGGCTGAATCGCTGCAATACTCGATTGAGACACAGGCTAAAGCGTCAGCTGAACAAAAACGTCTCAACGGGCAAGCAGAAGCAGATGCAGAACGCGCCAAAGGTACGGCAGACGCAGATGTCATCCGTTTGCGTGGACTTGCAGAAGCGGAGGCCAAGGAAAAACTGGCGGAGGCGTTCCAGAAGTTTGGAGAGGCTGCCGTGCTCGATATTATCGTGAAAATGTTGCCTGATCTGGCTGGACGTATTGCCGAACCGATTGCGTCCATTGATAAACTCACCGTAGTTGATACGGGAAAAGGAGAAGGAGCAGCGCGTGTCAGCAATTATGTCACCGAACTGATGGCTACGGCACCCGAGATGCTGAAGAGTGTATCCGGAATTGATGTGGAGCAGTTAATCAAGGGGTTGACCACGGGGAAAAAAGGCCTTCATTCCGTGCCGCCTTCCGGTGAAGCGAATAAGCAGCCTCTTCCAGCCTCGGTGGAGGTAGCGCTAACAGATAAAGAATAACGATAAGTCTTTGGGGAGCATTTATCCCTAACCAAAAGACCGCTTTTCATCACAGCATTTCCCGGCAATGTGATGAAAAGCGTTTTCTTTTTATTGACCTTTAGCCGAATATTTGGTACTTTAACGTGGATTCCTCTGAGCTTCATGCTATAATTCTTAGGATCAAGGTTCTGATAAAAGAGGTGCGGATGTGAGCAGCCTAAAAGTGGCCAAAGCGCTGAATAACAATGTGATTATAGGGATGCATCCCGAGCATGATGAGGTTGTCGTGATTGGAAAAGGAATCGGTTTCAATCGCAGACCCGGCGATCTTATGCCGTTGGATTCAGTTGAAAAATTATTTATATTAAAAAGCCATGAAGAACAGGAGCAATACAAACGGTTGCTTCCTGAGCTGGATGAAAAGCTCATTGAGGTCATCGGTGAGGTGCTTCATCTTGTTCAGCTTCAAGCAAAGAAGCCTCTAAATGAGCACATACTGATTGCTTTAACTGACCATATCGCGTTTTCCATCAACCGTCATAAACAGGGAATTACGATTCATAATCCGTTTTTGTATGAGACTAGGGAAATATATCCTCAGGAATACAAGATGGCTGAGCAGGCTGTTGCTTTAATCAGGGATAAGATGGATGTAGATCTGGGAGAAGATGAAATTGGATTCGTGGCCCTGCATATTTATAGCGCCATGACAAACCAGCATATCTCCGAGGTTAGGAAGGATTCTCGTCTGATTGCTGATATGGTTCAGGTTGTCGAGACGACACTGGATTATCGTATTCCTCTTCAATCTCTTGATTATTCTCGACTGCTGACTCATCTGAGGTTTGCGATTGAACGTGTGCGCCGGGGAGAAATTGTGCAGGAGATTTATCGATTGGACAAGCTTTTGAATGAGGAGTATCCGGAAATGTATATGCTGGCCTGGAAGCTCACGAAAATTATGGAGAAAAGACTCCGTAAATCTGTGTACCCGGCTGAGGTTAGTTATTTGACAATGCATCTGCAACGGTTGTCCCAACGCAAAGAGCAGGGGGAGCAACAAAAGTGATAAAACAAGATTAAAAAAGTATTGCCTCGCATTTAGTGGGGTGCTATAATCAATTCTGCAATGAGGAAGACAACAACTGAACATTTAACGTGTTACTGATTCGATCAGGCATGAGTTGTTTTAAGTTATGATTGTTTACAGCCTACTGGGGCAAGCTATATCCCAAGGTTGTTTTCAAACATACTTAAATCGGCTCATGCCTTTTTTGTTGTTTTGCCTCTGTTCTAAATTTCAGAGAAGGATGTGGAAGGTATGTTTAAAAAGCTTTTCGGCGTTTTACAGCGTGTCGGTAAAGCATTAATGCTTCCTGTAGCGATTTTGCCAGCTGCGGGGCTTTTATTGGGTATCGGTAACATGCTGGTCAATCCTGATTTTCTCCAGTACATTCCGGCATTAAATGCGGGCTGGGTTCAATC
Source organism: Paenibacillus sp. S33 (assembly GCF_053615415.1). Classification (NCBI taxonomy): domain Bacteria; kingdom Bacillati; phylum Bacillota; class Bacilli; order Caryophanales; family Paenibacillaceae; genus Paenibacillus; species Paenibacillus sp. S33. Next base: position 4,077,526 of record NZ_JBSIEZ010000001.1, on the reverse strand, counting down.
GGTAGCGACGATCATGATGAATGCCGGACAAATCGTTTTTGATAATCTGGCCCTGTTGTTCGCAGTCGGCGTAGCCGTCGGTCTGGCGGGCGGTGAAGGTGTAGCAGGTTTGGCTGCCATCATCGGTTACCTCGTTATGAACATTACTTTGGGTACAGCCGTGGGTGTCACACCTGGTCTGATTGCTCAAAAAATACCGGGTTATGCGAACGTGTTGGGTATTCCAACGCTTCAAACCGGGGTGTTCGGCGGGATAATCATCGGTATACTGGCCGCGGCCATGTACAACCGCTTTTTCAAAATTGAGCTTCCTTCGTATCTGGGCTTTTTCGCGGGTAAGCGTTTCGTTCCAATTGCAACGGCGGTGTCCTCACTGATTGTCGGACTTGCGCTAGTTCTGATCTGGCCTCCAGTTCAACAAGGACTTAACGCAGTATCTCACTTTATGGTGTATTCCAACCCGACTTTGTCGGCGTTCCTGTTCGGGGTTATCGAACGCGCGCTTATTCCATTTGGTTTGCATCACATCTGGTATTCACCGTTCTGGTTTGAGTTTGGTGAATATGTTAACAAAGCAGGTCAAACCGTTCATGGTGACCAGCAGATCTTCTTCAGCCAGCTTCGTGATGGAGTGGCGTTGACAGCAAGTACGTTCCAAGTGGGTAAATTCCCATTCATGATGTTCGGTTTGCCAGCAGCAGCGCTTGCAATGTACCATGAAGCAAGACCAGAACACAAAAAATATGTAGCAGGTATCATGGGTTCAGCAGCATTGACTTCTTTCTTGACAGGTATTACGGAGCCACTGGAATTTTCCTTCCTGTTCGTAGCTCCACTGCTGTTTGCAGTACACTGTATATTCGCAGGTCTGTCATTTATGACCATGCAAATTTTACATGTCAAAATCGGTATGACCTTCTCAGGCGGATTCATTGACTTCCTGATTTTCGGGATTATTCCAACCCGTACGCCTTGGTGGTATGTAATCATCGTCGGTCTGATTTTGGCAGTGATTTACTACTTCGGATTCCGGTTCATCATACGGAAGTTCAACTTGAAAACACCAGGACGTGAAGAAGCTACAGAAAATGTGGATGGTGCAGCAGCCGGTAGTAGTGATGAGCTCCCGCACAACATTTTGGCAGCTTTCGGTGGTTCATCAAATATCAAGCACCTGGATGCTTGTATCACACGTCTTCGGATCGAGGTTAATGAGAAATCGAACGTTGACAAAGCTCGTCTGAAACAACTTGGCGCATCGGGTGTCCTTGAAGTCGGCAACAACGTACAGGCAATTTTCGGTACACGTTCCGACACCATTAAAACTCAAATGGCTGATATCATGGCTGGACGTACACCTGCACCAGCTCCGGCGCAACCTGCTCCACAAGAGGAGAAGGAAGCTGGGGAAGAACAACAAACCATTATTGTAGAAGATATTGTAATGCCTGTTAACGGCGAATTGGTTGATATCTCGACGGTTCCCGATCCGGTATTTGCAGAACGTATGACAGGTGACGGCTTTGCGGTCGTGCCAAATGATGGAACGATTGTGTCCCCTGTTTATGGTAAAGTATTCAATGTATTCCCGAGCAAGCATGCGATTGGTATTCAATCCGATGGCGGTAAAGAAGTGCTTGTTCATATCGGGGTGAACACCGTGAAGCTTAAAGGCCAAGGATTTGACGTTTTGGTGAACGAAGGCGATCTTGTGTCAGCTGGCCAGCCTATTATGAAAGTAGACCTTGAATACGTGAAGGCAAACGCTAAATCCATCATTTCACCTGTCATTTTTACCAACCTTCCAGAAGGTTCTTCGGTAACTTTAAACAAAACTGGAGTATTGAAGGCTGGCGAAGATGGTATAATTACGATAAAATAAACTCTATGTGTTTCGGATTAGTTGATTAGGCGGCTTAGGCCGTCTGATCAATGATCTGGTATACTGCGTGTAAACAAATATTATCTTTAGGAAAGTGGGAGGAACAAATTATGCAAACAACTTTTAGAATTACGGATGAAGACGGTATCCATGCACGTCCTGCAACTGCACTGGTTAATACAGCTAACAAATTCAGCGGTGCTGAATCTTTTGCCGAAGCTAACGGTAAAAAGGTAACTTTGAAATCCATTCTGGGTGTATTGTCTCTGGGTCTGGAACAAGGTGATACTATTAACATTATCTGCGAAGGCGCTGAAGCTGCCGAAGCACTGAAAGCTCTTGAAAATGTAATCGTTAACGAAGGGCTGGGCGAAGTTCATGCTTAAAATTTCCGGGATTGCCGCTTCGGCAGGCATAGCCATTGCCCGGGCGTTTATCTTGGAGCATCCGAATTACGCTGTAGAGAGACGCGCGGTTGGTGATGTTGAAGCTGAAATCGCGAGATTGGATGCGGCTTTGGTACAATCTCAAACCGAATTGGAATCGATTAAGGAGAAAACGCTTCAGGAGCTGGGAGAGAAAAAAGCAGAAATTTTTGCATCTCACCTGCTCATCCTGAATGATCCTGAATTGATCGATCCGGTTAAAGCTAAAATCAGAGACGAGCAGCTTAATGCTGACTATGCTTTGAATGAAGTAGCTACACAGTTCATTTCCATGTTTGAAAACATGAAAAGTGCCTATTTGCAAGAACGCGCATCGGACATGCGTGATGTAACCAAGCGGATTCTGAATCACCTGCTTGGTGTTCATTTTGTTAGTCCTGCAGAAATTGCCGAAGAAACGATTGTGCTTGCAGAAGATTTGACACCTTCCGACACAGCTCAGCTGAACCGTGAATTTGTTAAAGGTTTTGCAACGAACATCGGCGGACGTACTTCGCATTCGGCTATTATGGCTCGCTCACTTGAAATTCCTGCAGTTGTGGGAACGAAAAATATATTGTCTCAAGCTAAAAGCGGCGATTTGATTATCGTTGATGGTTTGGATGGTCACGTATTCGTGAACCCTACCGAAGAGATTGTTGCGGAATACCGTGCTAAACAGGTGGCATACGACAAGCAACGCGAAGAGTGGCGCAAGCTGCGCGGCGAAGCTACAGTTTCTGTCGATGGTGTCCATGTCGAACTGGCAGCCAATATTGGTACGCCTAATGATGTAGCTGGTGTTCTGGACAACGGTGGTGAAGGCGTTGGCTTGTACCGTACGGAGTTCTTGTACATGGGACGCGATAAGCTTCCATCCGAAGAAGTACAGTATACGGCGTACAAAACCGTTCTGGAAAGAATGGAAGGTAAGCCGGTTGTAGTCCGTACTTTGGATATCGGTGGCGACAAAGAACTTCCTTATCTGGACCTGCCGAAAGAAATGAATCCGTTCCTCGGATTCCGTGCTATTCGTCTGTGTCTGGATCGCCAGGATATTTTCCGCACTCAATTGCGTGCTTTGTTGCGTGCGAGTGTGCATGGTAACCTGCGCATCATGTTCCCGATGATTGCTACGCTGAACGAATTCCGTGAAGCTAAAGCTGTTTTGTTGGAAGAAAAGGAAAAGTTGGTAGCCGAGGGTGTATCCGTATCTGAAGAAATTCAGTTGGGCATCATGGTAGAAATTCCTTCTACAGCGGTATTGGCTGACCAATTCGCAAAAGAAGTGGATTTCTTCAGTATCGGTACAAACGATCTGATTCAATACACAATGGCAGCGGATCGCATGAACGAGCGAGTTTCTTACCTGTATCAACCATACAATCCATCCATTCTGCGTCTGGTGAAAATGGTTATTGATGCCGCTCACCGTGAAGGACGTTGGGTTGGTATGTGTGGTGAAATGGCAGGAGATACAACAGCAATTCCGTTGCTGCTGGGTCTTGGACTTGATGAGTTCAGTATGAGCGCAACTTCCATTCTGCCAGCACGTAGTCAAATCTCCAAGTTGTCCCGTGCGGACATGGAAAAACTGGCTACAAAAGCTCTGGACATGCAAACAGCAGAACAGGTTGTTGAATTGGTTCAAAGCATCGAAGGCTAAGGAAGGGTATTACATTTCAAAGGTTATATCTTTTTCCAACAAAAAATTGCTGTGTACATACAGCAGCCGGTATCTATTTAGATACCGGCTTTTTTGCATCCTTTAAGTAGAATTTGTTTTTAACTGCATGAGCAATTCAGTACAGGTTTGCGGGCTGCGGTAGTTTCGTCCAATCGTGTGACTGGAGTAGTATATGGTGCATTGAGCACCAGCTCAGGGTTCTCTTCTGCTTCCCGCGCAATATGAATCATAGTGTCGACAAAAGCATCAAGTGTTTCCTTACTTTCCGTCTCCGTGGGCTCGATCATGATGCACTCCTCTACATTCAGCGGGAAGTAAATTGTAGGGGGATGGTAGCCGAAATCAAGTAGCCGTTTGGCTACATCAAGCGTGCGCACTCCAAATTTTTTCAAGCCTCGCCCCGACATTACAAATTCGTGTTTGCAATGTCCAGGGTAGGGCAGGTCAAAATGTGGAGCGAGCCGATGCATCATGTAATTGGCATTGAGCACAGCGCATTCCGATACACGCTTTAAGCCATCAGGACCGTAGCTACGGATATAGGCGTAGGCACGAACGAGAATACCGAAGTTGCCGTAAAAGGCTTTAACCCGTCCAATAGAATCTCCCTGTTCCCGATCCCAGTGGTACACCCCTTGCGGATCACGTACGACAAGCGGCTTGGGCAAATAAGGGATGAGCCGTTGCTTTACGCCGACAGGCCCAGCGCCGGGGCCGCCGCCGCCGTGCGGGGTACTCATCGTTTTGTGTAAATTGAGATGCACTACATCGAAGCCCATATCCCCGGGGCGGGTAATTCCCATGATGGCGTTGGAGTTCGCCCCGTCATAGTAGAGCAGACCACCCGCGTCATGCACGATGGCAGCAATGTCAGTGATTTGCTTCTCGAACAGTCCAAGCGTGTTCGGGTTGGTCAGCATGAGCGCAGCGGTGTCGTTGCCTACGGCTTGACGTAACGCATCCAGATCCACCAGCCCCTCAGGGGTGGAGGGAAGGGTGACTGTTTCGAAGCCCGCGACGGTTGCGCTGGCGGGGTTCGTTCCGTGCGAGGAATCCGGCACGAGCACCTTGGTACGTCGCTCACCACGTGCTTCGTGGTATGAGCGAATCATCATCAGCCCGGTCCATTCGCCATGGGCGCCCGCGGCGGGCTGAAGCGTGACGGCATCCATACCAGTTAATGCAGCCAAATCATTTTGGAGCGTATGCAGCAGCTCCATAGCACCCTGGATGCTCTCCTCGGGCTGATATGGATGGATTTTAGCGAAGCCTGTATATCGGGCGACATCCTCATTCACTTTCGGATTGTATTTCATCGTACAGGAGCCGAGCGGATAAAATCCGTTGTCCACGCCGAAATTGCGCCTGGACAAGGCGGTATAATGCCGAATAACGTCTACTTCGTATACCTCGGGTAATGCCGCAGGTTCACTGCGCAGCGCATAATCTGGCAAAAGCTCTGCCACCGGGCGACGGGGAACGTCGCACTCGGGAAGAGAATAGGCGATGCGACCCGGACGGCTCAATTCAAAAATGAGCGCTTGATCGTGTTCCTTCAACAGCCCTTGTTTCTGATCCTGGCCGGTGTGTGTCATAGCAATCCCCCCAAGGTGTGTACAAATTGGTCAATCTCTTCTTTGGTTCTTTGCTCCGTCACGGCAATCAACATGTGACCAGCAAGTTCCTCATAGTCCCGGCCCAAATCGTAGCCAGCGATAAATCCAGCAGCTAGCAACTCAGTCTGGAGTTTGCTCATATCCGTACCCTCAGGCAGTCTAAGGGCAAACTCGTTAAAGGTCGGTGCGTTAAATGAGGCAGTTACGCCCTTCAAGCTCAGCAATTGCTCTAAAGCATAACGGCTTTTATGCAAATTTAGCTCGGCTACTTCCTTGATCCCCTGTCTACCCATGACAGACAAGTATACAGATGCAGATAAAGCTAGCAACGCTTGATTGGAGCAAATGTTAGACGTGGCCTTTTCGCGGCGGATATGTTGTTCCCGTGCTTGCAAGGTCAGCACGAAACCGCGTTTACCGTTACGGTCAGTGGTCTGACCCACAATACGGCCGGGGATACGGCGCATATGTGCCTGAGAAACGGCAAAGTATCCACAGGTCGGACCGCCGAGAGAAGATGAGATGCCAAGTGGCTGCGCGTCTCCTACCACAATATCCGCGCCCTGTTTGCCGGGTGTCTCCAGCAAGCCAAGTGCCAGTGGGTTGGCGCTGACGACCAAAAGACCTTTGTACGCATGGATGAGATCAGCCATCGGCTTCAGGTTTTCCACGGCTCCGAAAAAGTTGGGGCTTTGGACCAAAACAGCCGCAGTCTGTTCCGATACGGCCGCCGCTAACGCATTAGCATCCGTTACGCCGTCCGAACAGCCGATCTCCACGATGTCCAAATCCAATCCGCGTGCATAGGCTGCCAATACCTGACGTGCCTCCGGATGGACGGACCTTGATACGATAAGCTGTTTACGGCGGGTAGCTGCGGCGGACAGTGAGCCCGCTTCCGCCAGTGCAGTCGCTCCGTCGTACATGCTGGCATTAGCTACAGCCATGCCCGTCAATTCGCAAATATACGACTGAAATTCGAAAATGGCTTGTAGCTCGCCTTGGCTTACTTCCGGCTGATAGGGGGTGTAGGCTGTATAGAATTCAGAGCGTGAAGTGATGTGCTGGATGACGGACGGAATATGATGATCATAAATTCCTGCGCCAAGAAAGCTGGCATGTGTGTCTGTATTGGCGTTGTGTCCAGCAAGCTCGGCCAAGTGGCGGGTTAAGGCTCTCTCGTCGAGTCGAGAAGAAAGAGGGAGTTCCCCTTGATATCGAATGGCCTCTGGAATGTCACTGAATAAATCATCGATGGATGAAACGCCGACCACACGCAGCATTTCGGTTTGATCCTGTTCAGTCATAGGGAGATAACGATGCTGCTTCATAGGTTCTGGCTCCTTTCGAAAAGCAAAATTTAAATCGTAAATTAGCTAATAAAAAAGTGTGAGAAGAAAACCCGGAAGTACATATCTGACATGTTTGCTTTATAGAAATGAGGAGAGTTTAAGATCAGCGTGGGCGTTTATAAAAGGGTGCTGCCACCACCTCGGCACGCAAGCGTTTGCCACGAATCTCAACCTCCAGCGGTGTGGAGAGGGCGCTAAAACGACTGTCTACCAAGGCGAGGCCGAGATTACGCTTCAAGGTGGGCGACTGAGTCCCCGTTGTGACCTCACCGATGTGTTGTCCTTCTGCGAATACCGGGTAATGGGCGCGAGGGATACCGCGATCCATCATTTCCAGCCCGATCAATTTGCGAGGAATCCCTTGATCTTTCTGACGTTGCAGTGCTTCTCTACCGATAAAATCTCCTTTATTCAGCTTGACGAAGAACCCTAGACCGGCTTCGAGCGGTGAAATCGTGGCAGATAACTCCTGTCCGTACAGCGGCAACCGTGCCTCAAAGCGTAGGGTATCCCGAGCACCAAGTCCAGCGGGAATCAGCCCATACGACTCACCGGAACGAAGCAAACCCTCCCATACGGCTGGTGCTTCCGCAGCAGGTACATAAAACTCAAAACCGTCTTCGCCCGTATATCCGGTTCGTGAGACGAGTGCTTTTGCTCCGAACAATGGCACATTCTCATGGAAGCGGAAAGATGCCAGATTCGTAATGTCCGTATCTGCCACGGCTGCGGCAATACGTGCTGCTTCCGGTCCTTGCAACGCCAGCAATGCTATCGCATCAGACACATTCTCCATGTGAACGGATGCAGGTATATGGCGAATTAGCCAATCCCAATCCTTATCGATGTTAGAGGCGTTCACAACGAGCATGTAGCGCTCCGGTCCTTTGCAGTAAACAAGCAGGTCGTCTACTACCCCTCCATCGGGGTAACACAGGAGTGAATATTGTGCCTGACCTGGTTCCAACTGGCTGACATCATTTGTGGTCACCCTTTGCAGAAAAGCTTCGGCCTCTTTGCCTTCAACCAAAAATTCGCCCATATGCGATACATCGAATAAACCCGCACGTTGCCGGACGGCCTCATGCTCCTTTTGAATGCCGCTAAACTGAACGGGGAGCTCCCAGCCGCCAAAGTCAATACAACGAACCCCAGACTGCGTCCCGTAGGACGAATATAGCGGTGTTTTTCGCAAATTAGTCATTTTTCCACTCCTATCCGGTGTGATCGGCTAAACAAAAAAGACAGGCCGAAAAAAACGTATAGACGGCAGTCTACACTCTTTTTTCAGCTCTGTCCTTGATACCAGAAAGTTACCCCGGTATGTACCGGGTTTCCCCTTGGGTGATCCGCTCCAATAGCGAATGCTCTCCAGAGATGCGTCCGGCAGAGGTCCTTTTGCCTGAGAGATTCACCTGCAATGCAGGCTTACTCCTTCGGCGCTACCTTCGGGATCAACAGTATATTACCTGGCTTTGCAGATAACAACTTGATCCGATTCGCGTGCACTTATGTTTCATAAGCGGCAACAGCTATGCGAATCTTTTTGGCAGTCTCTCCCTCCGCGTTCATCCGCGTTTGCAGTTGTCGGGGTGTTTTCCAAAGCATTTGCTATAACCCATTAATACGCAAATTCATTCAAAATGTCAATAAAAATGTCATCAAAAACAATAGAAAAAACATTTAATATATAAATAAGGATATGTAAGCGTTTGTTATAAGTTATCATATTTTTATATAGTACGCCATATGAGGTCATATGAAGTATTTTTGTTAGTATTATTGACATGAGTGTTCCTGTTGTCATAATCTTAACCTGTCTAATACAGGTGAGCAAAAGCGATTTTATTCATATGGAAGTGAGGGGAACAGGATGGGTGAAGTAAAGCAGCAACTTTGGTATACAGACGAACATGAGTGGGTTCAGCGCACAGAGAATGGAACGTTGCGGATTGGTATTACAGACTTTGCACAGCATCAACTGGGTGATATTGTTTTTGTAGAATTACCTGAGGTGGGAGTAACGATTGAGCAGGGAGCGGAGATCGGTACGATTGAATCGGTGAAGACGGTATCCGACCTTTTTGCTCCGGTGACGGGAACCGTATTAAAAGTGAATGAAGCGCTGGAAAGTACGCCTGAGCTAGTGAATGAATCTCCCTATGAAAAAGGTTGGATGATCGAAGTAGAGATGGGTAAAGATGTGGAGGAAGCATTGGGCAAGCTACTGTCTGCGGATCAATACGAGCAGTTGATTTCCGATGAGCAGTAATGGAGCAATGTAGTATGGAATAAGAGTGTTATTTGTCTGCTCGATTTTTGTATACAACAGTCGCTATGATTTGACATAGCGGCTATTTTTTTGTCTTTTTGCAGACGTAATTACGTGTTTTATTCTGATGTAGAGGGTTGTCCCTATAGTAAGAATCATACATAATCCAGTACGGTTTTTCGACTAATTTCTATAGCTACAGGTCATATTAAGAAGAATTATGCAGGTATAATACCTTCTCGGATAATTTAAATTTAAATGTTGTCATCAACGTTCATGACGAAAGTACGTTTTCATTTCGTTGATGAAGATAGCGCTGTCATTTAGTATGAATTTTAAGAAAAGGTAGTGATGCTTACCTACAAGGAGGATTTGAATATGAGTACATTGGACGCAAAGCCAAGTTCAAAAGGAGGCACTCGTGTCGCCGTACAGCGTTTTGGCCGTTTTCTCAGCGGTATGGTTATGCCCAACATGGGAGCCTTTATCGCGTGGGGATTGATTACGGCACTCTTTATTCCGACCGGGTGGTTCCCGAACGAAGGTTTTGCACAACTGGTTGATCCGATGAAAAATTATTTGCTGCCGCTGCTGATTGGTTACACGGGAGGCACGATGATTCACGGACAACGTGGAGGTGTGATTGGTGCCATTATGACGATGGGTGTCATAGTGGGAGCCGATATCCCGATGTTCCTGGGCGCGATGGTCGCTGGTCCGCTGGCTGCGTGGATATTGAAGAAGTTCGACAAGGCCATTGAAGGCAAAGTCAGATCAGGCTTTGAAATGCTGGTCAATAATTTTTCGGCCGGTATTATCGGTGCCATTCTAGCACTGCTTGCCCATGTGGCGATCGGCCCGGTTGTACAAATGATCAGTCAAGTATTGTCGGCAGGGGTACAGTTCCTCGTGAACGCAGGGCTACTGCCGCTTGTCAACCTCATTATTGAGCCCGGAAAAGTATTATTTTTAAACAACGCGCTGAATCACGGAGTATTAAGTCCGATTGCGTTGGAGGAAGCTGCAAGAACAGGGAAATCCGTACTGTTCATGCTGGAATCCAACCCTGGGCCGGGGCTCGGTATTTTGCTGGCCTACTGCCTGTTCGGTAAAGGCTCTGCGAAGTCGTCGGCTCCTGGCGCAGTCATCATTCATTTTTTCGGCGGGATTCATGAAATTTATTTCCCTTATATTTTGATGAAGCCGATTTTGATTCTTGCTGCTATAGCTGGGGGCGTTGTGGGAACCTTCTGTTTCATGTTGACAGGCGCCGGACTGGTTGCTGCTCCTTCGCCGGGCAGCATCATCGCCTATTTTCTAATGACGCCAAAAGGTGGATATTTGCCAATGCTAAGCGGGGTGATCGCTGCTGCGGTCGTATCTTTTGCTGTTGCCGCAGTGTTACTCAAGACTGGTAAGCAACAAGAAGAGGGGCTGGAGGAAGCTGCATCCCGCCTGAAAGATATGAAAAGTCAAAGCAAGAGTGCAAGTGCTAACGCCACTGTAATGGAAGATAACCACGAATCTGATCGTGCTGCAGAAATTGCTGCAGATCGAACGCTCAAGGATAAATCCGAAGTGAACAAAATCGTCTTTTCCTGTGATGCAGGTATGGGTTCAAGCGCTATGGGTGCCTCGATTTTACGCAAAAAAATGAAGCAGGCGGGTGTGGGCGTAACAGTTACGAATACGGCAATCAGTGAAATTCCACAGGATGCGGATATTGTCATTACGCAAAAAACGTTGACAGACCGGGCTAAAACAGTAGCTCCGAAAGCTGAGCACATTTCCATTGACAATTTTCTGAAGAGTCCTGAATACGAAGCGCTGGTTGAACGTCTGAAATCCGATTCTTAATCCCCATCGAAGTCAGGCGGACTGTATGCAATGTACGTCTCCTGCTGGAGGGATGAGCTTGGGAAGGAACGGTATGCGCTTATGAATATTACGAAACGACAACGTGACATCGTGGAATATCTTCTGGAGCAGTCCAAAGAGGTTACAGCCGGGGAAATTGCTACGAAGATCAATGTCAGCACAAGGACGGTTCATCGGGAACTGGGTGCAGTCGAGCATTGGCTGGCAGCTCATGAGGTGAAGCTGGAGAAAAAGTCAGGGATCGGTATCTGTATAGATGCTGATCCAGCTCAGCTTGTATGCCTGCGAAAACAATTGCTGCATACGAAGTCAGACGAATATTCGGCTGAGGAGAGAAAGATCGTGGTTCTCTGCATGCTGCTGGATACACGGGAGCCGATCAAGCTGTTGGCGCTGGCTTCAGATCTGAAAGTCACGGTAACTACGGTCAGTCATGATCTAGACGAATTGCAAGACTGGATTGAGGAACGTGGACTCATGCTTGTGCGCAGACGGGGGTACGGGGTCGAGATTACAGGGCGGGAGACAGACAAAAGACGGGCGATTTCCGAGCTGGCTCTCGAATATTTGGATGAATCCGATCTGTTTTCAGCCCGGGAAGAACTTCGTCCTGTAACCCGTGTTGCCGACAAGTTGCTGGAGATGATTGGCAGAGATAACCTGCTAATCGTGGAAAAGGCCCTCTGGCAGCCCCATGAAAAATGGTTGGAAAACATGGTGGAAAGCAAGTATATGGAGCTGCTGATTCAAATTTGCGTTTCGCTGGCACGCCTGCGACTCGGGTATGTTATGGATTCTCTTCTCTCGTATTTAAAAACAGATTCGGATGAAAATATCATGCTTCGCACAGCTATGGTGGAACGCATATGCACGGAGTTGTCAGAGGCACTGGATATTGAATTTCCGGAGCCGGAACGATCTTATCTCAGGCTGCTGTTTCGTGATGCCGAGGATCACTCCACCCGACTACTGCCGTTGGATGATCTTGTTCTGTTGGAGTCGGTTCATGAGTTGATTCGCCGTGTGGAGGAAGAGACAGGCACGCCATTGGAAGAGGACCGTGTTCTGCGTGAAGGACTGATTGCCCATATGGCTCCGGTATTCAAACGTTTGAAGGAAGGCAGGTCGATTCGTAACCCTCTCCTTCAGCAAATCCGCAAGGATTACAGCAGCTTATTTGACTCAGTGAAAAAGGCTGCGGCGAGCATGACAGAAATGAAAGTGCCTGATGAAGAGATCGGATTTCTCGTCATGCATTTCGGCGCTTCGCTGGAGCGGCTGCGACAATTGCGTCGGGAGGTGCGGGCCATTGTAGTCTGCACGAGCGGCATTGGATCATCCAGACTTCTGGCAACAAGGCTCGCCAAAGAGCTCCCACAGATCAAAATTGTGGATAGGGCTTCATGGTACGAGGCGGCGCGGATTCCCAAGGAGGATTATGATCTGATCATTTCGACAGTAGAGCTACCGCTTGAACCAGATCGGTATCTTAAGATCAGTCCGCTGCTAACGCAGGAGGAGAGTGACCGTCTACGTCATTTCATCCAGCATATTACACTCCATCATCTCAATGATCATCAGCAGGAACAGGCCGTTCAGCCTGGCCAGGATATGGAGTGGCTTACCGGTCTGCGGAAAAGTCTCGAGGAAATTGTACACATTGTACAGCAATTTCAAGTGTATCCGCTGGAAAATCAAGGGATGGATATGGCGGCGACCGTAGAGGCGATATGCATGCTGGAGGCGGAGCGGGGAAATGTTACAGAGCCTTCTGTGGTTGCTGCACAACTCATGGAAAGAGAGCGCCAAGGTAGTCAGGTGATCTCTGATACCTCCATTGCTTTAGTTCATACGCGGAGCCACTATATTCCCAAGCCTTCGCTTACCTTGTATAAGCTGGCAGAGCCGCTGTTGGCGGATACAGGTGAACAGGTAGAATGCGTGCTGCTCATGTTGGGGCCTCGTGAGCTGCCGAGAGAAAGCTTGGAGGTATTGAGCGAGATTAGTGCATTACTTTTGCAGGAAGACATGGTTACGCTACTGGAACACGGTAGCAGGGATCATATTGTCAATTATATATCGAGTGAGCTGGCTGAATTTTTCCACAGTAAATTAGGGACAGGGAGGAACCTACCGTGAGTATTATGACGATAGACAAAGTAAAAATGAACGCAACCGCCAAAGACAAATATGAGGCGATTCGTATGGCTGGACAAATTCTGCTGGATGCGGGACATATTTCAAGTGAGTACATTGACAAGATGCTGGAACGCGAGGAGATCGTGTCTACCTACATCGGGAATGGGCTGGCTATTCCACATGGCACCAAGGAATCCAAGACGCTTATTCAATCCACAGGCATCTCCATCGTTCAGTTCCCGCAAGGCGTAGATTTTGGGGAAGAGAAAGCATATATGGTGATCGGCATTGCAGCACAAGGCGGCGATCATATGGAGATTTTGACGAGTATCGCTGTGGTGTGTGCGGAGGAAGAAAATATGGATAAACTTCGCAACGCGGTGACCCCACAGGAAATTATAGATCTGTTCGAAAGTGAGCTGGAGCTATGAGAGCCGTCCACTTTGGAGCAGGAAATATCGGTCGCGGCTTTATCGGATTAATTCTGTCGCGTGCAGGCTATGAGGTTGTCTTTTCAGATGTCAACGACACCCTTGTATCCGAGTTACGCCGTCGTAAACAATATACCGTAGAGTTAGCCAATGATACAAAGGATACGGAGCTGGTCACGAATGTAACGGCGATTGACGGCAGAGATGCATCCGCTGTAGCGGATGCGGTAGACCATGCTGATCTGGTAACGACCGCGGTAGGGGTTAGCATTCTCAGGCATATTGCAGCAGGTATTGCCGAGGGAATAGCGCGGCGGGTGGAGCGAGGGGCAGGCCCGCTGCATGTGATTGCTTGCGAAAATGCAATCGGAGGCAGCGCCCAACTGAAAGAGCATGTTTTTGCGCTATTGGATGAGGCGACTCGTGCTAAGGCAGAGGCTTCGGTATATTTCCCCAATGCTGCTGTAGACCGGATTGTGCCGATCCAACACCACGAGGACCCGTTACATGTGCAGGTAGAGCCTTTTTACGAGTGGGTGGTGGATCGTTCACAAATGGCACCTGAGCATGAAGAAATCGAAGGCATCCTGTACGTGCAGGATCTAGAGCCTTACATTGAACGAAAGCTGTTCACGGTGAATACGGGGCATTGCGTGGCAGCCTATCTTGGTTATACCGCAGGTTATGCTACCATTCAGGAGGCCATGAAGGATAGCAAGGTGGTGGATTCGATACAAGGGTCACTGGAGGAGACAGGAGCAGTGCTTGTGAAGCGCTTCGGTTTGGATCAAGGGGAGCATAAGAAGTACATCTCTAAAATTTTGGATCGCTTCCGCAATCCTAATCTGACAGACGATGTTACTCGGGTCGGACGTTCACCGTTGCGCAAGCTGTCTCCCAATGATCGTCTTGTACGTCCCGCGCTCCAAGCGCAGGAGTATGGCATCCCTACGGATCATCTGGCGTTAGGAATGGCTGCTGCCTGTAAATTTGATATTACGGAAGACCCCGAGGCAGTCGAGCTTCAGCAGGTGATCCGCAGTGAAGGACTGGGTGCGGCGCTGACGCGTTATACTTCCATAACCGCAGACCACCCGTTACATCGGCAGGTATTGGAGCAATATGATATTATAAATTCATAAAACAACGAATTATCAACATCTACTTTCCGTAATCCTCTTGAAGACAAAGCATCCACATCAACACTAACGTGTTCTGTAGGGATGTGCTTCAAGAGGATTTTTATATGCGTGATTTACATCACATAACAACCTGCTTAAATTGTTTATATTGATAATGATTATCATTATCTATAAAATGAAATCATTACTATTATAACTATTAGGGAGGATTATAGTGAAACCGATCTATATTACCTTAGGGTTTTTATTTTTGGCGCTTGGAGTTATTGGTGTAGTGCTACCGTTGCTACCGACTACACCGTTTCTGCTGCTAGCGACCTTTTTCTTTATGCGGGGGTCCGAAAGGATTCACCAGTGGTTTTCGAATACCTCTCTGTACCAAAAGCATCTAGAGAGTTTTGTTCAAACAAGATCGTTGAAGCTATCTACGAAAATCACGACATTGGGCTTAGCGTCAGCGATGCTGATTACAGGCTTTATTTTCACGCCTAATGTGTGGGGGAAAGCGCTCATCGTCTTGGTCATCCTTTTTAAATATTATTACTTTATATTCCGCATCGGAACAATAAGAAATGCTGCAGCAGAAATAACGCCTTCATGTTCATCTGAACCTATACCTACACCTACTCCAAAAAAAAGGTCTAAAATGGTCGATAGCCGTCTGCTCGGTCTAGTGGAACATTCTCGGAAATATATCGTATTGGGTGTGCTTGTGCAGTGGATCGGTCTTTTGGGGAGTATAGCCGCTGTGTTGTCTATGGCCTTTGTTATGCAGCAGGCATGGGAAGGACAAGTGACTCGCAAGCTGATTCTATGTATGACGGTCATTGTTATTGCTGCTATTGCAGTTCGCTGCCTGAGCAATTATGCAGCCAGTATGTTATCCTATCGTGCTTCGGTAAATGCTAAAAAAACGCTGCGCTCGCAAATTTACGGCAAGTTGCTGAAGATGGGACCCGTATATACAGATCATACCTCCACCTCGGGGGTTATTCAGGTTGCTGTAGAAGGGGTAGAGCAGCTTGAAACCTATTTCGGTAGATATATGCCTCAGCTATTTTACAGTCTGCTTGCCCCCGTAACGTTATTCATCACCCTCTCTTTTGTCAGCTTCAAAGCAGCCATTATACTATTGATCTGCGTTCCCTTAATTCCAGTGTCGATCATTGTCATTATGAGGATGGCTAAAAAGCTGTTTCGGAAATATTGGGGCAGTTACGTCAATCTGGGCCACAGCTTTTTGGAGAATGTACAAGGTCTGACTACGCTCAAAATGTACGGAACAGACCAGGATAAACATCAGGAAATGAACACAGCAGCTGAGGACTTTCGCAAAATGACGATGAAAGTGCTGACTATGCAGCTTAACTCCGTGGCCATTATGGATCTTATCGCATTTGGTGGTGCTGCTGCGGGTGTACTGGTCGCGATAAGTGAATATTCTTCAGGCCATATTGGCTTGGCAGGAGCGATCATCATTGTTTTGCTGTCAGCAGAATTTTTCATTCCGCTGCGTTTACTGGGTTCTTACTTCCATATCGCCATGAACGGAATGGCAGCAAGCGACAAAATATTTCAAATGTTGAGTACAGAGGATCTTATACATGGACAAGAAAGCATAGAAAACACAGATATTCGACTGAAACAGGTGAGTTTCGCCTACGACGAAAGAGATACCTTACGAAATATATCCATGGATATTCCCCAGGGCAGCTTGGTTTCAATTATTGGGGAATCAGGCTCTGGTAAAAGTACGGTAGCCGGATTGATCGTTGGGCATCACGAGGGGTATCGAGGAAGTCTGACGATTGGAGGAACCGAGCTTACCGATATTTCGGAAGAAAGCCGCATGCGTCACATGACCTGGATTGGTTTTAACAGCTACATTTTTAAAGGCACAGTGGAAGCAAATTTAAAAATGGGCAATGAGCACGCGGATGAGCAACAAATGCTGGAAGCTTTGCGACAAGTGAAGCTGTATGATTTTATTCTTTCAGAAGGAGGACTGGAAGCAGAACTGGAGGAGCAGGGGGCAAATCTGTCAGGAGGACAGCGCCAACGGCTAGCACTGGCCAGAGCATTGCTGCATGATAGTCGTGTGTACATTTTTGACGAAGCCACCTCTAACATTGACAGTGAGAGTGAGGAAGGCATTATGGAGGTAATACATGCGCTGGCAGGTCAAAAAACAGTGATTCTTATCTCGCATAGACTGGAAAATGTAGTTCAATCCGACTGTATCTATGTGCTGCAAAACGGATTGGTGGCAGAATCCGGAACGCATCATGAACTGTTGAGCCAGCAGGGACATTATGCGGATATGTATCTCAGTCAACACCGGGTAGAGCAGTTTGCAAAAGGAGGGGCTGTATATGCGTAGACACGGATTACGGATCATGGGCCAATTATTGGTATTGGCTGGACCTCTTTTACCTGTACTGCTCATCACGATTGTGACAGGAGTGCTTGGTTTTATTTGTGCTATTGGCATTATAGTGTATGGAGCCCTTGCTCTGCTTACAGCAACGGGCATCACGACAGGCTACACCATGTTGTTTTTGCTGACGTCGATCGTGGTTTGTGCCGTACTGCGCGGCGTATTCCGTTATGGCGAGCAAATGAGTGGTCATTATCTCGCTTTCAAGCTACTGGCTGTACTGCGTGACAAGGTGCTTCAAGCCCTGCGCAGACTCGCTCCAGCCAAATTGGAAGGCAAGGACAAGGGGAATCTGATATCACTCATTACGAGTGATATTGAGCTGCTGGAAGTATTTTATGCGCATACGATAGCGCCTGTAATGATCGGCATCATCACTTCACTGCTCATGGTATTTTTTATCGGTTCTTATGAGCCTCTATTAGGCTGGCTCGCTGCGCTTGCTTACCTAACTGTCGGTTTATTTATTCCCTTACTCACGTCACGTATGGGCAAACGTCAGGGGATGGAATACCGAAGCAGCTTTGGCAAGCTGAGCAGTTACTTTTTGGACAGCTTACGGGGGATGAAGGAAATTGTGCAATATGGACAAGGAGAACAACGTTTGAATGAGATTAACCGTCGTACGGATCAATTGGATGCCAAGCAGAAGGACTTGAAGCATCATGAAGGCATCACAAGAGCGATCACAGATGCGGCTGTAGTTGGATTCTCATTCTTGATGCTGCTGGCTGGCTTGTACGGTATGTCTAATGGTCAGGTTGACTTTACAGGTATGCTAATTTCTGTCATTGCACTGTTTAGTTCATTTGGTCCGGTCGTCGCACTGAGCAACTTGTCCAACAATTTGCTTCAAACGCTGGCGAGCGGGGAACGAGTGTTGAGTCTATTGGAGGAAACCCCGGAGGTTGAGGAAAATATCGAAGGGATGAGTGTTGCCTTTACTGGGGCACGAGTAGACAAGGTGACTTTTGCATACGATGGTCAAACGGTACTGAATGATGTAAGTCTCACGATACCGCATAAGCGGATTTTAGGCATTCAGGGTAAAAGCGGCTCTGGCAAGTCTACACTGCTAAAGTTGCTGATGCGATTTAGGGACCCGCAGCAAGGTGAAATTTTGCTATCCGGACACGATTTGAAGGAAATTGGGACCCGACATTTGAGAGGCTTACAGAGCTATGTAGACCAGCATACGTTCCTGTTTGATGATTCAATTGCAGCTAATATCAAAATTGGAAAGCCTGATGCTACACATGAGCAGGTGGTGGAAGCAGCACGTAAGGCATCCGTGCACGATTTTATTATGACCTTGCCTCAAGGGTATGACAGCCGAGTTGGAGAATTGGGGGACAGGCTGTCCGGTGGAGAACGTCAACGCTTGGGACTGGCCAGAGCCTTTGTCCATAATGCGCCTCTCTTACTGCTCGACGAGCCTACCAGCAATTTGGACAGCCTGAACGAGGCAATTATTTTAAAATCGTTAAAGGAACAGCAGCAAGATAAAACGATTGTCCTTGTTTCGCACCGAAGTTCTACCATGCGGATTGCAGACGATATTTTTGAAATGGATAACCGTAGATTGTCCTGACTTTTCTAACTATTGTTATACCTTAAGGGCAAAAGCTGTAGCCTGTTCATAGTTTTGTCATAAAATGGAGTGTGCGTTGAAATGGAAGCGTCATCCTTATTTAAATCATCCAGCTTTTCAAACTTGTCTTATTTTGATAGCCTATTAGGTGAAGATTTTACAAAATCCTGAGGTATATTGACAAGTCATAAACATCATAAATGATGGATGAACAGAGGCTGTAAGCCGATGTACAGAAATGGGTGGTGAACAGGAATGTCAGATTTCAATCAGCTCAATGAGCTTGAGCACACAACATATCCCATATATGAAGGCTATGATTTGGGTCTTACTTATACGCCTGCGGGCAGCAAGTTCAAGGTATGGGCACCGACTGCGCAGCAGGTCCATATAGCGTTGTATAACGATGCGGGGGTGTACGATCAGGAGGGGAACGTTCAGGAGCACAGCGGTGGTCAGGAATTTCTCATGAGCCGTGGTGATCAAGGTGTATGGTCTATAGAGCTGGAAGGGGACTGGAACAAATATTATTACATGTACAGGCTGGAGTGGGCGGACAACACCATTCATTATGCTGCCGATCCATATGCCACAGGGGTATCAGCCAACGGGCAGCGTACAGCGATCATTGATTTGGCTCAAACCAACCCGGACGGATGGGAATTGGATGCGGGGCCTCCACTTAAGCGGCCGACGGATGCCATTCTCTATGAGCTTCATGTGCGTGATTTTTCGATGGATACCCATTTTAATACGGGGGAAAAAGACTTATCTGCTGCTCAGGGACGGTTTGAGGCCTTTACGTATACGGGATTGAAGGATACTGAGGGGAACAGCATCGGGCTGGATCATCTGCTGGAGCTGGGCATTACACATGTTCATTTGCTTCCAGTGGCTGACTTTCATACGGTGAATGACTTTGCAGAATTAGAAACTGAATATAACTGGGGCTATGATCCGCAGCATTATAATGTGCCGGAGGGGTCTTATTCTTCCAATCCGGCTGATCCGGAGACACGCATACGAGAGCTGAAACTGCTGGTACAGTCTTTGCATACTGTCGGCATCGGTGTCATTATGGACGTCGTGTACAACCATACTTATTCGGTGGAACAGGGGCCGTTTGAGCCTATTGTACCTGGATATTATTACCGCACGGATGAACAAGGGCAGCTCACCAATGGATCAGGTGTAGGTAATGAGGTGGCAACCGAACGTCCGATGGTGCGCAAGTATATCAAGGATTCACTACGCTATTGGGCAGAGGAATATCATATAGACGGCTTTCGATTTGATCTGATGGGGCTGATTGATACACCGACCGTAGAGCAGCTTACCCAGGAGCTTCGCTCTGAAGTGCGTCCCGATCTGCTGATCTATGGTGAGCCTTGGACGGGAGGAGAATCTCCGCAACCCTTGCTTACGCTAAAAGGAACGCAACGCGACAAAGGCTTTGCCGTTTTTAACGACAACTACCGTTCTGCTATTAAGGGAGATAGCGACGGTACTGGGAGCGGGTTTGCCACGGGGGCAGAACATCAGGAGGAACAGGTGCTCAAAGGTGCTTTTGGGGCTATTCATGATTTCACAGCTCAGCCATCGGAGACCGTCAATTATGTAACTGCCCACGATAATCTCAATCTGTGGGATAAAATTTTGACAGTAAGACATTTGCGGGAGCACTGTCGTTTTCCACAATGGGAGCAGGGGAAGCCACAGGATGGGAGGACACCGGAACAAGCTGTTGCCGAAGCAGACCCGTATTGGGAATTGGATGAAGATAACTTGCTAGAGAACGAAACCGTACGCAAGTCCCTGTTGGCTAACGGTATGGTACTCACATCGCAAGGCATTCCTTTTATTCATGCAGGGGATGAACTGCTGCGCTCCAAATATGGAGACCATAATAGCTACCGAAGCCCAGATGTGGTGAATGCCATCCATTGGCATAACAAGGCGAGGTTTCGCCCAGTGTTTGATTACTACCAAGGTTTAATTGCTTTGCGGCGCAACCACCCGGCATTCCGAATGGACCATCGTGAGCTGGTGGAGCAGCATATGGAAGTGCTGCAAAGCAGTGGGCATGTGGTGGCTTTTGCTTTGAGGCACCATGCTAACGGCGATGCCTGGAATCATATTGTGGTGATTTATAACGGCTCGGATACAGAGCAAACGATATTATTGCCTGCGGAATCGGATCGTTGGCATGTGGTCGTGGACGCACACGGGGCTGGTAATGAGACACGGTATGAAGTGGTAGGCCATCGTGTGACTGTATCGCGCTGGTCGATGATGGTGTTATATGATCAGGAAGAACCTGCACGAGTCTCCTTTTTGACTGAACAAGATCAGGTTAATCGTCAGGCGGAGAACGAATTGGAAGACTCGGATGAGGGAACAGATCAAGAAATTGCAGGTACAGCTATGACGTTGACAGATGTGCAGCTTGGAAACGATAGGGAAGTCGCTCCATTTCGCACGATTGAACTGATATACGAGCGTGCAGATCGGCAATACACTGGCTGGAACGTATGGGTATGGGGAACTGGGCACCGCGACGGACATGTTGAATTTCGTGATTTGGATGACGGTCGTGCAATAGCGCGTATTCAGGTGTCTCCTGATATACAGCGAATTGGCTACATTGTCCGGCTTAATCACTGGGATGCCAAGGATGTTGAGGCAGATCGCTATATTGATTTAGACCTAAACCAGTCTGTGATGCAGGTATTGATTCATAGTGGCAGAGAAGAATATTTGCTACTGGTAAATGATAATCGGGCCGGATAGACTTGTATGCTTGGTCGCTATATATACGAAAGTAGCATTTTTCGATTATTTCGAGAAATGCTATTTTTTTATGTAAACGTGTGTCAGTTTCAGAAAAAAGGGGTAAAATAGAATTATGGACTTGTTTAGTTTTGCCAGCTTGCTGGCTTATATCCTGTAGTACGACTGGTAAACAGGCAAGATTCTTGGAGGAAAATCATTTGTAAGGTAACCTGAAGGAGGTTGTATATCATGAGTTCTAATGGAGGAAGTATTCAACTGACCGCCCAGCCGAGAACAGAGAAGAAGGGTTCGGCTATTCGTGAATTGAGGTTAAAAGGACGGATTCCAGCTGTGGTTTACGGCTCTGAGCTTGAAGGAACCCCTGTACATGTCGATGCCAAGGAATTTAATAAAGTAGTCAAAACCGGACGTTCAGAGGTGTTCAACCTCACTGTAGAGGGTGGAGAAACCATTCCGGTTATTATTAAAGATTATCAACAGCGTGACAACCAATGGTTGCATGCCGATTTTTTGAAAATTGCCAAAAACAAACCGCTTCGCGTGCGTGTTTCTATTGATTATCAGGGTACACCTGTAGGTACAAAAACAGGCGGTATTCTGCAAGTTCAGGAAACGGAAGTTGAAGTCGAAGGTCTTCCTGCTGATTTACCATCTACCATTGAGGTGGATGTATCCGCACTGGATGTTGGCGACAAGCTGAGCGCTAGCGACTTGAAGCTCCCTAAAGGAGTAACACTGCACGTCCCTGAAGAAGAACTGCTTGCTTCTATTATCGTTCCGCGTGCAGTCGAAGTAGAGAATGCTGCTGTGGAAGGTGATGCAGCGGCAACCGAAGGCGCTGAAGAGGCTTCCGAAAACAAGGAATCCTAATGTTATCAGTTGGATTATGAACCTTTTTCAATTGCAGAAGATCATCAAAAAGGTATTCAAAATCGCTCCCTGCTAGGGGGGCGATTTTTTGCATTCATTTATTTACACTTACATACTCTTTCTCTTTAAAAAGTTGTCCTGTTGTGATTTGGTGTTTAAAAGGGAATGTGGTGTTTGTACGATTTTCATTCAATACGCGTTCTGATATGACGATATATATAGTATGGTATTTACATTTTTATTTTATGAATACCTAATATATATCTAAGGAGCGCGTACACAATCATGGACAGAACGAATGAATTGTTGTGGCAAAGAAACAAATTGGTGATCATTATTTTTTGGATTATGACCTTGAGCAGCACCATCCCGGCATTATCTAATCCATCGGTGTGGGTGTCTAGTGGTGTAGGATTTGTAGTCGCCGCAGTTTTGACGATTCTGAATATGAAAAAGAAAGGAATCCGCCTTATTCCTTGGATTATTACGTTGTATAGCGTATTAATATGTATATTTGTGAACTTATCTAGCGTGGAAGCAATGACTACGATCTTTATTTGCTCATTGTTGTTGCTCTACCCATCTTACCGATACTTTTTGGTAGCAATGGTCTTAAATCTGTGTAATATTTTTATACAAATTACCATCGGTACGCCAGCAACTCCCCCGGCTACCGGTCCTTTGCGTTATGTGCACGAGTTTATTATTGTTTTACTGATTGGTTTGCTATTGTTAGTGGTATCGGTGTTAAATCAAAAGCAGTTTAAGAAAACGGAAGAGCAAAATAAAGATATGGATGCCACAAGTCAACGTATTGAATTTTTGTTTGAACAAGTTGGACAAGCTGTAACTGGATTGCATAGCTTCACAGAACGATTCAGGCATCAAGTGGATGCTACCGGCAGCGTGACGAATGAAGTCGCCATCGGGTTTCAGGAGGTTGCCAAAGGGGTAGAAATGCAAGCTTCGAATATCACTGAGGTAACGGATAACTTGGCTCAGTCTGACCAGCACGTGCGCGAGGTTGCCGATCATTCCCGAGAATTGAAGCAGCTCTCCGAAGATACGAAAAGTGCCGGGAGCAGAGGGAGCAATCAACTGCTTGCATTAACGTCTCAAATTAAGGATTTGGGTCTGGTTATGAGTCGTACCAAAGAAGAATTGGACGAGTTTAAAACACAAAGTGATAATATGTCTGCCATGCTCAAAGATATTACTCAAATCTCGAAACAAACCAATTTGCTGTCCTTGAATGCATCCATTGAGGCTGCCAGAGCGGGAGAGCATGGAAAAGGATTTGCCATCGTGGCTGGCGAAGTGCGTAATTTGGCTGAAATGGCAGGGAATACCTCGGTGGCAATGGAAGGTATTTTGACCCAACTGAGAACTCAGATGGATTCTGTCGTAAGCCAATTTGACTTGGGACAGCAAAGACTACAGCAGAGTATGGAATCGGCCCATTCGACCGAAATTGTACTGGAGGATATCCTGCAAAATGCCAATAAAGTGCTGCTGCAGGCCGTGGAGGTGGAAGCCAGTACGAATAGTATGCAGCAATTCTCATCTCAGGTCGTTCAAGAGATGGAGGAGTTTTCAAGCGTTACAGAACAAGCGAGTGCAGCGTCAGAGCAAATTTTGGCTGGAGTAGAGGAGCAACGAAATATAACCTCCAATATGGTGACCGGATTTAATGAGCTGGAGACGTTGATTATCCAGTTAAAAGAACTGGTACATGATCAGAAGGAGGACAACATTCCTACCGAAATCAGCAAAAGCAAATAACAGAAATGCTTCATTATCGGACTAGAGATCCGGGGATTATCGCTATCAAGCGGTACTCTCCGGTTTTTTACTGCGTTTGAAGGGAAATGAAGAGGGGATTTCTAGAAGCTATAATTAGATGGAAGTTGATGGTATAATTTGTGGCAGTTTAAATGCTTTGAAATTAAGGGGGATGACCATGATCATAGGAAAGCAAGCACCCAAATTAAAAGCTGGAGACGAGATACGCATTCTTTCGCCGTCCAGAAGCTTGTCTATCGTTTCTGAGGAAAATCGCTTGATTGCCCAGCAAAGACTGGAGGAGCTTGGGTTTAAAGTGAGCTTTTCGCAATATGTGCTGGAAAGTGATGATTTTACATCTTCCTCGATAGAGTCCAGAGTCGCAGACTTGCACGAAGCTTTTGTCGATCCAAAGGTAAAGGGCATCCTGACTTCAATTGGGGGCTATAATGCCAATCAGCTCCTTACCTATCTTGACTATGAACTAATTGGAGCTCATCCTAAACGATTATGTGGTTATTCGGATATAACGGCGTTAAGCCATGCCATTTATGCCAAAACGGGGCTTATCACGTATGCAGGACCTCATTTTTTGACGTTCGCTATGTTGCGAGGAAATGAATATACGACGGCGTATTTCCAAAGGTTGATGTTGGATGAGGGCAGCATTCAAATCCAATCCTCGTCGGAGTGGAGTGACGATACCTGGTATCTAGATCAGGATCAAAGAAGCTTTCACCGCAATGCGGGTCCGTATGCGATTCATGAAGGGGAAGCAACGGGTACGATTGTGGGCGGAAACTTGTGTACCCTAAATTTGTTGCAGGGAACTCCGTATATGCCGAGTCTGGAAGGAAGCATTCTATTTGTTGAGGATGATTATGAAAGCTCTCCCGCTACGTTTGATCGGGATTTGCAATCACTGTTGCACCAGCCTGGATTTGATCAGGTTAAGGGGATCATCATAGGACGATTTCAGCAGGCGTCGCATATGACAGAAGCATTGCTGCGGCAAATCATTAGCTCGAAAAGGGAATTGACCTCCATCCCAGTGATTGCAGATGCTGATTTTGGTCATACCACGCCGCAGTTTACATATCCAATTGGCGGGAAGGCTAGCATCCGTGCCCGTGATGGCAGGGTGAGTATTGAAATATGTGAATAATTAACATAACCTATGTAGGCATATCCGTTTTTATTTGGGAGGAACGCAGGTGAACGCCTTGTTGGAAATGCTGATGCAGCTATTTGAGCGCGCAGCGTTGTTACTAATTTGTTTATTTTTTATTACACGTATCCCACGATTTAAGGAAACCTTGCAAAAGAACAGTCATTCCCCCGCAGAGCTAACCTTACTAACGTTGATTTTTTGCATGTTTGCACTGTTCGGTACGTACACCGGGATTGAAGTCGAAGGTTCGCTGGTTAACGTTCGAATCATTGCAATTATGGCGGGCGGTATTTTGTTTGGACCATGGGTTGGGATCGTTACAGGTATTGTATCAGGGATCCATCGTTATCTAATTGATATCGGGGGAGTGACCTCGATTCCGTGTCTGATTACAAGTATTCTGGCAGGTGTGGTGTCAGGATATATCGGTCGCCGGGTTAATCGTTCCAAGAGATGGCTAGTCGGTATCGCCGCAGGTATGGTCTGTGAAGCGTTGACGATGCTGCTCATTCTGGTGATGGCACAACCCCATGGCCTTGGTGTGGACATCGTTTCCAAGATCGGTCTACCCATGATTATCGGAGAAGTCAGTATCGGTTTAATCGTTCTGTTAATCCAGAGTGTGGAGGGGGAAAAGGAGAATATCGCGGCCAGACAGGCCAAGCTGGCACTGGATATTGCCAATAAGACGTTGCCTTATTTTCGCTCCATTAATGCGGAATCCTTGCATACCATTTGTTCGATCATAAAAGAAGATATCAAGGCAGACGCGGTAGCGATTACCGATACCAGAGATGTGCTGGCCTATGTCGGTTTTGGCGAAGAGCGTTATCACATCGGAGATGAGATTATTAGCGATGTGACTAAATCGACGATCCGCAGCGGTAAAATCACGATTCGCAACCATATTGCAGACGATAAGACACCGCAAATCCAGTCTCTGCTCATTATCCCGTTAGAGGAGCGGGGAGAAGTAACTGGCACCTTGAAGATTTACTATCGCAAAGCTTATAAAATCACGTATCCGTTGCAGACGATGGCGATTGGCTTGTCTCAAATCATTTCCACGTTAATGGAAGTGTCGCGTGTGGAGCAAATTAAGGAAGCGGCGAATAAAGCCGAGCTAAAGGCGCTCCAAACGAAAATTAATCCCCATTTTCTGTTTAACGCGCTGAACGCCATTGCCTCTACGACACGCACCAAGCCGGATA
Organism: Paenibacillus sp. S33; assembly: GCF_053615415.1. NCBI lineage: Bacteria > Bacillati > Bacillota > Bacilli > Caryophanales > Paenibacillaceae > Paenibacillus > Paenibacillus sp. S33. The sequence continues at coordinate 4,050,847 of NZ_JBSIEZ010000001.1, read as the reverse complement.
AGGCACGAGAGCTGATCATTAATTTATCGGGCTACCTGCGCTATAATTTGGAACTGAATGATGATTTGATCGAAATCCATAAAGAGCTTCAGCAGGTGTCTGATTACGTGGAAATTGAGAAAGCACGCTTCGGCAACCGGCTTCAGGTAGAATATGTAATGGATGAGGTGTCTGTGCGTATTCCAAGTCTTATTATCCAGCCCCTGGTTGAGAATGCGATTAATCACGGAATCCTCAAGAAAAAGGGGTCAGGTACAGTAACTATTTCTGTAAAGGATCGTGGAGAAAAGGTGCGTATTTCTGTGGCGGATACCGGGGTAGGTATACGGGATGATGTTGTGGATAACCTCTATCATGATCGGGTTCCGGCTAAACAGATCGGCTTGTACAATGTGCACAGACGACTCAAGCTTATGTACGGCGAAGGAGTTATTATTCTGAAGCATGAGCCGGGCACCGAAGTTTATTTTGACATACCAAAGGAGAAGTCATGAAGGCCATAATTGTAGAAGACGAACTTCCGGCACGTGAAGAGCTGGAGTATCTTATTCAGACTCATAGCAACATTGAGGTGACTGATAGTTTCGAGGATGGGCTAGATGTGTTTCGGTTTCTGCAAGATCAGGAGACGGACGCGATCTTTCTGGACATTAACATTCCTTCATTGGACGGGATGCTACTGGCACAGAACATTAGCAAATTTGCCAAAAAGCCCTATATTATTTTTACGACCGCCTATAAAGAACATGCGGCGCAGGCTTTTGAACTGGAGGCGTTCGACTACATCCTCAAACCATATGATGAAAAAAGGATCGCATCTATGCTGCGTAAGCTGGAAAATGCTTATGAGCAGCAGAACGTTCCAATACAGGAGCCTGTCCAGACGGCGCAACCCCGAGCTGCCGAAGCCAGCACCATTGCTGCGCCAGGTCGTATTAATCTGCTGAAAAATGACAAAATCATCGTAACGGATGCAAACGATATTTACTATGCGTGTGCGCAGGAAAAGGTGACCCGTGTCTTTACAAGGCACGAAGAATATACGATGCCGATGAGCATTTCGGAATTTCATGCCCGGCTGCCGCAGCAGGACTTTTTCCGCTGTCACCGATCGTACACGGTGAATTTGTCGCAGATCCGTGAAATTGTACCTTGGTTTAATCATACGTATCTCTTGCGTTTGCGTGGACTAGAAGCTGAAATTCCGGTAAGCCGTAGCAAGGCCAAGGAATTTCGGCAAATTATGCGACTTTAAAGGCATTTCATTCCGCTATATGTGCATTTCATTCCTCAAACGATTTCTGGCTTACATGCAGGGTTATAATAATCCATGTAGAGAGAATCCTTACAGACTTGCTCCTCCACAGGCGCAAAGCGTACTGGATTCCCGGTTATGATGATCACAAATTGACGCTGTAGAGCCGGAATGAAAAGAGGAGATTGAAATGAAAACAAACAGCGGAAATCGTTGGCTTGTCGTACTTGGAACAATAATTGTCCAGATGGGATTAGGAACCATTTACACATGGAGTTTATTTAATCAACCGTTGGTGGACCGCTTTGGCTGGAACCTCAGTTCGGTTGCCATTACATTTTCAATTACCAGTTTTGCACTGGCGTTTGCTACATTATTCGCAGGCAAACTACAGGATAAATGGGGATTACGTCGTCTGATTTTGTGTTCAGGTGTCGTGTTAGGAGCCGGTCTCATGCTCAGTTCGCAGGTAACATCGCTGTCCCTGCTATATATTTTGGCGGGTATTGTCGTAGGTTTTGCGGATGGAACGGCATATATTACATCACTGTCGAATCTGATTAAATGGTTTCCTGAGAAAAAAGGACTTATTTCCGGTATTTCGGTTGGGGCATATGGAACAGGCAGTCTTATATTCAAGTATATTAATGGTTCGTTGATTCAGTCCGTTGGCGTATCACAAGCGTTTTTATATTGGGGAATGATCGTGCTGATTATGATTGTGGGTGGTTCCTTCCTGGTAAGAGAAGCTGTAGTCGTGAACAAGCCTTCGGTACAAAATGGGGTTGTACAGCGGGACTACACCGTCAAAGAAATGCTGCGCACCAAGCAGGCATACCTGCTGTTCGTAATGTTCTTTACCGCTTGTATGAGTGGTCTCTACCTGATTGGAGTCGTCAAAGATATCGGCGTACGGATGGCCGGCCTTGATGTAGCAACAGCCGCTAATGCGGTCGCTATGGTCGCTATTTTCAACACGGCGGGCCGGATCATACTGGGTGCGCTATCGGATAAAGTAGGTCGTCTGAAAGTAGTAGCGGGTGCGTTGCTGACAACGGCGGTCGCAGTCACAGTGCTGAGTCTGGTACCACTGAATTTTGGTTTATTCTTTGCCTGTGTAGCAGGAATTGCTTTTTGCTTCGGCGGCAACATTACAGTCTTTCCTGCCATCGTAGCTGATTTCTTCGGTCTGAAAAATCAAAGCAAAAACTATGGTATTGTGTATCAAGGCTTTGGCCTCGGTGCGCTGGCGGGGTCATTTATTGCAGCCTTGCTCGGTGGATTCATCCCGACCTTTACCACGATTGCTGTGCTGTGTGTCGTATCGTTCCTAATTGCCCTCACCATTCGCACTCCAGAACAAGGCAAAGGCAAACTGCGCAGTGAACGGAAGAAAAATACGAACAGTGTGCGCAGCATGAAGCCTGGAACGAAACTGGGTTAAACGATTTGAGAAAAAAGAACCAGATGAATGCCAAAAGACCTGTCATCATTTCTCTAAGGGAGATTATGGCAGGTTATTTGTTTTTCCAATAATCTATTTTACGGTATAATAAAAAGATGTGTAATAAGCCGATATATACAAAAGACATAAGCTAAGAACCTGACAGGAGGACGAGTCATGATCGTGGATACAAGCGGGAATCTGCTTGCCCGCAATACGAAGCTGCGAAATACATATCAAATTCGAAGCGCCTTGTCCCGCAGTGAGCTGGCCATCGTGTATACGGCAAGGCTGTTGGATAACCGAGAAAAGGTCATTGTGAAGGAATTTTTTCCGAATGCCCTGGCTTTGCGAGGGATGGATCGAAAAACGGTCACTTGCGGTGCTTCTATGCAATCCAAATACGTGGAGTTTATGCATTATTTTTTGCGTGAAGGGCAAATGTTGAAGGAGTTAAGTCATCCGGGAATTGTCGGTTATATAGATCACTTTGAGGAAAATGGAACTGCCTATCTGGTCATGGAATACTGTGCAGGCAAGACATTGGATCGAATGATGAAAGAAGAAGCTGTGCCAACATCTGATCCCACTTTTTTGTACCACACGGTGCTACCTTTAATTGATGCCATGGAGTACATTCACGACAAAGGAATTATTCACCGGGATATTAAGCCGGGCAACATTATGATTGGGGAAAATGGCAACATCAAGCTGATTGATTTTGGTTCGGCTGTGCATTTTGAAGGCAAAGAGCATCCGATCTTTACTACGGCGGGCTATTCTCCGCTGGAATTTTACTCTAATCGTTCGCAGCAGGGGCCTGTGTCGGATATCTATAGTTTGGCCGCCACGCTGTATTATTGCCGAAAAGGAACACCTCCGCCAGATGTGCCAGGCCGATTGTTTGCAGATCATTCTGAGCGGATTCAGATTGAAAATGCGGGACTTTCTCTGCTGCCGTATGTCATTCGGCGTGGTCTGGAGGTACAGGCTAACAAGCGTTGCCGTTCACTTCGATGGTTTAAAGCCGCACTACGTGCGGAATATTGGATAAAAAAAGGGAAGCGCCCTACTCTTACGGTTCATTAATCGTAAGAGACGGTGCTTCTCTTTTTTTACGTTGTGACGGACATTATCCTGTCGGAGCTTGGATATGGTCGGTGTACACTGAAGTATTCGGTTTAATCGCTTTGTATCGCAGCTCGATTTCAGTGACACCATCCTCGAATGTAATGTACAGCTTGTCGCTGTACTCCATGACCGCTTTTTTGTTACGGGCTAATCTGATCTTTCCATGCTGTAAGGCGCAGCGTGTATCATGTTTTACGATTAGGCTCCCTTTTTTACCTGCGGAAAATACGATCCGTTCCGCTTCTGGCAACGGTTCGTGAACGTCAAGCGTACGGAACAATTCCTGCAAGCTGACCTTACGGCCCGGAAAGGAGGTGAGCGGCCAAGATTTTACCGGAATCTCCTGTCCACTTGCTGTAGCGAGAAAATATCCTTCAATTCTTCCGGCAAACTGCGGCTTTGGCCGCAAGAACCAATACAGAAGAGCGGCTACTACGACACTGATGGCTACTGTCCATTTAATGGCTGTATACCGGGATTGTACAGAAACGGTTAGTGTAGCGCTGCTGGATGCTCCTTCCGGATCGGTAGCTTTAATCTTCAGCTGAGAGTCACCTGTGTGGAGCTCTGATAGCAGCAGATCATTACCGTTAATCTCAGCATGTATCGTATCCCCAGAGCCTTCTGAATCCAGCTTATAGTTCAGCTTGTCATGATTGGGGTCAACAATAAAATCTGATAAACTTCGACGGGAATCGCTGTCTTCTTTTACCAGGTGAATCGTCAGGTCTTTTAAGACCTGTGGTGCTGCATTGGCCGCGTGAACCTTATGTACAATTCCCTTACGGTACCATTGCGGACTATCCAGAGATAGCTGCCATGTATAATCCCCGGTTTGAGGGAACGCATATTCGGTATGAAAGGCTCCTGACTTATAGGTCATAGGCACCTTTTTGGCTGTGCCACCCTTGGGAGTAACTACAATATGGGCTTGGAGAGACGTATATACGGCTTCATCTGTAAGCTTTTGATTGTTCGGCAACAGAAGCTGAGCTTGAAACGGTGTCGCTTGACCTTTCAGCAACTGCACAGGCTTGTCGCCATGAGTTGCCGTTGCTTGCTTTCCTCCCATGGTAGCTTCGGCTTCCAGTCGATAGCTGCCAAGTAAATTGATTTTCACCAAATCTCCGCGTATGCCCCGTAGCTTCAACTTCACTTTACCTGCCTGTGGATGTTCGATTTTTAAAATCGCATAGCGGCTCGACTTGTACCTGCGGACATTTTCTGAATTGGAATATAGCTGTGTTTCCAGAAGGGGATGCTCCGACAAAAGCACCAGATTGGCTTCCTCCATACTAGAATCAGGTAGAGTTACAGTTAATTCTTGCATCTCGCCAGTAGTCGTAATTGCAGCAATTGGGACGAGCTTGGAACGAATTTGACTGGCGAAAATACGGTTCAGAATTTCCGGCAGATCCTCGGCACTACTCGTAATAAAAGAAGCTCCACCCGTTTGAGAAGCGATCCGTTCGAGTTCTTGTCGGTTCACTGTGCCATCATGGTTCAGACCAATTGTGTACACCGGATATCCCTTGGTCTGTGCAGATTTGATGACAGAGGACACATCGTTATTGGAGTCACCTTTGGATCGGGAACCAGAGGAGGCACCAAAATCAGTCTCTCCATCAGACAACAGAATCATAAAAGGCTGACGCCCTTGGGATGCTCCTGCCGCTAGCAGCTCTGAGCCTTTGCGCAGTCCAAGTCCCAAATCCGTATAACCGGAACGGTTTAGCGTTCTGATTTCCTGTTGGATCTGGGATTTTTGCGCTGCCACGGCAATCGAAGTCAGTGGTTTCGAGGCGACCACATGGTGATTGTAGGCAACGAATCCGACGCGCGTACGGTCTGCATCACTCAAATCCATAAACATATTGATGACTTCGGCCGCAATGCCTTCAGGATCGGTATCCCTCATGGAATAACTGGTATCCAGTACAAAAACGGCATCGTAACCCTCGATCGGGACAGCACCTAAAGATGCTGCATTAGCCTGATTTACAGTGCAAATGACCCCGTTTAGGCTCATTTGTAAAAATAGTACAAAAGTCATGAAAACGATAATCCCTAGTTTCCTTATTCTGAACATAAGCTCCTCCATCGCCGAGGCCAATGTGGGGGGATTAACTCTCCTAATCCTTGGGATATAAGGGATAAAGGATCAAAACAGCTGATAACCCTCACATTAGCCATGAATTTGATTCTTTTACGCTTATCAGAAATATCCAATGGACTTCTATCGGTAATTGAGTTCTATTTGTGAATATTTCCCTGAAAAAACAGGTCTAACATATCATAAAAATTACGTATTTACGCATAAAATGAGCCAAAATGCCCTATTTCAATCTGAGACTACAGAAATTGACAAAACTAAAGAGTGCTTTGTATGATAGCTCTCGTATCAACGGCAAAAATTGGGATTGAAGTTAGGAATACGAAATCATAAATTTAAAATTCCTGTGTTATCTGACTTTTGATTTTGGAAATACATCTCACTTGCATGCTTTGCCGTTAAAAGCCGAATAACGCTTCGGACCGATTTTCGAGGTTACATGCCTGTACCTTAAATGTGGTATAAGCTCAATCCTTTGACGAATTTAAATGTTAAGTAGGGGGGAGGAGGCAAAAGAACTAAAAATGAGTTTCGTCCGTTTCAAATTGGACATCCCATGTCCGTATATGGAGCAATGGACCTATAACTCATACTTTGTTCATTTGCCGACAGCGATGGAAATCATTTATCAAACCAACCGGACAATGCTTTTTGAAGAGATTAACCCGGAAAAGCTGGACCTGATCACCATTGTAGGTGATGTGAAGGGTATTGACAGCTTGAGCGATGAGAAGATCAAGGAAATTAATCAGCACCTTCTGGTGCGCAGCTTTGACGAATTTTTGGATAAGTTTTCGCCGACCGTGTATTCGTTTTTTAACGCGGCCAATCAAAAAGTCGTCTACACCCTTAAAAAGCCAGAGGGAATTGATGAGGATAGCATTTCTGAAATTCGTGTAAATCAAAGTAATGATTTTCTGAAAATGTTGTTTACGCTCATTGATACCAAGCGCAGTCAAGGAATCACCAATGTAGATTTCAAATTTGAAAATCTGCTGGATATGATTTCACCGAAAAAGGTTATGGATGATATTCGTCAAGTCCGCAAAGAGATTCACTATATGTACGGTGAATACGACAAGCTGGATGATGGCGATCCGAAGAAACTCGACATGGGTGACAAGCTGAATGGAATGTTCGAGGAAGCGAGTCAGAACTATAACAACGTTATGGCTATGCTCCCACTGGCAATTGAGGACATCAAAACCCGCCTTCTGCTCGGTGGCGCCCAAGAGGAAAACTCCGGTGAGCTGATCCAGGTGGGTATGCTCTCCATTGGGGAAAGCGGCGAACTGAAAATTATTGAAGCGCCGAAGAGCGACAGCACTGAGCTGATGCTGTTGGATGAGAACAGCACTGGCGATCTCTCCCAAGTATTCGAAGAGGATTATAACTCCATCACAGATACGCCTTCTGACTATGTGAAGGATTTGGTGGTTCGCACATTTGTGCCACTGCCAGCTGTTCAGACGAAGGTGGATACAGCGGTTGAAGTTCAAAACTACAACACGTATCTGGAGTTCTATAAAAATGCCAAGGACGATTTCGTAAAGGCGGTTAAGCCGCTTGTGGAGAAAATCCTCGGTGTCAAAATGTTCTTCGATCAATATGCAACGAAGAGCAAAGGTATGCTGCCGACAATGCTGGTGGCGAACAACAAGCTGGACATGCTGGTGAAAAGCAGCAATATCCCGCGCCTGGAAACGTACCTGAACACTGTGAATGCTAAGAATGAGTTCAGCGACACGATCTGGTTCGGTATCGTTCCATCCGTCGAGCTGGAAGCAGCCGGTAAGGTAAAGGTTTCACGTGAACGCTTCAAGGGTAACGAGAAGGTCGTTAAGCAGGGCGGAAATTCTATGGAATCGCTCTCGATGCTGCTGCAAGTCGTGAAGGATTACAAAATTCAAATGTTCTTTAACTTTGAATCCGGTGAAGAAACGACTTTCAACAGTATGGCGACAGCAGGCATCGACAAATATGTCGATAAATGCGCCAGTCTCGTTCGCAGAGAATATAGCGAATTTGCTATTCCTTGCGTACCGAACTTTACGATTATTCCGAAGGACAAATCGGGTGTCATTATCGACAGCAAAATGCTACAGACCGAAGACGGTGTACAGCTCTCTAAGGAGAAAGAGGATATTCTCAAGCTGTGGATCGAGGGTGTTTATGTAGGTGCAGCCTACGTTGCCGCTGGCTTGGTCGCTTCCTATCAGTGTCCTGAGTACCTGCGTGAGACGTTCAAAACGGTCAATAAGAACTTCCCTGGCGTACGCTTCGACATCGAAGCAGGAGACAACAGCCTGCGCACGGTAACGACGATGGCCAAGGAAATCACCGGATTCACTAACACTATCAAGGATGCCATCAACCGTAAAAACTTCGGTTTTGTATTCTCGTCGGAGAATGCTCAGATCCAGGATAAGGATATCCGCCGGATTACCGTCTACAAGGCGAGAAGCATGGCGATGTCCGAGGATGGTTTTGACTCCATCTACAAGACGCTGGTCAGCACGTACATTGAACGTATTTTGCGCTACCAGACTGGGGACTTCAAACACGAAAATATCGTCCGCTTCTTCAGTAACAATCCGAGCAGTCAGAAGAGCAAGTGGCTGAGCAGCAGAGGATCTGTTAACTCGATCATTCAGGATGGAGACGATATGAGCTTCATTATTGATGAGAAAAGCAATATGTGTCATATCGATCTGGTCTTCAACGGTAATGTGAAGAACCTGGAAGTCATGATCACTAAGGGAACCAGCTCGGTCAAATCATGATCCGAGCACTACGAAAGATGTTAGAGGCGTTTCTATCCAGAACCGCCTTTATACATAAATCGCGGAGAAGCTTTGCATCTCCCGCCATCATATTACCTAATTTCAAGGAGGCAACACACATGGGATTCAGATTGAAAGTAGAAGGACAAGAAACAATCGAGCTGGGCTTGGATAACATCCAAACGGTTATTTATGACACCGATACACCGGACGATTCCAATGCACGCTCCACTGACGTAGGCTCCACGCTGCGCATCAGCGGTAAAATCATCACAGCCGTAGACGGTGACAGCGCGGATGACACGCTGAAACTGGCTTTGTGGTCACTGGTTCCTGCTGAAAAAGCAGACAGCTACCGTAAAGTAACACTGGAAGTTATCGCAGCTGATCAAGTTGTGCGTAAAATCCACTTCCCGAATGCTTTCGTTGTAGACTACACCGAGCACTTCGGCGACACAGAAGGTGTAGGTGCATTTACACTCTACATCAAACAAAAGAAAGACAAAACCGAGCTGGCTACAATCGACGGCGGATATCCGGTTTAAGCTTAACGTCTTCACGTTAAGTGCAGCTTAAACACACACTCACCCGGCACACAAGTGCAGGGTGGATAAATATTAAGAGGCCTACGGGTCTCTTAATATTTATTTTTTTCGGAGAGGGGAACATCACACAATGACCAACTACTATGAGCTGCTCGGTGTCAGCCGGGATGCTTCGGAGGCAGAGATTAAGCAGGCTTACCGTAAACTGGCCAAAAAGTATCATCCTGATACCAACCAGGGAAGCGAGGAAGCAACGCGCAAGTTCAAGCTGATTCACGAGGCTTACAATACCTTGCGTGACGAAGCATTGCGGCAGGCATACGATGCCGAGCTCATCCGAAAAACTGAGGGAGCTGGCGGGGAACAGCAAGAGAGAGGGAGAGGGGCTGCATCCTCCAGCGGTGCGCGTACGGCAGCCAAAGGATTCAATCCGGCTGATATAGGAACTGACTTTGAGCAATTTTTTGGTTTTCATCCGAAAACGAAGGAGGGCTCACCAGGGAAAAAAACGAAAAAAACCGGTGATCCGACGGATACCTCCGCGATGTTTAACCAATTTTTCGGTATTCGTAAAAAGTGATGATTTCAGGATAGAAATGGGGGAAGCAAGCAGTGAAAACGGCGCAGAACAGATGGGTTTTCATCATAGATGTTGCCATGTTCGGGCTGATGCTGGCGATCGCCTTTTATGTGTTTAATCGTACAGGCTACAGCGGTTTGAAAACCGTGGTCGCGATAGGTATTGGAATCGGCGTGCTTGTATACATATTGCGCAATCTAGTGTCCGTTGTACCCGTGGCCAAGCCAAAGGCGCAACGTCAGCGGATTGCCAAGCTGGTGTTGATTGATGAAGAGGGCGAGTCCATTAAAGAATGGTATATCGAAGGCGAAACGTCGCTATTAATCGGTAAAACAACGTCGCGTTCGGAGGCGGATATTGATTTGGTAGGTACAGATTATGCCTCCCTGGTAAGTGTGGAGCATGCGGTACTCAACCGGGTGAACAGCGACTGGTTTGTGGAGGATGTGGATTCCGGTAATGGTACAGGCTTGAGGTCTGCCAACGAAAGTGTAACCAAGAAGTTGGAAAGCGGTGAGCCATACCGGATTTACTCAGGTGATTTATTATATATTGCCAATACGAGACTGCTCGTTAAATAGATGAGGATGCTGCAAAATCCTCAGATCGCTGAAAAGACAATCATGACAATGGAGGAAGGAACCGACTATGAGTTTGACAAGATGCCCGAACGGACACATGTTCAGTACACGAAAGCACGGAAATACGTGTCCTTATTGCAACACGGTAGTAAATGTAGCTGCACCCAAGAGCGCGGAGCCAGCAGCGAAAACAAACGTCGCAGGAGATAACGACAAAACAATGCCGTATTTGGGCGAGACGGTGGGCATTCATCCGGTAACCGGATGGCTGGTATGCATCGAAGGAGCACAGGTGGGTCAGGATTATCGCATTATGGCGGAGAAAAACTTTATCGGGCGCGCAGAGGAAATGCATGTCCGCATTATCGGGGACAACACGATTTCCCGTAGAAATCATGCGGTCATTGTGTATGATCCGAAGAAACGTAACTTTTACTTGCTGCCAGGCGATTCATCAGGTTTGGCGTACCACAATAACGAGGCGGTATATTCACCAGCAGAGCTGGCTGCCTATGACGTGATTCAGCTGGGACACAGCAAATTTATCTTTATCCCGCTGTGTGGCGCCCATTTTGAGTGGGATAACGAAAACTAGGACGGAATTGGGCAATGGTGCAGGGAGGTAACGATATGCAGCCTTATTTTGTTGTAAGTGGAGCTGCGGTACTATTCGCTGTTCTGCTCATGATCCGTATACGACTGACGCGAAGTTCCGGCAGCCGTACCGTGAGTGGAATTGAGATCGGAAATGGTCAAACGATCGGGAGCCGGAGCGAGCAGGATGATTATTTCTCCAGTATGACGACACCTGTCGGTACGCTGGCTGTTGTCGCAGACGGTATTAGTGGGCTGGCCAATGGGCGTATGTCCAGTACCTTGGCTGTGACGACTTTTACGAAGGCGTTTGCCAAGCTGGAAGATGCAACGAATTTGAATGGATATTTTGCAGAGGCGGCAACTCAAAGCAATCGCGGCATTTTGCAAAATTTGAACGGACAGGGCGGAGGAACGACGCTGGCTGCGGTCATTGTGTGCGGCTATCAGCTGTATTACGGAGCGGTGGGCGACAGCTTGATTACGATTTACCGCAATGGTCATTTCCAAACAGTCAATTCCAAGCATACAGCAGAAACACTGCTGGAGGAACGAGTGCTTGCTGGACAAATGACCTCGGAGGAAGCCAAAACGAGTCCAGTGCGCAATCAACTGGTCAACTACTTGGGCTATGAGGGCTTTGAGAGCATGGAAATGGGTAATGCACCGATTCGTCTGTATTCAGGCGATCATGTGCTGCTGTGCAGCGATGGCATTCAGGAGGCGCTGACGGAGATTGAATTGGAAGAGATTATGCGCAAGGGTGGAACACCGCAGGAAACAGCGGATGCCATGATCGATGCCATTAATGATAAAGGCTTTAAAAGTCAGGATAATGCGACAGTACTTATTTTGGCGATAGGATGAAACAAGAAAGACGGGGGTAGCGATGCGCAAGGACAACAGCGATTTTAGTACCGCCTTTGTGTCGGAAGCGGGCTCTTACATAGACAACCGGGACTATTTTGCATTCATGGAGACGGACGACATGGCCTGTTATGTCCTCGCAGACGGTCTGGATTCGGATCAGGAGCTGCGTAGCGCAGAAATGGTTGTCAAAACGGTGCTGGAAAACTTCATGGAGAAGCCTTCCATGTCCAAACGGCGCTTGATGAGAGATCTGCGTGAAGCGCAGGAATGGCTGCAATTTGAAAGCCGTCGCGTTCGGCTTAAAGCCAGTCTGCTGATGGTAGTGACCAACTATAACAAAATGGTGTATGTTTCGTGCGGTAATGTGCGGCTATATCATTTTCGCAATGGAAGGCTTAATTTTCGCAGTAAGGATCATAGTCTGGCTCAGTCATTGGCAGATGATGGACGCATTCCAGACGAAGCGACCAGCACACATGAGGAACGAGGTAATCTGCTGGAATACTTGGGAAATCCGAATGGAGTTCATGCCCATTACGCCAAAAAGACCCAGCTTGCAGATGGAGATGTAATCCTGCTTGCCACCTCAGGGATGTGGGAGGACGTCGAGCTGGCGGAAATGCTGGGGGCGCTGGAGGAAGCGAAGGACCCGGTCATGCTGACGGACACCTTGGAAGAGGTTCTGCTAAGCAAACAGCACCGGACGGTGAATAATTACACGGCTGCGGCCATTTATGTAAATAAAGTTTTTCAGGAAAAGCCTAAAAACCGCCGCAAGTTGATCAAACGGATTTTGCTTGCTTTGCTTGTTTTTATTGTTGTGGGCGGGGGAGCATGGATTACGCTGGCTCGTATGGCTGCGAATAAGGCAGCTGCACTGGAAACGATGATCGAATCAGCCCAAGCCGCAGACGATTATGCAAGGACAGGAGATTATGCGAAGGCGCTCAAGTCCTACAGCGAAGCGAAAAATGCGGCGGTTAAAATTAACGATAAGATTCATAAGCGACTGTATACAGCCGAGCAGAAACTATCTCAATTGCTGGTGGACGGAGACGGCTACGTGGAAAAGGCGGACTTTACCAAAGCTGAAGCCAGCTACGAGAAAGCACGGAAAAGCGCCGGGCTATATCCACCGTTTAATGTGAAGGATATTGAGCATAAAATCGATCAATTGGACAGCTATGCCGAGACAGCGAGCTGGATGAAGGACGGAGATTTAAAATTTCAGGGCGGCGATTACACGAATGCGCTTAAGCTATACAAGAAAGCAAACAAGGCTGCGATGGAATCCGGTTATACGTCCGCGCAAAAAGAACTGGAGAAGAAAATTACCGAGGCCAACGATAAATTGACAGCTATTCAGCAGCAGCTCAAGGAGATTCAAGCTGGAAAACTTCAGGCCAAAGGGGATCGGATGATGAAGGATCTCGATTATGAAGGAGCCATTGATGCCTATAGCGGGGCACAGGAAATTTATCAGGAGATCGATAAGCTCGAAAGTGTTCTGGCATTGGAGCGGAGCATTGCCAAGGCGGAGGAAAAGCAGAGCGCGGAACAGCAGAAAAATGGTCAGCTTCCTGCTGGATTGGGATTGTCTGATGGAGCATTGAACGACACGGACGCAGGGGACACAGCGGGTGGAGCTTTATCTTCTGCTGCTGCAACCCCTGCTGCAGAATCGCAAACGAAGGCTGCGCCAACGGCTTCAGCGGGAACCACACCCGCGAAGAAGGAAGCCACTTCGGCTGCAAAGAGCATGGGTACAGGCGATGGAACTGCCCCTTCGGCCAAGGTGGATACCAACAAAGAGCAAGGAACTGCTGATTCCGCTTCTAAAACAGCAGGGGCGTCTGATTCAGAGAACCAAGATCGGGCTGCTGCGAACGGAAGTTAATGTTTTCCATGTTCAATGAATGCTGGAGCCGGAAAGGAGTGAGACGTCGTGAAAGAGCTGGTACAGGACCGTTTGAGCAAGATGGACGATTTAGAGCAGAGACGTTTACTGAAAAATATGATGGCGGGGGTATTTATGAACCTCGTCGAATATCAGGAAGAAATGACCCGCCAGCTAGAACGGCGGGTATTTGAGGAAATTGAGAATACGGAAGAAAAGATTGATGTGTACGTGTCATTGACATCGCGTGAGGACTATGACCCAATTCATGAATTTTTATATCCTGTGTTACCGTCTGATACGGAGGAAAAACAGATGGACATCAGCCGTGTAGCAGAGGTGGTACGCGAAGGCGGTGCGATGCCGTTGTTTACGCTTTTTCTTGAGATGGAGACCGAACGAATCTCAGCACTGGTGCGCAGCAAACGAATTTTCTCAGGAATGTTGGTCACGGAAACCGGCAATTATCCGATTCGTTTTCGTCTGGAGCATAACCGTTCTTATATTTTGGAAATTGAGCAGTTATATCACACGTTTATGCAAAATGGTATGCCGTGGAAAACAATTAATCATCCGTACGCTTATAAGTTTGTGGACTGTGTATTGATTGGTGGAGACGGCGAGCCGGCCGCCCATGAAGAAATTCATGAAATTACAATTTCATTGGAGGAATTCGACGTTTTTAAGAAGGGCGACGTTTTTCCGCTTTGGAACATTGAAAGGCTATCTCTAAAGAACAGCGGTTTTCCTATACCCGCTATGGATCGTGTGAACTATGAGCATGTGCTGCCTTTGCGAAAAACAGGTCCTGAGCATGGTTATTTGATTGACGGGACTGAAGGCGATATCCGGTATATCAAGCGTACAGAAGAGGAACTGACGATTGTCACACCACGTGATAAGTCTGGCGAATGGAATGTGTTGAAGGTTACGAAGCCTGTTACAACGAGACTTAGTCGTCAGACTTATCCGTTATTGTCTAATCGGCGACAGGACAGCTTTTTGGGCCGCTATGCAGGGAAACAGGCCGTGATTGTCCGTGCCAAGGCGGAAATCATGCGCATCGTAAACTCGTTTGAAGCAGCGCAGGGGCTGGAGCTGGAACGTGTGGACATCTGGGGAGGTGCAGGGAGAAATGATGTAAGCAACCTTGTAACCAAAACCCAGACGTATCCGTTAAATCCGTTTGTCAGCGATAACGTACGGACAGAGGAAGGCAAGCAGATCATGCGTTTGGGGTTCAGACGTGGTTCTGACGATGTTTCGCCAACCGCGCCTGCTTATATTTTATCCGATTTAATGAGCTTTCTGGTATCGGAAGTGCAGATGTATTTTCCGGAGTACAAGTGTGAAGGAGAATGGGTGTGAATTACGTCTGGGATTTGCTCATGCGCGCGAGGGAACAGGGGCTGGATGTAGATAAATTCCGCTTCGTACCCGCTGTCAGCTACTCTCCGTATATGGAGCTTAGTCTGGCAGAGTTGAATACTTCCCATTTGGAGCAGGTAGTGGAAATCAATCCGTACTACCGCTTTTATTCTATTTTTCGGGATCTGTTTCCACCGGATGCTGAAGAGTATCTGGAGCTGAGAGAATCGCTATTTGATATTATGATGCATTTTCTGGCGGAAATGGACTTGTATCAAGGGATGAATCGGCGGGAGTACCATATCCGGTTTGTTCGGCGTGATATTGCAGAGGGCATTTTTGGCCTGAAGGTAAAGGAAGGCTTTGGACAATTAAACCGTGAGGATCAGGACGCGATTGCTGAAGGACTGCTGCGCCTGTATGAGACGGGAGAAGCCGTACATCTGCTAAAAGAAACGATGCGGCGCGTCTTTCATCGCTCAATCATTTACACCAATTGTGAGGAAAAAGACGAATTACTCATCTATATCGGCCAAGAGGAGACGCCATTGTCACGGATTAAAGTGGATTTGATTCTGGATTTGTTTCTTCCGGCACGTTTTACGACGGAATTGTATTGGACAAGTCATTTCGGCATTTTAGAGGAAGATCCTACGATGAAAATAGACGCTATCGCCCTCTATTAAGGCTAAATGGCTAAGAAAGGACATGTGAACGATGAACGGACCCTATACATACAGGTTGCTAGACCCGCTCACCGATCGAAAAAGCATACGCTTCACGGCGAAATACACGCGGGCGGAATTGGAGCAAATGACGACCTTTCAGTTACGCGGAATATGCGATAAGGAACGACTGGTCGAGGGCTTTGCCAATCGCCTGGCACGTGAAGAATTGATTCGCGTGATTTTGCGATTTCGGAGTGCGGAAGAGCATTTACTCATCACAAGGCCGAATCCTGGTGGTTTTGAACGCATGGAATCGGCACTACAGCGAAACTGGAACGACCGTCGGCAGGAGAGTAGCGGTATCCGGGTTCCCGCTAAAATCACACTGTATCAGGGTGTACGCACAGGTCGCATGGACAACTACCGGATTGAATCCGATTTGCCTTGGCTGAGCTCATCTAATGTGCTGCTGGTGAATGCGACAGGAGAACTGTGCGGTGTTTTGAATTTAGTGAAGGATGAGGGACGCACAGGCGTATATTATCTTTCTCGTCATCGTGATGCTGAACTGCGAGAGACGCCCAATCATAGTTATAGCCTATTATTTCTGCGAAGACAGGAATCAGAATATTTTTATAACCTCTACTATGGAGATAAGCCAATGCTGCCGCTGAAGCTTCAAGGTCACCGGATTCCGGTGGCAGAGTTGATCATTCGGGGTACGGAAACAACAGATGCGGTACTTGCGATTGATTTTGGCACCTCGAACACCACAGCAGGTGCTTATTTGGATAGTTCCTACGTTACGGCTCCTGATACAGGTATGAGCAGCACGGTAAGGCTGAACGCCATCAATTATGTGTCATTCCCCGGCCCAGAAGGGGCAGAAGGCGACTGGATCGAAGTATTGCCGACTGCTATTCGCGTCGCAGACTGCTCCAATCCAGAACATATCCTTTATGTATTTGGGGAGGATGCACTACGTGGATCTGACGTGGCAGGCAGCCGTGCGACAGTATTGCGAGGGATCAAGCGGTGGGTCAACGATTATAAGCGAATCGAGGAATTAATGGATTCCGAGGGGAATACAGCAACCGCTTCCCGCAGTGATATTTTAGCTGCTTTTATCCGTTATGTGATTGCTACAGCCGAGCAGCAATTTAAGTGTCGGTTCCGCAACCTGCACTTTTCTGCTCCGGTTAAGCTGCAGCCCCAGTTTATAGAGATGTTTAGTGATATTTTGCCTGATTACCAGATTGAAGCGGAGGATGCGCTGGACGAAGGGCTGGCTGTGCTGTACAACACGCTGGCAGACCAGATGGAACGAGGGACTTTTGCGGACGGTGAGGAGTATCAGGCACTTGTCATTGATTGTGGCGGAGGCACGACAGATTTGTCTTCCTGCCGATTCCGAATTGAGGACGGACGTATTGCTTACAAGCTGGATATTCACACAACGTATGAAAATGGGGATACCAATTTTGGTGGAAACAATCTGACGTATCGGATTATGCAGTTTATGAAAATTGTATTTGCAGGTTATTATGCTGCCGAGACTCGTTTGCCTGACACCGATATTGATGCCCTGATCGGCATTCCTTCAGGAGATTTGTACCGTCATGTGGATGAGTTTGGTGTAGATGCTGTATATGCGGGACTGGAGGAGCGCTACCGAGAGGCAGAGGCCATCTTGCCTACCGCGTTCAAACAGTATGAGCATGCTACACGGGATGAATATCAGCGGGTACTGAGTAATTTTCATCTATTGTGGAGCGCGGCAGAAAATATGAAAAAGGAATTTTTTCTACGTACGGGGATCTTGCGCAGCCGCTTCGAATCCGAGCAGGTATTATCTGCTGAAAGCGACCTGAACATTGCAGTGATGGATCGTTGGCTAGTATCAGTCATCGAGAACGGACGGTTTCGTGATGAATATGGGTTGCCTGATGTGGTGTTTAACATTCGGGAGATACAGCAGCTTCTTAAGGCAGACATCTACAATATTGTGCGCAAGTTTCTGGATGAGTTTTATCTGGAGGGGCGCTTGCAGGATTATTCGATTATCAAGCTAACCGGGCAGTCCTGCCGGATTGACGTATTTCGCGAAGCACTCAAGGAATTTGTACCAGGGCGCAGTATTGAGTTTCGTCAAAAGGCAGAGGACCTCAGGCGGGTACCTGAGTTGAAAATGGCCTGTCTGCGCGGGGCTATCCGTTACCTGAACGCTAAAAAAATGGGCACGATTGAGCCTGTCATTACCAATCATATTCCGGCTATTCCATACACGGTCAGCGCATGGACACATACGGGACGCGAGAAAGAGCTGATTGCGAGTTTGGAAAGCAACCGGGTACGCGGTTCTATTTCCCGGCCGTCTCATGCGGCTGAGGTAGAGTTCTTCCTGACGGCCGACGGCGGCAAGCTGCGTCAGCGTCATGTGTACCGTAGTCGGCCAGAAGCTTTTGAACCCATGCCGTATGAGAAAATTGCCGTGCTGTACGGGCGGGATATCCCGCAGGATGATACGGACTCCATCCGTAATGGGGAAACGAAATATTTTGTTTTTGTCGGGGATAGCCGCTGGGGCTTTTATGTAGTCCCGATTACCCGCCGAGATGAATTGCTGCATCTGGGACCCAAACACTTTTTTGCTTTCGAAAATGATCTCTCCGAGCTGGATTTCTTTGACGGCACGAAATAGTAAATTAAGAATTTCGCAAAATGCTGAAATCAGAAAAGTACACAACACTTGGAGGGGATAACGTGCTGTATGCAGGTTTTTGGAAACGAACTTTGGCTTATATCATCGATAGCCTTATTCTATGGTTTGTATTTTTAATAATTGGATTGATCTGGCTTGTGATTCGGACCTTAGGGGATTGGGTACCGTCTCCGGCAGAAAGCTCTTTGCTCTCAGATAGATCGACTTATATTTTTACAATGAAAACAATAGGACAGACCTTGCTGAATTGGGGAGCTATATGGCTATATTATGCGCTTATGGAATCGTCCAAATGCAAAGCAACGGTGGGCAAGCTGGCTCTCGGTATCGTTGTGGTAGATGAGTTTAACCATAAGCTCAGCTTTGGACGTGCAAGTGCACGCTACTGGAGTAAGCTTCTATCAGTCATCATTTTGTTCGTCGGTTTTATTATGGCAGCCTTTACGGCGAGAAAACAGGCCCTCCACGATCTGATTGCCCGTACCTATGTTGTGGACAAACGTGAGCTGAATTATATCCTTCGTGAGCAAGCTCAACGCGGAGCCGGGATGTAAAGGTGGATTTTAAACAGGGGGAACTGTAGGATGTACGCTGGTTTTTGGAAAAGATTTTTAGCCCATTTGCTAGATTATACTATTTTATTTGTGACTATTCGTTTGATTGATACGTTGCCGTTTGTGACGATAGGGTTTGTCTCTGCGTTCGTAAAAATGCCGAATTTTTTGGAGTTTGTTTCACACTTAGACGATGTGTCGGTGAGAATTTTGGGAGCTATTATTATTTTTGGCCCTCTTTTATTGGATTGGCTTTACCACACCATCATGGAATCATCAAAATGCAGAGGAACGGTCGGCAAGCTGGCTACGGGGATTGTCGTTGTGGATGAAAATAATGAAAAAATATCTTTCGGACGGGCCAACGCCCGCTACTGGGGTAAGATCATTAGCTTGGTCACTATATTTGTCGGTTACATCATGGTGGCCTTCACAGCGAAGAAGCAGGCGCTGCATGACAAAATCGCTTGTTCCTATGTGGTAAACAAAAAATGGCTCAATTACTCGGAGTATATAAAGCTTAACTCACAGATTCCAGAGGTGACTGTTCCGGCTCCTGCGCCCGGCGTAAATCGGTTGTCCGTTCCCTTGAATAAAGAAGAGCAGTAATGACGTCGCAGAGCGAAGAGAGGAGGAAACCACATGTTAACCCATATCGTGCCGAAGTTTGAGAAGGGCCGTATTCTAAAAACCGAGATGCTGGAGAACCTGCGAGACTACCCACGCAGTTTTCTGGATATCCGGTATCAGGATTTTTCGGATGGTATTATCACCGGAATGAACGTAACTGTCGGGGAGAACACGCTGACCATTGGTAGAGGCATCGTGAAGCACAAGGATAGACTATACCTGCTGGAGCAGGAGCAGGAAGTGCCGTATGCGGCCACGGGGCGGCTATCGGTGTTGAAGTTGCTCTTTTTGGAACAAACAGATCGCCCGGATTTCACAGCCCATCATGCAGATATCGTGCTGGAGGATGAGGCAGAGATCGGTCTGGATAAGATGGAGCTGGGCCGATTCAAGCTCAAAGATGGAGCCGTGCTTCGCTCGGATTATCAGGATTTTGCCGACATGGCAACCGAATTCAATACATGGAGTGATATTCATGCTCCTTTTGCGGGTTTGAAGCAGAGTACATTGCGCCCAGAGACGATGCGCTACTTCGCATCCGAGCTGCTTAAAAGTGGTGCAACAGATCCGATGGATTGTATGTTTGCGCTCATATGCCTGAACTCAGAAGCCGTAGACAGAGTTTCCATTCAGCATTACATTGCAAACCGAAATGGTGCGGAATACAGAGATTATTCTCATGCTCAGTTGCATAGACAGCTAGTTCTTATTCTAGAAGGCGCCGGACGTGGAAAACGAACAGCAGGCCGTTGGCAGGGCGGCGGCGCCGGACGGATGATTGTGGATTAGAAAATCAGGTAGAGGAGTGTGCATTATGAAATATGAGGATGAAAAGATTTTGGATCAGCTCCGCGAGATGGAGAAGCTGAAGAGGCCTAACGATATTTTAGCAGGACCCATAATCATTGACGGTCAATCCTATGTGTTTGAAGAGCGATCTTTCTTTAAAGATCGGCTGAAAATGCATGTGCCCTCTATCTTTAGTCCAATGCCCAAGCATTTGCAAAAGATTAAATATCCTCATGAGCAACGTCCAGAAATGATTTTGACGAATGATTTGGGCAGTGTGGATGTTACCCTGAATCGGGTGGACCAGACGCTACAAGATGAATGGGTGGAACAGCTCACTTCTGGCATGAAGGCAATGATGAAAAATATGAATCCTGCCCATGTATTTTATGAAGAAAAAATACAAGAGGTACATGGTAAGCAGATTGGCTATTTTGACTTTAAAAGTCCTGCGCTGGACCAGCCCATCTACCACAATATGTTCTACTTTGAGCTGGAAGGAAAGACGGTCATGGGAACATTTTGTTGTCCGTATAAGCAGTATGCTGAATGGCGGGATGTCGCCCTGCAGATGATTCGTACCATTCAAACGGTTGACGAGGCAGAAAAGGAGGGATATGAATGAGTAACCCCATTTACACCACAGCAGATGTTCAGGTGGCCCCTTATCAGTTTCAGCGTGTATTAAGTATCCATCTCATTAAACAGTTAAACGAACATGTGAGCTTCTGCATACGTGGAATTGTTTCGGAGGACAAGCTGGATCAATACGTAGAAAAAGCAGATGAAGATGAGCACATCGAAGTCTTCTTAAAAAGTGAAGGCAAGGAGATCCGGTTTTTTCAGGGAATCGTCACGAATATTGCTGTAAAAGCTGTAAACGGAGTACGCGAGCTTACGATTGAGGCTAGCAGTGAAACCTTAATGATGGACATTCGCCCCAAACGTCGTTCATTCCAAAAAACAGCGGAATCATATAACAATCTATTTTCGCATGTTACAAGTTCATATACTGATGCAGAAGTGATTGATGAGGCTTCTCATGGCGCAGCTATCGGTGAATTATTAGTGCAATACAATGAAACAGACTGGGCTTTTGTCAAAAGAATTGCATCTCGGCTGCATGCTGCTTTAATTCCAATTACGATGCAACAAGGACTGAAATATGTGATTGGTGTCCCCCATTCTAGTGCCCCTCAACCGCTGAATGAACATAACTATTCCATAAAAAAAGACTTGAAGGAGCACAAGCTCATGTCCCGTAACGGACTGCCGGAATATGGCGAGTCTAACAGTTTGAGCTATGAAGTGACCAGCAACAAAGTGCTAGAGCTCGGTAGCTCTGTCATTTTTCATAAAAGAACGCTTTACATAGCTAGGGCGGAGACGACCACAGAAGGAAATCTGATTGTTAATCGTTACATTTTACGGGATGCACATGGGTTAAAATGCTCAACCGTCTATGCCTATGATCTGTCAGGAGCCTCTCTGTTTGGCAAGGTGATTGATATTTCCAAAGAAAAAGTGAAAATCAAGCTGGAAATTGATCAAGGCTCGACTGCATCCGGGGCTATGTGGTTTCCCTATTCTACGGTTTATTCTTCTCCTGATGGCAGCGGCTGGTATGTTATGCCGGAAGCAGGGGATCAAATTCGTCTGTACTTTCCGGATGAACGGGAGCAGCATGCTTTTGCCGCCAGTTCTGTCGATCTTGCCTCCTCTGATCCCGTTAAAAGAAGTGATCCTGCGGTCAAAAGTATCAGCACCAAGTACGGCAAACAAGTCGTTTTCAAGCCTGGTGCAGTAGAAATTATCAACAGTGGGCAAATGCTCATGCGCCTCACGGATGAAGGCGGGATCGAAATTAACAGTAACAAAAAAATAACCCTGTCTGCTCAGGAGGATATCCAAATTACAGGTGGAGCGAAAATTATTATGGAGGGGAAAGAAGGCGTGAGTTTTATTCAATCCGGAGCCAAACTCGACATCATGGACGATGTAAGATTAACCGGGGGTAAGGTGAACATTGAATGAAGCTCATGGATCGGGATGCTGCGTTGCAGGATTTGCTGGAAAAGCACGTATTCACGGAATGGATACATGATTTGGCTCTTATTGAAAACAACTTTCTGACGCGCCAGCAAGCCATTGAAGACGAGCTTATAGTAGCTTTAGAGTCGCTATGCCAGCTCGCTACCCTTCAGCATGAGCAAGGTCGTAAGGGGGATATTCGATATATTTATATCTCCTTACTCAGAACTCGTGTTATGAAAAATAAAGCGGTTTATCGTATAGATGCCTATGATGAAAATTGGTTTCTGGATGAGACTGAATGCGCTGTGGAATGGTCGGCAGACTTTGTTTTCGAGCCTCTGTTCAATCGCATGACTAAGCTGGAACAGCTTAAATCAGATTATGCCCGTAAGATCACAACGATGGATATTGAACAAATTCAACAAATTGAGGCGGTTAAATATCATCTGCTCACTGTTGAGTTCTTGAAAAGCCAGATGCCAGTTTTTATCGCTTCCCCTTCGTTAGAAAGGATGCCAAAAGCAAATGCATGCACGATATTTGCTGGAGAATATCGAGATGATAGCGAAATATTGTGCCGTTTTACGCGTAGTGAGAGAGCTGAGATACGAGAGGGGGAAACTTCATGGATTATTTCCTCTTAAAGCAGGATGTGCGGTATACCCATGTTCCTACGTTACAAAAGGTGATGGAAACGATTGATCCGTGGAAGCTGTATGATTTGCAGCCGGAGGATATTGTCAAACCATTGATGTTTCACGTGAAGGCAGATGCAGAAAGTATTTTTATTGATTATCTAGAAGGTCCCATTCCTCTTATTTCAGATGCTTTAAAGCGTCTTGTCCAGGCCTATGTGCCGGAGATGCCTATGAAATTAACGATACTTACTCAGATCGAACAGAGGATACAGAAGAATTACTATATTCCTTTTATGGAGCGGCTTGCAGCAGTACATCCAGAAAGCGAATGGAATTTGGATCAAAGTGTGCTTCGAAAGCTGGTATTACGTGCAGATGCTATTCGGGGCCACAAGATATTTACAATCCAGGAGAGTGCTACCTCGATGATCATTGTCCGTTTAGACGTGGCGGAAAGTATATTGCGGCGTGATTATACCGGGATCGCTTTGGAGCAAGTCCAGGTGAAATAGGGAGGGAAATGGAACATGTCAGATAATGAGTATTATGTCGTACGGGGGGCCTGTATGCGTTGCACTTGCGGGACGCATCCTCGAAAGATCAATTTGCCGAACAGCCACGGGGCTTTTGTTAATGGTAAACCCATGATGAATGAAGGAGATTATTCTCCTGAAAATGTCCCTCATTTTGGAATTTGTAACAGTCCGGAACAGCCGAGTGCCGAGACTATATATCTGATCGCCGAAGATGGCTCCACAATCTCAGGAAAGCCATGCCTGCCGATGCTGACGGATAAGTGGAAAAACACAAAAGAACAGACAAAGGTGG
This sequence comes from Paenibacillus sp. S33, assembly GCF_053615415.1. Taxonomy (NCBI): domain Bacteria; kingdom Bacillati; phylum Bacillota; class Bacilli; order Caryophanales; family Paenibacillaceae; genus Paenibacillus; species Paenibacillus sp. S33. The sequence goes on along the minus strand of NZ_JBSIEZ010000001.1, from coordinate 4,026,823 downwards.
AAGGCCAGCCAGCCTTGACGACCTCTTCATTTCAGACTTGTTTATATCATGGATTTATCGAATTTCATACGAATGGCCAGCAGGAGGAGTAGCTGGAAGGGAGGTTTGAAAACATGATAGGATATGATCAGATTCGAATAAATTCCCCCTACCCCATTCAGGTCTTAAAGGATGTTCAGATCGAGTGGAAGCCGGGTGAGCATGGGCGTATTACACTCACAGGCATTTGTAAGGAGTCGAGTCATGCCACGGCTGCGCTAGATGCGACCTCAGAGGATCAGCTACATGTGTATGCGCAGAATGGACATGAGGAAATCAGCTTATTTAAGGGTGTTGTCCATATGGTGGAAGTTGAGAACCATAATGGAGTATATACACTTACCCTAGAAGGAATCAGTGGCTCATTTGAGCTGGATATTGTCAAAAGAAAGCGGTCTTTTCCTGAGGAAAAACAAACATATAAACAGTTAGTGAATAAGCTTGCTCAAGGCTATGAGCGAAGTGATGTCTTGTTCCAGACCGGAGAGCAGTCGGTAGGCGAAGCCATTTTACAATATGATGAAACCGACTGGGAGCTTATGAAACGGATGGCGAGCCGTTTACATACAGTGGTGGTCAGCGACATATGGGAGTCCGCCGCGCCGAAGTTGTATTTCGGCATGCCAGCTGGCACCCAGCGAACGATTCGGAAGGATACGCCTTATACGGCAAGTAAAGATTTAAAGGGCTATCAGCGGGCAGGCGGAACGTCAGCCGGGCTACATGATACCGACTTTTTCAAATACGAGATCGAAAGCGGAGAACGGTATGCTCTTGGAGACGAGGTGCAATTTCGCCAGAAATCAATGATTGTAACTGAATTGCGAAGCCGCATGGAAAAGGGGCATTTGCTATTTAGTTATGTGTTGGCCCGCGCGGAGGGCATTCGCAGCGATTTCATCCCCAATCCCAAAACAATCGGAATTTCTCTGGAAGGAGAGGTTCTGGCGGTACGGGGAGAGGAAGTGAAGCTACGGCTGGCGATTGATAAGGATGATGGAGTATCCGAGCCGCATTGGTACCCGTTCGCTCCCCCTACAGGAAGTGCGATGTACAGTATGCCGAAGGTGGGGACACAGGCAAGTCTGTATTTTCCAGATGCGTCTGGTTCCAGAGCAATGATTTTGGGTGCGGTTCGTACAAATGGAGACGGTTGCGCGAAAACGAGTAATCCCAATGATCGATATTTTGGTACGGAGCATGGAAGTGAGCTGAAAATGGCACCGGGTCGCATCCATATCATGGGTGATCCGGGTGGGACATTGCAGATGAGTCTGGACGATGCTACTGGGATTGAAATAACTAGTCCCAAGAAGTTATCGTTAGAAGCAGAGCAGGAAATCATTCTGAATACGCCGAAGAAAATCATTATTGACGGAACCAGTCAGGTCATGGCGTATCAGACGGGAGGAAGCACGGGGCTTTCGGTAGAAAACGAATACCACGTGTTGGGAGTGAACGTCTGGGCTGACGGTAGCGACCGAACTGCATACCCGCCGTTTGATGATGAACCGAAGGAAGGCGAGCCACCTCCACCGCCGCCACCCCCTGAACCGTTTAACTGGGGCAAGCTGGGGATGAATATTTTGGGCGGTTTGGCGGTTGTGGCAGCTGTAGCCGTGGTGGCGGCCATTACGGTAGCGACGCTTGGAGCGGGTACGGTGGTCATTGCGGCGGTAGCCGGAGGAGCACTGCTTGCAGGCGGCTTGGGCGTAGCGAGTTTGGCGGCATCGGATATCGCCCGAGGGGAAGTGAGCGACTTTAGTGACTATGCCCTGACCGGCTTAAAAGAAGCGGGGATCGGGGCAGTATCTGGAGCGATCTTTGGTCCACTCGGTGTAGGAGGAACGTTGCTAAGAAAAGCAGCGATCGGCGGTGTAACAAATGCCGCGGAAAATTTGGCGAGTCAGGTGCTAAGTGGTGAAAAGATCAACTGGGGCTCAGTAGCAAAAGACGCAGGACTGGGCTTTGTCACCGTGGGCGTACTGGATTCCAAAGTAGGCAAGGCCATCGGCGGATTCGCGGAAAAGGTAAGCAGCAAAGTTACACCGCAATGGATTAGCAAAGGTGTAGATGCGGTCGGGGCAGGCTTTGGTAAAGCTGTAACCAAACTGGAGCAGACCGGCAGTAAACTGGGTCAGAAGTTCAATGAGCAACTAAGTAAAATGGCAGACGGCCTCAACCCCGGTAAGTTGGCCACAGCCAACGGAGCGCCAGTTCCGCACGTTAATAAGATGGACAGCGGACCACTCCCACAGACGGATGTGCAGAAGAATTACAACAAGGTCATGAAGGAAATGGAAGAGAACTCGGCGAAAAAGGTTGAGGGGCCAGTAGGAAGTAAAGATATAGAAGAAGCTAAACAAGCTGCAAGAGAAAAATTGAATAAGGAACTGAAAGAATTAGATTCTGGGAAGTATATTGATCCGGTAACAAATGAACCTTATCAACCTCATGTTATTACCGCCGCTACTGACGTTAAGAGCAAAGAAATTTATATAGGTTATAATGGTGTCGGGAAAGATACTAGGACAGGAATTGAGAGGTATAATCCTTCTGCATCTAATGAATTAGACCCTCGACTTGCAGAGTTAGTGAAGAAAACTAAGCAAGCTGCAAGAGAACAAAAGGGAAAAGAGAGTTTCGAAAAGTGGGAAGTTGAAAACTGTGCAGAAATACAGGCAGTTAATCAAGCATTAAAAAATGGAGCTGAAATAGAAGATATTCTGCTCAATACCATTTCATTCGAGACTGGTAAATTTAAAAAAATGTGTAAAAATTGCAAGGAAACATTCAAGGACTTTATGGTTGATAAATGGTAATTTAAATATTAAATAAACTGAGTGAGGTTAACATATGAATTTTTCACAAAGAACTATTGATATTTTAAAGGATGCTGGTTGGTATCCCGAAAGAAAAGTAGAGATCAGCTCAACAATAAACTTTTTAGAAAAAAAGGGATTTGAAGTATTTGATCTTGCTAAAGAGACATTTGAACATTTCGGAGGACTAGAGTATTCAGTGCCTAGTGACGAATCAGATGACTTTCAGATAGGTCCTGAATTTTTAAGGGAAGGAATCGAAAGGAAACACTATAGCAGGTATGAAACGATAATTGGAGAAGAGCTAGTTGTGATCGGATTGGCATATGACGATAATGCAACTATGTTTATGTCTAAGACTGGGAAAGTATACGGTATCATGGACGATTATTATATTTGGAAATTTGGCAATAATATATATGAAGCTATGAATAATTTATGTGAGAGTAAAGAGCTAAAGGTAATTAGTGAGGAATAAAGCTAAGTATTTAACAAAGTCAACTAAGCAACAAATAACTTCAGTTTTAATAAATTTTTAAAGCTTATTCCGTTATGAATCAATGAAGGAATAAGCTTTTTTTTCTGTATGCCCAAAATAAAAGTGGTAAGGAACAATAAGGCTAACGTATTAAGGGAATTTGGAGGGATAAAGTATAGCTTTAATCGACCTAATGGAGATAAAGACTCATTTCATATAATTCCAGAGGAAACTTATGGGGATTACTATGAAAAAGAAGACTTCGAAGAAATAGAAATGCGAGTTAATGAATCATTAATTGCAATTGGTCAAGCGAGAGATGATAATATGCTGATGTTTATGTCTAAAAACCACCTTAGGGGCAGTTTTCTCAATAATTAGCTTATTTCTAATCAATCAACCCTATGAAAGCCTATGCATTCTTTTGAATAAAAAAGTTGACATATATCTAAAAATAGGTAAAAAGTCACTAAGACTAAAGTCGCTTGTTATATGAATTATGCATTCCTTAATCTGCTGAAATTCTACATTTTTATGCAAGACGGATGTGTTCGAAATTAAGCTAGAAGTCAACGGGGTTGTCGTATCAAGGAATAAGCCCTTTTTAGGAATTCATAAATAGGAAGCTAGAACGGATAAGTAGTGCCATTGCACAATTGTGCTTGTCCTTTATGAGTTTTTCTTATCGCTCATTCACATATTATAAATTCAGTTCGTTTAGATTAGAATATTTGCATACATATGTATAAAAATGAGTATTAAGTCTCGGAAACTCCCTTTGCTACTGTGAATTGACAAAATATGAAGCAGTGGCTAATATGGTTGGGGATATGGTATATATTGGAATTTATAAAGGGGAAATGAGTTTTGAACAAGAGACTAGATAACAGATGTAGTAGCAAAATGAAATGGAGCCAAACGATTTTTGGAGCGCTGTTGGCGCTTAGTCTGGTGTTACTCAGTGGGGGGAACGCGTGGGCCTCATCCAATGAACAATTAAAATGGATTGAGGGTAGCCGAAAGGTAGACCTGGGAAAAATGGTTGCGGTCGAACTGGACTCATCTCTTCTTTTCCTAGATGCAGCTAACACAAAGATAAGCGAAATGAATCACGAGAAGCCATCTGGTAAAGAAATTGGGAGTATATTTCCGAAAGATGAAAATCAAAATTGGGAAGTTGTTTTTGAATACTATGAACTTGGACACATCAAGGATGATGAAAAAGAAGACATCGATGCGGATGCCATTTTAGATAGTTATAAAGAGGGTACGGAAGAGAGTAACAAGGAAAAAGCGGAAAGTGATCGTCTGTATGTTACGGGCTGGGATGTGGAGCCTTTTTATAATGAAGCGACCCATAATCTAACCTGGTCTATGTTGGCGGAGGATGGGAACAAGGAAAAGCTGATCAATTATAATGTTCGTTTGCTCACTCGTCAGGGTTATATCTCTGCAATATTAGTGTCCGATCCTGCGCATTTGGACGCAGATAAGAAGTTTTTGAATGAGAACATATTACCCAAGCTGACAGTCAAATCAGGCGAGCGGTATGAGGATTTTAATGCTTCAACGGACAAAATTTCCGAATACGGCCTAACCGGATTGATTTTGGGAGGAGCAGGCTTGGCAGTAGCTAAAAAAGTAGGCTTGTTGGCATTACTCATTGCTTTTTTTAAGGGCGCGGGAATTAAGGTTATCATACTTATCGGCGCAGCTTGTGCAGGTGTGTTTGGTGTGATAGGCAAGTTTTTTGCCAAATTATTTCGCAAGAAAGAATCGGAATCCATGCACAATGAAACGAACGCTCAGGATCAGTCAGAAACACTACAGTGAAGATAAAAAAACGCTTCATAAAATTGCTGATAAAAAGGGGATGGTGATTGAACGCAAAACATAATCTCAGGCAGCCTGAGAAGCACGAGCTGGATACGTAACTTGAGCAAAACAATATGAACAGATGATCATGGTGACGTTAGACCCGTGAATCATCTGTTTTTCGTTTTTTTTATCCCTTGTAATACTTTCGGTACACCGCGGGCGTTGTGCCTTCATACTTTTTGAATATTTTGATGAAATACCCCGGCTCATTGAAGCCGAGCTCGCTACTGATCTGGGATACCGGAATATCTGTAGCTTCGAGCAACTGCTTCGCCCATTTAATCTTCAGGCGGGAAAGATAGCTGGAAAAGTTCTCCCCCGTTTCCTTCGCAAACAGCCGACTAAAATAGCTTGGGCTAATGTGGCACAAGTCAGCCATGGCTTTCAGAGAAAAAGTTTCACCCTTGTGCTCAAAAATATATTCGAAGGCGGGTTTTAGTACGGGATTTCCGCACGAAATATCCACATCTCCTGAGGCATTCAGATAGGCATCTGCTAAGAAATTATTCATTTCTTTCTTAAGGTTTTCGATATGCTCCAACGAGTAGCCAGGAAGGATCTCGGACAACTGCGGAGTGGACTGTGTGGCCGACGCCTTCTCGAACATTTCTGCGAGAAGATTTTTGTTCATCGCTTCTTCAACAATATAATTACACAATAAGGATAACATGCTGGAGATCGTCTGAATTTCCTGATAGGTCATGGATGGCAGATCGGCGTAGTCGTTCTTAAGTTCTTCCCATTTGGAACTGTACAGTTTTTCATTTTTTGAGGTGAGGATTTGCTCGAGCTGTAAGGCGCTCGAAGGATCGGCTAAACGTACCTGACCTGCCATGACGGCGCCGATGTACTTATCGTCAATAATGATCGGTACCGCGATGTCGATGATGTCATAATGACAGAGATAAATATAAGGTTTATTGGAACGCACCGCTTCAAGCCCACCGCGAGAGTCACATTTTTGGCAGTAAGGAAGGAGATTCACATCCTGGCGAACCTTTTTGCAGAATGACTGGCATTGGCTGTGGCTAGTTACGGGATTCCCTTTATAATCGACGGTGAGAATGGCTAATTTGGTAACGGATGCTAATGAATCCTGCAACTGCTCCCACTTTTTCAAATCAAAGATTTTCTGGATGCTCAAATGTTCACGTATCAAGATTCTCATCCCTTAATGGTAAATTATCCTGTAAGCAATAACAAAAAAGTACAAATTGTGATCTTCAGTGCAAAAAAATACGATTGTAGATTATAATATATTCCTTGATTCCTCCAATGTAAAGTTTACATGGTTCGGTTATAGTTTTAATCAGAACGAAGCCAACACGATCATAAGGAGGAATTATAGATGAGAAAAGCTTTTATCAGCCCAAGCAAATATGTACAAGGTGAAAACGAATTGTTGAATTTGGGTTACTATGTGAGCACTTTCGGCAAATCCGCTTTACTGATTGCGCATCCTGATGATGTGGCGCGGGTAAAAGATAAGCTTGATTCCACTTTGGGTAAATATAACGTAACCTTTATTGAAAGCGGTTTTATGGGTGAGTGTTCCAGACAGGAAGTGTCTAGACTTCAGGAAATTGCTACTGCGAATGGATGCGATTGTATCGTAGGTCTCGGCGGTGGGAAAGCGATCGACGCGGCGAAATGCGTGGCTCAAGGGGAAGCGCTAATCATCTGTCCGACGATTGCTGCGACGGATGCACCGACAAGTCACTCGGCCGTTCTTTACACCCCGGAAGGCGCTTTTGACGATTACGCTTATTTTAAGCAAAGTCCGAGTGTCGTATTAGTCGACACCACCGTTATCGCTAATGCACCAACCCGATTCCTTGTATCTGGCATGGGTGATGCACTGTCAACTTACTTTGAAGCCCGTGCGACTTCCCGTTCTTACTCCAGGGTCAATGCCGGACTGCCTAACGGAGTACGCGAAGGACAGTGTGCGCCAGCAGTAGGTACGAATGCGGCGATTGCACTTGCAACGCTATGCTATGAAATGCTGTTGAAAGACGGTGCCAAAGCAAAAGCGGCATGTGATGAAAACCAAGTTACGCAAGCACTCGAAAATATCATTGAAACTAATATTTTACTCTCAGGCCTCGGCTTCGAAAGCGGCGGACTTGCGGCGGCCCATGCAATTCATGATGGACTCACGATTTTGGAAGGCACACATCATTATTATCATGGAGAGAAAGTTGCATTCGGCACGATCGCACAGCTGGTGCTCGAAAACGCACCGACGGAAGAATTACATCAGGTACTTGATTTCTGTTTAGCCGTCGGTTTACCGGTCTGCTTGGCTGATATCGGCGTCGATCATATCAGACAGGAAGAACTCATGGAAGTAGCTGCAAAGGCTTGCATTCTGGAGGAATCGATTCATTCCATGCCGTTTCCGGTCACAGTGGAGCAGGTTGCAGCGGCAATCGCTGCAGCCGACCGTATCGGGAGCCAGTACAAAGCGGAGGTAAAGTAGCATGAAAAAGGTCATCAACCGTGCGGAAAATTTGGTCCTTGAGATGTGCAGTGGTATTGCGCTTGCGCATCCCGAATTGGAATTTCTGCCAAAATACAAAGTGCTCAAGAAAAAGGAATTGAACGCGGAGAAAGTAACGCTCATCAGCGGCGGTGGCAGCGGGCATGAGCCCGCCCACGCCGGCTTCGTTGGCAAAGGGATGCTCGATGCCGCGGTCTGCGGTGATGTCTTCGCCTCTCCCTCACAGATTCAAGTATATCAGGCCATCCGAGCGACAACCGGGAAAAAAGGTGCGCTGCTGATTATTAAAAATTACAGCGGCGATATTATGAACTTTAGAAACGCCGCCCATTTGGCCACTGAAGACGGTCTGGAAGTGGACTATGTAAAGGTTGAAGACGACATCGCTGTAGAAGATAGCCTATATACAGTCGGACGGCGCGGGGTGGCGGGAACGGTGCTCGTCCATAAGATCGCGGGTGCAGCGGCGGAAGAGGGCCGGAGTCTGGCGGAAGTTAAAGCAGTGGCCGAGAAAGCCGCTGCGAATGTACGCAGTATCGGATTCGCATTGACTTCGTGTACCGTGCCGGCGAAGGGCACGCCAACATTAGAGCTCGGGCATGATGAAATTGAGTACGGCGTCGGCATTCACGGCGAGCCTGGGACCAGCCGCGAGAAGCTGACGGATGCGGATACGCTGGCAGGCAGAATGGTAACCGATCTCCTTCGAGACATGCAGATCGAAACTGGCTTCAGCGGAGAAATTGCCCTGTTGATCAATGGTTTCGGCGGTACGCCTCTGCAAGAACTGTACCTTTTCAACCATTCGGTCACTCGCGAACTAGCAGCGAAGGGGATCACGATCGATCGCACTTTTGTCAACAATTATATGACGAGTATCGATATGGCAGGTATCTCGGTTTCCATCATGAAGCTGGACAACGAACTGAAAACGCTCCTCTCCTATGAAAGCAACGCACCTGCGTTCAAGGTGGCTGGACCTGTTGATCATGTCGAATTCACGGATATTTCAACTGTAGCAGACGAAAATCGGCAAGTATCCTTTGAGGTAGAAACGGACCCTGCCTTCGCGGTTATTGAGAACAACAAAGTTACGTTAAACAATCTTATCTACCTAGTCGATAAGATGAGTGAGGTTATCATCAAGAATGAGGTATCTTTCTGCGATCTTGACTCTCATGCAGGCGACGGAGACTTTGGCATGAGCGTTGCTAAGGGATTTCGTCAGCTGAAACGGGAATGGAGAGACATCCTGAATCAAGATTCTTTGACGATGGGAGCCTTTCTTCATTCATGCTCGCTCGTCATCATGGAGTACTGCGGTGGCGCTTCGGGTCCGATCTGGGGCTCAGCATTTCGGGCAGCGGCACGATCTGCGGGCGAACGAACCGAACTCACCGTTTCTAAATTCGCGGATATGATGCAGGCTGCGGTGCAAGGCATACAATCGACAGGCGAACGTTCTTTCGGCAGAGGAGCCGTCGTTGGCGATAAAACGCTTATAGATGCATTAGTGCCATGTGCGGATAGCTGGGTGGAGAGCGCGAAATTAGATTTTGACGTGAAGACAGCCTTTATAAGAGGTGCTCAAGCCGCTGTATCAGGGGCCAAAAAGACGGAAGACATCGTGGCGCGCATGGGCCGTGCTGGAACGGTAGGAGAGAGAAGCCTTGGTTATCCAGACGCGGGGGCTTATGCGCTTGGAGTGATTTTTACGGAGCTTGCTGAATGTTTGAACTAATTCTATAAATCCAAAATTACTGGCGCGAACACTTCGTTTAGATATCCATTCCTGCCTGTAACACTCGCTAATTCTTAAAAATTCAAGGTTTGTTCATTGCAATTGATGTGCATTAGGTTTATAATTTCAGACGGATTCAAAGGGCTTATCCCGGAATCCATGGGAGTTCATCCCATCTGAGCTAGCTTACTGCATGCTCAAATATGAATTAAGCGAGGGATTTACAATGAAAACCTGCTGCACCATCCAAGTTGACGAAGAGAGTTTAGTTATTGATTTGCCAGAAGAAGGAACCACGCTAGAGTCCCTGCTCGGTGATATTGAGAGCTGTGGAGGTAGTGAAGAACCTTGGCTGCAACTTATTGACAAGGTAATAGGTAACTCATCTGAGACTGTACTGACAGATCAAGCGACGGATGGCGGCGATATGAAGGAAGATCAGACGACCAAAGAACCTCAAGCAACTGCTCAGGGGTAATAGGGAGATCCTACGTTAAGACGAAATTTGTAACATTAATCGATCACATATAAGATCATCTATAAGACTGCTATACCGAGCCAAGGCATCGGGAAGCAGTCTTTTTTTATCAAACAACTAAAAATTCTCCGAATTTTGCAATCGGTAAATGAGTCTTTTGTCCCTTTAGTATTCTATAGTAGCCAACCAAGCAGAACACATCCCAAAACCGTGACTTCCTGTTCATTTTCAATCATAAAGTCGAAATGTAACATGAAACTAACTATAATAGTAGTATCATCCATATACAGGTAAGTGACATCAATGTTTGGACCTGATCCTCTTGTTATATGAAGGAGGGGGCGAAAGAGCGGAGAACAACGTACTGATAAGTCTCATCTACTTTATAAAAAGGAAGGAATGTGTAAATGATGAATGGGCAATGGGTCCTGCCAAGGATCGCAAAAAGAGTAGCGGTGATGCTAACAGCAGTATTGCTATTAACGTTAACGAACGGATTCAACTGGAATACGCAAACAGCAGAGGCTGCCGGGACGACCCCTGTGGAACGTTACGGACAACTTTCGGTAAAAAATGGTAAACTGGTGGATAAAAACGGTAAACCTGTACAACTCAAAGGGATTAGCTCTCACGGTGTCCAATGGTTTGGGGATCTGGTAAATCAGGACTCTATGAAATGGCTACGGGACGATTGGGGCATTTCCGTATTCCGGGTTGCACTGTACACTGAAGAAAATGGTTATATTGCCAACCCTTCTTTGAAAAATAAAGTGAAGGAAGCGATTGAGGCAGCACAGAAACTGGGCTTGTACGTCATTATTGACTGGCACATTCTTTCAGATGGCGATCCGAACATTCATAAAAATGAAGCCAAAGCTTTCTTTAATGAATTTTCGACTCAGTACGGCCATTTGCCTAACGTAATCTATGAACTTGCCAATGAGCCGAATGGGAATGTGAACTGGAACAATCAAATCCGACCTTATGCGTCTGAGGTATCTCAGGTTATTCGAGCTAAGGACCCGGACAATATTATTATTGTAGGAACAGGCACATGGAGTCAGGATGTACATGATGCAGCAGACCATCCACTTCCAGACAAGAATACAATGTATACCGTACATTTCTATGCAGGTACACATGGACAATCTTTACGTGATCGGATTGATTATGCCCTGAACAAAGGTGTAGGCATTTTTGCTACCGAGTGGGGTACAAGCGACGCCTCGGGTAACGGTGGTCCGTTCCTGAATGAATCCAAAGTATGGACTGATTTTATGGCCAGTCGCAAAATCAGTTGGGCCAATTGGTCGCTTTCCGACAAAAATGAGACTTCTGCTGCCCTGCTGCCTGGTGCCGACCGTAAGGGCGGATGGCCTGATTCGCAATTGTCGGCCTCCGGCAAATTCGTAAAACAGGCGATTCTGGAAGGCTCCAGCAACAATGGTGGAGGCGGAAACAACGGTGGGGATAACGGCGGAGATGGCAATACTGGCAATACTGGCGGTGATAACGGTGGCGGCAATAACGGCGGCAATAACGGCAACGGAGGAAGTACACCAGGCAGTAACGATCAAGGGATTGTGCTTCAGTATCGCACTGGTGACACGAACGCCAAGGATAACGCAATCCGTCCTGAATTTAATATCAAAAACACAGGAAAAACAGCTGTGAAGCTGAGTGATCTAAAAATTCGCTACTATTACACAGATGAAAGCAAACAAGCTCAACAGTTTTTTGTGGACTGGGCTAGGATTGGCACTGAAAAGGTAAAAGCAACATTTGTAACATTGCCAAATCCAAAGTCCAAGGCTGATAAATATGTGGAGATTTCTTTTACAGATGGAGCGGGAACGATTCAGCCCGGCGGGGAAAGTGGAGAAATTCAACCCCGGATTCATGCTGCAAATTGGAGTAATTTAGATGAGACCAACGATTACTCCTATGGTGCTACCCAAACAGCATTCGCAGACTGGGACCATGGCACTGTATATCAGCAGGGTAAGCTGGTTTGGGGTATAGAACCTTAGAATTTAACCGTTACTAACTTTATCGAAACGAGTAAAGGTATGGGACTTTAGGGTGCAATCTTTCCAAGCTTTGGAGTATAAAGCATACGTCTTTGGTATATGGATACTGGAACTTTAGGAGTGAAAGACCCACCCTTTAGTGTTGGTTTATATACTACTAAAGTACCATATGATATTCGACTTTTGTAGTGCTTGAATTACTTCCATAGTGCAGAGGGGTTGGTTCCAATGGACCCTTCTCTACGACAAACCCCCGCTGTTGCCATCATAGGCAGGCGGGGGTTTTTGTGTTTCTGAAGCTCAGCCTCCGTTTATTTGCGTCTATCCCAAATCAAAAGCTTTGGCCAGCAGACGGTAGGACTGAACACGTTTATCAAAGTCATGAATGGATGAAACGACCAGCAACTCATCGGTACGATACTGCTCAGCCAGTCTTAGCAGCTGTTCCTTACACTGCTCAGGGGTACCAACAACACGCCAGGCTGCAGACTGACGCAGCCGCTCACGATCCAACTCCGTGTACGGATAGGACATTGCTGTTTTCACCGACGGAAGAGAACTCATTTCTTTACCTTGCATGAGCAAAAGGAAATACAAACTAGCACTGGACGCCAGCTGCTCAGCTTCCTCTTCGGTTTCCGCGCAGGCCACCGTAACTGCCGCCATGGAATGGGGCTTATCACCTAGGATCGAAGGCTGGAATTGCTCGTGGTAACGTGCGGTAGCTTCTACACCACCTGGAGTCCCGAAAAATTGGGCAAAGGCATAGGAGGCACCCATCATCGCGGCCAATCTGGCGCTCTCTCCGCTGGAGCCGAGCAACCATAATCCAGGAACGGTCGATATCATCGGGGAGGCATGAAGACCGGCAAATCGATGATTGTCAGGCACCGAATCATGGAAGTAATCGATTAAATCGAGAATCTGCTGTGGATATTGTTCGACAGATTGGTACTTGCCTTCCTGCAGGGCACGAGTAGCCAGGGGTAAACCACCGGGAGCACGCCCTATTCCCAGGTCGATGCGTCCTGGATGAAGCGCCTCCAGCAAGCGGAAGTTTTCGGCGACTTTATACGCGCTGTAGTGTGGCAGCATAATACCGCCTGAACCCACACGAATGCGTGATGTGTGAGCAGCCAAATGCGCAATCAGCACCTCAGGGCTGGAGTGCGCTAGTGTTTTGGACGCATGATGTTCGGATACCCAATAACGGCTATATCCCAGTTGATCAGCTTCACGCGCTAAATCTGTTGTATTGGATAATGCATCCTGAGCAGTACCGCCTTCAGGAATATGAGACTGGTCCAGTATACCCAGTTTAAGCATTTATAATCACCTCTTACACAACTGTATCAGACACAACTCATTAGGTCAAAACTCAAAAATGGATAGGTTGGAGTTTGGGGATCTTTTCGTTATAATAAAGGATGTGTAAAGGATGAGAGAACATCCTTGCTTATGGAGAGGGGATTAAATTTGTGTTAAGAACACCTTTGGGGCGTGTCCGACTCATGCTCTGGATTCAAGCTATAGCTTATTTGGCGATACTATTCACCCACCAGCCCCTGCAAGCTGCGGGCATGACCCAGGCGGTTATGGTGATTGGTAACATATACCGGGTGAGCTTTTTGTTGCTCCTCGTTGCTTTGATCTATGGGAAAACAGCACTGCACTGGTCTATACGGCGGCCTCTTTTTATTATGTTTGCCTCCTTCATTCCGTTTGGTCTGATGATTATGGATTTTGTTTGGGTGCGAAAATGGACAGGGGATTCGGCAGCAGAACAGCGAGCTACATCGTAATCTTAGAAGATTTGTTTCGTGTGAGTTGTCGAGGAGTTTGTCGGGCGTAAGCGGGACTGGCCCCGATGCAGTAGAAAAGAACATTTACGCAGTTTGATGCGTGGTGTTCTTTTTTTGTGCACCGGAGGAATCATTCTATATATTGTACTTTCGAGCGTTGGAAATCGAATTAAGAAAAATGCTGAACTAAAAATTCTGCCGTTTTGCGTCTTTGAAAGCCTTCAACCCAATGTCCGGTAAAGGGATAAATTTCAATCGTTTTCGGTGATTCAATACGGTTATAAGCGGCGAAAATTGTCTCTGGCATACACACCGTATCCTTGAACCCTACCGATACCATGATCGGGGTACGAATGCGATGAGCCAGATTCATCACGTCAAAATAACTTAATGTATGTAGTACCTGCTCCAAATGCTCCGGAAATCGGTTGGCGAATTCAGCTGCTTCCGTCAGTGAACTGGTAGAATTCATCATACCAAAATCCATATGACACATATTGGGGATATCCGCTACCGTAATGGCAGCTTTATCGCTGAGCGCAGCCACCATTAATGAAAGTCCGCCGCCCTGACTGGCGCCACTGATTGCGATTTTAGCCGAATCGACATCCGACTGCTCCGCTACCCAATCTACGGCTCTAAGGGCATCGGTTGTAATCGTTTTGTAGTAGCAGGTATCCTTGTCCAATATTCCTTTCGTTACCCAGCCTTTAACCGTACCATGAGGATCACCCAGACGGTCTCCCGTTTCTCCTCCCTGGCCACGCACATCTACGGCCAATACCGCAAAGCCAAGCATGAGCCAAGAGGAATAATCTTCAGGATAGCCTTTTCCGCCTGTATAGCCATGAAACAGAACGATACACGGCAACTTTTGATCTCCGGCAAATCGGGGGCGTACATACCAGGCATGCAGAGGCGTATCATCGACACCCTCAAAAGTAACTCGGTAAGCAAGAATATGAGGATATGGCGTTTCTACGAGAGTTTTGAACGCATGTACAGGTTTGGCGTGAACTTCTTCCAATGTTTTGGCCCAGAATAAATCTATATCCTTCGGGGCGGTAAGATCGGGCCGATATTGCTTCAATTCGGCAATTCTTTTTTCAATAACATTCATAATTAAGATTCTCCTTCATATAGAATGAACTTCTCCTTAAGATTTACCCGGTAAAGTTGACTCCTCCAGCTCTCTCAGCAGCTCAAATGCTCTTTCATTAGTGCTTCCACACGTATCCTCATCAGCATGGAATCCACTGCATACAACTGGGCGCTCAGGTTTGCCAAACAATCGGCAACGGTAATCGGAAGTTAACTGAGGGCAAGGAACACCAGCTGGTTTTCCATCTGGCATGCCAGGAATAGGGGAAGAAATCGTAATGGCAATACAGCAGGCGGCACATCCTACTCGACACTCCAGTTGGGGTCACTCCTTAATTAATCTGTTATTTTTGTAACTTATGCATGAAGTGACATTAATGAAGCCATAATGTGAGGATGGCACAAAAAAAGCAGGAATACAAGGATAAGCGCATATTAGACACACTTTTCACACAAGGGGTGTATAAATAGTCGTAGAGGCACGTAGGATGGTATCAAGCCCCTAAATCAGTGTTTCGTTCGGTGGTAATATTAACCAATTGTCTTCTGTGTGTTCAAAAGGAGTTCGAGTGGTTAATAATAGAACACAACGATAAAAACTTAAACGAGGTGACGCAAAATGAGTTGGTTATGGGCATTGATTGTTGGTGGTATTATTGGTTGGTTGGCAGGAATTATCGCAGGTCGTGATGTTCCGGGTGGCGTGATAGGTAACATCATCGCTGGTTTTATCGGTGCATGGTTGGGTAGCTTGATTCTGGGAGACTGGGGTCCTGAAATCGGATCGTTCTACATCGTTCCTGCATTAATTGGTGCGATTGTGCTGGTCGTGATTGTAAGCTTGATCTTCCGTTCCGTTGGACGGAGCAGGGGTTAACTTTACGAATCATTGAATAGACTAGCCCCTATGGGGATTAGGACTAAAATGAAAAAAGCTGCTTCCGCAAGGTTCGAAAATGAACCTGTGGGAGCAGCTTTTTTTGAGGAAAATGACGAATTTTCCTATTGAAACCGCCTGACATGAGGAACACTTAGAACGCCCAGCACGATACACATGCCGATGGTTGCAAACATGCCAATTGTGAACATACCACCAAGCTTATCTGCCACAGCACCTACTGCCAGATAGCCGACAGGGAGCAGGGCAAAGGAAAACATTAGATCCAGACTAGCTACACGTCCAAAAGACTCGGCTGGGACTAATTCCTGGAGGCTTGTCTCCCAGATAATCGCAAATATCATAATGCCAAATCCTTCGAGCATCATGCTCATAATCAGTCCTGGCATCCAGGTGACTACAGACAACAGTAGTAAAGCAAGACCGCTAACAAAAGCTCCTAAGTAAGCGAGTAGACCGCGATGCTTCCAATGCTTGCGTGATCCATACACAAAGGCCCCCAGCATAGCGCCAATGCCGCTACTTGCCATCGCAATGCCGTATACGACTGGATTGTAGCCATGATGAACCTTGAACAGCCACGGAATGAGTACAGCGATAATGCCTGAATAACAAATATTAATGAAGGAAAAGGCAAGAATCGTAATCCATAGCCAAGGATGGCTTTTGAGAATGGTAAAGCCTGCGATAAAATCCTTGAGAAAATGCTGCCTACCCTGATCTTGCTGTTCTGGATCTACCTGACCTTTGCCGATGACGGAGGCCAAATGAGCGCTTAACATCCAAAAGCAGGCAAAAGATATCAGATAAGCGATAGAATCCAGTCCAAAGCCAACACCAGGTGAGGAAAAAGATACAATGAAGCCTCCTAACGGAGGGCCAAGTAGACGGACGGCTTGTATACTGATCTGACTAAGCGCGTTGGCTGCATTGCGTATGTCCGGTGTGAATACCTGTGCACGTAAGGCAGAATAAGCAGGATTAAAGATACCGTCCATCAATCCGTACAACGCTAGGCCAACGAATAGAACCGGCAATTTCATTCCGCCTGTAAACATCAGCACCGCCGCAATGAACATCAGTCCAAACCGGGCGATATTCGTAAACAGAAGGAGACGAATTCGGTCAATTCTATCCACGATCATGCCTGCGAAAGGCAGAATAAGTACGTTAGGCAACATATAAACAGTCATCGCCAGTCCCATAATAGTAGTCGAGCCTGTTAGGGAATAGATAACCAGTGGCAAAATGACTGTGGTGACTGAGCTCCCCAACATTGCGATCCAATGTCCAAGCCACAACAAAGTGAACGCTTTGGATTGTTTTAAAGGTGAAGTGAAGGTAGCCCAGGCCGAGTGACTTCCTTCAGGTGATGTAGAGGATAAGGTTGAATTTTGGGTATCCATGATCACACTCCGGTATATTTCTAAACTGCATATTAAAACCTATTATACGAAATCTCTAACGTAAGGGTACAGAAAAAGTTGCAGTGAGGGGAGTTATAATGAATAGCCTGCCAATGAAAGAGTCAACCTAGAATAACTTTAGGCTGCAAAGATATATAGCTTACCTTTTGCATAGGGATTATTGGATAAAAGCATTGACGCGTGAAAATGAATGATGTACTATTCAATGACCAGCCGCGTGCTAGGTTATCAAGAAAAAGGGAAAGAGTGTGGATACCATGAAAAAATTTAGTTTTTTGCCGATTGTACTCATCGTGATGGCATTGCTGGTTTCGGCCTGCGGTAACAACGATAAAGGCGCCAGTAACAATAATGCATCTACCGGAGATAACGGATCTAATAATGGAAAAGCAGATACTACTGCTACAGCTACTCTTGAATCTGTAAAAGCAAGCGGCAAGCTAAGAATTGGCACGGAAGGCACCTATGCTCCGTTTACCTACCACGATGCTGCAGGTAAACTGACAGGCTTCGATGTCGATATTGCGACTGAAGTGAGCAAACGCCTGGGTGTACAACCGGAGTTTATCGAGACGCAATGGGACGGCATATTCGCAGGGTTGAACTCCAAGCGGTTTGACACGGTGTTCAATGAAGTATCCATTACAGATGAGCGCAAGCAAAAATATGATTTTTCTGATCCGTATATTGTCTCCAAGGCAGTTCTGATCGTAAGCGAAGACAATACAGACATCCAGAAATTTGCTGATCTAAAAGGGAAAAAGGCTGGGCAGTCCCTGACCAGTAACCTGACTCAAATCGCGAAAAGCAACGGCGCAGAAATTGTGGCAACAGAGGGATTCAACCAAGCCATTGACCTCCTGACTTCCAAGCGGGTGGATGCGACCGTCAATGATGGATTATCCTATCTTGATCTGAAAAAGCAAAAGCCTGACGCACCAATTAAAAAGGTGGACGAATCTTCAGATGCTTCACACAGCGCAGCTGTATTCAATAAAGGCAGCGAAGATTTGATCAAGGAAGTAAACAAAGCGCTGGCTGATATGAAGGCTGACGGTACGTACCTGAAAATTTCCGAGAAATATTTTGGAGCTGACGTATCCAAATAATAAATGAAGACCCAACGTTCGCCAAGTCGAACCGAATCTTCCCAAACCTATCTTTTCAAAGGATGTCTGTACAATGGATGATCGCCAAATACAAATCATTATCGATTCATTATTGCCTCTGCTTAAAGCAGGGGTTTCTTTTACGATTCCGCTCACGCTTATCTCCTTTGCTCTTGGACTCGTGCTGGCGCTGATTACAGCGTTGGCCCGGCTGTCCCAATGGAGAATACTCAAGCTGATTTTCGGCTTCTATGTATGGGTGATTCGAGGAACTCCTTTGCTGGTGCAATTGTATATCATTTTCTATGGTTTACCTTCCGTAGGTATTACACTGGACCCGTTTATTGCTTCAGTGATCGGCTTTACTCTCAGCGTAGGGGCTTATAGCTCTGAAATTATACGTGCGGCTATCATATCCATTCAGGAAGGCCAATGGGAGGCGGGGTACTCCTTGGGGATGACGCGATGGCAAGTATTGCGTCGTATCGTGCTTCCGCAAGCATCCCGTGTGTCCGTACCTCCGTTGGCTAATTCATTCATCAGCTTGGTGAAGGATACCTCACTGGCTGCGACCATCACCTATGTGGAAATGTTCAGAACGGCTAACCAGATTGTAGCTACCACATACGAACCGCTATTGGTGTATACCGAGGCGGGAGTTATTTACCTGCTGTTTAGCACCATTTTGACTGTGCTGCAAAATTACCTGGAGAAGCGACTAGGCCGTTTTTCCGTCAGATAAAGGAGATTGTACCGGTGATCCAAATTCGGAATATACACAAATCGTTCGGTTCGCTGGAAGTGCTTAAGGGTGTTGACGTGACGTTGGGTAAGGGGAAAGTGCTTGTTATCATCGGTCCTTCCGGCTCTGGTAAAACAACGCTTTTACGCTGCTTGAATTTGCTGGAGGTTCCTGACCAAGGAGAGATCCAAGTAGGGGATATTGCACTGAATTTTGCGAAAGGAACGAAGCTCCGGCAAGAAAACATTTTGGCGCTGCGCAAGCGGACAGGGATGGTATTTCAATCCTACAACCTCTTCCCGCATATGACAGCCGTACAAAATGTGATGGAGGGACAAGTCACGGTTCAGAAAAAGAGCAAGGACGAGGCGCGCAAACGTGCATTGGAATTGCTAAAAAAAGTGGGGTTGGCTGATAAAGCGGAATCCTATCCTCATCAGTTATCGGGAGGACAGCAGCAACGGGTCGGTATTGCCCGGGCAATGGCTGTCGAACCTGAGGTACTATTGTTCGACGAACCGACCTCTGCGCTTGATCCTGAGTTAGTAGGTGAGGTGCTTAAGGTCATAAAGCAACTAGCCGCTGAAGGGATGACCATGGTTATTGTCACCCATGAAATGAAGTTTGCAGCTGAGGTGGCGGACCATGTGATTTTGATGGATCAGGGTGTAATCGTTGAGCAGGGTACGCCGCATGAGGTTTTGGAGCAGCCGACCAGTTCGCGGGCTATTCAGTTTTTGAATCGTCTAAGCGGGGAAGCAGAATAAAGGGAATTTGAGTGTTTGTTAAATATAAGCGATTAGACAGAATAAAAAGGCAGCTACAGGCGGGCGTTGAAAAATAAGCCCCGCACCCGTAGCTGCCTTTTACTCATCAGTTGTCCTCTTTTATTTCATTTTTAATGTAAGCAAAAAAGTACCCAATAGAATACAACAGCCTGCTATGAATGGTGCGAACATATTTGTATCAAATAAAAATCCCGCTAGAGTGGGGCCGACAATATTCCCGACACTCATATAGGCATTATTCATACCAGCTACATATCCTTGCTCATTCCCTGCCATCTTCGATAATTGTGTATTAAGAGCTGGACGAAGCATAGCGGTAGCAAAGAAAATAAGGGAAGTGAGAAGAAAGATACTCCAAAAATCTATGGCGAAAAGAAACAAAATATAAGCAGCTGAGGTGAAAAGAAGCGAACCTTTGATCACCCTTTGTTCACCAAACTTATTAATTATTTTAGCAACAACTAGTGCCTGCATACCGACTCCGATCACAGCACCTGCGGTTAGAATAATTGAAATATCTTGCGGCGAGAATTGGAAGCGGTTCGTTACATATAAACCAAGAACAGATTCAAAATTAGCGAGTCCAAAGGTCATCACCAGAACAAGTACAAAGAGCATCGCATACTTTGACCTTAACGATCTCACATATTGTTTGTACATAGATTCCTTCCGAGTAATTCTTGCCCGAGCTGCCTTCATTTGTTCTTTCGTCAAACTTTCAGGTAAACAAATCATTGAAAAAATAACTGCAATAATAGCCGCACCCGTTGCTATATACAGCGGCACTCTCGTTCCATATCCTGCAAGAAGACCTCCAAGTCCAGGACCGATGACAAATCCGAATGACATGGCTGCGGCTAGCAGGCTATTTCCTTTGGCACGTTCTTCGGTTGTTGTAATATCCGCCACATATGCCATCATGGGCGGAATAATCAGGGCTGCTGCCATTCCTTCCAGAAGTCTTGAGGTATACAGCATCCATAACTCATCTCCGATAGCAAAGATAAATTTAGCTACAGCAAAAACAATGCCACCTACGACGATGAATGCTTTTCTCCCATATCGATCAGACAGTTGCCCAGTCATTGGAGAGAGCAGGAATTGTGTCACTCCATAGGCTGCTACCAATAAACCGATCGCCCGCCCACTGGCACCAAATTCAATGATCAGTTCTGGCAGGATGGGGGTAATTAAACCAACGCCCACCATAACGATGAAGATATTAATCATTAGGATTCCAAGTATTCTTTTCATGCAAAAAACCTCCTGATCCATTGGTTTCTGGATTTTTGGATAGGAGGTAGACGTACGAACAAGAAGATACACTGCTCCCGTCAAAGAAGCAATGCGCTTATCGTGAATACCCAAAGCCTACACTAATCCTATCCAGAAAATTCGTAAGATTACGATTTTTTCTTTGGTGGAATAGGATTAGTAGATCATTGGCTTAAGGTCACCCTTTCGATACTTTATTGTTTATCAATATAACATAAATTTCTTTATAAGGCAATGAGAGGATAAATCAGAAGAACCCAACACGTCCTTCGGCCACATTTTTTAACCAGTCCTGCTTGCGGCTCTTATCGAGCTCGCCTCGCATACCTTTGATAATCAGTTCAATATCGGCTTTTCCCTGCTCATGCCATTCCAGAGCAGTGCTGACATACAGTTCTCCGAGCTGAGCCAGGGAAAAACCGTCAGTCATGGCTGCCGCCTTCTGTGTACCTGTTTCCCCTGCAAAAACAAGGAAGTTACGCAGCTTGAGATATGCCAGTCGCAGCGCTTCGTCAGGCAAACTGATTTCATAAGCCCGGTCGAAACGCCCTGCCCGGTTCATCAGACCCGGGTCGATTTTTTCGGGATAATTGGTCGTTCCGATCAGGAAGATGCCCTCCTTGGATGTAGCACCGTCGAGGGTATTCAGGAAAAAGGAACGCACCTCCTGAGGCATGGAATCAATGTCCTCAATGACTAGCACCATCGGAGCCAGGCGAGTAGCCGCCTCGAACACCTCTTTGACCGATTCACTGGTTGTATACTCCGTAATTTGCCAGTAGGCTGCCGGACCCGGTACACTGCTGGCAATAGATTTTACAAGTGTTGTTTTACCGTTGCCCGGATGGCCATATAGCAAAATACCACGCTTATAAGGAATGTTATAAGTCTGATAGAAGGTACGATCCGCTTCAAAAAACTGATCGAGTGATCGGAAAATATCCCGTTTGATTTCCGCTTTCAAAATCACGTCATCCCGCGTAATTGCGCGGGTTATCGGCTCTGCCTGCCGAGAAAGTCCACGGCTTGTGTCGGTAAAAACGGTGACACGCTTCATATTCTGCTTACGTTCACGACCGCGTACTCCCGCGAGGAAGCCTTGCAGCTCCTGGTCGCCTATCGCAAATACGTAATCTTCATTGTACACGCCATTCTCACGGAAAAAGGGAACTCGCGCCAGCGCGATGCCCCACTTGGGGTAGGCGAATACATTATTACGCATCGACAGATGCACGCCGTATTCAGGAGTCGGTCCGTCATCGTCATACTGGATGGTGCGTTCCTCCAAACGATCGAAGACTCGTGCCACATGCTCCAGATCGGGACTGCCTGAACGAATGTCCTCCTCCAGCAGATCCCAATACTCAATATTGGGATCATCGCTGGCATACAGCACGTATTTTACGCCGTAGCGGTTATAGAGTGCTTCACTGATACCGTCGATCAGACGAGCATAAGCGGCATAACCGGTAATGCGTCCATCTGTACGTTCATCAAATTCGTAAATAGCTGGGATGTCTATACTCAAATTATTTGGCTCCTTTCAGGGCGGCCAGCGGCTTGCATTTGGCTACAACTGCTGCGAGTCCTGCCCCGGTGACACTTTCGATAATATCATCTACATTTTTGTAGGCCTGTGGAGACTCGTCGATAATGCTTTCCAGCGATGCCTGATTGACCACAATTTCGTCGTCTGTTCCTACACCCAGGGCCCCTGCAAAATCGTCCACACTGACGAGTCGTTTGGTCGCAGAACGCGAGCGAATCCGGCCTGCTCCATGGCAAATGGAGTGGAAGTTATCCTGACCGCCCGGTAAACCTACCATAATATAAGAGGCTGTCCCCATAGAGCCGGGGATCAGGGCTGGATGCCCTGTCGCCTGATAAGGCCGCGGATTGTCAGGGTGTCCTGCTGGAAGAGCACGCGTAGCACCTTTACGATGCACAAACACGCTGCCGTGATCCGGATGGGATTCCTCCCAAGCATAATTGTGCATTAGATCGTACAAAGTACGCAACTCGCACTTTGTACCAAAGACATCGCGGAAGGCTTCACGCACGGAGTATGCGATGAGATGTCGGTTCACCACAGCATAATTCAGCGCCGAATACATCATATCGACATAATGTGCAGCCTCGGGGTGATCCAGCGGTGCGAATACTAGTCTCGGGTCGGAGGTACCGAGCCCGAGACGGCTCATTGCCTTGGCAATGGCAGATGAACTGGCCTGGCTGACTGCTCCCCCCCAAGCCCGTGATCCCGAATGAATCATCACAGCCACCTGACCGTCGAACATCCCCCAAGCTTCAGCTGTTTCGCGGTTTTCCTCTGCGATTTCAATCGCCTGGATTTCGACGAAGTGATTGCCTCCACCCAGCGTGCCGAGCTGTCGGTGAGCCCGATGCCACGTACGATCTTCGACAAGATTTAGCACCTCCTCGTCAAAGGAGAACTTACTGTGTTCTACATGGGTGAGTGAGGTGGATTTCTTAGGAGTGTAGCTGTCCGGAATATATTTGTTGGGTAAGCCGTGCAGACCCTTGCGTACAATATGCTCCAGTCGGATATCCGAATAATGCCCGCGCTGGTGGGCTTCCATAGGCAAATATTTGTCGATGGTTTTGACCAGCTTACGGCGCAGCTTGGTTTCCTTCAAAGCATCCTTGTGCAGATTGGTCAGGTGTACGCGCATGCCGCAACCAATATCACTGCCAACGATGGAGGGAGATACATAGCCGTCCTCCATTCCCCATACAGCAGTCGTACCGATGCAGGTTCCGACGCCTACATGTACATCTGGTGTGTATCCCATATAGCGGATACCCGGAATTTGTAAATTGTTATTAGCCATCTCGAACACCTTGTAATCTAGTGAGGAGAAAAGTTGCTGAGAAGCATATACGGTCAGATCACCTGCCGGAAGCTTCATCAGATGGCTGTATGGTCCTTCATGCAAGGACGAGTCGGTTGTATGTTGTATATTCATATAAATGGGTAGTTCCCTTCTTCAAGTAAATTCATAAATACTTGCATAAAAGATTAAAAAAACAAAAAAACCGCAGACTTGTCGTCTACGGCTTCCTGCACCGAAAGTGTCATTACATTTTATGATCAACACATCATAAATACGTAAAATAACCTGTTCTTCCAATAGCATGAAAAAATAAAAAAGCCTGGCTAATCACGCCGTCAGACAGCGTGATATCACCCATCATGTCGCCCGAACGGGGCCGATGAGACGAAAACTCAAATATGTGGTTGTGCTATGCTGCCTGTCTGTCGTTATCATGTAAAGCTCAGTCATGTCTGTCGGCCCCCTTTTCTTAAAGTTAATTGCTATGTTAATGGAAACCTGTGGAAGCTGTCAACCCTGAAAGGTAGAAGTGTGGGGAAATGTGACTTTACTCACGGTCCAAGTGTGAGTAACATCATAGTTCAATTGGCCCAAAGCTGATAATGTACTAAATATTCAAATATTCAGATATTGTTGAACGTTTATAGGACAATTCTGTGAGGGGGACGGAGCAGGCATGGAAGGAGATCTCCAGAAATTTAAGGCCGACTTTTTCAAAGCATTGGCTCACCCTCTGCGCATCCGCATTTTGGAGGTGCTGAGTGAAGGGGAACGGAATGTGAACGAGCTACAGACTGCGCTCGGTTCCGAAGGTTCTGCCGTATCGCAGCAATTGGCCGTTTTACGAGCCAAAAATTTGGTGAACAGTTTCAAGGAAGGTACATCGGTCGTGTATTCACTACGTGATCCGCTTTTGAAGGAGCTGCTTGCGGTGGCGCGGCGGATTTTTGACAATCATTTGGTCGAAGCGATCTCGTTGCTGGAAGGTATACGTAACGAGAAGTAATGCTATTACAGAAAAGAAGGGTTACAGGAATGAAGTGGATAGGAAGGTTCGAAGGCTATAACGCAGGGGCTTTGCGTAAGGATCTCATTTCCGGAAGTATTGTAGCGATTGTGGCGATTCCGCTTGGTATGGCGTTTGCCATTGCATCAGGAGTAAAGCCGGAATATGGGCTGTATACGACCATTGTTGCGGGAATTTTGGTTTCGCTGCTGGGAGGGTCAAAATTCCAGATCGGAGGACCTACGGGTGCATTTATTCCGATTTTGCTGGCTATTGTCATGCAATACGGTTATGAGAACCTACTCATAGCCGGTTTTATGGCGGGCATTATGCTCATTTTAATGGGTGTGCTAAGGCTGGGGGCACTGATTAAGTTTATTCCCAAGCCAGTAACAATTGGCTTTACGGCCGGAATTGCCGTAACGATATTCAGCGGTCAGATTGCTAACTTTCTCGGCTTGCGCGGGGTAGAGCGGCATGAAACTTTTCTGCCTTCCATGGCAGAGCTCATCCATCGACTTCCTTCACTGAATGTATATAGTATCCTGACGGCTTGTATCTGTCTTGCCGCGCTTATTTTGGTGCCTAAAAAATGGCCCAAGATACCCGGCTCACTGGTTGGTCTACTCTTGTCAACACTGGTGGCAGCTTTACTTTTTCCAGGGCAGGTGGCTACGATTGGCTCTGCGTATGGCGCAATTCCAGCATCTTTGCCTGAGCTACATATTCCTGTGATGACGTGGGATTTGATCGTGAAACTCTTGCCGCCAGCACTTGTTATTGCAATGCTGGGAGCTATTGAATCTTTGCTTTCAGCGGTGGTAGCTGACGGTATGACGGGAGCCCGGCATAACAGCAATCGTGAACTGGTTGGACAAGGGATAGCTAATTTGCTGACACCGCTGTTCGGCGGCATTCCTGCGACAGGTGCAATTGCCCGCACCGCCACAAATATCCGTAACGGTGCTGTTTCTCCTATGTCAGGCATCGTACATGGGTTCGTGGTGCTCCTCATCCTGGTGCTTTTCGCACCTTATGCGTCTAACATTCCGTTGGCCAGTATGGCTCCGGTGCTGATGGTAGTAGCTTGGAATATGAGTGAGCGCAAGCATTTTGCGCACATTCTCAAAACGCGGACAGCGGATTCTATTGTGCTGGTTGTCACCTTTTTGCTGACAGTTTTTACGACGCTGACAACGGCTGTGGAGGTAGGTTTAATTCTGGCAGTTGTATTGTTTGTTAAACGTATGAGCAGTACACTTTCAGTAGATAAGGTACTTCCTGATCCTTCTGTAAAACATGAAAAAGTAGGCGCCCATATGGTCACAGATCAGCATGATTGTCCACAGGTGGCTATTTACAATGTGGAAGGCCCTTTATTTTTCGGTGCAGCCTCGGTATTGGAAAACTCAGGTGTGGGAGGTCGGACTGACCACCTACAAGGGATTTTGTTGTTGCGTATGGGGAAGGTCCCTTTTATGGATATGACGGGAGAAGGTAACTTTACCGCATTAATTCAGAAATACCGGCAGTCTGGCGGAACGGTGCTTGTTTCCGGGCTCCAGCCTCAACCGCTGGCATTACTACAGAAAACCGGATGCTACGACATGATTGGACAAAAGCATTTTTTCGAACATACAGGAGAGGCCCTGACGGCTGCCCTTGCGCTGGTGAATCAGGATCATTGCTGTGGATGTAGGCAAATGGCTTTCCGAGAATGTACGAGTCTGTGCCGCAGATCGCAGCAAACCAAATCTTCCTTTCCAGATGGAGCCGTTTCGGTTCCCATACCTGTAAATGGCGGCAGATAACACTCTTTTAAATTTGTTGCTGAATGCCGAAAAATCTCTTCTAATCCCCGAAACCAAGTGCATAATGAAGACTTGCATTTGTTTCGAAAATGGAAGAGATTTTTCTCTTCTTCAAGAAAAAAAGGAATAAAATTCAAAAAATGCTTGAATATCTGATTTTATGACACTATACTAGATTCAAAAGATACCATATGTTTCATTCTTTTGTTTTAAATTGTATTTTAATACTTGCACATTAACCTCCTCGATTACTTCTAAATTTCTTATCCTACCTTTCTCTTCATTTTTTTCACTTATCATTTTCAAACTTGTTCACCTGTTTCTACCCGATGCTCGTTCTTTACGGTCTGCACCAAGGGTTGTTCACCTCAGAATGATGACCTATGGATATCACCCCGGCGGAATCTATATTTTTTAAAGGAGGTGAGTACCAGAGGCTATTTTGTGAGCTTTTGACGTAGCTGCCCGGAAGGCTGTCCTTGAGAATTAAAAAACCAAGTAAAGGGAGATGGATAGTATTGATTAAGTCGAAAAATATCAAAAAGACGCTGTCGGTCAGTTTTACCGCTCTTCTTGCTTTTTCTCTGATTTCTCCGGTATATGGTGATTCCAGCACAACCACCTCAGCAGGAGCATCGACGATTTCCGCCAAGGTTTCTGCCAAGCTGAACCAACAATTCAGTGCCAGTGAGTATGTCACCTATCTGGTTAAATTAAAAGATCAGGTGGATACGGAGTCAGTTGCCAAGCATGCTTTCCAAAAGGCCTCTGCAGAGCAAGTTTCACCCGCTGCTGCTAAGCTTTCTGTACGTACAACGGTTGTGAACTCTCTCATGGATACAGCAGAAAAAACGCAACAACCCGTGGAGGAATACTTAAAGAAGGAAGTCAATAACGGAAACGTCAAAAAGTACAAGAGTTACTTTATCGTGAACGCATTTGCGGTAACCAGCACCAAAGAGGTCATGGATAATCTCGCCACACTTCCTGAGATCGACAAAATTTTACCGGACGAAAAGCGGGAACTGCAAAAGGTAGAAATAGATAAGGATGCCCAGCCCGTAGTTGAGGAATCTACAGCTGACCAAGCGGTTGCAGATCAAGCCGCTGTAGATACGGCTGTGACGGAAGAGAATGCGCAAAAATCAGTGGAAGAATCCGTGTATAAGGATGCTGTAACGCCAAGCCGTGTCGAGTGGAATATCTCTAAAATCAAAGCACCACAGGTTTGGGCCAAAGGCATCGACGGCAAAGGCATTGTAGTCGCCAATCTGGATACAGGCGTTGAATATACTCACCCGGCGTTGAAAAGAAAATGGCGTGGTCTGAACGCTTCCGGTCAGGTCGTTAATCCAGAACTGAGCTGGTATGATGCGGTTGATGGAGCATCACTGCCAACTGATTCAAATGGACATGGTACACATACGATGGGTACGAGCGTTGGCTCGGACAGCAACGGTACGAATGAAATCGGTGTTGCCCCTGGCGCCAAATGGATTGCGGTTCGAGTATTCAATCCAGATACGACCGACTCCATCTTACTGGACGGTGGACAGTGGATTCTTGCTCCTGTAGATAAAAACGGTAAAAAGCACCCTGAGCTTGCACCGGATGTGGTGAATAACTCTTGGGGCGGCGGACCTGGCCTGGATGAATGGTATCGTCCAGTCACCAAGGCGTGGAGAGCGGCTCAGATTTTCCCTGAGTTCTCCGCAGGCAACACAACATTGTCCAATCCGGGCGGACCTGGGTCTGTAGCCAATCCGGCAAATCTGCCGGAAGCCTATGCGACAGGAGCCACCGACGTTAACAACAAGCTGGCCAGCTTCTCGCTGCGCGGTCCTTCTCCTTATGGCGAAGTGAAGCCTGAAATCTCGGCTCCTGGTGTCAACATCCGTTCTTCTGTACCGGGCGGAGTGTATGAGGGGGGATGGAACGGTACCTCCATGGCAGGCCCGCATACTGCTGGATTAGCAGCATTACTGCTTCAGGCCAAACCATCTTTGACTGTGGATCAACTGGAGGATGTTATTTCAAAAACAGCAACACCGCTGACAGACAGCCAGTATCGGACTTCACCGAACAATGGTTACGGATATGGTCTGATTGACGCGCTTGCTGCGGTGAACTCCGTACTTAAGTGAGGATTTTGCAAAAATCCCATAAGCGACGGCCAATGAACAAGATATAGAGCGAAAGATAGGATTAAGAAAGACCCCCGAAAATCCCTTTGAGCGGCTCGTACAGAGATTGCATACACCTGTTAACCGTGTAATGCACTATTACGTAGCCGCAAAAAAGGGGTTTTCGTACATAAAAGAATATAAAAGTCATAGAATTTCAAGAAAAATGCAAAAAAATGACTTGTATATCTGTTTTGATAACTTTATACTATTCCATAATATATGATTATATATCAATTTTTAATATAAACTGTAATGATATAACATGTTTTTCTTCGAAGTTCTCCTGCTTGTTCTCCTTGGTTTCTACTAAATTTCATCGCTTCCTATTGGAATTGTAAACTCACCTATGAAGTACCACCACCTATGAACAGCCAAATATTTTTGTGCCTCTATATTCTATGAAGGAGGTGGTCGCCAACCACATCGTGTTGCGCAACCCGTGTGTTTGATGTGTAAGGTATGAGGTCTTACTCTGTACAGGTTATTCCAGAAACATTAAACCTAGTAAAAGGAGTGGAGAAGTAATTGATTAAACCTAAACGATTCAAGAAACCACTATCTATCGGACTATCTTTGCTAATGGCCTTTTCCTTTGTTCAACCTGCTTTGGCGAATAACACACCGGATGGCTCCAAGCTGGAGCTGAAATCAGCCTCGCACAAGGTCACGACCGCGAAGGTATCCCCGAAACTGACCAAACAGTTTGAGGAGAATAACTATGTTACCTATCTGGTCAAATTAAAAGAACAGGTAGACACCAACAAGGTTTCCAAAAATGCTCTCCAAAAGGCCTCACTTGAGAAAATAACACCTTCCGCTGCCAAAATGGCTGCACGCAGCCATGTGATCAGTTCTCTGCGTGAAACG
The DNA here is from genome assembly GCF_053615415.1 of Paenibacillus sp. S33. NCBI lineage: Bacteria > Bacillati > Bacillota > Bacilli > Caryophanales > Paenibacillaceae > Paenibacillus > Paenibacillus sp. S33. The sequence continues at coordinate 3,996,987 of NZ_JBSIEZ010000001.1, read as the reverse complement.
GCTTCAAGAACCCAATATGGGCTTGGAAATTATTTGGATAAGCAATCAGAGAGCGGCGGAGTGAAGGAATATAAAAGCTTTTTTATTGTCAATGCATTGGCTGTAACGAGCACCAAGGAGGTGCTGGATCATATTTCGCAGTTGCCTGAGGTCGATAAAGTCTTGCCGAATGAAACGCGTTATCTGCAAAAGGTGACGGTTGACAAGCAAGCAGAGGGAGCAAATGCCAAAACGGCTGAAACGGCTGAAACAGCCACAGCAGCAACCGCGAAGTCTGCAACGGTAGAGAAGGCTGTAGAGCTGGAGAAGGACGATGGCAAAACATCGGCTAAGCCTGGCAATGCAGGTAAGAACGCTGTAGACCCATCTACGGTGGAATGGAACATATCCCATATTAACGCACCACAAGTGTGGGAAAAGGGAATTGACGGAACCGGAATCGTGGTTGCCAATCTGGATACAGGTGTAGATTATACACATCCGGCCCTTCATCGTAAATGGCGGGGTTTGGACGCGGCAGGCAATGTCGTGAATCCCGAGCTGAGCTGGTACGATCCGCATAGTCATGCGACGCTTCCGGTCGATCAGGAAGACGATTCCCATGGTACACATACGATGGGCACGATGGTCGGCTCTGAGGAAAACGGAACGAATCGAGTTGGCGTTGCACCTGGTGCGAAGTGGATTGCGGTTCGGATTTTTAATCCGGAAACGACGGATGCGATTATACTGGATGGTGGTCAATGGCTGCTTGCGCCAAAAGATGCCCAAGGGAATCTTCATCCCGAGCTTGCTCCAGACGTAGTGAACAACTCGTGGGGAGGTGGACCGGGTCTTGATGAATGGTTCCGGCCTGTGGTTCAGGCATGGCGGGATGCTCAAATCTTCCCCGAATTCTCCGCAGGTAATACCTCTCTTTCCAATCCGGGCGGACCTGCCTCGGTAGCCAATCCGGCAAACTATCCGGAATCCTTCGCTACTGGAGCCACGGATAGCAATGATAATCTGGCCAGCTTCTCATTGTTAGGACCATCACCCTATGGTGAGGTGAAGCCAGAAGTTTCCGCACCGGGTGTTAATATCCGGTCATCTGTCGCTGGTGGCGCCTATAAAGGCGGGTATAACGGTACTTCCATGGCGGGACCCCATGTTGCGGGCCTTGCAGCTCTGTTGCTGCAAGCGAATCATTCGCTTACCGTAGATCAGCTTGAGGAAATTTTGATGAACACAGCTACACCGCGCACGGACAGCACATATCCTACATCGCCAAATAATGGCTACGGACATGGTGTCATTAATGCGCTGGATGCAGTCGGTTCGGTCATGCAAGGTCTGGGCTCCGTGTCTGGTAAAGTTGTAACGGGTGGCGACGATCTGGAAGCACCTGTTCTCGAGCATACACCGCCCGCAGCGGCATTCGAGGGTATTGATATACCTCTGACTGCTCATGTAACGGATGATGTCGGCGTGACAGCCGTTGAGGCATTTGCCAAAACAGCAGGTACGTCAAACTATGTATATATTCCGTTGGAACGGACCTCCGGCGACAGTAAAGATGGTACATATCAAGCGTCTATCCCGACTTTTTTGGTGGACAGCGCTGGTCTGGAATACTATATTCGTGTAAATGATTATGGTAATAATGGATTTGAAACTGAAGTATACCAGGTTAAAATCTCCAAAGGCGTAAAACCAGGCTACACACAAGACTTCGAAAAAGACATTGCCGGTATTAATATCGGTGGACAGGGCAGTGTTTGGAAATGGGGAACTCCGACAAGCGGCCCTAAAAGCGCACATTCGGGTACAAAGGTCATCGCGACTAATCTCGAAGGCCAATATCTGGCCAACTCCAACAGTTATTTTATGGCCCCTCCGATTGATCTGACCGAGAGCTCAAAAGGGGCACTGGTCAGCTTCAAGCATTGGTACGATCTTGAAAACAATTCTGATTTCGGCAAAGTGTACGTAGCAACCACAAACAATCAGAATGCGTTTGAGCAGGTATTATCGTTTACTGGCACCAGCAACGGCTGGAAAACACAATATCTTGATTTGCGGGCATTCGCGGGTCAAAAGGTATACCTCCTGTTCAACTTTACGAGTGACAATACGGTTGTGAAAGATGGCTGGTATATTGACGATCTGTCGATTCAGGAGCCAGACACCGTTGCACCTGCTGCGCCGAGCAATTTGACTGCTGAAGCAGATACTGTGGGCAACGTCACACTGGCCTGGAATGCTTCCTCCGATGAGGATGTAAAGCAGTACAAGGTGTATCGTTCTACCCAATCAGGCAAAAATTATACTTCCATCGGTACAACCTCAGCACTGACACTCACAGATACCATCACGGTCGGTGGAGCGACCTATCATTATGCAGTGGCGGCTGAGGATTATAGTGGCAATGAAGGAATCAAGTCGAATGAGGCTTCTCTGAGAGTAGACGTGCCAGATACGCTGTATAGCGATCATTTTGACGGCAGCTCGGATAATGGCTGGACTCATTCCGGTACCAAGGATGAGTGGGAACGCGGCATTCCCAAGGAAGTAGGACCAGAGAGCGCAGCGTCCAGACCCAATGTGTGGGCAACCGATCTTGATAGCAATTATGAGAACGGAGCTGAATTTTCGCTGGTTTCTCCCAAAATTAATTTGCAGGCTGTACGCAACGCAACACTGACCTTCAATCACTGGTTTGAAATTGAGGCCGGCTATGATTACGGTTATGTGGAAGTGTCCAAAAACAATGGTGACACGTGGAGCGAGCTGGGCAAATTCTCTCACAACACGAATGGGAAAAAGTGGACTCCAGTTTATTACAATCTGGATAGCTACACCGGCAATGAGGTCCAAATTCGCTTCCGTTTGAAATCGGATAACAGTGTGAACAAGAACGGCTGGTACATTGACGATTTCCGTGTGCTGGGCATTCCAGCTGCGACAGTGACCAAGGACATCGTACCTGAGTCGAATATCAAGCTGGAAAAAGCGGAAGAACAATTCCCGCTGTACAAAATTACAAGCACTGAAAAGAGTGAATTCCAGGAGAAAGTGAAGCCGGCAGAAACAACGGTGGATAGTGGACGTGTCGGTCTCGACAGTCTTCCAGCCAGCGCTACGGTTACGGTATTGGAAACCGGACGTTCGGTGAAAACGGATCCGACCACGGGCAAATACAGCTTCACCCATGTAGCAGGCGACTATACGCTGAAGGCTGAAGCCTATGGTTATGTGCCTCAAACGAAAGCAGTCACGATTGAGAATAACAAAGTCATCAGAGCAAACTTTAGTCTTCAGGCCGTACCTCACGGTACGATTCATGGGGTCATTACCGACAAGCAATCCGGTGAACCGATCCAAAAAGCGAAAGTGTTGGTGCTGGAGGATGCGCGTATTGCTCCGGTAGAGACGAATGAGGCTGGAGAATTTACGCTGGACGTGCTGGAAGGAACATACACATTGTCCATTTCAGCTGAGAATTATTATAGCGACAGTGTATCCGTTACTGCTCCTCCGAACGGTAGTGTGGTAGCGAATGTCACGTTGAAACCTTTTATCGGGTTCCAGGGAGGCATTGCCTACGATGACGGGACAGGAGAAAATGCTAGAGCCTTTAACGCGGCAGGCAATTCATGGGCAGTCAGAATGACGCCTGAGTCGGAAGTGGCTCAAGTGACAGGAGCATCGCTTTTGTTCTGGAACTCTGCCTTTCCGAATCCGGGAGGAACGGCATTTCAATATTCTATCTATGACGCCTCCGGTGCGGCAGGAGCACCTGGACGATTATTGGCTGGTCCATTCGACGGGACTGCCGTAAGGGATGAGACACAATGGACGACGGTGCAGCTTCCAGAGCCGGTGACGGTTCAAGGTGACTTCTACATCGTATATACACAGTCTGCTGTAGGCACACAGTCGCCAGGTCTTGCTACAGATGAGAGTGGCCCGAATGCACTTCGCAGCTGGCAAGGTGTAAGCGGAGCATGGAGCCAATCACCTGAGGAGGAAGGGAACTACATGATCCGGGCTATCGTCAGATATCCGGTGAATGCTCCAACGATTACGACTCCTACGAAGGCTACGTATACGCAGGAAGAGTCGATTACCGTAACAGGAACTTCCCCGGCAGAAGGAGCCGATATTCAGCTCTTTAACGGTAAGGAGCTGGCTGGCACAACGAAAGTGAAGGATCGTCAGTTCAGTTTGTCGGTTGATCTTCAGCCAGGTGCTAATCCGCTAAGTGTTCAAGCAGCGGTATACGGCAAATTAACGGATCGTTCCGAAACGGTAGTTGTGACGCTCGATCAGACTAAACCGGGTCTGATCCTGACTTCTCCTGATGAAGGAGTCCGTACGAACGCAGGTGTAGTTAGTGTTGTTGGTACCGTGTACGACGAGTTCCTCACCGAATTGTCGATTAACGGTGAGCCCGCTGAATTTGGAAGTGATGGCAGCTTTAACAAGCGATTGCTTATCAACGAAGGCGAAAATCAAATTACGGTGACGGCCAAGGATCTTGCCGAAAACGAAACAACCGTTACGCGCTCGGTGTATGTCGATACAGCTCTGCCGAAGCTTGAAAACATTAGCCCTGCGGAGGATGTGCGTATTACTCCAGGGCAGCCGGTACGAGTATCCTTTGACAGTGCATCCGGTTTGGAGGCATCCTTCCATGTGGAGCTGCCTTTCAACCTGTCCACTTTGGGCCGCAACGATATTCCAATAAATGAAACTTCGTCAGGCCACTATGAAGGTACTTATTTCACTTCATCTTCTCTGAATCTGGAAGGCGGAGTCATCGTGATCCGGGTAAGGGATGCAGCGGGAAATGAAGTGGAGACGGAGGCGCCAGGAAAATTGTATGTAACCAATGGTGGAGGACAGAACCCTGATCCGAATCCACCTACATCCAATGAAAAGCCAGTAGCCATTATTCAGGCTAATGAATCAGCTAAGAAGAACAAAAATGTACAATTTAACGCCAAAGCTTCCCGTGATGTAGATGGTGAAATCGTCAGCTACAGCTGGAATTTTGGCGATGGCGATTCGGCAGTCGGTTCCAAGGTGAAGCATAAATTCACCACAGCTGGAACGTATACCGTAGAGCTAACGGTGACGGATAATGACGGCGCAAGCGGTAAGACTGTGCATACGATCACAATCCGTTAACAGCCAGTAGGAAAGGGAAGGCTTCTTTTAGAATAACAATGAAGGCCCACAGCAGCCACGGTTTATAGAGGTTGCTGTGGGCCATTTTTAATTGTCGAGCCGTTCAGGAAGCGATACAATGAATAATGCTCATAAAGTGAATCGTTTCACAATAATATTTTTAGCAGGAGAGGATTATATGATTCATTTGCAAAAAGAAAACGGACGTATCCGTCTTGTGCTGGATGCCTATTTTATGGGGGAAGATATCATTGTACTCATTTCTGGCGGTGATCAGCCGCATTTGGGAACGATTACAGCAGGGGCCAGGCTCGAGCCGATTCAAACTGTGCAATTACAAAACCATAAGGAATTTTATATTACCGAAGAAATTGCAGTTCGCTTGCGAAAAGAGTTTGCGGGCAATTTTGCCATTTGCTGCGGGGCACATTTGGATCATGCAACCAAGGACGAAATCCGAGTGCTGACAGATATGGCTATACAACTGGGAAAAGAGCTCATTGGAGAACTCAAGCAAGCACGCTAGTAGCAACCTTTTTAAGTGAACTCCTGAAAGAGCAGATTGCGATAGGGATACTTGCTAAAGGGATACTTAAAAAGCAAGGCAAAGCCATCATCCTCAATTTGTACGGATTTCAGCGTAGAGGATGGAATTAAACTACGGATCATGACATGAACTGCACGCTGGTCTTGTCTGTTGATTGCTTTGGCTAAGGCAGAAGCAAAACATGGATTGCGTGCCAATTCGCGATACAGTGGAAAAACGGCTTTTGCGATGGCGCGATGAACTCTCGGCTCAAACGTAAACTGCACAGTCCCCGGTGGAATCGTCGTTCCATTCGTATAATAGAGCATCGGTGGCTGAGCTAAAAAGGAAATAAAGTAGCCGATGCCATTCGTGCCTAAGCCTTGTTTGGCGGCAAATGGCGCTACTGAGCAGAGAAGGGATTTCATCCGATCCAAATTGCCCTGAACGACAGCTCGTGACCATTGGACGGCAAAAGCACGTCGGGTTGCAATAGCTTTGTAAAAGGGTAGCATGGCAGCGGATATTTTCCTAAGTGTTTCTGCATTTAAACGTTTGTGAGGCGAGCCCTTTCTGCGGGATGTTGCACGATATAACATAGCTCCGACCTCCTTGGCAGGATGCTCTCATGGAGCGCAATTGATCTGTAACAGGTAAAATACTGTATGCCCGGTTACCTCAAAAAGTGCTAATATCGCTAGGTTTCTTCTTTTTAACGTTCTAATTTAAAAAATTGAAATAAGTACTGTCCTGATTTGTAAGATTGTGGTACCCTAGAACTTATATAATTGCTATTTTACTTATTGGAGTTGAATTTAACGGATGAGTGATTTGTACAAGGAGCCTCGGTCTTCCGATCCTTTTCAGGAGACGAACGATTATAACGCCCCATTTAACCCGCCCCCAGTAGTTCCACCTACAAATAGTAAAGCTGTTGCCTCGATGGTGCTCGGGATTTTATCTGTGGTCATTCCCTATATTGGGTTGATTATCGGAATTGTGGGTATTATTTTGTCCAGTCTTTCCCTGAAGGAAATTAACCGTCATGGCGAGCAAGGCAGAGGTATGGCCATTGCTGGATTGGTATGTAGTATTATCGGTACACTGATTTATACACTGATCATCATTTTTATAGTTATTGTTTTTATTGTAGCGGCCTCCAGTGGCGATCCAGATGTTTTTTCAGACATTTAATGAATTGAAGAATGTTTGAGCCAGACAAACCATTCACGATTTGACTATTGGATGCTATGATAAAAGGAGTCCAATGAAGGAGAGTGAAGCCGTATGGCACGTACTCAAACACAAAAAGCGCTGAGCAAGGCAAAACGCGCTGGAATCTATTGTGCGGCACAGAGCCGCAAAACGAATGACCATTATGGCGAGATTTCACAGCACATACGAATGAAGCCGACCAAGCAAGAACAATTACAAAAGGTCAAGCACAAGAAGCGAATCGTTCAGAGCGACGCTTCTTTTTTTTGTCTTTAGCGAGAATTTTTTTGATTTTATAGAAGTTGTCACAATCAGGAGACAGTATTCGTTATACAGATAATGACGGACACACAAGGAGGTGATCCTATGGAACGGTTCAGCCCCGGGGCCAACGACCATACAGAACATGTAGAATCCGTCGTGGAACGCGTCAAAGCTGGCGATCAACAGGCTTATGCCACCATCATACGTACTTATGAAAAGCAGATATATATGTACTGCTATTACATTCTGAAAAACCGCGAGGAAGCGGAGGATGCGGTACAGGATATATTTATCAAAGTATATCAGGCAATAGGTAAATATAGACAGCAGGTTTCCTTTTCGGCGTGGCTTTATAAAGTAGCGTACTATCACTGCCTGGATCAAATTAGGAAAAAAAGCCGCTGGCATCGATTAATATCGATCCAAAAAGAGCAACAGCAACAGCAACATCTAGATGATTACTATCCATCCGATGATGAACGCGAAGTCGATGAGCTTCTAATGAATCTGAATTCGGAAGAAAGAAATCTTGTGCTGTTGAAAGCTGTTGAGCAGTACAGCTTTGAGGAGATCGGAGAAATTATGGATTGCAAGCCCGCGACTTTGCGAAAAAAGTATGAACGGTTACGCAAAAAGCTGATTCAGCAGAAAATGAAAAAAGGAGGGCTAACGAATGAGCGCATGGCAGGATCAAACTGAACACGAGCAAATGGAGCAAATCCGTCGCACGGTCCAAAATAAGAAGATGCCTCAGGTTAGCTATACGGATGACATTATGAAGAGGTTGGGGGAAATGGACGGGGGGAGCGGGAAGTTAACATACAAAAAAGGCACATGGACCAAAAGAGTGGCCGTTAGTGCGTCTGTAGCGGCAGTGTTGGGAGGACTGGTGTTGGGAAGCGGTTTTGTGTCCCCAGCTATGGCCGAAACGTTAAAAAACATCCCGTTGATCGGCAGCGTATTCCAATATAATTTTGACAGAAGCTTGCAGCAAGCCAGTAAATCTGGATTGACGACGACACCCCATTTGAGTGTATCCCGCGATGGCGTGACCTTGAACATCAAAGAGGTTATGTTTGACGGAACACGGCTGGTGTTCATGATTGAACGCCAAGGGGTAGAAGATGAGAGGATTATGTCCCCTTATTTGCCCGAGGAAGCCGTGAGTGTCGAGGGGAATACATTGGAGAAGGTACCCGTGGAAAAGCAAAAAAAGGGGTATTTGTTCACACCTAAGGTCTTTATTGAAGGACAAAAGATGGTGTACGGTTCGTTTACGGACGCGGTTGGCAAAAAGGAAGACGGCAAGCTCATCGACAATATGGCTATGTATGAAATCACCAAAGGACTGTCGGAGAAAAATCTATCTGACGAATTTGAGATTACAGTAAAAGTGAATGTGAGCGGCTTCCATGAGCCATTTGAATTTCAGGTGCCGGTGAAGAATTTATCCAAAAACAAAATTTTGCTGAAGCCTGATAAGACACAGAGCAGCGGAACGTTCAGTTACACGGTGAAGCAGATCGAGCTGACTCCGGTAACAACCCGTCTTATTGTGGACAGCAAGGGCAAAGTACCGAGCACCGCGGAGCAATCAGGCGATTTAAGCGCGACTAAAATGTATTACGACATTGTAGATCAGGACGGAAATCAGCTGGAGCAACATATGTTAGGTCTGTTCCATCGCAGTCCTGATTCCGAATACTATGAGGATGAAGCATACAGTCCATTTACAAAAACACCGACCTCCATTACGATCAAGCCGTACACTATGACGGTTAAGAAGGACTGGTCTGTGATAGAGGATCAAGAGGGAAATTGGGCCAAAACATATCATAAGGATTTGGAAATGACGATCCCAGTCCCATCTCAATGATAAAAAAACCCAACCCGGACGATAAAGGAGAGGAAATACGAATGAAGCAATATATTAAAGTGAAGCGTATAATATTCAAATCGGCTATTCTAGCTTCAGTAACTATGATTATGGGTATAGGAGTGACGATTTCCGATACTGCATGGCAAATCCAGGCAGCAGCTGCACAATCAACTGCCCCGGCGGCAAGCGCAAGCAGTCTGACACGGGATGGCGTCACACTGACGGTCAAAAAGGTGAAATATGACGGGATTCGTCTGACCGTGCAAATTGAACGCAAGGGGATCAACAAGATCAGTACAATGCCTCCTTTCAGCAAGGACAAATCCCGGAAGTTAGAAAAGGGTTACCTAATAGATCCTCAAATATCTATTAATGGAGAAAAAATAAGTTTATTGAGAGTCTCAAACGCGGTATTCGACGAAAATAAAAAAATGTTGGATAATACATTAGAAATCGCAATAGACAAAGGATTATCTGAAAAAAATCTGCCAGACTCATTTGAAATGGCATTAAAAATCAATGTTAGCGGCATTAAAGAACCGTTTTCATTTAAGGTGCCTGTGCAGAATACGGTGAAGGACAAACTGGTCCTTAAGCCGGAAAAAACGCAGAACAGCGGAGATTTCAGTTATACCGTCAAGCAGATTGAGCTCTCCTCGGCCAATACCCGGATCATTATTGACAGCAATGGTAAAGTGCCGAGTACATCCAAACAGACTGGAAATTATAGTGCAACCAAGATGTATTATGACATTGCGGACCCGCAAGGCAAACTGATAGCTCAAGAATTGATGGGAATTTATAACAAGGCTCCGGCGCTCAATTATCACGAAGTTGAAATGTATGCTCCGTTTGCAACCAGACCCTCTTCCATCACCATCAGGCCGTATACGCTGACCGTCAACAAGAAGTGGACGCCTATGAAGGATGCCCGGGGTAAAGAAGTCAAAACATACCATAAAGACTTAGAAATGGTAATCCCGTTGAGTAATTGACCTTACAGAAAAACAAAAGAAGCGGAGCGAATCGTTCAGGCAACGCTTCTTTTGTGCTTCGAAAGATTCAATCCATTACTGCGAAAAAGGACTTGATAATAATTATCATTCTTGTTAGAATATCATAAGAAAGAAGGAACCCGGGCATGGGCTCCTTCATTATAAAACTAGGCTTGAAATCAAAGATTTACTTGGCTTCGAAGGTTTTGCAGTCTGTTTCTTCGGATTTGTGAGTGTCTTCAGGTCTGTTGCTTACGATATAAATGGAGCTAGCGCTACATTTATTTTCTTGGGCCCAGTACGTACATGAATTGACTTCACACAGAACGTCTTTTGCCATGTTGTACACCTCCTTATATGGATGTGATGGGCTGAGCAAATAGTATCACGGTCAGTCAAGGTAGGACTTGTCCAACTGTGTTTACCCTCTTGTTAGGAAGAGGGATTTTGCTATGCCTACTTGTACAATATCAAATGAAATTTAAAATTGCAATGTTTGCTTCATTTTGCAGTTCGAAGCGGACACAAGTGTCCCCAGGCTGTCGAGAAACCCCCTGTTTTTTTGCAGGGGGTTTAAAACTGTCTTAGTGGTCTAAAAACTAGGGTCCTCAGATCGTTTTAAATCGATTTTTGTTTTAAAAGATGCGTCTCCCCATATAAAAATAGAAGTGTCGAAAAGTCCTCTGGACTTTCTCGACACTCTGCGGACACAAGTGTCCCTTTTAATTAAAAAACAAAAGCTGTCCTCCATGCAGAACGAAATGTTTCTCTGCTGGAGAACAGCTTTTTTTGTTTTTCTGACATAATGACGATATGAAAAGACTTAGCGCACGTTAGGAATATTTACGATGGGATCGATGTCAGCATCATAGTCTACGCCCTCGAACTCAAAGCCGAACAGTTGGAAAAATTCGTGACGATATCCTTCAAGATCTGACAATTCGTAGATATTGTTGGTCGTCAGCGCCTCCCATATCTTCTCAACCTCTGCCTGTACGTCTTCGTGCAGTTCCCAATCATCAATACGAATACGTCCTTCTTCATCTACAGGAGTTTCTGGTGCGTACAGACGCTCAGCAAACAGGCGGTAGCTCTGTTCTACGCACCCTTCATGCAGCCCTTTTTCCTTCATTACCTTATATAAAGCAGAAATATACAGAGGAACGACAGGGATAGCGGAGCTAGATTGGGTAACGAGTCCTTTGGTGACTGCGACGAAGGCGCGTCCGCCTGTAACTTTCAGCTGATCGTTCAGCTGATGCGCTGTCTCCTCCAAATGATCCTTTGCACTTCCAATACTGCCTTCTCTGTAGATGGCTTGCGTAATATCTGAACCAATATACGAAAAGGAGAAGGTCGTTGCAGTATCAGCCAATACACCGCCTTCACGCAAGGCGTCAATCCACAATTTCCAGTCCTCACCACCCATAACCTCTACAGTTGCTTGTACTTCTTCTTCTGTTGCGGGTTCAAGCGTCACGCTGCTGACTTCCCCGGTGTGGAAGTTAACGGTCTTGTTTGTGTAAGGCTTACCAATAGGTTTGAGCACGGAATTAAACGTTTCGCCTGTGCGGGGATTTGTACGACGACCTGAAGCGACACTGTAAACCACCAGATCGACTTGTCCCAGTTCTTCGCGAATGGCTTCCACCGTTTTGGCTTTGACCTCATCCGAGAAGGCATCGCCTGTCACGCTTAAGGATTTAAGCCCAGCTTCCTGAGCAGCTTTTTCAAATGCAGCAGAATTGTACCAGCCTGCCGATGCTGTACGTGTGGCCGTAGCATTACTAGGGCGATATACACCAATTGTATTGGCACGCGCACCGAAGGCAGCAGTAATGCGAGAAGCCAACCCATATCCGGCAGATGCCCCGATCACAAGTACATTACGGGGTCCCTGGATAGCAGGACGGGCCTGTACATAGTCAATTTGCTCCTGAACATGTTGGGCACAGCCCACCGGATGAGCAGTGGTGCAGATAAAGCCACGTGTTCTTGGTTTGATAATCATGTTATTGTAATTCCTCTCTTCTTGTAGCGATCTTCACCCTTACTATTTTAACTTTTAACTATTTTTTTTCAAACGTGGATTTCAGTAAGTATCCTTTTTACCCAAAAGTGTATCCTTGCACGGGGTGGCAAGTGCCTAAGGGCCTGCATATGATGCTGTAACGATAAATACGAGAAGGGAGAGAGCTGCTTGAAGAATAAGAGCCGCAAAACCATAAGAAACAAAAAGCCGCTCTATAGTGTAATTGACCCGGATATGAATGAATTAAGTATGATACAGCGCGTGAAGCCACAGCCTGCGGAGAGGGAGACAGAAGCAAGACTTCATCAAGTTGCTTCTCCGCCTCCCCCAACCAAAGAGGAGCCGGAGCTACAGACTGTTGTCGAACCTGAAATCGAGGTTTCGCATGAGACAGAGGTTGAAGGTGCGGATGCAGAGGAGACTCAAGTGTCAATGGAGGAACCCCAAGAGCTAGAATCAGAGCCAGAGCCAGAGCCAGAACTAGAACCTGATCCAATTGATGTGGAGGAAATTTTGAGCAATAAGAAGGCCCCACATGTAAACAATGCTTTCATCTATACAGACGATTTGAGCGATTTCGCTGTGACGGGTGAGAAGATCGCTCCCGCTTCCATAGATTTCAGCAAGCTGAAACAAGAGAGCATCCACACGGAATCTCTGGCGGATTATGCCGTTCAAACGATTAAGATAGCCGACGGTGCTGTGACTTCTTCGAAGATTGCCGCAGACTCCATTACGGTGGAACATCTGTCGGACGCATCGGTGTCAGGCAGTAAATTGCAGGATCGCTCCATCGGCGGTGAAAAGCTTCGAGATGGCAGCATCACTCCTGAGAAGCTGGCTGATAAGATTATCAGCGGTGATCATATTGCGAATGGCTCCATTGAGAGCCGTCACTTCAAGCAATGGATCGTGTCTTCAGATATGCTTCAAGATCAGTCGGTCACCTCGGATAAAATTCGCAGTGGTACGATTCAATCGAACAATTTGGCTAATGAAGCTGTCGACAGCTCCAAGCTGGGCGATCAATCTGTGACCACTTCCAAACTGCGGGATGGTGCTGTGGATGGAGCTAAAATCCAAGCTGGCAGCATTGAGAGTGCACACCTGACCGAGCATGCCGTTCACGCAAGGCATCTGGCCCCCGGTTCGATTAATCGCAAGCAGCTATCCAATGGAATTGTGGGCAAGGAACAATTGGAGGAAGGCGTTGTCAGCGGGCGTCATCTGGAGTCTGAGGCAGTGACCAGTGCGCACATTCAGGCTGGAGCGATTGAAAGAAAGCATCTGAGTCCTGGCTCCATCGGGGAAGAGCAGATTGGAACGGGCCAAGTGACAGCCCGCCACCTGGCGGATCGGAGCATTCAGTCCAATAAACTGGCAGATCAATCTGTAGGCTCATTGCAAATTGTCGATCAATCCGTCACTTCATCCAAGATATCGGATCAGAGCATTTTACCACACAAAATTGCCGACGAGGCGGTACTTACCAGACATATTGCTACAGCAGCCATACAAGGTCCCCAAATTTCTCCGGAGGCAGTCTCTTCCGTACACCTCCAGTCGGAAATCATTCGAAAAGATCATATTGCATCGGAGGCGGTTACGGAGCAACATTTGCATTCCGGGGCTGTGACGAGCGAGAAATTAGGGAAGGGGGCAGTGTTGGAACACCATGTGGCGAATCAGGCTGTCAAGGAAAATCACATTGCCTCGAGCGCGATTAAGTCTGACAAAATTGCTGACGAAGCAGTGACAGAACCTAAAATTGCCACAGGAGCGGTAACTGGAAATAAGATTGCCCCTCAAGCCATTACACACGCACACATTGCAACGGGGGGAATTCGTGAAAACCACCTTGCCGACAACAGTGTGGGTGGAAAGGCATTGCAGGCTCAATCCGTCGATTCGACCCATCTGGCCCAGAGTTCTGTGCTGAGCAAACATCTTGGGGAAGACAGTGTTGGAACCTCGGCTTTGCAAGAACAGTCCGTTACTGCGGACATACTAGGGGAAGGCGCTGTTCAAACCGCGCATTTGGCCAGCGGAGCGGTGTACTCCCATCATTTGCAGGATCATGCCGTTACTTCACTGAAACTATCGCCGGAAAGTGTGGCCACGGATAAAATCAATGATTTGGCGATTACGGCTCCTAAGTTAGCTGAGGGTAGTGTCACTTCCTCTAAGCTGTCTGCTCGTTCCGTGCAGCCGTGGCATATTACCGATAAAGCGGTGCAGAGTAACCATCTGGCTGTTGAAGCGGTGGAGGCGAATCATCTCGCTCCGGAATCCGTCACCTCTAATCATTTGCAATCTGCATCGGTCCAAACCAAACACCTCGCCCCCGACAGTGTATCCGGTCATGCACTTCAGTCAGAAAGTGTCACCTCTGAGAAGCTAGCGGCCCGTGCTGTGCAGGCTTCCAATCTGGCAGAAAACAGCGTGGGTCCCGGACATTTGGCTGCGCAAGCCGTACACACTCAGCATTTGGCTGCAGGAGCAGTACAGGAGACGGAATTAGCCCAGAACGCTGTAAAGTCTGTACATCTTGCGCCCGAATCCATCCAATCGGAGCACTTGCAAAGCGGGGTCATTCAGGGAGAGCATATCGCATTGCAGGCTATAGCGACTCCGGCCTTACAGGATGAATCGGTCACCTCTGCCAAACTGTCGGAGGGAAGCGTAACTCCCACCAAACTGTCTGCCCATGCCGTGCAGTCCGGACATATTATGGACGAAGCTGTACAAAGCAACCATTTGGCTGTGGCGGCCGTGGATTCGGCACATCTGGCTGCAGGAGCGGTCACCTCGGTGCATCTACAGGCTTCCTCGGTGCTCACGAGACATTTGGCCCCGGATAGTGTGTCCGGTCGTGCGCTTCAAGCGGAAAGCGTCACCTCGGAAAAGCTGGCAGCGCGCTCGGTACAAGGAATGAACCTCGCGGAAGGCAGCATCGGCCCTTCACATCTTTCTGCGCAGTCGGTGCACACTCGGCATCTGGCAGCTGGAGCAGTACAGGATAGAGCACTGGCAGAGGGTGCAGTGAAGTCCGTGCACATCGCATCGGAATCCATCCAGCCACATCATCTGCAAATTGGAACCATTCAGGGAGAGCACATCGCGTCACAGTCCATATCGACCGATGCTTTGCAGGATGAGTCCGTTACATCTGATAAACTGGCGAATGAGGGTGTGACTGCCGCCAAGCTATCAGCCCACTCGGTCCAGCCGTGGCACATTACAGACGAAGCGGTGCAAGCCAAACATCTGGCAGAAGAAGCCGTCCAGTCCAATCATCTGGCCCGGGAATCTGTCACCTCTGCCCATTTGCAGGCTTCAGCGGTGCTTGCGAGCCATCTGGCTCCAGATAGCGTATCTAGTAGTGCGCTTCAAGCAGAAAGCATCACCTCGGAAAAGCTGGCGGCACACTCGGTGCAAGCGACGAATCTCGCGGAAGGCAGCGTCGGCCCTCCACATCTGTCCACGCAAGCGATACACACCCGGCACTTGGCAACGGGTGCAGTACAGGACAGAGCGCTAGCAGAAGGGGCAGTGAAATCCGTACACATCGCACCGGAGTCCATCCAGTCGCATCATCTGCAAACGGGAACCATTCAGGGTGTGCATATCGCCTCACACGCGATATCGACCGATGCTTTGCAGGATGAGTCCGTTACGTCCGACAAACTGGCGGATGAGGGCGTGACTGCCGCCAAGCTGTCAGCCCACTCGGTGCAGCCGTGGCACATTACAGACGAAGCGGTGCAAGCCAATCATTTGGCAGAAGAGGCTGTCCAGTCCAACCATTTGGCCCGGGAATCCGTCAGCTCTGCCCATTTGCAGGCTTCGGTGGTGCTTGCGAGCCATCTGGCCTCGGATAGCGTATCCAGTAATGCGCTTCAAGCAGAAAGCGTCACCTCGGAAAAGCTGGCGGCACACTCGGTGCGAGCGTTAAATCTCGCGGAAGGAAGCGTCGGCCCTTCACATCTGTCTGCGCAGGCGATACATCCCCGGCATTTGGCACCCGGTGCAGTACAGGACAGAGCGCTGGCAGAAGGGGTAGTAAAGTCCGTGCATATCGCACCGGAGTCCATTCAGCCGCACCATCTGCAAACGGGAACCATTCAGGGTGTGCATATCGCCTCACAGGCCATATCGAACGATGCTTTACAGGATGAATCCGTTACGTCCGACAAATTGGCGGATGAGGGCGTGACTGCCGCTAAGCTGTCTGCCCACTCGGTCCAGCCGTGGCACATTACAGACGAAGCGGTGCAAGCCAATCATTTGGCAGAAGAGTCCATCCAGTCAAACCATTTGGCCCCGGAATCCGTCACCTCTGATCATTTACAGGCTTCCTCGGTGTTTGCGAGACATCTGGCCGTGGACAGTGTGTCAGGTCGTGCGCTTCAAGCAGAAAGCGTCACCTCGGAAAAGCTGGCGGCACGCTCGGTGCAAGCGACGAATCTCGCGGAAGGCAGCGTCGGCCCTTCACAGTTGTCTGAGCATGCCGTACACCCCCGGCATTTGGCAACGGGCGCAGTACAGGACAGAGCGCTGGCAGAGGGGGCGGTGAAGTCCGTGCATATCGCACCGGAGTCCATTCAGCCGCACCATCTGCATCTTGGAACCATTCAGGGTGTGCATATCGCCTCACAAGCAATATCAACCGATGCTTTGCAGAATGAGTCCGTTACGTCCGATAAACTGGCGGATGATGGCGTGACTGCTGCCAAAATATCTCCTCATTCGGTCCAGCCGTGGCATATTACGGACGAAGCGGTGCAAGCCAATCATTTGGCAGAAGAGGCCGTCCAGTCGAGCCATCTGGCTCCTGAATCTGTCACCTCTGCCCATTTGGAGGCTTCGGCAGTGATGACCCGGCACATTGCCCCCGGGAGTGTATCGGTTCACGCGCTCCAGGCAGGCAGCGTGAACGCTGAGAAGCTTGCGCTTCGGGCGGTGCGTGCTTCGAATCTGGCAGAAGCCAGCGTAAACTCCGTGCATTTGACGGAACATGCCGTACACGCTCAGCATTTGGCCGATGGGGCGATTCAAGGGTCCGCACTGGCAGAGGGCGTGGTGCAGTCCAGGCATATCGCGCTGGACTCAATCCAGTCGGAACATCTGCAAGCAGGGGCAATTCAGCCACAGCATGTAGGCTGGCAGGCGGTGGCTGAGGATGCTATACAGGAAGGTGCGGTGACGTCCAGCAAGCTTGCAGATGGAACGATACAATCCCGCCATGTGGCTGAGGAAGCTATTGAAAGCCACCACATTGGAGAGGAAGTTATTGATTCGCATCACCTAAAGTCGGGCTCGGTGACACTGGCTCAGCTGTCCACAGATATTCATCTCTCCGGACTTTTGCCAGAGGAAGGTGTCAGTGGCGACAGACTTCAGGCAAACAGTATATCTCGTAGCCATCTGCAAGCTCAGGCCGTCGACAGCGAGGTACTGAGCCCGGAAGCTGTGGGTCCAGAGCATCTGCAGGCTGCTGCGGTACAAAGCCATCATGTGGCAGAGCAGAGCATTGAGGGTCATCATCTGGTGGAAGGCTCTGTAGGCTCACGTGAGCTGGAGCTGAACGCAGTGAAGCCGGAGCATTTGAGCATCACTCCGGTCCGTACTTGTGCGAATCAGCCCGCATTGCAGCAGTTTGGCAGAGCGCCGTTTCTTTTGAAAGGTAGTGAAGGGGAGACGGAAGTGACCATTGTATTCGGGGAGCCTTTTGTAAACCCAGACTACACGTTGGTAGCGATGACGAACCACCCTCTCTTTCATGCGACGCTGAAATCTCAGACGCCGAATGGAGCAGTGATCGTCGTAACCAAGTGGAACGAAACCGCGCATAACTACGGTATTATTTCCTGGATCGCCATTGGTTAGTGAAAATGGTTATTGTAAAACTCATAGCGTGCAGACTCATGTATTTTCTAAATACAGGGCTGCACGCTTTTTCATATACTTTTCACACATTTGCTCCACAATTATCCCGAATTCTCCTGATAAGCTAAAGATACTTTAAAGGAGAGGTGATTCAATCATGAAAAAATGGACTAAAAATGCAGCAGCCGTATTGACCGTAGTAAGCGTACTGGGAGGGGCAAGCAGTGCATTCGCCGCTACAGCAACAACGACTCCAGCGAGCACTGCACCAGCGATCAAAGCTCCTGCGGTTACGACTCCGGCTACCAAAACACTGGTGAAAGCACCTGTGACGAAAACACCTGTGGTGAAAGCACCCGTTAAAAAAGTTGCAACAGCTCATAAAACAACAACCAAAGCGAAGAAAGCCCCTGCCAAAAAATCCGTTGCGAAAAAAGTGGCAAGCCACAAAACAAAAGCAGTGAAAGTGCAGCACCGTACAGTTAAACATCATGCAAAAAAACATAATGTTGTTAAAAACAAAGCAACAACTCATAAAACTCGTGCACATCATGCCGTAGCTAAAAAAGTGGCCCACAAAGCTCCAGTTAAAAAAGTCGTCCCAGCAAAAACAGTGAAAACAGCGCCAAAAACAGCTGCTAAAGTAGTAACAACCAAGAAATAAGATGGATGTGTAATTAGCTTTCAGCTCGCCTGGCATATACAGCAGCGATTCATGATAAGAAAGACGGGACCGGGAACGGTATACCCGTCTTTTGTCTATTCTGCTGGGCTTCTGTTAAGCTTAAAGAGAGGATGGAAGCATCCAGAACAACGGCAAGGGGTTAAGGCCATGACAAAAATAGTAGTAGTGGATGACGATGTGTTCATTTTGCAATTAATATCTGAATATTTGAAAAAAGAATCCTACGAGGTCACTTCCTTTTCCAGTGGTAAAACACTGGTAGAGCATATCCGTACGAACCGTCCGGATTGTCTCGTTCTTGATATTATGATGCCTGGCATTGATGGGCTTTCTCTACTGACTCAGCTTCGTGATTTTACAGAAATGCCGATCATTATGATCTCTGCTCGTGGAGAAGAAAACGACCGTATTCACGGGCTGGAGCTGGGATGCAGCGATTTTTTGACCAAGCCCTTTAATCCAAGAGAGTTGGTAGGAAGGGTTAAAGCGATGCTGAGGCTGAGCAAGGCCGGAATGTCTGCATCGGACGATAGGCAAGCGGCAGGAAGCGCAGATCTTTGCCATGCGGGCAATCTGTGTATTTTTGCTGACTTTCGTAAAGTCACAGTGGACGGACAAGAGCTGAATTTGACCTCACGTGAATTCGACCTGCTGCTGTTTCTTGCGAATCATCTGGAAAGACCTTTTGGCAGGGAACATCTGATTCAGCAGGTGTGGAGCTATGATTTTATAGGTGATGTGAGAGTTGTGGATGATCTGGTCAAACGGATTCGTAAAAAGTTAGCTGAATATCACTCTACGCTCGTCATTAACACCGTATGGGGTTTCGGATATAAAGCAACGGTTCAGGAGTTGTAACCATGCGTACGATGAGAGCTAAAATACTGCTTTCCCTGTCCATCGCCATGCTTATTACCGTCTGTATTACGGTCGTTTTATTCATCAGGCTTATCGACGACATTCTGGTGAATCAGGCTAAATCCAAGCTCCATGAGCAGGCGCGCAAAGCCGTCCATATTATGAGCGACGGAGGCTTTGATCGACTGGATAATGCTGAATTCAACTATGTTATCAAGGGCGTACTTTTATCTGCCGACTACTTTATTTTAAGTACGGATAACCGTATCATCGACTCAAGCGTCTCTGGAATGGAAGGCAAAAAGATCGAGCGTTTGCTTTTGATCCGCCAGGGATTTTTTGCATCGGTTCATCCGTCTCTCCAGGATCTGACCGCTACACATGAAGGGGTAGCTGTGCTTCAAGGTAAAAAGGTACTGTTTACGAATGAAGAATTGCCCGGACAACCTTTTCGTATTTTTGTATACTCACCCTTATCTTCCTTGAGAGCACTGTATGTACCGTTAATGAGAACCACATTACTGTCTATCATCGCGGGGTTTTTGGTGATTCTCGTCATTGGTCTGATGGTTGTCTCACGTCTAGTGCGTCCGCTTAAACGATTGAAGGAGGCGGTAGGCAACTATGAGCCTAACCAGCCGCAGGATAGTGATTTTCCGCAGGCGGATAAAAGTGAGATTGGCGAGCTGATCGGTACCTTTCATTCCATGTCCGCCCGTATTCAGCAGCACCATCAGGGTCAAATTGAATTTCTACAAAATGTATCTCACGAGCTAAGGACACCGTTAATGTCCATTCAAGGCTATGTATATGCCATTCAGGATCAAGTGGTATCCCAGGACGAGGGGCTGAGTATCATCAAAGTGCAGTCCCAGCGGTTAATTGACATGGTGGAAAAGCTGCTGCAGCTATCAAGGCTGGAAGCGCTGAATGAGGAATGGCCTGTCTCTCTGGTTGATCTTAAAAGCATGGCGGAGGATGCTGTTCATCTATTGATGCCAGTGGCTGCTGAACGTTCTATCTCGCTTCGAGTGGAGGGAGAGGGCCTGCATGTGGCCGTTCCGGCCGAGCAATTGTTCCGTATGATGTTGAATTTGTTGCAAAATGCAGTTCGGCACACCTCTACGGAGGTTGTCATTCATTTGGAGACAGGGACAACACCGGAGGTTGTATGGGTTATGCATGTGGATGATGATGGAGGAGGGCTGACCGAACAAGAGGCAGCCGAGGTGTTCGGAAGATTCTATGCGGGCTCAAATGGTGTCACAGGTCTTGGATTGGCTATTTGTCGTCAAATTGCTACCCGGTTGAATGGAGAACTACTCTGCACCCGTTCGCCATTGGGTGGAGCACGCTTCAGCTATATCCAGCACATGTTATAAATGAGTACAAAAATGGATAAAAATGATCGTTTTTTCGGCCTAATATCCCATTTATCTAACATAGTATGAGAGGTTTTTGGTGATATTTTAGATATAGCTTGACTGGTAGGTACAAAACTGAGTAAAATTAATCGTATATACCTTGACTCCTGGACGTCGTTTTTTTAGATAGTGGTCAATAATAGTGATGAATAATAAATGAAAGAGTGATGAGATGAACCGCCTTTTGGAAGTGAAGGACTTAACGATATCTTTCAAGACCCGTCAGGGACTAGTGCAGGCCATTCGTGGCGTAAACTTTCATGTCAATAAAGGAGAGACGCTGGCGATTGTGGGCGAATCCGGCTCAGGCAAAAGCGTAACCTCACAAGCTGTTATGAAGTTGATTCCGACCCCTCCGGGCATCTATCAAAAGGGTCAAATTATGTTTGACGGACAAGAGCTGATTAATAAAACAGAAAAACAGATGCAAAAAATTCGTGGTAAGGAAATTGGCCTGATTTCTCAGGACCCAATGACTTCGCTTAACCCGACGATGAAAGTCGGCAAGCAGATCACGGAAGTGCTTTTCAAGCATGAAAAAATATCCAAGGATGCTGCTCGCAAGCGGGGTATTGAGTTGCTGAATCTGGTAGGTATTCCACATCCTGAACAGCGTTTTAACCAATATCCGCATGAATTTAGTGGCGGTATGCGTCAACGTGTCGTCATTGCGATGGCATTGGCTGCCAATCCGAAACTTCTGATTGCCGATGAGCCGACGACAGCGTTGGACGTAACGATTCAAGCTCAAATTTTGGAGCTGATGAAGGATCTTCAGAAAAAGATCGATACTTCCATCATCTTTATTACGCATGACCTCGGTGTTGTGGCGAAGATGGCGGACCGTGTTGCCGTTATGTACGCAGGACAAATCGTGGAAACAGGTACGGTTAATGAAATTTTCTACAACCCGAAACATCCATATACATGGGGCCTTCTCGCTTCTATGCCAAGTTTGGACAGCCATGGTCAGAAGCTGGCAGCTATTCCGGGAACACCTCCGGATCTGCTTCACCCACCTGTAGGGGATGCTTTTGCAGCCCGCAGTTCTTATGCTATGAAAATTGACTTTGAGAAAGAGCCTCCACTCTTTCAATTATCCGATACGCACTTTGTAAAATCATGGTTGCTGCATCCAGATGCGCCTGCGGTTGAGCCACCAGAAGCGGTAAAGGCTAAACTTCGCAAGCTGGATAACGCATTTGAAAAGCCGGTTTTGGTAGAACAATACGGCAGTTAATGCGCAACGTAATTTATAACTAAACCAATGAGAAATAAAAAAGGGCTGTTCTCTCCGTGTGGAATCATTCTACGGAGGAAACAGCCTTTTTGGTGTAATATCGCAGGTTGTCTGCGCCTGTGGTTATTGGTGTTAGCGGGCAGTGCTTACAGCTTACCGGAACCAGCTTGGGAAGTGACTTCTGCCTTCACACTGGCGGATGGGGAAATTTTATCGTTCAGCGATGGTTTCCAGCCTACAGAGGAGCTAAGACCCGCGCTGGAGCCTGCGTTAACAGCTTGTCCATTCAGGATTGTGCCCGTATCTGACAGGGCAGTTCCTCCAAAGACAGTCACGATTTTAGCTGCAGATAAACCGGCAACGTCAATGACATTGTTTTCGGCGAAGATTTTGGAGGATTTACCTGCACCCCATATATACAGTAAAGGATATTCGGAGCGTTTTACATCACCTGTATAGTAATTGTTGTACAGATGGACTTGTCCATACCGTACACGTGGTGTGCGTTGTACCGTGTTTTCATAATAGTTGTGATGCAAGGTTACACGTAAAGCTCCTTCATCTGCTGTTTTGCTGTCACTGTTGCCAATAATCGACGATTTATCATGATCGTAAAAATGATTGTAAGAAACCGTAACCAGATCGCCTTGGTTGATCACATCGAGAAGTCCATCATGATGCTGGTATTCTTGACCGTAAAAGGTACTGTTTTGGCTATCGGGGTGAGACCCATCATTGAAGGTATTGTGATCTACCCACACATGTGTGGCGCCGTTAACTGTAATACTGTCATATTCCGAATTCCAATTGCCTGTGCTGCCGTCTGTTGGGTCCCACTGAGGGAAATAATCGTAGGCATCCTGGAATTCAATATTACGGATAATAACGTTGTCTGTCCCTTTTTTCAGCTGGAGGTTTGCGCCGTTAATGACGGCGTCGCTACCCAGCCCGACAATGGTTGTATTGGACGGAATATCAATAATGACACGACTGGCTTGATTTTTTTGTGAAGCCTCGCGTGCCTTTTCCAAAGTGCCGGACGGAGCCTTTTTCCCCCAGGTGGATGGGTCATACGCTTTGAGGTAGGCGTCAAAATTATATTTAGGGTCCTTGTAGTCGTCCAATCCTAACGGTTTATTATTGTCATCGACGTTGGCATTGATCGTGCCTTTGACATAAATAATTTTAGGCGCTGTGTTGCTGCTTTTGCCTAAGGCATCGACAAGTTGCTTGCGATTCGTTACGGTGAAAATATTGGAGGTAGTCGCCGTAGCTCCACCTGTTGTGCCTGTAGAAAAGGCTGCCCATCCGTTTTTGCTGCCGAGCGTCTCCTTGCCAATATCGCTGGCTGCATGAGCAGGTGCACCTATAGGAGCCAGAGTAGTGAACAGTAGAGCCGCTGCGATTCCGAGTGAAAATCTCTTTTTCATAAAATACCTCCGTATATTGGATTAATGGAGTAGATGAACGAAGGGAGTCCCGGGTGCTCCTGTGGTTTCTACATTTTCTATCATACTTCGTGTTCCAGTATTTGTTAATATAATAAAAGTTACATACTAAAATTTTTGTCGAATTTTTTATATAATTCAATAGTCCCCTTCTTTTTCCAATCAAGACGTATATGTAATAATGAAAACGTTAACAATCACACGAAATAGGAAATGTATATATGAATATATGGAATTGTTTATGTGTTTTTCTCAGAATGTTAACGATTTCATTTCGATTTATAGATTTTTGAAGAATCCTTAGGTAAAATGGCTTGTAATAAAGCTGAGGAGGAATGGGCATCATGGCAGAGCATTTAGCAGATATCTTGAAGTTGTTGAAGCAAAAAGAGTGGGTAGATTTGTCCCACGCTTTTTATCCTGAAATCCCTCATTTTCCAGTATTCGATAATGTTCAGGTGGATACCCTGTTTACCCACGACGATGGCTTTTTTGTAAAACAATACTGCTTTCCCGGTCAGTATGGGACTCATATTGACGCACCCGTTCATTTTGTGAAGGGCAAACGTTACTTGCATGAGCTTTCGTTGAAGGAACTGGTTTTGCCGCTAGTTGTCATTGACCGTTCAGCAGCCGTTGCAGCCAATTCTGACTATGAACTTACGGTTGCGGATATTTTGGACTTTGAGAAAGAGCATGGACGCATTGCTGATCAGTCCTTTGTCGCTTTTCGCAGTGATTGGAGCAAACGTTGGCCTGATTCAGATGCCTTCTCAAACAAGGACGACGCTGGAGATGCACACTGTCCGGGCTGGTCGCTGGAAGCGCTACGCTTTTTGGTAGAAGAACGGAATGTAGCTGCCATTGGACATGAAACACTAGATACTGATTCCTCTGTAGCTTATCGCAATGCTGGCAAGCTGGCAGGGGAATATTACATATTGGAGCAAGATCGTTATCAAGTTGAGGTGCTGACGAATTTGGACAAGCTGCCCCCGACGGGCGCGGTCATATATAATATCGTTCCGAGCATTCAGGATTCCCCTGGATTTCCGGTGCGCTCCTTTGCTATTTTACCTTAACCATCCAGGTACACTGTCATTTAAAACGATTATATAATCATCTTGAACTAAAAGACCGATTCAGATATTGACATCTGAATCGGTCTTTTTTAGCTTATATGGGGTAATGTACAGCGTGAATGACCGTTCAGTCCATCTTGAATCAAAATAATGAAACGTCTTAAGTGATAATAGTGACCGTAGGCGCAGAGATGGTAGGCTGAGTTGTGATAGAAGAGGTCGTGCCGCTAAAGTCGGATATTTCTATAACAACTGGGACACCTGGTGTAATATCTACGGAGGCAATGACCAAACTTGCTGTGGTTAGGGTGAATAAGGAGCTCTGCTGAATTACTCCGTTAATATAATAATTAGAAGAATCCGTAGCCGCTAAAGTCGGCAGAGCAACAACTGGAGCATCTGCGTCATCAACAAAGCTTGCGGCAGGAACAGTTGTTGTTGTTGCGCCGATCATCCCGGCTGTAATGGTTGCAAAAAAACGAGTCACGGCTGGGGTTACAGTCGTGGTTACGGCACCACCAGTTGCTACGGGAGCAGTAGCTACTGCTGTATATACAGGTTTTATGATTGGCATAGTTCTCATCTCCTTTCTTTACTGGTAATGAGCTATCGCTAGCTCTTAATCAATAAATGATTTTTCAATCTATTTGGAAACGGCATATGAACCTTTCTATTAATAATAGGGTAAATGGAGAAGCCCTATTTTGCTACAAATATAAATGGAAGCGGATACTTGGGATCGGCATGCTACAAATGCCTAAAACCCTAAAGGGGGATATGCATACAATACATAAATAAGCATGTGAGAAGGAGGTGTATACGGCTGGTATGAGGAGACGCGATTCATCACTAAGAAGGCAAGGAAAGAGAACCGTACATTGCAAGATCAACAAACGTAAAAAGTGTAAAACAAGTTATTCATTCAAAGGTAGAACAAAAACGGGGTTCCATGCCAAAAAGCATAGAAAACTAATCATGCAACGACGGTGTAGAAATATTCCTGTCAAGCGGAGGAAAAGAATGGGCCAGACGGGAAAGCGAGGTGTTCCGGGTTCGACAGGAGCACAAGGCATTCCCGGTTTGACAGGGTTACAGGGTGAAACTGGTTTGACCGGAGTACAAGGCATTCCAGGCTTAGCAGGAGCGCAAGGCATACCGGGAACTGCGGGAGCACCGGGAGTGCCAGGTCCGGCTGGAGTCCAAGGTAGTTCAGGTGCAACAGGTGCACCTGGCCCTACTGGAGCACAGGGCATAGCGGGCCCTACCGGCGCCCAAGGAATAACAGGCCCAACCGGTCCGGCAGCTGACATTTCAAATATTGAAATTATACCCATAGCTGAGCGGTATTTTTATTTTGCGCCTGCTACAATTGAATCTTCAATCACGATTATGGCAGATCAATTTTCTGTAGATGGTGTACAGGAGGTCTTTCAGCGTTTTAATGTCGGAAGCAACAGTTACGCCAATCTATACATTAACGGCATGATACAAGAAAGCACATTGTATAGCCTGACACCTGAATCGCTGACGATTCGCCTTAACGAAGGAGAGGCAATTCTCTCCGGCACACCTATTATTGTGGAAATTGTCGAATTTAGTGTGCGATCCAGTGGATGATACGGTTTGCGGTGAGGCAACCCAGAGGCAGATACAGCTGTTTCTTGGGGCAACGAGCCTTTGCATCCGACATGCCAAAGCTGAAGACCGACTTTGGAGCCTTGGTCATGGATGGCTTGCACGACTTTTTTGCAGCGGGGAAATGTGCTCGTCGCTCCATAGGCCAAGATTGCCTGAGTCTTTTCCCTGCTGGGTGGCTGCGTGCATCTCAAGCATAATTAGTCCCAACTGTCCTAGCGCCCGTTTTATTCGGTTACATATCTATTTTATATGAATAAAATGGGGTGATACACGTATAATTTAAGGTGTTTATAATTAATCACATATAAAAACATGGTGTATTAGGTTGGATTCAATATATTTTAAATGAAGGTATGAAGAGGGAATGAGCCTGCATAAATATAATTTGCATTTTAGTTAGTTATTGCTTACTATAAGCTTATGAATAAGAAAACACATATAGACAGCAAAAAGAAAGATATTCTGCAGGCAGCGATGTGCTTATTTGCAACCAAAGGAATTGACGGGATTTCGGTCAAAGAAATTGGAGAGGCTGCCGGTGTGACGGATGCCGCGATTTATAAGCATTTTAAGAGTAAAGATGCGATGGCCTTGGAAGTATTCGGGCAATATTGCAATAGCTACACCACATTAATTGACTTCTATCGCAAGCAGAGTGGGAGCTTCGTCAGTCGTTTCCATCAACTGGTGGATGAAGTGCTGAATTTGCATGATGAGGACCAGTATGGCTTGCTTCTACTATCACAGCATCATGAGCTGTATGTTGAAGCAAGCCAGAGCCAAAATGTCCGTCAGCCGCTGGAGGCGTTGACTGAATTCATCGAACAGGGGATTCAACAAGGTGAACTGCCGAAGCAGGATGCTCAGCTATCCGGTGTGCTCATCATTGGAGCTATTACACGCTTGTCCGTGTCCAGCCTGGAAGGTGAACTTCCACAGCAGTTGGTTCCATTTGCAGCAGAGGTCAGACAACGTTTAACTGCTTTATTAAGTAAAGGTCAGTAGTGACCTTTTCTTTTTAAATATAAAGTTAGTGTTTTCTAACTAAAATCATAATATGAAGGTAGGAAGTGGTTTATATGTCTAAAAAAATATTGGTAATTCAAGGGAATCCTGTCGCTGGCAGTTATGGAGAAGCGTTGGCTCAATCCTATGTAAAAGGAGCGAAGGTTGCAGGGGCAGAGGTTCGTTTGTTGCAGCTATCCGAGCTTGATTTTAATCCAAATCTATTAGGTGGATATCGTAATAAATTGCCGCTGGAGCCTGATTTGATTCAAGCACAGGAGTCGATTAAATGGGCAGAACATCTCGTTTTTGTCTTTCCGATCTGGTGGGGCAGCTTGCCTGCATTAATGAAAGGATTCATTGACCGTACCTTTATGCCGGGATTTGCGTTTAAGTATCAAAAAGGAAAGCCCATGCCTGACAAGCTTCTAAAAGGAAGAACGGCCCGCCTCATTACAACGATGGACGGTCCACACTGGTACTACCGATTTTTCCAGGGACAGCCTGGGCATCGAATGATGAAGGATTCCACGCTGCATCTATGTGGTGTCAAACCAGTGCATTCTACTGCGATTGATCTCATGAATAAATTATCGGATCAGCAGCGCAACGATTGGCTGAGCAAGGTGGAGCAGTTGGGACGAAGCATGAGCTAGGTTTTCGCCTGCCTGCCCCAAATCCATTGGCTACAGGTAAACCATGGTGGTATCTGATCATAATTGACCTGCGAAAAGGAAAAAGACCACAATGGGAGCAACTGGCTCGCATTGTGGTGTTCGGAATAGCTCATGTTTGCAATCAACGTTAAATAAATATCGATGCAACGATTAAAATAAATCCGATCGCTAGACCGGCAGGGCCCCAATAATGCATAGGGATAAAAAACAGACTGTGCTGGGTTCCCATTCGATAACGTTGCCCCGTTTCCATATCAACTAGCACTTTGTCCGAGTCGGCGTTAAGCGCTTTTCCCAAGTACCAGATAATAACCCCCGACACAATGAACACAAAAGCCATCGGTAGCCGGGAATCTATGGAGTCAAGCCCTAGAGCGGATACTAAACTCCCGACAATAACAAATAAGATCCCTGGAATAACGATGTTTAAAATACCAAAACACTTCCAAATAATCCCATGAAATCTTCCTTCCTAAATTTAAATCCAACATATGTATTTATCGGTTAAAAGAGAGATTTAGTTTACAAAATGACCCATTCATTGTGGGATTTACAATGTGTAAAACTGGAAGGGATGTGTCAAAAAGGGGAGAAAAAGCTTAGTTTGCTATTTTTTTATTGTGTCGATTTTTGAAAAAAATATGACCACCATTTAGCTATGTAGGTGGTCATATGATGAATTCAAAAATGTTCCTGTTAGTGGAACACTGTGAACAATTAATCAAGTTTATTGAGGAGCCTTTGCTCGAAGTAGATTTAATCCTAATCCAATGAAGATAATCCCGGTTATTTTGTTTAAATAGCTGCCAAGCCTTTGGTTGACTTTTATTTTTTGGGTAATGTAAGAGGAAAAATAGGCAATAAACAAGCACCATAATAATCCGGTGAACGAAAATGTAAGTCCTAAAATGATAAATGGAATGGGCCCAGAAGCCTTTGTATCAATAAATTGTGGAAGAAAGGCAATGAAAAACAAAGAAACCTTGGGATTTGTAAGACTGGTCAACATCCCTTGTAGATATGTTTTTCTGTTGCTGTGTTGTTTATTGGATTCAGATGCTCTAAAACTTGCATTTGTTTTATCTAATAGCATTCTAACCCCTAGATAAACTAAATAAATAACTCCAATTATTTTAATCATGTTGAATACGATAATTGACTTTGTAAGTATAATTGATAAACCAAAAGCAACTAACAACGTATGGATCAAAGAACCACTAATGATACCGAAAACAGAATACACACCGGCTTTTCTGCCCTGTGCAATGCTTCTCCCAATTATATACATGGTGTCTGCACCAGGAATTAGATTTAGGAGGATTCCAGTAAGCAAAAATACTTCATAATTTACGATTCCAAACATTTTGTGAGCACCACCTCTTCATTATGAAATACATTAAAAGGTAATGATAATTTAGTAAATAGCTCATTGTCAATCTTCAATATCTATTATACGTATATGTAAGTTTACCTAAAAAAACCGCTTTTCACCTCTTCATAGGTTTGGCATAACCTGATCCTGAAGGAGGGAAAGCGGCTTTTACAATGAGTATACTACGCGGAGCAGGCGATAGGCTTATTCGGCGGTCGCTTTCGCTTGTTCCGCTACGAAAACAACAGGCTTCATAATTCGACTCAGCATATCTTGCTTCGGACGATTCCAGGTAGTCCAGTCATCCAGCAGCAGACCGCCTGTGTCGCCGCTATTCGGATTCAGGGACCAGTACGTAAAGTACAGGTTGTTGGCACCAATATAGTCTACGAGTGCATTTTGCCATTTCCCCTCAGAAGAAGACAAATCAACATTACGACCGCCGAATTCACCGACCAGTACCGGAGCTATGTTTTGCTTGCTGATGTAGCCCCAGGTTTGATCCCAGATCGCTGGCAAGTTGGACGGGAAGGCCGGATCGTTGAACCATGGCTGCGAAGACACACCAGGGCCGTAATCATGTGGAGAATATACGACACGGTTCGGTACGTCCAGAACGACAGGATAGTTGGCTACACCTGTCAGGTTGCCACCCCACCAGTATTGGCTATTGTTGCCTTGTACATTGTGGTCTACACCTTCTACGAGAATAAGCCAATTCGGATTCACGGACAGAATCGCATTCCCTGCACGTTGTGCCGCCAGACGCCAGTCTGTGGAGGCATTGCCTGTGCCCCAGCTTGCTTGACCGTGTGGCTCATTGTGTAAATCCGCACCAATGACGGTAGGGTTGTTTTTATAACGATCAGCCAACATTTTCCAGTCGCTAATCCAGCGAGACTCAGGGTACTGGGATGTGTACCACAGCTCGGATTGCCCACCTGAGCTTGGACGGTGACGGTCAAGGATAATCTGAATACCGCGTTGTCCAGCTTTTTCGATCAGCTTGTCCATAATTTGAATCGGAGTTAATCCGACCAGATCAGGGTTTTTGTGATAATCAATACTGTCTGGACGAGAACTGGAATCGAACAACTGATTGCTGTAAGGCAGACGAATCAGATTGTAGCCTTCTTTCTTCACTTGATCTAGCATGTCGTCCATTGAACGGCTCCACAGTCCATGCAAGGTATAATTAGGGGTTTCCAAACCGAACCAATTCAGACCGTTAAATGCCGCCTCTTTCCCGGATTCGTCTACAATCTTGTTTCCTTGGGTGTGATAATATCCTTTCACACTGGCTGCATCTGCTGAAGCGGGAGTATAGCCATACAGTGTGAAGCCCATTACGAGGGAGGCAATGACGAAAAATGTTTTTTTCATTCCTTTTTTCTTCATAATTCTGCTTCCTCCTTTATTTAATAGAAATTGTAACCGATTACATTTTTATTTTATGTTCAAATCTTCCATCAAACAAGTTCATAAAATTCGTATCTTTCTAAGATTTCGTTCGAATTCAATAGATTCGTAACAACGGATGGTTAAGCTAAGTGTCCAGCTTTTGTGGGAGCGGTTGTTTATGGGCTGGATGGCTCGCTCTAACTCTTTATTTATTATATTTTCCTGCTGTAAAAGAAGGTATATAATAAAGTGAAATTCACTTTACATACAGGTTGCAGAATATATATTTGATAAAATAACACGCCTGACATGCAGAAAAAGAAAGGAGGGTAATTATGGTAACAACGATGAAGGAAGTTGCAGAACGTGCCGGGGTGTCGAAGAGTACAGTTTCGCAGTTTCTACAAAAGAGATACAACTATATGAGTGAAAACACCAAGAAGAAGATCGAGCAAGCGATTGAGGATCTCAGTTATATACCCAATGAGGTGGCACGTAGTCTCAAGCAGAAGAAGACCTTCATTGTGGGAGTTATTTCTTCAACCATTTTATCGAGATTTACTACAGAAGTCGTGCGTGCCATTGAAGATGAATGCCAACTGGAAAATGTCCAGGTCATTGTCTGCAATACCGATGATGATTCGCTCAAAGAAAAAAAGTATGTCCAGTCGATGATTGCTCGGCAAGTGGATGGACTTATCATTTTCCCGACGGAAGAGAACAAGAAATTATATGTTTCCCTTGTCAAGAATGGCTATCCTTTCGTGTTTGTAGACCGGAAAATCGATGAAATCAGCGTAGATACGGTGCTGTTGAATAATGAAAAGGCCAGCGAGCTTGCGGTTGAAGCACTCATTGAGCATGGTCATAACAACATTGGGATTATCACGTTCCCCTTAGGCAAAAAAGCGATCACTACACGAAGTGAGCGACTGTCAGGTTATCGAAATACGTTGGGCAAACATGACATCCCAGTGAATGAAAACTATATCAAAAGCGGCAGATTGGATGAAATGCCCAATCTGATTGGGCAACTATTCCACATGGAGAATCCGCCCACTGCAATTATTGCTACGAATGACATGATTTTGGAGCAGGTACTGATTTATGCAAAAAATAATCATCTCACCATACCTAATGACTTTTCCTTGATTGGCATAGATGATGTATCCTTTGCATCTTTTTATAATCCGCCGATCACAACCGTTTCCCAGCCGAGTTTTGAAATGGGGAAAAGAAGTGCGAGGCTGCTGCTGGAGAAAATTGATCAAAAAGAACAGGATCATGAGGAGCTGTCAGAAATCATCCGAATGAATCCGGTCATTAACCACAGAGAATCTGTCCAAAAACTGAACTGAATGATTGAATAAGTCCTTTTTATCTTTTTGAAAACGTTTTTATGAATTCTATTGTAAAAAGAAAATAAAGAGCTATAATGATCTTATGATTCGAGTCATGAATACCCTTTCATTTATGTATGTCCTGATTTTAGTGATGTTGCGATTGTAGAGAGGGGAGGAATGGAGCTTAAACGAATAATGTATGGAGTAAGTTGTGATTTAATTCACAAAAATGATTCTGCTTCTTTTTACATTCCCGGAAGGGAAATTTTTTTCGTGTATTACTAAATCGATTTAGTAAGAATGGAAAATAAATAAAAGAAAGTCGGAGATCACTATGGAAATGTTTATGAGCATTATCAGGGAGCCATCCATCATTATCGCGATTGTGACATTACTCGGCCTTATATTCCAGAGGAAGAAAGTATCAGAAATTATTACGGGAACTACCCTTTCTTTTATGGGCTTCACCATGATCAAGGTCGGCGGCGGCATTTTAGGTGGGGTTCTCACTAACTTCAGCCAAATTTTTTCTTATGCGTTCAACCTTAAAGGTGTCGTACCCAGCAATGAAGCCATTATGGCACTGACCATTGATCAGATCGGGGCGGATGCTGCGCTTATTCTGCTCTTTTCCATGATCCTTAACATCGTGCTTGCGCGTCTGACCAAGTTCAAGTACATTTATTTGTCTCTTCACTTGATTTTGTTTATGAGCTTTGCCGCTACAGCCGTTATGAAAGGTCTGGGCCTTAGTTCGCTGACTACGATCATCGTCGGTTCTTTGGTAATCGGGAGCTATATGGCGGTGTTTCCTTACCTACTCCGAAATGCGAGCAAAAACATTATTAAATCGGATGAATATACGATTGCTCATGCTTCCATGACCTCATACATTCTAGGTACCTATTTAGGGAAAGTTTTTGGCAACCGTGAAAATGACACTGAAAATGTGAACATTAATGACCGCATCAGTTTTTTGCGCGACCCTAATGTTGCAACGACCTTGACGATGCTTGTGCTTTTACTGGTATCTGGACTGGTTGCTGGTTCTGATTATGTCAGCAAATTATCGGATGGCAAAGAATATATCGTCTTTATCCTCGAACAGTCAGCTATTTTTGCTGCCGGCTTGTATATCGCAAAAGCAGGTGTTAAGCTTTTTACAACTGAAATTGTACCCGCTTTCAAAGGCTTCTCCCAAGTGTTCGCACCTGGAGCAATCCCTGGTGTAGATGTTCTGGTACTGTTCGATAAATCACCCAATTCCGCGTTGGTAGGCTTCTTGGTCAGCTTCTTCACAGGCGTTGCCTGCGTCTTTCTTTTCCCGTTTATCGGATTGCCTGTCATTGTGCCGGGGATCATGGCCTGTTTCCTCGCTGGTGGTGCAGCCGCGATATTCGGCAATTCCAGCGGTGGTTTTAGAGGAGCTGTTATTTCCAGTTGTCTTAATGGATTCTTGCTCTGTCTGCTGCCGGCCCTCACCTTGCCGCTCTTTTCCTTTTTGGGTGCCGAAGGAGTAACATTCGCCGATCCCGACTTTACTACCCTTTCAGGAGTACTTTGGCTTATTTTCCGCTGGTTTTAAACTAAATCGATTTATGAGTTTTTTCAAAATAACTTATCTAAATCATTTGTGCTTAAAAAGAGGAGGAATTATCCATGTTTTTTAACGACCAAGATATTCAAATTGACATCGTTGACAGTAATACCACCCGGAAAGTGCTGGCCCATAGTGACCAGCTTATGTATGTCAAAGTGATGTTTGCTAAAGCCCAAACAGGGGAGATCCTGTTGCATAAGCATGTCCATGAGCAAGTCACTTATGTAATAAAGGGAAGTTTTAAGTTCATGATTGATAATGGCGAAACCAAGGAAGTCCAGACCGTCAAAGAAGGAGACAGCATTCATTTTCCATCCGATACTCTTCATGGCTGTATCCCACTGGAGGATGGCGGTATTCTGCTAGATGCATTTACACCAGCACGTGCAGATTTTCTGTAAATCCCCTTACAAAATACGGTTTATCTACCCCGAGATCTGGAGGGATTTACGATGCTTTTCCGCGGCAGCCAACTGAGGCGGATGATGCCTTCTGGCATGTCCGATACATTTCATTTTTATCTTTTTTAGAAGAAGACCTGCAAGTATGTTATATTTAACAAACGGCAATCGTGATGAACAGTAATATAGTGATTTTTAGAAAAGGATGAGATGATTTTGGAGAACAACGAAACTCAGCAAGAATTTGCAGAAGTATATGAGCAGCTTAAAGTAGCTGCAAACCGAACCTCCGATTGGAAAACACGCCTAGCCGCGGTAAATGATCTGGGTGCATGGAAGAACCAGCAGACGATTGACTTGCTGACACACCGTTTGAATAATGATACGGTATATGCCGTTCAGGAAGCCGCTTACCGCAGACTTCAGGAATGGGGCGAGAATGTACAGCTGCCTGTGCGCAAAGAGGGTGAACTTGTTAAGGGTCTGACGAAGATTCTGGTGCGGATTAAAAAAAGCCTGCCAGCCGACCATACCTATAACGATTTTCGCGAGAAGCTGCACAAGATGAGAGTCGATATTTATGACATCTACGAAGGCGACAAGGGTGCTGAATTTGATCAGTGGCTGGAGCAAAAATGGGCTTCGTTATCTACAAGATAATGTCTGAACCCTGTAATTGAATGTGTATTTAAGGATCAATACTGGTGATGCAGACAGAGCCTTAACAAGGATAAGGGATTATCTTTGTTAAGGTTTTTTTAGCTTGTTCTCCTTAAGAATCACGCCCTTTATCTTTATGCCACTGTATATATACTTCGGCAATATGGTACGATGGGATCGGATTATTTTAGTGTGTACATGGGAGGGACTAACATGAGCAAGGCGAAGCTGTGTTTTATCGGGGCTGGCTTTCACGCTTCAACAAATATATATCCTGCTGTTATTGGGGCAGGTGCTGAAATTCAGGCGATTGCGACTAGAGATCTAAGCAGATCGAAGTCAGCACTTCAGCGGTTTGGAAGCAGCGGCACACCTTATGACAATTACAAGGCTATGCTGGAGCAGGAAGACTGTGATGGAGTTGTCGTGATTGCACAAGCGGCAGATCATCCTTCGCTCGTACTAGACTGCATTAAGGCTGGAAAACATGTCTTTGTAGACAAGCCACTGGGTTGGAATGCGGAGGAAGCGGCCCAAATTGCAGATGCGGCAGAAGCAGCAGGCGTTGTTCTGATGGTCGGCTTCATGAAGCGCTACGCACCTGTATACATAAAATTAAAAGAATGGATTGAGGGTGGCTCGCTTGGAGCCGCACGCTCATTTCAGGCGAAATTTCTCGTGGACAGTACCCTGTTTTGTAAAACCGGCGAAGATTTCATGAAGCTGGCGGCGGTCCACATGGTCGATCTGGTACGTTATTTGTTCGGGGAAGTGGTACAGGTTACCGGATTTGCGAACGATAACGGTGAGTGTATTTCCCATACGATTGCCCTGAAATTTGAAAATGGTGTAGTGGGCAGCGTATACTTCACAGGTATGACAGCATGGACACGCGAGAGTGAAGGGATCACGGTAACCTTTGATCACGGTTTTGCGAACGCGGATGAAGTGAACACACTGATCATTCACAAGTCGGAGAGTCATACAGAGCTTCCTTGGAAATCCCTTGCGGAAAACGATACGGTTCTGACACCGTCAGCCTCCGCGATGTCGGGCGGATACCGTGATTTGTACTTGCGCGGTTTTGTTGGTGAAATCGCACATTTCATGAACTGCTGCCAAGAAGGACGGACGCCTGATTCAAGTGGACGGGACAACGTGAAAACGATGGAGCTGTGCGACCGCATTTTGGCTGCGCTCCAATAGGATACCCATTTCATATACAAGTTTCGGAGCCTGGACGGTACCTTAGTTTGGGTGATCTGAAAGAAGCTTCGGTTTAACTGGTCAGTAGATGGCTCCTGCATTTGTCGGGAGTCATTTTTCGTTTACCCTACGACCTTTCTATTTCATAGCATTCCTGCCCATTTTGATTAATCTCTGCTGAAAATACGCCAACAAAGACGAATGATGCGATAGAATAGGAAAAGGAAAGCGTTATCAGTACCCATTTTTTCTGCGATGGTTCAGGGGGAGAAGGCATATGCGTTCAAGGTCAAGGTTTCAGCCATTAAACACATTACGTAATCAGATTTTTATCGGATTTATACTAGTGATGCTCATTATGATGAGTGTGGCGGGTGCGTTCATTTATCTCAATGTATCTCACCTGTTAAAAGACAGTGCCGAGCGACATATTGGTCAGACCGCGGTACAAGCAAGCGGTAGGCTGGATGCATTAATCGGCCAGATGGACAACTTGACGGAGCAGGTCGCGAATCACCCGTCTGTTCAGCATATTTTGCTGGAGGAGCGTAACGGGGGCAAGGTAAATTTCGGACAGCGCCAATCCCTGCTGCAAGTGATGCATAGCTATCAGGCATATATGCCGAGTGTCGGCTCGCTGGAGCTGTATACCGCCGAAGGAAAGATGTTGTTTCCGATTAGAGAGGGCAGTCTGGAGGAACGTATCGGACAGGCAGACATCCGTGAAGCGAATCAGATGAAAGGAAGACTGGTCTGGATCGGTATTGATCCCGAAGACCCTCGGTCACTGCTGGCAATTCGGCAGGTAAGTCTGGTGGATCGCTGGTTCTCACGTGGAGGGTACTTGATTACCCGTATGGAGCGAAGTTATTTTGGACTGAATGGTGCGTCAGCGGTCAATGAAGAAGCGGATGAAACCATGCTGCTTGTAGATCGTCAAGGCCAGCTGCTGTCGGGTGAACCAATGAACCAGACGGATTTGTCAGGTGTACTGCATAGCAAGACACAGACGGTTCATATTGGGGAGCGGGAATATGTGAAGGCGGTTCAGCAGTCGGAGCGGACGGGCTGGTCGCTGCTGATCCTGATTCCGGTTAGCGTCGTCACAGACGGAATTACGGTTTTACGGACTACACTTATCATTTCTGCGTCTCTTGGTGCCGTGCTATTCCTATTTATGTCCTTTATGTTGTCTACGTTGATTACAAGACCGATAGGTCACTTGATTCAGGCGATGCGTCATTCACGGGAGGGGGCATTGGCCCTGAATCCAGAACCGGCAGCAGCGGTCGAACTACGAGAATTGAACGCAGAGTACAACACGATGATTGTCGATATCAATGAATTGATCCGGGTTATTTGCGAGAAGGAGGTTTTACAAAGCCAGACCGAGCTTAAAGCTCTGCAGGCGCAGATCAATCCGCATTTTCTTTTTAATACGCTGGATGCTTTCAACTGGTCG
The DNA here is from genome assembly GCF_053615415.1 of Paenibacillus sp. S33. Classification (NCBI taxonomy): domain Bacteria; kingdom Bacillati; phylum Bacillota; class Bacilli; order Caryophanales; family Paenibacillaceae; genus Paenibacillus; species Paenibacillus sp. S33. The sequence goes on along the minus strand of NZ_JBSIEZ010000001.1, from coordinate 3,959,513 downwards.
TTACAGGAGAAGGGAGAGGAGGAGCTTGCGGGACTGATGGTGTCCATGTCGCGGCTGTTTCGTTATGTTATCGAACCGGCTCATCATGATTCTTGGGTGACCCTCGGGGAAGAAATGGCGCAAATCCGTCGTTATCTGGAACTGATGGAGATGCGTCTGGGTGAACGTCTGAGCTGGCAAATTCATATGCCTTCAGAGGCAGCCAGAATTCCGCTTCCTAAACTGCTGATCCAGCCTATTCTAGAGAATGCCATTTTGCATGGTGTCGAAAATCGCATCGGCAACGGCCGCGTTGAAATCAGTGTCACTCCTTCGACCAGATCGGGTTGGACCAAGATCGCGGTCATAGATAACGGACCTGGAATGACAATGGAAGAACTTGCAGCTGTGCGTACAGCGTTGATGGGGGGAGCAGCCTGCCAGAGCAAGGGAACCGGTATGGGACTAGTGAATGTGCAGCGCAGGCTCACGCTCTATTATGACAGCGCATCTTATCCAACGGACGGTGTGCTGATACATAGTGCTGAGCAGGAAGGAACTGTGGTCGCTTTTGAAATTCCTGATGAATATGGAGGGCGGTAGGAATGAGTGTTTCATCCAAAACCATTGTCATTGTAGACGATGAACAGCGAACACGTCAGGGGATACACCAGACATTGGAGCAATGGGCCGCCGGGAAATACCGGATTGTGACATTCGATAATGGTTTGGAAGCATTAAATATACTGCGTGCGGAGACGGTTCATCTGTTGATTACGGATGTCCGGTTGCCGGAATTCAGTGGTCTGGATTTAATCCGCTCTCTGGAACGGGATTCACGACGACCAGCGATCATTGTCATCTCGGGTTATGCGGAGTTTGATTATGTCCAGCAGGCTCTTCGTCTGGGAGCCGTCAATTATTTGCTCAAACCGATTGATAAGCAGGAGCTGCTGAATGCGGTCAATGAAGCGCTTCGGCTGGAAGAGGAGCGGCAGCGGTACGAGAAGCTGGACAAGCTGGCTGACCCTGTTCTGCTAGAGCTTGATCTCCAGGCGGCTACTCTTAGTGATCCGGTACGACATGCCTTCACCTATATGGCGGAGCATCTTCACGAATCCATTACGATGGCGCAGACTGCCGCGCATTCACACCTGAATGCGAGCTATTTTAGTGTTTTATTCAAGGAGCAAAGTGGTTTGTCCTTCAGCGAATATCTGCATCGACTGCGGATTCAACGAGCCAAGGAGCTGCTGCTGCATACCCAGTTGACGATTGCCCAAATCGGCGAGCGATCAGGCTACCGGACAGATAAATATTTTATTAAAGTATTCAAAGCGACCGAGGGGATAAGTCCTAGCCGCTACAGGCAGCAGATGCGTACAGGACCAGAGAATATTGACTGACAGTAGGCAGATCAAACCCAATAAAAGTGGAATTATACCCAATGAGTGTACCCTGTTGGAAGCAGGAATGAAGTGCTAAACTTACAAATGATAACGGTTACAAAAATATAAATACAATAAACGGAGGTCTAACGATGTCCAACGAGTATGGTTTGCGTAAGCGCTCACATCAAAAATGGTTTGCTGGGTTGACCCTGCTGCTGTCATTTATGCTGGTGCTATCCGGTTGCGGTGCTGGTAAGGATGGTCAAGGCGGTTCCAGTGGAGAAGGGGGAAAGGTTACACTTAAAATGATGCACCTGTGGCCAGAGGGAAGTTCGGCACAGCAGAGCAAGCTTGTGACTCAGATTATAGATCAATACCAAAAGGATCATCCGAATGTCGTCATTCAGCAGGAAGTGCTGGAGAATGAACAATATAAAAACAAACTCAAAGTCCTGTCAGCTTCCAATGAATTGCCGGATATCGGCATCACCTGGGCAGCGGGTTTTATGGAGCCTTACGTTAAAGGTGGATTATTTACGCCGATGGATGACCTGTTGAATGGTTCAAAGCTGAAGGACAAATTCGTACCGGGAACGACCGAAGCTTATGCGCTGAATGGCAAAACGTATGCGCTTCCGATTGAATTGAACATTACACCTATTTATTATAACAAAGCCATATTCCAAAAATACAACTTGAAGGTACCTGCGACATTTGACGAATTTAAGCAAGTTGTGAAAACACTTACGGATCACGGAGTTGCACCGATTGCATTGGGCAATAAAGACCGCTGGACCGGCTCGCTCTGGTATATGTATCTGGCGGACCGTATAGCAGGTAACGAAACGCTGAAAAAAGCGATTGACGGCTCAGGATCGTTCGATGACCCTGGTTTAATTCAGGCGGCCTCCGAAGTCCAGACGCTTGTGGATATGAATGCCTTTAACAAAGGATTTAACGGCTTGTCCAATGATGAGGGAAAATCCGAGTTTATGAACGACAAAGCGGCTATGTATTTAATGGCTACTTGGGAATTGCCGAATTTTACGACCAATCCTGCAATCCCGCAAGCATTTAAAGATCAAATTGGCTTCTTTAAATTCCCGATGGTTGAAGGCGGCAAGGGCAACGAGAACAGTTGGGTAGGAGGTCCGGGAGTAGGTTTGTTCGTTTCGGAAAATTCCAAGGTAAAAGAAGAGGCCAAAGCGTTCGTTGAATACTTCGTAGTCAAGTGGGGAGAGCAATCGGTCACACAGGCGGGCGTAATTCCGGCGACGAAAGTGGACACCTCCAAAGAAAAATTACCCAAGCTGTATGTCGATTTGCTGAACGGACTGAATCAAGCCAGCAGCATTACCTTGTTCGCCGATGTACAGATGAAGCCGAATGCAGCACAGGTACATTTGAATATGATTCAGGCATTGTTTGGTAAAGCGGTGACACCGCAACAATTTGCCGAGCGGCATAAGGCTGCCATCGAGAAAGAAAATTGAAATTGACCACCTAAGGAGGTCCGACCGTGGAAAAGGTCATGTCCAATAAGCTTGTCATTGCTCTATATGTATTGCCTTCTCTGCTGCTGTTATTCGCCGTAATATATGTGCCCATCGTACTGACCGGCTATTACGGCCTGAATCAGTGGAATGGAATCGGCTCTATGACCTTTGTGGGGCTGGACAATTATCAACATTTGCTCACAGACAGTGCATTCTGGCAAAGTGCCTGGCATTCGCTGCTGTTGGCCTTGTTTTCAGGCATCAGTCTGATCGGTTATCTGGTCATTGCGATGATTTTATCAGGAAAAATCAAGGGAGCGAATCTGCTGCGGAAAATTTATCTGATTCCCATGCTGTTGTCATCTGTAGCGATCGCACAGCTGTGGCTCAAAATGTATCATCCAACGAACGGAGTGTTCAATTCCATACTGGCGTCGGTCGGAGTCCACAATCCGCCTGAATGGTTAGCTAATCCGTCCTTGGTGCTGTTTGCTTTGTTCATTCCGATTATTTGGCAATATGCAGGCTTTTATATCCTGATCTATTATGCCGGGCTGAAAAACATTCCCGAAACGTTGATGGAGGCTGCCCGAATCGACGGGGCCAGTGCCTGGCAGATTGCGACTCGTATCAAATTGCCCCTGCTGCGCGAGGTGATTAACGTTACGATCATATTGTCTATTGTCGGCTCGCTCAAATATTTTGATCTCATCTACGTCATGACGGACGGTGGACCGAATGGAGCCAGTGAAGTGATGGCCTCTTACATGTACCACCAGGCATTCCGCAGCTTTGATTTTGGATACGGCAGTGCTACAGCCTTTGCCCTGCTGCTCATCTGTCTAATCGCTACGTGGCTGATCCGCAAGGTTACGGCTACGAGTGACACCATCCAGTATTCATAATGCAGCTTGCTAATAGATGAGGGTAACAAAGGACAGGAAGAGGGAGGAACGGATATGAAAACCCAGGCAGCCGCCAACTATCCGCTTGGAGTCGCTACCCGCGGCAAAATGTTAACTCGGGTCGGTTATGCCACTTTGTATATCATTTTAATCATCTTGGCGGTGACGCAGCTTTTACCGCTGGTGTGGCTGATGTTGTTCTCGCTTAAAAATAATCAGGAAGTGTTTAACCTTCCACCGTTTGCACTCCCGTCCCAGCCGCATTGGGAGAACTATATGAATGTGTGGACCAGCGGCAATATCGGGCGGTATTTTTTCAATAGTGTGTGGATTACGGTCATATCCGTGGCGTTGACGGTGCTGCTGGCCAGCTTTGTAACGTTTGCCATTACGCGTATGCGGTGGAAAGGAAGTCAGCTGGTTCTCGGGCTATTTATGGTCGGACTAATGATTCCAGTCCATTCCACCTTGATTCCGTTGTTCAGTATGTTTCTCAAACTGCATTTAACAGATACTTCACTCTCCATCATCCTGTCGTATGTTGCTTTTAATCTGCCGACAACGATGATGATCTTGCTGGGCTTCTATTACGCCTTGCCCCGTGAAGTGGAAGAAGCGGCCGTTATGGACGGCTGCTCCGTCAACCGGATGTTCTTCCGAATCGTGCTGCCCATGACAACCCCTGTCATGGCAACGACATCTATTATTAATATGATCTATAACTGGAATGAGTTTATTTTCGTCAATACGTTCATCAGCTCGGACGAAAACAAAACACTGACCGTTGGTGTCCAGAACTTTATCGGACAATATACGACCGACTGGGGGGCTATCGGAGCTACGTTGATGATCAGCATTTTGCCCATTTTGCTCGTGTTCCTCATCATGAGTGACCGGATTGTGGAAGGGATCGCAGCCGGGTCGGTTAAGGGGTAAAACAAATTCCCCAGGTTAGAAGAGTACCCCCTAGTGTAGACATTGGAACAAACCTTTTGGTTTGTCCGATGAATGCTAGGAGGTGCTTTTTTGTGTAAGTCTGGTTTTGAATTGAAGGGAATACTTAATGAAGTAGCTCCATAATTTTAAGTCCTTTCAGAAATTAAATGGAAAGCAAACGAACGTGTTGATATTTATTTACCGACCAATTGTGTGAATGGATCAGAGGTTATGATGTGGTTGGTAACCCTGATAGGGAGGAATGGCAAGTTGTGTTATACATATAGGAATTGGGATTCATTCTGCTAATTGACTGCTTATTTTTGGCATGAAAAAGGCACATTCCTACTCGTATCTCAAGTGGGACTGTGCCTTTAAAAGGCTATCATATTTGTGTTAAGTTGTTGGTTTGCATATCTGTTAATATTATAAATTAAATTTGTCCGAAGTTATTAACAAGCTATTGACATGGCTTATTTGAATCTTTCTAAACCATGATATGGATTCGAAATATTTTCACCAACTTCCTCAATTGCTTCTATTATTTCTTCCAATATTAATTTATTTATATTCTTATCTTGATTTATTGAATCTTTAATTTTTTGAAAGCAATTCTTTAGTCCGAGGTTTACAACAATTGAAAGAATGATATCTACATCATCATAAGAATCAGTATTCCATAACCTGTGAAGAATCTTATCTATACTATTTCTTACTTCACTTTCCAATAACTCGTAGGTCATAACTTGTCTATCTGTTAATTGGCTAAGAATTAATAAAAAATCCTTTTTCTCAATTTTACCAGTATTAAATTCATTCAATACGTTTTGAAACATCAATGCTAATGTTTCTGTTGGTAATACATCTGGTAATTTCTCAATTTCTTTAAGATTCATTTTTTTATTTCCCCTCTATGGGTATTTCCAAGTAAAGCACGTCATCTTGCATTCGTTTCTGATTACAGAAGCAGCAGATGAGTACAAACTGTGAGTCAAGATAGATATGTAATGTATTACGGGGGTTGTTTGGTATTAAGAAACGAGAGGTGATATTTAATAAACAACCCAGCATATGTATTTATCGGTTAAAAGAGAGATTTAGTTTACAGAATGAACCATTAGAAGCGGTATTTACAATGTGTATTTCTGGAAGCAGGAGATACCGGAGGGGAGTTTTGAGTAGAAAAAAGCATATAATAGGTAGTAAGAGAGAGTATAAAAAAGATATTTATAAAAGATTGAACTTTAATGAGAGATGAGGGTTCATATTATGCCAAAAAACGATAATATGCTGGCCATTCTATGGATGCTGAATTCGGGCGTAAAAATGACTGCAAAACAAATATCCGAAAAGTTAGAAATAAATATAAGGACAGTTTATCGTTATATTGATGCACTATGTGCCAGTGGAGTGCCTATAATATCCGACCCAGGTCATAATGGCGGGTATAGCTTGCTGAATAATTTTATCAGAGCGCCTCTACTATTTGATATGGAGGAAAAAAAGGCACTCCTTCATGCTGCTATTTTTGCAAAAGAGGCTGGATACCCTTTGAGTGAGGCATTAGGCAATGCGACATCAAAATTGAAAATGTATTCGAATCAAGAGCAGGAAAGTATACTTAGCCGTCATTTAGCCGGATTTGAAGTGATTAACCGCATGGGAGACCCTTCTCTTCAGCCGATATTGGCGGAATTGGAGCAAGCTGTAGCCAACGAATTCTCTGTAGAAATGGATTATCGCACAAGCCATGAAGAACAACCCAAGAATAGGGTGATAGACCCCTATGGAATGGTTTACTGGAACAACAAATGGTACACTGTTGCATTTTGTCACCTAAGAAATGAGATCCGTAGCTTTCGGGCAGATCGGATTCTACAAATCAAGCGTACTCCAACCCTATTTAAGCGTTCCGAAGCTTTTTCGGCCCGTGAATTTTTTATGCACAATCTGTTACCTGATTTAGTAGGCAAGGACGGTTTAATTTCTTTAATGATCGAAGGCAGGCCAGAGGCATTGGATGACTTATGTCTGCATTGGTTTTTGGGGCATCATCTGAAAGAGCGGACATCCAATCAAGCCATCTTTTTGCTTGAGGAAAAATCACTTCATACATATGTCCCTTATTTACTCCTACCCTACGGGAAGTCCATTCAAGTCATCGAACCACAGAGTTTGAAGAAAAAGCTTGTTGCTGTTGCGTCGGAGTTAATGGAATACTATCAACTTTAATAGCTTCACTGACAGCAGATGTCAGTGAAGCTTTTTTATAATGATGATAATCATTGATTACCGAAGGATGATTGGTATCACTTGATAAATTATAAAATAAGGAGAACTTGCAAATGAATAATACAGTATATCTTTATGTGTTTGACACAATGGCAGACTGGGAGATCGGTTACTTAACTGCCGAACTGAACTCGGGAAGATATTATAAAAAGGGGCTGGTCCCATCCAAAATAGTTACCGTGGGAATGGAAAAGACTCCTGTAACTACAATGGGCGGATTGAAAATCCTGCCTGATATTAAACTGGATGAGTGCAGCATTGAGAGTACGGATATATTGATTTTACCCGGTGGAGATACATGGACAGAAACAATTCACCAACCCATCTTAAAAATCGCTGAGAGGTGTTTAGAGGAGGGGATATGGGTTGCAGCGATTTGTGGTGCTACCATGGGACTTGCCCAGGCAGGATTGCTGAATTCACGTTGGCATACAAGCAATGATCTGGAATACCTTAAAATGATCTGTCCCACCTACACGGGCGAAAAGTATTACAAAGTGGAGTCTGCTGTAACGGATGGAAAACTGATCACTGCATCTGGAACAGCTCCGTTGGAATTTTCCGTACACGTCTTGAAAGCTCTGGGTGTATTTTCTTCTAAAACATTAGAAGCCTGGTATAGTCTAAATAAGACTCGTGCATCCAAATATTACTATGAGTTGATGGATTCAATCCAATGAAGGTATAAGCATAAAATTGAACTGTTACGATCATTTAAAGGAGGAGTATAAATGACTGAAAGCAGAGAATATGTGGGAGTGTCAGGTAAATATACAAAGAATGGAATGCCCAACGGCTTTACATCTATTACCCCTTTTATTACAGTGAAGAATCCTTCGGAAGCAATAGAGTTCTATAAAACGGTTTTCAATGCAAGGGTTAAGGATATTACTGAATATCCTGATGAGAATGGCAATAAAATAATTGTTCATGCGGAATTAGATTTTGGAAATGGTTTTTTGCAGCTGGGAGCAGCGAATCCGGCATATAAATTGGTCTTGCCGCCAGATGAAGACAATGCGTGTTATTCTTTCGGAATTTACGTGTTGAATGTTGATCAGGTATTTGAAAATGCGGTAGCAAGAGGAGCAAAAGTAAGGGAACCAGTTACAAACTTTGTTTCAGGTGATCGATTCGGAAGTATATTGGATCCTTGTGGAGTAAGATGGTCTATTATGACCAGGATTGAGGATTTGTCAGAAGAAGAAAGTAGTCGTAGGGTTGCTGAATGGGCCAACAGCTTTAGTGGAGAATAAAGGCAATCACTTTTTAAAAATATTAAGAGTGACGGTTTGCTGAGAGATGTTAAGGAAAGCTTGAATATATCCCCTCGCCTCTATACTGGAACCCGCTCATTGAGCGGGTTTTTATTTTTAATCATTTGAAAAATGTAGACATGAAATATTTAAGGCATAGAGTTTGATGGAGCTTGTAGACATTCTGCTACGTTTTAATCATGTTGTTTACAAAATCGCTGGCGTAATTCTTCTTGAAACAATCTAGCCAATTTGACAGGATACATTACTCCTCCTGTGGTATGAGTGTGTGCATGCATGGTAACTCTGATAGAGGGAGGAATGGCAAGTTATTGTTTTCTTCTTTCGATGGTTTATAAAATGAAGCGCGGCACCTGCTGGAATAAGATATAATCCGAAATAATTTTTAATTTTAATTACTAAAAATTTATGTTTATGATTTTTGGCAAGGGAAAATAAGATATAAAATATGGAAGGGAGTGATATATTAAGTAATTATATTCAATAATAGTCATATAAAAAAGTTATAAAACTAAGAGATTAAAAATTATTTTGTTACTAACCATCTTAGGAGGAATTATCTATGAAGAAAAAATTAACAATACTTAGTCTGGCTCTAGCCATCACAGCCTTCTCTACTGTAAGTTTAAGCGCTTCTTACGCTTCTGATTATGACGTTTCCTCTGGAAATTCTTCTCCTTTAATTAGCGCGCATGCAAATGGTGCTGCTGTTGAGCCTCAAGCAATAACATCCCTTGCTCGTAAAGCATGGCAAGTTGGTAAATCAGCTTGGGATGCTAACAAGGATGCTTTGAGAGAAGCGACCCGCTTAGGAAGTCTATTAGGTACAGGTGTTTCTAGTAGTGATGTAGAGAATGCAGATGTAATTTTTGATAAATAGCTTAAATATCAGGGAGAGGATCAGATTTTTATATTTCTCTCTCCCTGATGTTATTAAAAAGAGGTGATTGCTTAAATGAAAAAAAGAAGCGAAACGTGTATTTTAAATGCTACGTTATTCTCTTTATCGTTGTTCTTGATGGTTCATTTCTTCTTTATTTTTCTTCACGCTGGACCGCTTAACCCGGTCTCTGTTTCATTGAAATCAGTAACTGATAACTATGTTGGACGGTTTTTTCAACAAAACTGGCATCTATTTGCTCCCCAGCCTATGACTCAAAATCTAAAATTATATGTACGTGTGAAGTATAAGGGGGAGGGCAGTAACACAACTGTTATAAGCAATTGGTATGATGTTACTGAACCTATGATCAGGACGAATGAGACGACAGTATTTTCACCTTATAATAGGATGCTCAGAATTGGAAGTGGATACATACATCAATTATATATAGGAGGAAAAGATGATCTAACATATAAATTAATGGAGAAAATATCTAAAAAAGATAATGTCGCCAAAGAAATAAATGCTTCTTTAGAAAAGGATTCGGATCAAGTTGAACAAATCATATACCGCTATGCTTCTGCGTTTGCGAAAAGAGAGTTTTTGAAACATGAAATAACCGATGTCCAGTTTATGACTTCAATATCGGATGCAATTCCATATTCAAAGCGAGATGATCTTCATTTTAAAGTGAAAGAAGATAATGTCGTATATGGTTGGAAAGGAGTTGTAAAGGATGTTGTTGAATTACCGTAATTTTTTTATGAATGAACGCTTTCTTATTGGCACAAGTATCCTTCGGATATGTATCGGGTTGATATTACTTTTCAATTATTTTATCCATTATAAACAAAGATATTTTTTTTGGCACGAATCTGGAATTAATATATATTCTGCTGGGTACAAGTCATTAACATGGTCTTTATATAATTTGAATTCATCAGCTTTATTTTTTGACTTTATCTATCATTTAGGAATTGTGGTTACTATTTTTTATTTAATTGGTTACAAAGGCCGCCTTTTTTCAATTCTGACCTATCTATTTTTTTATTCACTGTATGTTCGTTCTTTTCATATAAGTGACGGAGGAGACAACTTACTTATAGTGAATATGTTTTTTCTGTTGTTCACCAATAACACTGCCTATTTCTCTTTGGATTCCAAAACGAACAACTCACGTGGAAAAGACTCGAAAGACTCTTTACTCTATAAGTTATCCATAATAATTCACAATTTTGCAGTACTTTTTTGTATTATACAACTGTGTATTGTTTATTTCTTCTCAGGAATGTACCAGCTTATGGGGGAAATGTGGCAAAACGGAACGGCACTCTATTATATCTCTCAGGTGAGAGAGTTTAGCAGACCTATTTTGGATTATATGGTTAACCATTATGTTGGGCTCACCATTTTATTCACTTATTTATCTATAATTGTTAAAATAGCTTTTCCTTTTGCTGTAATTAATAAAGGCCTTAAACCGTTTGTAGTTATTGCTATGATATTGTTTCATGTAGGAATCGGTATAGGTATGGGCTTACTGACATTTTCACTAATTATGATTGTTATGGAATTATTGTTGTTTACGGATCGAGAATATAAAAAGTTATACCATTTTTCAAAGATCAGTTTCCGGAAAATATCAATTACAATTCGAAGAAAAACAAGAAGATTAGGATATGTAAGTTTTCAAGACAAACAAATTCTGGTTTTCTATGATGGTTGGTGCCCTGTCTGTACAAATATAAAAGACAATTTGTATAAGCTAGATTATTTTAGAATGCTACGGCTTGTTAGTTTTCGGAATTCTTCATTGGTTCAAGCATACAAATTAGATGTTAATGAATTAGAAAGGCGAATGCATAGTTTCTCACTGAATGATCCCAATAAAATACAACGCGGAATTGACTCTATTGCACAAATTTGTACAAGAATACCGTATCTTTGGTGGGCGGTTCCCTTTATAATTATTTTCAAAAAAATGGGTATAGGCGGTTATTTGTATGATTATATAGCTTCTAAAAGAAAAGTGATCCCTGTGGGGAACTGTGATGATTTATGTGAACTTTACCCTAAGCGTGTCCATTAAGGAGCAAAGCATGAAAATAATTTTATGGATAGTAGCTATAATTTTAATATTTGTTCTCATATGTATCCTGTTTTTGTTCATTGCGAAGCGCCAAAATAATAAGAAAACAGAAATGGATGTTCTGAGCTTTTTAAAGGAAAATCCGAGTAAAGCATCTTTGTTTATGATCAAAAATGGTATGGAGAAAATCAGCTATAACTCAGAAGTTAAAATGCCGCTTGCCAGCACGGCCAAAGTGATCATTGCTATCGAATTTGCTCGCCAAGTTGTGGCGAAAATATTAGACGAGCAGGAACTTGTTCCTTTAGAGGAATTAAATAAGTTTTATATTCCTGGTTCCGATGGTAACGCTCATCATAACTGGATCAAATCCATTCGCGCAAACCATAAAGAGGTTCAAGGTAAAATTACGTTATTGGATATTACTCATGGTATGTTAGCATATAGTTCCAATGCCAATACAGAATTTCTAATGGCGAAAATGGGTTTGGATAAGATAAATGAGAATATTATGAAGCTCTCACTTTCTTCTCATGATAAAATCTTTCCTTTTTCATCTGCGGGATTCATGTCTCCTTATATCCAAGAGACCGAAAACATAGGCTTTAAAGAGTCGATACAAAAGATAAGTGAGATGAGCTACGAGGAATATATGAAAAAATCTATTGAAATTCATCAGATTTTAAATCGTGATCAGGGGATAGAATGTATTCAGAAATGGAACACCAGGCAGAATTATGTACGAAAGCTTCAAGTGCTGGAATCGCGCAAGCTTCCTCGTTCAACGACTAAAGAATATGCTTATCTCATGAAGCTCATACACAAGGAGGAGTTGGTTCCTTCTACTATAAATCCATATCTAAAAATGCTAATTCAGCGACAAGTGGATAACTCCAAGTTAATAGAGTTCGGAAACAAAGGTGGATCTACCATTTCTGTTCTAACAGAGGCTTTATATTGTACGGATCGAGAAGGAAATGACATTCAACTAGCCATGTTTATTCAAGATGATTCTGGGGTGGATCATATTTGGCTCAAGCAGAAGATGGATTTGTTTTTTTACAAATTATTAACGGATACTGCATTTCAAGAAGAGGTAAGAAGCAAATTATCATATGATAAGGGAAGAAATTGAATGTTTTTTTATTTTGTAAAAATGCTGCTGATTCCGCTTATACTTTACTGGATCATGGCTTACTTTCCATTTAAAAATCGTATTTCGTGGTATATACACGCTTTGTTTACAAGTGCATATACGTTCATGATTTTATTTATAAATGATTGGACAGAAATTAGCTATTATTTACGTCCGGTTTGCATTGTATTGTTTGGATGTTCCTTATTCCGTCAAATGGTTACTTTACGCTCTTTTAAATTTAATGGCTTAAATAGAAAAACACGAATATTCCTTTATCTTTATGGTTTATTAGCAATATATCAAGTTTTTATATGTATTTTATTTAGTATTTCATACATTACATCCACTCCTAAACACGAAGATGCAGTCGATTTAGCGTTCCCCTTGAAAGGAGGGACTTACGAGGTAGTGAATGGTGGAATGAGTTCATCTATGAACTATCACTTTTCGCATCGTACTCTGAAATATGCGGTGGATATAACTAAGCTCACCCCGTTAGGTTCAAGAAAAGGAATATTTGATAATCCTGAATCTTTAAAATCCTATCCCATTTATAATGATTCAGTATATAGTCCGGTTGAGGGTAGAATTATCGAAGTTGTGGATGGAGTAGAAGATAATGTCCCAAACTCCCTGGGTCGTAGTACTACAAATATGATTATCATCAAACACAAAGGATATAATATTCTGTTGTTACACTTGAAGAAAAATAGTCTATTAGTCAAGAAAAATGATTTTGTCAAGGTTGGACAAGAAATTGCGAAAGTAGGGAACTCAGGTTACAGTAGTGAGCCGCATCTTCATGTTCATGCTATAAAACATGACAATATGAGAGATTACTTCAATAGAACTTCGGTCCCTATTACTTTTAATGGTAATTACTTAAAGAGAAATGATTTGCTATTTAATCAAACACTTATTTTTCGATAAAAATGAATACCTACCTAGAAAGTCGGTTTGAGAATTTGTTTATCTGGTTTTCAGTGTCGTGATCAAGGAACATTACAAGTTGACATTAAGAAATAATACTTGATTGCTTGGGAATGGTTAACAAACTAATTGCTCTTTAAGTCTGGTACATAAGGGCTTGAGGAGCAATATTTTAATGAATAGCACAGAAAGTTTTGAACAGTAGTTTATCTATTCGGTCGGTTGTAAGTTTCTGAATTCACGTAAAATGGTAATTAAGGATAATGTGCTGTCTCCGAATATTTTTCTATTCTATATCTCTTCTTATTCTTTTTTTTGAAATATATACTTGTCTTTTATATACTTACGTTGCAAAAATTCAGTAAAAGTATCTGTAATCTTATAAAATCCATCTTTCTTTTTACTTTCTGAGTAAAAGTAGATAGGTGGATTTTCCCCTTCATCTAATTTAAAGAAGCAAAACATACAACCTTGGCTCATCCAAAATACAAAATCGTTTAAAGTAAGTTTTAGAGGTCCAATGTTTTCCTCTAACAATTCTGTTCCCCATTCATTTAACTCTAACAATTCATCCATAAAACATGATTCACCACGCAAAAAAGTATGATCAGTGCCGTTTCCCATTGCTTCTAGAAATTCAATATAAGCCATAGGTAATTTTTGATTGCTAATCTTTTTTCCCACATTAATTAAATCTTCGTATGTGCAAGGACGCATATGAATTTTATTAATTTTAAATTGTGAGACTAACTCATTTAAATATTCCAAATTATTTCCTTATTAAAAAATGTTTTGCTGTATAAAAATAATACTGGTGGCCCTTAAAGATGTGTTAGGAGCCACCAGTAAAAACTAATTTACGATATTGTTACATAATAAGAGCCAGCTATACTTTTACTGTATACTGTCCCAACACCTTTAAGGAGTTAAAATAAGGATGAGCATCTTTCGATACACACCTTAATTTTGATTAAGAATTATTGTCCAATTTGTTCTAAGATTTGTGTGTAAGCATTCCTATAATGATCGGGGTTAGGATCTTCTCCTATTATTTTGGGTACGTCAAAGTCGGACAGCAGGAAATGGTGTTTGGGTTGAACTTCATGCCTTGCTAAGCAACTCTTGCAACAGGATAAGGGACAGCCGTCAATTGCAATGATGTCACGTCCCGATTTTGCTGTTCTGACAAGTGGTTTGACATCACCACCAACACCAGCAATGCAGGACATTTCAGCGACTTTTTCTCGATCCATTTGTATAGCGATCATGTTAGCGGTTTGTGCTGCGGAGGAACATCCAGAACATGAATAGACAAGAGGTAAATCTGTTCTTTTCATCTTTGTACACTTCCTTGTTTTTTCTTTGTGATCCATCACAGTATCTTTGGTTTTAGATGAAATAAAATTTAAAATTGTTTGTATTTTAACTTAAATTTACAGTTTAAACCGTGATCGTGATCACAACAATATTTTTGTGAAATCTGTTATAGGGCTGACTGTGTGTATATAAATCAGCTAGATCCCCCTTTTTAACTTAATTTTTCTAATAGAGAATTAGCCCTATCTAAATATAAATCTGATTTCCAGGGATATCGTTAATTATTCGTCCATCTCCCGACGAAAATATGCAGATAGGTTTTTGTATGCCTTATTCATATCATCATCTACGCATTTATTAATGATACGGTTTAATGTTGCTTCAAGTATATTTTCATTAAAGTCCCGTGCTATAAAATGACCATGCCCGATAATAATATCACCTTGACCTGTCATCCTAGCTAACCTTTTAGGACTTATTAGTTCAAATGAAAACATGTCTGATGCTCCATTTATTTCACTGGGCCCGATATCAACATTATAAGTAATATAGAAGTCGTCTATATCTTCACCCCAATCCTCATACATCTTTGTTAAAGCCTTTATTATAAGCATTTAATTATCCTCCTATTGAACAATATCAATATGAACGTTACTTATCTGCTTTGATGCCCATCTTTCCCTAGCGTTGTATTCTTCGAACATTTTCTTTTTCAAGTCAAACGCCTTTAGATGGGGAGGGATCTCAAGTCATTGTTTTAGTGGAAAGATAGGGGCGTGTTCTACGATTTCTTGCATAGTTATAGGATATGAACTTTATCAGTTTAAGATGATCCAATCAATTGAAGCGAGGATGTTTTTTCAATTTCCCTAGAGAAAACTAAGTCCGATACCAAACAACTCTCGCGCGACTTCTTGAACGTTATGTTTTTTATTTTGGTAAAGTGTAAATAACATCAAATGGGTTCTTATCTTCAAAAAACTCGGTGTAGAGCTTTGCAATTTCATTTGAATTCAAGTCCATATTATTTCGTAATAAGCCCCCTAATTTCACCAATACGTCAGCTTCTTTTGAAGTTACTATTTTCTTTTGTACTATATTTTCTATATTTTTTGGAGTTACCCACGCCCAATCATTCACAGCTGCTTCAGTAAATGGATATCCAAAAGATAACGAACTGATATGAGCATATTCTGAACATAGAGGATGAACAATTAATAAAAAGGCTGCAATTATTCCTGAACGATATCTTATCCTTTGTGCTTTTTGAACCTCTTGAGCAAATGATTCTAGGTAATGAGGGATTTCTCCCCAATTAGAACGTCCCATTGAAACTAGTATTTCAACGGCAAATGTATTATTTAATTTATTGGCCAATTGTAAGAATATCTGATTGTTTGTAGAGCCGGAGGCGGTAAATGCACCTAAACATCTTGCAGCTTCCTGAACGTTTGTTGCACCTTCTGATATAAGTTTCACATATTCGTCCAGTATCGTATCGTCGCTAACGAATTCTGGAGATTCCACAATTGTTTCGATTAAAAGTGCCTTTGTACTCTGTTCTTTAACCAGAGGAATCATACTAACAAGTTGAGCAAAGTAGTCAGCTACTAATTCTTCTAAATTACAATCATTTTTTAATAACTTCAGAGCAGCTACTATAACACGATCATCTTCATCTAAAGTAGGGTATGTTATTAGCTGTATAATTTTTTTAACCACATATTTCTTCCTCTCAGGCTTAGATTAAAAGTCATCTTAGTTTTTTAATTTATTCTTTTGGTCGGCTAATGATAGGGAGGGATGAAAAATTATTTTTTTGTGTGGAAAAAAGGCTCATTCCTCCTCATCGTTTTCACTATCTGTAGTTAAATAGCTGCCGTCATTGGGAATCTCTCGTCTTTCCCCCTTTACCTTCAACCCTCAATCCTCTAATGTTCTCACCAGCTTTAGGGCCAAGATGAAAGTAAAAAAACAAGTCAATCATGGTAGTATCTGACCATAATCGACCCGTTCGACCTAATGGAAAAACGTTATTTAGGATACAAAACTCAAGCAATGTTGTGCATACAAACAGAATGACAACATCTTAATACGGGTATTACACGGGTTAAGTCTAGTCTGCTTTTGGATGAATAAATGACTTACTTGGCAATGGGGGGCTTTTTAACAGCCGTCCCTTGTAGTTTATATTGTTAGCAAATAGCGGCGGATAAAACAGAATTCACAACACGGGCAGCTGATTCCCATTGAAATGTTATATTGTATAAAAAGTATACGAATTACCTTTTATATCCGCTACCTTTAAAAAACTTCTTCTAAATAAGGATAATTCTGTAGCTTCAGATTTTCTTTAGTGATATACCTGGTTTGATATTCATCTAGATTATTATTGATAAATAAACGCCCTTCATAGTGAATTTCCCTCCCTTAGTCGTTTGAGTCTCTGTATGTAAACTCTGATGGGGAGGGATGGCAAGTTACTGTTTTGTGTGGAATAAAAGCTCATCCCTACTAATAAAAAAAGTTGGAATGAGCTTTTGTAAGTTTATCGAGTGCTTGAATCAGTTAGTGTTTAGTTTGTTGGTAAGTATTCGAATTTACTCTAAAAACTTTTTTCTGCTTGAATTTGTTCAAACCATTCCATTGAAAAATCATCTGCAGTTTTAACCGGATGATTAGTGTGTACTAATTCATAGTTGTAATTTATTAAGAAACTCTCTACATATTCTACCTGACATATTATCAATTAATTCCATTTTTCTCAATTTCTCTATAAGTTCATGGTTATTTATTATACAATCTTTATTATTATCATTAATTAAAAATCTTAAAGAATCAATACACATTTCAAATAGTTCTTTGTCTGTTGTTTCGATAAGTGATAATATTATATTAATTTCTCTTGCATCATTTTCTTCTTCAAAGCAATATACTACTCTTTTTTGCCACTCTAACGACTTTTCCATTATATTTTTTTCAAGCAATTCCCAATCTGCTTCGGAAAATTTTTCCATCAAGGTCATCGCATCATTTACTCCAACATCATACCAATAATCATCTGAAGCATTCTCTCCAGACATTTCAGTTATTAATTTGTCAAATTCCTCATATTTCATAAATTTTCCTCCACTAATTTATTGGTTCAAATCCTGGCGTTGGTTTACCTCCCACTGGATATCCAGCAGTAATGTTTTTGCCTTCTTTAATAACATCTATTTCAACACCATCTACAGTACCGCTATGCAAAGTTGTAGTTACTCCATCTGAAGTACGACTTCCAACTGCAGGCGTATCGCTAATTTTTTTTATAGAGCCTATAATTTTCTCATCACTCCATGAATCAGGAAATACTGTGCTTTTTTTAAGCTTTGCGAGAGTTCCATCTGGAAACTGATGATAAAATTGAACAAATTTAGATCTATCTGGATTTTCCCTGAGAACTTCTACTGCATAATTAGAATTTGCATCATTTACCACATTAGGCGAATGACCCCCTCTAATTCCATTTTTACCTGGTATTCTCTCTCCCCCTAATATTTTTTGCTCCATCTCTGGTGATAAGTAAGATTCACTAGCTTTACCCTGCCCCTCTAGAGCCTGTCGTTTCTTAATATCATCAAAGGTAAGCTTTTCTTTATTTGCATATTCTTTAAACTTGGATGCTTCCCTTGTGGCCTTGCTCTGGGCGATGTTTTGTAATACTCGCTCTTTTATTTGGTCAGCCGGAGATACTTTAATTACTCCTGTCCCCGGTGTTTCAACATTAACTTTTGGAGCTTTAATTGATTTAGAAGGTATCTTTATATTCCTACCAAATTTAGCACCGTATAAACTTCCAACCATCTGAAATTCAGAAAATACGCTACTGATTATAATTGCATTTGCTTGCCATTCTGGTATTTCTTCTCCTGTCCAATAGTTCTTTCCTTCTCTAGCTGCCTTAATTTGTTCTAAGAAAATATCCACATTTTCTGGTTCGTGATGTAATTTGATTTCTCCATTTTTAATAGCTTCATTATAGGCAAGAGAAGCTTGTGCAGCTTTCTGATCGGTAACTCCATTTTTACTGAGGACCCACATAGTACCCATAAATTCTTTATCATACTCATCAAAATTATAGGATACTTTGGCTTTTTCAGCTGCCATGTAGCTGTCATAATTGGCTCTCCAGCGTTGTCTCAGATCTATAGGAATCTGCTGATACCCTTGAGCCATGGCATTTGACTCTTTCAGCAGGTTTTGAACCAGTTCTAATGGGCCACCAGAATGTGCTATATGACGTGCACTCGTAAATACTTTCCCTAAAATCCACTTGCTATAGTAGGCTTGTCTCGCTTGATCATGCTCGTATTGATTAATCAATCCTTGGAGTGCTAGACCAGCCAAGTGTTTCAACGGATGAATGCCGTTCCCCTTACCGGCTCCAATCGTAGGAGTTCCTTTGCTCCGAACGGGGATCATTGCGGTTGCTTTCAGAATGAGACCCGTCGCAGGCCCACCTAAAGCTCCCGCAACAACGCCAGCCACTTTTTTCATCACTGGAATGGAACCTAATAGCTTGGACACCGTACCCAACAAAGAGTTGGCCTGTTGAAGTGCAGCCGGACTTGTTACTTTGGCGGTGGGAGTGCTGCTTGATGATGTCTTAGCTGCTGATGGGGCTTGCGCCGCCTCGTATGCTTTGATGCTCATCAATGGTGGCTCAGGCACAGGAGGGAGGTCAGCCACGAAAACAGGAGCTTTCACCGTACCTTCCTGATATATCACTGGAGCTTTGGTATCCGTCTCACCATCCAGTACCATGCTGCTGGCCCCACCTTTTAAGTATAGCGCCGTGCCAGCTTCGAGTGATAGTTCCTCGCCAGCATCGAACTTCACGTGACCACCCTGAATCTGCACATTCCCCGGACTGTTGATCGTAATGCCGTTACCTTCATGCAGTGTAATGGAAAATTCACCGGAGGTGGATAGAGTCAGCTCATGCTTAGACATTTCTACGCCGCTACCTTGCACATGTTGCCATACCTTCATATTCGGCTGACCATTCGCGTGGCGTTGTTGTCGCAATGAATCCGTGACATAGGCATCTTGTTCGCGGTGTGTAGGCAGATACAGTTCCACCTGTTCCCCGATTTCAGGCATATCGTACCAGCCACTATGTTCTTCGGCGACATAACGGGTGGACACCGGAAACCAGCACGCTTTGGCAGGATCTTGCTTCGGGTCAATGTCCAGTTGAAGCTGTACAAAATCCTGTTGTACCTTGAGCACCGTTCCTGTCAGCGAAATTCCAGTAGCCTGATCGTTTTCATACCGCGCATAGCGGATACCTTGTTCGGCTTGAAGATCGTAACGGGTACGCAGTAAGCCATCTGCTAAGGTTGTCACTGCTCGAACCACGACCAGCTCTTTGCCTTGTCCAATAGGTAACGTGATGAGGTCGCCTAGTGCATAAAATTGCAGGCTTTCGATCATATAGGTGACATACGAGCCAGCACGTTCTCCGGGCTTTTCCGCATCCAGCTCATGAAACGTTTTTCGAACACGATAAAATACATCTCGTTCCACCTTATGCTGCTTCCCTTCTGGCATCCCGAAGAAAACCTTGGGCGAGGCTGCGGTTACCTCTGGCACAAGTACGGAACCAAAGCGAGAAGCGAGACGTTTTAAAAACGCCCAATCGGTCTCCTCATATTGTAAAACAAATGTCTCCAGTTTGGCATGGTTGCTTACCGTATCAATGGCATCTCCGTACTGATATTTTCGAACCATTAAAGTGACCAGATCATCATAAGTACGGTGAATATCTTGATAGGATCGCCTTTTATTCTTAATATCCATCTGGTACGAATGGGAAGCGGCCTCTAGTTCAAACGTATACACGCCTCGCACACAATGTACGGATATACGCGTGACAATCCCATGGAACAGCCTTCTCAGCGATTGTCCCTGATCATCCAACTGACGAATCACAATCGGTTCTTGCTCCATATTTTGTCCGATGCATGCGGCTCCCTGTTCCTCGGAGAGCATGCCACTGATATGTAAATAGGCATGATCGTTAATGGCGCGTGTTATTTGAAGTTGTTCAATGTGTAGTGGCTGAAAGGGACCATAAAAGCGTAGGCTTTCATATCCAATCCCATCTAATAATACGCTCAAGTGAGTTCATAACTCCTTTCTATATGTGATGGGTATTTCCAAGTGAAGCACGTCATTTTGCAATTGCTTCTGATTATAGAAGCAGCAGATGGGTGTATCTGTCAGTCAAGATAGATATGTATTACAAGGTTTGTACGTTATAAAGGGACGAGAGGTGATATTTAATAAACAACCCAGCATATGTATTTATCGGTTGAGAGAGAGATTTAGTTTACAGAATGACCCATTGGTTATACCGAATAATGAAAATCTTTATTGATGGAACATATATTAATTACAATAAATACGGTGAGGTGGATCTTTTATTGAAAGGGCATTGATTATTAAAGATATTCTCACTTAATTAGTTATGTTATATAAGTTTGTGTACTAAACTTATGAATAAGAATAGACCCTACAATATTGTGCAGGAATTGTCGGATGGATACATTCAACTACTGTTATTCTATTGATGAAGGAGGTCATATAGTGGATTTGCTTAAGAGCATGAATGAAGCAATAAGGTATATTGAAGAAAACCTGACTAATGATATTGACTTTAAAGAGGTAGCAAGGTTGGCTTACTGCTCTGAATTTCATTTTAAAAAGATGTTTTCTTTTCTTGCAGGTGTTACGTTATCAGAATACATCCGCCGCAGACGCCTCACTCTTGCAGCATTTGAGCTTAAAGATAGCAATGTAAAGGTTATTGATATCGCGATTAAATACGGGTACAATTCACCAGATTCTTTTACAAGAGCTTTTCAAAATTTACATGGATTAACGCCGTCTGAAGCCAGAATTAATGGCCGTTCACTTAAAGCATATCCACGAATGACCTTCCAGTTATCCATTAAAGGGGGAAGTGAAATGAACTATCGAATTGAAGAAAAAGGGGCATTTTGCATCGTTGGTATCCAAAAAAGAGTTCCCATTATTTTCAACGGAGTCAATCCAGAGATTGCTGCGATGTGGGAAAGTTTAGATGGTGAAACGATCAATAATCTTAAAAGAATTTCTAATGTCGAGCCTATGGGGTTGCTTAGTGCGTCCACGAACTTTTCTGAAGGTAGAATGGAGGAAAAAGGGGAGCTTGATCACTATATTGGCGTTGCAACAACAAAGGAGTGTCCGGATAACCTAACACAACTTAAAGTTGCTGCCTCAACGTGGGCAGTATTCGAAGCAATCGGATCATTTCCTGATGCGCTACAAGATGTGTGGGGACGTATTTATTCCGAATGGTTCCCATCCTCAAACTATGAACAAATAGAAGGCCCGGAAATCCTATGGAATGAGAGTAAAGATATAACCTCACCGACTTTCAAAAGTGAAATATGGATACCAATCATGAAAAAGTAAAATAATGCGTGTGATTTTAAGTATCCGTTGAGCTGTTTCGACAGCTCTTTTTTCAATTATTATAATTGAAGCTTATTTTGTGAAGAAGGTATTTCTTTTAAGGTACAGCCATTTGGCGTGAAAGATCTGATAATCTATTTTACGGGACTAATGATTTTTGAATAGAAATGATACTTATGTAATTGAAAATATAATGTAGCGACAGACTGAAGAACAGTGCGAGGTTTAAGGGATTGAAATAATATTTATTCATTTAGTTGTAACTTTTATAGCTTCTAAGTTTGAAATAATCCTTATCTTGGAATGTCAAAGAGTCTTATTTTATCTTGCATACTAAATTGTTCTAATAATCTTATCTATTATTCTCTCATTGCTACGTATCCACGTACCACATCCGTTATCATCCTTTGCTACACTTTGAATAAAAAGGAGATGGTAACTTGGATACCCAACCTAAGATACTAAAGAGCATGGAACATACAAACTCATCTGAAAATACTGCTGAAGAATACGAGAACTTGGTGCAGCAAGAAGACGAACACATAGAGAGACTTAAAACATGCACTCATTTGGGATGCTCTAGCTATTATTTCTCAAAAGGCAAGCGTACTGCAAATGGAAACCGTCAAAGAAGCGGCCGACCATCTTCATATCATGGAACTGGACCTTCGCAGGGAATTGTTTAAAGTTCGTTTGAAAAAAAGTATTTTGGCGAACAAAATGAAGCAAACCCAAGCATAGCAGCGGAGGAGACGGAATCGTTCTGAAGAAGCGGAGCGTTCGGCTGAAAGCTTTCCGTAGGAAAGCTGCAGAGTGTCGAGAAAGTCCAGAGGACTTTTCGACACTTCTATTTTTATATGGGGAGACGCATCTTTTAAAACAAAAATCGATTTAAAACGATCTGAGGACCCTAGTTCTTAGACCACTAAGACAGTTTTAAACCCCCTGCAAAAAAACAGGGGGTTTCTCGACAGCCTGAGCTTTCCGTAGGAAAGCTGCTTCGTAAGCAATAACCGTCACCGGATTTTTACCGTTAAAATATAATCCAAAAAATATGGGGGCAACAGCGATCGGAAGAATGATCCGTCTATGTAGCGTCCTTACATGCACGTACTTGCTCAATCCAACCAGTAATCAAGCAACTCAAGCTAACCTGACATGACCTTTCGAGGTCTGATCAGGTTTTCTCATTTCAATCCCTTCATCCCCGCGCATAAATCTTCACCTCCTCCAAACCACTTGCCACCCAGATAGTTACACCCACTCCCAACATCATGTATAGTAAAGTTATGGGAAATGAACATGAACCCGCATATTATCTTGAACGTTTAACTGTACAATAAGAAACATGGCAAAAACGAGGAGGAACGTGATGATACATCTAACACAGATTCAGAATATGCTGCAAGCCGCGCTGGAGACGGGCGGGGATTTTGCAGAGGTGTTCGTCGAGGACCGGACCAATGGACAACTGGGCATGACTGGGGGCGTCGTGGATACGGCGCTGTCAGGCCGGGATTTTGGGATTGGCATTCGGATCATGAAGGAGCATTTCTCGGTGTATGCCTACACCAGTGATATGAGCGACCAGAGCCTGATTCGACTGGCCAAATCGGCCGCTAAGGCCATTCGCGGAGGTGGAGCGCCAGGTACACACACCATTACACTCCATCCTCATGCTATCCCTAACCAACATCCGATTGCGATCATTCCTGACGCTTCACAGAAACGAGCCAAGATCGACATGATGAGACGGGCGCATGAGGCGGCAAGCCAATACGATCCTTCCATTACGCAAACCTCTGTTGGGATTAGTAACTCGATCCAGAACGTATTGATCGCCAATAGCAACGGGCTGCTGGTGGAGGATACCCGTACGTATACACGCATGAGAATAAGCGCGATTGCGACCGATGGAGAGCATAGACAATCCGGGTTCCGTGGGCCGGGCGCGTATGCAGGGACTGAATTCCTGGAGAATCTGAATATCGAAGAGAATGCCAGACACGCCGCTCGTATTGCGACCACGATGGTCAAAGCGGGATATGCGCCTAGTGGCAGACTGCCGGTCGTAATTGAGAACGGCTTCGGCGGCGTTCTTTTTCACGAGGCGTGTGGACACGGGCTGGAATCTACGGCGGTGGCCCATGGAACCTCCGTGTTTGCGAATAAGATCGGGCAGCAGGTTGCTTCGCCGCTTGTCACGGCTATAGATGATGGAACGATTCAGAACGCGTGGGGTTCGCTCAATATTGATGATGAAGGAGCGCCGACACAGCGCAACGTACTGATCGAAAACGGCATTTTAAAAGGATATCTGATCGACCGCATGGGCTCGCGCCAGATGGGTGTGCCTGCGACAGGGTCAGGACGAAGACAGTCCTATAAATTCGCGCCTGCGTCCCGTATGAACAATACATTTATTGCGAATGGTGAGTCTACCCGTGAAGAGATCATTGCCAATACGGAGTACGGAATCTATGCCAAATCGCTGGGTGGTGGTTCGGTGAACACCTCGACGAGCGAGTTTAATTTTGCGGTCGAAGAGGCGTACATGATTCGCAACGGCAAAATTGCCGAGCCGGTCAAAGGCGCAACATTGATCGGCAAAGGGATTGAAACCCTACAAAATATTGATATGGTCGGCAACAATCTGGATCATGGTCAGGGGATGTGCGGCTCGGTCAGCGGAAGTCTTCCGGTTAACTGCGGACAGCCGACGATACGAGTGTCCGAAATGACCGTCGGCGGACGGAAGGGGGAATAGGCGATGAATATTCAGCAATTTCAGGAAGCGTTGTTCACAAAAGGCCGGGAAATCGGCTACGCGGATATGGAAATCTACTATGTAAATGGACGTTCTACCTCGGTGAAGGTACTGAAGGGAGAAATTGACCAATATACCATCGTTGAAAACGGTGGGCTTTCCTTCCGGGGTGTCATTAACGGGAAAATGGGCTATGCCTCTACAGAGAAGCTGGAACCGGACGTGATCGACTTTTTATTGGAAGAAGCACGCAGCAATGCGGACATATTGGAGAGCGAGGAACAGGATGAGCTGTTCGCAGGCTCTGAGAGCTACCCTGAGCAGCCTGCCTATGCCTCAGCGTTGGCTGACACGGCTCCTGAGATTCTGATCGAAGCGGCGCTAGAAATGGAGCGCACAGCGCTTGCCGCAGATCCACGGATTGTGATGGCTCGGCATTGCTCGGTCAGCATTCGTGAAAATGAGGTTCTGATAATGAATACAAAAGGACTACACTGCCATCGTCGCAAAAGTCTAGCGAGCGCTTATGTGTATGTGATTGCAGCAGACCATGACGAGACGGTAACTGGGGGCTGGCATGATTATTCGCTGCGGAGTGTGGAGGAAATTGATATCGCGAATGTGGCGCATAAAGCCGTAAAAGAGGCTGTTTCCAAGCTGGGTGCGCACACGATCCAATCGGATAACTATCCAGTCATTTTCCGTCATGATGCAGCAGCGCAATTGCTGGCTGCGTATACGTCGGTATTTTCAGCGGAATCGGTGGATAAAGGCTTTTCCCGATTAGCTGGGAAATTGGGGCAAAAGGTGGCAAGCGAGCGTATTACGCTAATTGATGATCCGCTGATGGAGAACGTTCCCGCAGGCAGTACGTTTGATGCCGAAGGCAGCGCAACGCATCGTAATGAGATCATCAAGGACGGGGAACTACGGACGTATTTCCATAATCGCAAGACAGCCCGCAAGGCTGGGGTGGAAAGTACCTCTAATGCTTCCAAGGGCAGCTATAACGGTAAAATCGGTGTGTCGTATCATAATCTGTATGTGGAACCAGGCACGTCTACGTTGGAGGACATGATTCGCAAGACGGTTCGCGGGTTGATGATCGTAGAGCTGCAAGGGCTGCATGCAGGTACGAATACGGCGTCCGGTAACTTTTCGCTGGCTTGTCTGGGATACTGGATTGAGCAGGGACAAGTGATCAGAGCGGTCAATCAGATCACCGTATCGGGCAACTTCTTTGATGTGCTGCAGCAGGTAGAGGAAGTTGGCAACGATTTACGTTTTACGGGAAGCTGCACATCGCCTTCGCTCAAGCTGGCTGCACTCTCGATTTCAGGTTCCTAATGACTGGAGCGGCCTTCTTTTTTCAGACTCACGGGCTGTTCCTGACGTTATAATGCTTAGCGATCACAGATGCCTGATGCATCGAGGTATGGTAAAGTAGGAGAAAGTCTTTGAAATATGAAAAAAAGGCTTGGTTACAGCACCGCGACAGGGTATTATAGACAATAATATATTCGAAAAAAGGTTCGAATTGAATTTTTATTGGGGGATGTATATGAGATATATAAGCACTAGAGGTCGAGTAGAAGCCAAGGGATTTATTGATACCGTGCTCATGGGGTTAGCTGACGATGGAGGTCTGATGGTACCTGAGCAGATTCCGACTGTGTCGGCGGCTACGTTAGAGCAATGGCCTACATTGAGCTACAGAGAGCTGCTGCTGGAAGTTTTTGCGCTGTATATCAATGATGAGATTCCTCGTGAAGATTTGGAGCAGCTGGTGGAGCGCAGTTACGCGAGCTTCCGTCACCCGGAAGTTACGCCAGTGAAGAAGATCAACGATTCCCTGTCTATTTTGGAGCTGTTCCACGGGCCTACGTTCGCGTTCAAGGATGTGGCGCTGCAATTTATGGGTGAGTTTTATTCCTATGTGTCCAAAAAGCAGAATGAGATCATTCACATTTTGGGTGCAACCTCGGGCGATACCGGGGCGGCAGCGATTCAGGGTGTGCGTGGCAAGGAAGGCATTAAAATCTGTATTTTGCACCCACACCAAAAGGTGAGCAAGGTACAAGAGCTGCAAATGACGACAGTTGACGATGAAAATGTATTGAATCTGTCCGTCAAAGGGAACTTTGACGATTGTCAGAAGGTCATTAAGGACCTGTTTGCCGATCTGGATTTCAAAGCTAAACATCATTTGCGGGCAATTAACTCGATTAACTTTGTGCGCATTTTGGCGCAAACCGTATATTACTTCTATGCTTATTTCCGGGCGCAGGAGTCTGCCGGTACGAAAAAGATTAATATCAGCGTGCCATCCGGCAACTTTGGCAATATCTTTTCTGGCTTTCTTGCGAAAAAAATGGGCTTGCCGATCCATAAGCTGATTATTGCCACCAATGAAAATAATATTTTGGAGCGCTTTGTGAAGACAGGCGAATACAAGCCAGGCGACTTTAAAAGCACATACAGTCCTTCGATGGATATTCAGGTGGCGAGCAATTTCGAAAGATACCTGTATTACCTCCTCGGTGAGGATACAGCCAAGGTATCTGAATACATGGATAACCTCAAAACCGAGGGACGGATTGTGATCAGTGCAGAGGATTTGAAACGGGTACAGCAGGATTTTGAAGCGCTCGGTGCTTCGAATGAGCAGTGTCTGGAGCTGATCAAAAAATACAAAGCCGAGTACGATTATTTGCTCGACCCGCATACGGCTTGCGGTATTGCCGCATATGAGGCGTATAATGGCGCGGACGAAGTATGTGTGACCTTTGCGACAGCACATCCGGCTAAATTTGATGAAGCTATTCGTCTGGTGGACATCAAGCAGGAGTTCCCGACGCAAATTGAGCAATTATTCTCGAAATCGCAGCATCAGCAGGTGGTAGAGCATGACGATGCAGAAATTGTGCGTCAGCTTGAAGCTTTTTATGTGTAAAAGAATGGGAAAGGAGGCTACGCTCTGCGCGCAGCCTCTTTTTTATTTCCATATTTTCCAGATGTGCTGTATGTTTAGTTTCAATTTGTTCACATTATAATGCCATGTGGAGTAAGGTGTTAGGGCCTTAGAAATCGTGAAAAAAGCCCGTGAATCAAGGGATTTAGCTTTAATAAACTAACAGGAAATGAGAGGTTCATAGAGTTATTTGATGAAGGATACAAAAATTTTTTATAGGCGAATTAGATGTATTATTATAAAAAATCATGTATAGTTAACTAAATTTTATGAATACATAAAGTTCCACTCTCGAAGGTGCAGAATAACGTCGTTCCGTCATTTAACAGAGAGGCTAATTATAAAAGGGGTGTATTAAATAATGACCATGATCCGTCCAGAGCAGAGTCAACAAGCAGCAGCCGAATATGTACAGTCCGTTTTTGAGAAGGTTATCGCGCGCAATCCTCATGAGAATGAATTCCATCAGGCCGTCAAGGAAATATTGGATTCGCTAATTCCGGTATTGGCTAAGCATCCTAAGTATATGCAGCAGGGGCTTCTGGAACGGCTAGTGGAGCCGGAGCGAGTCATTACCTTCCGTGTACCTTGGGTGGATGATGCAGGGGTTGTACAGGTCAACCGCGGCTTCCGCGTACAGTTTAACAGTGCGATAGGGCCTTATAAAGGTGGACTTCGCTTCCATCCGTCTGTATATCTGGGAATCGTCAAATTTTTGGGTTTTGAGCAAGTTTTCAAAAATGCATTGACGGGTCTTCCCATCGGTGGTGGTAAAGGCGGCTCGGATTTTGATCCCAAAGGGAAATCAGATAACGAAGTCATGCGTTTTACACAAAGCTTCATGACTGAGTTGTATAAATATATTGGTCCAGATGCCGACGTTCCGGCAGGGGATATTGGTGTAGGCGGACGTGAGATCGGATACATGTTCGGGCAGTACAAGCGGATTTGCGGAGGACATGAAGGTGGCGTCCTGACGGGTAAAGGGATTCATTACGGAGGCAGTCTCACACGTACAGAAGCGACTGGCTACGGTTGTGTATATTTTGTAAACGAGATGTTGCAGGCTCAGGGATCGTCCTTTGAAGGAAAACGCGTCGTCGTGTCCGGCTCGGGGAACGTATCTATTTATGCGATTGAAAAAGCACAGCAGCTAGGTGCTACAGTCGTGGCATGTAGTGACTCGAATGGCTACATCTATGATCCAGACGGTATCGATCTGAAGCTGGTAAAGCAGTTGAAAGAAGTGAACCGTCTGCGGATTAGCGAGTATACTCAAGAGCGTCCAGGCGCAATCTATACAGAAGGCTGTTCGGGGATCTGGTCGATCCCATGCGACATCGCACTGCCATGCGCCACACAGAATGAAATTGACGAGCAAGCAGCCCAGTTGCTGGTAAGCAATGGTGTAAAAGCTGTAGGCGAAGGTGCCAATATGCCATCCTCGCTACAGGCCATTGAAGTGTTTTTGGGCAATGGAGTTCTGTTCGGGCCAGCCAAGGCAGCCAATGCAGGCGGAGTAGCGGTCTCGGCGCTTGAAATGTCGCAGAACAGCATGCGTCTGTCATGGACCTTTGAGGAAGTGGATGCCAAGCTGCATGATATTATGAAAAATATCTATGCTAACAGCGTGAAGGCGGCTGAGGAATACGGCGTACCGGGCAATCTGGTTGTCGGGGCCAATATCGCAGGATTTGTGCGCGTGGCCGACGCAATGCTGTCCCACGGGATTGTTTAGCACAACGGTATACCAACCCTTATCTGCTATTACATGATGATTGAATAAGTAAGCTAATGAAACAAAAGCTGAGTGGCTCTGTGTGAGTCGCTCAGCTTTTATTTGCAAAGAGCACTTTATTTTTCTCAGGGACTTGATTTATTTTTAAAGAGGATGTATATTACTTGATAGATCAATAATTGATGGATCAAAGGTCGGATCATCAAGCCCAGCGATATGCTTAAGGGAGGAGAGATTGATATCACCCAGACACCATCCGAGCCTGAGTATATTTTTGACATGCTGTTGTTGCTGAACAAGCAGATTAGCTCCAAGTTTGAGCGTTGTGCAGGAGTCAGCGCATCCAGATTGCAGCTATTGTGCAAGTTGTATCAAGTGGAGGAGATTAGTCAAACTCTGCTGCAAAAAGAGGTTGGCATTGACGCTGCAGCCGTAACGCGCCATTTGAAACAACTGGAAGCGACAGCTATGGTCACACGACGCACGAAGCCAGAGGACAACAGGGTTACCTTGGTAAGCCTGACCGATTATGGGCGTGCACGCATTGTCATCTTTAAGCAGGAGCGCTCGCAGTTTGTAGCTCAGCTACTACTGAGCTTCGACGAGACCCAGCGACACCAACTAGCTGATATGCTGCAAGTGATGAATAGTCATATATCCGATATGGACTAACAACATTTTTTTAACATTACTATACCCACAGAGGGACAAGGAGAGATTGGAATGAATAATACGAACACATCCAGTACTGTAAAAACGAATGATTTTAAAGAAATCGCCCTAGGACGCCGTTCTGTAAAAGTATACGATCCGTCCGTGAAGATTAGCCGTGAGGAAATGACAGAGATTTTGACAGAAGCTACACGTGCACCATCTTCCATTAACCTGCAACCTTGGCGTTTCCTCGTCATTGACAGCCCTGAAGGTAAAGCTACACTGGCACCATTGGCCCGTTTCAACCAACGTCAAGTAGAAACATCTTCGGCAGTGATCGCTGTGTTTGGAGATTTGAACAACTTTGATAATTTCGAACAAATTTTCGGAGAAGCTGTAGAACTGGGCTATATGCCAAAAGACGTCAAAGAAATGCAACAGGAAAAAGTAGCAGCCCATTTTGCAGCGCTTGATCCAGTTGTGAACAAAGAAACGGTCCTGATCGATGGTGGCTTGGTATCCATGCAGCTTATGCTGGTAGCACGCGCTCATGGCTACGACACCAACGCTATTGGCGGTTTTGAAAAGGATCAAATTGCTGAAGCCTTTGGTCTGGAAAAAGATCGTTATGTCCCTGTTATGCTCATTTCCATGGGTAAAGGTATCAACGATGGTCATCCGTCCACACGATTGCCTATTGATCAAATTGCACAGTGGAAATAAGCAAAACGAACTAACATCTATACACAACATAAAAAAACAGGCGGACAAAGGAAATTCCTTTGCTTCGCCTGTTTTTTATTTGCTTGGATGCAACGTAGATCGCGGGTGCTTATCACGTTGTCAGTCTTTCGGTTATCATGTCACGGTATTTCCTCCCGGCGTCTCTGCCGAATCAGCGGTGTCATTCTGAAGGTGATGATAATGCTTGGGCCATATAATTTGGTGCGAAGTATGGCTAAGCTCCTCATAAAATAACGGGGCTTTCTTGATTAGACGTATGACCAGATGGAAAAAGAACCATCCATTCATCACCAACAACAAAAGGCTGATCAGAACACTTACCCATGGAGAGACTTGAGACCACAGCACGGGTCCACCCAGTACGTAATTAAGTCCAAAATACAACCAATACAAGAGACTGTAACGCTTGATGAGCCCCCACAGGGAAATCCGTTGTCCCGTTCCTGTAAGATGAATACGCACCAGCCATTTCCCAGGAGTTCGTCCATTCGTCAGGTAAGGGACCCCCATAAAGTAGACCCCACTGGAAACCCAGAAAGCAGCAGGAACATGCAGAGACTCCATGATGCCGAGCAGCCCGGTCCAAATGATAGAATCCATGAAAAAGGCTACGCCCCTTCGGGTATAGGACACTCGCTTCGTTGC
Source organism: Paenibacillus sp. S33 (assembly GCF_053615415.1). NCBI lineage: Bacteria > Bacillati > Bacillota > Bacilli > Caryophanales > Paenibacillaceae > Paenibacillus > Paenibacillus sp. S33. The sequence continues at coordinate 3,927,855 of NZ_JBSIEZ010000001.1, read as the reverse complement.
CATGTCCACATGCTTGTCCAGATGTTCCAAGCGGGGTAGGAAGCGTGAAAACCATTCGCCTAATAGAAAGCCTAGCATACCGCCCAAGGTATTAGCCAATAGATCGTCCACATCGAACACGCGATACGCATGGTCAAAAAATCCATACAGTCCTGTCAGCTGCGTCACCTCAAAGAAGAGGGAGAGGATAAAGGACAGAATCAGACACCATCCCCATCGTGCACGGAAATAATAACGTAAGAACATACCGAAAGGCACGGTCATCACAACGTTAAAAACGACTTGCAGAAAAGCGCGCTCCTTCAGCAAATGAACATAGCTGGAGGGATGGGCGGATGAGACGGATGTTTCTCTTATAATGTCTTGAACGAACTGCAAGGGCATCAATTGCAACGCTCCCCCGGCTAATGCAGCATTATGATGCGATGCCGGAAGCGGGAGTATGACCAGAAAGAAGGCGTTCATCAAGTATAAAAGCATCAAGTAAAGCAGCCATGCTCTAGCCTTGTGAATATAGCCATGCCTGCGATATTGCACGATTAGAAAAGGCAGTGTAAACAATAACGCAGCAAAAGGAAACGCAAGAAAGGCATACGAAACAGGAAATAGATACGATTGAATCATGTGCTGCTTACGCCTGCTTTCTCCGGAACTTCACCAAAGACCAGATGATCAGAAATGCCATGAAAGCCAGGCACACGCTAATGCTAATACGATTTTGCGGGTCAAGCAAGAATAGGAACGCAATTACCCATAGGCATCCTACTGTAAGCGCCGTTACATAAGGGAATCCCCATATCTTGAAAGTAGGCTCCACTGGATAAGATTTGCGCAATTTCAATTGGGACAGACAAATGCAGCTCCAGACGAGCAGCACGACAAAGCCAGGTACAGCCATCAAAATACGGAACAGTCCGTCCTGAGCGAGATAAGCAACCATGGAACCGACAATCAGGACTACAGCGCACAATTTGAGACTATTTACCGGAACCCCATTTGAAGATAAGCGGGCGAGTGATTTGGGACCTTCTCCATTGATAGCCAGCGAATGTAGCATACGTGTAGCCCCGTAAATCCCCGAATTGGCGGCAGACAGTACAGCAGTGATCAGAATAAAGTTCATGACATGAGCCGAGCCTTGAAGCCCTACAGAAGACAATACCTGTACAAACGGGCTGGTATTCGCATCCAGTTGGTTCCAGGGAATCAAGCCACAAATGATGAGAATGGGCAACGTATAGAACAAAACAACGCGAAGAATAAAGCTTTTAACCACTCTAGGCAGTACCTTTTCCGGATTTTCTGTCTCCGTCAACGTCAGTCCAATCAGCTCGGACCCTCCGTATGAAAAGGTAACGACCAGCAGCGCTGAAAAGATAGCCAACCAGCCATTGGGTAGAAATCCGCCGTGCTGCGCGTAGTTGCTTAGATAAGGTGGAGTTTCAGTGGGAATAATCCCGAACAGTATACAGCCCCCCAAGGCGATGAAGATAATAATCATGGCAATCTTAATACCCGCAAGCCAAAATTCTAGCTCCCCAAAACCGCCGACACTCAGCATGTTGACGACAATAATGAAAGCTGCACTCACTAAACTGAGTACCCATAGAGGAACATCTGGCAACCAATATTGCAGGAAGCTTCCCGCAGCAATGACCTCAATGATACAGACGGCCAGCCACATGAAGCAATACAACCAGCCGATAATAAAGGACAGTCGTTCTCCAAAAGCTTTGCGAATAAAATCCTTCATATTCATGTTGGGATAGACGGTAGCCATCTCGGCAATTGCGCCCATAACGACCAAGAGCAGGAGTCCCGCGAAGACATAGGATAAAATAACTCCAGGCCCCGCCAAGCTAATCGTTTCGGTACTTCCTTTAAAAATTCCCGTTCCGATGACTCCACCCATAGCCATAAAGGTAATATGCCGTGGGAGCAGCTTTTTGTGCAAAGTTGCTTCATTTGATTTCAATATGAAATCCTCCTTCATATAGTGTATAGCTTCAGCATAGCCCAAACAGGGTTACTTCAATTAGACTTATACTACATGAAAATATCCAATTAGGAAATGAAAGAAATAGGATCTGGTAGGGAGATTGAAATCGATAGAGGACAAACTGAAGAAAACAGAGGCAGAATGCTGGCGCTGATGATTGCTCTATCTGCGGTCATTCTGCCTTTATTGCTCTGCTCGGTGGATATTTAAGTGATCATGTAGGAAATCGCATTGCGGTGAAGGATTAGCTCCGCAATATTCCTTTAGCCCGCACTTGCTTGAGCCAACCAGGAAACTCATTCAGCAGACGGTCGTATAATTCGCTGTCCGTCACCGAGTCGAAGTCATCCAAGGCAAAGAAATCTGCATTATCCACTACGCGGCCGCGCATCTTATCCAACTTTCGAAGGATTCCGTAATCGGCTTGACCAAGACCTACAAATTGCCAGAAAATCGGGGCGCTTGAACTTTTAATCAGCAGTTGTTCTATTTTTTTCTGTTCATAAATACCTCCATCACTGAAAAAGATAATGTAGGTCGGGATTATATCGTTGGGATCTTCTTTTGTATATTTTAGTATGATATCCTTCATGACTTCTGGTTCGTTATTTCCCCACCCTAGCTCACTATCTTCACTAGGCTCAGCATAATTCATATGAATGTAATTCTCGAAATTCCTCTCTGTGACGCTTGGAGCACGCTTGGCTTTGTCTGCAAAAAACCATACATCCATTTCACCATTGTCATCCATACAGGCGGCTACAGCCAACACACGTTCGCAGGCTTTTTGCACCGTCCCACCCGTGTACAATTTGAACATAGAAACAGAAGCATCGAATACAACCGCTACCCGTGCCTTTTCACAGTCTATGTGTTTCTTTTTTAGTGAATATTGTACATTCTGCTTGTGCAGATTGATTCTTCCACTCACAGGAGAAGTTTCTTTCATGTCAGCTTTATCCGCTGACGGTGCTGCTGGCGATTCCGTTTCCTCTACGGTGACACCGTGAGCCTCGGCAAGCGGCTTTAGTCCTCCGTTGAAACCACGTCCAACTGCGCGAAGCTTAAAGCCAGAAGTATGACGATACACCTCTGCCAGCACAAGCGATGTCTCACTGGTGGCTTCGGTGATGCTGTAGGTGATATGGGATTGCTTGCCTTGAGCAGTAACTGAGCAGCCGACCACATCGGCAAAAGTACCTGGGCCGTCCACTGTGGCCGCAAACACACATTTTTCCACCCCGGTTCGTTCCAGTTCCTGGAGCGCTACAGTAAACTCAGTGGTTCTGTCATTTGGACGCTGTAATCGTACATGGCCGTGCGGGTCAGCGGGTTGATTGTAAAAAACGAAATAGTCATCTGAGGAAACCTTTCCGTCTGCTCCTACCATAAAACAGCTAACATCCAGTTCGGCAGGTGCATGCTTCCATGTAATGGTGACCCGCACTGTATCTTCCTTACCGAATGGTGCATTAGCTCCTGTACTCAATGCAATGTTGGAACCGCTCATGCTGTCAAACCCCCTATGTATTTTAAATCTTGTATTTATACAAATTGTACCATGGAAATGGTATATTCACCTTGTTTCGTGCAGGAATATTTGTCTCATGGTAGACGCAGTAAAAGATGATATATAATGAGGTTGGTTTGGAAAAAAAGTATGATATTTATGAAGCGGAGGCTTTGATACGTGAAGCAGGATCGACAAAAGCAGGCAGGTTCTCATACCGGGATGAGCAAGGGATATGAAGCTGATGAGTTAAACAAACTGTTGTCCCTATGGCTTCATTCGTCGATCCGTGTCATGGATGTCCGGCATATTCGACTGGAGCCGGAAGAGTTGCTTCAACCGTATCGTCTTCCAGCGCAGGCTTTTGTATTTGTATTGCAGGGTAGCGTGCGTTTGGATGGTGATTGGAAGGATACGCCACATTCAGGGTACGTACTTCATGGCAGCAAAGGCTTTGAACTGAATATGAAACCCTCGCAATGCGGGATTGAATATATCCTTGTACTATATAAAGCGACTTCTCTATCTGGACATACGGTGTATAATCATCCTTCGATAGTTCATGGTTTTGCACCGCCTTATCCGGTTATACTGTATCAAAAGCTGCAACTACTGGATGACGCATGGCAGGATCAAGAGGCGCTATCCAAGATTCAGGCTCAGGGTCGGTTCTATGATTTTGCATATGAATGTATACGGCAATTGCAGGAACCAAAGACTCGAACTTCTGCGCGGGATATCGTGACACAGGCGATTCGATTTATGCAGGTCCATTATGCGGAGTCCGTAACGCTGGAACGTTTGGCCGGATTGTTGGAATGCAGTCCGAGACATTTGACCCGGTTATTTAAAAAACAAACGGATTGTAGCCCGATTATGTACTTAATTCAACTGCGAATGGACAAGGCGAAGGAGCTTTTGCGGAAGACGGATGCGACTTTGCAGGATATCGCTGTCAGTGTGGGGTACCCGGATGTCTATTTCTTTAGCCGGGCATTCAAAAAATATACGGGTGTATCCCCGGTTCATTACCGGGACAGCCTATATCCATCTGCTTTTGTGAGAGATACCAGTCTGGATAATCCATTAAGCATGTCCGGATGTTCCATTGATTCGATAAGTGGCGCCCTGCATACTGTTATTGAGGATAATAATCATTATCAAAATCATGATGAAGGGATTTTACGAATGAATAGAAACGCAAAGCATTCCATGGCATTTATTTTATTGCTTAGTTTTACCCTGCTGCTCAGCGCGTGCTCAGGCACATCAAGTCCTACGGCAACCGATGGCGCTTCGCAAGGGACCAATAATACATCAGCGGAACCAACATCACAGGAAAGGGTGCTGAAGGATGCACTTGGGCATGAGGTGAAAATTCCGGCTCAGCCTCAGCGTGTGATCGCTTCTTATCTGGAGGATCATCTGGTTGCGCTGGGGGTCAAACCTGTAGCCCAATGGTCGGTAGGTAAAAATTCAGTTCAAGGTTACCTGCAAAAAGAATTGAAGGACGTTCCTACCATTGCTTCAGATCTTCCGTTTGAGGCGGTTCTGAACTTCAAGCCTGATTTAATCATTATGGACAGTGCGAGCATGGTGGAAGGCGACAAATATAATCAATACTCTAAGATTGCTCCAACCTACGTGGTAGGCACTAATATGAACAATGATTGGCGTCAAGAGCTGCTGACCGTGGGTGAGGTGCTGAATAAGAGAAGTGAAGCGAAGCAGGCATTGAGCAACTACGACAAAAAAGCAGCAGAGGCTAAAGCCAAGCTGAGTCAGACGGTGGGACAAAAAACTGCAGCGGCATTGTGGGTAACGGATAAAAATGTGTATGTCGTAAACCAGAATCTATCCAGCGGTGATGTATTGTATAAGGATTTGGAATTCAAGATTCCACAAGTCGTACAGGAGATTTCCAAAACGGCTAAAGCGAACTGGAGTAATTTATCGCTTGAGAAGCTGGCCGAGCTGGATGCGGATTATATCTTTATCGTGAACAGCAAAAACGTAAGTAAAGAAGATATTGTAAAAGATCCTGTATGGGCGGGAATTCCAGCCGTTAAAGAAGGCCACGTATACGATTTTGGTAAGGATTCCAGCTGGTTGTATACAGGGACAATTGCAAACAGTCAAATGATTGACGATGTTCTGAAAAATGTAACTCAGTAATCTAAATGGTAATCAAAAAACGCTACTCATCTTGACGACAGTATGTCGCAGGAAGGAGAGCGTTTTTTAATAAAAAGATGTCTGCATAGGAGCAGACATCTGATTTATTTTCTGAATTAGGCTTGCGGAGATACCAGGATTTTAACTTGATTTTTCTCTTTCAGGAGACCTTCAAAACCTTGCTCAATCACTTCTTCGAGTTTAATACGTTTGGTAACCAGCTTGTCGGCAGGGAAATAACCTTTTTCCATCAGGCTGATAACAGCTGGGAATACATCACGGTAGCCGATAATACCAGTCAGATTGCGTTCCTTCATAACGATATTGTTAGGCTTGATCGGAGCTTCTTTTTCAAAAATGCTGACGATCATGATTTGTCCGCTAATTTTAGTAGATTCAATAGCTTGAGTCAGCACAGGAGGTACTCCAGTGACTTCATAGGCTACATCTACGCCGCCGTTGGTCCGTTTGTGCAGTTCTTCCACCACATCATAAGTTTTAGGATCAATCACGATAGCACCCAGCTCTTCAGCTTTAGCTTTACGCTCCTCGGAAAGCTCTACTGCATAAATCTCAGATGCACCCGAAGCTTTCAACGCTTCAATAACCAGCAATCCGATAGGGCCAGCGCCAAATACTACAGCTTTGTCGCCGACTTTCAGTTGGCTTTGACGAACAGCATACAAAGCAACGGCCGAAGGCTCTACCAATGCGCCTTGCTCGAAAGATACGCTTTCTGGAATTTTGTGAACCATGTGCTCGTCAGCTGCGACATATTCGGAAAATCCACCACCGCCGCCTGCCAGACCGAGGAAGCCCATTTTATCGCAAAGATTATATTTGCCTTGTTTACATGCATCACATTCTCCACATGCAAACACCGGTTCTACAACTACACGGTCGCCAACTTGAATCTTGGTTACACCTTCGCCGATTTCGACAACTTGTCCAGAAAATTCATGTCCCATTACGATCGGCGCTTTTTCTCCAGTCAATGGATGCTGAGCATCTTGGGGAATGAAGATCGGTCCTGCTACATATTCGTGAAGATCACTTCCGCAAATGCCGCACCATTCTACCTTGATTTTTACTTTTCCTGCCAGAGCAGCGGGCTGCTCAATGTTTTCCAAACGTAAGTCTTTTACTCCATGCCATCTCAATGCTTGCATGTTTGTCATCTCCTTGAAGAATATATGATCATTGCCTCTATAAAAGTGAATGAATTAGGAAACGTTTCCGAAAAATAATATGTCACAATTTTTACACATTGTCAAACCAATTTAATGCAAAAAGCACTTGACTTTTTTGTGAATATAATCACTTGTGACTACAGTGCTATATTTGGCTCCTTACTTTTATACAAAGAGATTTTGCGAATTTTTTAGGTGAAGCAAAGACAAGAAGAAAACGACTTCAATTTTTAGACACACATTCTGTGGTATAATATCAACATTAAGACTTTATTTTAGAAGGTCAGAAAACGATTCCGTTCTTGAAAGGATTTTGGGCGTGACAGATCAAAAGAAAGTAACCATAGAGGATGTAGCCAAGCGGGCAGGTGTCGGTATTGCGACTGTCTCCAGAGCTATTAACGATAGTGAGGGCATCAGCCCGAGAACGAAAGCCTTGATTTTGCAAGTGATTGAAGAGATGGGGTTTACGCCCAACACCTCGGCTCAGAGCTTGAAAGTTCGTCAGACACGACAAATCGCACTGGCCGTGCCAGACATTCGTAACGCGATTATTCCAGAGATCGCTTGGTCCGTAGAGCAGGCCGCCAAGCAGCATGGTTACCGGGTCGTGCAAATCAATACCGCTGGGAATGCCAGAATGGAGCTTGAAACAGTTCGTGAGGTCAAGAAGCTGCATGTCGACGGGCTCATCATTATGCCGCTGGCGTATCCCAAAATGTTGGTAGATCTGATTAACAAAGCCAGCGTTCCCGTGTCCATTATTAACTATGGCAAGAAGCTTGGCGAAGATGTCAAAGCGGATATCGTCAGTCTGGCCCGACAAGAGGGAAGACTCGTGATGGAGCATTTACTTAAAATCGGCAGAACAAGAATCGCCTATGCAGGCGCTGCGAAGGACAAAATCGAGGAGAGATACTTCGCTTATGAGCAGTCTCTCCAGCATGTGGACCCTTCACTCGTTTATTTTGGCGATGATTTCTCCTTTGAGACAGGGCTGCGTGCTGCCGATTATTTTTACAGCCTGAAACATATGCCGGATGCTATTTATGCGGTTAATGATATGGTGGCGATAGGGATCGTCAATCGATTTAAGGATTTGGGTGTAAAGGTGCCAGATGAGGTTGCTGTAGTCGGTATTGATAACAATTTGTGGGCTATGGTAACGACCCCTCAGATCAGCTCAGTTTCCATCATGGGGGAAGAGGTGGCACGGTTGGCTGCGGAGCTGCTGCTCAAGCGGATTCAGGAACAGACACCTGGGGATTATGAGCGTGTGCAATTCGAGCCTCGTCTGATCGTGAGGGAATCGAGCGTCTCTGTGATCCGTAAGCCCACGGTAGGGCGTGATGAGTAGTAGGGTATGAGTGGATTTTGGGCAATTATAACGACCATTGTTTGTTCAGACAGGAGAGTGGATTCATGTTAAAAGGTAATGGGTTTGTATCTGTAGCTTGTGCTGCACTATTGCTGGCTGTAACCATAGGGTGCACTCCCCAGCCAATGGGACAGGATGCTGAAACTGCGGCGCCGTCCGGGGCAAACAATGGGGAGTCCAAGCAAACTGCAGTCAATACGCAGCATACCCAGCAAAGTAAAGAGGAGCTAGTGCTGTCCTTTTATAAGGATTCATCCCTCAGTGATGAAGCAAAAGTCCGTCATATGACGGACCATTTAGCAGGGATTCAATGGGGAAAGATGAACAAAATCAATGAACATCAAAGCCTGGAAATTATCGAATATCTGTATAGGCAGCGTGCTTTTATTCCATCGGAAAGCTTTGCAAATGTGATCCAGGCTTCTGACGGATTGGATGGAGCTTTAAGCGAAAGCTATGCTGGTCTTATGGGAGATTTGTTTACAAGAGATAGAACTGCGATGACCCGAGCATTGGCAAATATGGACAAAACCAATCGCATACAAGGTATAGGAAGCATCGGGTATGCTCTCAGCTATAGAGAACCCAAGGAAGTCAAGAAAGAGATTCAACAATGGCAGGCAGGACAAAAGCTTACTTCGGCAGAGAAGGATGTCATTCGAGCCTTGTTCGTCAAGCTGGATAATCCGTATTGATGCTCAAATAGTGATGACCACATGATAGAGGAATATATTTGAACGGCCGCGTCTCTACCGGAGGAGCGGCTGTTTTGTGCTGTTTTTTACATTCTGCCATGTATGATTGGGATAAGCGTTAGTAGGACCAGTAGTTTTAGATGTTCATCTAACAACGGTTCAAATGGTCGGGTGATCCTGATCCGAGCGCAAGCGTTTGATATCACTAATTGGAGGCAGGCCGAACAAGCGGGCATATTCACGGCTGAATTGGGAGGGGCTCTCGTAACCTACCTGAAAACCGACATCTGCCGCATCCGCTGATTCGGATAACAACAGGCGGCGGGACTCTTGTAGACGTAATTGTTTTTGATATTGCATTGGGCTCATAGCCGTAACCTCTTTAAAATGTCGATGTAGTGACGAAGGACTCATATTCGCTAGTTTGGACAATTCCTCAATACGCAACGGCTTATCATAATCCTGCTTAATCCGCTTTATGACTTCTGCAATCCGGTTGGAATGGCTGCCGGTCATGACCAGTTGTTTTAAGGATTCCCCCTGATTACCCTGTAAAATCCTATACAGTATCTCACGAATGACTAATGGAGCCAGCACCGGAACATCCTGCGGGTTTTCCAAAAGATGCACTAGCCTTATCACGGCATCCAGCAGTAGAGAGTTGGTTTGGCTTACATACAAGCCTCGTCTGGAATCAGGCATTGGGCTTGTGGGAAGAGCAGATTCCTTGATCAGATCCAAAACCTGATGCGGATCAAAATTGAGCCGAAGGCACAAATAAGGAGCTTCTGCTGACGCTTGGATAACTTGCCCCGAGATCGGTAAATCCACCGACACAACAAGGTAGTCGGATGTGCCGTAATGGTAACTTTCCTCTGCGAGCATCACGACTTTTCTGCCTTGTGCCACAATACATAAGGCAGGTTCATGGACTTGATGTATCGGAACGGTTGTATTTGAACTTCGGACGAAGTGAAGCGAAGGTATGGCTGTAGTGAGAACTCCGTCCTGATGTGAAAATCGTTCTATGAGCCTTGCCAACTCGGCTTGTTTTTCCATGGTAGAACCCTCTATTTTGGTTGCCCCCATCATGACACATCCCTTCTTTGCAAAGTAGCCCGTTTTCATTTTCAGTAGTTTATTACATATTAAGGGTCTTTGGAGGATTAGGCAATAATTTGCTCTGATTCTTCTACCGGGCTGATGGACATTCCTCTCATAATAAGATGCAGATACAACACCTAATGAGCAATTGAGAAAAAAATAGAAGGGCAGAGGAGTGGGAGTCATGGAGAGTAACAAAGCGGAAAAAAGTGTACACGCTTCGCAGCATCACTATATAGGGATGTGGGTAACTGAAGACGGAGATATCCGTCAAGAACTCTTGCCTAATGGCCGTTATGATGAAGCACGGGGTCAGAGACAAAGTGCCTATACAGGCAGCTATATCATAGAAGATGACTATATCGAATATGTGGACGACACCGGATTTACGGCAGATGGTGTATTCAAAAATGGTGTTTTGTATCATGCAGGGATGGTTTTTTACAGGGAAGTAAAAAAGTAATCTGTTTCAGTCCGTTTTTAAACTAAAGGAGGAATAAGCATGTTGGATATTAAAGGGAAAGTCGTAGCTATTACGGGGGCAAGTAGTGGGATCGGTGAGGCTACTGCCCGTTTACTTGCTCACCATGGGGCTCATGTAATATTAGGGGCCAGACGCACAGAGCGACTAGAGGCTCTGACATCCGAGATTCGTTCTAAAGATGGATCGGCTGATTATCAGCAACTGGATGTGACTAAGAGGGACCAGATGGAAGCTTTCATTAAGTACGCGGAAAAAACATTTGGGCGTGTGGATGTAATTTTGAACAATGCGGGAGTGATGCCTCTTTCAAAATTAGAAGCCCTGAAGGTAGAGGAATGGGATCGCATGATTGATGTAAATATACGGGGCGTTCTGCATGGGATTGCGGCAGGGCTTCCGATTATGAAAAAGCAAGGATTTGGTCAGTTTATCAATATCGCCTCTATTGGCGCGTATAGTGTAACCCCAACTGCAGCGGTGTATTGCGCAACGAAGTATGCGGTTCGGGCAATTTCTGAAGGGTTGCGTATGGAGGTGGGGGGAGATATTCGTGTGACGCTGGTATCGCCAGGAGTAACCGAATCTGAGCTTGCTGACAGTATTTCAGATGAAGAGGCCCGGCAAGGAATGAAAGAGTACCGTCGTATTTCGATTTCGCCTGATGCCATTGCCCGTTCCATTCTGTATGCCATGGAGCAGCCAGCGGATGTAGATGTTAATGAAATTATTGTCAGACCCACGGCAAGCCCGAATTAACGCCATGGCGTCCAAGATTTCCCCTCTCTACTCAGTCATTTTTCCCTCCATCCTTTATGGATGGGGGGTATTTATCGAATGAGAAAGACCATCATTTCCATCTCAGAGTGTAAAAAAGCTGTACCTTTATAATAAACGGGTTTACTTTTACAAATGTTTGTGATAACTTTATTTCGACAAACATCGAAATTAAGACTGGAACAGAAGGGAGCCGTACAGGGTGAAAGATACAACAGAGATGCAGCAAGCTGTAAAAATATATAAAGCACTTGGAGAACCCACTCGTCTCAAAATAGCACTTCTGCTAAAAGAGGAAAGTGACCAATGCTGCTCTGTGCTGGGCGAGAAGCTGAACAGTGTAGCTATTTCAACACTATCGCACCATCTGAAGCAAATGGCAGAGTCGGGGCTGCTCACATACCGTAAAGAGGGGACGTTTATTTATTACAGCTTGGATGTGGAAGCAGCGCAGAAATATGCCCCGTTCCTGATAACATAAATTTTTTTAGTCTTAATTTCGATATTTGTAAAAATATAAAAATATCAAAAGAAAAGAGGCGTTATTTAAAAATGCAGAGTACGTGGAAAGTGTATATTTTGGCCATTGTTAGTTTTTTGGTAGGCACATCCGAGTACATTATCTCAGGCATTTTGGATCAAATTGCGACAACTATGGGGATTACGGTGTCCGCAGCGGGCCAGCTGATTACAGTCTTTTCTCTTGCTTACGCGATTGGCACGCCGATTCTGATGGCAGTAACCGCTAAATGGGACAGACGCAAGCTGCTCTTGAGTTCGCTCGGATTATTTGCAGTAGCTAATGTCCTCTCCTTTATTCTGCCGGGTTTTGGAATGTTTATCGCCGCGCGTATTCTTATGGCCCTCGGGGCGGGGATGGTCGTGGTTACAGCACTGAGCATTGCAGCAAAAATTGCCCCAGCCGGCAAGCAGGCCAGTTCTATTGCTACAGTCACTATGGGTTTTACAGCTTCGCTGATTATCGGGGTGCCGCTTGGAAGAATGATATCTTCTGCATATGGCTGGAAAACCGTATTTCTCGGCATCGCGTTGACAGGGATTATTGCCCTAATTGTTATATCTATGACAATTCCCCGCTTAAAAGGAGATCGACCAGTCCCCTTACTACAACAGTTTGCTCTTCTGAAAAAGCCTGAAGTTGCTTTGGGATTAGGTATCACCTTCTTTTGGCTAGGAGGTTATTCACTCGCGTATACTTACATCTCACCGTATTTGCTGAATGTATCAGGTGTAGGAGAGGATATGCTAAGCTCAGTATTGCTCGCCTTCGGAATTGCCAGTCTAATCGGATCAAAAATTGGTGGGTACAGTGCGGATAAAAAGGGTATACCCTTTACATTATTCGGGGGTATGGTGTTGCACGGTATTTCCTTACTCTTACTTCCTTTTGCCGCTCATTCCCTGATCGCAGTATTTGCTTTATTGATCCTTTGGTCGTTCGCAGCCTGGACAACTGGACCTACTCAACAATATAATCTGGTCACACTTGTGCCTGAATCTTCCGGTGTGATGCTGAGTCTCAATCAGTCTACAATGCAGCTTGCTATGGCAGCCGGAGCCGGAATTGGCGGTGTAGTTGTTGGTCAGGTTTCGCTGGCTTCCATCACTTGGTTTGGAGCAACCGGTGTCGTCATCGCCATTGTAGCTGTATATTTACTTTCACGAAGATCCTCAGTTCACACGGGATTGGGTGTTACGGAATAAAGGTGTAAAGGTAAGTGAAGAGGAGGCCCAGCGATGGATAACATTGCGGGCCTTGTTTGATTTGAATGAGCAATATTAGCCATGGATACGGGCATGTTATTTACTATCCAAAGATACAAATTTCCTGTCCCGATGGTCTTCTCCGCAACCGATATTTGACTAACCGGATCAATAGAACTACCTAAAGCCTCTTCTGAAAAACCAGCTAGAAACTGGGCAACTAATTGTACATCCTCTGGGGTGAATTGTCGGATCATTCCCTCAACGCCCAAGGGCTTTTTATATTTAGGACAGAAATGAGCTATGACCTAAGCACTTGTAAAGTGCTATGAAAAGTAAAATGCTATGAAGATTCAGTTGTTATATCTACTAGGATTTAAACTTCCGCGCTATAAGCTTCTTATTTTTTTGTCGCCAAATCCATCTTTCGATAAAGTTTTTTTCTTTTCTTTCCTGAAGTGTTTCCTTCATACCCTTAATAAGAAATTCGGATCTTCGCTTGTCGTTTCTGCTAATTTCACGTAGTTCCTCAATAAATTTATCATCCATGTCCGCATCTCCGTTAGTTCAGGATTTTCCAAATTGCTAAGCTAGATTATACAGAACATATGTTCCTTTTTCAAGTCTGCGTCTGCTCTATTCAATCATATAACCATTTTTAGATGGATGCTGCGAGGCCCGCGCCAATCGGATGGTGAAGCATAAGATAAAGTTGAAAGGAGGAATTACAACATGGACAACAAAGCATATGTATCCCAAACGTATCCACGTCTTACAGTCTACAACGAAGAAAATTTTCGGGGTTCCAGGAGAGTATTCAGAGGAAACCTAGGCATTCGTAATACCGATAACATTCTCGACGGCATCGAAAGTCTGCGTTTCTTTTCTACCAGCAGCAATGCTACGCTTGTACTCTTTACTGGCACGCGGTTTAGAGGTAACTTCCGTGTGTTCAGAGGCAATCGCAACATCGCCGACCTGGATGATCTGATTCGCGGGAATGATGTGGAATCTATTATCTCTACCAATCAACGTTTGACGTTGCAGCAAATCCGTAATATCCGCAGTAGCGGTAGACTGCCATCTGGCTATCGAATCATCTAACAGCCTTATTTCGACTTCATAAACCATTTTACAAGACTGTTTCAGGAGCTTGCAACTTTCGGGCTTCTGGGACAGTCTCTCTATTTGTACACGCGACCTACATACTCGAATGATGAGAGGAACTGTATGGGAGAATGGGATGTTGTTAGCAGTCATCGCCAACTCAATGTTCATGAAAAATAGATAAAGGAGGACATACGATATGCCCTCCTAATGACGTATATTATATTTACTTCAGTTCCCAATTCGTTGCTTTGATCACAGCTGCATCTGCGTTCTTAAGATCTGTTTCGCCAGAAGCTAAGAGAGAGCTCCATTGTTTCACACGATTCTTACCATTGGGAGGTTGGTTATAATCATTGGTATCGACAACCAATGTACGCTTAGCATAGAAGCTAGTCATGAACTTCTTCTCATTCGTACTACTGCCTGAGCGTGAGAGGATTCCTTCAAGACTACCTGAATCACCAGTAGCGCCTTGATTAAGTGCTGTGTCGACAAATGATCCAATCGTCAGAGCAGTATTAAATCCGCGTCTCTGTGCTTGCTGTACACTGTATTCGATATAGGTGTCATAGAACGTACGCCACATGGCTTCTCTCCAAGCTTCATTGTTTTGGAGAGCGTTGATCTTCTTCTTGATTACACTATCGCTATCGCTGAGTTTTAGAATCGAACCACTCATTTTCCCCTTCAGACCAGCACGTGTTAATCCACCTGCAATGGAAGGGTTACTAGCTCCACTAGCAGCATCAAAAGCTTTGAATAAGTCCGGACCATCGGGTCCTGTATCATTTGAACCGCCTGTTGTTGCTCCAAAGATACCGATTGTGTATCCGCGATTATCGCCGATATCTTCAGCATAGCCATAGAATTCAGTCCATTTCAAAGAATCTTGCTCTGGTTTGTTCACTAGCTTCATAATATTATCCCATTGCTCACCGTCGAGTCCTGTATTAGCCTTCAGAAACTGAAGTGTTGAAGGTGAGAAATTAGCATCATGATCAATAGCTGTAACCGTTGCTTGGCTAGTAGCTTCTTCGCTGGTGAGGGATAATGGCTCTATACTAGCTTCATTTGAATGGTCGAAGCCCTCATTTAAATCGATCGTTTTCTGCACCGGAGTCCCATTCTCTTCAGCAAAAGCCTTGCTAGGTGAAGGGCTGGACAAGCTAGAGAAAGAAGCGATTACAGTAAAGCTTAGCAAGATCATAAGGAACTTTGTTTTATACATATAACTCCTCCTATAATAATGTAATTGTGAAAGACTAAAAGCGTAGATTTGCATCTAACTCGAATTGATTTAGCAAGAGTATAGATAAGAAGCATAGGATTGAATAGAGCTTAAATAACCGTTTTTTTCAAAAATTATGATTTATATGTGAATAAATGGACCTAGTTGTTCCTAGATTCCTACAGACCATAAGTGCAAGAATGAGGACGAAACAAAGATAGTCTCTTGATAAAATGAGATACATCACATATCAGGAGGCTATATTTATGAACAAAATTCATCAGTTTCATGCACTTCACACATCAGAGGAACTTTTATTTTTAGGGAACGCCTGGGATATGCTATCTGCGGTGGCTCTGGAGAAGGCAGGCTTTAAGGCGATAGGTACGACGAGCTGGGGAATTGCCAATACGCTTGGATTCTCAGATGGAGAGCTTATTGATTTTGACCAGCATGTAAGCGTTATTCGGACGATTGCTGAGCATGTTCAAATTCCAGTGTCGGCAGATATTGAAGCAGGATATGGGGAGGATACGGCAACGATTGTTGAGCATGTTTTAAGGGTAGCCGATGTGGGAGTTGCAGGGATTAATATTGAGGATTCTTTGAAAACGCAAAAGGGACTTCGAGAAGTGGGCCTGCACAGTAACCTGTTGTCCAAAATAAGAACAGCATTGGATGCGCGTGGGTTTCAAAAGTTTTTTATAAACGCAAGAACGGATACATATTTGCAGATGGATGCCCCACTTTCAGAGACCATAGAGCGGGCCAAAGCGTATGTGGATAGTGGTGCGAGCGGAATTTTTGTTCCAGGATTAAAGAGTGATGAAGAGATCAGGGAAGTTGTGTTTCATATACATGCTCCGCTTAATGTTTTATCCCTGCCGGGTCTGACGAATGTCCACCAGCTTCAGCAGTTAGGTGTTAAACGGTTTAGCTTTGGAAATGCATTTTCTGATAAGATAATAGTTGCTTTGCAAAAGAATGCCGAACAGTTGATAGAGCTTCAAGATACATCACATTTATATGAGGATTTTGCAAAATCCTGAACTAGATGAATATGAACTATAGAAAGGACAGAGCATTCGATCATGGCTAACATCAATCTTTCTTTTGAAGAAATGTGGGAGAAAATTATAGCGTGTGATCGTAAGTATGACGGGTTGTTTTTTACCGCTGTGAAAACAACTCGCATATACTGCCGACCTTCCTGTCGATCCAAAAAGCCGAAAAAAATAAATGTGGAGTTTTACTTTGATTTGGACAAAGTGGAAAAGGCGGGTTTTCGTGCTTGCAAAAGATGCCAGCCCCATACAGACCATTCGCCGTATATCAGACTTGTGCAGAATGTAGTAACCTTCTTGGTCAATCATTACAAGGAAAAAATTGTATTGCAGGATATTGCGGATCATATCGGAATAAGCTCCTTTTACTTGGATCGGATCTTTAAACAGGAAACCGCCGAAACCCCGCGTACGTATTTGGAAAATATAAGAGTAGATAAGGCAGCCTATCTTCTTAAAAGTACAAATCTTACGAATCTTGAGATTTGTTATGAGACGGGCTTCCAAAGTCCCTCCCATTTCTATAAGGCGTTTCGCAGCTTGAACCATTGTTCTCCTAGTGAGTATAGAAAGTTGAGTAAGGAATAGATAAGGAAGGAGGTTGTATCCTTTTATGAGTGAACTTTACGTATTGAAGTATGTATCGCCGATTGGAGAGATAGAGATACAGGGCACAAATGAGGCTGTCTATTCTATTATGTTCTCTAATCGGAATGAGCTCTTAACGAGGGCTATAGAAGAGGTTCCAATCCAAGTATTAGCGGAATGCGCTACCCAGCTTGACGAGTATTTTAAAGGAGAGCGCTTTGAGTTTACGTTTCCTTATGCCTTTGAAGGTACGGATTTTCAGCAAAAAGTATGGAATGCTCTGGTGTCCGTGGGGTACGGTAAAACGACAGCTTATAAAGATATTGCTCTTGCTATTGGGAATGAAAAAGCGATCCGAGCCGTAGGCAGTGCTAATGGAAAAAATAAGCTGAGCCTTGTGATTCCATGTCACCGAATTATCGGTTCCAATCAGAAACTAACGGGCTATGCAGGAGGGCTATGGAGAAAAGAATGGTTGCTCCAGCATGAGAAGCGTTGTCTGAGGCCCTAAGGAGGGCTCGTAGATGAGAGACATATATTTGAAAGAGTTTAAGCTGGAGAGCTGGGCCAACATGGTTCAGCTCTATCAGGAGCGGTATGATCAGGTAGATCCGGCTATAAGAGCAAAAGTGGCCGAAAGTAAAATTCCAAAGGAGATTCAGATTGTGCTGCTGCCCGATATGGGGAGTATTTGCTGACTTGGATGGATCGAAAAGTCCCCGCACTTGGCCACGAAACACCGTCGGATTATTTGAAAAGTGAAGAATCAGATGGCATGAACTTCATTTTAGCGAAGTAGGTTTGTCCAAACTCAAATAAAGCCGTATAAAGGGAGCCGATGTCAGGCTCCCCTTTGCTATCATAAGCGCCTGTGTTGTAAGAGTTCTAATGGGCTGAAAGCTCACTCTCCGTCACCCATTTATGATTTTTGACAGGCTCCCCTCCTGTAGTCGGCGTATAATCTACCATATATACGGTCGTTGGTTCTGCGGAGTCAATGGTAGCCTTAGACCCATCCATCCCTTTCATATGATCTGCTGTAAGGATAACCTCCGTTCCGGGTGCAAAGGGCTCGCTGCCTGCATCTTTAATCTCTTCATGTATAACCCACTTATGATTATTCACTTTTTCTTCTCCAGTGGTTGGAGTATATGAGACCGTATAAGCAGTAGTCGTATAAGCACCAACAATCGTGGCAGTGGCCCCATTCATGCCTGCCATATGGTCAGCTCGAATAGTCGCTTGGCTACCAACTTTGAAGGCTGGATTTTCAGCTTCTTTTAGTCCGGTAGGAAGCTCACTGGAAGTGGAATGGTTCATATCCGATGTGTCGTGCTGTTGACTGCTGTTTGTCGTGTGCTCCTGGTTCGGCGTGTTACTGTTTCCGCACCCACTCAAAATAATCATGATTGTACCAGCGAGCAAAGCCCATTGCATTCTCATATTTACAGCTCCTTTAGGGTTTTAATTACATATTTTAAATGTACCCCTATGGGGTATATTTAAAACGGAAGTATATGACAAACGTGTGAAGTGTTTTGCTTTCAAGGGGATCTCCTGTTGTGCCCCCTTTTTTGCTATGCAGAAGATGCGTAATTAAATGTTGTTGACAGTGAATAAAAAATCATTGTAATATCTATAAAACGCATCAAGTTACTTGGTATTTTGAGCGATTGTAAACATTCTAACTCACCAAAAGTAGATGATATCAAGGAGCAGGGGGAGACATCAAAATGAAGAAACCATGGATTTCATTTATATTGCTGCTGGGAGCAGTCGTGCTTTTTATTTCAGGCTGCGGCAGCAAGAATACGTCGGGCAACGCTGCGGGTGAAGAAAAGAAAACACTGCATATCAGCTTTAATCCCGGTCCATATAGCGATCAGTTTAAGAATGGTGTGGCTCCATATTTGGAGAAGAAAGGCTATACGATTACATATAAAGAGTTTACAGACGGTGTTCAGCCCAATGTAGCCGTGGCTAAGGGGGATATTGATGCTAATGTGTTCCAGCACTCGCTCTACCTGGATTCTATGAATAAGCGGGAGAATATTGATCTAATTGGTGCTGTGCAGGTCCCGACTCCTCCAATGGGATTGTACTCCAGCAAGCATACCAGCCTTGACGAAATCAGTGAGGGAGCCCAAATCAACCTGCCTAACGAGCCAGTCAATATGCTGCGTGCGCTGAATATTTTGAAGGAAGTAGGCTGGATTACGTTAAAGGACAATATCGATCCATTGCAAACCTCGGTGAACGACATCACCTCTAATCCGCATCATCTGCAATTTGTTGCTACCGACCCGGCACAGGGGCCACGTGCACTGGAGGATGTTGATTTTGCAGCTATACAAGGGAACTTTGCTGTATCGAATGGAATAAAGCTGACTTCGGCATTAAAGCTTGAAAATATGACAGATCCGTTCACGAACGTGGTCGCTGTGGACAGCAAGAACAAGGATAAGCCCTTCGTCAAAGACATTATTGAAGGATATCATTCAGATGAATTCCAAAAGTACATCCAATCGAATCCTGATTATGAAGGCTACAAGCTGCCAAGCTATTTCAAATAGTATAGGGTATTATCTTCTGCGGGCTGACGTTGTCAGCCTGTATCTTATGGATAGAAGGTGGAGATGAACGTGATTTTTTCATCCTCTGATCTCGTCAAGGCTCTGCCTGACAACTATTTTAGCGCAATGGATGACAAGGTGAATCTGTATAAAAGTAAGGGAATAGATGTAATCAATTTGGCAGCCGGCAACCCGGATCAGCCGACACCGGCGCATATCATCAGCACTTTGAAGGAAGCGGTCGATCAACCGATCAATCAGGGCTATCCGCCTTTTCATGGAAAAAAAAGCACGCTGGAGGCTGTCGCCGCGTTCTATAAACGGGAGTATCAGGTGGAGCTGGATCCAGACCGGGAGATTGCCATATTCAACGGCTCAGCCATAGGCGTAATGGGGATTCCACAGGCGCTATTGAATCCAGGTGATTGGTTATTGACCACCGATCCGGCATATCCCCAATATTATTCCGCTGCTGCGCTGGCAAGAGCCCATATTCATACGATTCCGCTTGATGAGAAGCATGGCTTCTTGCCTGATTATACAACCGTGCCGGAAGAAATTGCAGAGCAGGTCAAATTGCTCATGATTAATTATCCGAACAATCCGACTGGAGCAGTAGCTACTGCAGATTTCCTGACAAAGACGCTGAATTATGCCGCTCGGTATCAGTTTCCGGTTATGAATGATTTTGCTTACGGTGCTCTTGGATTTGACGGATATAAGCCGATTAGTTTATTGCAAATCCCCGGCGGTAAGGAGTATGGCGTCGAGACGTATACGGCTTCCAAAACGTATAATATGGCTGGATGGCGCTTCGGATTTGCAGTGGGAAATTCGTCCATCATTGGTGCGCTCAAGCATTATCATACGCATGCCTACAGCACTGTTTTTGGAGCGGTACAGGATGCGGGAGCTGTGGCATTGCTGGGCACGCAGGAACCGGTACGGGAGCTCGCGGCGTTATATGAGCGGCGCCGTGATGTTCTTATTGCAGCGTTACGGGGTATTGGCTGGGATGTAGCTGCTCCCCAAGGGTCTTTTTTTGCCTGGTTCAAGGTGCCAGAGAGGTATACATCGGCTTCCTTTGCAGACTTTTTATTGGACGAGGCGCATGTTGCGGTCGCTCCTGGAGAAGGCTTTGGTCGTGCAGGAGCTTCTCATGTGCGGGTCAGTCTGGTAAACAGTGAGGAAAGGCTCCTGGAGGCGGTGCAGCGCATCGCAGCAACGGGTGTTTTTCAAGGTTAAGCTGGAATACAAGGAATTCATGGAGGGAGCGGGAAAAGAACTTTGAGTATAGCGATTATCGGAGCTATGGAGGAAGAAATAGCAGATTTGAAAGCGCAGATCGAAGGGATAAAGATGACCCAGATTGCGAACGGGATTTTTTATACGGGCCAGCTTGAGGGCAAGGAAGTTATTCTGCTGCAATCAGGAATTGGCAAAGCGAACGCAGCCTCGACTACGGCGCTGTTGATTGAGCGATTTAGCCCTGAGCTTGTCATTAATACCGGATCTGCGGGTGGGCTCGATCCAGCGCTGCATGTTGGCGATGTCGTAGTGGCGACCGAGCTGACTTACAGCGATGTGGACGGAACGGCGTTCGGCTATACCTACGGACAGGTGCCACAGATGCCGGCAAGTTATCCTGTCGATCCAGCGCTGCTTGCTTTTGCGACAGAAGCGCTGGCGGAGACCAGGATTGAGGGGCAGATCGTCAACGGTTTGATTACGACGGCAGACTCTTTTATCTCCCAGGCTGAGCGCGCCCATTTTATCCGTAGCCAGTTTCCTGAAGCGAAAGTGACGGATATGGAAGGGGCCGCGGTCGTTCAGACTGCATACCAGTTTGGTGTTCCATTTTTGGCTGTCCGTTCTTTGTCTGATCTTGCCGGTGTAGAAGCGGCGGATTCTTTTGACTCCAATCTTGATTTGGCTGCGGCCAACTCGGCAGCAGTGGTTGTGGCTCTTGTAGCTGCATATGATAGAGACAAGCTTTGATATATTCAATGGCACACTATTCAGGAACGTTTTTTCTTTGGCTTGCCATGCTGGTTAATGAGAGTTCGAAGTTGTTTCCCGGCTTGGTTCAGCTCCATATCGTTCAACACATAATCGGTGCTGACTTCCCAGGTGCTGCGGTCATTCAGATGAAAAATAAAGGCGGGAAAGCGAGGGCGCAGCCATTTGCGGATGGAGGCCCCTTCGAATTCGACTTTAGTGATTGTAGCCCACGGGACAGTTCGAATACCATCGGAAATGCTGTGTTCGTCAAAGATGAACAGGTAGGTATCCTTACGAAGCGTTCTGCTCAAACAAACCACAAGATAGCTACCGAAAAAAGGAAGTCCGACAATGGCGGACGTAATAAAGAAGAAGATTTGTAGAGCTGAGATATCTTCGTCGATAAAAATGAGCAGCAGCAAAAACAGACAAATCAGCACAAACATCAAGCTGCCCATGGCCTTCCAAAATGCCAAAGATCTTCGATATACAATTTTATCCACGGAATACCGCCTCGTCGCGTACAAACTCCTGAATGAAATATGTTATCCGTTCTCTCCAGTCAGCTTCGGTTACACTTTCAATACGCAGACATGGGATGGCCTGCATATCCAGTTCTGTATTTCTTACAATCCACACATCATTCATTCCTTTAAGAACAAATAGCAGATTCGTAACAGAAGGACCATCTTCATCCGTATCCGTGTATACCATTTGGCTCAAATTATTAAGGCTACACTGATTACGATCAAAATCCTCTCGCCAGTCTTGTATTATTTGTTGGGCCGACTCATGAAGCTTCCACGTTGTCATTTGCTGCATGCTGAAGTTGGATGAGGTTAACTCATTCCACTGTTCTTCGGTCAGATCGACGTATCGGCTGTGCGCATTGAAGTACGAAGCAAGCAGGCCGAACAATTGATCAATGTCATGATGCCAGTCTTCTGGGGAAGACCAGCGAAAGAAATGGAGTTCATTGTGACTGGAGAAATGATACAGAAAACGTTCATTTCCATGGTGTATCGTTAATGTATTTTGCTTATCCTGTTGCTCCTTGTAGCCACGTAGCATCTGACGACTTTGTACCAGATGAGCTAGCATTTCAACAATGAACTCATCAAATTCGAGCTGTTGTTGCTCGTCATCCCGTTGTTCCATCAGACCCTTGGATATCAGGCTATGCGTTGCAGCATGAAAAAGCAGTTCCCAGCGATCTTCGGTTAGTTCCCCGTAATAAGATTGGAGCAGACCAGAAGCCATATCTTCTGCGCCCAGTGCGGTCAAGGCAAAGCCTAGTTCCTCAAGCGTTAAAATTACCGTTTGTTTATCCATAGTCAGGCTCCTTCTCCATCTGTTAGGTGTATGTCATTTAAATAGTTTGCTGGCCCAACGTATCCCTTTTTCGGCGAATTTGGCGACTTTTCCACCTGCCCAGCTTCCCACCGTACCCCCGACATAAGCACCGACGGCTGCACCGACCGGACCACCGATAGCGCCGCCTACGGCTCCCAAAGCGACAGCACCGCCATAAGTTGCGGCGGTTTTAATCGCTACGTTAGAAGCGGATACAGCCACATCCGTTCCGGTAAGCTTCCCGCTTTTCCATTTTCCAGCCAGACTGATACCCTCGCCCACAATATTCATGGTGGCATTAATAGGGTACAGCTTTTTGGCAATCATGCCAGGAATTTGGCGGGTGGCTATGCCATATCGGCCTTTTTCCACCCCGGCGATGACGTTCCGCGTCCACTGAGGAAAGCTGTTGGCTTTATTGAATCCGAGGCCGAGCTTACCCATTTGAAGCTTTCCAGCTAATCGATCAAAGCCCTTTAACCCCTTCATCACAATACCGGGTTTGGCGAATTGGCGGTTTAGGCTTTTGCCTAAATTACGCATAAAAGCATTGTTGCCCTTGCCTTTCACCCATGCCGCATTATGTATAACCGCTCGAGTGGGATTCTTCAGACTTTTCTTGAATTCTACTGTTTTGGTGAGCACAAGTGTGGAAGCCAGACCGCTATAGATAGCTGTTCCGGCAAATCCCAGTTGCCCGCGCCATTTATTGGCTTCTGAAATGCTGTTAATGGCTATATCTGCTGGATCGGGTCCTTTTTTCCCGGAAGTTGTCCCTTCACTGCTGCCGATCTGTCCGCTGTGATCTCCTTTATTAATACCCGTGTCTACTTGGGTATCTGTTTCCTTGAATTTTACTGCAATGGAACGCAGCTCTGTGCTGACAGAACCGACAGTTTGAGTGAAAGCATCCATTTGTCCACGAGCTTTATGAAAATCCTGATAAAAGCGCTGTTGTGTTGTTCCTGCCCAGCTATTTTCCAACATCTGAATATGCTGTGACAGTTGTCCGCAAATTTGTGCCCCCAGCTCACGTGCCTGTGCGAACTGCCTGGAAACCGCCTCTAGTTTCTCAGGAGGAACCATAATTTTAGCCATGATGTCCACCTCGGATGATTAAAATAATTACTTATATTTTAGTGAATCTAGTGGGGGTTAGCAAAAAAAGGAGGGGATTTAAGTGAAAAATAAGTCATTTGTATGAGTTCCTGAGGATTCATAAGGGAGAAAAGTAGGAGTGTTATGATCCGAAGTTCTTATAAGTTATTCATAACGAAAACGAAAAAAGCCCCTCTTTTCAAATGGAGCTTTCCATTAGAAAGAGAGGCCTTCTTGCGTAGAGGCTAATGCATGTTTCGCGTCGTATTAATTATTTTAGCGGAATCTGCTTGGACAGCTTTTCAAACTGCTGCAAGTGAGGAGTGACCTTGGCGGTAATTCCTTTGAAATACTTGATGGACGCTTGTCTTTGACGTTCTTTGGTAGCAGTCTCTTCAGGGAACATGGAGTATTCCTTTTGGACAGAGCCATTTTTATAAATTACGGAGAAGAGCTCTCCTTTTTGCCACCTTTGGACGAGATCTTGATTACTGTGCAAGATATTTAACACTTCTTTTCCATTTTTATAAGTGAAGCTGTAGTCTGGATCGGCCACAGCGTGGATCACTTGGTAGCCGTTCTGTAATCCATTGTTCTGAAAAGTACCTACTTGAATCTCGTTCGAACGTACGGTTCCGTCCATTTGCGTCACTTTTTCAGTCTGCGTACCCTTGCCGCTCATCGTGTCATTGTTCCATGTGCCGTTGTATACGATTTTATGATTTTGTCCATCTGCATCCGTGTATTGATTTATATATTTTCCAGTACCTGAACGCTTGCCATTCACAAAATCACCCGAATACTGCTTATATTGGCTCCATTTGATCGTACCACGTCCGTTGGGCTGCCCATTCTCAACCTCTCCATAGTAAGTCGTCTGACCAGATAGCTGAAGCAATTCCCTGGTTGCAGCCGCATTCGCCGCAGGTGTACTTACAGACAGCGCTCCAGATATCAGCGATGCGGACACCATAATAGGCAGAGACAGATCTTTCCCTTTTTGCCAAAGTTTTTGCATCATGAGTATTCCCCTTTCGAAGCTTTGAAATTCTAAAAAATTATGTTCAACAACCCAGCACCGTTTTTATACTATTTTGTGCTTGGTGAATTATAGTTTAATATATATTGAGAATTATAGGAAACTGTAAAGTGAAAACAGCTAGTTAGGAGAGAGATTCATGAATTTACCTGAACATGGGAGTGAGGATGTATCTAGCATCCTTGCCATGGAGTTGGAGTATGAGCCTGTGAAGACCATAAAAGGAATCCATCAAGTGGAGCCTGATGCTAATATTTATTATTGATGTAGAATTCAGCAGACTTTATGAACACACTGCCAGCGCGTTTTCAGGAGAAGGGCACCGTTCATGTGCTTCCTCGGGAGGATGCTGCCCATGTACGTGCAAAAGCGGAAAAACTTAAAGCATTTACAGATCAGGAAGGTGAAAGGGAACACGCTGTCATGCTTAGGCTAGTAGCGGATCAAGGCCAATCTTACCGTGGAGCGGATATCTGGGATGTCATGCTGAGCCTCGGAATGGAGTGGGGAGATATGGATATTTTCCATGCACACCATCACGGACCGGGAGGCTATGATGAACTATTTAGCGTACATACGGGAACCGAGCCTGGCTTTTTTGGGTTGAGTACACTCGCGGAGGATCGCTTTGCAGATTTGATTTTCGGTATGGATGGCGTACGGACCGTGCAGCCGCAAACTGTGTTTGAGGCAATGTGGAAAAGTGCCGAATATGCACGCGCCAGACTCGGCGGGACATTAGTGAATGAACAGGGTCTGCCAGCTGTGCCGGAAGATTATCTGCGCCAGATTCAAGAGATGGAAGACCGCTTAAGTGATTTTGGTTTTAAAGCAGGCGAGGATGTTGTTGCGTTTCTATTCTAGATTAGAAAGGAGTGATTTCGTTGTCCAGCAACTCTATTGAGAAGCTAAGAACGATTCTAAAACGTAAAGCTACTATTTTTCATACAGGGGGTCGCAGACCGTCGGGTTCCCTTGAACAGAGCTGGATTGGTAGAGTTACAGTGGCTTTGCCAACGGAGGAACAACCCATTGATGTACAGGGGAATGTTATGGCTCCGATCATGCAATTGTATTTGCCTGCCTTGCCCTTTGTCCCTGAAGCTATGCACAGTGTCAAGCTGTTGACGGTCTTCCTGTCTCCCGATGTACTGGATCATGAGGACATGGAAGGATATATGTGTATTCGTGAGTATACGTCGGTAGAGAATTTAGTTGAAAAAGACTTTGGTCCGGCATTTATGCAAATCAAAGTATTCCCGCTATTCCCCGAACTTAAAGAGAATGATTATCCGGTTTGGGACGGTGAAAATATCCCTGAGGAATACGGCGATGTTCTCAACCAGATGGACGAGGAGGAACCCGACTATTTTGAGGACATCGTAGAGGAAATATATGCGGTTCACAAAATCGGTGGCTATCCCAGCTTTATTCAACCAGGCATCGACTTTGGCGAGGGCTATGAATTTGTGTTTCAGATTGCCTCAGATGCCAAAGCCCAATTGAATATTGTGGATGGAGGCAGCTTTTATTTTGCCAAGCATCAGAATGAAGGAGTCTGGCGGGGGTACTTTGATTTTTACTAATAGGCTCATTTAGAGAGCAGTCTGGAACCGATCGTTTTGTAGAGCATGGCAACCCAATATACTCGTAGTTTAGAAGCTATCGAAAATGGAGTGAAAAGATATGAATGTTTTAGGTCAGCTAGGTTCTGCTATCCAGAGTAGTCTATTTATTCAATCCGAATTGAAGAAATCACATGCATTTATTCAGAAGCACGACCTGCCTGTAGAGCAGGTGGAAAATGATTTTCACAAGCAAATCATCGTGCTGGAGCAATATGCGGGAACTCGCGTTTTTCAGCGAGGGCTTGCTAAATACAAAGTAATC
The DNA here is from genome assembly GCF_053615415.1 of Paenibacillus sp. S33. Lineage (NCBI taxonomy): Bacteria > Bacillati > Bacillota > Bacilli > Caryophanales > Paenibacillaceae > Paenibacillus > Paenibacillus sp. S33. The sequence continues at coordinate 3,900,877 of NZ_JBSIEZ010000001.1, read as the reverse complement.
AATGTAATGCTTATGATCATATCTGTGATCATATTGCTGGCAGCAGGCATCGTTGCGGCGGTGGAATATTTACAACCAGAACGACATTTGCTGCAAGTGCTGGCGAATGCCATGTTTGACCATTGGGTTCCCTCTATCACTTTGCTCAGTGTTGTATTCGTGGGTGTGATCGTTTTTGCCATCATTAGAAATGTTTATGTCAAGCAATTACATACGCGCGTGCTAGATCGGGCCTGGCAGGCCATTTTCAATCATGTGGACAAATGAGGACAGAGAGTAACTGTAGGAGATTGGCATAATAGCTGAAGGAGTGACAGCAATGAATGACTGGGAATCGGGAATCATTCAGGTCGATGGTGAGCGTGCTATCTACTCATTTTTAACGGAAGATCAGTTGTTAGAGACCACTTGGTATTCGAAATATTTTCATTCTGTAAGAAAGCTAGGGAATGACTACATCTGGTATCATTTCGATCAGGTTTCTTTGCTGTGTCGGCATTTTTTTGTGTCTGTATGCTTTAAGGATACAAACCTAATTGTCGTGGAGATTTCGCTCCAGGGAGATGAATTTCCAACTTCGTGGGATAATTGGTCTGAGGAAGGAGAGAGAAAGCGACAAAGGGAGCATGATCGTTTGTTACAGCAACATTTGTCCGTAAAGCCAAGCTATCGTCAAACAAAGCCTTACCCCTATATGGAATATGAACTGAACTGGGGGAAAATCTCTTCTTATTTTGACCCCCGGTCGGGAAATACGGCCATTGCTTTTAAGTATAAAGATGAATAGTGATCTTACATAAAATACACGACAACCCTGCGCTTTGTGCTGAAGGTGAGGGTGTTGGATGAGTAAGGGAGATGTGTTGTGGATAAAGAGGCGAAAAAAATACTGATGAACACATTCTGGTCCTCTAGCGGCTGGAAGCAGGAGCGGGGATCTTTTTCGGGTGAGGATTTTGAATATGCCAAAAGTAAGGGCTTGATGTTCGATCCGATCACCATTACACATAACGAGATTATAAACAGGCTGCATGAGCTGCACCAGCAAAAGGCTACAAAAGAGCGAGTGGCAGCAGCGTTTTTGCACAGTCTTTCCACGAAAAAGGTTCATTTACGAAGCGCCTTATCGAGCTGGGCATTAACCGCAGGGCTTCCTTTGCACACCTATGGGGAGCGGCCTGTCGTCTTGCCCAATTACAGTAGCTGTGGGGATTGTAATTTTAATAAATTGATGTCTGATAAGGAATATGTCAATGAAGATTTGAATGTACTGAATTTTGAACGAATCAAATGGGGCGGTATTCGTCTGAACCACCTTCTGTATTGCTGGATGGACCTTGAATTGTTCAGTCAAGAAGAGGCTGTTCAGATTTCCGATGAGGATCTGACTATACTTCATAACATGCTCGAAGCTGTTCAGAACTGTGATGCTCAAAGCAGTGCACGTCAATTGGAAAAGCGCTGGAAGGATGTGTTTCCATCCAGCAAAAACGAGCGTGATGTAGTCATGGAGGTGTGGGGATATGCCGGACTGCTGGTTCCACAGGACACGCCTCGTAAACGACAGCACGGCAATCATGATTTTTATTCCGTAGCAGCTTGGCAAGGAGATGACGGATACTCGCAGGAGGCGTTGGACTATTTCTTCGGTACGTTTTTATAGAGAAAGTGAATCGTTATTCCACATCTCGATCATGACGGTTCCTCAAACAACAAACGTTCTTCTTCCCGACTATGGATGGCATTGACAACCAGAAGCGCGTGGAACTGCTGAAGAACTTCAGGCGTAAGTCCTTCTTCACGGATCATGGCTTTGAGCTCTTTTACAATGATTCGGAGCAGATCATGATCCCGTGTAAGTTTGACGACAGCCTCCTGCAGTTCCGGTTTTTTCTCGACCATTTCCTGATAGAATCCTTCCTCTTCTGCATCAGCATGGCTAAGAATGCGGGTTTCCCAATATTCGATCAAGTGGTCGGCAGCCTGGCGCGCCACCTTGAATTCTTTTGCTTCGAGTAATTCCTCTACTTCTCTCGTCTTATCTAGAGCGCCAGATAGGCCGCCTTGATGAATGGCATGATGAGCATGCAGTTGACGTAAAGAAGGTCCTCCCATAACAGTTCATCCTTTCTTTGTACCCTTTTTTAGTACAGTATAGCATAAGAAAATAGCGTTATTTTTCCGGTTAGGATTTTCCCCCCTAAGGAAAAGGGAACTCCCTAATTGGTTCAATTTCATATAATACTTAGAATGAAGTTAGAAGATAAAACTCAATCTTGGGGGAATGGATGATGAATCGATTAACCGAAATAACAGACATAAAAAAGATTGTGAAAAAAGGATCAAGGGTTTGAAGGGGATGAGCAGATACATACCCAATCAACATGGAGCTTGGGCCATGCTCATTCTTCCATTTTTATTCGGTTTAGCTGCTTCTCGAGGGGAACTCATTCATATCCCCCTATTTGTGTGCTGGTTTTTTATCTACTTATTCAGTTTTCCTGTCCTCCAATGGATCAAAACAGGCAGCAGTGAAAGATACCGCAAACCCGCCGTTGTATACGGAGTGATATTACTTCCTTTGTTAATTTCACTGATATGGTTTGAGACTGCCTTGATCTGGTATGGAGCTCTTCTATTGCTCTTTTTTATGGCTAATATTTATTTTGCAAAAACGAAAAATGAACGTGCTTTACTCAATGACATTGTTGCAATTCTACTCTTTTGTTCTTTTATATACCCTGTTATTTATATGGGGGGAGGAGAGGATTGGGGAGTAGCAACAGAGCTATTCTTGCTTTTGGTGCTTTACTTTATCGGAACTGCTTTGTATGTCAAAACGATCATTCGTGAAAGAAAAAATATACGTTACCATTATGCTTCCGTCATCTATCATTTGGTGATTTTGTTGTTTGCTACTTGCTTAAAGTTACCTCTGTTTATTCCTTTTTTGATTTTTTTGATACGGGCCATATGGCTTCCTAAACTCGGATTAAAGGCAAAACAAGTTGGCATGGCGGAAATTGGATTTTCAATGATGCTCTATGTTTTTGTGTTGTTTTTATACTTCTAAAAGGAGAGACATCAATGATATCTTTGAAAACGCCGCGTGATTATCATACTGATCCGTTTATAGTCATCTGGGAGGTTACACGAGCTTGTGCTTTAAAGTGTCTTCACTGTAGAGCGGAAGCTCAGTACAAACCTGATCCTCGCCAGCTGACACTAGAAGAAGGTAAGAAGCTGATAGATCAAATCGCTGAAATGAATCATCCGTTGGTTGTGTTCACAGGCGGAGATCCTTTGATGCGTCCTGATCTGTTTGAACTGGCTCGATATGCAATTGAAGAGAAAAATCTGTCGGTTTCGATGACCCCCAGTGCCACACCTAAAGTGACACGAGCAGCGGTAGAAAAAGCAAAGCAAGTTGGGTTATCGCGGTGGGCTTTTAGTCTGGACGGTTCATGTGCAGACATTCACGATCATTTTCGAGGTACGGTGGGTTCTTACGATACAACCATGCGAGGAATTGGTTATTTAAAGGAACTGAATATCCCTATTCAAGTGAACACTACGGTGTCCCGGTACAACCTCCATGATCTGGAGCAAATTGCAGAAAGGGTAAAGGAAATGCAGGCCGTGTTATGGAGTTTATTTTTCCTTGTTCCAACCGGACGTGGCATGGAGAAAGATATGATTACTCCTGATGAGCATGAAGCCGTAATGAAATGGTTGTATCAAATACAGCAACAGATGCCGTACGGTGTGAAGGCTACAGAAGCTCCCCACTATCGGAGGGTCGTACTGCAGCAAAAGCACAATGCAGGTGAGAGCAGTGTAGCAGACGGACAAAAGAGAGCAGACGTTTTAGGACGTGCTCCTAAAGGCGTAAATGATGGAGATGGATTTGTTTTTATTAGTCATATCGGAGAAGTATACCCGAGCGGTTTTCTGCCTCTTATGTGCGGGAATGTACGAAACGATAGCCTGGCAGATATTTATCGCAACTCTCCGATCATGATGAATCTTAGAGATAAGTCCCTACTTAAAGGTAAATGTGGAGTCTGTGAATTCAAGGCCATCTGTGGGGGCTCCAGAGCAAGGGCTTTTGCAATAACAGGAGACTATTTGGAGAGTGACCCTTATTGCGCTTATATACCCGGGGTTGGAGAGGAAAAGTGTTTTCATGAAAAAAAGTTCTAAAAAAGTCGTTATTCTCGGTGGAGGAATAAGTGGTTTAAGTGCCGCCTTTTATGTGAAAAGGCTGGCTGAGGATCGGCAGCTTGAAGTGGAGATCACACTGGTGGAGAAAAGTGAACGTCTGGGAGGAAAGCTGCAAACCGTTCGCCAAAACGATTTTATGATCGAAAAAGGACCGGATGCTTTCTTGGCCAGAAAGACGGCAATATTGGATCTGACCATGGAGTTGGGGCTGGAAGCAGAGCTGGTATCGACAAACCCGAAAGCCAAATCTGCTTGCATTTTGCATAAGGGCAAACTTCATACGATGCCGATGGGCTTCATTCTGGGCATCCCAACAAAGCTGACTCCTTTCATTCGGACAGGACTTATTTCTCCACTGGGAAAAGCACGGGCAGCCCTGGATTTAATCATTCCGGCGAAGAAAGGTGATGCGGACGAATCTCTAGGTGATTTTATCAAACGGCGTCTCGGCAAAGAAGTTCTGGACCAGATTACAGAACCTTTGCTGTCTGGAATTTACGCTGGGGATACTCATTCTCTGAGCCTTATGTCAACTTTCCCTCAATTTAAACTAATGGAACAAAAGCATGGAAGTTTGATTAAGGGTATGTCTAAAGGGGCGGGAAAAAAGCCAGCAGTACAAGACAAACTGCCGGATATCGCTAAGAAAAGTATGTTTCTTTCTTATCGGCTAGGATTATCTACGATCGTGGAGCGGCTAAAGGAAAGGCTGGATACCGTACGTTTTGTTATGGGGCAAGGTGTAGTTGAAGTAAGGAAGGAAAGCGGTTATCAGGTCATTTTAGAACACGGACAAAAAATAGATGCGGATGCGGTGATCTGCGCTGTTCCAGCTTTTGAAGCGGCTACATTATTTTCCGGCGTTGCAAGTGCTAGCTGGTTACACAAGATTCACTATGTTTCTGTAGCCAATATTGCTCTTGCTTATAAAAACACAGATCTTAATTTTTCTTTTGAGGGAACGGGATTTCTAGTCCCTCGCAAAGAAGGCAAAAAGATTACGGCATGTACTTGGTCTTCGACGAAGTGGAGCCATACTGCTCCTGAAGGATATACGCTTTTACGGACCTACATCGGACATGCAGGCGCACAGGATTGGATTCAGATGACAGACGATCAACTTGTGGATGCCGCGCGCAAAGATTTGAAAGATTTAATGGGCCTGGAAGCGGAACCGGAATTCGTTGAAGTCAGTAGGTGTGATCGATCGATGCCGCAATATCCGATTGGACACAAAGAGCATATGGCGAAGATGAGACAGGACTTCGCACAGTATTTACCGGGTGTTTTTCTATGCGGTGCCGGCTATGGGGGCGTTGGAATTCCAGATTGTATCGCTCAAGGGAAAGAAGCGGCTGAACAGTTGCTTTCTGATTTGTTATAATCAGGCTCTTTCCACTAGTGAAAGAGGGAACCCCCTGATTGGTTCAGCTTTAAGGGAGACGTAGAATGAACGTTGAGCATAAAATCGAAGTAAAATGGAGGAATGGAAGATGAGCCAGTTAACGGAAGAAACATGGGTGGCGGACATCGTGAAAGCAGTACCCAAAACGGGAGATCTGTTCCGCAAACTGAGAATTGATTTCTGCTGTGGAGGGAAAATATCGCTCCGTGAAGCAGCAGCCAATCGAGGCCTCCACGCTGGTGAACTGCTGACGCAGATACATGAAGTGGAAGAAAAGCAGGCACAGCATAAGCAAATGCAACCTCCTTCACTCGAACCAAAAGAACTAATCGCCTATATTCAAAATGAGTATCATACGAAGCTTCGGGAAGAACTATCGGCCTTAACGCCGTATGTAACCAAACTAACGCGGGTTCACGGTGAACGTTATTCGCATCTCAAGCGAGTTAATGAACTGTTCACCTTGCTTAAACAGGAATTATCGGAACATATTCAAAATGAGGAGGACCTTGTGTTTCCGATGATTGAAGCATTTTTACAAGAATCAACAGTGGAACGAGCAGATGAGTTGAATCCAATTTTGTCCAAGTTGCAAGACGAGCATCAAACGGTGGTGGAATTCCTGAAGGAAATGCGCTTGATCACAAACGGCTTTGAGCCGATGCAGGAAGCTTGTGGTACGCACCGACTCGTATTGAAGCGGTTAGAAGACCTGGAAGCAGATATTTTTAATCATATTCTTCTTGAAAATTGTACACTGATCGAACGTACGAGACAGGCACAGCTAATAGCGAAACCGATTAATTGATGATGAACTAACATGAGGAGCCGAACCAAATGCATAAATTAATTAAAAGTAGCACTGTTTTCGTTTTGGTTATGTCCATCATTTTATTATTATCAGGATGCGGTACGAAACAACAACTAGATTCAAATGTTAGCAGTTCGGATCAGAACGGATCTTCCAGCCAGACATCTTCGAAAACGGCTGAAACTATTGAGCTTACCATATCCGCAGCAGCAAGTTTAACGGATGCGCTCAAAGAAATTCAGCATTCATACGAATCAACCCATACAGGCATTAAATTGAATTTTAACTTCGGCGGCTCTGGTGCGTTGGAAAAACAAATTGAGCAAGGAGCGCCGTCGGATTTGTTTCTGTCCGCTTCGACCAAAAACATGAAGTCCCTTGTTGATCAGCAGTTAATAGATACGAAAAAACAAAAAACGTGGCTGACGAACGAATTGGTCGCGGTTAGCCCTGCAGATGGGACGATGAACATCGCGAGTGTAACCGATTTAACAAAAAAAGAAGTGAAGAAAGTTGCAATCGGAATTCCTGAAAGTGTTCCAGCGGGTAACTACGCACAGGAAGCGCTGACGAAAGCGAAGCTTTGGGACACGTTACAGAGCAAGCTGGTTCAAGCGAAAGACGTTAGACAAGTGCTGCAATATGTGGAAACTGGGAATGCAGATGTCGGATTTGTATATAAAACAGATGCATTGACTTCACAAAAGGCAAAAATCGCCTTTGAGGTGAATCCCAAAACCTATTCACCTGTTGAGTATCCAATCGGGATTGTCAAAGCTACAAAGCACATTCAAGAAGCCGAAGACTTTTATGCATACTTACAATCGCAAGAATCTCTGAATATTATGGATAAGTATGGATTTACCATACCGAAGTGAGCATGCAAGATATAGATTGGAATGAATATTGGCCTCCTATCCGATTATCGTTGCAGGTTGCACTGTTATCCAGCGTTCTCGTAATCATATTAGGCTTGCTTGTGGCATGGTCAATGTCGCGGTTGGGATTATTTAAAGGGAAAACGGTTGTTGAAACCGTGCTTATGCTGCCCTTGGTACTCCCACCGACGGTTGTTGGTTTTTTACTGCTCATATTACTTGGACGAAAAAGCGGGTTCGGACGGTTTGTGGAGCAATGGTTTGGCGAGCCTATTATATTCTCGTGGTGGGCAGGGGTTATAGCAGCGGTGGTAGTAGCTTTTCCTCTAGTCTATCGGACGCTGAGAATGGGATTGTCTTCTGTTGACCGGGACTTGGAAAACGCGGGACGTTCGATGGGTGCAAGTGAATGGCAGGTTTTTCGATACATCACCTTCCCTTTAATTTTCCCTTCTTTTAAAGCTGCCTTCATACTCGGTTTTGCCCGCGGCCTGGGCGAATTTGGTGCTACGCTGATGATTGCCGGAAATATTCCGGGTAAAACACAAACGATTCCGACGGCCATTTATATTGCAGTGGATGCTGGTCATCTTCCTATGGCGTGGGCGTGGACATGCTCTATCATACTCATTTCTTTTATCATGCTCCTGTTAACGGGTCAAAAGAACAATTAATTACTTCATACAAGCTTCCCTTTAGCAGGGGGAGGCTTTTTTGTATCTTTCCATAGAACGAGGGATTTCCTGTAGCGCTATAGGACATTCCCTAATGGGAACAGAGATGAATGAATTACATAATGAGAGTAAGCGAATGAGTCTTCCCTTGGAACTTGCGTTGGGATGATTCTTTCTAAAAAGGAGTGTTGGTCATCGATGAAAAAGAAATACAACCTCAACTTTTTTAAACCGATCGAAAGCTATTCGGGAAATTGGTCAATCCTTGAGGAAAAAAATAGAGAATGGGAAAACGTGTATCGTCAGCGTTGGTCTCATGACAAAGTGGTTCGGACGACTCACGGAGTGAACTGCACCGGTTCCTGTAGTTGGAAGGTTTTTGTCAAAAACGGCATCATTACCTGGGAAAATCAACAGATCGATTATCCTTCCTGCGGTGTAGATATGCCAGAATTTGAACCGCGGGGATGCCCGCGTGGGGCTACATTTTCCTGGTATGAATACAGTCCATTACGCGTTAAATATCCCTATATGCGCGGTAAGCTGTTGCGGCTTTGGCAGGCGGCTATCCAGGAGCATGCCAATCCGGTGGAAGCATGGGCAAGTATTGTGGAAGATCCGGAGAAAGCCAAGCTCTACAAATCAGCTCGCGGAAAAGGCGGTCATGTCCGTGTCACTTGGGACGATGTCCTGCGTCTGATCTCGGCACAACTCATCTATACCATTCGTAAATACGGTCCTGACCGGATTGCGGGCTTTACGCCAATCCCGGCGATGTCAATGATAAGCTACGCTTCAGGAGCTCGATTCATTTCGCTACTGGGTGGGCAGATGTTGAGTTTTTATGACTGGTATGCCGACCTTCCTCCTTCATCTCCTCAAATTTGGGGTGAGCAGACGGATGTACCGGAATCTTCTGATTGGTACAATGCGGGTTACCTGATTATGTGGGGATCGAACGTACCGCTTACCCGGACGCCAGACGCTCATTTTATGACGGAAGTACGATATAAGGGAACAAAAGTCGTATCAGTGGCTCCCGACTTGGCGGAGAATGTGAAGTTCGCTGACAACTGGCTTGCCCCAAATCCGGGTACAGATGCTGCCGTAGCCCAGGCTATGACGCATGTTATTTTGGATGAGTTTTACAAAGATCGCCAAGAACCGATGTTCATTAACTATGCCAAACAATATACGGATATGCCGTTTATGATTCTGCTTGATCCACACGAGGGAGCCTGGAAAGGTGGACGTTTTCTACGGGCGAGTGACCTGGGGGATGCTTCGCCGCATGCGGACTGGAAGCCGGTCATATATGACGAAGCGGCGGGGGAAATGCTGGTCCCGAACGGTACGATGGGACAGCGCTGGGAGCAGGATAAGAAATGGAACCTGATTCTGGAACGGGAAGATGGAACAAAGGTTGAGCCCGCGCTCACTGTGGAAGGTCATGGCGAGCAATGGGAAGAAATCGTATTCCCTTACTTTGATAACGCCGGTAATGGAACGTTCAAACGTGTAATTCCGGCCAAAAAAGTACGCTTGGCAGATGGCTCGGAACGTTACGTAGCAACTGTGTACGATTTGATGATGAGCCAGTATGGTGTCGCACGCAATGACAGCCCTCATAACGCCAAAAATTATTACGACGAAGCTTCGCATTATACCCCTGCCTGGCAGGAGAAGGTCACAGGTGTGAAGGCGTCTGTTGTGGTACAGATTGCTCGGGAATTTGCCCAAAATGCTATCGATACTAAAGGTCGCTCCATGATTATTATGGGTGCGGGTATCAACCACTGGTTCAATAGTGACACGATCTATCGGTCCATCTTGAATCTTGTCGTGTTGACTGCTTCCCAAGGTGTAAACGGTGGAGGCTGGGCGCATTATGTGGGTCAAGAAAAGCTCCGCCCAATCGAAGGCTGGTCAACGATTGCTTTTGCAAAAGACTGGCAAGGGGCGGCTCGGCAGCAAAATGCTACATCGTTTTTCTACTTTGCAACAGAGCAGTGGCGTTACGAAGAAAGTGGAACAGACACCTTGAAGTCACCGATTGGCGGGGATGTCAGTTACAGACATCCAGCAGACTACAACGTGCTCGCAGCACGTCTGGGTTGGCTGCCTTCTTATCCACAGTTTAATAAAAACAGTCTGCTGTTCGCCGAAGAGGCTGCACAATTAGGCAAGAAGTCCAACGAGGACATCATCAATCATTCTGTGGAAGAGATTAAATCACGTAAGACACGCTTCGCTGTAGAAGATCCTGGGGCAGCCGAGAACTTCCCGCGTTCACTCTTTGTTTGGCGGTCAAATCTGATTTCCAGTTCGGCGAAGGGACAAGAGTATTTCATGAAACATTTACTCGGAGCATCTGATGCCCTGCTTGCCCGGCCGAACGAAGAACAGAAACCTGAGGAAATTGTCTGGAGAGAAGATGTAGAAGGAAAACTTGATTTGATGGTTGCACTTGATTTCCGGATGACAACAACTCCATTGTACGCGGACATCGTGCTTCCTGCGGCAACCTGGTACGAAAAAACAGACTTGTCGTCAACAGACATGCATCCTTTCGTGCATCCGTTTAATCCGGCTGTTAACCCTCTGTGGGAATCCCGCGCGGACTGGGATATTTACCGCCAGCTTTCGGAAGTCTTTTCGGATATGGCAAAAGAGTACCTGCCAGGCATATATAAAGACCTTGTGACTGCGCCGCTCGCACACGATAGTATAGGCGAAATTTCACAGCCGATGGGTCTTGTAAAGGATTGGACGAAGGGCGAGATTGAAGCGACTCCGGGTAAAACCATGCCGAATTTCAGCATCATCGAACGCGATTATACTAAAATTCACGATAAATTTATCTCACTCGGTCCGAATTTGACTAGTGGGAAAGCAGGTGCGCATGGCGTCAGCTTCTCCGTAGCGGACGAATATGAGGAAATGAAAAAGTTGAACGGAGTTTATTACGATGAATCCATTAAAGACGGGCTGCCCAAAATCCAGACAGCTCGCCAAGTAGCCAATGCAATTCTTCACCTTTCATCCGCGACTAATGGACGGGTGTCGCAAAAGGCTTATGAGCAGGCAGAAGAACTTCACGGTGTGGAACTCAAAGATATCTCGGCCGATCGGGCAGCGGAAAGGATCACTTTCCAAAGTATAACGGCGCAGCCACGGGAAGTTATACCGACACCAGTATTCACTGGATCGAACAAGAAGGGACGCCGCTATTCACCATTTACAACGAATATTGAACGTCTCGTTCCGTTTCGTACTTTGACGGGAAGACAGCATTTCTATATTGATCATGAGATTTTCCAACAATTTGGGGAATCATTGCCGATCTACAAACCGACGCTGCCGCCGATGGTGTTCGGCCCTCGCGATCGGGAAATAAAAGGCGGGCAAGATTCACTCGTGCTCCGTTATCTGACACCGCACGGTAAATGGAATATTCACTCTACCTACCAGGATAACCAGCACATGCTTACACTGTTTCGCGGAGGTCCTACGGTGTGGATCAACAACGAAGACGCAGAGGCACATGATCTTGCCGACAATGACTGGGTAGAGGTATACAACCGTAACGGCGTCGTAACCGCCCGGACTGTTGTCAGCCACCGGATGCCAAGAGGAACGATGTTCATGTACCATGCTCAGGATAAGCACATTCAAGTGCCAGGCTCCGAAATCACGGATACACGCGGCGGTAGTCATAACGCACCTACAAGAATTCATCTCAAACCAACCCAGATGGTCGGTGGATATGCTCAGCTTAGTTATGGATTCAACTATTATGGTCCGATCGGCAACCAGCGTGATGTGTACGTTGCGGTACGTAAAATGAAGGAGGTTAACTGGCTTGAAGATTAAAGCTCAAATTGCCATGGTCATGAACCTGGATAAGTGTATTGGCTGTCATACGTGCAGCGTGACATGTAAAACAACCTGGACGAACCGCAAAGGTGCGGAATATATGTGGTTTAACAATGTGGAAACCAAACCGGGTATCGGTTATCCGAAGCGCTGGGAAGATCAGGAATTATATAAAGGGGGCTGGCAGCTCCGCAAAGGGAAACTAGAACTGAAGTCAGGCAACAAGCTGTCCAAGATAGCACTGGGTAAGATTTTTTACAATCCAGACATGCCGGAAATGAAAGATTATTATGAGCCCTGGACTTATAATTACGAGCAACTGACCAACGCTGGCGAACAGAAGCATTCACCTGTGGCACGCGCGCATTCTGCGGTAACGGGTGAAAAAATGGATTTGGAATGGGGTCCAAACTGGGAAGATGATCTGGCGGGTGCGCATGTAACGGGTCCGCTTGATCCCAATATTCAGAAAATCGAAGAAGAGATTAAATTTAACTTTGAGAAGTCTTTCATGGTTTATCTCCCACGGCTTTGCGAACATTGCCTAAATCCAAGCTGTGTCGCGTCATGTCCTTCGGGCGCCATGTACAAGCGGGACGAGGACGGAATCGTGCTCGTGGATCAGGAAGCCTGCCGTGGATGGCGGTATTGCATGACGGGCTGCCCATACAAAAAAGTGTACTTTAACTGGCAGACGAACAAAGCGGAAAAATGTACCTTCTGTTTCCCACGTGTGGAAGCTGGTCTGCCGACAGTCTGCTCCGAGACATGTACAGGACGAATTCGCTACCTCGGCGTTATGCTGTATGACGCGGATCGAGTGCTTGAGGCCGCTTCTACGCAGGATGAGAAAGAGCTTTATAAAGCGCAATGCGACCTGTTCATGGATCCAAGTGATCCGGCAGTGATTGCTCAAGCGAGAAAAGACGGTATCTCGGAGGACTGGATTGAAGCAGCGCAGAACTCGCCGGTCTACAAGCTTGCTATTGAGCACAAGCTGGCATTCCCGCTTCATCCGGAATACCGCACATTACCTATGGTCTGGTATGTGCCACCACTCAGTCCGATCATGAATTACTTTGAAGGGAAAGACTCAATTGAGAATCCCGATATGATCTTTCCGGCTATCGAAGAGATGCGCACCCCTATTCAGTACCTTGCCAATATGCTGACAGCGGGCGACACGCAAACTGTGAAGGAATCCTTGCAGCGAATGGCTATGATGCGCTCCTATATGCGTGCCCAATCCACAGGACAATCTTTCGATGAAAGCCGTCTTGAGCGCATCGGCATGACACCGCGGCAGACTGAGCAGATGTATCGACTTCTGGCGATTGCCAAGTATGAGGATCGTTTCGTCATTCCGACATCACATAAAGAAGGATATTCGAATCCGTACCGGGCTCAAGGATCTGCTGGTTACGGCGATACCATGGGAAACATGGGTTCTGGCTCTGGATGTGACGGCTGTAGTATGGCAAGTTCGATGGGGATGGAAGAGCCTTTGAAAACGGGCAAAGAAATGTATGAAGAAAACTTCTACGGGGGTATTTGGCGTGATTAATGTAGCGAAGTTGTATGAATGCAAGCCATCATTCGGGTTTTTCGCTCAGCAACTCATGTACCCGGAAAAGCTGGATTTTCATCCAGCTTTTCTGGAAGCATCGTTTGATCCGAACCATCCGGCATATACGTATGCGAACACCTACTGGTCCCTTATGCAAGAGTTCAGTATGGAAGAGATTCAGGAAATGTATACGGAAACCTTTGATTTTCAAAAGAATTGTGCACTATATATGACTTACTTTAAATTCGAAGATGCAAAAGAACGGGGACAAATGTTGGTCAAGTTAAAGGTGCTATATGAGATGTACGGTCTTGAAATGCCAGATGGAGAGCTGCCAGATTACCTTCCGCTCATGTGTGAATTTCTGTATGCCGCCGAATGGGCGCAAGATCCGAAGACGACAGAAAACTTCCGCATGCCAATCGCGATCCTGGAAGACGGCACATATCATTTGCTTAAAGCACTGGAAAAAATGGAAAGCCCGTATTTTCATCTGGTGAAGGGACTGCGCGAAACGCTTAAAGCTTGCGTAGAACAGGAGGCGGCCGCGCAATGATGATGCTAGAGCAGTTTTTATGGGTCATTTTCCCTTATATGTGCGTGGTCGTCTTTATTGTAGGCCATATTTTCCGCTACAGAAACGACCAGTTCAATTGGACAGCGAAATCAAGTGAGTTTATTGAAAAAAAACAATTGATGATCGGAAGCCTCTTGTTCCACCTGGGTATCATCCCGGTTATTATGGGGCATGTGTCCGGTCTGGGCATACCGAAAACCTGGATGCATGCACTGGGTGTAAATGATCATCTGTATCATATTGGGGCAGTTTATATTGGTGGTATATTCGGAGCCATGACGTTCCTCGGTATGTTGATTCTCACCTCTCGCCGTTTTACAATACGCAATGTGCGCCGTTTAAGTACAGCGTCTGATTTGATCGTAAACGTATTGCTTTTGGCCATTGTATGCATGGGGATGTTTGCGACTCTCGTAACGAATGCGGTACAGCCAGAATTCGATTATCGAGAGACGATCTCAATCTGGTTCCGCGGTTTATTCATATTCCGTGTCGACCCGACACTGATGAGAGACGTACCGATGTCCTTCAAGCTTCATATCCTTATGGCCTTTGCGATTTTTGCATTCTGGCCGTTTACCCGGCTTGTACATGTGTGGAGTGTTCCGTTGAATTATGTGCGCAGAAGTTATATCCTTTACAGAAGACATAAATCGAATTAGGAAAGCGGGCTCTGCCTTCTTTCCTAATTCTATTAGGAGAGAGCGATGAATAATAGGATGGATTATCAAAGGGAGCTTGAGCGAATACGCGAACATTTCGGTTATGATTTCATGGCGCTTGCTCTGGTTGAACCGGCCGAATATCAATACGTAATTAAATGGAAAAATGCAGCCGGTAATTTAAATGATCGCTTTAAGCGAATTGTACTGCAATCCGGAAAGGGCATAGCAGGAGTCGTGTTCAAAACTGGGAAATCCGTTTTCATTCCATCTGTTCATCAATATGTGGGGGCAGACAACCTGTTTAACTACCCGATCGTTCAATCCGAGAAGCTCAAGAGTCTCGGGGCTGTTCCCCTATGGAATGATGCTCGCGTCGCGGGCGTACTGCTTGGTGGATTTCGGGAAGAACTGCTGATGACCGCAGCCATGATGCGTGATTTGGAAGCTTTGGCGCATAGGGGATTTGGAGAGTTGAACGGGAAGGAAGTGATGTAATTGACATTATCTGTAGGGACTGGCTCTTTGAATGCGCTAATGGTGAAGTTGTTTGAGAACAGTACAGAAGCCATTTTCTTTTTTGATGGGCAAGGGAACACCCTAGCTATGAACCCGGCAGCGGAGGAGATTGTGAGCGATGACGTCCTCATTCAACTCTATGAAGGGAAGGAAAAAGCTTTGTGTGGAACATGCAGGGGCTATACAAGCGAAACGGAGCCCCGTACCTGCCTTGATTGTTATTTCAATATGCCAGAATCCAAGGATTTCGCTTCTTTTCAGGTTTATCTGGAAACAAAGAGCAACGGAATGATCCCCTATGCCGCTTCTTTTCACACCATTGATTCTGAACATGGAACAAGGGTGTTGATGTTGAGGGACTTGACTCCGCAATTTCAGACGCAGGAAAAATTGTATCAAAACAAAATGATGAAGCATGTCATTGAAGCGCAGGAAAATGAGCGTAAACGGCTTTCCAGGGAACTGCACGACAGCGTCGCCCAGGAATTGATGAGTGCGGTTGTTGAGCTGCGGGTGTTAAAATACATGACGAATGATGAACAGCTCATCAAAAACATGAAGCAGACTGAAGCATCCATGACGCGATTGCTGGATGATATCCGCAACCTGTCTGTGGAACTACGCCCCGCCACACTTGATGATTTTGGGCTTGAAGCGGCATTTCGTTCCCACTTTAAGAGGGTTGAACAAAGCTTTGGTCTTGTCGTTGAATTTGTGTCGGATCTTCCCCAAAAGCGATATGGAAGTGAAAAGGAAACGGTCATTTACCGTGTCTGCCAGGAGGCTGTTCTCAATGCCTTGAAGTATGCCCAGGTAGATATGGTTAAAGTTTCTTTGTCTGAGCACGATCATACGCTTCGTTTGACTGTAGAGGACGATGGGGTTGGCTTTGAAAAGGGGAGCAATCCTATTGGAACGGGACTTGGTTTATATGGCATGCAGGAGAGAGCAGAACTGGTAGGTGGAAGTTTTGGCGTTCTTTCAAATGTTGGTCAAGGAACCAAAGTATTTTTAAAAATTCCGATTGGACATGAGGAGGAGTAAAGACGTGATCAAAATTGTGTTAGCGGATGACCATGCAATTGTACGGAGCGGATTTTCCATGATTTTGAACTTCCAATCGGATATGGAGGTTGTCGGAACGGCTGCAGACGGCATTGAAGCGTATACAATGGTAGCTAAATATCGTCCAGATATTCTGATCATGGACCTCAGCATGCCCCCAGGCGAGAGTGGATTGATCGCCACAGGCAAGATTAAAGAAGACCACCCTGATACTAAAATTCTGATTCTGACCATGCATGACGATGAAGAATATCTTTTTCATATTTTGAAGAATGGTGCTTCAGGGTATGTTTTGAAAAATGCTCCAGATGAGGAGCTATTACTTGCCATACGAACCATTCATGGGGGTGGGACTTATATCCATCCTAAAATGGCTACTTCTCTCGTTCGTGAGTTCATCAAAAAAGATACAACGTCACAATCAGAAGATCCTTATGAGATCCTGTCCAAGCGGGAACTGGAGATTCTGCCTCTGGTCGCAAAAGGTTACGGTAACAAGGAAGTTGCGGAAAAGCTGTTCATCTCTGTCAAGACGGTGGAAGCGAACAAAGCGAAGATCATGGAAAAATTGAATTTAAGAAGCCGGCCTGAACTGGTCCAATATGCATTAAAGAAAAAAATGCTGGATTTTTAGCCGATGAATGGAGGAAATCCGCGTGCTGGAAAATGAGAAACTGCGCTTTTCCAAACCTGCCATGCGTATTCTTGAAAATGAGCATCGCTATCTAACCTATCTGATGGATGAATGGCATGCCATTGTATTGTGGTTTGAGCAGCACAGAATACTAGATTTGGAAGAAGGCCGCAAGCAACTGGAAAAACTGAGAACGCAGATTATCGATTTTAGGGTACCCCTCAAGAAACATACCGAAAAGGAAGAAGAACACTTCTTTTCTATGCTAGGAACCTACATTGGTTTTGAGCAGGGACCGCTCGTCGGTATACAGGAGGAGCACCGTGAAATAGAGGGCTATATCGATCATTTTCTTTATCAAACGGAGGGCGATCTGAGTTTGCTCACGCTTGATGAGATTCAGGAGGCGACCAAGAACGCGGGAGAGGCGTTCGAAGTCCTGACTGTACATTTTATAAAAGAAGAAACCGTACTTTTTCCTATGGCAGAGCAACAGATCAATCGGAATGATCTGACCAAGTTATGTGACAAATTAAATACGCTTATCTCTTGAATTGACCAAGCCGCTTCCTATAGAAGCGGCTTTTTATATTTTCAGGGAGTCCCCTGTCAGGTAAAGGGGAGTCCCCTATATTCGAATGGATCGGCTAGCGGCTACAATGGGGACAGAAAATTCAAATAATAATTCGACAGAAAAAACGTTGAAAAGGTGAGTTAAATGATTAGAAAAATGCAGTTGCCGCTACAAACATTGAACTTGATTCTTGGATTCATGGTATGGGTTATCATTTCTTCGCTTATGCCGTTCATTACGGAGGATATTGCTATTCCACCCGGAAAATTGGCCATGGTTACGGCGATTCCGGTCGTGCTTGGATCGATTCTGCGCATTCCGCTTGGTTATTATGCCAACATCTTCGGAGCAAGAATCGTTTTTCTCGTTAGCTTTATTTTGCTTTTGTTTCCCGTCTACTATATCAGTGAAGCTTCTACGATGATGGATTTAATTATCGGTGGCTTGTTCCTTGGGATTGGAGGAGCTGTGTTCTCGGTTGGGGTGACTTCGCTACCGAAGTATTATTCAAAGGAAAAACATGGGTTTGTAAATGGAATGTATGGTATAGGGAATTTGGGAACAGCCGTCACTACCTTCTCGGCCCCTATTGTGGCTACACAAATTGGCTGGGCCCTTACAGTGAAGCTGTATCTCATTCTGCTGCTTGTTTTTATCGTTTTGAATTTCTTCTTAGGGGATCGTCATGAAGCTAAAGTAAAGACGCCTATTATGGAACAGATCAAAGGGGTTTACAAAAATGAAAAGCTTTGGTTTTTCTCGCTCTTTTATTTTATTACATTTGGCTCATTTGTAGCGTTTACGGTGTACTTGCCGAATTTCCTGGTATCGAATTTTGAGCTGGCTAAAGTGGATGCAGGGATGCGTACAGCAGGCTTTATTGCGATTGCCACATTCTTCCGTCCCATCGGTGGCTGGCTGGCGGATCGGTTTCAGCCCCTGTTCCTGCTGGTAGGCACGTTCACAGTTTATACGGTCGCTGCGATTCTTTTGGCTTTTTCACCAGGGATTACCCTGTATACAGTAGGCTGCTTGGCGATCGCTGTAAGTGCTGGAGTGGGGAACGGCGTCATTTTCAAGCTAGTTCCATTTTATTTTAATAAACAAGCAGGTATAGTTAACGGAATTGTATCCATGATGGGCGGTCTCGGTGGCTTTTTCCCTCCGATCCTGTTATCGACGATTCATGCCGCTACTGGCCAATATTCCATTGGATTCATGCTCCTCTCCCAAGTGGCGCTGGCTAGCCTGATCCTCGTCATATGGCTGTATTATCAAGGGACAAAATCTAATGAATGAACGTTATTCCAGACAGATCTTATTTAGACCCATTGGTGGCGAAGGGCAGCGTAATCTATCCGCTGCTGTCGTCACCATTATCGGTTGCGGGGCACTGGGTTCCGCCATTGCCGAAACATTGGTAAGAGCGGGCGTTGGGGAGCTTCATCTTGTTGACAGGGATTATGTAGAGATGTCGAATCTGCAACGTCAGCAGTTGTTTACAGAGCAGGATGCCGCGGAAATGCTGCCCAAGGTTATGGCAGCTGAAAAAAGGCTGAAAGCCATACGAGAAGACGTGCGGTTGCACACATATCTCGATAACTTGGATGCCGAGCTTGTTCAAGAACTTGCCAGCAAAAGTATATTGCTGATGGATGCTACGGACAATTTCGAAACTCGTCTGCTTATCAACGATGCTGCACTGAAGACAGGAATTCCATGGATTTACGGAGCCTGTGTTGGAAGCACAGGCGTTGTTTTTCCATTCGTGCCGGGAGAGTCTGCTTGTTTACGCTGCCTTCTGCCATCGTTGCCTGCGATCAATCAGACCTGCGATACGGCTGGAATCATCTCACCCGCAGTCCAGGTGACAGCTGCCCTCCAATGTGCAGAAGCCATGAAGTGGCTGAGCGGCAGGCGTGATAAGATGCGCCGCAAGGTTCATCTTTTTGATCTATGGGAGAATACGCAGATGGACATAGGGATTTCCCGCATCCGTAACCAAGATTGTCCAACCTGTGGAGAGCATCCTACGTTTCCTGCACTGACAGCATCACGTCGCTCGGCGTATACGGCTCTGTGCGGACGGAACGTGGTACAGGTTCTTCCAGACCCACAACGTCCGATCACGCTCGATGATGCAGAGAAAATGGGCAGGCTTATAGCAGATCGTGTAAAAAGAACCCCTTATTTCGTTGAATTTTATGCTTTTAAGCATCGAATGATTTTATTCAAAAACGGAAGGCTTCTCATACACGGTGTACGGAGTGTTGCCAACGGTCAAAAACTATATCATCAGCTGTTCGGTTAAATGAGATGTAGATATAAAAAGCAGAAACATTTAAAAGAGTCTGTCACCGGAAAGTGGTTTTGTCCGGTGGCTGGAAGGTGGAAAAGATGAGTGTATTTGAAATCGTAACGGAGCCCATTATCCCGCAGGCTTATGCGGATTATGTCCTAAGGCCGGAAGCAGGAGCGGTGACTATTTTTACAGGGCACGTACGAGAATGGACTCAAGGCGTACGAACCTTATACCTTGCTTATGAGGCCTATGTCCCCATGGCCCAAAAAAAACTCACAGAGATTGGTCGCGAAATCGAACAGAAATGGGAAGGGACGCGAGTGGCAATCGCGCACCGCATTGGCGAGCTTCAAATCGGTGATATCGCCGTTGTCATTGCCGTTTCTTCACCTCACCGTTCGGATGCGTATGAGGCAAATGAATACGCGATCGAACGAATTAAAGAAATAGTTCCTATTTGGAAACGAGAGATTTGGGAAGATGGAACGCAGTGGGTCGGAGGTCAAAAGAAAAAGCCGGGGGAGATCAGTCATGATTAAGCTGTACTACTTTGCGGGACTCCGTGAGGTGACGGGAAAAATAGAAGAATTGGCAGATTTGGCGGGCCAAACGGTAGGCGATTTATCCAATTGGATAACAGATCAATATCCAGATATGCCAATCCAGTCTGTACGAATTGCGATAAACGAAGAGTATGCGTTGTCTACGGATGTATTACAGGATGGAGACATTGCAGCCTTCATTCCCCCAGTCAGCGGCGGCTAATGATAACGATGCTAAACAACTAGAAAGGAGGGGGCGTATGAATTTTCATCCACTGAAAGACAAGTTGCAGCGGCCCATTCGTGATTTGCGGATATCGGTTACAGACCGCTGCAATTTCCGCTGTTCCTATTGCATGCCTAAAGAAATTTTCGGTGACGATTACGCCTTTCTTCCCCAAAATGAATGTCTGTCGTTTGAAGAGATTCACCGGCTGACGAAGCTCTTTGTATCCCTGGGCGTAAAAAAGATCCGACTCACGGGCGGAGAACCATTAATGCGCAGGAATCTACCCGACCTGGTCTCCCAAATCCTGTCCATTGACGGAGTGGAAGATGTCGGCTTGACCACCAACGGTGTGCTGCTAGGACAGCAGGCTAAGCCTCTCTATGACGCAGGGCTACGACGGCTTAATGTCAGTCTGGACGCTCTCGACCCCGAGCTATTTGGGCGGTTGAATGGCCGGGGGATTAAGCCTGATGTTATTTTGAAGCAGATCGGATATGCAAGAGAAATCGGCTTTGAAATCAAGATCAATATGGTAGTTCAAAAAGGCGTTAATGACTCGGAGATTTTGCCGATGGCTGCTTATTTTAAGGAGCAGGGAATAACCCTTCGCTTTATCGAGTTTATGGATGTAGGTAATGACAACGGATGGAGCTTCAAAAAGGTACTAACCAAAAAAGAAATCGTTGAACGACTTAAGAATGCGTACGAGCTGGAGCCGATGGATCGGGATTACTTAGGAGAAGTGGCAAAGCGTTATCGTTATAAAGACAGCAACGCACAGATTGGTTTTATTACTTCAGTTTCTGAATCGTTTTGTTCGTCTTGTACACGTGCCCGCTTATCGTGCGATGGCAGGTTTTATACATGTTTGTTTGCTTCAGGCGGATTTGATTTACGCCAGATGCTTCGCAACGGGGCGAATGACCAGGAATTGCTCGATGTGATTACTTCAGTATGGGAACAACGCACAGATCGGTATTCCGATGAACGTACGGAGCAGACAGCCAACAACAAAAAAAAGATTAACATGTCCTACATTGGCGGCTGACATTTTATACCATGATCGTGTGCTGTATTTGATGTGGTTGCTCCGGAAAAGAAAGCGCAAACATTTTTGTTGGCAAAACTTAAATTCGATGTTATTATGATTTTGGGATTGTTACTGAAAAGGCAAAACCCGAGGCATGGAATTCAATTTCCATGTGTTGGGTTTTGCCTTTTCTTTTTAGAATACGAGCTTTACGATATCCTGCATGATATGAATATCTGCCCAGCCATAACGCAGAAAGGTGAGTGATATAAAGCCTTACAAGTGCTGAACAACAAAGATGATGACGTCGACCAACGAATCGACATCCGAAAAATGATGTCATGGGACGTGGTTAACCGACTATATCCATTTTCAGAACGGAATATCAGATCGGTTTGGGAGCACTCAAGATCAATGATGGAAAACGTAAGGCTTTTGTCTCTTATTATGAATGCGTTTTCATAACATAAAGTTGTAAATCAATACATTTGAATTTGTTTACGACGAAGATTTGATCGGCTATTACCGTCTTGTGACCTATCTGAAATTTCGCCCAGCATCTAAATCCTTTTTTAAATTTGATGGGATAAGGGGGGCAGTTAGATGATCATAACGAAGATATTTAATAACAACGCCATAATAGCCAAAGATCAAAAAAGAGATGAATTTGTTGTTATGGGTCGTGGTATTGCATTCAAAAAGAGTGCAGGCGAACAAGTAGAAGAGCATCTAATTGAAAAGGTCTTTGTGCTTAAACATAAAGATGCTTCAGAGAAATTCAAGTTATTGTTAGAGGATGTTCCATCAGAATATGTTTCGTTATGCTATGACATCATCGAATATGGAAAAAGCATATTAGAAGCACAATTGAGCGATTATATATATGTTTCGCTTACGGATCACATGAACAATGCATTTAAAATGTTTGATGAAGGGTTTAAAAATGCAAATCCGTTAATTTGGGAGATTAAAAAATTTTATCCCAAAGAATTTGCGGTTGGCTTAAAAGCACTGGAGTTTATTGAAGAAGAAACAGACAAACGATTGTCAGAAGATGAAGCAGGTAATATTGCTCTTCATTTAATCAACGCTCAAGTAAACAGCTCCTACAACAAGGTAGCAGACGTTGCTCAGCAAACTCAAAAAATACACGACATCTTGAATATTATTAAATACTCTTATAATACCACCATAGATGAACACTCGATCAGTTATGAGCGATTTATTACACATTTAAGATTCTTCTTTCAGCGATTAAATAAAAAAGAAAAAGTAGAACTGGAAGACGATTTTTTGTGGAGGCAAGTGAAAGCAAAGTACAAAAAGGCCTATGGGTGCATGCTGAAGATTGAGAAATACTTGGATACGGTATTGTCAGATGAGGAGAAGCTGTATATAACGATTCATATTCAGCGTGTGACCCAAAGACAAAATTGAATAACCCTTGGATTGTTACTGGTAATGCAGGCGAAACCAACCTAGATCGAATTTGATCTATTTGGTTTCGCCTTTTTTTATAAATACAAATAAAGGGGAAGTTACAATGAAGTATGAGACATTAGCAAAAGACATCATCAGAAATGTCGGCGGCAAAGAAAATGTGAATAGTCTAACTCATTGTATTACACGCTTGCGCTTCAAACTAAAAGATGAAAGTAAAGCCAATACAGAGGTTTTGAAAAATATGGATGGTGTTGTCACTGTGGTAAAGAGTGGCGGGCAATACCAGGTTGTTATAGGTAACCATGTACCTGAGGTTTATGCTGATGTTACTGCTATAGGCGGTTTTCAGACAGGAGATTCAGAAGAAGCCTCAGGTGAAAAAGCGAGTTTGTTCAATAGATTCATTGATACCATTTCAGGTGTATTTACACCCACGTTGGGTGTCTTAAGTGCCACGGGTATGATTAAGGGCTTCACTGCCTTATTTGTAGCTTTAGGCTGGCTGACCACTACATCGGGTACCTATCAAATTCTCAATGCTTTAGGTGATTGTTTGTTTTACTTCTTTCCTATTTTCCTGGGGTATACGTCAGCTAAAAAGTTCAATGCCAACATTTTTATAGGTATGGCTATAGGTGCATCGCTTGTATATCCGACATTTAGCACGATAACAGCTTCGGGCAAGCCACTATACACTCTATTTAGCGGGACTATATTTGAGTCACCAGTATATATCACCTTCTTAGGTATTCCGGTCATTTTGATGAGTTACGCGTCAACTGTTCTTCCGATTATCATATCCACCTATGTAGGCTCAAAAATAGAAAACTTCTTTAAAAAGGTAATCCCTAGCGTAGTGAGAACATTTTTGGTTCCGTTTTTCACATTGTTAGTTATTGTACCCTTAGCATTGATTGTGATTGGACCTCTCTCGACCTGGGCAGGTCAACTGCTTGGGGCAGCAACCCTCTTTGTGTATAACTTAAGTCCAATTATTGAAGGCATAATCATGGGCGCTTTCTGGCAAGTGTTTGTTATCTTTGGATTACACTGGGGACTTGTTCCTATCGCTATGAACAACTTAGCAGTACTTAAATTCGATCCCATTCTTGCGGCTACGCTGGGAGCTTCCTTTGCTCAGACAGGCGTCGTACTGGCGATTTTGTTTAAAACCAAAAATGTAAAACTGAGATCACTTTCCATTCCAGCTGTCATCTCCGGGATTTTTGGTGTGACAGAACCAGCGATTTACGGGATTACATTACCACGTAAGAAACCATTTATTTTAAGCTGTATAGCATCTGCAGTAGGCGGCGGTATTATAGGAATGATGGGAACTAAAGGCTACATCATTGGTGGATTGGGTATTTTCGCTATCCCGAGCTATATCAGTCCGGCAGGAATAGACAACGGATTTTATGGGGCTGTTATCGGTATCCTGGTAAGCTTTGTATTAGGTTTCTTGCTTATGTTCTTTGGCGGATTTAAAGATGATGAAGTGAAAGAAGCAAAAAAGGAAGACAGCGCACCAGGAGCAGCCAAAGGAGAAGTTTTAGTAAAACAAGAGACGGTGATGAGTCCATTAAAAGGTGAAGTGAAGTCTTTATCTGAAGTAACAGATGAAGCCTTTTCGACAGGTGCTCTGGGTAAAGGGATTGCCATTGAACCTTCTGAAGGTAAGGTCGTTTCACCTGTAGATGGTGTATTAACATCATTATTTTCGTCAGGTCATGCGATTGGAATTACAAGTGACCACGGTGTTGAGGTCCTCATCCATGTAGGCAAAGATACGGTCAAATTAAAAGGCAAACATTTTTATCCTAAAGTGAAACAGGGAGATGCTGTTAAAAAAGGCCAGCTGCTTATGGAGTTTGATATGGAAGCTATAAAAGAGGCTGGTTATGTTTTGACCACACCTGTTATCGTTGCCAATACTACGAATTACCTGGATGTCATTGAAACAGAGAAGAAGGCGATTGAGTATCAAGAGGATTTATTGACCGTCGTAGTCTGATCTTAATTAAATGTTGAGGAGGAATTAAACAATGAAAAATACAACTAAATTGGAATTTCCACAAGGATTTTTATGGGGAGGTGCAACGGCTGCCAACCAATTTGAAGGTGGATATAATGAAGAAGGTAAAGGCTTAAGCACTGCTGATGTGATTACGGCTGGAACACATACGACCTCCCGAAGAATTACACCTATACTGGAAGAAGGAGTGAACTATCCGAGTCACGAAGCTATTGATTTTTTCCACCGCTATCAAGAGGATATCCGCTTATTTGCGGAAATGGGATTCAAGGTCTTTAGAATGTCCATTGCGTGGTCAAGAATATTTCCTAACGGAGATGATGCAGAGCCGAATGAGCAAGGCTTGCAGTTCTATGATCGTGTATTCGCAGAATTGAAAAAGTATAATATTGAGCCTTTGGTTACGATCTCACATTATGAAGCACCGTTTCATTTGACCCAAAAATATAATGGTTGGTCAGATCGCAGAGTCGTAGATTTTTATGTGAGATATTGTGAAGTGCTTTTTAATAGATACAAAGATGTCGTAAAATACTGGTTAACTTTTAATGAAATCAATATTTTAACCTTGTCATTTGGCGCGTTCATGGCTGGAGCTATGATGCCGGAGGGGAATGGAGAGCTTGCCCATGCTACAGTAAAGGATGAGCAGGTTCTGTATCAGGCGTTGCATCATCAATTTATTGCCAGTGCAAAGGCTGTAAAGCTGGGCCATGAAATCAACAAGGACTTTAAAATCGGTTGTATGATTGCTTATATGTGTTCCTACCCACTTACATGTCATCCTAAGGATATTCTACTGGCTCAACAAAAGGATAACTTAAGTAATTTCCTATGCTCAGATGTTCAAGTAAGAGGAGCTTATCCGGGATTTGCCAAACGCTATTTTAGAGATCATAACATTCAGATCAAAATGCAAGAAGAGGATGAGGACATCTTAAAAGAAGGCTGCGTAGATTTCTATACCTTCAGCTATTATTCCTCTACTTGTGTCAGTGCCGATCCTAACCAGGAGAAGGTGGGAGGGAATTTATCTATGGGCTTAAAGAATCCTCATTTGAAAGCAAGTGCCTGGGATTGGCAGATCGATCCACAGGGATTGAGATGGTCCCTCAATAACATTTATAACCGATATGAAATCCCGTTAATGGTTGTTGAAAATGGCCTTGGCGCCGTAGATACAGTGGAAGAAGACGGCTCCATTCACGATGATTATCGAATTGATTATCTGAAGCAACACATTGAGCAAATGAAAGAAGCGATTGCTGATGGAGTAGACCTAATAGGGTATACGCCTTGGGGATGTATTGATCTGGTAAGCGCGGGAACCGGTGAAATGAAAAAGCGTTATGGGTTTATATACGTCGATAAGGATAATGAAGGCAAAGGGACACTTGCTAGATCCAGAAAGAAGAGCTTTTATTGGTATAAGAATGTGATCGAAACCAATGGAGAGCAGCTGGATTAAATCTTAGTACCTGTTTCATAAAATTCATACCGGTCAGCGCGTGCCCATTTTAATCGGTACGCGCTGTTTGAATTTACATTTTGACATGAAAACAATACCTTAAATGGATATGTATCCCTGCGGTAAAAATGGGTTCCCTTCAGGAAACTACGGAGATTGTTTATAGGTTTAGGAACTCAATATCATCCGTAGTATTTTAAATTCACTAAACACATGGGATGAAAATGTCGAAATAGAGGATAGGACTTATATCAAAATATAAGGAAGTGGATACATATTATGAATCAAGTAGAAGCTGTTTTGACTGCCATGCCGTTTATCAGAGAAGCTGCACGACAAGATGTTTTAATTTCCGTAATGGATAGGGGGAAATTTCTATTCTTTCAGTCGGGTAAAAGTTTAGTCTATGACTTCAAGGCAGGCGAAGCTCTTCCTGATGTACACAAGAACTTCAAAATGCTAGTAGGCGGAGAAAAGACCAGAGTGCGTTATGATGCCGAAGTTTTCGGGTTTGCTGCCGATGCTTACTTTCATCCGATTAAGAATGAACAGAATGAGATCGAGGCAGTAATGTGCATCACCTATAGTATGGATGATCAAGATCAATTGAAGAAGTTGATGAGTCAAGCAGAGGATGTTACAAGCAAGCTAGTTGAAGGGATTCAGCATGTGGCGGCTCATTCGGAGGAGCTTAGTGCGACGGCCGAGGACATTTTAAGCAATACGAAAAAGGCGGTTGAGGACTCTGGTAATGTGACTGAGGTGGCAGGCTACATCAAGGATATTTCAGAGCAGACAAACTTGCTTGGATTAAATGCAGCCATTGAAGCTGCTCGGGTGGGTGAGGCAGGAGCAGGGTTTGGAGTTGTCGCTGCAGAAATCCGCAAGATGTCTACGGGCACCAAGGAAGCAACTGGACGAATCGAGCAATCCTTGCAAGCTGTCAGACAATCCGTTTATAACATGGAACAAGAGATTACGCAGATTACTGTATCTTCCCAAGAGCAGGCCAAGCTTGTGTCGGAGTTTATGAATATTATCGATCAATTAAATGAAACCAACCAAGGTTTGAGAGGTTTAATAGAGAAAATCACGAATGATGTTGATGTAAAATAAAGAATGAAAAAGAAGTCTCGGTCTGTGAATTGTGCATTCCGTCATGGAAATGTAGATCACTGGACGAGACTTTTTTACGTTTATTTAATGAATAACTTGGAGTGGATACATATATGAATTTGAATGGGTTGAATGAACAGAGTTACACAGAACTAGAGGATTATTGGGTGCGTGTATTTCTAAATGTAGTACAAGATCAGGATAAGGAGAACTGAGTGATTCCTTATTACAACACCTCCTTTTCTAATGGTCAGAAAATCATGGATATGAACCCCATTTTTTCGGCTAAGTCAGAAATAAGTCATAAATCCATCAGAATCATTCATGAAACGGTTAATGAAGAGGATGACGTTCACCATTGGTTAGATACGAATGGGAAAAACGAATTGGTTATTATTTGTTCCTTATCACAGCAACATGTGCAAAGAGTAAAGGGGATCATTGAACGCTGGATTTATGAATGAGAGTCATTATCCATAATCGAAACTTTTCCGATATAATAGGGAAGAGAAGCTATAGAACAGATACTACCTCAGAGAGGTGATTCACAATGACCGTTGATATTCTCCAACGTAATAATGTAAAAGTAATAGGCACAGGCAGCCAGACGATTGTGTTTGCTCACGGCTTTGGATGCGACCAGGATATGTGGCGTTATATCGTCCCTAGCTTTATCGACAACTACCAAATCGTCTTGTTTGATTACGTAGGTTCCGGAGATTCTCAAATAAAGTATTATGACTCGAAAAAATACAGTGACTTGCAAGGGTATGCCCAAGATGTGCTGGATATTATGGAAGCGTTAGACTTAAGAAATACCATATTTGTCGGACACTCCGTTAGCAGCATGATCGGAATGCTCGCCTCCATCCGCAGCCCTCAATATTTTGAACGCATTGTCATGCTCGGTCCTTCTCCACGCTATGTGAATGACCTGCCTTCTTATTATGGAGGCTTCGATAAGAGTGATATTGATGAATTACTGGATATGATGCAAATGAACTTTATTGGCTGGGCTAGTTACATGGCGCCCATTGCTATGCAGAATCCTGAGCGAGGGGACTTAACCGAAGAATTGGAAAAGGCATTTTGCTCAAGAGATCCTCATATTGCACGGCAATTCGCAGAGGTTACATTTTTTTCGGATTGCCGTGTCGATCTCCAGCATGCTTCGGTTCCTACACTGATTCTCCAGTGCTCGGACGATAGCATTGCTCCGATTGAGGTAGGGAATTATTTACGTACTCATCTTAAAAACAGCAGGCTTCAACAGATGAGGGCAAAGGGGCATTATCCTCATTTAAGTCAACCAGGAGAAACGAGCGATTTAATCAAAGAATATTTAGCCAGTGTGTAATATCGTATGAAAGGCAGTCATGCAATGGATATTCAATTAGATAAAGCTCCCTGTGGATACTTTTCAATTTCGGACACTGGGATCATTCAATCGGTAAATCAAACTTTGTTGGACATGCTTCTGTATGAACGTGATCAATTGCTCGGACGACCGATTGAAATGACAATGTCTGTTACCAACAAGCTATTTTTTCATACTTATTTTTATCCCTACATCCAGTTGTACGGGCGTGTCGATGAGATGTACTTCTCGTTTCGGACAAGTGATCGACAGGATGTGCCTGTACTTCTAAACGGGGTACGTCAGGAGCGCAACGGAGAAGCTGTTATTGATTGTGTAGTGCTAATGATGCGTAAGCGAATTGAACATGAAAAAGATATACTACAGACCAAAACCAAGCTTCAGGAATTATATCAGGCTACGAATGAAGCGAACCAGAAGCTTGAACGGTTGCACGAAGAATATGAAGTTAAACAGCAGGAGCTAGTAAGGATCAATCTCCAGCTAGAAACGATGGCGTCAACTGACCCGTTAACCGGTCTTAGAAATCGAAGATATTTTCAAGATCAGTTACTGGCTAGCCTAGCCTCCTTTCAAGAGACTGGAATACCTTTTTCGCTGCTGCTCATTGATATTGATCATTTCAAAAGCATTAACGACACTTACGGTCATCCGGTGGGCGACCTGGTGCTCACTAATCTGGCAGAAATACTCCAATCCATGTCACGGGAGATAGATATTGTCGCTCGTTATGGTGGCGAGGAGTTCGTTATTATTCTTCCGGGCAACGATCAAGAGGAAGCCATTCGTACGGCAGAAAGATATCGATCAAAGGCCGCCTCAAGGGATTGGGGAGAATACAGCATTACTGTGAGTATTGGTGTGGCAACGGTTACGCAAGAGGATACGGAACAAACAATTGTTCATCAAGCGGATTTGGCTCTGTATGCTTCCAAAAGTGGCGGGAGAAATCGGGTCACTCATTCAGCAAATCTTGTAAAGAGATAGTATAGAGGCTTAATAAAGGGAATTATGAGCTGACGCGCCTTAGAGCTAATTAGCCTAGCCTGCCTCTTACGGCGGGCTTTTTATTATAAAAAGAATGAGTGATGTGGAGGGATATACATGGGGGAAGCGTACAAGCTGGACTGTGATACCTGTGCTTATACTAAGAACATATTTGTGGGGTTTGGTTTATTATATATGCGTTTGGAATCCATTGCTTCGTTTGTACAGGATACTGTCCTTAAACGACGTATTGGGGAATTCATAGGCAACCCTTCGACGAGATATGATGCTTATGACGCGATGTATGTGTGTCCGGTCTGTCAGGCCATCCGCAATGAACTGTTTATTGAGATGAATTCGGACTCATCACAGTATAAAATTTCTTATGCTTGTCCTAGATGCGCGAGTGTTATGGAGCAGGAACACATTGAAAACAATGTGCCTGTTCATTTGAGTTGCCCAGCATGTGAGAAAGGGAAATTGAAAGCAACGTTTTATATGGATTGGGATTAATAGATTCCCCGAATATCACTACAGTATACTCCAATAGGTCTGGTCAAACCATTCAAATTCGGCTACTATTATTGATAACGATTCTCATTTGGAGCATCGGAATGAATGAAAACATTTGAGGTGGACGCTTGTGAATTCAAACTCGTTATCATTAATATATCAGCATTATTTGGAAAAAACTCCGTTTAGACAGCAGAATGAGCATACGTATATGATGTTACCGGAAGCGGGTCATGGGCATATTTACCGAGTTACAACTTACAGCGGAATTGAAATTGTATATTCGCACATTCAATATCACGAGCCGTATCCGACCAATTTTTCTTCCAGGGGACAAATGATTGAACTTCAATTTGCGCTTTCCGGTCAACGTCATGTGAATGTGGCTGGTCTGGATTATACACTCCCGATGGGGCAGGGTGCTCTTATTTTTTTACAGGATTTCAAAGCATGTTTCCATCCTCCGGTTAACGAACAATACCAATCATTTGCACTTGGCATTCCGATTTCGTTGTTTAATTATGCGGCTTCACAGTTAGCGGCTCGTCGGCAGGTAGCTATTGAATTTAATCAAATTCTTAAGGGAGCTGCATTCCATCACTTTAGTTTTGAACTGGATCACAGAAGTATAGTGATGATTGAACATTTGATCAAAGACTTGAAAAGTGTGCATAAATCGCCTTTGTTAATGGAAGCAGCAGCACTTGAGATTTTAAATCGATTTATGATTCAATTATTTGATTTAACACCTATGCCCGAAGGTTTGTCTAAAGAAGATGTCAGAAAGCTGCATATGGCTCGGGAGATCCTTGAATCCAGCATGATTGATCCACCTTCGCTGATCACATTATCCCAAAAGGTTGGATTAAACGATTTTAAATTAAAAAAAGGATTCAAAGCCTGCTTTGGAACGACTGTATTTGAATATTTGCGCCAAATTCGTCTCGATTATGCGATGAAGCTGCTCCGAAGCCAAGAAAGCAATGTGACTGAAGCTGCGATGGCTGTAGGATATAGCAATGTGAGTGCATTTTCAGAGCAATTTTTCCGGGAATACGGAGTGAAGCCATCCTCCTTAAAGAAGGTATTTTAAAATTTATTTTTTGACCTTTTTTTAAAAATATCAGGTAAATAAAAAGCTGGAACCCTGTATAGAAAGGATTCCAGCTTTTATTTGGTGCTTAATTCACGATAGTTTCAGTACCCTCTGAATTGATGGTTGAAGTATGGGTACGAGACGCTTCCTCAATATTTTTAAATGCCCAGTAATCTGCGGGTACATCCTTCCATGTAGCCTGGGTCGTACCTTCCAGGGGTCCTCGTTTTAAGATAGTGTTCAAAATTGTAACGGTTTCCACTCGTGTTATATATTGATTGGGTTGGAAGCTACTGTCGTTAAAACCAGTAATCCATCCTGCCTCAGCTAGCGCTTTAATTGAATCTCTTGCCCAATGCTTTTCGATATCGGTATAAGGAGATGCTGCGGTTTGCGTTCCTTTAAGCTGCTTCCAGGATGCGAGTATTGCTGCCATTTCTGCACGGGTAATGGGTTGCTCTGGCCGAAATGTTCCATCTGCATATCCATTCATGAAGTGTTGTGTCGTGAGTGCTATAATCGAATCCTTCGCCCAATACGTGTTAGGTACATCTTTGTATGCCAATGAGCTTTCTTTTGTTTCCAACTTCATAATTCTAGCCATCATCGCGGCAGTTTCAGCTCGTGTAATTGACTGGTCCGGCCGGAATGTGCCATCCTGATAACCGGTTATATATTTTTCATGCACAACCTCTGATTGCTCTACTGGCATGATTTCCGGAGTCGGCAAATCTGTCGGTAAAACCGATGGTGATGAAGGTGTGGTTGTTTCGCTAGAAGAAATAGACTCACTACTATCTGTACTATCCTTCTTATCTTTTTTACTGCTACTGCTGCCGTTACCAGTAGTAGCACCAGTTCCGCCAGTATTACCAGTGTCTGCATCTCCATTTACAACCTGTATATACGCTTCAGATCTACTGGGGACAAATCGAGCATCCCCACTATATATAGCAGTAATCGGGTGACTTCCCACACTTAAATTGCTTGTGGTATAGGTCGCAGTGGCATATCCATTTGCAATCCCATTTGGCGTCATCGTAAGCGTATCTAATATATTCGTGCCGTCCATAAGGATGACCGTTCCGGTTAAGTCGTCCGAAGTCTGTGGGTTTGAAGTTGTCCTCACGCTAAATCTTACTTCTTGACCTTGCTTAGACGGATTCAGCGAACTCAATACTGTAGTTGCTGTAGGTCTCAGTGAAGTTGTAGGCGCAGGTGCATTTACGACCTGAATGTATGGCTCAGATGTACTGGGGACAAATCGAGCATCCCCACTATATATAGCAGTAATCGGGTGACTTCCCACGCTTAAATTGCTTGTGGTATAGGTCGCAGTGGCATATCCATTTGCAATGCCATTTGGCGTCATCGTAAGCGTATCTAATATATTCGTACCATCCATAAGAACCACGGTGCCAGTTAAATCCTTCGTAATTTGTGGGGTTGAGATGGTTTTGATGCTAAACGTTACGGATTGACCTTGTTTAGAAGGATTTGTCCAACTCGTTACCGTGGTTTCAGTAGCATACACAGCATCTGTTACACTAGGTACTGGTGAGGAGGTCGCATACACAGCACTCCCAGAAAAACTCCATGTCCAGGTCCCAAATAAGACGATAACAGCAAGATAAGATAAACAAAAAGACTTGATTTTACTCATAAACTTCCTCCATAAATTTCTGGTGTCACGATGAACAGACTAAGGATCCTCCATGATGACTAACCTGCTAATATGATTTCTTACACTACTGGATTACTATACTAAATGCTTCTGAACCAATTCTGAACAAAATCGACAAAACCATGCCCAATTAACAGATCACGATTTGCGAGCCCTTCATAATACAAATGGTCAGTTTAGCGCGACGTTTTCGGAAAAAAAAAGAGCCTTCTTACCATGAACTAATGCTAATCTCACGGTAAGAAGGCTCTTCATGAAACCATATTGGAAACTACAGTTTATTCCACTAGTATTTAAATTTGACCGTTAGATCCTGTAACTTCTGAGACATATCCGATAAGGTCGTTGCCAGGCTGGTGATCTGCTGCATTGAAGCCAACTGTTCTTCTGCAGACGCTGCAATATTCTGCGAGTTGTCCGCCGCTTGAAGCGCCAGACTTGATACATTCTCTCCGCTCGCCGAAATTTCTTGGACACTTGCGGTTATTTGCTGCGTGATGCTCGCGAGCTCTTCTGTTTGCTGTGCGATATGATTGGTGGACGTCACAATTTTGTTAAACTGCTGCTCCGTCTCACTGGCAATTTTAATACCAGAGTCGACATCCTGTTTTACGCGTTCCATGGTCTTAAGCGAATGCTCCATATCTTTGCGCATATTCTGAATCAACTCGGAAATCTGCCCGGAAGACTGGTTCGATTGTTCGGCCAGCTTTCTTACCTCTGCAGCAACGACGGAGAAACCGCGGCCTTCTTCGCCTGCACGAGCAGCCTCAATCGAAGCATTTAATGCAAGCAGGTTGGTCTGCTGTGCGATATCTGTAATGGCATGCAGCATCGTGTCGATCTGTTGAGTGCGTTCATCCAGCATTCTCATAACCGCATCGGTTTCATTGACGGAATGGTTAATCAGGTCCATTTGCTTCACCGTATGTTGTACAGCAGTACCACCAACGCTCGCCATTTCCATCGCGTCTGCAGACGAATCAGCAATGGCCAAGGAGCTCTCCGTGATCCGCTGCATACCTATTGAAATTTCTTCAAGCGAGCTGGTTGTCTTCTGGAGCATCATCTGCTGCTCCTTAGCACCGGCCGCCGATTCTTGAATCGCGATGGTGATGTGCTCGGTTGCCTGTCCAGTGTGCTCTGCTCCAAGGGTCAATTCTTTCGAGGAAGTAGCTACCTGCTTTGTGGACAGATTTACCTCACCGATCAGAAATCTAATATTTTTAATCATATGATTGAAGTCCTGTGCAAGCTCGCCGATCTCATCTTTTGAATGAATTTTGACTTCTTCGACCGTTAAATCACCGTCCGCAACTGCGTTAAGTCGCTTTGCGATCATGATGATAGGCTTCGTAAAACGTCCCGAAACAAAGCTTACGATAATTGCTCCCAGAATAACCGCAACAGTCGTAATAATCAGGACAATATAAAGGACTTTGGTCGCTCCGCTGTTAAATTCGTTAAAATATGCTCCAGAACCGATGATCCATCCCCAATAAGGATCCTTTTCAACATACGAAATTTTCGTCTCCACTTGATCTGTACCAGGTAAAGCCCATTTATAAGTGACGAATCCCCCGCCGTTTGTACCGACTTCTACAAACTCTTTTCCCACATGCACACCGTCTTCCGACACGGCATTCATTAAATTCTGGCCTTCATTTGAAGGGTTCATCATTGAAACGGCATCTTGGTTGACTGCCCACGGATAACCTGTTTTACCTACAGTATATTTAATCTTTATCGGTCTTTTGTTATTAGCATCTTTTACACCGAGCAGCTCGATGCGCAGTTTTTCCTGTGCTTCCTCCAATGTTAAATTACCGGCTTCGACTTGCCCATTGAGGAAACTAATCATACCAATTACCATTTGCACACTATTCTTAAGTGCCACTTTGCCTGATTCATTCATTTCATTCTTGGAAACAAAATAAGAACTGATTCCAATCACGAAAGTGGGTACAATTAAAATAATCAAGCACATTATGGTTAACTTTGTTCTTAACGATCTTACCTTCATTATTGATCCTATCTTTGTTTTGTTCACTGCATTTCCCCCTTAGACATCGATATACAGACTCAACCCCCAACTACGGTAGTTACAAAAGATAAAAGACTGTACATCCTATATCGTAATAACATGCCAGGAAATTAAGCCCTTTCATCTTGTCAGCGATGAAACCGTCTAAACTTCGTATCATGTTACGGCCCCCAGGTGAACTATGCGTCAAGGCCACTATAATCAACGGAACCCATTGGATCATAGAATTAAGATCATCTTATACTGTGCTGAAGGCTGGCCGTTGTTTTATATGCTAAATTAAATCCGTTTAACCGCAAATTTATCCGTATACAGGCAGTAGTTTCTTGGTATGCTCCGTATACTTCTGATTAGAGAGAATCTATACCGGAGGAGTGTGCGAGGATGAATAGAATCAAAGGGAGCATCTTTTTCAGTGTTTTTGTGGCTATGCTAGGGCTCATGCTCATTGCTCCAATTATGCCGCCCCTTATTCGTGAGCTGGGGTTAAGAGAAAGTCATTCTGGGTTAATTATATCGCTTGGCTCCATAACGATGGCCTTAATGGCTCCAATTTGGGGGAATCTGAGTGATGCAAAGGGACGCAAGCCTGTGATTTTGCTTGGATTCATAGGGATGTGTGTAAGCTGCTTGCTGTTTACGCTTACTCTTTTTGCAGGATTAAAGGGTTGGCTCAGCGGGGGAATGCTGTTAGTCCTGCTGATTGTTACACGCGGCTTGATCGGCGGGTTTATCCCGGCGGTATTGTCATCCTCCCAAGCTTACATGGGAGACGTGACCGAGGGCGAAGATCGAGGTAGTGGCATGGCCATCATTAGCGCGGCCAATGGACTTGGATTAGTATTTGGGCCCGCTATTGCAGGCGCCTTTACTTTAATAGGCTTGCTGTGGCCTCTGTATTTTGGAATCGTGATTGCGGCTGTAGCATTTGTAGTGGCCTTGCTGGCAATTCCGTCTGCCAAGCCTGTTATTCAGCAAAAGCCAGCTCGGATTAACCCTTTTCAACCTGGTCTACGAATGTATTTGTTTGCAGGTTTGGTTACGATGATTAGTATTGTGACCATCCAGGTTATAGGTGGATTTTATTTTCAAGATCAATTAGGCCTTTCATCCGAAGAAACAGCAAGAGTGGTTTCCTTTGGGCTTATGTTTTCTGGGGCAGCGATGTTGATTGTACAGATCGTTCAAATGAAATGGCTTAAATGGCAACCCAAGCCGATGATTTTGCTCGGCTCTCTGTTCCTTATTGTCGGTATGCTGCTATTTCTCATGTCAGCCAGCGTGGTCGTTTACTATTTTGCGTTCTTTATGTTTGGTATAGGTACAGGCTTGCTAATGCCTGGATTTATGGCCGGGGCTTCTCTTTCTGTCAGTAAAGAACAGCAAGGACGAGCCGCTGGTCTGGTGGCCACTGTCCAAGGCATTTCTGCGATTATTGCTCCTATTTTGACAACGACGCTATATCGGGTGGATAAATATATTCCTTTTGCTCTTATAGCAGTTCTGGTAGCTGTTATGGCCGTCATTATGTTGGGGATAAGAAAGAGAAAAGGGAATAGTGAACTGGTATCTCAGAAGGCCAAATAATTTGATGAACCCATAGGCTTTCGCGCTATATTCACGAGAAGCCTATTTTGTTTGCTGGTTTGAATGATAGTCAAAAGGTCTCAATTGTCTATTTCATATTGGTGGCGAAGATGCGGTGAAGTGGAGGAAAGGAATGTACAGGGTGCTGGAAGAAGAGGAGCGTGCTGCGGAATGGTTCGAGCTGTAGCCGAAGACAATACTGGATATACCTTTGAACCGCTGCTTCGGGGGGCGACCGAACGGCGAGCGCTGAGTCGAATGCCTCGTTCTTTGCAGAACGCGCGACAGGCCCCTCATCGCAACTGGATTACTACCTTTGCTTCTGAAGTCTGATTAATCTCTGCTCCAATTTGGTATCTCCCATAAATTTGCTGGCAGATACAGCAAGCTGATATTGATCGGTCCCCATATGGTTAGCGGCAGGTTGAAGAATCTCTTTTATCGTTTGCCATAACGAAGCGGCCTGCCGGCTTTCTGCTCCAAAATGGAAGATGATGTGGATACAGACCGTAATAATATTGCGTCCAAGTCCGTACAGAAACCATTCTTCTTCCTTAGTAATAAGCGGAATAATGGTTTCCATCGTTTCCCATGCCTCATCCAATCGTCCTGCTTCAATGAACTTCTCTGCCAGGCTAGATGCAGTAGAACAGTAGTTATGATGATTCCCTTCGGTTTTCTCTATTTCGGTCAGCTTTTTAAGAGCTTCAATTTCACCTTCTGCATGGTTGCGCCATCTCTCATGATAAACGAGTGTCTGCAAATTTTCTTTGTTCCAATTCGTCTGATCCTTGATCCACAAATCGATAAATAATGATAGATAAACATCTTCCCCGAGCTCGCTCGCGATATTGATGCAATCCTCGATATTAGCTGCATCTTTGCTGAATAAATATTTTTCCAAAATCAACTCTGGGTCAAACCCGGCATATGTATCGAAATTGGCCTCCTTGGCCTGCTGGAACAAGATTTGGTCCTGCTCACGCTCATACTTTTGTAGTAAAAAAACGGCGTAATACAGAGCATCGCCAATCCCCTGAAAACTGTTCGTTTCCCTGTCTATAATCTCATTAACGAGCAACCTTCTAACAATCGGTTCGTAATGCGGGGCATATCGATCCTCGCGATTATACAAAGCCAAAAGCACCTTCAAGCGATTGGTATAATTGGCATCACTCTTTCCATATTTCTCACTGTGCTTTTCCAAATAATCGACCTTCGAAAAATCGGCGTGATCACCTATTAGACTCTGCAGCATTTCATCATAGGGTGTCATCATCTGATCCAACAGCTTTCTGTAGTTCGTTTCCAATACTGTGATTCTCCTTTCCTGATAGACCTAATACTACAATCCATATTTACAAAAAAACAAGCGATTTCCTTTTAAAAGGGGATTGCCTGTTTTGCATTATGCTGTTTTTGATTTCTCAAACCGGATAAATACATAACATTTAAATAACATATTGAGTCACTTTAGTGCAAAAACGACAAATTTCGTCATTATTTTTAGTTATTCAGGACGTGGAAAGCGTTCTTGTTCCTTAGTACAATGATAAAAATAACAAGTGATGAAAAGAAAGGTGACAAATAGGCGAGGGATTACGGATAAGGGGGGACGGGCTGTGGCCGTATACACACTACGTAGATTGGTACAAATGACTCCAGCACTGCTTGGTATTGTCGTCATTACATTCATGATCTCAAGAGTGCTTCCAGGTGATCCTGCTGTGATGCTTGCGGGGGAACAGGCTACACCCGAGACGATTGAAAATATTCGCAGCAGTATGGGACTGGATCAACCGAAGTACATTCAATTCTTTCATTATGTAGTGGGATTGTTCCATGGTGATCTGGGTCAGGCTTATCACACCGGACAGTCAGTGGCAAGCGACTTTGCTACCCGGTTTCCAGCAACCATCGAGTTGGCGCTGGCAAGCTTGGTTATTGCGATTCTGGTGGCAATCCCGATCGGTATTCTGGCGGCAACCCGTAAAGAATCGATTGTTGATCACATTTCACGCGTGTTTTCCTTGATCGGTGCATGTATGCCCATTTTCTGGATTGGCCTGTTATTCATTTATATTTTCTATGCTAAATGGGGCATCGCTCCTGCGCC
Organism: Paenibacillus sp. S33; assembly: GCF_053615415.1. Taxonomy (NCBI): domain Bacteria; kingdom Bacillati; phylum Bacillota; class Bacilli; order Caryophanales; family Paenibacillaceae; genus Paenibacillus; species Paenibacillus sp. S33. Next base: position 3,861,841 of record NZ_JBSIEZ010000001.1, on the reverse strand, counting down.
CATGGGTCGAATTAGCGGTGACATCAATCCGCCGACGCACGTTACGGGACTTTATGTACTGGATAGTCTGATGACCGGTGATTTTGTAGCTTTAAAAAGCAGTTTATCCCATTTGGTTCTGCCAGCTGTCTGTCTCAGCACAGGCACTATGGCGATTGTGGCACGGATGATGCGCTCCAGCATGCTGGAAGTCATCGGTCAGGATTTTGTTCGCACAGCCAGAGCCAAAGGTCTGCGCGAAGGAATTGTCATTTATAAGCATGCACTCATTAACGCTTTTATTCCAACGCTTACCGTACTTGGTTTGCAGGTCGGTTACCTGATTGGTGGAGCGGTTATTACCGAAACCATTTTTACCTGGCCAGGAGTGGGCAGTTATGTGACGGACTCCATTTTGGCGGCTGATTACGCACCGATTCAAGCATTTACCCTCGTAAGTGCGCTGATTTATAGCTTTATCAATCTTGGAGTCGACTTGGTTTACGGATTGATTGACCCACGTATCCGGTACGAGTGATAACAATGAAGCACAAAAGTAGGGGGAGGTACTCGGATGAGCACTGCAAGTGATTTGGTGGCAAAAGCGGCTGTACCTCAGCCCAATGCAGCCGCTATACCGAAACGTAAGACCTTTTGGCGATTACTGTTTGGCAATAAACTCGCTTTAATCGGATTCATTTTTATCGTTGGCTGGACGCTCATTGCCATCCTCTCATCATGGATTGTTCCACATGATCCTTATGTAACCGACCCGGCGAACAAGCTGCTGCCGCCAAGTGTAGAACATTGGTTTGGGACCGATAATTACGGACGCGACATTCTCAGCCGTGTTATTTACGGAGCCAGAATCAGCATATGGACCGGAATGATCGCCGTGTCGATCTCATTTATCATCGGCGTACCGCTTGGAGCCATCGCAGGTTTCTATGGCGGTCGAATGGGCAGCATTATTATGCGCTGCATGGATATTCTGTTGGCTTTTCCATCGCTGGTACTCGCCATGGCTATTGCTGCAGCGATGGGACCAGGACTGATGAGTGCACTTATCGCCGTGGGTATTGTAGGCATACCCGAATTCGCCAGGCTGATTCACGGACAAACCATCTCTCTCCGGGAAAAGGAGTTTGTTGAGGCCAGCCGGGCGATTGGTGTAACGAACGGAACGATTCTGTTTCGCCACATCTTGCCTAATGCACTTGCCCCACTGCTTGTGAATGCAACGCTTGGAATGGGCTTCGCCATCCTCACCTCAGCCAGTCTCAGCTTCCTGGGACTCGGTGTGAAACCCCCGATTGCCGAGTGGGGCGCAATGATTTCAGAAGGGCGAGCGTATATCATTTCCGGTGAGTGGTGGATCGTAACCTTCCCGGGTCTTGGAATTGCGACAGCTATTTTGGGCTTCAATTTGCTTGGAGACGGTTTGCGGGATGTTCTTGATCCAAGACTGCGCTCTAGCAAATAAAAATAAATAGATCATTAAAGGGGAGAACGTAAGCCATGTTGAAAAAAAGTCTTTCTCTAATTGTCGTCTTGTCTACGTTGCTATGGACGGCAGGTTGTGCGAGCAATGCTAACAGCCCGTCCGCTTCATCTGGAGAGAAGGGCGCAGATGCCCCATCCCCACCAAAGACGATTACACTTGCTTACTCGGAGGGAGGGTCAACCATGGACCCTGCTGAAGCAAGTGATCTTACATCGGACACCCTTGTGCTTGCGCTCTATGATCAGCTTGTGACCTACGGCAAAAAGTCTACGGATAGCGGCGAAGTGGCAGATACGGAAGCCATTAAGCCCATGCTGGCTGAAAAATGGGATGTGTCCGCGGATAACATGACTTATACGCTCCATCTGCGTAAAGACGTTAAATTCCAAAGCGGCAACCCGCTAACCGCCAATTCCGTGTTGTATTCCTTTGAACGGCTTAAAAATTCCGATTCCGGTAGCTTTCTGTATGGTATGAGCTCCATTAAAACCGCTACAGCGCCAGATGAGCACACCGTTGTCGTTACATTGTCCCAACCCAATCATATGTTTCTACAAATCCTGTCATTGTACAACTTCTCCATTGTGGATGATGTGCTTGTCAAAGAAAATGGCGATGGTGACTATTTGAAAACACATGCGGCAGGTTCAGGTCCGTTCAAGCTTGAAAAATGGGACCCTGCGACAGAAGCTGTCTTTAATGCTAATGCTAGCTACTGGCAAGGGGTGCCAAATCTGAGCAAAGTAACGATGAAGTTTACCAAGGAAGCTTCCAACCGTGTACTTTTGCTGGATAAAGGCGATGTGGACATGGCGATTGAGATTCCTGCAAAGGATGTTTCGAAGCTGGAAACCAACGCCGATCTAAAGGTTCAATCCAATGCAAGTAACCGGATTCTGTATTTCGCCATGAATAACAAAGTCAAACCTTTTAATGATCCAAAAGTGCGTCAAGCGATTGCTTATGCCATTCCTTACGACCAATTAATCGACGATGTCATGTACGGTCAAGCGAAACAAATGAAGAGTTCTGTAGCGAGTAACACGCCTGGCTACACCGATGCGGGTTACAACTATAAGCACGACCTGGACAAAGCAAAACAGCTGCTTGCAGAAGCGGGTTATCCTAATGGGTTTAATTTTGACCTGACACTGGGCTCCGGCTTCCAGGACTGGGCAGATGATGCCGTATTGATTCAAGCTGAACTTGCCAAGATTGGCGTAAAGATGAATGTTGTCAATGTTGCTCGTGCACAGTTCCTTGAACAGCAACGAGAAGGCAACCTGACAGCATACATTTCCAAATGGACTTCCTTCGTCAACGACCCTGGTTATCATCTCGGGTTTCTGATGTACAGCGGCGGTTCATCGAATTATATGCATTACGCTAATGCAGAAGTGGATAAGCTTTGGGAACAAGCAGGCAAAGAGCAAGATGAAAATAAACGTAAAGAGCTGTATGGCAAAGCACAAGAACTTATAAATCTAGATTCGCCATGGGCGTACCTGTATGAGTACAATCGCGTTGTTGGCATGAGCAAAGATGTCACTGGATATGTCTACTACCCAGATGAGGTTATCCGATTCTATTCATTGAATAAAGAGTAAGTTGTGATCTTACCTTATGCCTTCGGTTTTTACAGCCGAAGGCTATCATTTTACACCTGAAGGATGAAGCTGATCCCGATGGATCGTAAAAATTGTAGTTGGCTAAATGGAAAACGTGAAGGGACTGAATGGAAATGACAGATTGGAAAACGTTAGTTCTTGATGAAATAGATAAACGGCAGGACGAATTGCTTGAGCTATGCTCGCGGTTGATTCAATTTCCTTCGGAAAATCCTCCAGGTGATTCACGCGAAATTAGTCAGTTCATTATGGACTATCTTAAAGAAGCAGGTATAAAAACAACGGTGCATGAATCCGGGCCGAATATGTGGAATCTCATTTCTGATTATGGCGCTGAAACGGCGGACGGAAAAAAACTGATTTTCTGTGGGCATACAGACGTTGTGCCGGCAGGGGATCGTACTCGTTGGGATTTTGATCCGTTTTGTGGTGAAACACGTGATGGCTATCTCTTGGGTCGCGGTGCTTCGGACATGAAAGCAGGACTGGGCGGATTAATATTTACCGTTGCGCTGTTCTCCAAATTGGGCGTACCACTCGAAGGTGCGTTGTCGTTGCTTGTAGTTCCAGACGAGGAAACCGGAGGTCATCTTGGAGTACCTTGGGTGCTGGAAAGAAAACTGATTGAAGGAACAGCTGCTGTGATTGCAGAGCCTTCAGGCCCGCAAAACCCGACCATCGGGCAAAAGGGAAGCTGCTGGTTTGAATTTACTGTTGAAGGCACACCGGGTCATGGCAGTTTGCAGCCAATTGCAGGTGAAAGTGCTATTTTGAAGGCGGCAAAAGGGATCGAAGCGCTGCAACAACTGTGGAACATCAAGCCGGACATCCCGGAAGAAGTCCAAGAGATCATTGAAATTTCCAAGCGTTATGCAAGCGAACGGGAAAACCCGAGCTATGGACAAGCGTTTGATCATGTAACGGTGAACATTGGTACGATCCAGGGAGGCACGAAAGTCAATGTGGTTGCGGACCGTTGCACAGTGCAAGTGGACTCCCGTGTTCCATTTGGCGTAGACCACCGGGATGTACTGGCCAAAGCCAAAGAATTGCTTGCAAGTGTTGGCATTGACGTGGAGCCCAGACAATTCGGATTTTATGGGAATGCCAACTGGACCCCGCCCACCGAGCCGATTGTACAGGAGCTTGTGGAATCTATCGCTGAGGTCAGCGGTAAAGAGGCCTACGGCGTACTGCAATGGGCAACCAGCGACGCACGTGCATTCCGCAAATACAATATCCCGGTATTACAATACGGGCCTGCCGAACTGTCGACCATTCACAATTTTAATGAAAAAGCTCCGGTATGGCAGATCATTCAATCTGCGAAAGTATACGCCTTGACGGCGCTTAAATATCTGAAAACAACACAAAAAGAAACATAAGGGGATCTGCCGTATGATGAAACAAGTTTTTGAAGTTTATGACCTTTTGGATAGCCCGTTCGCCAGCGGGGCAGAAGTCAAAGCTTATTTGGAACAACTGGGTCAAGCGGAGATTACGGTCACCACTGTGCAAGGTGAAAAGGGCTCTACGGATTTTATTAAAATTGTCATTGCCGGTAAAACGGGTCGCATTCAGGGGGGCGATTCTCCAACCTTGGGTGTAGTAGGGCGACTTGGTGGACTAGGAGCACGACCGGAAATGATCGGATTTGTATCCGATGGTGACGGTGCAGCAGCGGCAATTTCGGCGGCGGCTAAACTTTTGAGCATGCAGTCCAAAGGAGATGTGCTTGACGGAGATGTGATCATCTGTACACATATTTGTCCAGATGCACCCACTCAGCCCCATGATCCGGTTCCATTTATGGATTCACCCGTAGATATTTTGACGATGAACAAATATGAAGTGACACCCGAAATGGAAGCGATCCTGTCCATTGATACGACCAAAGGGAATCGGGTCATTAACCATAAAGGTATTGCCATTTCCCCAACGGTACGTGAAGGCTACGTGCTACGCATTAGTGAAGATCTCGTCGATATTGTGCAGACCGTTACTGGCGAACCGTGTGTCACGTTTGCTGTAACTACACAGGACATCACACCTTATGGTAACGACCTGTATCACATCAACAGCATTTTGCAGCCAGCGGTGGCCACTTCCGCTCCAGTGGTTGGTGTAGCCATCACGGCCGCTGCTCCTGTCCCAGGCAGTGCAACGGGGGCCAGCCACGAAAGCGATATTGCGCTGGCGGCCAAATTGGCTGTAGAAACAGCCAAAGCTTATGGACGTGGGCAATGCTCTTTTCATTCGGAAAAGGAGTTTCAACATATTACTAAATTGTACGGTACCATGAAGCATCTGCAAACGATGGGTAAGTCTGAATAAGCTTATTCCCTAAGATAAAAAGAACATGAAGGTTCAATGATGGACAAGGAGGAGGAAGAGGGCATGACACAACTGCTTGAAGTAACCAACCTCCGGACGGAGTTCAAGACTGCGGCGGGCACCATCCGGGCTGTGGACGGCGTCGATCTATCGGTTGGCAAAGGCGAAACACTCGGAATCGTTGGCGAATCCGGGTGCGGCAAGAGCATTACCTCCCTTTCTATTATGCAGCTCCTCCCCAAGGGACTTGGGAAAGTAGTCGCTGGTGAAGTACGGTTTAACGGTGAAAACATGCAGGATTTTTCGGAGCGGAAAATGCGCTCGATTCGTGGCAACGAGATGGCTATGATTTTTCAGGAGCCCATGACTTCGCTAAATCCTGTGTTCAAAATCGGCAAGCAAATTGCGGAGTCTGCCCGCTACCACCACGGTGTAAGCAAACATAAAGCAAAAGATATGGCTGTGGAAATGCTGACGAAAGTGGGAATTCCACGTCCAGAAAAAGTAGCCGCTTCTTATCCGCATGAACTCTCGGGCGGTATGCGCCAACGGGTGATGATTGCGATGGCGATGGTGTGCAATCCGAAGCTGCTGATCGCCGATGAACCGACAACGGCACTCGATGTAACCATTCAAGCACAGATTCTTGACTTGATGCGTGAGCTACAGAAGTCCGAAGGAACTTCCATTCTGATGATTACTCATGACCTTGGTGTCGTTGCTGAAATGTGCGATCGGGTCGTGATTATGTACGCCGGACAAGTCGTAGAAGAAACGGATGTTAAAACACTTTTTAAAGATCCCAAGCATCCGTATACCCAAAGTTTGCTAGCCTCACTGCCACAATTGAACAGTGATCAGGAGCGTCTGGCTTCCATTCCGGGCCAGGTTCCCAACCCACTTGATATGCCAAAAGGCTGTCGCTTTGCACCACGTTGTCAGTTTGCCAAGGAAATTTGCCGTGCAGAGGCCCCGGAGCTTACAGAAGTGGAACCCGGACACAAAAGCCGCTGCTTGCTACAGCAGGAGGGATATCATGAGTACACTGCTTGAAATACGTAATTTGAAAAAGCACTATCCGATCAAAAAAGGACTTTTTTCCAAACAAGTGGGAGCAGTCAAAGCGGTGGATGGTATTAACCTGACTGTACAGCAGGGTGAAACCCTGGCAATCGTGGGAGAATCCGGCTGCGGCAAATCCACAACCGGACGGGCAATTCTCAGATTGATCGAACCGACGGATGGAGAGATTCTGTTTAATGGCACGGATATACGTAAGCTAAACACAGAGCAGCTGCGCAAATTCAGAACGGATATGCAGATGGTGTTTCAAGATCCGTTTGCTTCGCTTGATCCCAGATGGACAGTACAGCAGGTTCTGGAAGAACCGCTCATCACGCATGAAAAGCTAAGCAAAACGCAGCTCAAAGAGCGGGTGGAAGAGCTGCTCGAAGTGGTCGGATTGTCTCCTTATCACGCCCATCGTTATCCGCATGAGTTCTCGGGTGGTCAACGCCAGCGGATCGGGATCGCACGGGCACTGGCGCTTCATCCCAAATTTATCGTGTGTGACGAGCCAGTCTCGGCCCTCGATGTGTCGATTCAGGCGCAAGTGCTCAATCTGATGAAGGACCTGCAAAAACAATATGACCTGACGTATATGTTCATATCCCATGATCTGTCGGTCGTCAAATTTATCAGCGACCGCGTGGGTGTGATGTACCTGGGCAAGCTGGTCGAACTCGCACCGACCCAAGCAGTATTCAGAGAGCCGCTGCACCCGTATACAAAGGCGTTAATGTCTGCGGTACCTGTAGCTGATCCGGAAGCGGAACGTGATCGGATTGTACTTAAAGGGGATGTGCCCAGTCCAGAAAATCCGCCAAGTGGCTGTGCGTTTCATAACCGCTGCCCGGCAGCCATGGAGATATGCAGCAAAGTACAGCCCGTCTTTGCCGAAGCTGCACCGGGGCGGCAGGTAGCCTGCCACTTGTATCCAGCTTCTACGCCGGAACAAGCGATAGCAGGGCAAGCCTGAGTTGGCTGACAAAGAATATGTAGTCTCTTGTGAAGTCAAAAGGTCAAAAAAGGTCAAATTGATTGAAATCTAAAACTATTTTTGACAGATCGCTTAGGATCGGGTTATTTCAGTATTTTCAGCCTCATTTGAACTTTGAGCCGCTCCATTTGGCAGCAACTCTCAGACGTTTCGGACGGATATTCGTGAAGAAAACGACAGATATCTGGTGGAAGCTGAGCTTCCAGGCATTGCAAAAGAAGATATCGACATCGATATTGCCCATAATTATTTGACGATCCGTGCTAAACGGAATGAATATCATGAAGAGAAGGATGATACGAATAAAATGATTCGACGGGAGCGCCGTTCTGGGGAATTTGTCCGACGCTTCTATGTGGATCATGTTGATGAAGAAGGCATTAAGGCAAAACTGGATCAAGGTGTATTGAAACTTGAAATTCCTAAACGTCAGGGTGATGATCGTTCCCGCAGACAGATCCAGATTGACTAAAGGGGTATGATGTACAAGACAGGGCTGATTAATCAGTCCTGTTTTTTGTGTACGTCCTGTTTAAAAAGACTCGATCACATTGTAAGTGAGGTATTCCTCCTTCGGTTTAAATTCTTATGAATTAGAGTCGCCCTCTGCTATAAAATAGGCTATCTGCTATGCTAAAATAATGAAATTACCTGTAAAGCTATTATAACCATACTTCTCGCATGCCGGGGTCAGCCGATGCTATGGACACGAAGAAGGGAGGATACATCCTTGGAAGCAATACTAAGACGGCACTGGCCGGAGTGGAGCGGAACGCTGCAGAAACGAACCGGGGGTTGGAATAATACGACGTATTTTGTTAAGAGTGGTGGACGAAGCGGGGTGCTGCGCGTCTACGATACACACAGGGATCGGGATAAAATTGAATTTGAGCATGCGGTTTTGCAGGAGCTGAGTAAGCATTCTCTATCATTCAGAATACCCCAGCCTATTCCGACGGTCACGGGAGAGACGCTTGCTCAACTGGAGAGGGAAAGCGGTAAATATGTGTGTCTGTTCAAATACATAGAAGGCGTATCACCCCTGGAGCAGGATTCAAGCTTTGCCTATTCTTTGGGCGAGGCTACGGGCGAATTATCGGCTGTGCTTGCGACATTCAATCTTGAACTGACCCCAGTCTATCGACCGTATTATGCTTTGCAGCAATCCTATCCATTGTGTAACCGGGAAACGGTTCAAGGCTTTTGTTTACATCCGCCTGAGCCTCTAAAGGATTTACATGAAGAGCTGCGATTGATAGGAGAAGTTTATGAAGAGATTACAGATTCGCTTCATGCATTGGAAGAGTTGCCGCATCAGCTTGTACATGGAGACTTGAACGCTTCCAATTTGTTAGTAAAGGATTCGAATCATAGTCTAGTAACTGCACTGCTTGATTTTGAATTTTGTACGCTAGACGTTCGGGTCATGGAGCCGGCGGTCATCTTATCTGGATTTTTGGGACAACCGGAGGAGACGACAGCAGTTCGGGATTTTTGCCGGGGCTTCAGCCGCCAGGTTCATTTAAGCCACAACGAGATTGATGCTTTGCCTGTTTTGATGCTGCTTAGGAAGGTAGACGTATTTCTTCATTTTTGAGTCGCTTTCTGGAAGGAACGGATCAATCACACGTGTTGCAAGAGCAGGTCAAACAGATCTCTGCTGATTTGCTCCAACTGTCTACCAAAAGTAGCTGGATTCAGGAGGAGTTGATCCAAGCTGGAACAGTGTATGAATAAACGAGCTATATGCCGTGCTATGTTATAGTCTCTGGAAAAATTGAGCCTAAGTCCATTGAGATGTACTCGGAACTGGAGGAGTAGATGAATAGTTGGTTAACGAACGCGTTACGACCGTACTTCGGGCTGGAGGCGCTGGAAGAGCATTGGGACGTGGTAGAAATTAAAGATGGATACTTTATTTGTATGGACGGGGATGTCATTGGCAAGCGAATTTCTTTTACTGAGGATACCTATGGAGAAACCGATGTAGAGATTCTTACGCGTGACCGGGCATTTGTTTTGCCTAAAACGGCTCGTGGCAAAGAGAAAAAGCTGAATTACACAAGTGTTTCGAGCATCAAGGCGGAAGGCGTAACCTTTTCAGCAGGCATTCGAAGGTTTGATTTTTTAATAGGAGGAGCACATGAAGTATCTTAAAGATTGCCCGGAGCCAGGCATGGGAACCTGGTATTTTGAAATAGATTCGGATGGAACAGCCTATCGACAAATTGTCATCCAGGATGATGGCACGTATATCGCCTCTAATCGCAAGCACGAGCAGTATCATTTCTTATTAGCTGAGAAAGCGATTGATGATACAGAGCCCTATTATACGCAAATTACAAAAAAAGAGTTTGAAGAAGTCTGGTCCAATTATCTTCACACCTTCAACCAGGAATGGCATCAAATCAAAAATGCACTACCCGTTGGGACTAAGGTAAAGGGTTATATTGAAGCATTTTTCCCACACGGTACGCTTATTCATATTTTCCAGCATCATGCGGTCGGATTGTCAGACACTCGTACATATGAGGAAAAGACACCATCCGAGTGGATGTATCCTAAGCATGAGGTCACGGCAATTGTAAAAGGATACGACGAAGTGAATCAGTGGGTGATTTTAGATCAAACGCAGGTTTTCAAACATCAGTTCGCGGGTTGAAAGTGAATTTTGGAATATGCGGGAAGGGGAATGAACATGCATACTTTAACGGTTGATGAACTGGTGGATAAGGATAACCATGCATGGGAAGAGGTCACAAATATTCTGAAAGAAGGCCGGAATTCTCATCACATTGTATCGGCCGAATCGGAATCCGCTCCAGGGGACACGCTGTACCGTTTGCAGGTGAGTACGAAATCGTATTTGGGAACAGTTGCCTATGAGACAGGAGGAATCGTGTTTGATTACGGTTGGATCACCTTGCTGGGTGCAGGTGGCTCTGGAATTTTTGGTAGCTTGACCTCATGGAACGGGCTTCAAGAGCCGGAAAATGTTCCTGCGCTTGAGGGGATGCTGATTGTGGCTTATGATGCAGCAGGTGGATTTTTTGGATTGGATACAGGGAAATTCGGACGTAGCGGTCATATCTACTATTTTGCACCGGATACGTTAGAATGGGAATCCACAGAGCTGGCCTATTCCGGTTTCTTGGGCTGGTTGGCTGAGGGAGATTTAGACTTGTTCTACCAGACATTCCGCTGGAACGGTTGGCAGAAGGATATGGAGCAACTTCAGCCGGGAGAGGTATTTGCATATTATCCGCCGCTATGGACTCAGGAAGGTGGAGGGGAGACCAGCAGCAAGTCGCCTATAGACATTACAAAAACATGGCAGGCGGTACTGGATAAGGAATAGCTTGCTCGGTAGAAATAACAACTCTTAGAGGCATCGAGGTATGGAGGTTGGCTGATATGTGGAGTATTCACTTTGAACAGCAGTTTGTAAAAAGTCTGGAAGCAACGGATGAACAAATCGCAAATTTTTTGAAAACATGGAACATAAAGCTATCGGAACAAGAGATTCACGAAATCAAGCAAAGACAAGTGAATCCTTTTCCAAAGTCGTCTCCATTCTATGATCAGTATAAACCTTTAGATCCTGTGAGCTGGCATCTGCCCCAAGGGCAATTTCCTGACAGCTATATGGATTTTTTGAGATACTCTAACGGCGGGGAGTTTCAAAATGGAGAACGTTATTTTCAGTTTTTCAATACCGAAGATTTGAGAGAAATGAACCTTGCCTACGAGTTACCGGAATATATGCCGGGTGCTGTATCGTTTGCGATGGATGGGTGCGGAAACCACTATATGTTTGATATGAGAGAGGAAAAAAGAAACAATGAGTATCCCGTTCTTTTTGCTCATTCTGGTAGTTTGGGATATGACGAATGTGAACAGGTTGCCCATTCATTTATAGAGCTGTGTACGGAAAAATGGGCATTATATTGAGTTATGAACCCGCAATAATGAACCCTTCGCCGGTTCCATTTTGCGGGTTATGTAAGTTTTCAAACTAAGCCTGTCATGCTACTTATTTGCATTCATCATACCAATTAACACTTGATGTACCATCGGTAAGGTGGTAAAACCGTCACTTTGTAAAAAGTGTCCTCCATGGTCTACTTCATGGAAATCGGCTTGGATGTCTTCAGCTAGTTTCTTACTGAGTGCAAAGGGCACAATTGTGTCATCCTTTGAAGCGATAACTGAACGCGCTTTTAGCGAATCCATGATTTGCTGATAATCCAAATGGCCATTTGTAAATTCATCTAATGACGGTAGACTCGGCACTGGATCAGTAAAACCGGAAACGAAAACGAGACCACCAAGTGGTTCTGGGATACTTACTTGCTGTAGGTATCTTAATATGGATACACATCCCAAGCTATGACCAATAAAATAGGTGTCTTTATGTAGAACTTTAATATTTTGTAATAGATGCTCGATCCACTCATTAAGTTTGGGGGATTGCGAGTTGGGCATCTCCAGTATACCTACCGATACTCCATCTTCCTGTAATTTGTCTTGTAACCAAGGGAACCAATGATCGGCTGGCGAAGCTGTGTATCCGTGGATTATATATACTTGTTTTTTATTTTGTATGTTTGTCACAATACTTTCTCTCCCATCATTCAGCGTCGTTGTTTATATGTGCCCCACTTCGTGTAAGGACTCCTCTTCTAGTTTAGCAAATTCTTTAAGCCCATGAATATCTAAAATTTTGAGTTACATAGCAAATCCATATATGAAGTTGCCTACTATAATATTCTTATTTTTGCAGTACCGTTATTTTACTTATAAATTTAAGCGCTTTCTACCGATATATAGATATATATATCATCACGTTCTGTGATCTGCAGCGTGAACTATTATCCATAGACGATCTGGAGGGGTTTGGATGAGTAATAAGCTATCAGACAGGACTAAAAAAGGAAAAGGTTTTAGAGATTTAAAGGTTACGACAACGATGATCTCCATGATTGTAATCAGCTTAGTGGGTTTACTCATTGTATCGTTGGTAGGGGTTATCGGTATGTATCAAGCTAAAGAGGGTCAAGGTATTTTGTATGTGGATCGCTTTCAACACCAAACGAATATTCTTGAAGTCAAAAGTGATTTCTATAATATGCGGGCTAATTATACAAAAATACTCGACAATAAGGAGTACACAGATAAACAGTATAAGCAGGTGCAGAAAGGAAAAGATAGCGTTACAACCGGGCTAAATGAATTCTCACAAAGGAATTTGGATGCTAAGGAACAGAAATTGTACGAGGAACTACGGGGGGGGATAGACACATATTATCAGGATATTGAGCAAATCATGGCAGTCAAAAAAAATAGCGGAACGTATGACACGGAAGAGAGAGGCCGGATTAATAAATCCAGTACGGCAATTGTTACGATGTTGACTACGATTTCAGATTATAACAATGAGCAATCCGCCAACTTATATCAAAATACGCAAAATGAGATTAAAATGCGTACAATTGTTTTGATCACGGTTCTGGCAATCGTGCTGGCTATTCTTATCACCATCTCCTTTGCGGCTATTCGAAATATTCGTTTTCGGATGAGTACAATTACGAAATACTGTGGGGAGATTACCCAAGGGAATTTAACGGCAGCACTTGATCCTGCCTTGCTCAAAGGAAATAATGAGATCGCTGTCATTGCTCGTGCCATTCAACAAATGACAGATTCAACCTCAATGGTCATAACGGGGGTTATCAATGAGTCACGCCAAATTAACCAACTGAGTGACCAGACGAATCATAATATGGCCGATCTCAATGAGCGGATTAGAGATGTATCTGCCACGGTCGAACAGCTGTCAGCAGCTATGGAAGAGACTTCGGCATACACCGAAAATATGAACCATTCTGCGGAAGAAATGCAGCGGGCAGCAGAGTACATTTCGGTCAAAACTCAAGAAAGAGCTCAGTCTGCCCATGATACAAGTGTAAAAGCCGAAACATTGAAGCATGCGGCTAGTGAATCCAATAAAGCAGCCAAGGAAATTTACCGGAAGGCCAATGAAAAGATGAAGGAAGCGCTAGAACGAGCCAAGGGCGTAGACCAAATTCGTTTACTTTCTCAGTCCATCTTAGAAATTACGGCACAAACCAATTTGCTGGCTCTAAATGCATCCATTGAAGCGGCTCGTGCGGGTGAGTCAGGTCGAGGGTTTGCGGTTGTGGCTAACGAGATTCGCAAGTTGGCAGACGGCTCCAAACACGCGGTAGACCAAATTCAGAGTGTTACTCAAGAAGTTGTGCAATCGGTAGAGAATTTAACTACTAATGCCGAAGAATTACTGCACTTCCTGCAAGCCCAGGTAGGCAAGGATTATCAGCTGCTTGAGGATACAGCAGGACAATATTACAATGATGCCGTGGAGCATACGAACACGGTCAATGATTTGAACGCCACCTCTAAGCAGGTAAATGAAACCATCCAAACCATGGTAAGAGCGATTCATGAGATTGCAACAGCCAGCGAACAGTCTGCTATATCCACTCAGCACATTGCAGAGAATATGGTTTCATCGACGGAGAAATCTCTTGAAGTGGCACACCAGTCTGATCAGGTGAAGGAAAGCGCGGCCCGACTGAATGAACTGGTCGAAGGATTTAAAATTTAACGAGGCCAATACACAAAGACTAGGGAAAACATTACATCGAAGAAAAACAGTTGGGGAGCCGTAAAAAGGCTCCCTTTTGAGTTTACTCTTCTAAGATTGCTTTTGGACTACAGTCAGGAGCTCGTATCCCGTAGTTCTTCCTGTTCAGCCATTTGCATCAGCTTATAAATCTGACGAGTTGTGTTCACATTCCGCACCGTCATTTGCTGATACAGCTTGGAGCCGACTAATTTCGTTAACCCGCTTTTTGTGACTTGTTCTTTGCTGACAGAAAACAGAACGGCCCCGTTCGTATATATTACATGGGCCTATTCCCGGTTTCAAAGGTAGCTTGTCCAGAACGGAAATATCGTTAATTTCATCCCACAGGAACAATACATCACTTTTCATCTGTGTATCATTAGACCATTCATTCGGCAGTGCCTCTATAATGGTCTGAATCTCCTTCATATTACGAACGATGACGCGGATGGGTAAGCTAAAATCCTCCAGAATCGCCTGTTCCAATATGAGCGACAATTCCTCGTTGGACTGACCTTGACTAGAAAAAATAATGTTTCCAGAATTAATGTAAGTTGTCACATGCTCCATACCTGCATTTTCAAACGTTTGCTTGAGCTTCTTCATCTCGATCTTGTTATTGCCGCCAACATTGATGCCCCGCAGTAATGCGATATAGATCATAAAAAGCTCCACCTCTCTTTAACAAAAAGGATTTTTAGGAAAGGGATAGGTATTCCAATAAAAACGTAGTTTGATTTTCGCTCAACAGCGGATGCAGCAATGGTTTTACGTGCTCGATATATGCTGCTTTGGTTTCGTATGTTTCTTCATCTTTCACTTCTCCCTTAAAGGTACAGGCACCTTCAATCAGGATGGAAAGAGCAGTAAAGAAGTTAGCCAAAGAGTCAGCCACCTGCTGCGGTGCACCGCCTTCGAATGCAGCATATACAGGGGAATCGGGTGCGCTAGTATCGACAATGATTGGATCGTCATTAAAAGTGGCAATCACGACATGATGGGGCGGCCACGAAGAAGATTCTTGGACAAGCTCACCAGATGTAATCCAGCGATAGCCTAGTTGCTGGCGATACAGATGTTCTGGTGCGGCAAAAAAGAGGACAGCTGCATCCCCGATTTCAACTGCCGCATTTTTCAATTTGTGTGTTCCTGCTGCCTTAGCATCGATCATTTCATAATGGCTATACAGATATTCAAGTTCGGGGGATACAGGAATCTGGCTGTCCCAGCAATCTGAAATTTTCTCCATCCGGGGCTGGATGTCGTGGTTTTGGAACAGCCCGTAGGCATCATTATACAAGTTTTGCTGTTGTACAAAACGGGCCAGAGCTTCACTTAATTGTTTCATAGGTTTGCATTCCTTTCTAATTGTAGGCTATGACCTCCGACAATAACGTTTCATTTCTAGCCTAAAGATATCATAATATAGATATGGAGAACATATGTTTCTGTAATTGTGCCACCTTGCCAGTTCAACCAGATTAATTTTACAATATAGGAGTTCGAACATGTTTTGTGCTTAGTTTAATATGCTCAGGCTTACTTGTAAGGAGGATAAGCATGTCATTTTCTAAAATATACGATTACAAATTAAGAGCTTATTTTAATGAGCGTATTTCTGATTTAGGTCATGAATATCTATTTTATTCTTATCCCGATCAAGAGCAAAATTTAAGAATATTAACCCTGAATATAAACGAGCAGGATTATGTTTCTCTAGTGCGATGGCATGATCTGTTTGACAGGTCGCTATTTACAAAAATGGATCATGTCATTCGAAGCGAACTGGATGCTGAACGCCTGATTCGATTGCTTTCGCTCATTTTTAATGTTTTTGATATACATAAAGATGTTGCTTATAGGAGAAAAAACTTATTTTGTTTTTATTATCAATATCAAGTTTCACATCTAGCAGAGAGAGGCAATGAATTCACGTTTGCTCAGGACAGACTATTTTTCCTTCAACATCTTTTATTTGAACTGGGTTTAGGTGACGACATTTATGATCGTTTAACGATTGAAAATAATAGGATCATGTACAGAATGGAAGACGCAATACATTATGATCTGCACATTCTTATTAACATTTTGCATGAGCATATTCACAAAAGTAAGATGGATATGGATACACAAGCAGCGCTGGAAAAAATAAAATTTTTACAAGGCCAATGGGTTAACTTCATGCTGGGTAGTCATGATGTATATGATTTTCCATTCGATGATTTCAACAAGCCGTTTGTAGAAGCAACGATGTTTATACAAGCCTATAACTCTAATAAAAATAGGGTATTAGAGGTGCTGATCGACTGTATCAATGAGCATCAATCTCCAACAGAGCAGTTCATCTCCAACTTGATCTTGATGAATTACTCCTATTTTGTTCTCAAAAGTAATCCTAGCGAAATTACATATCTTAAGTTGTTTTGCAAGAAAAAACCGGGCGTTTTTATGAAAATATTAACTGCATTGCTTGAACTCAGATTTTTTGTTGATAAATCCAGCTTCACAAATGCGGGTATAAATTATTATTTATCCAGAATAAAAGGGGTTAAATGATGCTATTCCATCACGTTTCTTTACCTGATTTACCACCGTCTATCGGACGCCTTACAGCCATTCATCCACTAAAGGGCGACTCTCAGGAAAGCATAACCCTGCTGGCACTAAACACACAAGCAGAACTGTGGAGACTAGAACTTCGGTCTGGCAGCACTCGTTTACCATCACGAGGTGGGGATTTTCATTGAATTAAAACCGAATAGCCGTTGTACAGCCTTGATCTACGAATAAAAGGCGTTACCGCATTTTTGCTTCCTTCCTGGCGAGATGGGAAAATATGCGTTAGTTATTACATTTGAAAAGGGGCGTAAAACCAAAATGGCACTTATCAAGGATCGTTTTTTGGGATGTCTGGTTGGGCTGGCTGTGGGCGATGCTTTGGGAACCACTGTGGAATTCAGCAGTCCAGGTACATTTGAACCTGTAACGGATATCGTGGGCGGCGGTGTATTTGGGTTAAAGCCGGGCCAGTGGACAGACGATACGTCGATGGCGCTCTGCTTGGCCGAGAGTATGGTACGTAAAGATGGCTTTGATCCGGCAGATCAAATGCGCCGATACACCAATTGGTACCACTTGGGGTATATGAGCAGCACGGGAACGTGTTTTGATATCGGTGGTGCAACGAGAGCAGCACTGCATCGCTTCGAAGCTACCGGAGATCCGTACAGTGGGTCCATTGACCCCATGACTGCCGGCAATGGCTCTATTATGAGGCTTGCACCTGTGGCTATGGCCTATGCGAACCGTCCGGAAGAGGCGGTGAAGTACGCTGAGATGAGCTCGCGAACCACCCATGGAGCAGTCGAAAGTGTGGAGGCTTGTGCTGTGCTTGCTTCAATCCTTGTGGCAGGTCTGCGAGGAGCGGACAAAGAATCCATGTTATCGGCGGACGTCTGTTATAAGTGGCGGCAGGACGAGCCCGCTTATTCGGCAGCCATTGAAGAAATAATTCGGGGATCTTACCGGCATAAGGAGCCGCCCGAAATACAAGGAACCGGGTATGTCATTCGTTCCCTTGAGGCTGCGTTGTGGGCATTCCACCATTCGACTTCATTTGAAGAGGGGGCACTGCTGGCAGTGAATCTGGGGGATGATGCCGATACGACCGGGGCGGTGTACGGGCAAATTGCAGGAGCTTATTACGGAATAAGTGGTATCCCGAGTCGTTGGCGCGAGAAGCTGGCGATGAAGGAGACGATAGATGAACTGACTGAGGCATTATGGCAGAAGGTCGAGAAGGACCGAACACTCTAAGGAGATATCTATAAAGATCAAGCTGGGCTGCTATTCTTATGAAGCAGAACCCAGCTTTTTTTGTTCACTATTTTCATGACGATTCACCTCTTGGATTACTTCTTATATCGCCTCGACCCCATTAAATTTCGTAACCTCACAGATTTTTTTCCGTATAAAGATAAAAACATGATCCGAATTCGTTCCCTCAGGGAGAAATGCAACCATGTTTAACAAAATGAGAAGTAGAGGTAATGCATCATATGAATGAAAAATTACAAGCCAATACAGGATATCAGCTGGCTGAGCGGAAGGCGATTCAGTATTTTGCATTACTGTATGATCAGGTCATAGACAAATCTTATGTGACTACCCTGACAGAAGATATTCAAAAGTGGAAAAAAAATCATCTTCAACATTCCTCATGGTTATCCTTTTTTTCGCGGAGAAAAAGAAAACCTGATACTCGGGACTATAATAGATACATTCAATGGCTAAATTATACAGGCAAATTGGATGATTATCTGGACCGAAGTGTCTCCTATATTTATATGAGGGACCTAGGCAAAGCTCTGGATTCTCCTGACACACATACCCGGATTCAGCGTGTCATTGCAGACGTAAAAAAACACTTGATCCAATCCATCCGTGCAAACGGGGGAGACCAACCGGAATTTATGAATTTGGCCGGGGTGTATCGGTGGGCCCAGAGGGAAGGTATAGAAACCGCGATAATCTGGGTGATCAACAAACTTAGGTCCGTATCCTCCCATATTCCCAAGGAGATGGATGCCGAGCAAGCCCAGCGCAAACTGATTAAGATCATTGTCGGGGTTATTCTGCATGTGATGGAAGAAATGGACGATACAGTGTCGCCTATGGAACGTGCTCGCAGACTTGATGAAGCCATCAGGCTTGGGTACTCCTATGGTCTAACCTATCCTTTCATCGATGATCTTCTCGATTCCCAGGTTCTGAACGTTCAAGAGAAAGAACAATATTCCCGTATGATACGTGCCGCGCTTCTCAGTGGATCTGTGCCTGAGTTGGGCAATTGGACTGGAAATCATATGAAGTTGATTCAATACATACATTCGGAGCTCTCGGATGCATTTGAGTACATTAAGGAACATCAGCGGCCAGACACACAGCAAACCTTTTTCGAGCAGGCCTATGTCTTTTTTCATTCTCAAGATATTGACCGTGTTAAGGATCTAACGCGAGCTACTTATACCAATGAAGAGCTTTATATACCCGTTATTTTGAAGTCCTCTTCGTCCCGCTTGATTGTCCGTTCCGTGATTAGTGCTCCTGCGGATGAGGGCTTTGAGCAACGAACATTCTTTTATGGTATCTATAACCAGCTTGCTGATGATTTTGCGGATATGGTTGACGATATGAGAGACGGTGCGGTAACACCTTATACCTACTATTTAAAATATCATCATCAGAGACCGGATTTGATCAATCCCTTTGAATTATACTGGGCGGTTATTTCCTATTTGATCCATAACGTGTATGACTCCGATGCCATGGCTCGTGAGGTGATACTGGATCGTGCAATGAATGGACTCAAACGTTATAAAGAACGTGTAGGTATTGAAAAGTATAATGAAACGATGGAGATCTTTGCATCCGGAAATCCGGAATTTAATAATCTCATTCAGAAGATGGTACAAAAAGCGGATGATGTAGATTTCTTAGATAAGCTGCTTCGGGACCAGATGATTACCTATCTGAAAAACGATGCGAGGGAAAAGGAAGACTTTTTCAATACGGTCAAAATGGTCCGTGAGCAGATTAACAACCAATTGGAAATTATCAAGCCTCAAGGGATTCCGGCCATGAAAGAACAGCTTATTGAGGCTGCAAATTACAGTCTCGAAGGGGACGGGAAGCGGATACGGCCTATATTGACTTGGGTCATGGGCGTGAACGAATATGGATTAGATGCATCGGCAATCGTGCCTCTTCTGAGATCACTGGAGTATATGCATACCGCATCCCTGATCTTTGATGATCTTCCTTCCCAGGATAATGCGTCTACCCGTAGAGGGCGTCAGACCTTGCATCAGGTGCACAATAGCGCCACCGCGGAACTAACCGGTCTGTATCTGATCCAGAAGGCGATTGGGGAACAATCGTCACTTGACCAGTTCAATGCTGAAACGGTGCTTGCTTTGATACAATACTCGGCCCAGAAAGCAGAAGATATGTGTATGGGGCAAGCGATGGATCTGGATTCCAAAGGAAAGGCACTGACCTTGGAGCAGCTGAATATGGTGTGCTTTTACAAAACAGGAGTGGCGTTTGAGGCTTGTCTGGTTATGCCAGCCATGCTTGCACAGGTCAAGGAGTCGGAAATTGCTGCTTTGAAGAAATTTGCCTATCATATGGGGATTGCTTTTCAGATTAAAGATGATTTACTTGATGTGGAAGGAGATATGCTCTTACTCGGAAAACCTGTTGGCCAAGATTCTGATAATAACAATTCGAATTTCGTGTCCATCCTCGGTCTTGAAGGTGCCAGTAAAGAGATGTGGGAACACTATTGCCTCGCTATGGAAGCATTGGAAGAGATCCCACGTAATATTGCTTTTCTGAAGCACTTAATACATTATGTCGTGAACAGGGACCGTTAAAAACGAGTGTACCCCAATGCTCCACAAGAGTAATGGGGTATTTTTACGTTGAGACAGAAGAGCTGCTCATGCTCCTTCGCTCATCGGTAATCCTCTAATGTGATATAAATATGTCTGAGCACACAACACAGATATGTGAATATCTGGTGACTTCAGCACCCCATTTTGCCCATTATGGTGCATTCTCCCTTATAATAATACAAAATAGACGAGGAGATGAACTCCAGATGAAAAAAGGAATCTTGGTCGCTTCAGGGTTGGTTGTTGCCGCATTGGGGACGTACCTAATTGCAGGGAATATTCAGAGAGAAGAGGCGGAAAACCATGAGACGACAGATATCAAGAAATTGGTGCATGATATAAGTGCAGGCAAGGCAGCAGCCCAGTCTGCTTCCATTAATTCCAGTCAGTTGATTGTCACAGGGGACGATACTCAGACCATGAATTATGATTTGCCTGACAACGAGTTTTTTGTTTCGATTGCGCCATATGTGGAACAGACCCACCCTTGTGCAACTCATAGTCTAACGGGCTGCCAAGGCGAAATAAAAAACGGAGCGTTCAATGTGACCGTTCACGACTCCGAAGGGAATGTCATCATGGAGAATGCCGCCATGAAATCACAATCCAATGGTTTTATTGATCTATGGCTACCGAGGGATAAAACATACCGCATTAGCGTGAATCATGAAGGTAAAACGGCTGAAACTGAATTCTCTACATATGAGAAAAACGATACGTGTATCACAACGATGCAGTTGGGTTAACGACGGAGGATGAGGGTTGACTTACGGATCGCTGAAACGCTCTAAATCCGCAAAACTCTGCGTTCTCATATATAGCTTTTAGTAAAGAGGCTACGTCTGACGGAGGCTCTTTGTGCTGTCCTAATCTTTTGCTGGAGTTACCGAACAGGTTGGGAGGGAATCTATGAGGATCAGATAGCGAAACTTTAAATTGTGTATACTAAAAACCTATTAAAACAACTGCAAACTTCCGACATATTATCTAAGAGCTTTTCGCTCAATATTCCTCGGGGAGATGGCAGCATGTCACAAAATATTAAGAAGCGCGTAATCAGATCATCCAGCATCGCCAACACATTGGCCATGGTCTTGTTAGTCATTATCGTTGTCGTCTTTGCAACCTTGGGGACGTTCATGTTTGCAAGCACGCAAAGCATACTTGTCAAGCAGCAAGAGGCCATGCTCCAGACCAAGACGCAGGCCGTTGTCACTCAATTCGATGCGTTGTTTAAGGAAAAGGGATCACTTGTCAAACAAATGTCAACGAACAATCTTTTTAAGCAATATTTAGAAACCACCTCATCGGCAGAAATGGTGAAAACTTCTCCTTATGCTGCGGAAACAGTAGCGACTCTGGCAGCCATTGTAAAGGCAGAGCCATCTTTTGCCGACGCCTGGATTGCAGGAATATCTGGTAAAGGCTTCTTTCTTCAGAATGATGGTGTTGCTTCTAAACCGGATTTTGATATTCATACACGCCCATACTTCAAGCCAGCTGTTGAAGCAGACGGTTTATACTACTCAGAACCCTATAAGGATGTCAATTCGGGTAATGTGCTCATGGGCATTTTCTATCCGATTAAAGATAGCAGTAATCAATTAATCGGATTTGCTGCAGTTGATATTGCTTTCAAAGACATCCCTGCCGTTATGCAAAGCTATTCGCTTGGAAGCACAGGTTATTCGATTCTTGCATCCAAAACTGGTGATATTTTGTATCACCCCGATCAAAATAAAGTGCTGAAAGAAAAGATTAACGAAAGCACAGGTGACCTTGGGGAGATTGGAAAGAAAATGATTGCCGGCGAGTCCGGAGTACAGCTAATTAATGATAATGGGGAACCTCGTTATATTGGGTATGCAACCAGTAAAGATACGGGGTGGTCTGTAGGCTTAACCATTTCTGAAGAAGAGGTGCTCACAGAATTAAAAACCTTTACCTGGCTTACCATTGGCGGCTTTGCCGCAGCCACCATCCTGCTCGTTGTGATTTGTTATATAACGCTCCGTTATCTGTTGAGATCAATCCCGAAATTGCTTGCAAAAATCAAGCTGATTGAAAATGGAGATTTGACCGTTCAGTTTGATACGCAATCCAACAATGAAATCGGGCAAATTTCTCAAGGAATTTACAATATGGTTCAAAAAATTCAAGGCATGCTCCAAATGGTGGGTGGCTCAGCTCAAGTCTTGAATCAGTCTTCTCATGATTTGCAATCCATTTCTTCCAGAACCGCGATCACGATGAACGATACGGCGACAGCAATTAATGAGATTGCCAATGCAACGAACTACCAATCCATCGAAACGGATAACATTTTACAAAAAACCGGAGCATTATCCGGCCAAATTGACGAAATTGCCAATGATGCCAAAGCCATCGAAACGATGGTGCAAATCTCTGCTGAGCAAAGCGGACAGGGGCTTGCGGTAGTAGATCAGTTATCCAGATGGGCGGAAGAAAATCACAATTCCACACAAGCGATGTCGTCTATTATTCAGGAGATTGATCTGAGCCGTCATGAGATTTCCAGCATCGTGGATACGGTCAACCAAATTGCAACGCAGACCAACCTACTGGCGCTCAATGCTTCCATTGAAGCTGCACGTGCAGGAGAACAGGGCAAAGGGTTTGCTGTGGTTGCCGGGGAGGTTCGCAAGCTGGCTGAGCAGACTGCACTGGCGACACAGGAAATCTACAAGAAGGTACGTGTGATTGAAGAAAAAACCAGCGTATCGGTTGAGCATACAGTTCATGGTCTGAAAATTGCAGAAGAAAATGCCAGATCGGTGGAGGACACGAAGCAAGTATTCTTTAGCATTAACAAGGATTTGGAAGATTTGAAATTGCGAATGATCCAGATCAGCACCAACACCTCCAAAGTCCACAAGCACAAAGATGAGATTTTGCAGGCGTTGGAGATCATCTCTTCCACCACAGAAGAGAATTCCGCTTCAACCGAAGAGGTTAGCGCCAGCACGCAGGAACAATTGGAGAGCTTCGAACAGGTTGCTGAACTATCCAAACAATTAAATCAATTGTCCAATAAGCTTCAAGACGAATTAAAACAGTTCAAGGTCGAGTAACATGGTAGGTGGCGGCGATGCTATGGGATGATGTGACGGAGGAACTGGACAAATAAAGGTAAGACATTTTATGATAATGTAAATTGGACTTAATGGATCAATAATTTACTCTGAAAGAATCAGGGACTTAAGATAAATATCCATCTTAAGTCCCTTTTTTTGTGTAAAATTAGATTTCCAACTTTTTGAACGGCTGATATACTAAGGAGGCAAGTGAGATGAAGATAAAACTACTTTATCGGGATGAAAAAACGATCGGCGGGACGCGCAGGCTAATGCGGTTCCTTCTTCTTCGGAACGAGGTGAATGGAACCCGGATCAGCGGCAAGAAATGCGCGATGCATTGGTGGCAAGGGGCTACAGCAGCAAGACGATAAAAGCATACATATCGCAAACGGAACGCTTTTTTGCCGGATTGCAAGGGACCGAAGCAAGCATAAATGATGCGGCGGTGCAAAAATATGCGTTGGCGCTGCTCGAAAAAGGCCTTTCGCACGCTTATGTTAACCAAGCGATCAGCGCGCTGAAATTTTACTTTCGCCATGTGCTAAAGCAGCCCAAATCCGCCGCCTATGTTCGTCCGAAAAAGGAGAGTAAACTGCCAGATGTGCTGTCCCTGAATGAGGTTATGCGTCTGTTGAAAGCAGTGAAAAATCTAAAGCATAAGGCTATTCTGTACCTGACGTATACATCCGGGCTGCGGGTAAGCGAAGTGGTGAGGTTGCGTCTTGAAGACTGCGACCGTGAACGGAAAGTACTGAAAGTTCGTCAGGGAAAGGGCAGGAAGGATCGGCAAACGCTGCTATCCGAAGTGGCTTTTGCGGTGGTCGAGTAGTATATAGGGGTGGAGCAGCCAGCAGACTGGCTGTTTCCTGGGCAGAGGGAAGGCCGCCACCTGACGGAACGTTCAGCGCAGAAAGTGTTTGAAAAAGCGCTGGCTGAAGCGGACATTCGCAAACAGGTGAGTATCCATTCGCTAAGGCATTCCTTTGCGACCCACTTGCTGGAGAATGGGATTGATCTTCGCTATATTCAGGAACTGCTAGGGCATCAGAGTGTGCGAACGACGGAGCGGTATACACATGTGAGCAGGCGGGACATTGGGCGGATTCAAAGTCCGTTGGATCGGATGAGCGGGCAGGAGGATTGAAACGCAGAAAGTGCGGAAATCAGGAACAAAGTGCAGGATTCACGAAGTTCGTGAATATGACGAAGAGAACATTTTTTCTGAAGTTCGTAAATAAGACGTTAATACGAAACCACCCAAACATTTAATTCTATTCTAATAAGAGGTGAGATTATTGAATACTAATTTATTGATTCGGGATTTTATTGACGATGATTCCGGAATGGTATCAGGCATTATCAGAGAAAATTTAATAAACGTAAACATCAAAGATTATCCAGAAAAGATAATAAAGAATATGAGTAGAATCTTCACCTCAGAATATATATCTTCGATATCAAAAATCAGAAAAGTATATGTTGTAGTTGAAGGTAATAAGATAATCGGTACTGCAAGCCTTGATCAAGATACCATTTACACAGTCTTTATTGATATTCACCACCACAATAAGGGAATTGGTAGAGTTCTGATTGATTTTATTGAACGAATAGCTCTTGATTCCGGGACTACATCACTTAAGCTTCCTAGTAGCATTACGGCACAAGGATTTTATGAGAAGCTTGGATACCATGCATTAGAAATAATAGAGTCTGAAGATTTTGGTAGAGATATAATAATGACAAAGAATTTAATCAAGGAATAAGGTCTCGAAGAACGATTTTAAGAGATATCAAATAAGGATAGTGTTTTGATTTTAGGATTTTGAAAGTAAATTCGGTGAATTAAGTGACTTTGTATAACAACGTATTCCCGCTGTGAATGACTACGCCGAACCTTGGTCTGCCCGAGGTTTTCCAGTGAAGTGGAGTCAGGCAGACAACTCTGCGAGGCTAAGTGGCGGAGCCACCCGGTCCTGACGGACCTTAAGCCTCTCGGGTTCAGGAATACAACAACGTTATACGACAGAATCCAAATGAAAAAGAGCCAGAAGGCTCTCAATTTAAAGATATATGTAATTCGTTATGCAGGTGAAGAGCGTCCTTAAAACCTTGCAAATAAATTTCACGTTCTAAAATAGCTTGAACAGAAAGCTCAGCATCATCTAAAGAAATAGGGTCTTCTGTATATTCTCCGGTACTCCTTCATGTAACTGCTTGAAGTAGAGATTCCGTTCGGATGAGAACTGGTTATAGCTGGGATTGTTTTTGATAAGCTTGCCATATAAAGATTCAATTCGAGTCTGAATCAGTGAATCAAGTAAGACTTCTAAAGAATTATGCATTTTGAACACCATCCAATGTATTTGATTTTATGAATAAAAGTTCAACTTATTAAATATAATTTTATCATGTCAAATAATTAAGTCAATACATGTTGAAGATGTTTTTGATAAAGAAAATATACTTTCATATAATTAAAGAAAAATTCACTTGATGTATGAAAGGAATATCAGATGATTAGTTATAAGCCTTTTCAAAAATTATTGATCGACAGGGAGATTAAGAAGCAGGATTTATTGAAAATGACGGGTATTTCGTCTGCTACAATGGCGAAACTCAATACAAACGAATATGTATCGTTAGAAGTGATTGATAAATTATGTGCGGCTTTAGGTTGTCAGCCAGGAGATTTATTGGAACATATAGCAGAACAATGACAGATTAGAATCAAGAATGAATGTTGGTTAATCGTAGAAGTGATTCCATCGTATAACATAATATTCAAGCAGCGGCTCCTTTGGAGCCTTGGTCTGCGGGAAGGATTTCGGAGAGGCATTTCAGCAGACAACCCCTACGGGGTTCATGAATACAGAAACGTTATGTGAAATCAGCTTAAATAAGAGAGAAAGAGTGAGATAGATGATTCAAAGCAGATATTTATTTGTATCTCGTGCAGGCAAAGTTATAAAGATCGCCCGACCTAAAGATCATAAGCATAAATCTGTTCCTCAATTAGCAGGTGAGGAAGTACTTGAAGTGATCTTATATTACAGGAATAAAGACAGGAAGCCGCATAAACTACTTATGGTGGAATTTGATAGATTCCATTTAGATTCAGACGGAAATTATAAACAGACAGAAGAAGATAGAAAAAGAGCTATTCATAATTTTCTTTCTTTTGGGATGGCTGATTTGCATGAAGGAATAGAAGTAGAAGATAAGCCACTACCTATACCTGTTGCGCCGATAATTCCGACGACTGCTGAGAAAAAATCATTATACGATTACATAAATGAGAAACTACCCAGTTTTTCAGATGATGCTCCTTATGTAGTGGAAAGTAAAATTAAAGCTGCTAAAGAGAAATATGAAGAGTTTAAAAGCATGGCAAAGAAATCAAACAAGCTGTCTAAGTAGTTCGAAGAAGAAGCAGACATCACATAACATAATATTCACGCTGCGGACATTCGTCCTTGGCCCGGCATGCGCCGGACACCCAGCATATGCTGGGTCGTGAATACAGAAACGTTAGGCGAAACTCTTGAAAAACTATAAAAATGAGAAGATGGCTGGTATAAAAGCTGTGAGATTTGTTAGATAGATTTTAGAAGACCAAAACGTTATATAAGGAGACAGGTAAATGAAAGAAGAACTTACATATATACAAAGTGGGAAATTCAATTATTTGGATAGAACTAATATCACCAATATGGTTTATTTGTGCTCATGTTCTGCACTTTCATTTCATAAAAGTCTTATTGGTTTATCAGAATTAAGGGCACTTGAATCAGTTAAAGATGTAGAGAGTGCTGGGGGATTAAGAATTAGTAGGGCAGTTTTGACTTACTACTCGGTGTATCATTTATTTATTTCGTTAATGTTATTAGATGAGCGTTTTAACTTAAAAGTTCCCAAAAGGTTATGCTCGAACGGTATTGTAAATCTTGGAGTCAATTTTAATGATTTATCAGATCCCTCCGAATTACCAAATGTATGGAATGAGTTTAAATTACTTGAACAAGACCTTTCAACACTGATAACACATACTGACGTTAAAGAATATTGTGATTGTTTAAGAGAAGAAAGTGAAAAATTGGATGAGGTATTTAGAATACTTTATAACAACTTTATATTTGCTGATGAAAATAAACCAAATGAAAGTATTAAAGGGCTTTATGAAAAGCTTTGTTATGTAAGAGACAGAGCTATATACCGACCTTCTAATGTAATTGATGTAGAGGGTGGATATATTCAAACTTCGAAGTATGTCAGAAAAGAAATAGATGAGTTACCTGATTCGGCATATATATTCGACGCAATCAGGAAAATTTACAGAGAAATATTAATAAAATCCAATATCAAAGGGAGGAGTATGTATAAATCGTTCTATTCCCTGCTTTGGGTTAGTCATGTTTTCGAAACGGTAGAAGAAGTCAAAAAACTCGGTATTACTGATAGCGAAATAGATAAATTGAGATTTATGAAGTCCTTCAATGCAGATGAACTGAGCTTTAGTAGTTATATTTCACAATTGATTGAATTAGTAAACACAAACCGTCTATTTAGTGATTTGGAAGATTTTTGGAATGAATTAATTAGAATGTCCATGGAACATTATGGGACGTCAGAATGGCATTATTAGTACCGCACTCGCTCGAGTCCGTGTTGTTAAAGAGCGTTAGGAGAAATTGTTGAAGGTTTTTATAGAAACGATCAAAAAACAAATAAAAGGCTATTCTCCGCAAGCTAACTGAAATTATCATCGGATTTGAATCAAGGTACTTGTGAATTTTGTCAAAGAAAGAATAAAAAGACTTACGAAGAACTGGTAAATTTATTCGAAGATGCCGTTAGCATCGCCTAACATAGTATTCAAGCAGCGGCTCCTTTGGAGCCTTGGTTTGCGAGAAAGGATTTCAGGGAAGCATTTCAGCAGACAACCCTTCGGGGTTCATGAATACAGGAATGTTAGGCGAAACTCTCAAAAATATTAACTGAAAGAGTGAATTACATGGAAGTTATTGATAACTATCTACAGAATGTATTGTTCCCACGATTTGAACAATATGAAATGAATAAAGACATCATTGAAAGAGTAGGACTTGATATAAAGACCCGGCTCTTGTCTTTATTTAATAACTGGAATAATTGTGATAATAGAAGAGCGTTGTTAGTTACGAGTGTTGAGGAAGCACATTATTATCAGCCTCCTGAAGACATAGAAATTCGATGTCTTGTTGTATTGACTATTAGAAATAGTCTAATAGAGGATCTTGCGAGCACTAATGAAGCCGCAAAGTTAATGGGGCTGCAGAAGACAATTATTGCTGAACGAGATATCAGAAAGTTTACCTCTGATGCAATAAAGTATTTCTGTTGTATTGATATTAGTACAGTCTCAAAAAGTGTTATTACTGATAATGATGTTTACGGTAAGCTAATGTCTTCATATCCACTAGCATGGGGCATTATAAAAGAATTAGGAAAAATCGTTTTTCAAAATAAGAAATATTCGATTATTGATGACAAGACTAACAAAAGCATAGTTAAGAATTCGAAACAGAAATCTGATAATTTATTAAGAATTGACCAATATTTTAAGGAGAATACAGTAGTCTTGAGTGGTATGGATCCTAATATTGACCCTTATTTGTCAAATGTGCTTAAAGCAATAAGCGAAGGTTATCCAATCTTCTTTACTGATTCTTTTAAAACAATAACAAGGAATCCTGAAAAATTGTTAAAGATAATTGATTATGTTCTAGCGAATAATGCAAGTATTGTAACATGTAATTTTTATATTAGTGGAGACTATGTGAGCGCTAGAAGTGAGCTTCAAAGACCGATGCATAGTGAGAGTGAGACAATTGAAAAACTAAAGAACAAAAACGGTTTATCAAAAACACATTTGAAGGCACTGAATTATATAATTAACAATATAAATTGAAGGTATTTTGAAGAAGTCGAGAGCATCGCCTAACATCGCATTCAACGCTGCGGGCCGAGACAAGCTCGACCCATGGTCCGGAAGGGGCATTTCAGGGAGGTCAATTCACCGGACATATTCAACCAGCTAAGTGGCAGAGCCACCCGGACCTACGGTCCTTAAGCTGCTTGAACGTCGTGAATGCGGGAACGTTAATTGAAATTCCGGCAAGTTCATGATTGAAGGAAATATCAAAGGAGGAATTAATTTGCCTTGGCCTATGGTACACTTTGCAATCTCAGAAAACCTTTCTATTAATGACCCCTCACCCAATTTTTTATTAGGCAGTATTGCTCCGGATGCGATTCATATGAGAGGGAAGGTATCCAGGGAAGAAAAAGGTGTGACTCATCTCGTACATAACGATAAATTACCAGCCAAGGAATTGATCATGGAGAAGTGCAAGGAATATTTACTGAAGCAAGCGGGGCCAGAATGGAAGGACTTTGTTATAGGTTACTTTTCACATATTTATACAGATTTAAGGTGGACAGATACCGTCTATTTCGATTTTGAGAAAAACTACAAAGGCGAAAAGAATGATATTAGAAAGACATATAACCTTGAAGTTAGCCAAGTAGAATTTGATCTCTTAAGATCAATGGAAAGTACTGAAAAACTGTTTACAAAACTCTTAAAAGCCAAGGGCTATACAATAAATCCTTACATTACGCAGCTTGAAGTCAATCAGTATAGGGATAGTAAGGTGAGATGGCTGCAAGATCTAAAGAATGAACCTCATATAGCACCTATCTATTTTAAAGCAGAAATTATTAAGATCTTTATTAGTGAAACATCAAGGGAATTGAAAGAACTATTTAAAGACCAGAGTATTGATTATTTCGAAGGAGGCCGCAACATCAGTTAACATCGTATATACGCTGCGGCCTGACGGCCTTGGTCTGCAAGAGGGATTTCGAGGAAGCCTATTCACCAGACAACCCTGCACCACCTAACCGCATCGCGGCCGGACCTACGGTCCTTAAGGTGGTGAGGGTTCGTAGATACACAAACGTTATCTGAAAGATCGGCCCCAAAAACTTTGAAAGTAATTCGTTTGCAACGTCCTGTTGCCTGATGTACAAAATTATTTAGAGGATTTTCTTTTTGTACAACTCAAACATGTTTTGTAGAAAAATAGGAACAAGGAATTCAAATTTAAATGAATAGGGGTTAATAAATGATAAAGATTCGAAATATGTCAGAAAAGGAATTTGAACAATTTAAAGAGTGGTCTGTTAATGACTATGCAAAAGATTTAATCAAATCTAAAATGAGTAGCGATAAAGATGCTTATAAATGTGCTGAAAAAGAATTCAATGAACTACTTCCGATGGGTTTATCAACAAAAAATAATTTCTTATATGTAATGATAAATCATAGTTTAGAAAAAATTGGTTTTATTTGGTGTGAAAAAGAGAATACATCAGGATTCATTTGTGATTTTTTGGTTATGCAAAATTACAGAAATAAGGGATATGGATTTAAAACTATGAAATTGATTGAGAAGAATGCCAAAGATAAAGGAATTAGAAAACTCAGACTTAGTGTATTTAAATTCAATGAACCAGCCTACAATCTATATAATAAACTAAAATATAAAGTAGTTGAGGACAATGATGGAAATGTGATAATGGAAAAAATACTTGAGAACTAATATATGGGAAAATTCAAACCACCCTTGTGTACTGAATCAGTAAATGATCGGTGGGTAAATCGGAAATTAGATAAATATCATGTGGGCCGAGGTCCTGTCTCTATTTGAAGAAGTGGGACCGGTCAATCAGATAACAAAGTATTCACGCTGTGGGTCGGCTGCGCCGCCCCTTGGTTGCCCGAAGTCATTGAAGCAATTTCACTATGTAGATAATTCAGTGGCAAAGAAGTGAATCTATGCGACAACCCAGCACTACCTTAAGGCAGTGCTGGGTTCGTGAATACAGGAACGTTATACGCAACCCTTGCTAGAGTAAATAAAAGGAAAGAGGTACAAAATGAAGCGATCCCATGATGCCTCAGGAATTATCATTATTGATGAGCATAATAGAGTGCTATTGGTTCATCAAACATATGGAAAGAAACAATGGTCTGTACCAGGCGGAGTAGTAGAAGAAGGGGAATCAGTATGGGATGGTGCAAGAAGAGAACTGAAGGAAGAAGTCAATATTGAAGCCAATGAAATGGATTTATCAGGTATCTATTTTATGTCTCATCGGAATGGATACATTTATACTTTTAAGTCAGATGGATATGTTGGTCGCATAGAAGTTGATAATAAAGAAATAGATGAATATGGATTTTTTGATATTGATAATTTACCAAGACCGATTTCAAATTTTACAGTAGAAAGATTGATAGATGCAGTAACGAACAATAAAACCGTATTTAAAGATCAACACATTGATAATTACCTCGTAATAGAATGAATAAAGAACAATATGATAGTCACTTAAGAGGGCAAGGGCAGCGTATAACACCATATTCAAGCTTCGGTCCATCCGGCCCTCGGTCCGGCAGAAGTACGATGTTATTCGCAGAGGCATCTCAGTAGCGGGAAGCATATTCGGCCCGACACATCCGGACCACCTAACCGCATCGCGGCCGCCCTTCGGGCTTAAGGTGGTGGGACGTCGTGAATACAAGAACGTTACGCGTAATTACTACAATTCTAAAGAAGAAAGGAGAAATGCAATGGATCAAATCAAATATCCGATTGGTCAATTTCAACCCAAAAACAATCTTTCAAATGATGAAATAATAAATCTTATTAAACAAATTCCTGAACTAATTAAGCGATTAAATACATTGCTGAGTGGTCTCGAACAATACCAATTGGAGACTCCGTATCGGCCGAATGGTTGGACAGTAAGGCAGGTCATACATCACTTAGCTGATAATGATATGAATGCGTACCTAAGATTTAAAAGAGGATTAACTGAAAATAATCCATTAGCAAATACATATAGAGAAGATCTGTGGGGAGAATTAATTGATTACAAGAAGTTGCCCGTAGAGAATTCGCTATCACTTATTGAAGTATTGCATCATCGCTTTTGGTGTTGCTGAATGAACTTAGTATAGAAGACTATAAACGGACTATACAGACTGAAGTATTAGGAATAATTACATTAGAGACAGCTATACAAAGATTTATTTGGCACAACAAACACCATGCATCCCAAATCGAAAACCTAATAAGAAGAGAGAAATAGAAAGACATATAAGAAAGAGGGTAATTGTAAGGAGTTCAAAGATGGCAGTAACAACGCATAACATAATATTCAAGCTGCGGCTCCTTTGGAGCCTGGGTCTGTGAGAAGGGTTTCGGAGAGGAATTTCAGCAGACAACCCCTTTAGGGTTCATGAATACAGAAACGTTATAAGAAAATGGCGCAAAACGTTAAAAAACCAAAGGAGAGATGACACATTGAAGAAACACTTTAAAGATGAAAAACTTCAAGAAACTCTTCGTATTTTCATTCAGGATATACGAGCTATATTCGGGGATAAATTAACTAGTGTTTACATATATGGTTCATCGTTACATAACGATTTGAGTCCTGGTTATGGAGATTTGGATTTTTTAGTTTTGCTTTCTGAGAATATTACTATGGAAGAGATCACGAGATTGAATGAACAGAGGGTCATATATAGAAATGTATTGGTAGATCTATATACCGATATGTTGGAAGGTGCATTTTTACCATATAAGTTGATTTTCGGCGAACAGGGACGAGCATTGTGGTGGGGAACGAGAGGAGAACGGATGTGGGAGAAGAATCAACTCGATACATTCACAATGTATTCAATTAAGAAACAAGGACTTTTAATATACGGGGATTTACAGGAACATATTTTTCCTGAGATCACAAAGGAAGAAATAAAAGGATTTCTTATAGAATTTTCTCTATGTATGAAGGAACATGGCAAGGGTGGAAGTTTACATTCAATAGATTGGTTGCTATTAGCTGCAAAATTCATAGGTTGGTTACGTGAGGAAATAATATTTTCAAAAAGCCAAGCTGCTGATTGGGGACTAAGACATATTACCTCTGATTGGAAGGAACATTATTGAAATGTAAGGAATTGAGAAAGGAACCTATGGAAGCAGACTCTCAAGAATACACCGAGTGGTTGAATAAATTAGACTCAGTAATAATTGAAGCATCAAAGGATCTAGATAGAGAAATCGAAGAAGGCGCCAACATCTTATAACATTGCATTCAACGCAGCGGGTCGAGACAAGCTCGACCCTTGGTCCGGGAGAGGGATTTCGGAGTCACCGGACACATTTACCGGCTAAGTGGCAGAGCCACCCGGCACTACGTGCCTTAAGCCGCTTGAACGTCGTGAATGCGAGAACGTTATCTGCAATTTCTCAAATACATTTAGGGAGGGAGAAGTAATGAAAAATCATGATGATGAAAAATCTGCCTTAGAAGAAGCTGCCATTAGCAACTTTGTAGATTTATATAATTTAAATCGCGAAGATCACTTAGAAGTAATAGAGAGACGTGAGCGTCCAGATTATATCTTAAAGAGCATAAAAGATGGATTAGTAGGTCTAGAAGTAACTCACCTATTCTACGATGCCGCCGAAGCTAAAATGTTATTTGGAAGATCGGCTGAGGAAATGCATGGATTAGAAAATTCAGCAAG
Source organism: Paenibacillus sp. S33 (assembly GCF_053615415.1). Classification (NCBI taxonomy): domain Bacteria; kingdom Bacillati; phylum Bacillota; class Bacilli; order Caryophanales; family Paenibacillaceae; genus Paenibacillus; species Paenibacillus sp. S33. The sequence goes on along the minus strand of NZ_JBSIEZ010000001.1, from coordinate 3,827,469 downwards.
CTATATGCAGGTTCTTAATGAACTACTGAAACAGAAGGAAAAAAAGATAGAGAAGTATGATGCTGCATATCCAATAGCGCTTTTAATTAGGAACGCTTCTCCTATATTCGGAATGAGTGATTTTCTTAGAAATAAAAATGCAATATACAAGCCAGAAAAATACACTCATATTTGGTTTGTTTCAAAAGACGGAAATGATAATGAATGGTCGTTAAAAGACTTGCTTACTGTTTAGTCAAAGAAGAGAGAAACAGCAGATAACATAATATTCATGCATCGGACATTCGTCCTCGGTCCGGCAGTCGCCGGACATCCAGCATGCGCTGGGTCATGAATACAAGAACGTTATCTGAAATCAGCTAAATCATAGACACTTAAGTAATGAGGTGAACACCTTTGGATGGACACCAGATAATGTTACAACTAATTTTATTCTTTCATTTATTGCTGCTTACTTTATTTCAGATAAATTAACTAAACCTAATAAATGACTAATAGGTAAACACCTGAGCAGCGAACAAAATTTATATTAGAGGAGGTCACAGGATGAACAAGCATAGTGTTTATGAAACAAACAGCTTCTATTGGGATACAAAAGGAAATGACTTTTTAGGAGCAATCGTACTTCCTTTTTATGGAGCATTTGTCTCAGAAGAAAAATGCCAACTTTTTGGCGATGTCTCAGGAAAAAAGATGTTAGAGATAGGCTGTGGAAATGGTCAATCCTTGCAATATCAGGGGGATCGAAAAGCATCTGAACTATGGGGGATGGATATATCAGAAAAACAAATTGAGAAGGCAAAACAACATTTGACGGCGTGTGGTCTTTCGGCAAAATTGATCTGTTCTCCCATGGAAGAAGAATGTGACATACCTGTAGATTATTTTGACTTTGTTTATTCGATTTACACCATAGGCTGGACAACCGACCTAGAAGGCACTTTTTGTCGAATTGCTTCTTATTTAAAAAAAGACTGCGTTTTTATTTTCAGTTGGTCTCATCCTATACACAAATGTGTTGTTGAAGAAAATAATAGATTTGCTTTTAACAAGTGTTATTTCGATGAATCTTGGTATTCGGTATCTCCTGATTTTTGTCAAGGCGCGCTAACCTTATCTGACCGTAAACTATCAACCTATATAAATGCGTTGGCGAAAGCAGGGTTTGTTATTGAACAAATGATTGAAGAAACCGAGAATGAAATCATACAATTGCACGATAAAAATAATGATTTCGTAAAAAGAGCGAAGATGTTTCCTGTAACCTTTGTTATCAAAGCAAGAAAACTTTAAAATTACTGAAGAAGCCCAAAATAAGTGAGTTAGTGGCTCTAAGGAGGGCTGACATCAGATAACATTATATTCACGCATCGGGCATACGCCCTCGGTCCGGCAGGAGGATTTCGGGGAAGCGGGGACAGCCGGACACACCCAGCATTCGCTGGGCGTCGTGAATACGGGAACGTTAAACGACAGAATCAAACAACAGAAAAGAGGATCATATGATCCTCTCAGGCTGTCGAGAAAGTCTCGACAGCTTTTTTTATGTTCATTTTATTTAAGACGACACCGCGTTAATGTTATATAATATAGGTAACTATTGTAGAACGGACGGTGTTGATATGCTGCGACCTCATCAAGACAAACAACAATCTTTTGAATTGGTTTCTCTGGAAGAACTGGTACCACAAGATCATCTGCTTCGTAAAGTGGATACATATATAGACTTCTCCTTTATTCATGAGAAGGTAAGCCCGCTGTATTGTGCGGACAACGGGCGTCCTGCCATTGATCCTACCGTGTTGTTTAAAATGATCTTTCTCGGTTATTTCTATGGCATTCGCTCAGAACGGCAACTCGAGCGTGAAATTCAGACGAACCTGGCTTATCGCTGGTTCCTGGGGCTGGGTTTAACGGATAAAGTTCCAGACCATACGACGATTAGCTGGAATCGTCGCACTCGCTTTAAAGACACCACGATCTTTCAAGATATCTTCGATGAAATTGTGCTGCAGGCGATCTCTCACCGAATGGTGGGTGGGCGTGTTCTCGTTACCGATTCCACACACGTCAAAGCCAATGCTAACAGGCACCAGTACACCAAAGAACAAGTGTTGCAGAATACCAAAGACTATATGGACGAGCTTAACGAAGCAGTGAAGGAGGACCGGAAAAACCACGAAAAAAAGCCTTGAAATCCCGAGAGGAAGTGAACGAAGAAAAAGAAATTAAAGTGAGCAAAACAGACCCGGACAGCGGCTATATGATCCGTGATGGCAAGCCTGAAGGCTTCTTCTATCTGGACCACCGCACAGTGGATATGAAGTACAATCTGATTACGGATGTGCATGTGACGCCGGGGAATGTACATGATTCTGTCCCCTATTTGTCCCGTTTGGATCGACAAAGAGAACGCTTTGGTTTTCAAGTAGAAGCTGTTGCGCTAGATTCAGGTTATTTAACGACGCCGATTTGCCGAGGTTTGCAAAACCGAAAGATTTTTGCCGTGATTGCTCACCGAAGATTCCATCCCAGACAAGGGCTGTTTCCGAAATGGAAGTTTGAATACGATGCCAAACGCAATGTGTATAGATGCCCAGCCCAACAGGAACTGCCCTACCGAACGACGGACCGTAAGGGATACCGGCAGTATGCCTCTGACCCAGCTCAGTGCCAGCATTGCCCACTGCTAGACCAGTGTACCCAGTCTCGAAACCACCGCAAAGTGGTGACTCGGCATGTCTGGGAAGACAGCAAAGAGTGGGTACGGAGCAACCGGCTAAGCCCATCCGGGAAACGGCTGTACCGCAAACGAAAAGAGACGATTGAGCGAAGCTTCGCGGATGCCAAAGAGCTCCATGGGTTTCGCTATTGCCGTTTGCGCGGTCTACCAAACGTCAGGGAACAAGCCCTTATGACGGCAGCCGTGCAGAACATGAAGAAGATGGCGATCCACCTGGATCGCCTGGAGAAACAGGGGTAACCCCCTATTTCTCCAGAGACCAGAGCCTTATGATGTAAAGAAAAAGAAACCCACGTCTCAAAAGACGGGGTTTCTCGACAATCTGAGAGGATCATATGATCCTCTAGATGTTAGAATTTTTCAATTCGCTAAAGAGTTGTAGAGCGTCTTTGAAACCTTGTATGTAGATGCTTCTTTCTAAGATGGATTGGAGAGAAATTTGAGCATCTTCGTACAGAAAAACCGTATGTTGAAGTTGATCGGGTAACGCTTCACTAAGTGTTCTAAAGTATCGATCTGTCTCCGAAGAAAGCTGATTGTACTCCGTATGGTACTCCAGAAGCTCAGCAAAGAGTAATTCTAAACGTATTCTTATAAGTGGCTCTGTCAATGATTCTAATGTATTAATCATATGTTTTTCCTCCTTTAATTAATTTCATAGAGTTATTACATAACCTTATAGAGTTAATTACAAGGTGAATATTTGACTTTGTAGAGTTAAATCTTTGCTTTTCGTTGATGATTACTGATATGGGAGATAAGATAGAATTATGGAGGGGAAAAGATGACCGTAATCAAGTGCAATATAAGGGAACTCATGGCAGAACATCGAATAGATGATATAACAGAACTGATGGCGAAATCGGGATTGAGTCGGAATTCAATCAATAAGCTATATAGGGAAATAAATATAGAAACAACAAAGCTGGAAACTTTATTCAAGCTTTGCGATACATTTAACTGTAAATTATCTGATTTGATTGAATATCTACCTGGAGACCATCAATAGTGAGGGCAGACTCAAGAAGTGAATCCGTCGTATAACGTCAAATTCTAGCAGTGGCTCCTAACGGAGCCTTGGTCTGTTGGAGGATCTCAAAGGGGCGTGAAGATATTGAATTACATAAGAGAATTAAGAGAGTTAGTAGGTACCCGACCTATAATTATGGCAGGAGCATGTGTGATTCTCATAGATGATGAGGGACGATTATTATTGCAACAGAGAACTGACAATGGTCTATGGGGATTACCAGGAGGTTCAATGGAGCCTGGTGAGAATATGAAGGAGGTTGCAAGCCGGGAACTTTTTGAAGAGGTAGGCTTAGAAGCTGAAGAGTTAGAATTACTTGATATATTTTCAGGCCCGGAACTTTACTATCGATATCCTCATGGAGATGAAGTATATAACGTAGTTGCAGCTTATATATGTAAAGAATACAGTGGAATAATGAAAGGTGATGAAGCTGAAGTACAAGATATACGATTTTTTGATTTAAACAAGATACCTAATCAAATAAGTCCTCCCGACCTACCGATAATAACAAGATTTTTAAATGAAGTAAGATCATGAAAACATTTTTTTAGTAAATCGAGGATGTCCCTGACATCACCTAACAAAGGGCTGTTTGAACTTCGGGAATTCCCTACATTATGTGAAATCAACGTAATTATTTAAGAGGTAAACATGGGTGTGACCGCTTGGCGCTTTTTCTTACTTCACGAGCAAGTTACAATAAAATGAACATGAAGTAGACGGAGCTGAGTGTCTACTTCATGTTCGCTTAAACTTTTGAAAATTGAATCACAGGTGGATCAATGAATCTTTGGAGGTTCAGAGTTCATCGTATCGTTAAGCTGGGTCACAAAAACACCTTCGTTCGGGCCAGGGTTATTTCGAAACATTTTCGCTTCTTCCACCAGAACTTCGTCTGTATCCGTGCCAAGTATCTTTATTGTTGCATCAATGAATGAAGTAAGTGGCATCGCACGTGGTTCATCGTTGTTGCTTTGAACCCATGGGGGCACAATTTCTATTACTTTGACCGATGTGTCTTTAAGCATGTACCTTTGGGACAGCGTATAGGTATGAAGTGCTGCCTTCGTCGCGGAGTATACAGCAGTTGTCGCTAACGGTACAAATCCAAGTATTGAAGTCGTGTTGATGACAACCGCTTCCTCTTTGGACTTCAAATGCTCGATGAATGCAGAAGTCAACCGAATGGGACCTAGCAAGTTTGTAGTGACAGTCGAAATCAAAACATCCTCATCGATCACGCCCGCCGCGTCATCGGACTGTATGATGCCGGCGTTGTTAACCAAGACATTAACATCCGGGTATTCTTCGATTAACCGCTTGGCGGCCGCCTCTATGCTGGCAGGATCTTGTACATTCAATTCCACTGCGGACATGCCGGGATTCGCTTTGATCGTCTCCTCCAGACGCTCTTTACGTCGACCGGAGATAATAACTTTATTTCCAAGATTGTGGAGAGCTTCTGCTAACGCACGTCCAATTCCCGAACCGCCGCCTGTAATAAAAATCGTGTTTCCTGTAAGTTTCAATTTTTAAACCCTCCTAATTCATGTGAATTAAATTATCCAAAGATTGTAAAGCAATAGCTTTCATGAGTATGGCTCCTCTAAAATTGAACATATGTTGAATCATCAACATAAATTTTATAAAGTGAATGTATCAGAGCGGTATATGGGGTTCAATGGTTAAAACAAGCGTGGTTGTTGATTTTTCAACAGAGGACTTCGAAGTGTTCATTTTTTTGGATAGTACAAAGGGGAGAAGGATATGGACAGGCGTATTCAAAAATCGAGGCAAGCCATTATTGATGCTTTTATGAGGCTGATGTCAGAAAAGGAATTCGAGAGAATTACGATCAATCAAATTGCGGAGGAAGCGAATGTTAATCGTGGAACGGTTTATTTGCATTTCGCTGACAAGTACGATCTGCGCGATCAATGCATGGAAGCTCAAATTAACGAGTTACTACGCAATTGTATGTCTGAAGATAATTTCTTTCATGTCCCTTCCAAAACCGCACTACTGCGCACGTTTGAATATTTGGAGCAGCATGCTTCATTCTACTCTAGAATGCTAACGAACAAGGGAAGTACGGTTTTTCGGAACCAAATGGAGACAATGTTTCAGCAAAGTCTGAGCGAGCATCTGGATTCGATCAACCTCGATCAGGAAATGAACAGGGACATTACGGTGCAATTTTTAATTTCAGCAGCGGTGGGGGTAGTGGAATGGTGGATTACCCGTTCGATGCCATATCCGGCATCGGTTATGGTTGAACAATTTTGGAATTTGCTGAACTGTGGTGTCGAGGGACACGAACGAACATCGTCCATATGAGCCTCTAATTTAGAGGCTTTATACACAAACGTTATCAGAAATTCTTGAATTACTAAAACATAATAATAAGATCTCAAAAGTACTAAAAACTATAGTATAAAGAACGCAAAAGATCTGGAGGTCATTTTATGGATATACTCTTTGCCAAGTATGGGATTAATATAATCCGAAGAGATGGGGGAATATTCATTAGTTTTGATGCTGGTGGAATAGTGGTTCAAATGATAGAAATAGAAATAACAGAAGAAGAGTCACTAAAAGCTCAGAAAAGTGAAAGAGATGCATATGAACTAATAATCAAATTACAAAATGAAAAAAGACCATATAAGAAAATTCGCTGATAAAAAAATTTGCAGATTAATTTTGAATGCATAGTGAAGAAGTTCGGTAACTTCTGATAACATAATATTCAAGCATCGAATCCTCACGGAGCTTTGGCCTGCTGGGATGGAATTCGGGGAGGCATTTTACCAAACAACCCCTTTGGGGTTCATGAATACGGGAAGGTTAGACGAAACCTGTCCGTGGAAAAAATTCAAAAAAAGACAATGGAGGTATGTTTGGTGCTGACATTAGAAAAAGCTAGAAAAAATGATGCACAAAAACTTGCTGAAATACAAAAGGCCAGTTTTGAGGATGAATCAAAGCATTTTAAGAATAACGAAACCGTTGGGCCAATAGGATATGACTCCATAAGCTGGCAAGAAGAGATGATGCAAAATTGCGAATATTTCAAGGTACTCTTTAATGGAGAAATAATTGGGGGAGCTATGATATTTGTAGAATGTAATCAAGTGCATAATCTAGGAAGAGTCTTTATTGATCCAAATTTTAAAAATCAAGGAATCGGAACGAAGGTGATGGAGAAAATTGAAAGTGAATTTCCAGACAGCACTGAATGGTGGCTGAATACTCCTAGCTGGAGTGTCAAGAATCATCACTTCTATTCAAAGTGTGGGTTTACCAAAGTTAGAGAAGAAGGTGACTTATACATTTTTAAAAAGACTTTATAAACTTATGTAATGTACAAACGTTATGAGACATCAGTGCTAAGTGTTACCAAGAAGATATTCAATGAGAAGAGTGAAAGGGAGGATTTACAATGAAGATTGATTTTGCGATTGAATCAGATTATGAGTATATCTCGTTAAGAGACAAGCACATACATAAGACACTGATAAGACCAAAAATAAAAGAAAATGAAATTCTAATAATTAGAGAATCCAATCAAGAAATAGGTTGGATGAGATATGGATTTTTTTGGGACAACACACCATTTATGAATATGATATGGATAGATGAGGAGTATAGAGGAACAGGTATTGGTAAAAAAGTTGTCCACTATTGGGAGGAATTAATGAAACAAAAAGGATTTGAAATGGTTATGACCTCAACACTTTCAAATGAAGAAGCTCAACATTTTTATAGGAAGCTTGGATATAGAGATGCTGGATGTTTAATGTTTGAGAATGAACCTCTGGAAATAATACTGACAAAGGTTTTAAACAAAAATTGACGTTGAGGAAATCAAGGCAGGTACTGACATCTGACAACATAATATTCAAGCTCCGTCCACAATGGAGCCTAGGTCTGGGAGTTGAATTTCGAAGAGGGTTTTTGCAGACAATCCCTTTGGGTTCAGGAATACAGAAACGTTATGTGCAATAATTACAAAAGAAAAGGGGAGAATACTTTTGAATATTCAATCAATAATAGAATATTTAAATGATAGCAATACACAATGGAGCAGTAGGAGTAATGCGTCTGTGGAATTACCGTTTGAAGTCACGCCTTCTGAGTACCTTTCCTTTGCGGAGAAAGATTTGGAATTAAATGATGTGCGTGGTCATATAAACGCATTATCTAACACCAAAAGAGCATTAGATTGTCAAATAGACTCAATATTATTCACATTTGGTTTATATGGTTTGGCAAAAAGGAAAAATTTAAACATACCTAGGAAATTCAATTTGATTAAAGAACTTGGAATAATTGCTCCAAGGATTCTATCCAAAATTAATAGTGTTAGAAACTTGGTAGAACATGAGTATGTCAGACCAAGCCAAGAACAAGTTGAGGATTTTTATGATATAATACAACTCTTCTTACTAAGTACAGAGAAATATATCCTATATTATCCTGATTTTTGTCAAATCGAGAACGATAAAAAAAATGAGTGGTTGGACTTTAATTATGACAGGGAAGCCGGGTACATTGAATTTGTTATTCATCAAGGTGGTTCGGAAGAAATCCAAACTATTAAAGTAGAGTCTTTTGATGAAAATTATATTGGTGTGTACGCATCTTATATAAAAGTTGCGTTAAGTTATGATTAGCATATTTAGGAAGGTCATTAAGGTATATAACACAGCATTCACGCATTTTAACAAGAGAGTTATTCTCGAAGGAGTGGAACTGTAGTTAATCGCCACCGGCTAAGCTAAGGGTTATTTAAGCTGGTGGCGGTTTGTGAATGCCAAAACGTTAAGCGAAATCATTGTTGGCTATAGGGAGGGAAAAGCATACATATCAAAGGAGTAATTCTTGAGGGATTTTCTAATGCTGGTAAGACATCGGTATTGAGGGCTATTAAGCAGTACCAATCACAAGATGAATCGGCAGAGAGAAGTGTAGTTATTCTTGGTGAACATTACACACAAATATTGAATAACAAGCATGGGAAGTTTTTAAGATTATCTCAAGAAGAGCATTTAACCTTACTGAAGGAAAGAACAGAAATGATAACAAAGCTCAATGAATGGGCTGTACAGTTAGGGCCTGCATCAAGAAGGGCCAGAGGACTATTTTACGTTTTAGAAAGATTCCACCTTAATCACAGGGTAGCTTTCTCCAACTCAGACCACATTGAAGTCATGACAATTGAAGAAAAACTCGTATCTCTAGGTGTAGAGTGCATATTGCTAACAATTTCTCCTGAAATGGCTGAAGAAAGAATTATAAGCAGAAATCCAAGTGAATGGATAAACAAGCCTGAAGCAGTAAAAATGTGTCAGTAAACGAATTATTGGAAACACAAAATATGTTAAGAGAACAAGCCAAACAATCGAAAGTGCCTACAAGAGAAATCAATACAGATGATAAAGACTGGAACAGATGTGTCAGAATAATCATGGAAGGCAATGACATTGCTTAACATCATATTCAAGCAGCAGCTACTGACGGAGCCTTGGTCTGATAGGTCGATTTCGAAGAGGAATTTCAGCAGACACCCCCTTTGGGGTTCATGAATACAGGAACGTTATGCGAAATCTCAGTAAATTAAATACGGTATGGAAGTGAATTGATGGAGGGACCAATCATAACTTGTATAAGTATAGGCGTTTATGCTCATGCACTTACACGAGGCAATAAATACATCGTAAAAAAAGAAGATAGGGAAAAGTATAGAATTATTGGAAACCATGGAAAAGCAGTTTGGATATCAAAAGCTCATTTTATTGAAGGAAATATAGAAGTGCCTTATTTAGAAAGATGGAAGTTTGATGATGATCCAAAGGAATTTGATTTGGTGGAGGTGACCCTTACTTTTTCGGATGGAAGTGAACGATGGAGTTTGGTGACAACCCCTCAAAAATTAGTAAATTACTTTAAAAAAGAAATGGAACCACCAGGATTTAATATTAAACATCTTATTATAACGAAAACAATGGACCACGATGATATTGAAAAAATATTAAAATATTTAGAGGCCAATGATGAATTAACAGAAGCAAGCCAAGCTTTGGAATGTTGATTTGGAGAGGATGGAGGAATTGCATAACATAATATTCAAGCTACGGCTCTTATGGAAAATATAGAAACGTTAGGGAAACCTTTGAGAATCTAGAAATGAGGTAACTTCAATGATGCAATACAGAATCCGACCAATAATAGAAGATGATGTGTTTTTTTTATGGGAGATGTTATATGAATCATTATTTGTCCCAGAAGGTCAAGAGCCATTCGATAAAGCGATAATAAAAGATCCTTATATATCAAAGTATATTGAAGGTTGGGGAAGGGATGGTGATTTTGGATTTATAGCAATGAACCATGAGGGTGAACCCGTCGGATCAATAACAGTTAGATATTTTAACGAGGATAATAAGGGATTTGGATTTATTGATAATGATGTACCCGAACTAGGAATGGCTTTGTTAAAAGAATACAGGGGAAGAAAAATCGGAATGGCCTTAATGGATGAATTATTTAAAGAAGCTAGGAAGAGGAATATAAAAAAAATATCCCTCAGTGTTGATCCGAGCAATGCAGCGGCAATGAAACTCTACGAGAGATTCGGATTTAAAGAAGTTGGGAAAGTTGATTCATCAATCACGATGGTTGTTGATTTGAGAAGTTAAAATACAGTAGTAATAGGGATTATTTTAAGGAACTCAAAAGAGATCAAGGGTATCGCCTAACATCATATTCAAGCAGCGGCTCCTTACGGAGTCTGGGTCTGCGAGGTGGATTTCGGAGAGGAATTTCAGCAGACACCCCCTTAGGGGTTCATGAATACAAGAACGTTAGCTGAAATATGACTAAAAAACAAAAAGGGGCCAAAACAATGAGTGAATTGACTTCAGGAAGCTTATCACTATTGAAATATAAAGAAGCAATTCTTGAGCATGATCCTATATACGCGGAGGATTTAAATGACAAATGGTTTGTTTTCGTAACCAAAGATACAGAAGAAAGTGAAGAAATTCCAGAAAGTCTATTTCAAATTTCAGAAAAAATCCCAGTGTTATATTTTTATAATTTTGAAGATCACTGTTGGGGATACCGTGTGGTTTACAATTCACAAGAGATAGCAAGTCTTCATATATCATATGTGTTATTAGATACTTCAATTATTAAGCTTGCAGAAGAAAGATATCCAGAGGAAGATCACATTGAATTTTTATATGTCGACCCTAGAGGGGACAAAATCAGAATTGAATTAATTGAAGAAGTTCTGAGATCTAATGAATACAATGAGAAAATAGCAAAACAGTTTACAAATTGCAATCTAAAAACATTTAGATTTTTTGAACTAGATAATGAGCGAATAAAACAATTAGACGATATTTTGAATAATAATTACTATACACAACTGGAATCTGAGCATCAGTTAGTAGAAGAGTTTAAAGAATTATTAAACATTGAGGAAATGAGCTGGATACGAGCAGATAGAATGAATGAAGAAGGGTTTAAATGATCGGTAAAAGTAATTCAAGCAAAGGCTAAATAAACGTATCAGAGGTGATAATTATTAAGAGAAAACAATAAAATGATAGGACACATTTACTTTAATCAAAACGTATCCTTTGAGTTTTTAACATGGGAAATAGGATACATATTCAACCCAAGATACTATGGAAATGGATATGCTACGGAGGCAAGTAGAAGAGTATTGCAATATGGATTTGAAGAGTTAAAGGCTCATCGAATTATTGCGATGTGTAATCCAGAAAACGCTTCATCGTTTGGAGCGCTTGTTGATGCGAAAAGAAGGTCACCATATCAAGAAAGCATTTTTCTATAAAACGGAAGAAGGACAACCCATTTGGCATAATGCATATCAATATGCGATTTTGGCAGATGAATGGCAAAGGAACAATGAATAATTTGAAAAAAGGAGCGTGATACCATGAATGAGAAGTCGAGGTTACTAGAGGAGTTCAAGGAATGGATCGTTTTGTTTCTGAGATTCGTGAAATGGATTGGCAAATAACGATTGCTGAAGGTAAATGGTCAGTTCAGAATATCGTAAGTCATATACTGCTGTGGGATAAATACTTTTTTGAAGCAGCAATAAGTCCGATATTAAACAATAAACCTCTGACATTAATACATATGGATTTTGAACAATTTAATCAAGATGCTATTGAATATGGAAAAACAAAAACGAAAGAAGAATTAATTAAAATGACTATTCAGTATCGTAACATGATATTGGAGAGTATAGAGAGTTTTGAAGACGATAAGTTTACTAAAGAATATGCTGACGGGAACTTTACTGTAATATCATATTAAAGAGATTTTATCTGGCATGATCAACATCATATCAGACAGATTGATGAGCTTAAAAGAAGAGCTATGTGAGTATATAGGTGGGGGATTATTGGAACAAAAGATTTACTGAAGAAGGAATGATTTTGAATATATTAGAAACGGGTTCCATAAGAGAGACTCTGATATATGCAGAAAAACAACAGAAAAAATATGAATTAAGATATATATTTATTCAAAAGATTTGATAGCTATTCTAAGAAGCAAACGATTTCAGCTAGCATTTGGTCCTTAAAGCGCTGGGACATCGTGAATACAGAAACGTTATACGATATTGGGACTGAAGGGAATAAAGAGAAATGAGAATGCAAGATAAACCGATAGTAAGTATTATAGGTTTGGGATTATTTAGTCTGACATTAGTAGTGCACATTTGTTTTAAAACGATAAGAACAATGGATGTAGGGATGGGTATATTATTGTCTCTAGTAAATGCCGTATTTTTAGTTTTTACATTGCTATGGGGAGTATTAGGTGCAGTAGAATTCTCAAGATTAATGAGTTGGAACGAGAAAATAAAGAAAAGAGAAGTGAACGAAGAAGTAGATTTACATAAATACAAGAAAAAAATTAAAATATATCTATGTATAAACGTAATTTATTTATTACTAGTTATATGTCAATTGGGTTATGTTATTTATAGATGGGATGAGGTGAACGTATAGTACATAGAAAAATGTGATGCTATTCGAAGGCGATATAAGTTACAGTTAATCTATTCCTTTCCTCTTTGCTGATTAATGGTAATTAGAGAAACATTTTGCGAGTGTTTCCAGTCAAGTGTAGATAGATTTTAGGCATATACTTAAGTGTACGCAGGCAAATTAGAATCAAATACAATGATGTCATTTTTGCACAATAATCGTCTATTCACGTATTTGAAGTAAAACACAGGGATATGTAACTGTTTTACCCTTCTCTTGTTGACTCTTTTTTGACTTTGACACTTATTAGCCAGTGTACAGATCATACAGGCCATACTTACAGAAAAGTCTGCAACAGTCAAAAAGCCCGCGTTCTTCGCGGGCCCAGGCTGTCGAGAAAGTCTCGATAGCTTTTTTTATGTTCATTTTATTTAAGACGACACCGCGTTAATGTTGTATAATATAGGTAACTATTGTAGAACGGACGGTGTTGATATGCTGCGACCTCATCGAGACAAACAGCAATCTTTTGAATTGGTTTCTCTGGAAGAACTGGTACCGCAAGATCATCTGCTTCGTAAAGTGGATACATATATAGACTTCTCCTTTATTCATGAGAAGGTAAGCCCGCTGTATTGTGCGGACAACGGGCGTCCTGCCATTGATCCTACCGTGTTGTTTAAAATGATCTTTCTCGGTTATTTCTATGGCATTCGCTCAGAACGGCAACTCGAGCGTGAAATTCAGACGAACCTGGCTTATCGCTGGTTCCTGGGGCTGGGCTTAACGGATAAGGTTCCAGACCATACGACGATTAGCTGGAATCGTCGCACTCGCTTTAAAGACACCACGATCTTTCAAGATATCTTCGATGAAATTGTGCTGCAGGCGATCTCTCACCGAATGGTGGGTGGGCGTGTTCTCGTCACCGATTCCACACACGTCAAAGCCAATGCTAACAGGCACCAGTACACCAAAGAACAAGTGTTGCAGAATACCAAAAACTATATGGACGAGCTTAACGAAGCGGTGAAGGAGGACCGGAAAAACCACGGAAAAAAGCCTTAAAATCCCGAGAGGAAGTGAACGAAGAAAAAGAAATTAAAGTGAGCAAAACCGACCCGGACAGCGGCTATATGATCCGTGATGGCAAGCCCGAAGGCTTCTTCTATCTGGACCACCGCACAGTGGATATGAAGTACAATTTGATTACGGATGTGCATGTGACGCCGGGGAATGTACATGATTCTGTCCCCTATTTGTCCCGTTTGGATCGACAAAGAGAACGCTTTGGTTTTCAAGTAGAAGCTGTTGCGCTAGATTCAGGTTATTTAACGACGCCGATTTGCCGAGGTTTGCAAAACCGAAAGATTTTTGCCGTGATTGCTCACCGAAGATTCCATCCCAGACAAGGGCTGTTTCCGAAATGGAAGTTTGAATACGATGCCAAACGCAATGTGTATAGATGCCCAGCCCAACAGGAACTGCCCTACCGAACGACGGACCGTAAGGGATACCGGCAGTATACCTCTGACCCAGCTCAGTGCCAGCATTGCCCACTGCTAGACCAGTGTACCCAGTCTCGAAACCACCGCAAAGTGGTGACTCGGCATGTCTGGGAAGACAGCAAAGAGTGGGTACGGAGCAACCGGCTAAGCCCATCTGGGAAACGGCTGTACCGCAAACGAAAAGAGACGATTGAGCGAAGCTTCGCGGATGCCAAAGAGCTCCATGGGTTTCGCTATTGCCGTTTGCGCGGTCTGCCAAACGTCAGGGAACAAGCCCTTATGACGGCAGCCGTGCAGAACATGAAGAAGATGGCGATCCACCTGGATCGCCTGAAGAAACAGGGGTAACCCCCTGTTTCTCCAGAGACCAGAGCCTTATGATGTAAAGAAAAAGAAACCCACGTCTCAAAAGACGGGGTTTCTCGACAATCTGAGCCCGCGTTCTTCGCGGGCCTTTGCTTTTTCTAGGGCAGTCTATTCCTCTCCGGTCGCCACCGGATTCTCCTCATAACTGATCCAGTCGCTCCAGCTTCCCGGATATAAACGGACCTTGCTAAATCCAGCTTCATTCAGGGCGAGTACATTGGGACAGGCGGATACGCCAGAACCGCAATACACGATAATTTCTGCGTTTGGATCAAGGTCGGCAAAGTGCTGCTGCAATTGTTCCGCATTTTTAAAGCTACCTTGTTCGTCCAATACTTCTTTCCAAAAGAAATTCACCGCACCTGGGATATGCCCCGCTGCTTGATCTATGGGCTCCTCCAGCCCCAGGTAGCGAGGCCGCTCTCTCGAATCAATCAATATGGAAGAGCCATGAGGAAGCGAACCTTCGGATACACGTTGCACCTCTTGCATACTTGTGAGCATTTGCGGCTGTACATTCGGTGTGAATGTACTTGGAATGCGAATTGGCTGGTCTGACGTAACGGGGAACTTCGCTTCTTTCCAAGCGCTGTAGCCTTCTTCCAGCACATATACCTGCTCATGCCCGAGATAGCGCAGGAGCCACCAGAAGCGGGAAGCCATCATACCGCCTTGGTCATCATAAGCGACGATGCGTGAAGATGCGTTGATCCCGGCACGACTTAGACGTGCGGCAAGTGTATTCACATCAGGTAAGGGATGGCGACCACCATGCTCACCAAGAGGAGCGGTAAGGTCTTCTTCCAAATCGAAGTGGATCGCCCCTGGAATATGGTCTTCATTAAATTGAGTCCGTCCAGCCCCGGCTTGTCCGAGCAGGGAACGGCAGTCGGCAATGATCATGTCCGGCTCATACAATCGGGCCAGCAGCCAGCGTTTGGATACGATGGATTTCATAGAGGATTCCGCCTTCCTTTATTTAACAGTAAATTTAATTCATTGAGTATGGTTTATGAAAATGGGGTAAATAAGTTAAGAGCTGGCCTTCAAGGGGTGCTCAGTGTCGGGCAACTCACTTTGATGGATGACTTTCTTTTTAAAATCCGCTCCGTATCGGATAAAAATCCATACCCCGAATAGGATAAAAAAGCCTGCACCAAATTGTAAGGCAGACAGCCTTTCACCGAGCAGCACCCAAGCTAGCAGGGAAGAAATAACAGGTTCGCCGAGAACCGCCATCGATACCGCAGTGGCGTTAATGTATTTGAGCAGCCAGTTAAACAGGTAATGTCCGAACAGCGTAGGCACAATGGCAAGCAGCAGGAACAGTCCCCATTCCCGTGGAGCGTATCCGGTAAAAGGAATGGCATTGACCATATTATACAGCGCAAGTGATGTGGCTGCGATGGCGAAAACCCAAAAATTATACACAAACGCGCTCAAATGCTCGCGTAGATGCTTACCCATCAGCATATGGATGGACACGGCTACCATACCCAAGAAGGACAGTGCGTCCCCGAGCAGGGCTTGTCCCGAGACATGAAAGTCTCCAGCTCCGATGGCCAGTGAGCCGATAAAAGCCATACCCATTCCGATGAGCATAGCGCGATTCGTGCCCGTCCGGAAAAACAAAAAAGAACCGAGCATGACAAGGATCGGCTCCAATGTCATAATAACGGTAGAGCTTGCAACGGTGGTCAGTCGCAGTGAGCCCATCCAGAGCAAGAAATGCAGCCCCAGCGCTATACCGGACCAGAGGATCAGCATCCACTGCTTGCGGGTCAGGCTAAACAGCTCGGTGCGGTATTTCCAGACCAAAGGCAGCATGATCAGATTGGTTAGGTACAAACGGTACATAGCGATGACGGACACCTCGGCTTCAGACCATCTTACGAAGATCGAGGAGAACGAAATAGCGATAATACCTATGATGTACAATAATTCAAAGGAAAACGACGGTTTATGTGCTTGATTCATGTGGCAGCTCCATCCGTATGGAGGAAAATAAATACGTTTATGTTCCTTCCAAGCGGTATCTCGAAAATTGGGTTTAATACAGCCCATTATACCGTACCTGACATTCCCGTGGTATTAGGATTTTGCAAAATCCTGAGAATATAATAAACGGGAGCAGGAGGTAGGGTTTTAAGTGAGATGCTGCGTAGAACTTTTGCTGCACAAGCTCGTCTATCATAGTGGAGGTGGATTTTATGAAAAAACAAAACACATTTTCAATCATACTACTGACTGTAGTGGCAGTGCTGGCTCTGTCAGCCTGTGGAACGAAACCGCAAACCAATAACACCGCACCTCAAGGGTCAGACCAACCGCAAACGCAACAGCAGCCGCAAGTTAAACCGGAGCCAATCGCTGAGCCGGAGGTTAAAAAAGGCACAGGTGTATACAATGGAGCTGCTGACCCGCATACGGTAGAGATTGAAACCAATGGCGAAGCCCAATCCTTCCAATTGGGGGAGGGACTGGACACGGTAATAGCTGGACTTAAAGAAGGCGATACAGTAGCGTTTGAATACAACGAAAAAGCAGTAGAGGGCGACGCGACGGCGAAGCAACTGACTTTAACGAAAATACAAAAAACAGAAGCTGCAACAGATGGCAATCAAAACGGAAGTTCTGGTCAAGCAGTAGGCGGAGAACGCTCGAAAACTCAAGCTTTTGAGCTTACCCTTGAAGGAAAAAAGGAAAAGCAGACAGCAACATTGGCAAAAGGAGAGGGATATTCACTGTATGTGTTTGATCCGATGTCCCTGTTTCCCGATCAAAACCGTGTTGCCTTGGCTGTAGATGATAACTATTATGCTGAAATTACGAAGCTGCCCTCCGACTTTAATCTGGATGAGCTTCAAAAAGAAGGCGAAAAGGATCTAGCTTCCATCGGCAAGGTTCAAAAGCTGGACAAAGCAGCCATACCTGAAGCGTTGTCCAGTAGCCGTCTGTTCTTACAAGCGAGCGGTTCGAAGATGACACAGCAATATATTGTTGTAGAAAATAAAACAGGCGGTTTCATCGTGAAAGTGAACATTCCACAAGGTGAACCTGCTGAAGGATTCGAATCCTTCATTTATACATCGCTGGAGAGCCTGCAAGCTAATAAATAACCCTACTTTGATGTGGGATGGTCGGCGGCTTACAATCATGAATTTAAGGCAGTTATGCCGCTGGAAATTGTTATTTTAAGGGTTAGGTTAGAGCTATAAGGGTCTAATCTATAATTGCGAGACCTGCACTTTTGTGCTATAAAGGATGAGAGAATAAGATCATTCCGGCTTGCGAAGTCGTATGAAGCGATGAAGGAGTTGTTAGATTTACTATGTCCATCGAAATGAATACACAAGAAGTCATCAACGTGATTAAAAACAGCAAGAAAAAGACGCCTGTTAAAGTATATGTAAAAGGAGCTTTGGCTTCCGCATCTTTTGGCGAGAATGTTCAAGCTTTTATTTCTGGAGACAGTGGTGTTGTATTTGGGGATTGGGCTGATATCAAGCCTGTACTGGATAGCGCAAACGCTAAAGAAGAAGACTATGTGGTGGAAAATGACCGCCGTAACTCTGCTGTTCCTATGCTCGATCTGAAAGGCATCAATGCCCGCATTGAGCCAGGCGCATATATTCGTGATATGGTTGGCATCGGTAACAACGCAGTCATCATGATGGGTGCAGTGATTAACATCGGCGTTACGATTGGTGAAGGCACGATGATTGATATGAATGCTGTGCTGGGCGGTCGTGTTAAAGTAGGTAACATGTGTCACATCGGTGCAGGCGTTGTCCTGGCGGGTGTCATTGAACCACCATCTGCACAGCCAGTTGTAGTAGAAGACGATGTATTGATCGGTGCAAACTCGGTTGTATTGGAAGGCGTGCGAATTGGTAAAGGTGCAGTTGTTGCAGCCGGAGCTGTCGTAACTGAAGATGTGCCTGAATACTCCGTAGTGGCGGGTACACCTGCACGTGTGATCAAACAGGTTGACGATAAGACCAAATCTAAAACTGAGATTTTGAAAGAACTGCGCGTTCTGTAAGAAGGCAAAAGTTTTTTAATGTACCAAAGGTGAACGATTCCTTGTCAGAAGCATGATGCACTGACAGCATAACTTAGGGACGAAGCACAACGGACAAGGCTCGGCGGCTGCGCCGGGCTTTTGTCCTTTTGTTCTTTTGCCCGATAAGAGCTGATGAGCTATAAAGAGGAGGCGTAGTAGCAATGAGTACGGTCGACTATCGTTCTTTTGTCCAAATACGAAGGGATTTACACCAAATTCCCGAACCGGGTTTTGAGGAATACAAAACACAACAATATTTGCTGGATTATTTGGAAACGCTCCCTCAGGAGCGGTTGGACATTCGTACATGGCGTACGGGCGTGTTAGTGTTCATTCATGGAACAGCTCCTGAACGCCGCTATGGATATCGTTGTGATATGGATGGTTTGCCGATTGAAGAAGAGACAGGGTACGATTTTCGTTCGACCCATCCCGGCTATATGCATGCTTGTGGACACGATTTACATATGACGATTGGATTGGGAATTGTTACTCACTTTGCAAGCCATCCGATTAAGGATGACCTGGTTGTGCTGTTTCAACCTGCTGAGGAAGGGCCGGGCGGAGCCTTGCCTATGCGGGACAGTACGGAGCTGGCAGACTGGATACCCGATGAAATTGTCGCACTGCATGTTGCGCCCGAATATCCTGTTGGCACAATTGCGACTCGCCCGGGCATCCTATTTGCCAATACGTCGGAGCTTTTCATCGACCTGAAGGGTATGGGTGGGCATGCTGCGTATCCACACAAGGCGAATGATATGGTAGTGGCTGCTTGTCAGCTGGTGGGACAATTACAGACGGTTGTAGCCCGTAATGTGAATCCACTCGATGCAGCGGTCATTACCGTGGGTAAGGTTAGCGGAGGCACGAAGCAAAATATTATCGCGGAAACCGCCCGTTTGGAGGGTACGATCCGAACGTTGTCAGCCGATACGATGAAGCTGGTTAAATCACGGATTGAAGCACTAGTGCGCGGTGTGGAGGCTGGATTTGAATGTCATGCCGAGATTCATTATGGCTCCAATTATTTGCAAGTGTACAATGAAGCTCAGGTAACCCAGGAATTCATGAACTGGGTCCGTAATCGGCAAGATGTGCAGCTTATTGAATGCGGAGAAGCGATGACCGGAGAAGACTTCGGGTATTTTCTGGAGCGAATTCCCGGTCTGATGTTCTGGCTTGGTGTTGATACGCCTTATGGTTTGCATCATGCCAAGCTGGAGCCTGCGGAGGAAGCGATTGGTGTAGCCATTCGTGTGCTGACAGACTATTTTACCTGGAAGTCTCAAGGGTAAATGATACGCCCTGAATAAATAGGTTTAATGAAAAGAATGAAATGGAATGAAGTCGAATTTTTTGAAGGAGGGTGTTATGGGAGAGCAAACCATCATCCGATTTGAACGGGTGACCAAGCAATATGACAACGATCCCCCAGTGCTGGCGGACGTCAGCTTTGAGATTGAGCGTGGTAAATTTTATACACTGCTGGGGCCTTCCGGCTGTGGTAAAACGACGATTCTGCGTATGATTGCAGGTTTTGCGGAGCCGACAGAAGGCTCTATTTATTTAAATGGAAAACTCATTAATCGTGTTCCAGCCAATGAGCGGCAGGTCAATACGGTTTTTCAAGATTATGCGCTATTTCCGCATCTGAATGTGTTTGAAAATGTAGCTTTCGGCCTGCGAATCAAAAAGATGAACAAAAAGGACATTCAGGAGAAGGTGACACAGGCGTTGTCCTTTGTCAATCTGGAAGGTTACGGTGAGCGGGAAATTTCTGAGATGTCCGGTGGACAGCGTCAGCGTGTAGCCATCGCACGGGCTATCGTCAATGAACCTGATGTTCTCTTGTTGGATGAACCATTGTCTGCACTGGATTTAAAGCTGCGTACAGAAATGCAGTACATTTTGCGCGAAATGCAGCAGCGCCTTGGAATTACTTTTATTTTCGTTACGCATGATCAGGAGGAAGCACTGGCCATGTCGGACGAAATTTTTGTTATGAACAAAGGTAAGATTGAGCAGAGTGGTACGCCTAATGATATTTATGATGAGCCGATCAATCGGTTTGTTGCTGATTTCATCGGCGAATCCAACATTGTCCCAGGACGGATGATTGCAGATTATCAAGTGGAATTTAACGGTCGACAGTTTGAATGTGTCGACGGAGGATTACGTCCGAACGAACCCATTGAAATTGTGATCCGGCCAGAGGACTTGGAGATTACGAATGTTGCTGAAGGCAAGCTGCGTGTGAAGGTAGATACCCAATTGTTCCGTGGTGTTCACTATGAAATAAGCTGCTATGATGATTCGGGTCAGGAGTGGCTTGTGCATTCTACCAAAAAGGCGGAGCTGGGCAGTGAAATCGGTCTGCGATTTGACCCGGAAGCGATCCATGTGATGCGGTTTGGGGAAACAGAAGAAGAATTTGATCGGCGTCTGGAAGCCTATGAAGAGGTGGATCAGCATGTCCGGTAATACAAGAGCAGCGTATCTGCTGCCTTACTATTTATGGATTGTGCTGTTCGTGGCAGCTCCGGTTGTACTTGTGTTTTACTATTCACTATTTGATGTGGATGGTCATCTCACATTCAACAACTATGCTCAGTTTCTGACACCCGTTTATTTGAGCATGACGCTCAGCTCGTTTTGGTATGCATTTCTGATCACTGTATTTTCACTGTTAGTTGCTTACCCGGCAGCATATTTGCTTACACGTACCAAACATAAGCAACTGTGGCTGCTGCTCATTATTTTGCCGACCTGGATTAACTTGCTGCTCAAAACGTATGCTTTTATCGGGATATTTGGTACCTATGGCCCGGTGAATGCGGTGTTAGGTATGGTTGGGTTGGGAGGTCAGCAATTATTGTTTACCAGCTCCAGCTTTGTGTTTGTATCGGTTTATATTTTTGTGCCTTTTATGATTTTGCCCATCTATAACGCGCTGGAAGGGTTAAACCCTTCATTGCTGGACGCTGCCCGAGATTTGGGAGCCTCCAAGTGGACCGCGTTTCGTAGGGTTATTTTCCCGTTAACGCTTGCGGGTGTGCGATCCGGTTGCATGGCTGTGTTTATTCCAGCGTTGTCGCTGTTTATGATTACCCGCCTGATTGCAGGTAACCGTGTGATTACACTGGGGACGGCGATAGAGCAGCATTTTCTGGTTACTCAGGATTGGGGGATGGGCTCTACGGTTGCCGTGTTCCTGATTTTGGCGATGGGGATCATTATGCTGCTCACCTCGGGAACGAAACGGAGGGTGCGGCATGGTAAATAAAAACCGATTCGGGAATATTTATTTGGTGATTGTTTTTCTCGTGTTATACGCACCTATTTTGTATTTGATGTACTATTCCTTCAACAGTGGCGGGACGATGCATGAGTTTGAAGGTTTTACACTCCAATATTACAAAGAGGTGTTTGCAGACACTCGCTTGATCATTATTGTCATTAACACCTTGGTGGTTGCTCTGCTGTCGTCTGCGTTGGCTACGATTATTGGCATCATGGGAGCGCTGGCTATTCATCAGATGCAGAACCGTCGAGTCAAAAATACGCTGCTATCGCTCAATAATGTATTGATCGTGAACCCGGACGTCATTATTGGCGCTTCCTTCCTCATTTTGTTCACGATGGTCGGGATTAAGCTGGGTTTCTACTCCGTTTTATTATCCCACATTGCATTTAGTGTGCCGATTGCAGTCATTATGATTTTGCCGCGGTTGCAGGAAATGAGTCCATCTCTGGTCGATGCCGCGCGTGATTTGGGTGCCAGCCGAATGGATGTGCTGACCAAGGTAATTCTACCCTTTATCAAGCCAGGGATTTATGCGGGCTTCTTTATGGCGTTAACGTACTCGCTGGATGATTTTGCGGTGACCTTTTTTGTGACAGGCAGTGGCTATTCGACCTTATCGGTGGAAATATACTCACGTGCCCGGCAAGGGGTTTCCCTGTCCATCAATGCGCTATCCACGCTCATTTTCCTATTTACTGTGCTGCTGGTGGTGGGTTACTACTTTATTATGCGCAAGGCGAATCGTAATGGTAAAAAAGAGCCTGCGGCAGAAATGGGGGTGCCTAGATGAAGTCACTTGTGCGCGTGTTTCTGTCGATTTTCATCATCTCGTTTGGGCTGATGGGGGTGGCCGCATGGTTGAATTCCAGTCAAGGCTACTCCGGTGGTAACACACTGACGGTGTACAACTGGGGAGACTACATTGACCCTGAGCTGCTGGAACGGTTTCAGAAGGAGACGGGGATTACTGTCATTTATCAGACATTTGATTCCAATGAGGCGATGCTGACGAAAATCGAGCAGGGAGGAACTTCGTTTGATGTAGCTGTTCCCTCGGAATATGCTTTGGCTAAAATGAAGCAGGAGCACTTGTTGCTCCCGTTGGACCACAGCAAGCTGCCGAATTTGAAGCATGTGGATTCTCATTTTCTAAACCTTTCGTTCGACCCGAATAATGAATACTCGGTGCCGTATTTTTGGGGTACAGTCGGGATTGTGTTTAACCCGGAGCTGACGAAAGGCATTGATTTTCATAGCTGGAACGGTCTGTGGAATCCAAAGCTGCGTAATAATCTACTGTTGGTTGATGGTGCGAGGGAAGTCGTAGGGATGTCACTGAACAGCCTTCACTATTCCTTGAACGATACGAATGAGGCACATTTGCAGCAGGCTTTGACGAAGTTGGAGATATTAGCGCCCAATGTCAAAGCGGTTGTCGGTGACGAGATTAAAATGCTGCTGGCAAACGAGGAAGCCGCTGCCGGGGTGGTATGGTCCGGTGATGCGTCTGAAATCATGGATGAGAACGAGAAGCTCGATTACATCGTGCCAGATGAAGGCTCCAACTTGTGGTTTGATAATATGGTTATTCCAAAAACCGCTACCCATGTGGATGCGGCCCATAAGTTCATCAATTTCATGATGCAGCCCGATGTAGCCGCTCAAAATGCCGAATTTGTAGGATACTCCACACCTAATGAGGATGGAAAGAAGTTGTTGCCTGAAGATATCTCTGGTGACGAGCGTTTTTACCCTCCGTCCGAAATTACAGACAAGCTGGAAGTATACAACAATCTAGGCAAGCGCATGCTCGCTCATTACAATGAATTGTTCCTGCAATTCAAAATGCATTTAAAGTAGGGGAGTGGCGTTGGGATTAGGGGTTGGTGCTTTAAAGGTCGCTGCGGTGGCGGAATGGTGCTTACCATCGCTGTTAAATTCCGATTTTTATGATTTGAAGTATAAAGGTTAAAATTGGAATTTAAAGGCGACCGCTTCGCTTGTCCAGCACCATTCCGCCCCCTCCGCTGCGCCGTGCTTAAAGCTAGTCACCCATGAATCCCACACCCAGGTGAGGGAGTAGAGGAAGAACGAACAGGCCCTTGAACCACCCGTGTAGGTGGTTCAAGGGCCTGTTTTGTTTATTCACCGTGTAAAGCAGTGAGTATTGTACTTCTTTTCCCCATACTACACACATGTTAGAGAATTGTGGGACTTTAAGGCGGGCAGTGAGCGAAGCGGGCCATTTGAATCTGGAGAAGCGGTAGCGTTCGCCTTTGCTGAGGGATTCTTACCTATAAATGTTTTATCCAATCCAAGAATCCCCCAGCAACAGCGATCGGAAGATCAAATGGACTGTGTAGCGCCTCTCCCACCTTAACTCCTCACAATTCCCCTAACAAACCTCTCTATTTTATCCAACCCTTGCTCCAGCACATCCTGTCCGTAAGCATAGGACAAGCGAATGTATCCTTCGCCATAGGAAGAAAAGGCATCTCCAGGTACGACAGCCACTCCATGCTCTTCCAGCAGCTTCAAGGTAAAATCCATCGAGCTTAATCCAAAATGGGCGATGGAAGGGAAAAGGTAAAAGGCTCCCTCGGGTTTCTCCAGCGGGATACCCATGTCTGTCAGCCTACCATGTACATAATCACGACGCTTGCGGTATTCCTCACGCATTGGGAGTGCATCATCGACACCAACAGTCAAGGCTTCCAGGGCAGCATATTGGCTAATCGAGCTAGCACAGGTTACGTTGTACTGATGGACTTTGACCATGTGCTGTGTAATTTCAGCGGGTGCAAGTGTAAAACCAATGCGCCATCCCGTCATGGAATGTGATTTGGACAGACCGTTAATGACGATGGTGCGCTCCCGCATACCTGGTAGAGCTGCAATGGACACGTGGGGTGTTTCGTAAATAAGTTCACTGTATATTTCATCCGAAATGATAAACAGATCGCGCTCCTTCAGTAAATCTGCGACCGCTTCCAGTTCTTCGCGGCTCATCACTCGTCCGGTTGGATTCGAAGGATATCCGAGAATGACTGCTTTTGTCCGTTCGGTCAGATAAGGCTCCAGCACCTCGGCCGTGAGCTTGAAGCCGCTGTTGCGGGTGTCAGCAAACACTGGAATGCCGCCTGACAAGCGGATCAATGGCTCGTACCCTGGGTAGATCGGCACTGGCAGAATGACTTCATCGCCGGGTGACATAATCGTGCGTAAGGTAATATCCAGCGCTTCACTGGCTCCGTTTGTTACGATCACCTCATCCTGTCCACGGTAATTCAGGCCGTATTTACGAGCTACAAACGCCGCTGCGGCTTCTCGTAATTCCGGCAGTCCCGGATTAGGTGTATAGGAGGTGCGTCCTTCGTTAATCGCCCGATGGGCAGCTTCCATAATATGCGCAGGGGTAGGGAAATCCGGTTGTCCGATCGTTAATGACAGGGTTCCGGGTAATGCGGCAACTTTGTTGGCGATTTTGCGGATGCCGCTGATTTGAATGTTTTTAACCTGATCGTTAAGCAAATGCTCCATAGCGTATGTGCCACCTTTTTCTGTATTAGAACAAGTTTACAATAATTTGATCTGAATATGCTACGGCAAGAAGAATTCATTTTACATAATTCAGGTACTAACTTGACTAATTTATGGTATCTTAAAAGATGAATATATTTGTAAGCGTAATCATAGTAAAAATGGGGAGGGGAGTATCTTTTGATGAAACAAGAATACATAGAAAAAATATTACCTACGAAATTAAAAAGGTTCGGGATCACATGGCTCAGTGCTATACTGCTGCTTTCAGCTGGAGGGCCGGCAGGGTTGTCCAGTGGAAAAGCTTCGGCAGAGCCTGCATCTTTTGCAGGAAAAGAGGTGCAACCTTCACCCGTAACTGTAGGGGCAAGTGTATATGCAGATGTCTATTTTCCTAAAAAGCTTTGCATCCACGATGTACAGGGGGCAGCACACCGTTCTCCATATGAAGGACAAAAAGTAGCGGATATTGAAGGCGTTGTCACGATGGTGAAGGGGAGCAGTTTCTATATCCAAGAGTTGGATGCTCAAGTGGATCAGGATGAAAAAACATCCGAGGCCATTTTAGTGTACAAGCCTAGTCACGGTGCACAGGTAGGGGATGAGGTAAGGGTTAGCGGTTCGGTAAAGGAATACACGGAAAGAACATATGCAAGCAAGCCAATCGACTTGACGACCACAGAAATTGTGGCTTCTTCGGTTAAGGTAATTGCCAATGACCGTCCATTGCCAGCTCCAATTTTGCTAGGTGAACAGGGACGTGTGATGCCGACATCTGTTGTGGATCATGACGGAATGACGGTGTTTGATCCACAGGAGGATGGCTTGGACTTTTTCGAAAGCCTGGAAGGCATGCGTGTAGAGTTGAAGGATGCCACTGTGATTGGTCCCTATGGCTATGAAATTCCAGTCCGAATTGTTAACGGTCCAAACACAGGTGAGGTTGTAACGGAGGCAGGCGGACTCATGCTGACAGAAAGAAGTCTGAACCCGCAACGGATTCTGATTGATGCGAAGCCTTCGACACCGTTGAAAACAGGCGATCGTTTTGCGGGTTCTATCACAGGTGTGGTGAGCTATAGCTTTAGCAATTATAAGCTGCTGCCAGAGCGTATGCCGGATGTTGTACCTGGCGGCCTCCAGCCAGCCAATACGCGTTTGATAGGGGATGATCGTAAGCTGACAGTAGCTTCTTTTAATGTGGAAAACTTCGATCCCGGTGATGGAAAACGGATAGATCAGCTGGGGCAGGCTATCGCTGTAAATTTGAATCATCCGGATATCATAGGATTGCTGGAAGTACAGGATAATAACGGTGAGAAAGATGATGGCACCACAGACGCTTCCGAAAGCTTCCGTGTGCTCATAGAGGCGATTCGTGCTCATGGAGGCCCGGAATACAATTTTACAGATATTGGCCCTGAAAATAATAAGGATGGCGGTGCCCCCGGTGGCAACATCCGTGTTGGCTTCTTGTACAATCCGCAACGTGTTACGCTGACCGACAAGCCCAAGGGGGATTCAGTTACGTCTGTCACTTATGGAGTGCAGGGACTTTCCCTCAACCCGGGTCGGATTGATCCCCTGAATGCGTCATTTGAAGACTCGCGCAAGCCGTTGGCGGCTGAATTTGAGTTTGAAGGCCAGCAGGTGATTGTGGTCGCTAACCATTTTAATTCCAAAGGGGGCGATCAAGCGCCATTTGGAGGAATCCAGCCACCTGTGCGAAGCAGCGAAATACAGCGTGTGAAGATTGCAACGATTGTGAATGGCTTTGTAAAGTCGGTACTGCAAGTAAACCCTAAGGCCAATATGGTGGTGCTCGGTGACCTGAATGATTTTCAATTTTCGGAAACGCTGGCTTTGCTACGGGGGCAGGAATTGACTAATCTGATTGACCATTTGGATGAAAAGGAACGGTACTCTTATATTTATGAAGGTAACTCGCAAACATTGGATCATATGCTGGTCAGCCCGTCACTGAGCAAAACATCCGTGCTGGATATCGTTCATATGAATGCAGACTTTAGTGCGGCGGACGGGCGGGTCAGTGATCATGATCCGTTGGTTGCGCAAATAGATTTGTCGCGCAAAACGGAAGAACCACCGACAGAGGGTGGGAGTGGCCGAAATGACGATGATGATGAGGATCAGCAGGATAACGAGGGAAACGCCAACGCTGGAAATGGCAGTAGCGGTAACGCGAATGGAACGATAAATGGGCAGGGTCAGACCGCCAGTGGTGAACCCAATGGAAGCAGCCTGTCTGGTACAAATGTGGTGCAAGTCAGGTCTGTAGTGACCGGAGTGGAGCAAAATGGCTTGAAAAAGGCAGTCGCTCAAGTAACGACTGCTGAAATACAAAAGGCCATTCAAAATGGTGCGAAGGGTACGCTTGTGATTCGTGCAGGGGAGCAAGTAGAAGCGGGGACGTACGAGGTTCATTTAAACGGGGAAGCTTTGGGAGCCGTCTTGAACGACCGTATTCGTACCCTTCGAGTGGAAACGCCACAGGGTGGATATGAGGTAGCAACAAGTCGTTTGTCTCTTCAGAAACTGGCTGATACCTGGCAGGTGCCTGTAAAACAAATTTCCTTGAATTTTTCCATCGCTTCGAACGAAGAACTGGCTAAACGCTTGGATGTTCCGGCAGGGCGCAAACTGTTACAGCTTTTGGATATCGCCGCTGAGCTGAGAAGCGAGGATGGACGGAAACAGCTTTTGGCAGGTAACGGAGACTCTGGTAGAGGGTACGAACGTTATCTGTTACGTGTTCCTGCAATGGTCGATACAGACCAGCTTGCTGTAGTGAAGGTATCATCGACCAACCAAGTCGGACAGCTGTCCTATCAACCCGTTCCTTTTCACACTTCGAGTGAGGAAATAACCGTGTATGGACGTTCGGGAGGGACTTACGCTGTGCTTGATGGCGGGTCTTCTGGTGAAGTCAGATCGTTCATGGATATATCCTGCCATTGGGCGCAGCAGGACATTACACGGCTGGCGACTCGCCTGCTTGTGACGGGGACCCATTCAACAGCGTCTACAGCTAGTACGACTCGTGAAAGGGACTTAGCGAACGTGCATTTTGAGCCTGAAGGCCAGGTACGACGCTCTGAACTGGCAGCGATGCTGGTTCGTGTGCTTGGACTGGAGCGTACTGATCGCACGCTGACGAGCTTTGACGACGTTCAACCCGAATCGTGGTATGCGGATTCCGTACGTACCGCAGCAGCAGCTGGGCTGATCAACGGCTATACTGACGGAAGCTTCCGTCCTGATACCCCGGTATCGAGGGAGGAACTGGCTGTGATCATAGAGAGAGCCTTGCGCTTCGCTGGGAACACAGAAGAAAATACAAGAGAAGTGAGTAAAAGTATATCCGTATCATTGTCGGATGCGCAGGAGATTTCTACATGGGCAGCTCCGGCTGTGAAGATTTTGTCTGGACTGGGTATTCTGAGGGGAGACGAGAAAGGCCGTTTTGGCCCGGCTACATCCGTGACGAGGGCAGAAGCTGCGGCTGTATTATCTCGCACGCTGGATAAGCTACATTGGGAATAGGAGATTTCCCTATACGAATGTCAGATTGATTGACTTTATACGATAGTTAAGTTATCTTTTGTGGAGAGGTAGTATGATAAAGTAGAATGAATGACAAATGAAGAGGTGAAATGTCGTGGGAGTAAAAGCTAAACAAATTTTTGTGAATTTGCCAGTTAAAAATCTGCAACAGTCCATTGATTTTTTCACTACCATCGGATTTGAATTCAGTGCTCAGTTCACTGATGAACATGCAACCTGTATGGTTGTTAGTGAGCATATTTTTGTCATGTTATTGGTTGAAGAACGTTTTAAAGCGTTCACGACAAAGGAAATTTCAGATGCCACAAAAAGCACAGAAGCAATTGTTGCCTTATCGGTGGAGAGTCGAGAAAAGGTAGACGAGATCGTCCACAAGGCTTTGGAAGCGGGCGGCAAGCCCTCAAACGAACCTCAAGATCATGGTTTTATGTATGGATGGAGCTTTCAGGATTTGGATGGTCATCTGTGGGAGTTCTTTTATATGGCAGAGCAGTAATGGAAATGAGAATGATGAAGTAAGCGAAGTATTATGGAAAGTAAACTATCCTAAAAAGATAGTTTGCTTTCTTTATTGTATATTATCGAACTCATCGGGAGGAATCACAATGTCTAACGAAATGAGAGTCTACCCTGTTCAGGCTTTGGATGAAGCCCTGGTAGATTCGCTAAGTCGACTGCTAATCGACGTGGTTGCAGACGGTGCATCTATAGGTTTCTTACCCCCATTAGGTTATCAGGAAGCAGCAACTTATTGGAACAATGTACTTGAGGACGGCGTAGTTCTGTGGATTGCCGAGAAGGACGGAGTACCTGTAGGGACGGTCCAGCTTCATTTGGCTCAAAAAGCTAACGCTATTCATCGTGCGGAAATTGCAAAGCTTATGGTACATCCGTCCGGTCGCAGACTGGGGATCGCACGACAGTTAATGAAGGCAGCGGAAGAAGAGGCACTAAGTCAGGATAGAACGTTACTGGTGCTAGATACGCGGGTGGGTGATCCCTCCAATGGACTATACGAGTCGATCGGGTTTGTAGAAGCTGGTGTTATTCCGGGTTATGCTCAATCAGCCGATGGTCAGCTTCATGCCACTCGATATTATTATAAGTCATTAAATCCGTATTCAAGTCATAGCTGAGCATTTACCGAATAAGTGTGGTATATACGGGTAATCATAACTTGTCATAGGATTACATAGCTTTTTCCGCGTTTATTCAACTGGAAAAGCACGGGAATAGAAACGTATAATGAAGAGGGGGATCAGTGAAGGTCTTTTTATGTCAATTTGGCTGTACTGAACTGAAGAAACGTAGCAAACACAGCGGAGGAATCAGAGAATATGAGGTTGGAACATGATTTTTTAGGTACCAAGGAAGTGCCATCAGATGCCTATTATGGTGTACAAACGCTGAGGGCAAAAGAAAATTTTCCAATTACAGGCCAAAGACTGCACCCTGAGTTGATTAAAGCCATGGCGATCGTGAAAAAGGGAGCAGCGACGGTAAATATGGAACTAACCCGTTTACACCGCCCCAAAGCAGAGGCCATTATTCAGGCTGCTGATGAGATTATACAAGGACAGTTGCATGATCATTTCATCGTCGATCCGATTCAGGGCGGCGCAGGCACGTCCATTAATATGAATACAAATGAAGTGATTGCGAACCGCGCGTTGGAGCTGATTGGCAAGCAACGCGGAGATTATCAGGAGATCAGTCCTAATAATCATGTTAATATGGCGCAATCGACGAACGATGCTTTTCCTACAGCCGTACACTTGGCTGTATTAAGTATGATCGATAAGCTGTTAGCTACCATGAGTGAGCTTCAAGAAGCATTTTCCCGCAAGGCAAATGAGTTTGATAGTGTGATTAAAATGGGCCGGACTCACTTGCAGGATGCAGTCCCGATCCGATTAGGACAGGAGTTTCAGGCTTATGCGCGTGTGCTGGGTCGTGATATCGGACGCGTCCGTGCGACCAAGCAGCACCTGCTAACGATTAATATGGGTGCAACTGCGGTGGGTACTGGCCTGAACGCAGACCGTCGTTATATTCAGCGTGTCGCAGAGGTACTGGCAGACGTCAGTGGCTTTCCTGTGGAAGCTGACGAAAATCTTGTAGATGCTACACAAAATACGGATGCTTATACTGAAGTGTCTGCCGCCTTGAAAATTTGTATGATGAATATGTCTAAGGTGGCAAATGACATCCGTTTGATGGCTTCCGGACCACGTGCGGGTCTCGGGGAACTGAGTCTGCCTGCCCGCCAGCCAGGGTCATCCATTATGCCGGGCAAGGTAAATCCGGTGATGTGTGAGGTCATTAACCAAATTGCTTTTCAGGTCATTGGTAATGATCATACAATCTGCTTGGCTTCAGAGGCTGGTCAGCTCGAGCTGAATGTAATGGAGCCCGTACTGGTGTACAACCTACTGCAATCGCTGGAAATTATGAAGCAGGGCTTCCACGTCTTCCGCATTCATTGTGTGGAAGGAATTGAAGCAAATGTGGAGCGGTGTCGTGAATATGTGGAGAACAGTGTAGGCATTATTACAGCGCTTAATCCGCACCTTGGATATGAGGTGGTATCACGCATTGCTCGCGAAGCAATTACGACTGGGAAATCGGTGCGCGAGCTGTGCTTGCTGTACAATGTACTGACCGAGGAGGAGCTGGACATTATATTGGACCCGTACCAAATGACTCAGCCTGGTATTGCCGGAGAATCTTTGCTGAATCGCGAATAATGATGCGGAGTATGGAGCTTAGACAGCTTTGAGGCAAGACGAGATAGCCCCGTCGAATCTGGCGGGGCTATTGTTATGTGATAAAGAGAGATGTAATACGGGAGCCAGCCTGCATAGGGGAGTTCCCTGTTAAAGATGATACGGCTATGCTTACGGTAGAAGAGGGAGAGTTGGATGTTGCTAGAAAAGTTATTGGCATACAAGGAATTAGGAATAGGACTCATTGTACTTTTAGTGTTGTTTGCGCTCATCATCAGAGGACTGATACGTGGTCGCAGAAATCGGATTTTACGTGATCTGGACCCACGCAAAATTGGAATTCAGGATATAGATCGTATGGAGGATGGCTCGGAATTTGAGCTTTATTTGCAGCGGTTATTATCCGCGCTTGGCTATAAGGACATCTATAAAACAACCAGTAGCCGGGATTTTGGAGCGGATCTGGTTTTTACAGACCGTGAAGGCGTCAGAGTTGTCATACAGGCCAAACGTTATGGGGTACAACATCCGGTAGGTTTGGGAGCAGTGCAGGAGATCTATACCTCTATGCGTTATTATGCAGCTGACAAGTCCCTCGTCATCACCTCCGGCCGTTATACGGAATCCTGTAAAACACTTGCTGCTGTCAACGGGGTTAAATTATTAGACCGCAACGACTTGATCGACATGATTAATTTATTCAAGACGAAACGCCGCGAGGAAGTCATGGATCTCATAGAAAGTAAAACCGAAGTGATTGCTTCCAAATGGAGTGAAAGTAAATAAGATTGGGGACTGATTGTTAGGCGATGTTATTCAAGCCTGGTGGTCAGTCCCTTCTATTTTTTCATAATAAATATAGAAGAACTGAGCTTACAGAAATTATTATGAAAAAATATGCTTTTATAACCGATATAAAGATGTTGGGGATTTCCAAATTATGCTGAGGTGATATGTCATGAAGAAGCGAGCTGTATTATTAAATTTTAGGTGGATTCCCATTGTCACAATCCTTGCATTATTGCTAAGTGCATGTGGGCAATCGGCAGCACAAACCAAGGCTCAGCCCATTAAGGTGGGAATCGTACTGTCAGATATTGGTCTGGGTGACCAATCTTACAGCGACGCTGCTTTCCGAGGTTTGGTCCAAGCACGGGATGAGGGGAAAATTGTTTTTGAATACCGAGAAATAACGGAGACCAAGACGTATGATGCGGCTTTTGAACAGCTTGCTCAGGAAAAGGCTGATTTAATCATTGGGCTGGGTTACATGGTGAAGGACAGTTTGGAATCCATTGCTAAAAAATATCCAGACCGTAAATTTTTAATCGTGGATGAGAAATCAGATTTACCGAATGTGGCCTCTATTAGCTTCAAAGCAGAAGAGGGCAGTTTTATGGCTGGAGTCGTTGCGGGTTTGACGAGTCGCACCGAACAGGTGGGTTTTCTCGGAGGTGCGGAATCTCCTCTGTTGAAAAAATTTGAAATTGGGTATCGCGCAGGGGTGCAATCAGTCAAGCCTAATGCCAAAGTTACTGCAACGTATGCAGGAGATTTTGGAAAGCCGGAACTGGGTACGGAAATTGCAGATGACATGATTAATCAGGATCAGATTGATGTCATCTTTGCAGCCGCAGGTCTTACGGGTGTGGGTGCGCTGCAAGAAGCGCAAAAGCAGCATAAATTCGCCATCGGGGTCGATAGCGACCAGTTTTTTATTGCTGAAAAAGCGGTAGTGACCTCGATGTTTAAAAATGTAGACATTGCAATTTATACAGCAGTCAAAGGATTTGCAGATCATCAAAGAAAATTTACGGAGAAGGATATGGTGTTTGGTCTTGCGGAAGATGGTGTAGGTTTGGCGCCTATTCGTGTCGTGACACTGAGTCCGGATCAGCAAAAGTTGTTGGATGATTTAAAGGAAAAAATCAAATCCGGCACACTGACTGTTCCCACCCAATAAATTTTCGCAAACGGAGGATGAAAGCTGATGAAACTGCAAGGTAAACTGGTGCTGAACGCGATGATTTCCTTGATTGCTTGCCTAGCTTTAGTGGCTTATATCATTTTTGAATTAATTCGTATTAACTCGCAAAGTAGTAATCTGGTTCCGGCTATGTTGAATGTACAGCAGCTCAATGCCTATTTGATTCAGTCAGGGCAGGCACTGCAAAATTATTCAGCTTCCATGACGGAGAGCAACAAAGCCGATGTGCAAAATCAACTGACTCAGTCTGAAAAGACGATTGCATTGCTTTCACAGGGCATGATGCAAACCGAAGCGCAGCAAAAGCGACTGAATACGATTAAAACAAAATTCAGCCAATTGAAAGTAGCAACGGAGAAAGCCATGAGTACCCAAAACAGCCCGGAGTCCAAGCGGGAGGCCATGCGTGCCCAAGGGATTCAGAACGATGTATTTATGCTGGATCTGCTGACCAAGGCACGTTATGACCAATACACAGAAGATTTGACCAAGAGCATTCGTTTTACATGGCAATTGGCCTTGGCAGGTGCAGTTATACTTCTGGTGGCAGTTGGGCTATATAATACATACACATCCAGGCAGCTTGCCCTTAGAACACGCAAATTAACGGATGCCGCAAAGCAAATTGCTGAGGGGAATCTGACAGTGCAGCTTGCCCAAACCAAGGGACGCGATGAGCTAGACGAGCTCAATGAATCTTTCCGGGTGATGATCGGGAACTTGCGCAGCATTGTACTCTCCATTGATCAGGCGGGTAATCGTGTCGATCTGATGGCTCGGGATATTGATCAGCATAATGAGGCCATGAAGGAAATTGTGACACAAGTCAGCACGTCAACAGAGGAACTGGCAATAGGCAGTCAGAAAATTGCTGAGGATCTGTCGTCGACAGTTGGCGTTGTGGACGAGATGCAGCAGAAGTTTGAATCGAATCTACTGGAGACCACACAATCGACCGCGTATAGTGAGGATGCTTTGCGTGTCATTGAGCAGGGTACGCGGGTCATGAGTGATCAACTGCGTATTGTTGCAGAAAATCGTTCAGCCATGTCCGAAGTGGAGCAGACGGTCAAGGAGCTGGAGGCTAATGCAGCCGAGATTACAACCATGACTGGATACGTATCCGAAATTGCCAGCCAAACATCGCTGTTGTCTTTGAATGCTTCTATTGAGGCTGCACGTGCAGGTGAAGCAGGAAAAGGTTTTGCTGTTGTTGCCAATGAAGTGAAAAAGCTGGCGAATCAATCAGAGTCTGCTGTAAAGAAAATTTATACTGCTGTTGACAGTATCACGCAGGCTATGGATAAGGTGAAGACTTCTGTGGCGCAAAGTCAGGAGCTGTTCCGTGAGCAGGAGAAGGCAACCTCCTCGACTGGAGAATCGTTTACAGAGATTAGTGGTAAAGTGCAGCAAATTGCCAGCCAAGTCAGCAAGTTATCAACGGACATGAATGTATCGCGAGAACTGAGCGTACAGGTGCAGCAAGCTATTGAAAATATCAGCGCAATCACTCAGCAGTCCGCCGCAGGCAGTGAAGAGATTACGGCTTCCACGGTGGAGCAGAAGCGTTCATTTGAGGAATCGGCTGAGAAGGTAAAAGAGCTTCGTCAGATTCGCGAAGAGATGCAGCGGGAGCTGGATCGTTTTCAGGTGGAATAGACAAGCTAAAACCTGTGCAGCGAGTATCTGTTTTTGCTGAATAATGATACAAGCAGTGTCAAAGAAGGAGTTCTACCTTGTACAGTACAGGGAGGCTTCTTCTTTTTTATATGAATCCTTATATTAAGTTTGATATACATAGGCAGGGAATTCCAACTCTTACGTCAAATAGATTTAGGGAGAATATGTCACCACGTATATTGGCAAGAGGAAGATGGACAACGAAGTCCGGAAGGATGAAGTTACGGGAATGTTGCGACTTAAGCTTCGATTGATACTGAAAAATAAACAGACAAGATTGATTCTACTGCTCACTTTGTGCGTGTCGCTTGTAATTAGCGTGATCGGCTTGCTATCGTATTCACGATACCGTGAAGGTTTGGATACCGAGCTGAACACACCCAATATAGAATTGTTGCAAATCAATCTGGATGTGACCAATCGGGCTTTTCGTGAGTCTGATAACAAGGCGCTGGACGCAGCATATCATCCAGACGTAGAGGCCTTTGTACGTGTCCAAACGGATGGGGAATCGCTGTCAGACAAGGCCTCCGTCATAGATCGGCTTCACAAATACTTGAAAACCCTTTCTTCGCACGAAGAAATTTACTCGGTTGAAGTTATTTCTTTGGACAATCATGCTCTCGTATCCAGCAATTATGGTTACAGGCCTGATTGGAAGCAGGCACCGGATACCACATGGGTTCCCTGGATTCAGGATATTGAAAAAAAGCCGCTGTTGATTAAGCGGCGATGGTACGGCACCGATCGTGAGCAGGGGGCGGTAGAGCTGCTTTCGCTGGCCAGGCCCATAGTAGAGAATGGTCAGGTCATGGGTGCGGTGCTAATCAATCTGGATTATGACCGTTTTTTCTCCAAACTCTATATTCATTTATCCAACTCGCAATACGTGTATGATCTGGAGGGCGAGTTGATCTATCCCAAGCTGAGATCGTCCTTACCCTTAAATGATATGGGCAGGATTTTAAAAGAACTGGATGTGAGTCCCTATGCTTATGTGGAGATAGGGGACATGGAATATATGGCGAACCAAACCTTTTCTGATGTAACGGGCTGGCGTC
This sequence comes from Paenibacillus sp. S33, assembly GCF_053615415.1. Taxonomy (NCBI): domain Bacteria; kingdom Bacillati; phylum Bacillota; class Bacilli; order Caryophanales; family Paenibacillaceae; genus Paenibacillus; species Paenibacillus sp. S33. Next base: position 3,790,832 of record NZ_JBSIEZ010000001.1, on the reverse strand, counting down.
TAGTATCGCTCGTTCCGATGGACAAGCTGCTGAAAAATGTAAAACTGGCGCGCAATATGATGCTGTGGCTGGCCTTTATCTCCATACTGGCTGGGTGCTCAGCAGTTTACTATTATAATTATGCAGCTTTTCGTCCCATGAAAAAAATTAATAGCCTATTGAATTCGAGCAATAAGGGAACGCGCCAAGGAGGATTGTATGACCTGGAACCTGTGATTAGCAAACTGGTTGGAGAGTTTCGCCGCAAATCATTGGTGGTAGAGCGAAGCCTGCCGGAGCTGCGTTCCAAATATATGGAAGATGTCATCCAGCGTAGAATGGGCATACAGGAAATGCGTATGAAATGGGAACAGTATTTTTCCGATTGGGACGGCCATTCTTTGTTTGTCATGATCGTGTCCATTGACCGGTATTCTGCGTGGGCCGCAAGCTTTCCAGAAGAAGATAAAATGCTGCTCAAGTATGCGCTGAACAATATTTTGCTAGAGATGCTCGAACCTCACTGGAAAGCAGTATGCTCGCCGGAGGAGGAAAGTGGTTTTATTGTGCTGTTACAGTTCAGCGAGAGTTCGAATGAAGTTGGTACAGAGACTGACCTCCAAGAGAGCATTTTGCTTCAAAAAAGCGTGGATAGGCTGATTCAGGTTGTCGGTGAGTATCTTCCTTTGACTATTTCTATAGGGATTGGTCATATGGTCACGGATATTCGAGAGGCACGGGCGTCTTTTATAAAAGGAAAAGAGGCCCTTAATTTGCGTTTGTATGAGGGGTATGGACGTTCATATACGAATATAGACAGCAGTATAAGTGTGAAAAAGGATAATACGGTGGATGAACACTCAAAGGAGCAGATTCAGGATTCAACATTGCTGGACAATCGGCGTGTGGAAATGATTCGTGCCCTGGAGTCACAGGAACCTGGTGCAAGTGTAAAGCTAATCAGCCACTGGGTAGAAGAACTTCGACTCCACAGAACATCCCCAGCTCAGGTCTACTTGTTTGTTCATGAATTGCTGGAAGATTTGCTAAAATGGTGTGCCACTCAGAGTGTGACGCCGCCGGATCAGCTTGCTGATTACCACTGGAATCAGATTCTGACGCTAGACCTTCAAGACATGGAGGTATTGCTGGTCATTATGTTGACTGATATTGAAGAAAAATGGAATGGACGCATACAGTCCAAAGATTTTGTGCGTGTACAAGAGATGATCGAGTATATGGAACATCATTTACATTTGAACATCGGGCTTCAGGAAATTGCGGATCATGTTCACATGAGCGTTTCCTCAGTGAGCAGCATGTTCAAGGAAGAAACGGGGACCACTGTTTACGATTATTTGACTGGATTACGCGTAAAAAAGGCATGCACATTACTAAGTGAAACCCATTTGAAAATCGGTGAAATTGCAGAACAGGTCGGATACCGAAATGAGAACAGCTTTATCCGGGTATTCCGCAAGCACAAACAAGTGACCCCAGGGAAATTCAGACAAATCAGCAAATCTTCCAATGAATATGCAGATCGGTCAAAAGGTCGATACTTTGGCGAAATAGAAGATAAATACGAAGATTAAGCGATAGCTGTAGCCCTCCACGTTGCGGTACATTGACTTCATGTAAACGCAAACAACAAGACCGAAAACGTTGGAGGTGAAAACGGGCGCATGACGGGCCCAGTTCATTTTTGGAGAAGAGGAAACGTAATGAAGAAAAAGCCATGGCAAAAATATGTGCTGGTTGCGGCGGGAGTAGCTATGCTTTCTGCCTTGAGTATCAGTGAATATGTGGATCACCACACCTTGCAGGATCACAGCCGTATATTTCCTACGAAGCCAATAACACTCGTCGTTCCTTATGCAGCCGGAGGCGGTACAGATATTACCGCGAGAGCGTTGGCGAAAGCCGCCGAAAAGCATCTCGGTCAGCCGATTATCGTCGTTAATCGAACGGGAGGAGGCGGTTCTGTCGGGCTGATGGAAGGGGCTGAGGCGCAGGCGGACGGTTATACCGTAACGTATCTGGTCGCTGAGCTGACTACGTTGCCTCATTTGGGACTGCTACCGCTCACCTATGAGCGATTTAAGCCGCTGCTTCAAACCAATATGGACCCTTCCGCCATTACGGTCCGGGCGGATGCACCATGGAAGACAGCGGAGGCATTTCTGGAGGATGCTGGGGCCCATCCCGGTAAGCTCAAAATGGGGAATGCAGGCACAGGGAGCATATGGCACCTTGCTGCCGCGATGCTGGAGCAGAAAAGCGGAGTTCGCTTTACCCATATCCCTTATGAGGGAGCAGGCCCAGCCGTCTCCGCTTTAATGAGCGGATTTGTGGATGCTGTACCCGTCAGTCCCGCAGAAGTGAAGAAATACGTGGACGAAGGGAAACTTCGCATACTGGCGATCCAGGCAGACACTATTTCGGAAGCGTTTCCAAAAGTGCCGACACTACAGCAATCCACTGGGCTGTGTGTACATTTTATCGGCACTTGGAGAGGGCTGGCTGTACCCAAGGATACACCGGATGAAGTTGCTCAAACGCTGACGGATGCACTGATCAAGGGGACGAAAGACGAGGAATTCAGGGAGGAAATGCGTAAGCATGGGTTGGGATTGCGTGTACAGGATGCAGAGGCATTCGCGCGGCAACTGAAAGAGAGTCACGATACCTTCGCGAGACTGATTCCCGAGCTCGGCTTGAGCCGCAAGTAACACGGCCTTGTTTTTGCATTGGCAAAAACGAAAGGGTTGAACGAAGTTATGAAAATCAAACAAAACATTGATAAAATTCCAGGGGGCATTATGCTGGTGCCGCTGTTTATTGGCGCGCTTTTTCATACATTTACTCCATGGGCAGGCGACTATTTTGGATCTTTTACCAAGGGGCTGATGACAGGTACGGTACCCATCTTGGCAGTGTGGTTTTTTTGTATGGGTGCTTCTATAGATGTGCGAGCGACGGGTACTGTATTGCGTAAATCAGGAACGCTCGTATTGACTAAAATCGCGGTCGCGTGGGTAGTGGCGATCATTGCATCCAGATTGCTGCCTGTTGGTGGTATAGAAAGTGGGCTATTTGCAGGTTTGTCGGTGCTGGCGTTGATCTCGGCTATGGATATGACGAACGGCGGGTTATACGCCTCTATTATGCAGCAGTATGGCTCCAAGGAAGAGGCAGGAGCATTTGTACTGATGTCACTGGAATCGGGTCCGTTGGTGACCATGATTATTTTGGGTAGCACCGGGCTGGCCGTTTTTGAACCGCAGACCTTTGTGGGGGCGGTATTACCATTTTTGGTCGGATTTATGTTGGGCAATCTGGATCATGATTTCCGAAAATATTTTGGGAACGCAACGCAAGCTTTGATTCCATTTTTCGGTTTTGCACTTGGTTGTTCCATTGACCTGAGTGTCATTGTCCAGACAGGTATGCTTGGTATTTTATTAGGTATTTTTGTCATTATCGTTACAGGTATTCCGCTGATTTTGGCTGATAAATATATCGGTGGTGGCAACGGTACAGCAGGGATTGCAGCCTCCAGTACAGCAGGTGCAGCAGTAGCCAATCCAGTCATTGTGGCCAACATCAAGCCTGAGTTTCTGCCTGTAGCGCAATCTGCAACGGCCTTAGTTGCTGCTTCGGTCATTGTGACCTCGATTTTAGTACCTATTCTGACGGCATACTGGGCCAATTATATGAAACGTAAGGGGAAATCCCAAGGAACAGGGCCTGTAAATCCAGGGGCGAATGTACCTAAATAAAGTTTGGATGATGATGGCTCAACTTATGGACCTTTCCATTACCCGGGAAATGCTTTTACAGCTATACCTTCAATCCTAACATCACAAAACTTGTCCTAAAATGCTTCTGCAAACATACATATGTAAGCAGAGGAGCGTGATGGGATTGGAAAACAAGGTGCGTCGCTACTACCAGTTAAAGCAAAAGCAAAAAGAAATTGAAGGTGAACTGACTGATTTGCGTAATGACATTACCGCACATTGTGCACAGCAGGAAGTATCAGATTGTGAAATTGGCAACTACCGAGTCAAGATTATACAGCAGCACCGCAAGGAATACGATCATACAAAGCTGTATGATTCACTGCCTGATCCGCAGCTATGGCGCTTGTTTTCCAAGCCGGATACGTCGAAGATTGCCAGTTTGCTTAAGCTCAAGGTCATCGCAGAGGAGCAAATAAAAGATGCCGTTTCTCTTAAAACGGTGACGCTATTGCAGGTGGATAAAAAATAAATAAAAAGAGCTGTCCCCGTTTTCGGAGCCAGCTCTTTTTATTGTCTGTTGTTACTAGTCTTCCACCTTCACGCTCAATGAGCTATTTATCAGACAAACTTTTCCCCACTCCTTTGAGAAAATGAATGCCAAATCCCATTGCCCGGTTTACATCTGGATCATTCATCGCCTTCATAAGATCGCGCAGACGAGTCTTTTTATTCTGCTTTAGATGTTCTTCGGCTTCGTTCAGGCCATTAGTAACGCTGTTTGCCAGCTTTTTCATCAGCTCGGGGTCTACCTCAGACAGCATCCCTGCTGCTCCCATGAGATTATTGATGATGTTCGTCACAGGCTTACGCGTCGCTTGTCCTACAGCGATTTTGGCGATGCTTTCTTTAGCCTTTAGCATAGACTGAGCTGCTTCGAGAAGACCACTATCGTGCAGCTCACGTACGATTTCAAGTGTCTTCTGCAATGCCGCCCCATTGTCCGCCAGATCAGCAGTAAGCTGATCCAGCGATTGTTTTTGCCGTTCTTCTTCTGTCAAAATGCGTTTTCTCACAATTAAAATAGGCTTAGCCACGGCTTGACCTCCTTATTTTTGATCCACTAAATCGACGTAACCGGGACGATTCCACTTACGGTCCACTTCAACCCCATTTTGCGGATGACGCTTTTTGTAACGCGGATTGATACGTGGTAGTGGATTTTGACCGTCTACCTCCAAAATTTGCATCCGTACTTTGGCTTGTTTATAGGCCGGTGTACGGGTGACCACATCGAACGCTCCACCAGTTAACAGATTGACCGCACCATCATGGCTGGTAGAGTGCATCGGCACATAAATTTCAGTTCCCTGCACCCGGTCTGTAACCAGAACGCGTAGCTTGACCGCACCATAAGGGGATTCCAATCGAACCAGCGATCCATTATGGATTCCGCGCTCTTCAGCCAATTCAGGGGACACTTCTACAAATACTTTTGGAAGTTTCAGCTGAATGCCTGCCGATTTGGTCGTCATATTTCCTTCATGAAACTGTTCGAGCAGTCGACCATTATTTAAGGTCAGATCGAATTCAACGGGGTACTCTTTAGGTGGCACATATTCGAAAAGTCCCAAACGCGCTTTTTTATCCGGAAAGTTAAAGCCGTTGGTGTGCAGTAGCGGTGTATTGCTACCATCCGGCGATCCCCAGTGGAAGCTGTTCCAGCCTTCCAATACGTCATAATTACATTGGGAGAAAAATGGAGTGAGCGACGCCATTTCCTCAAAAATTTCACTTGGATGGCTGTAATCCCAATCAAATCCCATGTGCTTGGCAAATTGGCTGAAAATCCACCAATCCGGTTTACTGTCTCCCATAGGGCGGAGTGCTTCATATAAACGCTGGACACGACGTTCGGTGTTCGTAAAGGTTCCGTCTTTTTCAAGTGAAGGTACGGCTGGCAAAATAACGTCAGCGAATTCAGCTGTTTTGCTCAGAAATACATCCTGAACGACAAGGAAATCCAAGTTCGCCAGCATTTCTTGGGTATGGTTGGAGTCGGCATCCACCCATGCCATCTCTTCTCCAGCGATATACATCGCTTTGAGCTTACCTGTTTCAATGGCTTCCAGCATCTGAATGTTGTCTAGTCCGCGTTGACCTGGAATTTGTACGCCGTAGGCCGCTTCGAACTTGGCACGAACGACATCGTTCGTCACGGGCTGATAGCCCGGGAAAATATCCGGCATTGTACCCATATCGGCAGCACCCTGAACATTGTTATGTCCGCGAAGCGGATATGCGCCTGCACCCGGACGCATAAAGTTTCCAGTCACCAGCAGTAGGTTGGCAATTGCAATCGAAGTGTAAGAGCCTGCGATGTTTTGCGTCACACCCATGCCCCAGCAAATGGCAGTGCCGTCGGCTTCGTGAATCATAGTCGCTACCTGAATCAGTGTCTTTTTGGAAATACCAGTTTCCTGTTCGGCAAATTCCAGGGTGAAACGATCTAGCAACTTCAAATATTCAGGATAGAAGTTTACATGCTCTTCAATGAATTTTGCATCATGCCAGTTTTGCTCAATGATGTATTTGGCTACAGCGGATAACCATACATAATCCGTACCTTGCTTCGGACGAATGAACAGATCTGCGCGTTCTGCCATTTCATGCTTGCGCAGGTCGACCGAGATCAACTTTTGACCGTGTAGCTTATGCGCACGTTTGATACGAGTAGCCAGCACGGGATGTCCTTCTCCCGGCGCGCAACCGACCAGCATGACCAAACCTGCTTTGGCAATGTCTTTAATCGTACCGCTGTCCCCACCGATGCCTCCGGTGTATTGCAGCCCCCATGACGCAGGAGATTGGCAATACCGTGAGCAATTATCGACGTTATTCGTTTGGAAGACCTGACGAGCCAACTTTTGCATCAAATAGTTTTCTTCATTGGTAAATTTGGACGAAGAAATAAAGCCGAGTGCCTCACCGCCGTAAGTTTCTTGAATAGCTCCCATTTTGCTGGCCATCAGGCTCAAGGCTTCTTCCCAGGTAGCTTCCACAAATTCGTCACCTTGACGAATTAAAGGGGAGGTCAAACGCTGATCGCTGTTCACAAAATCCCAGCCAAATTTCCCTTTTACGCATGTTGAGATACCGTTAACAGGTCCCTCAGAGGTAGGTTGTACCTTCAAAATTTTGCGGCCTTTGGTCCAAACCTCAAAGCTGCAACCTACACCGCAAAACGTACAGACGGTTTTCGTTTTTTTCGTACGGGTTTCACGCATTGCTGCTTCGACTTCGGAAATAGCAAAAATCCCACTATAGCCCGGCTCCACTTCCTTTATTAAATCCACCATCGGATTTAATAAATCCTTGTTCATGCCACTCATGAAGCCTGCTTCTCCCAGCATAGATTTCTCCATCAAGGCATTGCATGGGCAGACGGTTACACACTGACCGCAGCTGACGCAGGAGGAATCGTTAATTGCAACCCTGTCATCCCATATGACGCGAGGGCGTTCAGCTTCCCAGTCGAGGGACAGCGTTTCATTGACCTGAAGGTTTTGGCATACCTCTACGCATTGGCCGCATGCAATACATTGATTGGGGTCATATCGATAGAAGGGATGAGACATATCTACTTCTGTCGGGTCAACTTTCGGTTGATACGGATATTTTTGATGTTCAATCTCCATAAGCTCTGCTGTATTATGCAAAGTACAATTACCGTTGTTGTTATCGCACACTGTGCAGTAGAGGAGATGATTTTCTAGCAATCGGTCCATAGCCTCGGTTTGAGCTGCTTTCGCGCGATCCGAGTGTAAATGAATATTCATTCCATCCGAAGCCAGTGTTGAGCAGGAACGCATAAGTTTTCCGTCCACTTCCACGATACATGTGTCACAGGTGCGGATCGGATCGACTTCGGGAACGTAACACAGCTGGGGATGGGCGATGTTGTTTTCGTTAATCACTTCAAGAATCGTTGCGCTGTTCTTCGTTTTCAGTTCCTGTCCGTTTAGTGTAATTTTGATCGTACTATCAGTCACGGTTCAGGCTCCTTTCAGATTTTAAATTTAAAAATTAGGAATAAAAAAACTCCACCATAAACACAAGTGCTGGAACACGAGCACTTGTGTTTATGGTGGAGTAGTGACCAAGCTCTAGGTCCTGGAGGCCAATCCGCCATTTGAATATGTATTAATAACAAACAGTACGCACCGTCTGTATATCAATAACTTCTGAATAACTTAGATATGTCATTTTCTGCATGTCATCTCGTGTAACTATAACGTAAAATTTAAGATAGTTCAACGGTACATTATTAATTTTTTAATTGATAATGATTATCGTTTGAGAAATCGAAAAATCATTGACAAACGTTCCAGGATTGCTAACAATAGGAATGTAATCTATTTCAGAGCAATCGTAAATGGAGTGTGCGTGGGAACCGCGTATATTTTATTTGTCGCAGCGCTTGTTAGTTTGATTTTTCTATATCACATGAAGTGGGATTCGTAAAATCCTGATGTAGATAAATTAACCGGCATTTAGCAGATTCTTCGATATTCATAAGCGAAGAAGTTGTTGTGATGCCGGTTTTTTGGTTCAGTATAAAATGAATGGAAATGCCGTTCCAATTTAGAGTGTAAAGAGTTTTATTAGAGTTTTATTAATGAAGACGGATTGAGGTGAACAGGATGGCGAACCGGAGCGACGATCAATGGAATCGTCCGTTACGGGACTTAAGAATATCCGTCATAGACCGATGTAATTTTCGGTGCCGATATTGTATGCCGGAAGAAATATTTGGCCATGACTATCCGTTTTTGCCAAAAGAAAAAATATTGACCTTTGAGGAAATTACGCGCCTTTCCCGTATTTTTGTCTCGCTGGGCGTTACGAAGTTGCGTATTACTGGTGGTGAGCCGTTGCTGAGGAAAAATTTGTCCTTGCTTATTCATTCGTTAACTCAACTCGATGGCGTTGAAGATATTGCAATGACGACAAACGGCGTATTTTTGCCTAAATATGCTGTAGCACTGCGAGAGGCGGGACTGAAAAGAGTGACGGTTAGTCTGGATTCGCTCGATGATGATCGGTTCCGCCAAATGAACGGGGGCAGAAGCAGTGTAAAGGCGGTGCTGGATGGTATTGAGGCTGCCGCTCAAGCAGGGATGCAGGTGAAAATAAATATGGTTGTGCAAAAGGGCTTTAACGATCAGGATATTGTTCCCATGGCTGACTATTTCCAAAAGAAAAAGCATATTTTACGTTTTGTTGAGTTTATGGATGTAGGCAACACCAATGGCTGGAAATTGGATCAGGTCGTTTCCAAGCAGCAGATCATCGAAGCCATTCATGAGCATATGCCGTTAGAGCCTGTTCCACCCCAGTACAAAGGTGAGGTGGCGACGCGCTACAGGTATCAGGACAGAGAAGGGGAAATCGGCATTATTTCGTCTGTTACGGACGCCTTCTGCTCCACATGTACACGAGCGAGAATTTCTGCTGAAGGCTCCTTGTACACGTGCCTGTTTGCCTCTCAAGGGTACAAGCTTCGCGCGATGCTGCGTTCCGAACAGTCTGATGACGAGATTAGGGCTTACATTGAGCGTGTTTGGAGAGAACGTACCGACCGCTATTCAGAGGAACGGCTGAATCATACACAGCAAGCAACGTCTAAAATTGAAATGTCACACATCGGCGGGTGAGCCGAAGAGCCCGCCTGTCAGAAACAAGGGAGTGGAGCACATGGAAAAGCCAGCTGAGGTAAAACGTGAGATTCTACGTTATCGTGACGGTCAGATCAAGCGTTTTGAAGACACTGTGGTGACGGAGCATCCGGTGACCATCAAAATCAATCAGCAGGAATTTGCTACCATGGTTTGTACACCAGAGTATGTGGAGGATATGGCAGTAGGTTTTTTGGCCTCTGAAGGCGTCATTCAACGGTACGATGATATTGAAGATATTTGGGTTCAGGAAAAAGAAGGTTTTGTTCATATTAAAACCCGTCGAATGAATGAGTTTTATCAAAACTTTCATTCCAAACGGTACATTACCTCCTGCTGCGGAAAAAGCAGACAGGGCTTTTATTTTATGAATGATGCCAAAGTGGCAAAAAGAATGAATGACACCCATGTTACGCTGTCTTTTGATGATTGTTTCCGCTTGATGAATTTAATGCAAAGCTCGGCACTTACGTTCCAAGAGACCGGTGGTGTTCATAATGCAGCGTTGTGCGATAAAGACGGGATGATTCTGTCCAGAATAGATATCGGCCGACACAATGCGCTGGATAAAATCTATGGGCATTGCCTAAAACATGATATTGTATTACAAGACAAAATCATAGTTTTCAGCGGGCGCATTTCGTCTGAAATTTTGTTGAAGGTTGCAAAGATTGGCTGTGAAGTTGTGTTGTCCAAGTCAGCTCCCACAGAGCTTGCACTTGAGTTGGCTGAGGATCTGGGAATTACAACCGTCGGCTTTATACGCAGTCATTCTCTGAATGTATATACGCATACCGAGCGGATTGATGAACTGGTTGAATCTAAAATATAATATACAAATCCTCATTGTACACCGTCATAGTTAACCAGCATGGAAAAAACCTTTCGGGGTATTCATTCATGTTGGTTTTTCTTGGTACATATGTGGTGGACAGTCACTGTACTGAAAAGGAGGGGATGTTAAATGAACTATCATATTCAAGTATTTGCCGGACTTGCGGAACAGATGGGAGGGCCTATAATCACGGTGCCTACTGATCAAGAAACGATGAGCGTTGCCGCGTTAAAAGACTTGCTATCCGAGTGTTTCCCTGAAGCAGCAGCCCAGTTGCAGGGTTCTTTTGTTGCCAGAAATCAAGCCTACGCCGCTCCTGAGGACCTCGTAAGTATCCATGATGAGATTGCGATTATTCCTCCGGTTTCAGGAGGGTAAATTCTATTAATAGAATAAATGAATTCGATAGAATAGGTGCAAGGGGGCAGATCATATGCAATACCGTATTCAGCTATTCGCAGGTATGGCGGAGCAACTTGGTGATGTGATCACGGTAGAACTTTCACAGGAAGCGGTGACCATTGCAGACATTCGAAAAAGGCTGAATGAGCTGTACCCGGAAGTGACTTTACAACTGCCAGGTTCTTTTTTTACCCATCATAAAAAGTTGGCTTCTCCAGATGAACTTGTGCTTCCGTCAGATGCAATTGCTCTTCATCAGTCAGCACCCGGGATGGAGACGGTCGTTTCAAAATGTGGCTTATTTGCCATTACGTACGACCTGATTGATGCCGATGAAGTAACCTCAAAGGTGCTCGACCCTTCTCATGGCGCCTCGCTGACCTTCAATGGTACGACTCGGGAATTTACGCAAGGTCAGCGAACGGTGCTGCTTGAATATGAGGCGTATGTCCCGATGGCCATGAACACGATGAAGCAGATTGGTGACGAAATTGCAGAGCGTTGGCCTTCTACACGTACTGCGATTACACATCGGCTTGGTACGGTAAGAATTGGAGAGACGAGTGTGGTGATTGCTGTCTCTGCTGCACACCGCGATACTTGCTACGAAGCCAGCCGCCATGCCATTGAACGGTTAAAGCAAATCGTACCGATTTGGAAAAAGGAAGTGTGGGAGGACGGCTCAGAATGGAAGGGGCATCAGCTGGGTGGCTGGAACCCTCAAAATACTCCAAAGCTTTCGCATAAGGGCGAGGACATTTGAACTTTTAGCTTGTCTGATCAACTTGTAGCTATCAATGGATAAGTATGGAGGCGTAAATCAACGATGTCAGAAATGGACAACAATCAGAAAAAAGAAGTTGATGCACAAGCAAATGCGCATACGTCTCATGCCCGTTATTCTAGACAGGAATTATTCTCGAAAATTGGACCGACAGGCCAGCAAAATATCCGTAGTAAGCATGTGCTGATGGTGGGGGCTGGCGCACTGGGCACTGCCAATGCTGACATGCTGGTGCGAGCGGGCATCGGACGGCTGACGTTGGTAGACCGTGATTATGTAGATTGGAGCAATTTGCAGCGCCAACAGCTCTATGACGAAGCGGATGCCCGTGATCAGATCCCCAAGGCAGTGGCCGCGCAGAAGCGATTGCAGCAAATCAATTCGGACGTGGACATTCGTGCGCTAGTCCGGGACGTCTCGCTGGAGGAAATCGACGATATCGCAGCAGGGGTGGATCTTATCGTAGATGCCACCGATAATTTCGATACACGTCTGCTTATGAACGATTATGCGGTCAAGCACCGAATTCCTTGGATTTACGGGGCATGTGTGGGCAGCTATGGGACAACCTTTACCATCGTGCCAGGGCAGACACCGTGCTTGCATTGCCTACTCGGGACCGTACCGCTTGGCGGTGCAACCTGTGATACGGTCGGTGTGATTAGCCCGGCTGTACAGATGGTGGCCGCTTATCAAAGCGCCGAAGCATTGAAGCTGCTCACCGGGGACGATTCGGCTTTGCAAAATAAGCTGATTTCTTTCGATCTGTGGAACAATCAGCATCAGGCGATTCAAATCAGCGCCATGAAGAAAGCCGATTGCCCAACGTGTGGTGAGCACCCAGTGTATCCTTTTTTACAATCGGAGCATCAGGCTAAAACGGCTGTCTTGTGCGGACGAGATACGGTTCAAATCCGCCCTGCCCCGGGTACTGTACGTGATCTGAATGAAGCGGCACGTTTGTTATCCCGTCAGGGGGGCAAGGTGGAGCATAATCCATACCTGGTATCCGTTGTTATCGGAACGCATCGAATCGTTCTTTTTCAGGATGGACGCGTCTTAATTCATGGCACGAAGGACATCGCCGAGGCGAGATCGATTTATCACAAATATTTGGGTTGACCCAAAAGATTCGACCGGTTATGAGATGTACAATGTTTCCTTATTTTCGCTATCACATTTCGTCATCTCATTTTGGAATTTATAGGATAGGGGAAAAACAAGTTGAAAAAGAAATTTGGGTACATATTTACGTTCGTTGGATTGTTGGCATGGGTTCTGGCGGGCTGCTCGTCTCCGGCTGCTGTACAATCGGCAAAGTCCGCACCCAAGACAGAACTAGTTGTATCTGCCGCTGCAAGTCTTCAAGATAGTCTGAATACGCTCAAAGTCCAGTATGAGAAACAGCACCCAGATATCAAACTTACCTTTAACTACGCTTCATCTGGTACATTACAAAAACAGATTGAGCAAGGCGCACCCGCTGACGTATTTATTTCGGCAGGCATGAAGCAAATGAAGGCATTAACCGATGCTTCATTGGTGGAAAAGGATAACGTGCTGCTTCAAAATAAACTGGTTGTGGTTATTCCGCAAGATAAGGCGAAAAGCACAGATAACAAAAGCATTACGCTCAATGACTTGATGGGTCCTTCTTTCCTGAAAGTGGCTGTTGGGGAGCCTACTACCGTTCCCGCTGGACAGTATTCCAAAGAATCGTTAACGAAGGCTGGACTATGGGACAAGCTGGAACATAAGATGGTATTCGCCAAGGACGTAAGACAGGTATTAAATTATGTTGAAACAGGCAACGCCGATGCAGGACTCGTCTATTTAACGGATGCCAAATCATCCGATAAAACGGTCATAGCACTGGAAGTGCCCGAGGAATTGCATGCACCCATCCTGTATCCTGAAGGCATTGTAAAAGCAACCAAACATAGCCAGGAAGCAGGCGAGTTTCTTGATTTTCTACGGACAGAGGAAGCTATGAGTGTGTTCAGTAAAGATGGATTTTCAGCCCCCACAGAAATGACGGGAAAATAGAATTCACAGATAAAGGAGGGGGTCCCGTTGGATTGGTCAGCTTTTCTTCCTCCGGTTATCGTATCTGTTAAAGTCGCTGTCGTCGCCAGCATCATCGTCTTTTTATTAGCTACTGTGGTAGCGCGAATGATGGCGAACTGCACGCCGCGGAGGGGAACCAGCGTGATCGAGACTGTCCTACTTCTTCCGCTCGTCTTGCCTCCCACTGTTGTCGGCTTTATTTTGCTCATCTTGCTGGGAAGGAAAAGCTGGATTGGCACTGCCTTCGAAAACCTGTTCCAGCAGACGATTGTATTTACGTGGGGAGCTGCAGTGGTGGCGGCCGTAGTTGTTGCTTTTCCACTGGCTTACCGTACGATTAAAGCAGGATTTGAAGCTGTAGACTCGGAGGTAGAGCAGGCTGCACGTGCGCAAGGTGCCAACGAATGGCAAGTGTTTCGCCACATTACGATGCCCCTTGCCTATCGACCGCTCATTTCAGGATACATTCTCGGATTTGCCCGAGGCTTAGGGGAATTTGGCGCTACGCTGATGCTTGCAGGTAATATTCCTGAACAGACCCAAACTCTGCCTACAGCAATTTACACTGCGTCCGAGGTCGGAAATATGACACTCTCCTGGAGCTGGGTAGCCGTCATCATTTTATTCTCTTTTATCATGTTGATGCTTTCTAATCGACTGGTAAAGGATTAGTCCGTCTGGAGTAAGAACATGCGCAGTCTGACGATAGGGCAGCTGCGGCAACGTTATAGAGCAGCTTAGATCACCAAGAAACCCTGCGATTACTAAAACGCAGGGTTTCTTGTTCCTTTCGACAGCGATTACGGTGACCTCCCGTTCCTTGGTATCGCGCATTAGGTTGCACTAATGGCTGATGCCATAGAACAGATTTAGTAGAATTATGGTACAATTTACAAGAAAAACAAAGGGGGATGAGGAACATGAAGAAATTCGGGCAAATGTTTCTGGTAGGTTTAGCCATGGCTTTCGGACTTGGTCTGGTGGCCGGAAATGTGCAACCTCCCGCCGCTTCCGCGGCCGGTACAGAATATTATGTGGCCACGAGCGGCAGCGATTCTAATGCCGGAACGAACGATGCGCCGTGGAAGACGTTGCAGCACGCGGCCGACGTGGCTCCTGCGGGCAGCACGGTTTACGTCCGAGGCGGCGTGTACAAGCAGAAATTAAAGATTACCCGCTCTGGCTCCGCTTCCCAGGGTCCCATTGTGTTCACCAACTATGGGACAGAGACCGTCATTATTGATGGCAGCGGACTTTCGGTTAGCGGGAACGAAGGGCTGATCGAACTGGCCGATGTCAATTACGTTACTGTTCAGGGGTTTGAAATCCGCAATTTTACCACTGCTTCCAAGAACGTGGTGCCTATAGGTATTTATGTCCACGGTTCGGGCGGCTTCATTAATCTGTCCAACAACAAAATCCATGACATCAAAAACACGGTCACCCCGACCGACAAAGATCGGCTGGGTCGGGATGCTCACGGTATCGCTGTTTACGGCACGAAAGCTCCAGCTTCGATTCACGACCTTACGATCAGCGGCAATGAGCTGTACAATCTCGTGCTGGGCTCCAGCGAATCGCTCGTTTTAAACGGCAACGTGGATGGCTTTGTGGTGACCAACAACCTCATTCACGATAATGACAATATCGGGATTGATTTGATCGGCTTTGAGGGAACTGCGCCGAATACCGCTTACGATCAGGCGCGGAACGGGTTGGTGAAGGGCAATCGGGTGTATAATAATTCAGTTCAAAATAACCCATCTTACAAGAGCGATGACAACTCGGCCGGCGGCATTTATGTAGATGGAGGCAAGGACAGCATTATTGAGCAGAACTACAGCTACAACAACGATATCGGCGTCGAAATTGCCTCCGAGCACGCCGGTAAAGCAACCAGTAATATTACGGTCCGCAGCAACGCGATATATAACAACCGACTGACCGGCATTGCCATGGGCGGTTACAATGAGGAGCGTGGCTCCACGGTAAACTGCAAGATCGTGAACAATACACTATACAAGAACGATACGTTTGACGATGGAAGCGGTCAGCTTTTGGTTCAATATGATACGCGAAACAACGTGATCAAAAACAATATTTTCGTGGCCAGCTCTACGGATATGCTGATCTCCAATGGATACACCAAAAATTCAGGCAATGTTGTGGATTATAATTTATATTTTGCTCCAGGCGGCAGCTCAGAGGCCAATTGGACTTGGAAAAATAAAGAGTATACGGGATTCTCCGCATATAAATCAGGAACCGGCAACGATACGCATTCTCTATTTGCCGATCCTAAATTCGTGAATGCCGCGAACAGCGACTTCCATTTGCAGTCTTCGTCACCTGCGATCGATGCCGGGAACACGGACCGTGCCATCATTGGAACACTGGATATCGACGGGAAGCCAAGAGTACAGGGAGCCGCTGTGAACATCGGTGCCTACGAGTAAGTCCTATATTTTATGACAAACAGTGCATGGTGAAACTATTTGGGGCCACTGTTTGTACATTTTTACAATGTTCCTTGTAATTAAAACACCTTCAAAGTGAAACACCATGTCGTAAGATATGGAGATAACCTTGAAGGTGTTTTTGCGTTGGCAACAAGATTAAGCTATCCTCGGAAAGTAAAAATGGAAGTCATACAAATGAGATTAGAAAGTTGTTCCTGTTCGATAGGCTCCGATTAACATAGTTGTTGCACACCTTTTAACCATACAGATTTGATCGACAAAGTATCCGAGATGTTGGTTGTCGGATCACCGTTTACTAGTATAAGGTCAGCGAGCAAACCTTCGGCAATACAGCCGCGATCGTTAAGCCCAAAGCAACGGGCCGGTTTCGCGGTAGCCGACTGAAGCGCTTCTATGGGAGTAAATCCGGCCTCAACCAGCAATTGCATTTCATGATGAACGCTGGCTCCATGAGCAAGGCCGCCAAGATTGGGAACAGGAACGGGGGCGACATCCGTCCCGACCAGAATATCCACACCGGCACGGTGAAGATCCATCACATTTTTAAAGCTATTCTCCAAATTGCCTTGCGGGAAAGTATGGAAGCTTGAGTTCAAAATATCGATCCATTCCGGACTTATTTTGGAATAAACACGTGAATCATTCGCCAATTCTGATGCCGGATTCCCCAGAATGGATGAGTTCAATACCAAGCACGGTATAACAAATGCGTCTGAATCCGCTATGGATTTCACCAACTCAGATGTGAATTCGGGCCTGTCGAGAAATAAGTGACCCAATCCGTCGACTCCCATATCGATGGCGGTTTGCGAAGAATGAGCCGTCAAGACGTGAGCTATGACTATTTTATCGAATTTATGGGCTTCTGCCACGGCTGCTTTTAAAATCTCGTCGCTTAAAATAGGCAGTCCAGGGGCACCCAAGACCGTCCCTTCTTCAATCATGATTTTAATATAGTCGGCGCCACTCTCCACCTGGGTATGCACATGTTTGATCGCTTCTTCCACTGTCGTCACTTGGGGCACTTTTTCGTGATCGTGAGCGTAGGCGGCTAGCATAGCTTCCCGGTCTTCGTTGGGTAACTTCTCCAATTCCTTTAATACGAACTCAGGAATTTCATCCTCATCCTGCAATAATTCATCCGGATGACCACCTGGAGCAGTGATCGCTGTGCCGGCGGAACGGACTTCAGCGGCGTCATTCACGTTTTTCAACTGGATCTTGCGCCCTCTTTCTGTAAAACTGCCGTTCATTTCGAGTTCTGTCGTGACGCCGAATTTTAAAGCATCTCGTAACCCACCGATTGAAGTGTGGACATGCGCATCAATCAGGCCAGGCAATAATGTCGCATTTTCCCCATCGATGATCGTTGCATGCGTCGGAAGGTCTCCGCCTACCGAAATAATGGTTTCCCCATGGATGACAACATTTCTGGGCTCAATAACTTTTTCTCCATCGAAAATACGTACATTCGTAATCGCTGTAACTTTTTCTACTGTAGAGCTGCTTTGAGTTACATTCTTCATGTCGTTCCTCCTTAGTGTTCAGTTTTAAACACTTAGAATTCTAACTATTAGTTTTATAACTGTCAATAAACTAATTTTCGTTTGACAAACAGTTTAGAGATTTATATAGTTTATTTACTGACAATTAGACTTCTAATAATTTGAGGAGGTACGATTATGAAAACCCAAAAGGATACGGTTTATCTGGATTTGTTTCAGATTATTGGTCTTAAGTTAAAGAAAAGAGCGGACGAGAGCATAAAAGAGTTGGGATTAAATGCTCAACAAGGAAAAATGATTAGATATATCTACGAGAATCAAGAAAATAATTTAATTCAGAAGGATCTGGCCGATCGGTTTCATCTGCGCGGAGCCAGCATTACAAGCATACTTCAAGGTCTTGAGCAAAAAGGATTCATCGAGCGCAAAATCCCGGCCAATAATGAACGGCAAAAAAATATTTATGTTTTACCAAAAGCCATTGAATTGATTGAAGCTTTTAGTGACTCTTTTCAAAAGGTGGAGGACGAAATTGTTCAAGCCCTGACCGAAGAGGAGAAGCAAATCTTAGAGGAAATGTTAAATAAAATTAATGAACGTTTATAATTTTAGATAAAATCATGTTCCAAAAATCACTTTCGCTAGTCTCTGTTTTATAGGAGAGGAATCGGTTATGATGGATATAGTAATAGGGATATTAGTAGATTTTAGGAGAGCGGTGCGATATGAGAAGGGAAACGGGTTTTAACGAAATTATTCGAAAAGTACGTAAAGAGCTGTTTGGGAAAGGCCCGGAGCGCATACATACAACCTTTGTAGATAATATGGCCATCACGATGCTGTATGGAAATTTAACCCCATCTGAAAAGTTTCTGGCACAAGAAGAATCTGGGAAAGAGATGGTGCATGCAGCTCGAACCAAAATGGTTCAAAAAATATATCCTACACACTTCAATAAAGAACTGGAGGATTACATGGATTCCCGGCTGCTGCACCTCTTTTCAGATATTAAAGTGGAGGAAGATATAGCCATCTCCGTTTTTGTATTTGAAGATAATATTACCGCAAAATAAAAAGAAGGCGGAACCGATATAGCATCCATATTGTTGGAGAGTTCGGCTACACCCTCGATTTAATTAACGATGTCCTAATTGAAATGAATGAATAGAGAGTTTTTTCTGTTTACACGTTTTTTCTTCTTCGATATTGATATTGGGACCATTGGTAGAGAACAAAACATCCTATGCAAAAACCAAGGATAGCCACCAAGGCCGCCACCAGGACCATGGCCGAAAATACATAAGCGACAATACTCCACTGGAGCATAAATCCTACCCAAGCGACCAGCAGAAAAAAGACGGCAAGAAGCTGATTAAACCTTTGCTGTTCTCGGTCCTCTTGCACATATGAGGAGGGGCTTTTCTTCAAGAAAAGCTTGGCTATCCGCATTACTGGATTGAAGTTAAAAAGGACGCCGAGCAACCCCGCGATAAGAGGAATAACTAGCACCCCATATCCCCCTGTAATCCAAGTAAAAACTACAGATAAAACAATTACCCATTGATTAGCCCTGACTAACGGGCGCGGAATGGATGGATTTTGGCTCAAATATATCATCCTTTTCATATCGGAATAAATTCAAAGATGGAAATATTATAGCCTAACATTTGGGGAATAGATACCAAAAAACCAAAGACTCTGCAAGCCCATCTGCTAAGGTTTTTTGTCTTGCTTAATTCCTAGCAATGCATAATCCAATTTGTTACAATTCTTATATACGCCTATTGGGGAAGATAGACATTGTTGTACTCTATGCGCAAATCACGGATCAGGAAAGGGACCTACATAGTTTATGAAAAAAAATGATTTTGGAAATAGGATGAAGGAATATGAAAATGCCTATAGATTAAGCCTACCACGCCGTTTACCCGTAATTATCAGAATTGATGGTGCGCATTTTCATACCTTTACACGTGGGATGACGAAACCTTTTGATGAGAAACTAATTTTTGCATTATGGGAGACGTGTAAATATTTGGCCTATAACATTATGGGGTGTAAATTGGTGTATCATCAGAGCGATGAAATCTCACTGCTTCTTACGAATTATGATAAATTAACGACGCAATCCTGGTTTGAAAATAATCTTCAAAAGATGGTGTCCATATCTGCTTCTCTGGCTACAGCCAAATTTAATGAGGAAATCCAAAAGGCTTACCCAGGTCAGCCTTTAGCCACTTTTGATGCGAGAGCATGGGTCTTGCCCCAGGATGAGGTTACAAACTACTTTCTATGGAGACAACAAGATGCTACTAAAAATAGTATTTCTATGGTAGCTCAAGCCCATTTCAGGCATTCAGAATTAGAAGGATTGAACGGAAATCAGCTCCAAGACAAGCTTTTTGTGGAAAAAGAGCTAAACTGGAACGATCTTCCGGTCTGGCAAAAGCGGGGAATTTGCATTACCAAACAACAGTACAACAAAGGCGAAGCCGTCAGAAGCAAGTGGGATGTTGATCATGAGACACCGATTTTTTCACAGAATAGAGATTATATTAACCAATATGTATACTTGGACAAGGATGTGTAGATTTGGAGTGTGTCATTTTTATAGGAATTCAGGCTTCGGGCAAGTCGACATTTTATAAAGAACATTTCTTCAAAACACATATGCGAATAAACCTTGATATGCTTAAAACACGGAATAGGGAAAATATTTATCTACAAGCTTCCATCGAAACGATGCAGCGCTTTGTTGTAGACAATACAAATGCTACCGTTATAGAACGGAAGAAATATATAGATGCTTGTAAAAATAAGGGATTTAAAATTATTGGCTACTATTTTGAGCCCGATTTTGCAGAATCTATTAAGCGTAATGAGCAGCGTACAGGAAAAGAGTATATTCCTGAGATCGGTATTAAAAGTGTAATGAGTAAACTAGAGGTTCCAAGCTACGAAGAAGGATTTGATGAACTCTACAGCGTGATTTCCATTGAAGGAACGTTTCAGATCAGAAGACTGCCGGAAAACCATACAATATAGGGGGACTACCATGAACATACCTGAGAGATTCATCAAACGTTTTCCAGCATACGAAGATGTATTTGCCAGCGATCTTGAACATCATCGCAAGCACTTTCTGCCGATTTGCTCGATTAATCTTCAGTTTTTATTCCCGGAGCAGGACGAGTGGCTGCATTTTGTTTCCGTAAAAGAAATCTACGAAGGCTGTGTGGGTGAAAATACTCAGCAATTTCATACCTCATATACCAAGGAAGATATGCTGGGGTTCGATGTAATTGACGGCAAATACAAATTCGAAGCAGACTGGAATTATTTTAGTCTCCATCAGAAAGAGCAATTGGAAGCTACCTATGAAGCGCTGAAATCTACCGGGGATAAAGCGTACCTACGTATGAAAAGAGAAGTCATGGCGTTGGACGGACTGGAACAGGTGTACATGGCTAATGAACAAGACTACCAAGCTCGCAAAGCATTTTTCCTGGAGAACAATAAAATTTATCCATATTCCTCCTTTGGAGAGGCCAAAAAGTCTGTGGAAGAACTCATCCGTGATTTTGAGGAAAAGCAATCCAGCGGTTGGGGGCTGAGTTTCCCTGAAGTTAACGGTATTTTAGAGGATATCGCATTTCAGTCTGACAAGGCTCAAAGTTTTATCAAGGAATATGACGAATCTCTGGAAGAGATGCTCCAGTTCGAGCAAACCAATCTGCTTCATGTGCCTAAGCGTCCCAATGGTGAGACTTTTACCTATATCGGTTCCATTACCGGATATTATTTTCAAGCATGCGGGGCGGATACCGTCTATTTATTTTACGATAGAGAATTGAGTAAAGCGGTAATTTGCTTCGAATATTCATAAGTATATAAAAAAACTCCCATCAAGGGAGTTTTAATATTTATTTCTTATTCATCTCCACATCATGCTCTTTGGCAAGTGTGTTGACCTGTTCACCAAAATCTCTGAATAGCTTTCTACCTTCGCTGAGCTTAGTGTTACTTTCATTGATTAAGTTCAGATCCTGTTTATCCAATGCATCGAGCATCTTAATGAAGGCTTCCTTTTGAGTACTAGCGGCCTTGATGTAGGTTTCGTGGACGGCTCTTACCTCAGGAGTTTCCGTCTTTACAGCTTCTAACTTATCAACAAATTTAGTGTATCCCGGGATGATATCATCTTTTAAAGCATTATATAGTGTTACATCATCTGTAAAGTTATCTCCAGTCACAGCTTCATACTTTTCAGTAACTGCTTTTTCATCTTGTGCCAAAGGAAGCATTCCATCATTGACATACGTAATTAAATCTTTTTTAACCGGATCGGTAGAGCAAGCTGCCAAAATAGAGAAGCAACAAAATACTAACATAAACACGCTAAGTTTTTTCATCTGTATTCCCCTTTTTTATGTGTGTTATGGGTAATTCGATTCATTCAATAGTCTGAAAGAACTATCCATATTATTTAATTATATCGTATAAATAAGAGAATGGTAGGATTTTTATGGTAAAATAGTGTCAAAATTAAGTTGATTAACCTAAACCTATTCATTCGTATTACAAATAAGAATATTTTAAGAAGTATATTCCATTTGAACCAATAATGTATTATGATAGAGCCATACAGCCTAGAAATCGCCCTGGTTTATCCGGGGATAGCGGGAATTCCTTAAACCATTTGAGAGGGGATTTCAGTATGAAGAGGTTCAAAAAGGCTATTGCAGTAATGTTAAGCATGATGCTCCTGTTTGCTTTCGGAATGACTGCGAATGCGAGTGAAAACACGGAGGCTGCATCGGATCAAGCGATTAAAGCGGAATCTGAGATTCAGCTAACAACTGTCAATGAAGACGTAATTAAGCGTTTAACACGGGCAGACAAGCCAGACAGCGTTACGTCTTCGGTTTATGTCATGCAAGAAAATCTCAACTTCAAGACACCAGAGACAACCTCATTGAAAAGGGAATCCATTTCTTCGCTGAAAGCAAGTCCAATGGCTGCTTTAGCCACAGCTTCTTCTGCTACGTATTCCGGTACGATTACGCAGGAGGGAGGCACACAATTTTTATATCCGATTTATTTGCAGCCTGGTGAATTGTTGCAGTCCCAGTTGGATGGTCCATTTTCAGCCCAGCTTGACTATGACTTATACTTATATGAGTTTGATATGACGACAGGTGACATTAATTCTAATGCCATTGACGCATCCACCTATGGTACTTATTTTAACAATTATGAACAGGGTGCTGCCTCACTTCCTGAAAACGTAGGAACCCGTAACACTGCCGGATATGAAAAGGCATATGCGATTGCTGTCCATGCCAAAAAGGGTTCCAGCATCAATGATCCTTTCTATCTAACGGTCGATACAAGTTCCAGCTACGATGCATATGAACCAGATGAGAGTGCTTTCCATGCCTATAATTTTACCTTTAGTACGGGGGGGTCGTCGCTTAATTCACGCTCCATTCATTCAGGCATTGATAACGACTGGTACCAAGTTACGATCCCTGCCAGCCGCAATTATGATGCTTTGAACGTAAAGCTTGACAGTGTATCGGACGGCTACGGCTACAAAGCGGAAGTCTACGGAGCCCTTACCGGAAACCAAATGGTACTTTTGCCACAAACGAATCACAATGTTAGCCTAAATACAGGAACCTACTATGTGCGAGTGTACACAACAAATCAGTTTTCAGCTGACCATTCATATGCACTCACACTTAAACCGGTGCTTCGGGCTGGGAAAGTTGTAATTACCGGTTATGATTCTTCTAAAAATGGGCCTAATGACTACCCAACCTATTCTTATGGGCGCCATTATCGAGTTAATGGAAGTAGTAGTTTTACTGTGAAGGGTGTGGTTACTACAACTGACAATTATCCAGTTGCAAATGCTCCTGTTGACGTAACATGGTTGAATCAAAACTGGAGCGAAAGCAGCGGAAATCGCACTCGCACAGGTACTGCATATACGGATCAGAATGGAGTTTTTAGTGTTACTGTTTCCCTGCCACCTTCAACTGGAAGTATTGCAGAATATCTGTCTGGAGCTATCAGTTTCACACACTATTTTGATCTTTCAGGGGTAGCTGCTCAGGTGAGAGGTACTTCGAATATAGCCACAGATGTTGTATATCACTTTGCTTACAGTATTTATGGAGGGTGATAGATGGGGTTATAAAGCAATCACTTAAGGTGAATTGTTGCTTGAATGAAATAAAAGTAGTTTGTTTCAATATTTGTTCATTATTGGGACAAAGCGTATATTCATTCCATATATGCTTTGTCCGATATATATAGAAACAGGGTCACATTACACTATACATACGCCTTAGATTGCCTGTTACAAACATGACAGGAGGAAATAGGATGAATTTTGGACCTCTTAGAGCACAGCAAGCGATTCTTAATGCAAGTAGTTTACGGATCAATCCGACAAGCAAGCAAGCTCCACCACCCCAGCTTCATGAAGAACAGGTCTCCAGAGTGGTAGTTCAAGACTCCGTGGAGATCAGTGAAGCTGGTAGACAGTTGGCCGAAGGGGCTATTGTATCACAGGCTGCCAAGTATTTCGGTACAACACAGATTAATGATTCATTAAACCGGGTTTTGGAAGGTCAGCCAGAAGAAGTGTCTAATGCAGTGTACAGTATGATTCAATCTAATTTTATCGTCGACGGAACAGTAACGGATGAGAGTCAGCGAGCTGTGCTGCTGGAGATGGGAGTTACTCAATCCAAGTATATTGCTGATCATTACATGGAAGGCGACAAGGCCAAAGAATTTCTCGAAACCATGAACCAGATCGCTGGTATTGCTTTAACACGATCCACTGATCCAGAGACCGGAGATATTAGCTACACGACTCCAATAGATCGTCCGTCAGGTGCTCCTGAGGATTATGTCAAGCTATCAGAAGTGATGAAGCAGGTCGATCCTCAAAAATATACGGCGTACATGAATGATATTAAAGGTGGAGGAAATGGGCTGAGCCAACTGTTAAATTTTGCGCAAAAGGTTCCTCAACATCCCGATTGGATTGAGAAATACAAGGAACGCACGGGACAGAACGCAGAGTTGCTAAATAACACACCGTTAAACAATCGGTTTGACAAAGCTGATACGACATCAGCTTCTGCTTTTATGAACAGTATGCAAAATCTTCTTAAGGAATCTTCCGCTACTCAGGATTCTTACATGCAAAATATACGAGATTTTTTTCGGAACTTGGGCGTTCAGATTCATTAATATCCTCAAATAATTTGTCAGTTCTGTTTACATCCTGCTAGGAACGAAGTATAATAGCTTCAAAACATACTCGTGATATAGAGGAAGCACCTCAAACCTAGGCATTAACGCCTTCGTTTGAGGTGCTTTTTCTATTTTACCCGAAGCGAGTTTGTAAAACTCTTTGAAAATAAAATAAAGTAAGGAGAAGTGTATGTATCGAAAAAATAAGCGAAAGGTAAGGAAGTATAGGAAATGGGTGTATGGATTTTTGGCTGTATTCCTACTATTAACGATGATTCCCATATTTCCGGAAAGGGTATCAGCTGCTGCTCAGGAGATCATGGGGGGCCCTTTTTGCCAAAACAATTTGCCGGGTGGAGGCGATAGTTGGGGTTCTTGGTCAGGAAATGGGATAGGAGCAACGGAAGTATATACTGGCATGGGTTCGGCTAGGTATAAATGTGATGGTACTACGCAGCCGACAAATCGTTTTATTGATATTGGAAGATCCATTAAGACTTCGGATTACAGGATTTTTGTTTACATTGAAGGGTCTTATCATACTGATATATATGCATCTAATAATGCAGCAGGCGACAGTTGGAGGCCTAATGGAACGAACTTATATACATGGACTAATGTAACGAAATTCTATGCGGATAGATATTATCAGGGAAAATGGTTAGATATCACCGACTCTATTACATTAAGAGATGTTCGATATTTCAGAGCGGTGGGAGATAGCCAACAGACAAGTGCTGAAATATCCAAGTTTGGAATCCGTGTTATTCCCAAATCGGACCTAATGCCTAAACCACCTCAGATCCATGCAGGTACAGAGGGACAAGCGATCACAGGATGGACCAAAGAACCTGTAACCGTGTGGATAAATGGGGACGTGGCTCCTGAAGGACTAAAATACTATGAATATAGCCTGAATGGAGGAGCATTTCAGCAATACACCGGGCCTTTCACTGTCTATGAACATGGTGTAAATACAATTTATGCCCGGACGGTGGACGTAAATAATCAGTATAGTGGTCTTTCTTCTGGGAATGTCCGAATAGACAAGATGCCTCCAACTCCACCCACCCTAAGCGCAACGGGAAATAGTAATGACTACACCATTTCATTACAGCCGGGAACAGACGATTATTCTGGACTAGCCCATACTCAATTTCGTTTGACAGGCGTTGTGAATCAAGATTGGCAGGGCTATGTTGGAGTGTTTCATGTGAATAAAGATGGCAAAAGCACGGTTTATGCACGCTCCATTGACAGCGTCGGTAATGTGAGCCAAGAAGTAAGCAAAGAAATCACGATTGATAAAAAGGGACCGACTGCTCCTGTCATCCGGGCTAGTGAAACAGGTCCAACGAACCGTGATGTGAATGTTACCATTGATTCAGGAAGTGACTCTACAAATGGAATTAAGATGACACAGTATCGCTTGGGTCCATTAGGGGAGTGGCGGACATACAATGGCACTTTTACATTAAACGCAGAAGGGACTTACGAATTAGCAGCACGGACGATCAATAATCTCGACGTGTCTAGTCCAATCGTGACTCAATCGGTTATGATTGATCGAACCCAGCCAACGCCTCCAAAAGTTACGTTTTCCGAGGTGACGACACCTACTCGATATACCAATAAGCCAGTGGAGTTTGCTCTATCGGGTGCGACGGATACTACAGCAGTACATTATGAATATCAATTGGGTTCTGGCACCTATGTGCCTGGTTCGTTGGGAATATTAAAGGATTCGGGGATCATACAAGTGACTGCACAAGCTGTGGATGCTGCTGGAAATCGAAGCGATCCGGTGTCCGCAATGTCTTATATTGATTTGGAACCACCGACGATCCAACTGACGCCGGATTCGCGTGAATGGAAAGATACCCCTATTCATGTGAGGATACGATATGCCGATCAGCATTCGGGGGTTGAGTTATCCACAATGCAGTATAAAATCACGAACAGCCCTGATTCACCCGAAAACTGGGATACTGCAGCCGATACAACAATCCAGATGGATCTTTCAGATGAAGGTGAATGGTATGTTCATGCCAAGGTCAAAGACAGGGTGGGTAACATTTATGAAACGGTCAGCAGTGCACTTCGCATTCAAAAGCAGCCCCAGTCGGTTGTGCTCTCTGCGACATCCGTACGAAATACAGAAGCTGATTTGCAGTGGACTCTCCCGTCTGGTCTTGATGAGGGTTACGTTTATACAGTCCGAAATCTAACAACTAATGAGGTTTGGGATGTTACGCATCCAACAAATTCTTTTACAGTTAGGGGGCTACAAGGAGGACGGCAATACGAATATGAAGTGCGTTCCAGTAACCATGTAGGAGGCAATGCATATTCCAATCGAGTCCATGTATTAACGTTACCTGATGCTCCTGATCATATCCAGTTACGACCTGTTTCTCGTCATTCTACAGAAATCTTGGCTGATTTTACGCCAGTTTTCTCAGCTAACAAATATAATATTACAGCAGCAGACGTAAGTACGGGAGAAACCATATTTAGGAATACCGTTACACAGGATGTGTATAATCCAATTACGGGAATAAAGCCTGGTCAATATTACGATGTTTCTGTATCAGCTATTAATGACACTGGAGAGGGTACAGCAAAGCATGTATCTTTTCTAAGCCTACCAGACAGCCCGAACGGATTCCGGAATGTAACTGTAAGAGAAGATGGAATCGATTTGAAGTGGAATTCTGTAATCACTGCCACCTACTACGCCCTAGAACGTGACGAAGTCTCGGTTTATAACGATGTGTATACAGAATTTACCGATAGTGATCTTCAGGCAGGAACAGAGTATAGTTATAACGTTTCCGCTGAAAATGCAACAGGATTCGGAGACTATGCCCATCTAGGAGTCATCACTTTACCTGATCGAGTAACTACAATATCGAGTGTGACGAAGGATGTGTATGCTATCGGTGTTGCGTGGCAGGATGTGCAGGGGGCTGAAGGATACATCTTGAATGTTAACGATGAACCGAAGGTGCGGGTTGCGCGTGGTATCCATTCTTATACTTTTGAGGGCTTGCCTGCAGGTAGATCTGCCAATATTAAAATACGAGCCTACAATCGAAGTGGTACAGGTAAAGATACATCTATCAACGCATTAACACTACCTGATTCGGCTGTGCAACTTGCAGCTGAAGATGTTCGTGAGCACGATGCCACATTGATATGGGCCCCGGTTGATGGGGCAACTCAATATAAGGTAACGATCGACGGTCAAGATTATTATAGTACGGAACCACATGTAGTTGTATCTGGTTTAACAGGTGGGAGAAACTATGATTTTCAAGTGAGCAGTGGGAACAGTAGTGGTTTCAGCCAGCCAGCGTTGGGTAAGCTGCTGACACTTCCTCCTCAAGTACAAAATGTTAATGTTACAGAACTTGAGGATGGACAGATTTTACTGAGCTGGGATGAAATCAAGAGCGCTTATCAATATACTGTATTCCGCAGAGATACGGGGGAAGTTTTTGACACCAGAGATGCCCATATTAAGCTTTCAAATATCCAGCCTGGTATGATTTACTCGTTTGGTATACAGGCCGTGAATACAAAGGGGGTAGGTAATATAACTCCCTTTACGCATCGCGCTTTGCCAGGTCAAATACCAGACAATAGATTGACTGTGAAAGAAGTAACAGATACCGATTTGGTTGTTATGTGGAAAGAAGCTCCGGGTGCAGATGCCTACAATGTCTACCAAAACGGGGGGCTTATCGGTCATACGACCTCCCATGAATTTAAAGTAGATGGATTGGATAGTTCTACATTGTATCGTATTACCGTCAAGCCATTGAACACAGGTGGTGAAGGTAAGCAGACAGAAGGTCAGGTCGAGACGCTGCCGTCTCCAGCGTTTGCGTTTTCGAAGACAGAAACAACAAATAGTGAGTTTATCATCCATTGGGAATCAGGCCATGAGAATGATATTTTCGTCCTCGCCAGTGAAGGAGTAGAACTATATCGTGGTAAGGAACGAAGCTATATCTGGAGACAACTTAAAGAGAAGCAATTGTATAAAGTTCAACTATGGGCAGAAAATAGTCAAGGAAAACGCACAGAGGTAAAACAAGCGAACGGAAAAACAACGGGTAATACTGTGGTCGCAGGGGGTGGAGTAGGAGGGGCGGAGAGTGTAAAACCGATTCAACCTGTTGTAAAGGAGCCGATAGAAACAGAGCACATTCAAGATTCAACCGTTAAGACGAAGGCAAATCATTTTAGTGACATTGAACGGGTATTTAATAAAGAAAAAATAAATGTGCTTGCCGATTTGGGTGTAGTAAAGGGAACAACTCACATGCTATTTGAGCCGAACAGACCTGTGACGCGTATGGAGTTCACTTCTATGCTGGTCCGTTCCTTGAAATTACCGCTCGAAACGGATGTGACTTTAGGCTTCGAGGATATCAATCCATCGGCGTGGTACGTTGATCTGCTCAAAACGGCGATTAAAGATCAGGTCGCTCGTGGGTTTAGTAGTAGAGAATTTGGCCCAGATCGGGTCATTAACCGTGAGCAGGCGGCTAAAATGGTGAATAACATTATTAAGGCTACACCACAGCAAGAAAGCAGTGCATACTCAGATTCCTCTCAAATTGTAGAGTGGGCCAGAAAGGATGTACTTGGTCTAACCGAGATTAATTTAGTACAAGGATATCCAGATGGTAGCTTCCGTGCCAAACAGGAGGTCACACGGGCGGAAGCGGCTGAGATGATTTATAACATGCTACAAATGAAATAGAATGAATCAAGGGGCGGCGTTGGCCAGCCCCTTTTTTATGTGTAGTAACTTATTCCGCAATAGCGGGGTTTATATTGGATGCTCTGTAGGCAGGAACGCCATTAATGAGTGCGGTTCTTAGCTGAATATATCGTATACCATAATAGGAGGTTGTACTACTCATCCCGGAGGAAAGTACAGTTATTTTATAATATGAAAAAGGAATCTCATTACTAAATTGATAAGTTGTTTTTGCAGTGGTTGGCAAAGTTTCGACTTCACCTAACCTAAACCAATTTTCTCCGTCATTAGAGCCGTGAAAAGAAAATGAAAGTATAAAAGCTCGAGAAGATGGCTGAGCTAAAAGAATATCATTGATCGTCTTGCCTGTATCTAATTTGAAGATGATTTCTCCACCTTTACCGCTTAAACTGCTCTCCCAATAGAGATTATTATCGACTAAAACATTTTTCGGAAAAGTATTTTTAGAATCCCCGTTGGTTGAAACATTTTCCTCTACTATAACAACAGAATTTACGGAAAAAGTATAGTTATCTGGATTTTGACTGAATTTTGCCATGTTGAAATTCCTCCTTAAGTTTAATTTTTGAATGTGGTGAAAAGGTTGATTTATATCATTTATATGGAACTCTCTATGAATATATTCCTTGATGATAGAATGCATACTAGTGTTTAAGCGGTCCAACATCATAATAGCAAGCTCATTTGCGGGCGGGGAGTTGCATGTTTAGAATATAAATAACTAATTGAGGTGCGAGAATGGAAATGGATAGAATATGAAAATATACACTTATTATTTGGGAGATGGCTATATGGAGTGCGTTGATTTGTGTCGAAGAGATCTCTACGTTTCGAATTTAGTATCGGAGGTTGCTCCAGAAAGGTATCTGGCAAATTGTTACGGAGCAGTTTTCGGAGTACAGGCACGGATGGGCACCTGCCTACATACAATAAACAGACCGCAAGCCCGGTAAGTAACAAAGGCCGGTAAGTTCGCAACTACCTCAGGAGGTGTCATCCGTGCCCGGACTATTTAGCGCTATCGCTCTGTTCATCAAGGAATTGACGCTGCTCGTTTCCTACGTGAAAAACAACGCCTTTCCGCAGCCATTGACTGAGAAAGAGGAAGCTCGACACCTAAAGCTGTTTGCCGAAGGCAACGCACACTCCCGTAACACACTCATTGAACATAACCTACGGCTGGTGGCCCATATTGTGAAAAAATTCGATAACACCGGCGAAGATTTGGAGGATCTTATATCCATCGGTACCATCGGACTGATCAAGGCCATTGAAAGCTTTCAGACTGGGAAAGGCACCAAGCTGGCAACATTTGCAGCCCGTTGTATAGAAAATGAAATTCTTATGCATTTACGATCCCTAAAAAAAACACGCAAAGACGTATCTCTCCACGATCCTATAGGGACTGATAAGGAAGGCAACGAGATTACTTTGATTGATATCCTCGGCACCGAGGCGGATGATATTGTAGATAAAGTACAGCTCAAAATTGAGAAAAGTAAAATCTATCGCAACCTGGATATTTTAGATGAGCGTGAAAAAGAAGTGGTGATTGGCCGCTTCGGCCTGGAAGCCGGAGGAGAAGAACGAACACAGCGGGAAATTGCACGAGAGCTGGGAATTTCGCGCTCGTACGTGTCACGAATCGAAAAGCGCGCGCTGATGAAATTGTACCATGAGTTTTACAAGCAGAAGGGGTAATGGATAAGGAGATATATGAAGCCGCTTGAGGCCCTTAACAGGGCCTTTTTAGGCCTTTTCCATAATTCAATTACTTGCTTCTTTTCAGAGACGTGTTTAAATTGCATCCCCCTCTACCCATCTAATATTCTTATCTAAGGCTATCTTATAAAAACAACTGCTCCTTTTCGCTTAAATAATAACTATTTTGCTATGTGTTTTCATTTAAAACGCAAATAAAAGCCTGTAGTGGTTTTCTACACTACAGGCTAAAAATGCTTGATATTATTGGGTGTTTATACTTCGTCAGGACAAGCTCCTTCGCTAGTTGGCTCTCTTGAATTGAATTTATTTTCCTACATACTCATCCAAAAAGCGATCTACTCTTTTGAAATACTCAGTGGGGTAATGGTTGATGGCATCGATGTGCTCCGTATTTTGCGGGTACCATACTTCTGCTTTTGGGTTATCTTTTAAGGACTCGTAAATAATTTCTGTATTTTTATAACTAATTTGCTGATCTCCAGTACCATGAATGAGCATAACTGGCTTGTCTTGCATCTTTTTTACCGCATCCATAGGAGATATGGAATCAAGATCAACCTTAAAGGCCCAATTTGCCATCCATGTCGATGTATAACTAAATGGAAACGCAGGTAAACCTGAAAAGAAGGGCAAACCCTCTCTCAGAAATAGACCAGCATTACGAAAAGGACTATCCGCAATTACGGCTTTGATGTCATCACTTTCACTTGCGGCTAGCAAAGAAGTAGCAGCACCCATCGAAAAGCCGATAACTCCAATCTTATCACCCGTATGGTCTCTGGATTTTAAATAGCTTACAGCTCCTAGCAAATCGTATTTTTCATTGAAGCCCAGTGTAATCAAATCACCATCGGATTTACCTTGTGAGCTGAGGTCAAATGCCAATACATTGTAGCCTTTCGGAACGAAATGCTCTACTAACTTTTCGGTCCGCCCTTTGACTAAACGATTGCTCGTATATCCATGGACGACAATAATTGTCTTATTACTTGCTTTACCAGAAAGACCACTTGCAGGAAAGAAGGAACCTCTAATCGTATTATCATTTTTCAAACTCTTGAACTCGACCTCTTCGTAGGGAGTTTTATCGATATTCAATCCGTAGCTGACATTAGTATCTCTAGGATGGTGCAACAAGGTGTCTACTACTTTATAAGATATAAAAAATACAAGAGCCATTACAAGCAAAAGCACGATCCCTAGGCTCCATAAAATTTTCTTTCGTTTTTTCACACGAACGTTAAATGTCAGCTCGGGTTGTAATGATGCCTGACTCATTCAGACTCCTCCAGTTTTTCTTTAGGTTGTATGGGGGCGAACAAATAAAAGGCATGCCCCTTCAGATTTTCCCACTCGGGATGATGAATAATACTTTCTCCAAGGGTTAAGCCCACTCCATTTAAGAAAGAGATATAGGCACGAGAGATCATTGCTGGAGAAAAGCTTTTGTTGAATTCTCCCATTAACTGTCCCTTGGCATAGACGCATTCGATCGCATCTGTCATTACCTTTATACTTTCAAGGACCTTCTGTGTAAGTTCAGGGAATCTTATTCGTTGTCCTAAGACAGATTGAACAAGCCGCAATTCATTTATATAGAAGTAGATATGGTTGAATTGTTCTGCCACCATGTTCTTAATCAATACGCCCGGCGTCCCCTCTTGTTGTAGACAAGCAAGCGATTTCACCTGAATATCAGCAAGCGGCTCAAGGACAGCGGCGTAGTATAAAGCTTCTTTGCTGGGGAAATATTGAAAAATGGTTCCAGGAGTCACTCCCACACTCTGCGCAATGATAGCCGTTGTGGTATTAGAATATCCACTTTCTGCGAACAGGACAACAGCTTCTTCTAGGATACGTTTACGCCGCTCCAGTCTTTTTTCTTCATTGATGGGTCTTGCCAAATGTATTCCCCTCTCTTTAAACTAAACTTTTATTAATTAAATGATTGATTATTTAATTAATAATATATCTTAAATTATGACTTATAGCAAGAGTGAATTTATCTTACTACGAGCAGGATGAACCTTAACAAATAAAAAACCAATATGCGCCTCCGGCTTGTTTTTATCAGGTTATTTTGGATGAATACATTGAAAGCTTTCGGACCGGGAAAGGCACCAAGCTGGCAACATTTGCAGCCCGTTGTATAGAAAATGAGATCCTGATGCATTTACGTTCCCTGAAAAAAACACGCAAAGACGTATCTCTCCGCGATCCTATAGGGACTGATAAGGAAGTCACGAATTGAAAAGCGCGATCATGATTACGATTATGTCATCAGCTGGAAGAATATCCTTACGGAATGCGGACGTAGTGGTGAGTCAAAATTTTCGTACGATGACTCTATTAGAAAATTTGTTTATACTTTAACTACTTAATAGTGAATGCAATGGATATGAGGTGGAACTAATGATTCTGGTAAGTTCGTGTTTAGCGGGCATGAAGGTACGATATAACGGGACGGATAGCCTGGATGTACATATTCAGAAGTTGGTAGAGGAAAAGAAAGCTGTGACGATCTGTCCTGAGCTTTTGGGGGGCTTTGTGACTCCGAGAGAGCCTGCTGAGATTGTTGGAGGGACAGGCGAGGATGTGCTGAACAGCACAGCCAAGGTGGTCGAGTTCTCAGGCAACGATGTTAGCGATATGTACATTAAAGGTGCGTACGAAGCCT
Source organism: Paenibacillus sp. S33 (assembly GCF_053615415.1). Lineage (NCBI taxonomy): Bacteria > Bacillati > Bacillota > Bacilli > Caryophanales > Paenibacillaceae > Paenibacillus > Paenibacillus sp. S33. The sequence continues at coordinate 3,756,827 of NZ_JBSIEZ010000001.1, read as the reverse complement.
TGAATATAGCCAGAGAGGTTAACGCAACACTTGTTGTTTTAAAAGAAAACAGCCCGTCCTGCGGATCAGCAGCAATATATAATGGGTCATTCGAAAATCGTAAAATAGCAGGTAACGGGGTAACTTCGGCTTTGTTAAAAAAGGAAGGCTTTAAGGTCATATCGGAAGAACAAATATCAGATATTTTCTTGGATTAGAATATGTAAGGGTAGATCAAGCGCCTTGCTAGCTTACAGGCTTATACCTGCGAGCGCAAGACGCTTGTTTGTGCTATGTGCCGCTATACGATTAGACATCACATTATTTAAGCTTTAATGCAAGAATTCCTAGGTATTCCTTGAGGGCTGTTCCGGTTGTAGACATGGCCCCAGCAGACGGCGAGAGCTTGCCAGCATACAGTGACAGCTTTTCACTTGCTAGATAGTCGGTAGGATAAGCTATGATCTGCATGCCTGCACGCTGAAATTCCAGTGCAGCACGTGGCATATGGAAAGCGGAGGTCACCAGAACAGGTCTAGTGAGTTGATGTTTTCCCAAAATTTGCGATGTATATACGGCATTTTGCTGTGTGTTCAAAGAACGGTTTTCGATCAGGATATCCTTTGCCGGAATACCGAGTCCTAGCAGCTGCCTTTGCGCAATATTCGCTTCATTTCCACTGTCTCCAAACACTTGCCCGCCGGAGAAAAGAATGGGTAAGCCTGTTGCTTCGTGCAATCTGGCCGCAGTGAGCAGTCGATTGGCTGCAGATCCTAGCAGATTGCCTTGTCCATTGATGTCGGGGGTTCCCTGTGTGGCCCCGCCCCCAAGCACGACAATGACATCGCCTTGAACGGTACGGGGTTGTGGGTACTGTTTTTCCAGGCTACTGATTAACAAATCTCCAGCCAGATTGGTCGAGGAAACATACAGAAGCAATGTGACAAGAAGCAGCACGACCGCAGGTATACGTGCCCTTTTCCATAGCCAGATCACGAGCCCTGCCATCACGAGGATGAACAAACCGGGAGGGAGCACAAAGCTGTACAAAAATTTGATGATATAAATCAAGTGCAGACAACCTCCTATCCTTATAAGCTTTATAAGTCTTTTTGGTATATTGTAACATAGGCAAATGACTGGATTCCTCTGTCCGAAGACATACCTCAATGAACAAGCGGGCATGAAAGGTGGAGCTTTCCAATACATATTTTTTGTTTGATAAAGTTGTTCTGCAGGCGTAGTATATAAAGTCTAGTGATTTTTTTCATAGAGGAGCGATAGCGTCATGGGAGAGTTAACGACAGCCAAGCGGATGATGATGATCGCGCTACTGGTTGTGTTGTGGGGCATTTCTTGGCCCATTTATAAAGTGGCATTGGAATTCACACCTCCATTGTTGTTTGCAGGGCTACGTACACTGCTAGGCGGTCTGCTATTGGGAGCAATTTTAGTACCGAGATGGAATCGCATTCGTTGGAAAGAGAATTGGCGAGTGTATGCTATTTCAGGTATTTTTAACGTGGTACTGTTTTATGGTCTGCAAACAGTGGGACTGATGTACGTCCCCTCCGGCTTGTTTTCTGTGCTGGTATATCTCCAGCCTGTGCTGGTCGGTATTTTTGCATGGATGTGGCTGGGAGAAGCGATGTCCAGACTCAAGGTGATTGGATTGATCATCGGATTTTTGGGCGTTGCAGCTGTCAGTGTGGGCGGATTTTCAGGGCATGTGGCTGTGGCAGGTGTAATCATCGCCATTATTACTGCCGTGAGCTGGGCATTGGGAACGGTATATGTGAAAAAGGTAAACCAGCGTGTCGATTCGCTGTGGCTGGTTGCATTTCAATGTACACTGGGAGGCATCGTGCTGACGGGAGCTGGAACGGTGACGGAAAGCTGGTCAGATATCGTATGGAATGTCCCGTATGTGTCAGGGCTGATTTTCGGCACGGTGCTGGGAATTTCACTTTCCTGGTTGCTGTATTTCACACTTGTTAATTCAGGGGATGCGAGTAAGGTTGCGTCCTATACGTTTTTGGTGCCTGTGATCTCGGTGTTTGTCAGCTCGTTGGTGCTGGGCGAAGCGATTACGGCTTTCCTGCTTATCGGGTTAATCTTAATCGGGCTTAGCATTTATTTGGTTAATCGCAGAGCGAGAGTAGTACGACAAGCTTGAGCGTAGTAGTTGAAACAAAGAAATTGAAAGATAGAACTTGAAACAAAGTAACAACAAGGGACTCTTGCACAGTAGCAGGGTCCCTTTTTATATGCCGACAAGAGACACAGCTGAGTGGGATATTACCTGCTGAATTCGAGAGTGTAAGGGGTTTCCTTCCTGGGGAGTTGGTTAAGATTATGATATGGATGACAGCATACAACCAAGCAAAGAAGGGAAATGCGGACGATGGCACGAAAATTATTGATTACAGGTGCGGCGGGTACAATTGGGAAAGTATTATATGAAGGGCTAAAAGCAGAAGGTAAATATGAAATAACCGCCACTGATGTGAAGAGGGATGATGAGGCAGGGATTGTGGAATTGGATATACATGATACTGCAAGACTGGCTGAGCTGACGCGCGGAGTGGATACGGTACTGCATTTTGCATGGATCAAGGATGAAGGGGATTTCCTCGGCAAAGTGCTGTCTGGCAATGTTAGCGGAGCCTACAAGCTGTATGAAGATGCGGTGAAAAATGGAGTAAAGCGCATTATTTTTGCCAGTTCCAATCATGCCACAGGGTTTTATAAAGTAGGCGAAACCATAGATGTAGAAGATCCCTACCGACCAGACAGTTTTTATGGATTGAGTAAGTGCTACATTGAACTGTTGGGACGGCTGTATGCCGATCAGGGCAAAATATCTTCAATGAATATCCGGATCGGAAATTTTCCTGGGGATGATCGGCCCCATTCGGAGCGCGCCGCTCATATTTGGATCTCTGAGCGCGATATGATCCATCTGACCATCTGCTGTATCGAGGCCCCTTCGGAGATGAGTTATCTTAATTTGTACGGTACGTCAGCCAATACGGATAATTATTATGACATTGGCTACTTGGAAGAACTAATCGGATATAAGCCGCAGGATAACGCTGCCGAGCTGCTGGAGCAGGCAAAGAAAATCGGATTTCGGGTAAAACAGGATGAAACCACATTCCAGGGTGGGCAAAAGGAATAGAGTAGATTTTGTGAATAGGCTCAAGGCGTCGATTAGACGCCTCTATTACATAAAACTTCACAAATATCCGAATAGTTCACTCCTCCGGACACTCCTTTGTTCATGAAGCATGAGAGGCTTCACTTTTTATTTTGAATGCGCTTACATAAAATACAGTTATACGGCGGCGGTGCTACAAACCTTGCTGTCGGCAACGTATACAGAGGGGAGTGACTCACATTGAATCAGCCTATGCCCAAAAATTCTGCAATGCTTGCAACGGATTCCCGCCTGAACGGTAAGAGGCTGGGAACGGGTAGAAAACACGGTTTTTTCTATGAACTGTTCCGCAATCGGGTATTATTTCTGATGTTGTTGCCCACTTTAATTTTTTTCTTCATTAATTCCTACATTCCTATGGTGGGTATTTATTATGCATTTACCCAGTTCGACTTTAATACCAGCCTGTTTGATGCCAAGTTCGTCGGACTCCAAAATTTTCGCTTTTTATGGCAATCCGGCACACTGACAAAACTGACATTGAATACGGTCGGATACAACGCAGCGTTTATTTTACTCGGCAACGTATTAGCGATTGTTCTCGCTATTTTGCTGAATGAGCTGCGAGGCCGCTACTTTAAAAAGATCGCTCAATCCGTGATGTTCCTGCCTTATTTTGTTTCTTTCGTTATTCTAAGTGTCATCGTGTATAACATATTTAATTATGATAATGGTTTTCTGAATACGCTGTTGCTGCAATTTGGTGGTGAACGCGTGGATGTATACAACAAACCGTGGGTATGGATTTTCCTGATTATCCTGTTCTATTTATGGAAAAATCTCGGCTACAGTATGGTGATCTATCTGGCAGCAATTACAGGGATCAGTGACGAATATTATGAGGCAGCTAAAATGGATGGAGCCAACATTTTTCAACGAATCTGGTACATTACCGTTCCGATGCTTAAATCGACATTCGTTGTGCTGCTGTTGTTTGCGCTTGGTAGTATTATGAAAGGACAATTTGATCTTTTCTATCAATTAATCGGCAACAATGGGGTGCTGTACAATACGACGGATATTTTAGACACTTATGTGTACCGTTCCTTGAAAGTGACTTTTGATGTGGGTATGGCTTCGGCAGCAGGCGTGTACCAATCCTTGTTCGGTTTTGTACTGATCATGACCGTGAACTACATCATCCGCAAGTTGAACGACGAATATGCCTTATTCTAGAAAGGAGGACCCAAACGGATGGCGATCAAAGAGGATGTATACACTCGAATTTTTAAAATCATCTCTTATGTGATTATCATTATTGCTTCCATTGCTTGTTTACTCCCGTTCCTACTTATTATTTCGGCTTCACTGACCAGTAATGAATCGATTATCAGGGATGGATATCACTTTATACCACAGCAATTCTCACTGGAAGGTTACCGGACGGTGTTCACCTTTCCTGAAGAGGTGTTAAGGGCGTACGGGGTGACGATTTTTACCACGCTTGTAGGCACGACGTTGGGCCTGTTCCTGATGACGATGGCAGGATATGTGCTGGCACGCAAAGATTTTAAATACCGCAATGCGTTTTCATTCTATATTTACTTTACGACGTTGTTCGGAGGCGGGTTGGTACCTTGGTACATTATGCTGACGAAGTATTTAGGATTGCTTGATACGTATACAGTGCTTATTTTCCCGGGATTGATGACTCCGTTTCTGATCATTTTGATGAAAAACTTCATTCGTTCTTCCATGCCGGAAGAACTGTTCGAGTCCGCTAAAATTGACGGTGCGGGTGATTTTAAAATTTACTATCGAATTGTGCTGCCTTTATCTACACCGGGTATTGCCACTGTGGGGCTGTTTCTGGCCTTGGCTTACTGGAATGACTGGTTCTCCTCCTCACTCTTTATTAACGATCCGCATAAATACCAGTTGCAATATTATTTGTATAATGTAATTAACTCCATGCAATTTATCGCTCAAATGGGTGCAGGTACTGGTGTGTCTCTTTCCAATGATATGCCGACAGAATCGACCAAAATGGCAATGGCGATCGTGGTTACTGGACCCATTTTGCTGCTGTACCCGTTCATTCAGCGTTACTTTGTCAAGGGACTGACCATAGGCGCGGTAAAAGGCTGAAGCGGCACTAAAGGGCTTTGATGGCATAACGTGCTGACGGTATGCCATCAAAGCAGTACTTTTTGTAAGCGTTTTAATAAACAGACTACCATTTCAAAGGGAGGATTCACATGACATTCACAAAGAAAAGAAAACAACGCATGTCCATCCTGATTGCAGTAATGGTCATCATGGCGCTATTAGCCGGATGTGGAGGCGGTAGCGGAAACAGCGCACAAAAAGCAAATGGAGAGGATGATAAATCCCTAAAAGTTCAGCTGCAATTTTATATGCTGGGGGATGCTCCTAAGGATCTGTCTACCATTGAGGCAGAGATTAATAAATTGGCGGAAAAGGATCTGAATGCCACCGTCAAATTTAACTATACGACGTGGACAGACTGGGATCAAAAATATAAGCTGTTATTGTCTTCGGGTCAGCCTATCGACCTGATATTCACTGCAGATTGGACGCAGTATCAGGCCTATGCTAAGAAGGGCGCATTCCTACCGCTAGACGATCTGCTGCCTAAGGCTGCACCTGCTTTGCAAAAATTTGTACCTCAGGACATGTGGGATGGAGTTAAAATCGGAGGCAAAATTTATACCGTGCCTGGCACGTATAAAGAGTATGTCACTAACGGTTTTGTATGGCGTGAGGATTTACGAGAGAAGTACAATTTGCCTAAACCGACAGATATCAAAAGTTACGAGGCTTATATGGATGGGATACGTCAGCATGAGCCAAATATGAAAACCGTATCTCTGAACAGCGATATCAAGGGAAATCTGCATGACCGATATACCGAATTAGTAACGAAGAGTGTAGGTGCCTTGCCTTATGGCATTGGCATTAAATATGAAAAACCAACAGAGGTTTATAAATATTGGGGCTCGGATGAACAAAAGGAAGAGCTGAACACTTACAAACGCTGGGCCGATAAAGGATTCATTCCCAAAAACGTATTAAACGTAAAAGATACGCTTCAGGATCAAGTGACTTCTGGCAAAGCAGCGAGTATTTTCGGTGACAATCCAACCCGGTTTAATGATATGGTCATTAAGCTCAAAGCATCTCACCCGGACTGGAAGCTCGAGTATTACCCATTCCCTTTGACGACAGGTTATGCAACTCCAGTGCATCCGATTCATAACGGCTTTGCAATTCCAAAAAGCAGCCCAAATCCGGCGCGCGCATTAGCTTTTTATGAAAAGCTTGTGACGGACAAACGCTATAACTTGCTCACGCAATATGGTATTGAAGGCAAAAACTATGAAGTCAAAGATGGTTACTATCATATGATTGGTAGCGGCAGTTCTAATGGATTTTCACGCGAAGGTATGAACAGTTGGGCTTGGCGTAACCCGGAATATATGCTGTTTGATTCAGGCTTTGACCGTGTGAAGAAGATATTTGCTGAGCTGGATAAAATCCAGAAGCCTGACCTGTTTACCGGTTTTGCAGAGGACTACACAACCTACCAAGCTGAAAAAGCGGCTCTAGAACAGGTGGAGAAGCAATATCTGTATCCGCTCCAAGCTGGGCTGATCGACAATGTAGATCAAGGCTTGCAGACCTTCTTGCAAAAGGCAAATCAAGCTGGTTTGGAGAAAATCCAAACTGAATATACAAAACAATGGGAAGCTTACGTAAAGGAGAAGGGTATTAAATAAAACATAAAGATTTATGATAAAGAAGAAAAGCAAGTCTCCAGAAAGTTGGAGGCTTGCTTTATTAATGTCAGTTTATGTTTTTGGGAGCAATGTTCCGTTCTCGGAGCGGTCGTGTAGAGCAGTCTACTTATTGCGCATTTGCTTTAGAACGACGAAAATCTGTCGGTGTTACGCCCAAGCTACGCTTGAACATGCGATGGAAATAAGAGCTACTCGCAAATCCGGTTTGTTCTGCTACGTCAGCTACAGACCAGTCGGTCTGTTCCAGCAGCTCACAGGCCTTGCGAATACGGAGTTGTTGGATGACGTCCACGATGGTAGACATGGTCTGCTGCTTATATAGCCTGCTGACATAGATCGGCGACATATCCAGCTCTTCCGCAATCTGATTGAGACAAAAATTGGGATTCGTATAGGCTTGCTCTATTCGTTCATTAATTTGCCGCACCAATCGTTCCTGCTTCGTGTTTCGTTTTTCCGATAGACTGGAGCGAATATGTTCAAAGACCAATTGATAATGATCAATAAGATCCCCAGCGGTCTCTAACCGATCTGCGGATGGTAATTCAGGTTTAGTTTCTATAGCAAATCCATTGAGCTCACTGATATGCCGAACAGCATTATTCACACTCATGATGAGCCGGGATATTGCCACTTGAACGGAGGAAAATGGATATTTTTCCATATGCATCAACAATTCTTTGAACATACTGTGTGCATCCTCCGTATGACCAGACAGCAACGTATCCAGCATTTTTTTCTCTTTATCGGCTGGATATACGTAAGTATTTTGGATATCCTCGTCTGTAGTGTTTTGCGCATTAATAATGCAGCCATGCCCCTGAAAAAATCGGTGCATAGATGCGTCTTGTACCTGGCGGTACAGCAAATGCAGCCGTTCTGGTTGACTCGTGATGGCACTGTAAGTCAGTGAAACGCTCAGCTTCAAATATTCAAAGCAAGCTTCACGTATTTGGCGTAATAAGGTTTCTAGCAGTACAGTGTCTGTATGCTCTGCGGGATCGAGAATGTTAAGCATCAGCAGTACACTGTCCTCATCCATATCAACGGTCTCCACCCGGTACGTTTGTCCGCATATTTCAGAAGCAATGTTCATGATTGCAAACTTATAGGGTAGCAGATCAGGTCCACGTTCGCTTTGCCATCGGGTATATTCATCTATGCGCAGCAGCACAAGGCGGTAGTCTTTGTCGAACTGGAACGTAATCCCAAGCTCGCGTAATCGTTCCGGTTCTTCACCAGCAGGAAGATTTCGGATTCCTCGGATCACATTTCGTAAAATGTTTTGCCGGATCGTGTACATGCTGTTTCGTTTCTCCGATTCCAGTGAATTCATATGCACAACAATTTGGCCAATAGGCGTATACAGCATTTTGGATAGCAGCCACGAAGCCACGAATCCTGCCAATGCAATGATGGCGGCTATCAGTAACATCGCATTACGAATAACACTCGCCATTTTGATAACGCTTTCATATGGTGTGACACTAATATACTGCCAACCTAGTCCGTCCGGGGAGGTGTAGGAAATGAGTGATCTTTTACCATGAAAGTCTTCTACAAAATAGCCTGTTTCTTGTTTTTTGACTCTCGTGTGCAACCATAGCTGCTCTTTTTCGTTCAAAGTTTCGTCTGTCAATGTTGTACCAGACAACAGTCTGCTCTGATCGTCTAAAATATAAGCGGTCCCGCCTGAGATTGGATTCGCCGCCATTTCCTTGTTCATCCAGGCCGCCGACACATTCACAATCACAGCCGAATTTATCGCTTCGTTCGAGTTAATTGCGTCATAACATAAATACGTATAGGCTGCGATATCTGGGCTTGCTTGCTCTACTCCAGCTCCAGAGTCTGAGGCCGACAGCAGCGGATACGTGCGTGGAATAGGCGTAAAGGGTTTATAGTCCTGATAATGATCCAGCACGCGAATGATATCTGTATCAGCAAGTTCATGTTTGCTGAACAACCCGTTTTGACCTTGTGATGACGCAATGTAGAAGGTGCCGCTTTTAGGGTTAAACACGTAGATGGATTCGATATACGGCATGGAGTTAAGATAATTGTTCAATTCGGTCATGGCAGCGGTTACATCATATACATTAGGTTTTGGATAATACAACAACTTGGACAGGGTACTGCTGCGATACATTTGAAATGCCAAAGATTGAGCAATAGATGTCATGTTAATAACTTCTTTGCTTCTCAACGTCAAGCTGTTGTGATTGGCCTCGAATGCCTGCTCCTTTTCCACGCGAATATAGTAAAAATAATACACAGTGGTGGATACCAGCAACGTTAGCGTAATACATAACGTAATGCTGACCAGCAATTTGCTGTGAAGCTTGTGATGCTTTTTGAAATTGCTCATATGAACAGGCCTCCTGTCTGTGTGCACGTAGCTGTAAAGTACACCCTATTTATGTATTCATTATACGTGTGATCTTGTGAACAGGACAGTGAACAAACCGATTCTTTGTGAAAAATAATGATTTTTTCGTAAAAAGGCCAGGAACACTTATACGCATTGGATTGCGTCGGTTCCCGGCCGGGTTTGTGTATTCAAATAAAAGAAGGAAAGATGACGGTACTGCAACTAGTCAGGAAATTGAACGTTACCATTAACGATATAGGCTCCGCCTGTACCATTTTCCGCTAGAGCTGGGATTGTATCGTTTAGCACGACACCACGAATGTCCGTAATCCGTATTTTCAGAGGTTGTTTTCCTAAGTTAGTACCTAGAAAGTGGTTGTAATCCTGTTTTTCGAGATTGAGCCATTGTCCGTTTTGTTGGACTTCCATCTTCAAGACCGGATATTTATGATTGCGTACTTGAATGGCTGCCCACCATTGGCTGCTGCCTTCTTTAATGCGGTAGGAGACATTGCCGTTAACCGGAGCTTTGACAACTTTCCACGAAATATTAATTTTTCCGTCTATTTGATTGCCAATCAGGTTGAAAGCGTTTGGGGACAGATCGAGCGCGCCACTTGGACCTTCAGGGTAAAGATCAGTTACATATACGGTTGTTTTCCCTTTGGGACCTTGAACTTCCAAATAGGCTCCAGCTAATGCAGCTTTGATTCCGTTATAATTCAGTTGTGTGCGATTAAGCGCTGTAATTTTGGCATCCGAAGGGATGGGATCAAGCAGTAATGCCCCTCCAGAGTAACCTGATCCTGTATATGTGGCGTACCCCGTGTATGTATCATTCCAAGCAGCTGAAGCGGGAAGGGCGAATAATACAAGACTTAGCAACGATGTTAATGTTAGACCGATGGTTTTGAACTTTCGGAACGTCGATATTTTTTGCATAACATTTCCTCCTTATTCATTTAATAGATTCATATAGTAAATATAAACACTATATTACCTAATATTTCAAATTGTACAATAGGACTTTGAGGCAAAAAGAAATTATTGAAGATGTTTGTCAACATACTCATAGGCCATATGGCGTGTTTTTTAAGAAATGGTTGTACAGATAAAGAATAAGGGGAGGATTAAGTAATGAGGACGAAACTAGGACTTTTGGATGAAGTCTTTTAAATAGAATAAGCGAACTATTGTTCTCCTTTTGTTTGTCGTATACAATCGAATCATGCTGATTCAAATGGAGTGATGTTGAACTCTGTTGTATGCTGCAACGAAAGGATGTTTTGCACCATGATGGGAAGAGCCCATTTGATTATTGGAACCGGGGTCTCCCTGTCGGTATTAGCTTTAAGTGGATACGAAGTGACCCCGGCTGCCGTGGCAGCTGCTGTGGTCGGTTCACTGTTGCCGGATATTGACGAGCCTAACTCCATGCTCGTGAGCCGTGCGCTGCCAACCAAAATGCTTAGGCTTATACAGCTTCTAATGATTGGGGCTGCTGGTTGGGTATTTTTCACCCGTTTGGCTCCACCGCCATGGAATCTTGTTTTGGCTTTGCTGATGATCAGTGCTTCTTTTATGCCTTCACGATCCATGCGCAAGGTTATTATCTTTCTAATTGGTATCGGCCTAGCCTGGTATGGAGAATCATATGCACCGTGGAATTATATCGCCGGGTGTCTGATGATCATTTGTACGTTAGTCCCACACCGGGGGTTGACACATACGGTATACGGGACAGTCGCATGGACTGCGCTGCTTTATGGTACGACACGTTTGCACGGTGACAGCATATGGCTGGCTGGAGGTATGGCATATTTGCTGCATTTACTGGCAGATTCCTTGACGAATAATGGAATCAAACCTTTGCCACCGTTCAAATGGAAGCTGCGATTTAAATTGATGAGTACCGGAACCCGGAAGGGAGCTAAGATAGAAAACGTCTGTATTGCTTTAACTACTGTACTTGTAGTGATTGCTTTGCTTCGTTATAAGCATTTGATTTGATATATTCTATCTTTTGTTTCTATTAAATTAAAAAACAGTCAATCCACGTTGTACGTGTCTTGACTGTTTTTTTATAGATTGCGATTCTCTGTTACAACTTAGGCTCGTTCAATAATGGTATTCAACGTTGTACGATCCAGATTTTGAACTAGCTTGATGATCAGCTCTTTGGCTGCATCATAATCATCAGTGTGAATAATGGACGAGGAAGTATGGATGTATCGTCCACAGATGCCTATGACAGTGGATGGCACGCCAATTCCGCTCAAGTGCACTTGACCTGCATCGGTTCCCCCTGTGGAGATGAAATATTGATACTTGATTTTGTGAGTTTCCGCCATGTCTTGCACGTACTCCACAATCCCGCGATGTGTAATCATACCTGGATCAAATACCCGCAGCAGTGCGCCTTTACCGAGGTGCCCGTAAGCATTCGGGTCGCCGCCCATATCGTTGGCTGCACTGCAATCCAGTGCAAAGAATATATCCGGCTGAATCAGATTGGCCGCTGTGCGTGCACCACGCAGTCCCACTTCTTCTTGAACAGTGGCCCCTGCATACAATGTATTGGGAAGCTTGTCTTTTTCTTTATGTAATGCTTCAAGCAGTTCAATAGCCAAGCCTACACCGTAGCGGTTATCCCATGCTTTAGCCATGATTTTTTTAGGATTTGCCAGTGGAGTGAAATCACAGATCGGCGCAATGGCCGTTCCTGGTACGATCCCCAGATCTTGCGCTTCTTGTCTGCTGTCTACGCCGATATCCAGATACATATGCTTGATGTCCATAGGTTTGCTGCGTTGCGATTCATCCAGCAAATGAGGCGAGACAGAGCCAACTACACCAATAACTGGGCCTTTTGGGGTCAATACTTGAAGACGTTGTGACATAATGGCTTGGCTCCACCAGCCTCCAACCGGCTGAAAACGAATCATTCCAGTTTCCGTAATACCATTCACGATAAAACCGACTTCATCCAGATGGCCTGCCACCATTACACGTGGTCCACTCTCTTGACCGCGTAGCACCCCAAAAAGACTGCCCAGTCGATCTTGCACGATTTCATCGGTATAGCCGGATATCCGTTCTTTCACCCATGCCCGCAACTCACGCTCATGTCCAGGAATGGAAGGAAACTCCGTTAAGGTTTTAAACAATTCCAATGTTTTTGATTCCATGATGTATACCTCACTCCTTATTAATTAACCAGTGGTCGTCATGTATTCAGTATGAATGGATTTGTATCGAATGTCCACGATATCATTTTCCTGACATAACATTTCTCCAAAAAGCTCATAATGAAAAAGACCCAAGCAATTCGAACCGCCAAGCGCGAAAACTTACAGATAAGGGGTGGTGAATGATGCCAGCTAAATCCGGGCAGCGCGGTTTTCGTACCAATACGTCGCCGCTGTCCATAAATGAGAAGGACTATCAGAATATTTCACAAAAGCATGAACCCTCGAGAAAAGTATTTGCCAATTGTGTGCGCGCTTTTCTGGTTGGAGGCGGGATATGTGTGATTGGACAGGCGATTCAAGAGGCTTTTATGGCAGGAATGCACATATCAGCCAAGGAGGCCGCCCCGCCGACCTCATCGATGATGATCTTGCTGGCGGTCATATTAACCTGTATCGGGGTTTACGATAAGGTTGCTCAATGGGCAGGAGCAGGAACCGCTGTGCCCATTACAGGCTTTGCTAACTCGATGTGTTCGGCTGCATTGGAATATCGTTCTGAGGGACTGGTGCTCGGAGTAGGCGCCAATATGTTCAAACTTGCAGGCTCGGTTGTCGTATTCGGGGTGGTGGCTGCATTTATCGTAGGCGTTATATATGCCATCCTTGGTGTGGGAGGCAATCACTTATGAGAAGACAGGGCGGACAAACCTGGAAGTTTGAATCGAGACCGCGCATTATTGGAAGTGCCACTGTTGTGGGCCCGGATGAAGGAGAAGGGCCGTTGTCCACAGATTTTGATTATATTTATGACAATATAGAAATCAACGAGAAAACGTGGGAAAAAGCAGAACGTAGATTGATTGAGCATTCTACAGAGCTGGCGCTAATTAATGCCAATTTGAACAAAGAAGAAGTGCAGTTTTTTATTAGTGGTGATCTGATGAATCAGATTATCAGTAGCTCCTTTTCGGCTAGCAAGCTGGCTATTCCCTATTTGGGTGTTTTTGGAGCCTGTTCAACATCAATGGAAAGCTTAGCCTTAGCCGCACTTATTGTGGACTCAGAGGCCGGTGACTACGTGATGGCGGGTACGACCAGTCATAACTGTACTGTAGAAAAACAATTCCGCTATCCTAATGAATACGGATCACAGAAGCCCCCTACGGCTCAGTATACTGTTACCGGTTCCGGCGCCGCAATTGTAGGACATGCCAAGTCAGGGACGGTGGTGGATTGTGCTACCATTGGACGTGTAATGGACATGGGCATTAAAGACCCTTTTAATATGGGTGGAGCCATGGCTCCCGCGGCTGCGGATACGCTGTTGTCTCATTTTAGAGACACTGGCCGTGACCCTGGTTACTATGATCTCATTGTAACGGGCGATTTAGCCTCAGTGGGGCTACCGATTGCCAAGGAGTTGCTCAAAAAAGATGGGTTCGATATGAATCAGACGGAATTTAATGATTGCGGTTTGCTGATTTACGACATCAATAAGCAAAAGAAAGTCATTGCAGGAGGCAGTGGTTGTGGCTGCTCGGCTGTTGTAACCTATGGGCATTTGTTGAAGAGGATTGAAAAAGGAGAGCTGCAAAAGGTACTGGTCGTGGCGACCGGAGCGTTATTATCTCCTTTGACTACACAGCAGGGTGAAAGCATTCCTTGTGTTGCACATGCTGTAGCTTTTGAAGCGGGAGGAACAGTATGATATTTCTATGGGCTTTTTTAGTGGGTGGTGCCATTTGTGTCGTGGGCCAGTTGATGATGGATGTGTTCAAAATGACGCCGGCACATACGATGAGTACGTTGGTGGTTGCAGGTGCAATTGCTGATGCTGTTGGGGTATACGATCCGCTTATTAAATTTGCAGGAGCGGGTGCGACCATTCCAATTACCAGTTTTGGTAACTCACTTGTACACGGCGCATTAACCGAATTGGAGAAGGACGGATGGCTGGGTGTCATTACAGGGATCTTTAGTCTGACAAGTGCAGGAATTTCCTCTGCGATTATTTTCTCTTTTCTGGCATGCTTGTTTGTTCGTCCAAAAGGAAGCATATAAAAGCAGCGTACTTTAGATTTGACATAAAAATAAATGATTATATATATGTGCCCTTCGGATCTAATGACCGAAGGGTTTTTAATTGTTCTGCACATGAAAGATCGAAAGAAGGATGGAGTTTGAATAATACGGGCAGGGGGTTAAGTGTACTCTGTGCCCACCTTCATGTACAATAATAGGAAACATGTTGCTATCTAGGAGGTTTACAGAGCTATGCCCGTACGTCAAGAATCTGTGCAGATTGTATCTGCAATCCGTTCTAATCTGGAATCATGTATATTAGGTAAATCCTTTGAAATAAAATTACTGCTTACGGCTATGCTGGCGGGTGGACACATTCTGATCGAGGACGTTCCGGGTACGGGAAAAACGCAAATGATCAAGGCTCTTGCCAAATCCATGCGCGGTGATTACCGCCGTGTTCAATGTAATCCTGATATTCTCCCGAGTGATATTACAGGGGTATCCATATTTCATCCACGGGACGAGCGTTTTTATTTCCGTCCGGGTCCTGTGATGACTAATATTTTGCTGGCGGACGAAATTAACCGAGCGACGACGAAAACCCAGTCGGCTCTGCTGGAGGTTATGGAGGAACGCAGTGTGACAGTGGATGGGGACACTCATATGTTGCCTCATCCTTTTATGCTGTGTGCGACACAAAATCCGATTGATTTTGAAGGCACTTATATGCTGCCGGAAGCACAGTTAGATCGTTTTATGCTCAAAATCAGCTTGGGTTATCCTGACATGGAGACGGAGCGAAACATGCTGCTTCATCATCAGGCAGGCCAGCCAGCAGACCGCCTGGAGGCTGTAGCTCATATGGAGCAGATTGCTGACATCCAGCAGGAAATTAGAGGGATTTATATGGACGAAGCAGTGACGTCCTATTTACTTGATATCGTTCGTGCGACAAGAGAACATCCATCCGTGCTGCTGGGAGCTAGCCCTCGGGCGGCGCTTGCTTTTGTAATGGCTGCGAAGGCATACGCTTTTCTGGACAACCGTGACTATGTGCTGCCTGATGATGTGAAGGCGCTGGCACCTTATGTGCTAACGCATCGTTTGTTGCTGCGTCCCGAGGCGCGTCTGGACATTTCCAGTGCCCAGTCCGTGCTGCAGGCTGTCCTTCGGCAGGTTCATGTACCCGTACGAATGGAGCGTCCTTAGGGAATGAATATGGTCAAAAGGAAGCGCAGGCTTCCACGGCTGTCAGGCCGCATCTGGCTTCTGGTGGTCATATGGGTGGTGTGCCTGCTTTATTTGTTGTTTCAGGGCGGCAAGACGTCGGTCATGCTATTGTCTATGGTTACGCTGTTAATCGTTTATTTATGGATCGTTGGTCTGAGCGGAGTTCGCCGTGTGCAAGGCTCCCGGCAGCTTTCGCAAGGCTCGCAGTTTGGAGAACTGCTGCATGCGGGAGATCAGGTGCATGTAAAGCTGAGCCTCAGTATACCTGGTTTTCTTCCGTTACCCTATGTCATTGTCCGTGAGGTCCTCAAGCGACATACAGGTGAATCCTGGTCGTTTGAGGACAGTGTCATTCCCAGTCTAAAAGGGGGCGGTCAGCTTACATTTCAGACTCCTGCTTTAGAGCGAGGAAGCTATCACTTTGAGGATACGGAATGTGTGAGTGAGGACATCTTCGGCCTGTTGGAGCACAAAGGCAGCTTGAACGCACGCGGTGAATTTCGAGTGCTGCCCCGAACGGTATTCATTCCGTATTGGCAGATGAATGACCGTCGCTCAAGGATGTCTGGACCGCAGACCGTTCAAACTCGAACGCGGCGTGAAACGACACAAATTAACGGTGTACGGGATTATGTATATGGAGATCGGTTTTCGCGCATCCACTGGAATGCGACGGCGCGTACAGGTAGCTGGAAATCCAAGGAATTTGAGCATGAGACCGTTCCTAAAACGATGCTTGTGCTGGACGTACACATGAAGCATTATGTAAACGCCGAACAGTTTGAGCTAGCTGTATCCTCTACCGCTTCATTGCTGGAATATGGTGGACGAGAGCGAATGGGGGTTGGATTGTGCACAGCTGGAGAGAAAGGTATCGTCTTTCAGCCAAGTGAGCAGACAATGGAACGACAACGAATGATGCATCACTTGGTAGACATACACACAACTTCACAAGGTAGCTTGAAATCCGCTGTAGAAAGCAGTGTACGCCAGTTTCCGCAAGGCTGTTATTTTATACTGATTAGTCCGCTGAAGGATTATCAGGCGATGGAGCTTCTTCGCTGGGCCGATACCCGGGGGATGACTCCGTGCCACGTCTATATCGGAGAAGGTTCTGCTGAGGGAGAAGCTGAAGAATGGATGAGCATGCTTCGTGCAAGAGGAATCAAGGGCTACGATGTTGAGAGCCTTGAGGAACTCCCGGCTGTAATGGGGGGAGGGACACTATGAAGAGCTGGTTACAATCGTTAAAGGGTTCCTGGGCCCCCGCTTTTACATTTTTATGGATTATTATTATTGCCATGCAATGGGTTTCTTTTGCTTCCGAATTATGGCTGGAAGAGACAAGAGCACTTGTACTGATGACCATTACGATGCTGGCTCTGGTGAAGATTGTATTACCATTTCGTCCTTGGATTGAATTTATTGTTAAGGCGGCGGCGCTGTTTTTTATTTTGTATCGGACATTGGTGTCTTACTCCATCATTATCCCCTTCGGAGGGGTAGCCAATCGCCTGGACCAATTTATATCCAATATGTCTCCTTATATTTGGTTTTCCCTTATCGCTTGGCTAGTTATTGAAATGGTGCCGCTCATCGTTACAACGAAGCAACGGATTCTTGTTTTTGTGGGTATTAATATTGCCGCGCTGGCAGTGCTTGATTCCTTCACGCCAACTGTGCTGTGGGAGGAGGTTGCTTGGATCGTCTTTGCTGGTATGGGTTGGCTGGTGACACAGCATCTGCAGTTTTTTCGGCAGCATTATCCTCAAGGGTGGAAGCATATTCGGCGCTATCCATATAAAATAGCAGCCAATATTGCGGTCATTTTTGCGCTCATTATTATGGCTGGTGTCAATATGCCCGAGGTACAGCCAGCTTTGACGGATCCCTATACAGCGTGGACCCAGAGAGATAGCTCAACCACCGCTGGGATCAGCAATGGATCTGGGGCACTGAATCAGCGGATGAACACCGCATCGGGTTATAGTCGCCAGGATAATCGGTTGGGTGGAGGTTTTAATTTTGATTATTCTCCTGTCATGACCATCACGACCACTCAGCGAAGCTATTGGCGGGGGGAAACGAAACGAACCTATTCTGGTAAAGGCTGGAGTGACGGGGGCAACGATGATCAAACGCTAAATGATGTGCCAATGACCGCAGAGCTTGAAAACACACAAGAAACGCGGCATTCGACTGAGCAGGTCGTTCAGACCATTACCATGCAAAACGACCAGAGCTATCCTGTTCTGTTTGGCGCCTATTCGGTGCAACGTGTTCAATCGGTGGACAGAGATTCGCGGGCAGATGGGTTACGTTGGAACCCGGAACAGGCGGAGCTGCTTTGGAATCCATCCTCCCGAAGAACTGCTTATCCTAAAACGTATACTCTGGTATCGCATGTCCCTGTGATCCCTGAGAAAGAGCTACGCACAAAAACTTTTAATGAGTTGTACGGAAAAAACAAACAGGAAGCCTATCTACAAATTCCAAATGAGTTGCCACAGCGGGTTCGTGATTTGGCTCAGAACGTAACGTCAACGGCGAAAACGCCGTATGAAAAAGTCGGATTACTACAGCAGTATTTGCAGCAAAATTATGCATATACGAACAATCCGGACCTCTCACGGAAAAGAAGCAGAGATTTTGTGGATGCCTTTCTGTTTGAGATTCGGGAGGGCTATTGCGATTATTATTCCACCTCATTAGTCATGATGGCTCGCTCTGTTGGGGTTCCAGCCCGCTGGGTTAAAGGGTATGCACCTGGTCAGCAGACGTTTTCAGATGATGCAACAACGGGCGAAAGTGACGAAAATATGTCCTCTTACTCCGTGACAAATGCGGATGCTCATTCCTGGGCGGAAGTATATTTAGGTGAATACGGTTGGGTCCCTGTAGAAGCTACGCCTGGCTTTGATATGCCGCTGCTTACGGAACAGGAGGATTCAAAGACTCCAGAAGTCCCTGAGGTTAAAGATCAGCCTGAACCAGAACAGCCTGAACAAACCCCGCAGACTAATCCAGAAGTAGGTTCAAAGATTCATCCTGTAATCATAGGTTCTGCTGCTGCAATTCTGCTGCTGTGGGCTGCTTATATCGTCTGGCGTAATCGCGCAGACATTCACTTTTACCTGCTGCGGTTACGCAGAGGTAAGCCGCTGACTCCGGATGAAAAGGTGGTCGTCGAAACTGAGCACTGGTTAAGGTACATGCGAAGAAAGGGATTTGTCCGCGCCAGTCACGAGACGCTGAGGGAATCAGTTAATAGATGGTCGCTAGAAGTACCGGAACACGCTTCAATTTTACATCAGCTGCTTGGCCGATTTGAACAAGCGCGTTATAGTCCCTCATCTGTAACCGCAGAAGATTGGCATATGGTTCGCCAGCAGGCATCTCTGTTACACAAAGAAGGATGGATAAAACGATGGGCTGGACGAAAAGCTGCGACGGATCAGAAGGATCAAGACTAGTCTATTTTTGATTAGGTCCAAACGCCGTCTAATTTAATCTTAAGCTATATATTTAGTGAAAAAGCTGTCCGTTTGTTGCGGATAGCTTTTTACTAAGCCATAGTAATATGGTATAGTTTGTCGTATGAAACTGAGGTGACCGACGTTGTTTGAAATGCTGATGCCCAAATTACGGGTGAATACCGTCTTTGATATTGATCTTGAAGGCTTGTATGCTCAAGGATATCGCGGCATTATTACGGATCTAGATAACACGCTGGTCGGTGCAAAAGCGCCGAATGCGACTCCCGAGCTGGTGGCCTGGTTTGAGAAGGTCAAACAGGCGGGTTTTAAGCTTGTCATCGTGTCTAACAACAATATGGACCGTGTATCCGTGTTTGCTACGCCTTTGGACATTGAATTTATACATGCCGCACGGAAACCCTCCAACTCGTCTTTTCGTAGAGCCATCCGTATGATGGGGCTGACTCCGGAAGAGACTATTATGGTCGGGGACCAAATGTTGACGGACGTATTGGGAGGCAACCGACTGGGATTGCATACGGTGTTGGTGCTACCGATATCCATTCATGATGAAGGAGTCATGACCCGATTTAATCGGCGGTTGGAGCGAATCGCGCTCACAAGGTTACGTAAGAAAGGCTTATGGCTTGAGGAGGAAAAGAAGAATGACTGAAAGACCTGACGGCGGCACTGCCGTCAAATGTAGTGGTTGCGGTATCACCGTGCAGACCACTAGCCCGGAGCTTCCGGGATATATTCCTGAAAAATTGCTTACTCGCGAACCTGTCATCTGTCAGCGTTGCTTCCGGATCAAAAACTATAATGAGACGTCTTCAGTTACGGTGGATCAAGATGAGTTCTTGAAGCTGCTCAGCCAGATTGGCGACAAGGATGCGCTCGTCATCCACATTGTAGATATTTTTGATTTTGAAGGTAGCTTGATTTCCGGTTTGCAACGCTTTGTAGGCTCCAATCCAGTTATACTGGCTGTGAACAAGACCGATTTGCTGCCTAAGGTAACGAATTGGAACAAGGTACGTAACTGGGTACAAAAGCAAGCGAAGGAGCAAGGACTTCGCACGGAAGAAATCGTACTGTGCTCAGCTAAAAAAAATCAGGGCTTTGACCGTCTGTTGGATGTGGTATCTGAGCTTCGTGGTAACCGCGATGTATATGTAGTCGGAGCGACAAATGTGGGTAAATCCACGCTTATTAATCGCTTGATTCGTGATTATAGCGATATGGAGCAGGAACTCACAACGTCCCGTTACCCGGGAACTACACTCGATATGGTGAATATTCCGCTCGACGACGGCAAGCACATTATTGATACTCCGGGTATTGTATACCCTTGGCGATTCAGTGAAATCGTCTCCCGCCAGGACTTGAGCGCTATTATGCCAGACAAGCCGCTGAAGCCTGCTGCATATCAGCTTGATGCTGGACAAACATTGTTTTTCGGCGGTATGGCCCGATTTGATTTTGTGGAGGGTCAGCACCAATCATTTACCTGCTACATTAACGGTGGTCTTAAGATACATCGCACGAAGCTGGAGCGAGCTGATCAGTTGTTCGCTGATCATGCCGGGGAATTGTTATCTCCGCCAACACGCGATCAATTGGCAGAGATGCCGGAATGGACAAGACATGAGTTCCGCGTTCCACGCAAATCTCCATCGGACATCTACATTTCCGGTTTGGGATGGATCAGGGTAAATAGCGAGAACGGAGCTCTGATTGCGGTTCATGCTCCTCGGGGAGTCCGTGTGCTTTTGCGGCCTGCGTTGATATAACGTTGCTGTAACCATGTTATAGGGCGGCAAGGAACAGGTACTGGTTCCTGCCGCCATTCATGTATTTGTGCGGCCTAATATTTTGCAATATGGGGGAGAGCAACGATGAACAGCGGGGAGTCTGAAGCGACCGAACAAGGTCTTGTACTATTGGGCGTATTGGGTGATCCGATCAAGCACTCCAAATCGCCTCTTATGCATAAAATAGCTTTACAGGCAGCGGGGATTGAAGGAGATTTTGTACCTCTTCAAGTCAAACCGGATCAGCTGGAAGATGCCATGAAGGGGATTCGCGCTTTGCATTTCCGCGGAGTCAATGTGACGATTCCCCATAAAGTTGAGGTTATGAAATATCTGGATGAGATTGATGAAGGGGCCAGACTCATTGGCGCTGTCAATACGATAGTGAATGACAATGGACGTCTTAAGGGCTATAACACGGACGGAATTGGCTACGTACGTTCCCTCAAAGAAGAGACTTCTGTCGAGTTGAAGGGCGCAAGAATTGCTGTTCTTGGAGCCGGAGGGGCTGCTCGTGGTGTGATTCATGCTCTGTTAAAGGAGCAACCGGAATCGGTTATTATTTTGAACCGAACACGTGACAAAGCTGAGCAACTGGCATTAGAGTGGACGACGGAAGCGATCCCAGTGAGGGGTTATTCCAACGAAGATGCCAAGAGCGTGCTCGCCACAGTGAATGTGTTGATTAACACAACCTCGGTGGGAATGTCTCCTTTATCGGATGAGCTTCCACTGGAAACGAGCTTGATTCCGGAGGGAATCATTGTGAGTGATTTGATCTACAACCCGCTGGAAACGAGACTTTTACAGGAAAGCCGTGAACAGCGCGGCTGCACTGTACATGGGGGTTTGGGCATGTTCGTGTACCAGGGGGCTGTGGCTTTTGAGTATTTTACAGGGGTTGTCCCTGCTGTAGAGCAAATGAGAGCGGCTGTGCTGAGTAGCCTGTCGTAAGTAAGATTGTACATTAAAATTATGGAAATGCTGCATTGTATATGTGGCGACGAAGGGGTTAAATATACATGTTAACAGGTAAACAAAAAAGATATTTGCGTTCAATGGCGCATCATTTGGACCCGGTTTTTCAAGTAGGTAAAAACGGTACGAATGAGCATCTTATGCGTCACATCAACGATGCGATTGAAAAGCGTGAGTTGATGAAAGTGCAAATTTTGAACAACTGTTTGGACGACAAGCATGAAATTGCGGAAGAACTGGCCGCGGAGACAGGTTCTGAGCTTGTTCAGATCATCGGGAGCACTATTATTTTGTACAAAGAATCCCGTGATCATAAGGAAATTGAGTTGCCTAGAGGATAACACGCGGGGAGAAAATTATGAAAATCGGTATTATGGGTGGTACATTTGACCCGATTCATATTGGACATCTGCTGGCTGGAGAAGCGGCAAGAGATGCCTATGGGCTGGATCAAGTATGGTTTATGCCTTCTCATATTCCTCCGCACAAGCATCAGGCGGGGGCGAGCGGTAAGGAGCGTCTGGAGATGACGAGTGAAGCGGTAGCGGGTCATCCTGCTTTTGAAGTGCTGGATATTGAAGTGCTTCGCGGGGGAGTATCCTATACCATTGACACGATCAAGGAGCTTCAAGAGTTGCACTCTGCTGTGGATTTTTATTTTATTATTGGTGCGGATATGGTGAACTACTTGCCTCATTGGCAGGGAATTGAGGAGCTGGCGCAGCGAATTTGTTTTATTGGTGTTCGGCGCCCAGGGTTCCAGCTTGCGTTGGATGAGTTGCCGCATTATTTGAAGGACAAGGTACTGCTGGCGGATATGCCGGTGGTGGATATTTCGTCGACGGATATTCGAGAGCGTGCTGCGGAAGGGCGCACTATCCGTTATCTTGTGCCAGATCGTGTGCATGACTATATTACAAGGGGCTGTTTGTATGAAGTACAGCCGTGAGCAATTAATGGAAGCCGTATCTGGTCAAATGCCTGAAAAGCGCTGGAAGCACACACTAGGTGTTATGCATACCTCAGTGGAGCTTGCGAAGCGCTATGGAGCAGATCCGGATAAGGCAGAACTGGCGGCTATTTTGCATGATGTAGCAAAATATTGGCCTGTTCAGCAGATGGAAGAGGTGATTCGCAGTCATCCCGAATGTGATCAGGAGCTTTTGGAACATGACAAGCAGCTCTGGCATTCAGAGGTAGGATACTGCGTTGCAGCAAGAGATTACGGAGTGGATGATCCGGAAATAAGGAATGCGATTCGCTGGCATACGTCAGGACGCGTAGGTATGAGCCTGCTGGATAAAGTCGTGTGTCTCGCTGATTACATCGAACCGGGACGGGATTTTCCGGGGGTTGAGCATATCCGTAAACAGGCAAAGAAAAGCTTGGAGCAGGGCCTTATCGCTGGATTCGACTCCACGATTTCATTGTTGCTGGAAAAGAAAAAGGTTATTTTTCCACTAACAGTCTTGTCGCGTAATGACTTGATTCAACAACTAAAACAGAGAAAAACGGAGGTTCATGAATGACCCTAACTAATGAGCAATTAATGCAAACAGCGGTTGATGCTGCAAATGATAAAAAGGCAATGAATGTTGTCGCACTGGATTTGCGGGGAGTATCACTAGTAGCTGATTATTTTGTCATCTGCCACGGTAATTCGGATACACAGGTACAGGCGATTGCAACAGAAATTCGCAAACGCGCTCATGATGAAGGTGTAACCATCAAAGGAATCGAAGGAATGGATTCCGCCCGTTGGGTTCTAATGGATTTGGGGGATGTCGTAGTGCATGTCTTCCATCGCGACGAGCGCGAATACTATAACATTGAACGACTCTGGTCGGATGCTAAGGTTGTGGAAAAGGTATGAGTTTGATCGCTGGTACTTATGTCACCATTATGGTGGATCGTGAGGTATCTCCTTTCGGCTACTTTCTCACTGTTGGTGAGCAGGATGTGCTGCTGCATTATACGGAGCTGACACGTGAAATTGAAGTTGGTGAACGGTTGGAGGTATTTATTTTTCACGATACAGAGGACCGCTTGGCCGCAACTATGAAAAAGCCGTTCTTGTCGTTGGGCGAAATGGCAAAGCTTGAGGTGGCCGATGTGCATCCGCGTTTGGGTTGTTTCCTAGAGATGGGATTGGGTCGTCAGCTTTTGCTGCCGATTCGTGAGTTGCCAGAAAACCGAGATTTACATCCGCAGGTGGGCGACTACGTATATGCCATTATGGAGCATGACAAGCAAGGTAGACTGCGGGCTAAGCTGGCAGGGGAACAGGAGCTTGCTCCGTTGTGCTTTCACGCCCCTGATTCGTGGCTGAATACGTGGGTGCAGGCGACGGTGTACAAGCCGCTTCAAATGGGCACGTTCGTTCTGGTGGACGGAGGTGTGCTTGGTTTTGGTGCGATTGGGATGATTCACTCCTCGGAACGCAACCGGATGCTTCGCTTGGGCGAAGAGGTCAAGGTACGGGTCACACTTGTTCGCGAAGACGGTCGGGTCAATCTGGCGATGTCGCCACGCAAGGAAGTAGGCCGTGATGAGGATGCAGATCGATTGATTGCTTTTCTGAAAGAGCGTCCGGGTGGCGGCATGCCTTACTCCGACGCAACGCCGCCGGATATTATCAAGCAACGGTTTGGTATTAGTAAATCCGCCTTCAAGCGTGCGATGGGCAAGCTGATGAAGGAAGGAATGGTTACACAAAAGGAAAACTGGACCTACCTGGTGGAGAAAATGCCGAAACCGAAGGACGGGAATGGGGAATAAAAATGGCTTCTTACCGGAAGTTTGCCTATGTGTATGATGAGCTGATGCAGGACATGCCGTACCCGGACTGGTTACGCTTTGCACGGCAGGCTTGGGATCAGTACGGTATGCCGCATACGGTGGCTGAGCTGGGCTGTGGAACGGGTTCGATTACGATTCCCCTAGTTAACTCGGGCTTCGAAGTGTCTGGAATCGACTTATCCTCTGACATGCTGGCAGTAGCCCGTCGCAAAATGGAAACCACTCCCCAGGGACAGCGATTGTTTCGTGAGGGAAGCGTTCGCTGGATACAGCAAGATATGAGAGAATGGGTTTTACCCGAGCCTGTGGATTCTGTAATTTCTTTTTGCGATTGTCTGAATTACTTGTTGGAGGAAGAAGATATAATTTCTACTTTTCGTAGAACTCATGCTGGTCTGAAGCCTGGCGGAACCTTCTTGTTCGATGTACATCATCCGCAGACGTTTTTACGTTATGATGAAGAGCAGCCATTCGTACTGGATGATCGCTCTATCTCATATATCTGGACATGTGCGTTGGACACTCCACGTTGTGAAATTGAGCATCATCTTAGTATCTTTGCAAAAGCAGAACATGAAGGACGCGATCTGTATCAGCGTTTCGAGGAAATTCATGTACAGCGTGCCTATGATCCAGATTGGATGAAGGCAGAATTGTCCAAAGCAGGTTTTCGTGATGTGAAGGTATATGCGGATTTTGAATGGGTAGAAGCAGAAGGTGACGCGGCGAGACTGTTTTATGTTGCTGTAAAATAGTGAAGACTCATTGAGCAAATTTAGGAAAAGAAAGACGCTTTTCATGATGACATGAAGGGCGTCTTTTTGCACTTATATATTCACTTTATAGTTCAACTGAAGCTCATCACCCGGTACACCCCGAATACCCCAGTTCTGTTTAGGCGTTTCAAATATAGTAATCTCAAGATCCTGTGGAGCAATGCCAAAATGGTCCGTAATTCGTTGGAATAACAGCTGGATGAGCTGCTTCTTAGCTTCTGTCGTTCTGCCTTCAAAGATACTGATTTCAATAATGGTGTACGCCTCAGAGCGACCATCGGCATATATAAAGTCTTCCTGATCCATAGGAAAAAAACGATGAAACCTCTTGTCTGGAGGATATTTGAACGCATCCACCACAGCAGAATGAATCACCTCTGAAAGCTGCTTTTTGATTGGATTTAAAGCTTCTTTTATTCCGAAAATTTTAATCTGTGCCATGTCTCAGCTCACCTTTCTTATCTCAACTCAACTCAATTGCATCAATTTAATTCGAAGTTATTATAAAACATTCGTATGCATGTGTCATGAACAATTAGTATGAAGAGGGTCTTTAACACCAAAGCTAGTCCTTATTTGACTTTTTTCGCGGTTTTCAATATAATAGTGCCATTATTAACGGTTAAACAATCGCTGATGAGGAATAGTAGCTTTGTCTGGACATATAGAGAGCCGGCGGGTGGTGCAAGCCGGTTGACAGCGCAAAGTGAACTCGCCTCGGAGATATGCGTCCAACGCAGGAACGCCTTTACAGGTGCTTGTATCCTGTTATTAACCCGCATCGGATCACCTCCGTTATCAGGTGCAAAGGGAGTAGAACGCGAAGAACGCTTTCTGCTAACTAGGGTGGTACCACGGGAATATAACCTCTCGTCCCTAGCGCTGACACGCTACGGGATGCAGAGGTTTTTTTGTTGCATACCGTTTGAGGAGGAAAAGACAATGACAGACACACAGCCGAAGCACGGCTATCAACCGCAAAGTATTGAACCAAAATGGCAGAAATATTGGGATGAGAACAAGACGTTCCGCACCGGGGAAGAGCCGGGCAAACCGAAGTTTTATGCTTTGGATATGTTTCCGTACCCATCTGGAGCCGGCCTGCATGTAGGCCACCCAGAGGGCTACACAGCTACGGATATTGTTTCACGTTATAAAAGAATGCGCGGCTACAACGTACTGCATCCGATGGGTTGGGACGCCTTCGGTCTGCCTGCCGAGCAGCATGCGCTGGATACAGGGGAGCACCCACGCGAAATTACGGTGAAAAACGTAAATAACTTCCGCCGTCAAATCAAATCGCTCGGCTTCTCCTACGACTGGGATCGTGAAATCAGCACGACGGACCCTGATTACTACAAATGGACACAGTGGATCTTCATCCAGCTGTACAAGCGCGGCCTTGCATATGTAGCTGAAGTACCCGTGAACTGGTGCCCAGCGCTGGGAACAGTGCTGGCGAATGAAGAAGTTATTGACGGCAAGAGTGAGCGTGGCGGTCATCCGGTCGTCCGTAAACCAATGCGTCAATGGATGCTGAAAATTACGGAATACGCGGATCGTCTGCTGGATGATCTGGAGGAACTGGATTGGTCTGAGAGTATTAAGGATATGCAGCGGAACTGGATCGGTAAGTCTACCGGGGCAGAGGTTCGTTTTCCAATTGAAGGCTATGACGAGCAACTCACAGTATTTACAACCCGCCCAGATACACTGTTCGGCGCAAGCTACTGTGTGCTGGCACCAGAGCAGGAATTAGTGGATATTATCACTACGCCTGAGCAAAAGGATGCTGTACAACAGTACCGTGAACAAGCTGCTCGTAAAAGCGATCTGGAGCGTACGGATCTGGCCAAGGATAAAACAGGCGTATTTACAGGAGCTTATGCAGTGAACCCGGTGAACGGCGAAAAGTTGCCGATCTGGATTGCTGACTATGTACTGGCAGGCTACGGAACTGGAGCGATTATGGCTGTACCTGCTCACGATACGCGTGACTGGGAATTTGCCAAGCAATTCGGATTGAATATCATTGAGGTTGTCCAAGGTGGAGATGTGGCTAATGAGCCATATACTGAGGATGGACCGCACGTCAATTCAGGCCCGCTGAATGGACTTACCAACGAGGAAGCGATTCCGAAGATGATTGAATGGCTGGAAGCCGAGGGCAAAGGACACGGCAAAGTCACCTACCGCCTGCGTGACTGGCTGTTCAGCCGTCAACGCTATTGGGGCGAGCCGATTCCGGTAATTCATCTGGAGGATGGAACGATCAAAACGGTTCCTGAGGACCAACTTCCGCTCGTACTGCCGGAGATGGACAATATCAAGCCTTCAGGTACAGGTGAATCCCCGCTGGCGAACGCAACAGATTGGGTGGAAACCATTGATCCTGAGACAGGTATGAAAGCACGTCGCGAGACGAATACAATGCCGCAATGGGCAGGAAGTTGCTGGTATTACCTGCGCTTTATTGATCCGAAAAATGACAAAGAGCTTGTATCCAAAGAGAAACAACGTGAATGGATGCCTGTTGATTTGTATATTGGCGGAGCGGAACATGCGGTTCTTCACTTGCTGTATGCCCGTTTCTGGCATAAGGTACTGTATGATATCGGCGTAGTGGAAACGAAAGAGCCTTTTTATAAGCTGGTCAACCAGGGTATGATTTTGGGCAACAACAATGAAAAAATGAGTAAATCACGCGGTAATGTCATTAATCCTGATGATATTGTCAATACATTTGGCGCCGATACGCTGCGTATTTATGAGATGTTTATGGGGCCGCTGGAAGCGACCAAGCCATGGAATGAGAATGGGGTAGAGGGAGCACATCGTTTTCTGTCCCGCGTATGGCGCCTGTTTGTTTCCGAGGATGGTAGCCTGAACGATAAAATTACAAATGACGGCGGTAGCGATGAGTTCAATCGTACTTGGCATAAGACGCTGAAAAAAGTAACCGAAGATCTGGATGCGCTGCGCTTCAATACAGCGATCAGCCAGCTGATGATCTTCACCAACGATGCATACAAAGCAGACCTTCTGCCGCGTGCAGCAATGGAAAACTTCGTGCAAATGCTGTCGCCGCTTGCACCCCATCTGGCTGAGGAATTGTGGCAGCTGCTGGGGCACAATGATAGCATTACCTACGCGGCTTGGCCTGCTTATGATGAAGCATGGACGGTGGACGCCGAAGTGGAAATTGTTGTGCAAGTGAATGGTAAAATTGTGCAGCGTGCAACGATTGCCAAGGATCTTGATGCTAAAGCGATGGAGGCATTCGCTGTGTCGTTGGACAATGTTCAGCAGGCACTGGCCGGCAAAACGATCCGCAAGGTAATTGCTGTTCCAGGTAAGCTGGTTAATATTGTTGCCGGTTAATCGGCTTTAAGCCGAAGGAGACATCTACCTTTTGCATGTCCTCTTCATACTTGTTGTGCGTGGCCTGTATCAGCTCGGGAAAGACGCTATGCAGGCTGATGTCCAACAATGCGAGAGCTTCGGCGGTAATACCTCCGGGAACCGCCACTCTGGCCTGTAACTCGGCTGGTGTCATCCCGCCTTCCGTGAGCAGCTTTCCAGTGCCGATGATCATTTCACCGGCCAGGGCGCATAGCTCCGTACGGTCTATACCTGTAGCTTGAACTGCGGCTTGAATCCACTGGTCCATAAAAAAGGCCAAGAAAGCAGGACCACAACTCGAAAAATCCGACGTGATCCGAGTATAAGATTCTTTAACCCGAATCGGCCTGCTGATGTGGGACATAAGCTCTTCCAGAAGGGTACGATCCTCCTCTGTAATCCGGCTTCCATGGATGCAGAGCGAGGCTCCGCTGCCCACTTGGTGGGTGATACTTGGAATAATTTTGGACACTTTGGCTTTCAGTGCATGTTCCAAAATACGAATCTGCACCGGGCTTGTGATAGATACGACGATTTGCTCTTCTGTAATGACGTTGCGTATTTCATCCGTTACGGCTTTTGATTCCAGCGGCTTCACACAGATAAACAGAACATCGCTTTCCGCTGCCGTTTCACGGTTGCTTTGGGCTGCATGCAAACCTGGATAGCGACGGGCTAGCTCGGTTACCTTGGAATGCGTTCGATTGCTTGCTGATATTTGCTGCGGCTTGAGTGCGTTAGAATTAATAAAAGACTCAATTAGCAGGCTTCCCATGCTGCCAGTCCCGATAAATCCAACTTTCATTGTTCAACGTCCTCCTTTCATACTTTGCGGTATAGACGCTGTGCTGTCAGCTGTCATTCTTCTTAGTGTATGCGCCTGGTCTTGGCCGACATGACGAATTTTATGTCTGAGCATGTTAGATCGTCCCCGGGGTCGTACCACTTTTTTGTGAAAATGCTCACAGCGAGACCGTATGGAGGTTGTTTGCACCCTCCGGTTTAACGGGAATTGGACAGACTTGCTCTGTTTGATTGAGACGGTGTTTTCAGTCGGCTCAATTTCCCGAAATCCATGTGGAGTAGGGGACGATACGGAAATGAAACGTGTATGGACAGGAACAGCGATAACGCTTGCTGTAATCGGGAGTGGACTTATTTTATTTGCCGGAGGACAGCGCTCTGAGCCGCAAGAAGAGTGGACTTTACTTAACCATAAGGTGGAGCAGGCTGTGGCGATGGAGGCAGAGCCAAATGAGTCGCAGCGCAGCAGTGACTACGCCCAGAAAAAGCCTGGTGTAAAAGAACCTTCAGACAAAGCTGAGCGCAGTAGGAATGCCGAAGCCGCTGACAATGTGAAACGTGATACTGTGCAGATTTCTACTGGTGTATCTGCTGCTGTGAGCGAAAACTCTATTGCGGGAAATTCAAGTACCGTAAAGCAGTCAGGTGTTGCGAATCCGAGCTCAGACACAGGTATTGTCAGTTCGAGTGGTGCAACGACGAGTAGGACCAATAGGGTAAGTGATTCGGTTACTACACCCGATTCCGGCGAAAAAAAGGTAAACATCAACACGGCGACTGCTGCTGAGTTAATGGAATTACCAGGGGTTGGGGCTAAAAAAGCCGAGGCTATACTGAACTACCGTAATCAGCACGGGGCGTTCAAACGTGTGAACGATTTGGATCATGTAAAGGGAATCGGAGCTAAAATGTTGGCTAAAATGAAGCCGTATGTCAGTTTGTAACTTATGTAAGATTATAATGTACAGGTCCTGAGAACGGCGGTAGCGGATATGGTTTACGTTTTAACTTGTTTATACGGGAGAGATGGAAATGAGTGCAGATGTACGCAAGGACTGGGACACCTATTTCATGGATATCGCTTATATGGTATCCACCCGTTCGCGCTGTGCGCGGCGTCATGTTGGAGCCGTACTTGTACAAGGTAAAAAGCTTTTGGGGACGGCCTATAATGGAGCACCATCCGGGGTACCTGACTGTTCTGAGGCAGGCTGCATGATCTCAGAGGAGTATGAGGTCGTTCACCGTGATGGGCGCGAGGAAATGGTTAAGAAGCAGCGTTGTATTCGCACTATTCATGCGGAGCAGAACCTGCTGCTGTTTACTGACCGAATTGATCGTGAAGGCTCTTCAGTATATGTCACCGACCAGCCATGCTGGACGTGTGCCAATATGTTGGCGAACAGCGGTATTGTGGAGATTGTATACCACCGACCTTATCCCAAAGATGCCGACAAGGTTCGTGCTATGATGGAGGAAAAGGGAATCGCCTTTCGTATGCTGAAAACCTATCATCCACCAAAAGAAACGCTGATGGATGTAATGAATTAAAAAAGTAAACGAGGAAGAACCTCTGACGAATGCTATTTTGTCAGAGGTTCTTTTTGTTTTGTGTTTTTTGGACAGAAAGCAATGTTTGCTACCGGAAGGTGATTGTATTCAAGCTAAGCTTGTGTTAACTAGACCTATATTGACCCTTACTGTTTGTTGGATTACCGGAAGTGCGGGAGCATGTCTGTATTCTGGACATATGCTTTTGTTACTCTGGGCGGGGGTTACTCTGATCTTTCCGCTTATAGCTTTATGGATGAAAATCCCCATCCGGCATATGGTATTACTTTGGCTTGCATTCAGCGGTGGTGGATTTCATTGGTTTTGGCATGATACGCATAATGTTAGCAGTATTCCCGATGCTCTTCATGTATCGTCTTCTATGGTGGAAGACATGCCTGTTCAAGTAGCAGGGCTTATCGCTTCTAAAATACAGGTAGATGGTGATCGAACACAGTTTGAGATGAGAGTCACCTCAATCAATCACTACGGA
The DNA here is from genome assembly GCF_053615415.1 of Paenibacillus sp. S33. NCBI lineage: Bacteria > Bacillati > Bacillota > Bacilli > Caryophanales > Paenibacillaceae > Paenibacillus > Paenibacillus sp. S33. The sequence continues at coordinate 3,724,957 of NZ_JBSIEZ010000001.1, read as the reverse complement.
AGTCATTCGAAAAAGGACGAGAATCGTACACCAATTTCTGAACAGGTCATTGTTCATATCAAGTTGGCTGCCAAGCAGGAACAGCAACTTGCAGCAGCGTGGCAACGTGGAGATGCAGTCGTACTGCGTGGCACCTTAAAGGCTCCTACAAAAGCGGGGAACTTTGGTAGCTTTGATTACAGTGAATACCTGCACACACAGGAGATCCACTGGCTTTTCAAAGGCGATGGGGCAGCCTCGTTACAGAAGCAGGAGGCTTCACTGTGGAACCGCTACACTTTGTTCAGATGGAATGATCAGCTAAGGGAGCAACTAGGGCAGAGAATGGAATCGGCATTTACATCTCTTCATCACGCAGGATATATGAAAGGACTGGTGCTTGGGGTAACAGATGAGTTGGACCCAGCAACGTATAACGAGTTTACGAAGCTTGGTTTAACGCATATTTTAGCAATATCGGGCATGCATGTGGCGGTATATGCAGCTACACTATTATATTTACTCAAGCTACTAAGAGTTAGCCGCGAGACATCTCTTACAGTCGTTTTGATACTCATTCCGGCTTATGTCCTGCTGACAGGTGCTTCTCCCTCTGTTGTGAGGGCGGGAATTATGGCGATGATCGGCTTGTTTGCAGCCCGACGAGGTGTGCTCAAAGACGGACTTAATATTTTAAGTATATCCGCGTTGCTCATGCTGATTTGGAATCCATATTATCTACTTAGCGTCAGCTTTCAGCTTTCCTTTTTGGTGACAGGTGGGTTGCTCATTTATATGCCGCTTATGAAGCCGTTTTTCGCCAAATGGCCTTTCCTAATCGGAGGTGAGGTTGCGATTACAATTACGGCACAGCTTGTTTCGTTTCCAATGACGGTATTCTACTTTAATCAATCTTCGCTGTTATCACTTGCGGCCAATTTTGTGCTTGTACCCCTTATTACATATATCGTGCTTCCGATAGGTACGGTGGCGATGGGGCTTTCCTTTTTGTGGGGGGATGGGGCTCGTATTCTTGCGTGGCCGGCAGAGCAATTGAACGATTTGACCTTTTTACTAGTGAAATGGCTGAATGTGGATGATGCTTATGTGAGTATTTGGCCGTCTTCCTCCATCCTGTGGGTCATGGCGTATTACGCAGCTCTGTATAGTGTTCTGTACTGGCTTAAAACGTGGCTGACATCTCGCAGGCAAACAGATGATAATTCTGTTTTGAATTCCACTCCCATATCATCACCCGTGTATACGGGATTAGCGGCTTCTGCTGAATGGGCTGCTGTTTTGAATACAGCTCATGAACCTGAGGGAGCAGGGAAATTTGCGCGTCGACAGTGGAATGGTTATCGTCATTTGGCACTGGCTCTAAGTGTTATCGCTTGGCTTGGGATATTGTATACAGGTTATCAATCTCCTGGTGGAGGAAATACGGGAACTGTTCAATATCTGGATGTGGGCCAAGGTGACAGCATTTTAATTACCACGCCGGGCGGGAAACATATTTTGGTGGATGGCGGGGGTACAATGGACTTTGCTACAGGGAAAAATGCTTGGCGCAAACGCGCAGATCCCTATGAGGTAGGTGAAGATACGATTGTACCCTTGCTAAAGCAACGAGGTGTACATCGGCTGGACGCTGTCATTTTAACACACGGAGATCATGATCATGCAGGAGGACTACAGGCTGTGCTTGACCAGATTCCCGTATCTACCTTGTTTTTTAATGGTACCCTGACAGATAAAGCCCCATTCCGTAAGCTGTTGAACACGGCTTTAGACAAGCAGATTAAGCTGTACGGTGCACATCATAGTATGGAATGGGAGCCAGACCAGGCTACGAAAATCCGCTTTCTCTATCCGTTTACGCTACCGGAGGACGAATCTGAGCAGTTGCCTGTTATGAAGGAGCAAAATCATTACTCTGTTGCCATGATATTGGAGATGGAGGGAGCCTCTTTTTTGTTCACAGGAGATATGGATGATGCAGCAGAGTCGTCGTTGCTCTCTGAATTAACTCGTTTTTCATCAAGTGTGAAAGATAAGGGAGCAACGGGGGGTGTCGGGAAAGCTGTAGATGTCATGAAAATAGCACATCACGGTAGCAAGTATTCCACCTCGGAAGAGTGGTTATCCTACTGGCGACCGAAAGTATCCGTTATTTCGGTCGGTGCGACCAATACTTACGGACATCCGAATGAAGCGGTATTGGAACGTTTATCGGCAGTTGATTCTGCTATATATCGAACAGATACGATGGGAGAGATACAGATTCGAGCACAGCAAGGAAAACTGAGTGTGCGCTACCAACGCAAACAGTACAAAACAGATACTAATACAACAACATACTAAAACGGGTGCTCACTCTCAGGAGTGGGCTGTTTGCTTTGAATCCAATCTGCATGGACAGTAGCTGTAAGCGTTGATAGAATCATATAAGTAATGAAAATGAGAATCATTATTAACGGGAGGAATATTGTGAGTTATTTTAAATTTAGAGCATCAGCTTGTTTGTTCATCATTTCGTTAATGCTGGTATTGAGTGCATGCGCTACAAGTGGAGGTGGGACTGTAACAGAAAGCGGTCAATCGACTGCTTCCAAGACCACATCAATTGGAGATGAGGCTGCCACACGTACATATGAAAGTGATAAAGGTACAATTACTCTTCCTGAGCATCCCCAGCGTGTCGTAGTAGCAGTCGGTGATTATGTAGGTGATGTGCTAGCACTTGGTATTACACCTGTAGGGGCTCCAGATACCGTATTTAATGCTCCATATTATAAAAAATACTTGAATGGTGTTGAAAATATCGGTGACAGCTCCGCATTGTCCCTTGAAAAGGTAATCACCCTAAAGCCGGATCTGATCATTACCTATGATGAGAAAGCATATGAAAATCTGAAAAAAATAGCGCCTACAGTGTTTATCCCATATGGTAAATATCAATATAAGGACCGTCTGATGGAGCTGGGCAAAGTGTTAAACAAGGAGCAGGAAGCGAAGAATTGCCTGGCTGATTTTGCAACCAAGATTGCTGAGAAGAAACAGGCTTTGTCTGACGTCATTGATTCGGGTAAAAAAATCGCTATTTTTGAGATTACAGGAAAAGAATTATATCTATATGGAAAATCTTATGGACGTGGAGGAGCCATACTTTATGATGAGCTGGGACTTCATGCTCCTGAGAAGGTAGAAAAGGCAGCGTTCGAGAAGGGGTGGGCCAGCATTTCAATAGAGGCTTTACCGGAGATGCTGGGCGATGCCGATTTTTTAATGTTGGGTATTCGAGGCGACGGAGCAGACCAAGGAAAAGATATTTTATCTAAAAGTGTGTGGAAGAACCTTTCTGCCGTTAAATCAGGTAAAGTATATCAATACTCAATCGACGATTTTTATTTTCAAGATCCGATTGCTCTGACTTATCAATTAGAACTCATATCTGATTTTTTGGTTTCCAAGAAGTAACAATATGATCTTGCAGCTCGAAGGCTAGCATTTAGATGTATGTAGGAGCTAGGGGAAGGTGACTACCTTCCCTTTTTCTGTTATTCTAAGGGAGGATATGCTGGGGATTCTGGGCTTTTTGGTATAATTTTTTTTGTTAAAAAAATAAAATTAGTGTCAGACGTCTATCCTGCAACAATTTGCAAAATGGATACGTCTGTAATATTGCAGGGAGAGGGGGATCCTTTGTGGTAGAGCAGGGACTCATTCGAGCCGCTCAATCGGGCGATCGCGACGCTCTCATTACCCTATTAAGAGAGATAGAACAGCATGTGTACCGTACGGCATATTACATTCTAAACAATGAGCAGGACGCCATGGATGCTTCGCAAGAAGCCCTCATACGGATCTATTCCAAAATTAACTCTTATGAGGAAAAAGCGCAGTTTAAAACCTGGGTCCAACGTATTGTAACGAATATATGCATCGACAAATTCAGAAGAACGAAACCCTCGGTTTCCATTGACGAGCACGACATGATATTCAACGATCCCCAAAATGTGGAGGTCGAGGTGTTGACCTCTTACATGGCACAGGATGTTCGTGAGGCTATACAACAGCTTCCGGAGCACCACCGGACGGTAATTGTCTTAAGATATCTGCAGGATTTTTCCTATAACGAGATTGCAGATTCTCTGGATTTGCCGCTAAATACGGTCAAGTCATACTTATATCGTGCAAGACAGCAATTGCAAGGGCTACTTCAGGAATATCAGAAAGGTGGTGTATCAGGATGAAGTGTGGGGAAGAGGTGATGGATTGGATGCAGCGTTATGTGGATCATGAGCTGGGCGAAGAAGAAACGTCCCAATTAATGAACCATATTGCGACTTGCCCGGACTGTGCGGAAAAATTTCTTATTCTTCAGACACTCTCTCGCGAGCTGGAGGAATTGCCTGCGGTTTCCCCGGCGTTCAGCCTGGTGGATTCCATCATGCCTCAGCTTGATGCCATTGACCGCGCACGTGAAGAGCAGGGAAGTGCGCTTCAGGAAATGCAGCCTGTGGCTGTAGAGCCTGGACCAGTGCCTAGACAGCGTACCCAGCCTACACCTTGGTGGAATCGAATGGCTGGGCGCGCTGCTATGGGCGTGGCTGCCGCTGCTGTTGTGCTGGGTATTGTAGTATTTAACTTCGAGCCTAAAACAGTGCAGGATGCGGAAGGCATACTTACAACCCAGTCGCCCGAAGTGACGAATCCGCAAAATCAGACGGAAATTACAGATACAGCCAATGGCAGTGGAGGCCGTGATGCAGCCATTGGTTCGGATTCTACACAGCAGCCATCAGAGCAGGGGCAAGGAACGGATGCATCTCAGCCACCTGCGGATAAAGAACCTGACCTGAGCAAACAAGGTGCGACCAATGCAGACGATGAAAAGAACTCTTCCAAACGGGATGCTGGGAAACGTGACGATCAGCGAGCTGGGGAGGAAGATTCGACGAAGTCTGCACCAGCTGAACGTTCTTCTCGTCAGGAGGAAGGGCAGGGACAGCTACGTACGGATCGTCAGATGACAAAGGAAAATCCGTCTGCTGCAGATGCTTCTAAATCTGAGGACAAACAGTTAAGTCAGGAAAAATCTGATCAACCTACGATTGCATCTGATGAACAGTTAGAACCGAAAATGGAAAAAGCGCCCCTAGCGGGTACGGGTACGGCTCAGGACGGTAATAACGATAGCACGAGTACGAATGATTCATCTTCGTCGCTTAGTCAGGAATTGAAGGTGCAGGAGCGGATTGCGTCAAACGAAACGTCGAAAGACACGACTTCCAAAAGCATCACTAAGGATTCGGGGAATACCTTGGGAACGGATAGCAGCAATGCAGCTTCTAATGATCAGCAATCATCCGTGTCACAAGACCCCGTTCGTAAAGAAGGCTTTGTATCTAATTCACTGGTCTCTCCAGACAACGATAATGCTTCCAGCTATAGTGCCCAATCCGCATCTACAGATCAGCTCAACTCGCCTGATGGTAGCTATGCGGTGGCTATTGAGGGCAAAAAGCTGAAAGTGTATAAGCTTTCCGATAACGGTGTAGACCGAACAACCCTGGAAGTCCGTACTTTAAAAGGTGCCTGGGTCAAAGGCAGCTGGTCAGAAGACAGCCAGACCTTTATGTATGAGACGGAGCAGGATGGGACAGCAAGTAAATATACGTACACCGTCCCGCGCAGCACTGGAAAATAGTTTCCGTAAGTTGACACACTTTTAAAAACAGAGAATAAACTATATGAACCGACGTCGTATCCCGACGGCCGAAAGTTTCTAGAGCTTTCTGCTGCCGTGTTGATATAGATGGTGGTGAAGGGATCCTGCCTATAGGCAGGGTCCCTTCGTTTGTATCATGACTTGCCTTCCGGTCGGATGTCGGGTACCATCATTGGGTGGGGGGAGAACGGAAAATGGATGTAAAAACAGCCTCTAAGGCTATTCGCAAAGGCGACATTTCGCCAGTGTATTTGCTATACGGCAGTGAAAAATATCAAATGAAGCAGTTTGTTGAGATGCTTAAAGAGAAAGTGGTGGAAGAGGAGCACCGTGACTTCGCCATCATTCCTTATGATTTAACCGAAACGCCCATTGAGGTGGTCGTGGAGGAGGCGGAAACAGCGCCTTTTCTGGTACCAAAGAAGCTGATTATTGTACGGGATACCAGTGTATTTGCAGCAGGCAAAGATAGCGGTAAGATAGAGCACCGGCTTGAGACGCTGTTGACTTATATGGATAACCCGACTGACTATAGCGTCATCGTTTTTACGGTTCAGGCTGAAAAGTTGGATGAACGGAAAAAGATTGTCAAAAAACTGAAAAGTGATGCTTCGGTTATTGCTTTTGCTCCAATGGGTGGAGATGATCTTGTGGCTTGGATTCATAAGCGTGCAGGAGAAAGAGAAGTGCAATTGGCTGCAGGAGCTGCTGAAAGCCTCATTCAATTCACAGGTACTGGGCTGCAATCCTTGGCTGCTGAGATAGACAAGCTCTGCTTGTACGCAGGAGCACAGGGAACCATCTCATCCGCTGATATAGAATCCCTGGTGCCTCGTAACACAGAGCAAAACGTATTTGCGATGGTTGAGGATCTGGCTAATTTGCGGCTGGATAAGGCACTCAGTATTTTCTATGAGTTGCTTAAGCAAAAAGAGGAACCGATCAAGATTGCCGCTTTGATCACGCGCCAGTTCCGTATTATGTTGCAGGTCAAAGAGCTGGCAGGCCAAAGCTATTCCCAGCAACAAATTGCGAGTCAGCTTAGTTTGCATCCTTATGGGGTGAAAGTTGCAGGAGACCAAGCGCGGAGGTTTCGCCCTGAGCAGCTGCGTCAGCTTCTCTACGAATTGGGCGAGCTGGATTATCATATGAAAACAGGTGTCGTTGACAAGGTACTGGGACTGGAACTATTTTTGATGAAAATGGGTGCGGGGGCTTCAATCTAATTCCCCCCATGTGCTGTTATAGAGTCAGCTAATGTATCGTGAAAAGCTGACTCTATAAATTAATAAAAGTTATAAACTAAAAAAACCTGATCAGCCAAGGCTGGTCAGGTTTTTTTCATTAACGTATGAAAGTAGCTCTGCTTACGCTTGAGCTGTAAGAGCGTTAAGTTTTTTCGCCAAGCGGGATTTCTTGCGAGCAGCTGCATTTTTGTGGATCAGACCTTTAGTTACAGCCTTGTCCAGCTTTTGGGAAGCTACTTTGAAAGCAGCAGCAGCAGTTTCAGCTTCGTTACCTACCAACGCTGTATCGGCAGCTTTTACTGCTGTACGAAGCGCAGATTTTTGGGAAGCGTTCAACGCACGGCGTTTGTCGCTAGTTTTAACGCGTTTGATAGCGGATTTGATGTTTGGCATTACATTCACCTCCTGTAAAGGCATTACTTATGAACACAAACGTTTCACAACTTAAAATATTTTAGCATGCCACACCTCAAATTGCAATAAGAAAACATTCTGAGGCGATGCGAATTACAGGATGAAAATGGATGTGCATAAACCTGTTGGGTGTCTCGCACACTATAGTCAAAGATGGTATCCAAGGAGGCTTAAAAGATGGATCTGGATTTGCAGAAGTATGCGGTACGCACGGATTTGGCATTAGAGGCAAGAGAACTGGCCGAACGGGATCAGCCTGTACCTCTGGCGGGCATAAGTGAGAACGTGGAGGAAGATAACGGAATCAAAATCACACGGCTGGATGTACTAAATGAAGAAGGAGCCAACCGTATTGGGCGGGTACAAGGGCATTACGTCACGCTGGAAGTGCCCGGTTTGCGTGAAGGCGACACGGGGCTCCAGCAACGTGTCGCTATTGCATTTGCAAAAGAAATGGAGCATTTTATACAAAAAATAGGAATCTCTAATACGGCAAAGGTACTGGTGGTAGGTCTGGGCAACTGGAACGTCACTCCCGATTCGCTGGGTCCGCTTGTAGTTGAAAATTTAATGGTGACTCGTCAATTTTTTGAACTGACACCTGATCAAATCAACCCGGGCTATCGAGATGTGAGCGCAATTGCACCGGGCGTCCTGGGTATTACGGGAATCGAGTCCAGTGAAATTGTTCAAGGCATCGTGGATCGCACAAAGCCAGAACTGATTATTGCCATTGACGCTCTGGCGTCACGTTCACTGGAGCGCGTCAACACGACCATTCAGGTGGCCGATATCGGGATACATCCAGGTTCAGGTATTGGCAACAAGCGGCGCGGTATCACCAAGGATATTATGGGCGTTCCGTGTATCGCTATCGGCGTACCAACCGTATGCTACGCTTCGACCATTGTCAATAACGTAATTGAACTGATGAAAACACATTTTACCAAAGAAAAGGCTTCTACAAAAGCAATCCTGGGGATGTTGGACGATATTTCAGAACCTGAGAGACTTGGGCTGGTGAGAGAGGTCCTACAACCGCTGGGGCATGATCTGATTGTGACTCCTAAAGAGATCGATGAATTTATTGAAGATATCGCGAACATCATTGCTACTGGATTGAACGCTGCTCTGCACGAAGCTGTTGATCCTGGCAATGTCGCCGCCTATACGCATTAATCAAGGGTTGGTAAAATCGTATTTCATACACAAAAGTCTCTATTTAACAGGATTCTAATCTCTTTCAAAAAGGGAGGTGATATACCTGTAGTAGAGATTTTTTGTGTTCTAGCAATTGTTCTCCGTTCATAGAGTTGAAGTATAAGAGATTTCCGTAGCAGATAGGAACCCTATGTTCCTAAATAAAGCGGGTTTCGACGGGACGAAGGAGGACAAGGCTCACATGAAAAAAATTCAGACCTGGAACGTCGGAAGATGGAGAAGAAAAGGTATCGAAATTTTGGCGATGGGACACACGCTTGTGCTGCTGATCATGGGCTCGGCGCTTTTATTTGTCGTTTTGGGGCTAGGGGGATTGGCAGAAAATCGTCTACAAACCTCTCCTGTTTCTTCCATGAAAGGATTGGCAGGATCGGTGTCCAGCGGTTTTTTCGCGGATATGCTAGGTATGGAAGTACCTCATTTGGCACAAAAGAAGCAGCAATCTTCGTTGTCGGGTGAACAATGGTCGCCTTTTGTTTTTCAGATGCTTACAGGTATTAATCCGCAGGATCCCAAAAGTCTCATTTCTCGTGAGATTCCTGGCATGTCTGCAGGAGCACCTGTCTTGCTGCGCAAGGGTTCGGGGAACACCAAGGTAGAGGGTCCTACGGACTATCAGCCTGATCAGGGGACGACGGATGCCCCTGGTGGCTCAGATACATCTGAGAATCCACCGACTACTACGCCGGATATTCCGACAACACCGGAAACAGACCCGGTACGTGAGGATCATCCAGGTGATACAGCCAAAGGGGACAAGCGTATATTAATCTACCATTCTCATCCCAGAGAAGCATATAACCCACTACTCAGCAAAACCAGTTCCAATCCTAATTCAGGTTCTAAATCAGCTAATGTGTCAAGGGTAGGGGACTTTGTAAAGAAGAGACTGGAAAAGCAAGGGATATCCACACTGCATGTAAACAAGGATTATGCCACTACAGTTCAAAATTACAATTGGAACTACTCCTATAAATATTCACGCGAAACAGTCAAGGAAGCTTTAGCTGGAAATAAAGGTTTAACTTATCTGCTTGATATCCATCGAGATTCACAACGTCACGGAAAAACAACAGCAACCATTAATGGGCTTTCATATGCCAAGGTATATTTTATTATCGGGCATGACAACAAAAATTGGCGCGAGAATGAAGCTTTTGCTGCTCGTATTCATGAAAAGCTGGAAAAATCGTATCACGGCGTATCACGTGGTGTATGGGGGAAAGATGGTGGCAAAGGCAATAACGGTGAGTACAATCAAAGCTTGTCTTCCCACAGTATTTTGATCGAAATCGGGGGTATTGACAACACCGAGGAGGAGTTAAAACGTACCTCGGACGTTTTGGCAGACATGATCGGTGAAGTGTATTGGGAAGATCAGAAAGCTCAGAAAGCGGGCACTAACGTATCGGATACAAAAAAGAGCAACAGCGGCAATTAAATGAGGTATCGGTAAGGGGGAAAGGTAATGTCTGGACATTTTCGTAAGAAAGCACTTGGATTTGTACTGCTCATGGGGGCAGGTATTCTACTCGGTATGCAACTGGCAGGATCTGGCCTGCGTTCAGTGTATGGACCGGAATGGAACGGGGATACGATTCAATCGGTAAATCAACAGAAAGTCGGATATGAACAGACGGTTATTGAGGATACACCCGCAGCTAACACTCGTGAATATAGCGGTATGTATAGCACAAGTGGAAATGTTAATGTTGAGCCGACAACGGGAGTAGGTATAAACGAAGCTAGTGGAAGGGAAGAAAATGAGGAAGAGACGGAGCGCGGGGCATCCAGGTGGTATTCGACGACTGCGCAGCATGTCAATACTCAGGGCCTGGATACACCGCGTGAACTGCTAGCCGTCAAGGAACAGCAAGCCTCGGTGGATAGCATGGCGGACAAAACAGCTGGGTTGCTTCAAAACCTGTCGAGACAGGGCATTCGATGGGTCGTATCTGTATTTGATGGAGTAACAGAATAGAAATATTGCTGACCCCCCTTACAACTGCTATAATAAGCTGATTGACACTAGGCATTGTGTGGGGGTAAGGCATGACTGACATTTTGGCAAGACAACGTAAAATTCGGAACTTTAGTATCATTGCACATATAGACCATGGTAAATCCACGCTGGCTGACCGGATTTTAGAATATACCGGTGCACTCACTTCTCGTGAAATGCAGGAGCAAGTGCTTGACCAGATGGAACTGGAACGGGAGCGCGGAATTACGATCAAGCTCCAGGCAGTGCGACTCACTTACAAGGCCGATGACGGCGAAGAGTACATTTTGAATTTGATTGATACACCGGGACACGTCGATTTTACGTATGAGGTATCCCGTAGTTTGGCAGCCTGTGAAGGTGCTTTGCTGGTAGTAGACGCCGCGCAGGGAATCGAGGCACAGACGTTGGCTAACGTATATTTGGCGTTAGATAACAATCTGGAGATTTTGCCGGTGCTTAACAAGATTGATTTGCCAAGTGCTGATCCTGAACGGGTAAAACAGGAAATCGAGGATGTTATCGGCTTGGATACAAGCGAGACCGTGCATGCTTCAGCCAAAGCTGGAATCGGTATCAAGGAAATTTTGGAGCAGGTAGTCAGAAGTGTGCCTGCTCCGCAAGGTAATCCGGATAATCCGCTCAAGGCACTCATTTTCGATTCGCACTATGATCCTTATAAAGGCGTTATCGTATATGTTCGCGTCGTGGATGGTAGTATTCGAGCCGGTTCGAAAATTAAAATGATGGCGACTGACAAAACGTTTGAGGTTATTGAAGTTGGTGCTTTTATGCCGCGTATGAACATTGTGGACGAGCTGAATATCGGTGATGTTGGCTTTATCGTTGCCGGAATTAAGCATGTAGGCGATACGCGTGTCGGGGATACCGTGACAGATGCAAAAAATCCAACATTAGAACCGATGCCAGGTTATCGCAAAATAAATCCGATGGTTTATTGTGGTCTGTATCCAATCGAAACATCGGAGTATAACGATCTGCGTGAGGCGCTTGAAAAGCTACAGTTGAACGATGCTTCGCTCAGTTTTGAGCCGGAAACATCAAGCGCGTTGGGCTTTGGCTTCCGTTGCGGATTCCTTGGTCTGCTTCATATGGACGTTATCCAGGAGCGGATTGAACGTGAATTTAACATTCCGCTGATTACAACAGCACCAAGCGTTATTTACCGCATAAAGTTGACGAATGGGGAAACGATCCAGATCGACAACCCATCGAATTATCCGGAAATCGGACGGATTGAACATGTGGAAGAGCCCTATGTAAAAGCAGGTATTATCGTCCCTAATGATTACGTAGGTACGGTGATGGAGCTTTGTCAAACCAAGCGTGGAGAATACGTAAATATGGAATACCTGGATACGACACGGGTAACCATTACGTATCAAATTCCGCTGTCTGAAATCGTATATGATTTCTTCGATCAGCTTAAATCAAGTACCAAAGGCTATGCTTCCTTTGATTATGAGATTTCAGGCTATCGCCAGTCCAACCTGGTGAAAATGGATATTTTGTTGAATGGCGAGCAGGTCGATGCGCTGTCGTTCATCGTGCATAGAGATCGGGCTTATCATCGCGGACGTATTATCTGTGAGAAGCTGCGCGAGCTAATCCCGCGTCAAATGTTCGAGGTGCCGATCCAGGCATCTGTGGGAACAAAGGTTGTGGCGCGTGAAACCGTTAAGGCGATGCGTAAAAACGTCTTGGCCAAATGCTACGGCGGCGATATTTCTCGTAAACGGAAGCTGCTTGAAAAGCAAAAAGAGGGCAAGAAGCGTATGAAGCAGGTCGGTAACGTAGAAGTACCACAGGAAGCATTTATGGCGGTACTGAAAATAGATGAGTAAAGCTGCTTGAATTAGCAGCATCGTATTGAATTCGATACATCAGAATTGTGTATATGAATTGAATACACATAAGCAACAACAGCATGATTCTGTAGTAGCTTAGGTACAATCACTCTGTGAGTACCCTAAGGTATTACGATCCGCTTGATTCCAAGCGGTATTCGTCCATTCTTTCATGGGGCATTTGCCGTGCATGGAGAATGGACGTTATTTATTTGAGCAAGCTATCCAGAGATGGAGTGTTTGTTATCTCAGTTGCAAAAATAGTATAACAACAGCATCTTTAGCGTATTTCTAAAGATGCTTTACTCTTACTGCAACACCTACACCACAAAAAAATGACCGATGGTGGTAGGCAGCAGCGGAGTGGTCCATTTGAATCTGGAGAAGCGTAGTGTTCGCCTTTACTCCCCGATTTTAACTGTAAGAGTGCTTATATAATAGAAAATTGGGGAGTAACAGCGATCAGAAGAACAAATGGAACACGAAGCGGTTGATCTCGACCTCGGCGCATTTTTTCACTATTCCCTGAATTGACAAGGAGGATCGGTATGACCGCATCCATACAAAAACATGAACATTCATCCGCCCCTCAAGCGGTTTACCTGCATATACCTTTTTGCACGAATAAATGCTTTTACTGTGATTTCAACTCTTATGTGCTCAAGGATCAACCTGTTATGGAATATCTGTATGCACTGGAACGAGAAATGGAACATACAGTCAAGCTTCACCCGCCAGGAGAGATTAAAACCATTTTTGTCGGGGGGGGAACACCAACAACCCTAAACCCGAAGGAAATGGAATATTTTCTGAAGAGCGTTCGAACCTATTTCCCACATTGGGCGGAAGATATTGAATTTTCCATGGAAGCCAATCCAGGCACCACTGATTTTGAAAAACTCTCTGTGATGAAAGAAGGCGGCGTCAATCGACTGAGCTTTGGTGTACAGGCTTTTCAGAATGAGCTACTCACAGGCATAGGACGCATTCACAGTACAGATGACGTATATCGTAGTTTGGAAAACGCCCGTAAGGTCGGCTTGGACAACCTGTCGATTGACCTGATGTTTGGTTTGCCGAATCAAACGGTGGACATGCTGCATGAAAGCGTGAGTAGAGCACTAGAGCTGGAGCTTCCTCATTACTCTATCTACAGCTTGAAGGTTGAAGAAAACACGCTCTTCCACACGCTGTATCAGAAAAATCAGCTACCGCTTCCACACGAGGATGATGAACTGGAAATGTATTTACTTCTCATGCGTCGCATGAAAGAAGCGGGTTATGAGCAGTATGAGATTAGCAATTTCGCAAAACCAGGTTTGGGGAGCAAGCACAACATGACCTATTGGCGAAATGAAGACTATTACGGTCTCGGCGCAGGGGCACATGGATATGTTGGCAGAGAGCGTCATATGAACATTAAGGGTATTAACCCTTATGTGGAGGCTAGTCGTAATGGTTTGCCACGTCTGGATAGCTTTGAGGTACCGGCGGCGGAAGCCATGGAGGATTTTCTTATGGTCGGTTTGAGAATGCTAGAGGGCGTGTCTAAGTCCCGCTTTGAAGCTCAATTCGGTCAGGCGTTGGAGGATACATTTACTGCTCCTCTCGGAAAAATGCTCAATGCCGGGTTAATCGAATCCATTGAGGACGGTTATCGTTTGAGTGAACGCGGCATTTTATTCGGAAATGATGTATTTGCAGAGTTCATCGGTTCTATCACGGTAAATTCATAAGTCGTAGGCTTCAGTACAGTACGTTTCAACTTTATAAGCTGGGACGATCATTTTATAACACCATTCTGTCATAGCAGGGTAAATGGAGTATTGCGATTCTATGCGTTATGTTGTATATTTATTCATTATATGCGGCAAGCGGCAGGAGGAGAGCAAGATGGCTTCAGTGTGTAAAGATGTATTGTGCAGAAGTGCGGTTCCTGAGGATGTGGAGCCTTTATATCAAATGATTAGCGGCTATGCAGAGCGGGGGATTATGCTGCCACGTTCGAGGGAAGTGCTTACGCGCCAACTGGAGCTGTTTATTGTTGCAGAGGTGGACGGCGAAGTTGTTGGTTGTGGTTCTTTATGCAAATTGGGCGCTGATCTGGTAGAGATTCGCTCCCTTGGCATCTCTGAAGGACACAAAGGTATGGGTATAGGCTCTAAGCTCGTGGAGGGCCTTATTATAGAAGCTCGGCGACAACGTATTCCTAAAATTATGGCATTGACCTACGAGGTCTCCTTTTTTATAAAAAACGGTTTTGATGTAGTAAGCAAAGAGATTTTCCCTGAAAAGGTATGGACCGACTGCATACACTGTAGTAAACAAAACAATTGTGATGAAATCGCAGTGTTGAAAGTACTGAACTGACCTGTCAATAATGAGGTCAGTTCTTTTTTCCTCAGGACCTAATTATGCGTATATTATACAGCCTACATTGTTTAATCCTGATTCATTTCTCATATGTTTTGAGCAACCACCAAATGAATTGATGATGAGGCTCCAGTTCGGAAGGTATTCCATTCAGGCTTCTTATGGGATGGTCCTTATGATAATCAGTATCATTATAAAAGTATGCAGTGCCGTCTAATGGAACTCGGTGTTTATATTTATACAAGGCGACAACATATCTTTCGGACTCTCCGCTTCTGCTTGGACTATATGTATATCCTTCCCAATCGGCTAGTGTTAAATCATCGTAATGTTGTATTGCCGATATACTGTATTTTATTTGCTTGGGAATACTTGGGCTGAATTCTTGAGGGTAAAACAAAATGGTATTCCATATGCTTAAAAGTATCGTAGGAACCAAGATTAAGGCACAACACAGGGGGCTTAATTTACGAATTAAATGGATGACTGAAATAATAAGGGCTGCATTCAGGATGAATACCAATGGCAAAGCAACTATTCTTCCTAGTCCTGTATACGGAAACAACTCGATTAAAATTTGAAACATACAAATTGTAGGTAAAAGTGCGATCGATGCGTATAAAAGATTGCGGCGATTAGTTCTCAAATTTAATTCCTCCTCAAGGACAAAGAAGCTATAATGCTATGGAGACATAGTCTCGAATTTTTCTATTTTCTGTGTCACTATACATAATTACGGTTTTTATACGCTGGATATTGAGATTTTTCGTGAAAAAGTGTAAACGTTCTGGATTCATTCCAGTAAACTAAACTGTTGTGATAAATCTTGTTTATTGAAAATACTGATCTGACTTGACAATGATCAGGTCGGTTTGGTATTTTTGTATTATCGGTTAGCACTCATCGCGAACGAGTGCTAATGATTCCATTTAACAATCATGCTATTATGGATAAACAACAAGGGGGGATTCGCTTGTTAACCGAACGTCAGAGACTCATTCTGAATGCGATTATTGATGACTACATTCGTTCGGCTGAGCCAGTGGGTTCCCGCAGCATATCCAAAAGGCAGGATGTCGGATTCAGCCCGGCCACGATCCGTAATGAAATGTCGGATTTGGAGGAACAGGGCTATCTGGAGCAACCCCATACTTCTGCGGGACGCATCCCGTCTCATAAAGGTTATCGTTATTATGTGGACCATCTGGTGCCACTGAATACGCTGAAGCCTATGGAAATGCGGGAACTGAAAGCCTTTTACGCCGAAAAGCTGAATGTAATGGAACAAGTGATCCAGCATGCGTCAGGCATTTTGTCCCATATGACCAATTATACTTCCATCCTGCTTGGGCCGGAGGTTTTTCATACTTCATTGCGTCATTTTCAGCTGCTGCCGCTCAACGATACGACGGCTGTGGCGATAATCGTGACCAATACCGGTCAGGTGGAGAATAAAACGGTAGATATTCCACCGGGAATTTCGATTTCCGAGATGGAGAAGGTTGTGAATTTACTGAACAGCAAGCTGGTCGGTGTGCCGATTTATCAGCTTAAATCACGCCTTTACACCGCACTTGGTCAGGAGATGGAGAAGCATGTGTCTCATTTTGAGGACGCTATGAAGGTGCTGGATAAAGCACTGGATAATGAATCGGATCAGCGCTTGTATTTGAGCGGTGCGACGAACATGCTCAATCAACCTGAATTTAAAGATGTAGAAAAGGTTAAACATATTCTCGATCTGCTGGAGGAAACACCAACGCTACTTAAACTAATGACACCTGTTGCCGGGGCACCTGAAATTCAAGTCCGCATCGGCACTGAAAATGATCATGAAGCGTTTGCCAATTGTAGCCTGATTACTGCCACGTATGCAGTAGACGGAGAAGCGTTGGGCACTATAGGTATACTGGGTCCGACACGGATGGAATATGCGAGAGTTATTAATATTTTGGGTATCCTGTCTAAGGATTTGACCGCAATGCTAACGCAGCGGTTTAAATAGAACAAGACCGCATAGGTTGCGGTACTACATGTTCCGCGCCGGGATACGGTTTGTATCCTGCGCGGGTGCATTGTCGCGTGTTTTTGTAAAGGTAGTTATGACTTGAAGGAGGTGAAACATTTTGAAGGAAGAACAAGCGTTCCAAGAAGAAAAACAACAAAATGTAAGCACAGAGGAAGCCGCCGAAACGAGCCAGCAGGAAGAGCCGGTTAATGAAGCGGCGGCACTGGAAGACCAAGAAAGCGAAACAGAGCTGACTAAGCTTCGCGCTCAGGCGGAAGAGCATCAGCAACGGTTTTTACGCGCTCAGGCGGATTTTGATAATTTTCGCCGTCGTACGCTGAAAGAAAAAGAAGACCTTGCCAAATATGCATCTATGAAGCTGGTTACCGAGTTGGTGCCTGTTTTGGATAACTTCGAGCGTGCGCTGGCAACAGCACCGCAAGGAGCGGAGTCTGAGTCATTCAGCAAAGGCGTGGAAATGATTTTCCGCCAGTTTGAGAGTGTGCTTCAGGCAGAGGGAGTAACGGCCATGAATTCAGTGGGACAACCGTTTAATCCTGATTTCCATCAGGCTATTATGCAGGTAGAGAGCGAAGAGCATGAGGAAGGCATCGTCGTTGAAGAGGTACAAAAAGGATACATGCTGAAGGACAAGGTGCTTCGTCCAGCGATGGTAAAAGTGAGCATGTAGCTTTTTCAATATACATTAGAAATACATCATTTTGATTCAACCATTCTGGCCTGCGGGCCTCGTATATACAGAAGGAGGAATTGTCCGATGAGCAAAGTAATCGGTATTGACTTAGGTACAACCAACTCTTGTGTGGCTGTTATGGAGGGCGGCGAAGCGGTCGTTATTCCAAATCCGGAAGGCGCACGCACAACCCCTTCCGTTGTTGGTTTCAAAAAAGATGGAGAACGTACTGTAGGGGAAACGGCAAAACGCCAAGCAATTACGAACCCAGATCGTACAATCATGTCCATCAAGCGTCACATGGGTACAAATCATAAAGAAAGCATTGACGGCAAGGAATATTCCGCACAGGAAATTTCCGCTATGATTTTGCAAAAGCTGAAATCCGATGCTGAAGCTTACCTGGGACAAACGGTTTCTCAAGCTGTTATCACTGTTCCAGCTTACTTCAATGACGGTCAACGTCAAGCAACCAAGGATGCAGGTAAAATTGCCGGTCTGGAAGTTCTGCGGATTGTCAATGAGCCAACAGCAGCTGCATTGGCATACGGTATGGAAAAATCCGAAGACCAAACGATCCTCGTGTATGACCTGGGTGGTGGTACATTCGACGTATCCATTCTGGAACTGGGCGACGGTTTCTTCGAAGTTAAAGCAACAAGCGGCGATAACAAGCTGGGTGGCGATGACTTTGACCAAGTGATTATTGATTACCTCGTAAATGAGTTCAAAAAAGATCAAGGCATTGACCTGAGCAAAGATAAAGCTGCTGTACAACGTCTGAAAGATGCAGCGGAAAAAGCGAAAAAAGAACTGTCTGGCGTACTGACAACGACAATTTCTTTGCCGTTTATCACAGTAGCTGATGGCGTTCCACAGCATTTGGAGTTGAACCTGACTCGTGCGAAATTTGAAGAATTGTCTGAAGGTCTGGTAGAACGTACTTTGGGACCTACTCGTCAAGCGATGAAAGATGCAGGCATGAGTGCCAGCGACATCGACAAAATCGTTCTGGTCGGCGGTTCCACACGTATTCCGGCTGTACAAGAAGCAATCAAAAAGCTGACAGGTAAAGAGCCTCACAAAGGCGTAAACCCTGATGAAGTGGTAGCTTTGGGCGCGGCAGTTCAAGCGGGTGTACTGACTGGTGATGTGAAAGACGTCGTTCTCCTTGACGTAACTCCACTGTCCCTCGGTATTGAAACCGCAGGTGGCGTATTTACTAAAATGATTGATCGTAACACGACGATCCCTACGAGCAAATCGCAGGTGTTCTCGACGTATGCCGACAATCAGCCTAGCGTAGAAATTCACGTGTTGCAAGGTGAACGTGAAATGGCAGCAGGCAACAAAACGTTGGGTCGTTTCCAATTAGGAGATATCCCTCCAGCACCACGTGGTGTACCACAAATCGAAGTTACCTTTGATCTGGATGCGAACGGTATCGTGAACGTATCCGCTACAGATAAAGGCACAGGTAAAAGCCAAAAAATTACGATCACATCTTCGAGCGGCTTGAGCGATGAGGAAGTAGAACGTATGATGAAGGATGCCGAGTTGCATGCGGAAGAAGATAAAAAACGCAAAGATTTGGTAGAAGCGAAAAACGCTGCGGATCAACTGATCTACTCCGTAGACAAAACGATTAAAGATCTGGGTGAAAAAGCGGATGCAGGCGAAGTCGAAAAAGCAAATGCAGCTAAAGAAAATCTGCAAAAAACGCTGGAAACCGACAACCTGGAAGACATCAAAAAAGCTACTGAAGAACTGACTGAAATCGTTCAGCAATTGTCTGTGAAGCTGTATGAGCAAGCTGCTCAAGAAGCACAGGCTCAACAAGCTCAAGATGGCGCAGCAGACAGCAAAGGCCGCGACAATGTGGTTGACGCGGACTATGAAGTTGTTGACGAAGACCAGAAGAAAGACTAAGTTACGGATCGGGTAGTGGTAGCTTTACGGTACACCGATGCATTATGATATACTGAATAGTAATTGCAGCGTAGCTGCCTTGATAAATAACAATTAGCCGAAGGGTAACAGTTATTTCCAAGATAAATAAGCATATTACGGGTTGTACTGCCTTGAAATGATGGGAAGGTCAAAGCCGGGTCATCCCGTGCCTTTGGCTTTCCTTTTATATGTAGTGCAGACACGTTGTAGGCATGGGGGTGGAACATTGGCTGATAAGCGTGATTATTATGAGGTGCTGGGCGTCGCGAAGGGCGCTTCGGATGAAGAAGTCAAAAAGGCTTACCGTAAGCTTGCGCGTCAGTATCATCCGGACGTGAACAAGGCTGCGGACGCGGAAACTAAATTTAAAGAAGTGAAAGAAGCTTACGATGTTCTCAGCGATGGTCAGAAGCGGGCAAGATACGACCAGTATGGTCATGTAGACCCGAACCAGGGCATGGGAGGCGGCTTTGGTGGTGGTGCCGACTTCGGTGGCGGGTTTGGCGATATTTTTGATATGTTCTTTGGTGGCGGCGGCAACGGTCGACGTGATCCGAATGCACCGCAGCGTGGGAACGATCTTCAATATACGATGACGATTGAATTCAAGGAAGCGGTGTTCGGTAAAGAAACCGACATTCATATTGAACGTACGGAAACATGTGATACGTGTCACGGTACGGGAGCCAAAGCGGGTACTCAACCACAAACCTGCTCCGTCTGCCACGGTAGCGGACAGGAAGAAGTGGTGCAGAATACACCGTTTGGTCGTATGGTTAATCGACGCGCCTGCTCCAATTGCAGCGGTTCCGGTAAAATCATTAAAGAAAAATGTACGACTTGTAGCGGTTCGGGTCGGGTACGCAAGCAACGTAAAATTCATATCCGTATTCCAGCGGGTGTGGATGACGGCGCACAAATGCGTATTAACGGTGAAGGCGAAGGCGGTGTCAACGGAGGACCGGCAGGTGACTTGTACGTCGTGTTCCGCGTGAAATCGCACGACTTCTTTGAGCGTGAGGGAGACGATATCTACTGTGAAATTCCGCTGACGTTCTCGCAGGCAGCATTGGGAGATGAAGTCGAGATCCCAACGTTGACCGAGAAAGTGAAGCTGAAAGTTCCAGCAGGTACACAAACAGGTACTTACTTCCGTCTTAAAGGAAAAGGTGTGCCAAAACTGCGCGGCGTAGGTCAGGGTGACCAGCATATTAAGGTCGTTGTGGTAACGCCTAGTAAACTGAGTGAGGAACAAAAGGATTTGCTGCGTCAGTTCTCTTCGCTTAGCGGAGAGCAGACACATGAGAATGAGCAGTCTTTTTTTGACCGTGTGAAGCGCGCCTTCCGAGGCGACTAAGCCCAATTAGGAATCGCGGAGCTTCAACCATGAATCAAAGGAAACTATTCCGCAATTGCGGGATAGTTCCTTTTTTTATATTCACGTAAACACATACATAACCATTTTTGTATAGGCATGTTGAACTGTTGAGACTTAATATCAAGTAGAAAGGGGTGAGTTCCATCGGAAATGTACAGCTCAAGCCACGTCGGGGTAAACCGCTATTAAAGCTCAGAGGCCTAATTACACTGCTAGTATGTCTAGTTATGGCACTTGTGCTTCTGCCTGTAACCCTGTTATTTGCTGAGAGAGTGGAGCATGAAACTGAGAAGGGACTAGAAGAAAAGGCAATGTCCATCGCGCGTACACTCGCCCATACGCCGCTTATTGTCGAGCAATTGCAAGGGACGGGTTCGTCTCCCTCCATGCAGGAATATGTGAAGAGGGTTTCAGCAGCAAATCACATCCAGTTTATCGTGGCAATGGATATGAAGGGAATTCGTAAAACGCACCCGGATGCTAGGATGATCGGCAAAGCCTTTGTCGGCGGAGACGAATATACCGCACTTCATGGCCATGAGAGCGTGTCCGTTGCGAAGGGAACATTGGGCTTGTCCATGCGAGCCTTTTCCCCCGTGTTCAGTTTAACGGGGAAGCAGGTAGGGGCGATTGTTGTGGGTATATCCATGCAAGATGTACAGATGGCTCAGGAAGGCAACAACCGTCTTATTGCAATAGCCATTGGCACTGGAATGTTGATTGGCACTGGAGGTGCGGTTGTGCTGGCTCGTAAAATCAAAAATATGCTAGTCGGTCTCGAGCCGCCGGAAATCGCACGCTTGCTGGAGGAACGCAGCGCTATGTTGCAATCCATCAAGGAAGGAGTTATTGCGGTAGATGAATTCGGTTGCGTCATGCTGATGAATGCAGAAGCGATACGTCTGCTTAGACAAGCGGGGATTGAAGATTTCTCATTCTCCGGACAGGAGATTACCGTTTATCTATCCGCTTTTCGATTGCAAGAGGTCTTGGAAGCGAGTACTCCACAAATGGATGAGGAAATGGAGCTGGGTGGAATAACTTTGCTGACCACTAGTGTTCCGATACGGGTCAAGGGGGAAATTGTGGGGGCAATTGTAACCTTTCGGGATAAAACGGAGATGAACCAGCTTGCGGAACGTTTGACAGGAGTGTCCCTGTACACAGAAGCACTACGTGCGCAGGCTCATGAATTTATGAACAAGCTGCATGTCATTATGGGGATGGTACACTTACGAATGTATGATAAACTGGAGCATTACATTATGGATGCCGTCGAGCATCATCAAGTGGAGATTGGCTCCATCACCCGGCAGATCAGGGACCCAGTTATGGCAGGGTTTGTGTTGGGGAAATTAAGCCGGGCCAGAGAAGTAGGGGCGAATTTTGAACTGACTCCAGGTAGTTACTTGCCCGAATCCAGTCAAACTCAAACGACGCATGAACTGATTACTATTCTTGGCAATCTGTTTGATAATGCGGTGGAGGCGATGGAATCTTTGGAGCACAAGCGGATTACCCTTTCACTTTATTATGAGGAAAGTCAGAAGAACGGTTATCTGACCTGTATCATGTGCGATAATGGTCCGGGTATACCAGAAGGGCTTGTAAAGGCTATATTTGAAAAAGGTTTTTCGACCAAGGGAGAGTCACGAGGAATGGGCCTTTATCTGGTGACGCAAAGCGTGAAAAGATTACAGGGAAGTATAAAGTTGATCCCAGCCGAGCAAGGGTGCTGTTTTCAGATTACGATTCCATACATTATAGCGGGGAATGATGAACATGATTAATGTCCTGATTGTAGAAGATGATCCGATGGTTGCGGAATTTAACCGCAAATATATGGAGCAGGTGGAAGGTTTTCGATGTGGGGGCTGGGCTTCTTCTGTGGAAGAGGCGAAGAAATATATAGCTGAACAGGCCATTGATCTGATACTGCTAGATGTGTATATGCAGGAAAGCAATGGCCTCGATTTACTGTCATTCATACGGGAGACAGGTGTAAATATAGATGTCATTGTCATCTCGGCTGCAAGTGACATGAACAGTGTCAAAAAAGCGATGAACTTCGGCGCGGTGGATTACTTGATTAAGCCGTTTCACTTTAACCGTTTTTTGGAGGCCCTCACGGGGTACCGAGAGCACATTAGCATCGTGCGTGAGCACAATCTACTTTCTCAGGAGGAACTGGACCGACTGATTTATCATAAAAGCTTGACTAAAGACTTGGCACGGTTGCCCAAAGGCATAACTAAATCCACGCTGGCTATGATATGGAATTGTATCCAGCGGCATAATAAGGTACTATTTTCCACCGAGGATATTGCGGAGAGCGCAGGGATATCCAGGGTGTCTATGCGCAAGTACCTGGCTTTTATGACAGAGATTGAGGCTCTTTCCATGGAAACCATATACGGTACCATAGGACGCCCTGTTTACCAATACCGAATATTGCCACAGGCAGAAGGCATCATGAACAGTTTTATTTAAATCTTCTTTCTGATTACTTTAATTACAAAAGTGAATGATTAGTTATAAAACCAAATAAAGCGTTTTCCAAGGTGTAGAATGGAAACATGATCATCATTCTTCACTTTATGGAGGGAGATTTATGGAAAATGCTACGAATCAGCCTGTCATTCAAAAGGGGCAAAGGTGGAGTAAAAATTTTGTGGATGGCATCAGAATGCTGGGTAGGGTAAAGTTGGGGGTTATTCCTCTTCCACTCTATGCCGTGATTGCGCTGATTGTTTATGCAGCTGCAGTTACTGAAAGACTTCCAAACGATCTGTTGGGCGGGTTTGCCGTCATCATGATTTTAGGTATACTGCTCAGTGATCTAGGGGCCAAACTTCCGTTGCTTAAGCATATTGGCGGGCCGGCCATTTTATCACTTATGGTTCCATCGTTAATGGTATTTGGGAATATGTTTAGTCCATCTGCGATGGGTGCGGTACACACGCTTATGAAAACCTCGAATTTTCTTTACTTCTACATCGCATGTCTAGTAACGGGAAGTATTCTTGGCATGGATCGCAAAATGCTGATGAACGGAATTGTTAAAATTTTTGCCCCCATTATTATAGGATCTATTGCAGCTGTTGGCGTGGGAATGGTGGTGGGTATGGCTTTTGGCTATAGCGCCTATCATACATTTTTTTTCATCATCATTCCGATTATCTCCGGTGGGATTGGGGAAGGCATTTTACCGTTGTCCATTTCTTATGGATTAGTGCTGGGCAAGGATTCGGCAATATTCGTATCCCAGTTTATCCCGGCTGCAATTATTGGGAACATTGTTGCAATCATAGGTGCGGGTGTTCTGAAGAGATTAGCAGAGAAGAATCCAAAAACTTCAGGTAACGGAAGGTTACTAAAACTAGATAAAGATGCAGACAAGTTAGCCCCGGCAAGTCTGGAACAATCGATTTCTTTTCCATTGATGGGAGGAGGTCTGCTGTTGGCCTGTACTTTCTTTATTGTGGGTAAGCTGCTGGAGCCGTATCTCCATATTCCAGGTCCGATCCTCATGATTCTGGCGGCGGCATTAATTAAGTGTATTCAGATCATGCCGAACACATTGGAGCAGGGAGCTTTTCACTTGTACAAATGTATAACGGCAAGTCTGACGTGGCCCTTGATGGTGGGATTGGGTATTTTGTATGTACCTTTGGATAGTGTAGTTGGGATTTTAACGGTTCCTTATGCCATTACCTGCGCATCTGTTGTAGTTGCATTGATTGTTACCGGATACTTCACAGGAAAATGGATTCATATGTATCCCGTAGAAGCTGCTTTGGTGACTAGCTGTCGCGGTGGATTAGGGGGCACGGGAGATGTAGCCATTCTGTCTGCGTCCAATCGGATGGAACTGATGCCTTTTGCACAAATTGCAACACGTATTGGCGGGGCAGGCACGGTCATTTTAGCAACTTTGTTACTCCAATTTTGGAGCTGATGAGTTTTATACACAGGACTGAGTTTCATATCCAAATAGAGACATGAAAGGACGGAGAAAAATATGAGCAGTTTAATAGACGAAATTAGAGAATTACATGCAGGTGGCAAAATGGAGACCTTACCAAAGAAGCGAATTGAAACGATGGAGGGGTTATCCAAAGTGTATACGCCGGGTGTAGCTGAAATTTGTATGGAAATCGCCAATGACCCAGCCAAAGCGTATCAATTAACGATCAAAAAGAATACAGTAGCAGTCGTTTCAGACGGAACAGCAGTACTTGGATTAGGAGATATCGGACCGGAGGCCGCTATGCCTGTAATGGAGGGTAAAGCAGTGTTGTTCAAACAATTTGCAGGTGTCGACGCCTTCCCAATCTGTCTCAACACGAAGGACGCTGATGAAATTGTTCAAATTGTCAAAATGATTGCTCCTGCCTTTGGCGGCATTAATTTGGAAGATATATCTTCGCCACGCTGTTTTGAAATCGAGAGACGGTTGAAGCAGGAACTAGACATTCCAGTATTTCATGATGATCAGCATGGTACGGCAGTTGTTGTATTAGCGGGTCTGGTCAATGCATTAAAGGTATGTGGCAAAAAAATGGAGGATGTCAAAGTTGTATTTGCAGGGATTGGTGCGGCGGGTATGGCCTGCTCCCGTATGCTGCTTAAGGCAGGTGTGCGCAATCTGATTGGCGTTGATCGACAGGGAGCTATTCATCGTGACGTGGAGTACAGTAACCCGCATTGGACAGAGTATGCGAACATGACTAATCCGCACAATTTAAGTGGAAGTTTATCCGATGTGATTGTGGGAGCTGATGTATTCATCGGTGTTTCAGGCCCGAATATACTGACTGTAGAGGATATACAGAGCATGGCAACTGATCCTATTGTGTTCGCCATGGCGAATCCGAAGCCGGAAATTGATCCAGCTGTAGCCGCACCTCATGTACGTGTACTTGCTACCGGTCGCTCCGATTTTCCAAATCAGATTAACAATGTGCTGTGCTTCCCGGGAATTTTTCGGGGTGCTCTAGATTGCCATGCTACGACGATTAATGAGGAAATGAAACTAGCTGCCGGACTTGCCATCGCTGATGCGATCTGTCCTGAAGAGCTAAGTGAAACTTATATCATACCGAATGTTTTTAATCCGAAGGTGGTTCAAAAGGTACGGGATGCTGTTATTCGTGCTGCATGGGAGACAGGAGTAGCCAAGTCAGGTGAAGCTCCGGCAGCTACTTTACACCCGTAAAAGTTATAGTCTTCACAAACTATAGTTCACTGTCTAGGCCCACTGTTTCCATTATCGTCTGCATTCGTCTAGTCTTCGTAGGGAATATAAAATCGTGCCGATGAGCAGGATATAACAAAGCGTAACGCTCTATGCTTTTGAAGAGCAGTTACGCTCAATACTACACAGGGAGATTTTGAGATGGGCGAAAAAAATATTTTGGCGTATTTCAAAAGTCCTGAGGAAGCACAGGGAGCCGCTAGAAAACTGGAAGCTCTCCGGGTAGCCGATGTGTCGATAGACCGATTTAGCCGGTATCCGCGGCAGTCTACTGGCAACGCCGGATTGCCTGTATTTTCAGGACAGATTAGCAGCTTGTCCTCACTGACACAGGGCGTGGACTTTACAGATGCAACTCCAGCAATACTGGCTGCGGCTGATCCGTCCGCCAGTGGCATGAGTGATGGAGGACAAGGCGGACCGACAGGCCGCGATATTTTGTTGACCGCTGTGGTGGATGAATCCATACATCATCAGGCGATGTCCATCGTGGAACAGGCGGGTGGAATGCTGTGAAAAGTTTGGAAGGAGCAGTGACCGATGTCCAAAAACAAACGGTTTGATAAAGTGCTGACCAAAACCGAAAAAATCAAACGCATGCAATCTGCTAAAAATGAAGATGTGGAGTTCTCGGCAGATCAGGCAGATGCTGAGGATCTAGAAGCGATCCGGCGTAGCGAAGTAGCTGACCGTCGTCAGCAGCGTATCATAAACGACAATGAGTAGAATTTAATAAAACGGGTTATCCCCATCAACAATGATGATTTTGGGATAGCCCGTCTTATTTGTGTTCTTTCCTCTTCCTATTCATTATCCGCTATATGCTGTTGCACTAAAAACAAGAGGACCGGAGACAAATGCAGTCGTCGCAGGCGTCTGATTTTCAATAATCAGTTGGTAGTTTTGCACGCCCAGAGGTGCAACGTCTACCGTTTCGACATTAAGAATAATATTGTTATCGAAGACATTGGATTCCAGTCCGTAATAAATTTCTTTGCCAGCTCTCCAAATCCGTACAAGCACTCTAATGTTGCCAGCACCGACAAAACGTAGTCCAATCGAGGCTTTTAACTCTACTCGGTTGTTGACAGCTCCAGGAATAGCAGGATCAATAAATACAGACGTCGTAGCAATTCCAAGTCCGGCTGGAGAAATCGGAACAGGAAGATTTATACCATTCGTGATAGGTGTAATAACACGGGCATTATAATCTAACACCGTCTTTGCCATACTAAATCACTCCTTTTCTAGTATATTGTATTGTATGTACTAGAGTTAAGGGTGCTTGGACTAAAAGAGAGGACAACAAATACAAGCTCTACAAAAAATATTTTGAGCACCGATAATATTAGCTTTTTTGAACTCCTGTGCATGTATATAGTACAATGTAATGTATGCATGTGAAATGAGGAGGAAATGAAAACCATGTTGTGGAATGAAATTACAATACATACAACCGAAGAAGCCATCGAAATGATTTCGAATTTTCTGCACGAAGCAGGTGCAGGAGGGGTTTCCATTGAAGAATCTGGTTCGCTCAACAAGCCACGGGATACGTCCTATGGACAATGGTATGATCGGCCTTTGAACGACATACCTGAAGGACAAGCGATCATCAAAGGCTATTTTGCCGAAGAAGTGGACATGGATAGTATTCGTTCGCAGATTGAGCCGCGCGTCGAAGAATTGAGAACTTTCGATATTGACCCAGGTGAGGTTCAGTATGAGCTGAAAACAGTTGATGAGGATGACTGGGCAAATGCTTGGAAGCAATATTTCAAGCCTTTGCGTGTATCGGACCGTCTGACGATTAAACCCACTTGGGAGGAATATGAGCCTGCGAGTGAAGAGGAAAAAATCATTGAGCTGGACCCTGGTATGGCCTTTGGGACCGGAACGCATCCTACGACATCCCTTTGTCTGAGAACGCTGGAATCTGTGATTAAGGGTGGAGAAGAAGTTATTGATGTCGGCACGGGTTCCGGTATTTTGGCCATTGGAGCTGTAAAGCTGGGAGCGAAGCATGTACTTGCCTTGGATTTGGACCCGGTGGCAGTATCCAGTGCGCGGGAAAATACACGTTTGAACGGACTGGAGGAACGCATCACCATTAAAGAAAGTGATTTGCTGTCTGTGCTTAATGCAAGCGATCCAACGCTGGGTATCCAGTTACCGGTCAAGCTGGTGGTAGCTAATATATTGGCAGAGATTATTCTGCTGTTCATTGATGATGTATATAAAGCCCTGGAACCAGGTGGTATTTATATTGCTTCAGGGATTTGGAAGAACAAAGAAGAAGTTGTCGAAACTGCTTTGAAAGCAGCTGGCTTTGAGATTGCCGAAATAAGCCGGGATGAAGATTGGCTGGCGTTTGTGGCGAGAAAGAGGTAAGTATGGATTTTCTACAAAATATTTTTCGTGTAAATTTAAATGTTCTTCCCTTTTATTTACTGGCTGTGATCATATCGTTCACGGTTCATGAGTTTGCACATGCGTATTATGCCAATAAATTTGGTGACCCTACGGCCAAGCTACTTGGGCGCGTGACTTTAAATCCGGCAGTGCATATTGACCTGCTGGGTACGCTGCTGCTGTTGATCGGAGGCTTTGGCTGGGCCAAGCCAGTTCCGGTTAATCGTGACAATTTTAGCCGTCCGCGCCTCATGGGCATTATCGTATCGGCTGCGGGTCCGCTGAGCAATCTGCTGCTTGCATTTGTTACTACTTTGATCTATGCCGTGCTCCTTCATTTTCAAGTATTGCCGGGGATGGAGAACCAACGGGTGGCTCAAGCAATCTATTTGTTTATCAATGCTCTGATCAATTTAAATCTATTTTTGTTTATCTTTAATTTGATCCCACTGCCTCCACTGGATGGATACCGGATTGTGGAAGATGTGGCCCCCACTCCTGTGCGCCGCAAACTCCAGCAGTTTGAACAGTGGTCGATCTTTATTTTTCTGCTTATCCTGGTCATTCCGCAGGTTCGAGCTGTAACGATTGAACCTCTTTACACGCTGGCCCAGATGATTTATATACAGTTTTTGCAGTTCTCTTTTTATATCACTGGATTGTTTGGAGCCTAAGGGCTCCTTTTTTTACGAGAATAGGTAGGTATAACCTGAATAGAAGAGGGAACAGACTGGTCATACAGGCGCAAAAGATGATATGATGTTGCTTGGTGATTTATTCGGATTTTGTACGGAACGTTAGTGGACAACAGTTATTTTTAGAATGAGGATTTTGCAAAATCCAGGAATAGGTGTGAGAGAGAATGCAGCGTTATTTTATTCCGGCAGAGCAATTTCTAGAAGATCACGTGATTGTCGCGGGTGAGGACGCGCGGCATATCGCTAAAGTCATGCGGGGCCGTAGTGGTGACAAAATTATAGTTAGTGACGGGGTATCTAAAGAAGCGCTGGTTGCTTTGGATACGATTGAGCAGGATCATATTACGGCGACGATTATTGAGCCGCTGAAGATGACCTCAGAACCACATGTGCAGGTCACCATCGCTCAGAGTCTTCCTAAAGGAGACAAGATGGAGACGGTGATGCAAAAATGTACAGAAATCGGAGCAACCGGGTTTGTACCGTTTTTGTCCGAGCGTACGGTCGTGCAGTATGATGCCAAAAAAGAAGGCAAGCGACTGGAGCGTTGGCGCAAGATTGTGAAGGAAGCGGCTGAACAAAGCCACCGTAACCGGATTCCAGAAATTAGCGCGCCCATGACGTGGAAAGAACTTCTGGCTTCTTTTGCTGGGTATGATTTGATATGTTATTGTTATGAAAAAGAGCAGGGTAAACTGCTACGGGATGTAATCCAGCCTTTGGCAGGACAATGGGCGTCGACGGACATGCCGCGTGTTCTGCTGGTGGTAGGCCCGGAAGGCGGCTTTACTGAAGCGGAAAGCCTGGAGGCCGAACAGGCCGGGGCACAGTCTACAGGACTGGGAAGACGTATTTTGCGTGCGGAGACCGCAGGAATGGCTGCATTGGCATGCATTTTATATGAGACAGGAGAAATGGGAGGGGTTTAATATGCCGTCAGTGGCATTTTACACATTGGGCTGTAAGGTAAACTTTTATGATACAGAAGCGATCTGGCAGCTGTTTAAAAATGAAGGTTATGAACAGGTGGACTTTGATGAGCAGACTGCTGATGTCTATC
The DNA here is from genome assembly GCF_053615415.1 of Paenibacillus sp. S33. Taxonomy (NCBI): domain Bacteria; kingdom Bacillati; phylum Bacillota; class Bacilli; order Caryophanales; family Paenibacillaceae; genus Paenibacillus; species Paenibacillus sp. S33. The sequence continues at coordinate 3,694,662 of NZ_JBSIEZ010000001.1, read as the reverse complement.
TTATTAATACATGTACCGTTACGAATACCGGCGATAAAAAGAGTCGTCAGATTATTCGCCGCGCGATTCGCCGGAATCCAGATGCCATTGTGGCAGTGACGGGCTGTTACGCTCAAACTTCTCCTGCCGAAATTATGGATATTCCTGGCGTTGATCTCGTTATCGGGACTCAGGATCGGGACAAAATCATTCCGTTCGTGCAGGAAATTCAAGGGACGCGTCAACCGGTTAACGCCGTGCGCAATATTATGAAAACGCGTGTATTTGAGGAAATGGATGTGCCTGATTTTGCTAATCATACTCGGGCATTTTTGAAAATTCAGGATGGTTGCAATAACTTCTGTACCTTCTGCATCATTCCGTGGTCGCGGGGTCTATCCCGCAGTCGCGATGCCGCCAGCATTATTGCACAGGCGTGTCAATTGGTACACGCGGGCTACAAGGAAATTGTGCTCACAGGTATCCACACTGGCGGTTATGGTGACGACATGGAAAACTATGACCTGTCTGATCTGCTGTGGGATCTGGAGAAGGTGGAAGGGCTGGAGCGTATCCGTATCAGTTCGATTGAAGCCAGCCAGATTGATGAAAAAATGCTTGATGTGCTGAACCGTTCCACCAAGCTGGTTCGTCATTTTCACATACCGCTTCAGGCGGGGGATGACACTGTATTGAAACGGATGCGTCGCAAGTACACGACAGAAGAGTTTTATAACAAAATGCTTATGATTCGCAAAGCAATGCCAGATGTAGCGATTACAACGGACGTGATTGTCGGCTTCCCTGGGGAGACGGATGAAATGTTCCGCAATGGCTATGAGCTGATGAAAAAAATCGGTTTTTCGGAAATGCACGTGTTCCCGTACTCCAAGCGCAGTGGAACTCCTGCGGCGCGTATGGAGGATCAGGTGGACGAAGACGTGAAAAATGCACGAGTGCATGAGCTGATACAACTGTCAGAGCAAATGCAACTGGCGTATGCTGAGAAGTTTGTAGGTCAGGTGCTGGAGGTCATTCCGGAAGTTGCGCCGAAAGGGACCGAAGATAGCGGCATACTCCATGGATATAGTGACAATTATATTCAACTGGCGTTTGAAGGTACTGAGGATCTGGTTGGCAAGGTATGCCGCGTGAAGCTGACGAAGGCAGGCATTAATGAAAGTGAAGGCCAATTGGTCCGCGTACTAGAGAATGGGCTGCAAACAGCTCTGTAAGAACAAAAAAAGCCTGAACAGGCAATAGAGATGGCAGACAAGGATTTCGCCTTTCCTTACAGAGAGGACGGAATCCTTGTTGCGCAAGGAAGGGAGATTACAGGATGGCAGCAAAAAAGGAAATTTCCGCAGGCGGCGTTGTGTTTCGCAAACAGGGGGAGCAGCTTGAAATTCAGCTCATTACTGACCGATATGGCAAGGTATCCTTGGCTAAAGGGAAAATGGAGTTGGGAGAAACAATCGAACAGACGGCTTTACGTGAAATTCGCGAGGAAACAGGGTTGAACGGGCGGATTATCCAGCATGTAGATATGATTGCTTATACGTATCAGCATCCAGAATTTGGGGAAGTAGATAAAGAAGTACATTATTATCTCGTAGAGGCACTGGATGGGGATTTACAGGCACAGATCGAAGAAATTAAAGGAGTTGCGTGGCATACGCCTGAGGAAGCATGGCGTCTCCAGCGCCAGGGTGGATATGACAATAATGATGTCATTTTAAGCAAGGCGCTGTCCATGCTAGGAATTAATGTTTGATTCTGTGGGGAGATATACGATCCTCTAAACGCGTCCACACAGGTAGATAGCAGAGAGGCAAGACCAGCAGAGAGCTAATAACGTTAAACAGAGTTTGGGCATGGGCTACCTTGGCTCCGGGCTCGGTAGATATCCAGGCAGCGGCCATCTCCAGACCAGGGATCAACGGCATAAAGAGCAAGGCTCCGCCGACGTTCAGCAGCACGTGGGACCAGGCTACAAATTTGCCGGACACGCTGCCGCCAACAGCGGCAATCAGGGCGGTTACGCAGGTGCCTACATTGGAGCCGATGACGATGGCGATCCCCACATCGGCTGGCAAGGCTCCAGCAGCGGCAAGGCTAATCGCCATGCCAATGACGGCTGCGCTACTGTGAACCAGCGCGGTCAGGCAGGCTCCAGCAGCGAAGGCCCACCACATGTTGGCTGCAGCGTGATCAAGAAACCAACGGAATAGTCCGGCCTGCTCAATCCAGGGTCCGACCGACTGCATCACGCGAATACCCGCCAGAATCAGCGAAAATCCAGCAAAGACGAGGCTGATATATTGTACAGCCTGCGGACGGCTGAGCCCATTGGAGCCGGATGAAGCTCCGGCAGACTCATACTGGCGGCTGGGGACAGCTTCACCCCATAGGACGGCAGTGCTCCAGCAGAGCAGTGAGCCGCAGAGCAGCGGAACAGCCAGCTTGCCGAGCTGGAGCCCCATCAGCTCGGTGGTCAGGCAGGTGCCGATATTGGTGCCGAGAATGATGCCGAGCGTGCGGCCGTAGGTCAACAGCCCGGCGTTGACCAGTCCGATCGTTAGCACCGTTACGGCGGTGCTGCTTTGCAGCAGGGCGGTAATGCCTGAGCTGAACAGCATGCCCCGCCAAGGGGAAACGGTGGCACGGTTCAACCAGCGGGTGAGGAAGGGGCCGGCCAAATGCCGGAGGGCTGCTTCCATCAGCTTCATCCCGCCCAAAAAAATAAACAGCCCGCCGCACAACGGGAGTATAACATGTATAAACACGGGCATAGCCCCCTTTTCTAGGTGAAAATACTTATGTAACAGCCTATGATCTACCGAGGACAGCCATGACAAGCATGGCCGAGCTGTTTTTTTATAGAACGATAATTTTTGTAGTATCTTCACAAGCTTTACAAGCGTGACGTCGATATCCAGGCGGGCAGTAGCGAAGCGGATCATTTGAATCTGGAAAAGCAACAGCGATCGTAAGATCAAATGATCCGCGGAGCCGCGCCCCTATCGAACAACGTTTTAACACTTTGAGTAATCCAAGAATGGGAGTGAAGGATTTTGCCTTCAGTAATATTAGAACGCAGCCGTAAAAAAAGGCTGGAGCACGCACACCCTTGGGTGTTTAAAAACGAAATAGCCAAGATCGAAGGGAACCCAGAGGCAGGCGATTTGGTCAGCATCGTTAATCATCAGGGGCGTTATTTGGCGACAGGTTACTATAATCCGGCTTCACAAATTACAGTACGTGTGATGTCCTACGAGCCGCTGGAAGCAATGAATCAAAACTTTTTTGCCCAACGCTTTCGCAAATGTCTGGAGCACCGCCAACGTTTTGTGACCGGGGGAGACGCTTATCGGTTGGTGTACGGCGAGGCTGATTTTTTGCCTGGACTGATTGTAGATCGATTTGGTGATGTGTTGGTCGTGCAGTTGTTAACGCTTGGCATGGATCGGCGCAGGGAAGAAATCAGGGATGCGCTCGTTGAAGTATTGGGTCCTGTTGGTATATATGAGCGCAGTGATGTATCCATCCGAGAGCTGGAAGGATTGGAACAAACAAAGGGTCCTTTGTACGGTGATTGCCCGCGTCATGTGGTGGTGACGGAAAATGGGCTGCACATCAAGGTTGATATTGTAGAGGGCCAGAAGACGGGTTATTTTTTTGACCAGCGTGAAAATAGAGCGGCCATAGCACCGTTGATGACAGGTTGGGGAGCACGTAGTGGAATTACGCTACAAGAAGTAGCTGCAGACTCAGGAGATGCGGGCACGACGGTCTTGAAGCCAGTGAATAAAAGTGGTAAGGTTGTTGAATTCCCATTCTGGGATGGCGCAACCGTATTGGAATGTTTTTCACATACGGGAAGCTTTACGCTCAATGCATGTAAACATGGTGCTAAAAAAGTAACTTGTCTTGATATTTCTGAGCATGCGATTGAAAGTGCGCGGGATAATGTCAAGCTGAACGGTTTTGAGGAACGCGTCGAGTTTGTCGTCGACGATGCTTTTCAATATTTGCGCAATCAAGTGAAAGGTGTAGAGGAACGCAATGCACGAGCCGGGGGCAAAGGAGATACATCCAAGCCGCTGACAGCAGGTGGCGGACGCACCTTTGATGTGGTCATTCTCGATCCGCCAGCCTTTGCCAAAACAAAGAACGCTGTCAAAGGAGCTACACGTGGATACAAAGATATCAACCTGCATGGGATGAAGCTTGTCAATGAGGGCGGCTATCTGGTGACAGCGAGCTGTTCGTTCCATATGCGGCCAGATCTGTTTTTGGACACCATTAAGGAAGCGGCGGCAGATGCCGGCAAAATCCTTCGTCTGGTAGACTGGAGAGCGGCTGGTAAGGACCATCCTCAAATTTTGGGTGTGGAGGAAGGCCATTACTTGAAATTCGCCATCTTTGAGGTGCGCAGCCGGACACAGCTTTAGGTTTCATACAAAGTCAAAGTCAATCGCCTTTTTGGTGATTAAATAGGTAAAATAGACTCATTTTAGGTATAAATCAGTCCTGTAGAGAAGGCATGCACCAAGCCAACCTGCGGGACTGATTTATTTTTAGGGGGAGGATGAATTGCTACAACATGGCAAACGTACGTTCTTTTCTCCCTTGCCTGATATGCTATACTGTTTAATAGAATGTTGTTCGTTGGAAAGGAGGCCGCATCATGTCGGTCCGCTTGTTGATTGGCCGCTCTGGCAGTGGTAAAAGTACGTTAATCCGCAATGAAATGACGTCTATGTTACGCGAGGAGCCGCTAGGTAAGCCTATGCTGTTACTTGTACCGGAGCAATCGTCATTTGCTTCTGAGCATGCGTTACTTACAGAAGCCGGAAACGGTATTCAGGGGTCGGTGCGCGCCCAAGTGATGGGATTTCATCGTCTTGCCTATTTAGTTATGCAGGAAACCGGGGGTTCAGCACTGGTGCCTGTAACGGAAGAAGGCAAGAAGATGCTTTTATATAAAATTATTCGTCGTCGCAAGGATGAACTGAGCTTGTTTAAGGATTCGGGAGACCAGCTCGGCTTTGTGGATCGGTTGAATACATTGTTTACGGAGCTAAAGCAGTATGGAAATGATACTCGGTCTGTACCCGAGCAACTGGAGCGAATGAACGCTGTGGGAGAGTCAACTCCGATTTTGCGCGGCAAGCTCAAAGATATCAGTCTAATCTACGAGGATTTTGAACGAGAGCTGACGCTTAAATATATAGACGGTGAAGATACGTTGCGTATGCTGGCAGAACAGATTGCGGAGTCTTCCCTTGTGCGTGGAGCAGACATTTGGATGGATGGCTACCGTAGATTTACACCACATGAATTCAAGGTGGTGGAGCAACTTATGCTGCATGCCTCTTCGTTGACGGTGGCGCTGACTTGCAACCGTAGCTACGAGAGCGGACAGCTTCCGCATGAGTTGGATTTGTTTCATCCTTCGGCGGCTACGTATGTAAAGCTCAAAGGAATGGCAGACGAGCTGATGATAGAGACGCAGACACAATTACTGCGTCCTGATCCGTTGCCGAGATTTAAGGAGCGTCCGGCATTGGCGTATTTGGAGGCTAACTTTGAACATCGCACAGGGTTACGGAATCAGGAACAACGGATGCGGCTGCAGCAGCTACGAGAGCAGTGGACAGAAGAACAGCCGGAGGGCATAAAACTGTACACTGCGGCGAATCGCCGTGCAGAGCTGGAAGGGGCTGTACGCGAAATGCGCCGTCTGGCCCGAGATGAAGGCGCGCGTTACCGGGAGATGGCTCTGTTTGTACGTCATATTGAAGATTATGAGCCATGGGTGGAACCGATATTCAAACAGTATGAGGTTCCAGTATTTCTGGATCAGCGAAGAAGTGTATTACATCATCCTTTGGTGGAATTGATTCGGGCTTCGCTGGATATCGTGCAGCGGCGTTGGCGATATGAGGATGTATTCCGTGCGGTCAAAACAGACCTTCTACTGCCGCTGGACGGTCGGGTGAGCCGCGAGGAGATGGACCGTTTGGAAAACTATGTTCTGGCCTGCGGAATACAAGGCAGCCGTTGGACAGATGGTCGGCCGTGGCAGGCTGTGCCCAGCTTGTCATTGGAGCTGGAGGAGCAGGAACGGAACCGTAGGCGGGATGAAACGTTGGATTTGATGGAGCTGTGCCGGGATGTGATCGTTACGCCTTTACGTGCGTTTGAGAAACGTGTGGGCAAGGCACGAACTGCACTTGAGAAGTGTGAAGCGGTATATCTGTTACTGCAAGATGCAGAAATCGGCCACAAGCTGGACGCCTTCATTCATCAGGCAGAGGAAGCAGGAAAACCTGAGCAGGCGAAGGAGCATCGTCAGGTATGGGATGCAGTGCTTGAACTACTGGATCAAATCGTCGAAATGATGGGTGATGAGAGGCTGGATACCTCTTTGTTTGCGGGTGTGCTGGAAACGGGATTGGCCGAGTTCCGTATGGGACTTGTTCCGCCGGCTCTGGATCAGGTTCTGGTCGGAAACACGGACCGTACGCGTGTATCCGGTATTCAACATGCCTTTGTGCTAGGTATGAACGAAGGTGTGATGCCGGCTGTGTTCCATGAGGACGGTGTGCTGAATGAGCAGGAGCGTATGGCACTAAACGAACAAGGCGTAGAGCTGGCGCCGGATATGATAAGACGTCTGTTGGACGAACGTTTTCTTGCTTATACGGCCCTTACCTCAGCCGGTAAAAGCCTGTGGATGAGCTATGCAGTGACTGATGAAGAAGGCAAGTCATTGTTGCCGTCTGAGTTAGTACGACATGTGCGACACCTGTTTCCTAGTCTGGACGAACGTCCGTTGGCTGGATACCCTTTGCCTGGGGATGCTTGGACGACGCAATGGGAGTATGCTTCTCATCCGTCCGAGGCTTTGCCGCAGCTCATTGCGCAATTACGGCATTGGCGACGTGGCGGTGACATTTTATCTCCTTGGTGGGAGGTATATAACTGGTATGCAAGCCAGCAAGGGCGTGAGAAGGACAAGCTGCGTCAGCTGTTGACCTCACTTTTTTATGAGAACCATGCCGAAATGCAGAAGGAAACGAGCCGCCGTCTGTACGGTAGCAAGCTGCGTACCAGCGTATCTCGTATGGAACGTTTTGTGGCATGTCCATTTTCGCACTTTGCCTCTCACGGTCTTCGTTTGAAGGAACGTCAAATGTATCGCCTGAAGGCCCCGGATATCGGACAATTATTCCATGCAGCGCTTGGAGAGATGGCGATCAATCTGCGTAAACGCAATGTCAGCTGGGGCAGTCTCAGCACCGAGGAATGCCGACAAGAGGCGGAAAGTACAGTGGAGCGTTTGGCTCCTCGTCTGCAAGGCGAGATTTTAATGAGCTCCAAGCGGTATGGCTACATTTTGCGCAAATTGAAAGACATCGTGAGCCGTGCTTCGTTGATTTTAGGTGAACATGCGCGAAGAGGTAGTTTTGAGCCGATTGGGCTGGAGTTGGACTTTGGACCGGGTCAGCAGCTTCCTCCGTTAAGCTTCCGGTTAGATAACGGCGTTGTGATGGAAATTGTCGGACGGATTGACCGTGTAGATGTGGCAGAGGGAGAAAAAGGGTTACTTTTGCGTGTCATCGATTACAAATCTAGCCAAAAGGATCTCAAGCTGCATGAAGTGTACTATGGCCTATCCTTGCAAATGCTCACCTACCTGGATGTGCTGCTGAATGCGGCGGAGGAATGGTTGGGCGAGACAGCTTATCCAGCGGGTACCCTGTATTTTCACGTCCACAATCCGATGTTGCAGTCGCCTAACGGTCTTAGCGCAGAACAGGCCCGTCAGGAGCTTTTGAAACGTTTTAAGATGAAAGGATTATTGCTTGCAGATCGGGATGTAGTTGGACAAATGGATACAGCATTGGACAAAGGATATTCCTCTATTTTACCTGTTGCGGTGAAAGCAGACGGCAGTTTTTATAGCAGTGCTTCGGTTGCTTCGCCGGAACAGTGGGACAGCTTGTTAGCCTCGGTGCGTAATAATATTCGGACGATTGGCACACGGATGACAGAGGGCGATGTAGCCATTGAACCTTATCGAATCCAGCAAGAGACGGCTTGTACCTTCTGTTCTTTTAAGCCTGTTTGTCAATTTGACGACAGTCTGGAGGGCAGTGGCTACAATCAATGGGGTAAACCCGGTAAGGATCAAATCTGGAATCTGCTGGGTCATACACAGGAAGGGAAAGGAGGAATGGACCAATGATAGGCACGTCAAACACTAAAGACATGCCGAAGCCGGAAGGCAGTATGTGGAGCGATGACCAGTGGCGTGCCATTTCGGAATCGGGTAACAACATGCTGGTCGCGGCAGCGGCAGGGTCAGGTAAAACAGCGGTGCTCGTAGAGCGTATTATTCGTAAAATTGTCGATCCCCAGCTTGGCTTCAGCGTGGATCGGTTGCTGGTAGCAACCTTTACGAAGGCTGCAGCCGCCGAAATGCGTCAACGGATACGCGAAGCGTTGGAACGTGTGTTGGAACAGGAACCGGAAAGTGAGCATGTACGCCGCCAGCTGTCGTTGCTGAATCGGGCCTCGATTACAACGCTTCACTCATTTTGTATGGAGGTCATCCGCAGGCATTATCAGGCCATTCCTCTTGATCCTGGTTTTCGGATTATGAATGAGCATGAGACAGAATTGCTGCGTCAGGAGCTTCTAGAAGAACTGTTTGAGGAGAAATATGAGGCTCATGATGAAGGCAGTACATTCCGCAGACTGGTCGACTGGTTTAGTGGAGAACGCACCGATGATGCAATGTACGTGCTTGTTCAGCGGTTGTATGATTTTTCTCAAAGTCATCCTTGGCCAGAACATTGGCTGCGGGAGACAGCGGCAGCATTTCGTGTACAGGATGTAGCCGCTTTGGGAGAGACTCCCTGGGTTCGCAGCATTTTGGCGGATGCCGTACTTTCTTTGCGCGGAGCAGCGAGCTTGCTTGAACAGGCGCATGAAACAGCTATGCAGCCCGGCGGTCCTGCACCTTATGCCGTAACGCTGCAAGAGGATGCGACGATGGTGAAGGGATTGCTGCAAGAGCTGGAGACACAGCCGTGGGCATCTCTATATGATCATTTTCAGGCAGCTGCCTTCGGTAAGCTCAAGCCGGTCAAAAAAGATCAGACTGAGCCTGCATTGCAGGAACGGGTTAAGACGCTACGCGAAGCAGCCAAAAAAATGATTACAGATATGAAGGCTTCCCTGTTTGGCAGGAGAGCAGAAGCCTATTGGGAGGAGCTACACGCCGCGGCTCCGCTGATGGACGAATTGGTAGAAACCGTGATTGTATTCGGGGAACGATTTCAACAGCACAAGCAGTCAAAAGGGTTAGTGGATTTCGGGGATTTGGAACATTATTGTCTGAAAATATTACGACATCCCGATTCTACTCCGTACAAGCTACTACCTTCCAACGCTGCACTCGAATACAAGGCACAATTTGACGAAGTGCTGTTGGATGAGTATCAGGACACGAATACCGTACAGGAAGATATCGTTAGGCTGGTATCACGGGAGGAACCGGGTAACCGTTTTATGGTGGGCGATGTGAAACAGAGTATTTATCGGTTTCGGCTGGCGGAGCCGGGTCTGTTTTTGAATAAGTATCAACGGTACGGCATGCAGGAGCAGGAAGATGGCTTTTTAATTGATCTGGCGCGTAATTTCCGCAGTCGGGAGGAAGTTGTCGATGCGGTCAATTTGGTGTTCCGCCAGATTATGAGTGTGGATGTGGCGGAAATTGAGTACGATGAACGAGCCTGGCTGGTACACGGCGCATCCTATCCCGACCCGTCGGATCAAGACACCGCATCTGTATACGCACCTGAGCTGCTCTTAGTTGATAAGGGTGGACAGGGTCTTTCCGAGGCTTCGGAGCTGTCCGAAACGGGGGACGAATCTGCTCTACAGGAAAGTGAGCTGGCTGAGCTTGCGGAGCTAGAAACGGCACAGTTAGAGGCTCGTGCGATCGCGAAACGGATTAAAGAACTGACCGGAGACACTGGACAACCACTGTTGATTTACGACAGAGGATTAAAAGCGATGCGCCCGGCAGTCTACGGCGATATCGTCATTTTGCTTCGTTCGGCAAGCGTGTGGGCCCCCCTAATTGTGGAGGAACTGCGGCTTGAGGGCATTCCGGCTTCAGGGGAGCAGACGACAGGCTTTTTTAAAGCAACGGAAGTTGAGGTGATGTTGTCTCTGCTGCACATTATTGATAATCCGCAGCAGGACATCCCGCTTGCATCCGTGCTTCGTTCGCCGATTGTTGGCTTGACCGAAGATGAACTTGCACAAATTCGGTTGGAGAAGCCGGATGGATTATTTTATGACGCATTGCTGGCGGCGGCAGAAGCTGACCCACTGGAAGAAAGTGAAAAAGGGATCTCAGCTGACATCATGGAGTTGGATCTTTTCCCTAAGGACTCTTTATCTTCACCTGACTTTGGTAATAGAAATGACGGGAATACGTTATCTGCCCGACTACGTTCATTTTTGCGTAATTTGAAAGCCTGGCGGCAGGAAGCCCGACAAGGAAGCTTAAGTGCATTGATTTGGAATGTGCTGGAGGAAACAGGATATCTGGATTGGGTCGGTGGACTGCCTGGCGGCTCACAGCGTCAAAGCAATTTGCGGGCGCTATATGACCGAGCCAGACAGTATGAGACTTCTACGTCCAACCGAGGATTATTCCGATTTCTGACCTTTATTTCTCGTCTACGGGAGCGAGGCGGTGATTTAGGATCCATTAGCGGGGGGACTGAACCCGATCAGGCTGTCCGTATTATGACCATTCATAAAAGTAAAGGACTTGAATTCCCTATCGTGTTTATTGCTGGGACAGCAAAAATGTTCAATCAGCAGGACCTCAATGCGCCGTTTCTTATGCACAAGGAGTTGGGGTTTGGTCCTAAATATGTGGAGGAACAAAATCGTGTCAGCTACCCTACGCTGCCTAATTTAGCGATCCGCCGACGCTCACAGCTGGAGCTATTGGCTGAGGAAATGCGGGTGTTATACGTGGCGCTTACGCGTCCGCGTGAAAAGCTGATTATGACCGGAACCGTGAAGGATCTCGCTTCGCGCGCAGCGGGTTGGGCACGTGCCAAAGAACATACGGAAACGGTCTTACCAGACTATATGCTGGCGGCAGGCCGCAGCTATCTGGACTGGGTAGGTCCTGCTTTGATTCGGCATCCTTCTGCTACTTTGTTGAGGGAAGCGGCAGGCGATCAGGATGGGTACTATCACAGGCTGGAACATATGCCGGGAACAGACTGGTTATTTAAAATCGTCGCCTCGGAAACACTTTCCGGCTCTCGTGTGAACTCAGATCATGAGGAAGAGGTGTCGGGCGAAGAGCGCCAAAAGAAGACAGAAGCACTGAGAAATGTGGAGCTAATCGACTTAAACGAAGAGAGTGAAACGGATATTGAAGCTGCTCTTTCCTGGATCTATCCATATGAACGGGCTGGCAAAACGGCAGCCAATACATCGGTTACTGAGATGAAAAGATGGCTGGAAATGCAGGAGATGGGTTCGGACGATTGGCTGAATCTATCTACCTCCCTACTAGCAGAGTCACCGGAGGATCGGGAGGATTCTCACACTGGGGGTAGTCAATTACACTTGCGCAGACCTAAGTTTATGGGGAATCAGCGACTGACTCCAACGGAACGCGGAACAGTCTATCATACGTTGATGCTGCATTTGCCATTAGATGGGGGGATGAGCGCCGAAGTTATTGAGGAAACCAAGGCTCGTTTGCTCAATCAGCGTATGTTACTGGATGTTCATGCAAAGGCGCTAGATACGGATAAAATATTACGCTTTTTCACTAGTGAGCTGGGTAGCAGAATGCTGGGGGCATCCCATGTTCAAAGAGAGCTTCCGTTTACTTATACCATGCGGGCAACCGATTACTGGAACCACAGCTTACCATCAATGTCACCAGGACAAGAAACAGATTCGGAAGGTGGACAGGACGGAGATAAGGTGCTGATGAACGGGATTATTGACTGTCTATTTGAAACTCCCGAAGGACTCGTGCTGGTGGATTATAAAACAGATCGGATATCTGAATATCGTACACTGTCCCATTTAACAGACCAATATCGTTTTCAATTGGAGCTGTATGCCCGTGTGATCGAAGAGATTACAAGCAAAAAGGTTGCTGAGAAGTGGCTGTATTTTTTAGAAGCTGGAGAGAGTGTACAGCTGTAGTTATATAGCTAGGGAGAGGAGGAATAGCATGCGGATTTTGCATACAGGTGATTGGCATTTGGGCCGCACGTTGGAAGGACGCAGCCGTTTGAAGGAGCAGGAGGCGTTTTTAGAAGAGTTGGCGAAAATGGCTGACGATCAGCAGGCCGATTTGATTATGATGGCTGGAGACGTATATGACTCAGTCAATCCTTCGGCCGCAGCCGAGCAATTGTTTTATGAAACGTCTGCCCGTCTTACGGCTGGAGGAAGACCACTAGTCGTCATTGCGGGCAATCATGATCAGCCGGAAAGGGTATCCTCGGTCACACCTCTGGTGAGCGGGCGTGGAATTACATTGTTGGGACTGCCCCATGGGGAAGCGGTACGCATTCGTACACCGCGAACGGGTGAAATGGCATGCATTGCAGCCTTGCCATATCCATCCGAGTCTCGTCTGAACGAGCTATTGTCTGAAGACGGAGATGAAACAGTCTTGCGCGAGGCATACAGTCGCCGTGTGGGCTTGCTGATGTCACAACTGGGTACAGCATTTCGGCCTGACACCGTTAATTTGTCGATGAGCCATATTTATGTGCTCGGCGGGCTGGAGTCGGATTCGGAACGTCCGATTCAGGTCGGCGGGGCGTATACCGTAGATCCGTCTGCTTTGAGCATTGGGGCACAGTATACAGCTCTAGGACATTTGCATCGTCCCCAATATGTGAAAGGAGACGGGCTGATGCGTTACAGTGGCTCGCCGCTGGCTTATAGCTTTTCCGAAGCCGGACAAGCCAAATCGGTTACGTTAATTGACGTGGTTGCTGGCAAGCCTGCTCTGGTCGAGGAACTGTATATCACCAGTGGACGCCCATTAGTGAGGTGGCGCGCACGGGGAGGTCTGGAGGAAGTATATCGCTGGCTGGACGAAGGACTGGATGCTGATGCCTTTATTGATCTGGAAATTACGCTGGATGAAGCGATGTCGATGGGAGATATCCAGCGGCTGCGCAAAAGCCGTGAAGGCATCATTCATATTCGTCCCATGTATCCAGAAATGGCTGCCGCACAGCTGGAGCACCAACGATCAGAACTGCCAGTGCATGAGTTGTTCCGGGCATTCTATCAGCGGCAGACAGGTGGAGCACAGCCAGATGACGGATTAGTACAGTTGTTTCTGGAACTGGTGGAACAGGATGATGCAAGAGACCACGCTGAGGAGGATGACGCATGAAACCAATCCTTCTAAAACTGGCGGGGTTGCAAAGCTACCGGGAGTCACAGGAAATTCACTTTGACGATTTGACCGAAACTGGGCTCTTCGGAATTTTTGGCCCAACAGGTAGTGGAAAATCAACGCTGCTGGATGCCATTACGTTGGCTATGTACGGTAAAGTGGAGCGGGCAGTGAATGGTACACAAGGCATTATGAATCATGCTGAGGATACATTGTCTGTTGCATTTACGTTTGAATTAATGTCAGCTCAAGGACCTCGTCGTTACCGTGTAGAACGACGTTTCAAACGTGCTGGAGGCGTATCGGTTAATAATACGCTTAGCCGTTTTATTGCGTTAACAGAGGATGGCGAGGAAGTGCTTGCCGATAAGGTGCAGGATGTGACGCGCTGTGTGGAGGAGTATATCGGCCTGAAAATGGACGATTTTACACGAGCTGTCGTATTGCCGCAGGGAAAGTTTGCGGAATTCTTGTCCTTAAAGGGCAGTGAACGCAGACAGATGCTACAGCGTTTGTTCCATCTGGAGAAGTATGGAGACCAACTTGCACAGAAGCTAAGCCGTCGTGTGAAAGATAACGATACCGCACTGAAAGCGTTAGAGGCAGAGCAGCAAGGGCTGGGGGATGCCAGTGCTGAAGCGCTTGAACATGTAGAGTTGCGTCTCAAAGAGGCGATTGCCAATGCAGAAGCTTCGCGTCGTGAGCTAGAGCGTGTCTCACGTGAATGGGAGGCGCTAAACAAAACCCGCGAGCTAGTTGTCGAGCTCAGCCAAAGATCGAACGAGCTGGAGCAGTTGGCAGCACAGGAGCCAGGCATTGCTTTGCTGGAGCACAAGCTTCGACAAGCATCTGCAGCCGAGGCATTGTTGCCTGCGCTGACGGATTGGAAGGAAGCCATTGCTGAAGCGGAAAAACGGCAAAAGAGTGCCGAAGAAATGGAAGTCTTGGCCACTACCGCGCAGGAGGCTGCGCTTGTGTCTGCGCAAGCAGATGAGCAGGCCCGGCAAGCACTCAGTGCCGAAGAACCGAAGCTATTGCTTCGGATCGACCAACTAGAGCAGGCGCTTCAACTGGAGCATGATACGGAAGCGTTGCGGACCGAACGGGAACGTCTGGCGGCCGAGCTTGTGCAAAGCGAACAAACCCTTGCTGAACATGCAGAAGGACTCGCAAAGGAACAAGAGCTACAGACGCGAGGCTTGAAGCGACAGCAGGAGCTTCAACAAGAGCTAAAGCAAAATGAAGTGCGGGCAGATGAGCGGCGTATGCTGCAAGAGGCTGTGCAACGGTTGCAACAGCTGGAAATCGCGAATGAGCAATTGCGTGAAGCTGAACTGGAGTACACCGCTCAGGAGAAACGGCTTGCGCAAGCTGACGAACGTTTAAAGCTGACGGACCAGGAGACACAGGAGACAGAGGCACGGCGTTCTGCCTTTGCTGCACAGGCAGCTGATGGCATTGAGGCATTGCTGACGTTGGAGGCAGAGATCACCGCTGATATGTCGTCACTGGCCTCCGAGGAAGAACAACTGCGCCACGAGTTCCGTGCCGAGGAGCTGGGGCGTCTCGCTCAGCATCTCGTTGCCGAGTTGCGCGAAGGCGAGCCGTGCGCAGTGTGCGGCTCGCTGCATCACCCCGCGCCTGCCGTCGTTGCGGCGCATAGCGCGGATGCCGCTGCGCCAGATGAGCTGCACCGCCTGCGGCTTGGTTTGCAGGAGCTGCGCCTCACACTGCGCCAGCAGTTGCACGAGCAGCGCAGCTTGCTGGCGCAGCCCGCCACCGCAGACAGCGGCGCTGCCGCCACGGGCGAGCCTTTCACGCCTGCGGCAGCGCCAGCAGAGCCGCGCGGTATTGCCGCTTGGGTGGAGCGCTGCACGGCGCTGGAGCGTGCTGCGGCAGAGCTAGCTGCACGTGCGCATGCACTGCCTGCCGAGGCACAGGCGCTACGCGAGGCAGACGCCGCCGGACAGCAGCGGCGTATCCGTGCTGCCGCCGAGCAGGAGGCAGCAGCTGCAGCGCTGACGCAGGCACGCAGCAAGCGCGAGGCATGCACCACGCGCAGCGAGGGGCTGCGCGGCGAATGGGCGGCGCAGCTGCCGGATGTCGCTCCGAGCGAAGCTGCGGAGCGTTACCGTGCCATGCAGGAGCGCGACGGGCGTGCGGAAGAGCTGCGGTCCCGGCTGGAGACGAGTGTGACCTTCCTCGAAGGAAAGGCGGCGCGTGTTCAACAGATACAGCAGAGTATCATCGAGGAGGACAAAATCATTATTGCCCGTCGTACAGGGCTCCAAAGCAAAGATGATTCGCTTCGTGAAAAGCTAGCACAGCTCCGAAAGTGGGTTGGAGATGGCCAAGCGGCTTCATTGCTGGAAGAAGCGACCTCGCGACTGTTGGGGCTGAAAAACGGAGCCGAAGCCGCGGCACGCCGCCGTACCGAAGCGGAAGAACGCAAGCAGCAAGCCGTTCATGCTTCACTGATTGCCCGGCAGGCCTCCGACTCGGCAGAAGAAAGACGTCAGATGGCAGAGTCCCGTTGGGGCAGCCGTCTGGAAGCCTCCTCCTTCGCTACGGAAGCAGAAGTCATGGAATGTTGCCTGGGACCGGAAGAAGCCGCACGCTATGAGCGTGAAGCGAGTTTGCATCGAGAACGGGAAAAAGAGCTGTCTTCCCGCTTAAAACATGTCGAAGAGCAGCTGAATGGAGCAACGGTAACAGAGGAACAGTGGGAAACGGCCACTGCACAGCTACGTGATTGCCGTGCACGCGACGAAGAGGCGCTTCAGAATCGCGCCAAGGCTGAGCGTGATTTAGAGGACTTGCAGCATCGACACGTCCGCTGGATGAAGCTGGAGTCCAATCGTATACATTTGCGTAGCGAAGCGGAAAAAATGTCCAAGCTCCAGTCTGTTTTTCGTGGCAATGCCTTTGTTGAATATATTGCCGAGGAGCAGCTCATGCAGGTCAGCCAGTCGGCTTCACGCCGCCTGCGTTTTCTGACCAAGCAACGTTACGCGCTAGAGGTAGATTCCAGTGGTGGTTTTGTCATTAGTGACGATGCCAACGGTGGGGCCAAACGTCCAGTATCGACTTTGTCCGGTGGTGAAACGTTCCTGACCTCCTTGTCGCTTGCGCTTGCGCTGTCGGCTCAAATTCAATTGCGGGGCCAATACCCTCTGCAATTTTTCTTTCTGGATGAAGGCTTTGGAACGTTGGACCCTGAGCTGCTTGACACAGTGATCACTTCACTGGAAAAGCTGCACCACGATCAATTGTCTGTTGGTGTGATTAGTCATGTGCCTGAACTACGGGCCCGTCTGCCCCGCAAGCTAGTTGTTCTTCCGGCAGAGCAGGCTGGAGGCGGCTCACGTGTGGTTATGGAAACTTTTTGAAGTAATGTGATACAGGTCACAGATACAGTTTCAAACTATTGTTATAATACAGCCAAGCCGACAAGTTAATCATACAGCACCCCGGCGGACGTATGCTGCGGAAGAAATCTTCCCGTCATACGTCCGTTCAGAGGAGCTCTGCCAAGAGCTCCCGGGGTGCTTCTTTTTTTTGCAAGCCGGAATTCGCCCAATTTGATGTAGCAAATAGCCCGTTTTTGAATAACATACGGTATACATGCAAGAGCCTAGGAGGAAACAACCATGGAAAAAAGCATGACAACCGAAAAAGTTACAGCACCGGAACAGACGGATGTTAAAACACTATGTCAAAAACATATGCATCGTTATGTATGCGTATGGGTGAAGGACGGGACAATGTATGATGGCATTGTAGAGCATGTGGATGATGAAAAGATATACTTAGCCGTTCCTATGGGTGGAGACGAGATGGAGAAAGTCAATGTTAATCTCCCATATCCACCTAACAATTGTGGCTGCGGCTCCCGTGCTTATGGTGGTTATGCGTCTTATCCTCCGTATCCGTATCCGTACCCGTACCCAGTACCCGCTTATGCATATGGGTTCCCATACGGACGCCGTCGCTTTAATCGTTTGATTCTGCCACTTGCAGCGTTGACAGCGATTAGCTTGCTGCCTTATTACTAATCCTAATTCCTTAGTCGCCAGATATAGTGAATTCTCTGCTCTCTCCCGCCTACAGTTCTTGTACAGTACAAGTGACTTTAAGGCGCATCCATACATCATCACCATGCAAGGCTGTTTCTTCCATTATGAAGAAACAGCCTCTTTTTCACGTAAACCATCCCAAATATGATCCAATAATTGAAACTGTATCAGTACAGTTCAATGAAATGAGGTATCCTGTTTATCCATAAACCATGGTAACATTTAGCGTGTAAAGAAACATAAGACGGAATAAGCATGTAATGAAATGAGCATGTAATGAGTATGTAAAGAGTATGTAAAGAGCAGGTGGGAGGATATTGTGAAAAAATACGTTTCAATTTTATTGGATATAGAACTTAAAATTCGCGAGGGACAATATAAATCAGGTTACAAGCTGCCGTCGGTCCGTGAGGCTTCTGAATTATACAGGTGCAGCAAAAGCACGATTTTGCGGGCATATGCTGAACTTGAAAAGAAACACGCCATCTATTCCATACCGCAAAGTGGATACTATGTAGTGGAGAATTTGGGCGATTTACACCATAGCCATATGCAAGACTCCGTTGATTTTGCTTCGGCCTCCCCCGATTTGAATGTATTCCCTTATCTGGATTTCCAACATTGTTTGAATCAGGCTATTGACACCTACAAATATCATCTGTTCACTTATGGCGATTCGCAAGGACTGGAAACACTGCGTCATACGTTGGTTTCCCATTTAGCTGATACTCAGGTGTTTGCAAAAATGGATCGGATTATCGTTACTTCGGGTGTTCAGCAGGCATTGGAGATACTCGCTAAAATGCCGTTTCCCAATGGCAAAGAAAAGGTTTTGGTCGAGCAGCCAAGTTACGATATATATTTGCGTTTTCTGGAGGAAGAGAACATACCCGTCAGTACCATCGTCCGGACAGCGGAAGGTATGGATTTTCACGAATTGGAGAATCAATTTAAGAACGAGAGCATCAAGTTTTTTTATACCATGTCAAGATATCATAATCCATTAGGAGTCTCTTACAACACAGAGGAGCGAAAAGCGATAGCTGCCTTAGCCGCCAAATATGATGTGTACATCGTAGAAGATGACTATATGGCAGATTTAGGGGCCGATCATCTGTTTGATCCCATTTATGCATACGACCAGACGGACCATGTTATTTATTTGAAAAGCTTCTCGAAAATCATTTTCCCCGGCTTGCGATTAGGAGTTGCGGTATTGCCAGAAGCCCTATTGAAGACGTTTAATACCTATAAAAGATATGTCGACACATCTATTTTGTCTCAGGCGGCGCTTGATATTTATATTAAAAATGGAATGTATGAACGCCACAAGCACACGATATGTAACCTGTATTCGGAGCGCGTTCGTGCTCTTAACAAGGCTGTGGAACGATACAATCAGGCTGGATACGTTCAGACTTCAGCTGTAACCTCAGGGGTTTATATGCAGTTTAAACTGCCTCGGACGGTGAATTTGGGACGTTTGGTACAGTGTCTTTCCGCGAGGAACATCCAGGTTGTAGCTGGCAAAGGCTTTTATTTATCAGGCTATAGGGAACAAGAGAAGTTTTTGCGCATAAGTATTTCGCGCGCGCATTTGGATCAAATTGATGCAGGGGTGAAAGCTATTATAGAGGAAGTTAGTAAGGGAAACTGGTATTAAGACCCTTTTTCCGTTATGATACATATAGAAACATAAGTATAACCAAACATGGCTGTATATGTTTCTATTCAGTGTGGGAAATACATAACTTTGAATGCCGAGAGCAAGGGCTGTTTATGCCTATTTACTTATGATCGGCTCACTGCCAAAGGAGGGTTTTGAATGGACGATCTGTTTTTGAAAATTGTGGATGGAACCATCCCCAGCAAAAAGGTGTTGGAAACCGACAATGTGCTCGCATTTCATGACATCCAGCCTGCGGCGCCAGTACACGTGCTCATTATTCCCAAAAAATATATTCCTTCGATGAACGCTGTGACGGAGGAGGATCTTCCTCTTATCGCGGAGATTCATCGTGTTGCGGTTGAGGTTGCGAAAAAGTTAGGAATCGCTGAGTCTGGCTATCGGTTGATTAACAACTGTGGCCCGGATAGTGGACAAGCGGTGGGGCATCTGCATTATCACTTACTGGGCGGCGCCAAATTGGGTGCCTTGACAGGTATTTCGGACTCACATTCTTAAAAAATGACAGAGCTTGCCTTTTCAGTAATACGGAAGTGAATGGAGAAAAATGGCCCTTTATGTATTCATTTTTTCTTATAGGTTGACACCTGGTTTCCGTTTCACCTATAATAAAATTTGATGAACCGTGTTATTGCTCTTGGACGGTCTGGTCGGAGGGAGGGAAAACTGGTGTCTGAAACTAAAGTTCGCAAAAACGAGACAATTGATGCTGCACTTCGTCGCTTTAAACGTTCCATTGCTAAGGATGGCGTATTGGCTGAGGTGAAGAAACGCAAGCATTATGAAAAGCCAAGCGTAAAGCGCAAGAAAAAGTCCGAGGCTGCTCGTAAGAGAAAGTTCTAGGAGGATCTAAGCAATCATGAATTTGAGCGAACGATTGAACGAAGATATGAAGCAAGCAATGAAGAGTAAGGACAAGTTCAAACTCTCCACCATTCGAATGGTTCGTTCTACGATTAAAAATCTTGAAATAGATTTGAAACGGGATTTGGACGACAACGAAGTGCTTGATATTCTGAGTCGTGAGATCAAACAGCGAAAAGATGCCCTCCATGAATTTGAAAAAGCCGGTCGTGATGAACTTGCGACAAGCACTAAAGCAGAAATAGAGATCATCGCTCAGTACCTTCCCGAACAACTTTCTGAGGAAGAAATTAAAGTTATTGTACAGCAGACCATCCAGGAAACCGGTGCTTCTTCGAAAGCCGAGATGGGGAAAGTAATGACGGCCTTGATGCCTAAGGTAAAAGGCCGCGCTGACGGTAAGCTCGTGAACCAAGCGGTTCAGCAATTTCTGCAATAAACCTGCGACAAACAGGAAAACACAACACCCTCTGTTTACAGAGGGTGTTATTTCTATATAAGCGATGCCTACCATAGAATGTAATGATGAAAGATTCTTATATGTAAGCGTTATCGTTAATTGTGTGAAACGTGATGTCCATTGGGTGCGTAAAGTATCTGACAGCCGTCAGGATTAGCAATATACCCAATAATTTCACATTAAATCCTGAAAACTGTATAGTTTGTCTAACAAAGTTTGGTATGCTGTAACATAGAAAGATCGAAAGGGGGGAGAGAAATGCATAGAGAACATCACCACTCCAGTCGCAAATTGATCTTTTTAACGTTGTGGATTATGGTATCCGTTTTGCTGTTACCCTTAGTTCATTCCGAATCAGCGGCGGCCCAAACTAAAGGTGGAGCTGTGTTTGTTATACCCGTTGATCAGGAAATTGAGCGAGGTCTGGGCAAATTTATGGAACGTGGATTTGCAGAAGCAGCAGATTTCAAAGCAGGTCTGATTTTACTGGATATTAACACTCCCGGTGGACGGGTAGATACAGCGGAGAAGCTGGGCAAACTGATTAAAGACAGTCCAATTCCGACCGTAGCCTATATAAGGGGCGAAGCGGCCTCAGCGGGTAGCTATATTGCGTTGAGCGCAAACAAGATTGTTATGAAACCGGGGAGTATTATCGGAGCAGCAGCGTTAGTAGACGGCAGGGGGCAGGCTATCACAGATCCAAAAACGATAGCTTGGTGGAAGAGTAGCATGGCATCTGCCGCAGAAGCTGGAGGACGTAATCCGGATATTGCCAGAGGTATGGTTGACTCTAAAACGACCATATCTATTCCAGAGATGAACTTTAATAAGGAAAATGGTCAGATCATTTCTTTAACCAGTGAGGAAGCGCTGAAGTTGGGTTATGCGGATCACATCGCGTCTTCCGAACAAGAAGTTATCCAGTGGATGGGTTACAGCACGGATGATGTAATTCATGTGGAGCGAACATGGGCTGAAAAAGCAGCCGAGATATTGACCAACCCAATTGTGCAGACGTTGCTTTTATTTATCGGTATCGCGGGTGTCGTTATTGAGCTGCTCGTACCCGGTTTTGGTGTACCTGGAATTTTGGGCATACTCGGATTTGGGTTGTATTTTTTCGGCAATTATATCGCTGGTTTTGCAGGTTCGGAGACGTGGTTGTTGTTTATTATCGGTCTGGCTCTGCTTATCCTTGAAATGTTCATCCCAAGCTTTGGTATTTTGGGCATTTTGGGTTCCGTCAGCCTTGTCGCCGGAGTTGTTCGCGCAGCATACAACATGCAGCACGCGTTTATATCTTTGGGCATTGCCTTTGCAGCTGCGGTTGCCGTGGTGGCGATCATCGCGGTTGTATTCAAGGACCGAGGGATATGGAACCGTTTTATACTTAAAGAAAGTTTAACGGCTGACCAAGGTTTTTCTTCAGTTGTGAACCGGGAAATGCTATTAGGTCAACGGGGTGTCAGTCTGACACCACTTCGTCCAGCCGGAACGGTGCGGATCGCTGATGAGCGAGTCGATGTTGTAACGAACGGCGAGTTTATTGCTACAGATATGCCGATTATAGTATCCAAAGTAGAAGGTGGGCGAATTGTGGTCAAGGCAGACACTAGCGTCTAAACAAGTAAACAACAAAGAATTAGATTAATGGAGGATGATGCGAGTGTTCGAATCAGGTATTGTCAGCGTTTTGCTGATTGCCGTTGTAGTGATTATTGTATTGAGCGTATTCTTCAGTTTCTTCCCGGTGATGCTGTGGATTTCAGCATTGGCTTCGGGTGTGCGTATTGGCATCATTACGCTGGTAGCTATGCGGTTACGGCGCGTCACGCCAAGCCGAATTGTCAATCCGCTCATTAAGGCAACCAAGGCGGGTCTGGGCTTGAACATCAACCAGCTGGAAAGCCATTTTCTCGCAGGAGGGAATGTAGACCGAGTGATCAATGCATTGATTGCTGCGCAGCGAGCTAACATTCCGCTTGAGTTTGAACGTGCGGCAGCGATTGACCTTGCGGGAAGGGATGTTCTGCAAGCGGTCCAAATGAGCGTTAATCCGCGTGTTATTGAGACACCTATTGTGGCTGCGGTCGCCAAGGATGGTATCGAAGTAAAGGTTAAAGCTCGTGTTACGGTGCGTGCCAACATTGATCGACTTGTTGGGGGTGCCGGAGAAGAAACGATTATTGCACGGGTCGGTGAAGGTATTGTTACAACCGTAGGTTCCAGTAACTCGCATAAGGACGTATTGGAGAATCCAGATTCAATTTCAAGAACTGTATTGTCCAAAGGTTTGGATGCCGGGACAGCATTTGAAATCCTGTCCATTGATATTGCGGACGTTGATGTAGGTAAAAATATCGGTGCTTTTCTACAAACAGAGCAGGCGGAAGCGGACAAACGTATTGCGCAGGCAAAAGCGGAAGAGCGGCGTGCGATGGCTGTAGCGCAGGAGCAGGAAATGAAGGCACGTGTTGTAGAAATGAGAGCACGCGTGGTGGAATCCGAGTCCGAAGTGCCGCTGGCAATGGCTGAAGCGCTGCGTGGCGGGAAGCTTGGCGTCATGGACTATATGAATTTGAAAAATATTGAGGCAGATACGCAAATGCGTAGCTCCTTAGGCAAACCGAATGAGAACTCGGGGAATGACAACAAGAACCGGGATTAATAACGGGACATAGCCGATGAATTACGGCAGCTAGGTGGTGAGTAATGAACTTTATCAGCTGGATCTTTGAACATTTGTATATCCTGATCGTGGTTGGCTTTGCTTTGGTGTCCTTCTTGGGGAAAAGCATCCAAGGTACAGGGCGGAAATCACCGCCGCGAAAAGGTATGCCTACCTTTGGGGGTGATCATGGTTCTCGCGGGCCCTCGACGTCATCCAGACCCTTCACAACGGAACATGGGCAAGAGCAGCGCCAGCAGGATGTTGCTGGTGAGTTGCAACGTCAATTTCCTAATGAACGACGGGCGGTTATGGAAGCTCGTCGTATAGAAGAAGTGGGCGATCGGTCGGAAACGGAAGAACGGATGGACCGGGATTCATTAGATAACGGTTCGACTCTAGAGGATCGGATCCGTGCTATGGAAGAAGAACGCAGATTGGTTTTAGCCCGTCTCGATCGTATATCCAACGCGAGGGAGTCAGGGGAAATTACAGATGCGCCAGAGATAGCTTCGCAAGACCGTAATACGGTGGATACGGCTGATCTGCGCAGAGGTGTGATTTGGGCAGAAATATTAGGTCCTCCGCGTTCCAAGCGCTACATGGGTGGAGGAAGACGTTAAAATGATAGTGGATCCGTCACGGCTTTGGCTGTGGCGGATCTTTTTTGTGATGCTTTAGGAATACATAACCATGCTCAGAATAAAAAGTGAATTAACGACAAATGCTCTAATTACCTGACAACGAATGTGATAATCTCTTGTGTGCCCTAGGTTTCTCACATTTGCTGTCATCTAAAATGGTGGCATTTTGTCTAATTTAGGGTCTCATTTATGAAAATATATTCGTGAAAAATGATCAAATGTAACAATATGAATGAGGCTTTCCGAAAGCAGTTTTCATTTTTTCTTTTTTATATATAATGTTCTCAATGATAGATACTTATGAAATTAACTCCATATTTAGCTAAAATTTGATTTAAATTGAGGTGATAAAACGAGGTTATAAAAATGAAAATTAATTTTTAGGAGGATGGAATGGATGGGGAATAGCTTGTTCAGAAAGAAGAGCATTGATCAGTTGATTGCTGCTACTCGGGGGGAAAAAACACTCAAAAGGGAACTGGGTGCGTTTGATTTAACGATGCTTGGAATTGGAGCCATTATTGGAACGGGGATTTTTGTGTTGACAGGTACGGGAGCAGTTACAGCTGGTCCAAGCTTGGTTCTTTCTTTTGTGATTGCGGGACTCGCCTGTTTATTCGCAGCATTGGCTTATGCGGAGTTTGCATCCACCGTTCCAGTATCCGGTTCTGTTTACACTTTTACATATGCAACGATGGGGGAACTATTGGCCTTTATTATTGGATGGGATTTGATTTTGGAATACATGCTGGCAGCCAGCGCCGTTTCCGCAGGTTGGTCGGGTTACTTTGTATCATTTTTGAATGGAATTGGCCTTCACATTCCGCTTGAATTCACTGCTGCACCTGGGGCTTTAAAAGACCAAACGACTTATTTTAATCTCCCAGCTTTTTTAATTTTGATGGGTATCACGTTCTTACTTTATTTTGGGATAAAAGAATCAAAACGGATAAACAACATCATGGTAGTCGTAAAAATTGTTGTTATTTTATTGTTTATTATCGTTGCTTTTAAATATGTGAAGCCAGATAACTGGACACCGTTTATACCGTTTGGGTTCAGTGGGGTGTTTGGAGCCGCAGCTCTTGTGTTTTTTGCTTTTATTGGTTTTGATGCTGTTTCATCAGCAGCTGAAGAAACCAAAAATCCCGCTCGTGATTTACCGCGAGGCATTATTTTCTCACTTGTTGTTTGTACATTTTTGTATGTCGTTGTTAGCGCGATTATGACTGGTATAGTACCGTTTATGCAATTTGAAGGTATCTCTCACCCTGTGTCATTGGTATTGCAGGTTGCGGGTCAGAACTGGGTTGCAGGTATTATAGATATAGGAGCTATCTTAGGAATGACAACGGTCATGCTGGTTATGCTCTATGGTCAAACTCGCATTATGTTTGCTATGTCACGTGACGGCTTAGTCCCCAAAGTATTATCCAAGGTTCATTCCAAATATAAAACGCCCTACATTAACACGTTGTTTTTCGGTACTTTATCTGCATTAATGGGTGGGCTGATCCCGCTAGATGAGTTAGCTAGTTTGGTGAACATTGGAACCCTGTCAGCATTTATTCTGATTTCGATCGCCGTCATCGTTATGAGAAAAACACAACCTGATTTGCCAAGGGCCTTCCGATGTCCTGGAGTTCCGTATATTCCAATCCTGGCTATCGTTTCATGTGGGGTGCTCATTCTTAATTTGAATGGTCAGACATTTATTCGCTTTATGATTTGGCTTGTCATTGGTATGGCTGTTTACTTCTTATACTCTAGAAAAAACTCTCTTTTGAATCGAGATACCGAGAAATAACCGTGTCATATAATGAAAATCAAAAAAGCCGACCTTGTTTTCGATATGAAAACGAGGTTGGCTTTTTTGATTGTGAATTTTGAAAGAACCCATCTTTTGCCTCTGCAATATAGTAGCAGCTACGAATTGTAAGTTTAGCCTCATAAATGCGGGGACTGGATCATAAAATGTACAGAACAGATATCTGTGGCGCTGGTGTAATGGTGTTCACTGATAATAAGAATATACGATGAAAAGCCAGCAGCGTAGCTGCCATGAAACATCTATGAGTCCGAATGGCAATAACAGAAGATGAAAAAATAGCAGCGTGCTGTCATCAAAACAACTATGAGCCGATGGATAACAGATGTTTTGATGACGGGAAAGGAGATTTCGCCGTATGAGCAGGATGAGCCGCAAACTGCGAAAGTGGGCCAGCGAGACGCTGGAGCTTCCGCAGGACATTCTATTTGACTTGCCGCGGTTAACCCTCATCGGCAGCCGCCAGCTTTATGTGGAGAATCACCGGGGCGTGGTGGATTTCACGCCGGATCAGCTCGTACTTGCACTTGCGCAAGGCAGGCTGAGGGTGTCCGGCCATGATCTAGTCATTACGTCTATTCTGCCAGAGCAGGTAAGTGTGGAGGGACATATAACGGATATCCAAATGGAAGGAACGGAGGAAGGCTCGTGAAACATCCTGCTTTAGCAAAGCTGCATGGCACGGTTACCCTTGCTGTCAAGGGCGAAAGTGTGGAAGCTTTCATTAATTTACTCACCGATCAACATATACCTGTTTGGAACGTGCGGCCGATGGGTACTAGACATGCAGAAATGAACCTTCTGCTGCCGCACGTCTTCCTCCTACGCCCGCTTTTGAGAAGGACAGGCTGTAAAATGCATGTTCTGAAGCGGCAAGGGCTTCCCTTTACTGTTATACGACTTGCCAAACGTAAATTTTTTCTGGCTGGATTGGCTTTGTTCTGGATAGGTCTCCTGCTGATGTCTTCGCTTATCTGGGACATTGAAGTGAAGGGGAATGATAAGCTCTCGACGGAATCCGTTCTCAAAGCCGCCCGACAGGAGGGGCTGTATCCGTTTCAATGGAGCTTTCGTCTTTCCAGTCAAGACAAGCTTTCCCGTGCGCTCATGCAGAAGCTTCCAGAGGCATCCTGGATCGGTGTGGAAAAACAGGGTACTTTGGTGACGATTCAGGTTGTTGAAGCTTCACAGCCTACCCCTGCGCCGCTCTACAGCCCACGTCATATCATCAGTAAGGCAGACGCGGTAGTCACTGAAATTTTTGCCGAGCAGGGTCGTCCTGTCGTGCATAAAAATACGCGTGTCAAAAAAGGAGCCATCCTCATCTCGGGAACGCTTGGAGATGAGGAGAATCAGCAGCAGGTCGTAGCCAAAGGAGAGGTTAAGGGTCTTGTATGGCATGAATACGAAATTAGCAGTCCCACGGTGCAACGCAGCAGCACGTATACAGGTACCAGTCACGACCGCTTGTATCTGGTGTTAGGCAACCGTGCAATACAATTGTGGGGATATGGGAAAATACCTTATTCTACACATAAAACAACAGTTGAACATGATCCGCTAACATGGCGTTCCTACAAACTTCCGATGGGTTGGATGACCGAAAGTGTGAGGGAGACAAAGATACAAGAGCAGAAGCTTACGGAAGCAGAAGCGAAAATGTCAGGAATAGAAGGCGCGCGAGCTGATATTTTAGCTAAATACGGCAAAGGAACGAAAATAATAAGCCAAAAAATTTTGCATGAGAAGAGAGAGAATGGTAAAGTTTATATGAAAGTGCTTTTTGAAGTGGAGCAGGATATTGCGGAAGAACTTCCGTTAGTTCATAACCAAGGAGAATGAGGCTATTTGGCAGAACAACAACGCAGCATACAAATTGCATTGAACAATGCGGGAGAAGGACAGGCGTTATTTGGCCCGCAGGATTCCTTTTTAAAATTAATCGAAGCCGCTATTCCAGCAAAAATAGCATCTCGTGAGGCAGAAGTTAATGTTTTTGGTAATGCACACGAGGTGGAAGTGCTCGAACAATTGTTCGATGTATTACTCCAGTTAATTCGCAATGGGTATATACTGACCGAAAGGGACGTCCATTATGCGATTGAATTGGCCAAAGATTTGCGCGCTGATCAGCTGCTCGATTTGTTCAAGGGTGAAATTACGACGACGTTCCGGGGTAAACCGATTCGCGTCAAAACGATTGGACAAAAGCACTATGTAACCACGATTAAGAAACGCGATATTGTATTTGGAATTGGCCCGGCGGGTACTGGTAAAACCTATCTGGCTGTAGTGCTGGCCGTAGCTGCCCTGAAGGAAGGTTCAGTCAAGCGTATTGTACTGACTCGCCCTGCGGTGGAAGCAGGTGAAAATTTAGGTTTTTTACCAGGGGATTTACAGGAAAAGGTTGATCCGTATTTACGCCCATTGTATGATGCCCTATACGATGTGATGGGCCCAGAGCAGACTGCAAAGGCACTGGAGCGCGGGTTAATAGAAATTGCACCTTTGGCTTATATGCGGGGACGTACGCTGGATGATTCATTTATTATTTTGGACGAAGCGCAAAACACCACACCCGAGCAAATGAAAATGTTTTTGACTCGACTTGGCTTCGGCTCCAAAATGGTCATTACCGGCGATGTCACGCAAATTGATTTGCCTCGTGGCAAAAAATCCGGTCTGATTGAAGCGAATGCGATTTTACAAGGGATTGAGGAAATAGGCTTTGTCCAGTTTGCAGAAGAGGATGTTGTCCGTCATTCCCTCGTTCAAAAAATCATTGTTGCTTATGACCGTGTTGCCGAGAATCAAGGATAGCCATTCAAGTACGAGTATGGTGTGTACGATCAGAAAAAGTAATAAAATAAGCAGTGTAGCTGCCTTGAAAAAGATGATGGAGAGGGATTGTTTTAGATGACCTCGAAGGAATTATCTAAAGGGAAAACGTTCCAGCATAGAATGAATGGATGGAAGTATAGCGTGGCGACACGCTATCTTCTGTTTTTATTTTTGGTGGTTCTTTTTTATGTAGGCTTTGCGTCTAAGCTCCTTCCCGAGCGTTATGATATTCGGGTAAATCAACCGAGTGAAAAGGAAATTGTCGCCCCGATGCAGCTTCCTAACAGTAAGGCGACTTTGAAGGCTCAAGAGGAATCAGCTGAACGTGTGCAGCCCATGTATACCATTGTGCCCGTTCGCAACGATAACCTGATTACTGGTATTTTGGATCGAATTGAACGGCTCAATCAGGATGATCAGGTTTCCAGAGCAGATAAGATTTCGATTTATAAGGATGAGATTCCGCAACGTGCACGGGAATTTGTGCAAAATTTTGTGAATAACAGCCGTAATGCGGATGCCTACCCAGATAAGCTGCTGGATGAAGTGCTGGAAAAAACGAAAGAGCAAACGTACCGAATTCCAGAGGAGACATTCATTAAAATTCCGCGCCTTACATCTGAGGATATTGCTGAAATGCGGCCTGTTGCCCGTGAGATTGTGACAGGGTTGATGAATGATCAAATTACGGATGCTCAGACAGCCCGAGCGAAAGTAGCTGAGCGGGTTAGTACAAGCTCGCTTACTAAGCGTACTTCACGGGAGGTTGTTCAGGAACTTGCAAGGCTTGTGATTACCGCCAACAAGTTTTATGATGATACAGCTACGAAGGACGCCAAGGTACAGGCTCGTGAAGATACACCGACAGTTTACATTAAACAGGGTGAAGTACTCGTCAAGAAGGGTGAGATTATTACCCAGGAAATCTATACACTGCTTGATGAAAATGAATTGCTCAAGGATAAAATCAATTATTGGCCACAATTTGGCCTACTGATGTTGTCTATGATGCTGGCATTGGGCCTGTTTATGTATATTCGTCAATTTCAATCACGAACACGAAACTTCAAGTATAATAATGCGCAGTTGCTAATGCTAGTATTAATCTTTGTGATTACAGTAGGAGCAATGATGTTAATTTCCATACTGCAAAACAGTGAACGTTCCTATCTCGGCTATCTGGCGCCTATCGCGCTTGGAGCTATGCTCGTAACGCTGTTGCTTGATATGTCGTTGGCTTTTGTATGTGCCGTTATATTCAGTATATTGGCAAGTGTTATTTTGAATGTCCGTCAGGGACAAATTTTTGACTTTAATTTTGGTTTTTTTGCTATTGTGGTCTGTCTGGCAGCGATTTTCTCTACCCATCGAGCCAGCCAGCGTTCAACACTGTTCAAAGGGGCGATTATGGTATGCCTGTTCGGTGCCCTGTCTGTTTTTTCTTTGGCACTGATTGACCAAGGAAATTGGACTCAAACGACGACGCTCTATGGGGTAGCTTTTGCTTTTGCAGGCGGTCTGATAACAGCAATACTTGTTATTGGGCTAATGCCATTTTTTGAGTCTACTTTTGGTATCTTGTCGGCACTGAAGCTTGTTGAGCTGTCGAATCCCAACCATCCATTGCTCCGCAAGCTGCTTACGGAGACACCGGGAACGTATCATCATAGTGTAATGGTGGGTAATC
Organism: Paenibacillus sp. S33; assembly: GCF_053615415.1. Lineage (NCBI taxonomy): Bacteria > Bacillati > Bacillota > Bacilli > Caryophanales > Paenibacillaceae > Paenibacillus > Paenibacillus sp. S33. The sequence continues at coordinate 3,664,436 of NZ_JBSIEZ010000001.1, read as the reverse complement.
TGTCAGAGGCCGCAGCGGAGGCTATAGGAGCAAACGGCTTGTTGTGCCGGGTTGGTTCGTATTATCATGATATTGGTAAAACCAAGAGGCCTTCGTACTTCATTGAAAATCAAAATGGGTTGGAAAATCCACATGATTCAATAGAGCCCAAGCTTAGCAAATCCATCATTATCGCCCATGCTCGTGACGGCGTGGAAATGCAATTGGATTACAAGCTACCCAAGCCAATTCGCGATATTGCCGAGCAGCACCACGGAACGACATTCTTACACTATTTTTATCACAAGGCGTTGCGTGAGGCTGAAGAGCGGGGGGTGGAGCCTGACTTCACGGAGGATGATTTCCGTTATCCGGGACCGAAGGCTCAGTCTAAAGAGTCTGCTGTGGTGGGAATTGCTGATAGTGTGGAGGCAGCAGTTCGTTCCTTACGGAAGCCGACGGTGGAACAGGTTGAATCCATGATTGAGAAAATTATTAAGAGCCGTCTTGATGATCACCAATTTAACGACTGCGAGCTGACCATGCGGGAGCTTGATATCGTGGCTCAAACCCTCAAGGAAACAGTAATGGGGATTTTCCATTCCCGTATTGAGTATCCAGAGGAAAGGCCCAAGTCTGAAAACGGAAAAGCTTAATATAACTTGTGCATGAAGCACGGGTAGAGCACTAGAATTAAAAGGAGCGGTTGGCATGGGCCTTCAATTAGCTTGGAATAATGAACAAAACGATATGGTAATTAACGAATCTTTAATTACGCTGCTGAACACCTTATTAGAGGAGGCAGGCAGAGTGGAAGGAGTCACAGACGGTGAGGTAGCCCTTACCTTCGTTAATGATGAGCAAATTCATGAGTTGAACAGGGACTATCGGGGAATTGATCGTCCCACCGATGTGTTGTCTTTTGCTATGAAGGAGACACTGGATGAAGAGCTTGAAATTATTTACGAACCGAATGAAGAAAATTCATTGAATGATGTACCGGATGTTCTGGGGGATATTATAATCTCTGTACAGACAGCGCAAGCTCAGAGCGAAGAATACGGACATTCCATTGAGCGTGAAATCGGTTTTTTGTTTGTTCACGGCTTTCTGCATCTGTTAGGCTATGATCATCAGGATGATGTGAGTGAAGCTGAAATGATGGGCAAACAGGAAGCTGTACTGGCTCAAGCGGGGTTGACAAGGTAATGAGACGTCAGCCTTGGAGAATGACCTTTCGCTATGCTGCAGAAGGCGTGATGTATGCTCTGCGTACGCAAGTAAATATGCGGATACATGTGGCCGTGGCGCTCCTTGTCATTGTAGCAGGCTTAACTCTGCACATCTCCCGGCTCGACTGGTTATTCGTCTGCGTGGCTATCGCTATAGTCATTGTAGCCGAACTGTTCAACACCGCTGTTGAAGCAGCGGTGGATCTCATCTCACCTGATATTCATCCGCTGGCCAAAGCGGCTAAAGACACCGCCGCCGGAGCCGTGCTCCTGGCAGCGGTTTTTGCTGTAATTATTGGTATATTTGTGTTTTATAGGCCTATGTTGACGTTAATTAGTTCGCTGTTTTAATGGAAAAACCAAAATAAAATAGGTGCTTAATCGCGCTGGAGGAAATGAAATGGCTAAGAAACACTTTAAATCAGGCTTTGTCGCAATTGTTGGCAGACCCAATGTCGGAAAATCAACACTGATGAACCACGTCATTGGGCAGAAGATCGCCATTATGTCAGACAAGCCGCAAACTACACGCAACAAAATTCACGGCGTATTTACTACGGAGGACACGCAAATTGTATTTTTGGATACACCCGGGATTCATAAGCGCCAGTCAAAATTAGGCGATTACATGAATCAGACTGCTTTTAATACGTTGGGTGAAGTAGAAGCGGTACTTTTTCTTATTGACGCTGCTGAAGGTCTAGGCGGTGGCGACCGTTTTATTGCGGAACAGCTTAAACAAGTAAAAACGCCAGTTATCTTGGTGCTGAATAAAATTGATCGCATTGAGCCGGAAGCGTTGTTGCCCCTGATTGAGCAGTATCGCAAGTTGTACGACTTTGCTGAAATCGTACCGATCTCGGCCAAAATGGGCAACAATGTAAACACCCTGCTGCAGCAGGTGCAAAAATACTTGCCAGAAGGTCCGCAATATTATCCGGATGATCAAATTACCGATCATCCAGAACAGTTTGTTATTGCCGAGCTGGTTCGGGAAAAAATTCTGCATATGACACGTGAGGAAGTACCCCATTCTATTGCCGTTATGATTGAAGACATGAAAGTGCAGGATAATGGGGTAGTGCATATTATGGCTGTTATTTTTGTAGAGCGTGACTCCCAGAAGGGGATCATTATCGGCAAACAGGGAGCCATGCTCAAAGAAGTGGGCAAACAGGCCCGCCAGGATATCCAAAACCTGCTAGGCTCCAAGATTTTCCTGGAACTTTGGGTTAAGGTAAAAAAAGACTGGCGCAACCAGGAACGCGTTCTTCGTGACCTTGGCTTCCATCGCGACGCTTAAAAACAGAATTCGATACTACGTCACTTTAGTTCAAGGATTTATTGGGGCTAAAAAAATGGATATTAAATAAATATGTATAGTTGTTGTAAGCATCATAAAAAAGCCGTCCCGATCTCTATGACTGAGATAAGTAACAGTCTTCTGGTCATTCAAAGCGCCGCACATATGCGGCGCTTAACTCTTGCTCTTTTTTACCCTTTTCTTCCAGTGATGAAATAACGAACGTTTTAAAAAAAGGTTATCTGTCTGCACGTTGTAGCGGAGCGAAGGATTTGAATCTGAAGAAGCGATAGCGTTCGCCTTTACCCCCGAATTTAACCCTTTGTATGTTTGTACATTCAAATAAATTCGGGGGTAATAGCGATCGTAAGATCAAATCATTTGCGAAGCGGCATTCCAATCTACATACAGCAGCCTTTTTTAACGCAATCCATTTATTTCATCGCATACTTCTCCCCTCTTCGCATCATCCTATTTTTGAGATGCAAACGTCATTTCCGAAGAAAGGATGAATACAATTGCGAGATTTTTCGTGGAAGTATTTTGCGATGACTGGAGATGTCGGTGCGTATCTGTTATATCGGGAGAGCGCCGTGACAAGGGAGCAAGACACGGATGAGGGAGAGTCGGACGAGCATGAAGAAGCCCGTGAATAGTACAAGCCACTGGCTTCTTCGCGAATGTTTGGGGGAAGAGGCATGCTTTACAGGGTGGAAGGAATCGTCATCCGCAGCATGGATTACGGTGAGGGGAACAAAATTATTACGCTTTGCACCGAAAGCGGAGGCAAAGCAGGCGTGCTGGTCAGAGGTGCAAAAAAGTCCAAAAGCCGTCACGCTGCTTTAACGCAGCCGTTTACGTACGGTGAATTCGTTTTTTTTCGAAACACAGGCTTAGGCACGTTGAATGCCGGTGAAATCATCCAATCCCACCATACATTGCGCGAGGATATTACTAAGGCTGCTTACGCATCTTATGCTTGTGAATTACTCGATCGGGTGTTACAGGATGAGGAAACAGGTGCGTTCTGGTTTAAGCAGCTAAAAGCATGTTTGGAGGCGCTGGAGAGTGGCAAAGATCCGCTGATCGTCATGAGTATTTATGAATTTAAAATATTGCAGGCGGCCGGATATGCTCCTCAGCTTGATGCATGTATTTCAAGTGGTCAACAATGTGCTGATGAAGATATGTTTGTCAGTCCGAGGCTAGGCGGAGTTTTGTGCCGAAGCTACAAGCATTTTGATCCAGCTGCATTGAGCGTGACTCCACGTACATTGAAGTTGCTGCGCTTGTTCGCCAGAATGGATTTGAATCGGCTCGGCAACATTGACGTGAAGGACTCCACTAAGCTGGAGATCAAACATGTCATGCGTCAGTTCATGGATATGCAGTTGGAGGTCAAGCTGAAATCCCGCAATTTCTTGGATCAGCTCGACAAGTACGATATGTGAAACGCCCTATTCTCTTGACTGTATTGCTGAAAACGTGTAATATCCTACTATATATCTCCTTCGGGAGCAGATGCATTGAACGAGAAAGTAGCGGGATGTATTCTCTGTAATTAGCGAGTTGGGGACGGTGTAAGCCCAGCGGGAATTCTTCGTGAACAAGGCACTCGGGAGCATCTGAATGGACACGGAAAAGAGGATTACGATCTGATTGGTGATGTAGGATCGCAATCAAGTAGGGTGGAACCGCGGGAGTCAGCTCTCGTCCCTACGTCTGTACAGGCGTAGAGGCGGGGGCTTTTTGCTGTCTCTAGCAAGGCTTTTGGGATAAAATAGCCCTGTACATACGAGCTTAATGAGAAGAAATCACCAACATTTGAGGGAAGTAGAAAGGGAGCGTGTACCAATGAATTTTCAGCAGATGATTTTAACGCTGCAACAATTTTGGGCTGAACACAACTGTATTATTGTACAGCCGTATGACACGGAAAAAGGGGCAGGCACGATGAACCCAATGACGTATTTACGTTCTATCGGACCTGAGCCGTGGAATGTAGCTTATGTTGAGCCTTCTCGTCGTCCGTCAGACGGACGTTATGGTGAGAACCCGAATCGCCTGTATCAGCATCATCAGTTCCAAGTAGTTTTGAAGCCTTCACCGGATAACATTCAGGAATTGTATTTGGAGAGTTTGAGCCGTTTGGGCATTAACCCTCTGGAGCATGATATTCGTTTCGTTGAAGACAACTGGGAAGCACCGACGCTGGGAGCGTGGGGCTTGGGTTGGGAAGTATGGCTGGACGGTATGGAAATTACTCAATTCACGTATTTCCAGCAAGTGGGCGGTATTGATGCCAGTCCGGTTGCCGTAGAAATCACGTACGGTATGGAGCGTCTTGCTTCCTACATCCAGGACAAGGAGAATGTGTTCGATTTAGAGTGGGTCAATGGAATCACGTACGGTGATGTTTTCCACCAGCCTGAATTTGAGCATTCCAAGTATACGTTCGAAGTATCTGACGTCAAAATGCTCTTTACTCTTTTTAATATGTACGAAGAAGAGGCAAATAAAGCGATGGCGCAGCATCTTGTATTTCCAGCCTATGATTATGTGCTGAAATGTTCTCATGCGTTCAACTTGCTGGACGCTCGCGGAGCGATCAGCGTGACGGAACGGACTGGGTTTATTATACGAGTACGTAATTTGGCACGTCAGGTGGCTGCGACCTATCTGGAGGAGCGCGAGAAGCTGGGCTTCCCGCTGTTGAAGAAAGGAGGTGCGGCAAATGTCTAAGGATTTATTGTTTGAGATCGGGTTGGAAGAAGTCCCTGCACGTTTTATCCCGAATGCGATTCAGCAGTTGAAGCAGCGTATGACGGCGTGGCTTGACAGCTCGCGTATTGCTTATGGTGCTGTAGAGGCTTATGCTACACCTCGCCGTTTGGCGGTACTTGTCAAGGAAGTAGCGGAGAAGCAAGAAGATATTAACGAAGAAGTTAAAGGTCCTTCCCGCAAAATCGCACTCGACGAAGCTGGTAACTGGAGCAAGGCTGCACTAGGCTTTGCTCGCAGCCAAGGTGTTGATCCTGAACAGTTCACATTCAAGGAGCTTGGAGGCGTGGAATATATTTACGCCACTAAGAGCAGCATAGGTGTACCAACAGCGGATGTACTGTCCGAAGGTTTATTGCACATTTTACATGCCATGACATTCCCTAAATTCATGCGCTGGGCAAGTTATGACTTTAAATTTGTTCGTCCGATCCGCTGGTTGATTGCCTTGTTTGGTAACGATATTGTTAATTTGGAGATTGCCGGCGTGCAGTCAGGAAATGTGACAAGAGGGCATCGTTTCCTGGGACAGGATGCCGTTGTAGCAAGTCCAGCTGACTATGTTGAAGTACTTCGCAAGCAGCATGTCATTGTGGACATTGAGGAACGTCAAACGCTTATTGTAAAGCAAATTGAAGCGCTGGCTGCCGAAAAAGATTGGACGATTGCGGTCAAGGATGATCTGCTGGAAGAAGTGCTGTATTTGGTGGAAACCCCAACAGTACTGTTCGGAGGTTTTGATCCTGCGTTCCTGAACATTCCGAAGGATGTACTCATTACTTCCATGCGTGAACATCAACGCTATTTCCCAGTGCTGGATCGCACAGGAGAGCTGCTGCCATACTTTGTTACGGTACGTAACGGAGGAAGTCAATCGCTGGAAGTCATTGCTAAAGGGAATGAAAAAGTATTGCGTGCGCGGCTGTCTGATGCCAAATTCTTTTATGAAGAAGATCAGAAGCTGGAAATTAAAGATGCACTCTCCAAACTGGAAAGTATCGTTTTCCACGAAGAGCTGGGAACGGTTGGAGACAAAGTGCGCCGGATTCGCCGTATTGCTGATGCTCTGGCAGAGAAACTTCACGTTTCCTCAGATACACAGGAATCGGTTAGTCGAGCAGCGGATATTTGTAAATTTGACCTGGTAACACAAATGGTATATGAGTTCCCTGAACTGCAAGGTGTGATGGGTGAGGATTATGCTCGTAAGGCTGGAGAGAAGGAAGAAGTGGCGAGAGCGGTGTTTGAGCATTACCAACCGCGTTATGCAGGAGAAACGGTTCCTTCAACGAATGCTGGAGCGATTGTAAGTATCGCAGACAAGATAGATACCATTACAGGATGCTTCTCCATCGGTATTATTCCAACAGGTTCACAGGACCCTTACGCGCTTCGTCGTCAGGCAGCAGGTATTGTGCAAATCTTGTTGGATCGTAAGCTTTCGGCTACGTTGTCTGATGTGTTCAATATCGCGCTCGATGTGCACGGCAACCTTGGAAATATGAAACGTTCCGCGGATGAAATACGTAAAGAATTACATGAGTTTTTCGGATTACGGGTGAAGAAACTATTGTCTGAGACACTTCGCTATGACGTTGTGGATGCTGTGCTTGCAGCTGGATATGACGATGTTGCTTCCGTTGTTAACCGCGGAACTGCATTAATGACTGCCGTACAAACAGGTGAGGTATTCAAAGCAACAGTTGAATCCTTTAATCGTGTAGGCAATCTGGCTGCTAAAGCAGTGCATAAGTTAGTTAATACGAGTGAGTTTACGGAGCAAGGCGAAAAAACGCTTTACGAAGCATGGTCTAGCGCTTATGAATCTTATAGCGTAGCTTTACAGGAAGGTGATGCGACACGAGCGTTAGCGCTTGCTTCATCCATTACCCCTGCGGTGACGGCATTCTTTGATTCCGTTATGGTTATGGCTGAGGATGATGCTGTTCGTAATAATCGTTTGGCATTGCTGGCTGCTATTGACTCAGAACTGAAGCGTTTTGCCGATTTTTCCAAGCTTGTAGTTTAAACGTCAGTTGTGGTAGTATGAACAACTTGAAAAAATGGGTATAAATATACGGAACGGTGTAAGAGTAATCTTGCAGCCGTTCCGTATTTTACTCGAATGCGGATGGAGATGGGAGATGCTCATGGAGGGAACCGGAACTTTACTGGATGTGCGGATCGTTGTTGACGGGGACGCTTGTCCTGTTAAAAGTGAAATTGCGGAGATAGCTTCCCGTTTTCATATTGAGGTTATTATGGTATCTTCATATGATCATCTCATTCAGGGCAGCGAAGGCGTAAGCGTCGTTAAAGTAGACCGAAGCGACCAAAGTGCCGATCTCTATATTGCCAATCATATCCGCCGCGGAGATATTGTAACCACCAATGATTATGGTCTTGCTGCACTTGCCTTGGCAAAAGGTTGTGAAGTGATGTCTTTTCGCGGAGCTATGTATCGAAACGATTCGATAGATTTCATGCTTGACCGACGCCATACTTCTGCCAAAGAACGGAAAAAAGGACGTTATGGAAAAGGCCCTAAACCGTTTACATTAGAGGATCGTGAAGTTTTTCAACATAAACTGACAAAACTTTTACTTCGCTTGCAGGAGAATGAGTAACGGTATCGAATTATATTTACGTGCTAAAGAGATGAAGGTGGTTAATATGAGTGCCGGACAAGGTAACATACCGGACGATATCATTGAGTCTGTTTTACAACATCATGATATTGTAGATACGGTAAGCAAGTACGTGCATTTGACCAAGCAGGGGAAATATATGAAAGGCCTCTGTCCTTTTCATTCCGAAAAAACCCCTTCATTCACCGTGACACCGGATCGTCAGATTTTTTACTGCTACGGCTGCGGCGCGGGAGGCAATGCCATCAAATTTATGATGGAAATCGAAGGACTATCCTTTCCCGAAGCTGTCAGGACAATGGCAGAAGAAAGTCATATCCCGCTCGGCGAATGGCAGGGACGTGATTCATCGCATCAGCATCCTGAGTTGGACAGGCTGTTGCAAGCGTATGAGTTAACTTCTAAGATGTACCATTTTTTGCTAAAAAATACGGAGCACGGCAAACCAGCCATGGAATACTTGCGCTCACGGGGATTCAGTGACAAGATCATTGATCAATTTCAAATTGGCTATGCACCCAACCGATGGGATACGATCGTTCAGTTTCTGGAGAAGCGTTCTTTTGATCCCGTGGAGATGGAAAAGGGAGGGCTTATTTCTCCCCGGCATGAGGGTGATGGATATGTGGATCGATTCAGAGATCGTATCATGTTCCCCATTTGGAATCGCAACGGAAAAGTTATTGCCTTTGCAGGCCGTATACTTGGTGAGGGACAGCCGAAGTATTTGAATTCACCGGAGACCAAGCTTTTCAACAAGAGCCGAACGCTGTACAATCTCCATCATGCTAAAACCTCAATTCGCAAGCTACGCCAAAGTGTTCTTTTTGAAGGCTATGGTGATGTTATTTCGGCGTGGGAAGCTGGCGTACAAAATGGGGTGGCCGCCATGGGCACTGCTCTAACGGAGCACCATGCTACGATGTTAAAAGGACTGTGCGACGAGGTTATTATTTGTTATGATGGTGACCGGGCAGGACAAGCTGCTGCGCTTAAAAATTTTCCGCTGTTGGAAAATGCGGGGCTTCACGTGAAAGTAGCGCTGGTCAGTGACGGTATGGACCCGGATGATTTTATCCGGCAATACGGCGGCGAACGATTCCAGCGCCAAATTATCGAAAGTGCTGTTTCAACGGTGAAATTTAAGCTTATATATCTGAAAAAAAACCATATACTGCAAGAGGAAGAAGGAAGAATCGCGTATTCCCGCGAAGCATTAAATGTCATTGCACCTCTGTCATCCCCGACCGAGCGGGAAGTGTATCTGCGCGAAGTATCATCCGAAGTCAAGGTGGATTTTGAAACCTTGAAGCAAGAATGCAATTTACTCCGTCAATCCCTGCAAAAAAAACAGAACTTTGGGGATAATAACGAAAATGGGTGGAATAATGGTAGGCATAAAAAAGGGCAGGTCTCCACACCTAATCTGTTGCCAGCTTACCATGTGGCTGAACGCAGGCTGCTTCACTGGATGATGCAGGATTTAGAAGCTGCAGAGTATGTAGAAAAGCATCTGGGCGACGCCTTTAATATTGAGGATCATGCAGCAATTGCTGCTTATCTATATGCCTATTACGCGCAAGGGAAGTTACCGGATACAAGCCGTTTTATTTCATCTTTGCAAGACGACCGACTGGAGAAGAACGTAAGTTCGATCATGATGATGGATGCTCCAGGCGTATGGGCACCGCACATTTTGGATGATTATATTCATCAAGTGCGAAAATTTCCATTGCAGGAGCAACTGGATTTGAAAAGGGAAGAAATGAGAGCCGCTGAGCGCTTAGGTGACTTTTTGCGCGCAGCACAAATTGCAAGTGAGATTATAGCCCTAGAGAGACAATGAACACACAGAGGTCGGATGTTTCTAGGGAGGAGGGAGTCGAAAGATGGCGAATGATCAGCATACTGAACTGGAGACGGAACTAACACTGGATCAGGTTAAAGATCAACTGATTGAGTTGGGTAAAAAAAGTTCTTCTCTGAACTACAAAGATATCATGGAAAAACTGTCGCCGTTTGATCAGGACCCCGAGCAAATGGATGAGTTTTATGAGCAGCTGGGTGACTTGGGGATTGAGGTTGTGAATGACAACGACGAAGAAGTTACCAGATTGCGTCAAAATGACGACCCTGAAAACAATGATGGGGATGATTTTAATTTCGATGACGATCTGAGCCTGCCTCCCGGTATTAAAATTAATGACCCGGTCCGGATGTACTTGAAGGAAATCGGTCGTGTACCGTTGCTTTCTGCTGATGATGAGGTGGAGCTTGCCAAACGGATCAATAACGGCGATGAAGAAGCTAAGCGTCGGTTGGCAGAAGCGAACTTGCGTCTGGTTGTAAGTATTGCCAAACGTTATGTTGGTCGCGGAATGCTTTTCCTGGATCTGATTCAGGAAGGTAATATGGGTTTGATTAAGGCAGTAGAAAAATTTGATTACGAAAAAGGCTTTAAATTCAGTACGTATGCAACCTGGTGGATTCGTCAGGCCATTACGCGCGCAATAGCCGATCAGGCGAGAACGATCCGTATTCCGGTGCATATGGTGGAAACGATCAATAAGCTGATTCGCGTATCGCGTCAACTGTTGCAAGAGCTGGGGCGCGAACCTACGCCGGAAGAAGTGGCTGCCGAGATGGAGCTGAGCGTGGAAAAAGTACGGGAGATTATGAAAATTGCCCAAGAACCGGTTTCATTGGAAACACCAATTGGTGAAGAGGATGACTCACATCTGGGGGATTTCATTGAGGATCAGGAAGCATTGGCGCCTGCAGATGCGGCTGCCTATGAACTTCTGAAGGAACAGCTTGAGGATGTACTGGATACGTTGACCGAACGGGAAGAGAATGTTTTGCGTCTCCGCTTTGGTTTGGACGACGGAAGAACCAGAACTCTTGAAGAAGTTGGTAAAGTGTTCGGTGTTACACGTGAACGTATTCGTCAGATTGAGGCCAAAGCGCTGCGTAAGTTGCGCCATCCAAGCCGCAGTAAGCGACTGAAGGATTTCCTCGAATAGAAGCGTAACATTGCGGACCTTCTGCGGCTTGAAGCGCGCAGGGGGTCTTTTTTTATCTCATGGCAGCCTTGGTGGAGGGGAAGAAGCTTGGACCAGGAGAAAAAACGGGCAATACTGTTACATGAAATTGAGCATTGGCGGCGAAGTCGGCTGCTCCCTGAGCAATATTGCGATTTTTTGTCTAACCTGTATCGGGAGGACGAAGATCCGTCGCAGAGCCAGAACCGTAACAACACCGGGCTGCTTACATATCTTAGACACGGGCATGGGATCGCCTGGCTTCTTGGTTTTGTCATTATTTCCTGCATTTGTTTGATCGGTTTTTATTTTACCGCTTTTCCGTTGGCAATGCAAATATTCTCGGCAAGTGCAGTTACTACGATTTGCTATGGAGTGGCCGCATTTTGGCGGTCTTCCGAAAAGAGTATGAGTGCGATGTTGAGCACTTTAGGCAGTGCGATTATGCTGGGTTCGGGTGTGTGGATCACTCAGCTCCATCAAGGTGAAGCTAAGGTTTGGTTTCTTTTTCTCGTAGGCCTATGCGGTGTAGTATGGTGTCTTGTGGGATTAACTTTGCGGATCAGCTTACTTCATTACTGTGGTCTTGCTGGGCTGCTTTTAGTGTACGCGGTCCTTATAGGCCGCTACTGGCCTACAGCAACTTTAATGATGCTTGAGGCATTTTGGATTTTGCACGCAGTATTGTTGATCTGGTTAAGCTGGTGGGTACATCGCCGCTTTCCGCGTCTCGCTTTGGTTTATTTCGCTATAGGCATGACACTAGCATTCATGGCTGAAGCAGACATGATTATCCTGCGCCATCAAGCAGCGGGAGATGTGGTGTTTTACAGCATACTGAAGTTGGCATTTGTTGTAGGGATTTTATTTTGGACTCGAAAAAAATGGATTACGTGGGTGACGTCATGAAACTTTCTCAACGATTACAATATATTATGGAACAAATTCCTGCCGGGAGCAGACTTGCGGATATTGGCTCGGATCATGGATTGCTCCCTGTGGCTGCAGTGCGTAGTGGCAGAGTACCGCAAGCCGTGGCGGGTGAAGTCAACGATGGGCCGTTGCGTGCGGCTCAAAAGCAGGTGGCCGAAGCAGGTCTTACTAATCGCATTGCGGTTAGAAAGGGAGATGGCTTGGCTGTAATTAAGGCCAATGAGGTTGATGTTATTACAATAGCCGGCATGGGTGGTGCCTTGATCGCTTCCATTCTAGAGCAAGGGAAAGACAAGCTTGTTTCAGTAAAACAACTTGTTCTACAGCCTAACGTAGGCGAGGATATTTTACGCCGATGGCTCATCGAACATCAATGGGTACTAACAAGTGAACATATTATGGAAGAAGACGGAAAAATATATGAGATTCTGACGGCAGTACCTGATTCGGTAAGCCCACTGAAACAGGATGAGCTGTATCAACCATGGAAACTTCCCGATAGTTCGCTGGTACTGACACAGGATTTGTTAATGCAACTCGGGCCGCTATTGGTTAAAGCACCGAATGAAATCTTTTTTTATAAATGGAAATTGGAGATTCGCAAGCTTCAGGATGTGCTGGCACAAGTGGCACGGTCAGATCAGGAATCCGCACAGCATAAGCGGGAACAATTGCGCAAGCAAATTGAACAGCTAGAGGAGGTACTTGCATGTTTGCCAAAGGACAGACAGTAATTAGCTACATGGAGCAGCTGGCTCCAAAATACTTGGCAGTTCCAGACGATAGAATCGGGCTTCAGCTGGGTAGTCTGCAAAAGGAAATCAAAAGCATATTAGTAGCCCTGGATGTTAATGATGAGGTTGTCGAAGAGGCAATCCGCATAAAAGCAGACCTCATTATTGCGCATCATGCGATTATATTCCGCCCACTTAAAGCTTTGAACACGGATCAGCCTGCGGGCAGATTGTATGAAAAGCTGATCAAGAATGATATTGCTGTCTACATCAGTCATACGAATCTGGATACGGCTGAGAACGGCATGAATGACTGGATGGCGGAAGCACTGGGTATTCAAAGTGAAGGTACGCTGGAGGATGTTCACACCGAGCAATTGTTCAAGCTTGTCGTTTTCGTACCCAAAACACATCATCAACGGGTACTGGATGCCGTACTGGGAGCGGGAGCTGGACATATTGGCAACTACAGCCATTGCAGCTTTAACATTGATGGCTACGGAACTTTTGTGCCGGGTGAAGGCACACAGCCGTTTTTGGGTGAGCAGGGTAAAATGGAACGTAGTGAAGAGGTTCGTATTGAGACCATTGTACCGCAGGGTGTACGTAATAAAGTTGTTCAAGCGATGCTGAAGGCTCATCCTTATGAAGAGGTGGCTTATGACCTGTACCATATGGATTTGCAAGGCCGTAGCTTTGGTTTGGGGCGGGTCGGCAAGCTTAAGGAAGCCTGCACGTTACGTGAGTTTGTCGATGTTGTGAAAAACGGTTTCAACGTCGAGCATGTACGTGTGGTGGGCGACTTAGATCGTACGATCAAAAAGGCAGCCGTGCTTGGGGGTTCTGGCAGCCGTTATGTGAACAAGTCGCTTTTTAAGGGGGCTGATGTATTAGTCACGGGGGATATTGACTATCACACGGCTCAGGATGCCCTTATGGCGGGGATTGCCATTATTGACCCTGGACATAACGCTGAAAAGATTATGAAGCCTAAAACTGCAGAGTGGATGCGTAAACGCTTGGCAGAAGGTCGATACTCAACGGAAGTACATGTATCTCAGGTGGAAACTGAACCTTTTCAATTTTTGTAAAACCTCAACGTCTATGAGAAAATAAAGGTGCTTTCTACTTTTTACAATATTTTCAGGGTTGTAACGTGCGCGCGTTCCCTGTATACTATGTAATGTTGTTCGGAAAGTTTGACAGACAATCGCTGGCGGCGTAAGCCGCGAGAGGAAAGTCCGGGCTCCATAGGGCAGGATGCTGGATAACGTCCAGTCAGCGCGAGTTGAAGGATAGTGCCACAGAAATGGACCGCCGATGGCCGCTTGCGGCACAGGCAAGGATGGAACCGAGGTGTAAGAGACCCCGAGGAACGCTGGTGACTTCGTTCCTGGTAAACCCCATCTGGAGCAAGACCTAATGGGACACAGCTTCTTCGCGAAGCAGCCTTAGCCCGAGGCGTGTCTAGGTTGGTCGCTGGAGCTGGATAGCAATGTTCGGCCTAGATAGATGATTGTCGCTTGTAGTGGGAGGGTAGTTCCCGTCTGTACCACGAATAGCACAGAACCCGGCTTACGGAAAACTTTCCCCACTGCAACACCTTAAAATGTATGAATTTAACTTTTGTAAATGACCTGTTTGCATGAAAGCTTTTAATCCAAATGTATTTATTGAATTAAAAAGGGTGTGTCATATTCCTGTGGGAATCATGACACACCCTTTTTAACATACCGTATTTGCGCAGAAATAGTGCATTTTTAGAATGAAGCCCCCAAGCATAATTACTGGAGGCTTTCATTTTAATTTTTACTCCCTCTATCGTAAAAACGTGCGAGGAAGAGGCACGTAGTCAGCGTAGCAACGCATTTGAATCTATAGAAGCGAGGTGTGCGGCTTTTGTCCCAGATTCCACCACTATTCAAAATCCAAACGAATCAGGGATAGCAGCGATCGTAAAAACAACGTGAAGCGGGCCTCACGTACGTGTTCTGCCAACTCCATCAGCGTACGCTTTTTACCACACTTTCCTCTGTGTACATCTTCAGTGCTCGATCCAATCGGTCAACTGCTTTTGGAAGCAGGGAAGGATCGGTATGCGTGAAGTTGATTCGCATATGGTTGCTGCCGCTCAGGTCAGCATAGAAGACTTGTCCAGGCACAAATGCGACTCCTTCCTGAATTGCGAGTTGCAGCAACCGGTCAGAACGGAAGCCCTCAGGTAGGGTAACCCACATAAACATACCGCCAAGTGCATCATTCCAGGTAATTCCTTCCCATTGGCGTTCTTTCATTAGCGACGTGAGACGTAGCATACGAGAATGGTACTCAGCGGACACGGTACGAATATGTCCGTCCAAGTCAAAAAAGTCCAATAACTCATTCAAAGCACGTTGATCAATACTGCTGGAGTGCAGATCGGCAGATTGTTTGGCATTCGCGACTTTAACGACGATAGCTTGATCGGCTACCAACCATCCAGAGCGAACACCTGGAGCGACAGTTTTAGAGAATGTAGAAGTGTACATTACATGACTGTCTCCACCTAACTGTTGATCAATTGAGAAAAGGGATGGAAAGTTAAGGTTTTCGTCAAATTTAAGACGTCCGTAAGGATCATCTTCAAAAATCAAAGTGCCGTATTTACGGCATAGTTCAACAACGCCTGTTCTGCGTTCCATACTCCAAACACTTCCTGCCGGGTTGGAGAAGGTGGGGATGACATACACGAATTTAGGCTGATGTTTTTTGATCTTGGCTTCAAGATCATCTAATTGCATACCGTTAGAGTCTGTATCTACACTTACAATGTTGGCACCATAGGAATTAAATACCTGAAGAGCGGCCAAATAAGTAGGGGACTCCACCAATACAGTATCCTGCGGATCGAGCAACACACGCGAAACCAGATCAATGGTCTGCTGTGAGCCCGTCGTCATAATGATATTATCTCTGGTAACGGAGATGCCTTGGGATGACATGATTGCTGCAAGACGTTCCCGTAGAGGAATGTAGCCCTCGGTTAGGCCGTATTGAAGAGCGGTAGTACCGCCGAGGCGAAATACCCGCTCATAGGCTTTAGCAACAGCTTCGATGGGGAAAAAGGCATCGGCAGGAAGGCCGCCTGCCAGAGATAACACATCTGTTCCCTGTGTCAGCTTTAAAATGTCCCTTACCATGGACGAGCCCTGAGTACGAGCCATACCCGAAAATTTGTGTTCCAATCCAATCATCTCCTGTGTTCTATACTGTACTATGAAATTTGTTGTATTATATCGATAATGAAGTATAACAGTAAACGTCTAAATGTAACAGTTGATTTTTTGGGGGGACAGTTCCGATGCATATTGATCTCAGCCGCAATAGCAGTGTCAAATTATATTTACAGATTGCCAAAACATTAGCAGATCGCATCCAGTCTGGATTGCTGCCTCAGGGCACAAAGCTTCCGTCTGTCCGTCATCTGTCCAGCCTACTTGCGGTAAGTCCCGTAACTGTAAGCAAGGCGTATGCTGAGCTGGAGTCTATTCATTTGGTTACCTGTACACAGGGAAAAGGTTGCTATGTAGCAGAGCCTTCGGTAGCTGTTCAACGAGAGGGAGCGCAGGATTTGTCATGGCAAATGTCGCTGATCGATTATTTGCCGCGCGCACAGCTATGGAGAAACTTTAACCATAGCAGACAGGTTCCCTATTCTTTTCATATAGCAGCAATTCAACCGGAGCTTCTTCCTACACGCGAAATCATTGCTGATACTCAACGTCTATCCTCTGGAAATCCCGATGCAATGGCAGCATATGGGACTTTTGAAGGTGATTTAGCGCTGAGGGAAGTGTTTGTAGATCACTTGAACGAACGCAGTATATGCACAGTGGCAGAACAGCTACTCGTGACCAGTGGTGCCCAACAAGGGATTGACTTGGTGGCACGTACTTTTGTTGGTTCTGGAGATGTTGTCTACATGGAGGCTCCTACATATACGGGGGCCATTGATGTGTTTACCAGTCGTGGTGCCAAAGTAATTATGATTCCGATGGATGAGCAGGGCATGCGGATCGATATCCTCACACGTCTTTGCGATACTCATCCCCCAAAACTGATCTACACGATACCCACTTTTCATAATCCTACCGGAGTAACTTTAACGATGGCCAGACGCACACAATTACTGGATCTAGCTCAAAGTTATCATTGTCTCATTGTTGAAGATGATCCATTTTCCGACCTTTATTATAAAACAAAGCCGCCACTCTCTATCAAGGCGCATGATCAGTCCGGACATGTGATATATATCAAAAGCTTTAGCAAAACCGTTGCTCCCGGCTGCCGTATAGCTTGTGTAGCGGCCACGGGCAGTGTAATGGATCGTTTGGTGGCTGCCAAGTCTACTACAGATTTAGGGAGCCCTCTATTAACGCAAAAAGCGCTACTGCCCTTTATCAAGAACCGACTTGATCAGCATCTTGTTTGGTTGCGGGAACAAATGCGGGATCGGTTGACAGTCGCATTGCACACGCTCCAGCGCTATGCTCCGCTAGAGGTCAGCTGGTATGCTCCCGAAGGCGGCCTAAATGTGTGGATTAAGCTTCCTCCTAATGTTGATATTCCAGAATTGGAGCGGCTGGCTGACCGAGAAGGCGTTTCCTTTTTACCTGGGGCAGTATGCTATGCAGGTGGTATGGACAGTAATCATATCCGTATTTCTTTTTCGTATGCGGACAAGGAAACACTTAAAACAGGTCTTCACAAACTGTGCCGTTTGTTGGGCGAACTGCTTGATCGTTCGGTCATTGTTGAACGGAAGCCTATTTTATAAGGGATATTTGTATTAGGGGGTAAACATCCAAGCACAGCACCTGCCTTCTTAATATGCTGTACTAATTCACCGAAAGGAGTTGCACATTATGAGTCATTGCCCTTACGACCCGATCGTGTGCCCACCGATCCAATTTGTAAATCATCAATTTTTCCCACAAGTCGTGCCTGTGGTTCATCCGATTGAAATTGTAAATCAGACGCACATTGTACCTGTGCCTCATCACGTATTTCCGGTGAGTATAAAGGATCCTGGAGAACCTTGCTGTCATACTCGCAGCCATGGCAAGCGTTCTGTTCGCAGCAGTTCCAAGCGTTAATAAAGCCCAAAAAAGCAGCCATGGAGCAACATGGCTGCTTTTTTCCAATAAGGAATCTTACGTTTCCAGTTTCTTTAAAATTGATTTTAACTTGTCACTTAAATGCTGTGGATAGAATTGCAAAGGAACATATGGACGTTGTGCTGCTTTCAACGCTTTATACACGTCAATTTGACCATACCCGAAATATTTGTCATGCCCTGGTGTGCCCAAGTCAATTACGCTGCTTCTCATTAATTCCATTACCTCTTTGTTGGTCAGATCGGGGTTAATGGATCGAATCAGTGCAGCAAGCGCTGATACATGGGGACTGGCCATTGAAGTGCCTGACAGTGCAGCATATTGATTTCCTGGGTACGTACTGGCGATACTTGCACCTGGAGCCATGACGTCTACATAATCTCCATAGTTAGAAAAGGATGCACGGTGCATAGAAGAATCTGTAGCGGAAACGGCAAATACTTCTGGATACGCTGCTGGATAGCCAGGTCGTTCCGTATTGTCATTACCTGTGGCTGCAACTAATACGACATCTTTATCATAGGCGTATTTGATCGCATCATGCAAAAATTCAGCTTGTGCGTAATTGCCCAGACTCAAATTGATGACCTTGGCCCCATGATCAGCTGCCCATATAATACCTTCTGCAACCGAGTAAGTCGTACCGGAGCCGGATTGGTCAAGAACCTTAATCGGCATGACTTTGTTGTACCATGTCATGCCAGCGACCCCCTCACCATTATTCACGAGGGCAGAAATGATGCCAGCGACGTGCGTTCCGTGACCGACGTCATCATAAGGTTTTTCAGACGGGTTTACCACGTTATGACCTGAAAGGATTTGACCTTTTAGGTCGGGGTGATCCAAATCTACTCCCGTATCTACGACAGCGACAATTACGTCCTTGCTGCCTTTGCTTAATTTCCAACCCCGGTTGGTTTCAGTAGCCGGCAGATTCCATTGATAGCGGGAAAAGAGCAAATCATTGGGGATAGAGTTGTCCGCTTGGATAGGTGTTTTCTCATTGGTTAGATACATATAGTGAGGCTCAGTATAAAGCGGGTTCCATTTTCTTGAAAAATATTGCTTTAGCTCCTTGAAGTTCATCTTATCCGAATGAAATACATAGGTATAACCAAGCTTGCGGCCTGGCGCACAGTGTAAATCTGCTGCAATTTCCTGCAGTTGTCGTGAATCAGGATTGTGACGGAAGCGAACGACAATTTCGTTTTCAAAATAATGACTTGCATTTTCGTTGTCGTGGCCCGTCTTGACAGTAATATCGTGCAATGTGTCGGGATGTACGGATTCGATTTTGTAGCTGCCTTCTTTTGGATAGGGAATCAACCGCAAATTCTTACGCTGATGCTTCTCCACGTCACGCAATACTTGCTGACTAACCAGGGCAGCAACACCACATGTTCCGTCAGCCGATGGTTCTGCCATGACAAAATATTTACCGCCTTCAGCCTGAAATGCAGCAGATTCGTAGGATTTATTTTGCATGACGGAACGGCGAGCGGCGGCCAAGCTGCTTTTAATTTGAGGATGACTCAGCAGACGAGTTTGTGATTTACTGCCCGTATAGGTGCTCGTGTTCCCGTCGCGTGTGTGAATCCACTGTAACGTATGAAGATGACTGTGTGATTGCTGGAGCGTGCGGGTAAACTGCCTTTTCTGATCAGCAGTTTTACCATCAAGCTCCCGCATCACGTATTGAATATCCTGCCTTGCATCCATGCGTGTGAGGGTATCCGTAGCGGACAGGTCCAAAGCCAACATTCCTTTTTTGAGCTGCTTCTCTTGCTGTGGCACCATCTTGGCCGTATATTCGGGCTGCGGTGTATGGCGGTGATCACGGGAAGGCAGCATCAGTGTGATGAGAAGCACCCCGGCAGCTGCTCCGAGCAGGGGTTTTAACCATTTTCGCCGAGACATGGGACCGTCCTCCTTGAGTATTCATAAATTTATGGTTTAGCGTGAGGAGGTTGGCATGTTTTTATACCTTTCAATGCTCATTTGTGGTAGGATAAATACTGAAAATTACAGCTCTTTCGGTTAGAAGGGACTATTTTCGGGTAATCAAATTGATGAACAAGCAACAAATAAGGGGGAGCTGCCTTGATGTCAGCAGTCAACGTACAAAAATTATGTGAGTCGGCGCAGGAGAGACTGAAAACTGCCGTGAAACGGGTGGAAACATTCCTCAATGAGCATGCTCTGCCACAACTTGCTGCAGATGGCAATGAGGAGTCCGTGCTTTTTTACAAAGGCCTTTTGTCGGATCTCCGTCATGTCCTTGTTTTTTCCGAAGTATCTTATGAAAAGCTGGGTGTGGCTTTACGCCGTGCCAATTTTGACGTCGATTTTGCGGAAAAGGCATTGTATAACGTTTACCATGACTGCGTGAACAGCTTTTTTTATCCCAAAAATGAATCTTACGCAGAGGATGGACGCTATGCGTATACGGGACAAGATGCTATTCGCTTCCGTAAAACGCCAGTGCCAGCCGCTCGCGAAGTGATCATGGACATTACGAAAAATTTTGAAGAATTGCGTGATGACCTGACTTATTATGAAAGTGACTATTTGACTCAGCGCCGGATGCAGACTCGACGTACTCATGCCTAAAGCATTCAACGGGGAAGATCATTTCTAATCAAAAACTAAAACAAGACAAGCAAGCCGTTTTCTACTTGCTTCCTGCCATTTTGGAGGAGGTGAAGGAAGCGGCTTTTTTCGTATGTCACCAACTGCCATATACCATGAACGCATAGGTGCAGGGTAGCGGGGGGACAATGAATCCGAGGTGATAATCATGAGCCAAGAGGCCAAGCCAATCGTTAAGTGTAGCGTAGCCAATTGCCATTATTGGGGAGAAAACAACTTTTGCAAGGCAGATTTGATCATGATTGAAGTTGATGGTCATGCCGGTAAGAAATTTAAAGAAGAATATGCGGGAGAAAGCTTCAGTTCAGAAGAACGTGATAAGGCTGCCACGTCAGCCGCAACCTGTTGCCACACTTTTAAGCCGAAGTCCGTGTAAATTTTATTGCGCGATTCATTTCGCATTTGGAGGTGCAGTTTATTATGGAAGATCATGAAAATGACAAGCATCAGAGTAAAGAGCATGTAAGCCGCGAACGTGTAGATTACCCCCGTCACATTCATGAACGATCTGCCAAGCGCCGTAATGATCGTGAGGAATATGCAGCAGAGGTTGCTCCCGGCTCGGCTGTGACTCGACATGAGGTTAAGGGTCAAGAGCAGGTTATAAACAATAGTGGCCGTATTTCTGGCTATATTGGTCTGGCTGCAGGAATTGCCTCATTGTTTATGTGGTCAATTGTGCTGGGACCTATTGCTGCAGTTTTAGGTTTTTTTGCTTATGTGAATGGCAGCAAAACGACCGGTATTTGGTCGATTGGTCTGGGGGCGCTAGCGACATTGAGTTATTTTGCTTTTATCCCGTTCGTTCGTTGACCCTACTGGAGAACAAGCTCAGTTTTCTTTTGTATATCCGAGAAAAATCATCTTAGTGATATAATTACATTAAAGCTGATCTATAAAGCTCCGCTGTCTTTTCGACAGAAACGGAGCTTTTTTTCATTAAAAGGTATGGAAGTACATAGTAAAAAGTTGTATCATAGCAGTAATGACAAGCTATTTGGGATATAACAACTATAGAAAGTTGGGAACACCACATGCAAATTGATCCGCGCGTGTCCAAGTCCATGTTAGACATGCAGCTGTTAAATAATATGAGTGCTACAACCCAGACGGGTACAACGGACGCTTTTTCCGGATTACTGGAACAAGTAGGTCAGTTGGAAACAGATGGTGCTGTGACACGAGAAAATTCAAGTGATGTTACCAGAGACGAAAACGGTTTGCTATGGCTTCAATTGGGACCTTCGAGGGGGACGGCTTCGTCATTGTACCCCCCTCCTTCCAACACAGCAACAGACGGACCCACAACACCTACAGCATATGATGATTTGATTAACGAGGCTAGCCAGAAATACGGCGTTCCAGTAGCGTTGATTAAAGCGGTTATTGATACGGAATCTTCGTTTAATCCGTCGGTCACTTCTTCGGCCGGAGCCAAAGGGCTTATGCAGCTTATGGATGCTACGGCTCAAGGCCTGGGGGTCAGCGACCCATACGATCCTGTTCAAAATATTGATGCCGGTGTTCGTTATTTGTCCTACCAGATTAAACGATTTAACGGACAAGAAAATATGGCGCTGGCTGCATATAATGCAGGTCCCGGACGGGTGCAGCGGCTTGGTGTAAATAGTGATGAACAGTTAATGGCTGTACTGGACAAGCTTCCGGTGGAAACGCAAAGATATATTACCAAAATTCAAAATGCACGTGAAAAATATACGATCTAAGCCCTATAGCTTACAACGAAAAAAGTGCGTAATTTCAATTAGATTAGGTCCGCAGACAGGATCAATATGGGGAAAGGGTGTCGCTATAATGTAGCGGCCTTTCCCTGTTTTGGTCTTTTTTTGTTGCAGCAGTTATAGAGCGGAAAAGGGGAGTGCAATGAAATATTTTGATTATGCCGCGACAACTCCGCCTTTTGAAGAGGTGATTACAACAGTTGCCGAGGTCATGAGACGCCACTACGGGAATCCATCCTCGATGCATCGATATGGAGAGGATGCAGATAAGTTGCTTAAGCGTTCGCGCGAAGTATGTGCTGCGGCTTTGGGAGTGTATCCATCAGAGATTGTCTTCACATCTGGGGCAACGGAAAGCAACAATCTTGCTATCAAGGGAGCAGCTTTGCAGTATCAGACCAGAGGCAAGCATATTGTTACTGTATCGACAGAGCACCCGTCTGTGTATGAAGCTTGCAGACAACTGACAAATCTGGGCTTTGAGGTTACATTTTTACCTGTCGATGCAGAAGGGCATGTGAGCGCCGAACAGGTTTGTGCCGCTGTCCGTAAAGATACGATTTTAGTCAGTATCATGCATGTCAATAATGAGACGGGAAGGGTGCAACCGTTGCATGATATCGGAGTTGCGCTGAAGAAAAAGTTCCCTCGTGTACTATTTCATATTGACGGTGTACAGGGGTTTGGAAAGCTACAGGTTGATATCCGGGGATGGCAGGCTGATCTGTACAGCCTCTCTGCGCATAAGTTGCGTGGACCCAAAGGTGCTGGACTACTATTCGTTCGGGAAGGTGTAGAGCTTTTCCCACTGCATAGTGGCGGCTCTCAAGAGCAGGGTTTTCGTGCAGGTACGGAAAATGTACCGCTGCTTGTCGGTATGTCTAAGGCGATACGGTTGGCGGGCGAACGGCAAGTAGAGACAGCACGCCGTATGACCGAGTGGAGAGAACGGGTGGTCGCAGAAGTGAAGACACTCCCTCAACTGCGGCTGAACAGCGGGGAAGAAGCGCCGCATATTATCCACTTTTCGTATCCAGGCATGAAAGCCGAGGTAATGCTGCATACGCTGGAGCAACTGGGTGTGGTAGTATCCACCAAATCAGCTTGCTCTTCGAAATTGGCTGAACCCAGTCGGGTGCTGCTGGCGATGGGATGCAATGAAGCGGAAGCGTCTGGCGGCATTCGTATTAGCTTCGGTGATGAACATACGGAACAGGATATCGATGAGCTTATACTTGCACTGCGAAAGGCTGTAGCCAAGCTGGAATCCCTTGAAAGGTGGAAACGTTAAAATGCACTATGATATGCTGTTACTTCGCTTCGGTGAATTTACATTAAAAGGGAAGAATCGGACTCGTTTTGAAAAGGCAGTACTGAATCACGTGAAGCTGCTGCTCAAACCCTTTCCCGGTGCTTCTTTGCGGAAGGAATTTGGACGGATTTATGTGGTTCTCGGAGGAGAGCCTTATGAACAGATCATTCAGGTGTTACAAAAAGTGTTTGGCATCACGACAATAAGTCCT
This sequence comes from Paenibacillus sp. S33, assembly GCF_053615415.1. Lineage (NCBI taxonomy): Bacteria > Bacillati > Bacillota > Bacilli > Caryophanales > Paenibacillaceae > Paenibacillus > Paenibacillus sp. S33. The sequence goes on along the minus strand of NZ_JBSIEZ010000001.1, from coordinate 3,640,715 downwards.
GTCAAAATGGCTCCTGTTGAGCTGGGTGCTATCATTGAGACCGCTGCAGCTTTGATGCGTGAGCTGAATGTGACCGAGGGAACGACGTTCAAGGTAAATGCCCGCAGAGTATGGAAGGAGTTTGCTCATTCCTCACAAGAGATGAATCATTTAATTGGTTCTCCTATATTGCGAGAGTTTCAAGCGTTAAGGGTCGATGTACATCAACCAGATATTGAGTTACGTGTGGAGGTTAGAGAGCAGGCGGCCTATATATTCAGCGATGTTATTATGGCTGTAGGGGGCTTTCCGTTAGGAACGAACGGTAAAGCTATGCTGCTGCTGTCTGGTGGAATTGACAGCCCGGTAGCAGGATGGTCTTCCATGCGTAGAGGATTGGAAATCGAATGTGTACATTTTTATAGCTATCCATTTACAAGTGAACGTGCGAAAGAAAAGGTTATTGATTTGGCAAGGGTATTAGCAGGCTATGCGGGTCGGATCAAAATCCACCTTGTACCGTTTACAGAGGTGCAGACGGCCTTTACGCGCACTGGACAGGATAATCTGATTATTACGCTAATGAGACGGTCTATGCTGCGAATTGCCACGATGCTGGCTGAGCGTGAAGGAGCACTGGCACTCGTGACAGGCGACAGTCTGGGGCAAGTCGCTAGTCAAACGTTATCCAGCATGAATGTGATTGGCCGTTCGACAGAATTACCATTGCTGCGACCTCTCGTAATGATGGATAAACAGGAGATCACGGAAATCGCAAAGCAGATTGGCACCTACGATCTATCGATCCTCCCCTATGAGGATTGCTGCACATTGTTTGTTCCTAAATCCCCAACGACCAATCCAAATTTGTGGGTTGTTCAAAAGATTGAAGCCTCTATTCGGGATTTAAATGTGTTGATTGAACAGGCTGTGGCTACAACAGAGACGCTTGTCCTGGAGGCCGGCGGAGCTATAGAGGGGCGCAAAGAGGAAGTTATACAGGAAGATTGGTTTTAAACAAAAAGGCAGACCCGCCAGCTATTTTGGGTCTGCCTTTTTATTTTAATTAAAACAGTTTTTGAATCATTTTAGACGGCTTTTTCTCGACTGGACACTGCTCTGCGATTTTGAAGATATCCTGTGAGCAAAATACCTGCCATGACTGCGGCAATAAACAAGATACGCAGCGCAGGGTGCTCAGTAAAGTAGGGTTCCAGCTTACGTTCTTCAGTAATCATATTAGAGGCTGTATAACCAAGCACAGCCGATCCTAAATAGATAATCCAAGGGAATTTATTGATCAACTTGATAAAAAGAGTGCTTCCCCATACAACGATCGGTACGCTGATTAATAGTCCCAGCACTACAAGGAGCAAATGCTGCTGGGCCGCGCCAGCAACAGCAATCACGTTGTCCAGACCCATAGCCGCATCGGCTACAACAATCGTGCGGATAGCACCCCATAACGTTGTTCCCGCTTTGACTTCGGTATGATCCTCCTGGTCTACGAGCAACTTATACGCGATCCAGACTAACATGACACCTCCGATGAGTAACAACCATGGTACTTGAAGCAACCAGAGTACCACAATGGTGGCTGCTATGCGAATGAGCAGGGCACCACCGGTACCGTACAGTATCGCTTTTTTTTGCGTTGCAGGAGGCAGCTTTCTGGCGGCAAGTCCAATTACAATCGCATTATCTCCTGCGAGCAGAAGGTCAATAAATATCACATTAAGCAGTAGCCAAAAGAACTGAAGTCCAGACATATCAATCGTTCTCATCTCCCTGATTAAACATCCTAAAATCATTGTATGTTGTTTATTTTAATACCCGTTTTTCGGAAATACGATTCATTATATTGCTGTTTGTTATTGATTTCAAGGTCTTTGCTCAACAAATTTGACATCAATTTTTAATAAATGATGACTTATTTGACAAGGCTTATAAGCATAGCCTCGTCCTATTTCGCATACAAGTAGGATGGGGGTGTTTGTACACATGGAGCATATCATTTTGCTGTTGAAAATATTAATGATTAATTTGGTGTTAAGCGGTGATAATGCAGTTGTTATAGCCATGGCGAGCAAAAACTTGCCTGCAAGGCAGCGGAGTCAAGCTATATGGTGGGGGGCAGTCGGTGCAGTCCTCCTGCGCTGTGTTTTGACTTTTGTAGCTGTCATTTTGCTGGGCATACCCTTTATTCAGGCGGCAGGCGGTCTACTTCTGTTATGGATTGCGTTTAAGCTGCTTTATGAGAATGAGGATCATGTGGGAGTAAGAGCAGAAACAACCATATGGAAGGCTATACAGGTGATTCTGGTAGCGGACTTTGTGATGAGTCTAGATAATGTATTAGCTATTGCAGCCCTAGCAGATGGGGATATCGCCATTATTGTCATTGGTATTGCGATTAGCATTCCAATTGTCGTCTGGGGCAGCAACGTGATTGCGATCTGGCTTCACCGGTTCCCTGTACTTGTTTTGCTCGGATCTGCAATCCTGGCTTTTACGGCAGGAGAAATGCTACTGCGTGATCCCCGATTGGGTGTATGGTTAGCAGGTACGGGAGAGCTTATACATGCATGGTTACCGGGACTCTTGGCAACAGCAGTTGTCGTTGCAGGTATATATCGTCAGTTACGAGCTCGCCATATTTGAACGTAGTTTTTTTGGAAAACATCGGCTAAAATAGACATAGAGTTTTTGCGAGTGCCAGGTTTACTCGGTTTTTGTAAAGACTCTATATTCACAAAAATATACTTAAAAACAATCACATTAAGAGACCTAAAAACAAATTCAGCAAACAAAGGAGACCACGATGAATTCCGGAAAAGAGCGTATGATCGGAGTGGGCATTGTTGCCGTAGGACTGATTATTTTGTTGGGGAAACTGGGGGCGTTCTCCTTTTTGGGACGAAACTTTTGGCCTTTGCTGTTTTTAATACCTGGAATCGTACTGCATGCAATGTACATAAAGCGTAAAGTTTCACCCTTTATGTTGCTGCCGGCAGGGATTTTGTCGGTTTATGGCTTCTTATTTTTGCTCTGCAATATTTGGGGCTGGCATTTAATGGCCTATTTATGGCCTTTGTTACTTCTAGGTGTGGCGATTGGATTATGGGAGTACGCCATTAATGATATTTCGCTTTCTCGCAATGTATATACAGGGGGCGTAATATTGGGCTTGGTATCGGTGCTTTTATTGGTTATTACCTCCCTAAGAACGGGTATCATATATGTTATTGCAGTTTTACTGATTGGCGCTGGAATCTGGTTGGTCTTAGACAACCGTGGCAAACGCAAAAGGTAAACGACAAGCTGTGAGATTTTATGGCGGTAAATTACGGAACAGGCAATAATGTCTTGCTTTATGACATATTTCAACTATAATATAATGGATATGATAAGAGCGTCGGAATGATTTCTGACGCTTATTTTAAGGTTTTCACGCGAATCGGAGAGAGAAGCTGTCTGTACAAAGCCTGAAACATATAGAAGGCTGGCAGGGAGTGGGCCTAAAGAACGATTGTTAGCCTTGAATCAGCACTGCTTCAGGATAGAGACACTATTTTGATATACGGAAAGGATATGGATACAAACCATGCATGCTAGAGAAAACATTCGCAATATTGCGATTATTGCCCACGTCGACCACGGAAAAACGACGCTTGTCGACAAGCTGCTTCAACAGTCCGGAACATTTAGAGAACACGAGGCTGTTCAGGAGCGCGCCATGGACTCCAACGATCTGGAGCGTGAACGCGGTATTACGATTTTGGCTAAAAATACAGCTATCACTTACAAAGATTATCTGATTAACATTGTAGATACACCGGGGCACGCCGACTTTGGTGGCGAAGTGGAACGGATTATGAAAATGGTTGACGGTGTTTTGCTCGTCGTTGATGCTTACGAAGGTTGCATGCCGCAAACGAAATTCGTACTGCGTAAAGCGTTGGAGCAAAATCTGACGCCAATCGTTGTAGTAAACAAAATTGACCGTCCGGCAGCTCGTCCGGCAGAAGTTATTGACGAAGTACTGGATCTGTTCATCGAGCTGGGTGCGAATGATGAGCAATTGGAATTCCCTGTTGTGTACGCTTCGGCGCTGAACGGAACATCCAGCATGGATGCTGAAAAGCAAGACGATAACATGCAAGCATTGTACGAAACAGTTGTAGAGCACATTCCGGCTCCAACTGAGAAAGTAGATGAGCCTCTTCAATTCCTCGTAACACTGATGGACTATAACGAATACCTTGGCCGAATTGCAGTAGGTCGTGTAAACCGCGGTATCATCAAGCAGGGGCAAGCAGTCACAGTTATGCAGCGTGATGGTAGCAGTAAATCAGCGCGTATTGAGAAACTGTTCGGCTTCCAAGGTCTCAAACGTATTGAAACTGACCAAGCGGGCGCTGGTGACATTGTGGCGATTGCGGGAATTAAAGATATCAACATTGGTGAAACCATTGCTGATCCAAATCATCCTGAAGCATTGCCTGTACTGAAGATTGATGAACCAACTCTGCAAATGACCTTCCTGGTTAACAACAGCCCATTCGCAGGTCGTGATGGTAAGTGGGTAACATCCCGTAAATTGCGTGAGCGTCTTCTGAAAGAACTCGAAACGGATGTCAGCTTACGTGTTGATGAAACAGATAGCCCGGACGCCTTTATTGTATCCGGACGTGGTGAGTTGCATCTGGGTATCCTGATTGAAAACATGCGTCGTGAAGGTTACGAACTGCAAGTGTCCAAACCGGAAGTTATCGTCAAGGAAATTGACGGTAAGAAAATGGAGCCAATCGAACGCCTCCTTATTGATATTCCGGAAGAAAGCATGGGCGCGGTAATGGAAAGTTTGGGCTCCCGTAAAGCCGAAATGGTTAACATGATTAATAACGGAACCGGACAGGTTCGCTTGGAATTCTTGATCCCTGCACGTGGTCTGATCGGCTACACTACAAACTTCCTGACTTTGACTCGTGGTTATGGCGTAATGAACCATGCGTTTGACAGCTATGGACCATTTGTTGGCGGTCAAGTAGGTGGACGTCATCAGGGTGTACTCGTGTCAACGGAAAACGGCAGCTCTACATTTTATGGTATGCTGGGCGTGGAAGACCGCGGTATTTTGTTCCTGGAGCCAGGTACTGAAATCTATGAGGGTATGATCGTTGGGGAGCACACACGTGATAACGACATTGTCGTTAACATTTGTAAAGAAAAACAACTGACAAACGTTCGTTCAGCAACAAAAGACGATACAGTTAAACTGAAAACACCTGTTATTTTCTCTTTGGAGCAGGCGCTCGAATATCTGAATGATGATGAGTATTGCGAAATTACACCTAACGCTATCCGTTTGCGTAAAAAGATCTTGAACAAAGGTGAACGCGAGCGTGCGGAGAAACAACGTAAAACAGCACAAGCAAATATGTAATTGATTGGATTGGTCTTTGGCCACAGCGGCGACGCCCGGGAACGGGATGCGCCGCTGTGTGTGTTTTAGGATTGTAAACTTGGAGAAAGCTATATTTCTCAAAACGCAGGAAAAGGTGTTGAAGCATGAGTAATCTTTCGAACGGATTGCCTCCCCGGACACAAAGCGGGAAAAAATCCGCCAAACCGAAAAAAACGAAAAAGAAAAAAAGCTTTTTCAGATCGTTTATGAAGTTTGTCTTGTTTCTGCTTATTATAGGTATTTTGGCAGCAGGTGGTTATACCTACTATCTTTACAATCAGGTAGAGGAAGTTTTGGATACGGGGATCAACAAGGAAGTACCCAAAACACAATTGGCAGAAGCTAAGCCTTTGACTATCTTATTGCTAGGAACCGATTACCGCCCTGATCATCCGACTTATTTGTCCGACGTTATTATGGTAGCTACATTGAACCCCAATACTAAATCGTCTACCATCGTGTCCTTACCGCGCGATACGCGTCTAGAAATGGATGGATATAAACCTCGCAAGTTGAATGAGTATTATCCGGTGTTTAAGGCTAGAGAGAAAGAATCTGGCGAAGTTGCTGAAGAACAAATGAAGAAGATGATTGGCAAATATTTAAACATTGATATTGATTATGTGACGGTTATTAACTTCCAGGGCTTTAGAGATGTAGTAGATAATTTGGGTGGCGTAGATGTGACGGTTGATAAAAACATGTGTTATCGTGACCGTGCAGATGGTACCGATATTAACCTGACAGTTGGAGCCAAGCATTTGAACGGTGATCAGGCTCTTGATTTTGTTCGCTACCGCAAATCGAATTGCCGTCCGAGAACAGCTGAATCTGACGATTTTGATCGTAATCGTCGACAAAATCAGGTGCTTCATTCCCTAATTGACCAAATGCAATCCTTTAACGCTTTGACCAAGTTTAGTGCAATTATTAAATCGGTTGATAAGAATATGATGACAGATATCGAGTCACAGCAAATGAAAAATATCGTACAAACCTATTGGAATATTTCCAAGCAAAATGTGAAATACAATCCGGTAGCAGGAACGTGGCGTAGCCCGTATGTGTACATTGATGAGCAACAGCTCGATTTGGCCAAGCAAGCGCTACAAGAGGAATTAGCTAAAAAAGCAAGCGACAATACCGCAGCTTCTTCCAATTCCTGAGTATGTATCTTTCTTCCCACTTATGTTATACTCGCAGCGAGTAAAGCTCTTATATAACATAAGGGGGTTGAGGTATGTCTAAAGTTATAGTGAACCAAGTCTAGGTCCAGTGAGCAATCACTGGGCCTTTTGTGTCTAATTTCAAAAATGGACAGGCTCAGAGGCTATCTTCACTTACAACTTTTCGTTGTTTTATGCTGCTTTGGGGTTCTTTTTTCAGGGAATCAGCAAGTATTAGGTACCCGGTGAATAGGTATAGGTATGAAACACGAGATTGTCCACGCCGCTTTGGAGGGGATTTAATGAAGAAAATTTTTGTGCTGGATACGAATGTGCTGCTGCATGATCCGAAAGCCATATTTACCTTCAAAGAACATGAAGTTGTTATTCCAGCTGTAGTTCTGGAAGAAATCGACTCCAAAAAACGCAACGCGGATGAGATTGGACGGAATGCCCGCAATGTATCGCGATTGTTGGACGGGTTGAGAGAAGTGGGTCATCTGCATAGTGGCGTTCCACTTCCCCAAGGTGGAAGGCTTAAGGTTGAGTTAAACCACCGAAGTTTTTTGAAAGTTCAGGAGATGTTCGGGGAGGTTTCGAACGATAACCGGATTTTGGCGGTTGCCTTAAATTATCATCTGGAAGAGCAGGAGCAGCCTGAACCACGTTCGGTCGTTTTGGTCAGTAAAGATGTGCTGGTCAGGATCAAGGCAGATGTATTGGGACTGCTGACCGAAGACTACCTATCCGATAGAACAGGCGATCTAAGTGAGCTATATCCCGGATACTCGGCAATACAGGTGCACCCGTCCATCATAGATGAATTTTACTCTAACCGTTTTTTACCAATCAAGCCACTGGAACTACCTTATACGCTGTATCCACATGAATTTGTCATTCTGAAAGATGAAATGGGAACTGGAAAATCAGCTTTGCTGAAAGTAAATCAGGAGGCAGAGCGATTAGAGCCGCTGTACTTAAGTAACGAATCGGTATGGGGAATCAGCGCGCGTAATGCTCAACAGCGGATGGCATTGGAGCTTTTGCTTAATGACGATATCCCCCTCGTGACCATTACAGGAAAAGCGGGTACGGGCAAAACGCTGCTGGCGCTGGCGGCAGGTTTGCTTAAGGTAGAGGATGAACATCGCTTCAAGAAACTGCTGATTGCTCGGCCTGTTGTTCCTATGGGTAAGGATATTGGTTATTTACCGGGAGAAAAGGATGAAAAACTTCGCCCGTGGATGCAACCAATCTACGACAATCTAGAGTATCTGTTTGATGCCAAAAAATCAGGTGATATCGACAAAATTTTGATGGGCTTGGGCAGTATTCAGGTGGAGGCACTTACTTATATTCGCGGGCGTTCGATACCTGGGCAATTTATTATAGTCGATGAGGCGCAAAACTTATCCCGACATGAGATCAAAACGATTGTGTCCCGGGTGGGTGAGGGAAGCAAGATTATTTTGATGGGAGACCCGGAGCAGATTGATCACCCTTATCTGGATGCAGCCAGTAACGGTCTAACCTATGTGGTGGAGCGGTTTAAGCAAGAAGGGATTAGTGGGCATATCATGTTGGAAAAAGGAGAACGCTCCAAGCTTGCGCAGTTGGCAGCCGATCTGCTATAAAATCCCTATCGTTATGACAATAATAAAGACCTCGGGAATATCCCGGGGTCTCTTGTTTTGTACACGTAAAAATTCAGAACAATGAACGGTGAGCAAAAGTCTACTTAAAGTTTAATTCGAGCTTAACTTCAAGCATTCCTGCTAAAGTGCGTACTTCTGTGGCTTTGACATAGGAAATAAGCTGCTGTGGGTAGAAACCTAGATCAAAATCTTTTTCCAGCTTGTTGCGGGTCGTATCAGGTAGTTCCAGACCATTAAATACCAATCGATCTACATGAAATAAAATTGCATTTTTCGGTTCATTTTCTACCGTGTAGTGACCTTCTACTCTTAATTTCATCGTTCCCTGCTGACCTTCTACCATAATTCGATCCTGTGCAAATGTAAAGTTGAAGTGATTAAACAATTCATTTTCTGACTTTAAAAAACGGTTAAAGTCCTCTTCGCGAATGCTTATCGTAATCACTTTTCCATTTGTAACCATGGCACCTTGTTGTTGTTGAATGAATTGCGGTAAATCCTGCATAGCTTGAGCTAATGCTTTAAAGTGCTTATTTACCTCGTAGACACCTACATTCTCCCAATAAGCTGTCATTTCGCCAATAAGCTTGCGTAGGGTATCCGGGTCATTACTGGCGTTAACGCCGTCATTTACACGCGACTGAAGCAGGATAATGCGTTTACGTTGTGCCAGTAAGTTTGTTCTGACTGTCTCTAATTCCATTGAGGCTTGGGTGACTTGTTGTTCTGTTTTTCGCATAGATTGATAATTGGATTCGTATTCTTGAAGCACATCCTGATCGTGACTAATCAATAATAAGTAGTAATCGTACAGAGAGAGAAGCTGCCTTATACTTTTCGCCCCTAGCACTACACTCAACAGCTTGTCCCTTTCTCCCATATAATACGATCGCAGCACAGAACCTGCACGCTTCCGTTGTACGGTCATTTGCTCTTGCTGAACGGTGAGATTACTTCGCAATTCCCGCTGACGCTGCAAAAGAGTCTGCTGCTCTTGACTGATTCGCTCAATTTCATGGTCTATCTCTACAATCGACAGGCTATCTTGTAAAATCTGATTTTCTTCATGAGAGGGAGCGGCCAGAGTAGGACGTACATATATGAAAGTTAGCATCATGATAGTGGTCAGCAGGGTGCTGATTGTGATTTTTATTCGTTTGTTCATTTGGTTTCCCCTTTTATGTATTCCCGAAAAAACTAATGGTAATGTATATGATCCTTTCTGTTTCTTTAACCATTCATTTTATTGTACAGCAGTCTGAGCATGCTTGAAACCCGAAACTGTTTACGTTCACGTATGAGTTCTTGCAGAAATGGAAATACAATTTAGTATCAAATAGATTCTATGAACTCTACGAGAGGCATAGGAATGAATAAACAGCTTTTATACCCTATTCAAATACCGGCAAGATCGGTTCATGAAGACGGTTATTTCAGGATGTTGTTAGGAGGGCTAGAGGCATGACTGCAATAAGACAAGATGCATGGAGTGTGGAAGATGACTTGATATTGGCGGAGGTGACATTGCGGCATATCCGTGAAGGTGGGACGCAGCTCGCTGCGTTTGAGGAGGTTGGACAAAAAATCGGAAGAACCTCTGCAGCATGCGGCTTTCGTTGGAACAGCTGCGTGCGCAAACGTTATGATGAAGCGATTAGCATTGCCAAAGCACAGCGCCAGAAGCGCAGTTATATCCGTAAGCAGAACCCGGTAGGTGTATCACAGGTTGCGGCTTTTGCCTCGCTTGATGCAGTCGAAGGTGGGTACAGAACGGATGGTACGAGTGAGGATACGTTATCTATTGATGCAGTAATTCGCTTCTTGCGTCAATGGAAGGGATCCGTCCAGGAAACGAATCGGCAGATTAAGATGCTGGAGAAAGATTTACGGGAAAAGGAAGAAGAATTGAATCAGCTTCGCTCCATTAATGACCGGCTGTCCAAAGAAGTGAATGAGGTGCAAACCGACTATCGTGTTGTGAATGATGATTATAAAGCTCTGATTCAGATTATGGACCGGGCTCGGCGCTTGGCTTTAATCACTGATGATGAGGAAGAGCTTAAATCCAGATTCAAAATGGACGCCAATGGGAATCTGGAGCGCATTGAGTAACAAGATTACTTTTGCAATATTGAAATAAAACGTCAACTAGCGCTTTGCTGTAGTTGACGTTTTTTGTATTTCTCTAGAGTGCATATGATATAGTAGAAAAAAAGATGGAAGCGAGACGATACAAAGGTGATTGATATTATTGGAGCGGGTTCGCTGGGTTTGTTGTTTGCCGGGAGGTTGTCTGCCTCAGGTACAAAAGTAAGGCTGTGGACGCGTACACTTGAGCAGGCACGCATCATTGCTCGTGAAGGGATTACTGTGTTTGATAAGGAGGGACAGACGGCAGTACATGTGTCCGGGAATAAATTGAAGGTAGCGCCATTGGCAGATTGGCAACTGTTAAATTCACAGGCTCCGGCACGATGGATAATGCTTATGACCAAACAGGGGGCGATTGAAGAAGTATTAGAACAGATCCAGCCTGCAGCTCAAATGGATAGAGATACAGGAATTGTTTGCTTCCAGAATGGAATCGGCCATATAGAACGCATTAGAAAGGCTTGGCCTAAGGCTGTAGTATACCCTGCTGTGACGACTGAAGGAGCCAAGAGGCAGGGAGTAGCATCTATTGTACATGCAGGATCGGGTGTTACTGAAATAGGATGTTCGGAGGAAGAGGAGGAGTCGAAGAACAATAATTTTAATCAATGTGTGCTAAATCGGCTGGTTGCAGCAGGATTTGACGCTTGCTTGTCGAAAGAAATCGAGAACGGTATGTATCGCAAGTTGTTGATCAATGCTGTGATCAATCCGCTGACGGCGTTATGGCGAGTTCGTAATGGCGAGCTGCTTTCGGACCCTATTCGAATACATATGATGCGCAGGCTGTACGATGAAGGCATTCAAGTGTATGAAGCTCATGGTATCCACTGGGAAAACGCATGGTGGGAGCAAATTATGAATGTATGCCGGGCAACGGCAGAGAATCACTCGTCCATGCTAGCTGATGTACTTGCACAGTCCATGACGGAAGTTGCTTCGATTAACGGACAACTGGTGCAGATGGCAGATCGGGCTGGAGTTACTGCACCAACTCATGAGTTATTGTGGCAATTAATTGAAGGCATGCGGCTAAAAGAGGGGTGATCAGTTGAGTCTTATACAAGGTACTATTATCACTTTCAGTATTCTTCCCTTTTTTCCGTTTTTGATCGTGTTTGCGGTTTGTCGCTACATTCTTAAAATGGAAAAAAAGAAATCGTTACTTACTTCTATGGATATTACCACGTTTTTTCTGATATTTTCCGTCGCAGCACTCTTTAACGTCATTTTTACATCTCGATTCGGTTTTTATTTGATTCTACTGATCCTATTACTGGCTTTGGGTTTAATTGGAGGAGCTCAAAATCGAATAAAAGGGAAGGTTGATGGTAAAAGATTATGTAGAGCGGTCTGGAGATTAACTTTTATGGCGATGACATTGGCGTATATTTTGTTGACTGTAGTTGGTATATTTAAGAATATATTCAACGCCATGTGATATAAGGTGACATGAAAAGGTGAAAAAATATGAATTAATCATGTTTTTTTGAAAAAAAAGCTCAATTTGAAGAAATGTAATGTAGATTTTTTTGACCGCTGGTTGTATAATCTATAAACATATACCACTTTAGAACTAGGGGGAAAACGCTAGATGAAAAGGAAAAGCTTTTTAGTCCTTTTGACACTCATTCTTGCAGTTGGCGCACTGCTCGCAGGTTGCGGCGGCAAGAACGATACCAATGGTAAGGGCGCACAAGAAAACACCTCGACTACGCCGGCTGCGGCCGACAAGCAAATTTTGCGCATTAACCTTGCATCCGAGCCGCCAACGTTCGATCCGGCACAGGCTCAAGATACTCAAGCAAACACTGTTTTAAAAACAATGTATGAAGGTCTTGTTCGCATGGGCCCTGATGGTAAAGAAATTCCTGGCGTAGCTGAATCTTGGAAAATTTCCGATGACGGCAAAACCTATACGTTCAAGCTTCGCGATACTGCAAAATGGAGTAATGGCGACCCAGTCAAAGCAAGCGACTTCGTATTTGCTTGGCAACGGGTATTGGATCCTTCCACGGCTCCTGCACCTCCATATGCTTACCAATTGTACTATATCAAAAATGCTGAGGGTTACAACCTGAGCACTTCCAAATCTTTTAAAGGTACTAAAGTTACGGACTTCAAAGATGTAGGTGTCAAAGCAGTTGACGACCATACATTGCAGGTAGAACTGGAACATGCAACACCTTACTTCCTGGGATTGACTTCTTTCTACACCTATTACCCGGTGCATCCGTCTGTTCAAGGAAATGATAAATGGGCGACTAAAAAAGAAAGCATGATCACTAACGGGCCTTTCACATTGTCGACTTGGGAGACAGGTCAAAAGATCGAGGTTTCCAAAAGCGAGAATTATTGGGGTAAGGACGAAATTAAACTGAAGAAAATTACAATGTCCCTTGTAAACAGCGGTGCAACAGAACTCGCTTCTTACAGAAGTGGACAACTTGATTATGCAGGTAAACCTAATGGCGAAATTCCTGCAGACCAAATGATGGCTGTGAAAAATGAAATGCCTAACGAATTCCAGGCTAAAGGTATAGCAAGCACCTATTACTATTTGTTTAACGTCACCGAAAAACCGTTCAATAATCTTAAAATTCGTAAAGCATTTGCAATGTCGATTCAACGTCAGCCGATTGTTGATAGAGTAACGATGGGTGGAGAAATCCCTGCTTACGGCTTTGTACCTCCGGGTATTAAAGGTTTATCTCAGGAATACCGTAATGAACATAAAGATGATTATTTCAAAGAAGATGTAGCTGAAGCGAAGAAATTGCTTCAAGAAGGTATGAAGGAAGAAGGAGTAACTTCACTCCCTCCAATCACTCTACTCTACAATTCTACTGAAGGACACCAAAAAATTGCTTTGGCAGTTGCAGATATGTGGAAGAAAAGCCTGGGAATCGACGTGAAAACGCAAAACCAGGAGTGGGGCGTATTTATCCAAACACGTAACAAGTTGAATTTCCAAATTGCACGTGGTGGATGGTCTGCTGACTTTAATGATCCGATGACTTTCCTGGATATCTGGACAACTGGTAATGGCAACAATAATTCTGGATATTCTAATCCTGAATATGATGGTTTGATTAAAGCGGCTAAAACAGAAACTGATCCAGGAAAACGCATGGAAATATTTGCGAAAGCAGAGAAGCTTCTTGTTCAGGATGATATGGTTTTACTGCCGATTTATTACTACTCTAATACTTCTTTGACGAAACCAAATGTAAAAGGCGTTGCCTTGGATTTTAGTGGTGCAATTGATTTTACAAGAGCTTATATAACACAGTAAGTAGCTGATACTTGATTCTGAAGTTGAGGAGTTACTTCGGGATATATATGTGGGTACTGCCATATATATCCCGTTTTTTTTGTGTGTGAGGGTTCTTCTTAAAATGATTAAATTAACCATGCATATAAGTAGATTGGACAACCCAACTCTATTTCTATAGAATCGAATGGTGTCGAAAAATATGGGAGGTGTAAACGGGCGATGGCGCGTTATTTGATCAGTAAATTTATATTTATGCTTATTTCTTTGCTCATTCTGATCTCTGCGACGTTCTTTCTGATGAAGGCAATTCCAGGTAACCCTTTCATGAGCGAAAGAGCGACGTCTCCTGAGATTCAAGCCCGATTAATGGAACAGTATGGGTTGGATAAGCCTGTATATGTACAATATTTTAAATACTTAGGTGATATTGTTACGGGTGATTTTGGTATTTCTATGAAAAAATTGAATCAAAGTGTGAGCGACATTATTGGACAGACCTTCATGGTATCACTAAAATTAGGTCTGGTCGCAATTATTGTTTCCATTATTGTCGGTATTTTACTAGGTATGCTGGCGGCTTTATACCATCGTAGACTCATTGATACCGTAGCGATGATATTGGCAATTCTGGGTATTGCGGTTCCCAGCTTCGTTCTGGCATCATTAATTCAGTTCTTTTTTGCCCAAAAGTTGGAATTGTTTAATGTTATGGGCTTCGAGGGCCCAATGGACTACGTTCTGCCTGTGGCGGCTTTGTCCGCTCAACCAATTGCATTTATTGCACGATTGACGCGTTCCAGTATGATAGAAGTACTGCATGCAGATTATATCAAAACGGCCAAAGCTAAAGGCTTGAAATCCATTACGATCATGTTCAAACACGTTGTGCGGAATGCTATTTTGCCAGTTGTTACCTACGTAGGTCCAATGACAGCGAATATTATTACCGGATCTGTGGTTATTGAACGGATTTTCGGGATTGGCGGTATTGGTAAAGTGTTTGTGGAAAGTATCACAAGCCGTGATTACACCATGATTATGGGCATAACGATTTTTTACGGTGTTTTGCTTATGTTAGCGCGTTTTATTACAGATGTCGCGTATGGGTTTATTGATCCTCGGATTAAGCTGTCCGGCGGGAAGGAGGGGTAACTTTATGTCTGTGAAAGACAATGCTGTGAATTTGGATAAACTTCAGGTAAAACCGGAAGATTTCCAAAAAATAGGGGTCGATGAAAAGCAGTCTGAAGTTATTCAGCGAGAAAGCTTATCTGCTTGGCGCGATGCCTGGGAACGACTTCGTAAAAACAAGGTTGCAATGACTAGCTTGATTGTTTTAGTTCTGATTGTGCTTTTTTCTTTAATCGGTCCGATATTGTCACCCTATAATTATTACTCTAATGATTTACTGAGCACGAATCTGCCACCTTCTGCGGAGCATTGGTTCGGTACGGATGATCTTGGACGTGATATGTTTGTCCGTACATGGATGGGAGCACGGATTTCCTTGACGATAGGCCTGGCTGCAGCTTTGATTGATTTGCTGATTGGTGTTATTTATGGTGGAATTATGGGTTACTTTGGTGGCCGCGTTGATGAAATCATGAATAAATTTTCTGAAATCTTGTACTCCATTCCTTACTTGCTTGTTACGATCCTGTTGCTGGTTGTACTGGAGCCAAGTATCACTACAATTATTATTGCGCTCTGTGTAACGGGGTGGATTAACATGTCGTGGATTGTACGTGGTGAAATGATGCAACTCAAAAACAGAGAGTTTGTACTTGCTTCCCGTTCCATGGGTGCTGGAGCAGGTCGTTTGCTTTTCCGCCACCTCTTGCCTAATGCAGTAGGTCCGATCATCGTTACATTGACATTGAGCGTTCCGACCGCTATTTTTTCCGAAGCTTTCCTGAGCTTCCTCGGTTTAGGGGTACCGAATCCGGAGGCATCGCTTGGTTCAATGATTGAATCAGCTCTGACCGGGTGGATGTATTACCCGTGGCGGATGCTTTTCCCAGCAGGTTTGATCAGTTTGATTATGCTTGCGTTCAACCTTTTTGGCGACGGCTTGCGTGATGCGCTTGATCCGAAGTTGAAGAAATAGGAGGTGAGATCATGGTGAGTAGCAACAATTTAATTGAGGTTGAAGGTCTTAAAAAGTATTTTAATGTTGGCAAAAACCGTGTGCTCAAAGCGGTGGACAACCTGAATTTCTATATTCGCGAGGGTGAAACGCTGGGTATGGTTGGCGAATCCGGCTGTGGTAAGTCTACAGCGGGTCGTACGATTTTGCGCTTGTATGAGCCTACAGCAGGTAGCGTACGTTTTAACGGTACGGATATTTACAAATTATCACCAAGTAAAATGAAAGCAATGCGCCGTGATATGCAGATGATCTTTCAAGATCCGTATGCATCATTGAACCCGCGTTTTACCGTTTCTGATATTATTGGTGAGGCACTGGATATTCACAATATGGCGGGTAGCCGTGCAGAACGTAAGAAACGGATTGAGGAGTTACTTGATCTGGTTGGTTTGAACCCTGACCATGCAACACGCTATCCGCATGAGTTTTCTGGTGGTCAACGTCAACGGATCGGTATTGCACGTGCACTGGCTGTTAATCCTAAATTCATCATTTGTGATGAGCCGATTTCAGCTCTTGACGTATCTATTCAGGCTCAGGTTGTCAACCTGTTAAAAGAGCTTCAAGAACGTTTGGGTCTGACATACCTGTTTATTGCGCATGATCTGTCGATGGTCAAGCACATCAGTGATCGGGTAGCTGTAATGTATATGGGTAGAATGGTTGAGCTTGCAGAAAGTGCTGAGTTGTATGCAAATCCGATCCATCCTTATACGAAAATGCTTTTGTCGGCGATCCCACTTCCTGATCCAGAAGTAGAAGCCAACAAAAAACGGATTATTATGCCAGGCGACCAAGCAGGCCCGATTCATGATGCATCTGGCAGTAAGACAGGGGCTTATAACCTGGAAAATGCCACGCTCATCGAAGTGTCTAAAGGACATTTTGTAGCTGAGCCTTACGCCTGATCTTGTTTTATGCACCAACCGCCGAGTTATTCGGCGGTTTTTTTTGTAGGAAGCTTTGACGTGGACATGGGCTTTCGGTACAATCAAGCAGTAAGGTTTTGGTGGAGACAGGAGGCAGACCCATGAAAATAATTCCGGAAACGCTTCGCGGAGGGTCGGCTTTGGCAGAAGATTATATACAGGGTACAGGACGCGCAAGCGACTTGTATGAATATAATGTGCTGCACGCCGATGCTTATGCCCAACGGGCGAAGTGGCTGGATAAGACGGAGCATCTGCGATTAAACCGTAAGGATGTCGTAGCATGTCTTCGTATATACAATGAGAAATACAATTCGTATGAGGCGGTTCGTGCTTCATTGGACCGTCTGGAAAGTCCAGATGCCTTAGTAGTAGCTGGCGGGCAGCAAAGCGGACTGTTCACAGGTCCGATGCTGGTCATTTACAAAGCTGCTACCCTAATTAAGGCGGCGAGAGAAGCTGAGGAACGTCTTGGACGTCCGGTTATTCCCATCTTCTGGATTGCTGGCGAAGATCATGACTGGGACGAGGTCAATCATACATACGTAATGGCAAATGACCCACAAGCCGTCAAAATCAAGCTGAATAAGCAACCTGAACGCCGTTCTTCGGTTAGTGCCATTAAAGTTGACGCTTTTGAATGGAAGCAAGCGATAGCGGATATAGAGCAAAGCTTGCCAGATTCAGAACATAAGGCTGATATAATGCGCATGATTGAGAACGGGATAACGGATTCATATGGACTGAGTGAAGCCTTTGCCAAGTTGCTGGGCCTTTTGTTCGGCACCTATGGATTAGTACTCTTGGATTCAGCAGATCCTTCGCTACGCAAGCTGGAAGCATCCGTTTTTAAGCGGCTGGTTCAGCACAATGATGAGTTGGAGCAGGCTTATCGGACGGCTGCCACACGGATCGTAGATTATGGATATCATTTACAAGCCGATGTGCATGAAGGTGGCGCGAATCTCTTTTATATCCATGAAGATGAACGCTTGCTGCTTTTCAAAAAAGCTGGACTATTCGCGGATCGACACGGTCTGGTGGCGTTTACTGTGGATGAACTGCTTGAAGAGACAGATAGACATCCCGAACGTTTTAGTAACAATGTGCTAACTCGTCCTCTAATGCAGGATTCACTGTTTCCGGTGCTGGCATCTGTGCTGGGTCTAGGAGAGATTGCTTACTGGGCGATTACACGGGATGCTTTCGGGGTGTTGGATATGCAGATGCCGATACTGCTGCCACGAATGTCTTTTACGTTGGTAGAGCCAGGTGTGGAGAAGCATATGCTTAAGTATGAATTAAGTTTTGGTGAAGTTAGAGACGGACTTGAGAAACGGAAAAAGCAATGGATTGCCACTCAAGATCAGCTTGGAATGCAGGATCAGTTTTCCGGGGCTAAGGAAGCTTTTGTCCGCATGTACGAACCACTTGTGCAGCAGACAGGTTTGATTGAAAAAGGTTTGCTACGGCTCGGAGAAACCAACCGCGAGAAGATTCTGGCACAGATCGCCTATCTGGAGGCAAAAGTTCAGGAAGCGTTGCTTCGGCAAAATGAAACAGCACTTCGCCAGTGGGATCGTATTGAATGGTCGCTTTTTCCATTTGGACAGCCGCAGGAGCGGGCGTATACGATCTATCATTTTCTAAACCGTCATGGTCTCAGCTTGATTGATACGATTATGAATGTACCATTGGATCTGACGGGTACGCATCGTGTTATTTATGTATGATTGTTATTTTATATAGGATTTATCATGGTGCAAATTTAACCAATATGAAGGAGGAAACAAAGTATGACTTCCCATTCTCTGCAAAATAGCATAGTTCACGATCTTAAATTGGCCCCTGAAGGTCATTTGAAAATTGATTGGGTAGAAGCCCATATGCCGGTATTGAACCGTATACGTCAACAATTTGAGCAAGAGCAGCCTTTTGCTGGTCTGAAGGTAACCATCTGTCTACATTTGGAGGCCAAAACGGCTTACCTGGCTAAAGTGGTACAAGCAGGTGGAGCGCAGGTAACTATTACGGGGAGTAATCCATTGTCTACACAAGATGATGTTTGTGCCGCATTAGTTGAAGATGGCGTTACGGTATTAGCTAAATACAATCCAGACCCAGAAGAATTCAAGAATTTGCAAATTAAGGCACTGGAAACAAAGCCGGATCTCATTATAGATGATGGTGGTGACTTGGTTACTCTGTTGCAATCCGAACGGCCTGATCTGATTTCTACGATCCGTGGGGGAGCAGAGGAGACAACTACTGGCATTATTCGTTTGAAGGCTTTGGAAAAAGAAGGGCAACTTCACTTTCCGATGGTGGCTGTTAATGATGCTTACTGCAAATATTTGTTTGATAACCGCTATGGTACAGGACAGTCAGCTTTCGACGGCATTATTCGTACGACTAATCTGGTTGTAGCAGGAAGTACAGTGGTTGTGGTAGGTTATGGCTGGTGTGGCAAAGGAGTTGCAATGCGTGCGAAAGGGCTGGGAGCCAACGTTGTTGTAACCGAAGTTGATCCGATCAAGGCAGTAGAAGCCCATATGGATGGTTTCCATGTCTTGCCGATGGTAGAGGCTGCCAAACTGGGCGACTTCTTTATTACAGTAACTGGAAACAAGGCTGTAATTACAGGAGAACACTTTGATGTGATGAAGGATGGAGCTGTGCTGTGTAACGCAGGGCATTTTGATGTGGAGGTTAGTAAGCCTGAGCTTGCTAAACGTTCCGAATCCATTCGTACGGTGCGTCGCAATATCGAGGAATATCGTTTTAAAGATGGACGTAAAATGTATTTGCTGGCAGAAGGACGCCTCGTGAATCTGGCTGCTGCTGATGGACATCCTGCGGAAATTATGGATACGACATTTGCGCTTCAGGCGCTTGGCTTGAAATATGTGAATGATCGTTACAATGAACTAGGCAAAGCCGTTATTAATGTACCTTATGAAATTGATGAGCAGGTAGCTCGATTCAAGCTTGATAGTCTGGGAATCCAAATTGACACGTTAACTAAAGACCAAAAGATCTATTTGGACAGCTGGAACGCGTAATCGGATTTTCCATCACGATTTTCGCTGCAAAGTGTTGCGTTTTTAATGCAAGTATTTGTTTAGGTTGACATAATGGACAGAGAGTAAGCCCTTTATTCCGTGTTGTTTCGAAACCTGATGCATATTGTCGGGGGCCGGCTTCATGGGATAAGGGGCTTTTTTGCATCTTGTGACGCGGGGCTACAATAACAGACATAATGGTATGGATCCGGCTTCTATCACTTTTTGGTAATGAAAAAGAGGTCTTTGATTTTTTAAAGCGAATCTATTATGCTTAGGTGGTGGAAAGTGGGCCAAAGTGGGAGAATGGGGTAAGGGGTGACGAAACCAATGTTTATGGGGGAGTTCCAACATAGCATTGATGAGAAGGGTCGGCTTACTGTACCGGCCAAGTTTCGTGAACTTCTCGGTGCCTCGTTCGTGGTTACCCGCGGGTTGGACCAATGCCTCTTCGTGTATCCCATGGATGAGTGGGCTGTCATGGAGAAAAAACTTAAAGCACTGCCTCTGATGAAGGCCGATGCGCGGGCGTTTACCCGTTTTTTTTTCTCGGGGGCGACTGAATGCGAATTGGACAAACAGGGCAGGGTAAATTTACCGGGGAATTTGTGCGAATACGCCAAGCTCACTAAAGAGTGCGTCGTATTGGGAGTGTCCACCCGTGTAGAGATTTGGAGCAAGCACACTTGGGAGCAATATTTCAACCAATCAGAAGAAGCATTTAACGACATTGCTGAGAAATTGGTTGATTTCAACTTTGAATTGTAATTTAGGAGGTCAGCCGTTTGTTTCACCACATTACCGTACTCAAAGAAGAAGCAACACAGGCACTAAACATCAGGCAGGACGGGATTTATGTGGACTGCACGTTGGGAGGGGCAGGACACAGTTCCGTCATTGCATCACAGCTTGGCCCTGAGGGAAGGCTCATTGCCTTTGATCAGGACGACTGGGCATTGAACAATGCGCGAGAGAAGCTGTCAGCCTATGAAGGCAAGATTTCATTAGTGAAATCCAACTTCCGCCACTTGCAGGACAAGCTGACCGAATTGGGATTGCCCGAGAAAGACGGCGTCCCGCAGGTCCAGGGTATTTTGTTCGATCTGGGTGTGTCCTCGCCCCAGTTCGATGAGGGGGAACGGGGATTTAGCTACAATCATGATGCGCCGCTTGATATGCGGATGGATCAGAGTAGCTCGCTTACGGCTTACGAAATTGTCAATAAATGGTCGGAAGCAGAGATTGCGCGTATTTTGTTTCATTACGGAGAAGAGAAGTTTTCACGG
Organism: Paenibacillus sp. S33; assembly: GCF_053615415.1. Lineage (NCBI taxonomy): Bacteria > Bacillati > Bacillota > Bacilli > Caryophanales > Paenibacillaceae > Paenibacillus > Paenibacillus sp. S33. The sequence goes on along the minus strand of NZ_JBSIEZ010000001.1, from coordinate 3,619,594 downwards.
CGGATCGCAAAGATCATGATTGAACGTCGATTGAACAAGCCTATTCACACAACTGGGGAACTTGTCGATATTATCAAAGAAGGAATTCCGGCTGCGGCACGCAGAACCGGGGGACATCCGGCTAAACGCAGTTTCCAGGCTTTGCGGATTGCTGTGAATGATGAGTTGGGTGCACTGGAAGATACTTTGCATCAGGCAGTAAGATGTCTGGCTCCAGGAGGCAGAATTTCGGTCATTACATTCCATTCTCTGGAGGATCGGATATGCAAGCATATTTTCAAGGAGTATTTGGCGAAAAGCATCTATCCATCTGATTTGCCTATTTTGGAAGACAAAATGGAAGGCGATCTGAAGCTGGTGAACCGTAAGCCGATTGTGGCGTCAGAGCAGGAACTGGAGCTTAATCCTCGGTCCCGGTCAGCGAAGCTGAGAGTTGCCGAGAAATTGTAAATTTAATGGAGAAGGAGAGGCGACATGGCTTATACACGCGGTAATTTGGCTGTAAAAGAAAGAGCCCGTCAGGAACAGGTTCAGCAACAACGGTATCGTGAGACCACCAAAGTCGTTACACGCCGCAGAGAGCTGCCGATTCGAGAAAAGCTGCTGTATCTATTGACACTTGTAGCGTGCATTGTCATTGCTGGTATGTTGATTAGCAGGTACGCTCACATTTATCAAATCAATTATTCGATTAATACGGCAAGCAAGGACATTTCCAAATTACAGACCAATATCGCCCAACTGAAGATGCAAAAGGAGCGTCTGGAAAATCAGATCGTGCCGACTGCAAAGCAACAGGGATATATCGAACCAACAAGAGAGCCCATTCGTGTGGAAAAGCAGGCTGCCAAATAGTTAAGGGCATAGCATCAAGCTATGCTCTGACGTACATTTTTTTGCAGAGAGGTTTGAGCTATGGTCAAAAGAATAAAGCTTCGCACACTGCTAATAGGGGGATGTATTACCCTCTTTTTTCTTGTTCTGCTACTTAAGGTATTTTGGATTCAAGTTGTGAGCGGGGGGTACTGGCATAACCTGGTAGTTAATCAAGTGGAAAGAGATCAGGTCATTCAGCCCAAGCGTGGAACCATTACGGACCGTAAAGGAAACGTATTGGCTACGGATGCACCGGCTTATACGGTAGTTGTCAATCCTAGCATCATTCAGGAGTATGATTTGGAGAATGAGGTTGTAGCTAAGCTGCACCAGTTACTCAAAACGCCTGAGGATGAGCTGAGAGGACATCTTTCTGCAAAGGATAAAAAGGGGAACTACTTAAAAAATCGCGAGATTCGTAATGGGGGCTGGAAGGTAGACCCTGAGATCAAGGCACAAGTGGATACGTTCAAAGAGTATTTGAAGGATAAGTATGAAGTAATTGGAGCTGTGGACACTGTTCAAGAATCCAAACGCTATTATCCGGAAAATAAGCTGGCTTCCCATGTTCTTGGCTATCAAAGAAAAGATGGCACAGCAGGTATGGGGTTGGAAGCTTATTATAATAAAGAGCTCTCGGGGACGGCTGGAAAGCTTCTGTATCAGCGGGATCGGAAGGGAGTTCCTCTTCAAGGATCGGAAAGTGTCTATGAGCCGGCACAAAATGGTAAAAATTTAAAGCTGACGATTGACGATACGATTCAGTATTATATAGAGGATGCCATGCAGGAAGCTATTGCAAAATACAACCCGAAAACGATGACTGTAGTAGCTGCTGATCCCCAGACGATGGATGTTCTTGGTATGGCAACTTATCCAAATTTTAATCCCAATACATATGGGAGTACACCCTTGGAATATTTCCGTAATAATGCTACTCAATCTATCTACGAGCCTGGCTCCACGTTTAAGATTGTAACCTTGGCAGCTGCGGTTCAAGAAAAGGTGTTCAATCCAAATGAATCTTACCAATCTGGTATGATTCGGGTCGGAGGCTGGGATATTCGTGATGTAAGCCGCAACTGGGGAACGTTAACCTATCTTCAGGGAGTCAAGCGCTCAAGTAACGTTGGTTTCGTCCATCTGGGTTTGGATAAGTTGGGTGGCGAGAGACTGAAGAAATATATTAATAACTTTGGATTCGGCGTGAAAACGGGCATTGATCTTCCAAGTGAGTCTACCGGGGCTATTACGTTCCATACCCAGTACAAATCCGAGGTCGCAACCGCTTCATATGGACACGGACGTGTTCAGGTGACGCCAATCCAGCAGGTAGCTGCCATCTCGGCAATTGCTAACGGGGGGAAGCTGATGCAGCCTCATCTGGTGAAGGAAATCATCAACCCAGATACAGGCGAAGTTCAGACGATTCAACCGAAGGAAGTCCGTCAAGTGATTACTCGGGAATCGGCAGTCCAGACAAGCAGCTATCTAGAGCAGGTCGTATCTGACCAAGAAATTGGTACGGGACGCCTTGCTTATATTGACGGATATCGTGTAGCTGGTAAAACAGGTACAGCGACGAAGGTCGTCGGAAAAGTATATGACCATTCGAAGGATGTCGTGTCCTTTATAGGTTTTGCACCGGTAAATGATCCGAAAATAGCTGTTTTGGTTGTTATGGACGAACCTAACAAATCGGTAGGCGGCGGTACAGCAGCAGCACCTGTATTTAAAAAAATTGTATCCCAATCGTTGCAATATATGGGGGTTCCAAAAACGGGAACTAAAACGAATAAATCAGGTGCCACTGTTGTAAAAACAGTGAATTTGCCAACGGTACCAACATTAACTGGTCAGGTGAAGAAGGATGCGCAAAATGCATTGCTCAAACAGGGAATTGCCTATGAAACGGTAGGCAAAGGCTCCAAAATTGTTCGCCAGTATCCTGAAGCAGGCGTCAAAATGAAACCCGGACAACGCATTTACTTGCTGACTGAGGATAGTGCCAACATGACTATTCCTGATTTTACAGGTGTTTCGTTGCGTGACACACTTCAAGTTCTGACCCTTATGAAGGTTGGTGTGCAGGTAAGTGGCGAAGGTTATGTTGTCTCTCAAAAGGCGCAAATGGTAAATGGAAAGCGGATCGTCAGCGTGACGCTTCAGCCGGCCAAAGAAACGGTGACCGGAGTGAAACCGGAGGAAACACAGGACTCGACCAATGGAGTTGCAGCTAACCAGACCGGCAGCGCAACAAAAACGGAGGTCGATACTAAAACCGATTCCGGTACTACTGCTGATGCTGGAACAGACTCGGAAGCTCCTAAGGGAGGAATATCTGCTGTTGCAGATGAGGAAAGTGCTGCTGCGATTAAAGGCGAGGATAACTGATAGCTTGTTCTAATGTCCGTTCTTTTGAATATTCATGAGGTAAGACATGTCATGAGTATTTGAGGAACGGAGGGAGCGCGTTTGAAAAAATCTAACGTGACCATGCGGCGGAGGCTAGTATGGGGGCTAATGGGATTATTTGTACTGTTTGCAGCCTTGTCGATCCGGCTCGCCTATGTTCAATTGGGTAAAGGAGGCGAGCTCTCGGCCAAGGCTGAGGATTCGTGGCGCCGCAATATTCCATTTGCCGCCAAGCGTGGCGAAATTTTGGATAGGCAGGGTACGGCGCTCACCTATAATGTCAGTTCGCCGACAGTCATGGCGATACCAGTACAAATTAAGAAGCCGGAAGAAACGGCACGCAGGCTAGCGCCCTTGCTGGATATGAGTGAGGATAAAGTACTCAAGCTGATTACCAAACGAACAGCAAGCCAAAAACTTCAGCCCGGCGGACGAAAAATTACGATGGAGAAAGCGCAGCAAATTCGTGATTTGAAGCTGCCGGGTATCGTTGTTGCTGAAGACAACAAACGTTATTATCCTTATGGTGATCTAGCGGCTCATATTCTTGGGTTTACAGGAATTGATAATCAAGGGCTGACAGGCGTAGAGAAGCAGCAAAACAGTAAGCTTCGGGGAATCGACGGAAGCATTGCGTATTTATCGGATGCAGGTGGTCGTCTAATGCCTGGTTCTTCTGAAAAATACATTGAACCGAAGGATGGACTAAATTTACAATTAACCATTGATAAGTCTGTGCAGTCCATTATGGAACGGGAGCTTGACCAAGCCATGGTCAAATTTCAGGCGAAGTCCGCATTGTCTATAGCTATGAACCCTAAGACGGGTGAAATATTAGGCATGGCTGGACGACCAAGCTATGAGCCAGCGCAATACAAGCAATATGCGCCTGAAATCTATAATCGAAATCTGCCTATCTGGATGACATATGAACCTGGGTCTACTTTTAAAATTATTACACTGGCGGCTGCCTTGGAAGAAAAGAAGGTCAATCTCAAAAATGACCGTTTTTTTGATCCGGGATATATTGAAGTCGGTGGAGCACGCCTGCGTTGCTGGAAGAAAGGCGGACATGGAAGCCAAACTTTCCTTCAAGTGGTGGAGAATTCTTGCAACCCCGGTTTTGTAACATTAGGGCAGCGATTAGGTAAAGAAACACTGTTCAAATACATTCGCAATTTTGGCTTCGGCAGCAAAACGGGGATCGACATGATTGGTGAGGGCAACGGTATTTTGTTCAAGCTTCCTCAGGTCGGTCCTGTAGAGCTGGCGACAACCGCTTTTGGTCAAGGGGTGTCTGTTACTCCGATCCAGCAGGTTACGGCTGTATCAGCGGCAATCAATGGCGGTAATCTTTATAAGCCTCACATTACAAAAGGTTGGGTTCAGCCGGGAACCGGAAAAGTGCTGGAAAAAGTAGAGCCAGAACTGGTACGTAGGGTTATTTCAGAGGAAACCTCCCTACAGGTAAGGGAAGCGCTGGAAAGCGTCGTTGCTAAAGGTACAGGTCGTCCTGCTTTCATTGAAGGCTACCGGGTGGGAGGTAAAACGGGGACAGCACAAAAGGTGATTAACGGGCGTTATTCTTCCTCGGAGCATATTGTATCCTTTATTGGTTTTGCACCGGCGGATGATCCGCAAATCGTCGTTTATACCGCTGTCGATAACCCGAAGGGCATTCAATTCGGCGGGGTGGTTGCTGCGCCAATCGTGCAAAATATTTTAAAGGACGCGCTGATTGCCTTGAAAATACCGCCTCGCACCAATCAAATTGCCAAAGAGTACAAGTATGGAGAAAATCCGATCGAAACGGTACCTGATCTGGTAGGTGCTACTGCAGCTGATTTGTACGAAGATATGAATATGAACTTTATGCTCGTGAAATCTGGGTCAGGCAAGACGGTCGTGAGTCAGGCGCCGAAGCCGGGCTCCAGATTGGAGCGGGGATCAACGATCCGTATTTACATGGGGGATTGATAGGTTCATTTTATACCATACTATGAATAACGAGAGAGCAATGGAGGAATGAAAGATGCAGCTTCAACAATTGGCTTCACTGCTGGCCGTCTCCCGTGTTGTGGGTGACGGTACAGTGGATTGCCGAGGAATCGGGGCGGATTCACGTCGAGTGCAACAGGGAGATTTATTTCTATGTTTGCCAGGTTTTACAGTGGACGGACATGACTATGCTGAGCAGGCAATTGCGTCCGGGGCGGCAGCTTTGGTCGTTGAACGGGAACTGGATGTACCTGTTCCGCAGCTTGTAGTTAAGGATGCACGACATGCCATGGCGGTTTTGGCGGATTATATGTTTGATTCACCGAGCCGACGCATGCGCATGATCGGCATAACCGGAACCAACGGTAAAACAACGATAACTTATCTGATTGAAAAGATCATGAAGGATGCCGGGGTGAACACCGGACTGATTGGTACGATTCAAATGCGTTACGGAGGTCAGTCTTACCCAATGTCTGGCACTACGCCCGAAGCGGTGGAACTGCAACGTTATCTCGGAAATATGGCAGAGCAGGGGGTTCAATGCTGTGTCATGGAAGTATCCTCACATGCGTTGGAGCAGGGCCGCGTCAAAGGAACTGATTTTCGCACCGCTATATTTACAAACCTGACGCAGGACCACCTGGACTATCACAACACAATGGAGGAGTACCGTGCTGCAAAAGGACTTTTGTTCTCTAGGTTGGGAAATGCTTTCTCGCGGGATGCATCAGATAGCAAATATGCTGTTCTGAATGCAGACGATCCGGCTTCTTCCTATTTGCAGGCTCAAACTGCGGCCCAAGTGATTACATACGGCGTAGAAAAGGAGTCTGATGTGCAGGCATCTCGTATCACTATAGGTTCCAAGGGAACCTCCTTCCATGTGTCTACTTTTAAAGGAGATACCGATATTGAGCTTCGAATGGTGGGCAAGTTCAATGTGTACAACGCACTGGCGGCCATTACCGCTGCTTTGCTGGAAGGAATCTCGCTAGTGGATATCAAGCGCAGTCTAGAGTCTATCGCAGGCGTAGATGGGCGGGTAGAGCCTGTAGATGCGGGTCAGCCCTTTGCTGTTATTGTAGATTATGCCCATACACCGGACGGATTGGAAAATGTCCTTCGCACCGTAAAGGAATTTGCGGTCGGTAAAGTATGGTGTGTATTTGGATGCGGCGGTGACCGAGATCGTACAAAACGTCCGTTGATGGGGAAAATTGCTGCGCGTTACAGTGATCATTCGTTTATTACTTCCGATAATCCGCGAACAGAGGACCCGAAAGTGATTTTGAAAGACATCGAACAAGGGTTGATTGACGAAGGTGTACCCGCAGAACGATACGAATTGATCGTGGATCGCAGAACTGCAATTCATAAAGCTGTTGAAATGGCAAGCCCTGACGATGTAGTATTGATTGCGGGAAAAGGTCATGAGACTTACCAGTTGATCGGAAAAACGGTGCATGAATTTGATGACCGCATCGTAGCCAAAGAAGCGATAAGGGGTTTATCCAAGTGATGAAAAGAACAATCGGTCAGATTGCATCTATGTGTGGAGGAACACTTCATGGAGAAGCGGACGCCAAACAGATGGTCGAAGGCGTTTTTACAGATTCTCGCAGGCCGCAGAGCCAAGGGTTGTTTGTTCCACTCGTGGGCGAACGGTTTGATGGACATAATTATGTGCAGCAGATCGTAAGCGAGGCAGGTGCAGCTGCATTTTTATGGCAAAAGGATCATGGAGCACCTCCGGCTGAGAACGCTATTGAGGTAGAGGATACGCTAGAAGCCCTTCAGCATCTAGCAGCTGCATACTTACGCGAAATTGGCGTTTCTGTCGTTGGGATCACGGGAAGCAACGGCAAGACGACAACGAAAGACATCGTAAACGCTCTGCTGGGCACGACTTTTAAAGTACACAAAACCGAAGGAAATTATAACAATCATATCGGTTTGCCTTTAACTGTACTTTCCATGCCGCAGGATACAGATATTCTCATTCTGGAGATGGGCATGAGTGGGCGCGGAGAGATTCGTCTGCTGGCTAATATCGCCCAACCAGATGTAGCTATCATAACGAACATAGGCGAATCGCACTTGCTGCAGCTTGGTTCTCGAACGGAAATCGCTCGTGCAAAGTTGGAGATCACAAGTGGCCTTAAGCCTGGTGGTTTGCTGATCTACAACGGGGATGAACCACTGCTTTCACAAGTGTTGGCGGAGTCTGAAACGGTCAAGCCTGAAGGTTTAAAATTGTTTACGTTCGGGCTAGCTACAGGCAACGATGACTATCCGACTGAAATCACTTCGGATGAAGAAGGTAGCTTATTCATAACAGCCCAATCTGGCAAAGAGGCTTTCCGGCTTCCCTTGCTTGGACAGCACAATGTTGTAAATGGTTTGGCAGCACTGGCGGTAGCGCGTCATTTCAATGTCGATGCAGACCATATACGTAAAGGGTTGTCGTCTTTAAAACTGACGGGCATGCGCATTGAGGTCGTGAACTGTCCTAATGGACTTACCGTACTAAACGACGCTTATAATGCCAGCCCGGCTTCAATGAAGGCTGCCATTCAGACGTTGTCTGCGTATAAAACGGACGGACGTAAAGTCGCCGTGCTTGGTGACATGCTGGAGCTGGGACCTGAGGAAAAGCAATTCCATGAGGAGATTGGAATTTTCGCGGCAAAGCACGACGTAGAGGTACTGTATACCTACGGTGCGTTAGGCACTTCGATTGCGCAGGGTGCGCAAGGGTTGATGCCAACTGCTAACGTGCACGCTTATACAGATAAGCAAGAGCTGATCCAGCATTTGCAGGTTCATCTCCACGCCAATGATATTGTGCTGGTTAAGGCATCCAGAGGGATGCGACTAGAAGAAATTGTGGATGCGCTGAAAAACGGTCCGCTACAGAACTGATGTTGACGAGAGGGAGACTCCCATGGATATTCAATTATTACTGCTGACGATCGTCGTATCGTTTATACTGGCGGTCATTGCCGCTCCACTGCTCATTCCGCTGCTGCGGCGAATGAAATTCGGCCAGCAGGTCCGGGATGACGGGCCACAAAGCCATCTTAAAAAGATAGGTACACCTACAATGGGCGGTATCGTGATTCTGGTGGCTTTTACGCTGACCTTTCTTAAGTTTTCAGCTATCAAAAATACGGACTTTTACGTTCTGTTGGTTGCTACGCTCGGTTTTGGGCTGATCGGCTTTTTGGACGACTATATCAAAATTGTATTCAAACGCTCGTTAGGTCTGACGGCGCGTCAAAAGCTGTTTGGGCAATTATTGTTTGGCGCAATTATGTGCTGGCTTCTGCTTAGCAATGATCATAGTACTGCGATCGGCATCCCTGGAACGTCATGGTCATTTGATTGGGGCGGCTGGTTTTATTATCCGTTCATCATTATCATGATGCTGGCGATTAGCAATGCTGTCAATTTCACGGATGGGCTGGACGGGCTGCTGTCCGGTACAAGTGCCATTGCCTTTGCTGCTTATGCCATTGTCGCGATTCAGGCAACCTCGCTTCCGGCAGCAGTATGCTCAGCGGCTATGATTGGCGCTGTACTCGGATTTCTCGTATATAATGCTCATCCAGCCAAGGTGTTTATGGGTGATACAGGCTCGCTGGGAATCGGCGGCGCCATAGGTGCCATTGCCATCGTTACGAAAAGCGAAATTTTGTTCCTCATTATCGGTGGTGTATTCGTAATTGAAATGCTGTCCGTAGTCTTGCAAGTAGCTTCCTTTAAAACACGTGGCAAGCGTATTTTCAAAATGAGCCCGATTCATCATCATTTCGAGCTGTCCGGCTGGTCCGAATGGCGCGTAGTTATTACATTCTGGGCTGTAGGACTGCTGTTGGCAGGACTTGGACTTTATCTCAACAAGGGGTTGTAGACAAATGAACCATCCAGACGCATACAGAGATCAGGAAGTCGTCATTATCGGTCTGGCTAAAAGCGGCGTGCAAGTTGCCAAGGTGCTGCACCAGGCTGGAGCCAAGCTGACAGTCAATGATAAAAAGGATAGGGAACAATGTCCCGAAGCTTCTGAATTAGAGGCTTTGGGAATTTCCGTTTTATGTGGGGGTCACCCAGAGGGGCTAATTCATCCTGGAGTGAAGCTGGTTGTCAAAAATCCAGGGATTCCTTATACGGCCCCTCCCGTACAGAAAGCTGTCGAGCTCGGCATTGAGGTCGTGACCGAGGTTGAGGTCGCCTACCATCTATGTAAAGCTCCGATCATCGGAATTACTGGCTCCAACGGAAAGACGACCACGACCACTTGGGTAGGCAAGCTGTTGGAAGGATCCGGCATGAATCCAATCGTGGCTGGTAATATCGGTACGCCCCTATGTGAGGCGGCTGTGGATGCCAAGTCGGACGAGTGGATGGTTGTGGAGCTGAGCAGCTTTCAGTTAAAAGGAACAAAAGATTTCAAGCCCACTGTGGCCTGCCTGCTCAATGTAGCTGAGACCCATTTGGACTACCACGGAGGCATGGAGGACTACGTTGCATCCAAGGCGCGTCTATTTGCCAATCAAACGGCAGCGGATACCGCGGTGGTGAACTGGGATGACCCCGTCTGCCGGGAGCTCGTACCCTATATAAAAGCGAAGCTGCTTCCGTTCTCTATGACAGAACGTTTGCAGGAAGGGTTGTTCGCTGACCCGCCATACATACCGGATGTGACGGATGATATTGAACGTAGCATCGTATACCGCGATGGAAATGGTGTGCTGCATCCCATTATAGGCGTAGCTGAGATTGGACTTCCGGGTCGTTTTAACGTAGAAAATGCTCTTGCTGCTTGCGCAATCGCCATTGCTGCAGGCGCAGAACCAGCAAATTTGGCGGAACCATTAAGTATTTTTCGCGGCGTCGAACATCGGCTTGAATATGTTTTAGAACACGCTGGTGTAGCTTATTACAATAACTCCAAAGCAACCAATTCGAAAGCAACAATGATGGCCTTATCTTCCTTTAAGCAACCGATTGTACTCATTGCCGGAGGATTGGATCGCGGCTCTGATTATACAGAGCTCGTACCTTCCTTGCAGGAAGGTGTGAAAGCCGTTGTGCTCTTGGGTGAGACACGGCATAAGCTGGCTCAGCGGGCCCATCAGGCTGGAATAGAGCATGTCAAGGTCGTCGATAATGGGGAGGATGCCGCCGCTACGCTCGTGGAGGCTGTGAACAAGGCTGCTGAATTTGCTGAGACGGGAGATGTAGTATTACTCTCACCCGCCTGTGCAAGCTGGGATATGTTCCGATCCTATGAAGAGCGTGGACGTATTTTTAAAGAGGCGGCGCATAAATTGTAAGTAGGGGGGTTGGATAAGCCCCTACTTTTATGCAAGGGGTGGCCTCCTGATGAAGCAATCTCGTCCAGCGCCGGATCTATGGCTTTTCGTTTGTATTGTAAGCTTATTAGCCATCGGCATGGTTATGGTATACAGTGCGGGCGCCGTCCTCGCTTTTCACGAGTACGGGGACTCCTACTATTTTGTAAAGCGGCAATTGCTGTTTGCAGGGCTCGGCCTTGTAGCGATGTACTTTACTGCCAGAACGGACTACCGGATCTGGCAGAAATATGCCAAGGTCGTGTTGTTGATCTGTCTAGCGCTGCTGGTTGCCGTATTAATTCCCGGCATTGGTGTAGTAAGAGGAGGGGCACGAAGCTGGCTCGGTATTAGCTCTTTCGGCATTCAGCCTTCCGAGTTTATGAAGCTGGGTATGATTCTTTTTCTCGCTCGTTGGCTCAGTCGTCCTGACTATGATATTAGCTCTTTTACGCGCGGCCTGTTGCCCCCGCTTGGACTTATGGGACTGGCTTTTGGGCTTATTATGCTCCAGCCCGATTTGGGCACAGGCACGGTAATGATGGGAGCGTCCATGCTCATCGTATTTACGGCAGGCGCGCGTATGAAGCATCTCGGTCTGCTGGCTCTGTCGGGAGCAGCAGGGTTTGCTGCACTGATTGCAGCCGCGCCTTATCGACTCCAGCGCATCACCGCTTTTCTGGACCCTTGGTCCGATCCGCTTGGCGCAGGCTATCAAATTATTCAATCGCTATATGCGATTGGTCCTGGCGGGCTGGCGGGCTTGGGACTCGGCATGAGTCGACAAAAATATAGCTACGTTCCTGAGCCGCAAACTGATTTTATTTTTTCCATTTTGGCGGAGGAGCTTGGCTTTATCGGTGGAATGACGGTGCTGGGGCTCTTTTTGGTTCTCGTATGGAGAGGAATGCGTGTCGCTATAACTATTCCGGATACCTATGGCAGTTTGCTTGCGGTCGGTATTGTCGCAATGGTCGCCGTACAGGTCGTCATTAATATTGGTGTCGTTATCGGTTTAATGCCGGTGACAGGAATAACACTGCCCTTAATCAGCTATGGAGGTTCTTCTCTGACCTTAATGCTAACAGCTCTGGGCATTTTACTAAATTTATCACGTTATGCGAGGTGAACGTTTATGCGCGTCGTGTTGAGCGGCGGCGGCACCGGAGGGCATATTTATCCGGCGCTAGCCGTAGCCAGACAGTGCGAAGAGATTGATCCGGACGCTGAATTTTTATATATTGGCGGTCAACGAGGACTCGAAAGCAAGTTGGTTCCTCAGGAAAAAATTCCATTTGAGGCTATTGATATCACAGGATTTCGCCGCAGCTTGTCTGTGGAAAATATAAAAACGATCATGCGCTTTTTCAAAGGGGTTCGCAGATCCAAAGCATTATTAAAGAAATTTAAGCCAGATGTCGTTATTGGCACTGGGGGATATGTATGCGGACCCGTCGTTTATGCAGCTTCCAAGTTGGGAATTCCCAGCATTATTCATGAGCAAAATGCAATTCCAGGGTTGACTAATACATTTCTGAGTCGCTATGTGGATACAGTGGCTGTTAGCTTTGAAGGCTCAGAAGGAGCTTTCCCCAAAGCTAAAAATGTACTGTACACTGGGAACCCGCGTGCTACAACAGTTCGTTTGGCTAACCGGGATCGGGGATTTGCTACAATTGGGGTTCCGATGAACAGTTCGGTCGTCCTTGTGGTCGGTGGCAGCAGGGGAGCGAAGGCCATTAATGACGCCATGATTGCAATGGCTCCGCAACTTTCGCAACTGAAAGACGTCCATTTTGTATATGTAACCGGTGAATCTTATTATGAGCAAACGCTGGATAGCATACGGAATCAGATCGGCTCATTGCCCAATCATCTACATGTGCTTCCCTATATTCACAATATGCCAGAGGTGCTGGCTTGTACCTCATTAATTGTTAATCGCGCAGGTGCTTCCTTCTTGGCAGAGATCACATCGTTGGGCATTCCGTCTATTCTGATCCCATCACCTAATGTGACGAATAACCATCAGGAGGCTAATGCTCGTACACTTGAAAAGGCAGGCGCATCCGTCATGATTGTAGAAAAGGAACTGAGTGGTCCGGCTCTGTTTCAATCTATAGCGGGAATTATGAAGGATGAGGCACGGCGAAGTCGCATGGCAGAGTCGGCGTCTGCGCTCGGCAAGCCTGACTCAGCAGATATTTTAGTAAAAGAAATGGAACGTCTTGCCCATAAAAGGTAGTCTGCAGCGCAGAATTGGGCGGTTGTCACACACCGGATGGTATTTACATAGGATACCCTATAGATTGTGACCATCACTCAGGCTGCCGGTTGTCAGGTGAGAGCCTTATAACCATGCGGGGCAAGCAACAAGGAGGTTTCAGTACAATGCAGCAATGGATGCCATTATTAGCGGAGCATGATATCGGAAAAGTGCTGGAGCATGAGCCGCTGTCCAAATATACGACATGGAAGATTGGAGGCCCTGCGGATGCACTTGTCATCCCGGATACCAAAGAGCAGCTGGCAAGAGTTTTGAAGCTGGCTAGCGAGCACGGAATTCCCTGGATGCAGTTGGGGCGGGGCTCCAACATGCTCGTCTCTGACAAAGGGATACGGGGACTTGTGATCAAGCTGGGGCCAGGCTTTGATTATGTTCATTTTGAGGATGAACAGATCGTTGCTGGAGGAGGCGTTTCACTGGTCAAACTGTGCGTTATGGCCAGCAAGCAGGGCCTGTCCGGTCTTGAATTTGCTGGTGGTATCCCAGGATCAGTCGGTGGGGCTGTCTACATGAACGCCGGTGCCCATGGGTCTGATGTGTCACAAATATTCCAGTCCGCTGAGATTGTGCTGGATACAGGGGAATTGGCTGTGTACGATGCTGACAATATGCATTTCAGCTATCGTCACTCCGTGTTGCATGAGCAACGTGGAATGGTGACAGAGGCAGTGTTTCGGATGAAGCGGGGCGATCGGGAGGAAATTTCATCAGCGCTTGCGGCTTTTAAAGACCGCCGTCGGCTGACCCAGCCGCTACAGTTAGCTTGTGCAGGAAGCGTGTTCCGTAATCCTCCAGGTGACTATGCTGCTCGTCTTATTGAGAGCGCAGGTCTCAAGGGCTTGAAGGCGGGAGGCGCTGAGGTATCTGTACAGCATGCCAATTTCATTGTAAATACCGGTCAAGCGACAGCAGAGGACGTGCTTACCCTAATGAAGCATATTCAAAGTACAATATCATCTCAAACCGGCATCAAGCTAGTTCCGGAGGTTTTCGTAGTGGGTGAGCGGTAAACTCGGAGGTGATACATTGGACAAATTGGTGATTGAGGGAGGCCGTCCCCTGTCAGGCACCATACGTATCCATGGGGCAAAAAATGCGGCACTACCTATTCTTGCAGCGAGCTTACTTGCACAAGGTAAGGTAGAAATTCGGAATGTGCCCCATCTTTTAGACATTAAGGTCATGCTGCGCATCCTTGAAAGACTCGGCTGTACATGCCGACATGAAGAGGAAACGGTATACGTGGATACGTCGTCCGTCCGAACGTTCCAAATTCCGGAAGATTTGATGAAGCAAATGCGCTCATCTATCTTTCTGATGGGACCGCTGCTCGCCAGATATGGAGAAGTTTCCATTTACCAGCCCGGAGGCTGCGCCATAGGCGAGCGCAAAATTGATCTTCACCTAGAGGGCTTAAAAGCTCTTGGCGCAGAGATAGAGGAAAAAGACGAGCAAATTACGTTTCGAGCCCACAAGCTAATCGGCTCGGACATCCACATGGATTTCCCGAGTGTAGGTGCAACGGAAAATATTATGATGGCCGCTGCGTTGGCTGAAGGACGAACAACGATCACCAATGCAGCGAGGGAACCGGAGATTCAGGATCTGCAAAACTTCTTGAATGCCATGGGAGCCCGTATTATTGGTGCTGGAACCGACACGATTACAATCACGGGGGTCAGCCGCCTCAATCCGTGTACGTATGAGGTCATTCCTGACCGCATAGTAGCTGGAACGGTTATGATTGCAGCTGCAGCTACACGAGGAAGTGTGTCGCTGACCCACTGCAATCCATCCCACTTGTCTGCTCTGATTCACGTCCTCAGGCGGGCTGGTGTTCAAATCGGCATCTTGAATGATATAATGACCGTAAGTTGTATGAGTCGTCCTAAAGCAGTGGAGAGGATCGTTACCTCCCCTTACCCGTCTTTTCCGACAGATTTGCAATCTCAGGTCATGGTTCTGCTTTCTTTGGCGGACGGATTTAGTGTCATGAAAGAGACCGTCTTCGAAAGCCGATTCAAACATGTGGATGAACTAAATGTAATGGGTGCTGATATTACGGTTGATGCAAATGCTGCTTTTATAAGAGGAGTTTCTCGTCTGTACGGGGCTACGGTAGAGGCTACCGATCTGCGGGCAGGGGCAGCGCTGGTCATAGCGGGTCTAGCGGCTCAAGGACGTACTATTGTCGAGCAGGTTCATCATATTGACAGAGGGTATGACCGGATCGAACGTCTTTTCCAGGGACTGGGTGCCCGAATGAGCCGTCAGTCTCCGGTGCCGGAGCACCTGGATTTCGTAAATTAATGCCTGTAATGTCCCTCCGTTAACGGGGGGACAAAAGGCTTTTGTGGAGAGAAGCTATGCCAAATGCTCAAATACCTGTTCTTAAAAAGAACAGAACGAAAAAAAGAACAAGCCGGAAGATTGCTATTCTTCTCATTTTGTTGTTTATCGTACTGCTCGCTGTTCTCTTTTTCCGTTCTTCGTTGAGTCGGGTTTCTGAAATTCGTTTTGATGGTAATGTATTTTCGACCCGAGATCAGCTTCTTAATCGAAGCGGTCTGGCTGTTGGAGACCAGTATTTCGGAGTCAGTTCATCCGACATCTCTGAGAAGCTGCGGGAAATTCAATCGATACAGCAAGTCACAGTGGACAAGCAGTTTCCGGGTATTATTGCTATTCACATTAAAGAGTTTGCTACGGTCGCTTACGAGTTGCAGAGTGATGGGAGCCTTCGTGCTATTCTAGCGAATGGGACAAGCGTGAGCGTGGGAAGTAGCGGAATAGCTGTTGAGAAGCCTATTTTGACTAAATGGAAATCTGATGATCCGTACAAAGCGAAGCTGTGTGATGCTTTATCGCGCATTCCGGGGGAATGGACAGCCGATATTTCGGAAATCATTCCCGCACCGATTCCTTCTTTTCCGGATCGCATCAAAATGTACACACGTTCCCAGTTTGAGGTTATTACAACTGTTTCTCTACTGAATTCTAAAATCAGCTATTTGAACCAGGTGCTAGAAACAGAAGATCCAGGTTTGATCACCATGTTGGAGGCGGATTCCTACGTTCCGTTCAAACCGGATACGAGTGAAGAGGGCCAAGAAAAAGATACTACTCAGTGATGTGAAAAAATGCTAGAATTGATTTTATGGGTAATAGACTTGCCTCCTTCTTTTTTCTTCAAATTTTTATGTGACTGCAACCATAAATTGGCTTCTAAAAAATTTGTAGAAAAAAGAGGGAAAGCATGGAGTTTGTTGAATATGTACAGAGTGTGTTTAAAGAACGAAATTCATTTTGGAGTCAGGAGGTGCCACAGACTTGAGCAACAATGACATCATTGTTAGTTTGGACATCGGTACATCCAAAGTTCGGGCTATTATTGGGGAAATGAATAATGGAACCTTTAATATTATTGGAGTTGGATCTGCCGACTCGGAAGGGATTCGCAAAGGTGCAATTGTAGACATTGATCAAACCGTGCAATCAATCCGTAACGCCGTGGATCACGCAGAACGCATGGTTGGTATTCAAATAACAGAAGTGTATGTGGGGATTTCAGGCAATCATATTGGCCTGCAAAATAGTCATGGCGTAGTAGCCGTGTCCAACGAGGACCGTGAAATCGGTGAGGAGGACATTGAGCGTGTACTGAAGGCAGCTGAGGTTATTGCCGTACCACCGGAGAGAGAAATTATTGACGTGGTAGCCAAGCAGTATGTCGTGGATGGCCTTGAAGGCATTCAGGACCCTCGCGGTATGATTGGAGTTCGTCTCGAAGTAGAGGCTACGATTGTTACTGGAGGCAAGACCCCGATACATAATCTGTTGCGCTGCGTTGAGAAAGCCGGCTTGAGGATTAAAGATCTGGTCTTGCTGCCTCTTGGAGCCGGACAATTGTCTCTTTCGAAGGATGAAAAGGTGATGGGTTCAGTGCTGGTGGATATTGGTGCAGGATCTACGAATGTTGCCATTTTCCAGGAAGGAACGATTGTTGCCACATCAACACTTCCGATTGGTGGAGAATTTGTAACCAATGATATTGCCTACGGACTGAGAACCCTTACCGATCAAGCCGAAAAAGTAAAGCTTAAATACGGCTGCGCATGGTATGATGATGCGGCAGCCGATGTCGTCTTTAAAGTGACGCGTATCGGCAGTAATGTGGATAAGGAATTCAACCAGCAGGATTTGGCTGCTATTATTGAGCCGAGAGTGCAGGAAATTTTTCAACTCATTCAGGCGGAAGTTAAGCGCTTGGGTTACACAGAGCTTCCGGGAGGTTATATACTTACCGGAGGCACCGTCTCCATGCCTGGTGTACTTCAGGTGGCACAAAGCGAACTGGCCGCTTCCGTAAGGATCGCCGTACCTGATTTTATCGGTGTAAGGGATCCGGGCTACACGAGCGGAGTTGGAATCTTGCATAATGCTATTCGTTACTATCGCGGAAGATCGACTAGCGTTAGCAACAGTGGCGGAAGTACCAAGAAGCCGACTAACCGAACCAAAAGCAGTAGTCCCGCCACGGAAGGCGAGCAAAAGCAGGGGTTGATTGAACGCTTGAAAAATATGTTCAGTGAATTTATATAACGTTCATTGCTAATTATGCCAATCATGGACGGGCCATCCATGCACATTGAGGGGGAGATGGAATAGTATGTTGGAATTTGATTTTGAAATGGAGAGCTTGGCTCAAATTAAAGTGATCGGCGTCGGAGGCGGCGGCAGCAATGCGGTTAACCGAATGATCGAAAATGGTGTTCAGGGTGTGGAGTTCATTACAGTCAATACAGATGCCCAGGCACTTCATTTAGCAAAGTCTGAGCATAAGCTTCAAATTGGGGATAAGCTGACCCGCGGTCTGGGTGCCGGCGCTAACCCCGATGTGGGTAAAAAAGCGGCTGAAGAGTCGCGTGAGCTCATTATGAATACGCTCAAAGGTGCGGATATGGTATTCGTAACGGCGGGAATGGGTGGCGGTACTGGAACCGGAGCGGCTCCTGTCATTGCTGAAATTGCCAAGGAATGCGGCGCGCTGACTGTAGGCGTGGTAACCCGACCATTCACGTTTGAAGGTCGTAAGCGTTCCAATCAAGCTGAACTTGGTATTGAAGGATTAAAAGAAAAAGTAGACACTTTGATTGTAATCCCGAATGACCGTTTGCTTGAAATTGTGGACAAGAAAACCCCAATGTTGGAAGCATTCCGTGAAGCAGACAATGTTCTGCGTCAGGCGGTTCAAGGTATTTCAGATTTGATCGCTGTACCGGGTCTAATCAACCTCGACTTTGCTGACGTTAAGACGATCATGACGGAGCGTGGCTCCGCTTTGATGGGGATTGGCGAAGCAACTGGTGAAAATCGTGCGGCTGAAGCAGCACGCAAGGCTATCATGAGCCCGTTGTTGGAGACATCCATTGAAGGTGCTCGTGGTGTGATTATGAACATCACTGGCGGCAACAACCTGTCTTTGTATGAGGTTAATGAGGCAGCTGAAATTGTAACATCGGCTTCCGATCCGGAAGTAAACATGATTTTCGGTGCTATCATTGACGAAGAGTTGAAAGAAGAGATCAAGGTTACCGTCATTGCCACTGGCTTTGAAGGCAAGCCAAGTCAACCGGCACCGGGACGTAAACCGGCAGCCAACCCGGCTACTTCCGAATCGGCGGAGAAAGGCTCTCCTAACTTGCGTCCATTTGGTAACACTCAAAGCAGTGACCAATTAGACATTCCTACATTCTTACGTAACCGTTCGCGCAATAATAATAACGATAACTAGTTTCAATTCGGATTGCCCGCATTCTCCCTGGAGATGCGGGCTTCTTTCTGTTTTCCGTGTCCTGCAGTTCAGGCGCTTCTCCTCTTTCCGACAAAATTAGTCGGTCACCGTCCCCACCGTTAGACAGACTTTGAACAGCATGACTACTATACTTAATCCTATCCTGCAAACGCTGGGCGGGTGAAGCCTTGGTTGTTTATATCGACTTGATTTTTTTGGCCAATTTGTTCATTGATGCTGTGTTGCTGATGGTCACCGCCTGGATGAGAAAAATCCGTCCAGTGTGGTGGAGGTTGATGACTTCAGCTGGAATCGGCGCAATGTATGTGGTCATGATGTTTGTGCCGGAATTGTCCTTTTTATTTACGTTCCTGATCAAACTGGCATTATCGGTCATAATGCTGCTGGTGGCTTTTGGATTTGGCAGCATGCAAAAGTATCTTCGTACAATGGGTGCTTTTTACATGATCAATTTTGTAGCTGCAGGTGGCATTTTGGGGATGCATTATTTTCTCCAAAATACGGGGGAATTGTTTAACGGCATCTGGTACACCGCTTCGGGTGGAATGTCCTTTGAACTCAAAATCGCATTCTGGTTTATTTTATGCGCATTTGGCGGAGTGATGCTTTTCTTTCGTATTGTGCAGTCCTCAAAGCAGCGCACAGAAAGGATGAGTGGGTTTTTGGGACAAGTGCAGGTATGGATTGGGCAGGATCATATTGAGTGTACAGGCTTGTTGGATACAGGTAATCAGCTCTATGATCCTTTGACCCGAACCCCCGTGATGGTCATGGAGGCGGCCTTGTGGGAATCGCATTTGCCCGCCTCCTGGCTCCGAAAATGTTCTGAGGGTAATGCTGACCAACTGGTGATGGAACTGGGGGACGAATCGTTTAGCTGGCAGGATCGTGTTCGCCTCGTCCCCTATCGTGGAATTAACCGCAATCATTCCTTTATGCTGGCCCTTAAACCAGACCGGGTAGAGGTGGTGATGAATGGGGTTCATTTTGTACATCATCGAGTGTTGATTGGCTTGGATGGGGGAACATTGTCGGCAGAGGGTAAGTATCGCGCCATCATCCACCCGGATGTGACGGCACAAGAAGAGGGCAGTGCTGATACCAACCAGAAACAAGATGCACATATTGGTGAGCATTTTACAGAATCAGGATGACGGAGCATAAACACAAAATGATGTCTGAAGGCGACGAGAAATATCCAATGGTGAAATGGGCGGAGCACAGCTGGAATTGCACTATTTTCAAAAGGGGGAGAATGATATGCGGGAACAGATGAAATTGAAGATGAAAATTAGGTTAGCATTGCAATTGCAATATTATCGTATTTTATTTTTATTTGGGCTAAAAAGTGAAGAAATTTATTATATTGGCGGCAGCGAGGCGCTCCCCCCGCCGCTGACGAGAGACGAAGAAGAATATTTGCTGGGAAAACTTTCTTCTGGAGATGCAGCAGTACGGTCGATGCTAATCGAAAGAAATTTGCGATTAGTCGTATATATTGCCCGTAAATTTGAGAATACGGGCATCAACATTGAGGATCTCGTATCCATCGGTGCTATTGGACTAATCAAAGCGGTTAACACTTTTGATCCGGAGAAGAAAATCAAACTTGCCACATACGCCTCTCGATGCATTGAGAATGAGATTTTGATGTATTTGCGTCGCAATAGTAAAACGAGAACGGAAGTTTCTTTTGATGAGCCTCTGAATATTGACTGGGATGGTAACGAGTTGTTGCTTTCTGATGTGATGGGCACAGAAAATGATACCATTTACCGTAATATTGAGGAGCAGGTGGACCGTAAATTATTGCATAAGGCACTGGATAAATTGACGGATCGAGAGCGTTTGATTATGGAGCTGCGCTTCGGCTTACAAGACGGAGAGGAGAAGACACAGAAGGATGTTGCTGACCTGTTGGGTATCTCGCAATCGTATATTTCGCGTCTGGAAAAGCGAATTATAAAGCGCTTACGAAAAGAATTTAATAAAATGGTATAATGCATGGGTATATCCGGAAGCGATGGAAACGGCGAATAAAAAAATGCCCTCAGGAGATAATGTACATTAATGTTGCTCCTTGGGAGGTAAGACACGATGACCCGAAACAAAGTGGAAATTTGCGGTGTGGATACCGCCAAACTGCCGGTATTAACCAATGCAGAAATGCGCGAGTTGTTCACATCACTTCAGCAAAATAATGAACGATCAGCCAGAGAAAAATTGGTCAACGGCAATCTCCGGCTCGTCCTGAGTGTGATTCAACGATTTAACAATCGGGGAGAGTTTGTGGACGATTTGTTTCAGGTAGGATGTATCGGCCTAATGAAGGCGATTGATAATTTTGACCTTTCGCAAAACGTAAAGTTCTCCACTTATGCGGTGCCGATGATTATCGGAGAGATCCGCCGTTATTTGCGGGATAACAATCCGATCCGTGTGTCTCGTTCGTTACGGGATATTGCATATAAGGCGCTTCAGGTGCGGGACAGTCTGACGAATCTGAACTCGCGAGAACCAACGATTTTTGAAATTTCAGAGGCACTGAATGTGCCTAAAGAAGACGTTGTGTTCGCGTTGGATGCGATTCAGGATCCGGTTTCGCTGTTCGAGCCGATATATCACGACGGGGGCGACCCAATCTATGTGATGGATCAGATCAGTGATGACAGAAATAAAGACGTCTCATGGATTGAGGAAATCGCTCTGCGGGAAGCGATGCATCGCCTGGGCCAGCGTGAAAAGATGATATTGTCTATGCGTTTTTATGAAGGAAAGACGCAAATGGAGGTTGCCGACGAAATCGGTATCTCTCAAGCCCAGGTTTCAAGATTAGAGAAGTCGGCTATACAGCAAATGCAAAAACATGTAAAGTCCTAATGAAATGAATGCTTGAATGATCCAACGATAAAAACGATCCTACTTGGATCGTTTTTGCGTTTACAGGACATTTTTTGGGCTCTTCCGCTCATATAGTGAAATAAAGGATGTGATGCGTGTGAGTGCACCGGAAACGTCAGTAAGAGCAATGAAAATTTCCGAGTTTCAAACCAAGGATGTCATTAACATTGTAGATGGACGACGCCTGGGACAAATCAGTGATTTGGAGATTGACGTGCGGCAGGGGAAAATTGAAGCCATTGTGGTTCCAGGCAGCAGTCGTTTTATGGGCTGGTTTGGAGGCGGAAGCGAGTTGGTCATTCCGTGGCGCAACATTGTGAAAATTGGTTCGGATGTTGTGCTTGTACGACTGGAAGGATTGCAAGAGCCGCCGGGTGAAGGGGAAGAAAAGTTGTATATCGAACGTCAAGAGCGGAGTGACCGAAGGGGCTTCTGAACTTGCAGATCTACGTATTTTAGTGTGTTGTGAAGACACGGCGGCGGCTTTTTGATACACTGGGCAGTAGAGGTGAGAATGAATGGAACCATTTGTAGTGAATACCGAGGCTACGGGGGCAAAGCCAATGCAAGATGGCGGGCGTCCCGTACCAGAGTTGTTATATATTCAATCTTGGGAGCGACAGGTTCAGGGATTAACAGCGGGTTTTACAGGTCGTCATGGCGGTGTCAGTGAGGTGCCCTACGCTAGTCTGAACTGTGCGTTTCATGTAGGGGATGACCCCGAGAAAGTCATTCGTAATCGGCAGCTCATTGCTGAGCAGCTTGGTTTTTCTGCTGAAGCATGGACGTGCGGTGAGCAGGTTCATGGTCATCATGTTGCTGTCGTCAAGGCTGCTGATCGCGGGCGGGGCTTTAGGGATCGTGCATCCGCTTTTCAGGACACAGATGGACTTTTGACGAATGTACCTGGCATTTTGCTGACGTCCTTTTATGCAGACTGTGTACCATTATATTTTTGTGATCCAGTGCGCCGTGTGATTGGGTTGGCGCATGCAGGCTGGAAGGGAACCGTTGCGGAAATTGCATTGAAAATGGTACAGACCATGCAGAACGAATATGGATCTCAGCCGTCTGATATACTAGCAGCTATCGGTCCTTCTATTGGTTCTGAATCCTATGAGGTGGATGAGTACGTGATGAGCCAAATTCAGGTTTTGGAGCATGATTGCCCGGGTAATGATAAATGGGAAGGTTCTGTTTACTTCCCCTTAACCGACGGAAAAACACTACTTGACTTGAAACAATGCAATCGACACATTATGATGAAAGCAGGAATATTGCCGAGCCATATCGAATGTACTACCTTATGCACGAGTAGCCGTAGCGATTTGTTTTTTTCATATCGCAAAGAAGGCGGCGTCACAGGAAGAATGGCGAGTTGGATTGGTCTGGAAGAGAGGTGAGTCCTCCCGTGTCTTTGGAGGAACGAATTAAAGAAGTGAATGCCCGTGTAGAAGCGGCATGTGCCCGAAGCGGGCGTTCGCGTGATGAAGTTAATGTGATCGCTGTCACGAAATATGTTTCGGCAGTGGCAATGACATCAGTATTGGATAGCAACTTGGAGCATGTGGGCGAAAATCGCTGGCAGGATGCTGCTGATAAATGGAGCAAGTTGGGTGACCGGGGAACGTGGCATTTTATTGGTCATCTCCAAACGAATAAGGTTAAAGATGTGATTGGAAAATTTAAATTTATACATTCGCTTGACCGCTTATCGCTCGCTCAGGAATTGGACAAGAAAGCAGCCGCTCTGGGACTGCGAGTTAAAGCTTTTGTGCAAGTCAATATTTCTGGAGAAATGTCCAAATATGGCTTGTCCTCTGAGGCGGTTTCCCCCTTCTTGGAACAAATTCGCGAGTTGGAGCATGTGGACGTGATTGGCTTGATGACGATGGCTCCTCATGAAGAAGACCCGGAAAAAACTCGGCCTGTGTTTCGGGGATTGCGTGAATTACGGGATACGTTAAATGGACAAGCCTTGACCAGAGAACCCATCGTTCACTTGTCAATGGGGATGTCCAATGATTTTGAAGTGGCAGTTGAAGAGGGAGCGACCTGGCTGCGGCTTGGTTCCGTACTGGTCGGACGAGAGGAGGATTTCCATTGGGCGTAATGAATAAGTTCATGAACTTTCTGGGGCTTCAGGAAGAAGAGGAAGTTATAGAGCGAGAGGTTATGAATACGCCGGAAGATCAAGAAATTGAAACCCCAAGCTTTGATAAACGTAAGAACCAGAAGGGCACTAATGTTGTCAGCATCCATTCACAGAAAAATGTGAAAGTTGTCCTGTATGAGCCGCGTTCTTATGATGAAGCACAGGAAATTGCCGACCATATCCGTTCCCATCGTACCGTCGTAGTTAATTTGCAACGAATTCGCAAGGATCAGGCGCTGCGTATTATTGATTTTTTGAGTGGTACTGTGTATGCACTGGGTGGTGGTATTTCCAAGGTCGGGAATAATATTTTTCTGTGTACACCAGATACGGTTGAGATTCAAGGCTCTATTACGGAAATACTGGCTGACACTGAACAAGAACTTAACAGAATGAGGTGAACTTTTCTTGATCGAGGTAATTTACTGGCTATTTCAGATTTATTCGTACATGATCATTGCATATGTTCTGCTATCTTGGCTTCCTAATGCCAGAGAGAGTGTAATTGGTGATTTACTTGCCAAGTTTGTGGAGCCGTATTTGTCTCCTTTTCGCAGATTTATACCGCCAATCTTCGGGATGATTGATATTTCGCCCATCGTTGCGCTGATTGCTCTGCGTTTTGCGTCATACGGCTTGATTTCTTTAATTGGTAATTTCGTCTAGGAGGAGTTATGCGAACTGAGATTTATGAGCATTTTCACCCGGATGAACGGGACTATGTGGATCGCGCTTCCGAATGGATCAGTCATGCGGGAGCTTATCATGAGCAGAAGCTGACTGATTTTTTGGACCCGCGCCAACAGTACATATTGGAGACACTTGCTTCGAAGGAAGACAAGGTCACGATTAGGGTAGATGGCGGATACATGGCTTCGGAACGAAAGCGGGCGCTGATTGCGCCCGATTATTCGTATTTGGACGGTGAGGAGATGGGGATTCAGGTCCTTTCCATCACATCTGACGATCATAAAATAGGTACCCTTGAGCACGGTGATTATCTAGGTGCCCTACTGGGGCTTGGAATCAAACGTGGGAAAATCGGGGACATTCATGTACTGGATGATGGGTGCCATGTATTGGTAGCTTCAGAGATTGGTGATTTTATGACGATGCATTTACAGCAGGTACATCGTGTTCATGTATGGACAGAACTGTTGCCTGTAGCGAGTCTGCGAACGAAGGGAGTTGCATTAGATGCGCTAGATCTGACGGTCGCTTCCTTGCGCCTAGACGGTATTGCCAGCGACGTGTACAAGCTAAGCCGAAGTAAAATATTAACACCGATTCGGGCGGGGCGGTGCCGGGTAAATTGGAAGGTGGAGGAGAATCCATCCACTCCACTTAAAGCGGGGGACGTTATTTCCATGCAGGGTTTTGGGCGTTTCAAAGTGCTTGAAACAGACGGGATGACAAAAAAGGGAAGATTCCGTGTCAAAATTGGTAAGTTTGTATAGCTGTAGGCAGGAATTACGAGCTTTCTGTCGAAAGAATTAAGCTATAGCGAAGAACTGGAACGATTTTGCTCTGTACAGTATTCACAAAACGGGGTATGATGACCGATAGATGATAGTGAGCGTCGTGACGCGGAAAATGTATTTTTTGTCAATCTTATAGGAGGTGGACGGCATGCCATTAACGCCATTGGATATACATAACAAGGAATTTGCCCGCCGGCTTCGCGGTTATGATGAGGATCAGGTTAATGAATTTTTGGATCAGGTGATCAAAGATTACGAGGGCGTTATTCGTGAAAATAAAGAACTGAGCACCGAGTTGTTGAACGTACAGGAGAAGCTCGATCATTTCGCGACGATTGAGGATACGCTGAGTAAGACGATTATCGTAGCGCAGGAAGCGGCTGATGAAGTTCGTAACAACGCCAAGAAAGAATCCCAACTGATCGTGAAGGAAGCGGAAAAAAATGCGGACCGTATTGTGAATGAAGCATTGTCCAAATCCCGCAAGATTGCGTTGGAGGTTGAAGAACTGAAGAAGCAGGCATCGATTTACCGAGCACGGTTTCGTACACTGGTGGAAGCACAGCTTGACTTGTTAAGCCAAGACGGCTGGGAAGCACTTGAAAACCGGGAACGCGAAGTACTGGAGCGCGAGCGTGAGATGAAAGAAATTTACTAATTTCATTTCTGACAAGCTTTTATCAGGCTTAGTTAGGGTTGACTTTTATCTTTAAACAGGCTATAACTGTAAATACTATACTGAATTCAATGATTATCCGTCTGTCGGCTGATGATTGTTATTCAAGGCAACGATGTTGCTGATTTCGATGAATTTAACATGTTTAATTCGTTGATGGGAACGAGTACGTCATGATTTGTCCCTCAGAGAGTTGGCCTTCCGGTGCAAGCCAACGTTCAGAACATGACCGAAGATCCTCCCGGAGAAGTGAGCTGAAGCGCTTAAGATTTATGGCGTGTGTAAGCAATCACCGTTTGCCATGCGTTATAATGGCGCCCTGCTGTAGTTGAGTGGGGCTCAGAGAGCCGTGATGAGACTGTATTTTTAATGGTCTGTTTTTACGGAATCAGGGTGGTAACGCGAGCACAGTCTCGTCCCTTTACAGGGATGGGGCTTTTTTTGTTGCTTTTTTTAGGAATGCTAGAGAAATCAATGATGAGCAGAGAGGGAGTATGACGGTATGAACAGAGTGGATGTTAAAGAAAAAGCACGGTCTCGTGACCTACGCATCCTGAGCAAATGGAAGCAGGAGGACACATTCCGTAAATCCATCACAAATCGTGAAGGAAAGCCAAATTTTGTGTTTTATGAAGGCCCACCAACAGCTAACGGTAAACCGCATATCGGTCACGTGCTGGGCCGTGTAATTAAGGATTTCGTCGGTCGCTATCAGACAATGAAGGGATACCGCGTCGTACGTAAGGCAGGCTGGGACACGCATGGCTTGCCGGTAGAATTGGGTGTACAAAAGCAGCTGGGAATCTCCCACAAACCTGAAATTGAAGAATACGGTGTTGAAAAGTTTATTAAAAAATGTAAGGCGAGCGTGTTTGAGTACGAGCAACAATGGCGTGATCTAACCGAAGCGATCGGATATTGGACAGACCTCGATAACCCGTACATTACATTGGATAATAACTATATCGAGAGTGTATGGAACATTTTGGCGACGATTCATGAAAAAGATCTGCTGTATCGTGGTCATCGTGTGAGTCCGTATTGCCCGGATTGTCAAACGACGCTAAGTTCTCATGAAGTAGCGCAGGGCTACAAAGATGTGAAGGATCTGAGCGCTACGGCTAAATTCAAGCTGCATAGCAGTGGTGAATATGTACTGGCTTGGACGACAACGCCTTGGACCTTGCCGAGTCACGTGGCGCTCGCCGTCAACCCTGAACTGGAATATGCACGTGTGAAGCAGGAAGACGGTGTATACATCGTTGCTAAAAATCTGGTTGAGGACGTAATTAAAGGCGAACATGAAGTGATTGGCACGCTATCCGGTTCAGAACTGGTTGGCCAAACGTATACCCCGCCATTTACGTATTTTCAGGTTGAAAAGGGTAATCAGATTCTGGGTGCGAAGTTCGTAACAGACTCCAGCGGTACAGGTATCGTTCATATGGCTCCGGCGCATGGTGAGGATGATTACCGGGTATGCCGTGAAAATGGTGTTGAATTTATCAACGTGGTGGATCTTCAAGGTAACTATGTAGAGGAAATCACTGATTTTGCAGGCCGTTTTGTGAAAGACTGTGATGTAGATATTGTTAAAATGCTGTCCGAAAAAGGCTTGCTGTACAGCAAGGAAAAATACGAGCATAGCTATCCGTTCTGCTGGCGCTGCGACACTCCATTATTGTACTATGCTATGGACAGCTGGTTTATCAAAACAACTGCGATCAAGGATCAATTGATTGCCAACAACAGCGAAGTCGAATGGTACCCGGGGCATATACGTGAAGGACGTTTTGGCAAGTTTTTGGAGGAACTGGTGGATTGGAACATCAGTCGCGATCGCTATTGGGGTACACCACTAAACATCTGGGTTTGTGAGGAAACTGGAGAACAGTTCGCTCCACATAGTATTGCTGAATTGAGGGAACGTGCGATTGGCGATGTACCAGCGGACA
This sequence comes from Paenibacillus sp. S33, assembly GCF_053615415.1. Lineage (NCBI taxonomy): Bacteria > Bacillati > Bacillota > Bacilli > Caryophanales > Paenibacillaceae > Paenibacillus > Paenibacillus sp. S33. Next base: position 3,591,675 of record NZ_JBSIEZ010000001.1, on the reverse strand, counting down.
TTGAGCTGCACAAACCATATGTAGATGATATTAAGGTTCGTAGTCAATGCGGTAAATACGAAATGACTCGTACACCGGAAGTAATCGACGTATGGTTCGATAGTGGCTCCATGCCGTTTGCACAGCATCATTATCCTTTTGAAAATAATGAAACGTTCGAGCAGCAATTTCCGGCAGATATGATCTGTGAAGGAATTGACCAGACTCGTGGCTGGTTCTATAGCTTGCTTGCGGTTTCGACTATGCTGACTGGCAAAGCTCCTTATAAAGCTGTCATGGCGACAGGCCATGTACTGGATGAGCAAGGGCAGAAAATGTCTAAATCCAAGGGCAATGTTATTGATCCGTGGGAAGTGATTGACGAGTACGGTACAGATGCTTTCCGTTGGGCATTGCTGTCCGATAGTGCACCATGGAATAGCAAACGTTTCTCCAAAGGCATTGTAGGCGAGGCTAAATCGAAGCTGGTCGATACGCTTGTCAATACACACGCTTTTCTGACCTTGTATGCGGATATCGACGGATTTGATCCGGCACAGCATCCGTTCAAACCATCGGCTCATAAGTTGGATCGTTGGATTTTGTCCCGTCTGAACAGCCTCATTTTGGTAGTGGACAAAGCGCTGGCTGTAAATGACTTCCTGAACTCATCTAAAGCAATTGAATCGTTTGTGGATGAGCTGAGCAACTGGTATATCCGTCGTTCACGCGACCGATTCTGGGGCAATGGTCTTACAGAAGATAAGCTGGATGCATACCGTACACTGACCGAAGTGCTGTTAACGACTGCCAAACTGCTTGCGCCGTTTACACCACTGCTTGCAGAGGATATTTACCTCAACCTAAGCAACGGGGAAAGTGTTCATCTGGATGATTATCCGACTGCCAATGAATCCTTGATCGATCCGGAACTGGAACGAGATATGGAAACGGCACGCCGTGTCGTCGAATTGGCGCGTAACGTCCGCAACGAAACGGGTTTGAAAACGCGTCAACCGTTGTCCGAGTTGATTCTGTCCATGGATCAGGATTTTGAACTGAGTGGCTATGAGGAAATCATCAAAGATGAGATTAACGTGAAGCATATTCATGTGGAGACGGACGATAGCGGCTTTGTAGATTTTACACTGAAACTGAATTTGAAAGTAGCAGGCAAGAAATACGGCAAAAATGTCGGTTTCCTACAAAACTTTTTCAAAGGAATGTCTGCTGAGGATACCCGTTCTGTTGTAGAAAAAGGAGTGTTAAACGTCGCTTCTCCAGAAGGTGAAGAACTGCAAGTTACGGCCGAAGAATTGCTGGTGGAGAAAAAAGCGAAAGAAGGCTTCGCTTCTGCTTCCGGTTATGGCTTAACGGTAGCGTTGAACACAGACATTACACCGGAGCTGGAGCAAGAGGGCTGGGTACGTGAAGTGGTTCGTGCGGTACAGGATTATCGTAAAAAACTGGATCTGCCGATTGAAAAGTATGTGGCGTTGACGTTGGATGTAGATAATGAGCTGCGTCTGGCCATCGAAAGCTTCGACTCTGTGTTGCGTGAGAACGTATTGGTTACTACTGTGACATTTGGTCAAGCCGAACCGGCAGAACATGTGGAAGTGAACGGTAAAACCATCGGCGTTCATATTGGGGAATAATTACAAGCCCCCTGTCCCATAATACAATAACAGGCAGCATATAAAAACGAGCCTAAGCATCGGAAACGGGTTTTCTCCGTTACGTGCTTCGGCTCGTTTGCTGCGTTCAGGGCAGCCATGGAAAAGGGGGATTGTGCATATGACGGCACGATCAAGGCGTAGACAGGGGAGGAGTCTCCGAGGGATGAACGGAGAAGGGGCTGCCATAGCCGCAGATAAAAGCAAAACAGGTAATCAGGCTGAACGATTAAGTCGTGTTGAAAAGCTGATACGTGCTGTGTCAGAGCAGATGGAACGGACACGTATTGCAGATTACGCTTTGCTGCTGAACAAGCCTTGGCGATTACTCTGGCTAAATCTAATATCAGGCGTTTCCCGGGGAATCGGCATCGCGCTAGGTTTTACTTTTTTTGCTGCTACCATTATTTATGTGCTGCAAGTGCTCGGAGCGTTGAATTTGCCGATTATCGGTGATTATATCGCTGATATTGTACGGATCGTACAGCGACAATTGGAGCTTACCACCTATTAGGCAGCGATCTCCACTTTGAAGTTCACGATTCGTCTTCGTGCGTATCCGGCTCCAGTAGACCTTCGCCCTCGCCATCTTCGATATAACGCTGATAAATGGAGCTGCGAATAACAGATACATTTTGTCCATAAATGTCAGTAGCAATAAAGCTTTCGTATGGCTCTACGAAGCCCATATTATCATCGCCTGCTTCAATTTCCATATCATCATAACTGTGGATTTCTCCACTTTCGGCCATGGCTGGTGTGTTAGAGGTACCCCAATTTTCGACGATCTGCCAAGCATCTTCACCGTCGAAGCCGTTTTGATCATCACGCTCATCCAGACTCGTTCTGCCGAACGAGGGAGCGAGAAATTCTTCCTCTACTGGGCGGCGGTTAGACACTTCTGTTTCGGGACTGTACTCTTTACAGTAAATGGTATAGGGAACAGCCAGTAGGCGCTCATAGGGAATGGGTTTACCGCTGGCGGCACAAATGCCATACGTCCCCTTTTCCATGGCCATCAGAGCTGATTCGATGCGTTCTAATTGGAATTCGTCGTGTTCTAGTAAGGAAATATCCTTGGCTCGCTCGTAGGTTTCGGTAGCCAGGTCTCCTGGGTGGTTATCAATAGGAGAAAGCTCGCCGGTTTGGTCGCGTTGGGAATCGCCGAGTCCGTAATGGTCGTTGTTTTGCAAACGATGCTCAATTTCTTTTTTGCGTTCCAGCAGTTCGTTACGCAAGCCCTGCAATTGTTGCTCCGTCAATGGGGACATGGAATCCTCTCCTTGTTCTAGGTTTACATGCGCATGCGTTGTGTCGAGTATGCTCCATGTAGTTTGCACCGGGAAGACCTCTTTTACATAGGAAATTCTAATCAAATGCGAAGGAGTTCATTTTATGAATGATCTGTACTTGAAGCTTGCGGGATTCGTGGACGATCTGAGAATGCTTATGCTACAATAAATGGGTTCAACAACGGATATAAGCGGATCGGAGTGACGAAGGACTGTGATTTATTTTGGTATTGCGCTAATTATTTTTTTGATTGATCAGGGAGTCAAATATTTGGTGGCTACGCGGATGGAATTGTACGAACAAATACCAGTCATCGGCAATTTCTTTTTAATCACCTCCCATCGAAATCGTGGAGCCGCTTTTGGGATTTTGGAAGGTCAACGTTGGCTTTTTATCGTGATTACAATTGTAGTGGTGATTGGTATCGTCTGGTACCTGCGAAAAACAGTCAAGGCTGGACAGAAGCTACTTCCTGTTGCGCTAAGTTTGGTGCTGGGGGGAGCAGTCGGTAACTTTTTGGATCGAGCTATTTCAGGGGAAGTAGTTGATTTTGCACAATTTAATTTTGGAAGCTATACGTTCCCCATTTTTAATGTGGCAGATTCGGCAATTGTCATCGGTGTAGCACTGATTATTTTGGATACATTGCTGGAATCGCGTCGGGAAAAAGGAAATGGCAATGATAGCATTGAAGGGAAGTCATAGCATGAGCGAAGTGAATGAAAACGGCGAAGCCGCAGGTCTGTCTTATGAGGACGAACTGGAGGGTGAATCTCTGGAATGGACGGCCGATTCCGGGGATGCCAAAACGCGTATAGACAAATATATCGCCGAAGAAATGAAGGAAGTGTCTCGTTCTCAGATACAGCTGTGGATCGGAAACGGTCGCGTGCTGGTGAACGGTACGGCGATCAAGGCGAACTACAAGCTGGCTGAAGGAGATCGTATTGTATTATCGGTACCGGAGCCAGAAAGTGTAGATATTGTACCGGAAAATATTCCGTTGGATGTCGTTTACGAGGACTCGGACGTTATTGTTATTAACAAGCAACGTGGTCTGGTCGTGCATCCTGCACCGGGACACTCTTCGGGAACATTGGTTAACGCACTGATGTACCACTGTCACGATCTTTCCGGCATCAACGGGGAATTACGTCCTGGTATTGTTCACCGTATTGATAAGGATACATCAGGACTGCTGATGGCGGCTAAAAATGATCAGGCTCACGCATCACTTGCAGCACAGCTTAAGGACCATAGTGTGACTCGGAAATATATCGCCTTAGTTCACGGTCATTTGAGCCACGATCAGGGAACGGTAGATGCTCCGATTGGCCGCGATTCCGGTGATCGTAAATTGTTCACAGTGACGGAACGTAACAGCAAGCATGCAGTCACCCATTTTCTCGTCATTGAACGGTTGGGGGATTATACCCTGCTTGAACTTCAATTGGAAACAGGACGCACACACCAAATTCGTGTTCACATGAAATTTATTGGACACCCATTGGTTGGCGACCCTATGTATGGGCGCAGCAAAGGGGTTCGTATGGATGGTCAGGCGCTGCATGCGGCGGTACTGGGCTTTAAGCATCCATCCACTGGAGAGTACATGGAATTCAACAGACCGATCCCTCCTGATATGGAGGATGTGTTAGCGTCCCTGCGTAGTCGCTAAAACAATGACAATTTGCATTCCTATTCACAAACCTGAATAAATTATTAAGTTAAACCGCCTAAATGGCGGTTTTTTTATTGTGGGATAAGGTATGGGTAAAAACAACTATGGATAATTATACAATGAAGTTGTATAATTATTAGAGTGCTTCCGGTGGTTCCGGTTGAACGGGTGTTGACACACGATTTTCAATCTGTCATACTTCTTGTAGTTGCGATGAACTTTGTCCAAGAGATGGCTAACCATCTCACACTATGAGAAGCAGGACAAAGGAAATCCTGAATAGCACCTTTAAATCAGTCCCGTGAGGCTGGCAAGGTAACGTGAATGGATCACTGATCAGTGCATCCGCTGCGGCGGTATGTCTTCAGTGTGTCCGAGAGATCGGAGAACAGTAGAAGACTGTTCACACGAGACTCCTTGCCAAACTTGGGCAAGGAGTCTTTTTTGTATCCGAACACGGGACCAGGTCTGAAGGGAACATCACCTGAGGAGGCTGGAAGCATGAGTCATGAAACACATGTACTGATGGATGAAATTGCGATTCGTCGGGCATTGACACGGATTGCACATGAAATTTTGGAGAAAAACAAAGGTATTGACGATTGTGTGCTAGTAGGTATTCGAACACGCGGAGTTCATCTGGCGCAACGCCTGGCTGAAAAAATTGCTGAGATTGAAGGCGCACCAATTCCATGGGGAGAGCTGGATGTCACAGCCTACCGGGATGACCGGAGCAGCGTAGCTGAAGCTAAAGGAAATGGAAAAGAGCTTTTGATGAATCCTGCTGACGTATCGGTTCATGATAAGAAAGTCATTCTCTTTGACGATGTGCTGTACACAGGCCGCACCATCCGCGCGGCGATGGATGCATTGATGCACTGCGGACGACCGCAAATGATTCAGCTGGCAGTGCTAGCAGATCGCGGACACCGTGAGCTTCCGATTCGTCCGGATTACATCGGCAAGAACATCCCGACCTCCAAATCTGAGGAAATCGTAGTAGCCCTTCAAGAGACGGACGGTAAGGACGAAGTGACAATCATTCAGAACCGGGGGGAACAGCTATGATCACAACAGCCAGTCAACTTAAAGAACGTAGCCTGCTCGGGTTAAAGGAACTTAGCCGAAATGAAATCGAGTCCATTCTGGATCGTGCTCATTATTGGGAATATCAACCAGAAAAACTGGTTCCAGTACTGCAATCACGCTTTGCGGCCAACATGTTTTTTGAAAACAGCACTCGCACCCGCTTTTCTTTTGAGATGGCAGAGAAGCGGCTGGGCGCTCAGGTTTTGAACTTTTCCGCTGCGGCTTCCAGTGTGGAAAAAGGGGAGTCCATTTACGATACAGTACGTACGCTCGAATCCATGGGCATTGATGCAGGAGTCATCCGGTTAAAGCCAGCCGGGGTGCTGCAAGAGCTTGCTGAGAAGGTCAGTGTTCCACTGGTTAATGCAGGGGACGGCAACAATGAGCATCCGACACAGGCTCTGCTGGACCTGTACACCATGCGCAAAACTTTCGGTGAGCTTAAAGGCTTGAGAGTATCCATCATAGGAGACATTCTGCACAGCCGTGTCGCTCGCTCGAATCTGTGGGCCTTGCAAAAATTCGGAGCCAAGGTTAGCTTCTGCGCTCCTGATAATATGCAAGCACCTGATCTTGCGGCGTACGCGCCTTATGTTCCGATGCAAGAGGCACTACAGGCGGACGTGGTCATGATGCTTCGGGTACAGCTGGAACGGCATGCCGAAGGGATGTTGCGCTCAGCGGATGAGTACCGAGAGCAGTACGGTTTGACAGAGAAAAGAGCAGCGAACCTGAAGCCCGGAACAATTATCATGCATCCAGCTCCAGTGAATCGGAACGTGGAAATTGATAGTGCGGTTGTGGAAAGCGAACAATCACGAATTTTTCCACAAATGGCAAACGGGGTTCCGATCCGCATGGCGGTTATGGAACGGGCAATGAAGCTGTAGAAACTGTCAGTAGGATCGTAGGAAAAGTTGCAGAAAACTGAGCGGAGGAATATTTCAGATGAAACAATTAATTATGAATGCAAGCGTATTGAACGAGCAGGGCGAGGCTGAATTGAAATCCATCCTAATCGCCGACGGAAAGATTTTGGCTATCGCAAATGCGGATGCTGGAGTTAGCCTACTTGTAGAAGAAGGGGCATCTGGACAGGAGCGCGAAGTCGAAAAAATCGACGCCCAGGGCAAGCTGGTCATCCCCGGTTTAATCGACATGCATGTGCATCTGAGAGAACCTGGCTTTGAATATAAAGAAACAATTGAAACGGGCAGCCGTGCGGCGGTGAAAGGCGGATTTACGACGATTGCCTGCATGCCAAACACACGTCCAGTGACGGACAATGTTGACACAGTCCAGCTGGTATTGAAAAAGGGACAGGAAGCCGGGTTTGCCAAGGTTCTTCCTTACGCAGCCATTACGAAAAACGAACTGGGTCGTGAGCTGACAGATTTTGAAGCGCTCAAAGCAGCAGGTGCAATCGGCTTTACTGACGATGGTGTCGGGGTGCAAAGCGCGCAAATGATGAAGGACGCCATGGCGTGGGCCAAGGCACTAGATATGCCGGTTATTGCACACTGTGAAGATAACACGCTTGTTGAAGGAGCGGCTGTGACGGACGGCGAATTTGCCAAGCGCCACGGACTTAAAGGCATTCCGAACGAATCCGAAGCCATTCACGTCGGACGTGACATTTTGTTATCCGAGGCAACCGGGGCACACTATCATGTATGCCATGTCAGCACAGAGCAGTCAGTGCGGTTAATCCGCCACGCGAAATCTTTTGGTATCAAGGTAACGGCTGAGGTATGCCCACACCACTTGGTATTGTCAGATGAGGACATTCCTGGGCTGGATGCGAACTGGAAAATGAATCCTCCGCTACGCTCCCCACGTGATGTGCAGGCATGCATCGAGGGACTGGAAGACGGTACGATTGACATCGTCGTAACCGACCATGCAGCGCACAGTGAGGAAGAGAAGGCAAGAGGGATGGAGCTGGCGCCATTCGGGATCGTTGGATTTGAGACGGCCTTCCCGCTGTTGTACACGAAATTCGTAGCTACCGGACAGTGGACGCTGGACTTTCTGGTGCGTCGTATGACTGCTGATCCAGCGCGTGTCTTCCGCCTTGATACGGGACGCCTGGAAGAAGGAGCTCCAGCTGACCTGACCATGATTGATCTGGAGCAGGAGCAGGCAGTTGATCCGCAAACGTTTGCCAGCAAAGGACGCAACACTCCTTTTACAGGCTGGAAGCTCAAAGGCTGGCCTGTGAAAACTTGGGTAGACGGCAAACTGGTATGGTCTGCTGACGAAGCAAAATAAATAGAAACCACTAAAAAAATAGAACCTTATAGCAGGAAACAATATAGAGGAGTGAGACGGGATGCAGGCAAGATTGTTACTTCAGGACGGCACGCTGTTTACAGGCACATCATTTGGTGCGGAAGGTGATAAAACAGGCGAGGTCGTTTTCAACACAGGGATTACAGGCTATCAAGAGGTGCTGACTGATCCCTCTTACTGCGGACAAATCGTAACGATGACTTACCCGCTGATTGGCAACTATGGAATTACTCGTGATGACTTTGAATCGGTACGGCCTTATGTCCATGGCTTTGCTGTTAGACATTACGAGCCAGCGCCAAGTAACTGGCGTGCTCAATACAGCGTGGGCGATTTGCTGAAGGAATATGGCATCATTGGCATTAGCGACATCGACACCCGCATGCTTACCCGGATTATTCGCCATCACGGCACGATGAAGGGCATTTTGACGACTGGTTCCCAGCCGCTGGAAGAACTGAAAGAAATGATGTCTGACTTGACCATTGAAGAACTGCGCAATCAGGTTCCTATGACTTCCACACCTCATCCGTACAGCAGTCCTGGCAACGGAGAGCGGATCGTATTGATTGACTACGGTGCCAAAAGCGGCATTTTGCGCGAACTGAATAAACGGGACTGCGATGTAGTTGTCGTTCCACATGATACGACGGCTGAGGAAATTCGTCGCTTGGACCCAGACGGTATCCAGCTGTCTAACGGCCCTGGAGATCCAAAAGACGTACCCCATGCCGTTCGTACGGTAGCTGAACTGTTAGGGGAATATCCGATTTTCGGAATTTGCTTGGGACACCAGTTGTTCGCTTTAGCTTCGGGAGCGGATACGGAAAAGCTGAAATTCGGACATCGCGGTGGTAACCATCCGGTGAAAGAACTGGAGAGCGGACGCTGCTTTATCACATCACAAAATCACGGCTACACGGTGAATGAGGATTCGATCCAAGGTACTGAGCTTGAAGTGACGCATATTAATAACAACGATAAAACGATTGAAGGTCTTAAACATACCAAGTATCCCGCGTTTTCGGTGCAATATCATCCAGAGGCTGCACCAGGACCTTACGATAATGGCTACCTGTTTGACCGCTTTCTGGACATGATCCGTGAGCACAAAAGAAATCATCCAAAGCAACCGCGTCAGGCTGCTATCGCCGCCGCAGTGAGAGGAGAGCGCTAATATGCCGAAAAATACAGAACTTAAAAAAATACTTGTGATCGGTTCCGGTCCTATCGTCATTGGTCAGGCAGCAGAATTTGATTACGCTGGTACACAAGCTTGTCAAGCGCTCAAAGAAGAAGGCGTCGAGGTAGTACTGATCAACAGTAATCCGGCAACCATCATGACAGACACCAACATGGCAGACAAAGTATACATCGAGCCGATTACACTTGATTTTGTAACACAGATTATCCGTCAAGAGCGTCCAGATGGGCTGCTTCCTACGCTGGGAGGACAGACAGGTCTGAATATGGCAGTGGAACTGGCTCGCGCCGGAGTGCTGGAGCGTGAAAACGTCAAGCTACTGGGAACTCAACTGAATTCGATAGAAAAAGCCGAAGATCGTGATCTGTTCCGTGATTTGATGCGCGAGTTGGAACAACCTGTACCGGAGAGTGTAATTGTAACAACCTTGGAAGAATCGTTAGAATTTGCCAACGAAATCGGTTATCCAATTATCGTTCGCCCGGCTTATACGCTAGGGGGAACAGGCGGTGGTATCTGTTCCACAGAAGAAGAACTGCGTGAAACCGTCAGCTCTGGCTTAAGATACAGTCCAATCGGACAATGTTTGGTGGAAAAGAGTATCGCAGGTATGAAGGAAGTCGAATATGAGGTCATGCGTGACGGCAATGATAACTGCATCGTTGTCTGTAATATGGAGAACTTTGATCCAGTCGGCGTGCATACTGGCGACAGTATCGTCGTAGCTCCGAGTCAGACGCTGTCAGATCGCGAATACCAGATGCTGCGCTCCGCTTCTCTGAAAATTATCCGCGCCCTCAATATCGAAGGCGGCTGTAATGTACAGTTTGCGCTTGATCCGCACAGCTATCAATACTATGTAATTGAAGTAAACCCGCGCGTAAGTCGCTCCTCGGCACTGGCTTCCAAGGCAACCGGATATCCGATTGCTAAAATGGCTGCCAAAATCGCACTGGGCTACACGTTGGATGAAATTGTGAATCCGGTAACGGGACAAACGTATGCTTGCTTTGAGCCAACACTGGATTACATCGTGAGCAAAATACCACGCTGGCCATTTGACAAATTCATTTCTGCCAACCGCAAGCTGGGCACGCAAATGAAAGCAACGGGTGAAGTCATGGCCATCGGACGCACATTCGAAGAATCCATCCATAAAGCGGTACGGTCGTTGGAAATCGGTGTACACCGTCTGCATCTTAAGGGAGCCGAACAGCTGTCTGATGACGTGCTCCAGGATCGTCTGATTAAAGCAGATGATGAGCGGTTGTTCTTGGTAGCCGAGGCGTTCCGTCGCGGCTGGCAGCAGCAGGAGATTCAAGATTTGACGAAAATTGACTGGTGGTTCCTCGATAAGGTAGAGGGAATCGTCAAGTTCGAAGCCATCATCGCTGGAGAGTCTGAGCTGACCTACGAAACACTCTATCAGGCCAAACGTAAAGGTTTTACCGACCGCTCGATCGCCGAGATTCGCAGTATGGGCCAAAACGAAAGTATGATAACCGAGCGTGAGGTACGTGAATTCCGTCTAGCTCAAAACCTGCGTCCGGTCTACAAAATGGTAGATACGTGCGCAGCCGAGTTTGAAGCCACAACTCCGTACTACTACTCCTCTTACGAGGTGGAAAATGAAGTGATTCCATCTAGCAAAGAGAAAGTTATCGTACTCGGCTCTGGACCGATTCGGATCGGGCAAGGGATTGAATTTGATTACTCCACCGTACACGCGGTATGGGCTATTCAAAAAGCGGGCTACGAAGCAGTGATTATCAATAACAACCCGGAGACGGTATCTACGGACTTTAACACATCTGACCGCCTCTACTTTGAACCGCTCTTCTTCGAAGATGTCATGAATGTCATCGAGCAGGAAAAACCGATTGGGGTTATCGTCCAGTTCGGTGGTCAAACGGCCATTAATCTCGCAGCTCCGCTGAGTGCGGCAGGCGTGAATATTTTGGGTACGAGTCTGGAAAGTATCGATGAAGCGGAAGACCGGAAAAAGTTCGAGCAACTTTTGTCTCGTCTGGCTATCGCACAGCCTAAAGGCAACACGGTCACATCGGTAGATGAAGCAGTAGGAACCGCACAGGCGCTAGGCTATCCGGTCCTGGTACGACCATCCTACGTTTTGGGCGGGCGCGCTATGGAAATCGTGTACTCAGATACGGAATTGCTGCGGTACATGGAAGAAGCGGTTAAAATCAATCCAGAGCATCCGGTGCTCATCGACCGTTATATGCTGGGTAAAGAAGTTGAGGTCGACGCCATCTGCGACGGCGAGACAGTATTGGTACCAGGCATTATGGAGCATGTAGAACGGGCCGGGGTTCACTCAGGTGACTCTATCGCGGTGTATCCACCACAGCACTTGTCTGCCGAGTTGAAACAAAAAATTGTGGAAATTACAATCAGCATCGCTAAGGAATTGAAAACGATCGGTCTGGTAAATATCCAGTTTGTTATTCATCAAGACGAGGTGTACGTGATCGAGGTTAATCCTCGCTCCTCGCGGACAGTTCCTTTCTTGAGTAAAGTAACAAATATCCCAATGGCGAATCTGGCTACACAGGCTATTTTGGGCGGTAAGCTTAAAGATGCAGGTTATTCAGAAGGTCTATGGCCTGAAAGTAATTATGTCTCGGTTAAGGTTCCGGTATTCTCCTTTGCCAAACTGCGCCGTGTAGAGCCGACGCTGGGCCCGGAAATGAAATCGACAGGTGAAGTTATGGGACGCGACATTCAGTATGCCAAAGCCCTGTACAAAGGACTTGTGGGGGCTGGTATGAAAATTCCATCCACTGGGGCGATCATCATTACAGTGGCGGATAAGGACAAGGAAGAAGCTGTCGAGTTGATGCAGGGCTTTTACAGACTGGGCTATAAAATTATTGCAACAGGTGGAACAGCGGCTGCTATGGAGCAAGCCAACATTCCAGTGAACACGATCAATAAGCTGAGCGAAGGGAACCCTAACATCCTGGATATGATCCGTACGGGTGAAGCCAACTTTGTCTTCAATACGCTGACCAAAGGCAAAACGCCAGAGCGTGATGGATTCCGTATCCGCCGCGAAGCAGTTGAGAATGGCATTGTCTGCATGACCTCACTGGATACAGTACGCGCTTTGCTAAGAATGCTGGAAACGATCAATTTCACATCCGAATCCATGCCAGTCCTGAGCAACTAATGCGTTACGAATAGATGTGAGGAAATAAGTAGCACAGGGAAGGACATTCATCAGCTTCGGCTGACGGATGTCCTTTATCACGGGCAAATGTACCCGAATTGACGTGAAAAGGGGATGTAGAACGGTGAATGGAGCATTTCAGCAGATGGCAGGAAGGCTGATGGTTGCGTTAGATTATCCCGATGCACAACAGGCTGAGCAGTTAATTCGGCAGCTAGAGGGGATTCCCTGTTATATAAAAGTAGGCATGCAACTGTTTTATAGTGCAGGACCAGCTTTTGTAGAACAGCTAAAGTCCAGAGGATACTCCGTATTTCTGGATTTGAAAATGCATGATATCCCTAACACGGTGCGGGGAGGGGCAGAGAGCATTACCCGCCTAGGTGTGGATATGTTCAACGTACATGCTGCTGGGGGCGTTAATATGATGTCAGCTGCTAAAGCTGGTGCAGAAGCAGCTATTTCGGCAGACAGCTCGCTTTCCATGCCGCTCATTATTGCAGTCACACAGCTGACCAGCACGGATCAGACGACCATGAATAAGGAGTTAGGTATTCCTGGTACGGTACAGGATGCAGTGGTTCGTTACGCTCAACTGACCCGTGAGGCGGGACTGGATGGTGTGGTAGCTTCCCCTTTAGAAGTGCCTGCCATTCGTGCTGTATGTGGATCAGAATTTAAGACGATAACCCCTGGCATACGCCCGGCAGGTAGTGCTGCAGGCGATCAATCGCGTGTGCTTACACCTGGACAAGCCATTGATCAAGGCAGCAGCTACATTGTCGTTGGACGTCCTATCACCGCAGCAGCAGACCCACGCGCCGCAGCGGAACACATTATTGAGGAGATGATACAAGTATGACTACATTGAATAGTATACCCGAGCAAATTGCATCCCATCTGTTACGTATCCAGGCGGTGGCATTGCGCCCGCAGCAGCCTTTTACATGGACATCCGGCATTAAATCGCCAATTTACTGCGACAATCGCCTGACTATGTCCTACCCGGAGGTGCGCGAGCTGATCGCAGACTCATTTGCTGCCCTCATTCGTGAGCAATATCCCGAAACCGAAGTCATTGCAGGGACAGCTACAGCAGGGATTCCTCATGCGGCCTGGGTGGCGCAAAAGCTAAATCTGCCAATGGCCTATGTAAGGGACAAAGCCAAAGGACATGGGAAAGAGAACCAAATTGAAGGCCGCATCAGCGCAGGACAAAAGGTTATGGTCATCGAGGATCTCATTTCTACAGGAGGCAGCTCCATTAAAGCAGCGCAGGCTGTAGCACAAGCAGGCGCTCAGCCGTTAGCGGTACTAGCTATTTTCAGCTACCAGCTAGACAAAGCGACTCAAGCTTTTGAAGAAGCAGGTGTGGAGCTGCAAAGCTTGTCCAATTATACAGCTCTGATGAATGTTGCCTTGCGTGAAGGAACCATTCAGGAAGAAGAGATGGAACTGCTGCGTTCTTGGCGTCAGGACCCGGCTTCCTTTGGCAAATAAGATGAGCTATAGGGGACAACAGAGCTAATGATTAGAACGATTCGTACTCATTGCTAACTATTGTAGATTGTTATGGCTCAGGCCGTGTAAATCGAATTCGATCCGGTTACACTACTCCTACCATCATGTGAAAAGAGGGAGCTCGGATGTATTGGATTTACTATGGCAGACTGTACACGACTAAATTCCAGGCAGGATGTCTGGCAAAAAGGTTGGAGCACGACGGCTGGATGTATGGCTACAATGATCCCCGCGCAGTGGAGGTGTACCGCTCGCGCAAAGGTCGTTATGGTGTCCGATTTATTCCGTAAGTCCATAAAAATAATTTTATAAAAGAAAATTTTCGAAAGACTATTGACGAAACACAAGAAAATGTTGTATATTAATTAACGTTGCTGTTATGAATGTGTAACGTGAATATACAAATTTTTTTGAGGGCCCTTAGCTCAGTTGGTTAGAGCGGTCGGCTCATAACCGATTGGTCGGGGGTTCGAGTCCCTCAGGGCCCATTTCCTCAAAAACCCTTGCGTAGCAAGGGTTTTTTTGTTGTTTATAGAGGGTGAGAAAATGGAGGGAAATAGCCCCTTTATTAGGGAGCGATTATAATTTGCAGCGAACCTTCTCTTTCTTCACTTTTTCTAAATGTGATTTAATTTTTTTAATCTTTCATTGCCATGAAGAATGCCCCCTTAGAATATATTAAACTACCCAGTGGGGATCAATATCTATTCTAGGGGATGCAATCTATAGGCTAGGAGAAGCTCCCAAAAGACTATTTTTTTGAGATTTTAAACTTGAACGGATTATATTCAATGGAAAAATCCTTCGCAGACCCCTTTGCAATTAAGGTTAAGTCCGTAGAAGAGTCAACTTTTGAGAATGTCAGAATTCCTTCTGTCTTCATACCAGGTAGTATTTCAGACTGTAACGCAGGATAAGTATAACTTACACTATCAGTCGTTGGTTCGTATTGTTTGTTTCCTTGAACCAATTTAGTATAAAAGTCATAATAATTTATCGTGTTTTTAGATTTATTTTCGATTGCCATATAAATCCGTGTTTCCTCTTCAGCAAACTCGACTTTTTGAAGAGTCATGATATAGCCCTTTTGTTTTATTGACTTATTTACTTCTATAGTGCTCAATGTAGGATCAATAAACATAGATTTTTCTATTTTATTTGCCGAGATGGCAGGAGCTGAGGTGTAGGTGCCGTAGGTCGTTCTATAGCGATATTTATCAATGACAGTACCGGTTACGTGGATAAAATCATTCTCTTTTGCATTAGAGAAGCTGGAGAAACTATTGCCGTAGACAAAAGTGTTTTTTTTATTATTTTTCGGATCAGCATTCACTTGAACATAAATCCCATTTCCATTCTCCTTAGGCCCATTAGTGATTTGTCCATAAAAATCAATAGAGCGGTCTTCAAACTGATCAGCATTGACGTACATTTGTTCAAATTCTTCTTTAGATAATAATGAATGATCTTTACTTGATGATACTCCACATGCTGTTAAGCCCATTATAAAAATAATAAAAGCACACAAAAGAGAGAAAAAAGCTTTATTTTTCATGAACCCAATATCCTCCAGCATAAAAATATAGTAGCAATAGTCTATCAGAACTAGATCTATTTTTCTATAAATATTTACAAATAACTAATTTAACTATTTTTTCTCACGTTTTTGCCGAAATTTATTATGCCTGGCTACAATCAAGCCTTCATTTTTTACTTTATGCAGCTGTTTCCATTGTTTGGTTTGCCACAATCATATTATTGTTGAGTTATGTAAGGAAATGGTTAATATCTCCGAGAGTACAAAATGTTATTGATAAAGCTACGGGCCTCGTTTTAATCGGATTCGGTTTAAACATGATCTTTAGAGTTCAAAGAACAGGACATTGAATAGCTATGAGAATGGGTTGACATCAGCCCGTCCATAAAAATAGCACTGCCCCAATAAACGGACAGTGCTATTTTTACCGTTTTTATCTTAAGATACCTTAACAGTGTATACCATTCTCAATTTACCGCACCGCCGTAAATCTCAACTCTTGCATTCGTTGCAGTAGTGGTGGTTACCACCCCGGAAGCGGAGACGGTGACATTTCCGCTCGCCACTTTATAAGTATCCCCTGGGTAATTTGACAACGCATAGGAATAATTACGTGGCAACGTAGCCGTTCTGTAGTATACTCCGTTAACTTCTACGACAGGCGTAATACCGGAGAAGGGCCTACAGATGCGGACGCGCTAGGGACGATAATACTCCCAATAAGTCTTTACTGTACTTTTGAACTATTCTCCTAGCTGTATAGTCTTTGATCCACACGGAATAAAAAACGGACGTCAGAGTGATTAGCTCCAAGTCCGTTTTGTGTTTGTATCTATTTAGTTCTTGATATCAGTTTACAAGTTGGTGTGCAAGCCTCTCATCGCTGTATAAATTCCTTTCTACGATGCGCTGTTTTAATGCAGACAGTTCCGCACACTGTCGAATGGCTTCCGCTACAAGCTGGGCGACCTGTTTGGCTCCTTCGTCAGAAAAATGGGTATTATCTGTTACACCAGCGGGGTAATTAGGATGCGCTTTTTCAGGCAAATGCATAAATAGCTGCTGTGACTCTTTTTCACCCATTGAACGATACAGCTGTTGAGAAGCTTCAAAAATATCGAGCAGGGGTGTCTTGGTTTCCGCGGCTACTTGTCTCATGGCAGCAGGATAGGCTCCTACAGCCAACGGATCAGGTTCACCGTCTGCGGTGAATCGTCGGCGGCTTACAGAGGTCAATAAGACTGGAATTCCACCACGCTCCCGAGCGGACTGAATGTATTGAATTAAGTTTTGACGATACTCTCCATCAGAATCGGTGTAGCGAGTGGGGTCTTCTTGTTTCTCATCGTTGTGTCCAAATTGAATAAACAGATAGTCTCCAGCTTGAATATCTTTTTCAATATCAGCTAATCGGCCTTCTGCTATAAAAGATTTGGTGCTTCGCCCATTGACAGCACGATTGTCCACATGAACAGACGGTGCCAAATAGCTTTGCAAGTGTTCACCCCAGCCTGTCATCGGTTTTTCGGTAGCCCCTTTTTGAGCTGCAGTGGAGTCCCCGGCGATAAACAGTCGAGTTGTCATCTGTTGCCTTGCCTGAGCATATCCATGTTTTTGAAGCCAAGTTTCCGCCAGATTAAGCCATTGATGGCATTCATGGTTGTCCTCTGACAGTCCCAATCCGTGTCTTCCTTCCTCAAATACATGCAGTTCAAACGGAATATGTTCTCTGGATAATGAAAAAGCGAACAACAGACTATTTTCTACGGGTACAGCGCCATCATTAGCTGTAGTCCACATCAAAGTTGGAGGTGTCTGTGAAGTTACTTGCTGATCGGATGAAAAGGCTTGCAGCTGCTCCGGCGTCGGCTGTTCCCCTAAAAAATGTGTACGGCTTCCGATATGTGTATAAGGCTCATGAAATGAAATTACAGGGTATCCCAACAACAGAAGATCTGGCTTTACTGTCCCTATAGTGGAGACAATGGAGGCCAAGTGACCGCCTGCTGAAAAACCGATGAGCCCCACTTGATCAGGAATGACTAGCCAGTCATGCGGTGTTTGGCGAATCCATTGCAGAGCATGTTCTACATCCTCCAACAAAGAGGTAATCTCGAAATCGCCGACTTGATACTCCAGCACACCCGCATGAATACCTAGATCATTCAACCACCGAGCTATAGGCTCTCCTTCATGTGAGGCCAAATGCTCGTAGCCACCGCCAGGTAATACCAATATAAAAGGACGAGCTTCACGAACTGCTACGGGATAGAGGGAGAGAAAGGAAGTGTCTGACGGAAATTCTTCTTTTATAATCGGTTCTTTAGGACTAACCACATGTAACATAAGTAACTCCTCCAAATTTCTTTTTAACTGCCGCAAACCAAACAAAATCGACTTAAATTGGAATGATACGGATGTAAAAAATAATGCACACGTGAAAAAAATGATTTAAACCTTGTTATGAAAGCGCTATAATTTTGATGTGAAGCAAAGAGCCAGAGGGGGAGCGCAATGAAAAAAGGAAGAATGTTCTACACTATTTTTATTACGATTCTGGTTTTGGGAGTAGGATTGGTGGCCAGTTTTGGCAGCTACATCTATTTTACAACAATTAGCTCCGTTGTGGAGAGAGTTTCCAATACCAAGCAAAGCTACATGGCACAGATCAGAAATAGCCTGGAGCAGAAAATCCAAACGATTGAATATGCTTTTAATACGTATAGCACGACCAGTTCCTTTAATGATGTTGTGAAAAATCCCATTACAGAAAAAGATTTTATAGCGTATCGGAATGTGAATACTCAGCTCAATTATATTGCTACGATGGGATTAGAAGGAACGGAATATTCACTAATCAGTCTGGATCAGAATTGGAGAATCTCCAATGGTAGCCTGTCCTATTTGACGAAAACGGAACGAGAAAAGCTGATTAGTACCTATATCGACCACCAAGAGAAGGGGCTATTCTGGGTTAAAACAGATAAAGGAATTCGTTTTGTGAATACCTTGCCTGTATTCTCTAAGAAGAAGCAAGCCATTGCTTTGTCGGATATTTCGCTGCAAACGTTAAATCATACAATTCAAATCGAGGATCATATGGCTGTTTTTATTTTGAATAAACAAGGCGATTTAATGTATGAAACCCAGCCTGCTGAACAATTATTGTCCACTCAGCAGCTTCAGCACATTTCAGAAGCTACAGTGAAGCCGAACAACACAGGTATGTTAACTTTGGAGAAAACGGATCAGCAGCCTGCACGACAAGTCATTTACGCCAAATCTGCCTATAACAATTGGACTTACTTAACGGTATTGGATAAGAAAGAAATTGCGGATGCCTTTCAAACGACCAAATTTGGAATCATCATGATGGGACTTGTATTAACGCTCTTAATGGTGGTAGTGGCGTACTTCATTGCCATTTACTTTACCAAGCCATTTCAGCAAATAAAACGAAGCTTGCCTAAAAATCCTAATTTCGCTTTCAAAAATGAACCTTCTAAAAATGAAATTGAATGGATTATTAATTCCATCGACAACATTGTAACCGAGAAGGAAAGCTTGGAAAGTCTCATTCAGTCCGAAATGCCACAGTTGGAAACCCAATTGATTCTCAACCTGTTCCGCAAACGTATTTCTGCAGAGGAATTGGCACGAAAAATGCCACGCTTGGGTTATCCACAGATCGAGAATCAAATGTATATTACCTTGTTAGTCCAACTGGATAATCTGGGAGATCGAGATCCCTCGGATAAAGACGTTTTGCTGCTGGCTATTAACAAAATCGTAGAAGAAACGATTCCAGAGCAGCAGCGAATGCTTCCCATCATTTTGAACGATAACACTCAGGCCACCATATTAATTTTGACGGGTAAGAGTGAACAGGAAATGAGAAAGCAAGTCCTGGATGATGCGACCCTTTTAGTTCGAAACGTAAAAGAGTATTTGAATGTATCCATCAGCATCGGCATTAGTACGGTGTATGATAACTTATTAGAAAGTAAAGAAGCCTGTGAGATGAGCAAGCAAGCTTTGCATCACCGTTTAAATTTAGGCAAAGAGTCGATTATTTTTTATGAAGATATATCTATGGTCATTTCAGGTCCGGTGCTGCTTCATTATCCTACGGAATTGGAATCAAAACTGTTTGATGCCATCCGAATAGGGGACGAAGAGCAGGTATATCATACCGTGCACTCTTTATTGGAGGAAATGATGATAAAAAATAATCATTCCGTGAACTTTGAAGTGCTGTTGGTACGGTTTGTGAATAACCTCATCCAATTGGAGCAGCTATTAGGGATTGAAGTGCTGCTGACGCAAGACAATCATGCCTTGTATCATCGTTTGCTGGACATCCGTAACCCGGAAGAGATAGAACGTATGCTGATAGAGCAAGTTATTTTCCCCATGGTAAAAAGCATGAAGGAGAAGACCAACCAGCAATTCCGTTGTCTCTCGGAGAAAATTGCTGCTATTATCCGTGCTGAATATGACCAGGAATTATCATTAGAACTCATTGGAGACCGACTTCATTACAATCCGAATTATTTAAGCAGTATTTTCAAAAAAGAATACGGAACGACGTTTAGTGAATATCTGATGGGCTACCGTTTACAAATGGGCAAAAAGTGGCTCGTTGAGACAGATATGACGATTAAAGAAATCGCCGAGCGACTGCAATATCATAATTCACAAAACTTTATCCGCTCTTTTCGGAAAAAGGAACAGGTTACACCGGGAGCTTACCGAAAGATGAAGCAAGCCAATTAGCCTTTTACCGCTCCTAATAAAGCTCCTTTGACAAAGTGCTTTTGTACAAATGGATACACGATTAACATCGGAACGGTCGCAATGACAATGACTGCCATCTTAATGGTCTGGGCAGGCGGGATGACATCTACAGCAGTTCCTTCTGCCTGCATACCACTGGAAACGATTACAATTTGACGTAGCAAGACTTGAATCGGCCATTTGGCAGAATCATTAATATAGAGAATGGCGTGCATATACGTATTCCAGTAGGCAACAGCGTAGAATAGAGAGATGGTTGCAATAGAAGGCAGGGCTAATGGCAACATAATTTTAAAGAAGATACCAAAATCGTTGCACCCGTCCATCTTGGCTGATTCCTCCAGATCATCTGGCAGCGCCTGAAAAAAGTTACGCATGATAATCAGGTTAAACGCATTAATGGCCACGGGAAGAATCAAGGACCAATACGAATTGATAAGCCCCATGCTTTTTACAACCAGGAATGTTGGAATCATCCCCCCACTAAACAACATAGAAAACACGACAATGAAGTTAATCGTATTGCGGCCTAGTAGATATCTTCGGGATAATCCATAAGCCATAAAAGCAGTAAATATCATGCTTACAACTGTACCGACGATCGTTACTCCGACCGAAACCCCGAGACCTCTAAAAATGGTGGGAGTCGACAGAATATAGCGGTAGGCATCCAAGGAAAAAGTAACTGGGAATAAAATGAACTTCTTGGCTATCACTTCTTCGGTTGAGGCAAAAGAGCTGGCGATGATATTCAAAAAAGGTAAGAGACAAGTGAGGGCAATGAGAATCAATAGTGTACTGTTTACAATGTTGAAAATACGGCTGCCCAGCGATTCTTTTTTTCGTAATTTTTGTTTTCGTAATGGTTGTGTCAATGTGGTTGACCTCCTCGTAATCGTTTACATGTCAACTTTATCAAGAGGAAAGAATTCCGTATATAATCAAATCTTGAGGTGTTCTCTAATCATGGAAATAAGCGGATGCTCATTAGGTTGTGTAGTAATCATTAGCTAAGGTGATAAGGTTGAAAAGTAGGCTGCACACCCAGTTTTGTAAACGCTATCATTTGATGATTATATGCGGAATGCCGAAAATCGCATACTCTTGAAAACGTATACAGGAACGTTTGAAGGAGGTCGAACTAATGAAAGTTTCAAGTGTCCCCGCACCAAACATGAAAATGAAAAAGAACAAAAGAACGACGGAAAGCCTTTTACGAATGCAGAAACACAAGTTGCTCTATTTAATGGTTTTACCCGGACTGGTGTACTTCATTATTTTTAAGTACTTTCCTATGGGAGGATTGGTGATTGCATTTCAGGATTATCAAGCTTTTCAGGGAATCACAGGTAGTCCATGGGTAGGAATGAAGCATTTTATTCGTTTATTTACCGAGCCCACGTTTTTTATGCTGCTTCGCAATACGCTGGTTTTGTTTGCGCTGAACATTGTAATCTTTTTTCCATTGCCCATCATTTTGGCACTCATGCTGAACGAGGTTAGGAAGATGTTTTTTAAAAACATTATTCAAACCATTATCTACATCCCGCACTTTATGTCATGGGTTATCATTGTTTCGATTTCTTATGTATTCCTAACCGTAGATGGTGGGGTGCTGAATGAAATGATTGCCGCGCTAGGCGGTGAGAAGATCAGCTTCTTAACTTCTCCCCAATGGCTGCGAACCGTCTACATCGGGCAAGTGATTTGGAAGGAACTCGGCTGGTCTACCATCATTTATTTATCTGCGATTACAGTGGTAGATACGCAATTGTATGAGGCAGCAGAGATGGACGGAGCTGGACGCCTGAGAAAGACATGGCACGTTACCTTGCCTGCGATACGCCCGGTCATTATTACATTGTTAATTTTGAAAATCGGTAGCACGTTGGATTTGGGCTTTGAGCATATGTATCTGTTATTGAACTCATTAAATCGCGAGGTTGCCGAAATCTTTGACACCTACATTTATACTGCGGGTTTAAAGAATGGACAATTAAGTTTCAGTACGACGGTAGGACTTTTTAAAGGTGTGGTAGGTTTAATCCTGATTATGGGCTCCAATCGACTGGCCAAGAAATTTGGTGAAGACGGCGTTTATTAATGACGACGGGAAGGATGCAAAATGGTACGGTTTGTAGAAAACATGAACAAATGGTGCATGCGCCTGCTGCGCCTGGTCTACCTTAATTTGCTTTGGACGGTTGCGACGATTCTAGGCTTGGGTTTTATAGGTGTCGGACCTGCGACCGTTGCTATGCTTAGTATTTTAAGGCAGTGGATTCGGGGCAATGAGGAAGTTGCCATTTTCTCGACGTTTGTACGTTACTTTAGAGAAAGCTTTAAAGAAGCAGCGATCATTGGTGGGCTTTACAGCCTTGTGGGTTACGTGCTCTACGTGGATATAGTCAATGTCTCGTCCTGGTATGTTCGTGTGGTGACGCTTATTGGAGCCTTTTTGTATCTCATCTCATTGGCCTACATTTTCCCGCTACTGGCTCACTATGATTGGAAAGGTATCAGACTGAAGGTCAAAATGTCGATAGTGATTGGATTTTCGTATTTACAATATACGCTTGTTCTTTTTGTAGCCATTGTCGTGCTTTTTGCATTGATTCTAGGCTTGTATCCAGGAATTCTAACTTTTGCCGGAGCAAGTATTATGGGTTATCTCGTGATGTGGATGACGCATCAGGTGTTCAGCAAAATAGAGCGAGAGGTTCTGGTGAAAGAGGAAGATATGGCATAAATATATAAACAGAAAAGGAGCAAACACGATGAAAAAGGGAATCACGACGAAAAAGGGAGTATCGGGCCTTCTTGCTGTACTAATGGTCATGAGTGTTTTTTTAGCTGCTTGTGGTGACAAGGGAGCTGAGGATCAAAGCGGCCAAACCTATGATCCGAAGTCCAAACTGGAATTTACCTGGTTAAACGTATTGCATACCGCTTCTCCGCCTACAGAAACGATCAAAAGCAAAATTGAAGAATACACCAATTCTAAAATCACGTTCAATTGGGTGCCTGACGCTTCCAAAGAAGAGAGAATCACTACCGCGCTTGCGTCCGGCGAATTGGCCGATATGGTGACACTGACGATGATGACAAATTCTTCAGTACGAAGCTCTTTGAAATCAGGGCTATTCTGGGATGTAGGAAAGTATTTGGATGATTATGAAAATTTGAAGAAGATCCCGCCTGAAGTTCGGGAAGCCGCATCCATTGAAGGGGTACTGTATGGCGTTCCGTTCCAGAAGAATCTGGCTCGGGCGGGTCTGGTCATTCGTCAGGATTGGCTGGATCGCTTAGGACTGAAGGTGCCGACGACACTGGATGAGTTGTATGAAGTTGCGAGAGCGTTTACAGAAGATGATCCGGATGGAAATGGAAAAAATGATACGACTGGGTTTGTTGACAGATCGGATCTACGCTACAGCAGCTTCAAAACTTTAAGTTCCTACTTTGGCACACCTAATGGCTGGAAAGTAGATGAAAGCGGAAAGTTTACGCCAGAATTTGATACTCCTCAATATTTGGAGACCTTAAAGTATTCCAATAAATTATACAAAAATGGATATCTCTCTAAAGACTTTGCTGTAACCGCTAAAACGGATCAGCAGCAACAATTTGCACAAGGTAAAGCAGGTATTTATACGGGTATGATCGATATCTCTAACCTCAGAACCTTATCCCAAGGCCTACAAAAGGGACTGAAGCTGGTACCGGTTAACAAGATTTCGAATGGAGATGGCAAATACCACGTATGGTCTGAAGGAAGCGGGGTAGGAGGTTTGCTGGCATTTCCAAAATCCGAAGTGAAAACGGAAGCTGAGTTGAAGAGACTGCTGCAATTTGTAGATGATTTAATTGACAAAGATGTATATATGTATATGACCGGTGGTATTGAAGGCACTCATTATAAAATCGAAAAAGATGGAGCCTTCAAAATTACGAATACAGATTTGTGGCAAGCAGATGTTCAGCCGTTTTCAAGCTCTAGACCAAGTGAAGTGACCTATAACTTAAAAGATGCCAATCCAGAAAAGGAACTGGCTAATGAATTAGTCCGTGAAAATAATGAATTTGCTGTTCTGGACCCGACCGTGCCACTGGATTCAGTCACTGCTAATGAGCAAGGAACAGAACTGGAGAAAATCATTACCGACGCCTCCTTCAAATTTATTATGGGCGAGCTTGACGAAGCCGGATTTAAAGCAGCCGTAGAAAACTGGAAAAACTCCGGTGGATCACGGATTACTGCTGAGTATGAGGAAGCGTATAAAAAAACGAAAAAATAATAGCTGAGCATGGCTGTTGCCCCCAGACTCCTTGAATGATTTCTTGGATGTTGAAACCCGGGGGCAGCTTATGCTTTCCAAATACAAAATGGATCTAACATCCACAAAATATAAAGACAGGAGAGAACGAAATGCAATTGTATAACATTGTAGATTATGGAGCAGTTCAGGATGGTACGACGTTGGCTACGGAAGCGATTGCGGCTGCCATTGAAGCGGCCAGCAATGATGGAGGAGGAACCGTTTATGTTCCGTCTGGGACGTATCTGACAGGAGCTATCTTTCTGAAAAGTAACATTGAGCTGCATGTAAGCCCTGGCGCAACTCTGTCCTTCAGTACGGAACTGGCTGATTACCCTGTAGTAGAATCCAGATGGGAAGGCGTTCAGCGGGAAGTGCATGCGTCATGCATTTATGGACAGAACCTTGAGAATATTTCAGTTACAGGTAACGGAACGCTGGACGGAAATGGCCAACCGTGGTGGGAAAAGCACCGGAATCATCCAGAGGAGTTACAATATCCGAGACCCAAATTAATCAGCTTTGACCGTTGTCAGCGGGTTACCATTAAAGATGTTATGTTAAAAAATTCCCCCAGTTGGACTGTAAACCCCATCGCTTGCTATAACGTTACGATTGATAATTTGTCCATTCTTAACCCCGCGGACTCCCCCAATACGGATGGCATTAATCCTGAATCCTGTTCCAATGTTCGTATTAGCAACTGCAATATAGATGTGGGCGATGATTGTATTGCGATCAAAGCAGGAACCGAAGATACACAAGAGCGAATTCCATGTGAAAATATTACGATTACCAACTGTACGATGGTGCATGGACATGGCGCAGTCGTACTGGGAAGCGAAATGAGTGGTGATATTCGTAATGTTACGATCAGTAATTGCGTGTTCAAGCAAACGGATCGGGGTATACGTCTGAAATCCAGACGAGGACGTGGCGGAACCATCGAGGATATTCGCGTCAGCAACATTGTGATGGAAGATGTAATTTGTCCATTTATTCTGAACCTTTATTATTTCTGCGGCCCTCGGGGCAAAGACAAATATGTGTGGGATAAAAATCCCTATCCGGTTACCAATGAAACCCCGTGCTTTAGACGAATCCATTTTTCCGATATTACGGCACGACAGGTTCATGCGGCTGCTGGATTCTTATACGGACTTGCAGAGCAATATATTGCTGAAATTACATTTTCCAATATTGATATTTCTATGGCTAAAAATGCAATTCCCGGTCGTCCGGCCATGATGACAGGGATTGAAGATATGAACAACCGTGGTTTTTATCTAGGTAATGTGAAGGATATTCGTTTTCAACATGTGACGATTGAGAATCATGAAGGTCCTGCCTTTTATATTGAAAATGGGGAAGACGTTGAAATCAATCGTTGCCATTCGAAGAATACAGCTCAGCCCGAAAAGCTGATAGAACAAGTAACGATACAACCTTCTGAACGAAATAAGATGAATTAGGAGGGGATGAAAGGAGGTACAACGTGGATAAGTTGCAAGCATTGTTGGGCGACCTTCCGGCAGATCGCCCTGTAACGGCAACACTGCTGAATCAAGAAGAGCGCGAGGGATACCGACTGGAGTGTCTCCTGCTCGACTTGAACGGGATCGAGTCTGTACCCGCTTATGTAGCTACACCCTTACAAGGGAACGGTCCGTTCCCATTGGTCGTTTTTAACCATTCGCATGGAGGCAATTATACGAACGGGCGCAAAGAACTGATCCATAGCAGCACTTATTTGCAGCAGCCCTCGTTTGCTACTACCCTGACAGACATGGGGTACTGTGTATGCTGCATTGACATGTGGGGTTTCAATGAACGTGGGGGCAAAACCGAGAGCGAGCTGGTAAAGGAAATGCTCTGGCAGGGCCAAGTGCTGTGGGGCATGATGCTGTATGATAACCGTCGCTTGGTGGATTATATGTGCCAGCGTGAAGATATTGATGCTTCCCGTATCGCAACAATCGGTATGTCGATGGGCGGACTCATGGCATGGTGGATGGCTGCGTTAGATGAACGGATACAGGTGACGGTTGATATTTGTGGACAGGTAGATGCCCATACGCTAATCGCCAAAAGGGGGTTGGATCATCATGGTTTCTATTCCTATGTCCCTGGCTTGTTGAAGCATTTTACCACCTTGGATATTCAAAAGCGGATCGTACCTCGTCCACGGATGAGTATAACAGGTCAAAATGATCGGATGTGTCCTATTGAAGGAGTCGAGCATTTGGCAAAAGGTCTGCTGGAAGCTTACCAGGAAGCAGGTCACCCTGAGCATTGGCAGCCTGTGATTGCGGGCGGTGGACATATGGAGACGTTGGAAATGCGAATGGCGTGGCAGTTATTTTTAGCTGAACACCTGTAAATCAAATGAAAGGATCGGGGTAACCATGCTAGTTGGAAAAGAATCCTTTTGTGATTTCCATACGATTCAGGAGGCGATTGCTGTATTGGAGCAGTCGGATTCCAACGAAATGGAAACGTTAACTATTTTATCAGGTACTTATGAGGAAGAGATACGAATTTACCGTTCATATCTTCATATTATAGGCATCGGACAGGTAGAGATTCGAATGGATCGGTATGCCAAGGAACGGGATGAAGCGGGTGAGGAAATAGGGACCTTTGCGACACCTACTTTATTTTTAGGCGGTAGCCATCTGATCTTGGAAAATCTCACGATTTCCAACACGGCAGGACAGGGAGAAGCCATTGGGCAGGCCGTTGCGGTATACGCACATTGTGATGAAACGGTCTTTAGAAACTGTACCTTTAAAGGGCACCAGGATACTTTATTTACAGGCCCTCTACCTCCTGCACCGAAAGAACGACTCCAGTTTGGTGGAATCCATTTGAAGGAGCATCATAGGCACTATCGGCAGCTCTACCAGCATTGTTATATAGAGGGGACGGTGGACTTTATTTTTGGTGGGGCTACCGCGTATTTTGAAGATTGCGAGATTCGCAGTTTACGCCATCATGACAACCAAACGAGCTACGTCACAGCCGCCTCTACGCCGCAAGGACAAGCGTATGGTTATGTATTCAACCATTGCTACTTAACCGCAGAAGCTGATATTACCCCGGTTTTTTTGGGGCGTCCGTGGCGGGAGTATGCCAAGACCGTATTTGTCGATTGTAAAATGGGTGATCATATTGACCCACGTGGCTGGGACAATTGGAACAATGTCGCGAACGAGAAAACGGTCTGTTATCAGGAATATAACGGACCCGATGAAATTGCTACGTTACGTAAGCAGCGTGTTCCGTGGGCGGATTGTTTTGAAACGGGAACAGAAGTATGGAGCAAGGAACAGGTTTTTGCTGAAGTCACATTTTGGAAGTAAGGAGAAGTGAGGTCTCATGATGATCCAAAATCCCATATTAAAAGGCTTTAATCCCGATCCGTGTATTACACGAGTCGAGGATACTTACTATATTGTGGTGTCATCGTTTGAGTGGCTGCCTGGAGTACGGGTGTACCAGTCCAAAGATTTGGCCAACTGGGAGCATTGCACAGATATTTTGACCGATCAGGTTGATTTAAGAGGAAACCCGAAAAATTGCAGCATTTGGGCACCGCAGCTTAGCTATGCAGATGACCTTTTTTATCTGCTCTATACGGATGTGAAAAGCACCAAGCGTCCGTTCAAGGACGTCCATAATTTTGTAATGACGGCGCCTACGATCCAAGGACCTTGGTCGGAACCCGTCTATCTTAACAGTAGTGGATTTGATCCGTCTTTATTTCACGATGAGGACGGACGCAAATGGCTGTTGAACGCATTGTGGGATTACCGTATGTTGGAAAGCAATAAATCTTCCGGCATAGTCATGCAGGAGTATGACAGCAAGCAACAACAACTCATTGGCGAGCCTGTCAAAATCTTTGATTGTACTCCTTTGAAGAAAACAGAAGCGCCTCACATCTACAAGCAAAACGGTTATTACTATCTTGTTACAGCGGAAGGCGGAACGGGTACGGGGCATGCCGTTACCGTAGCACGGTCGAAGCAGATATCCGGGCCATATGAAGTAGACCCGCACAACCCCATGCTTACGTCACGTGATCGACTGGATTTCCCGTTACAATGCGCAGGACATGGCAGTCTTGTACAAACACCGGACGGCGAATGGTACATGGCTCATTTATGCACACGTCCAGTAGAGGGGAAATATGCCATTTTAGGACGGGAAACAGCCTTGCAGCAAGTGTACTGGAATGATGAAGGCTGGCTGCGATTAACCGCCGGGGGCCATACACCTCAATTGGAGGTGCCCGCACCTCAAGGGAAGTTCTCGGTTAAGCAAGAGCAGCAGGGTTATATTTTCGAGGATTTTTTCGAGGGACCCACATTAGATAAAACGTGGAACACATTGCGTATCCTGGCGGATGATAGCTGGTGTTCATTAAGCCAGCGCCCCGGTTATCTTCGGATTCTAGCTGGAGAATCCATTCAAAGTCTGTTCCAGCATCATGTGCTTGCCATTCGGCAAACGGATCATCATTTCCGGGTGGAAACAGCATTGGAGTATCAGCCAACAAGCTATTTGCAAATGGCGGGGCTTCTACTGTACCTTAATGAAGAAGATTATTTGTACGCCTATATTAGCTATGAGGAGGGACAAGGGAAGGTGCTGCGCATGATGCGATGTGAAGCCAACACATTTACCTTAGTTCCCCAAGCGATTACGCTTCAGGACGATCTTCCTATACATTTAGCTGTGGAAGTCCATGCATCCCACGGGCAATTTTATTATGGAGTCGGAGACAAACCTGCTTGGAAGCGGCTTTTTGAAATGCAGGATATCAGCTTTTTATCCGGTGGTTTTACAGGGAATTTTGTAGGTATTGCTGCTCATGATATGCAACAATTCCAAGGAAGCTACGCTGATTTTTCTCATTTCTTATATCATGGTAAGGATCATCTTTCCTCATAAAAAACATGATAATGAATATGTTGAAAGCACCTTAATGGGTGCTTTTTTTCGTTGTTTCTGCACTTTACCTTTTCACATTATAACTTCGCAAAATCTCCAAAAAGGCGGTGCTTGCTTTCGTTTCAAATGTCGAAGAAGGAGTTAGGAAGGAGAATTTTCGAATGACCGGAAGATTATGAATATCCAGTACTTTTAATGTGCCCAGAGCAAGTTCCTTCTGAATGACCCATTGGGACAGCAAAGAAATCCCCAAGCCTGCTTCTACAGACTCTTTGATGATCTGTGTACTGCCAAAATTCATCATATGAGAAGGGGAGAATCGGAACCGTGCAAACATATTTTCAGCCGCTTCCCGGGTTCCAGAACCTTCTTCCCTCAGAATCCAGATGTCCTCTTGCAGCTCACTTAAATCCACTTGAGATTTACCAGCCAAACGATGATTTTGCGGAACGACGATATACATTCGATCATCAGCAAATGATTCAATGTGTAAATGGTCATGCTGAAATTCTCCTTCGATAATGCCTACATCCAGTTGATTATGGATCATGAGTTTTTCAATTTCCTGAGTGTTGCCGATGGTAATCGAGGGCTGAATGAGTGGATACTGGATTCTCATTTGCGCAATCACATGCGGCAACACATATTCGCCATATGTGTAGCTTGCGCCAATCGACAGGTTTCCTTTTGCCGTATGTATCAGCTCGTCCACCAAATATTGCATCCGTGTATGGAGACGGATAATCTCCTGAGCATGATGATACACAATTTCACCTGCTTTGGTTAAGCGCACATATTTATTACTACGCTCCAGGAGGCGGGTCCCTACGCTACGTTCCAGCGTTTGAATATATTGACTTACCGCAGGTTGGGTCATGTGTAACTCCTCGGCAGCTCGTGTGAAGTTTTGTTTCTCCGCGACCATAACAAATACGATTAAAGATTGGTCCAAAGCCCATTCCTCCAAATTCATCATATCTATTTACTTATTATCATTATTATAATGATTTATTTTTCTTATGACAAAAAACATATTAAGCTGGATGCATGTAGAATTGGAGGGGTTCACCATGAACAGTCATACACAACACACCAAATTATTTTCGAACAGAGGGCGATTATTCCAGCGTATATTTGGCATTATCCTCACGATGTTATTTGCTTTGACAGGCTACGGCCTGAATGAATTGCCAGGTTTTCATTATGTAGGTCCATTGGCCTGTGCTATGTTTCTCGCTATTCTGTACCGACAGTTGTGGGGATACCCTGAAGCTGTGCGCTCGGGGGTTGAGTTTTCAGCAAAGAAAATACTACGTGGAGCGATTGTGTTATTTGGGCTGAAGCTGAACATGGATGTTGTCATTCATCATGGGTTGGGTTTACTTTTGCGTGATGTGGGCACCGTTGTATTTTCCATCTTTTTTACGGTTTGGCTGGCAAAACGTTTCAAGGCAGATGCTTCGCTTTCGCTTCTTCTTGGTATTGGAACAGGAGTTTGCGGTGCAGCAGCGATTGCAGCGGTTTCTCCCTTGTTAAAATCCAAAGATGAGGATACAGCCATAGGAGTAGGACTCATTGCCTTGGTTGGAACGGTATTTGCCATTTTGTTTACTGTGCTTCGGCCCTGGCTTCCTTTGACGGATATGCAATATGGAATCTGGTCGGGCATCAGTTTACATGAAATTGCACATGTGGCCTTAGCTGCAGCGCCTGCCGGACAGGATGCTCTTGCAATGGGCTTATTAGCTAAACTGGGGCGTGTTTTCTTACTCATACCGCTCAGCTTTGTTTTAATAGTTTGGATGAAACGAACTGGAAAAATTCGTACAGACGCTAAAGTGGAGTTTCCCTGGTTCCTCATCGGCTTTATGGCCACAAGTATTGTGGGCAGCTATGTTTTTGGGAAATATATTGTAGTTCCATCTAGTCTGACGAACGGAATTTCTAAAGTTACCACCTTTATGCTAACAATGGCTATGGTAGGCATGGGGCTGAATGTGAGCTTTAAGGCTTTGCGGGAGAAAGCAATGCTTCCCTTACTGGTACTATCTGTTACCTCGATCATTCTTATAGGGTTAACATTTTTAACAGTGTGAACATGAAGTATTCGTTTGGTGATAAGATTGCTAGTAAACTAGATTAATAAAACTGAAAAAAGCTCTGCTTGCTGTATAGCTGGCAGAGCTTTTTAGTACTTTTGTATGATAAGACTGAAATATGTACTGAATCAATCGTAACTTTTACCATATGATTCGCGTCTATCAAAATAGAGGTCCTGAGAATCATAGAGTGCAAGAATTTCATAAGCGAAAATATAGAGATTGGTAGGGTACATAATGAAGAAAATTTGTTTTTTTGTTTTTTTGTTTCTGTTTCTACTAGCATTTCCAAGAGAAAGTCATGCTGCATCTTCGAGTTCACATCTTCAGTTGGATGGTAAAGATATAAGTGTTGGCAAAGGTGTTCAGATTCAAGAAGTAAAGGGGAATGTACTGGTTCCACTCCGTCTCATTGTAGAGGAATTGGGTTATAGCGTGAATTGGGAGTCCAAGACAGGGACCATAACTATACATAAGCAAAATCTTAACCTCAGTCTTCAGGTCAACAATCCCATAGCCTCTGTCAATGATCATCAAATGGGATTGGCTGTAGCTCCTTTGCTTAAAGAGGGGACGACTTATGTTCCGCTTCGCTTTGTATCGGAACAGACAGGAATGAATGTGACCTGGAACAACGAGCTTAAAACCGTGTTCCTGACGACTCCTCCTACTTCAAGCGGCAATAGCGAGTCCAATCATGATCATCCTGCTACTCCAGCTGTAAGTAATCCTAAAGAGAGTGCGCGCACGGCTATAAACCAAATTAGCTTCGATAATCACCAATTAACTATAACTGTTAATGGAAAAGTAACCCCAAAAGTAACCACGTTGACTCATGCAGACCGTATTGTTGTAGACATACCGGATACAAAGTTTGCTGAGGAATTTCCAGCATCGCAATCATTTAACAATGGTGGACAAGGAAGTTTTCCAGTCACAGAAGATCCAGATGTTTCTCAAGTAAGATACTCCATGGCTAGTACAAACCCAGCCTCGGTACGCATCGTGGTCGATCTTAATCAGAGTACATCCTTTCATGTACTCAATGCGGATGATGGTAAGGTGGTTATAGCGTTGGATCAGGAAACAGAGGAGCCATCAACTACCGAGAACGTTATACCTACCATACCTGTAGTACCTGAGATTTCTTCTGATGGACACGCGCAAGGGATTGACGTCTCACACTATAATGGCAATATTGATTGGCAGCAAGTGGCGGCGGCAGGCAAGACATTTGCTTTTATTAAAGCTACAGAGGGCACAAAATATCAAGATAATCAATTTTTAGTAAATGTGCAGGGTGCCAGAGATGCTAACATCCTGGTTGGCGCTTACCACTTTTTGAACGCTACTACTGCGGATGGAGCTCGTCAGGAAGCAGCTAATTTTGCCAGGGCTATAGATTCAGCAGGAGGCAGGCTGGATCTACCCCCTGTGATGGACTATGAAAATAACCCCAAAGGTCTTACTCCTGCACAGATTAGTGAAGTGGCGCATGCTTTTTTGGATGAAATGGAGAGGCTTACCGGGCGTCAGCCGATCGTATATACGGGCAATGTCTTTGCTTCCAAGTTTGATCCTACATTTTCTATGTATAAGCTGTGGGTAGCCCGATACAGCACTACGCAAAAGCCGACCGCAGTCCCAGCTTGGAATAGCTGGTGGGCTTGGCAGTACAGTAGCACAGGCAGTGTTCCGGGTATTCAAGGCCAAGTCGATTTGGATGAATACAACGGAACGATAGATGAACTCCGGGCTTCACTGGCAGGAGAGCTTAATTAGCATAATCAACGTTATAATCTATCCTCGCGAATCCGGAATAGGATCTGCGAGGATTTTTAATGTCTAATTTGTTTAGTTGGGCATGATCCATACGATTTCGCTGATTCGAACAAAGAATTTTTTTCCGTATACATCTAAAATGACATGATCAGGCTTACAATCCACTACACATCCATCAATTCTGCCACGTGTTGTCTCAAGTACAACGTACTTGCCGATCACCGATTTTAATGTTTCTACGACGTACGGATCTACAGGGTGCACCACGACGTGGTGAGAGGTAGGATGATGGGGGAAAGGTTGATTAACGTTGTAATTGAGCATTTGATTTGAATTCAATTGCTTCACTCCTTCAAGATTAGTTGTGTTATCCTATGCTCCTGCCTAGGAAAGGTGTAGACTAATGCCCATCAGCAAAAACATTCATAACATTGCCGAAAAGCCCGGTCCGTAGGAAAGCTCAATACATAAGCTATGTTGTACCTTGAATTGAAGGAGGCAATGACCATGAGTGAATGTGAAAGAGGTTGTGGTGGCGGTTCAGTAGGGGGCTACCCAGGAGTATGGACATCGACAGGAGCTATTCTGGTACTGTTCATTCTGCTCGTTATCATTACGAAGTCTTTATGGGTTTAAAATGAACTGAGTAGCTTAACCCCCCATTGGTATATAATCGATGGGGGGTTAAGTGTTTTAGAGGATGGAACGTATGTAAAACACCTCAAATAACAGCGTACAAGCCCTACACAAACTGTGCCGGGCTGGGCAGCTGTCATTTGAGTTACATTGGCATCTATAGACAGGAACGGACAATGGATCAGGATTAAATTAACGCAATCGCCAGCAGGGTGAATAGGCTCAAAGTTAAGATTTGATTCCCATACCCGTAGCCAGGATAAAAGGCAGACGTTTGTACACGTCCGTTCCGTTCTGTTTTTAAGTACACATTATTACGATCCACATCCATAATGGTTCCTTCGTACTGTTTTCCGTCAATGGTGAGAATACGCACCTTTTTATTCATGCAGTTCAAACAGTTGTAGTAAGCGTCCATTCCATCACCCCCTCTTATACATTGGCATTTTATGAGAGGGACGGTCTTATGGTAACGGCGAACATACAGGGAAAAGGTATTCTCTCCAACTTAAGACCTGACTAAAGTTAGCCTATTCTTGATAGGGATTAAAAGAGAAGCCGGGATATCCGTTAGTATAGGCGTAATCTCTTTGGGGGACGGCTTGATGGTGTGATGAAGCATCAGCAAGCCTTACATGTATCCCTGGTTTTCGGGGGGGCTGCTGCTTGCAGTCATTGGGAGGACCGATGATGACAGGTTTTTTAATAGGGGCGAGCGCTTCCTGAACCTTATTCTCATCCAGGCAGTAAGTATGAGCCAGAATGTTATTTGGCGTTAGGCGCAAAATGTCAGATCCCAGTATAAATTCAGGGGTCGGGGCATCAAACATCGTCAACAAATGAGTGTTATCCATCGTGGCGACCAGATAATGCCACCATCCTTGAGGGACGTTAGCCACTTGGCCAGGTGTGATCGGAAAATGTCGTAATTCGCGGTTAAAGGGGTTAATCAGTGACACGGTTACTGCTCCAGAGATGCAGTAGACCAGTTCTGTGGCATTTTGGTGATAGTGAGGCTCCACAACATTAGCAGTGCTGAGGCGAATATCCAGCAGCGATACATTTGCCAATGTATTCAGCTGCTGGATCGACAGCTCGTTGATCGAATTTTGAGCATCCTTCTGAAACAAAACATTGTCGCTTAAATCATAGGTGAATTGTACAGTAGGAGAGGTGTAATCCATATATGAATTCACGCGTCGTTTCCAGCCTTTCTGTTAATCAAGATTTGATGATCGTACGCTACTCTATGCATACGCCCATATATGTGTGCGCGCAAATGTGATTTGAATTAGTAGAAATCAGGCTCCGATCCCGGGCAAGTTGAAGCGAAAAATAGCGAAAAAAGTCACGTATTCAAGTGTGGTCAGAACATGATCCATTGCTTTTAATACACGTCATCCCTTTAGGGATGGCGTTTTATTTGCTTGGGTAGTCTTAGGACCAGAGCCGGATGATACGTAAATGCGGCTTGTGGTATACTGCAACGGACGTGTGAAAGCATGATTGTCCCATTCCGTATGTAGCCACGCGTCACTTCTGCAGCTAGGCATAAGTTATGTCATAAGAACATCATCGGATAAACGTCCCTGAGTTGTACAGGCCGGAATGGTTGCACCGGACAGAACATGAAAGAGGAGGTTGTCTGGAATATGAAAAAATTATCTATTTTAATCCTGTCCTGCGCATGTATGTTAGGTACTGTATTGTCAGTCGCACCAGGACAAGCACAAGCACAAACACAAACGTCAGCTTTGAAGAAAGGGATTCAAAGCGAACGGGTGCTGGAGCTTCAACAGCAGCTTCATTCGCTCGGTTATTTCAAGGCTGGGTTTACTGGGTACTATGGTTCTCTGACCAGTAAAGCGGTGGCTCGTTTTCAACGAGATAACGGTCTGACACCTGATGGAGTAGCCGGAGCGGCAACACAAGCCAAGCTGAAATCCTTCGGAAAGGTACGCGTAACCGCGCTGGATCAACTGGCTCGTATCATTTATTCTGAGGCGCGCGGAGAATCGTTCGAAGGTCAAGTGGCTGTTGGCGCTGTCGTATTAAACCGTGTGCAGTCCGGCGAGTTTCCAAGCTCGATCCCGGACGTTATTTTGCAGCCTGGCCAATTCACCGCTGTACAGGATGGTCAATACCGCCTGAAACCAAACAAGACGGCATACCGTGCAGCCAGGCAGGCACTTAATGGTGCTGATCCGACTAATGGGTCCTTGTTTTATTACAACCCGGCCATTGCCACAGCCAAATGGAGTAAAAGTCGCCCGGCTGTCATCTCACTCGGTCGCCATACGTTTACGAATTAATTGCACATGAGAATACGCAAATTTCCAGCCGTCAGTTGCTTCTTCTAGGAGCAGTGACGGTTTTTTATATTCATAAATTTGTAATATTTTAGTGGTGATTTATCTGATTTAATATTAAAAATTCTACCTATTATTCCGATACTCTTAATAGACAAAAAAATGAAATCAAAGGAGTTTTTCTAAATGAGTCAACATCCTTATACTATAAAAGTAGATCAAGCCATGAAAACGGTACATATGGCGGTGAATGGAGTTTTTAGCCAGGAGGAGTATGATAGCTTTGTAAAAGATTATGTAGCCAAAACTTCATCCATTCAGGCGTCCAGCTTTACACTCAAGGTAGATTGTACCCAGATGGCACTTTTGGGTCCGGGAGAAGTGGAAAAATTGAAGGGCTCATTTGTACGTTATAAAGAAACTGGATTTGCCAAAGTAATCTTTGGCATCAGCCTTCAACAAACCATTATTAAAATGCAGCTTGGTCGAGTAGCACGCGAAGCAGGATTAAACAACGTAGATATTGTTGTACAATAATGCGCTGACGTATGTGTAAGGGGGAAGCCTGATGAGCCATATCAAAATAAAAGCACTGGGTGTGTACCATCCGCCCCATTCGTTGGATAACGAATACTATGTTCGCCATTTTGACGAGCGGGGCAAAGATATTCGACGCTTCATGGAGCATATGGGTAGAAAACAGCGTTATATCATTGATGATCCGAACGAAAACGGCCTAACCATGGGGATTGCAGCTGCGCAAAAAACTCTGGAACAGGCCGGTATGACAGGCCGTGATGTAGATATGATCGTGTTCTCCACTCAAGTTCCTGAGTCACTGTTTCCGATGAATGCTTTGTTTGTTCACCAGGCGATTGGGGCGAGACATGATGTGGCCGTGATGGATTCCAACGCGAATTGTGCAGGGATGACAGTCGCTGTCGATCAAGCCAGTCGGTCGATGCTATCTAATCCTGACGTGCGGACAGCGCTTATTATCGGTTCAGATTATAATTCACTCATTTCCGGTCCGGAGGATGAGATTACTTATGCGAACTATGGAGATGCTGCATGTGCGGCTATTTTGGAGCGTACAGAAGAAGACACCGGTTTTATAGATTCAATGTATTTTACGGACCCAGTCAATATAGATAAAATTTTGTACCCGGCTCAGGGGTTAGCGGCAACACTCCAAAGGAATGCTCCCGGAAAATATATTCAGTGGCTTCCGTTCGATGCCAATATGGCCTTGCCTCCTACATTTGATCTGCTTGAACGCATTTTAAAAAAGAATGGGCTGACGCCTCAGGATGTACGGGCTTATTGTCTGTCTCAGTTCTCGTTAGCAAATGTATTGAAGATTCAGGATCACTTGGAGCTAGAGGATGCCCAAATGATTTATGTGGGTGATCGATATGGTTACACAGGTACCAGTAGCCCGTTCATTGCGCTATATGAAGGTATTGAATCGGGTCGTATCCGGCGCGGTGATTATGTGCTGTTCTGGACGATTGGAGCTGGATATCAGCTGGTTGCTATGTTGTTTAAATATTAGTTATGCGAAGACCTTGCAGCTGTAAGGTCTTTTTTGTGTGTCACACAATGACAATTGTAATGATTTGGTTGTGCTATGTTTGATTATTTTGTAAAATTTAAACATTGAATTAAAAGGGAGAGCTTATATTGCGGACATCGGATAGCATGACAATTATGACGGAAAACATGGCACACAATTCATAATAGGAGCTGAAGAGTCATTAAGATCGAAAATTTATTTTATGGGGAACGAATAAAATTGGCCGCAGTCAGGGAAGAAGATGCCGAAGTGATGTTCAAATGGGGTGAGGATGCGAAGTATCTGCGAAATGTAGATACGGATTTGGCGCTCCCCTACACGTTGAAACAGATGGAGTCAGAAGGATCTCCCCGCTCTAACGAGGTCTATTTTCGATTAAGAACATTGGCAGATGATGCCTTGATCGGATTTGTTGCTATCCACGGGATTGAGTGGAATAATCGCAGCGGACAGCTGGCAATAGGTATAGGTAATACGGACTACCGCGGCAAGGGCTTTGGGGCAGAAGCGGTACGGCTCATTCTTCGTTATGCGTTTTATGAGCTCAATTTGAATCGGGTCGGCTTGGATGTGATTGAGTACAATACACAAGCGATCCGAACTTATGAGAAGGCGGGGTTCCAGCTTGAGGGTAGAGTTCGTTCCGCTGTTCTTCGTGATGGTAACAGTTATGATCGTATCATGATGGGTATCCTGTATTCTGAATGGAACTCGACTGTTCAAATATAATAGATACACAATTTGTTCATAAAATATTCCATAATAAGCCTTTTAATAATGTGAAAAGAGGTTTATAGTTAAGGGGTCACATGCCCAAATCATTATTAATTTGAGTATGAGTCAAAGCTGAGGAGGAATTTACATGGCAAACGTTGTAAGGTCCGTTACTTCACCCAAGAAATTTATTTCTGGACAAAATCTACTCTCGTCGTTAAATGACTATATTAAGGATTATGGCGATAAAGCCTTTGTCATTTGTGATGAGTTCATACTTGAAAGGGCCCAAAAGGAGGCAGGTGCTTCGATTGAAGCAGCTGGTAACCAGGTGGTCTTCGAGAAATTTCAATATGAATGTACAAAAGAAGAGATTGATCGTAACCGCGAATTGGTGCGTAAACATGGTTCGAACATTATCATAGGGATTGGCGGGGGAAAAACATTGGATACCGCCAAGGCAACGGCTTATTATGAAAAGCTGCCTGTTGTTATTTTCCCAACGATTGCTTCTACAGATGCTCCTTGTACCGCGCTTGCGGTTATATACAAAAAAGATGGCTCTTTTGATGAATATCTGTTCCTGCCTACTAATCCAGACGTTGTACTGGCGGATACAGGCATCCTGGCAGCAGCGCCTGCACGTTTCTTTGCAGCTGGAATCGGTGATGCACTGGCCACTTATTTTGAAGCTCGTGCCTGCTATCAGGCCAATGGGGATAACCTGGTTCTGAACAAGCCTTCCACTACAGGACTGGGACTTGCTCGTCTTTGTTATGATACATTGCTGGAAAATGCTGCGAAGGCCAAACGTGCTGTGGATCGTAAAGTATATACTCGTGCGGTTGAGGATACGATTGAAGCTACTATTTATCTGAGCGGTGTTGGTGCAGAATCAGGTGGATTGGCAGCAGCACATGCCATTCATAATGGCATGACGGCTGTTCCTTCGCTCCATAAAGCACAGCATGGTGAGAAAGTTACATTCGGCTTGTTAACCCAGCTAGTGCTGGAAAATGCACCGAAAGAGGAACTGGAAACCGTGATTAAACTGGTGAAGGATGTAGGCCTTCCGTTGACGCTTCGTGACTTGGGTGTAGAGGAATTTGTTGAGGCTGAATGGCGCCAAGTGGCTGAAGCTGCTTGTGCATCGAATGATACAATGGTCAACATGCCGTTCCCGGTTAGTCCTGCTGACGTGTACAATGCAATCATTGCAGCGAATGCAATAGCAGAATCCTATCAAGAATAGTTTCTTCCTAAATCACGAAAATGGGTTTACAAAAACGGGTCTGTCACATCACTGGCAGACCCGTTTCGTTTACGTGCACTAACATGTGAAACGAAAGAAGGGTACCAGGGACTTATATCCTATCTTGTTCTGACCGATATACATGTAACAGGGAAATTAGGTTGGTTACACAGCAGGAGGAGATTTGATGTTGGTGCATGGTAAAACACGTAGGGGTAACTTGTACATCCATATGTCCAGCGGTTTTCACAAAATTGGAGATTATCGGGAAGAATATTCTGTAGCACCGGGTGATCGGCTGATGTCTAGACTGTCCAAGCGGATCTACACCATTGTATCCGTACATCTTGGTGAAGAGGCGTATGCCGATATTGATCTAGAAGAGGTTATCAGAAATAGTTAGAGAGCTTTATTTGGATTTAGTATAAAAAAGCTTCCACTTTGCTCTTAGAGCGAAGTGAAAGCTTTTTTCTTTCAGCGGAGGGACTCATGAAGAAGGTCTCGTGTGATGATATTATTTTGGTTCATAAAATGTCTGATTGCTGCTTGTGAATTGGTTGCAGACAGCTCCTTTCCCCATGTCATGGCATAGGCCCAGGCTGGCTGGTTTTGCAGCACCTTCGCACTCGGCAGAATATCACTTTCTCCGATTCCCATAGGCTTGCCCTGCGCAAGCTTTAGCAATTCAGTGTAATAGGAGGATTTATAATCATTATTATAGATATCAGCTGCAAGAATATCTACCCGGTTAATACCTGGGAAGGACAGATTATAGGGAGTGCTATATGCGTTTGGGGCATTGGGACTCCATACCCACAATAGGTTATCCAGATGATGGACATGAGTGAACCGATCATACATTAGATTCCACAACTTAGCGTAATTTTGCTTGTTCCCCCACCAAAACCAGTTGCCG
Organism: Paenibacillus sp. S33; assembly: GCF_053615415.1. Taxonomy (NCBI): domain Bacteria; kingdom Bacillati; phylum Bacillota; class Bacilli; order Caryophanales; family Paenibacillaceae; genus Paenibacillus; species Paenibacillus sp. S33. Next base: position 3,550,857 of record NZ_JBSIEZ010000001.1, on the reverse strand, counting down.
TTCATCTCATGATAGGGTCTCCATAAAACAGGTACATCCGCGTCTCGTAAAGTCTTAAGGGACAGAGCCACCTCATCCAGATCGGCGATCAGTTGTTTATATTGCGGGGTACCCGGCGTGATGTAACGATTAAATTCAGCTTGAGTTATTTTTGCTTGTACATTTTTCCACGTTTTGGGTGTGCCCGGTAGCGCCTGATGGAAGGTAATAGCTACGATTCCGCCGTCCTGACTCCATTGGATAGCACTATTCACAACATGCTGACGTTGCTCTTGTAGGGCCGTACGGGACTGATTAGCTAATCCTCCAAACTCATAGCCGTGAAGTCCTGCGTATTGTCCGCTGATTTGTTGTAGCTTGTTATTTTGTTCATCCGGTGCCTCTAAGTAATCATGCTGCCCGGAGATTAGCATATCATCCGGTACATTAGATAGGTAGGCAAGTAATTGCTTGGCTTTGGCAGAGGCCTGAACATTAATTGGCGGGGCGGCATCGGCAACAATGAATGATTGCTGAGAGCCGCTGAAGAGTAAAACAAGCATTAGCAGTAGCACCCTCTGTAACCAAAAGCGTGTTGAGTGAGATTTCATGGCGCTCCTCCTTTGATGCATGGTAATGGGATTAGTATTTTTCTTTTTGCTTTCTAAGCTGTATATAGGCGCTAATAATAATCACCAGCAGACTAATCGTGGCCCATCCATTGAATTCCTGTGAGTGTATCCAGTTGTCCCATACAAGGAAGCCTAAAATTACAACGAGCAAACCCATTGCAAGATACATTTTGGTTTGTGCTGGACGTTGGGTGCGTTTTGAAATCCAATGTATAATGCCGAAAACGATGGCTGCCTGAAATAAAAATATGCCCATTATCATTAAACTTGCTATAAAGATTGGGGACATCGGTATCCTCCTCCTGGGTTTACAAACAGAATATGCAGGTTGTAACCGGGATGTGGATTATTGGATGTAAATTTAATTGCAATTGGAATAAACAGTTGAGCGCTGGTTACGATCTTGAACAAGTTGACTAAATTATACCATAACTACCGTCCTGCAATGAAAGACGTCTAAATACCCACTCTACCTTAATTCGACATCATACTTTATATTCAGCGAAATATTGACATATGGATATGCACTTCACATATATGAAGATGCAATCAGAAATATGTGGTAAGTATATGCATAAAAGCACCGCGAAATCGACGGAAAAGTTTGGTAAGATTAAAGTGGATTGAAAAGGAGGTACTCTTATGAATGAAGAAAACAGACCATTCTCTAGATCAGCAGATGCTGAAGGAGCCAAAGCGAACTTTGATGCCAATCAGCGGAAGCTTCACTCCGAGGGAGTGCCTAGCTTATGGCGTCAGGTCAGCAACCTGCTGATTCTAGTTGGCGTGATTGCATTGATTATCATTTTAGCTCGAGTGCACTAATTGAGATATCCAAAAAAACGAAAAGAATTTGAAAAATTAGGGATGTTAAATGGTGTTAAAGACAGCTTTACTTTTTATATTGGCTGGCATCGCTGAAATTGGAGGAGGATATTTGATTTGGCAGTGGCTGCGTGAAGGGAAGACATGGTATGTCGGACTTTGCGGCGGAGTAATTTTGGCTGTGTATGGAATCATCGCTACCTTTCAGGTTTTTTCCTCCTTTGGACGTGTATATGCAGCATACGGAGGTGTCTTTATCGTTCTTTCCATCGCATGGGGCTGGTGGATTGATAAAAAGACACCCGACTTGTACGATTTCATTGGTGGATTGATTTGTTTGGTCGGTATAGCTGTAATCCTGTTTCCGCGATCAGGGTGATAGGACGAAAAACCCTTTTTTATTTTCGAAAACATGACTATAGGTCTAAAAAAATAAGCTTCATATTCCGAAATAGAACTTAAGGAGGGGGTTCTATGAACTGGAATCAAATGAAGCTTAGATTGAAATTTGGCAGTACTATGCCGAAGAATGAAGGTAATTTCTCTTTTGGTATCATGTGTGGACTCTTAATCAGCATCGTGCTGTGGATATCGATCATTGGCTGGATTATGCTGATCTTTAAGTGATTTTACGAAATCACTGTACATATCAAAATAAATAAAATTAAGGGCTGCTCACAAACCTGTGTCCTATTACCCATGCTTTATTTTGTGAAATCGTTACGTAACTTATCTATCCCGCGACCTATGGCTTCATCAATCATATCGGTAGCAGCAGGTGTATCTGCATCGGTGTCAGGAATGCGATTAAATCCTGGCTCGCGCTTGTCGAGGGATTGTTTATGTTCGATTTGATCGTCAGTACGATTTTTTTCAGAGTTATTATCTCTCATAGCACATCACAGCTCCTTTTATTAGGTACATTCAGCTTCTATACTTTACATAAACGCTTGTGCTCCAGACTAAACGTTGATAAAAATAAAACCGGGAGGAAGTAAATCCCGCCCGGCACTTCCCAAACAACTAGCGATGCTCAATCAGATCAATCGCTCCCAGAACAACATGAGCCAGTCCGAAACCGAGAATGCCTGTAGCTGCAAGTTTGTACTTACTGCTCAGCAACACAGCGCCTGAAGCCGATACTACCGTTCCAAGAACAGCTGGAATCATACCTTCACGCATTCGTAACACCCCTTCTGGTAGTTTGGAAAGACGTTTATTAGTGTGATTCAAATGTGCACAAGTTATACAAAACAGAGAATTTTATTATTTTTTTTAAAAAAACACTTTACAATTCGATAAAATTATCGTATTATATGTTGGTGCCCAATTGAACGACATTTACATAACGAGAACACTTCTTAATCAGATGCATGTTTCTCAGATACTTGTAAGACAAGTAAGTGTAAAGATTAGCGTTCCTAAATTTATGCCGGGGTGGCGGAATTGGCAGACGCACAGGACTTAAAATCCTGCGGTAGGTGACTACCGTACCGGTTCGATCCCGGTCCTCGGCATTCTTGAATTACCATGGACACATCAAAGTTAAATGAACGAAAATAATGAGAGATCTTGTAGCTGCAGTGGAGCATTCAGCAGGTACGCAGGATCAACAAAAAACGTCTCACCGTTAACATACGGAGAGGCGTTTTTTATTTTGGCAAGATTAAGCGATCTTGTAACAGAGAGTCGGAGCCTTTCTATTGCATCAATGGTTATAATCGTAGGTATCACGAAATGGGGGCTTTATAATTGAGTGTAAATTATCTCCAAAAATGAAGAGGTATAAATCCTTCAAACAGAATTTTGTTGTTTTTAATTAATCATTGGGAAGGTGGTTCAGTGAAGCTGATATGAATCTGACTTATCATATGGAACAGTTAAGAGTTTGTTTTATGAATTTCATTAACTATGTATATTTTGTAATGGATGAGAAAACAAGAGACATAGCTATTGTTGACCCATCATGGGATTTATTGAAAGTAGAATCCTATCTTCAACAATTGAATGGCGATCTCAAAGCGATACTATTAACTCACTCACATTGGGATCATATTAATTTGGTAAATCCACTCCTAGAAAAATATAACCCGCAAGTATTCATGTCAATAAACGAAATCGATTTTTATAATTTTAGATGTAGAAATTTACATTCAATTAAAGACAAGGATTCAATCAAGGTTGGTGAAACGGAAATCAAAAGTCTTTTGACCCCCGGACATACCGTGGGAAGTGTATGCTATCTGTTGTCAGATCGCTTATTTACTGGGGATACAATATTCATTGAAGGTTGTGGTTTTTGTGACCCAAATGGAGGAGATCCGGTAGAATTATATAATAGCGTTCAAAAAATAAAGCGAGAAATTGATGACTCTATTCAAATTTATCCTGCTCATTCATTTGGTAAAGCGCCTGGTTTTACACTCAATCACCTCATGGATGAAAATATTTATTTTCAATTTACGAGTAAGGAATCTTTTATTAAATTTAGAATGCGTCCGAACCAAAAGGGCCTGTTCGATTTCAAATGAGTCTGTAATGTGGCCCAGTACTAATGGTGAAAGAAAATATTGAATATATAAAATAGTACATAATGATTTATCGCTTGTATATGCCCCAGGTGCTCAAGTTCACTAGTATAAAACACACGGTTCAGTTCTTTTATGAGCCGCCAGAAACATAAAAGCTGTACTCGAAAGATAATAATGACTTCAAATTGAGCATTTTCAGAAAGGTCTGTGAATCCAATGATGAACTTGGCCGTTCCCAATCAACTGTGAATTGACAGGGTTTGAGTAGAGGATTATAATGGAAAAACATTATTCCAATTATATGATTATATGAAAAATAAAGGAACTTGTCTGTGGTTAATCGCTGGCGGGTCACGTTAACCATTAATGAGGGATATATCGTGAGAGATTGTAGCTTATCAAGTAGGATAAGTGAAAGGGCGAAGCTATGTATATGGGTAGTAGACATTATAGAAGATGATTTGGCAGTACGTTTTTATAGGAGATGAGTTTAGTGAGCTGGTACGTGTTTTTTGTGCGAACGGGTAGGGAAGAACAGGTCAAGCAGCTTATTAATGAGTGGATGGATTCTGAAGTCTACAAACCCTTTATACCTCTCCAAGAGAGACTTTTTAAAGTAGCAGGAATAGTAAAGAAAGAATGGGCTCCTTTGTTCCCAAGCTATGTATTTATTGAATCGAATTTACCTGACTTGCAGTTCGTAACCAGTACAAATTCAATGATTTGCACTTCTAGTGATATCATTCGTTTATTGAGATACTCGAAGTTTGAAGCTTCAATGAGAGATTCGGAGAAACAAATGTTAGAGAGTCTATGCAATGATAGCTATTGTATAGAATCATCAACTGGAATTATTGAAGGAGACAATATACGTATCCTAGATGGCCCACTCAAAGGAAGGGGGAGTATAGTCAAGAAAATAGATAGACATAAACGACAAGCGGTCATTCAGTTGGAATTTATGGGTGATATTAGGTTAGTAAGAGTAGCGTTGGAAATTATAAGTAAGATTTAAAATGGAGAACTTATGACGAGTTCATACTCCATGAGGAAGCTTTCAGAACCCATAAGGGATTTGAAGGCCTTTTTTGATTTGGACTGCTAAGGTAGTAGTTTACTAGGGGGGATATGCGTAGCCTCGTATGCAGAACAACTAATATTGAAGCGGGAAGATGCCGTGATGAAGGCGGCCGTCAGTTTTGTCCATGCAGATTATAACGCAGACGCTCCCCTTGATCGGGAAGTTTTCCATTCGGATGAGTGTAGTTACTTCGAGAGTTTGGTATTCCATCGGCGGAAATCCAACTTTGTGCTTGGCAGGCTAAGTGCGAAACAAGCGGTTTCGGTGCTGTTAAGCGAGCCAAACCTGCGCAACGTAAGTGTGGAGACAGGTGTCTTTGGCCAGCCCATGCTTCGAATCAATGGTGTCCACAGTTACCAGGTGAGCATTGCCCATTGCGACTATATCGGAGCGGCTGTTGTTTTTCCCGAAGCGCATCCCATGGGCATTGATATTGAGAGGATTGATTCTAAGCGAAACAAGACAATTGAAAGCCAACTGACGACGGAAGAAAAGGAAAGAATCTCTGTCGTGCGGGGAGTAGGGGAGTACTCAGCTTTATTGACGGTTTTTTGGACAGTGAAGGAGGCCTTGTCGAAAATATTGCGCACAGGTTTTACAACATCGCTGCATGTACTTGAAATGAATGAGACCAGATTGGTGGATGGATACTTCCAAAGTACATTTTCACATTTTCCACAATATGCTGCCCAGTCTTACCGGTTAGGTGACTATATCTGCACGATTGTAGCACCAAGGAAGACGGAATGGAGTATGAATACTTCTCGGATTTATGAGAAATTCAATACAATTTTTCATCGAAATCCGTTTGTAGGTCATGCTTATTGAATACCGGGTTGTTGAGTTTTAAAACATTTATCTTTTAGGAGGATACCCATGCATAAGGAAGAAGTATTCGATATTGTTAAACGTTGTATTCGTGAAGTGCTTCCTGAATTACAAGATCACACGTTCGAGTATGGCGATCGATTGGTGGATTTGGGTGCAGATTCAGTAGATCGGGCCGAAATTGTAAACAAGACGATGGAAACATTATCTCTTCATATTCCGCGTGTCGAATTGTCTGGCGTGAAAAATATAGGGGAATTGACAGATGCACTTTATGCGAAATTATGAAAAATTATGAAAAGTCTGAATTAGTCGTTACGGGGATTGGCGTGACTTCGGCGATTGGGCAGGGGAAGGCTGCTTTTGCCTCGGCGTTGTTCAAAGGGCAGCATGCATTTGGCGTCATGCAGCGCCCTGGCAGAAGAGGCGAAGCTTCATTTATAGGTGCGGAGCTGCCACCCTTGTCTTATCCGAAGGCATTATCCAAACGAATGTTACGTACAGCATCATTTTCGGGGCAGGTAGCCATGGTAACCCTTCAAGAAGCCTGGGATGATGCCCAATTGGATAACGTTGATCCTAGCCGTATTGGACTGGTGGTTGGAGGCTCCAATTTACAGCAACGGGAGCTATTTCAGACCTATGAGGCCTATCGGGAAAAAATGTGCTTTGTACCGCCGACCTATGGGGTTTCCTTTATGGATACTGATTTGTGCGGACTATGTACCGAACAGTTCGGCATTCAGGGGTTAGCTTATACCGTCGGTGGTGCATCCGCGAGTGGACAAGTCGCAATCATTCAAGCAATTGAGGCCATTCAAGCAGATCGTGTTGATGTTTGTATTGCAATGGGGGCATTGATGGATATTTCGTATATGGAATGCCAGGCATTGCGGTCTTTGGGAGCGATGGGGAGCGACCGATATGCCGATGAACCTGCAATGGCGTGTCGACCATTTGATCAGTCGCGGGACGGGTTCATCTATGGGGAATCTTGCGGGGTTGTAGTCATAGAACGAGCCGATTCTGCCGTGAGGCGTCGGGAGGAACCTTATGCCAAACTTGCAGGATGGGATATGGGGATGGATCGAAACCGGAATCCCAATCCCTCCTACGAAGGCGAAGCCCGAGTGATTAGAAGAGCTTTGGAGAAAGCAAAGCTGCTACCGGAAGAGATTGATTATATTAATCCCCATGGGACAGGCTCGGTCGTTGGAGACGAGATAGAAATAAAGGCATTACAGGATTGTAAATTGTCACATGCCTATATCAATGCAACCAAATCTATTATCGGTCATGGCTTGAGCGCGGCAGGAACGGTTGAAATTGTGGCTACTCTTTTACAAATGAAAGAGTCGAGACTTCACCCTACCCGTAATTTGGAGGAGCCTATCCATTTGGACTGCAATTGGGTGAAGAATGAGTCTGTACCAGCAATTATTCACAATACCATGAATCTGAGCATGGGGTTTGGTGGAATCAATACTGCTATTTGTATGCAAAAATGTGAGTCGCGTATTTGAGAGAGGGGGACGATTATGGTTGTCGTGGGAATTGAGGCAATGAACGTTTTTGGTGGCTCTGCCTATCTGGATGTTATGCAATTAGCCCAACACAGGCAATTGGATCCTGCAAGGTTCGAAAATTTATTAATGAAAGAAAAGGCGGTTGCCCTGCCTTATGAAGATCCAGTTACCTTTGGAGTAAATGCGGCAAAACCGCTGGTGGACGCTCTTTCAGAAGCGGAAAAAAACCGAATCGAAATGCTTATCACCTGTACAGAATCAGGTATTGATTTTGGGAAATCAATCAGTACATATATTCACCACTATTTGGGGTTGAATCGGAATTGCAGATTATTTGAGCTCAAGCAAGCCTGCTATTCCGGTACTGCAGGACTCCAAATGGCGGTGAATTTTATTCTTTCTCAGGTCTCGCCAGGAGCAAAAGCGCTTGTAATTGCCAGTGATATTTCACGATTTATTGCTGCTGAAGGCGGGGATGTCTTGAGTGAGGATTGGTCTTATGCTGAGCCCAGTGGAGGCGCAGGGGCCGTGGCAATGCTCATTAGTGAAAATCCTCATGTTTTTCAAATCGATGCAGGCGCTAATGGATATTATGGCTATGAGGTGATGGATACTTGCCGGCCGATTCCAGATAGCGAGGCTGGGGATGCAGATTTGTCTTTAATGTCCTATCTGGATTGTTGCGAGCAAGCGTTTTTGGAATATCAAAAACGGGTGAAAGGAGTGGATTATAAAGATACCTTTCAGTATCTTGCCTTTCATACTCCTTTTGGCGGAATGGTAAAAGGGGCGCATCGCACGATGATGCGAAGGTTGACTCAATCCAAACCAAATGAGATTGAGGCAGATTATTTACAACGTGTTAAGCCTGGATTAGCGTATTGCCAACGTGTCGGAAATATTATGGGGGCGACTTTGTACCTCTCCTTGGCAGGTACGATTGATCAGGGTACATTCGATGCTCCAAAGCGAATCGGCTGTTTTTCCTACGGGTCAGGCTGCTGCTCTGAATTTTATAGCGGGGTTGTTATGCCGCAAAGCCAGGAACATCTGCGGCGTTTTGAAATCGAGCGTAATTTGAATGATCGCTATCAGTTATCTATGGATGAATATGAATCCCTGCTAAAAGGCAGTGGCGCCGTACGATTTGGAACCCGCAACGCCAAGCTGGATGTTCAATTGATTCCGGGGGTCATAGCTTCCGGGAAAGGGAGACAGCGGTTGTATTTGGAAGAAATCTATGAATTCCACCGTAAATACAGGTGGGAATCATGAGTTATCAAACGATTCAGGTTCGCTTTCAAGAATCGATTTGTTATATTCGGTTTTACCGACCTGAGGCAAACAATACGATTAATAATACCCTCATCGAGGAGTGCTTGCATGTGCTGGCACTGTGTGAAGAGTCGGTTACGATCGTAGTTTTGGAGGGTCTGCCAGAGGTGTTCTGTTTTGGGGCGGATTTTGAGGGAATGCGTGAAAAAGTGGAAAGTGGACAAGAACATGCAATGAGTCCAGAGCCTATGTATGATCTGTGGTTAAAACTAGCAACTGGGCCTTATATCACGATTTCTCATGTGCGAGGAAAAGCAAACGCTGGTGGCGTCGGATTTATTGCTGCCAGCGATATTGTGATAGCTGACGAGACGGCACAGTTCAGCTTGTCAGAATTGCTATTCGGACTTTTCCCTGCTTGCGTTCTACCATTTTTAGTCCGCAGGATTGGATTCCAAAAAGCGCATTATTTAACACTAATGACGCAGCCCGTTTCGGTTCAACAGGCCCATGTATGGGGATTGGTTGATGCGTACGATGTTCAGAGCGAGATGGTGCTACGCAAACATTTATTACGTCTCAGACGATTGACCAAGAAGGGGATCTTACGCTACAAGCGCTTTATGGATGAACTCAACGATTTGCGTCAATGTAAACCACTAGCGTTGGCGTCCAATCAAGAGGTGTTTTCAGATTCTCAAAATCTTAACGGGATTTTCCGGTACGTTGAAACGGGGCAATTTCCGTGGATGGACTGATGGCGTGCGCCACAAGATGGGGATGAAGGGGGGAAGAAGATCATAATGTCACAATCCGTGGTTGAATTACTTGAAATCGAACGAGGCATTATTCAAGTGAAAATGCAAGATAGAGTTCATAAAAATACATTTACGCTTGAAATGACCCATGGACTAAGACAAGCGTTCAAGACGATCCAAGAAGATTCAACCTGCAAAGTCGTAATTCTAACAGGATACGATAATTATTTTGCCACGGGTGGGACGCAAGAGGGACTGTTGGCTTTACATGAAGGAATCTCGAAGTTTACCGATGAAAATATATACTCACTTGCATTGGGCTGCAAAGTTCCAGTGATAGCTGCCATGCAGGGACATGCGGTGGGCGGAGGCTTTGTAATGGGGCTATTCTCTGATTTTGTAGTCCTAAGCAGGGAAAGTGTGTACACGACTAATTTTATGAGATACGGATTCACACCGGGAATGGGTGCCACGTATATTATTCCTAAAAAACTAGGGTTCAGCTTGGGAGAAGAACTATTGTTAAATGGGGGCAATTATCGAGGCGTTGAACTGGAGAAACGGGGAGTTCCGTTTCCGACCCTGCCCCGCAAAGAAGTGATGGGCTATGTAATGGATCTTGCCCGGCAGCTAGCCGAGAAACCCAGATTTTCTTTAATCACGCTAAAGGATCATTTGGTTGCTCCACTCCGGGAACAGCTTCCCAAAATCGTAGAACAAGAGCTTATCATGCATGAGAAGACCTTTCATCAAGCGGAGGTTAAAGAACGAATTATCAACTTGTTTGGAAAATAACCAAATAGAGATTCCTTGAATGCCTTTGCGGTTGTTCATGCGAACCAGCAACGAGTATGAAAGAAGCATAAAGCCTTCCTCATCACTCGTTTTTTCTTTGATATATTTTAGCAGGCAACTCCTGGCAATGCTTCAAACGTGAATAATAGCTCAAAATGGACAGGGTGATAAGCCTTTAGCTCATGTTATATAAACTTTGTGTTCTGAGGAGTTGGTGGAGAATGATGCGAAAACATGACCAAACATGGAACCTTGATATTCCGATCGCTTCTTTTATTGAAACTTGCCGGAAATTTCCTGAAAAAGAGTTATTTACGTTTGAGAAAGAAGGCCAGAGTCCTCAAATTCTTTCCGGAAATACGCTTCTACATCAAATACAGTCTTTGGGCAGTATCCTTTTGAAAGAACTGGCTGAGCAGGAACGGGCACTTCTTGTATTTCCTCAGGGCCTGGAATATATCAGCAGCATGCTGGCATGTTTTTATGCAAATATCGTGGCCATACCTACACCTATTACAGATTCGGAGCCGGATGAAAAAATCTTTGAGAAGATGATGCCTATTTATAAGGATTCCCAAGCCGTATGTATCATAACTAATACGGACTTCAAAGCATTTCTCCAAACACGGGAGGAGTTTAATTCAATCCGTATCCTGAATATTGATGAAATCTTTCAAGAAAACGCCGTTAACGTTGACATAGAAATGAGAATGCCAGTGCCGCAGGATACTGCTCTTTTGATGTATACATCGGGCTCAACATCCTTACCAAAAGGTGTAATCCTTAGTCACAGCTGCTTGATGAATCAGGCCAAGGCTGAGCAATGGAGAATTGACCGGAATAGCCGTGTTGTTTCCTGGACGCCGCAATTTCATGCTTTTGGACTGCATAACAATATTTTAGTCCCACTTTTAAACGGGGCATCGAGCATTATTCTCCCGCCAGAAAGCTTCGCTAAAAATCCGGAAAATTGGATTCATATGATGGACAAGTATCAGGCTACCCATACGGCAGCGCCAAATTTTGCGTTCGATTATTGCTGCTCCACACTGGACATCGCTTCAATTAAGCAATATTCACTTCGCCATCTCCAAGCGATTATATGTGCAGGTGAGCCCATTCGGAAGGAAACTTACGAGAACTTCATCCATAAATTCCGGGCATTAGGGCTACGAGAGGATATATTTTGTCCCCTCCTTGGCTTATCGGAGCTGTGCCCCGTCGCCAGTATAAAACCAGGTCAGTCGATGAGATTCCTTAATTTAGATATCCCTAGCTTGGAGCAACGAAGAGTCCAATACACGGATGAGAAGAACAAATCGAAGTCCGTAGTGAGCTGTGGGGAGATTGAAGATCCGACGCAAATACGAATTGTTCATCCTGAAAGACATACACAATGCTTACCGGAGGAAGTCGGCGAGATTTGGATTAAATCCGCACGGATGGCAGAGGGATATTTAAACAGGAAGGAAGAAACGAATAGCACTTTTGAGGTAGCCCTTTCCGATACAAAAGAAGGCGGCTTTTTTCGTTCCGGGGACCTTGGCTTCATTGCGGATAATCATATCTATGTCATCGGCAGAGAGAAGGAAGTCATCATTATTCGCGGCAAAAATCATCATCCCGTCGATATTGAATGGACCATCCAAAAGAATATGCCAGAGTTGACCTTGCCCATCGCTGTATTTTCCTCTGAAATCAATGGTCAGGAAAAAGTAATCGTCGTACAGGAAATTGAAGCGTCCCTTCATGAGCAGGAATATAAACGGTTGGTCGAAAACATACTGAATGCCGTATCCGATACGCATCAACTTGAAATTTACGATATCTATTTGCTGCTTAAGGGAAGTATACCCAAAACGGGAAGTGGGAAAATCCAAAGAAAGATCTGCCGCAATGCTTATATCAAACAAGAGCTTCAAGCACTTTATCAATATCGGAGTGGGTTTTCACCATCACATTCGAATATGGAAGAAACCGCTGCAGAAAACCATGACGCTACCAAAAATGTCATTTCGTTGGTTCAGTCGAAGATTCAGGAGTATATAGTGCAATTTTTGTGTTGGGAACTGAATCTCAAGCACGAGGAAATGAATTTGAATACAAATCTTCATGGTTATGGCATCGATTCTATTCTTGTCATGAAGCTTATACGCGGCCTTGAGAAGTCCTATCCGATCAAGGTTAAAGCAAGAGAAATTTTAGAGAACCCGACGATTCAACTATTATCGGCATATTTAGCCCAAAAGGTTGAAGAAGATAAATCCACTGTACAGGTCAATACTGAGAAAAATTCGCTCAGTTTCCGAAGGAATCCGCTTTCTGAAGTTCAGAAAGGGTTGTGGCTATTACATAAAATGTCCCCTGAGATGAATGCTTACAATATACCAATATGCCTCCGGTTTAATACGAAGATTGAGATTGAGAGCATTAAACGGGCTTTTCACATCGTTTTAGAACAGTATCCTATTTTAAAAAGTGTGATTGAAGAGGAAAATGGGATACCTTATCAAAAGCTGCAGCCCACGCAGCCGCTTCATGTGCAAGTGGAGGATATTTCAGCCTTGGAAGTAGATAAGATTATTCCATTTATTAGCAATAAAGCAAAGCAACCATTCATGCTGGAACAGGATCCTTTGATGCGTATTTATGTTATGTCCAGATCTGAACAGGAACATTTCATACTGGTTGTCATCCACCATATTATTTTTGATGGAAGTTCTTTCGGCATGTTTATACAAAGCTTTTTAGATGCCTATAAGAACGTGGTACAGGGAAAGACATCGACAGTGTTGCCACCCGCAGCGAGCTACGGCGATTTTGTTAAATGGGAGCAAACGATGTTAGCGAGTGCAGAAGGGGAGAAGTATCGTTCCTACTGGACACAACAGCTGTCAGGTGCTTTACCGACCCTGGAGCTGCCATATGACCGCTCTGGTTTTCCGGCTCAAAGCATGGAAGCACAAACATATTCCAAGCCGCTTCCGCTTAAATGGGTCAAACGAGTAAAGTCTTTTGCCCAAGCGCAATATACGAGCTTGTCTACAGTCTTGTTAGGTATGTATACGGTATTGCTTAACCAGTATTCGGGACAGGAAGATATCATTGTTGGAATGCCAGTTATGGTGCGCCCGGAGCAGCGTTTTGATAATTTAATCGGCTATTTTGTCAATATGCTTCCAATACGGAGTCGGGTATCGGAAACAGAGACATTCCTGGATTTCATGAAAAAATTGCAGCTGACAGTAGTCGATGGAATGGATCATGCCTCGTATCCTTTTCCGGCTCTGGTCCGAGAATTGAATGTGCCGCGGATACAGACGAGCTCACCTGTTTTCCAAGCAGCCTTTTCTTATCAAAACTTCCTTCCAACTTCAAGCTTTCGGCAACTTTGCAAGCCATATAAAGATATCTTTTTCGTCGAATTGGTTGAAGAAATTCACCAGGAAGGCGAATACGAGTTGGTATTGGAAATGCAAGAGCAGGAAGAGGAAATGATATTAAATATCAAATATCGCTCCAATTTGTTCGATCATTCAACCATCATACAGATGGCAGAGCGTTATATAGAATTAGCGGAAGCACTTATGGAGAATCCCACTTGGCCCTTGGAGGAGCATTCATTACTTTTACCAGAGGAAAAGGACATCATCCTTAATGACTGGAATGCTACCGGAACAAGTTATCCTGATAAATGCTTTCCTGAATTATTCACAAAACAGGCAAGAAAAACACCTGAAGCTATTGCAGTTGTATATGAAAAGGAATCGCTTACCTATGGGGAACTAAAAGAAAAGAGCACTTTGCTGGCCTTATATTTGCAGAAACATGGGGTAACTCCTGATACTCTTGTGGGGATTTGCATGGAACGTTCTTTAGATATGGTGATTGGGCTGTTGGGAATCCTGATGGCCGGTGGAGCCTACGTGCCGCTCGATCCGGAATATCCGGAGGACCGATTGGAGTATATGCTACAGGATTCCAAAGTTTCACTGGTCATTACGCAATCGGGGTTGTTGGAGAAAGTGTCACGTTTGGAAGGGAACAACGTTAGCTGTATTGTCCTTGATAAAGATTGGGATCATCTGAAAAGTGATGTGAAGGGTAGAAAGACAATCAAACGGGAAGTACAACCTAACCATTTGGCATATGTGATATATACCTCTGGAAGTACAGGGAAACCCAAGGGGGTCATGATTCCACATAAAGCGTTGACCAACTTCCTTATTTCCATGGGAGAGCAGCCCGGTTTAACAGAGCAGGACAAACTACTTGCAGTGACAACCTATTGCTTTGATATAGCGGGACTGGAATTATATCTGCCTTTGATTAAGGGGGCTCAATGCTATATTTGCAGCTCCAAAAACATAAAGGATACCGAAAGACTTAAGCGGGAAATTCAAAGAATAAAACCGACAATTATGCAAGCCACTCCTGTGACTTGGACCCTGCTCTTTCAAGCCGGCTGGAAGAACGAAGAGAACATGAAAGTTCTCTGCGGAGGGGAAGCCCTTTCGGAAACGTTGAAATCTTATTTTGTTCATAACAGCTGTGACGCATGGAATATGTTCGGTCCGACTGAAACCACAATTTGGTCTACAATTCAAAAGATCGACGCAGATAAGCCTATTTCGATCGGTAAGCCTATCGCAAACACCCAGATTTACATTTTGGACAAACATCTTAGACCTGTGCCTGTCGGTCTTCCGGGAGAGCTTTTTATTTCGGGCAGCGGATTGGCCAGAGGTTATTGGAACCAGCCAGAGCTTACGGCTGAAAAGTTCATAGACAACCCATTCAATCCGGAAACCAAGCTCTACAGAACTGGAGATTTATGCAGGTGGCTTTCGGACGGCTCTATTGAGTATGTGGGGCGGATGGATTATCAAGTGAAAATTCGCGGGTTTCGGATCGAGCTGAGTGAAGTTGAAGGTCAGGTCAGAACATATCCAGGAATCGATGATTGTGTCGTGATTGCCAAGGAACAGGGGGGGAATAAGCAGCTTGTTGCCTACTGTTTGCTGAACAATTCCGAGTCCGGTAAGCCTTCTCTCGATCCGAAGGAAGTGCGAAACTATTTAAAAACTTTCTTGCCCTATTATATGATACCCGCATTTTTTATAGAGCTAGATAAGCTGCCTTTGACCCCTAATGGGAAAATAGATCGAAAAGAATTAATGAATCGCAGGATCGAGTTAGCAACAACAAGAAAGATCCACTTACCACAATCGGATGTTGAACATCAAGTTCTAACGGTATGGAAAAAACTTCTGAATGTTGATGATCTAAGTACAGATGATGCTTTCTTTGACGTAGGTGGGAATTCTTTTTCAGCAGCAGAGATGATCGGAAGGGTCAAGGAATTGTTGGAATGCGATATTTCGGTGACAGCATTGTTCAAGTATCCGACAGTTAAGGAACTCAGTGCCTACATTACAGAAACAAGAAGCGAGAATGTTGATTCTCAAACGGAACAATCACATACACCGGAACAAACAGATACAGCTGAGAATACAGCCTTACCGAAAATGGATTCAGGCGAAGACGACCTCAAGCCACCCTACCCAGATTATTTTGAGGATAGTCTCGCAATTATAGGGATTTCATGTCATTTTCCAGGGGCCAAAAACCATGCCGAGTTTTGGAGCAATTTGAGGGCAGGGGTAGAGAGTGTTCGCTTCTTTTCCGAGGAAGAATTGGTTGGATTAGGGCTGGAAAAAGAAATCGTCGGGAATCGAGGCTATGTTCCCGGACGATGCACAATTGAAGGAAAAGAGTATTTCGACCCTGAGTTTTTCAGCTTATCACAGAAAAATGCAGAGTTTATGGATCCTCAAATGAAATTGCTGTTGCAGCATTCATGGAAAGCGGTTGAGGATGCTGGCTATATTAGCAAAGAAATTCCTGAAACCAGTGTGTATATGTCGGCAAGCAGCAGTTTCTATCAAGCATTTATCCCAAATTTGGCGTCGCAATCACCTAATGTCCTGAAGAACGCGGATGAATATGTAACCTGGATTTTAGCACAGGGTGGGACAATTCCTACCATGATCTCTCACAAATTGGGATTTAAAGGTCCGAGTCTGTTTGTGCACTCGAACTGCTCTTCCTCATTAGTCGGATTGCGTCTGGCTTCGCAAAGCCTGTTATCCGGTGAAGCCAAATACGCTTTAGTCGGAGCATCCACGATCTTTCCTTTTACCAGTTTAGGCTATGTGCATCAACCCGGCTTGAATTTTTCCAGTGACGGACATATTAAAGCCTTTGACGAGTCGGCAGATGGAATGATTGGCGGAGAAGGGGTTGGGGTTGTTCTACTGAAGAAAGCGCCAGATGCCGTTAGAGATGGTGACCATATTTATGCGCTTTTACGGGGAGTAGGTGTGAACAACGATGGAACCGACAAATTAGGGTTTTATGCCCCAAGTGTCAAAGGTCAGGCTGAAGTTATTCAGAAGACGATAGAATCAACCCGAATTCATCCCGAATCTATCAGTTATATCGAGACGCATGGAACCGGAACAAAATTGGGCGATCCTGTTGAATTTGCTGCCTTAAATGAAACGTACAGGCAGTATACGACCAAAAAACAATTTTGCGGTATTGGATCGGTCAAAACCAATATCGGGCATCTGGATACTGCAGCAGGTTTGGCGGGGTGCATTAAAGTTGCTTTAAGCCTATACCATAATGAGATTCCTCCTTCGCTTAATTACGAAAAACCAAACTCTGATATCCATTTGCCCGATTCACCCTTTTATGTTGTTGATCGTCTCCAAAAATGGGAGAAGGCGTCGTCTCCTCACCGGGCGGCGTTAAGCTCCTTTGGAATAGGTGGAACTAACGCTCATGCCATATTTGAACAATTTGTAGCCAATGCTGAATCAGAACGATTTAAAGATCATTCTGTGAAAGAAGATACTATCTATCTAATTCCATTATCTGCAAGGCATCATCATCGGCTTAAAGTGTATGCACAAGAGCTTTCAGATTTTTTGATAGCTTCTGAAGACATTAATTTGTCGGATGTATCCTTTACGCTTCAGACAGGACGAATGGCAATGAAAAACCGGGTAGCTTTTATCGTAAAGAATACGAGCGAGCTGGTACAAAAGCTCCAATCGTTCACGAATGAACAAGAACCTATCGAGAACTGCTGGAGGGGAGAAAACAATCAGTCAAAAGATTCAGTGCAATTATTTGAACAGGAAGAAGTTTTCAAGGAATTAATGAGCAAATGGATTGCAAATCGTGAAATGAACAAGCTGGCAGAGTTGTGGGCTAAAGGCTTCTATATAGATTGGCGATTGCTATATTCCAATGTCATACCGAAAAGAATAAGTCTACCTACGTATCCTTTTGCACAGGAGCGTTGTTGGGCTCCAGAGGTTGAGGCCAGAGCAGTAAGAACAGAAACAGCGAAAGCGCCAGCGGTTACGAGTAGCTGTACACTGCTATTTGAGCCTGTCTGGAAGAAGCAGGACATACCGCTGGAAGTCGAAATCCCTGCCTATGATCGGCGAATGGTCTTACTTTGTGAGCCGGAAGAAGTTTTGCACGAGAAACTCGAAGCGAGCTTGAATGGAGCTACGCAGGTGCTTGCCTTTCAATCCGGAAAAGGCCGGGTCGATGAGCGGTTCCAGGGCTATGCTGTTCAGGCCTTTGAGAGCATCCAAAGTATGCTCAAAGACAAGCCGAAGGGAAGAGTACTGGTCCAGATTGTGGTGCGGAACTCTGGGGAAGGGCGGCTCTTTTCGGGGCTTTCGGGACTGCTGAAGACAGCCCGGCTGGAAAATCCAAAATTCATCGGGCAGCTGATTGAAGTGGAACAGGGAGAACAGGCGGAAGGCATCCTGGCGAAGCTGGAGGATAACAGCCGTAGCCCGATGGATGGCTGGATTCGCTATGAGGAAGGTCAACGGAAAACCGCTTGCTGGAGCAGGCTTGTAACATCTGGGCAAAAAGAGGAGCTTCCATGGAGAGATAGTGGGGTCTATCTGATCACCGGCGGCTCCGGCAGTCTGGGACTGCTGGTTGCAGAAGAGATTACGCGGCAGACGCAAGCAGCGACCTTCATTTTGACGGGGCGGTCGCCGCTGGACCGAGACAAGCAGACGAAGCTGCAGGAGCTGGAAGCTTCAGGGGCCAGCGTGGTGTACAGGCAAGGCGATATCACCGACAGGAAGACGGTTATCGATTTACTGGACAGCATCGAGCAGGAATATGGACGTGTCCATGGGATTATCCACTGTGCAGGGGTGATTCAAGATAACTTCATCATCAAGAAAACAAGGGAAGAATTTATAGAGGTGCTGGGACCGAAGGTGAGCGGACTAGCCCATCTGGATGAGGCGAGCAGCGGTCAGGACCTGGACTTCTTCGTGCTCTTTTCTTCCATATCGGGCAGCCTGGGCAATCCGGGACAGGCTGATTATGCGACTGCCAATGCCTTTATGGACGCATACGCCGGATATCGGAATGCCCTGGTAGGGGCCAAGCAACGGCGGGGGCAGACGTTATCCATCCACTGGCCGCTATGGAAAGAGGGCGGAATGCGGATCGATGCGGATTCGGAACAGATCATGACGCAAAACATGGGCATTACAGCCATGCAGACTCGGTCGGGAATGAGGGCGTTGTACCAAAGCTTGGCCTCCGGCAAGGAGCAGGTAATGGTCTTGGAGGGGGAACCTGAGAATATTGAGGCCTACCTGGCGAAAGCCGTTTCACAAGCCGGTGTCCGTGCCATTCAGGCAGTACCTAACCAAGCAAGCGTACCTATGCTGGATGCAGGCTTGCTCTACGACAAAACCTTGCATAGTCTCAAGGTGCTGTTTGGAGAGGTGACCCGGCTGAGCGTCGGCAGCATTGAAACCAATGAACCGCTGGAAACCTATGGAATCGACTCGATCATGATTACCCAGCTGAATGCCAAGCTGGCGGGCTTCTTTGGTGAACTGTCCCAGACGCTGTTTTATGAGTACCAGACCTTGCGTGCTTTGACGGAATATTTTGTGGCAGAATACCCGCAGGAGTGTATGCAGTGGACCGGGATGAGCCGTGACATGCAGCCTGTAGAGGAAATACTTGCGGCACCGCTGTATGCCGAGGAAGAAGCCATGCCGGCTGAGGCAAAGGCGGAAGCGAAGCCTGTCCGAAGCTTGGCCGGATCTGTCCCTGCGGAAATGCGTGAACCGATAGCGATCATTGGGATGGCTGGAAAGTATCCCTGGTCCAGGGACATGAACGAATATTGGGAAAATCTAAAAGCAGGGAAGGACTGTGTCACCGAAATCCCGCGTGAGCGCTGGACGCTGGAAGGGTTCTTCCATCCTGATCCACAGGAAGCGGTGGTGAATGCAAAAAGCTACAGCAAATGGGGGAGCTTTATCGAAGGATTTGCAGAATTCGATCCGCTGTTTTTCAATATTTCGCCACGGGAAGCACTCGGTATGGACCCGCAGGAAAGGCTGTTCATTGAAGCCTGTTGGGAAGCGTTGGAGGACGCGGGCTACACCCGGGAACAGCTTGCGGTGCGGCATAACCGCCGGATAGGCGTATTTGCCGGAATTACTAAGACGGGCTACGAACTCTATGGGCCGGAATTATGGAAAAAGGGAGCGCAAATATTTCCCCAAATATCCTTTAGTTCGGTAGCGAATAGGATTTCGTACCTCTTTAATTTGCAAGGACCAAGCATGCCGATCGATACGATGTGTTCGTCCTCGTTGACCGCGATTCATGAAGCCTGTGAGCATCTGTACCGCGGAGAATGCGAAATGGCTATTGCAGGCGGAGTAAATCTGTATCTCCATCCGCTCAGTTATGTGGGACTTTGCGCCAACCACATGCTGTCAGCAGACGGGCAGTGCAAGAGCTTCGGCAAAGGAGGCAATGGGTTTGTCCCTGGAGAAGGCGCGGGGGTCGTCCTATTAAAGCCGCTGTCCAAGGCGATCGCTGATGGGGACCTCATCCATGCGGTGATCCGGGGGACAAGCATTAACCATGGAGGCAAGACCAACGGCTATACAGTGCCGAACCCGACAGCCCAAGGGGAACTGATCCGGGCGGCCCTAGAGCGAGCGGGGGTACATGCGCGGACGGTCAGCTATATTGAAGCCCACGGAACAGGCACGGAGCTGGGAGACCCGATTGAAGTGACGGGTCTGACTCAGGCATTCAGGAAGGATACGCCGGATACGGGATTCTGCGCCATAGGCTCTGTGAAGTCCAACATCGGACATCTGGAGGCGGCAGCGGGCATCGCCGGGGTGGGGAAAATCATCTTGCAGATGAAAAACCAGACGCTGGTTCCCAGTCTGCATGCCCAAGAATTGAATCCGAACATCCATTTCGGTCAGACGCCGTTCGTCGTCCAGCAGGAGCTGGGGGAATGGAGACGGCCGGTGGTTGAGATCGATGGAGATACGCGGGAATATCCGAGGATTGCTGGGATTTCATCGTTTGGAGCGGGAGGCTCCAATGCACATGTCATCATCGAAGAGTACATTGCGGAAGAGAAGGTGCCCATGAGCGTTACGGCTCAAAAGCCTGCGATCATCGTATTGTCAGCCAAAAATGAAGAACGACTGAAAAAGCAGGCCGAGAGATTGCTAGCCGTTATGCGGGAAGGACAGCTCAGCGAAAGCAGTCTGGCCGATGTGGCCTACACGCTGCAGGTGGGACGCGAAGCCATGGAAGAACGACTGGCAGTGATTGCAGGGTCTATGCAGGAGCTGGTGGATAAGCTGGAAGGATTCCTGGAAGGACGAGACGGAATCCCTGAGTTGTACCGGGGTCAGGTCAAACGGAATAAGGAGGCGCTGACGGCGCTGGTAGAAGATGAAGACATGGACAAAACGATCGCTGCCTGGATAGGGAAAAGGAAATATTCAAAGGTTGTTGATCTCTGGGTCAAGGGACTGGCAATGGATTGGAACATGCTTTATGGGGATGCCAAGCCGCGGCGAATTAGCCTGCCGGCCTATCCTTTTGCGAGAGAGCGGTACTGGATCACGGATATTAAAACTAAATCGGCTTCCATTGAATCTGCAGATGCTGTAAAGCCAACAGATTCGTTCATTGCCCAAAAGGCACTTGCCAAAACGGCAAATGTTTCGGAAATGAATAAGGAAGACATCGATGCTTCAAATCCCGAAGCTATTCCTTCGTATATCCAAAACATCCAGAGTCATATTTCTGCCAGTGTAAAAATAAAGAAGATGCCGGATCTTTCTTATCTAGCGGCTGCATACGAGACAATGTCCTCGACTACAGTCGACAGCAAAGCTTACTCGGAACAGGATGGAGCGACACGAGGGACTGAACGGGAATGGAGGCTTACAGATGAAGGAAATGAATGATATCTTATGCAGGCTGTTATGGAGTCATTTGCGCTTGATGGGTTTATGTCCATATGCGCAAATGGAAAAGAAAGCTATGATCGCGGATTTTAAAACAAAAAACGGCTTACTGAATTTATACGATCGTTGGCTTGAAGAAAGCATAGAGATTTTGGTACGGAATCAGTATTTGTACTGCAATGGAGAGTCATATAGCGTAGCGGGTACTGCTTCGGTCGATCTGCAGGCTGTATGGAAGGAGTGGGAATGGAAGAAAGGGGCATGGCTGAAAAATCCGAATCTCTCAGCCTGGGTATTTTTGGTAGGATCGACCTTGCGCAAGCTGCCGGAAATTTTAACCGGGAAGATACCAGCCACCGACATCATTTTTCCTAATTCCTCCATGAAACTGGTAGAAGGTATATATAAGAATAGTCCTGCAGCGGATTACTTTAATGAAGTGCTGGGAGATATCGTAGTTTCCTATCTAAATGAGCGGATCAAGCATAACCCGTCGGTACCGATTCGAATCATTGAAGTTGGTGCAGGCACTGGAGGTACTAGCGCTTTGGTCTTCCAGAAGCTCGAACCTTATCGGGAGCATATTCAAGAATATTGCTATACCGACAAATCCAGAGCATTTTTATTACATGCACAAAAAGAGTACGGTCTGCAAAATCCTTACCTGACTTATCAGATTTTTAATGTGGAAGAGTCGGCTCAGGGACAAGATATTGATACAGGTGGATATGATATTGCGATTGCCACCAATGTATTGCACGCCACACGGAACATTCGCCAAACGTTACGCAATGTCAAAGCGGCGCTGCGAGAAAACGGTCTGATTCTTATAAATGAAATCAGCGGTAACTCTCTGTTAAACCATCTATCCTTTGGCCTTTTAGAGGGATGGTGGCTTTATAATGACCCGGAGCTGCGCATTCCAGGCTCTCCCGGGTTATATCCCGAAAGTTGGCAAAAGGTATTGGAAATGGAGGGTTTCCGGTCCGTTTTCTTCCCTGCTCAGGAAGCGCATGATATAGGTCAACAAATTATTGTGGCGGAAAGCGATGGTATGATTCTTAACAAACAGGAGCCTGAACACGACAAATCTCAAATGAAACAGCGTGACGAAGGAATTCGATCAGATATTGATGTAACAAGCGAGATGGCTGAAGAGTATGTCAAGGAGCTTATCGTAGGGAAGCTGGTAGAGGCTTTGAATGTGGACTTTACTATGATTGATATTCATGAGTCATTCGCAGATTATGGGCTGGACTCCATTCTTGGCGTCAACTTTGTGCAGGCTGTCAATCAGGGGCTGGGGATTCATTTGCAAACTACCGACATCTTCGATTACAGTTCGGTAAAACAACTGACGCTATACATTTTAAGCCAATATGGCGATAAAGTTTCACAAGTCTTGGACCAGAGCGCTAATCCAATAGACAACATGGAAGATGCAAGTCGCGACATCCAAAAACTTAAAGACACAGATTATACTCTTCCTCCTGTGGAAACAGCAAGTGTATCCTTTGAGCCGGAGAGACTCAATAAGAAGGATAAAGAGAACGTTTTAACACCTAAGGAGTCCATTGCGATTATTGGAATGAGCGGGCGGTTTGCTGGATCTGATAATGTACATGAGCTTTGGAATCACCTTAAGAACGGTGACGATTTAGTGGAAGAGGTAACCCGGTGGGATCTTTCGAAATATCAGGAAAAACATGCAAGCTACTGCAATCACGGCAGTTTTTTGGGGGATATTGATAAGTTTGATCCACTTTTTTTCAATATCTCAGGATTGGAAGCGACCTATATGGATCCGCAGCAGCGATTGTTCCTGGAGGAAGCGTGGCATGCTCTGGAAGATGCTGGCTATGCGGGGACAGGGATGGAGGGTCGTCGTTGTGGAGTGTATGTGGGCTGTGCCGAGGGAGATTACCAACAATTGCTGGGTGAAGACCTGCCTCCACAAGCGCTTTGGGGTCATATGGGTTCCGTGATACCCGCTAGAATCTCCTACTACTTGAATCTTCACGGACCAGCAATAGCTGTAGATACAGCTTGTTCCAGTTCGTTAGTTGCAGTTCATCTGGCCTGCCAAAGCTTATGGACCGGAGAAACGGATATGGCTTTAGCTGGTGGTGTCTATATTCATACGACTCCTCGCTGCTATTTATATGGTGACCGGGCAGGAATGCTGTCTCGCTCGGGACGCTGCTATACCTTTGATGATAGGGCAGATGGAATGGTTCCGGGAGAAGCGCTGGGCGCGATTGTGCTCAAGCGACTTCATGAAGCTGTTGCTGATGGAGACCACATCTATGGAGTGATTTTAGGCTCAGCAATCAACCAGGACGGCACCACGAATGGACTTACTGCGCCAAGTCAGAAATCTCAGGAGCGACTCGAGCAAAATGTATACGATACATTTCATATCCACCCAGAGCAAATCCAGATGGTGGAAGCACATGGAACTGGCACCAAATTGGGAGATCCCATTGAATATCAGGCACTGACTCGAACCTTTAGAAAGTATACCGACAAGAAGGAATATTGCGCCATAGGGTCCATTAAGACGAATATTGGCCATACGCAAATTGCGGCAGGAATTACGGGAATGATCAAACTATTATTGTCATTAAAGAATAAGCAAATTCCTCCTACACTTCATTTCCGGTCGGGCAATTCAAACATTCAGTTTGCGGATAGTCCTTTTTATGTCAATACGTATCTGCAGGACTGGGAGGTTGAGCCTGGAGTCAGACGCTGTGCAGCGGTCAGCTCCTTTGGTGCCAGCGGTACGAATGCTCATATGGTCATAGAAGAGGCTCCACAGACGGAACGGAGACATTCAGAAAAGCCAGCTTATTTCATTCCGTTATCGGCACGGACTTCAAAACAATTACGCCAGCAGGTAGAGCAACTGCTTGCTTATTGTGAACAGGAGCCTAAGGCGGATTGCGGTAATATGAGCTATACATTATTGCTTGGGAGAAAGCACTGTAATCATCGGCTTGCATGTGTTGCTCGTAATCAAGGCGAGCTTGTCATGTCCCTTAAAAAGTGGCTGGAAAAAGGCAGTGCTTCTCAAGTTTATCATTCTGAACTGCACGAAAAGGATCAACGCATACAAACATCTTTGAAAAGATACGGGGATGAATGTATTTACAATTGTCAAAACGCAAGCGATACCCGCGAGTATTTGGAGCTTTTGACTACGATTGCAGATCTGTATGTTCAGGGATATTCGTTAGACTTTGAGTGCTTGTTTTCAAATGAACAGTACTCTAGGATTCCGTTGCCAACTTATCCTTTTGCAAAAGAGCAGTATTGGGCGCCTAGGAGTGAGGACGAAATTACAGGCGGCAGAGCGGCAGAGCGTGAACCAAAATTTACGGTCGCCAGAGCTGCGGAAGAGCCTGCCGTTACGAGTAGTCGTACACTGCTATTTGAGCCTACATGGAAAAATCAGGATGTACCGCTGGAAGCCGAAGTCCCTGCCTATGATCGGCGAATGGTCTTGCTTTGTGAGCCAGACGAAGCTTTGCACGAGCGACTCGAAGCGAGTTTGAACGGAGCTGTGCAGGTGCTTGCCTTTCGATCCGGGAAGAGCTGGATTGATGAACGGTTCCAGGCCTATGCTATTCAGGCCTTTGAGAGCATCCAAAGCATACTCAAAGACAAGCCTGAGGGGAGGGTGCTGGTCCAAATTGTGGTGCGGAACGCCGGGGAAGGACGGCTCTTTTCGGGACTTTCGGGACTGTTGAAGACAGCCCGGCTGGAAAATCCAAAATTCATCGGGCAGCTGATTGAAGTGGATCAGGGAGAACAGGCGGAAGGCATCCTGGCGAAGCTGGAGGATAACAGCCGTAGCCCGATGGATGGCTGGATTCGTTATGAGAACGGACAACGGACAATCGCTTGCTGGAGCAGGCTTGAAACATCTGGGCAAGAAGAGGGGCTTCCATGGAGAGACGGTGGGGTCTATCTGATTACCGGCGGCTCCGGCAGTCTGGGACTGCTGGTTGCAGAAGAGATTGCCCGGCAGACGCAAGCAGCGACCTTCATTTTGACGGGGCGGTCGCCGCTGGACCGAGACAAGCAGACGAAGCTGCAGGAACTGGAGTCTTCAGGCGCCAGCGTGGTGTACAGACAAGCGGATATCACCCATAGAAACACCGTTATCGGTTTATTGGACAGCATGCAGCAGGAATTTGGACGTGTCCATGGGATCATCCACTGCGCAGGGGTGATTCAAGATAATTTCATCATTAAAAAAACTAGTGAAGAATTTTTGGAGGTGCTGGGACCGAAGGTGAGCGGACTGGTCCATCTGGATGAGGCAAGCAGCGGCCAGAATCTAGACTTCTTTGTGCTCTTTTCTTCCATATCGGGCAGCCTGGGCAATCCTGGACAGGCTGACTATTCGACGGCCAATGCCTTTATGGACGCATACGCCGAATACCGGAATGCCCTGGTAGGGGCCAAGCAACGGCGGGGGCAGACGTTATCCATCCGCTGGCCGCTATGGAAAGAGGGCGGAATGCGGATCGATGCGGACACGGAACAGATCATGACGCAAAACATGGGTATTACAACCATGCAGACCCGGTCGGGAATGAGGGCGTTGTATCAAAGCTTGGCCTCCGGCAAGGAGCAGGTGATGGTCATGGAAGGGGAGTCTGAGAAAATCGAGGCCTACTTGGCGAAAGCCGTCTCACAAGCCGGCGTCCGTGCCATCCAAGTAGCTGTTTCTAATCAGGCAACCCCTAAGCTGGATGCAGGCCAGCTCTACGATAAAACCTTATATCGACTCAAGGTGCTTTTGGGAGAGGTGACTCGGCTGAGCGTCAGCAGCATCGAAGCCCATGAGCCGCTAGAGAGGTATGGAATCGACTCGATCATGATTACCCAGCTGAATGCCAAGCTGGCGGGCTTCTTTGGAGAGCTGTCCCAGACGTTGTTTTATGAGTACCAGACCTTGCACGCCTTGACGGAATATTTTGTGGCGGAATACCCGCAGGAGTGCATGCAGTGGACCGGAATAAGCCATGACATGCAGCCTGTAGAGGAAATACTTGCGGCACCGTTGTGCGCCGAGGAAGAAGCCGTGCCGGCTGTGGCAAAGGAGGAAGCGAAGCCTGTCCGAAGCTTGGCTGGGTCTGCTCCTGCGGAAATGCGAGAACCGATAGCGATCATTGGGATGGCTGGAAAGTATCCCTGGTCCAGGGACATGAACGAATATTGGGAAAATCTAAAAGCAGGGAAGGACTGTGTCACCGAAATCCCAAGTGAGCGTTGGACGCTGGAGGGGTTCTTCCATCCTGATTCACAGGAAGCGGTGGCGAATGGAAAAAGCTACAGCAAGTGGGGTGGCTTTATCGAAGAATTTGCGGATTTCGATCCGCGCTTTTTCAATATTGCGCCACGAGAAGCACTCGGTATGGACCCGCAGGAAAGGCTGTTCATTGAAGCCTGCTGGGAAGCACTGGAGGACGCGGGTTACACCCGAGAACAGCTTGCGATGCGGCATAACCGCCGGGTAGGCGTATTTGCTGGGATTACCAAAACGGGTTTTGATCTATACGGACTGGATTTATGGAGAAAAGGAACGCAAATATACCCTCATACATCCTTTAGTTCAGTGGCCAACAGGATTTCGTATCTCTTTAATTTGCAAGGGCCAAGCATGCCGATCGATACGATGTGTTCGTCCTCGTTGACCGCGATTCATGAAGCCTGTGAGCATCTGTACCGCGGAGAATGCGAAATGGCTATTGCAGGCGGAGTAAATCTGTATCTCCATCCGCTCAGCTATGTGGGACTTTGCGCCAACCACATGCTGTCAGCAGACGGGCAGTGCAAGAGCTTCGGCAAAGGAGGCAATGGGTTTGTCCCTGGAGAAGGCGCGGGGGTCGTCCTATTAAAGCCGCTGTCCAAGGCGATCGCTGATGGGGACCTTATTCATGCGGTGATCCGGGGGACAAGCATTAACCATGGAGGCAAGACCAACGGCTATACGGTGCCGAACCCGACAGCCCAAGGGGAACTGATCCGGGCGGCCCTGGAGCGAGCGGGGGTCCATGCGCGGACGGTCAGCTATATTGAAGCTCACGGGACAGGCACGGAGCTGGGAGACCCGATTGAAGTGACGGGTCTGACCCAGGCATTCAGGAAGGATACGCCGGATACGGGATTCTGCGCCATAGGCTCTGTGAAGTCCAACATCGGACATCTGGAGGCGGCAGCGGGCATCGCTGGGGTGGGGAAAATCATCTTGCAGATGAAAAACCGGACGCTGGTTCCCAGTCTGCATGCCCAAGAATTGAATCCGAACATCCATTTCGGTCAGACGCCGTTCGTCGTCCAGCAGGAGCTGGGGGAATGGAGACGGCCGGTGGTTGAGATCGATGGAGAGACGCGGGAATATCCGAGAATAGCCGGGATTTCATCGTTTGGAGCGGGAGGCTCCAATGCACATGTCATCATCGAAGAGTACATTGCGGAAGAGAAGGTGCCCATGAGCGTTACGGCTCAAAAGCCTGCGATCATCGTATTGTCAGCCAAAAATGAAGAACGACTGAAAAAGCAGGCCGAGAGAATGCTAGCCGTTATGCGGGAAGGACAGCTCAGCGAAAGCAGTCTGGCCGATGTGGCCTACACGCTGCAGGTGGGACGCGAAGCCATGGAAGAGCGCTTGGCAGTGATAGCAGGGTCCATGCAGGAGCTGGTGGACAAACTGGAAGGATTCCTGGAAGGACGGGACAGTATCCCTGAGTTGTACCGGGATCAGGTCAAACGGAATAAGGAGGCGCTGACGGCGCTGGTAGAAGATGAAGACATGGACAAAACGATCGCTGCCTGGATAGGGAAAGGGAAATATTCGAAGGTTGTTGATCTATGGGTCAAGGGACTGGCGATGGATTGGAACCTGCTTTATGGGGATGCCAAGCCGCGGCGAATTAGCCTGCCTGCCTATCCTTTTGCGAGGGAGCGGTACTGGATTACGGATATTATGAGCCCCTCTGTAGAAAGAGTCTCTTCTGTAGAAAGAGCCGTTACGGAAGCTCAGAAAAAGGCAGTTCCCGTCCAGACTCATGCGATGCAGCCAACAGCCCTAATACAATCCGGTTTTTTGAATAGTTCTGAAAAACCAAGCGCCATATCCTTACCGAATTTGTTGGACCGTCAGCCGCATCTAAGCAAGTCTGCCAACCAGGAGGGGACAACGATCATGTTAACTTCACTGGAGGAGACATCGCACACATTAGAGGATGAGAAGAAGACGGAAGCGCTGTCGTCTATTCCTTCTGCAATATCAGCGGAAATATTGCAGGAGGAGCTGACAACAAGCCTGGCGCAGGCTTTATATATAGATCGGAGCGATATCGATTCGGATAAGAACTTTGTTGATCTTGGATTGGATTCCATTATAGGCGTAGAGTGGGTTCGTAGCATTAATAAGCATTACAATACATCCATAACAGCGACAAAAGTCTACGATTATCCAACCATCCGGGATTTTAGCAAATTTGTAGTGAAGGAATTGTTGAGCAAATCAATTGCGCCATTCTCTGCCCAGTCTATTTCGGATCATTCTCCAGCAGAGTATTCACCGTCATCCGTTGCATTAGAGCCGGAGAAATCGGCAGAGGCTTCCATTCAGGTGAATTTGATGCCGATTTCGTTTGAAAAGCAGGCGCAGGCCAGCATGGCTGAGTGCAGCGCCTCTGCAGAGCTGTTGCAGGAAGAACTGATGGTAAGCCTGGCAGAGGCTTTGTACATGGAACGGAGCGAGATCGAGGCGGATAAAAACTTTATAGATACCGGACTAGATTCCATTATAGGCGTAGAGTGGGTTCGAAACATAAATAAACGATTTGGCACATCCATAGCAGCGACCAAGGTCTACGATTATCCGACCATTCGCCAATTCGCTACATTTTTGGCACAAGAAATCAATAAGCGTGGAGGAAGCTCCAATCAACAGTCCTTGAACACAGTCCCGGACACGGACAAGCCTATTGCGAAAGTCCATTCGAAGGAACCTGACACGATGCAATGCTCTCCAAGGCTCTCGCCTAAGGAGGAGCCCGAGCCATTCCACCTGGTAAAGGTAGCAGAGGATTCATCGCCTTTGCCTTCGGAAAATAAAGACGTAATTGCAATTGTCGGGATTTCGGGAAGATATCCTGGTGCGGAAGATGTGCAGCAATATTGGGATAATCTCGCTCTAGGCAAAAATTCCATTATTGAAATCCCGAAGGAGCGTTGGGATGTAAGCCAATATTATGATCCTCGTCCAGCGCAAGAGGGGAAAATCAATTGCAAGTGGCTGGGTGCTTTAGAGGATATGGAATATTTTGATCCGTTATTTTTCAATATTTCTCCTACCGAGGCGGAAGGGATGGATCCCCAGCAGCGCATCTTTATGCAGGAAGCATATAAGGCAATTGAGGATGCAGGCTATAGTGGCTCACAGTTGGGAAATAAAAAATGTGGGGTTTACCTTGGAATTTTAAATAATGAATATAGTATGCTGCGGTACAAGCATCAAGCGCAGTTCACCAATACTACTGGAAACAGTAACGCTATTGCAGCGGCTCGCATCTCTTATTTCCTCAATCTGAAAGGTCCGGCCATATCCGTAGATACGGCATGCTCCTCATCGCTGGTGGCAACCCATCTGGCATGCCAGGCGTTATCTAACGGAGAGATAGAAATGGCGTTGGTTGGCGGGGTGTCGTTATATCTGACTCCTGAATCGTATGTAGGCATGTCTGCATCCGGAATGTTGTCGCCAGATGGTCGGTGTAAAGCGTTTGACAATAGCGCCAACGGCTTTGTTCCAGGGGAAGGAGTAGGGGCGCTGGTTCTGAAGCGGCTGAAGGATGCTGAAGCTGATCGGGATCATATATACGGAGTTATTATCGGGTCCGGAATCAATCAAGATGGGAAAACCAACGGGATTACCGCTCCAAGCACTAACAGCCAAATTGAGCTGGAGCGGGAAATATACAACAAATATCAGATTGAGCCTGAAAGCATTAGCTATGTTGAAATGCATGGGACAGGAACCAAGCTGGGCGACCCTATTGAATTGGAAGCTTTATCAACCGCTTTTAAAGAAAAAACCGATCAGAAGAACTACTGTGCCATAGGTTCGGTAAAAAGCAATATCGGGCATACTTCTGCAGCAGCGGGCATAGCAAGCGTGCAAAAGGTGTTGCTATGCATGAAGCATAGAAAACTAGTGCCGACACTGAATTTCAAGAACCCGAATGAGCATTTTGATTTTGATAATTCTCCTTTTTATGTCAATACAGAATTGAACGCCTGGGAACCTTCCCACGGGGATAAAAGGCGCGCCGCTGTGAGCTCTTTCGGATTTAGCGGTACGAACGCCCATCTTATTATTGAAGAATATCGTCCCGGGACGGGAACATCTACGACATCACCAACAGCCGCCGATATCCATAATCCCGTTCTCTTCGTTTTGTCTGCCAAAGGTGAAAAGCAACTAAAAACGTATGCCGAAAGAATGAGGAGCTTTATTGCATCCCAGGAAAATCTTAACCTCTCGGATATGGGATATACGCTGCAAGTGAGCCGCGAGCCGATGGATTACCGGCTGGCTTTTGTGGCAGATTCAAAAGAGGCAATGCTAAAAGCGTTGGAAGGATTTGTGAATCATGATCCGCTTGCTGGCGTCCTAACGGCTCAGGTGAAAAAGAGCAAAGACGGGATTGTGATGTTTGAGGCGGATGAAGATGCCAAATCGTTGCTTGAAACCTGGATCAAGAAGAGAAAACTAAAAAAAATAGCGGAGTTGTGGGTAAAGGGGCTAACTATTGACTGGAACAAGCTGTACGGGGACATCAAACCTTACCGGATCAGTCTACCGACCTATCCTTTTGCGAGAGAACGCTGTTGGGCGCCTGAGCTTGACAGCAAGGCAGGCAAAGGCATGACTTCTGTCACTGCTGCTTCGCTCCATCCTTTACTGCATCAAAACACCTCCGATTTCTCGGAACAGCGGTTCAGTTCGACTTTTACAGGCCAGGAGTTTTTCTTGAAGGATCATGTGGTGAATGGACGCAAGGTTCTATCCGGGGCTGCTTGCCTTGAAATGATCCGGGCGGCCGTGGATCAGGCAACAGGATCTGATGAGAGCGGGCCAACCGGAATTTGCCTTAAAAACGTGGTTTGGGCACGGCCTATTATCGTAGAGGATGGGCCACTGCAGTTACACATCGGACTTTTCCTGGATGATCATCAAGAGATTTCGTATGAAATATATGGGGAGAGCGAAGAAGCTGATGCAGGGATTGTGATATATAGCTACGGCAGTGCTGCACGAAGATCAGCTGCGGAGGTCCCAGCACTGAATATTAAAGACTTGCAGAATGTATGCAGTCGGAACTTCGATCCCACACAATTGTATAGAGTTTTCAGGGATATGGGAATGGATTATGGCCCTGGACATCAAGGGATTGAGATGGTGTATGCGGGAGAGGGTCAAGTGCTGGCTAAGTTATGCTTGCCGTCTTCCGTTTCTGACAACCAAAGCCAATTTGTCCTGCATCCAACTATGATAGATTCGGCCTTGCAGGCAACCATAGGCTTGACGCTGGGGTCTGGCGAGATCAAACCTTCTCTGCCTTACGCCATTCAAGAAGTTGAAATTATAAAAAATTGCAGCTCCATCATGTGGGCGTTGATTCGTTATAATGCAGACGGCATAGCTGAGGAAAAGGCACAGAAGCTGGATATTGACCTGAGCGACGAAACCGGAGCCATCTGTGTCAGGATAAAAGGATATTCATCAAGAATTCTGAATAGGGACTCGATTTCCTCGGATGTTCAGTCTAATTCTAGTAACTTGATGCTTGAACCCGTATGGAAAGAGCAAGGGATTGCTCTAGAGGCCGAAATGCCTGCATATGATCGCCATGTCGTGTTACTCTGCCAGCCGTCCGGGATTTCCCGTGAACAAGTTGAAGCTCGGATGGACGGCGTGCAATGCATTATACTGCAACCCGACCGAAACGGAATCGCGGAACAGTTCCAGCGTTACGCCGTCCAGGTGGTTGAAGAGATTCAAAGCATTTTCAGGGAAAAAACCAATGGTAAGGTGCTGATCCAGATTGCCATAAGCGGACAGGAGGAGCAGCAGCTTTTCTCGGGACTTTCCGGTCTTTTAAAAACGGCCCGGCTTGAGCATTCAAAACTGGTAGGTCAGTTAATAGAACTGGGACAGGATGAGGACTGGGGAGCAATCATAGGTATCTTAGAAGAAAACAGCCGTAGCCTCGAGAATATCCAGATTCGGTACGAGAAAGGCACACGGTGGGTTTCCAGCTGGAACGAAGTTCACATCTCTCAGGAAGCGGCGGGTAACCCGTGGAAGGATGGCGGAGTGTACCTGATTACCGGCGGTGCCGGTGGATTGGGACTCATTTTTGCCAGAGAGATTACGGATAAAGTCGATAAAGCTGTCTTGATTTTAACGGGGCGTTCCGCGCTGGATGAGAGCAAACGGGCTGAGATAAAGAAATTGGAGGCATTAGGGGCACGAATCATATACAGACAGGTCGATGTGACTCAGGAGCAGGCGGTGACCGATTTAATCCAGGAAATTCAGGAGGAATTCGGAAACATCAATGGCATCATTCACAGTGCAGGTGTCATTCGCGACAACCGCATACTCCAAAAAAATAGCGAGGAGATGCTGGAGGTTCTCGCTCCCAAAGTATTAGGGACAGTGAATCTGGATCAGGCGAGCAAGAACTTGCCGCTTGACTTCTTTATTCTATTTTCGTCTGTAGCCGGAGGATTAGGTAATCAGGGACAGGCAGACTATTCTGCAGCTAATGCGTTTATGGATGCTTATGCCGGATACCGGAACACTCTGATAGCATCTAAGCAGCGACAGGGTCAAACGCTATCCATCAATTGGCCGCTATGGAAAGAGGGTGGGATGCGTATTGATGAGGAGACGGAGAAGCTGGTAAGGCAGCGTACAGGCATGAGCGGCATGTCAACCTCTTCCGGCATTCAGGCCTTGTATCGTGGCATGATCGCGGGCGTTGATCAGGTTATGGTGATGGAAGGCAATCTCGCAAAAATGAAGAAAACCATGGGGTTAATCACGACTCCAGAGACTAGGCAGCCTGAAAAGGTGACAGGAATTTCAGAAGCTTCCTCTGAAAGCAATGTCGTACCAGATCTGCTGGACAAGGTGCAGGCCGCTATGATACAGGCTGTGTCAAGATTGCTGAAAGTCAAACTTGAAGATATTGATGCACATGTAGAAATGAGTGAGTATGGCTTCGATTCCATCCTGCTCACACAATTTACCAACAACATCAATCACTCATACCGGCTTGAGCTGACGCCGGACATATTTTTTGAATACACAACGATTCATGACTTCACCAGATATTTGGTGGACGAATATGATGCCGTGCTTGGCGAGCAGTTTGCCGTGCATGCCCGGACTGAGCCTGCTGTGCAGGCCGTGGAGGATGGTAGGGAAGACAGTACCCGCGGTAGACGGCAGCGTTTCCGGTTTGCAGGCGGGAATGTGTTGTCCAATCCGCAACTGACTCAGGCTGCTCCTGAACCCATTGCCATCGTGGGAATGAGCGGTGTATTTCCCATGGCCCGGGATGTGGATGAGTTTTGGAAAAATCTTGAGGAAGGCAGGGACTGTATCACTGAAATCCCTGAAGATCGCTGGGATTGGAAGACGTATTACGGTGACCCTGAGCAGGAGGCCAATAAAACAAACATCAAGTGGGGCGGGTTTATTGACGGGATCTATGAGTTTGACCCGCTATTCTTTGGAATTTCACCGCGGGAAGCCGCACTCATGGACCCGCAGCAGCGGCTGTTGATGACCTATATCTGGAAGGCGATTGAAGATGCAGGCATTCAGGCTGGGAGTCTGTCGGGAACCCGCACAGGAATCTTTGTAGGTACCGCGAACAGTGGCTACAGCGGTATGATCTATCAGGGAAATGTGGGTGTCGAGGCGTATTCCTCCAGCGGTATGGCACCGTCTGTTGGGCCCAATCGAATGAGCTATTTCCTTAATATTCATGGTCCGAGCGAGCCTGTCGAAACGGCTTGCTCCAGTTCACTGGTGGCCATTCACCGAGCCGTAAGGGCCATAGAGGATGGAAGCTGCGAGATGGCGATTGCGGGCGGTGTTAATGTGATTATTACACCTGAACTCCATATCAGCTTTAACAAAGCAGGGATGCTGTGTGAGGACGGTCGATGCAAAACCTTCTCCAATAAGGCCAATGGCTACGTGCGTGGTGAAGGGGCCGGCATGCTTTTCCTGAAAAAGCTGAAGGATGCAGAGAAGGATGGAGACCATATTTACGGTGTGATTCGGGGTACTGCCGTCAATCACGGAGGCCGGGCCAATTCCCTGACAGCTCCTAATCCGAGGGCTCAGGCGGATGTGTTGGTAAATGCATATATAAAGGCCGGAATCGATCCAAGGACTGTCTCTTACATTGAGGCTCACGGGACAGGCACCGAGCTGGGCGATCCGATTGAAATTAACGGACTGAAAGCAGCTTTCAAAGAGCTTTATGAGAATACAGAAGGGCCCGGGATTACAGAATCCCATTGCGGATTGGGCTCGGTGAAGACCAATATCGGACATCTGGAACTGGCTTCTGGAATCGCGGGCGTCATAAAAGTGCTGCTCCAGTTAAAGCATAAAAAGCTGGTCAAAAGCCTTCATTGCGATGCAATTAATCCTTATATAAAACTTGAAGGCAGTCCGTTCTATATCGTTCAGGAGGCGCAGGAGTGGAAGCCACAGCGGGATACTCGAGGGGAAAATATTCCTCGGAGAGCAGGTGTTAGCTCCTTTGGATTCGGGGGTGCCAATGCCCATTTGGTAATCGAAGAATATATTCCTGGAAAGCAGGAGCAGAATTCTATTACCCTTACCACCCCAAAATCGGCTATTGTGGTGCTGTCAGCCAAGAGTGAAGGACAACTGAAAGAGCAGGCGCAGCTATTACTAGCTGCAATCGGGGAGCATCCGTTCACAGACAGCGGTCTGGTAGATATAGCGTATACCCTTCAGGTAGGGCGCGAAGCGATGGAAGAACGTTTGGCTTTCGTTGCAGGCTCTCTCCGGGAGCTTGAAGAGAAATTGAAAGGATTTGTGGAAGGCCGGGATGGTATCCACGGCTTACACGTGGGACACGCCAAACGCCATAGAGAAGAAAATAGAGCTCGTGAAGACGGAGAGGGTGCGGGCACGGCGATTGATGTGTTAGTTAGCGAAGGCAACTATGGCAAAATCGCTGACCTTTGGGTAAAAGGAGTCGTTATTGACTGGGCCCTGTTGAACGGAGAGGCTAAACCAAACCGTATCAGTCTGCCAACCTATCCCTTTGCCAAAGAACGATATTGCATAACCGATATCAATAAACGGACGGGAGCAAGCGGTGTTGTGCTGGAAAGGGAGACAGCAGTCGGTATTCATCCCCTACTTCAGCGCAATACGTCCAATATTTATGGACTGCAGTTCAGCTCTATTTTTACGGGGAAGGAATTTTTCCTGTCTGACCATGTGATAAGGGGGCAGAAGCTCTTGCCTGGAGTGGCCTACCTTGAAATGGCGCGGGCGGCAGTAGAGCAGGTTGCAGGATCTTCAGAAGACAAGTGGACGTCCATTTGGTTAAAAGATGTGGATTGGATCCGGCCTGTTGTGGTTGGGGAGAAGTCGGTGGATGTCGGTATTGGGCTCTATCCTCAAGATGGCGGGGAGATCGCCTATGAAATTTACAGCAGGTCTGGAGCAACGGACACGGAGCTGGTGGTGCATAGTGAAGGCAGGGCAGTAATTGTTCCGGTGGCAGAGATCCCCGCTATAGATATTGAAACCTTGCTGGAGCAGTGCAATCTGGGCTCCTTCTCATCCCGTCAGTGCTATGAGGCGTTTGCGACGATGCAGGTATCCTATGGGCCGGGACACCAGGGAATTGAAAAAATATATATCGGGGTGGGTCAAGCGCTTGCCAAGTTGTCCTTGCCTTCTTCCGTTTACCATACGATGGAACATTTTGTAATGCACCCCAGTTTGATGGATTCCGCTCTTCAGGCGACGATAGGCTTGATTATGAGTGCGGGTGATCGCAAAGCTTCCATTAAGCCAGCCTTACCATTTGCATTGGAAGAGTTGGTGGTGTTTAACAAATGTACATCAGAGATGTGGGCCTGGATCCGTGATAGTGAAGACAGCATACAAAATGGCTCGCTGCAAAAGTTAGATATCGATTTGTGTGACGAGCAGGGGAATGTTTGTGTGAGAATGAAGGGATTCTCATCACGAGTTGCTGAAGGAGGAACAGGCGGCCCAGATGAATGGACTGCACCTGAGACTTTGATGCTTGAGCCTGTGTGGGAAGAACAAGCGATTGCTCTGGAAGGAACAGCACCTGACTATCAACAGCATCTGGTAATTTTATGCGAACCGGGATATATTTCCGGGGAAATTATTGAATCGCAAATGAACGGGGTGCAGTGCCTCATTCTCCAATCCGAAGAGAAGAGCATTGATGCACGGTTTAGGACTTATGCGACACAGGTGTTTGAGGCAATTCAACATATTCTTAAAACGCAATCCAAAGGCAAAACATTGGTTCAGCTTGTCGTTCCGGTGCAGGAACACCAACAGGTATTCTCGGGACTTTCCGGACTCTTAAAAACAGCATGGCTGGAGAATCCAGTACTGGTTGGCCAGCTGATAGAAATAGATGTGGAGCAGGATTCAGCAGGTATGATAAATATCCTTCAGGAAAACAGTCGCAGTTCGATAGAACCACATATTCGCTATCAACAAGGTAGACGGCATGTTGCCGTATGGACGGAAATTAAAGCCTCCGGGGAAGCAATCAGCATTCCGTGGAAAGACAGGGGAGTATATTTGATTACCGGCGGAACCGGAAGTCTCGGTTTGATTTTTGCCGAAGAAATTACACGACAGGCCAGAGATACTGCTTTAATTCTTGTCGGACGCTCCCCGCTTCGTGGTGACACCAAAGCAAGGATTGAGGAGATAGAAGCTTTAGGTGCAAGAGTAGTATTCCGGCAAGTCGATGTCGCCGATAAAAGGGCGGTTGAAGATTTGATTCGGGATATTCAGGAAGAGTTTGGGAAGCTGGATGGAATTGTGCACAGCGCAGGAATGGTTAGCGATAATTTCATTATTAAAAAAACACGGGAGGAATTGCAAAACGTTTTGGCACCAAAGGTTACGGGATTGGTGAATCTGGATCAGGCTTGTAAGGAAATTCCGCTGGACTTCTTCATCCTTTTTTCATCCGTTGCAGGGAGCCTTGGGAATATAGGACAGGCTGACTATGCTGCTGCCAATGCCTTTATGGACGCCTATGCCAAGTACCGCAGTACGCTGGTAGAGCGAGCACAACGCCATGGGCGGACGATTTCAGTCAATTGGCCGCTCTGGAAAGAGGGCGGAATGCGTATTGATGAGGAAACAGAAAAGATCATGGAAGGGATGGGGATGTTTGCAATGGAGACGGGTGCAGGAATTCGGGCTTTGTATCAGAGCCTGGCTTCCGAAAAGAATCAAGTCATGGTGTTGGAAGGGCATGCCAGTCAGCTAAGAGAAACGCTCCTACAGCAACCGTCCCTGAATCAGACTGGAGATGCCTCCTCTATGATAAGGGAAAGCGAGATGGGTTCGGTCATCGGACAAGACCTGCTTGCCGAAAAAGCGGCAAATTATTTAAAGCAATTGCTCGCTACATCCATCAGGCTACCGGTAAGGCAGATTGAAACCGATGCCCCTATGGAGAAATATGGCATTGATTCCATTATGATTAAACAGCTAACCCGTGAGTTGGAGAAAACGTTTGGAACACTGCCCAAAACTTTATTTTTTGAATACCAGAATATCCGGGAATTGACCCAATATTTCCTCAAAGTCCACCAGAAGCAGCTGATTAAATTACTTGGAATCGAGACAGAGGACGCTACGAAAGATTTCAAGCCTTCGTCGGTGGAAAACGACCCGGTAAGGTCACTTTCTGATAGTCGGAAGCAATCGCGTTTCATGCCAGTTCAGGCAAGTTTCCAACCGCAACCGGAAAGAGCAGGCGGATCGGAGGAAATTGCCATTATCGGTTTGTCGGGCATGTATCCCGATGCAGAAAATATCCGGGAATTCTGGAACAATCTGCGCGATGGGAAGGATTGCATTACGGAAATCCCCAAAGATCGCTGGGATCACAGTATGCACTTTGACGAGGACAGGGACCAGTTCGGAAAAACTTACAGCAAGTGGGGAGGCTTTATTAAAGGTGTGGATCAGTTTGACCCCATGTTTTTCAATATCTCACCTAGAGAAGCACAGATCATCGATCCTCAGGAGCGCCTATTCCTAAAATGCGTCTATGAAACGATAGAGGATGCAGGCTATACCCGGGAAGCACTTGGATTGGAGCGGGGCCTTGGGCAGGATAGGAATGTAGGTGTTTTTGTCGGGGTCATGTATGAAGAATACCAACTTTATGGAGCACAGGAACAAGCTAGGGGCAGAATGATTGCCGTTCCTGGCAATCCGGCTTCCATCGCAAACCGGGTATCTTATTTCTGTAACTTCCACGGTCCGAGCATAGCTGTGGACACCATGTGCTCTTCTTCATTGACGACCATTCATCTGGCCTGCCAAAGCTTGCAACAAGGCGAGTGTGAGCTTGCCGTTGCTGGCGGCGTCAATGTATCCATTCATCCGAACAAATACCTGATGCTTGGGCAAGGCAGGTTTGTATCGAGTAAAGGACGGTGCGAAAGCTTTGGACAAGGCGGAGATGGATATGTGCCGGGAGAAGGCGTAGGAGCTGTATTGCTCAAACCACTGGCCAAAGCTATTGCAGATGGCGACCATATATATGGGGTCGTAAAGGGGACCTCGGTGAATCATGGAGGGAAGACAAACGGATTCTCAGTTCCGAATCCCCATGCGCAGGCCAGTGTCATTGGAAGGGCATTAAAGAAAGCAGGAATTAACCCCAGAACCATCAGTTACATCGAAGCGCATGGCACTGGGACATCCTTAGGTGACCCCATTGAAATCGCCGGATTGCAAAAAGTGTTCCAGGAATATACGGAGGATAAGCAATTTTGCGCAATCGGATCAGCAAAATCAAATATTGGGCATTGTGAGAGCGCGGCAGGGATTGCCGGAGTTACAAAGGTGCTCCTTCAGCTCAAATACGGACAAATCGTGCCTTCATTGCATTCAAAAACACTAAACCCGAATATCGATTTTAGCGATAGTCCTTTTATAGTTCAGCAGGAGCTGGGAGAGTGGAAAAGACCCGTCGTCACAATGAATGGGAAGACGGTTGAATACCCAAGAATCGCAGGTATTTCCTCCTTTGGCGCCGGAGGCTCCAACGCACATGTGCTTATTGAGGAATATATCCCTGAGAAGCAGGAGACTAGACAGGCTACCACTTCACTGCAAAATCCGGTAATGATCGTGCTGTCGGCGAGGAATAAAGAGCGACTGGAAGAACAGGTGCAAAGGTTGCTGGCTGAACTCAAAGAGCCGGAATACTCGCAAATCAGCCTGGAAGATATAGCATTTACTCTGCAGGTGGGACGGGAAGCCATGGAAGAACGGTTAGCAGTTATAGTTAAGTCTACCCGTGAACTTACAGGAAAGCTGGAGAGCTTTTTAGCGGGGGATGAGAATATTGACGGGCTATATTGGGGTCAGGCAAAGAAGAATAAAGACATCCTAGCTGTTCTTGAGGCGGACGAAGATATGGCAAAAATGGTGGATAGTTGGATAAGCAAGGGTAAGTATACAAAGCTGGCGGAGCTTTGGGTTAAGGGGCTGCTCTTCGATTGGACTAGACTTTATGAGAATAGCAGCCCTCGTCGGATTAGTCTGCCAACTTATCCATTTGCCAAGGAGAGCTATTGGATCTTCGCGCGTGGGGGCGAATTCCGGGACGTCGAGGCGGAATCTCCTGTAGCCGATGTGTCGGTACAAGAACTCGTTTCCAACCCTCCTGCAGTTAACCATAGCAACGATAATGTGCAGAGACAGACTTTGGCGAAAGTACCTGAAAAACCGCAGGGCATTTTGCTAAGCTCCGTTTCCAACATCCAGATGGTAGCAGATAAGCCGGAGAAGTCAGCCGCGCTGGCAGAATCCAAGCCTGCCCCGCCGCAACCTGAGGCCAAGCCTTCTTCGTCGCCGCCCGCTGCCAGGGATGAGGCAAAGCGGTCGACATATGCGCCAACGGCTGTACAGATAGAAGCATTGGAGAAGGAACTGGTAGAAAGTCTTGCGAAATCCCTGAGTATGAATGAAAAGGATATTGGCCGGGACGATCAATTTATTGATATGGGGCTGGACTCTATTATAGGTGTAGAGTGGGTGCAGGCTGTGAATAAACGCTT
Source organism: Paenibacillus sp. S33 (assembly GCF_053615415.1). NCBI lineage: Bacteria > Bacillati > Bacillota > Bacilli > Caryophanales > Paenibacillaceae > Paenibacillus > Paenibacillus sp. S33. The sequence continues at coordinate 3,509,803 of NZ_JBSIEZ010000001.1, read as the reverse complement.
TGGAACAGCTATTCCAGCAACCAGAGTGTACGATTATCCTAACATTAAAGAATTCTCCAAATTTTTGGCAAAGGAATTGAACAAGTCGGCGGGAGATACAAATCAGGCTTCTACAGAGCCGAAGCCTAAGCAGCCCATGCAAGCCTTGATACAGAAAGTACTGCAGGGTGAGTTGGATTTTGAACAGGCAGACCAGTTATTCAACCAATTACACTCGTAGACAGCCAACACGGTATTTGTCCTATTTCATACAGCTAGGAGGACATGTTTATGGATTCAAAAGATATTTTTCGTGCGGTGCAAGCAGGGGAAATAAATTATGAAGATGCTGAAAAACAATTGCTTCAATTTATTGGCGAGCTCCCGGATGAATCATTGGAAGCCAGTCCACAGGAATTATCAGAAGGAGTGGCTTTCACGTTGCAACCATTGGACAGCTTCCACACGCCGGAGGATGGGCAGGAGATAAGCGCCCCCCAAATAAAGGTACAGTCTGTGGTTGAATTGCAGGAATTTAAGCACGGGATTGTCTTGTTGAAAATGAAGGACACGGCGCACAAAAATACATTTTCCGATGAACTGATTATTGGCCTGAATCAGGCGTTTGAGACAGTGCAGGCTAACGAAAATTATAAAGTTGTGATTCTGACGGGATATGACACCTACTTTGCCACAGGAGGCACCCAAGAGGGATTGCTGGCTATCCATGAGGGAAAGGCAAAATATAGCGATACCAATGTTTACAAGATTGCTTTGGATTGCAAGCTGCCCGTCATCGCTGCTATGCAGGGACATGGGATTGGTGCTGGCTGGTGCATGGGGATGTTTTGCGATTTTATCGTGATGAGTCGGGAAAGCATCTATACTACTAACTTTATGAAGTACGGCTTTACCCCCGGAGCGGGTTCAACCCTGATTTTCCCTGAGAAATTCGGGGTTAGTATGGCACAGGAAATTTTATTTACAGGTACTAGATATAGCGGTTCGGAACTGGAAACCAAAGGGGTTCCTTTTCCTGTTGTGCCGAGGAATGAAGTGGTGCCGTACGCCATGCAGCTGGCAAGAAAACTGTCCGAGTCTCCCAGGGAGTCATTAATTGAGCTGAAAAACCATATGGCTCAATCGATAAGAGAAAAGCTGGCGGCTACCATTGAAAAAGAAATAAAAATGCAGGATAAAACGTTTGTAAATCAGCAAGAGGTTAAAGAACGGATTCAATTTGCCTATGGACAGCTGCCGAATAGCAATGATTCCCACAAAACGGTCAAGCATATTGATTCTAAAAAAGCTATGCCAGATGTGCCGCGCGGTCAGGAACATAAGGAGTCTATCGCGATTATTGGTATGGCAGGGCAATTCCCCGAATCCAGGACTTTGGCTGAATTTTGGGACAACCTGGCTCAGGGAAGGGATTGTATATCGGAAATCCCTTCAACGCGATGGTCAATCGATGAATATTACGATACCGATCCCAAGGCTCAGGGAAAAACCTATAGCAAATGGATGGGTGTTTTAGAGGATGTAGATAAATTTGACCCGTTGTTCTTTAATATATCCCCTGCAGAAGCAGAGATGATGGACCCTCAACAGCGCCTGTTTCTTGAAAGCAGCTGGAAATGCATTGAAGATGCCGGATTAAATCCAGCCTCACTGTCGGAGAGCCGCTGCGGTGTTTTTGTAGGTTGTGCAGCCAGTGATTATGGGAGGTCCATGAGTGGGCAGGGGTTAAATGCGCAGGTTCTCATGGGAGGGTCTCCTTCAATTCTATCCGCTCGGATTTCGTATCTGCTAAATTTGAAAGGTCCTTCTTTGGCTATTGATACCGCGTGCTCTTCCTCTCTGGTGGCCATTGCTGAAGCCTGCAACAGTCTCCTTTTAGAAACAAGTGACCTTGCTTTGGCAGGCGGAGTCATGATTATGGCTGGTCCGGGAATGCATGTTATGACTAGCAAGGCAGGAATGCTGTCCAAGGATGGACGGTGCTTTACCTTTGATGCCCGTGCAAACGGGTTTGTCCCCGGAGAAGGAGTTGGGGTCATTTTATTAAAGCGGCTCTCTGATGCAGTCAGAGACAAGGACTCCATATATGGAGTTATTCGGGGATGGGGAATGAATCAGGATGGAAAAACCAACGGAATAACTGCCCCAAGTGTAAATTCACAAATCTCGCTGGAAAAAGACGTATATCGACGGTTTAACATTCATCCCGAAACCATCTCCATGGTCGAGGCTCACGGGACAGGAACAAAGCTGGGTGATCCTATCGAGGTGGAGGGACTTACGGAATCATTCCGATCCTATACAAGCAAGAAGGGCTATTGCGCATTGGGGTCACTGAAAAGCAATATGGGTCATATGATGACTGCGGCCGGGGTGGCCAGTGTGATGAAAGTGCTGCTGGCCATGAAGCACCGCCAATTGCCGCCTACCATCCATTTCGAATCCTTAAATGAGCATATTTCTCTGGAGAATAGCCCGTTCTACATTAACACCGGTCTACAAAGCTGGGAGCCCGAACCGGGAGTACCGCGGCGTGCGGGCGTAAGTTCCTTCGGATTTAGCGGCACTAACGCTCATATGGTTATTGAAGAATATGTTCCTGTAGTCTCTGCGGTGAATCTACCCCCAGTGGGTAAAGACAACCCGGGACTATTTGTGCTGTCCGCTAAAAGTGAACAATCCTTGAAAACCTATGTAGCAGATATGATGAATTTTGTTAAGTTGCACGAAAGCGTTAATCTGACGGACCTGACCTATACCTTGCAAGTGGGAAGAGAGGCTATGGACTGGCGTCTCGCGTTTTTGACGGATTCAAGAGAAAATCTGATAGATGAACTTGAACTTTTTATTAACGGAAGCTCGTCGGAAAAAGTGCTGATCGGCCGTGTGAACTATGCAGGGGACAGAATCGAACTCTTGGATTCGGACGAAGACACCGGAACCCTAGTACGGGCCTGGACTGAGAAGAAAAGACTTGATAAGGTAGCCAAATTGTGGGCCAATGGTGCAAGCATTGAATGGGACGCACTTTATGGAGATATCAAGCCCAGACGAATCAGTCTGCCGACCTATCCTTTTGAAAGGACACGCTATTGGTTATCCGAAACAGACACTGGACAAGGCAGTGTAAATCTGGCTATGACTGCCCAAATTCATCCTTTATTGCATCAGAATATTTCCGACCTCTCCGGACAACGTTATAGCTCTACTTTTACGGGCCGGGAATTTTTCCTGTCAGACCACAGAATCAAGGGTCAACAAACATTACCCGGGGTGGCTTACCTCGAAATGGTGCGAGCAGCTGTAGAAGAGGCAGTGGGGGCTGTAGTAGAAGGCGAGACCCATATTCGGCTAAAAAATATCGTATGGGCCCGGCCTGTGGTTGTAGCAGACGGACCGGTGAGGGTACTCATCAGTCTATATCCCCAGGACAATGGAGAGATTGCGTTTGAAATATGCAGCGGGATGGAAGGAGCCGACGCTGAGGGCATTATACACAGTCAGGGAATCGCTGTGTTGGAGAGGGCGGGCGAGCTACAGTATCTGGACCTGAATGTCTTACGGGCAGAATGTACCCGTACACCACTTTCTTCAAGCCAATGCTATGCAGCTTTCAGAGCCATGGGCATAGACTATGGACCGGCACACCGTGGTATTGAGGCAATCTTCCGAGGAAAGGATTACGTGCTGGCCAAGCTGTCCTTACCATCCTCTGTACTCTATACTCAAACTGAATTTGTTCTGCATCCGTCTTTGATGGATTCAACTTTGCAGGCCACAATCGGCTTGGTAATGGGTTCGGAAGAAAATTTGCCTGTAGGCAAGCCTGCGTTACCCTTTGCTTTGGAGGAACTGAAGATATTCGAAAAATGCACTCCAGTGATGTGGGCCCGGATCTCGCAACATGGGAGTGAAGAGACGTCGAATGGATTAAGCAATGTGGATATTGATCTGTGCGATGAGACCGGAAAGATTTGCGTGCAGTTCAAGGGACTTTTATCCAGAGCGTTGGAAGGAGATGTGGGCCAAGCCAGCATCACTGAGGATATGGGTACACTGATGCTTGAGCCTGTCTGGCAGGAGACGCCTGTCGCCACAGGGGTGAACGCTAACGACGATATCCGGCATGTTGTGATCCTGTGTGAAGTGGATGGTATCACCGGAGAGGATATTGAAGCCCGCATGGATGGTACTCGCTGCCTTGTTTTACAGTCCTCCAGCATGGATATGGACAGTCGGTTTGAAGATTATACCATTCAGATATTTGAAGAATTGCAAAGTATCCTGCTAGACATACCCAAACAGAAAGTTTTGATACAGCTTGCAACCCACGCTCGGAAGGACCAACAGGTTTATTCCGGGCTTTTTGCAATGCTGAAAACCGCTCAAAAAGAAAATCCGAATGTCATGGGTCAGTTGCTTGAGCTTGATGTGGAGGATGATGTCAAAGGAATCATTGAGAAACTACAAGGGAACCGGAGTGGCCGGCATAACGAACGGATACGGTACCAAGGGGACAAACGACAGGCTTTAATATGGCAAGAAATTGAAGCCTTACGTGAAGATGCAGACCTGCCGTGGAGAGATGGTGGGATCTATCTCATTACTGGTGGCTTAGGCGGCCTGGGGCTTATTTTTGCCAGAGACATTGTGCGCAATGTGAAAAACTCCACCGTCGTATTGGTGGGTCGGTCATCACTTTCTGCGGACCAAAAGGCTCTGTTAAACGAACTGAGAGCGCTGGGTGGTCATATAGAGTACCAACAGGCGGATGTGGGCCACAACGAATCGGTTACCGGGCTAATTCATGGCATCGTCGAGCAATTTGGCGGCCTTAACGGTATTTTGCACACAGCCGGAGTGATTCGAGACAACTTCATCATCAAGAAGACTAAAGAAGAGGTTAGAGAAGTGCTGACTCCGAAGGTCTCAGGGGTGATGAATCTGGACCAGGCCAGCAGAGACCTGCCCCTGGATTTCTTTATCTTATTTTCTTCGGGCGCAGGAAGCCTTGGCAATGTAGGACAGGTTGACTACTCCGCTGCTAATGGCTTTATGGATGCTTATGCCTCCTATCGAAATGCTTTGGTGACAGCAAAGCAGCGCCAGGGGCAAACGCTGTCGATAAACTGGCCTCTGTGGAAGGATGGAGGTATGCATGTCGACCTGGAAACGGAAAGGGCGATGCAGGGCCTAGGCATGATTGCCATGCAAACGGAGAGTGGAATCAAAGCTTTGTATCAAAGTCTGTCTTCCGGCAGAAGTCAGGTTATGGTGATCGAAGGATATCCCCAAAGGATTAAAGCGGAAATTTTAGGTCAGCTCTCGGAAACTGATGTCTCAGGCCGATCTGTAATGGAAAGCGGGGGAGCATCGCTTATCGGAGAAGAATGGCTAAGGGAAAAAGCGGAGGGGTATTTGAAAACGGTACTTTCAACCGTGATCAAGCTGCCCGCTGAAAGTATAGATGTAAATGCACCAATGGACAGGTATGGGATTGACTCCATACTGGTTATGCAGCTTACCAATGAATTGGAAAAGACTTTCGGCTCACTACCGAAAACATTATTTTTTGAATACCAGAATCTCCGGTCATTGACGGGTTATTTCCTTGAATCGTATCGCGGTCGGCTGATTGATGCTGTAGAAGCGACAGAGAAGAATACGGCTCCTGATGCAGGCCCGAAAGCACCTATAAAAGCAACCATAGAGCCTTTGACCTCGATATCGGCTAATCGTAGGCGTCCATGGCTTCTCCCGACAGGTATACAGCCACATCAGGAGAAGAAGGCATTAGACATTGCAATTATCGGCGTGTCAGGAAGATATCCGGGAGCACTAGGTATCCGAGAGTTCTGGGAAAACCTAAGGGATGGAAAGGATTGCATTACAGAGATTCCCAAGGGGCGCTGGGATCACAGTCTGTACTTTAATGAAAACAGAGGCAAGCCTGGGAAAACCTACAGCAAGTGGGGAGGGTTCATCGATGGAGTGGACTGGTTTGACCCGTTGTTTTTCAATATTTCTCCAAGGGAAGCGGAAACGATGGACCCGCAGGAGCGCTTATTCCTGGAATGCGTTTATGAAACGATAGAGGATGCAGGTTATACGAGAGAAAGCCTTTGTGCAGAGCGGGAGCTTGGCGGCATAGAAGGCAATGTCGGGGTTTACGTTGGAGTGATGTACCATGAGTATCAACTCTATGGAGCCCAGGAACAAGCCAAGGGAAGGATGATTGGACTTTTCGGTAATGCCTCGGCGGTTGCCAACCGGGTATCGTATTTTTGTAATTTTCAAGGGCCAAGTATCGCTGTAGATACTATGTGCTCCTCGTCACTGACATCCATTCATATGGCCTGTCATGGAGTACAGCATGGAGAATGCGAACTGGCAGTAGCAGGAGGGGTCAACGTCTCCATCCATCCTAACAAATACCTATTGTTGGGACAGGGAAGTTTTGCATCAAGCAATGGGAGATGTGAAAGCTTCGGACAGGGAGACGGATATGTACCGGGAGAAGGAGTCGGAGCTTTGCTGCTCAAGCCATTAGCCAAAGCCATAGCAGACGGAGACCGCATATATGGAGTTATCAAAGGAACTGCAGTGAACCACGGGGGGAAAACCAACGGCTATACCGTACCTAACCCCAACGCACAGGCCAGTGTGATTGGTCAGGCAATTAAGGAGGCAGGAATCAACCCCAGAACCATCAGCTATATAGAAGCCCATGGAACAGGAACTCCACTGGGAGATCCGATTGAAATTGCAGGCTTACAAAAGGCTTTCCGTAAATATACCGGGGATAAGCAGTTCTGTTCAATCGGGTCGGCGAAGTCTAATATCGGGCATTGTGAGAGTGCAGCTGGTATCGCCGCGGTGACAAAGGTGCTTTTGCAGTTGAAATATAAACAAATCGTGCCTTCGCTACATGCAAGTACCTTAAATCCCAATATCGACTTCAGCGATAGTCCCTTTAAAGTTCAGCAGGGATTAGAAGAGTGGAAAAGACCTGTAGTTGCCATCAACGGTGAAACCAGAGAATACCCAAGGGCAGCAGGAGTGTCGGCCTTTGGTGCTGGGGGCTCTAACGCTCATGTGGTCATCGAAGAATATATTCCAGAAGAAGCTAGTCAGCAGCAAGCTGCTCCTACATCCCTGAATCCTGTCATGGTCGTGTTGTCGGCCAAAAATAAGGAAAGGCTGGACGAGCAGGTGCAAAGATTGCTGTCTGCAATCAGAGAACTGAATGACCCGCATACAAGTCTCTCAGATATCGCCTATACGCTGCAAATTGGGCGGGAAGCGATGGACGAACGTCTGGCGATCATTGCAAAATCCATCCAAGAGCTTGATTGGAAATTGGAAGGCTTCCTACAAAAAAAGGAAGGCGTAGAGGAACTGTATAGAGGACAGGTGAAGCGTAATAGAGGAGGGCTTGTCACTCAGGAAGTCGATGAAGATATGGCTAAAATGATTGATGCATGGGTGGACAAAGGGAAGTATGGAAAGCTCGCTGAACTTTGGGTTACGGGACTGATTTTAGATTGGAACAAGCTTTATGAGGATGTGAAGCCTCGCAGGATGAGTCTGCCAACCTATCCTTTTGCCAGGGAGAGCTATTGGATACCCGTACATGAGGGAAAGAGCGCCGCAATAACAGAAGCCGCTTCGTCCCAATCTTCCTTTTTGACACCTTTACTGCATCAGAACACTTCAGACTTTCTGGAGCAGCGGTTCAGTTCAACGTTTACAGGCGAGGAATTTTTCCTCAAGGATCATGTTGTAAAAGGCCAAAAGGTTCTGCCTGGCGTAGCCTATCTTGAGATGGTACGGGCGGCTGTAGAACGTTCCACAGGCGATATGGACAACAGCACAACAGGAATCCGTTTGAAAAATGTAAACTGGATTCGGCCCATTGTGGTGGACAACCAGCCAGTTCCTGTACACACCAGGCTATCCCTGGAAGACACCGGAAAAATAAGCTTTGAAGTGTATAGCGGGCAAGTAGGAAGCGAAAGAGGGCATACCGTGCATAGCCAAGGTGATGCGGTGCAGGTTTGCGTAGAGCAAAAACCGAGACTAAACCTTAAGGCGTTACAGGCAGATTTTGGTCAACACAGGTTTAACGGATCGCAATGTTACGAAATCTTCGAGGAAATGGGAATGGATTATGGCCCGGCATACAGATGTGTGGAGAAGGTATATACACATCCGGGCAGGGTGCTAGCCGAGCTGGCATTGCCTTCCTTCATTTCTAATATGGCGGACAGCTTGGTCCTTCACCCCAGCTTGCTGGATTCGGCCTTGCATGCATCCATCGGGTTAATCATGGGCCAAGAGAACGGAGGGCTACCGGGTAGCGCTGTAGCAGCAACGCCTCATATGCCGTTTGCCCTCCAAGAGATTGAGATTTATGGGGCATGTACCCCGACCATGTGGTCGTTGATTCAATACAGCGAGGGCAGCAAGAAAGAAGACAAGGTACAGAAGCTTAATATTGACTTGTGTGATGAGGAAGGAACTATTTGCGTCAGAATAACAGGATTATCCACCCGGGCGCTGGACGGAGAAGTCGTCATTGAAAATGCACAAGGCGCAGCGGCAGGAGAAAGTGCCGGCGATCCGCTTGAGGGATCTGTAATGCTCATCCCGAAATGGGACCCGGCTGCTATAAAAAAAGATGTCGTTTCCCCCTCACCGACAGACCGATTGGTCATTGTGGGTGGTACTGACAAAGACAGACAGGCCATCCGGGAGTATTATCCTAGGGCGCATTTCTTGGAGCTTCAAGCGCACGATTCCATTGAAACAGTTGCCTCAAAGGTAGAAGAATATGGAGCCGTTGACCATATTCTGTGGATTGCACCCTGTGCTCCCGTCGAATCGGTGATTGCCGAATCCTTGATCAAGGAACAGGAGCAGGGAGTCCTACTCTTCTTTAGAATGGTCAAAGCGATGCTTTTATTGGGATACGGGACGAAAAAGCTAGGCTGGACAACGATAACCAATCAAGCTCAGCCGATGGATCAGAACGATACAGTCAATCCGACTCACGCAAGTCTTCATGGGCTGGTAGGCACCATGGCCAAAGAATATCCGAACTGGAAAATCCGTATCCTTGACCTGCAATCCGATGATGACTGGCCGCTATCCGATATATTTACGCTGCCTTCAGACCGGCAAGGACGGATGTGGGTTTTCAGAAATGGGCAGTGGTATCGGCAGCAATTGATTCCATTCAAACAGACTTCAGGTTTAAAAGGACAGACGCTATACAAAGCCAGAGGCGTCTATGTGGTCATCGGGGGCGCCGGCACTATCGGAGAGGCTTGGAGCAAGTATATGGCCTGTACCTACCAGGCCCAGACGGTGTGGCTAGGCAGAAGGCAAAAGGATGCCTCTATCCAGGCCAAACTGGACGGATTTGAAGGCCTGGGACCTGTTCCATGCTATATCACGGCGGATGTAGCAGACGAAAGGGAGCTGCAGCGGGCATATGAGGAAATAAAACAGCGGTACTCCAACATAAACGGAGTGGTCCACTCAGCCATTTCATTTTTGGAGAAGGGCTTGGAAGATTTGACGGAGGAAGAGCTCCGGTCAGGGCTTTCAGCAAAGGTTGATGTCAGTGTACGCATGGCTCAGGTCTTCCAAAATGAGCCGTTGGATTTCGTATTGTTCTTCTCTTCTATTATTACCTATGTAAAGAATCCGGGACAAAGTAGCTATGCTGCCGGAAGTAGCTTTAAAGACGCGTTTGCGCATCGTCTTTCACAGGAATGGCGTTGTCCGGTGAAGGTCATGAACTGGGGATACTGGGGGAGCGGCGAAAACAATGCCTCCGAAAATGGACGGCAGGAGGTAGAAAACTACTCCAGACTGGCGCAAATAGGTGTTGGGCTCATTGACCCGCAGGAGGGGATGGAGGCGCTTGAGACGCTTCTTGCCTCACCGATCGACCAAATGGGGCTTATGAAAACAACAAGACATCTGGAGATGGAAGGGACTAATCCGACAGAAGAGATTGATCTCTACCCGCCTAATTCGGATCCGAACCTCAGGGATATACAGGAAAATATTGCTACAGCAATACAATCAAGAAGCCATTTTATCGAAAATTATGCCGGGGACGATATGGGCGATCTCCAGGAAAGGGAGATGGAACATCTCCTACGCAGGTTGTTGCGGGAGCAGCTCTTGTCCATGGGGTTATCAGGGACAGATCGTCAGTCTGTCGACGAGTTCAAAAATAAACTCGGACTTCCTGAGCTATATGGCAAATGGCTGAAAGAGAGCATGGAGATTTTGGCACAGATGGATAACGACCTATCAGGTAGAAACTCCAGCTTGACGGATCGAGATGATGTCTGGCAGGAATGGGAAGAGCGCAAGCGTACTTGGCTGCAATATCCGCAGATGAGAGCAAGGGTCAATTTGGTTGAGACAACGCTACGAGCTTTACCGGAAGTGCTTACCGGAAAATCGCCTGCGACCGAAATCATCTTCCCCAATTCCTCAATGGAACTAGTGGAAGGAATTTATAAGAACAATCTGGTTGTGGACTACTTTAATGAGGTACTTGCCGATACTACTGCCGCTTATATCCAGGAGAGGATTATGGCCGACGCCGCTGCGGAAATCAGAATTCTGGAAATCGGCGCGGGCACCGGAGGGACCAGTGCTACGCTATTCCTGAAATTACGCCCATATCGCAAACACATTCAGGAATATTGCTATACCGATATTTCCAAGGCCTTTTTGATGCACGCGGAAAAAGAGTATGGGCCGCATAATCCGTATCTCAGCTATCAGATTTTTAACATTGAAGAACCTATTGCCGGGCAAGGTATTGAGATGGGGAAATATGATATTGTCATTGCCGCTAATGTGCTTCATACCGCAAAAGACATCCGTCAGGCATTACGTAATGCAAAAGCGGTTTTGAAAAGCAACGGCTTGCTCCTGCTCAATGAAATCACAGGTAGTAGCGTGTTTACCCACCTTACCTTCGGATTGCTAGATGGTTGGTGGGCGTATGAGGATCCGGAATGGCGTATTCCTGGATGCCCAGGGCTTCACCCTCAAATATGGGAAACCGTATTGGACAAAGAAGGTTTCCATGCAGTGTTCTTCCCGGCGCAAGAGGCGCATGATTGGGGCCAGCAGATTGTTGTAGCCCAAAGCGATGGCTTGGTTCGGCAAAAGCGACAGCACAAACGAAGATCAATATTGATAGAGAAAAGAACCGTAGAAACGGTATCAGTGAAACAACGAACTCAACCCAAAATAGAGGTAGCACAAGCAGAGGTAGAACATGTGCTGCGTGAAAAAAGTACGGCGTACTTTAAACATTTGCTTGGTGAGACGCTAAAAATGGAACCGGGAAGTATCGACTCAACGGTTGCCCTGGAAGAGTATGGAATTGACTCGATATTGGTAGTGCAAATCACAAATGTTTTGCGTGAAGTCATCGAGGATTTTGCCAGCACGCTGTTTTTTGAGTACAACACCATAGATGATCTAGTAGCATACCTTCTTCAAACGCAAAAGGACTCGTTGAAGAAGCTGGTAGGAATGAAGGAACAGGAGTTGACCGAAGAGACTTCCAGAGTTGAAGAGGGCCCTGCTTCGCAATTACTCGCTACTGTCCCAATGAGGTTTGACCGGGGAGGGCGTTTCCTTAAGCCTTCTGACAGCACAATGGAAAAGCCAACGACACGATCCTCCACTATCAGGGATGTTGCGATTGTTGGGATGTCAGGACGCTATCCGGGAGCTCGTAATATAGAGGAATATTGGAACAATCTAAGAGAAGGTAAAAATTGCATAACTGAAATTCCGAAAGACCGTTGGGATTGGAAGACCTACTTTGAGCAAGAAAAAGGGAAAAGGGGCACAATCTATACGAAATCGGGTGGTTTTATCGAAGGCATTGATTTATTCGATCCGCTATTTTTCAAAATTTCTCCCGCAGAAGCCGAAACAATGGACCCGCAGGAAAGACTGTTCCTGGAAGCAGCATATGCAAGCATAGAGGATGCTGGGTATACCCCTGCTAATCTTTGTGAGAGTAGAAGAGTCGGTGTATTTGCAGGTGTTATGAACGGAAATTACGGTTTGGGACCTCAATATAATTCCATCTCGAACCGGGTTTCCTATCATTTGGATTTCCAAGGTCCGAGTATGTCCTTAGATACCGCTTGCTCTTCCTCATTGACGGCGATCCATTTGGCTTTGGAAAGTCTGTATAGTGGTACAAGTGAGTGTGCCATTGCCGGGGGAGTCAACTTAATTGTAGATCCTATCCACTATATCAAGCTGTCGGCTATGACGATGCTTTCTAAAACAGGTGAATGTAAGTCATTCGGAGACCAGGCAGATGGATTTGTCGACGGAGAGGGTGTCGGCGCGATTGTGTTGAAGCCGCTGGAGAAGGCCATTGCAGATGGCGACCATATTTATGGAGTTATCAAAGGGAGCATGCTTAATGCTTCAGGTAAAACCAGCGGTTATACAGTACCTAGCCCTCAAGCTCAATCCTGGTTGATTGAAGAGGCGCTCCAGCGTGCGGATGTTGATGCAAGGACAGTTAGTTATATTGAAGCCCACGGAACCGGTACAGCTCTGGGAGATCCTATTGAAATTGCAGGATTGACAAGGGCTTTCGAAAAATTCACAAAGGATAAGCAGTTCTGCGCCATAGGGGCGGTCAAATCGAATATAGGCCATTGTGAGAGTGCAGCAGGCATTGCAGGAGTGACTAAAATATTGTTGCAGCTTAAGCACAGCCAGCTAGTACCATCCTTACATTCCGGGAAGTTGAACCCTGAAATTAATTTCAACAATACTCCATTTATCGTTCAGCAAAGCCTGGAGGAATGGAAGAGACCGGTAATTACAAGCGATGGAATCACAAAAGAATATCCAAGACGGGCTGGAATATCGTCTTTTGGTGCAGGCGGGGCAAACGCCCATATCGTGATTGAAGAGTATACTCCCGAGTATCAGGAACAGTCTGGAACAGAATCTGACTCTCAGGGACCTGCTATGATCGTATTGTCAGCCAAGAGCGAGGAGCAGCTTAAGGAAAAGGGACGGCAGCTGCTGAATGCTCTTCAGGGTCAGCTATCCTCCGCAAGCCTATCGGATATTGCTTACACGCTTCAGGTGGGACGCGAGGCGATGGAGGAGCGTTTAGCCGTACTTGTGGAATCTACCGCAGAGCTTGAGGGAAAATTAAAGAGTTTTGTGGATGGACGTCATAACATGCTCAACCTATATAGGGGACAGGCTAAACGCAACAGAGAATCATTGTCTATTTTTTCGGGGGACGAAGACTTGCAACAAATGATCGATCTTTGGATTTCCAAAAAGAAATATACCAAGCTTTTGGAGCTGTGGGCCAAAGGGATAAATTTGGATTGGAAAAAACTTTACACAGGGAAGATGCCTCACCGTATCAGCCTGCCTACCTACCCTTTTGCTAAAGAGCATTACTGGACTTCTGAAAGCAAGGATCAAGTAAAAGCCTATGCATTATTTTCGCAAGGTGAGAGCGATGTAGACTTTGATGATATATTGTGCGGCAGACTCTTGGATGAAATGATAAACGATACCCTGTCTGTTGATGAGGCTGCCAGTGAAATCCTCAATATATGTATACGTAAATGAGAAGTTTCTACGTGCTGGGAGGCAATAGAAGATGAAGGACTTTTTTCAATATATTCTAGGCGAGGTAAAAAGCGGACGGATACAGAAAGAGGATGCCATTGTAAAAATACGCCAATTTCAAGCTCAAATGGCTTCGCATGAGACCCCGCAAAGCGGAACAAGGACTGCGGGGTCCTTGGCGGATACGGGAGTCCTTATGCTTGAGCCTTTCTGGAAAGAGCAAGTTGTTGCTCTTCAGAAAGTGGCACGCCCTGATTTTAGCCAGCATCTAGTGGTGCTTTGCGAACTGGATCATTTCGCAGAGCGCAGCATTGAATCGTTCATGAAAGGAACCCGTTGCATCAAGCTGCATGCCAGCAAAAGCAGCATAGATGAACGCTTTCAGGCGTATGCCCTCCAGCTGCTCACGGAAGTGCAAATGGTTCTCAAAGAGGACTCCAAAGGTAGCGTACTGATACAGATTGCAGTTTCCGCACACAGCGCGCAGCAACCTTTCGCAGGACTATTGGGATTACTGCAGACAGCTGAGAAAGAAAACCCGAAAATCGTAGGGCAGTTCGTAGAATTGGAATCTGTAGGTCTGGAAGAGGTGATTGAGAAATTAAAAGAGAACAGTCAATATCCAAAGGATAAAAGGATACGGTATGAGGATGGCAAACGTCTGGTTCTCGGCTGGAACGAGATGAAACCCACCGAGCCAACGGGAAGAGTGCCCTGGAAGGATCGGGGGACTTATTTGATTACAGGCGGTGCAGGAGGTTTAGGACTTATTTTTGCGGAGGATATCGCCCAGCGAGTCAGGGAAGCCACGCTAGTTCTTGTAGGCCGCTCAAATCTGGACGAAGGCAAGCAGGCCATATTGGAGAAATTGAAGGCGCTGGGGGCCCGCGTTGAGTACAGACAGGTAGATGTAGCACGGAAGGAAGAGGTCTCCAAATTGATCCTTGAGATCAGGGAAGAGTATGGAGGCCTTGATGGTATTCTTCATAGTGCTGGAGTAATACAGGATCATTTTATCATGAATAAATCACAGGAAGAGTTCGCGGGAGTAATCGCACCAAAGGTTGCCGGACTGGTGAACTTAGATCAGGCGACCAAGGGGCTACATCTTGATTTCTTTATTCTCTTCTCCTCAATAGCTGGGATTATGGGCAACCCCGGTCAAGCCGACTATTCTGCCGCAAATGCCTTTATGGATGCCTATGCCGCGTATCGAAACAGCCTTGTATCCTCAAAGGAGCGCAAAGGGCAGACGCTATCTGTCAATTGGCCTCTCTGGAAGGACGGAGGGATGCATGTGGACAATGACACGGAGAGGGCTTGGCAAAGTATTGGCATGGTAGCTATGCAAGCTTCAAACGGTATCCAGGCTCTATATAACGGTCTGGCCGCTGGTCTAAATCAGTTATTGGTCATAGAAGGTGAGCAATCCAGATTGCAAAAGTATTTCTTGGAGTCCCAACCGCAGGAGAAAGAATATGTTGAAGAGTCAGCTTCTTCAGAGGTGAATCTTGAACTGCTTCTGGAAAAAACCTTACATCAGCTAAAACTGTTGTTTGGAGAAGTTACCAAGCTGAGCATTGACAAGATTGATGTCAGCGAGCCTTTAGAGAGCTATGGCATAGACTCCATCATGATTACAAGGCTTAATCAAAAGCTGCAGGGAATTTTTGGAGAAATATCAATGACCTTGTTTTATGAATATCAGACGTTGGAAGCAGTGGCCGAATATTTTATTGCTGATTATCACAAGGAATGCGTACGGTGGACAGGACTCGGAAGCCCGATAAAGACGGAAGAGAAATCCGTCTCCATTTCCGCAACTTTGCATGCTGCCAGCGAGATTTCTTTGTCACCCCTGCCAAAGGAAGAAAACAATCGTATCTGCAACACGGCTAATAACAGAGACCGTGTGAAACACGAGCAAATAGCGATTATTGGTGTAAGCGGACGATATCCGCAGGCCAAAAATATGGAAGAGTACTGGAGTAATCTGGAACAGGGCAAAGACTGTATAACAGAAATTCCTGCGGAACGCTGGAAGAGGGAAGGTTTCTACTGTTCCGACATCAAAGAAGCGGTTGAGAAGGGCAAAAGCTATAGTAAATATGGAGGATTTGTGGAGGATTTTGCAGATTTTGATCCTCTCTTCTTTAATATATCTCCCCGGGAAGCAATGAGTATGGATCCTCAGGAGCGAATATTCCTGGAAGAATGCTGGAAGGTTTTCGAGGATGCAGGATATAGCAGAGAACAGCTCGCTGAACAGTATAATGGCCGGATTGGCGTCTTTGCAGGAATTACCGGAACGGGGTTCAATTTATACGGGCCAAAGCTGTGGGAACAAGGACAACCCGTCTTTCCGCGAACCTCCTTTAGCTCGGTAGCCAACAGAATATCCTATTTCTTGAACTTAAAGGGGCCCAGTATCCCGGTAGATACCATGTGCTCTTCCTCATTAACTGCAATCCACGAGGCCTGTGAGCATATCTTTAACGGTGAATGCGAAATGGCTGTTGCTGGAGGAGTCAACTTATATCTTCATCCTTCAAGCTATATCTTTCTCAGTACGATGAGAATGCTATCGCCTGAGGGACGGTGTAAAAGCTTTGGGGAAGGCGGGAATGGATTTGTCCCTGGCGAAGGTGCAGGGGTCGTGCTGCTCAAACCTTTATCACGAGCCATTGCAGACAAGGACCATATCTATGCGGTTATTCGGGGAACCCGTATCAACCATGGAGGAAAAACAAACGGGTATACCGTGCCTAACCCGGTAGCACAGGGTGAACTGATTAGAGAGGCTTTTGATAAAGCAGGCGTAAATGCCCGGGCAGTCAGTTATATTGAGGCCCACGGTACTGGAACGGAGCTCGGCGATCCTATTGAAATCACCGGGCTTACCCAGGCATTTAAGAAAGATACGCAGGACACGGGGTTTTGCGCTATTGGCTCGGTAAAATCAAACATAGGTCATTTAGAGGCGGCCGCAGGGATTGCAGGCATCGCTAAAATCATCTTGCAAATGAAAAACCGGAAAATTGCCCCTAGCCTGCATTCCCAAAAAGTGAACCCTAATATAAACTTTTCCAAAACGCCATTTGTAGTCCAACAGGGGCTTTCTGAATGGGAGCGTCCGATAGTGGAGGAGGACGGCGAGCAACGGGAATACCCGAGAATCGCCGGGATATCTTCCTTTGGAGCCGGTGGGGCTAATGCCCATATCGTCCTTGAGGAATACCTCCCTGCGGAACAGGATGACTTTCAAAATGCCTTTACTCCTCCAAGACCAGTCCTCGTAGTTCTGTCGGCAAAAAGTGATGGAGCATTGAAGGAGCAGGTAAGCCAATTGGTTGCTGCAATGGATCGGAATGAGTTTTCCGATCACGATCTGGTGAATGTGGCTTATACCTTGCAGACAGGACGTGAGGCGATGGAAGAACGCCTCGCTGTGGTCGTTGATTCAGTGGAGGAACTTAGAAGCAAGTTGCGGGGCTTTATTGGAGGAAGACAGAGTATTGCACAGCTTTACCGGGGACAGGCCAAGCGAGACAAGGAGAGCTTGAACATGGCCTCAGAGGAGAAAACGCTCGATAAAACGATTGATTTACAGATTCTAGCAGAAAAGTATGGCAGAATCTCAGACTTGTGGGTCAAGGGTGTCCGTATTGACTGGAGCAGACTTTACGGTAATGTCCAGCCCCGCCGTATCCCTTTACCCACATATCCTTTTGCCAGAGAACGCTATTGGATACATTTAGATGAAGAAAAGCCTGTCGTCAATGCGGTTGCACATCTACATCCATTACTGCATCAAAACACCTCCGTACTTTCTGAGCAAAGATTTAGTTCAACCTTTAGCGGCCAGGAGTTTTATCTGAAAAACTCCGTAATTGACGGAAAGCTTGTCCTGTCAGAAGCGGCATGCCTTGAAATGGTGCGGGCAGCGGTTGAGCAGTCGTTAACAGTACAGGAGAAGGGACAGGCAAACATCATTATTAAAGATATTGTATGGACACATGCTCCCGCTATAGGAGATCAGCCGTTAGAAATACATATAGGGCTCTTTCCGGGAGATCAAGGAACGATTGGCTTCAAAATCTACAGCAGATTAACAGAAGCCGGGGACCCTGTCTTACACAGCCAGGGTAGTGCCGAATTGGAGATGTTAAATGAAGCGGAAACGTGGGATATGCAAGCTTTGCAGAAGGAATGCTTTCAGCATGTTTCGCCTGGGATAGACGACGAAGCAGTGTGGGACATGGGAGCCGGCGACAGTCTGGGACATCAGGCCAATGAACAAGTGCATATAGGACAGGGGTTAGTGCTGGCCAAGCTATCGTTGCCTTCCGGTATTAGGAATACTGAGGGCTTATTTGTTTTGCATCCCTTTATAATAAACGCTGCTTTGCAAATGCCGCCGGCATACTTGTTTTCGAATGATGAAAATATCATGCGGCCTTCAGGCATTGATCCTCTACAGAAAATACGGCCGACTGCCATTGAGGGACTCGAAATATTTCGGGAATGTCCCTGTGAAATGTGGGCGTTGATCCGGTATAGCAGAGGAAGCGGGGCTGGTCATAATACGCAGAAGTTTGACATTGATTTGTGTGATGAGGCAGGCCAGGTCTGCGTCCGCATAAAAGGATGCTCCTACAAGGTAGTGGGCGCATGTGAGAAAACACCTGGTGCAATGATGCTCCAACCCTTCTGGAAAGAACAGGCGGTTGTTGCGGAGGACACGATGGTTCCCATTTACGAACGACATGTGGTAATGCTTTGCGAAACAGATACCATTGCTGCAGGAGATATCGAGTTCTCCTTGGCAGGAGTGGAATGTATCACTCTGCAATCCGGTATGGAAGAGATCGATCGCCGCTTCGAAATGTATGCTGTCCAGGTTTTTGAAAAAATAAAAAGTATCCTGAATGATAAACCCAAAGGCAAGGTGCTGGTGCAGATTGTAACGATGCCTCAACATGAAAAGCTGCTCTTCGCTGGGCTGTGCGGCATACTCAAAACTGCGCAAAAGGAAAATCCAAAGATCCATGGTCAGTTAATTGAAGTTGAGGGTACAGAAAAAATGGCAGGGCTCATCGAAATACTAAAGACAAGCAGCCGACATCCTGCGGATAGCCGCATCCGGTTTGCAGAAGGCAAACGTTGGGTTCCTGTCTGGAGTAAAGCAGAAATGCCGTCAGAGACACCGGATATTCCATGGAAAGACCGCGGGGTTTATTTGATTACTGGAGGAGCAAAGGGTTTAGGTCTTATTTTTGCTAAAGAGATTGCGCGTCAGGCCAAGGAAGCGATTTTGATTCTTAGTGGACGTTCCCTACTGGACCAGGACAAGCAGACCTCATTGGAGGAATTGAAGGTATTGGGCGCCCGGGTGGAATACAGACAGGTGGATGTCACGCGGAAGGAAGCTGTGGTTGGCTTAATTGAAGATATCAAACAGACATACGGCGGAATCAACGGCATCCTACACAGTGCTGGAATAATCCAGGATAACTACATTATTAAAAAGACTAGCCTGGAATTCAGGACAGTACTGGCGCCCAAGGTTGCGGGACTGGTAAATCTGGACCAAGCCAGTAAGGACATTGCTCTTGACTTCTTTATCCTGTTTTCGTCAGGTACGGGAGTGGGTGGTAATGCAGGTCAGTCTGACTATGCTGCCGCGAATGCTTTTATGGACGCATATGCCTGGTACCGCAATACCTTGGTATCCTCCATGGAGCGTACAGGCAAAACGCTGTCCATCAATTGGCCGTTATGGAAAGATGGCGGAATGCGGCCTGACCAGGAGACGGAGAAGGCCATGCAGAAGGTGGGTATGTATGCGATGAGGACAGAGACAGGAATGAGCGCCCTGTACCAAAGCATAGCCTGTATTTCGGATCAGGTCATGGTGATCGAAGGAGACGTAGAGCTAATCAGCAACATGATGATCATGGAGGGACAGCTTGAAGAAAGCGGCAAAGCATCCCGGGATCAGGCGCTCGGATCAGAAGCTGAAGCATACATCGTTTCCTCCACAGCAAACAAGACAGAGTCCGGCCGTGAAGGAGACCTGTTGCGTGAAAAGACGGTCCATTACTTGAAGACCCTGCTTTCATCGTCCATCGGCCTGCCCGTATATCGAATTGAAGAGGATACCCCTTTTGAAAATTATGGGGTTGATTCTATAAAGTCTATGGAGTTGACCGACCAGCTGGAGAAAACATTCGATCAGGTATCTAGGACTCTATTTTTTGAATATCCGGATATCCGGAGTTTAACGGAATATTTTGTGGAAGCCTATCGAGACCAATTGATTGCTTTGTTTGGTATAGATCAGGTAGCGGTGGCAGGCGCGAAAGCTGACACAACTTTTGCAGCAAACGAGGAAGTGTCCGGCAGAGCAGAGGACCTGCTGCGTGAAAAGACGGTCCATTACTTGAAGACCCTGCTTTCATCGTCCATCGAACTGCCAATATATCGAATCGAAGAGGATACCCCTTTTGAAAATTATGGGGTTGATTCTATAAAGTCTATGGAGTTGACCGACCAGCTGGAAAAAACATTCGATCAGGTGTCGAGGACTCTATTTTTTGAATATCCGAATATTCGGAGTTTGACGGAATATTTTATGGAAGCCTATCGAGACCAATTGATCGCTTTGTTTGGTATAGATCAGGCAGCAGCTGCGGGTGCAAAAGCCGACACAACTTCTATAACAAATAAGGCAGTGTCCAGCCAGGAAGAAGAGCTACTGCGTGAAAAAATGACAAGTTACCTAAAGCGCCTGCTCTCTTCGTCCACTGGACTGCCGGAACAGCGCATTGAAGAGGACAAAAATCTGGAAAACTATGGTGTTGACTCCATAAAGTCAATGGAATTAACCGATGAGCTGGAAAAAAACTTCGGACCGCTATCGAGGACCTTACTTTTTGAATATCCGAATATCCAGAGTTTAATAGAATATTTCCTGGAATCGCATCGGGGCGAATTGATTGAATGGTTTGGTATGGAGCAGGTAAAAGCCCCTTCTCCGATATTCCGTCATCCCCAATTTTCGGCAACCGAGGGAGAGCCTTCGGAGGAGAAGAAACAAGAAACAGGAGCGATGGACATTGCTGTTATCGGGATGTCCGGGAAATATCCAGGTGCGGAAAATCTTCAGGAGTTCTGGAGCAATCTCCAAGAAAGCAAGGACTGCATTACCGAAGTTCCAAAAGATCGTTGGGAGCATGATCTTTATTTTGACAAGGAGAGAAACAAGGCGGGAAAAACCTACTGCAAGTGGGGCGGTTTCATGGAACGAATAAGCCTGTCAGAGCCAGCATTCTTTCATCTCACCCCCTATGAGATCAGTTTAATGGACCCAATGGAGCAACTCTTCCTGGGGATAATATGGAATTTGCTTGAAAGTGCAGGATATACGCGAGAGGCATTACAGAAGAAACACCAGAACAAGGTTGGCGTCTATGTGGGCGCTACGTATCACAAATACTGCTCCTGTGATATCGAACCGGACTCTGCTCAACGGGTAACATCATTTGGGTCTGTTGCAGTCGCAAACCCCATGTCGCATTATTTCAATTTCCAGGGACCGAGCATATCCATTGATACGATGAGCTCTTCCTCAGCTGTAGCTGTCCATATGGCATGTGAAAGCCTGATCAGGGGAGAGTGTCAAATAGCGGTAGCTGGCGGGGGGAATCTATTGACCAGTCCCAAAAAATATATTGAATCCAGTCAAAATCAGTTGATTGGAAGTCATGAAGATAGCAGAAGCTTTGCAGATGGGGATGGGTACCTTCCAGCGGAAGGAGTTGGAGCGGTACTCTTAAAACCGCTTCATAAGGCTGTACAGGATGGAGATTGCATTTTAGCGGTTATTAAATCCACGGCAACCAATCATGGAGGACATAGCAATGGATATACAATCCCTAACCCCAATGCGCAGGCGCAACTAGTCGAAGAAAACTTTTTGAAAGCCGGTATAGACCCCCGGACGATCAGTTATGTAGAGGCAGCCGCAAATGGGTCTACATTGGGAGACCCTATTGAACTCGCTGCTTTGAATAAAGCATTCCAGAAATTCACGACCGAGCAGCAATTTTGTGGCATTGGCTCAGTCAAATCCAATATTGGGCATGCAGAAGCGGCTTCGGGGATATCACAGCTAACCAAGGTCATATTGCAATTGTGGCATCGAAAACTGGTTCCTACCATTAAGGCCGAGAAGCTTAACCCTAATATTAATTTCAGTAATACTCCATTTTATTTGCAGCGGGAAGTTCAGAAATGGGAGCGGCCTGTAATTGAGATGCAGGGAGAAAAACGGGAATTCCCGTTGCGGGCAACCGTAAGCTCCTTTGGTGCGGGAGGCTCTAATGTGCATTTCATTCTGGAAGAATATATCCCTTCAGAAAAAGACAACATTCATTTACGAGTGGCAGATCAGCCCGAAGTGGTGATTCTCTCGGATATAAACCGGGAGAGACTGATGGCGCTTGCCAATCAATTACTGGGATATCTGGAGCAGCAGAGCGATGATGCCTTACAAGATATTGCCTTTACACTTCAGACAGGTCGCGAAGCGATGACATGGCGGGCGGCAATCGTAGCGAGTACGCGGCAGGATCTACTCACGGGTCTTAGGGAACTTCTCGAAATAGCTGATAGCGGCAACGGACCCGAAGGGGCATCTATTCCTTTATTTATAGGAGAAAGCGTAGAAGACTCAAACACGAGTGCGCTTCTCTCAGGGAAAATAGGAGAGACCGTTTCTCAATTGCTGCTAGAGGAGAAAAACATGGAAAATATAGCGATGTATTGGACCCAGGGGGGCAGGATTTCATGGGAGGCACTCCATGAGGATAAAGATGTCCGCAGGATTCCCCTACCGATAACCCAGTTTTAAACATAAACAGGGAACCGATCACTATCAGATAGAAATTACAAATTATTCTGGAGGTAAATCATGAGGGAATTTAAAGATAAGATAGCCGTAGTTACAGGAGCTGCCAGTGGGATTGGCCGCGCTATTGCGGACCGATGTGTAAATGAGGGCATGAAGGTCGTTCTTGCGGACATTGAGGAGGAGGCCCTTCTAAGGGCTGAAAAACAATTGAAAGACATGGGCGCAGAAACGTTATCCGTAGTGACGGATATTTCCAAAGAAGCTGATATACGTGCATTAGCGCAAAAAACGGTTCAGACATTTGGAGCGGTGCATCTTTTGTTCAACAATGCAGGGGTGGACGCCGGCACGGGCTGCTTATTGTGGGAAAATACGGTGGCAGATTGGCAGTGGGTAATAAACGTAAACATATGGGGGATTCTCTTTGCAACTGAAGTTTTTGTTCCTATTATGCTGAAACAGAAAACCGCATGTCATATTGTAAATACAGCATCCATCGCCGGACTATTGTCCGGCCCCGGTAATGGAATATATAGCGCGTCAAAACATGCCGTTTTAAGCTTGTCTGAAACGCTACACCAAGAACTCAGATTGATAGGTTCCAATGTAGGAGTTTCAGTTGTCTGCCCTGGGTTCGTACGTACCCAAATTATGGATGCGGAACGGAACCGACCGGCGGAGCTGAGTAAGCAGACCGGACTAGGAAATCTTCCCCCGGAAAGACAAGTCATTAATCAATTGGCCCGTAAGGCTGTCCAGAATGGAATACTTCCAGAGGATGTAGCAAATCAGATGTTTGAGGGAATCAAAAAAGGGCAGCTATATATCATAACAGAGCCGAAATTCAAACCTGCAATAAGACAACATATGGAGAATGTTCTTAACGAAAGCAATCCTACACCTTCCCAAATGCAATTAGTTCGCAATTTACTGTGAAATATTTATTTTAAATGGTTTTATTAGGATTTTATCAATGAGTATGTTGTGGGAGGTTAGAATGGACAGATCTGTGATTTTTATGTTTTCAGGCCAAGGCTCACAATACTACGGCATGGGAAGAGAATTATATAGGTTAAATTCAGTTTTTCGGAAATGGATGACCAAGCTGGATGAGATTCATACGGATATTACAGGCAGGTCCGTATTAAAAATGCTGTACGACGACAACCGTGGGAGGGGGGACGTGTTTGATAGCCTGTTATATACTCACCCTGCAATTTTCATGGTGGAGTATGCCCTCACACAGGTATTACTGGAAAAGGGGATTTATCCTGATTATGTTTTGGGTTCCAGCCTCGGTGAGTTTGCATCTGTTGCTGTGGCTGGCTGTATGAGTTATGAAGATACTCTTCAAAGCCTTGTCAAGCAAGCACAAATGGTAGAAAACTACTGTCCAAAGGGTGGCATGCTGGCCGTAATTGGCGACCTCAGTCTGTATGACCAAATATCCGTATTGAATGCCAACTCAGAGTTAGCATCAATCAATTATGACTCGCATTTTGTCATTTCGGGCAGCTGTGAGGAACTGGAAAAAATTGAACGCTACTTGATAGCTAATGAGATTATTTGTCAAAGACTGCCGGTCCAGTTTGCTTTTCACTCTTCCTTAATGGACCCTATAGCCTTGGAATATACAGCGTTTTTAAAGCTTAAAACTCTAAGGAATCCGACCATAAATTTGGTCTCATCTATGTACGGAGGCAAGGCAACATCCCTTGACAACCGTTTTCTTTGGGATGTTGCTAGAAAACCTATCCGTTTTCGGAACGCTTTAAAATGTCTGGGAGACGGGGACGGGATTATCTATATTGACCTTGGACCCTCAGGCACTCTTGCTAATTTTGTGAAGTACAATTTTGGTAGCAAGAAAATGGCAAGTATTTGTTCTATTCTTTCGCCTTTTCAAAACGATATGAAAAATTTGGATCGTCTATTTAAAATATTCGACTAATATGCATTCACTAGCAAAAAGGAGGACACAAATGATCGCATATCTGTTCCCTGGACAAGGGGCTCAAGCCAAAGGCATGGGAGTAGAACTATTTGACGAATTTCAGGAATTGGTTGCAAAAGCGGATGCTATTCTTGGTTATTCTATTAAAAAACTGTGTCTTGAAGATCCTGCCAATCAACTAGGACAAACGGATTTTACCCAACCGGCGCTATTTGTCGTAAACGCTTTGAGTTATCTTAATACATTAAAAGAGACTGGAAGAAAACCCGATTATGTTGCAGGACATAGCCTGGGTGAATACAATGCCTTATTTGCCGCAGAGGCATTTGACTTTGAAACGGGCTTGAAGCTGGTTAAAAAAAGAGGAGAGCTGATGGTCAAGGCTACCGGTGGTGGTATGGCAGCGGTCATAGGCTTGAAGGAGGAAGTATTTAGAGAAGTTATCGAGAAAAATAATTTAAGGGAGATTGATGTTGCCAATTTTAATTCGCCAAGTCAGATTGTCATCTCAGGACCGAAGGAAATGATTGAACGGGCGCAGCCAATTTTTGAGGATGCAGGAGCCACAAACTATGTGATTTTAAATGTAAGCGGAGCATTTCACTCCAGGTATTTGGAAGATGCCAGACAGAGATTTGAGGCCTATGCGTCACAGTTCGAATTCTCAAAATTAAAAATACCAGTCATTTCAAATATCTATGCCAGACCCTACAGGCAGCAAGATGTAAGAAGTACGCTGATCAACCAGATCGTAAGTCCGGTCAAATGGTCGGAAAGTATAAGATATCTAATGGGTAAAAATGTAACCCAATTCATCCAGGTTGGACCTGGAAAAGTCATAACAGGGTTAGTTAATGCAATACAACGAGAAGCAGAACCGCTGATTGTGAGGGAGGATGAAGAACATAGCGAGCAGGTACAGGAAGTAAAGTCGAGGAATAGTATATCCGGCCAACGATTTACAGCGGAGTCTCTTGGTCATAGCGAATTCAAACAATATTATGGACTTAAATACGCGTATCTTATGGGTTCGATGTATAAGGGAATATCTTCAAAAGAGATGGTCGTTAAGGCAGGTAAGGCAGGAATGATGGGATTCTTTGGGGCAGGGGGAGTCAAAATTGGGGCCCTTGAAGAAGCTATAAAGTATATTCAGAAAGAATTGAACCAAGGCGAAGCCTATGGAATGAATCTTATTCATGTTCCCGATCACCTGGAAATAGAAAATAACATCGTTGATTTATACATAAAATACGGTGTTAGAACTATTGAAGCCTCTGCGTTTATGAGTATAACGCCTTCTTTGGTAAGGTACAGATTGAAAGGTTTAAAACGAGATGAAAAGGGGATCGTAACACCGCAGAACAGGATTATAGCGAAAGTATCAAGACCCGAGGTTGTGGAGGCATTCTTGAGTCCTGCGCCTCAGAATATCGTAAATATACTGCTAGAGGAAAATAGGATAAGCCGGGATGAGGCCCGGATGGCGATGGAAATTCCTATGGTAGACGATCTGTGCGTCGAGGCTGATTCAGGCGGGCATACGGATCATGCGGTTGCATATGTACTGGTTCCGTTAATGCTTAAAATGAGGGATGAAGCGTTACTTAAGTATAAATACAATAAAAGTATAAGGGTAGGGGCAGCCGGGGGGATAGGGACTCCACAAGCAGCTGCGGCAGCGTTTATACTGGGTGCGGATTTTATCATGACAGGATCAATCAACCAATGTACGGTTGAAGCAGGGACAAGTGATGATGTAAAAGATTTGCTCCAGCAGTTAAATATACAGGATACAGACTACGCTCCCGCAGGGGATATGTTTGAAATAGGAGCGAAAATTCAGGTTATGAAAAAAGGAGTTTTTTTCCCGGCCAGGGCGAATAAATTATATGATCTTTACCGTAATTATAACTCCATAGATGAAATTGATAGCGGAACCAAAAAATATATTGAAGAAAAGTATTTTAAGAAGAGTATTGAACAAGTATATGAAGATATTAAAGCTTATTACCCGGCTGAGATCATTGAAAAAGCTGAAAGGATTCCTAAACGTAAGATGGCGTTGATATTTAGATGGTACTTTACTTATTCTACACGACTTGCAATGAATGGAGACAAACACAGTAAGGTTGATTATCAAGTACACTGCGGACCAGCCCTTGGCGCTTTTAACCAATGGGTCAAGGGAACAATCTTTGAGAATTGGAAGAACAGGCATGTTGATGAAATAGGACAAAAAATAATGGTTGAAACTGCGGAATACCTGAATGAAAGGTATAAAGCTTTAACGATAATGTGAGTATAAGTATGGAGAAAAATAGAAATTACTAAGATAATAGGGGATAAAAGAAAGTGAGGTTTTTCATGCATAGTTATAGGACTCATAACTGTGGAGAACTGGATCAAAAACATGTCGGCGAAGTAGTGAGAATCGCAGGATGGATAAAAAATATGCGTGACCATGGCGGGGTTATTTTTATTGACCTTAGGGACCATTATGGAGTAACGCAGGTTGTTGTTTCTGATAATAACGAATTGAAAGATTTTGTATCAAAGATCAGCAGGGAGTCAACCATTTCTGTTACAGGTACTGTATGTAACAGATCTGAAAATACGATTAGTCCCACTATGAAAACCGGGCATATTGAGTTAGCTGCCAATGAGATAAAAGTTTTAGGGAAGGTAGTGAATCCATTACCTTTTGAAGTAACTTTAGCAAATGAAGCTCGGGAGGATTTAAGATTAAAGTATCGTTTCTTGGATCTGCGGAATGAAAAACTACACAATAATATTATACTTCGTTCTAAAGTAATTCAAAGTATCAGAAGAAAGATGATCGATTTGAATTTTTTAGAGATTCAGACACCTATCCTGACAAGTTCATCTCCAGAAGGCGCCAGAGACTATTTAGTTCCTAGTAGAGTGCATCCAGGTCAATTTTATGCCTTGCCTCAAGCACCTCAACAATTTAAACAATTATTAATGGTTTCGGGCT
Source organism: Paenibacillus sp. S33 (assembly GCF_053615415.1). Lineage (NCBI taxonomy): Bacteria > Bacillati > Bacillota > Bacilli > Caryophanales > Paenibacillaceae > Paenibacillus > Paenibacillus sp. S33. Next base: position 3,482,266 of record NZ_JBSIEZ010000001.1, on the reverse strand, counting down.
TTGATAAATATTTTCAAATTGCTCCGTGCTTTAGAGATGAGGATGCAAGAGCAGACAGATCACCAGGCGAGTTTTATCAGCTGGATTTGGAAATGGCTTTCGCAACACAGGAAGATGTCTTTAATATAGTTGAAAATATGCTATATGAAGTTTTCTCCGAATTTACAAATTTTAAAATCTTAAAGCCTTTTAGCAGGATTCCATATCAAGAAGCCATGCTCAAATACGGGAGCGATAAACCTGATTTAAGGAATCCATTAATTATCCATGATGTTACAGAGCTGTTTACAGAGACTGATTTTAAAGTATTTGAAAATAAAACGATAAGAGTTATTGCTGTTCCTGGTTGTGGAGCACAGCCAAGAAGCTTTTATGACGATATAGTAAACTTTGCTGTTGAAGCTGGAGCGAAAGGCCTCTCATGGATTAAGTTCAATGATGATATGTCTCTTAGTGGCTCTATTGCAAAATTCATCTCTGAAGAGGTAAAAAACCAATTAATACATGTTACGCAAGCTAGTTCAGGATATGCACTGTTTTTTGCTGCTGACCAACTTAAAAATGTAGAAAAAATAGCCGGTGCTGTCAGAAATCAATTAGGAAAAAGACTGGATTTGCTGGAAAAGGATATATATAAATTTTGCTGGATAGTTGATTTTCCTATGTTTGAATTGGATCCTGATACTCATAAAATTGGATTTAGCCATAATCCTTTTTCGATGCCACAAGGTGGTATGGATGCGCTACTGAATATGAATCCTCTTGATATCCTTGCGTACCAATATGATATTGTATGTAATGGGATTGAACTGTCCTCGGGTGCTGTCCGGAATCATGATACGGAGATTATGGTAAAAGCCTTTGAGATTGCAGGTTATACATATGGAGACATCAAGAGTAAATTTCCTGCACTCTTTAATGCTTTTCAATTTGGGCCGCCGCCTCATGCAGGTATAGCACCTGGAATTGATAGGATTGTTATGATCATTGCAAATGAATCGAATATCCGCGAGGTTATTGCTTTTCCAATGAATAGCAAAGCGCAGGATATATTAATGGGAGCACCTTCGGAGGTTACTGAAAAACAATTGAGAGATGTTCATATAAAATTGGTAAATACTCAGCCAGAAACAGAATAAACAGATTCAACAACATACTGAAAGCAAAGGCTCAATCCGGCACGTATTTAAATCTCATTGAGTGTGTTAAAAACTCTCCCTGCTAGATGCAGAGGAGAGTTTTTTTATTTAGCTCAGATTAGGGTTGTTCACGATGACAATCTTCATCGGTACACTGGAAGGTATGGCAGGCTTATCGAGTGGAGCTATACCAAAAAGTAGAAATTATAGGAATACAGGAAAATCGAAATAGCTAGAAACGAAAGAATCAGCGTCGCGGTGTATGCCTTTCTTAACCATGTAGTTTGGGTAACACTGCATCTTCTTACAGCAAGATAGGCGGCCGATACAAAGGCAAGCCCCAGTACCCAGAAAAAGATAATATTCAAATTGAAATTGGACATAGGCTGATAGGGGTCGTCTATCAATTGGATGCTTGAAGCAATGAGATTGACGATCACAAGCAGACCCAGCAAGGGTATTACGGTTACACTGTCAGGCAAGGGAAGCCGCGAAGTACTCTTCTGCTTTCTTGCGTCCTTGAGCTTCCGCAGCCATCCAATAATACCGAAAATAGACCCAAGCGCAAACCAAATACCACATCCCCCAACCAGAATATAACTGAAAATGGATGTTTGCAGGAAGGATATCGGCAATTGGTCATCGATCACTCCATATGACAACTGCGTCACTTTACCATCGGCATTGGTTAAGAAAAAAAGACGGCTGATATTTAGGCCCGCATGATCATAAGGAGTGCTCCCGGGAGTCACACGTTCAAAAAAATAGGGTTTGGTTTCTACATAATCAACATTAATATTCATGGATGGAATACTCAGAGTGATTCCGCCATTGCCGTTGGCTGTGACCACTTCTTCCGCATTGGATAATACGGGTATAAGCTTCAATATACCAGATGATACTGCGCGAGCAGAACGGTATTTTCCCGCCACATCCGCGCTATGCTTCAACGTGCTGTCCGCTTGCGGAGTAGCGTCGGAACCCCCGACAAACAGGTCAATGAGTTCGCTTCTCGCCCCGGACATTTCATTTTCCACATTAGTCAGAATACTGATCCCAAAGTTTTGATCCGACACGATAGAGACCAGAGAGGAGAATGAATCTGTATTTCCACCGTGCTCGATAACACGATAATCTCCCGCGAACCGTTCCCAAAAGCCATGGGCATTCCCCGGAAGCTCGGGATAGTGGGTATACGAAGCCTCATGCATTTCTCGCAAGGTTTCATTCTTGTTGAACAGCGAATATTTTAAGGAATGGTCCATGTTCAGATGAGCAAGCATAAAATGAGCCATGTCCTCCGAAGTAATGTTTAACGCACCAGCCGGCACATCATTAAAGAAAACATTCGGTTTTGCCACCCAGTTTCCATCCTTCTTGGAGTAGCCTGTTGCTTTATGTTCGATAACCTCTGGGATAAGATCATACCGTTGTGTAAAGTAAGAATGTTTCATGTCCAGAGGCTCAAATATATGTTTCTGAATATAGGTTTCAAAAGGCATTCCGGATACACGTTCTATAATATAACCGGCCAGGTTGGTCCCATAGTTGGAATAAGCAATCACTGTTCCGGGCTCATAAATCTGTTGAGGCTGATTTCCGGGTGCGATATGCTCCTTGAGAGGCCTAAGATCAGCAGCATCATGAACCAGAAGTTTTTCCAGGCGCTCCTCAAAACCTGCCGTGTGGCTCATCAGTGATTTCAGGGTAATAGGCTTATCAAAAGAAGGCTTGAGAAAGCCGTCAGGCAAGTATGTGCGGATGTCCGTATTCAAATCCAGCTTTCCTTGCTCAACCAGTTGCATTACTGCCGTCCAGGTGAACAATTTCGATACGGAACCGGCCTCCATATAGGTTGTTTCCGTACTCATGGGTGTTTGTTTCTCGATGTTTGCGTATCCGTAACCTTTTGAAAAAACAATTTTTCCGTCCTTTACTATGGAAACCGCAGCACCAGGAATCGCTGTTCCTATATATTTTTTCATAATTTGATCTGTTCTGTTTTCGATTTCGGAAATCGGAATTCCAGAGGGAGTGGTTGGAACGGACCCAGAAGCATATGCCTGGACCGGGATAAATGCCATCAATGCCAACAGGAACAAAGAGGCAAATCGTTTTTTCAATTTCATATCAAGTCTCCTTTTTGCTGCGCTTGAATCTTTAAGAGCAGTCTGTTTTTTGGAACATTTTTAGTGTAGCAGTCAAGTCTTTCTTATTTCTCTCCTGTTCCTTACTTTTTTCTTTCTCAAATGAAGCTTCAACTCTCAAATGATTTACCGAAAAAAAGCTATATTTACGTTGGTACAGCTTTATATGTATGTTGACAACCTATAAAATAAAGACAAGAAGAATCCTCATAGTTGAAAAAAATAGGAGATGACAATAAATGAAAGCCTGTGAACCTCTGACTATTTCATCTGAAAGCGGATACAATCTTCAAACTGATGAAAGTGTGCCCATTGCCCACGCTTGGAACATGATTGCGCGAGATCATAAGCAAGTGTTTGGCCGCGAACCATTGCTAACAGAAGTAGAGCCCTCGATCATTATCCGTTATGCGCAGGAAGGAGATAGCTGTCCGCATTGGCCAGAGGGCTATTGTCTGCGTTTTGTTGCTGGTAGCAAGGGAACGGTACTCCATATTATTGGCCGTGATGAATTAGGAATTATTTATGGACTGCTTCATTACAGCCGTTTCGCTCTGGGTGTGGAGCCGTTCTGGTTCTGGGCGGAGATTCTACCGCCTAAGCGGGATACCATAGTTTTGCCGAGTCAGAATGTTGACAGTATACCGTCCAAGGTCCGATATCGGGGATGGTTTGTCAATGATGAGGTATGCTTGATTGGCTGGAAGGATGATTATCCACCGACGGAGCAGGTGTGGCAGCCCGTTTTTGAAGCGTTACTGCGCTGTGGTGGAAATATGGTGATTCCCGGAACCGATTTACCACGCACAGGTATCCATCATAAGCTTGCAGCAGACATGGGCTTATGGATCACACATCATCATGCTGAACCGTTGGGGGCGGAGATGTTTTTGCGCGCCTTTCCGGGTAAACAAGCTAGCTACAGAGAGCATCCCGAGTTGTTTGAACAGCTGTGGCAGGAAGCGATTGAACGGCAAAAGGAAGAGAAGATTGTATGGGTATTATCTTTTCGCGGGCAGGGTGACAAGCCTTTTTGGGAAGATGATCCTTCCTTAAATACGCCGGACAAACGTGGACAATTAATCTCATATGTGGTTCGCAAGCAGTACAATATGATCTGTGAATTTGTGGAGCATCCCGTGTGCTGCATGGCGATGTATGGTGAGATTGCCGAGTTATACAAGCAGGGGCATATTGAAGTACCCGAAGGGGTGATCAAAATATGGGCGGACAATGGTTACGGTAAAATGGTATCTCGACGCCATGGGAATCTTAATTATCGTGTACCAGCATTGCCTGAGGCGCAGGATGGGGGCAAGAATGGAGTATATTACCATGTGACCTTCCACGACTTGCAAGCGTCAAACCATCTTACCCAATTTCCCTCCTCAGCCAGCTTGATTGTAGAGGAATTAACAGCAGCGTTTACTTCAGGGGCAGACGAGTACCTGCTGGTCAATTCAGGTAATATTTTGCCACATGTATATACGCTGGATTTAGTAGCAAATTTATGGACGAAGGGTGAAGTGGATGCTGAAGATCAGCTTACTGATTTTATCGGGCGGCTGTACAGTAGTCAGCTTCAAGAGATTTCCCAATTATACCGGGATTATTCCCGCTGCACGATCGTTTATGGCCCGCACAAGGATGATCGAGCAGGGGAGGAATTCTATCACCATCCAGCTCGGCAAATTATGGGGCATTGGCTACAAGGCAAAGAAAGCCGTGATGAACGGCTGTACTGGGCTGCTGGAGAAAGGCCTTTTCCTGACCAGGTTCGCTGGTTCAAGGAAAAAGCTGAGTCGGTAATCCCGGACTGGGTTGAACTGCGAGAGCGGTGTCTACGAATTATGAGGCAGTTGTCAGAAGATGAATGTCGAAGGCTGTATAATCAACTGCTTGTGCAGATTGAACTGCATCTAAGTGGCTCACGTGGACTGGCAAGCTTATGTAGCGCTTATGGGCTGTTCCTTGAAAAAGATTATCCACGAGCATTTATACAAGCTTCTCATGCCGTTTGGAGCTACCGAATGGGTAAAGAAGCTTTATCGCTCGCAGGAACTGGAAGATGGGAGCATTTCTACCGGGCAGATTGGTTAACCAATCTAGATAACACTATTTCTCATGCGGACACTGTGCGGAGATTTCTTCGTCTTCAGGGAGACAGTCCGGATATGTTCCTGTGGTCCAAACAATATTTAATGCCAGAAACAGAGAAATATATCTACCTAGAGAATACGCATCGCAAGCCCCTTCCCGATGATGAGTTGGCACGCAGTCTGGAGAAGGTATTATATTAAAAAGGAAGGCATGTAGCATAAGAAGCAACAGCGTCTGCCTGCAACCTTTCCAGCTTATACTACGTCAATGAAGTTGTTAATGGCCAAGCGGCCTAATTCAACTACAAGGTGGAACTTAACATGAGTATGAGAAAAAGTGCATTCGCAGCCATTACAACCGTAGCCATTTTGTCCTTCTCCTTTGGAAGTCAATTGTCTGCGGCAGACAGTCAATTCAAGGATTTGAACAACGTAAGCGGCAAAGAAAAAATCATATCCCTTAAAGATCAGGGTCTACTCAAAGGTGTCTCTGACACGCAGTTTCTCCCGTCATCTAAAGTGACCGCTGCCCAAGGCATTCAGTTGATCTCCGGCGGACTCCAGCTCAGTTTGGCCGCGATTGATTTTAATAAGGCGCCACAGGCCAGCGGACTGTTTACCCATGTTAAGGATACTGCATGGTATGCCGAAGCCTTTATCAACGCGCATTATAATGGCGTAGAGATTCCAAAGGATATTGATCCTGCCAAAGCTCTGACTAAGGAAGAGTTCACCTACATGCTGATTCAGGGTATGGAAAAAGCAGGCGCTCTTCCGATGATTAAAATCGCACCTGCGAATATTGCGGATGACAGCGAACTGGAGCCTTCTTACCAAGGTAGCATTCAACGCTCGCTAGTCTACAAGGTCAATACCTTGGATGCAAATGAAAAGTTTCATCCAAAAAAAGAGATTACACGTGCCGAAGCTGCTGTTATGTTATATAATGCATTGGAATACCTGAATACTCATACAAAATCGTAATAAATACAGCAATAAAGAGCTTTTCTTCTGAGGGGATTTAAGCTTTCAGTTACTTGACATCATTATCGTTAATGTTATAATAAGGAAATCGAATTTAGACCTGCGGTAGCTGATTACCGTAAGGATATTTTCCTGGTCCTTCGGCATATAACACAGGTAACGAATAAATAAGCTGGCTCCGGATGAGGAGTTCAGCTTATTTTTTTGGATCAAAAAGCTTACCGTTTTCACAGATCTACATATTGAGAGGAGACAGGGGTATGTTTGGAAATGACTGGGATGATGTACTACGAGAAGAGGTCGAAAAGCCATACTTTAATGAATTAAGGTATACGTTAGCCCGAGAGTACAAGTTACATAAGGTATATCCTCCAAAAGAAGACTTGTTTTCCGCACTTAAATTAACGCCATTTCATCTGACCAAAGCGGTTATATTGGGACAGGATCCATATCATGGAGAGGGACAAGCTCACGGTTTGAGCTTTTCTGTTAGACCTGGTGTGCGAACACCGCCATCTCTACTAAATATATATAAGGAGCTTCGCGATGATATCGGTACTCCCATTCCGAATCAGGGATACCTCGTTCCTTGGGCTGAGCAAGGTGTGCTGCTGCTAAACAACGTGTTAACCGTGCGTGAAGGACAACCGCAATCTCACCAGGGAATAGGTTGGGAACGTTTCACGGATGCTGTCATTGAAGCGATTAATGAGCGCGAGCAGCCAGCAGTGTTTATTTTGTGGGGGAGCCATGCTCAGAAAAAAGCAAGCTTCGTGAATACCAGCAAGCATTTGGTGCTGAAATCCGTTCATCCGAGTCCATTGGCGGCTCACAGAGGCTTTTTTGGCAGCAAGCCTTTTTCGCGTACCAATGCATTTTTGCAGGAGCATGGAATGGAGCCGATTCGGTGGGAGATTCCTAACCGCTAGCACTGGAGGTGAGGACATGCGTCAATGGAAGGGACGTCAGGTCATTTTATATCACGGCAACAACGATCATACCCAGAAGGTGCGCGGCACGCTTGAAAAATGGGATGATATACGAAAGTGCGTTATTTTAGGCCCGAAAATGCTGGCTATTCCTTTTGAAAATATTACATATATTACCATGCTACCTCCGGGGCGTGAGCGTAGAAGCCGCCATCCGGCGAAGCTCAACGCTATCGGTTATGTAATGAGTGTTCCGTTACAGTTTGATAATGCCATTCATTTTCAGTCGGCGGTGACGATTTGGAGAGAAGATCAGCTGATTGCTTATAATGTAAAGCTGGTTAGTCACTCGGCACACAATGTAATCCTTGAAGATGGACAAACCTTATCTAAAGAAGAGCATTTGTTTGTGGTAAGGTCACTGCGTGGAGAACTTTAACTGTAATTATTCACCTTTTTTTGATGAAGGGTTCAATTTAGTAAGCTGCTAACCGATAAAAGTAATGGGATTGTTAATTCTATCCTATTTTATAGAGATGAAACTAAGGGAGAGAAACGAATGGAGCGTATGAAACGTATGAGCAAACGGAGTACCTTCTTACTTGCTTTGCTGATGTTTGTATTTGCAGCATGGCCAGCGGGTTTGATCCGGGCTGAGGAGAGCACGACCTCCACGGTACAGTGGGACAGTCAAAATCCGACTACATTGAATCTGGGTGGAAGCCCCGCTCAATTAAAAGTGTGGTCATTGACTGAAAAGGGCAAAGAAGATGTTACCCAAAAGGCAGAATGGATCTCTGGGGATTCAAGCATTTTAAAGGTTGATAAGGGGCTCATTACTCCTGTGTCAAAAGGGCAGATTAAGGTTGTTGCCACATATGAGAAGCAAACGGTAAGTACAACGATTACAGTAAAATCGCCTTACAGCAAGCTGCAATTAAATCCGTCTAGTCCCATTAATTTGACGATTGGCGGAGAATCAAAGCAATTGACTGCTCAAGGTGTACTTACTGGAGGTGGGACGGAAAATGTATCCGGTGTCGAATGGACTTCTTCGAATGCGGCTGTTGCTACCGTTGAAGATGGTCTTGTTCGTCCACTTGCCAAAGGCGTGACTTACATTAAGGCAAGCAAAGATGAACTTAAAGCACAAACGATTGTGTATGTGCGTTCTTCTTCTCAGGCGTTAGTATTGAGTGCAACTGGGGCCAAATCGGTCTTTCTGGGTAGCTCCCCAATTCAGGTTAGTGCAACCGATGTTAACCTGACTGGCGGCAAAACAGATGTAACCAACACGGCAGAATGGACTTCCTCTAATCCGCTGGTTGCCACAGTCGAGCAAGGTAAAATCACACCAATGGATGCAGGCAATTCGACGATTACAGCGTCCTATCACGGTTTGAGCAAGACTCTGAAGATTAATGTACTTCCAACGGTTGAAAAACTGGTTTCGAGCAAAGCCAGTCTGACTCTCGAAACAGGAGGCAAAACTTCTCTTCCGAGTATATCTGCTTATTTGGTCAATGGAGCAAAAAAAGCAGTTCAATCCGATGTAAAATGGAGCTTAAGCAGTGAAAGTGCAGTTAAAATAGCAAATGGTAAGCTAGTTGCAGTGAACCCAGGCAGTGCAACATTGACAGCAACGGTAGGTGCACTCAAACTTGATATTCCAGTGACTGTGCAATACAAAGTACTTAAACTAACCGCTTCAGAGAAAAAATACGTATTGGTTGCAGGCCAAGAAGCAAATATTCCGACAGTAAAAGCACACATGGCTGGTGGCGGAATCCTTGATGTTACCAATCAGGTAAGCTGGGTAGGTACAACAGCCGCAGTTACAGTAGCAAATGGTAAAGTAAAAGCGGTGAATGGCGGTAACTCTGGAATCAAGGCTATGTATATGAACAAATATGTGAAAGTACCTGTCATTGTGGAAGGAGCCATTTCTACATTGACACCAAGCTTTTCGAGTGCTGATATGAATTTGAAAGGAAGTAAGTCCATCAAAGTCATCGGTATATATACGGAAGGTAAAAAAGCTACGCTGAGCAGTAAAGTGAAATGGACAACATCGAATGCTTCCGTAGCGATCGTAAAAGGCTCTTCCATTAAAGCCGTTGGAATTGGAAACGCAACGATTACGGGCACATATCAGGATAAGTCGTTTAACGTTGAGATCAAGGTCACACCTAAGCTGCTCAAACTGGTTTTGAGCAATAAAAACCTGAAGCTACCTAAAGGTTCCTCTCAAGTGCTTAGTGTGAATGCAGTTTATGATTCAGGTGCAACTACCGATGTGACAAGCTCAGCGGTATGGACATCTTCCAAACCGTCGATCGTACAGGTTACTGGCGGTCAGGTGAAGGCGATTGATACCGGAAGTTCCAGTATCAAAGTAGTCTATGGTGGTAAGACTGTAGCGACATCGGCTAGAGTGTTAAAATAGTCTACGCATATTGCCACATCCACTTATACAAAATAACCCCCGGTCCAAAGACCGGGGGTTATTTTCAGCTTATTCTACGCCGTCCTGATAATGATTTTTCCAGTGCTTATCGCCTTTGTGTGCGAAGTCTTCAACTGTCTTTTCCAAAGTAGCTACCAGTTGGGCTTTAATCTCAGAAATTGTGTCTCGGAACAGTCTTTCTTCTGTACCATTGATTTTTTCACCATATAGAGCCTGAGCGGCTACAAATTGACGATGTTGCTCCACAAAACTGTCAATCGAATGCAATGCATGCTCCACGTATTGGGAAATGCTATGATGCTCGTTAGGCAGTTGCAATTTTAATTCATGAACTCTGTTTAATAATGCCATGATGATCACCTCGTGCGTTTTGTTATGTCAATAATTATACATCATTTTCGGAAAATTTTCATTAAATTTTGATTAAAATGTGACTTTTATTATGTCATGATTGCATTTTCACTGGTGATCAGGCATAATTTTCGGAATTATTTCGTTATCCCTTTGTGTCGTGATTTTAAAATTTAATATATATGATACGAAGATGATATAAGAGCAAGCTGCGACAGCTGTCTTTCTGACATGTTATAATGGGGAAAAAGCCCAGTCGGAAAGGTTGTCAGTAAGGTATGAAGCTTTTTAAAGGTTTATTTTGGGGGATTCTGATCAGTCTTCTCCTGTGGTGTGCTTTGTTCGGGCTTGTCCACTGGATGTCTCATTAAGTCGCTCCCTGTATCTTATACAATAACTCTTGTGACCGTATCCACGTCATTAACGGAAATCGTATATACGTGTTCGTCATCGTAGAGCTTGAATTGCTGAGTTTCTTGGTCAGATAGGAGCTTAGGCCAGCCAATTAAGGTACTTCCATTCAGTAACCGGACTACAACGGCTTGCATTTGGCTCACGGCCAGTTTGATCTCATCGTTCATTCGTACAACCTCCTCTCTATACTATTTGTCGTCGAATATTCAACCTTTTTTTATAGTCAGTAAGGGGTTGCAAAAAATAAAATCCGGGGATTACCTTAGTTGAAGGTATCTACTGGAATAGCTTGAAGGGAAGAGGGAAATTGAAGAAAAAATTGCTAAGTTTTATAGCTTTAGTGCTGCTAGCTTTGGGCGCGTACTGGTTTGAAGGAGGCAATCTTCTTACGAAAATGACAGGAGAGAACCCGCCTTCATCGGCTCAGGTTACGCTGCAATTCCCGTCAGGTCGTTACCCTGAAACAGCGCAGCATATTAAGGAAGCCATTCAGGCGGGAAAATCACCGGTATGCACAATTGACCGTGAAGGAGCCGAGCAAAATCGCAAGCATTCGCTTGCAGGTGTTCCCACTCGTAAAGGATACGATCGTGACGAATGGCCGATGGCTATGTGCTCAGAAGGTGGTAAAGGTGCAAATATCAAATACATAGCCCCTAAGGATAATCGTGGGGCAGGATCATGGGTAAGTCACCAATTGGATGAGTATGAGGATGGAACTCGTGTGAAATTTGTTGTGAAATAGTGCTGTTACTTTTTATTACCTTGGGCTGTTTCCTGTCTGGCCTTAATCAACGCCAGAAAATCAAAAAAATCACCTAGTGTATTGAAGCCGGCACCTAAAATGGCCAAGTCTTCAGCGGATAGTTGGTCAAACCATTCCATTTGCTTAGCATCAAACATATTATCACCGCCAACCATTGATAATGTATAGTATGTACTGACGGCAACGAAGGTCAGGGCTCTGGCATACCATTTAAGTATGCCTGTTTTTTGTGCAGAGGATGTGTAGAATTCATGTTTAAATTTAATTTTTATACTAAAATCGTCTCCATCGTTATCGTATTGCTCATACCTGTGCTGATCCTGTATGTCTATTCTAATCAGACAACGACAGGTGTATTACGTGAGGAACTGAATCAATCTAATTATAATCAGCTGACTTTTTTTCAAAACCAGGTGAATACGAATATTGAAATGATTTCCTCCTGGCCGCATCTGCTGATTCATGATCCTGATGTAGCCAGTTTTCAAGCGATTTTTTTGAAGGACAAGGTTCTCAATCTGGATGGAATTAACCTTGTCAAACGGATTCAAACCAAGCTTGGGCTTCAGGAAAGCTCTTCTAATTGGAGAACCGGGCTGAGTATCTATTCTCCTTCGCTTGGACGGGTTGTATCGGAGAATGGAGCAGGTTTATATGACCAGAAAAAACTAAATCAGCTGATAAAAGACGGCTGGCAGGTATCCAAAAAAAGATCATACGGGAAAGACCAATTTATATTTTCATTGTATACATTATCCCCGTTTTCTTCGCTTGGTAATCCCGAAACCGCTAACACGATTATTAAAGTTGAATTTGACAGCAGTAATATTCAGGATATGCTTGACCGCTTCAAAGGTGATGGCCGAAAGGAGCCTTTTTATTATAAAAAAGGCGTAGGAGCGATCTATAATCGTACTGCCAATGAAGAGCTGTCTGGACAGCTGATTTCAAAATTAGAAAAAATGGGGCTCCATGAAGTTGATAATCTGACTGTGAAAATTGGAGAAGAAAGCTACCTGGTTCATGCCGTTCTTTCGCAAACGACGGGGTGGTATTTGATTGATTATATGCCTTTGTCCGATATGATGTCTCCGATTTACTCATCGAATCGACTGTTTTATATAACTGTTGTTGGCTCGCTGCTGGTAGGCTTGATTGGCGCTTACTTGCTTCATTCACAGGTACAAGTGCCGATTCTTCAGCTTGTGCGGGCATTTCGGAGACTAAAGGATGGAGACTATGCTGTTCGATTAAGTCTAAGGGGGAGTCACGAGTTTGCTTTCCTGTCTAGTCAATTTAATCTGATGGTCGAACAGATTCAGGAGCTGTTTGAGAAGGTGTATGTTGAGCAGCTGCATGTCAAGGAAGCGCGACTAAAGCAGCTCCAGTCACAAATCAATCCGCATTTTTTTTATAATTGTTTTTCGTTTATTACAAGTATGGCGAAGTTGCGCAATCATGAGGCGGTCGTGGCCATGGCCCATAATTTATCCAGGTATTATCGATATACAACCAGACAGGAGCGGGATTTGGTTCCATTGTCAGAGGAAGTCGAATTTGTTCAATATTATTTGAACATACAGCAGATGCGTATGCCAAGGCTAACGTTCTTAATTCATGTTTCTTCACAGGCTAGCAGTCTGCTGATTCCGCCGCTTGTAGTGCAGCCACTGGTGGAAAATGCGGTGCTGCATGGGATAGAGCCTCAAGCGGAGGATGGTGTAATCCATATTTTAACCGAGCGTGTTGGCTCGTATATGTACCTGATTGTGGATGATAACGGACTCGGTTTGAGTAGAGAGGCTATAACTGCCCTGACATCAACGCTTGACAAGCCTGTGGGAGAGGATCATGGATACGGTTTGTGGAATGTGCATCAACGTATGCGATTACATTTTGGAGAAGATGCAGGACTGGAATTCTCTTTGTCTCCAATGGGAGGATTGCGTGCAGTTTTAAAATGGTCGCTCTCAACAGAAGGAGAGCATGCGAATGGTTTAATTGAGCCTTCGCCAAATTCGAATATAGTTAAAACGGAGGGAACAGATGGTTCAGATATTACTAGTAGATGATGAGAGTTATGTAACAGAAAGTCTGGCAGCTACCATTCCGTGGGAGACGCTAGGCATCGAGAGGGTTCATCAAGCGGCTTCCGCATTAGCAGCAGTGGATGTGCTGGAAGCGTACGATATTGATATTCTGGTTACGGATATTCGTATGCCTGGTATGACGGGACTGGAGTTGATTGTTGAAGTAAACGAGCGATGGCCGCATATCCGAAGTTTGTTACTGACAGGCTATGCCGATTTTGAATATGCTAAAAAAGCGCTTCAGCTTAAGGCTTTTGATTACATTTTAAAGCCGGTGGATGATGAAGAGTTTATCAAATGTGTGTCAGTCGCCATGGATTCGCTAAAGGAAGAATGGGAAGCATTTGACAAGGTTCATCAATTACAATATAGCCGCAGAAACGATTTTGGTGTACTGCGGACCCATTTGATGCATGATTTGCTACTCGGGCGTGATTTACCAGTACCCAAAATAGAGAGTAAAATGTCCGAGTACGAAATCAAGCTACGCACGGGACATCCTGCCAGTATGCTGCTTATTCAGCTAGGAAAGCATTTTTCTGATATGGACTATCATTCAGTCTCCTTAATTGAGTATGCGATTGGAAATATTGCCGAAGAAGTGTTCGCACCTGATTTTCACGTTTGGCATTGCAAAGCGCCGCATGACTGCTTAATTGTATTAATAGAAGGGGATTGGAATTCATTTCCTGAACGGAGTGTGGATGAGCAGAATCGTTTTTTGAGTGCGGCGATTGAGACCTTTCGAAAAAATGTGAGCAATTACTTGAAAGGGGAAATTTACGTTGCATTAACCGGATGGTTTAAGTTTCCAGAGGAACTGCCTAAGCTATATCAGACAGCGATTAGATCCTTATACTGGAACCATCAGGAGGAGACGGATACACTGCTATTCATAGAAGAACAGATAGAACAGCCACACAGCTCAGTTAAGTCACTGGAGGGGCTATATATGCACCCTACGCTTACTCATCTGCTTGAATCCAGACAATGGGACGAGGCCGAAGCGAAAGTGAGCCGTGTATTTGGAAAAATAGAAGAGGTGGGATATACACGCGAGCATTTATATGAGCTGTTTATTTCGGTGACGAGTGCCTTTATGTATACAGCGCACAAACAAGGACGTTTCATTACGCAGATGGATCAAGTAGGCTTCGATCCGTTACATGCGCAGAAAATGGTTCATTCGTTCTCCCACCTCAAAGAGTGGATATTTTCCATGATGAACAAACTTAAATCTGAATGGTCCGCAAGCGAGCAAAGCGCTAAAAGCTATGTGGTCAAGCAGGTTCAGGAGCTCATCTCCCAGGATAAAGGCCAGGAGCTGTCTGTTAAGACGATTGCTGATCAGGTTTATCTTCATCCAGTCTATCTGTCTAAAATTTATAAAGCTGAAACCGGAGAAGGTCTGGGTGACTATATTATCCGAATGAGAATGGAGCGGGCTCTTTATTTGCTCAAATATTCCAACAAAAAAATATACGAAATTACGACGGAACTAGGCTACCAGAATCCCCAATATTTCAGTAAGATGTTCAAAAAGCATTACGGAATGACTCCGCATGAATTTCGGGACCAGTAAGGACGAAACCAGCAAAGATCAGTTGGGAAAGGTGCAGAAATATTTATTTTGTGACATAGGCTGTGAAGAAAAGCCCTCTTATAATAAAAGAGTAGAAAATGATTTTTAGAGGGGGAACAATATGCGAGTTCATTCGAAGAAAAAGCTGTTGTCGTTGCTCGCCGCAACTATGGTATTAGGAGTGGGCCTTGTGGGCTGCTCAGGTACGGGGAATGATGGAAATGCGGACAGCACAGCTAAAACTGAAAACGTATACAAAGAAAAATACAACCCGGAAGTCACAATTTCCACGGTATGGGGTGTAGATCCCGCCTTAAAATTTAAAAATGGTGAATCTATCGAAAATAACATTGCGACAAAATGGGCTAAAGAGAAATTCGGTATTAATATCAAATCACTCTGGTCCGTCACGGATACGAATGGCGCATTTGCTACGAAACTGCGTTTGGCTATGTCCTCCGGTCAGGAGATGCCGGACGTCGTTGTACTGGGGACGGAGAATGAGCAACTGGCACAAGACATGATCGATTCTGGTATGTTTGCAGAGGTGGGCCCGTTGTTTGATAAGTACGCTTCGGATTCTTGGAAGCAGGCGATGAATCAGGATACAAACGTATGGAATCAGTATAGCCGAGATGGTAAGAAAATGGGTATTCCTGTGCTTGATTTTGCCTACAACCATGATTATGTATTGTGGGTACGACAAGATTGGTTGGATAAGCTGGGTATGAAGGCTCCTGAGACGATGGATGATCTGGAAAAAGTGATGGATGCCTTTAAAAATAAAAATCCGGACGGACTGGCTCCGAACAAAGTGATTCCGCTCAGCATCGGTTTCAAAACATCCATGAACACTTGGATGGGTGACCCATCCTGGATTTTCGGGGCATATGGCACTCTACCTCAGCAGTGGAACAAAGGTACAAATGGCAGTTTGGAATATGGCTCCGTGCAGCCTGGCATGAAGCCGGGTTTGCAAAAGCTGAGCGAGTGGCTCAAAAAGGGATATATTCCTCAGGAAGCAGCATTGTGGGATGAAAATAAAACGGCAGAACCTACAGTCGCAGGAACAGCCGGTATGATTCCTGGACCATATTGGATGAGCGGCTGGCCGCTTCAGGATACAGTCAAAAATGCGCCGGGTGCCGTGTGGAAGCCGATCAAGATTCCAGCGGGTCCTGACAACAAAGCCATGCGTCACGGAACGCAATACACCAATGGTGTTGTATTAATCAACAAACAAATGCAGCATCCTGAAGCCTTTTTCACTTATCAAAATTATTTGTTTGACCATTATGCTAATGCAAAACCGGACGGCGATTTGTCGAATGGGCTGTTTAAAGGCTACGATTATGATTTGGATGCGAGCGGAAAGCTAATGTCTATCGATAAAATACCAGGCGGTTATGTAAACTCTATTCGTTATTTGCTGGTTCGTGATGGTGCGCGTATACCTGATGCCCAAATGAAGGCTTTGCTAAGTTTGGCTAACGGCGCAGAACCGAAGACCCGTCTGGAGAAAGATGTAATGGTGAACTACGGGAAAGATACTCCCGCAGCTGCCAAAGTGCTTATGGAACAGAAAGATATCTCCATGAAAGATCAGTTCACAGGCCCTACTACGCCAACTATGAAGGCTAAAAAGGACTATCTGGATAAGATTGAAAGTCAGACCTTCAATGAAATTATTTATGGCAAGCAGCCGATCTCTGCTTTTGATACCTTTGTGCAGACGTGGAAAACAGCGGGTGGCGAACAAATTACAAATGAAGTAAACGAATGGTATAAAAGCGTCGAAAAGTAAAAACCAATGATGTTGTAACAGAGTAGGAGGGCTGTCCCGAGGTGGGCAGCCTTTTTACTACAGCTTCATCCGTATCGAGTGGAAATGAATGCGCTATCATGGTGTGTTTGAAAAAAAAGTTTTATTCGTTTGGCGAGCTTAAAAAATGATTGCTTTTGTGCCATGTATGTTGGTTTTTTGAACTGTTGGGATAGCGAAAACGATTTTATAATTGAAGTATACCATGAGAGTTACAGGAGGAACTGCAATGAGAAGTCTGCAACGTACGTGGCCATTTCATATCATGCTGCTGCCAGCCATCATTTTCTTAATTGTATTCAGCTACATTCCGATGGGCGGCATCGTGATGGCCTTTCAAAATTACAAACCTTGGCTAGGCATAACGGGTTCCGAGTGGGTTGGACTGGATAACTTCCGCTTTTTGTTTCAACGGGAGGACAGTCTTCAAGTCGTCTGGAATACGCTAATTATTGCTGTGTTAAAGATGTTTTTCAATCTGGTGGTTCCGTTTGTTTTTGCTATACTGCTGAATGAAATTCGCAAGGTTGGACTTCAGCGATCCATTCAAACACTGGTTTATCTGCCACACTTTCTGTCGTGGGTCATCTTGGGCGGAATTCTGATTGACCTGTTGGCTACAGATGGATTTATGAACCGTATTCTCGGTAGTTTCGGGATTCAGCCTATCTTTTTTCTAGGTGATAATAACTGGTTTCGGTTTACTGTCATTGTATCGGATATATGGAAGGAGTTCGGATACAACACCATCGTATTTCTTGCTGCACTGGCGGGTATTAATCCTTCGTTGTATGAGGCTTCTGAAATGGATGGAGCAAGCCGCTGGAGACAGACGCTACACATCACTGTACCTTCGTTAATTCCGATGGTAGTCGTTGTTGGAACGCTTGCACTTGGCAATGTTCTGAACGCCGGTTTTGACCAGATTTTCAACCTTTATAATCCGCTGGTTTACCAAAAAGGCGATATTATTGATACATTCGTCTACCGGACAGCGTTAATCAATGGGGAAATGGGCTTTGCTACTGCTATCGGCTTGTTCAAATCCGTTATTAGTATGATTCTCATTCTGATATCTTATCGACTTGCTTACAAATGGGCAGGTTACCGCATATTTTGATTCCACGAGGCTGAAAGAGGGAGAGTCATGTATCATAAAACAACGCCATACCGCATCTTTAATGTGTTTAATATTTGCTTGCTTGTGATTTTGTCCATCATGTGTATCGTTCCGCTGATTCATGTGTTAGCGGTATCATTTAGTGCTAAATCAGCTGCAGATGCCAATCTGGTTGGACTGTGGCCGGTACAATTTTCATTAGAAGCCTATAAGAAGACGATGAATAACCCGATTTTTCTGCACTCCATCTGGATTTCTGTCTGTCGGACTGTATTGGGAACCGGCTTAACACTGCTTATTACCTTTTTAGCTGCTTATCCACTTTCAAAGGAAACATCTGTGTTCCGTAGCCGAAACGTATATTCATGGTTGTTCGTATTCAGCATGATTTTTAACGGTGGTCTGGTTCCATTCTATATGGTTATTCAAAAGATCCACCTCATGGACAGCTTCTGGGTACTTGTTTTGCCAGGAGCGGTCAACACATTTCTGGTCATCCTAATGTTGAACTTTTTTAGAGGAATTCCCAAAGAGATGGAAGAGGCCGCATTGATCGACGGAGCAGGACATTTTCGGACATTGTTTAGTATCTTTTTACCGATATCCATGCCTTCCATTGCTACGATTGCGCTGTTTAGTATGGTATTTCATTGGAACTCCTGGTTTGACGGTCTGCTCTATTTGAGCAATGCAAAGGATTATCCGCTGGCGACGTTCCTGCAAACTGTAATTATTCAGAAGGACATGAGTTCCATGAGCATGAGTCCCAAAGAGATGGAATTACTTTCTCAAACGACGGTTAATGCAGCGCAGATTTTCATTGGTGCAGCGCCTATTCTAATTGTATATCCATTTTTACAAAAGTATTTTGTTAAAGGTATGACGCTAGGTTCCGTCAAAGAGTAATAGAATTCATAGAAGGAGATGATTTGTAGTGACGAATCAAAACATAATCAAGTACCCTCCCATTAGTGAGCGAGTTCCACGTATGCTGCATGGAGCGGACTATAACCCGGAGCAATGGCAGCATTACCCTGAGGTATTAGCGGAGGATATCCGTCTAATGAAACTAGCCAAATGTAACGTGATGTCTGTCGGTATTTTCTCATGGGTTTCATTGGAGCCTGAGGAAGGTGTATTTACATTTGAGTGGCTGGACCGTATTCTGGATTCGTTTGCTGAGAACGGAATTTATGCGTTTTTGGCCACTCCGAGTGGAGCAAGACCAGCCTGGATGTCACAAAAATATCCTGAGGTGCTGCGTGTGGAGGCTAACCGTGTCCGTAATCTGCATGGGTTTCGCCATAATCACTGTGCTACGTCGCCTGTTTATCGGGAAAAAGTACGTATCATGAATACGAAGCTAGCCGAGCGTTATGCTAACCATCCTGCTGTTATTGGCTGGCATATTTCAAATGAATTTGGTGGAGATTGTCACTGTGATTATTGTCAAGAGGCATTTCGCGCTTGGGTCCAGGATAAATACGGTACGCTGGACAAGCTTAATCACGCATGGTGGACGACCTTTTGGAGTCATACGATTACGGATTGGAGCCAAGTTGAGTCCCCCGCACCTCACGGTGAAACACAGGTCCATGCCATGAATTTGGACTGGAGACGGTTTGTGACCGATCAGACCGCAGATTTTATCAAGCATGAGATTGTGCCGCTCAAGGCTGCCAATCCAGCCATTCCGGTCACAACCAATTTGATGGAGTTTTTTGAAGGATTGAACTACTGGAAGTTTGCTGATCTGCTCGATGTTATATCCTGGGATAGTTACCCGACGTGGCATGACCGTGAGGGAGATGATAGCCGTCAAGCTGCGAAAGTGGCTATGATGCACGATATTATTCGTTCAATCAAGGGAGGCAAGCCTTGGATGCTCATGGAGAGTACGCCGAGTTTGACAAACTGGCAAGACGTCAGCAAGCTGAAGCGGCCGGGAATGCATCTGCTATCGTCTTTACAGGCTGTAGCACACGGGTCAGACACCGTTCAATATTTTCAGTGGCGGAAAAGTCGGGGTTCGAGTGAAAAGCTGCACGGTGCGGTCGTCGATCATGTCGGACATGAGCACACTCGGGTATTCGGGGATGTGACCCATGTCGGTAATGCGCTGGAAAAACTGGAGGAGGTTATCGGTACAACTGTACCGGCGGAGGCCGCAGTCATTTTTGACTGGGAGAACCGTTGGGGAATCAACGATTCACAGGGACCGCGGAACAAAGGTGTGAAATATGAGGAGACAGCTGAAGCGCATTATTTGGCACTTTGGGAGCAGGGTGTGCCTGTAGATGTCATTCATATGGATGCAGATTTCTCCAAATACAAACTTTTGGTAGCTCCGATGTTGTATATGGTCCGCAGTGGTGTGGGGGAGCGTATACAGAAATTTGTTGAAAATGGCGGCGTTTTCGTAGCAACCTATTGGTCTGGTATCGTAGATGAACATGATTTGTGCTTCCTTGGAGGCTTTCCGGGCCCGCTTCGTAAGACGCTGGGGATCTGGTCGGAAGAGATTGACGGATTGCATGATCATGACCGTAATCACATTAAGCCGGTTGAAGGCAATGAGCTGGATCTGCAAGGGGAGTATGAAGCTGTAGAATTGTGTGATCTCATTCATACGGAGGGTGCAGAGGTACTGGCTGTGTACGGGTCAGACTTTTATGCAGGCCGCCCGGCTTTGACAGTGAACCGTTTGGGACAGGGAAAGGCTTATTACATCGCATCACGTAACATCGGACTGTTCCACAGTCATTTTTACAGAAGTTTAATTGAAGATGCAGGAATCAGTAAAGCGCTCAATGTGAAGTTGCCTCATGGAGTGAATACGGCGATTCGTACCGATGGGGTTCATGATTATATTTTTATACTGAATTTCACGCATGAGTCGCAAAAGATTACGTTGGATGGACGAACTTATACGGATATGCTTGAAAATCATGCGATAGAAGACGGTAGCGTTCAATTGGATGCCTACGCTGTTAAGGTTTTAAAGACAGAGCGCAATAAATAGAACATGATATTAAAGTGTGATCTCTATCGTTTTCCCGAGTGAGGGAGCTGGTAGATTGGTCAGAGGCAATGAGGAGTATACAATTTGAATGGAGGATGTACTTATGAAAACAGGTAACCGCATTATGGTATTTGCGATGTTGATCTTGTTATCCAGCTTATTGTATCCGTTGGGCTCTGTGGGGTTAGGTGCGGCTTCGGCCGCCCCTGCTTTCGCCAAAGGAGCAGATATAAGCTGGGTAGCAGGAATGGAAGCGCAAGGTATGACTTGGAAGGATAAAAAGGGTGTTCGTCGGGATATACTGCAAATTTTGCGGGATGACTATCAGATCAACTCGGTACGTATCCGTGTGTGGGTAAACCCTGACATGAAAGATTATGCAAGCGGATACATGAATGCCGAAAAGGCAGCAGAACTGGCACAGCGAGCTAAAAAATTGGGCATGAGTGTTATGCTGACTCTACATTACAGTGATTCCTGGGCAGATCCAGGGCAACAGAACAAACCTTATGCGTGGCGCAATTTCACATTTACACAACTTATGGATGCAATCTGGTCTCATACGGTCTATGTTATGAACACGATGAAAAGCAAGGGGGTAACACCGGACTGGGTGCAGATCGGTAATGAGACGAACAATGGAATGCTCTGGGAAGACGGCAAAGCTTCGGTGAACATGAAAAACTATTCCTGGCTCGTCAATACAGGTAATAATGCTGTAAAATCGGTTAGCAGCAGTACTAAAACGATCGTACATTTAGCCAACGGGGATAACGGTTCCGTGTTGAACTGGAATATCGGTGGGCTGATTGATAATGGAGCTCAGTTTGATCTCATCGGGCTGTCTCTGTATCCGTCTCCTTCTGACTGGCAGGGTAAGGTGGACCAGACGATTACCAATGCCAATAACCTCATTGCCAAATACGGCAAAGGCATTGTCATCAGTGAAATCGGAATGGAATATAACGAACCTGCTGCTTCCAAGGCATTTATTTCTGCAATCAAAACAAAGGTTCGTAACATTGGAGGCGGCAAGGGTACAGGGGTATTTTATTGGGAGCCGGCTGCAACTCCAGGTTACAATCAAGGTTATAACAAAGGTGCTTGGCAGGCTGACGGTAAACCAACCTCAGCTTTGGAAGGATTTATAAATTAAGAAGTATGTAAGAGTAGATCAAAGAACCTCTAGTTCGCATTCTATGCAGACTAGAGGTTCTTTATTGTTATCTTGAGTTACTTGGAAGTTATAAAATTAGGCTTCCCGGTTCACCTTGAAGAACGAAATGAGCTCTTCCAGCTCCCCGGACATCAATGTAAGCTTGTCAGAAGCTTGGACAATAGAAGCCATAGACTCAGCCTGTTCTCCAATGGTATGCTCGATTTGTTTGCTGCTGTCGACTGTTTTGCTAACTGTCGAAGACAGCTCGTCAGAGGTAGCTGACATTTCCTGCGTGCTGGCCGAGATCTGCTCCGTTGCGCTGGATACCTCTTGAATTTGTGACGACACTTTATTAGACGCATCTAAAATTTCAGAGAACATTTCGCCTGTTTGCTTCGTAACTTCTAGCCCAATGTGAACTTCTTTTGTACCAAGGCTGATGCCTTTTACAGTCTGCTCAATTTCTTTTTGGATTTCTTCAATAAGCTCTGCAATTTGTTTGGCAGACTCTTGAGACTGTTCAGCCAAATTACGCACCTCTCCCGCTACTACTGCAAAACCTTTGCCCTCTTCACCGACTCTGGCAGCTTCAATAGAAGCGTTCAGTGCCAGCAGATTCGTTTGACTGGCAATGCCTGTAATGATGCTGACGATATTGCTGATTTCGTTAGAACGGTTCTGCAGCGCATTAACGGAATCAGCTGTACTTTCCATTGTAGTGGAGATGGAGTCCATTTGAGCGGAAAGCTTTTGGGCTACCTGATTGCCTTCAACGGAGCGTTTTTCCATAGAATAAGCTTGATCGGCTACGGAAGAGGAGCTTTCGGCAATCGTTTGGATAACTGTCGACATTTCATTCATAGCTCTGGAGCTTTCAAGTGCTGCGTGATCCTGAGCTTCAAGCCCCTGGGTTATTTCCTGAATATTGCTGTTAATGACGTTCGTATTCGTACTGTTTTTCTCGCTAATGCTTAACAATTCCTGGGCAGATCCCGTAACTTCTTGCGTCGTATCCTGTACTTTCACCATGGTATCGTTAAGGCGTTTGATCATAGAATTAAATTTTTGATTGATAATGCCAAGGTCGTCCTCGCCTGTCTTGATTTTTACATTCAGATTCCCCTCGCTGACTTCCTCAATGCCCTTCATCAAGCTACGAATCGGGGAGAGGGTCCGTTTTACCAGTAAATATTGGACCGTTAAGAAGATCGCAAGGAACAGAATGAGCAATGAAACACCATATACAAGCAATTTATGAAGTCCGTTAGGTACAGAGCTCGCGTCTACGTCAAAGTATATCGCACTTGTGATTTTACCGCTTTCATCTGTAATTGGGTAAACAATGGTCGTCCATGTGCCAAAATCGTCAGTATAAAAGCTGCTAAACGCTGAGTCTTTAGATTGAAGCATTTTATTTACACCTTGTACATTTTCGTCTGGAAGAGTGTACATATCCCCAATATTCATCTTCGAGTCTTGGAAAGCTTGGACTAAATTTGTGGGAACGCCAATAATGGAGGTTTGATTTCCTTCTGTTAGTTCTGTGCCAAATATGTAAGCTTGGGCAACATTAGGATAAAATGTGTGGATAGAATCTAGGAATTTGCGTAAATCCTGTTGAGCAGAACCGTTATAATCTTTTTCGCTTAATGCTTGTTGTACTTTTGTTTTGTCAACATCTTCTGCCCATTTTTTAGTCAATACTTTAACTTGGTCTTGCAGCTGCGTGGTGAGAATGTTCTTTTGAAGTATATAGCTGGATGTGATGAGAATAGCACCTATTAATACGATGTTAAGAAAAGAGATTAATAGATTTTTACCAAAAAAGGACATAGTTCTCCACTTCAAGTTTTTCACGTTTTCTTCTCCTTTGAATTAGCAATTTAGTTTCATATACAACCTACCCCATATATATTTCGACAATTTGCTTTCTAAATGTTAGGTATTTATTAAAAGGGAGAGTAGAAGGTTATTCAAAAAGAACGGCGGCCCCTAGTGAATGAAACGATGGGACCGCCGCTTGTCGGCAAAACTGGATTTTATGTTGTTTTTCCAACTCAATTCTTACTAAATCACTTTATTGTTCAAACAATATTTAAAAAATAAGATAAATGAGAGCAAACGGGTATGCTTTATACCTATAAATACCTGGATTGCATTGAGGGTTCTTAAGTTTCTGTTCCTATAAAAGAAGTGAAATGAGTAAGGGTAGTGAAATGAGCGATAAGACTGAGCTAATAACAAATGCAGATGCAGCTTCCGTTTCCAGTGTTTCATAACGGGTAGCAATCATAGCGGCCACAGCCGAGCCGGGAAAAGCGACAAGCAGTACGGCTTTGGTTACATCTTCATGGGATAGTCCTATTAGAACAGCAATACCGAGCATAACAATAGGCATCACGATGGCTTTCAGCACAGCGATGCTAAGTGCTTTTGGACTGAACGTAATCTTTTTGATACCAATGGTTACCCCGATGGCAAATAGGGCTGTACCAGCAGTAATATTGCCGATTTGATCAAACATGGATTGCAAAAGTTTCGGAGCGTGGAATCCACATAGAGTCAATACGACACCAAACAAGGGTACGCAGGCAAGCGGCTCGCTGAGTCCATGAAGGACTGATTTCATAGTGACTTTAAATAAGTTGCCTTTAGTGCCGTCGGATTCTGTTGTTTTGCGCTGACCGACCGTTCCCAAAATACTTGCAAGCGGATCAAGAATGGCATTAACGACGATCCCAGTAATCGCAATCGGGATGGCGACTGCCGCACTTCCGAACAAGCTGCCCAGAACCGGAATTCCCATGAATGCAAAAGAAGGCTGTGTTGAATTCAATGCGAACATGGAGGATTCAGTCAGGCCTTTTTTGGCAATTAAGCGATAAACAATGAGCAATACAATATAAAAGCCGATTACACCAAGTAGCAAAGCCACAAGAAAGGGCCACTTTTGAATCAACGTCTCTCTGGGTGTCGTCGTAATACCAATAAACAAGTGTGCAGGTAGAGCAAACTTCGTCACAAGTGTATTTAATCCCTTAGAAGAAGCAGGGTTAAAGGCCTTGAACAATCCTGCGAAATAACCAACTAAAATGACAAAGAAAATAGGAATTAAGATAATAAAAATATGACCTGTAGCCATGATGTCGCCTCCAATGAAGATGTCCGCCAAAAATGGCGGACATCAATT
This sequence comes from Paenibacillus sp. S33, assembly GCF_053615415.1. NCBI lineage: Bacteria > Bacillati > Bacillota > Bacilli > Caryophanales > Paenibacillaceae > Paenibacillus > Paenibacillus sp. S33. Next base: position 3,456,985 of record NZ_JBSIEZ010000001.1, on the reverse strand, counting down.
AAATAATCACTTTGCGTATGCAAGTACAAATTTGATGTTGTTCGCTATTTTTTAAACCAGGACGGCTTCCTGACCATATTGTTTGATGGGTTTATATTTGCAGTCCCACATCGCATCTCGAACCGCTTGTGCGATATCGTCCGGTTGATGACGCGCTACTCCATCCTGAACTGCTGCCTTAGCTACAGCCACGGCTACCGCTTCAGATACTTCTCGTAGCTCATTGATTTTTGGCAGCAGGGAAGCACCAGGCTGCGACAAATCAACCATTTGAGCTACTGCATGGGCAGCTGCTGCAAACATGCTATCTGTTATAATTTTGGATTTTACCACGATTGCGCCGAGACCCAGACCCGGGAATACGAAAGCATTGTTGGATTGCCCAATTTCAAACTTAATATTGTTATAGATCACCGGCTCGAAAGGACTTCCTGTTGCAATGAGGGCTTTTCCTTCGGTCCAGTGGATCAAATCTTGCGGAGTTGCTTCTGCCAGTGGAGTCGGGTTGGACATAGGCATAATAATAGGACGTTCTGTATGCTTGGCCATTTCTTTAACGATTTCCTCACTAAATGCCCCAGTAACACCGGAAGTACCGATCATAATCGTCGGTTTCACGCGGCGAATGACTTCAAGCAAAGGGATTTTGCCATCCTCAGCATGTTCCCAGTCACGGCATTCTGCAACATCACGCACATAAGGGACCTGGAATGGAAAAAGTCCTTCTGTTTCGTTGGTAAGCAGTCCACGGTAATCATAAGCCCAGAAGTTACGTCTTGCTTCTGCTTCTGACAGTCCTTCCAGCATCATGGCGGCGCTAATTTGGTCTGCATTGCCGATTCCAGCAGCTCCTGGACCAAAGACTAGAACCCGATGCTTGCTCAGTGGGATTCCGGACAATTGAACACCAGACATCACACCTGCGAGCGTAACCGCTCCAGTACCTTGAATATCGTCATTAAAAGTCAAAATACTATCTCCATATTTATTGATAATGTTCCGTGCGTTGACATTGCCGAGATCTTCCCAGTGCAGCAGGGCATTCGGGAAAAAGGAAAGTGCAGCTTGAACATAAGTGTCAATAAATTGGTCATATTGTTCTCCACGTACACGTTTATGACGATTCCCCATATATAAAGGGTCTTCCAATAGCTTCTCGTTGTTTGTACCTGCATCAAGAACAACTGCCAGCACCCGGCTAGGATCTATACCAGCAGCAGCTGTATACACAGCAAGCTTACCAATAGAGATATTAATACCTCCGACTCCCCAGTCCCCGATTCCCAAAATACTCTCGGAATCTGTGGCTACGATCAGGTCGATATCATCAGGGTCTAGGTTCAAATTCTTAAAAGCCTCTCCAATACCCGCAAGATTATCGATAGATAAATACATACCACCAGGCTTGTGATATTCATGACTGTATTCCTGTATAGCCTGGCCTACTGTTGGTGTATAAACAATCGGGAGCATTTCGCTTAGGTGCTCAGAGAGCAAACGATAATAAAGAACGGTATTCCGATTAAAAAGATCATTTAACGCAACATTTTTACGCAAATTATCCGGTTGGCTCTGAAATTGCTCGTAAACCCGCTGAACCTGCTCCTCAATAGTTAATATCGTAGGAGGAAGGAGACCAACAAGTCCAAGCTGTTTCCGTTCTTCCAGGGTAAAAGCCACTCCTTTATTCAGCAGGGGGTTGGCAAGTAGATCTTTTCCGGTTAATTTAGTTTCGATAGATCCGTCTTCCGTAAAATGAAAAGCACGCATTTCCAATTCCTTCTTTCTAAAAAATTACATTTTGTTAATCCTTGAACAATTCGTGAACAAGTATACGCCTTATTTTAAACCAAGTGAACAAGTATGTTGTGTGAAAAATGGTTATATAAGTGTTTACATAAGAAAAATTATGAAAATGAAAGCGATTTTCAATGTTTTTCGAATGAAAATTTCATTTAATTTTCATAATATTTTCGGAAAATATTGATTCAATGTGATAATTATCATAGTTTTTATAGGTGTGATTCGACTGAGTGTGCATGAAAAATAGCTTAACTTCATTTTATATAAACGAAGTTAAGCTATTTTTTTGGCTATAGGGATGGTTGAGGGACAATTCAATGCTTCGCAACTCTATGTTTAATGAACATCAGGCATTTAATTCTCCGATGCGCTTGACGGCTTCATCAGTAACTGTAGCAGAGCGTCGCATCCAGCTGTTACGCCATTTCAATTGCATGATGATGACGAGGGTAAAGGCACAGAACGTGATCAGGCTCAGAGAGATGAAGCCTGGCATATAGGAACCCGTTAATTTGTACAGATGACCCAGTATAAGGGGAAGAAAGTACCCGCCTATGCCACCAGCAGCGCCGACGATACCGGTCATGAGCCCGATTTCGTTGCCGAACCGCTGCGGAACGAGCTGGAATACGGAGCCGTTGCCAGCGCCAAGGCACATCATGCCTACGAACAGCAGCACAACTACCACGGTAAGTGGCGGTAAAAACGCAATGCCGGCGAGCATAATCCCGGCTCCCGCATACAAGTACATTAACATGCGTGAACCACCAATCCGATCAGACAAAAAGCCACCTACAGGACGAAAGAAGCTTCCGGCAATCACACAAATGGTCGCAAAATCGGCGGCATGTACCGCGGAGAGGCCATATTGGGTATTAAAGAAAATAGTCAAATAATTAGAAAGGCCAACGAATCCGCCAAACGTCACGCAGTAAAAGGCACAGAATACCCAGGCATCCCTCTGTTTGAGCACCGAAGCATATTGCGACAGACTTTTTGGTGCTGGGCGGTGAGGGCTGTTGCGGGCAAAAATACTGAACAGAACGAAGACGGTTAAGATGGGGAGGATAGCCAATCCGAAAACGGCTTCCCAACTGCCAAAATGTTGAGCAATGCGGTTGGCGAACAATGTCGCAAGGACGGTACCGCTATTCCCGGCACCGGCAATTCCCATAGCCAAGCCTTGATGCTCTTTGGGGTACCATTGACTGGCCAACGGCAGCGCAGCTGAAAATGATGCTCCGGCTACGCCCAGGAGCAGGGCAACAACGTACATGTGCTCTAGCGAATCAACCCACAGCCAGCCGAGCAAGAGAGGGATTATCGTGACAAGCATACCAATCTGTCCCGTGAGCTTCGGACCGATATAATCCGACATGAATCCGAGCACGAGCCGCAGCAGGGAACCACCAAGTATAGGTAGGGCGACAAGATTGGCTTTTTGTACAGGGTCCATTGGATAATCATTAGCAATTACAACGGCCAATGGTCCGATCATTCCCCAGATCATAAAACTGATATCAAAATACAGAAAGGAGCCAAATAGGGTGGGCTTGTGTCCGCTTTTCCAGAAACTTTTTTTGTTCATTCTCCATCTCTCCTGTTCTAATTGTTGTTCTTTGTCTGCAAAATGTAATTTGAACATGAAAAAGCCACAAATCGCCCCTACATGGTATCTAGGAAACGGTTTGCGGCTTCATTGCCGTGGTTGACACACCTCATTGTGAGTCGACTTGGTATGATCACGTTGGAGTGATTTTAATCAAATTATAAAAAGGGATCTGTTTTATGTCAATATACATAACACAAAATCGCAAAAAATTAAATATAAGGTGAAAAAATGCAGCCTTCATGTATTGAATATTGACATGACATTCACAATTCAGTAATCTTAGATACATATCGGCACAACGATGTGCCGACATTTACGGCAACGGTGCCCTTTTCCATTGAATGGAGAAGGGCTTTTTCTGTCTTATTTTATTCGGAGAATGGGGCTGGTTTAATATGATGAAAAAACTGGTCGTCGTCGGCAACGGTATGGCAGGCATTAAATGTGTGGAGGAAATACTTGATCTGGAGCCAGAGCGGTTCCAAATCACGATATTTGGTGCAGAGCCCCGTCCCGGGTACAACCGAGTGCTCCTGTCCAAAATGCTTCAGGAGGAGAGCTCATTTAAGCACATCGTTACCCATGACTGGGACTGGTATGAAGAGAACGGGGTAAAGCTGTACGCGGGTGAACGCGTCTGTCGTATTGATGTTGCAGCCGGGATGGTGGAAACGGAATCCGGCATCAAAGAACCTTATGACATGCTCATATTGGCAACGGGCTCATTGCCTTTCATGCCGCCCATTCCCGGAGCTCGAAAACAGGGGGTAATCGCTTTTCGTGATGTGAATGATTGTGAAACCATGGCAAGATATGCCAAAACATACCGTAAGGCCACGGTTATCGGAGGGGGGCTGTTAGGACTTGAAGCCGCTCAAGGCCTGTTGAATCTAGGGATGGAAACTGAGGTTGTTCATAATGCGCAGTATCTTATGAACCGTCAGCTTGATCGGACGGCGGCTGTGCTTCTGCAGCGAAAGCTGGAACAACAGGGCATGAGGTTTCATTTGGCGAAGGAAACGGTCAACATCATAGGCCGAAACAGGGCGCAAGGATTGATGTTTGCGGACGGGAACAGGTTGGAAACGGATTTGGTTGTGCTGGCGGTTGGTATCCGACCGAATATCGAATTAGCTCAGGACAGCGGTCTGACCGTAAACCGTGCCATTGTCGTGGATGATTATATGCGCACGAGTATTCCCGGTATTTATGCCGTCGGCGAATGTGCTGAGCATCGCGGGATTTCATACGGGCTAGTGGCGCCGCTATATGAGCAGGGCAAAGTGCTGGCAAAAGTTATTTGTGGTCGCGAAACGGCTCCCTATGAAGGGACGGTTCCGTATGCGCAGCTCAAGGTAGCGGGGATTCATCTGTTTTCCGTAGGAGACATTCGCGAAGAGGGAAGCGAAATAGCGGTCATGGAGTATAACGGGATGCAGGAGGTTTACAAAAAAGTGATGATGCATGCCGGTGCTGTCACTGGTGCCATTTTATTCGGAGATACGGCGGAAAGTAACTCCCTGCTCGGTATGGTACGGCGCGGCGCGTCGGCTACAGAGCTTGCATCCCAGGATAACAGCGAGAGCAGAGCAGAGGATGCGGTAGCCGCACTGCCGGAAGAGGAGATGGTATGTGTATGCAACGGCGTAAGTAAGGGGGCTATTTTGCGAGCGATTGCCACGGATAAGCTGAAGACGGTGGAAGAAGTGAAAAGCCGGACCAAAGCATCCGGTTCCTGTGGGGGCTGTCGGCCGCTGGTGGCTGCACTGGTCAAAAATAGTTTGTCCCGATCGACAGTTTCCGGGCCTGTAGTTACTTCGACCGCCCAAGAAGTTGTCCCTGTGTGTGGATGTACGCACTACGATCATGATTCGCTTAAGACAGCTATGGTGGACGCAGCCTGTCAGACACCAAAGGAAGTAGTGTCCCGTCTCGGTTGGACCAGACAGCAGGGGTGTGAATTATGTCGTCCGGCTGTACTTTATTATTTGGAATCTCTCGGGTTGCGCGACAGATCTGCGACAAATCCATTAAGTTCTGGTGTTGCGGTTCAGGTCGCCGAGCAGTGCGGAGGAGAAGCGCCTTCTGCGGGTCTGCGCTTTACGAACCTAAATGCTGAGAATCAAGCTTTTGTTGAGTCGGACCTGATGGATCAGGCATTTGTAGAAGTAGCCTGGCTAAGAGAGCGGTTGGCAACTTTATGGGGAAGTCTCGCATTGCCCTCGTTGGTTACAGTTTCTGTTTGCCCTGGATCGGATTATCCAGGAGGTGTACTTGTCCACGATATTGGAATATCCCGATCTCCAGCAGGCTGGGAGGTTTATGCCGGTGGTCATGCTGAGCATCCGGTTCGCCAGGGGCAGCTGCTTGGATTGGAGGAGGACCCGACAGAAGCGGTCCTGCTGGCTGCAGTTTGCTTGCGAATATACCGACATAGTGCCCGGTACGGGGAGAAAATGTGGGAGTGGATTGAAAGGACTGGTGTTATGGCGCTACGGGAAAGTGTGCTTGATGCTGCTCTTCGAAGTGAACTGGCGGGCAGCCTACGGACCACAATGCTGACAGGATGACGGGTTGAGTTGGAGTTGTGGCGATATATCTAGCGTGTGCAGACAATAAAATCACGAAAAATGGCGAAGGGGAGGTGACTTTGATGTGTCAGTCAGGAGAAAGCAAACCGGAAGCTGGGCTACATGTATCGTCAGTAATGGATACGCAGTGCCCGTTTTGCAGCGTGCAATGTAAGATGACCGTTAGCACGGGTACAGAGACACTCGCGGGTATCATCCGTACAGTGTATAAGGCGGAAGGGAAGCCTAATGCAGCCTCGCAGGGTAGGCTGTGCATCAAGGGAATGAATGCGCATCAGCATGCGACTCATGCGGAAAGGCTGGTACAGCCTCTCATACGCAAAGAGGGCAAACTTGTTCCCGTCAAGTGGGAGGAGGCATTGGATACTATAGCTAGCAGTTTCTCTACGCTACTGTCCACACAGGGTGCCGATGCAATCGGAATTTACGGTGGAGGTTCACTCTCCAATGAAACGGCCTATTTACTCGGTAAATTTGCAAGAGTGGCTGTAGGTACGCGATATATCGATTATAACGGGCGCTTCTGCATGTCGGCAGCGGCATCCGCTGGTAGTAAAGTGTTTGGCGTTGATCGCGGACTGACCTGCAGATTGGCTGATATTCCATTAGCTCGTTGTATTGTACTCGCAGGTACAAATATCGCTGAATGCCAGCCGACGTTAATGCCTTATTTTCACGAGGCGAAGGAAAACGGCGCGTTTGTCATCGTGATTGACCCGCGCGCGACACCAACGGCGGCGGCCGCCGATTTGCACCTGCAAATCAAGCCGGGTACGGATGCTGTGCTGGCCAATGCCATGCTAAAGGTCATCGTGGATGAAGGATTTGCGAATGAAGAGTTTATCCGCAAGCGGACCAACGCCTATGACCAGCTGTTGACTCATTTGAAGGGTGTGGATCTGAGCGAATCGGCTGCGTTGTGCGGAATTGAGGTAGAAATGATCCGGCAGGCAGCACGTGCCTTTGGCAGTGTGGAGACTGGCATCGTTTTTACGGCCAGAGGTGTCGAACAGCAGACAGATGGACATATGGCGGTGCGTGCATTTCTTAATCTAGTGCTGGCCACTGGCAAGATAGGAAGGGAAGGATGCGGTTATGGGGCTATCACAGGACAAGGAAACGGGCAAGGGGGGAGAGAGCACGGCCAAAAGGCTGACCAGCTTCCTGGCTACAGATCGATTGAGAATGAAGAAGATCGATTCTATGTGGCGTCCGTGTGGGGAGTTGAACCAAGCAGTTTGCCGGGAAAAGGGGTGTCCGCCTATGAAATGATGGAGCTTGTTCATCAGCGAGAAATCCAAGCTCTGTTCGTGATGGGCTCTAATCCTGTTGTATCTAACCCGAATGTCCGGCTGGTGGAGGAAGCCCTCAAAAAGCTGAATCTGCTGGTTGTGGCGGATATGTTTCTCACTGAAACCGCACGGATGGCCGACGTTGTTTTACCTGTGACGTCTTATTTGGAGAATACGGGGACGATGACCAATCTGGAGGGCCGCGTTCTGCTGCGGGAAGCGGCGAGGCCCGCACCGGGCGAGGCTAGAGATGACTGGAACATTTTGTGTCAGTTGGCTGCAAAGCTAAACAAGGGCAGCTATTTCTCTTACAGGGATGCTGAGCATATCTTTGAAGAACTGCGGCTCGCCAGCCGGGGCGGTCCTGCCGATTATTATGGGATCACATATGACAGGCTGCGTCGTGAAGAAGGAGTATATTGGCCATGCCCGTCTACGGACAGAGCCGGTATGGATATGATGTTTCGGGAAACCTTTGCCCATTCCGATCAAAAGGCTGTTTTTACGGTGGTTGAAAGCTGTGGAGCAGGAGAGGAGATATCAGAGGAGTACCCGCTTATTTTGACGAACGGCCGTGTACTGGCTCATTATTTGACCGGTGCACAAACGCGCAGAAGTCCGTCGCTGGCCGCGCGAGAGATTGAAAATTATGTGGAAATTCATCCGCGGACAGCGCGACGCTGGCATATCAGGGACGGGGAGTGGGTAGAAATAGCATCACAGCGCGGCAACTTCACTGTCCGCAGCCGAATCAAACCACATATCCGCGAAGACACGCTCTTCGTACCCATGCATTGGGGTGGGATACAAAATGTAAATCGGGCGACCCGACCCGATCTTGATCCGTTCTGCCGGATGCCTGGCTTCAAAACGGCAGCTGTACGTATTCGTCCCCTTCACCTAGCCGCAGCAGCAAGCAGTGCAGATAATGGGGAGTGGTCTGAGTTCTAGAGCAGGATGGAGTAAGTGACTTTTTCTTTGCATAAAAGACCAGTCCTCATTGTATGAATGAGGGCTGGTCTTTTTGGGTTGGACAGTTAATGGCCTGCAATCACAGACCGCGTGAGGCCGATATTATAATTGCAATCGGGTTTCGGATATGTTTGCTCCCGTTTTTATTTCTGTTCTGAGCATAGCTTCCCGCCATTGTTTATACAAATTCCAGGCGTCCCCGTTTTCTAGCAGCGGTTTGCAGGTATACAAACCTTCCTCTATGGAGTCGACTCGTCCTGCAACGAACAGTCGGACCGCACTGTTGAGTAACACTTGATTCGAAAAGGCTATAGAAGCTGTACCTTGTAGCACTTCCTCCGTAATGCGCAGTTGTTCAGCGGGGGTCCAGTTATGCTCTGGTACCACCGAATCCAGCCCGTACATTTCTGGATCAATAACCTGTAGTGACACCTCGCCGTTAGCAAGCAGGTAAGTCCGGGTCGGCCGATCGATGAACAGGTCCTCCGATCCTTCGCTCCCCTGGACGATCAGAGCCCTGCGGTAATTGAGATTTTGCATGAGTTTCGCCGTCTTCTCGAACACAGTATTGTGGAAAACGCCGAATACAATATAGGGGGAAGAACCGTAATCAACCAGTTTCTCGGCAGTATTCAGCACCGTGCGAAGCCCCAGCTCTTCGCGAATGGACCGCAGATCTCGCAGGGGCGCGCACCACTGTTCGGAGGCTATGAATAGTACACCAGCCAGCTTCGCGGCATGAATGGCGGTTTCGCGTGTCATGTTCCCGGACGTAACCCCCATTTCCTGCAGTAAAAGCGGTAACGTAACCCCCCATTTGGGAGGGAGAGGTGCGCTGCCATGCATCGTTACAGGTATTCCGCATGAGGCGAGTACGAAGGCTGTTGCGAAGGTGGCGATAAACGATGACTTCCTGCCATCGTACGGACCGGCAAAATCAATACCTTCCTGCATCGGGAAGCGATGGGTATATTTACGGCAGACGTTTACGAATGCTTCCAGCTCGGCAACGCTCTCCATTTTAATGCGCTCCGCGGCAAAGAAAGCTCCGATTTGAGCAGGGGTTGCTGACTGGGTCATAATAAGTTCGGCAGCAGCTTCGGCTTCGGCGTAATTCAGATCCCGGGCGCCCCTTTTGCCACGACCCACTTCTTTTAATATTTCAATGATATTCATGTTCAGGCCCCTTTCAGATTTATGCTTTTAGCATTTGCTGTGCCTTGACGATGGAGATGGCCACATCAACGATACGTTTGCGTTCGTTCATTGCTTTTTTGCGTAGCACATCATATGCTTCCGCTTCCGGGATACCGTTTACTTCCCCCAGTATTCCTTTGGCCATATCAATCCATTTGCGTTCTTCCAGTCGAGCGGTCAGTTGCTTGCGTTCACTTTGCCAATGCTGGCGTTCAAAAAAGCGTTTGGCACTAAAATGAAGAGCCCAATTCAGTTCATGGGCTGCCATTGAAGGGGTTAGAATGCCATCGACAGTGACATCAGCTTCACAAGCCTCTGTCGATGATAGCGCTGATTCTGCGCTGCACCACCAGAGCAATGGGACCGCTTTGGCTTGCTCCAGCCTGTCACTCCATATGCTGATAGTGCCAACAGGTATGTTTAGTACCGCCGCATCTGCATTAAGGATTAGCTGTTTGATTTCGGATTCATTGCGGCAGGGCAGAGTTAGGTATCCGTTGGACTCTAAAAGGTACTCAGGTCCTGCTTGGCATGAGGAAACGGCGTGTGTCTGCTCAGATACATGGTCAGAATGTAAGTGAATTACCAACAAGGAACGCAAGCGGGCTCCTCCTCTCTGTAACATGAAGGGTGGTTAGGGATGAGATAGTATTCATTGATAACAAATATGACATGAAATTTTATCTGTCTGCTTATTTTTTTCACCATCATCAAATTAAAACGGACTTTTAAACCATTTTGGCGTGTTTTGGTCTGAAAATCAATCCTAATTTTGTAGGAGAGTGATATTTTATACGTCATAGATATGTTACATGGTGATAAAATATAATTTTTTATAAGATATTGCGTAAGGAATGTTGACATATCATTTGAACCATTATATATTAGCTACAGTACTTTTTAATTCCATACTCTGATGGATACAACGGCGTATTCGATGAAACGGCAATGGAGCCTGTTTTCTCATGTGAGGGATATTATGAATCCCCATATGTGAAGCAGGCTTTTTATGTTTTAAGGATACAAATGGAAGGGGAGTGACCTGATGAACGATATCCAAAAGTTAGTGTTGATCGGCAACGGAATGGCGGGAATACGCACTCTCGAACATTTGCTGAAGCTTGCACCAGGTAGCTATGAAATTACGGTATTCGGGGCCGAGCCCCATCCAAACTATAACCGGATCATGCTGTCCTCCGTTCTGGCGGGAGGGGCTGGTTTGCAGGATATTGTCATCAACGACTGGAGTTGGTATGAAGACAACAATATTCGATTGTATACCGATGATCCTGTCACAGCTATCGATACGGAAAAGCAGCAGGTGACGTCGCGCTCCGGCGTATGCATCTCTTATGATTTGTTGTTGTTGGCAACAGGTTCTAAAGCCTTTATTCTGCCGCTTCCAGGAGCCGACAAGGAAGGTGTTATCGGTTTTCGGGATATTCGTGACTGTGAAACGATGATGGAGACGGCAAAGACGCACAAAAAAGCAGCCGTCATCGGCGGCGGATTGCTTGGGCTAGAGGCAGCTAGGGGGCTGCTTAACTTGGGAATGGACGTCACCGTTATTCATATTAACGGATATATTATGGATCGACAGCTGGATGAGGCTGCTTCCCTTATGCTACGGCGTGAGCTGGAGGAGCAGGGAATGACTTTTCTGGTCAATAAGCGGACGGCGGCTATTACGGGGCGTCGCCGCGTGGAAGGGTTGAAATTTGCCGATGGCAGCGAGCTGGAAGCAGATCTGATCGTTATGGCGGTAGGCATCAAACCAGACATTGAACTGGCGGTGTCGGCGGGAATCCCTGTAAACCGCGGCATCATCGTAAATGATTACATGGAAACGAATATCCCTGGAATCTACGCCGTTGGAGAATGCGCAGAACACCGGGGAATCACTTACGGGCTGGTTGCTCCATTATATGAGCAAGGTGGTGTACTGGCTCAGCGGCTCGCGGGAATGGAGATTCCCGGCTACAGTGGTTCTGTTACCTCGACAAGGTTGAAGGTATCGGGTGTCGACGTGTTTTCAGCAGGGGATTACAAGGATGAACCGGGAACACGTTCCCTGCGGTATCAGGATGATATTGGCGGCGTCTACAAAAAAATCGTGATCAAGGAAGAAAAACTTATCGGAGCTGTTCTGTTTGGGGATACGTCTGACGGAGCCATGCTGTTTTCTTTGATCAAAAGTGGCGAGTCGGTGGTTGGCCGAGAGAAAGAGTTATTACTTGGCTTCAATCCCGGTCAACCTGAAGCTAGTGGCGCCATGATGCTAGAGCAGATGCCTGATGACGAAATTGTATGCGGATGTAATGGTGTATCCAAGGGTGACATTGGAGAGGCGGTTGCGGCTGGCTGCCGGAGTGTCGGGGAGATTAAGGCATGCACAAAGGCATCGGCATCATGTGGCGGCTGCAAGCCATTAGTGGAGGGACTCTTACAGCTATACGCAGGCGCAGAAGCCGGAGAAACGCTGAAAGAGGGAATTTGTAGTTGTACGACGCTTGACCGGGAAGCGATCATTGATGGCATTCGGGAGATGGGATTGAAGAGCGTCAAAGAAGTGATGAATGTGCTGGGCTGGAACGAACCGGAAGGTTGCACTAAATGTCGACCGGCCCTCAATTATTATCTAGGTATGCTATGGCCGCTGGATTATGAGGATGAGAAGGAATCCAGATTCACGAATGAACGGTACCATGCCAATATACAGAAAGATGGCACCTATTCTGTCGTGCCCCGCATTTATGGAGGAGTTACTTCACCTGCCGACTTGAAGAAAATTGCTGCTGTCGCAGAGAAATACAATGTGCCTCTGGTGAAATTTACGGGGGGCCAACGCCTTGACCTGCTTGGTGTGAAGAAGGAGGATTTGCCGGGGATCTGGGCTGAGTTGGATATGCCGTCTGGATATGCCTATGGAAAGACGCTGCGAACGGTTAAGACGTGCGTAGGTAACACCTTTTGTCGCTTTGGCACTCAGGATGCTATGGGTATGGGCATCCGGTTGGAAAAGGCATTTGAACGTCTGAATGCGCCATCCAAAGTCAAACTGGCTGTATCTGGTTGCCCGCGTAACTGCGCTGAAGCGACGATCAAGGATTTGGGCGTCGTTGCTATTGACGGTGGATGGGGGATCTACGTTGGAGGTAACGGCGGTATTAAGGTTCGGGCAGCTGAACTGCTTTGTACCGTTAAAACTGAGGATGAAGTGATGGAATGGACCGGTGCCTATCTGCAGTATTATCGCGAGCAGGCCAATTGGAACGAACGCACAGCCCATTGGGTGGAACGGGTCGGAGTTGAATCCATCAAACAGGCACTCGCGAATGCAGAGACGAGGAAGCAACTGGTGACCAGAATTGAGGAGACGTTAAGCACGACGACTGATCCGTGGCACGAAATTATTCACAACGAAGAGCTGCGCAAAAATTTTGTGCAACTGCCGGAACTTAAGCCAGTAATGGAATAGGGGGCTGACAAAATGGAGACTAATACGACAACCAACAGAATCAGAATAGCTGATCTGAACGAAATTGACCGACGTGGAGCAAGGACAGTTCGCATTCATAATACAGAGATAGCTGTATTCCGTCTGAGCGATGGCAGCGTGCATGCGCTTGAGAATCGTTGTCCGCACAAAGGGGGACGGTTATCTGAAGGAATGATATGTGGCTCAGCGATCCATTGTCCGCTCCATGACTGGAAAGTTGACCTTTCCACTGGCCAGGTGCAAGAGCCGGATACTGGATGTGTGACTGCTTACCCCACGGAGATTGACAGTGAGAGCGGGGAGGTTTATATCGTAATCTAAGAGTTCTATGCGTATTGTGCTGGAGGTTCTGCTTTTTTTCTTCTATATAATAGAAGGATCAATGTGAAAGGCTTTGTTGAAGAAGTAGGCATCATTTTGATTGAAAAATAGGTTATTGACTAAATCTTAGTCAATAACCTATTTTCTTTTCACAGGATAACTGGATTTATCTCGACACAAACAAAAAAGCCTTGAGTATCAAGGCTTTTGACGAATAGGACGGATGGGGATCGAACCCATGACCCTTACCCTGTCAAGATAATGCTCTCCCGCTGAGCTACCGTCCTGCGGTTACTAGATAATATCATGTATTAACCATATATGTAAAGTGGAAAAATAGAAGTCAGCCTGTACTTCATGAGCATTTATATATATAATTCGAATTTAGTGAGTTTGCAATCTGGAATTAATGATAGGGGGAACAGATGATGGCCGCAGAAATTATAAGTGTAACAACAGAGGAGCAGCTACAGGAGGCAATATCGATCCGTACCAAAGTGTTTGTCGAAGAGCAAAAAGTTCCTCTCGATTTAGAAGTTGATCATTATGACAAGCTGGGAGATACGGCCCATCATTTGCTAATTTGTGAACATGGTGAAATGGTGGCCACTGGTCGGTTGACATACTATGAGGAAGATACAGCTAAAATGCAACGTATTGCCGTTCTCAAGGAGCATCGTGCCGCAGGCTATGGACGTGTATTACTGCTAGCGCTGGAGGAACGTGCACGTGAATTGGGGCTAAGATACTCGCTGCTAGATGCCCAATGTCAAGCCGAGAAGTTTTACGAAAAGCTCGGTTATGAGACGATCTCCGATGAACCTTTTGACGATGCGGGAATACCGCATGTACGTATGCGCAAAAAGTTGTAGTCGACAGCGTAAGGTGCATACAAATCTGTACAATGTGCATGCTAGTAAAAGTTCCTCCACTAAACTATGGATAAGGAGCGATACAGCATGGCTAATACAGAACGGGAGCAAATTACAGCAGTACGTAAAAACGGGGATGGCGACCTTGCGTCTTTTCAGACATCTACCGGTCGGATTTTAGATTATAGCCAAGCATTGAACGAGATTGAGGCAGGCTCAATTGCAGGCGTTAACGTGTTCAAGGCCAAGGATGGAAGCAAACGAATTCGGGGAGATGCCGATGGAGATCCTTCTAATAACCTGGATCAACTGCCATTGTTCTGACCTTAACTCGCAACATTAGAATGCAAGTTCATCATTATATTCAAGAACAGCAAGCCGCTTGGCTATCCTTTGTAGGAAAGCCAGGCGGCTTTTTGTTAATTGTTCAAGCTGTATTTAGTATGCTACTCTGCTACTCTGCACGTTCCAACTCTGTAAGTGGATATACTCGTTGCTGCTCCAGAAAGGACATGACCCCTGCCTTCTCCCTGAACTGTTCCATATCATCACTATAGTGCATTAGATGAATCCGTTCTTGAAGAGATGGCGCCAAGCTTAGAAGCTCGTCCAATGTCGTATGGACTTCTCCAGCGCCTTGTAATTGAACCTCATGGAGAATACTCCGACATCCTCGTTCATGCACCAGATGATGAAGCAAATCAGGGTCAAAAACCATATCTGCACTATAAAAAAGGCGGTCATTAATGAATAGGGAATAACTGTTTTTACCAGGAATATGCCTTGTAGGGATTAGCTCCACCTGAATACCGGATACTAATGTAGTGGGTACACCAGGTGTTATTACGTTTACCTCGAATACATCTTCAAGCTTGTCAATCATACCCTGCTGTGACATTCCGCCCTTGAGTGTATGCTCCCATAAAGGGTAGATTAGTGGTTCGGCAATATAAAGTAGAGGCTTGCGACGATGGAGAATGTTCATTTGAAAACCGAATTCCTCCAAACCTCCGACATGATCTGCGTGAATATGTGTGATTAAAATTGCGTCAATATCAGGCAAAGGGACGTCCATTTGGTGTAATGCTAAAGAAGCGGTTGTACCGCAATCGATCAGCAGTTTGCCTTCTCCGCTGTCCAGCAGTGCGTTGTTGTTGTAATAATGCTTGGCAAAGGCACTGCCTGTGCCAAGCATTTGTATCGTTAGGCTCATTATGGATTTATCCTCCAGACTTTGTGTACTAGGACTTCTACAGTCGTATTTTATCACCTATGCTACCGGAACTAAAGATTTGGCTCCTTATGTAAAAACTTTGGACAATTTGTGAAACACAGCGCAACTTGTGCGGCTGAGCTAGGTATAAATGTACGACAGAAGGTTTTAAACAGATGACGATGGAGGGATTAGTAGTTATGAAATGGAGAAGAGTGATGGCCCTGATGATGGCCTTTTCAATAATGGGAGGGACCGCCATTTCGGCGGAATCCGCCAAGGACCAAGTGCAGTTGATTATTAATGGAGAAGTGTCAAAAGATGGTGCAGTTGTCATTGATGGGAAAACCTATGTGCCCATCCGTGATTTTAACGGACTTGTCAATTTTGATCCATCCGGTGGAAAAGTTGTTTTCGATCAGCCGAACGTGCATATGTTCCTGTTCAAGGGAGATACTGTGTTTGGTAACGTGAATAAAGGCAATAAAGTGAAATTTAATGTATTTAGTCAAATTGATACCTTGAAAACAGATATCTCCGGAGTGAAGGTAGCGATCACCGACCCTTCGGGCAACGTGAAGGATATTCAGTCTCAAGATATCAAAGGAGCGCAAAAGGATAACTTCTGGTTCCGTACGAACGACTTTACGTATGATTTCAAAACAGCAGGGAATTACCGGGTTGGTTTCTATATTAAAGAGAGCAAAGACGGCAGCTATACCTTGGTGTCCGAAAAAGTCATTACAGCGATAAATTAGGCATACCACAAATTGACCTGCACCCTTGATCATGTTACGATACGGGGGAAAATAAAACAATTTGAAGGTAGGTATTTCCATGAGTGATCACAAACATGAACACGGTGAAGCCTGCAACCACGATCATGACCACGAACATGAAGAAATGGTTCTTACGCTAACTGATGAAAATGGTAAAGATGTAGAAATGGTGCTGGTAGAGACCTTTGACGTAGAAGATCACATTTATGCTCTTCTGCTTGAGCGAGGCAATCCTGAAGCGGATGGCATTATTCTTCGTATGGAAGAAGAAAACGAAGAAATGGTGCTTTACAATATTGAGGACGAAGATGAGTGGAAACGTGTAGAAGCCGCATATAGCGAGCTTGTTGCCCAATACGAATAGAATTGGATGCAGCAGCTGTATAGCTCTTTAAGAAAAAAAGCCCCCGAACGGGGGCTCAGATTGTCGAGAAACCCCGTCTTTTTGAGACGTGGGTTTCTTTTTCTTTACATCATAAGGCTCTGGTCTCTGGAGAAACAGGGGGGTTACCCCTGTTTCTCCAGGCGATCCAGGTGGATCGCCATCTTCTTCATGTTCTGCACGGCTGCCGTCATAAGGGCTTGTTCCCTGACGTTTGGTAGACCGCGCAAACGGCAATAGCGAAACCCATGGAGCTCTTTGGCATCCGCGAAGCTTCGCTCAATCGTCTCTTTTCGTTTGCGGTACAGCCGTTTCCCGGATGGGCTTAGCCGGTTGCTCCGTACCCACTCTTTGCTGTCTTCCCAGACATGCCGAGTCACCACTTTGCGGTGGTTTCGAGACTGGGTACACTGGTCTAGCAGTGGGCAATGCTGGCACTGAGCTGGGTCAGAGGCATACTGCCGGTATCCCTTACGGTCCGTCGTTCGGTAGGGCAGTTCCTGTTGGGCTGGGCATCTATACACATTGCGTTTGGCATCGTATTCAAACTTCCATTTCGGAAACAGCCCTTGTCTGGGATGGAATCTTCGGTGAGCAATCACGGCAAAAATCTTTCGGTTTTGCAAACCTCGGCAAATCGGCTCGTTAAATAACCTGAATCTAGCGCAACAGCTTCTACTTGAAAACCAAAGCGTTCTCTTTGTCGATCCAAACGGGACAAATAGGGGACAGAATCATGTACATTCCCCGGCGTCACATGCACATCCGTAATCAGATTGTACTTCATATCCACTGTGCGGTGGTCCAGATAGAAGAAGCCTTCAGGCTTGCCATCACGGATCATATAGCCGCTGTCCGGGTCGGTTTTGCTCACTTTAATTTCTTTTTCTTCGTTCACTTCCTCTCGGGATTTCAAGGCTTTTTTCCGTGGTTTTTCCGGTCCTCCTTCACTGCTTCGTTAAGCTCGTCCATATAGTCTTTGGTATTCTGCAACACTTGTTCTTTGGTGTACTGGTGCCTGTTAGCATTGGCTTTGACGTGTGTGGAATCGGTAACGAGAACACGCCCACCCACCATTCGGTGAGAGATCGCCTGCAGCACAATTTCATCGAAGATATCTTGAAAGATCGTGGTGTCTTTAAAGCGAGTGCGACGATTCCAGCTAATCGTCGTATGGTCTGGAACTTTATCCGTTAAACCCAGCCCCAGGAACCAGCGATAAGCCAGGTTCGTCTGAATTTCACGCTCGAGTTGCCGTTCTGAGCGAATGCCATAGAAATAACCGAGAAAGATCATTTTAAACAACACGGTAGGATCAATGGCAGGACGCCCGTTGTCCGCACAATACAGCGGGCTTACCTTCTCATGAATAAAGGAGAAGTCTATATATGTATCCACTTTACGAAGCAGATGATCTTGCGGTACCAGTTCTTCCAGAGAAACCAATTCAAAAGATTGTTGTTTGTCTTGATGAGGTCGCAGCATATCAACACCGTCCGTTCTACAATAGTTACCTATATTATATAACATTAACGCGGTGTCGTCTTAAATAAAATGAACATAAAAAAAGCTGTCGAGACTTTCTCGACAGCCTGAGCCCCCGAACGGGGGCTTTTTTTCTTGACTATCAACATGTTTTTTAAGCATGTATTGACAGTTCAATATTATGAAATAGCGTCAGTTTCGACGATAACCTTCACCTGATGTACTGTTCGGTCCTCGGGTCCTTTAACAGGCAGGCCTACTTCTACATGATCAACAATATAATCAATATTGTCCTGCGAAATAACTTCTCCTGGCAGTAAGATTGGAATACCAGGTGGATACACATAGATGAATTCTGCAATAATGCGACCTGCAGATTCCTTGAAAGGCACGATTTCCGTATCTCCATAAAAAGCGTCTCTTGGAATGAGGGAGAGCTGAGGGATATCCGGTATCTTTACAACTAGCTCATGCTCCTGACCTGTGGAATAGTGCAGAGAAGCCAGCTCACGCAGAGCTTTCAACAAAATTTCAATTTCCTCTTTGGTATCACCAGGGGTCACCAAACAGAGAATATTGTACATATCGCTAAGCTCAACCTCGATATTGTAGTGATCTCTCAGCCAATTCTCCACATCGTATCCGGTAAGGCCCAAATGGCGGATATGAACCGTAATTTTGGTTGGATCATAATCATAGGTAGCTTCCGTGCCAAGAATTTCGCTGCCAAAGCAATATAGCCCTTCAATCTTGTTGACCTCTGAACGACAATATTCAGCCAATTCCAGAGCGCGTTGTGCTATTTCATGACCGTTAAGGGCCAGATTACGTCGGGATGTGTCCAACGAAGCCAGCAGAATATACGAAGTCGACGTTGTTGTCAGCATACTGAAAATCGTTTGTACACGCTGTGGGTTAACGTATCCGTTTTTCGTATTTACATTCAGAATTGAGCTTTGAGTCAAGGAACCACCCAGCTTGTGAACGCTTGTAGCTGACATGTCTGCTCCCGCCTCCATGGCGGACATCGGTAGATCAGAGTGAAAATGAATCAGTACTCCATGAGCCTCATCGACCAGGACCGGCACATTATAGCTGTGAGCGAGATCTACAATTTCCTTCAAATCGGCGCACACACCGTAATATGTCGGGTTGATAACAAGGACGCCCTTGGCGTCAGGGTGGCGTTCCAATGCCCGGCGTACGGACTTGGTTGTAACCCCGTGGTGAATACCGAGATTCTCATCACTGACTGGAGAAATAAATACCGGCTTTGCACCAGCAAAGATAATGGCAGACATTATAGATTTGTGTATGTTTCGGGGTACAATAATTTTATCACCAGGTATGCAAATCGACATAATCATGGTGATGATGGCTCCGCTTGTCCCCTGTACACTGTAATACGTATAATCAGCTCCGAAGGCCTCTGCTGCAAGCTTTTGAGCTTCTTCGATGACGCCTGATGGCTGATGCAGATCGTCCAATGGAGCGATGTTGATCATATCTATGGAAAAGGCATTATCCCCCATAAATTCGCGAAATTCCGAATCAGCTCCCACTCCCTTTTTATGGCCTGGGATGTGAAATTGAACCGGGTTGCTCTGAGCATGCTTTTTCAAAGCAGTAAAAAGCGGGGTGTTGCTTTGATTCATTAGTGTTGTCACAACCTTTCGTGCAGGATTTCGACAATCCTGTGCAAGTGATAATAGAACAAAATTGAGTATAGCAGTTTGAAGTAGGAATGCAAGCGATTGAGGGCGCATTTATTTGCGAAAGAGTGGAGTAGGCTGATAACCCGGTCTATACAGCCAAAAAACGAAGGTGGAGGAAGTGGATTAGATGAGGCAAATAGGAAGAAAAAAAGCTTCGCAGCGGTGGTGGACTCCTTTTTTTACCAAATTGTGGATTTTGGTATTTCTGGTCGAATTTATGAAAGGATCTCTTCTGGTATCCATCCTGCCGGTATATATGGGAGAAACGCTTGGTTTGTCGGCCGGGATTATTGGTTTGGCCTTTTCACTTCAGTATTTTGGAGACAATGCGTTCCGGGCACCGGCGGGCTGGGTGGCTGAACGGCTCGGCTACCGTGGAACGATGTCGACCGCACTGTTGTTTACGCTTGTAGCGATTATTATGCTGAGCGTATTGACAGAGCCCGTGTGGCTCGTCGTTGCGTGTCTGCTGCTCGGTCTGGGTACTTCTCCGCTCTGGCCTTGTGTTATGACCGGAACGACCGAAATGTCCGGGCCTAATAACAGCAATGGCGCGGCGATGGGCACACTGGAAATTGCGTCTATGGGTGGAACGGGATTGGGTCCGCTCATTATGAACTTTGCCATATCCCACTATGGGCATTCTTACGGCATGGTGTTCATGATTTTGATAGGATGCAGTATTGTATTGTTGTTGGTTGCTCTTATGCTGCCAGGACCGAAAAGGTCTCCTGATAAAGGTGACCTCGAACAGAGCGCTCTAGTGTCGTCTGATGGGTACACAAAGCAGAAACAGCAAATTCTGAAAGGAATCCAGGAGACGATCGGCGTGCTCAAAACAAAGCTTAACGTCAATCCGTTAATTTACCCGGCGCTGTTTTTGCAGTCTTTTGTTATCGGTTTAATCAGCCCGGTACTGACGCTATACGCTCGGACGGACCTCGGGATTTCACCTAACCTGTACAGCGTGCTTCTGATTGCAGGCGGTGGGGTGACTGTGCTGGCACTGATCCCTTGTGGCAAGTTGGTCGACAGACTTGGAACGGAGTATTTTCTACATGTTGGCTTTTTGCTAGCCGGAATTACGCTGTTTTTCTTCTCAATCGTTCGATCTATTCCGCTGGTGTTTGTATCCGTGGCGCTTATTGGTTTGGGATATGCGCTCATTTTGCCTGCATGGAACACCTTTCTTGCCCGATTGATTCCGGAAAGCGAGCGAGCAACGGTGTGGGGCTTTTTTTTAACACTTCAAGGCTCCGGCATGGTTATAGGCCCGCTCGTTTCAGGAGTGCTATGGGACCGTGCCGGACACACAGCTCCATTTATCATCAGTGGGGTCGTGATGCTGCTCATGTTTGGCTGCCACCTGGCTCTGGCGCGCAATCCACGCAGGAAGACTGTAGAGGCCTGAACAGCGCCTTGAAAAGCGGCGAGGGCTACTCTTTCGAGAAAGACATTCGGTACAGGGGCAGCAAATGCTCAAAGGTAGAACGCACTGCCTGTAATAATGCAGCCCCGTCGCTGGCAAGTGGATCTTCTCGGTCAATACGGATTCCACACATGACCTCCGCTTTTTTTACCTGTTGCAGCTTGCGGATGATCGTTTGAAAATCTTCATTATCCATATGTTGTTGTTCTGTGCCTTCCGGAGCCATATGATCCATGGACCAGTAAAAATGATCAGGCAGGTTAGAGCGCACATCGCTCAGATTGGCTTCGAGTGCCTGGGCAAATGTAGCTTTGTTAGGACTTTCATAAATAATTGCAAAAATAACGAATAGGTGGGAAGCGAACATACCTACCTCAAAATGCGGCAGCGCCTTGTACCCGCGCTTATTTGCCGCCCAGGCTACCCAAGTATCTTTGGGGGGATTGACTTTGCGTCGTGCATGCTTGGCGACGTGAACGTGCATGGGCTCTCCACATAAGTCCGTCAGAAATGGGGCTAATTCCTCGCCAATTGCCTCCAGCTTGGGCCGAACCTGCTGAATCAGCACTTCCATACGAGGCTCCAATCCCGGTATTTCGAAAACATCGAAGTCCTTTGCAGTAAATCCACTAAATGTCATTCCTTTTCCTCCTGTAACTGGGTTAAGCCATAACGAGTGGCGTAATATGTCCAATTATAGCATAATGCCGCCGGGCTTGGCCGACTTTAGACTAGGTTTGAAACAAGCATATAAGGCAAAAGTAGGATTGTTCGCTGTTACTCATAAAAATAGGTCAAATAACCAAGTACCCTTACATAAAATGAAGTATAAAATAGAGCAAGGGAAGATCAAGCGGGAAAGCCGCAGGCTTGCTGTAGCCGGACTTCTTGAATCGGACTTGAAAAAGGAGGGAATGCCGTGAACAAGGGCTGTGAGGTAGAATATTGCAATCTAGAGCTCCGGTTTAGCCGTCGGCATATCCATAATCTGATCAAGGATTTGATATCGGAAGGGTATTCGCTGTACTGGAGCGAGGATGAGTCGTACCTGGTTTTGTCGGTGAGAACCGGGCGTAAGCTGGTGAAGCTCCGTTTTCAACAGCTGCGCACAGGACACTACAAGTTGGCTGGAGATTATGTAATCCGCGATGCCAAGCTGGCTGAGTGGTTGGAGAAGCTGATTGGAAGCACCCGAGGTCATGCCATTGTCAAAAGAGTCAAGGATCATCATATTTTGGTAGAAAATATTTTGTTTGGTGAGGTCATTCGTCTGGTCGAGGTTACAGGCTTTAAGCAGCGTGTCATTTATCAGAAGGGACCGGTGCTGTCCGCACAGGAAATGGAGGATATGTACGCTTCCAATGAAGGAGAAACCCGACTGCTGCTGCTTAAAATGGAAGTGGACGATGAATTGGAGAAGCTGTTCATAGCGATGACAGACGGAGATAAGGCTAAAATCGGGAATTGCCATGAACGCCTGCAAACGCTATCCCACCAACTGCTGATGATGGAAGCGTAGTACATCTGAACACCTCATGTAAATGGGGTGTTTTGATCTGTGAATAGACAGGGGTTCACTTCTTACATCAAAAACGTTAAAATAGAAGTGCACGTGTTCCGATTCACATAAAGTGTAATGCGGTAAAGCGGCGATATAGAAGACAAAATATGTTGCAAAGGATGAGGAACCAGATGGCAAAACAGCAAATTGGTGTGATCGGCCTGGCGGTAATGGGTAAGAATTTAGCCCTTAACATTGAGAGCAGAGGCTTCACCGTCTCGGTTTTTAACCGCTCTCCAGAAAAAACGCACGATCTTATCAAAGAAGCAGAAGGTAAAAAACTGACGGGTACTTTCTCTATTGAAGAATTTGTGAACTCATTGGAATCCCCCCGTAAAATCCTGATCATGGTTCAAGCTGGTAAAGCAACAGATGCCACGATTGAACAGCTTGTGCCTCATCTGGACAAGGGCGACATTATTATAGACGGAGGTAATGCCTACTTCCCTGATACACAGCGCCGCAGCAAGGAGCTGGAGGAAAAAGGACTTCGCTTTATTGGTACAGGCGTATCCGGTGGTGAAGAAGGTGCCTTGAATGGTCCTGCTATCATGCCGGGTGGACAAGAAAGTGCCTATAAACTGGTAGAGCCGATTCTAACGGCAATCTCTGCTAAAGTGGAAGGCGACCCTTGCTGTACATATATCGGTCCTGACGGTGCTGGTCACTATGTAAAAATGGTGCATAACGGTATCGAGTACGGCGACATGCAATTGATCGGTGAAGCGTATCACTTGTTGAAATCAGTCCTGAATGTGAATGCGGAAGAGCTTCATGAAATCTTCACGGAATGGAATAAAGGGGAACTGGACAGCTACCTGATCGAAATTACAGCTGACATTTTCTCCCAGTATGATGCTGAAACAGGCAAGCCAATGGTAGACGTTATCTTGGATGCTGCTGGTCAAAAAGGTACAGGTAAATGGACAAGCCAAAGCGCGCTGGATCTGGGTGTGCCATTGTCCATGATCACCGAATCCGTATTCTCCCGCTTCTTGTCTGCTATGAAAGACGAGCGCATTGCGGCAAGTAAAGTGCTGAGCGGTCCTAATGCTGAGTCCTTCAGCGGCGACAAAAAAGAATTTATCGAAAGTGTACGTAAAGCACTGTTTGCAAGTAAAATCGTGTCCTATGCTCAAGGTTTCGCTCAAATGCGTGCAGCTTCCGATGAATATGATTGGGATTTGAAATACGGAAAAATCGCTATGATCTTCCGCGGCGGTTGCATTATCCGCTCGCAATTCCTGCAAAACATCAAGGATGCATATGACCGCGATCCTGCCTTGAAAAACCTGTTGCTGGATTCTTACTTCAAAAATGTGGTTGAAACGTATCAAGATGCATGGCGTCAAGTGATTTCCGTGGCTGTATCCCAAGGTATTCCAGTGCCTGGCTTCTCCAGCGCGCTTGCATACTATGACAGCTACCGCACTGAGCGTTTGCCAGCAAATCTGCTGCAAGCACAACGTGACTACTTCGGTGCCCATACGTTCAAACGTGTGGACAAAGAAGGCGTATTCCATCATCAATGGTTCTAATGAACGGACGGATATGCATGAATAGCATTATGTAATACAACGGAAGCTTTTTTGCCCTATGGGTAGAAGAAGCTTCCGTTTTTTAATTTATAATTATGGATACGATTATGATGGCAGTAGAGGATTGTGTAATCTTTTGACGCTATGGTATGATAGGGACAAAATAATTTAATGCATTACCGCGTCTAAGCTTTGAGTCAAAACAAAAAAGACGGGAAGGTTCCCGTCTCTTTTGTTAAGTAGGTTTTCTATTGCTCCTGTGACCATTGCAGCATGCCGCCAGTCATGTTAGTACAGCCTTCATAACCTAGCTGCTGTAGATATTCGCAGGCTCGTTCACTGCGGTAACCGCTCCGGCAAATAAAGATAATTTCACCGGTGCGTTCAATTTCTTCAAGACGACCCGGAAGCTGTCCGAGCGGAATGTGCTTGGCACCTTCAATCATGCCTTCCGCTACTTCTTCCGCTTCGCGGACGTCGATTAATTGCAATTGCTCTCCTGCTTGCAGACGTGCGCGCAACTCA
Source organism: Paenibacillus sp. S33 (assembly GCF_053615415.1). Classification (NCBI taxonomy): domain Bacteria; kingdom Bacillati; phylum Bacillota; class Bacilli; order Caryophanales; family Paenibacillaceae; genus Paenibacillus; species Paenibacillus sp. S33. Next base: position 3,432,199 of record NZ_JBSIEZ010000001.1, on the reverse strand, counting down.
GAAGGTTCAATCAGGGCGATTTGCGTCATGGCCGGACCTCTTTTCTGATATATATTGGGTGCTACGTATGTTTTTGACGTGTGCAAAATGTCACACACACTCTATGTATGATAGCTAAGCTATCTCTAGGCTGTCAATCGGCTTAATCCTAAAGGCAGATAAAGATTAATTAACCGACGGAATTCAACTTGGGGGACTTAGATTAATATTTCTTATTTTTTGGGTGGAGAAATGAATGCTACAACTTGTATAATTAACGTAAAATAGGATGGTTTGAACCGAAAAGGAGCATGTACATTATGGATGTTATCGTTAGACCTACCCCTTCCTTGCAAGGAGAGATTGGGGCCCTGTCCTCCAAAAACTACACTACTCGTTATCTGCTCACTGCGGCACTTGCTGAAGGACAAAGTACCATTTATTATCCAGCCCATAGTGAAGACAGTGATGCTATGCGTCGTTGTATCGCCGATCTGGGTGCAGTACTGGAAGAGGATGATGAAAAAATAGTGATTACAGGTTTTGGTAGCCATCCTCAAGCTGTGAAGGAATTGAATGTGGGAAACGCAGGAGCAGTGCTCCGTTTTTTGATGGGTATTGCATCTCTTTGTCCGGATGTTACATTTGTTAATACATATCCCGACTCATTGGGCAAGAGACCGCATGATGATTTAATCGATGCACTGGGGCAACTGGGCGTGAAAGTAGATCATCGTGAAGGTAAGTTGCCCATTCGTATTCAGGGTGGTCAGGCGAAGGGCGGTAAAATTCAGGTGTCCGGCTCGGTTAGCTCACAATATTTGAGCGCCCTGCTATTCCTTACGCCTTTACTGGAGGAAGACAGTGAAATCGAAGTGCTCCATGATTTGAAATCTAAGGTGGTCATTGGGCAGACTCTGGAGGTATTGCAAGAGGCTGGTATTATCATTCATGCAAGCGATGATTACATGTCTTTCCGTGTCCCGGGGCGGCAATCTTATCAGCCACGTACGTATACGGTACAGGGAGACTATCCAGGGAGTGCAGCGGTGCTGGCGGCGGCTGCAGTAACGAATTCCGATGTTACCATCCATCGTCTTAAAGAGCAGAGCAAACAGGGAGAACGCGCTATTGTAGATGTGCTGCGTATGATGGAAGTGCCACTGACACATGAGAACGATACCGTCGTTGTGAAGGGCAATGGCCGATTGAAAGCTGTTGAGTTTGACGGTGATGCTGCAACAGACGCTGTGCTTGCAATGGTGGCTGCGGCTGTATTTGCTGAAGGCACGTCCCGTTTTTATAACGTGGAGAATTTACGGTATAAGGAATGTGACCGCATTACCGATTATTTGAATGAGCTGACCAAGGCTGGAGCTCGGGTAGAAGAACGTCAAGCGGAAATTATCGTACATGGCAGACCGGAGGGTGTCGAAGGTGGCGTGGAAATTAACGCGCACTTTGATCACCGTGTTATTATGGCCTTGACGATTGTTGGTTTGCGCGCACAGAAGCCGTTAGTGATTAAGGACGCACATCATGTCGCCAAATCGTATCCGCAGTATTTTGACCATCTAACGACGCTTGGTGCTTCTGTAGAATGGGTAAAATAAAAACAAACGAAGATGCGAATAGGAGGGAACAGAATGGCTTTTGAAAATCCGGCGAGAGAAGAGATTAAAAGCATTTTGGAACAAGTAGGCAATATTGCGGTTGTTGGTTTGTCTGATAAATCAGACCGTACTTCATACATGGTTTCTTATGCCATGCAGAAGCGGGGATACCGTATTATTCCAGTTAACCCTGCGGCGGCAGGGCAAACGATTCTTGGGGAGACTTGTTATGCCAGTCTTGCTGAAGTACCTGAGCCTGTGGAACTGGTCAATGTATTCCGCCGCAGTGAATACTGTGCAGAGGTTGCGCGTGAAGCAGCTGCTATTGGAGCTAAGATTTTGTGGCTTCAACAGGGAATTATAAGCCAGGAAGCCGCTGACATTGCGCAGGAGTATGGAATGACGGTTATTATGGATCGTTGCATTAAGGTGGAGGACTCAGTGACCCAAGCTGTACGTAAAGGATAAACATGGATCAGTGATCTGTGCTATACGCAGATGAATAAAAACCTTCTTCCCTTGCTTCACAGGGTTGAAGGTTTTTGGTGCGAAACGAGGAATATGGTACAGTATATTATACTCTCAGGAATCCATATAATGTATGTATGTCTTGATGATGAAATAGCTCTAAACGGATTCATAGTGTTATCTGTTGTGATGATAAAGTTTTTGACCTGTAGTAGCGTAAATAAATATTTTGGCAGATGGAATCATTGCTTTGACAAAAGTATTTATTCGGCTTACCATCAGGGATAGAAAGGAGAGGAATGCCATGAATTGGCTCGGATCCTTACAACAGCTCGGTCGTGCTGTCATGCTCCCGACGATGGTGCTACCAGCCGCTGCAATATTGCTAAGTCTCGGCAGCCTTCCTTGGTCCACATGGGGATTCCCTATGGTGTCTGATATGGCAAATGCGGCTGGACACGGGATTTTTTATTTTTTGCCATATTTATTTGCGGTTGGTGTTGCCCTGGGTATGTCGAATCAGGCAGGTCAGGCGGGACTGGCAGCATTGGCTGGTATGGCTATATACGATCAGGTCACATTGAGATTTGGAAACGGACTCATTCAACCGGCGACGCTCATTGGTATCATTTTGGGGGTCATTTCAGGGGTGGCCTATAATCGGTTCAAAAGCATCAAATTGCCCGAGGTGCTTCAATTTTTTGGAGGTACCCGATTTGTTCTGCTGCTTATTGGCCTCTTCTCGGCTGTGTTTGCAGGACTCATGCTAATTATTGCCCCACTCATACAGAGAGGGCTGCAATTTATAGTAGGTCTGGAATCAAGCTTGGGCGGCTTTGGACTGTTTATCTACGGTATTCTATACCGGTTGCTGGCGGCCTTTGGTCTGCACCATCTGCTTAATAATATTTTTTGGTTTCAACTGGGTACATATAAAACGCCGTCTGGCAACGTTGTGCAGGGCGATTTACCCCGGTTTTTTGCTGGCGATCCGACAGCGGGCTATTTCATGTCCGGGTTGTTCCCCATTATGATGTTTGCCATCCCTGCCATTGCGCTGGCGATCATTCAGGAAGCGCGTGAAGATTTGAAGCCAAAGGTGCAAAAAACATTTTTGACAGCTGCGCTTGTTTGCTTTTTTACTGGAGTGTCGGAACAGATCGAGTTTGCCTTTTTGTTTGCGGCACCATATTTGTTCCTCGTTCATGCAGTTATGTCTGGGCTGGCCATGTGGCTTACCTTTGAGCTGGATATTCATCACGGATTTTCCTATTCGGCGGGTTTTATAGATTATGTTCTAAATTTTCATCTCTCACATAACGCCTGGTTGTTAATTCCAGTGGGAGTGGCGTACGGGCTTGTATATTATGTACTGTTTCGATGGGCTATCCGACGGTTCCGTATTCCAACTCCTGGGCGCGAGGAGGGTTCGGTTCTGGAGGATTGGGCCGGCAATATTCCTTATAGTGCTCCGCTTATTTTGGAAGCACTCGGCGGGAAGGAAAATATTGTGCAGGTAGAGGCCTGCATCACACGTTTGCGGCTGACCGTCCACAATGACAGGCTGATTGATACCGGAGCGATGAAGGCTTTGGGATCGGCCGGGCTTATCAATCTGGGTGGGGGTAATTTGCAGGTTGTATTCGGAACGTATTCAGAACTGATTCGTGAGGAAATCGCGAAGCTGATGGAGCGTGATCTCCCTCAAATTTTGTTCAACGCTCCTGTACATGGAAAAATGCTACCGATTCATGAAGTGCCTGACAAAATTTTTGCGACGAAGCTGGTCGGGGACGGTGTTGCTTTTGTTCCCGAACGTGGTGAACTTGTGTCTCCAGTGTATGGTACTGTGATGCACTTGTATCCGACCATGCACGCTTTAGGCATCTCCACACGAGAGGGACTTGAGGTTCTGCTTCACATAGGGATTGATACTTCACAGCTAAAAGGGAATTTTACTGCTATGGTAGAAGCAGGCGATACGGTGGAACCGGGGCAATTGCTGATCAAATTTGATTTGCAGGCGCTGCGAGAGCAAGCTCCATCGCTGGTGACTCCTATGGTCATCACGAATCCGGATCGCGTCAAGTCGTGGAGCTTTGCTCCGTTTAAAACAGTGAAAAAAGGTCAGGCCTCGGTAATGTCCGTTGTGCTGCATGACAGGAATGTTGGAGGGGTAGAAACATGATAGAAGGCATCGGCGCCGCAGCAGGTGTGGCAATCGGGAAGGCATTTGTCCTGCCGAGCTGGGAGTGGGATTTACCTGATCAAAAAATGGATGCGGTAGATCTTGCAAAGGAATTTGAACGTTTGTATGAAGGGATACGCACATCCAAAAGTGAAATCCAGTTTATTAAGGATGAGTTTCGAGAGATGGTGGGGCCAGAAGAATCCAGCATCTTTGATGCTCATCTTGCGATATTGGAAGATCCGGAATTCATGAATGAAATTCGTGGAATTATTGAGCGTCAGTACAAGGCGGCCGAGGTGGCCGTGAAGGAAGCCATTGATCATTTTGTGACAATGTTTGATTTACTGGACGATGAATATATGAAGGAGCGGGCAATTGATATCAAAGATGTGGGGAACCGGCTGCTCAAGCATTTGCTAGGTGCACCGGAGGTGACTCTTCCCAAGGACACACAGCCCTATATTCTGGTAGCCAAGGAGCTCTCACCCTCCCAATCGGCACACTTGAATCCTAGCTATGTTTTAGGGATTGTAACTATGAATGGTGGTAAAACTTCGCATTCTGCGATCATGGCCCGTGCACTTGGTATTCCACTTGTTTCAGGACTAGAGAGCAATCTGAATTTGCCCGTTCAAACGGGAGACATGATGGTTGTGGACGGAGACCTGGGCAAAGTTTATGTGAATCCGGAAAAAACGGTAACTGATCATTATAAAATTTTGCGCGACGAGCAGCGACGCAGAAAAGAGCAGCTTCAGGTACTTGCTTCTGTAGATGCCGTGACCAAGGATGGAACCACTCTGAGGCTGGCGGCCAATATTAGTTCGATTAAAGAGCTGGAGGCGGCTTTGAGGCATGGCGCTCAAGGTGTAGGACTGTTCCGCACGGAATTTTTATACATGGATCGCAAATCTGCTCCAGATGAAGAGGAACAGTATGAAGTATATCGGCTGATAGCGGAAAAGGCAGGAAACCACTCCGTAGTCATCCGTACATTGGATATCGGTGGAGATAAGCCGTTGGACTATCTTCAATTACCAGAGGAAGAAAATCCTTTTCTAGGTTACCGTGCTATACGGATCAGTCTGGATTGGAAGGAATTGTTTAAAACCCAGTTGACTGCAATTTTGCGAGCCAGTGCAATGGGAAATATCAAGGTAATGTATCCGATGATTTCATCCGTGGAGGAGGTCCGCCAGGCAGATGCTCTTTTGAAGGAGGCTATGGCGGATTTGGATGCAAGAGGGCTTGCCTATAATCCGAACATTCAGCGAGGAATTATGATTGAGGTACCGGCTGCGGCGATGATCGCTGATCTATTGGCAGCTGAAACAGATTTTTTTAGTATCGGAACGAATGATCTGGTTCAGTATGTGCTGGCTGTAGACCGTATGAATGAGCAGATTGCACATATGTACCATCCATACCATCCAGCTGTCCTTCGAATGCTGCGCATGACTGCACAAGCGGCACATCAAGCAGGAATTGATGTGAGTGTATGTGGTGAGATGGCTGGAGATGAACGGTCCGTTCCTCTTTGGCTGGAACTGGGGATACATCAACTCAGCATGTCTCCCCAATCTTTATTGCGGGTCAAGCATCGTGTGCTGAATACGACTGCATCTGAGGCAACGACAGTCGCTCAGGTTTGCTTTGGCATGTCCACTGGTGCAGCGATCGAAGACAAGCTCACTGCAGCTAATGTCAGCTGCACTCCGGCCGGGCCTGGACGGCAGTAATATGTAATGTCCGTATACATCTTCAGGAGGAGCCGAACTCCGTACTGTTAGGTTTGTCGTAGCAAACCTTAATGGCGTAGCATGGTTTAGACGAAAAAGAACCTTCAAAACCACTTTATTCATGGTTTTGAAGGTTCTTTTTTCATCTTGTTGACAACCCCTCTTGTGATTATGGAAAATTCATAATTAGCAATTATCCTGATTCCATTAGATTGGGTTATTCAAGTCCTGAGTGTCAGGACTTAATCTCTTATTTCCGGGTGTTATCTGCTAACAAATCGCAGAACGCTTTTCCGTAGGGTGGAAGATCAGGCGGCCGACGAGCAGATACAATATGTCCATCCGTTACAACTGCCTCATCCTTCCAAATAGCTCCTGCATTCTCCATATCATCACGAATACCTGGTGTGGAGGTTACCGTAACACCATCCAAAATTTTAGCAGAGATCAGTACCCAGCCTGCATGGCAGATTTGTCCAATCGGCTTATGAGCAGCATGAAACTCCTGTACGAGTTGAATTACTTTGGGATAGCGGCGCAGTTTATCAGGTGCCCAACCGCCAGGGACGAGAATCCCGTCATAATCGCTGCTATTCAGTTCCTCAAAGGCATATTCCGCTTCAGCAGGTACGCCATATTTTCCAATATATTTTTTACCCTTTTCCGCACCGGCTAAATGCACTTCTGCGCCTTCTTCACGAACACGGTAAATCGGATACCACAGCTCCAGATCCTCGAATTCCTCATCCACTAGGGCGATAACCTTTTTTCCGGCAAGTCTTGACATCCAACCATCCTTTCGTGCGTCACATGATGACACCTCTGTTTTGTAATCTGTACTTTTACATCTTAAGAAAAAGAACGCCCGAAGTCCATTCCTTCTCAGATTCTTATGTTAGTAGTCTGCTCTTTGACAGCAATTGTCGTCATTTTCTGACCCGCCAAAGCTTTGGTAATTTGTTCATAGCTGCAATCTGTGGAAGGATTTGAGGTCCCAAAGTCGAAATAAAACAAGGTATGATAGATTTAATGGAGTTAACAAATATTTATTAGACTAGTAGATAGATATATTTGGATTCTGACGAGGTCCTCGTATAGTTTGATCCTACGTAATGAGGTGGTTAAATGCATAAGCAATGTCAATGTGGCAAACCGATGGGGCTGGAACTGCGAAAGGTAATCTATGCGGGCAAGGTTCAAATTTTGCACGTCCCTGTATTCTCATGCTCGTCATGCTTCTCCAGTGAGGTTTTGCAGCATGTGACGAAAGACATTAAGGCACTATTACAAAGTCTAGGGAGCAAACCTACGGCACGGAGAATATCTTTTGCTCGCAACAATGAACTGGCAGAAATCATTCGCAAGCTTGTACTGGAGGAAGCGGACAATCCCAATGTGGATTGGCAATCTGCTTTGGAGGAGCGGATGGAGCTTCGAATTAATCTCTTATTGGATCTTTATCGCTATGCGAGAAGTCTGGGAGACGAAGATTGGATGAATGATGTAGAGAGGAAATTGGTTCAATTATCCGGTTTTACCAGTGAATCGGTATTTACGAATACAAAAAACTAAAAAATATGAAAATTTTCATGGTCACCATTGGATTTTACATGTTCTTTTTGTTACGATGAGAATAGGCCATACGACAAGACACAGAAAGGAATGTATATCCAATGGCGACGATGACAAAAATGACTACTGTTCAACAATTAAATACGGCTCTGGAAGCGTCATCAGACAAGCCGTTGCTTCTCTTTAAACATAGCACACGTTGTCCGATAAGTGCAGGCGCATATCAGGAAGTGGAGTCCTATTTGCATGGCGCTCCCAACGAAAATATTGAATACGGTATCATTTATGTAGTAGAAGATCGGCCGGTGTCCAATGAAACCGCGGACAGGCTTCAGGTGAAGCATGAATCCCCGCAGGCCATTTTAATCAAGGACGGAGAGGCTGTTTGGCATACATCCCATTCGAATATTACAGCCCGTGCACTCCACGATCATCTCACATAGATAAATGTGTGCTGTCGTTGCATAAAGTAGTATTTTGTCGTATCATGGTTCTAATTAGTTGATCTAGGATTCGGTTGAAAATTTATTGGCAATGGAGAGAAGGAATGTGACGGTAACGATCTATGATGTAGCTCGCGAAGCTGGTGTCTCAATGGCCACAGTATCCCGCGTAGTTAACAATAATCCTAATGTGAAACCTCAGACCCGCAAGAAAGTGTACGAAGCGATTGAACAATTGGGATATCGTCCAAATGCGGTCGCTAGAGGTCTGGCCAGCAAGAAGACAACGACCGTCGGCGTGGTTATACCGGATATATCGAACTCAATTTTTGCAGAAATTGCGCGCGGTATTGAAGATATAGCGAATATGTATCACTATAATATTATTTTGTGTAATGCCGACAAGCGAAAAGAAAAAGAGATTCGTGTCATCAACACATTGCTTGAAAAGCAAGTGGATGGTCTTCTGTTCATGGGTGGTACAGTAACGGACGAGCATATTCAGGCGTTCCATACAGCTGCGGTCCCTATTGTTCTATGTGCAACGAGTGATGAAAAAGGAAGCTATCCTTCGGTCGATATCGACCATGAAGCCGCTGCTTATGATGCAGTAAACACGTTGATCCGCCATGGACACCGTCAAATCGCAATGATCAGTGGTACGCTTCAAGACCCTGCAAACGGCTATGCACGTTTCCAAGGTTACAAGAGAGCACTGGAAACAGCCGGAATTGATTATCAGGAGGATCTCGTGCGAATCGGGAACTACCGTTATGAATCCGGTGTCGAGGCAATGAAATATTTTCTCGGCCTAAAGAAGAAGCCAAGTGCGATTTTTGCTGCTACGGATGAGATGGCAATTGGTGCGATCCACAGTATTCAGGATGAGGGATTGAAAGTTCCTGATGATTTTTCGGTAATCAGTGTCGACAATATTCGTATGGCCTCTATGGTTCGTCCTCAGCTGACAACCGTCGCGCAACCGATGTACGATTTGGGTGCGGTAGCGATGCGTTTGCTGACCAAGCTGATGAAAAAGGAAAACGTGGAGAACCCTCGCGTTATTTTGCCGCATGAAACTATTTTGCGGTTGTCAGTTAATTATTTAGACTAGACGCAGTGCTGAATAGGATATACCTTCGATGAAAGCTCCTTTGATGGAGCTTTTTTCGCGGATATAAAGCTTCTTATGGACATCATCATCAAACCAAGAATAGAGGGATGCGTAATGAGCCGACTTTATGGATTAATGGGTGCTATGGATGAAGAAATTGAATTGCTGCTGGCAGCGATGACGGAAGCAAGCAAGACGGTCAAGGCTGGAATCACGTACACTACAGGAATCATTCACGGGCAAAGAGTCGTTGTCTGCAAATCCGGTGTAGGCAAGGTTAATGCTGCAGTAACAACACAAATCCTGATTGATCATTTTGGTGTAGAACAGATTATATTTACGGGAGTGGCAGGGGCCGTTCATCCCGATTTAAACATTGGGGATATTGTCATCTCATCCACATGTATGCAGCATGATATGGATGTAACGCCTTTGGGTTATGCCAGAGGGGTCATTCCTTATCAGGACACCTCAGAGTTTGTGGCTGATCCCGAGCTTGTAAGTCTAGCTGAGCAAGCCTGCAAATCGTTTGGCGATCGTTATATTGTCGGCAAGGTACTTTCTGGCGATCAATTTGTTGCAAGTCGTGAGTTAGTGACTGCATTGCATCAGGAAATGGACGGTGCTTGTACCGAAATGGAAGGTGCAGCTGTGGCTCAGACAGCTCATATGAACGCTGTGCCTTATGTTGTCCTACGGTCTATGTCAGATAAGGCTGATGGATCGGCTCACGTTAATTATGCTGAATTTACGGTAGAAGCTTCACATCGTTCGCATCGTATTGTAGAGTTCATGCTCAAGCATTTGGGCTAATGGTATAATTTTTTAATACATGAATCTTCGGACAAACCGGATATGGTCAAACTGCTCCTGTGATGCAAGGGGCACATCCTTTCCCATTCGTACCATCAGACAGTTAGCAGGATGTGAACATATTTCAGGATCATCCGTGGCGTACCAGACCATATCTACAGTTTTCATCAGACGTTCCATCATGCGGCGGTATTCCCATACGGAGAGACCGCTGCCTTTTAAATCCCAATGCCAATAGTATTCGGTCGTAAAAATAATATAGGATTCAAGCTGGCCGTCCTCAAAGGCAATCCGAATCATTCGGCTACCCAGGCCCAGACCACGATAGTCATCGGCTACCTCAACAGCTCCAAGTTCCAGTAAATCCTTCATGCCAGCTTCCGACCAGCGCTCCATCTCATCTGGGTAATGAAAAGTAACATATCCCAGGAGAGTTTCCCCGTTGTGGGCAATGATAATTCTGCCTTCTGGCAGTTCCGAAATATCCACTAATGCATCGAACTGTTCCTTTGGTTTGCGAAAGGCATCTAATTGCTTGTGCATTTGAAATGAACGCAGTTGATCCGCGGATACGGGGCCTTCTACATAGATTGTTTGTCCGTTATGATCCAGCGTATCCAAGTGGTACAGTTTTAAATGCTGCATGCGTACGCCCTCCTTGTTCGCCATAAGCTCGTTCCTCATATCCCCTACTTATAGCAAAAAAACAATTAAATGAAAAGGATGGTCGTCACATCCTGACCTATGATATACTGTTTTAGACATAAAATGTTCACAATTTAAATCAATCAGTAAACCAAAGGACTTCATCTGCTTTATTGATTTTGTAAGCGTTATCTTGTTCTGTGTGATTCTCATTAATCTATTGTGAGGAGGCTGAACGTATGAAGTTTGAAGAACTCCAGACTGTAGTTCCCACATCCAACATGGGCCCGTATGAACAAGCTTACAACAACTTTCAGTGGGAAGATGCAGAGCGTCATTTTACGTGGTATGAAACAGGCAAGGTAAATATGGCACATGAAGCCATTGATCGACATGTACAGGAAGGACGAGGGGAGAAAGCGGCACTATTGTATTGTGACGCAAACCGTCATGAAACCTACACCTTCTCTCAGCTTCGTGCTAGCTCTAACAGGTTCGGAAATGTGCTTCGCAAATACGGTATTGGTAAAGGGGAGCGGGTGTTTATTTTCATGCCGCGTTCACCCGAGCTGGTTATTAGTTTACTTGGTGTTCTAAAGGTAGGGGCTGTTGTCGGTCCATTGTTTGAGGCGTTTATGGAAACTGCGGTTAAGGATCGATTGGAGGATAGTGGGGCAGTAGCATTAGTGACCACACCTGCGCTTCTGTCACGGGTAAAACGTGAGGAGCTTCCTGAGCTGCGACATATTTTTGTGGTTGGTGATATGGATGAACGCGAGCAGGGAATTATCGATTTTGAGACAGAAATGCTCACATCCTCAGAGGAACTTGAGCCAGAATGGTTGAATCGTGAAGATGGATTAATTATTCACTATACATCAGGCTCAACAGGCAAGCCCAAAGGCGTGTATCATGTGCAAAATGCAATGATTCAGCATTACTATACTGGGAAAATGGTGCTGGATTTGCGAGAAGATGATGTGTATTGGTGTACTGCTGATCCTGGCTGGGTCACGGGAACATCATACGGTATTTTTGCTCCATGGCTAAATGGAGCGACGAATGTCATTCGTGGGGGGCGTTTCAGCCCGGAAGACTGGTACCGCACGATTGAGCGTCACGAAGTGACCATATGGTATAGTGCTCCTACAGCGTTTCGGATGCTGATGAGCGCAGGGGAGCAGGTTGTTTCCAAATATGATCTTAGCAGTCTGCGGCATGTTTTATCCGTTGGGGAACCGCTGAATCCAGAAGTGGTGCGATGGGGATGGCAAGTGTATACACAACGCATTCATGATACTTGGTGGATGACAGAAACAGGAGCACAGTTGATCTGTAATTACCCTGAGCTGCCGATTAAGCCAGGTTCGATGGGAAAGCCACTCCCAGGTATCCAGGCTGCTATTTTGGACGACAGAGGGCAGGTGTTGTCTCCTAACCGGATGGGCCACTTGGCGATCCGTACACCATGGCCATCCATGATGAATCGTATATGGAACAATCCGAACAAGTTTCAGGAATATTTCCGCTTTCCCGGTTGGTATGTATCGGGTGATTCAGCTTACATGGATGAGGACGGATATTACTGGTTTCAGGGTAGGATTGATGATGTCATTAACTCCTCCGGGGAGCGCATCGGCCCTTTTGAGGTGGAGAGCAAGCTTCTGGAGCATCCTGCTGTAGCGGAAGCCGGAGTTATTGGAAAACCAGATACCGTGCGGGGAGAGATTATCAAAGCTTTTGTTGCACTGCGTGAAGGCTATGCACCGTCTGAAGCTTTAAAGCAGGACATCTATCGCTTCGTTAAGGAAGGGCTGTCTGCTCATGCTGCTCCACGCGAAATTGAGTTTAAGGAAAAGTTACCCAAAACCCGTTCCGGTAAAATTATGAGACGCGTGTTGAAAGCCTGGGAGCTTAACCTTCCTACAGGTGACTTATCCACCATAGAGGATTGAAGTGCTCTGCATATTAGAATTAAAAAAGGGAGTCTCCAAAGCCTTAATGGCTAAGGGGACTCCCTTTTTGTTAGGGCGAATCTCATTTCACCCAACCTATCACTTTCTGCTTTTGTCTTCAGTTATGGACGGACGGCTCCGGAAGGAGCCGATTCCCCCATGGCATTCATGGAAGTGACACGAAACCAACCTTTTAGCTTTTTCCCTGACTTATATTCAAAGCTGGTAGATGCGGTAGAGCCTATGTTTGTAAAAGGCTCCGCACCGTTTTCGCTGTAATACACGTTATAGCCTGTAATAGCGTCCGCAGATTTACCTGCGCTCCATTGGAGCGCTACGGATGAGCCAGCGGCTTTAGCTTGAGGCTGTCCAGGGGCAGTAGGAACCTCTGTAGGCTGCGCACCTGTTCCATCTCCCTCGCCCGGAACGTTTGGAGACTCAGAATCTGCAGGTGGCACCACAGGTGCTGCGCTTGCTTTCGTGCTTGGCCCGGACTCATGACCGCCCACATCAACGGCAGTCACGTAGTAGCTGGAGCTGCTGCCTCCAGGGCTGTCAGAGAACACCTTGGAGCTGTCAGCCATAACGACCTTGCCAAGCCGTTGGAAGCTACCCCCATCTGTAGAACGATACAGACGGTATCCTACGACGTCGCTGTTTCCGCTTGGGCTAAAGCTGATTATGGCTTTACCGTCACTATAGCTTACGTTGACGCTAGATGGAGCGTTAGGAGCTGCTCCATCGTCCTTGCGTGGATCAATCTGAGTAGGAGCTTCCTTATCTGCATCCTGAGGCAGATAATAGGACAACGAGTTATGTCGTCTCATCACCTTAAAGGCTTGCTGAAGCTCTTTAATCAATTCTGAGATTGACTTTTCCCGTTTCCTAACGGTCCGTTCATATAACATATCATCCGGTGTACCATCGCGTGGAATATAATTCACACCTTGGTAGGTAATATATTTCGCACGGCTCACACCATTTTCACTGTTTTTAGGTGGATACTTACTGTTATAAATGTCCGAACCATACGCGGATGCTGTACGGCTTACAATGCCGTCAGGTCTCTTGAAGCTGTCCGTTTGGAACAGCTGAGCATCTTTAGCTGTTACTTCATTCATGATTAGAGCCCATAAGCGGCGAGCCCGCTCTTTTTGGACTTTCGTTTCAAGTTTATTGACAGGTTGCTTGTAACCAACCCATACACCTAGTGTGACGTCAGGCGTAAAGCCCTCGAACCAAACATCAGTGTAGGATTGCGTAGTGCCTGTCTTGCCGGCAATCGGAATCTTACCGGATTGATCAAAGTTCCGCTTCACCAGTCTGCCTGTGCCTTCCGACACGGCTGTACGCAACATATCTGTCATCAGGTAGGCGGTTTGCGGTGAGAAGGCCTGCACAGGATTAGGATGATGCTTATATACAATATTGCCTTGCGAATCCACAATCTTTTCGATCATATAGGCATCATTAAACACACCGCCATTTGGAATGGCTCCATATGCATTCGTGAGTTCCTCGACGGTCACCCCGTGGGCTAAGCCGCCAAGTACACCCGTTTGGGCGTTGTTATCACTAGATTCCAAGGTGGTAATACCTAGTTTTTTAGTAAAAGCCCAAGCATTGCTAATCCCTACTTTTTCGTTAAACAGCTTGAGTGCTATCGTATTTAGCGATTGATTCAGTGCATAACGCGCCGTGACCAATCCTTGATAGCGGTTGTTAGAATTTTTCGGAATGTGATATCCATTACTGCCATCTTTCAAAATAATAGGGGCATCATCCACGATACTACCAGGCTGCACAAGACCGCTGTCCAATGCAGGGAGATAGGCAGCAATCGGTTTCATTGCCGAACCCGGCTGACGTACCATCTGGGTGGCATAATTCATCTGCTCCTTTTGGAAGTCCCGACCTTCCATCATTCCAAGAATGGCGCCTGTTTTATGCTGAATCAGAATAGCCGCTGCTTGTTCGTCACCCTTGGTTTTACTAGTGGCAGAGAAGTTGTTTTTATTTTCTGCAATTTGACGCATAGATTTGTATACGCTCTTATCAATGGTGGTGTACACCATATAACCGCCTGTGCGAAGCTGCTGTTCGGCTTCCTTGAGTAAATCGTTATCATCCTTGGTCTTGGTATCTGCACTGGCATTAGCTGCTTGACCCGGATTGGTGACAGACATGAGTGCCTGCGCAGCTTGTCGTTCTGTTTCCATCATAAGGTATGGATAGGTGTTATAAGCTTTAACAGTGCGTGGTGCGAGAGATTTTTTGATATCAAAAGCCATCGCTTCATCATACTGTGCTTTATTGATTTTGTTCTCCTCCAGCATTCGACTGAGTACTAGGTGCTGGCGATTGATGGCTCTTTTAAAGCCAGCTTCATTAAACTCACCCTTACCGTTGAAAGCAGAATAAGAAGAAGGAAGCTGTGGCAAACCTGCTAGATAGGCAGCCTGGGATATATTAAGCTCGTTCAGATCATTCTCATTAAAGATACCTTTGGCCGCTGCTTTAATGCCAAAGACGTTGTAACCGCTTGAACCATTACCAAAAGGTACTTTATTGAGATAGGCCGTAATAATTTGTTGCTTGCTTAGGAAGCGCTCAAGGCGCAGAGACAGCAAAATTTCTTTGACCTTGCGGTCATCCGTGCGATCGAGATTTAGAAAGACACGACGCGCAAGCTGCTGGGTGAGGGTACTACCCCCGGTTTGTACGGATTCATGCAGCGCCTTTTGCTTCACAGCACGCAGCGTTCCCGACAGATCGACACCTTTATGCTCGTAAAAATGATTATCTTCAATGGCAATGACTGCGTCAATGACGAGTTGTGGAATCTCCTTAAACGTGACAGGTCTTCGATCTTCTTCTGTCCGAAGTTGTCCGATGGGAGAGCCATCATTGAAATAAGCGAAGCCTGTGATTGCATTCTTATCTACTTCCTGTAGGATCATGGATCTGGAACGCACGGGTTCGCTTTTTACAATAGAAGCAACATAGCCGGCGGCGGCTCCTCCTGCAAATAGTGCCCCCATAAAACCGATGATGACGACCCACTTTATGACACGGCCGAGCCTTCGCATGGTTGTCCGCAAGCGGGAAGGCTTTGGCTCTGATACATTGTTTTTTTCTTCAACCATTAAGTCTTCCTCCTTTATAACAGCCATTATTATAGCATAAAATTACAAAATGAACCCATATGCTAAAAAGCCTGTCTTTTGGTGTCGTTGACTACATAAAAGCAGTGTGTTATAAATAGGTCAAAGTAAATATCGTGAAAAGCAGAGAAAGACTTCAGTAGAAGGCGGATTCACGTTGTACAGAGAGCCGATGGGTGGTGTGAATCGGTAGCGTCCCTCCTTTGAATTACCGTCTGGAGCTGTCTGGATGAATGGAAAGCATTTGCAGGTTTGCGAAGCTATCATAGTAATCCAGTACCGGGTGTAGGCCCGTTATAGGAATGAAGTGAAAGAAATGTATGTCTTTGACATGCGTTTCTTTAATTAGGGTGGTAACGCGAGCAGCTCCTTCTCGTCCCTTGGGATGAAAGGGGCTTTTTGGTTTGTCTAATATGTAATATTTTGGATGAAAAATAGGAGGTATACAGGATGAAGTGGGAAGAATTGAAACCGGAGCAACAGGTAGAGGTCGAGCGACAGCTAGAGGTGATACGTCGTGGAGTAGCGGAAATTGTACCTGAGGATGAGCTGAAGCGTAAGGTTATTAAATCGGTCGTTAGCGGCGAGCCACTCAAAATTAAGCTGGGTCTTGATCCATCTGCGCCTGACATTCACATCGGACATACGGTTGTTATGCACAAACTGCGCCAGTTCCAGGAATTAGGCCATCAAGTGCAACTGATTATCGGAGATTTTACAGGCAGAATTGGTGATCCGACAGGTAAATCGGAGACTCGCAAGCAACTGACTGAGGAAGATGTACAGCGTAATGCACAAACGTACAAGGAACAAATTTTTAAAATTCTCGATCCTGAAAAAACAAAGGTATTCTACAATTCCGAATGGTTAGGGCCAATGTCTTTTGCTGATGTAGTAACCCTGTCGGCCAAAGTAACGGTTGCCCGTATGTTGGAACGGGATGATTTTACAAAAAGGTACCAAAACGGATTGCCGATCAGCATCCATGAGTTCTTTTACCCGCTGATGCAGGGCATGGATTCCGTGGCTCTCCAAAGCGATATTGAATTGGGGGGGACGGATCAGAAGTTTAATCTGCTAATGGGCAGAACCCTGCAAAAAGAATACGGAGTTGAGCCGCAGGCTACGATTACATTACCATTGCTTGAAGGGCTGGATGGCGTCCAGAAGATGAGCAAAAGTTTGGGGAACTACATTGGTGTTGATGAGGAGCCGAACGAAATATACGGTAAGTCCATGTCCGTTCCTGACGAGCTGATGCTGAAATATTTTGAGCTTGCAACGGATATCAACAACGAGGAGCTGGCAGAGCTGGCGAAAGGTGTTAAGGACGGCTCAGTGCATCCACGTGATGCCAAAATGAAGCTGGCTGGAACGTTAGTGCGCATGTACCATGGTGAAGAAGCAGAGGAAGCAGCGAAGCAGCATTTTGTGACCGTATTCCAGCAACGTGCGCTGCCTGACGATATTGAAGAGTTCACCTTGACGGCTGATCAGTTAGAAGAAGGTGGCATTCGTGTGATCCAGTTGCTGACTCATCTGGGCTTTGCAGCATCTAACGGTGAAGCCAAGCGCAGTATTCAGCAGGGTTCGGTCAAAATTAACGAAGAGAAATGGACCGATGTGAACGAAGCATACATGCCGAAGGAAGGCGACATTGTGCAGGTAGGTAAACGGAAATTTGCTAAAATCAAGCTTGGATAATGAAAATATATTCAAAAGCAGCGTTGAGATTGTATCGATCTCAGCGTTGCTTTTTTATTTCTGCAAAGTGAAAAGTCATGGTAAACTTAGCACAAATAATCAAACATGTAGGTAAAGAGTTATACATAATGAAAACGTGGGTTGCACAATTTCGGTGTAGGATCGATAACCAAAACAATTACAAGTGCGGGGAAGGATTATATGGACTACTTTAAACGAATTCAGTGTGCGATTGAGTTTATTGAATTGAATCTCCGGGAGGATCTAAAAATTGCCGATATTGCTTCACAGGCATGCTTTTCAGCTTTTCATTTCCAGCGGGTTTTTCAGGCCATTTCGGGTTTTACGGTTCAACAATATATAAGAAGGAGAAGATTGTCCGAGGCGGCTGAACAGCTAAAACAATCCAATCAAAAAGTGTTGGACGTTGCTATTGAGTATCAGTACAACTCACAAGAGGCTTTTACCCGCGCTTTTGAAAAGAATTTTGGGATCACCCCTGGGAAGTATCGTAACGGTGATATTGAGCTTCCTGAGCAAAGTAAAATCAATTTTCTGGATTACCAAAAAAATACGATGGGGGATTTGGATGTGAATAAGCCGGTGATATTGCAGCTCGAAACGGTCAAAATTGTAGGATATGAATATAAAACAAACCTGAATAATGAGCAGCACTATAAAGAAATCCCAGGATTTTATGGACACTTTGGAGCAAATGAATATTTTATGTGTATCCCGAACAAAATTGCACCGGGAATGTCATATGGGGTTGCCTGTCGATTTGAAGACAACGGTGCATTTTCATTTGTGGTGGGCGAGGCAGTTGAAAAAGAGTCAAAAGAACTGGCAGAGGGTTTCATATATATGGAGATTCCAGCAGGGAAGTATGCTGAGTTTGACGCTTCGGGTTCAGATGGACGGGTTCAGAATATACGAGACTTTATCTATGGCACATGGCTTCCTAATTCTAATTTTGAACGGAGGGAGGGGCCTGATTTTGAAATTACGGACGTGATGAATTCCTCCTATCCAGATCATTTGAGTATGAAGGTATACATCCCCATTGAATAAAACCCTCAGGCTCGATGCATAGAGAATATAAAAAGCACCCGAATAAATTCGGGTGCTTTTTGGTGCTAATGCAAGGATTAGCGGTTGTAGAATTCGACGATTTGTTTTTCATCGATATCTTGGGACAATTCGCCACGCTCAGGCAAACGAATGAATTTACCTTCCAGAGCTGCGTCATTGTACTCCAGGTAAGCTACCAAGTGGTTGCGGTTTTCCAAAGCTTCTTTGATGGAAGACAGGGAACGACTTCTTTCACGAAGACCGATCACGTCGCCAGGGCTTACTTGGTAAGAAGCGATGTCAACTTTTTTACCGTTCACAGTAACGTGACCGTGAGCTACCAATTGACGTGCGCCTGCACGGGAATTAGCAAAGCCAAGACGGAATACAAGGTTGTCCAGACGGCTTTCCAGCAAGAACATAAAGTTTTCACCAGCGATACCGTGCATGTGTTGAGCTTTGTTGAACAGGGTACGGAATTGTTTTTCACCCAAGCCGTACATGTGACGCAGCTTTTGTTTCTCTTGAAGCTGCATACCGTAGTTGCTGATTTTTCTCCGTTGGTTTGCACCATGTTGTCCCGGAGGGAAAGGGCGTTTCAATTCTTTACCTGTGCCGCTCAGGGAAATACCGAGACGACGGCTCAATTTAAATTTAGGACCAGTGTAACGTGCCATTATAGAGTTAACTCCTTCATAATTAAAATTTGAGTTGGGGCTCTCTTTGCGCTCCAATTTGTTCGGCGCTACCTATTAAGGTAAGACGCACTACTGACAGAAAAGTTCAGCCGCTGTCCTGTCAGCAACAAAAAAGATGAGGGTGACACAAACTGTTACGCCCAAAATTTAAGATCCGCACAGTAGATAGTTCTGCCGTACAGTCTTTTTCAATAATATATACTATATGTAAGAGTAGGTCAATGTCAAGAAGAGAAAAAGAATGAAAACGTCAAAATTTGTCGATAGGGCTTTAGAACTAAAAAAGTGGGACGAATTTCTGAAAAATGGATGCAAATTTCTAAAGTTGAGAGTAAAATAGATCATATTATGAGCTATAGTGGTGTATAGCCGCTGTCTTGGTACAGCTAACTTTGCTGTGAAGGAGCGCCTTAATATGTCGGAATTTTCAACAACGGATCAGCAAATGCTTGACAGTAAAACAGTCCAGGCTAGCGGTGCTCCGCTGTTTGATGATAAAGGATATACGTCTTTTGCCTGGCTCCAGAACATGGACATGACACCCTATGATTTCCCCTATATTAATCAGCTTCTTGTCCAAGGATATCGGAGTTGGTTACAGCAGAGCAATGGTATATCCTGGATTAACGAAGAGTATACTGCTGTTTTTAATTTTATAGGTGTTCGTGTTGCTGGTAGGGAAGAAGATGATGACGAGGATTTGGATTTGGTCGAACGTTGTTGCATATCTAGAGAGATGGAAGTGAGCCAGCGCAAACTTCGTGATGGAAGCCTTGCGTTTGTGTATATGGTTCCCATACTATGCCGTAATTATAAGAGGGAGCCCTTTGCCGCTCTTCGTTTTACACGGCCTGCTCAACATTCTGTCTCAAATCAGGATACATTTTTAGTAGCTGCTTTACATTTTAAATCCTGCTTTTACTCGAAGTTTGAGTACATATTTATGGAAGATATCCTTGGGATGCAGAATCGAAGCGATCGTGAAGGTAGACGCCGTTCTATTTTATTTCAGATTGTAAAACGGATGCATGACAAAATTGACGTGGAAGGCGTGCTGGATGAGGTATTCGGGAGCATCGCCTATTTGTTTCCCCATGTAGATATCACGTTGTACATGAGTCAGGATCGACACAGTCGCAATCCGCAGGTCAAACCTTTGCTGCTGCATGAACGGGATGAAGATGTATGCGTCCGTGCATTTATGAAAGGGCAAATGGCTGTGAACGAGCCTGTCGGTACACAAGATGAAATAACTGAAATCGCCATCCCATTACGTGGCAAGCAGGGTGTATACGGTGTTTTCCATATGATTCTTCCATCGGGTACGGATAGTATGAGAAAAGTCGATGTAGAGCTGATTGCCATGATGGCGGATACGGCTGGTACTGCATTTGAAAATGCGAAGCTGCTTGAGCAATCGAATGTACTTATCCATGAATTGCGTCTCATTAATGAACTGGTTCAGCGCTTGAATCAGAGCCTGAAGTTAAATGAAATATTTGAATTTGCCGTGCAGGAGTTATTAAAAATGTTCATGGCGGACTTTTGTTGTATTGTACAGCTTGATCAGGATGGAAACTGTTTTAAAGTCATGTCGAGTAATGTGGAAAGCTTAAGACTGGAAAGTTACCCTCTTGAAGATGGATTTGCTGGGCTGATACGCTTAACAGGAGAACCAGTGATTGTGTCGGACTATAGAAAGGATGGAAAGATATCCTCTCATTTTATGGATGCGACGGACTCCCAGTCTTTGATGGCTGTACCTATGAAGACCAGCGGTACTCCTAAAGGGGTTATACTATTGTCCAGCAAGCTTCCACACTCTTTCTCTTACGATAATTACAAAATGCTGCAAATGCTAGCCCCTCATATCGGATTGGCGGTAACCAATGCTATGCTGCACGCTGAAGTGCGGCGGTTGGCTAATATGGATATGTTAACAGGTCTGTATGTACGTCACTATGTGGACCAAATCATTCAGCAACATCAGGAAAAGGATTTCTGTGGATCTCTTATTTTGGTAGATATTGATCAATTCAAACAGGTGAATGATACGCATGGGCATCAGACGGGTGACGAAATTTTGAAAAGCGTCAGCAATATCGTTCGTTCGGCGACTCGCGATGAGGATGTATGTGCAAGATGGGGCGGCGAGGAGCTTGCCATTTATTTACCACAGCTGGGGGTTCAGCAGGCGCTCGAATATGCAGAAAAAATACGTTACCGTGTACAGCATGAAACCGAGCCTCAGGTGACGGTTTCTTGCGGGATTGCTGAATGGAACTGGCTGGATGAGCAGATCAGTATTGAATCTTTATTTTATAGGGCTGATATGGCCTTGTACGAAGCGAAAAATGAAGGACGCAATCGAATAGTTGTTGATCATGTAGCCAATGTGTAGAGAATATTCCATAGGGAATGTTCTCTTTTTGTCTTGCATAACCCATTGTAGACAGGTAATCCTAAACGTAGCTATATCGTGTGTATGATTGAATTATAGGGAAAACACGATAAAGTGAACCAGGTAGCATAACTGCCTTGAAGCAGGCTTATTGCTCATGAGTACAGTTATGTTCAGGATAGGACGGATGATGGATGTATTGGAGAAAGCAATGGGTGATGCAGGTTTGTGTGTTCCTTGTAATAGGTGTGTTAAGTGGTTGTGCACTGGATCGACAATATACTCCTGAGCAGATTTTTAAGAGAGCTGTTGCAGGAATGGCCGGCAAAGAGATGGTAACGTTTACTGGACGGACTGCAATTAGAGCTGACAGTGGTCTGCCGACGAATAAGCAGTTTGAATATCGCGGTAGGCTAAGAAATCACGATGAATTGACCATGCACTGGGGCTCTGCAGTGGCTTTTCGTAAGCAAGGTGGCTACGCAGCTCTGAAACAAGGTAAGTCCGAGCATGATGTTACACAAGAACGTTTTCTTCGTCAGAGTGGAAAATGGGTTGCGCTGACATCCGGTTATCCTCCTCTGGTTGGAAATGGTATGTTAAATCGCTTCAATCCGATTCAGGAGCTTGAGGAATTAAATACACTGAATAAGAGCATTCGTATGGAAACGGGAGCTGCCCGGGGAACTTGGGTGTTGAGGATTGAACCGGAATCAGCTTCGGCAAAGCGCTGGTTGAAAGATCGTTTAATAAAAGAAATGAATACTTTAAACCCTCAAATCGGGATATTAAAAACGCAGCATACAGGAACGAATCGAGAACTGCAAAAGAAGTTGAGCCAAATATGGGCACAAAGTTGTGAGGATATGAGCAACCAGCTGGAGCAATCCATTGTGCGTACTGTGTATCATCTGACCATAGATCGTCAAACAGGTTTACCCTTAAAGCTTTCATCGGAATGCAGGATTTCCCGACAAGGAGCGAATGAAGAGCTGCATCAAGAGGCTTTGATAACCAGAGTTACTTTTAAGGACTACAAGTAACGTGGCGGGCATGATACAATGAATTTTGAATTAACCATTGTTCAAAAAGAATGAAATAGAGAAGGAGAGAACTACATGAAAGATCCTAGAATACTTAAGCTGGCAGAAAATCTGGTCGGTTACTCTGTTGAAGTGCAGCCTGGAGAAAATGTATTGATCGAAATGATTGGTACAGAGCGCGACTTGCTTAACGCCATCATTCATGAAGTTGGTAAAAAAGGTGGAAATGTTTTTGTACAACTTACAGACCGTAAGGTACAGAGCGCCATGCTTCGTCACGCGACAAAGGAGATGCTGGAGACCTGGGCTGAGATTGACCTTAACCGGATGAAGCAAATGCACTGCTACATCGGAATACGTGCAGGTGAAAATGTAAATGATCTGTCAGATGTGCCGGAAGATAAAATGAAAATGTATAATTCCATTTATCAGCATGCGGTACATAGCGAACAACGGGTGAAACACACTAAATGGGTAGTGCTGCGTTATCCGAATGACAGCATGGCTCAATTGGCGAATATCAGCACAGAAGCGTTCGAAGATTTTTATTTCGATGTGTGTAATCTGGATTATGCAAAAATGGACAAAGCTCAAGATGCATTGGCAGACCTGATGAATCGGACGGACAAGGTACGGATCAGCGGACCGGGTACGGATTTGAATTTCTCTATTAAGCAAATCGGAGCTATCAAGTGTTCAGGTCAATGCAATATCCCGGATGGCGAAGTATACAGCGCGCCTGTACGTGATTCCGTAAACGGAACTATCAGCTACAATGCACAAACCTTGTATAATGGTATTACTTTTGAAAATGTTAAATTCCGTTTTGAAAATGGTAAGATTGTGGAAGCGACGAGTAACGATACGAAGCGGCTGAATGATATTCTCGATTCTGACGAGGGAGCACGTTATATTGGCGAGTTTGCCATCGGATTTAATCCGCACATTTTACATCCAATGAAGGATATTTTGTTTGACGAGAAAATCGCCGGCAGCTTGCATTTTACACCGGGTCAAGCTTATGAAACAGCGGATAACGGTAATCGTTCATCGATCCACTGGGATTTGGTGTTGATTCAGCGTCCAGAATATGGCGGTGGTGAAATTTATTTTGACGATGTTTTGATTCGTAAAGACGGCATCTTTGTTCTGCCTGAGCTGGAGCCATTAAACCCTGAGAATTTAAAATAACGATATCCGTTCTTGCTGAGAAAGCGATTTCAATGTATTATTATGGGTGAGTAACGATACATGACAATTCAGTAAAGCGAGGGATCTCTATGTCCAATAATAACGCGGCGGTTGTTGAAATTGCACAGACGGCGAGCAAGTTCACCTCTTCCATCGTCCTTCATTCCGAAAATAAGTATATTGATGTGAAAAGTATACTGGGCTTGTTTACGACCCTAGTCAGCAGCCATAGCTATGAACTACACGTTCATGGACCAGATGCGGAGGAAGCTAAGAAAGCGATCATCGAGGTATTCGAGAAGCACGGACTTCATATTTCAGTAGCCAGCTAACTTTATTCTTGAAGCAAAAGCATCCCTACCTGTAACTGTAGGGATGCTTTTTTTGTCAGGTTCTTGTATTAGCCTGCAATTTGGTCTAATATTAAGGATAGGACGTCTTGTGCGACATTGAGACATAGGGGGGAAGAATC
This sequence comes from Paenibacillus sp. S33, assembly GCF_053615415.1. NCBI lineage: Bacteria > Bacillati > Bacillota > Bacilli > Caryophanales > Paenibacillaceae > Paenibacillus > Paenibacillus sp. S33. Next base: position 3,407,923 of record NZ_JBSIEZ010000001.1, on the reverse strand, counting down.
CATGACTTCATCTGATTTGCAGGAACAATTGAATATCAAGGCTATTAATCTGCTTCAGGAAGATGCAGATAAAATAAAGAAGCTTATTGAAGTACAGATGGAGAATCTGGCAACCCGTTATTGCCCTCTCTATGAGGAAGTGCTGGATACTCAGATGTACGGATTTTCCAAGGAAGTGGATTTTGCGGTTCGCGCTGGACTTCTTCCAGAAATGGTAGGTAAACAGCTGGTCAGTGAGCTGGAACGCAATCTGGCTATTCTATATGAGGCCATGAATAATAAGGCCAATTAGGAAGACGGTTGAATTGATGAGAGCATGCGGAGTTTGAGAGCATGCTTTTTTTGATGCCTTTTTTTAAAAAAATGTTCCTTTAGGATGGCAAAAGCGCCTCGCCCTTCCACCATCCTAATGCACATTTTAAAACCTTAAAAGCTACACAAGGAAGAAGGATACACCTAACAATACATACACTACCAGTAGCATGAGTCCCTCATACCAGTTGGTTGAGCCGTCCTGGGTGATGGATTTGGCGATAAATACAGCGACAGCAATGGCGACCAGCTCAATAGTGGTGAAAACAATATTCATCGTGTTTCCCATAAAGTAACTGACAAAAATTAGCACAGGGGCAACAAATAGTGCAATTTGCAAACTGCTGCCGACAGCTATTTCGACCGATGCACCAATTTTGTTTTTCATCGCCAGTAAAATAGCAGCGCTATGTTCGGCTGCATTACCAATAATAGCGACGAGGAAGGCACCTACGAACAATTCGCTGAGCCCAAATTGGGTCGTAAACACCTCCAGTGTACCTACCAGCCATTCGCTAACAAAAGCGACCATGACGGTAGCGAGTACCAAATAGGCAATGGATTTGTTTCTGGACCACACAGGGGCATGCTCATGTGGCAATTCTTCATCTTTTTGTTCGGTCACGTCAGCTAAATAGTCCTTATGCGTAATCATAGAAAAAATAAGCCACGCAATATACGCGACAATGAGCGTGCCTGCGACAATCAGGCTGAGCGTATCTGATTCGCTATCCGTGATAACGTGTGTGTTCAGAAAGACAGCTGGAACGAACAAGGCAATAACAGCCACAATCATCAGAGAACCACTTAATCCAGCCAGCGATACATTGAAATTTTGCACTTTGTACTTCAAACCGCCAGCGAACAGACTTGCTCCGAGCACCAGCAGCAGATTACCGATGATGGAACCGGTAAGACTGGCCTTTACCATATCGTAAAGACCTTCTTTAACGAGAAAGAATGCGATGATCAGTTCGGCTGCGTTACCAAAGGTGGCATTTAAGAACCCACCTAGACGTTGGCCAGCATAATGCGCGACACTTTCGGTCGCCCTGCCGAGAAAACCGGCTACGAATACAACAGAAATTGCACAAATGACAAATTGGGCTATAGCGTTCCAATGGGTGTAATGAGCGACTGCGCTAAGAGCAAATGTCGCTATGAGCAAAGCGGGAGATAACCATTTTTTCAATGAAGAGCACCTCGATATCAATAGATGTGTACAAGTTTGGCGAAAGCTGTCACTTGTATGGATTTTCTAAATTAATATACCCAAAATGATATAGGTTGTAAACGAAAGTTGTTTTTCATACGTAGGGTTTGCATTTGGAGTGGCTGAGGCTTTACAATACAAATAAAGGATGGATGAAGGGGGACATAGGTCATGGCAGAGCAAATTCAACAACTGGAAGCAGGAAACATCAAGATTTCCAACGATGTCGTAGGTAAAATTGCCGGGATGGCCGCATTAGAGACACCGGGCATTGCTGCAATGTCAGGCGGTTTATCGGAAGGCTGGGCCAAAAGGCTGAGCGGTAAAAATGTACAAAAAGGCGTATCAGTGGAGGTTGGACAGCTGGAAGCTGCCATTGATCTACGTATTATCGTGCTCTACGAAACACCTATTCATGAGGTGTCCCGAATTCTTCAGCAAAATGTGCGAGAAGCCGTCGAAAGTATGACGGGTTTGCGGGTTGTGGAAGTGAACGTAAAAGTGGAAGGTGTCGCGTTCAAGGACGACGCAGTGTAAAAGAATCAGGAACTGACAAATTGACATTTTTAACCAATTGTATACATGTCGGGAAATTCCGTGGGATAACCCGAATAAAAACACGAAAACTGGTGGTTATAGAATCGCCAGTTTTCGTTTTGTGAATCAACAGTATAGCCATTTTTGCAGAGGGCTCTCGTATTTTATACATAACCAAAAGAACTTCCAAAGCCACCGTTGTAAGTGGACCTTGGAAGTTCTTTTTTAGCGAAAACGGTTGGTTCTACGAGTTTGAAAGCGATTGGGTACTTCATTACGGACAGCTACCCCTGTGGTGCGTTCTTGCACCGCTTGTTTGGTGTTCTCACGAGAAATACTGAGCATAATGCCCATGGAAAACATCATGACAAGTAGGGAGGAGCCACCAAAGCTGATAAATGGAAGCGTTACGCCAGTGATTGGAATCGTTTGGGTTACACCGCCGATATTAATGAAGGCCTGAATGGCGATCAAACCCATGATGCCGGTGCCTACCAACGTTCCGAACGGATCATGGCAACGAAGAGCAATGATCATGCCTCGCCAAATGAAATACAAATATAGCATCAGGAATATGGCTGTTCCGATAAATCCGAATTCTTCACCGATTACGGAAAAGATAAAATCATTAAATGAATTAGGAAGATAGTGAAGCTTGATAATACCTTTACCAAAGCCTGACCCGTTTAAGCCGCCTTCACCTATAGCTTGTAAGGACTGTACCAGATTGTATCCCGTTCCTTGTCTATATTTCTCGGGATTAAGAAAGGCTTGAAAGCGCCCGATTTTATAATCTTGCTGGGCAGCAGCTTGTCCCTCTGTGGTTCCAGAATCTCCTCCAAACAACGACCCAATACCAAACACGATGGAAGCACCTAGCACGAGCAGGACGATTGATGCTGTAATATGCTTGACACTGGCTCCCCCGGCATAAATAATCAGACCACTGGTGGCAACCAAAATGAAGCAGGAGCCTAAATCAGGTTGAAGCATGATGAGTCCTGCAACACAGCCTACAATGACTGTTACAGGTATGTAGCCAGTCCGCAGATCTCTAAAGCGATCACCTTTTTTGACGATGAGTGCGGATAAGTAAAGAATGATGGAAATTTTCGCAAGCTCCGTTGGCTGGAAGCCAACACTACCAAACCTGAGCCAGCTTTTTGCGCCGTTAAGTGAGCCTGTAAAAAGAACGATGATTAGTAGTAATATAGTTATGAAAAATAAAGGTACAAAAAGCTTTTTATATTTTTCCATCTTAATATTCATAGCTACCAACATAATAAAAAGTCCAAGTACAGCAAAAGCAGATTGGCGCTTCACAAAATATAAAGAGTCAAAATTGTATTCTTTATTCAGCAGAGCTACGCTGGAGCTGGAGCTAAATACCATAATTACACCGAATCCAACCAGTAACAAAGTGAGGATCAGCAATTGGAAATCCGGTGTGCCTCTTCTTCGAGTCTCCGGCTTCGTATTTCTCATATCAGCTTCCCCCGGTATTCGCCACAAGGTATATTCCTCGCAGACGGTTATCATTTTATCGTTTATCCATTTTATCATATTATGTTTGATGGGCTTCTGCAAGCTCCCTGGAGCAACAGATATCGCAACAATTCCATATCTGCTACAATAGGATAAAAATGAAGACTTGAGAGTAGCGGTGCATACGTGGTGACGCTGCATGATTAATCGGGAACTTGCCCGATGCTTTAAAAGGAGAGGTGGAGCAGAATGACACAACATGTGATAGACGAGACCTGGTTTGATCGTTTGCAAGAAAACATGGTGGAATGGCGTAGACATTTACATAAGAATCCCGAAATTTCCTTTCAAGAAAGCAAAACCGCAGCTTTTGTAGCGGATAAGTTGGAGAGTTGGGGAATCGAGATTCGCCGTCAGGTAGGGGGACACGGTGTTGTAGGCACCATTCGTGGTGCTAAACCTGGGCCTGTCGTCATGCTGCGCGCCGATATGGATGCTCTTCCTATTCAAGATGAAAAGGAATGTGAATATCGCTCCAGCGTGGACGGAGCCATGCATGCTTGCGGCCATGACGGACATACATCCGCGTTACTTGGAACGGCTTACTATTTTAGTCTGAACCGGGACGAGCTGCAAGGAGAAATTCGGTTGTTGTTCCAACCTGCGGAGGAATTGCTGCCTGGCGGAGCGGTCAGTGTGATAAAGGATGGTGTATTGGAAGGTGTGGATGTCATTTATGGCATCCATTTATGGACACCTTTTCCGGTCGGGACGGCCGCGAGTTGCGCAGGGCCGCTGATGGCGGCGGCAGACGATTTTTATATTGAAATCACAGGTAAGGGTGGGCATGGTGGCATGCCTCAGTCCACTAATGATAGTGTGGTGGCGGGTTCAGCTCTTGTTATGCAACTGCAAAGTATCGTAAGCCGTTCAGTCGACCCTTTGCGACCTGCCGTGCTGACGGTGGGAACCATCCAAGGGGGCTCTGCGCAAAATGTGATCGCAGAAACGTGTCGCTTGAGTGGGACGATTCGTACGTTTGATGAGGAGACACGAACGGTAATGAAGGAGCGACTGCATCAGGTGACAGAGCTTACAGCCGCAACATACGGTACAACAGCACAGGTTCGCTATATTATGGGATACCCACCAGTTGTCAATGACGCACATGAAGCACATCGTTTCTTTAATGAAGCAAAATCTGTTTTTGGCGAGGAGAATGTACAGGAAGCGTCGAAGCTGATGCCTGCTGAAGATTTTGCGTATTATTTGGAACGTGTGCCAGGTTGCTTCATGTTCGTAGGAGCGGGTAACCCAGTTAAAGGAGCAGTTTATCCACACCATCATCCGAAATTTGATTTTGATGAGGATGCTATGATTAACGCGGTTCGTTTGTTTATTGCGATGTCTACGGGATACGCTGCGGAACGAAAAGCAGGGGCAATTAAGGGCTAAAATGAGTTGAATTGGGAACGGTTCAATCTGGAGTATGAGCTGAATGAAATGGGGTACCCTACTCTTGAAAAGGAGGGAGTACCCATGAAAAAAGTTCAGGAAGTTATGACTAAAAAATGCGTAACGGTTACCCCGCAGGACAATATTTATGAAATTGCGGTCAAAATGAAGGACAATGATACTGGTTTTATTCCGGTTGTGGAAAGCGAAGGCAGTGATAAGTTGATCGGTGTAGTAACGGACCGTGATCTTGTCGTTCGCGGCTATGCTGCTAAAAATTCGGGTTCGGGTTCGGTCGATACAGTTATGACGACAGGTATTCGTACAGCTAGTGCGGACATGTCGGTGGACCAAGCAGCTGAGCTGATGGCAGAGCAGCAAATCCGTCGTTTGCCCGTGACGGAAGGAGACCGTCTGATCGGGATTGTCTCGATCGGGGATTTGGCTGTTCGTAATATTTTTGCAGACAACGCTGGAGAGGCGCTTAGTCATATTTCCGAGCAGGTCCACTAGAAGAATAATTAAGGTAGGCATTGGTTTGGGGAGGTCTTTACCCCGAGCTTCTAATCAGGAGTTCAACCCGAATATGGGTTGGGCTCCTTGCTGTTCTGGTTGATATGCGAATAAACGGATAAGCTATTTATTATATAACTTTAAAATGATGTATGGTTAGATTATCAGGAGGTAGTTATGAATCCAGAACATCCTTGTATTGTACAACGTGATTTTACCGTTCTGCTGGAAATGGGCTTGCCCGGTTCAGAATGGGCTCGTTCACAGTTGCAGATTTATGCGGAGCTGGTTAAAAGCCCGTCCGCTTTTCATACATATCACCTCACCCCACTGTCTTTGTGGAACGCAGCTGCCCTCGGATGGAGTGCTGAGGACATTCAAAATAGTTTGAACTCCATGTCCCGTTGGGATATTCCACGTGATTTGTTGAAGGATATTGAACAGCTCGTTTCTCGTTATGGGACGTTGACGCTTTCAAGGGAGGGTACGGAAGAAGAGCGAACTTATAGCACAGATACGATTGGCGCATACCGTGCTGAACATGAGCCAGACGGAGGTATAAAGACAGGGAAAGCCAACAGCTATACAATAGGTGATCGCTTGATCTTGGGAGCAGAGACCCCCGCTTTACTGGATGAGCTTCTGACCAAGCAAGAGCTAAAACAGCTTGGTTTACTTCGCGTTGATGAGGTAAGCGCATCGGTCCCGCCCGAAAATCGCGGCTTGCTCAAGCAGGAATTAACGCGCTTGGGATATCCCGTTGTGGATACGGCAGGCTATCTTGAAGGGAATCAGCTTAGTTTTACCTTGGGAAAGGGACAAACGAAGTTGCAGCTTCGTGATTATCAAGTAAAGGCCGCTGATGCGTTTGAAGGAGCGGACGGCTTAGGGGGTAGTGGTGTACTGGTGCTTCCATGCGGAGCCGGAAAAACAGTGATAGGTATGGCGGTAATGAATCGGTTTCAGTGCGAGGTGCTTATTCTAACATCTAATACTACATCTGTACGGCAATGGGTAGAAGAGTTAAAGCAAAAGACGGATATTCCTGCCGATTCCATCGGAGAGTATAGTGGTCAGAAAAAAGAGGTGCGTCCGATTACGGTGGCAACTTACCAGATTTTGACACACCGTCGCACCAGAGATGGAGAGTTTGAGCATATGAAACTGCTAAGTGAGCGGAAGTGGGGACTCATTATATATGATGAGGTTCATTTGCTACCCGCGCCAGTATTCCGGGCGACGGCTGACATTCAGGCTACCCGTCGTTTGGGGTTAACGGCCACGCTGGTTCGAGAGGATGGTTGTGAACGGGACGTGTTCTCTTTAATTGGACCCAAACGATACGATATGCCGTGGAAGGAGCTGGAGCGACAGGGCTGGATCGCTCAGGTCGATTGTGTGGAGCTACGGCTTCCAATGACAGCTGAACTCTTGGAGCGCAGTATGCGTGCGGAGGGCAGACAGCAGTACCGAATTGCAGCCGAAAATCCGGTCAAACTGGAGGCGGTGCGTAGCCTGATTCAGCAGCACAGCGGTTTGCCCACGCTTATTATTGGTCAATATTTGGACCAATTGCGTATATTGGCTCAGGAGCTGGGCGTCCCACTGATTACGGGTTCAATGAGCCAGACCGAGCGGGTGCGTTGGTTCGATGCGTTCCGCAAGGGTACAATTCGGACCCTATTGGTGTCCAAGGTTGCAAACTTTGCGGTGGATTTGCCAGATGCGGCAGTAGCCATAGAGGTATCGGGTAGCTTTGGCTCTCGCCAGGAAGAAGCACAGCGACTGGGCCGTATTTTGCGACCAAAGTCGGGCGAGAATAAAGCTTATTTTTATGCGCTAGTGACGGAGAATAGCAAGGAGACGGATTTTGCGGCTCGTCGTCAGCTGTTTCTGATCGAGCAAGGCTATGAATATGCGGTTCGCAGATTTAGTGTGACAGAGGCTAACGGAGGCCGGAATGCTAAGCCTGATCTTGGGAAGAAAAAGGAGGCCTAATCAAGAATGGGCGTAACGAACACGCAAGACAGCTGGAATGAGCTTTCATCGGATGAGCTACTGGTGCTTAGACGATGCTTTATCTGGTACACGGGACAGCCCATGAAGGAAGAAGAACCTATACAGCTTACCCGGGGAGTGTTAAGCGGGGTCGAAACGAAACTGGCACTGCGTGGATTACGTTCCCGGGGCTGGCTGGAGGCTGTTACCAAATCGTGGGGCGAACGAATTTTATATATTCCGGTTCATCGGCTACCGGATCTGTACGATATGTTGTTAGAGCAAAATCCAATGAACATGATGCATTCGGATCATCCGATAACGGTACATGAATCAATGACAGGCCTGGAGTCGGAATTGCTGCATGCGTTGTCACGTATTGCGGTACAAGGTGTCCCTTTGACGGCCAAAGGAACCATACATAAGCGATCATTGCAAAAATTGAATGAACTGACCCCCTTTCGCCCAGATGACCTGATGGGTCTTGGGTTGAATTATGCACATGCAGAGTTGTATCCAGTGCAAACGGTGGTAATGTTGGATTTGCTACTCAGTTTGGGGCTGTTAGTGAAAGAAACTGTGTCTTTTCGCATTCAGGAAACGGAACTGGCGACTTGGATTCGTTTGTCTGCTTGGCAAATGCGCAAGCATATTTTTGCTACACTCATGGAAAGATACGGCAAGGCCGAAGCGTCTATGCAGCATTTTCGCTATATGCTGTGTGCCGTCTCCCAGTATGTAGGAACAGAAGGGTGGATATCTATCAAGTTTCTGCTGCAATGGATGCTTCAGGTAGGCCTAATCCAGCATGAGAGTACGAGCAGAGCTGATTCCAAGAATGGTGCCCTTTTAGACCTTGTTCCTATAATCTCAAATCCGGAAGGGTTTGCGGGAGAAACGGGTTCTGATTTTAATTTCAATGAACCTTTCATGGAGGAATTGAAGGGTTGGCTGAAGGCTCTGACTGCTTTTGGAATGGGTGATTGGGGCCAGACTGTAACGGGCGAACTGTGTTTTCGCTGGAATGTATCTGTAATAGAAATGCTTCGTCCCAATAATTACGAGGATACACATCAAGAGCAAGGTACTTTTTATGTACAACCTGATTTTGAAATATTGGTTCCACCAGATGTGGCATATGATGTGCGCTGGCGACTGGAATGCTGCTGTGAACGTGTGACAGGAGATCGTATGGTAGTATACCGGCTCACCAGAGAAAGTGTTACAGAGGCAATCGAGTTAGGGATGGAAGCCAAAGCAATTCCTGCTCTTCTGGATAAATACAGCCGAACAGGTGTGCCTGATCATGTACGTATGACGGTAGAACAGTGGGCAGGTGATGTCGGACGGACCGCTTTTGCAACGGTAACACTTTTGCGATGTGGCACACAGGAGGATGCAGACATAGTTGCACGCCATCCCGCGCTGGAAGGATTACTGGAACGGCTGGGCGATAGGGACTTTATTATTCCGGCAAGCTCTGCTGTCAAAATACGAAAAACGCTTGCTGCAATTGGATTAGGCCCACGTCGTGAACCGGAAGGTGTGGACGAGCCAACTCATCATTATCCATTGATTTCGGAAACAGAGAATTCAGGCAGTCCCAACAGTGAAATGGAGTCCGACCCGATTCAGGCCCGTCCTATCTTTTCCCAAGAGGGAAGAGCAGGTTTGGTTTATACAGGGCGCACGCTGCATTTTTACGAACAAGAGCACATGTTGCCTGATCCGTCTGACTATTTTCCAGAAAGATCTACAGTCCCCTCCTCATGGACAAAAGAATGGAGGAGTTACCATACTTCCACTGCCCGGCAGTTGATCGAGCAAGCGATCCGTTGGCAGGCCGCTGTGGGATTGCGAATCGGTGGGAAAGAGGTTAAATGGATACCGGAGGCGGTGGTTCCCGGTGCGCCATGGAGTGTCACAGGCTGGTATGCCTCAGGAATGGATGACGAAACACCTTCTCAAGCGAGCTTACAGCCAAGTGAATGGTCAGACATGCGGCTGCTGGTTCCTTTTACATAGTAGAGCCAGGAAGTGCATGAAACTCCTTCTTCTCAAAAGAAGGATGTGGTATGATAAATGAGTCTACTTTTACTGGGTAGAACTTTATATAAAGTGAGATGAACATTCATGAGCGTAGCCGAATTGAATACGGTCAATATGGCAGAAGTGCTTATTAACGCCTATGAATTGGGCGATATGGTCAACCGATCCTTTGAGGTATCGGATTATTTATATTGGAAACAGCGTGTGGAATTGAATCCGTCTATTCAGGCGTGTGTACGCAAGCTGGATGCCAAAAAGGAGCTATTCGCGGAAACGGAGCGTTTTGGGCATTTTCATCCGAACTATCATGAAGCGAAGGATGCAGTGCAGGTCGTTGAGCTGGAACTGGAACAATTCGTGGAGGTTAAGGAGTTCAAACGAGCCGAAAAGGCGCTGGATGATATGCTTCATGCCATGTCTGAAACGATTGCATATTCCGTGTCCGAGACCATTAAGGTGCCGAGCAATGATCCGAATGTGAAAAAGGGCGGATGTGGCAGCGGAGGGAAATGCTCCTGTGGATAGGTCATAGGAATGATACCGAGTGGAGGGGAGATGAAGCGAATGTTTGCCGAGCGGACAGGGTACATCATTTGGGTAAGCGATATCAAGGCTGCCCGCAATCTGGAGAAATACGGAAATGTCCACTTTATTTCAAAGCGTATGCATTATGTAGTTATATATATGAATGCGGATCGGGCAGAAGACACCGTTAAAAATATTCGCAGACTTTCCTATGTGCGTAAGGTCGAGCGTTCTTTTCGAAATGAGATTAGGACGGAGTACAACGACGATAAGGAAAAGATGAAAGAATATGAAATATAAGTTTCTAATATCTATAAATTGTAAAATATTCTTAAAAGGTCAGCCTACGGGCTGGCTTTTTTTTGTAAAGTCAGGACTTTTGCATAATGGTCTTAATGCTGTTAGACCTAAAAAATCTTTAAAAACCGCCCATAAACTTCAATTTTGTAACTTGTAGTCCCGGGTCTGTTGAGGTAACATATGAATATATTGGTAGATATAAAGACCTATCTGGTGGGGAGAGTGATCCCGTGCGTGACAAAGCAATGCAGCGATGGAGTACATACGAACCGTTCTACGTGGAGATGGGCGATAAAAAAGTCGCCGATATCGTGATTACAAATCATGCGAAAACTCGCTACTTAGATCGGATAGAGCAGAAACAGTCCGAGACGAATCATATCGCCGCCTGGCTTTGGGAATGCCTGAAGCAAAACAGGATGGAGTCCTACTATCATAACGAAGAGGATGTATATTTAATTGATGGTGATCTGGTCGTCGTGGCCGAATTTGGAGAGTTGCCCGGCGAGATGGATATTGCGGGGAATCCGCTTCACAAGATGATTGTCATTACCTTTTTGGGTCGAATGTCGGAGACCATTGAATTAAGGGATTTGAAGTCATACTATTCATGGCTACGCCATTCGCGACGCATGACACTGATGAAAAGCACTCGTAAGCAAAAATAGACGGTGATTGGGCGGTCGGCTCTAGATGAAAAAATCTCCGAACTTATGATTACCGTCAATTTTGAGTAGAAAGTATGCAGTTATCAGCTGCATGCTTTTTTTATTTCCAGCAATAAAACTCCCCCAATTCAGTAAGTTTACTTGGAAATGCTTCGACAGATGTTTTTCTTATGGTAAAATAGAGAGATCAGAGGGGAGAGGGCTGTCAGTATGAACTTTCATCAGTTGCACATTTTTTATACCGTAGCGGAGCGTGGGAGCTTTTCGGCGGCGGCACAAGCGCTGCATATGACACAACCTGCGGTGACGATGCAAATTCAGTCTTTGGAAGATTATTTCGGCACGAAGCTGCTGCAACGTTCGACTAAAAAAATCGAGCTTTCAGAGGCGGGAGCGACACTACTACCTTTTGCGAAAAAAAGCATGCAACTGATTAGGGAAGCTGACGAGGCGATGTCTGCTTTTACTCACATGCTGGAGGGAAGATTGCATATTGGCGCCAGCCTAACGATTGGTGAGTATATTGTACCAAGAATGTTGGGGCCGTTTGGCCAGGAATACCCTCATATACGCATGGCAATGAATGTGATGAATACGACTCAAATTATGGATGATATACTAAAACATCAGTTGAATTTAGGACTGATTGAGGCCCCAGTCCAGCATCCGGATATTGTGGTAGAACCTGTAATGCAGGACGAACTGAAACTGATTGTGCCTTCAGGACATGCGCTGGCCAAGGCTAAAAAAGTGGTTCTGGAAGATGTGTTTAAGCATCCCTTTGTAGCCAGAGAAAAGGGATCTGGTACACGTCAAGTGATAGAAGATGAGCTGAAAAGTCGTGGTGTGGATGCCTCTCGACTTGGTATTGTAATGGAGATGGGGAGCACTGGAGCGGTTAAATCGGCGGTGGAGGCTGGACTGGGAATTACCATGCTATCACCTTCTTCGGTGAAGCATGAAGTTGCGCTCGGTTTGTTGAAAATTGTGAACATTTCAGATATCGCGTTCAAACGAGAATTTTATGCAATTCATTTGAAGTCGGCGTTGTTGCCGATTCCGGTAGTCACCTTCCTGTCTTACTTGCGTCGTCATGATCAGGGAACGGACGTGCTGAGGGACTCGCAGGACGAGCTGGCAAAGGTGAAAGAGAAGGGGGATGTATAATGAAGGAGCAGATTAACGTAAAACGATATGATTTACATACACACACCCAAGCATCTGACGGCATGCAGCCACCCGCAGATAATGTGCGCTGGGCCAAGGAAAAAGGACTGGCAGGTGTAGCCATTACAGATCATGATACGGTAGCTGGTCTGGAGGAAGCTCTGAAGGAGGGAAAACGCATAGGAATTACTGTGGTGCCAGGAGTGGAAATTAGTACTCGAGCTGGCGGTAAGGATATTCATATACTCGGTTATTTTATGGATTACCGCAATAAAGTGTTTTTGGAGCGGTTGGAAAAGCTTCGCCAGGCGCGGGATACCCGTAATGATTTGATTTTGAGTCAATTGCGTAGTCTGGGCGTGGAAATCACACTGGATGAAGTGGTGGCTACGATGGGCAGACCGCTGGCACCAGATGAAAGCATTGGACGTCCGCATATGGCAGATACGCTGGTTCAAAAAGGGTATGCGAAGGATATGCGGGATGCGTTTGACCGTTACTTGGCGGAAGGAGCACCCGGATATGTGTCTGTACCCCGTGTAGAGCCTGCGGAGGCCATAAACTGGATTCGTGAAGCAGGAGGGGTTCCTGTGGTGGCCCACCCTGGCTTATACGGAAATGATGAGCTGGTTCGCTCTATTATAGAGGAGGCGAAGCCTGTGGGCTTGGAGGTGCGACATTCGGACCATGATGCTGAGGCTGAGAGCCGATATACTGCGATGGCGGCACAATATGGACTCATTGCAACTGGCGGCTCGGATTTTCACGGTGCACGCCAAGGTGTTATTTTCCACGGTGATCTGGGTAGCCGTAGTGTGGAAGATCAGGTTGTCGAGGAATTGAGGAAGGCTGCTGTTGGACAAAAGTAAATAAAAAGCCCCTTGCCTTATGCATGGAACACAAGAAGTGTATCGTGCAAAGAACAAAGGGCTTTTTTTGTGGATTCAATAGGCTGGTGAGACTTAGCCGTTTTTAATGCGATTCGGCAGCTTTTTGACTAGTTCCTCATCGGGTGTAATGAAGAGCGTACGCTGATGGTCGTAGATGACAAAGCCGGGCTTGGCTCCGCTGGGCTTACGTACATGCCGAATCAGGGTGGCGTCCACAGGCACACTGCTGGACTGCTTGGCCTGGCTAAAGTAGGCAGCGAGTTGAGCTGCTTCCTCCAGCGTCGTATCCCCGAATTGCTCAGCACGAATAACGACGTGTGACCCCGGAATATCCTTTGTGTGCAGCCAGGTGTCATTTGGTCCGGCCAGTCGATTTGTCACATATTCATTTTGCAAGTTGTTTTTGCCGACCAGTAACTCGATACCTTCGGATGATGTATAGACGTGCAGGGTTGGACGGTCGTTTTTCTTCTTTTTCTTTCCTTTTTTGACCCGATCTCTGAGATAGCCCTGCTGAACCAGTTCTTCACGTATTTCCTCAATGTCATTCATAGAGGCGTGGGCTAGCTGCTGAAGAAGATTGTCCATATAACGGATTTCTTCGTGCGTTTTCTCCAGTTGTTCGTCAATGACAGCCAAGCTGTTTTTATATTTGTTGTATTTTTTAAAATACCGTTGTGCATTATCCGATGGGTTGAGTAGCGGGTCCAGTGGGATGGTCATTGGACGCTGTTCCTCATCATAAAAGTTGGTGAGCGTCACTTCTTTGTCCCCTTTTTTCACCTCATGCAGCGAAGCGAATAGCAGCTCTCCATAAATGCGAAATTGATCCGCATCTTCCGCCTCGGCCAAATCCTGATGGAGATAGTCGAGTTTTTTTACGTTTTTACTCCGCTCGTTTTGCAGAAACCGCAGTAGGTCACTGACCTTTTGCTTAACCGTATCCCGTTCTGCTTTTTCACCGAAGAAGTCCTCCATACACTCACTGATAGTAGCGTACTCCTTACGTTCTTCTTGGATCAACGTCAGTGGAATGGCTGAGAATATCACTTTATCTTGTGCGTTTAGTCCAGATACTGGCTGAAAACGATGATTCCGCACGTCATCCATGATGTGACTGAATGTACTCCATAGTGAACGATCACTATCACCAGATACTTCATTAGTTACTCGAGTTAGTATCTCTTCAGCAACGAGGGGACTGAGTCCAGTAAAAGTGTTCACGATCCAGCGTTTGGGAGCTTCTTCGGCCTCGATCGCTGTTTGATACGAGGATACGAAGGCTGCCTCTTCTATTTCTAGGGGATTCAGCTTGTTTTGTTCAGGAGGCTCCGTGTATTGAAAGCCGGGCATAATGACCCGATAACTGCTGATAGACGGTGTGACATGATGAATGCCATCCAGCATCACGCCTGTTTCCGGGTCAAGCAAAATAATGTTGCTGTGTCTACCCATCAGTTCAATGATAATTCGTTTGAGTGAAATATCTCCCAGTTCATCACGTTGACGAATATCCATGTGAATAATACGCTCCATGCCCACCTGCGTGATTTTCTCAATAACGCCTCCTTCGCAATGCTTGCGAAGAAGCATGCAAAACATAGGGGCTTCTGTCGGATTAAGAAAGCTTTGTTCTGTAAAATGTACACGCGGGAAGGTCGGATTAGCCGACAGCAGCAGCTTTACGCTTCCGCCTTGTGCCCGCAGATTCAGCACGATATCGCGATCATTTGGCTGATGTATTTTATTAATGCGCCCGCCCCGGATTCCTTGCAGTTCGTGTACGATAGCGCGGGTTACGATTCCGTCCAATGCCATAATTATGTTCTCCTTTGAAGCAAATGTATTTTCGCCTTCCTTCTATGATACATAACTTTGGGACAAAACTTAAGCGGCTTTGTGATATTTCAGGTCCTGTCCGAATAGATTGAATCTAGAAAGTCTGTCCAGCTTATCAGCAATCGCGGCACAAAAATATAATAACGGGCAGCCATCCTACGCACAACCGACGGAAACGGACTATCTGACCGGGAGGGAATTGGGGAGAATGGAACAAGCACACTGGCACCAATTAAGCAATGAACAGCTTTCAACAAGTCTGGAAGTCGACCCGAAGCAGGGTCTTTCGGAGGAACAGCTTGCGGAACGAAGAGAAAGGTCAGGATGGAATGAGCTGAGCGAGGGGAAGCGAGTTTCGGCAATCTTGCTGCTGCTCAATCAGTTCAAGGATTTTATGATGCTTGTATTGATGGGAGCGACCCTGATATCCGGACTGCTTGGCGAATATTTGGACGCGATCACCATTATAGCTATTGTTGTACTGAATGGAATTCTCGGCTTTGTACAAGAATTCAGAGCTGAGCGTTCATTGCGAGCTTTGAGACAACTGTCGGCCCCAACCGCCAAAGTGTTGCGGGGCGGCAAACGAATTCAAGTTCAGGCCAGAGAACTGGTGCCGGGTGATATTGTGCTGCTGGAAAGTGGTGATCGCATTCCCGCAGATGTAAGGTGGTTGAGTACGAACGGCTGTGATGTAGAGGAGTCCGCCCTGACAGGTGAATCAGTTCCGGTGAGTAAGCATTGCCGCCCTATTCATGCCGCCGAAGTACCACTCGGGGATCAAAAAAACATCGGTTTTATGGGCACGATGATGACCAGAGGAACCGCACAAGGAATGGTTATACGTACAGGTATGAGTACCGAAATGGGTAAGATCGCAGACTTGATTGAAAATACGGAGTCGCAGGAGACACCGTTGCAGCACAGATTGGAGCAATTGGGCAAAATTTTGATTATCGTAGCGTTGGCGCTAACGGTGCTCGTTGTCGTAGCAGGCATTTTACATGGACAGCCAGCCATGAGCATGTTCTTGGCTGGAGTGAGCTTGGCTGTGGCGGCTATACCGGAAGGGTTGCCAGCTATTGTGACGATTGCGCTCGCATTGGGTGTGCAGCGTATGATTAAACGAAAGGCGATTGTACGTAAGCTGCCTTCTGTTGAAACGCTCGGCTGTGCATCTGTCATTTGTTCCGACAAAACGGGTACCCTGACCCAAAATAAAATGACAGTCACCAAGCTATGGCTGGACGGTCGTTTCTGGGGAGTTACGGGAGAGGGCTATGACCCACACGGGCATATTATGGACAGAGACCTTCCTGCCGATCTTAAAAACGGACAATCTCTGCGTAGACTACTGCAAGCCAGTGTGCTTTGCAACAATGCGGAAATTGTTCAAGCCGATACAGAGGAGCTACGTTCGAAAAAGAAAACCAAAGAGCCGACGCCGTCCGCCGTTTGGGAACTGAAGGGTGATCCGACGGAAGGAGCGCTGATCACGTTAGCTGCCAAGGGCGGAGTCACGCGACAAGGGCTATATGAGCTGTACACAAGGGACCGAGAATTTCCTTTTGACTCGGATCGGAAGCGAATGTCGGTACTCGTACGCCACCAGGGAGGACACATTGTCTTTGCCAAAGGTGCCCCGGATGTACTGCTGGGTCAGTGTTCCTACATTTTATGGGAAGGAAATGTCGTTCCGTTAACGGGTACGTTGCGCCAAAAGGTACTGGCGGCTAACGAAGCAATGGCCTCGGAGGCGCTACGTGTACTTGGTGTCGCTTACCGTGATATCCGCTCGCATGAGCGTGTCTCCACGGTTGAGGAGGCTGAAGCACAGCTGATCTTTATTGGGCTGACAGGCATGATTGATCCGCCACGTCGTGAGGTTCGCGAAGCCATTGGCAAGTGCCGTCGTGCTGGCATTCGCACTGTGATGATTACCGGAGATCACGGTACAACTGCAGAGGCCATTGCACAGCAGCTGGGCATTCTTCAGCGCGGATCCCATGTGTTGACAGGACAGGAATTGTCTGCGATGGATGATGCGGCGCTGGACAAAGCCGTTGATACTGTCTCTGTGTATGCACGAGTTTCACCGGAGCACAAGCTACGGATCGTTAAGTCGCTGCAAAGACGCGGACATGTCGTAGCCATGACCGGAGATGGTGTCAATGACGCTCCAGCGATAAAGGCGTCGGACATCGGTATTGCCATGGGCATTACGGGGACGGACGTGACCAAAGAAGCGGCTGCGCTTGTTCTGAGTGATGATAATTTCTCAACCATTGTAGCCGCAATTGAGGAAGGACGGAATATTTACGAGAATATCCGCAAATTTATCCGTTATCTACTCGCCTCCAATGTTGGTGAGATTTTGACGATGTTTTTTGCCATGATGGCCGGGTTGCCATTACCTTTGTTACCGATCCAGATTTTATGGGTGAATCTGGTGACAGATGGACTACCAGCGATGGCTCTGGGGGTGGACCAGCCAGAAAAGGATCTTATGGAGCACAAACCTCGTGGCGCAAAGGAAAATATTTTTGCTCGTCGATTGGGCTGGAAAATCATTAGTCGTGGCTTGTTGATTGGTTTATGTACGCTAGCGGCCTTCTGGCTGACATTACGTATTGCACCGGATGACGCAGGACAATTGATCAAAGCACAGTCCGTTGCCTTTGCTACGCTAGTCTTGGCACAGTTAATTCATGTATTTGATTGCCGCAGTTCCCGTTCTATTTTCCATCGTAATCCGTTTCAAAATAGTTATCTCGTGCTTGCCGTGCTCTCCTCCGTAGTGCTAATGCTGGTGGTTATGTACGTGCCTGTGCTGCAACCTATTTTCAAAACGGTACCGCTTGGATTGCGTGAGTGGGCGCTATCCATTGTGGCAGCCGGGATTCCTACGTTTCTTATGGGAGCGGGAAGTGTATGGGGCGGTCGACGCAACCGTCGTCGCGGCGGAAATACACACTTTTCAGCAGGACGTACGAAGTTTTCAGCCTAGTAATCGGGTCATGCATACCGCATCGCTTTCCCACTGTTGCCCTGTATGATATCATGGGATCAAAGCTTCATGAGGAACATGATATCAGCAGCAACGGCGGAGGTAAGCTATGGAATTCACAAAAATGAACGGTCTAGGTAATGATTTTATCGTTTGGTTTGGGCATCAGGATTTGCCGTCTGACGCCTCGGAATTAGCTGTTCGGCTATGTGATCGACATTTTGGTGTTGGCGCCGATGGGTTGGTATATATATTGCCGTCAGAAAAAGCGGATTTCTGCATGCGCATCATTAACTCGGACGGCTCGGAGGCCGAGCAATGTGGTAATGCTATCCGTTGTGCTGCCAAATACGTATATGACCGTAAACATATCAACCGTGAACAGATCACGATCGAGACCCTGGGCGCAGGTGTGCAGCAGGTGGAACTAACTGTAGAGAACGGACTTGTTCGTATGGTGAAGGTAGATATGGGAGAGCCGATTCTTGAGGGTTTGAAAATTCCAACTACACTAGAGCGGACTAGGGTAATTAACGAGCCTATTGAAGCTGGAGGAAGTGGTTTTCGCTTTACGGCTGTATCTATGGGGAATCCGCACTGTGTCATTTATGTGGAGGATGCGCCAAGCTTTGATCTGGAAGCCTGGGGGCCGAAGCTGGAATGCCATCCGTTGTTCCCTAAAAAAACAAATGTTGAGTTCGCCACGGTACGTAGCCGGAAGCATATAGATATGAGAGTATGGGAGAGGGGAGCCGGACCAACGCTAGCTTGTGGAACCGGAGCCTGTGCTACGCTTGTTGCTTCTGTACTAAACGGATACAGCGACCGTCACGCCATTGTAAGCCTGAAGGGCGGCGATCTGGATATCGAATGGAGCGAGGAAGATAATCACATATATATGACGGGCCCGGCTGAGATCGTGTACGAAGGTCGTCTGTTCTGAATCATGTGAATTATAAAGATAGCGTGTAACTGGCCTATGAATCGTATAGAAGTGAGTGAAAAGAAGACCTTAGAGGTCTTCTCAGAGTGTCGAGAAAGTCCAAAGGACTTTCCGGCACTTTATTTTTTATTTGGGGAGACTCAACTTTTAAAACAAAAATCGATTTAAAACGATCTGAGGACCCATTTTTAATTGATCAAAATGACCATTTTAAACCTCATTAAAAAAACAGGGGGTTTCTCGACAGCCTGAGAAGACCTTAGAGGTCTTCTTTTTTTGGACTTACATGCCCCTGTATACAAGGAATACGATGAAGAAGGCAATATTCTGTCTTTTTTTGGCGCCTGAACGATGTATAATATAGAAAATGAAAAAACAATAAGGAGGCCGTTCATAGTGCGGAAATTTCGTTGGATTTCAGCAGTTGCAGTCCTCATATTTGTAGCCACCGCGCTTCCGGTTCAGGCGGCGACCATTCCTGCTGCCGCGGAAACGACGGACAAGCAGGTTGGCTCGCTAACTCCGACAGTGGTAAGCCGTTTAGAAAAAGCGGTGCAAGAACTCATTGGTTCAAAGACAGCATTTCAATTTGACGATGTGACAGATATGGGGAAAACCTGGATTGTAGAGGGCGAACTGGAAGACGGAACTGCTACGTTGCAGACAGAATATAATAAAGAAAAAAACAGAGTGGATTCTACAACCATACGATATAAAATAAGCAGCTTGGGAAAGGCGATGAACGCGCCACTCAAGACGAAAGTGCTAAACAGCGCCAAAGCGTTTGACAGCAAGCGTCCTCTGCAATTTGAAGCATTTTGGCGGGTCAAATCCCCTTATCAGTCCAACAAGCCTTCAAATTACTGGGTGTTTTGGGGTGCAGGAGAACAAGCTTCCTCGTTGTATGTGGATGTGGATCGAGGTAACGCTATTACCATCAACGCGGACTATGCCCTGAAGCGGGTGGACCCTGTGTTACTGAACCGTGCAATGAACACATTTAAGCGTGTGAGTGGACAGCGAATCAAGGTACAGCACGCTTCACGGTACAAGGACGAGACGAAGGGACTTTCATACTGGTCGTTTGAGGATGCAAACGAGGCGAGTGAGGTCAAAATTAGCGCGGTAACCGGTAAAGTGCTGGCCGTATCCACCTATGGGGTAGACTGGAACGATGACGCAGATTTCAAAAAAACATTTGCAAGCCCGAAATATACTGCCTCAGAAGCTTTGAAGCTAGTCAAGCCCAAGGCTCAGATGTTGTTTAATATCAATTTGACCGGCTATAAAGTGAAAGTTCAAGGGAATCAATATACGTTCTCCAAGCAGCAAAAGGGAACGGATTCTATTGTGGCTAAAGTGAATAAAAAAGGGACTTTTTACGCTTACTCTCTCCATTCTTCCGATGGGAAAATGTAGTAGGAAATAGAAAAGATAAATTAAGCCGCTTCACTCCTGATATCATATTGTCGGGGAGTGGGGCGGCTTTTTTTGTTTTTGGCTTATGTTTGTAGTCTCTTTATGTTACATTAGTATGAAAATAAAGAGCGGGGTGGAGCAGAGGACATGAAACCGGATTTGCGTACTGTGCTGAATCGTGAAATTATTGTCGGAGACGGCGCAATGGGGACTTTTTTATACCAGCTAGGATTTCCAGTAAATACGTCTTTCGAAGAACTGAACATCACTTCGCCTGACGTTATATCAGACGTGCATGGTCAATATTTAAGTGCAGGAGCTCGATTGCTGGAGACTAATACATTTTCTGCAAATGATTATAAGTTAGCCCGGTTTGGTTTGGAATCTAAGGTAGAAGAGATCAATCGTGCCGGTGTGAGAATTGCCAGAGCTGCGGCCGGACCTGAACATTATGTGGTAGGTGCGGTGGGTTCCATATGTGGGGGCAAACGGCTTAACATATCAAAGCTGGAGCTGGCAAGAAACTATGAGCAGCAAATTGATGCCCTTCTCTCCGAAGGAGTCGACGGCATTTTGTGCGAAACGTTTTATTCACTGGATGAAATACGCATTGCGCTTCACAGTGTACGTAAATACAGTGACATTCCGGTAATTTGTCAGTTTGCAGTTGATCAGGTTGGTCGTACCCAAGATGGTTTTTTGGTGGCGGAAGCTTTTTCGGTGCTGCGTAATGAGGGGGCAGACATCCTTGGATTTAACTGTCACTCGGGTCCGCAGGGAATTATGAGTGTAATGGAGCAGCTGGACGGCCCTTTGTCTGTACCGCTGTCCGTATATCCGAATGCAGGACTAGCAGATTATGTGGACGGTCACTATGTATACGGTGCATCACCTGAATATTTTGGAGAATGTGCCAAGTCCTTTGTAGACCTGGGGACGAGGCTGCTCGGTGGTTGCTGCGGAACTACACCGGACCATATTGCAGCTATCTCCAAAGCCTTGAACCGTTTGCAACCGCCTCCGCTGGCTTCAAAAGAAGCTTTGTCGAAAGAGTCCTTTCAAGTGGCAGAGCAGATTGCAGATGAAGAGGAACGAGGAAATGGCAGACATACCAGCGAGCCCAATATTGTGGATCTGGTTAAGGAACGACATACGGTCATTGTAGAACTGGATCCTCCACGCGATCTAGACATTACAAGGTTTATGCAAGGTGCTCATGCATTGAAGAAAGCAGGGGCCGACGCGCTTACACTAGCTGACAACTCGCTTGCAGTCACTCGCATGAGCAACATGGCGCTTGGACATTTGGTCAGTATTGAAACAGGCTTGCGCCCATTAATTCATATAGCATGTCGTGATCGCAATCTGATTGGTACTCAATCCCACATGATGGGTTTTGACGCGCTCGGTATTGACCATGTACTGGCGGTTACTGGAGATCCGGCGCGGTTCGGTGATTTGCCAGGCGCCAGTTCGGTGTATGATATGACCTCTTTTGAAATCATACGCATGATCAAGCAATTAAATGATGGTGTCGCATTTTCCGGTAAGCCACTGAAGCAGAAGGCTAATTTTGTGGTAGGTGCCGCATTTAATCCTAATGTCAAGCATTTGGGTAAAGCCGTACAGCGGTTGGAGAAGAAAATTGCCTCCGGAGCCGATTATGTTATGACTCAGCCCGTATACGACCACGAGTTGATTGCAGCCATCGCGGAAGCGACACGACATTTGGAAGTACCGATTTTTATCGGTATTATGCCGCTGGCTAGTGGGCGCAATGCAGAATACTTGCACAATGAAGTACCAGGGATTCAGTTATCCGATGAGGTACGTGCACGTATGTCTGGTCTTGAGGGTCCGGAAGGACGAGCAATGGGCGTGTCTATTGCCAAGGAGTTACTCGATACGGCAATGGAACATTTTAATGGAATCTATTTTATGACTCCATTTATGTTCTATGAAATGACAGCTGAACTGACTTCTTACGTATGGCAAAAATCAGGCCGTGCACAGGCCCCCTTGTTTCGACTATAATAATCAATTACAATAGTATAATGGATGTGATGCCGATGTCATTGAGTATGACCGGATACGGTCAAGCCATCCTTCATTATGAGGGCTATAAAGTGCGCTTGGAATTGAAATCGGTGAATCACCGCTATTGCGAAGTGATGATGAGAATTCCGCGCGAATGGACTCGATACGAAGATGGCTTGAGAAGAACGGTTCAACAGCAGATTAAACGCGGTCGTATCGATGTCTTCATCCACAGGGAACGCGATGAAGAACAGATGCCCGCCGCGCGGTTGAATGACACTGTGGTGCAGGCTTACCTGCATGCAGCGGAGCAGCTGGCGGATCGTTATGGAGTGAAAGGAACGTTAGGGATAAGCGATATTCTTGCTTTGCCTGACGTTCTGGGTGAGCCTGGAGAGGCTTGCCATGGAGATGAAGAGGACTGGGAAGAGCAACTACAGCGGGCTTTGAATGAAGCTTTGCAAGGTTTACTGGAGATGAGAAGACGAGAAGGCGGGCATTTGGCGCAAGATGTGGAATCCCGTATTTTACGTCTGGAATCTCTGCATCATGAAATGACGGTGCTGGCTCCTCATGTTGTGAGCGACTACCGTAACAGGCTGAAACACAGGCTTAAAGAGCTTCAGGACGGTTCATTTACGCTTGATGAACATAAGTTCGGAATGGAGATTGCGTTATTCGCGGATCGCAGCAATATTGACGAGGAACTTACCCGGCTTCAAAGTCACTTTGGACAGTGCAAGGGATTGCTGCTGTCAGACGAGCCGGCCGGTCGCAAATTAGATTTTTTAATCCAGGAAATGAACAGGGAAGTCAACACGATCGGCTCCAAGGCTAATCATCTCACATTGGTTAATTTGGTCGTTGAGATGAAAGCAGAGCTCGAGAAAATTCGTGAGCAGGCTGCAAATATTGAGTAGCTACCTGGTAGCGGCACGGCTGCAAGAGTCACATGTATAGGGGGAAAGACCTGAATATGGCAATCAAATTGATCAATATTGGTTTCGGCAATATCGTGTCGGCCAACCGAATTATCTCCATCGTCAGTCCGGAGTCTGCTCCGATCAAGCGGATTATACAGGAAGCCAGGGACCGTCATATGCTAATTGATGCTACCTATGGCCGCCGGACGCGGGCTGTTATTATTACAGACAGTGATCATGTAATCCTGTCTGCGGTGCAGCCGGAGACGGTCGCTCATCGCCTATCCACTAAAGATGATGACAATGACGAATAAAAATGGAGTGTACTATGGCTAAGGGATTATTATTTGTAATATCCGGACCTTCGGGTGTCGGTAAAGGGACGGTAGGCAACGCATTGCGTGACAAGCTACCAGAGATAACATACTCCGTTTCTGCTACAACTCGAACACCTCGTTCAGGCGAACAGGATGGAGTGACCTATTTTTTTAAAACGCGTGAAGAATTTTTGGGTATGATTGAACGAGATGAAATGCTGGAGTATGCTGAGTATGTAGGGAACTATTATGGTACTCCACGTGATTTTGTAGATCAGACCCTTGCGCAGGGAAAAGATATTTTTCTGGAGATTGAAGTTCAGGGAGCGCTAAAGGTTAAAGAAAAATTTCCAGAAGGCATATTCATTTTTCTGCTTCCGCCTTCGCTAGACGAATTAAAGGATAGAATCCGGGGACGGGGCACAGAAACTCAAGCGACCATAGACCACCGTATGTCGGTAGCTGTGGATGAAATGAATTTGTTGCGTCACTATGATTATGCGGTCGTCAATGATGAGATTGATTTCGCTTGTAAACGAATAGAATCCATTATTATCGCCGAACATTGTAAGGTTCATCCTTAAACGAGGGCTTTACATATGCCAAGCGTACTTAAAGAGAAATAATACTGTATAAGCTGAGCTTGAAGGTGTACACTGGAGTTCAGCTTATACAGTCCCAAAACTACATGAAGAGGTGTCTATTCGTGCTGTATCCTTCCATTGATGAAATGATGAAAAAGGCAGATAGTAAGTATTCGTTGGTTGTAGCGGCTTCACGTCGTGCCAGACAGTTGCGCGAGGGTGAAAAGACGACTCTCAAGAATCCTAAATCCCACAAACAGGTTGGAGTGGCGTTGGAAGAGATTTACGCGGATCATCTGCGTCTTGAAAGCGGCGAAGACGAGTAAGAATTATACACAACTATTATAACCGGGCGCAATGCCAATTCCTTTGACAACCGCAAGGTTGTTATTTTTTTAGGTCAGGGGGAGTTAACGATGTTGAAGGGAAAAGTTATTATTCTTGGTATAACTGGCGGAATTGCTGCTTACAAAGGGGCAGCGCTGTGTAGTAGGTTGACGCAAAAGGGCGCCGATGTTCATGTGATTATGACGGCCTCTGCCAAGGAGTTTATTACCGAACTTACGCTGCAGTCGCTCTCTCGTAATCCGGTGTACAGTGACACATTTGATGAAAGAGAGCCATCAGTCGTATCCCATATTCATCTGGCGGATGCGGCTGATTTGGTGCTTGTTGCTCCTGCAACTGCGAATATTATCGGGAAAATGGCGCATGGTCTTGCTGATGATATGCTGTCTACAACGTTGTTGGCTACAACAGCGCCTATTATGGTGGCACCTGCGATGAATGTACATATGTACACTCATCCCGCAGTCATGCAAAATATGGAGACGCTTGTATCACGTGGCGTGAAGATGATTGAGCCTGGTGAAGGATTACTGGCTTGCGGTTACGTTGGCAAAGGACGTTTGGAAGAGCCGGACACAATTGTGCAAACCATAGAGCATTTTTTTGATCAGCAAGCTCAGGAACAAAAAACCACCATCAAGTCTGAACCACGATGGTTTGGTGACGAATCTATGGAGGCTCAAATGCCTGAGTCACTTGTGAATGAGAATGAATCGGTGCTTTCAGGCAAAAAAGTCATTGTAACGGCTGGAGGCACGATCGAGCGAATTGATCCAGTACGTTATATCACAAATGATTCATCTGGCAAAATGGGCTTTGCCATTGCAAAGGTGGCTCAGGAGATGGGTGCAGAGGTGCACTTGATTGCTGCCAATACCAGCGCGGAACCGCCTACTGGTATTATGCTTGAAAGAGTCCAGTCAGCTGAAGATATGTACGACGCTGTATTAAAACAATGGGAAACGAGCGATATGGTCGTTATGGCTGCTGCAGTTGCAGATTATCGACCACGTGAGATTGCACAGACCAAGATCAAGAAAAAAGATAGTGTATTTACGCTAGAGCTAGTGAAGAACGTCGATATTTTAGAATCACTCGGACGGAGTAAGAAACATCAATTTTTAATTGGATTTGCAGCTGAAACCGAACATTTGGAGACGTATGCGATAGATAAATTAGAACGTAAAAATTGTGATTTGATCGCGGCAAACGATGTAACTGTGAATGGTGCTGGTTTTGGCATCGATACGAATGCTGTTCAAATTTATGACCGAAGCGGGATCGTAGAGCGTATTCCTGTACAGTCAAAGGAAGAAGTCGCGCGTAAGTTGCTTACTATAGCCGCGGGACGCATGGGTGGGGTGCTGCATTAATGGAGACGGGCAATTTAGTTGCCAAGGTCATTGTCGATGTACCTGCCAAGGATACGGACCGCACCTTCGATTATCTGATACCAGACTCAATGAGACCTTGGATTGAGCCGGGTAGTCGGGTAGCTGTGCCATTTGGCAAACGGACGGTGCAGGCTTTTGTCATCTCGGTAGTCCCAGCTGATGATCCACCGAAATACAGAATGAGAGCGATCCAGGAACTGCTGGATTTGGTACCACCCTTATCTGCCGACCTAGTCGAACTGGGCAAATGGATGAGCGAACGTTATGCTTGTAATCAAATTATGGCACTGCAAGTGATGATTCCTACCGCGCTCAAGGGCAAAGCAGAACGCTATATCTCAATTGCGGAACAGCATGAGTTAACGCATCCACAACGTACTATACAACCGAATCAGGGCGATGAGCTCGAATGGGCACTTCTGACCGACGATGGTATGAGTGATCCGACGGAGCGTCGGATTGTTAGCTTCATTCAGGAGAAGGAGCAAGTCCCATTGCAGCAACTCAGTCGACGTTTCCCTGAGGAAGCAGAGGTTATTAAATCCCTGTTACGCCGGGGTGTGCTTCAGGAAAGTCAAGTTATCAAAGACAAACTTGGCAAAAAGACCATGAAATCCGTTGATCTGGCTATTGGCATAGACGAGGCATCAACGGCGCTGGAGCAATTTTCTGCCAAAGCGCAACGTCAGCGGGAGGTACTTGCTTTTTTGCTGGAACGTAGCGAGTTTCTGCCTTTGTCGCTGAAGGAAGTCATGACCTCACTGAGTGTCTCGGCTGCAACGGTTAAGGCGCTGGAAGATAAGGGCTATGTGTTGCTGGAGGATGTCGAAGTGTTCCGCGACCCCTACCGGGGCAGACACTTCAAGCCTACAGAGCCACTCCCTCTCACAGCAGAGCAGCAGTCGGTTTATGAACGCATTATTCGCCAGCTGGACACGCGTGAGCAAGGAGCTTATTTGTTGCATGGAGTCACAGGGAGCGGTAAGACGGAAATCTATCTACAGACGATTCAGCGTTGTATCGAGCAGAATCGACAGGCCATTGTGCTGGTACCTGAAATATCGTTAACCCCACAAATGGTGGAGCGTTTTAAAGGCCGGTTTGGCGATCAGGTAGCAGTGATGCACAGTAGGTTGTCCGGGGGGGAACGGTACGATGAGTGGCGCAAAATACGCGAAGGCCGTGTGAAAGTGGCGATTGGTGCTCGCTCGGCAGTATTTGCGCCTTTTCGTGAGTTAGGTCTTATTATTATGGATGAGGAGCACGAAACGTCCTATAAGCAGGAAGAGACACCTAAATATCATGCGCGTGATGTCGCCATTCGCAGAGCCCATCAGCATGGGGCTGTTGTTATTCTCGGCTCGGCTACACCGTCGCTGGAAAGCTACTATGCAGCTCGCTCACAAAGCAACGACGAGTTTGCGCCGTTGCTGCTTGAAATGCCAACTCGCGCATTGGGGAACACGTTACCCGAAGTACATATCATGGATATGCGTGAGGAACTGCGTGCTGGCAACCGCTCTATGTTCAGCCGTGCGTTGCATAATGGAATTGCAGAGCGGTTAGAGCGTAAGGAGCAGACGGTACTCCTGTTGAATCGGCGTGGGCACTCCACGTTCGTCATGTGCCGTAGCTGTGGCTATGTCGCGGGTTGTCCGCATTGTGATATTTCGCTTACGTATCATCAGCGGTCGAACAATTTACGTTGCCATTACTGTGGCTATTCCGAGCCCGTGCCTCAGACTTGTCCTGAGTGCGGTAGTGAGCATATTCGCTATTTCGGTACAGGTACCCAGCGAGTGGAGGAAGAGCTGGCGAAGCTATTCCCCGGTATACGTGTTGTTCGAATGGATGTTGATACAACAACAGAAAAAAATGCCCACGAAAAGCTCCTCAAGCAATTTCGTGATAAAAAAGCGGACGTGCTGCTCGGTACTCAAATGGTTGCCAAAGGCCTGGACTTTCCCGATGTGACACTGGTTGGTGTCATTACTGCGGATTCGGCTCTCAATTTACCGGATTTTCGGGCCGCGGAAAAGACTTTTCAGCTGTTAACACAAGTAGCTGGACGTGCTGGGAGACATCAATTGCCAGGGGAAGTATTTGTACAATCCTATACTCCAGAGCATTATTCGGTGATTCACGCAAGTCGCCATGATTATGCTTCTTTTGTGAGGGAAGAATTGAAACACCGCCGCAATTTGCACTATCCACCATATTGTCGTCTTATTTTGGTGACCTTTTCTCATGAACAACTCCCGGTGCTGGTCCGACTGGCTGAGAATTATTCAGCAACACTACAGGGACGGGCCAGACAACGGGGCTGGTTCGGGAATATGGATCGTCTTACATCGGATGTACTCGACATTTTGGGACCAGTAGCTTCACCCATTTCGAGAATCAAGAATAGATACCGATTTCAATGTATGATAAAATGGCGTGGAAATATCGATGCGATTAGTTTGGCTCAGCAAGTAGCTGATGAAATGGCCGAATCCGCACAGGCACAAAAGTTGCTGATTAGTCTGGATGTTGATCCGCAAATGCTTATGTAGAGTGTTGCCACAAAAGTTATTAGCACAATTAATGCGGACAAGCCGTCCGTACATAGGATAATGTAGCAGTCGCGTTTGTGATGAATACAGTTAGGCCTAAATGAAGCATAAAGAGGAAGGTGTTCTGTTGTCATGTCAATTAGAATTATAGTGTTGGAGCCGGATGACGTATTGCACAAAGTAGCAAAGGAAGTCACTAAAATTACGCCTAACGTGCAAAAGCTGCTCGACGATATGGCAGATACGATGTATGAAGCGGAGGGAGTAGGTCTTGCTGCTCCGCAAGTAGGTATTTTGAAGCGTCTCATCGTTGTAGATGCTGGAGATGAGCATGGTTTGATTAAAATGATCAATCCAGAGATCGTGGCCGAAGAAGGGGAGGAATTGGGTCCTGAAGGCTGCCTGAGTATACCAGGGTTGAACGGGGATGTGCGTCGTGCCGAGAAGGTTACAGTCAAGGGAATGGACCGCGAGGGTAAAACCATTACCGTTACAGCGACAGGGTTGCTTTCTCGTGCTTTTCAGCATGAAATTGACCATTTAAATGGAATTTTGTTCACGGATATTGCAGAAAAAGTATATGAGGTTGCGCTGGAACAGCCAGGACCGAACCGTCAGATAGGAGAGTGAGGTTCGATGAGTCAAGACATTCGTATTATCTTTATGGGTACGCCTGAGTTTGCAGTGCCATCGCTGAACATGTTACTGGATAACGGTTATAACGTGGTTGGTGTGATTACACAGCCCGATAAGCCACAGGGACGAAAAAAAATATTGATGCCTACACCAGTCAAGGAAGCGGCAGAAAAACGCGGATTACCTGTACTGCAACCGACCCGCCTGCGCCAGCCAGAAGCGGTGGCTCAGGTGGCAGAGCTGCGTCCTGATCTGATCGTAACCGCAGCCTATGGGCAAATTTTGCCTAAGTCCGTACTAGACCTGCCTCGGTTCGGCTGTCTGAATGTGCATGGTTCGTTACTTCCCCGTTATCGGGGAGGTGCACCGATCCAGCGTGCGATTATTAATGGTGAAACTGTGACGGGTGTGACGCTGATGTATATGGCGGAAGGACTGGACACTGGCGATATGATATCGCGAGTTGAGGTTGCTATAGAGCCGGAGGATACCTCTGGTACTATTTTTGAGAAGCTAAGCGTAGCTGGAGCAAAGCTTTTGCAGGACGAGCTGCCTAAGTTGCTGGCAGGCCAATCAGACCGTACGCCGCAAAACGAGGACGAGGCAACTTATGCCCCGAACCTGAACCGCGAGGATGAGCGTATTTCGTGGAGTGACAATGCTCAGCAGATATACAACCGGATTCGCGGCCTGGTTCCTTTTTCCGGTGCGTTTACGCTTTGGGAGGAAAATGTTTTTAAAATTTGGGCTGCTGAGCAGCCTTTCATAAACAGTGAAGTGAGTGGCTCAAATGTTCCAGCACCCGGAACGGTTCTTCAATTGACTGCTCGTGGCATTGAGGTGCAGACAGGCGAAGGAACTCTTTGGCTGACTCAGGTTCAACCGGCTGGCAAAAAGGTTATGGATGCCGGAACCTTTGCACGCGGCGGACAGATGAAGCCAGGCACGGTGCTCGGATGAGCGGGAGTCACTCCCGCCAGGGAGGCCAAGGCAAGGGAGTGGGTGTCAGATCCGGCAAGACTCGCAATCAGACGGCGCGGGAAGTTGCACTTGATGTGTTGACCGGTGTGGAGCAAGAGGGTGCATATAGCAATCTTGAGCTAAATCGTCGGCTTCAACAGGCAGGTTTATCTGCAAGTGACGCTGGTTTGGCGACGGAACTTGTATATGGTACAATCGCACGCCGAAATACACTAGATTATTTCCTGAATAAATTTGTTCAAAAAGGAACGGCCAAGCTTCAGGCTTGGGTACGTTCGTTGCTGCGGATGAGTGTGTATCAGATGGTGTATCTGGATCGAGTTCCGGATCATGCAGTCGTTAGTGAAGCGGTGACCATTGCCAAACGTCGTGGGCATCAGGGGATTTCCGGTATGGTCAACGGCGTGCTACGCAGCATGTTGCGTGAGCCGGACAAGCTGCGTATTCCTGATGATTTGTCACCAGAGGAACGGATTTCATTAGAACATTCCCATCCACAGTGGCTGGTTAAGCGCTGGATTAAGCAATACGGTGCAGATACTGCTGAGGCTATCTGTCAGGCTAATAATGAGCCCCCTGCGGTCAGCGTACGGGTGAATACGACAATGACCAGCCGTGATCAGCTGCTGGACGAGATGCGCTCAAAAGGGCTTGATGCCGTTCCTTCCGCAGTTAGTCCCTATGGGATTGTTGTTCGTAGCGGTGGAAATATGGCGCTTACCTCGTGGTATACGGACGGCTTGCTGTCCGTACAGGATGAAAGCTCCATGCTCGTTGCCGAAGCAGTCGCTCCTGAGCCTGGCATGCTGGTACTGGATTGCTGTGCCGCTCCAGGTGGAAAAACAGCTCATATGGCCGAGCTGATGAAGGATCAAGGCCGGATAGTTGCGAATGATCTGCATGCCCATAAGCATCAATTAATCCGTGAACAGGCTAATCGACTTGGCCTGGATGCTGTGGAAACAGTCACTGGTGATGCGCTAGAACTGAAAGAACGCTATGCTCCAGCTTCTTTTGACCGTATTTTACTGGATGCGCCATGCTCTGGCTTTGGAGTAATTCGTCGTAAACCGGACCTGCGTTGGAGCAAAACTGCGCAGGATGTTCGCGACATTACACAGCTTCAGCATGAGTTGCTGGATAGTGTGGCGGGATTGTTGAAGCCAGGTGGTATTCTGGTGTATAGCACATGCACGATTGAACCGGACGAAAATGAAGGACAATTGACTCAGTTTTTAAGCGAACATCCAGAGTATGAATTGGCAGAGGGTCATTCCTTCCCGGACGTGAGCCACGAAAAGGATAGTATTCAGGGAGGCTCGGTACAGCTGTTACCGCAGCATTTTCACAGCGACGGGTTTTATATCGCGCGCCTGCGTCGGGTGAAATAGCGCGGAAGAGAATTCCAGGCAGCTTCCCACCAGTATTTCCACATTCCGCCGGAACATTTCCGGCGGTTTTTTGCATGAAGATGAAAAATTTTTACCCCTCCAGGGATTTGTGCTAAAATAGGAAGAATGAAAAATACGATCTACGATCAAACAGAACTTAATGAAGAAGGAACGGGTGCAAACATTGATGAAACCTTTTATATATGATTTAACTCTGGAGGAGCTTCAGGACTGGGCCAAGAACAATGGCGAGCCTGCTTTTCGTGGCGGACAAATTTTTGACTGGCTGTATGTGAAGCGGGTCAATGATTTCAGCGAGATGACGAATTTGTCCAAGGCGCTGAGAGAGAAGCTTGAGGAGCAATTTAGTTTTGTGACGCTTAGTGAAATTACAAAGTTGGAATCAAAGGACGGTACAGTAAAATTCCTGTTCGGTTTGCACGATGATCATGCCATTGAAACGGTCATTATGAGACACAATTACGGAAACAGTATTTGTGTAACGACGCAAGTGGGATGCCGGATTGGTTGCACTTTCTGCGCATCGACGCTCGGAGGCCTCAAACGGAACCTGACAGCTGGTGAAATTACTGCACAGGTAGTACAGGCTCAGAAAATTTTGGATAAAACGAATGAACGAGTGAGCAGCATCGTGATTATGGGCTCAGGCGAGCCTTTTGAAAACTATGAAGCGACCATGACGTTTTTGCGTACAATGGTTCATGAAAAAGGTCTGAACATTGGTCAACGTCATATCACGGTGTCGACTAGCGGTATTGTACCGAATATTTATAAATTTGCCGACGAGGATACCCAGATTAATCTGGCAATATCCATTCATGCGCCTAATGATGCGCTTCGTTCGAAGCTGATGCCTGTAAATCGGCGTTATCCCTTTAAAGATGTTATGGATTCTCTACGTTACTATCTTGCTAAGACGGGGCGGAGAATTTCGTTTGAATATGCCCTGATTGGCGGGGTAAACGATCAGGCAGAACATGCTGAAGAGCTAGCGGATGTGTTAAAGGACATGCTGTGTCACGTCAATTTGATTCCAGTCAACCATGTGCCTGAGCGCAAGTATGTGCGCACATCGCGTAGCGATATTTTTAATTTTCAACGTATACTTGCCGAAAAAGGCGTCAATGTGACGATCCGGCGTGAACAGGGTCACGATATTGCCGCTGCCTGTGGTCAGTTGCGTGCAAAGCATATGGAGTTGGGGTGAAACCATTTGATCAAAACAGTTCATGTCAGCCATGTCGGACGTGTACGTTCGGTGAATGAGGATTCTGCCTGGATCAGGCACTTAGAGCAAGGCTATATTCTTGGGATTGTTGCCGATGGTATGGGGGGGCATTTGGCCGGTGATACGGCCAGCCGCCTTGCGGTAGAGACACTTGCCGCTGATTTGGCGACGCTGGAGAGCGGATTATCCGCACATTCTTTGACGGCGGCGCTCAGCGACGCTATTTTGCATGCCAATGAAGTCATCTTCCAGACGGCTGCACGCGACGAAAAGTATCATAATATGGGAACGACAGTTGTTGCGGTTTTACTAAACGACGCATCCGGAATTATCGGACATATCGGTGACAGTCGCGCCTATGTCGTGTCTAAAGGAGCGGTACGTCAGCTTACAGAAGACCATACTTTGGTTAATGAGCTGTTCAAAAACGGTCAGATCAGTAAGGAAGAACGGGAGAACCATCCCCGTCGCAATGTGCTGACTCGGGCGCTGGGCACTGATTCTGAGGTGAAAGTGGATATTGACTCCATTGCGCTGGAAAAAGGCGATGTACTGTTACTGTGTAGCGACGGATTAAGCAATCTGGTAACGGAAGAACAAATCAGTAAAGTAGTAGGTGCCGCAGAGAATCCTTTGGAGGAGCGTGCGGATCGTCTGCTACATCTGGCGCTGCTTGCCGGAGGAGACGATAACATTACTGTGGCTTTGTTTGAATTGCCCGATGACACGGTTTCATTGAGTGAAAAGGGGTGTGACGCATGATCGGGCACCTGCTAGGGGGAAGATACGAAATTATTGAGCGCATCGGTGGCGGCGGTATGGCGCTGGTGTATAAGGCTCAAGACATTTTGCTGAATCGCAATGTTGCAGTTAAAGTGTTGCGCCAGCAATTTGTTCATGATGAGGAATTTATTCGCCGGTTTCGGCGTGAGGCGCAGTCTGCGGCCTCGCTTTCGCATTCGAATGTGGTCAGTATTTATGATGTCGGCCAAGAGGATGAAATCCATTATATTGTAATGGAGTGCATCGAAGGTAAAAATTTGAATGAGATTATTAAAGAACGTGCGCCATTGCAAGTGGATGAAGCAGTACGGATTGCATCCCAGATTTGTGATGCGCTGGAGCATGCCCATCAAAATCAGATTATTCACCGAGACATTAAGCCTCATAATATATTAATTGGACGTAATGGACGGGTTAAGGTAACCGATTTTGGGATTGCTAGAGCCGTTACGTCAACGACCATTACCCAGACGGGTTCTGTTGTAGGTTCTGTTCATTATTTTTCACCTGAGCATGCAAAGGGTGTCGTCACCGGCGAAAAATCGGACTTATATTCTTTAGGTATTGTCTTATATCAAATGCTGACGGCGCAGCTCCCTTTCCTCGGAGAAAGTCCAATTAGTGTAGCGCTCAAGCATTTGCAAGAGGAATTTGAGGAACCGCGTAAAATTAATCCGTTGATTCCGCAAAGTGTGGAAAATGTCATTCTAAAATCCATGCGCAAAAATCCAGAAGAGCGTTATCAATCGGCAGACGAGATGCTAAAAGATTTGGAAACCTGTTTGCTGCCGGGACGGCGTAATGAATCCAAGCTGGAGTTTACACATTTGGATGATGAGGATCAAACACGGGTTATTCCGGCTATTAAGCCTCAACAATTAGGGATGTCTTCTAGCGGGGATGATGTACCTGCTCAACCGCGTGAGTCTGAACAGCTTCCGAGCAAGCAATCGTCCAAGAAAAATAAAAAAAAAGCGATTTTGTGGGTAACACTAGTGTTGGTGTTACTTCTGTGCATGGGCGGAGTGGTGTACTATGTGCAAAGTGTACTGGTCGTGCCTGAGGTAAAAGTACCAGGTGTATTGACACAAACAGAAGACCAAGCGAAGGTTAATCTCAGTAAAGCGGGGCTACTCATTGAGGAGCCAATCCAGCATGAATACAAAGAAGGAATCGCGCCTGGAGTTGTATTTTATCAAAGCTATCCTGCAGATTCTTTAGTCAAGGAAGGAACCAAGATTAGTCTGAAAGTCGGGATTGCCAAGCCGCTCAGCCCGATGCCTGATGTCAAAGGCCAAAGCTACGAGAATGCTGTTAAGCTGCTGACCGCCCAGCAAATTAAGGAGACGCAGATTCAGCAAAATGAGCAGTTCAGTGATCAGGCCGCAGGGACCGTCCTTAGTCAGACACCCGCTGCAAATGAACCATTTGATAAGGATTCAGTCCAGGTTGTGCTTACAGTCAGCAAGGGAGCTGACACTGTAAAAATGCCAAGTCTCGTAGGGAAGACGCAGAGTCAAGCGGAAAATGAGGTCAAAAAGGCAGGACTGAAGGTTGGCTCGATTAAAGAAGAATTTAGCTATGAGCAGGAAAAAGGAAGAGTAACCAAACAATGGCCGTCAGAGGCAGGCAGTGAGCTGCCACCAAATACGGAAATTACGATTTATGTAAGTACTGGTTACCCGCCAGAAGCGATTACGCTGGCATTTAATGTGCCTGTTGCGCCCAAGGAAGAGGGGAAAAACAGCAAAATTCGTATCACTTATACGGATGCACGTGGAGAAAATCAGGAATGGGGAAGCCGTACGATTAATACGACACAGGTGTTCACTATCAACCTGCTAATGGCTCCGAACAAAGACAGTGTTGTCTCAGTATTTAGAGATGGCGACTTTATTGATACGTATCCAGTCTCATATATTGAGGCGAAAAATGGAACGGTGACGATGCCCCAAATTGCTCCGCCTGCCGGAACTTCACCAACGGATACACCTGATGGTACTTCCTCGCAGAATGGAAGTGGAAACGGCGAGGAAGGTGATAGCGGGGGAGCTTCTAATGATAGTGGTAATAGTGGAGGAGACTTGAACAATCAGGAGGGCACGGGAAGTAATGGTGACCCTTCCGCCTTTGTTCCTGGAACGAATTCCACGGGGGGGACGCGCAGTGAGTTGGCGGTTAGTTATAAAAACAACCCAGGCCACGCTTCCCACAAAAAGAAGGAAAAAGTGATTGAGGCTGTTCAGCATCAGTAAACTTGCAATAGGAAGATGCTCAACCTGCTATACGCAATGAAACTTGAACATTATGAAGGAGGACATCTTACACATGCCTGAAGGTCTGATCGTCAAGGCGCTTAGCGGATATTATTATGTCTCCAGCCTGGATCAGGATGGGCGTCCGGTATCTGGCGAAGCTACGGTACAATGCAGAGCACGCGGCATTTTTAAGAAAAAAGAGATTACGCCTCTTGTTGGTGATCGGGTCGTTTACGAACTGACTGAAAACGGGGAAGGTATGGTCAAGGAGATTAGAAAGCGTACGACGGAGCTAATACGTCCTCCGGTAGCCAATACCACGCTTGCCGTGCTGCTGTTTTCATTGCGTGAGCCGGATTTAAACCTGCCTTTACTGGACAAATTTTTAGTCCATATTGAGCACGCCGGGCTGGATACGATTATCTGTCTGACTAAGCGCGATTTGTATGAAGGCAGCCCTTCAGAGGATGACACCGTGCTGGCCGTTCAGGAAATATACCAGAAGATCGGTTATGAAGTGCTGGTAACCAGTGCCCGTACCGGAGAAGGGACGGCTGAGCTTAAGAAGCTATTGGCTGGTCAAATCAGCGTGTTTTCCGGGCAATCAGGTGTAGGAAAGTCTTCCATGCTTAATGCTCTAGAACCTGGGTTAACGCTGGAGACGAGCGCCATAAGCAATAAGCTGGGCCGAGGAAAACATACGACTCGTCATGTGGAGCTGATTCCTCTAGACAACGGAGGATTTGTAGCAGATACACCGGGGTTTAGCCAGCTGGATTTTCTGGAGCTGGGTGTGGATGAGCTATCTCCCTGTTTTCGTGAATTCCAGCAGTATGCGGAAGGATGTAAATTTCGGGGTTGTACCCATATTCACGAGCCTGGTTGTAAAGTAAGAGAGGCCCTGGAAGAAGGACATATTTCACAGGGACGGTATGATAGCTATTTGCAGTTCTATCAGGAATTAAAAGAAAAAAAGCGGAGGTACTGAGTATATGTTAAAAATAGCACCGTCGATTTTATCCGCTGATTTTGCTCGCTTGGGCAGTGAAGTTGCGGAAGCTGAGGCAGGAGGGGCAGACTGGATTCATGTGGACGTAATGGATGGACATTTTGTATCTAATATTACACTGGGCCCACCTATCGTTCAGGCTATTCGTCCGCACACGACTCTTCCCTTGGATGTTCATCTGATGATTGAGCATCCTGAACGCTATATTGGCGATTTCGTAAAAGCAGGAGCCGATATCATCACTGTTCATGCTGAGGCCTGTGTTCATTTGCATGGTGTCCTTCACTTGATCAAGCAGCAAGGCGCTCTGGCTGGAGTGGCTCTCAATCCAGGTACTTCACCATATGCGATCAAGGAAGTGCTGCCAAATGTGGATATGATTCTGGTAATGACGGTCAATCCTGGCTTTGGAGGTCAGTCCTTCATTCCAGAGACGTTAAATAAAATCAGACAAATCCGTGCTTGGTTGAACGAATTGGGTCGTCCAGACGTACATATCGAGGTAGACGGAGGTATTGCGGAGGAGACGGCACCAGCCGTATTTGAAGCGGGGGCTGACGTGCTGGTGGCTGGTAGTGCGGTATTCGGCAGAGCAGACCGCGCAGCGGCTATTGCTGCGATTCGGGACAGTGCAGCACGTTTGTCCAAGTGAAGCTGACCGAAGCATTGTGGATGACTGTAGCGAGCATGGCGACGGGGTTGACCCTTAGCTGCTTCTCGCTAGTGAAGGCTCCTTGGAATGCCGTTCTTTCACTATTGGCTGTTCTAATTGTCCTGTTTTATTTTCGAAAAAATGAACGGCGTGGTTTACGAATAGGTTTTGTGGTGTGCAGCGTACTTTATTATATCCTGTTTATTTTCATACTCTCAGCATATCTCTATGTTCGCGGACTTGTCTGATGGTATAGCCTGGGATGGTTGTGCATAAATATGGTTACATGAGCGGGATTCTCATGTAGCCTTTTTTTGTGGGGCAACAACCCTTGATAGGTTGCATAAACTACAGAGAACGGATGCAGGAGGATGATGGGGAGGGTGAGGCATGAAGTTTTACACAATCAAGCTGCCAAAATTTCTGGGTGGATTCGTTAAAGCCATTTTGAATACATTCCAGAAAAACTGAATTCAGCGTAATGTAAACACAGGATGTAGGATGAAAGCTAGTGGTACACAGGGCACGCTTCCCGGGCATAACAGAAGGTAGCTCGGTAGTAAAAGATTGGAACGCACGGGAAGGTGCCTGACATTTTGTGTTCCTGAACCAGATGGATATTACTTTTCGAATAACCAAAAAAGCACCCGTTTAAAACGAGGTGCCTTTTGTTTATAACGATATTTTTTTACGACTACACGCGAGTCACTTTACCGGCTTTCAATGCACGAGTGCTGACATAAACGCGTTTCGGTTTACCGTTAACGAGAATGCGAACTTTTTGTACGTTGACGCCCCAAGTACGGCGATTACGGTTGTTAGCGTGAGATACGTGGTTACCGCTGCCAGGCTTTTTGCCTGTTACAGAACATTTACGAGACATGATTCCACCTCCTATTCTGAAAATAACCAAATTCCATATGGAACGGGTCTCTCTTCAGGCCGACTGGGTCAGCCGGACTTTGTAAGTCACTAACCTGAACAAAACAATACTTAAATATAATATCATAGTCAAAAAAGCTCCGTCAACTGATTCAAAAACTTTATTTATTTCTCTTTCGCATTATAGTACAATATGGGATAGTTATTGCTGCGATTATTTTGTATTTAAATGGAATGCGAATTCTTATTCCAGTCATGCCGGCGGTTCAGAGGCGGGACTATAGTTATCATTCCAGCCGATGATTTATGTTGGGTAGTTGACTGGTTTTTCATTTTATATGACCTGTAGAAGAGCGACCAGACGTGAGTACAAGAGCTTATGAAAGTGTGACATTCGTATTCGTCGTCTGGCTTTAGTATAATTTAATTGAACCTGTAGGCACAGCTGGATAAGGTGTGGTGAAGGTTGATAGTAAAACAAGTGTATTAAGCTAGGAAGGGGAATTCTCTTGAGTAATCGTTCTTTGAATGGAACAGATTTTACCGCAATGGTTTTAGCCGGGGCGGAACAATTACAGCAGCATGCGGAACATGTCAATTCACTAAATGTATTCCCGGTGCCAGACGGTGATACGGGAACTAACATGAATTTGACGATGAGCGCGGGCGTAACGGAATTAAAGAGGGGGGATTCTTCCTCCATCGGTGTCATGTCCGGCATATTATCCAAAGGTTTGCTGATGGGAGCCCGCGGCAATTCAGGGGTTATCCTGTCTCAGTTGTTTCGTGGCTTCAGCCGTTACGCTGCCCCATACGAGGAATTGAATACCCTTCAGTTCGCATCGGCATTGCAGAGCGGGGTGGATGCGGCCTACAAGGCGGTGGTTAAGCCGGTGGAGGGTACAATTCTTACCGTGGCGAAGGAAGCGGCCAAGCATGCTGTATTTTTCTCGCGCCGGACGAACGACATCACGGAATTGATGGAAGAAGTGCTTGCCAAAGCGAAGGAAACGCTTGCCATGACGCAGGACATGCTCCCTGTACTGAAGCAAGTAGGAGTTGTAGATTCGGGTGGGCAAGGCCTTGTGTATATTTATGAAGGCTTTATGCAACATCTTGGAAGCGGCTTGGTGACGTCTCCAACTGCAAAAAATGATAATGTACGCCCGGTTTTTGCTCCTCACGTATCGGAGAGACCTACTGCTACTGCAGTTGTTCCTTCCCCAGATGCGCCGATTTCTGCGCAAGCGAAGCTCGAAACGGATAATATTGAATTTTTGTATGATATGGAGTTTTTTATTAATCGACAATTGGGCGAAGCGCAAGGTACCGATTTTGATGAAGAAGCCTTCCGGAAAGCGTTATCCGTAGATGGTGATTCTATTATCGTAATTTCAGACGATGATGTCATCAAGGTTCACGTGCATTCTAAGGCTCCTGGTGAAGTGCTGAATTTGGCACTGCGTTACGGAGAAATTACACAGATTCGTATTTTAAATATGCGCGAGCAGCATCGTGATTTGTTGTCTGCGGGTATGGATGTTGCTCCTGAGCCTGAGTGGTTTGCTGAAATACCAACAGAGCCTGCACGTGAGGAAGAGCCGTCTGAGCCCCCCGCTCATGAACTGGCATCCTTTGGTTTTATAGCTGTGGCTTCCGGTGAAGGAATTGCTGATATTTTCAGAAGTTTAGGCGTCGATGTTGTCCTTTCTGGCGGCCAGACAATGAATCCAAGCACAGAGGACTTCGTTAATGCGGCGCGCTCGATTGCGGCTCAACATATTTTTATTCTTCCGAATAATTCCAATATTATTTTGGCGGCAGAACAAGCGCGTGAACTGCTAGAGATGGAACGTATGGTGTCGGTTATTCCGAGCAAAACAATTCCTCAGGGCATTGCGGCAGCATTTTCCTTCCAGGAGGAAGAGGCTTTTGAGGTAAATCAGGACAATATGCGTGACGCAGTCACCCGGGTGAAGTCTGGGCAAGTGACCTACGCGGTACGGGATACGACGCTTGATGACCTGCATATTACAGCCGGGCACTACATCGGTATTCAGGATTCCAAAATTGTAGCGACCGAGGAACACTTAATGGCAACGTCCCGTCTTTTGCTAGCGAAAATGCTGGTGAATGGCGATGAAATTGTTACGATTCTCACAGGTTCAGACGCAAATCAAGAGGACACAGATCAGCTTGTTGCATGGCTTGAAGAAAATTATGCGGATGCTGAAGTGGAAGTTCATGAAGGTGGTCAGCCGATTTATCCTTATTTGTTCTCAGTGGAAACCTGATGTGCTTTAGCACGCCCATGGAAGTCCACAACAAAAGGAGGTCTGACTGATGAGCAGTACCATCATTTTGACGGATAGCACGGCTGATATTCCACAAGAATTAGCAGACCGTCTCGGTATAGTTGTTGTACCCTTGACAGTGATGTTCGGCAGCACAGCTTACCTGGACGGCATTGAGATGTCAGCGTCGCAGTTTTACAGCGAACTAGTACGGGCTGATGAGCTGCCTACGACGTCACAGCCTTCACCAGCCCGTTTTTTGGAGACATACACGACGCTGTTAGAGCAATACCCCGAGAGCCAGGTTATCTCTATCCATTTATCCTCGGGTGTGAGCGGAACGTATCAGTCTGCTCTGCTGGGCAAATCCATGCTGGAGAAGCATGAACATAGAGTGACTGTGGTGGATTCCAAATCAGCTTCATACGGATACGGCATGCTAGTGGTTTATGCGGCAGAGCTGGCGGCTGCCGGACACTCCCCGACTGATATTGTTCGGGCTGTGGAACGTCGTGGGGAGCGCCGTTGTTTATATTTCCTGGTGGATACCCTGGAATACTTAAAAAAAGGCGGACGTATTGGCAAGGCAGCGGCAATGGTTGGTACGTTGCTTAACATTAAGCCGATTCTTTCGATTGACAAAGAAGGCATTATTTATTCGGTTGATAAGGCGAGAGGGCATAAAAAAGCGACAGCACGAATTATTGAACTACTGGAGCGGGATTTAAAAGGCCAAAAAATTAATATTGCTGTGGGTCATACGGCAGATCGCTCAGCGGCAGAAGCGTTCGTGGCTCAGCTGGCAGAGCATTTTGAGCTGGGGGATCGAATATATACTGAACTTGGCGCTGTGATTGGGACCCATGTAGGGCCAGGAACGATTGGCATTTTTGTATGGCCGGCCGGAGATGAGAGGTAATATGCTGCAATTGGATCAAATACCTTTAAAACAAATACATGGCGTGAGTGCTCTCAAAGAGGGAGAGCTTCACGCTTTTGGCATTTCTAACATACAGGACATGCTGGAATATTATCCGTTTCGGTATGAAGATTACCGACTGCGCTCGCTAAGCGAAGTGAAGGACGGAGATAAGATTACGGTACAGGCCAAAATTATGGGCATTCCGGTGCTTCAGCGTTACGGGCGCAAATCAAGGTTGACTTGTAAATTGATGGCCGAGGATTGGATGTTTACCGCGACATGGTTTAATCGGCATTTCATGAAGGAGCAGCTAACCTCAGGTCGTGAAATTGTGGTGACTGGTAAATGGGATCTCAAACGTATGCAGATGACTGTTGCAGATTCTGAGTTTCCTGATAAAGGAGTAGCCCGCTCGGGGACGCTTCAACCGGTGTACTCTATAGGCGGCAAGATTACGCAAAGCTGGATGCGAAAAACGATGAATCAGACGCTCCAGCAGTTTGGCGAAATGATCCCCGAAATATTGCCTGAGTTGCTTGTACGCAAATATAGTATGATGCCGCGCAAGCAGGCTATTGCGGGTATACACCAGCCTCAGGACAACCGTGAGGGGCAAGAGGCTCGTCGGCGGATGGTGTATGAGGAGCTATTTTTATTTCAACTGAAAATGCAGGCATTCCGGGCGCTAAATCGTGGTCGAGCGGACGGAGTGGTACATACGGTGGATAACGCCACGATTCGTGAATTTGTAAGGGCTTTGCCTTTTGAATTAACGGATGCACAGAAGAAGGTAGAGCTTGAAATACTGCACGATCTACGCTCACCTTATTGTATGAACCGTCTGCTTCAGGGAGATGTTGGGTCAGGTAAAACAGTTGTTGCTGCCATCGGTTTATTTGCCACAGTACGTTCTGGTTTTCAGGGAGCGCTGATGGTGCCAACCGAAATATTGGCCGAGCAGCATATGCGGTCGCTTCACAAGCTGTTTGAGCCCTTTGGAATCAGTGTGGGCCTACTGACTGGGAGTACAACCGGGAAGAAGCGTAAGGAGCTGCTAGCTGCTCTCCAAATGGGTCTGCTGGACATTGTAGTAGGCACCCATGCTCTCATTCAGGAAGATGTATATTTTCGCCAGCTTGGGCTTGTTGTAACGGATGAGCAGCATAGATTCGGAGTGAACCAGCGTAGTGTACTGCGTCGCAAAGGCTATAATCCCGATGTGCTGACGATGACGGCCACACCGATCCCTCGTACGCTGGCCATTACTGCGTTTGGCGATATGGATGTTTCTACGTTGTCAGAGCGGCCGAAGGGGCGTATTCCAATTT
The DNA here is from genome assembly GCF_053615415.1 of Paenibacillus sp. S33. NCBI lineage: Bacteria > Bacillati > Bacillota > Bacilli > Caryophanales > Paenibacillaceae > Paenibacillus > Paenibacillus sp. S33. Next base: position 3,365,060 of record NZ_JBSIEZ010000001.1, on the reverse strand, counting down.
CCACCTATTGGGTGAAGCACGAACTGATGGATCGGGTACTTGGTTTTATTTCCCGCGAGGTAGATCAGGGACGGCAGGCTTATCTGATTTGCCCGTTGATTGAAGAGTCGGAGAAGCTGGACGTACAGAATGCCATTGATTTGCATATTCAAATGCAACAGGCTTTTCCACATTACCGCGTTGGGCTATTACATGGACGGATGACTCCCGCAGAAAAGGAAGAAGTTATGCGTTCTTTCTATGCGAATGAGGTTCAGTTGCTCGTTTCAACGACGGTTGTGGAGGTGGGGGTAGACGTCCCCAATGCGACGCTAATGATCATTATGGATGCGGATCGTTTTGGGCTGTCCCAGTTACATCAATTACGTGGACGTGTCGGACGGGGAGCACATGCCTCGTATTGTGTACTGATCGCTGATCCTAAGTCGGAGGTTGGTCAGGAGCGGATGAAGGTTATGACCGATACGGACGATGGTTTTGAGGTGGCTAGACGCGATCTGGATTTGAGAGGGCCGGGTGACTTTTTTGGCACCAAGCAGAGTGGGCTACCCGAGTTTCGTTTAGCAGATATGGTAGCGGATTTTGAGGTGCTGGAAAAGGCGCGTGAGGATGCAACTGATCTGATCAAGGATGCGTCCTTTTGGACATCTCCGCAGTATGAAGCACTGCGCGGTTATTTGCAAAAAGAGCAGATTTTCCAGGGGGATCTCATCGACTAATCCACCATGAATCATGAGGTTGTTCTAAACGTTTTAAACAATAGGCACAATGGACAGGCTGGCCGTCATATATTTGGGAATGACCGAATGATATGGGAGGTGTGGCAACATTGAGCTATCAGCAATATGGAATCAGTCCGCAACTGGTGGAGCGGATTAAGTTGAAAATGAAAAATCGTGCGCTCAAGGATCGGGTTAAGCAGCAGATCGAAGGTGTGACTAAAGCGGACCTGCAAAATAAAGCTAAGGTGCGTCATCTTGTGAAGACTACTTCTGCTATTTTAAACGAGCGTTTGACGGCTGCGCAGGAGGAGCAATTGACCGCCTTCGTATTGGCACAAAAAATTGATCCGTCCAATACATTCCATCTAATCAAGCTGTGGGGAATGTTCCGTTGATTGCTATTTGAAGAGGTGCTTCGAAGCGCTCTCCATGTTTTTTGTGAAGCACAGATAAAAAAAGGATTGCCTGATATCAGGCGATCCTTTTTGGTTTGTTTTAGTTAGTTCATTCCCCGGGCAATAGCTAGTGTGAGCTTATCATGAGATTTTTTATTTGTAATGACCGCCAATTTTGATAGACCGTTCCATGGCCTGCCCGGCATCTGTTAACGACGATGCGCGCATGATGATGGACTGACCGTACCGATCCTTTAAAGTGTCCGTCACCTTTTCCAAAGCACGGGATCGCTCCTGATCCTCAAAAAAATCCAGTTGATACAGTTGATCATCCACCAATCCGCTTAAAGTAACTCCTGCGCGCTTCACAGGCATATGATTCCAAAAAGTATAAAAGATTTTTTTAACGGTTTCATATACCTTTTGGGTATGGTTTGTAGGATCGGGTATCTTCATTTGTCGGGAGAATCCGGTTGGTGCCTCGTAGGGACTGCATATACAATGAACAGTCACAACCGAGCCCATATATCCTTTGCGGCGGGCGTCCCGACACACCTCCTCTGTTAGTTCAAGCAGGATGGTTTCCACTTCCGCAGGCTGGAGATAGTCGCGGGGAAGAGTCATCATATGACCGATGGATTTGGGAGGTGTATTAAATGTTTCCGGCTTGACCGGGCTGTGATCGATCCCGTTAGCAGTTCGCCATATTACCTCTGCCTGAATATCGGACTGCTTACCGAAATGAGACCGGAATTTGTCCTGTAGCCGAGGTAAGGGAGTACGTGCGATATCTCCAATGGTGTGTAGTCCAAGCTTCTCCAAATGCCGTTCCATTCGTGAACCGATCCCGAACATAAGACGTACTGGCTGGGGCCATAGCAACGCTGCAATATCGGATGCAGGCAACAAGAAAATGCCACTGTCATTTTTTTTAGCCCATATATCTGTTGCGGTTTTAGCCAGCATTTTGTTGGAGCCGATACCAATTCGAATCCATACTCCTGTTTGTGCCAGTACCTTTTGCTGAATTTCACTTGCAATACTAACCGGATCCCCGAACAGGGAGAGGCTTCCGCTCATATCCAGAAACTGTTCATCAATGCTGAAAACTTCAACCAAATCCGTATATTCATTATAAATTTCTGTTATTTTTAATGAGACATCGATATAATGCTGCATACGCGGACGTACAATGATAAGGCCAGGACATTTTTTCACCGCTTCTCCCAGACGTTCTGCTGTAGATATACCGTATTTTTTGGCCAGCGGACACGCAGCTAAAATAATGCCTGAACGAAGTGCAGGGTCACCGGCCACAACGAGTGGCTTATGTTGGTATTTGGGTTCATCTGCTTTTTCGATGCTGGTATAAAAACTTTGGCAGTCCGATAAGAATATGGTTCTATTTCTGCGTTCCTCCAAAAATAAGACCTCCTTTCCTGATATGTGTGGATCATCCTTCCAAAATATTCTTGAATGTATACTCTTATAGTAGTATTATATACAGAACAAGTGTTCCTAATACAAATGTATTTTTTGGAACGTTACAGTTTACGGAAAACCTAACATGGCGTATCATAATATCTTGAGCAAAAACAAGTGGAAATGAATGAATATTGAGGGGAGAAAACCATTTTTATGAACCCAAAACGTCGACCATCATCTCAAAAACGCAGTAGGTGGCGTATTTTTGGCAGAGTTTTGCTGATTAATATCAAGTGGTTCTCGTTTGCGGGTGTACTTGGAGTGCTATTTGCTGGAGGTCTTATATCCGGTTATGTAGCGGCACTGGTTCATGATGAACCTGTACGATCACGTCAGTTGATATATGAAAAGGTAAATGAGAACGCTCTGACCAGCTTTGTATTTTTTAATGATCAGGTAACTCCGGTTGGAAGAATGCGCATGGAGGAGGATCGACAGCTCGTTGATCTGAAGGATGTCCCTCAGTCTATTGTGGACGCCCTCATTTCAACGGAAGACAGCCAATTTTATGAGCATCGTGGTGTGGATTTAAAGGGAACAGCTCGTGCTGTTAAGCAGAAGCTTTTGAATGAAAACCGCCAAACAGGCGGTAGCACACTGACGCAGCAGGTAGCCCGAAGGGTTTTTCTCAGTCTGGATAAGACGGACAGTCGCAAGGTGAAGGAAATGCTGCTGGCACTGCGTATGGAGCGGTTTATGGGCAAGGATAAAATATTAACGGCTTACTTAAACAAAATGCCCTTTGGTAATGGTTCCGCTGGTTACAATTTATATGGAATCAAGTCTGCTTCTTTAGGGATTTTCAATGTAAGTGATCTACATAAGCTTCATATTGCTCAGGCGGCTTATTTGGCAGGTCTTCCCCAACTGCCATCTGTTTATTCCGCTTTTGATGGTAAAGGGAACTTTGATGAAGAAGGCTTCAATAAAGCGATGGAGCGCCAACGTGTCGTGTTGGGAAGAATGCTGGCAACAGGTAAACTTACGCCATCCGAATATAACGAGGCGCTTCAATTTGATGTGAAAGCCACTCTTGCGCCACATCGCGAAAAAAGCTATAACACATTCCCTTATTTGATGCTGGAGACAGAGCGGGAAGCCGCCCAATTGTTAGCGCTCCAACAAAATCCCGATATCACGGCAGCCGAGATTTCCAAGCCTGAGCATGCCGAGCTTCTTCAAAATACGCGAGAAGAGTTGCAACGGTCCGGATATCGAATTTATACAACGATAAATAAGAAAATTTATAACAATATGCGGCAGATTGCAGCCAATCCACAAAACTTTTCTCCATACAGTAAGAAGAAGGGATTAGAGCAGATTGCAGCAATCATGATTGATCATAAAACAGGGGCTATACTCGGTATGATCGAGGGCAGGGATTTTAATACCGAGCAAATGAACTATGCAACTCAAATGACACGTCAGCCCGGTTCTGCCATGAAGCCTATTGCTGCTTATTTACCTGCTTTGGAAAAGGGCTACACTCAGCCAGCCGGTCTTATTGATGATTCACAAATCATATTGAAAGACGGGCGTAAAGGTTATCATATTCCTAAAAATTATAACAGACGGTACGAGGGGCTTATGACAGCCCGTGAAGCACTCAATCGGTCAATCAATATCCCTGCACTGAGGCTGTTCTTATATGAAGTTAAAATTCCAAACGCTTGGAATTTTGTGCGTTCTCTTGGAATTACGACGATTCAGCCGCAGGATGAACATGCTCAGACAGGGGTTCTGGGTGGACTAAGCAAAGGGGTATCCGTCGAGGAACTGACCGCAGCATATGGAACGATTCCTAATATGGGTGTATATAATGCACCTCATCTGATCAGCAAAATTACGGATGCCAACGGGAAGATCATATATGAATTTAAACCGCAGGCGAAGCGTGTATATTCACAGCAAACCGCATTTTTGATGACGGATATGCTTAAAACTGTTATATCAGATCCGAGGGGAACTGGTAAACGCCTGCAAAATGCTTTTAAAAGCTACGGTGCCATTGATATCGCCGGTAAAACCGGTACAACACAAAACTTTGGTGATGTGTGGTTTATGGGGTACACACCTGACGTTACACTAGGCGTCTGGGCTGGTTACCGCCAACAGGTTAATACATTATCTCAAGAAGGCCATTCCAGAGCACAGTCAGTGTGGGCACTGATCATGAATGAGGCGGTCAAGGACCAGCCTGAACTTTTTAAGAATAAGCACTTTATACGGCCGGAAGGTGTTGTAAGAGTTACGGTTTCTAGCCTTACAGGTAAGCTGCCAGGGCGTTATTCCCGTCAATCGGGTCAACTTGTGACTGACTGGTTTAATCAAAAGTATGTGCCTACTGAAGTTGGAAGAGAACGGCTTCCGCGTTCTGCTAGACCAGTGGTCCCGTCCAAACCAGATATCAAGGAAAAAGAAGTCCCAGAGGTTGAGGTACCTGCAATAGATCAAGAGAAAATTCCACCAGAGGAAACGGATTCTGCTGTTCCTGACGCAGACACAGAGATAGAAATGCCTGATGAGAATAACGATGTGCCATCAACAGATACTTCGCAACCTTTTGTTGAAAACGAACAGGGGACTCCTTCTGAATCGGAAAGCCAGAGTGAGACTCCCAAAACCCAATCTGATGAAGTTATTTATCCAGAAATAATATCTGATCAACCCAAAAACTAAACGACAGGAACGGCTTAGTTTAAAATGCCGTTCCCGACAATGTCTACAGTGACCTGCGGATGAAAACGGACATTGGGATATTCTTTATTCCAATCTACACTTTTCCATACTGCTGGATGATGAGCGATCAACTGTCTGCCTACGCCAAAGGCATCACATCCATTTTCCTGAAGTGTACGGATAATTTGTTCCGCATCCTGGGTCATAATTTCGGAAAGTTGACGGTTTAGACGCCGTACGTTAGCTTTATCTTGAAGATGATTTCGTGCATATTCAACAATATCGACAGGCAATTTCAAGTTAAGCTCCACATCAATTTGTCCATCGCGCTGAACTTTCACTTTAAGGCTACGTTTGATATTCTGAATGTTAGCCTGATACGTAATAAAGTTTTGCACATCACCGACAGATCCTGGATGTATCCTTTTTACAAAGCGAGCTGTATTTTTCCACTTTCCAGTCATCAGGACATATAAAACACCTTGCTCATTACTTAGGCTTCCTGTGAATTTTTGTCCGTGAAATAAGGCAATTCCACGTGCTGTAATATCTTCTCCTTCTTTGGAAAGATAGGGAAGCACAAAATCTTGACCCGGATCAAGCATTGGGGGGAGCAGTGTCTCCAGTGTCATTTCCGGGAACATACACATTTCCTCAAGGCTTCTGATTTTTTTGGTTATAAATTCGCCAATTAAGAGGTTACCTATGCCTTTTTGATCTATTATTTCTCCAGCTAATCCATCTACAATAGCTACCTTGACATGGGAAGTCGGATGGTCAGGCTCACGATACAGCACATCCAGATAGGGATATAGATCTTTTCGAGCCAAGCTTGTACCATACAGAATAACTCCGTATTTGAAAAAGCGGATATCCCCGGTTACTTTAGCCCGGATTTTGTCTGTGCTTTGCCGAACGGAATGACCGATGCCTGAGTGAATTTCATTGGTGCTTTTACCTTGATTGCTTTGAGAATCGTCTACAACTTCTAGCGTTTGCAGCAACATGCCTTCAGGAGTGAGATCATAAGCCGATGCATTTGCCATTCGGGCATCCTTCAAATTGTCCTGATCCCAGCAGCCTGTTATAAAAATGAGTAGAGTTAGCATTCCAAGCGCTCTGCTCTTTTTTTTCATGTTTCAGGTCCCTCCTTTTTTTTGAAGAGATAGGATAGGATCAGCAGCAGAAAAGGGAATACAATTAGGAAAAGATAAGCAGAATTATTGGCTATGGAACCAATAAGCTCGAAATCTTCTCTTCGTTGAGGCAAATAGGCAATACAACATGAGGCGAGCACAACAAAGGGAACCGCCTTTTTGTGACTCTTTTGCTTGAATAGATAGCTTATTCCGTAAGACGCCGCATAATAATAACCACTTATAGCACCAAAGATCGAAATGAGCCAAATCGGTAGAAAAATAAAATCGACCCGATCCATCGTTCCCAGTGGAATGGATCTGAGCAAATAAATGACTGGCTCCGGCATTAATTCAAGCTGTTGGGGGCTGAATGCGGTTGTACAGGTAAATACAGTAAAACAATACAATAGTACCACGATCGCGTTAGCTGCCAAAATTGACTTGAGCTTGCCTATACTTTTGCCCTCAACCATGGGAAAGACGACAAGAATGAACTCAAAACCAAACATCGCTAGGAGCGTTTCTTTTGAACCGACAATAATACGGGGCCATCCCGCCTCAGTCAGAGGTAGCAGATAAAGCGGGTTGGACTGCTTTATACCATAGCTAATTAACAGCATCATGGGAAAAATCAGAAATGAAATTAAAACAAGCACTCGAGCAATTGTTCTTAAATTTTCGCGAACCAGATATATGCTACTGAACAAAAACAGTGCAAGTATAGCCCAACGGGGAGTATATTGCAGCATCCAGCGATTGATGACGTCGTATGCGTTCACAAGAACGGAGGTACCCATAAGCAGATAGTAAGCAATGTAAGCCACAGTCAATGCTTTTCCAATCCAGCAACCAGTAATTTGGGTTAATATTTGATAAATCGAAGAGGAGGGAAAACGTCTTAGCAGAAGCCAGCACATCAAAATAATGAGTTGAATCAAAAGGCCGCCAATAATGACAGATATCCAACCCCCTCCTTTAGCTGAAAGGTGCATCTGATAGGGAAGTGACAAAATGTCTACGCCAATCTCAAACTTAATGATGAGAAAAAAAAGTTGACCCGATGCAATGGTACTTTCTTTATTCACGTCGTTTCCAGCTCCTAGAGTCGTTCTGCTGCTTCAATTTTTGGGCTTGGGAATCATATGGTCGCTGATGAAATGTCCAAATTGGAAAGCGGATAAAAACATCTTTCATATCACCGAGCCGGAATGGTGCAAGAGGAGCAAAGTAGGGCGTACCAAAGGTCTCCAGCTTGCAAAGGTGGATAGTAAGAAAAAGCAAACCGAAAGCAATGCCAATGTATCCAAACAAGGCTGCAGCAATCATCATCGGAAAACGAAGGATACGAACCGCTGAGCTCATTTCATGAGAAGGCACTAAAAAAGAAGAAATGGCTGTTAACGAGACGACGATGATCATCGTATACGACACAAGACCAGCCCGAACGATAGCATCTCCGATGACGAGACCACCAACGATTCCAATAGTTTGGCCAACCCGACTGGGTAGACGAACCCCGGCTTCTCGTAGCACCTCAAAGATCAATTCAAGCAGCATAGCCTCCACAATCGCTGGGAATGGAACATTTTCCAGTGATTTTTTAATGGTATGCGCCAACTCTAGTGGCAAAATAGCTGGATGAAAAGCAATCGTCGCAATGTAAATGGCAGGCAGCGTAAAAGCGATCAAAAAGCTCATCATTCGAATCGTTCTTAGAAATGAACTAATAATCCAACGGCCGTGATAATCATCTGGACTTTGGTAAAATGCAAAAAAAGAGACGGGAGCTATTAGAGCAGTAGGGCTACCTTCAGCCAAAATCGCTATCCGTCCCTCCATTAGATTGGCGGTCACACGATCCGGTCGTTCCGTGCTGAGCTGTTGAGGGAAGAGGGAAAAAGGGTTGTCCTCAATAAACTCTTGAATAAAACCGGGGGGGAGCACCATATCGGAGGAGATCGCTTTAATTCTCGTTTTCACTGCTTCCACTAGCTCAGGATTAGCCAAGTCTTGAACATAGACAATAGCGATTTTAGTCCGGGTTTTAGATCCCACATAGAAGTAGCGTACAACCAGCGACGGTGTGACAATTTGTTTGCGAATCAGATTCAGATTGATGGATAACTGCTCAATGAATCCATTGTGCGGTCCGCGAATAACCCCTTCGTTTTCTGGTTCGTCCGTACTGCGAGCATACGTCTTTTCGGAAGAAAGGATAAAAAATTCTTCCGCTCCATTTATCATAAAAATGCAATATCCCTGAATAAGCGAATCAGCAGCATTTTGAAGGTCGGTGTCTTTTTGACTGCTTAAGGTGGTGAACATTTGATGAGAGACTGCATCGATTTTCTCATATAAGGCACTCAGGATATGAGTTTGAATCATCTCCTGATCTACGAGCGAATCAATATAGAGCAGCATACCGTCTTTGCCGTCAACGGAAATTGCCTGTTTTTTTAAATCATCCGTATAAAAAAGGGCTTGCTCAATAAAGGAAACATTTCTGTTTAATTCAACGGAAGCTGCGTCATGTCCAGCCAAGAGAGCCCTCCTTTTTGGATGAGATAGGCATAATGTGTGCCATATGGATTGAATTTATCCATGTTCTGGTGACTTATCCATTCTTGAATCACCTTCACTTCGCGTAATGCAATAGTTTTATACTAGAATTTAGGTTGAAAATGGGAAATGGGTTGGTTATTTTGCAAGGAATGAAATTTAATCGTGCAAGAACTAGAGACTAGATTACAAGGGGGCTTACTCTTGCGTCGGATCAATTCCTAGATAGTGTCCCAGTTTCCGCCGGACCTCGCTGCGGGCAAAGGATGAAAGCATGAAAAATCGTCTTTGATAGCCGCGGCATATATACAAAACCTCTACGCCTTCATGATTTCGGATTTCGCTGTATATTTTAACCCCTAATGTTTTCATTCGCGCCTTTGTCTCTGCTAATTGAACAGCTACACGCTGTTGTACTCCAGTCAGGCTACGAACATACAAATCAGGCATTTTTAGAGGGGAGGTATGTATAATACGAATGTCTCGTTCCAGCACATCCAGCACAAGAGTTAGAAGTACACAGATCTTGACTAGCCCTGCGTCTTCTTCAGAAGGCAAAGGAGCTTTATTCTTGTGGTTCAGTGTCTTTTGGCTTGGCATAAAAATCTCCTTTACTCCGAGTAAGAATACAATATATAATCATTATATAGAACGTGTGTTCTGTTTATACCTCATCATAGGTATTTTTCCAAGGCTAAAGCAATCCTCAATTATTGGAAAAGTGGTAGAGAGCGATACCCATGTGCCATTGTGTAAAGAATTCTTGAGTTTATCGCCAATGACAGTCAAACAGAGTTTATGTTAAGCTAATGGATAAAAACTTACATAAAAGAGGAGATCGTTCTGACTGCGTTCAGCCTCTACTATTTAACTTAAGAAAGTGGAGAAAGAAGGTATACATATTGTCACGTTCGTTATATGCAGCTTTATTATTGTTGAGCCTCATTTGGGGCGGTTCGTTTATGTTTATCAAGGTGTTGTTGCTACATCAAGTAGGACCGTGGACTATTGTATTTCTTAGATCCAGCTTTGGACTTATTTTTATCGTCTTATTAATGCTACTTATGCGCAGGCCGTTTAAAATTAAAAGCATTCCGTGGAAATCGGTTACTCTGGTAGCTTTGGTCAACATGGTTTTGCCATGGACATTGATCGGTTTTAGCGAGACCAAAATAGCTAGCAGTATGGCTTCTGTATTGAATGCCACCACGCCAATATGGACCATGTTGGTGGGGCTTGTTTTTTTCGGGGCTATTTTTCATCGGATGCAGTGGTTAGGAATGGGGCTCGCTTTTGTAGGAATTATTATTTTATTGGGTATTAATCCTGCATCTATTATTTCTGTTGATCCTGTGGGTTTTGGGTGTATGCTGCTTGCGACTCTCTGCTACGGATTTGGAACACAGCTCTCCAAACGTTTTCTCTCCAATCTTTCCATGTATCAGGCTACCTTTGCGACACTGTTTGGTGCGGCGGTAGGGGGTGGCATTATGATGACAATTGTGGAGAGACCTAATTTGTCGATTGTTTCTGATCCAGGTGTATTGGGTTCCCTTATAGGGCTGGGAGTTTTAGGATCAGGAGTAGCATATATTTTGTTCAACTACATGATTTTGCGGGGGAGTGCGGAATTTGCTTCTTCGGTGACGTATTTTGTACCAGTAAGTGCCATCGTATGGGGCTTTTTGCTCCTGAATGAACATATCGGCTGGAACGTTCTGACCGGGCTGGTCCTTATACTTGGAGGGGTGTTTATGGCCAACCAGCGTAGAACCGCCAAATTAAGTGGATAATAATCTAAACAGAAATAAAATACGCTTTGGGCTATATTAAATGTACATTCGCCAAACCTTCGGTATAATACGTTAATTCGCACATACAATAAAGCATGCTCACACATAAAATAAAATATGGTGCAGCAAAAAAGCAAGCTGTTTAGCAGGTGACAAGGTGTGGTATAATAAATTATAGAATTATATGCACCACAGAAATGTCGGAGTTTTATTCCACAAAAGAAAGGATCAGGATACCATGTGTCCCCGAAGGATACTTCCCCAAAGGACGATTTGGAAACGATTTGATCTGTCTTATACTTAGCTTTTCCGCGGAGTAACGTCAAGTTGCGAAAGCCAACTCTGCGGAAGAGGGGATTGTACATGCGAAGGACCAAGTCCTCCAGGCACATCTTATCCGGTAGCTTCCGTAAGAGTGGGTTCATCCACATCAAACTTACGAGAAACCGAGGGAGCCTGTATGAGGAAAACTTACGAATCTATCGTGAACAATGGAGCATTGAGACAGATTGCTGTCATGTTGCTCGGAACATGCATTTTAGCTTTTACGTACTATCACATTAATGCTCAAAATCATTTGTCAGAAGGCGGATTTGCAGGCTTGGCCCTGCTGGGACATTACGCGTTTGGCATATCTCCAGCATGGAGTATGTTGCTGCTTGATATTCCCGTCATATTGCTGGCATGGGTACTGAAGGGCAGAAGATTTATGCTGCTTGCGTTAATCGGAGCCGTCGCTTTTTCACTGTTTTATGCAGGATTTGAGAAGTATTCGACTCTGGTTATAGATCTACATGGAAATCTGCTGATAGCTGCTCTACTTTGTGGGGTGCTTACAGGTTTGGGAGCCGGAATCGTATTGCGTTTCGGTGGAGCAACCGGGGGCGATGATATCTTATCTCTGCTGATCAGTGAGTGGCGCGGATGGAAAATCGGCAACGTGTTTATTGTCAGTGACATCATCGTATTAGGATTATCACTGTTGTATCTGCCTATGAAGGAAACAATGTTTACAATACTGGCTGTGTGGCTTGCCGGAAAAATAATTACATGGACGACCACGTTCCAACTGCACCGACCTGTGAAAAAGGTACTGCCAGCGGCTATTCCCGCTAAAAAGGTAGTTGCCAAAACAGTGCCGGTCGTCCACAGCCTTCGTCAATAAGGAAAGGGTGTTACGTCAGGAGAGAAATCTTCTTTCGTAACACCCTTTCGCTGTATTCAGCTTCTATCAGGAAGGTTTTAAAGTAGAATGGATGCGTCCATTCTGATCGGAAGAAGCGGAATGATGGTCGTGTACATTTTCGCTTGAATGCTGTTTTTCATGTTTTTTAGGTTTCTCATCTTGCTCGGCTGGATGATTATCGTTCCATTCCTCGGCTTGGGAAGTGGCAATCGCAATCGAGCGTCCTTCTTCATAGCCGTCACGGAGTAGAGCGTTAGCAATATCAACGGCTTTTTCTCGCACCCGAGGTTCCAGGTTTTTCATGGATGGAGGGTAATCATGTTTGTTCCAAGGCATAGTTGCACACTCCTTATAGCAGATGATGTATTATGTATTACCCGTTGTCAGCTTAAACAAACGGAAATCAAAGAAATGAATATATTGTAAAATGTATCTTGAAAAAAAGCGTATAATGGTGTGCAGAATACGAGGAAAAGGAGTGAAGCATTTGCTTGCCTGGGGTTTTGTTTTTTTGCTGACTATCATCATTCATACTACAGATAGCTTGTCCTATGCTCTCCGGCTTGGTGGTTTGCGAGCGCGTCGGATTGGATTGGCGTTAACCGTTGCGGGAATGCTGCTGTTGGTTTCACGCACCTCTAACATGGCGCAGGGGCCTTTACTCGGAGGGATGGTCGATCAGGCTAAAGCTGCAGCACAAGTGGGCGGAACGAATATTAGACTGGAACTATATATGCATGGGGTACTGCTGGCAGCAACCGTTGGAACCATGCTTGCTATATTACTGTATCCAACAGTGGTACGCATGTCAGCCAGATGGATTGTGCATTTGGAGCATACCGGATCTATTCCGGCTTTGGTGCGTCATTTAATGCTGCGAAGTCGCTGGAAACATGCAGGCTACTACATAAAACGCCCCACCTGGTCAATGCTTACTTCACTGATTAGCGGAGCGATACCCAAGCGTCTAATTATTCTGAATATAGCTGTTACTGCGATTTATACAACTGGAGTAGTATCTGCTTTATATGCATCATTCCTGTGGCCTGCTCAAGGTACAGCCATGTCAATGTCGTCAGGTCTAATCAATGGCGTCGCAACGGTATTACTGACCTTGTTAATTGATCCAAGATTGGCGGTTCTGTCGGAGAAAACGCTACGAGGGGAGCTACCCTTAACTCGGATGAACAGCATGTACGGCTGGATGATCATCTCGCGTTTGGCAGGTACTTTATTAGCTCAGCTATTGCTAGTACCGCTAGCCATTTGGCTTGGATGGGTAATGAGTTAAATTGCTAGCTTACGTAATGATGTGCGGCCATATCCCAAAAAGGCTGGCCCGTGATCATCTATTAAAGATAGATCGCGGGTCAGCCCCAATGATTCTATGGCTATTTACTTTTCAAATAATGACTTATATGCCCCGTATCCTTCACGCTCCAAATCTTCTTGAGGCACAAAGCGGAGCGCGGCAGAATTGATGCAATAACGCAAACCATCTGGACCTGGACCATCATCGAATACATGCCCTAAATGAGAGTCAGCTTCACGACTTCGCACCTCGGTACGGATCATAAAATGGCTGAGATCGGTTTTTTCTTTGACATTGTAGCTGCGCAGCGGACGGGTAAAGCTGGGCCAACCGCAACCTGCATCATATTTGTCCAATGAACTGAACAAGGGCTCTCCTGATACGATATCCACGTAAATGCCTTCACCCTCATGATCCCAAAACTCATTTTGAAAAGGGCGCTCGGTCGCGTTTTTTTGTGTTACTTCGTATTGAATAGGCGTCAGCCGATCTTTAAGATCGGATTTATCAATCTTGCCGGACCAATTTTGCTCGATAAAATCTTCACGTCCCGAACCTTTGCGGTAGCGTTTGTAATGAGCGGGGTTCTTCTTATGATAGTCCTGATGATATTCTTCTGCTTCATAAAAAGTGGCCGCAGGCAGAATCGGTGTAGCAATCGGCTTGTCGAAGCGGCCACTTTGAGCCAAAGCTTTTTTAGAAGCTTCTGCCTTGATTCGCTGCTCTTCATTATGATAGAAAATAGCCGTTTGGTAGGATGAACCTCTATCGTGAAACTGTCCACCTTCATCCGTCGGATCAATCTGCTGCCAGAAGAGCTCCAACAGTTTTTCATACGGGAATACTTGTGGGTCAAATGTAATCTGTACGGCTTCCACATGTCCCGTTGTTTCAGAACACACCTCTTCATAGGTAGGATTTTCGGTATGTCCCCCTGTGTATCCAGATCTAACCTTCAAAATACCGGGTAATTCCTCAAAAGGGGAAACCATGCACCAGAAGCAGCCACCTGCAAAAGTTGCTTTTTCTACCGTGTGTGGATTGTTGGTGCTCATATTTGTCACTCCAATCTGAGAATGTTTAATTAGTTTTTATTTAAATAGCTTACAATTAAATTATATACGAGATTTTTGCAAAATCCAACGAAACGTCAGAAACCAACCGTAGTGTAAATGGCTATGTCCTAAAAATCGCAATGAAACTTCCTACAGAGACGGTGGCAAACTCATCGCATTATGTTCTGCTGGCGCGTTGAAGCCTTTTTCGGTAGAGTATAAAGGCGCCGCCCACCAGTGCAGTATATAGCACCAAAATGAGCAAACCGGTAATTGGGTGTTCTGCAAAGGTGCCGCCAGCAGAAGCATACACCGCAATTGCGGGAAGCTTGCCAATAGCTGTACCTAGGATAAAGCTCCAGAACGGAAACCCTGCTACTCCAGCGTATACATTTACCGCTGCTTGGGGGATGACTGGAATCAGGCGAGCCAGCAGAACAGCAGCAAAAGGTTCCCTCTCCATGACTCGATTGAAGCGCTCCAATGCGGGAACCCGCTTCAAATAGGCACGTCCTTTGTCACGGAACAGGGTACGTACTGCAGTGAAAACGACCAACGCAGCCAATGTAGTGCCAAGCCAGCAGATCAGAGCACCTTGCCAGGGGCCTGCGGCATAAGCAATGGAGGCGATAATCAGCTTGTAAGGCACAAACGGAATTAGCGCGAATAAAAATGCGAGTAGTAGCAGAACTGGAAAGGAGGTCTGCTTGTCCGCCCAGGCGAGCCAATCATATCTGTAGATAAACGCGATGCAAAGCAGCGAAACATAAGCCGTGACGAGTAGCCATTTTTTCATTTACATACCTCTTTCAATATCCCTGTTCGGCTTATCGCTTATACAGAAAAAAATAGGGTTCACATTCCCAATAATGTGTGCTATACTGCCACTAACAGAATAGTTCCCAAAGGGGAGTAGCTCAACGAGTAAAGTCGTCATTACGGGATTTTTAATCCCCGGCTTTATTGGCAACGTAATGTTGTAAGCGAGACCTTTGCCAGGATTTTAGGAATCCGGGTAAATGGTCTTTTTTTGATGCCGAATTTGGGTCAAGCGCCGTTTCCGGATTCCGTGAAATGGCGCTTTTTTAGTATAAAGCGCTGAACTATGTACAGTATAACAAATAAATAAAAAAAGGTGGGAGAAACGTATGGATTTTTTGTCAATTGAGTTTTTAACCGCATTAGTATCCATCATTATCATTGATCTGGTGCTAGCTGGTGACAATGCGATCGTAATCGGTTTGGCGGCTCGCAATGTTGATAAGGCCAATCAAAAGAAGGTCATTATTTGGGGGACGGTCGGAGCGGTCATCATTCGTGTGATTGCTACAGTGCTGGTCACGTATTTATTGCAAATTTACGGATTGCGTTTGATTGGGGGACTCGCACTTATCTATATTGCCTATAAGTTGCTGGTCGAAGAGAAAAAACATGAAATTTCAGCTACGAATCAAATGTGGGCAGCGATCCGCACGATTATTATCGCGGATACGATGATGGGCCTCGACAATGTACTTGCTGTTGCGGGAGCAGCTCATGGAAACATGCTGCTTGTTATACTGGGTCTGGCAATCTCCGTTCCAATCATGGTGTGGGGAAGTACGATTATCTTGAAGCTGACTGAACGTTACCCAGTAGTTATTACGATTGGTGCTGCTGTACTGGCTTATACTGCTGCCAAAATGGTGGTGGCGGAACCGCTGATTGCGCACTGGTTTATGAACGGGGTCGTTAAATACGGCTTTGAGGTTCTGGTTGTGGTTCTGGTTGTAGCCATTGGGATGCGTGTTAAAAAAATTAAAAGTGAAAAAACAAGAAAGCAAGCGCAGCACGCCTAAGCTAACTTACACTGAAGTAAAATTAGCTGAAGCTGAACGTTCATGCCATAGAGGCTGTTCCGTTAGGTCCTCCAACTGGACCGGGAGCAGTCTCTTTTCTTTGCTTGTCAGCAGACTTCCATGTAAACTAGACAACAGATGAATGAGTGATTAGAGGTGGGAACGATATGGACAAGCAAACGAAGACAAGAGTAGCTATTGCAGGACTGGGTGGTATTGCTCGAAAAGTATACTTACCGTTACTGGCAGCACACCAAGGTGTAGATATTGTAGGTGTCATGAACCGTTCACAGGAGCCGGTGAGTTCCATTATGGAGCAATATAGGTTGCCAAGAGGAACGACAGATGTGAAGGAGCTGCTAGCATGGGAACCGGAAGCTGTATTTATACATGCTGCGACCGAAGCTCATTTTGATCTGGTTATGGCGTGTATTGAAAAAGGGATTGCCGTGTATGTCGATAAACCGTTGTCCTATGATGTTCGTCAGAATCTGGAAATGACCGCTTTTGCGGAAGCGCAGGCCGTGCTGCTGGCGGTGGGCTTTAATCGACGTTTTGCCCCGCATTATGTAGCTGCTAAAGCATGGTTAGAAGAAGCAGGTGGATTCAGTCAATGTGCGGCCATTAAACACCGTACTGGATATGACCGAAGACCGGCGGCACAGACGGTTTATGATGATTTAATTCACATGCTTGATTTGCTTTTGTGGCTGGGTGGCGATGATTATGAGCTGCTGCATAGTAGTCTGAATACGACGAGTGAAGGATATATGGAAGCTGCGTTCGGGACCGTACGTCTGGGGAATGCTACCGGAAGCTACAGTATGAGTAGACAGGCAGGAGCTGACATAGAGAAGCTGGAGCTTCACGGGGCAGGACGGTCTGTTGAAGTAACAAATATGGAACAGGCTGTTTTTATGCAAAAAAATCATTCACCACTAACGCAAGCTTTTGGAAGCTGGGATACGATTTTGGAAAGACGGGGATTCACCGGAGTCGTAAATCATTTTCTGGAGCATATTCATCGTCCAGAGGAGTGTGCTGTACGGGCTGGAAAAGTATTGGATAGCCATATGCTGGCTGACGAGCTGATCAGCCGTTTGAGTAATTAATATGGAACGTCCGAACGTGATCTTAACAGTCCAGACAGACATCAAGAATTAGGTTGAAGGAGAAATGAATGAATGGAAGAAGATAACCGTGGTAAGCAGCTAGAAGAAGCCATCATTGAAAACTATAAGCAAGAAGAAGATATGATGATCCTTGTGTTTGCGCAATGGTGTATCAATCATGGGTTGGAGCCAGAGGAACTATATAGTGAAGCATATCCGCATCAGGATAGCAACGAGCGTCTGCTACGAGTACGCAAGTTGACTGTATCGCGTGAAGAAGCGGGTGATATTCCGCTGGATACGGTATTAGGGGTACTGTCCATGTTCGGAAATGAGGACTTGGCGATGGTCGTATCTGAGGCGGCTGCGGGCCTTCCGTCTGAACGGAAATAGGGCTAGCCAGAATAGAGAATATACTGTTATCATTTATGGCATCATGGACTTAACTATATTTACTTAAGACATTGTTGATGGGGAGGGTAAGCTTACGATGGAAGGTATACCTGTGCCAAGTACCTGTAAAGGCTGTGAAAGAGATATCTCGATATCGGAAGAGCAAATTACCAGAATTCTAACCAACATGAGACCCAAAATGGAATGTGTAAATGATGAAGTGTACGAAGCCAGACTGTTGGCCTGCTCACAATGTGAAGAGTTAATGTCCGGGCATACATGTGGTATCAGCGGAAGTATTGTTCGTGTACGTGCTTTGGCGGCAGCTCAAAATTGTCCCAGTTACCATGGTTCACGCTGGATAGGAACAGCCTAAAAGATACAATGCTCAGGCTCGGCTGAACCTGGATTACGGGTTAGGATAGTCATACCTTGGTCTGCCTTAATGGCAGGCTTTTTGGTTTGATTGGACCTTTTCTTAACGATTGACAAAAAGTAGACAATAAAATATATTAAACACGTGAAATGTTTTTGTTTAATTATTAATATTTATATTAATTCTTACCAAAAGTAATGATGCGTAAAAAAAATGATCGAAAGAAAATCGGTGATATGATTGATATTTAGGCCAAAATGAAAGCGCAAACATTTGTGCGAGTGTTCCAACAATCTTAATATTTTTGGGGAGGGTTTGTTGTGAAGGGTTCTATTGTTGTTAATACCGATTGGAAACAAGGCATTATTAATAAAAACATTTATGGACAATTTGCTGAGCATCTTGGACGTTGCATTTATGAAGGCATATGGGTTGGAGAGGACTCACCGATTCCGAACACAAACGGAATTCGTAATGATGTGGTGGAAGCCCTGAAAAAGCTGAATATTCCTGTGCTGCGCTGGCCGGGAGGCTGTTTTGCCGATGAATACCATTGGAAAGATGGTATCGGGCCAAAAGAAAACCGTAAGAGAATGGTAAATACGCATTGGGGCGGTGTGGTTGAAAATAATCATTTTGGCACACATGAGTTTTTTCAATTGTGCGAACTGTTAGATGCAGAGCCTTATATTTGTGGAAATGTCGGCAGTGGTACAGTTCAGGAAATGTCGGAGTGGGTAGAGTACATGACCTTCGATGGAGAGTCCCCTATGGCTGCATGGCGTCAGGAAAACGGTCGTGAGAAACCATGGAAGCTCAAATATTTTGGAGTGGGTAACGAAAACTGGGGTTGTGGCGGTAACATGCGCCCAGAATATTATGCCGACCTGTATCGCCGATATCAGACATATGTCCGTAACTATGGCGAGAACCGCATTTATCGGATTGCAGGTGGGGCAAATGTGGATGATTATCGTTGGGCCGAAGTGTTGATGCGTGAAGCTGGGCATCTTATGGACGGTTTGAGCCTGCATAACTATACGATCCCGGGAAACTGGGAAGGGAAACGGCAAGCAGTCGGTTTTGATGAAGCGGAATGGTTCGAGACGATGAAAAAATCATTGTATATGGATGAATTGATTACTCGTCATTCAGCCATTATGGACCAATATGATCCTGACAAAAGGATCGGACTGATCGTCGATGAATGGGGAACCTGGTTCCTGACTGAACCGGGAACCAATCCGGGCTTCCTGTATCAGCAAAATACGATGCGCGATGCGCTGGTAGCTGGGCTGCACTTACACATTTTCCATAATCACCATGACCGAGTACAGATGACGAATATAGCTCAAATGGTCAATGTATTGCAAGCCATGGTTCTGACTGAAGGCCCTGCTATGCTGTTGACGCCGACATACCATGTATTTGAAATGTTTAAGGTGCATCAGGATGCGCAAGCACTGGCTGTTCATGTAAAGGTAGGCGATTATGAATATGACGGAGATTCCATCCCACAAGTTAGCGTGTCCGCCTCCAAGGCGCAGGATGACAATATTCATATTAGCTTTTGCAACGTCCATCCGGGCGAGTCGGCAAACTTGAATTTGGAGCTAAGAGGACTGGAAGAGATTAAAAAGATCAGCGGTGTTGTCCTTGCCAGCGACGATATGCAGGCACATAATACGTTTGATCAGCCAGAGCGTGTGAAAAAGGAAGCTTTCACATCCTATCAGCTGCAAGGTCAGCATTTGGATGTTACACTGCCACCAATGTCGGTAGTGATGCTGACAATTACTCCGTAAAAAAACGGTCGTGGTATGTAAGCAGTATTCACTATTATTGGTTATGAACAAAGAGAGCGTTCAGGTGAACGCTCTCTTTGTCCTACAATTGCTCACGGTGAATCACCCTGAATTCTTTGGGCGACATACCGAAGCGGGAACGAAATACACGGTGAAAATACGTGTAATTTGCAAATCCTGACGATTCGGCGGCTTGTTCCAGTGACATGGGACTGAAAATGATTCGTTCTCTCGCCATGTTAAGCCTGATGTCCAGCGTGTACTGCATAATGCTCGTATCGAATGTTTCCTTAAACAGATGTACTGCTCGGGATACGCTGATACCGACGTGTGAAGACACGTCATCCAGTTTGAAGTTAGAAGATGCGTTTTCTTCAATATAATTTTTAATCTGATACGCAAGATAGTTATGATGAGTAGCGATAGGATGATCGGATAGCATACGGTCAAACTCCAAACATAAAATGCGTATGTAATAACTTGATATTTCCGGGTAAGGATTAGAAATACGTCGTTGCTCCATCACAAGCTGACGAAATAGGCCAAGCAGGGCTTCTGTGAGCTGAACCTTAATTCTGTTGGGTCGTTTATGATGGTTCCACCACTCATCTACCCAGGAACCACCGAAAAAAATGTGATAATCTCCACTTTCCACGACCTGCTCTCCCATGGGGTTCAACTCACTATGAATATCCAGTTCATAAGGCTCGGTAGGATTGAATAGCAGTAGGTCACCCGCCTCAATCCGTGTCATTTCCCCGTTAATGCGGGCCTGGCAGCGTCCATCTGTTTGCAAACGGAATAAATAATTTTTGATCCCATCAGGCTGGTTCGAATAAAAGGGCTTTCGATGGAAGGAATAGCCTGCGGTAAGAACCTGACAAGGCTCGACGATAGACATGATGATGACTCCTTTGGGCATATGGCTGTTTCAAATATTGACCAGATTGTTCATGTTTTAATCATATTATTCATTTTAAACGAAACAGAAATAGAATACTATGTGAACTGTAAAGCTTACATGTTAGATGAGAAAGTACATGTTGGAGGCTAAGGAGTGTGACGACGTGGAACAAATGAAGGCCGGGATTATCGGATGCGGTACTATTAGCTCGGTATATCTTGAAAATCTCCAAAATAGCCCACTTATTGAAGTGGTGGCCGTCGCTGATTTACTGGATGAGAGGGCCAAGGAGAGGGCCGATGAATTCAAGAATGAAAACGTATACAAAGCGGATGAATTGCTTCGCCAGCCTGAGATTGAGCTTGTATTTAATCTGACCGTGCCTGGCAGCCATGCACGGTCAGATGTGGCGATACTAGAGGCAGGCAAGCATGTGTACAGTGAAAAGCCTTTGGCGCATTGAAATTCATAGACCATCGTGCCAATGCTGAACTGGCCTACCATGTGTTAGAAGCCATGCATGCTTTTCAGCGCTCATCATTGGAAGGCAATCACATTACGATGGAAAGCACGTTCAAACCGGATGAGGATTTGTATTATGGAACAGATATAATGGAAAATTCATCCTAATTAAAGAGGTGAAGGGGAATGGCTAAAGTAGGATTGCAATTGTACACAGTAAGGGAAGAGCTTGAACAGGATTTTGAAGGTACATTGCGCAAGGTAGCGGAGCTTGGCTATAAAGGGGTAGAATTTCATACCTTTTTCGGACGCAATGCCAAGGATGTCAGAGCGCTTTTGGATGAGCTGAATCTGGAAGTTGTCGGAACTCATATACAATATTCTCGTTTGCTGGATCATTTGGATGAAGAGATTGCATACCACAAAGAATTGGGAAATAAATACCTAATCGTTCCTTATTTAACCGAAGAACAGCGACAGTGGGATGAACTTTTTGCTAATTTGGATCGTATTGGTGAAAAAGTGAAAGAACAGGGCTTGATACTGGCTTATCATAATCATGATTTTGAATTGACAGAAAAAATCAATGATCGCCCGGTATTCGATGCTTTATATGATGCGGTTTCCGATGATTTGTTACAGGTCGAAATGGATACTTGTTGGGTATACTATGGGGGCTATGATCCAGTGGAATACATCGGACGTTATAATGGACGCCTGCCTATCATTCACTTAAAGGATATGGCACGTGACGAGCAACAAAAAGCAGTAACTGTAGAGCTTGGCAAAGGCGAAGTGCAGCTTCAGGCCATTACAGACGCCGCTATTCAGGCAGGTGTGGATTGGATCGTCGTAGAACAGGATTTCTGCTCAAACCCTCCAATCGAAAGCATTGAAACCAGCATTAAATGGCTCCAACAATACGCAGCTCAGGGAGGAAATATTCATGTCTAAAACACTCAAAATCGGGATTATTGGTTGTGGAGGGATTGCCAACGGCAAACACTTGCCGAGTCTTGCCAAGCAGAAGCGTGCAGAAATCGTTGCATTCTGTGACATTATTCAGGAGCGCGCTGAAGAGGCAGCAGAAAAGTTTGGAGTTGAAGGCTCGCAAGTTTATAGCGATTACCGTAAGCTGTTAGAAAATAAAGACATTGAAGTCGTACATGTATGTACACCCAACGACTCGCACTCGGAAATTACCGTAGCGGCGCTTGAGGCAGGTAAGCATGTGCTGTGTGAAAAACCGATGGCTAAAACTGCAGAGCAGGCACGGGAAATGCTCGATGCGGCCAACCGTACAGGTAAGAAGCTGTCTATTGCGT
Source organism: Paenibacillus sp. S33 (assembly GCF_053615415.1). Taxonomy (NCBI): domain Bacteria; kingdom Bacillati; phylum Bacillota; class Bacilli; order Caryophanales; family Paenibacillaceae; genus Paenibacillus; species Paenibacillus sp. S33. Next base: position 3,342,520 of record NZ_JBSIEZ010000001.1, on the reverse strand, counting down.
ATCAAAACCGTTATCGTGATGATAGTTTGTATCTGAAGCAATTGGTCGAACAAGGAGAGCTTGGAGACATTTATCTGGGCAAAGCCATTGCTCTACGCCGTCGCGCGGTTCCGACTTGGGGAGTATTCTTGGATGAAGAGAAGCAGGGCGGTGGCCCCCTTATTGATATTGGTACGCATGCACTCGACCTGACACTCTGGCTGATGGATAATTACAAGCCTAAAAGCGTACTAGGTTCAACCTTCCATAAGCTAGGGGATCGTAAAGATGCAGCAAATGCCTTTGGACCTTGGAATTCTGAGGAATTTAAGGTAGAGGACTCAGCTTTTGGTTTTATTACGATGCAAAATGGAGCTACGATTGTACTAGAGTCCAGCTGGGCATTGAACGTTGTAGATTTTGGCGAAGCGAAGACGCTGTTATGCGGTACCGAAGGTGGAGCCGATATGCAGGATGGATTGCGCATTAACGGGGAAAAGAACAGCCGCTTGTTTGATACGAAAATAGATCTGGATGCAGGCGGTGTTGCCTTTTACTCTGGAGAAACGGAAAATGAAGCAGACCGCGAAGCCCGTCTGTGGATCGAATCTATTCTGGACGACAAAGAACCTCTTGTGAAGCCGGAACAGGCACTGGTTGTTACTGAAATTTTGGAAGCTATCTATGAATCGGCTCGTACGGGGAAAGCTGTCTATTTTGACTAAGCCCGTAATTATCCCGAATAGACCATCATTATAATGAAAGCAGCTTTTTTCACATATGATACAGGGAGGGATTTCTTTTGAAACTTGGAGTATTTATGGTGTTGTTTGGCGGACGTTCGCTGGAGGAGGCGCTGGATTATGTGGCTTCTCAAGGATTGGATGCTGTAGAAATCGGTACAGGCGGCAACCCTGGGGATAAGCATTGTAAGCCGGATGAGTTGCTGGAAAATGATACAGCGCTCAAAAATTTCAAAAAGGCAGTAGAGTCCCGCGGACTAACGATTAGTGCGCTTAGCTGTCACGGCAATCCTCTCCATCCGCAAAAGCATTTGGCCCAGGCTGATCATGATACGTTTCTTAAAACTGTTCGATTGGCAGAAAAGCTGGAAGTTCCAGTTGTGAACACTTTCTCTGGCTGTCCGGGTGATCACGAGGATGCGAAATATCCAAACTGGCCTGTGGCTCCGTGGCCTAATGATTTTCAAGAAGTGTTGAAGTGGCAATGGGAGAATAAAATTATTCCTTACTGGACCGAGACGGGGAAATTTGCAGCAGATCATCATGTTAAAATTGGGCTGGAGCTACACGGGGGATTCTCCGTTCATACACCAGCGACCTTGCTTCGTTTGCGTGAAGCTGCGGGAGAGGTCATTGGTGCTAATCTGGATCCGAGCCATATGTGGTGGCAGGGAATTGACCCAGTGCAGGCGGTTCAAATTTTGGGCCGAGAGGGAGCCATTCACCATTTTCATGCCAAGGATACGACGATTGATCCGATCAATGTAAATAAATATGGACTTACCGATATGCAGGAATATACGAAAATGCTAGATCGTGCTTGGCAGTTCCGAACTGTGGGCTATGGGCATGATGTAAAAACCTGGGCAGATATTATCAGTGCCCTGCGTCTGGTGGGATACGATTATGTAGTGAGTATTGAGCATGAAGATGGTCTGATGTCCGTGGAGGAAGGCTTTACTAAGGCCGTCCACAATCTTCGCCAGGTACTGATTGAAGAACCGCTGAGCGAGATGTGGTGGGTCTAACCTAATAGGGGGAAATGTTGATGATTAACGTCACCATTTGGAATGAATATTTGAACGAAAAGTTGAATGATGAAGCCAAACAGATATATCCTGACGGGATACACAAAGCGTTGGCTGACGGCCTGGCAGGAGAGGGATTTGCCATTCGAACAGCTACTCTGCGAGATGATGCCGAGCATGGTTTGGGAGAAGATATTCTGAATTCCACAGATGTGCTGCTGTGGTGGGGGCATAAAGCCCACGATCAGGTGAGCGATGAAGTTACGGCGCGTGTTGTCAAGCGAGTGCAGGAAGGAATGGGGTTGATCGTGCTGCACTCAGGCCATTTTTCCAAGCCATTCAAAGCCCTAATGGGCACTAGCTGTGACCTGAAATGGAGGGTGGCAGGTGAACAGGAGATTATTTGGTCGGTGAATCCGTCACATCCCATTGCAGAAGGCATAGATGCCAAAATTTTGTTGAAGCAGGAAGAGATGTATGGCGAGTTCTTTGATATTCCTACGCCGGATGAACTGGTATTTGTTAGTAACTTTGAAGGCGGCGAAGTATTTAGAACCGGATGTACCTTCCGCCGAGGTAGTGGTAAGATATTCTATTTCCGCCCAGGTCATGAGACCTATCCGACTTATTACCAGCCTGATATTTTGAAAGTTATCGCCAACAGCATTCGTTGGACTTCTCCGACAAGTATTAACAAACCAATATATGGTAGAAGTGAACCTGTAAGGCCTCTCGGTGGAGTGTTGGTATAATGACAATCATCACATATGGATGAGCTGTATAATGAACAGATTGATAGGCGGAACCTCTTGGGATTCCGCCTTTTTGTATTTAACGATTTAGACATATACCTGCTGTGTTGGTTTGTTGTATAATCAGTTTTGGTCATGGCAACTTTATCGGCGCAGGTATTTAATTTAAGAAGAAAGTGTTTTCTTTCGGGATAAAGTATGCTAAAATGATATATACTAACAAAAGGAAAGCTTTATCAAACCGAAATGCAAAAGAAGGTGAAAAATTTGGAGAGTCAACCGCAATGTGCAAAAATGTGTCCGCGTTTTGAAACCGCCTTTTCATGTTTGGGCAAGCGTTGGAATGGATTAATTATTCAATCCATGATGAGCGGTCCTAAGCGGTTTAAGGATATTTCCAATCTGATTCCCACAATGAGTGACAAAATGTTATCAGAGCGGATGAAAGATTTGGAAAATGAAGGAATTCTTACACGTCATGTATATCCGGAAACTCCTGTCCGCATTGAATACGAGCTAACAACCAAAGGCCGTGCACTTCAGCCGGTTATGGAACAGATTCAATTTTGGGCTGAGGAATGGATTAGATGAGCACCAAACTAAATAAGCGTTTCTCATAGCAAAACAGCCTTTTCCTAGGAAAAAGGCTGTTTTTTTATTTTGTGTATAGGACTACTTATCCATATCACAGAAATGATGTGCATAGGTAGCACGGCTTAATAGCCTTTGACGCGCCCTGCAACTGAGAATAATGCTGCTGTTGCACGGCGGGGCACACGGGTTTGAATATCCAGCGCGGCCGAACGGAATGTACCCAGACAGGAATGGCAAAGTCTTCCTGCATAAATAGGGGAACGGCAGGACTCACAAGGATAATCGAGCTGACTGTATGTGGAGGGAAACTTGCCTGCTCTTACCCAGTCTGTGAGTAATTCTATAGGTGTGCCGGTTACATCACTGAGCTGGCGGGTATGAGTAGAAGGATGCTTCCATAGATAGTTAGAACAGCGGTCTAAGAATATATTTTCTTCCTGAATACAAGTACTACACAGGTTTCTAAGGTTCTGACGAAAAACGGAACCACATTTTGGGCAATTAGAAGTATGTATCTCCATAGAAACCAGTCCTTTGTATCGAAGTGTAGTGAAATTTTAAAATTTATTAGTTACATATTACTATGACTTTATACCTATATCAATCTTTATTTATGGAATCACTGATCTAAGTGTATGTTGGAGTCTGTGTTGACATAACTCTGTTACTTATGTACTATTACTTACATAAAGTTACTTAATGAATAAAATAAATTATTGATGACAAGGGGATCTTTATATGATGCCATCTTTATTTTTGGCCCACGTCTCACCGATGCTTGCTATTGAACAGACGGACTATACTTCATTTTTAGAGCAACTGGGGAAAAGTATTCGTCCTAAAGCGGTTGTTATCTTTACTGCTCATTGGGAAGCGCAAACGTTGACGATCAGTTCGATGGATGACGTGTACGATACCATTTATGATTTTGGTGGTTTCCCACCGGAACTGTACGCGGTGAAATATCCAGCACATGGCTCTGTCGAACTGGCCAATAAGCTGAAAAAATTATATGAACAAAAGGGTATTGACGTACAAACTGATCGGGTGAGGGGACTGGATCATGGATCCTGGACATTGTTGCATCGTATGTATCCTGAGGCAGACATTCCGGTAGTTCAGATCTCTGTAAATCCATATCTCTCGCCCAAAGCACAATATGTCATTGGTGAAGTGCTACGTGGACTGGGAGAACAGGATATTCTGGTCATTGGCAGTGGCGTGACTGTTCATAATCTGCGTATCGTCAAATGGGGAGAAACGAAAACAGAACCTTGGGCTATAGATTTTGATAATTGGATTATTGAAAAAGTGCAAAGTAGAGATATAGAGGCTTTGGATCACTATAAAAGCAAAGCACCGTATGCTCGTCAGGCTGTACCAAGAGCAGAGCACTTTGTACCGTTGTTTATTGCGATGGGGAGTGGAAATCCTGCAAACAAAGCCAAGGTCATCCATAGAAGCTATGAGATGGGGAATTTAAGTTATCTATGCTTACAGTTTTAAAAAGTGTGTTGCCAGAAGAAGGACTATTGTTAAAATGCTTCGCTACTGCTCCTGTATTAAGTAGGGAAGTGGAAATAAATTAGGGAGTGTTATAAGCTATAATGGCTTATAACACTCCCTTTTACATAAATAACGATTTATTATATCCGGCAAATCTCACGAGGGCACAATTCACAATGACATACGCCTTGCAGCATTTCCAAATCCTTGACAACAATCATGCCGTTATCGTATTCTACTGCATTTTTCTTACGTAGATCACTAAGCATCCGGTTTACGCTTTCCCGAGTCGCACCGATCATATTAGATAAGTCAGTATGAGTAATTTTCTTATGAATCAGGATATGTTCGCCGTGAGGCTCACCATAGGTATTGCATAGACGGATGAGTGTTGAACATAAAGCACCTGGCTTGCCGTACATCATCAAATCGCGGAACTTAGTCTGAGTAATACGGTGATGCGAACCCATCCATTTCATAAAGTCAATCGCAAAATCACAATGCTGGCAAATAAGCAGTTCCAGATCTGTATGATCGATTACGCCAATATCACTGTCTTCCAGAACCTCAGCAGAAAAGGAATGCTTAGTACCGAAAAATGGATCAGCTTGACCAACAAGATCGCCGCTTTGATACATATATAGAATAAGTTCCTTACCTTCATCCGTTGTTTTGGTTACTTTCACGCGTCCACGCTTAATATAAAACAGCTTATCCGCTGTATCTCCTTCCCAGAACAGATGCGAGCTTTCAGGCATAACTCGATCTTTCATCATCACTTGCAACCGGTTGAAGCTGGCCTCCGAGAAGCAACAGGTGTTGCCGCGGGCTTCCATTACATTTGTAGGGTTTCTCATCGTCCATTTCCCCTTTGTATCCTATGTTTTTTATCTGCAACTTGATCAATTCAAATTCATTATATACCTGCGCAATGCGTTTTTGGGGCAAGAAGAGGGGGTAAAAGTGGCAGAATTCCAAACTTTGTGATTTAATTCACTTCATAAAATAAAATTTTAAATAGATTGTGAAAAAAATCACAATATATCTTAGAAAGCTGTGTTACGATCAGTGCGTGAACAAGAGATAGTACACGAGATAACAGGAGGATGAGGGAAATGGCTGTTAAAAACGAGGTTATCCAAAAAGAGCAAAGCGCAGAGCAGTATATTCAAACGCTGATTGACCGGGGGAACCGGGCACAGCAAGCTTTCATGAGTATGAATCAGGAACAGATTGACGAAATCGTACAAGCTATGGCACTCGCAGGGATGGATAAACACATGTACCTAGCGAAGATGGCTGTTGAAGAAACAGGACGCGGTGTGTACGAGGACAAAATCACCAAAAACATGTTTGCAACAGAATATATCTATCATAGTATCAAAAATGAAAAAACCGTCGGTGTCATTGAGGACAATGATTTTGACAGTTTTCAAAAGATAGCAGAGCCAGTCGGCATTATCATGGGGATCACTCCAGTGACAAACCCGACTTCGACTACGATGTTCAAAGCGCTGATTGCCATTAAAACACGTAACCCAATCATTTTCGGTTTCCATCCATCTGCTCAATCGTGTAGTGCGGAAGCAGCCCGCGTCTTGCTCGAAGCAGCTGTTAAACATGGTGCTCCAGCTGATTGTATTCAATGGATTGAAGCACCTTCGATGGATAAGACCAATGTACTGATGAACCACCCTGATGTGGCGCTGATTCTGGCAACTGGTGGATCAGGCATGGTTAAGGCGGCATATAGCTGCGGTAAACCTGCTCTGGGTGTAGGCCCAGGTAACGTGCCTTGCTTTATTGAAAAAACAGCAGACATCAAGCAGGCTGTGAACGATCTCATCCTCTCTAAATCTTTCGACAACGGTATGATTTGTGCTTCCGAGCAAGCGGTTATTATCGAAGAGCCAATCTTCGAACAAGTGAAAAAATTGATGATTGCTAACGGCTGCTATTTTGTAAATAAAGAAGAAGCAGCTAAGCTCACTCAAGGAGCTATGAATGTCGAGAAATGTGCAGTGAACCCAGCTATCGTCGGGCAGTCTGCTGTGAAAATTGCTGAAATGAGTGGTATTACAGTACCAGCAGGAACTAAAATTTTGGTCGCTGAGATTGAAGGGGTAGGAACAAAATTCCCATTGTCTGCGGAAAAATTGAGTCCTGTATTGGCTTGCTATAAAGTAAAAAATGCGGAACAAGGTATTCAACGTGCTGCTGAAGTCGTGGAATTCGGGGGCATGGGCCACTCGTCCGCTATTCATTCGAACGATGAGGACGTTATCGCTCGCTTCGCAAACCGTCTGCAAACAGGACGTATCATTGTAAATGCACCTTCCACACATGGTGCGATTGGCGACATTTACAACACCAACCTTCCTTCGTTGACACTCGGTTGCGGTTCGTATGGTCGTAACTCGACTTCGTCGAACGTATCGGCAGTCAATTTGATTAATGTGAAAAGGGTGGCGAAACGGACGGTGAATATGCAATGGTTCAAAGTACCTTCCAAAATCTATTTTGAGAAAAACTCGACACAGTATCTTGCTAAAATGCCTGATATCACACGTGTAGCCATTATCACAGACCCTATGATGGTACAACTGGGATATGTAGATCGTGTTATTCATTATCTGCATCAACGCCAAACACCAGTAGCTATCGAAGTGTTCTCTGAAGTAGAGCCAGATCCATCGACAGTTACGGTAGAACGTGGTACTGAAATGATGAGACGTTTCCAACCGGATTGCATCGTCGCACTGGGCGGCGGTTCCCCAATGGATGCTGCTAAAGGCATGTGGATGTTCTATGAATATCCAGATACTGATTTCAATAATTTAAAACAAAAATTCATGGATATCCGTAAACGGATTTACAAGTACCCACGTCTGGGCCAAAAAGCACAATTTGTAGCTATCCCTACAACCTCGGGTACAGGTTCCGAAGTTACATCGTTCGCAGTAATTACGGACAAAAACCTGGGCGACACGAAGTACCCACTGGCTGACTATGAGTTGACTCCTGATGTGGCAATTATTGACCCAGTGTTTGTATATTCGCTACCTAAAACAGCTGTAGCGGACACAGGTATGGATGTTCTGACACATGCTATCGAGGCTTACGTGTCCGTAATGGCTAATGACTACACAGATGGTCTGGCAATTAAAGCCATTCAATTGGTATTCCAATACCTAGAACAATCGGCTCTGACTGGTGATAAGCTGGCTCGTGAAAAAATGCATAATGCTTCTACACTTGCTGGTATGGCATTTGCTAATGCATTCTTGGGCATTAACCACAGTCTTGCACATAAATGGGGTGGACAATACCATACAGCGCATGGCCGCACGAATGCCATTTTATTGCCGCACGTCATTCGCTATAATGCGAAAAAACCGACAAAATTTGCTTCGTTCCCTAAATATTCGCACTTTGTTGCGGATGAGCGTTATGCAGAAATCGCGCGCATACTGGGACTGCCTGCACGCACCACCGAAGAAGGGGTTAACAGCTTGATCGAAGCGATCCGTAAAATGAACAAAACACTTGGTATCGAGGAATCGTTCCAACAAATCGGTTTCGATGCAAAGGATTTCGAATCACGTGTAGACTATCTGGCTGACCGCGCATTTGAAGATCAATGTACAACTGCGAATCCGAAGTTGCCACTGGTTACTGAGTTGGCTGATGTCTATCGCAATGCCTTCTACGGACGTTTTGACCAATAATATAATAGGTACGAAGAGGCTTGTGAAAAAGCATTTTCTCGTTCAATACCGATGCAGGCTCTCTATATAGAGGGCCTGTTGGTTTGGGAAGGGAGGTGAACGGCAAGGCTAAGGATATAGGCGTGAAGCTAGGGAAAATAAAGTGACAAAAATCACTCATATTGTGATTTTTGTCACATACTACACTCTATCATTATTCTACAATAAGGGTGTAAGAAAGGTCCCGACACTGAGCGTAAGGCATCGGTGAAAAGGCCGGGCTCAAGAAATAGCTTTATCGTGAAAAAAATCACAAGTCCGGAAGACCAAACAATTTGGAGGGATTTACATGTCGGTGATTGAGAGAGAATTACAAGAGCAACAATCTGGCTGGAGAGGTTTTAAAAAAGGCAAATGGACTAAAGAAGTCAACGTCAACGATTTTATTGAAACTAATATCTTACCTTATGTTGGCAATGAAGAATTTTTGGTTGGTCCTACCGCCAACACAACTGCATTGTGGGATATTGTATCCGATCTTACTAAAAAAGAGCTGGCAAACGGCGGCGTGCTTGATGTAGACGTGAATACGCCATCCACTATTATTTCACATAAACCGGGTTATCTAGACCGGGATAAAGAGCAAATTGTCGGTGTACAAACAGATGCTCCATTCAAACGCTCTTTGCAGCCGTTTGGTGGAATTCGGATGATGATCGACGCTTGTAAAGCCTATGGTTTTGAAGTACCAGAAAGTATCATTGATATCTTCACTCATATTCGTAAAACTCACAACCAAGGTGTATTTGACGCTTATACAGATGAAATGAGAGCAGCCCGTAAAGCTGGTATCATTACTGGTCTGCCAGATGCATACGGTCGTGGTCGTATTATCGGTGACTATCGTCGTGTAGCTTTGTATGGTGTAGCCTTCTTGATCCAAGATAAAAAGCTGCAACTGAAAAGCCTTGAAGTTGATTCCATGGAAGAAGACGTAATTCGTCTTCGTGAGGAAATTTCCGAACAAATTCGTGCTTTGAATGAACTGAAACAAATGGCTGCTGAGCACGGTTTTGATATTTCCAAACCTGCTAACAATGCGAAAGAAGCTTTCCAATGGGTATATTTTGGATATCTTGCAGCAATCAAAGAACAAAATGGTGCAGCAATGTCCTTAGGACGTGTATCTTCCTTCCTTGATATTTACTCTCAACGTGATATGGAAGAGGGTACAATGACAGAAGAACAAGCTCAAGAACTGGTCGATCATTTTGTTATGAAATTGCGTATTGTTAAGTTCTTGCGCACACCTGACTATAATGAACTGTTCAGTGGAGATCCAACTTGGGTTACTGAGTCCATTGGTGGTATGTCCGTAACTGGAGAAACTCGGGTAACTAAAAACAGCTTCCGTTTCCTGCACACCCTCTACAATCTGGGACCTGCACCGGAGCCGAACCTGACTGTACTGTGGTCGGAAAAATTGCCTGAAGGCTTCAAAAAGTATTGTGCGAAAGTTTCTATTGAGACTAGCTCCATTCAGTACGAAAATGACGATCTGATGCGTCCAATTTATGGAGACGATTATGGTATTGCTTGTTGTGTATCGGCAATGAAAATCGGTAAGCAAATGCAATTCTTTGGTGCTCGTGCCAACTTGGCTAAAGCTCTGCTGTATGCAATTAACGGTGGTAAAGATGAAAAATCTGGCGTTCAAGTAGGGCCTGAATTCCCAGCCATTACAGGTGAAGTTCTGGATTATGAAGAAGTGTTGAGCCGCTTCAAACCTATGATGGAATGGTTGGCAAAACTGTACATGAACACTTTGAATGTTATTCACTACATGCATGATAAATATAGCTACGAACGCATTGAAATGGCGTTGCATGATCGTGATATTCTCCGTACCATGGCTTGTGGTATTGCGGGTCTGTCAGTTGCTACCGACTCCTTGAGTGCCATTAAATTTGCAAAAGTTAAACCAATCCGTAACGAAAAAGGGATTGCTGTTGACTTTGAAATTGAAGGCGAATATCCTTGCTATGGTAACAACGATGACCGTGTAGATAACATCGCTGTGGAACTGGTAGAAAGCTTCATGAGCATGATTCGCAAGCATAAAGCTTATCGTAATGCGGTTCCTACTCAATCTGTACTGACTATTACTTCCAACGTGGTGTACGGTAAGAAAACAGGTACAACACCAGATGGACGTAAAGCAGGCGAACCGTTTGCACCAGGGGCAAACCCAATGCACGGCCGTGATAAAAAAGGTGCTTTGGCATCTCTGAGTTCCGTAGCCAAATTGCCTTATGAACACAGTCTGGATGGTATCTCGAACACCTTCTCCATCGTGCCTAAAGCACTGGGTAAAGAAGAAGAAACACGCAAAACAAACCTTGTTTCGATGATGGATGGCTACTTTGGAAGCCACGCACATCATCTGAATGTCAATGTGTTTGCTCGCGAACAACTGTTGGATGCAATGGAGCACCCAGAAAACTATCCACAGCTTACGATTCGTGTTTCCGGCTATGCCGTTAACTTTATCAAGCTGACTCGTGAACAACAATTGGATGTTATTAACCGTACTTTCCACGGTACAATGTAAATAAGTATTACAATGACGCACGCATAGCGGATGCGGGAAGGATGATGCAACATGTTGAAAGGTCACATACACTCATTGGAAACCTTCGGGACCGTCGATGGTCCCGGCATCCGCTTCGTGCTCTTTATGCAAGGATGCTTGTTGAAATGTCAATATTGCCACAACCCGGACACTTGGGCCTTGAATGAAGGTAATCCGATGACGTTGGAGGAGGTATTGGCTGAGATTGAGCCGTATTTAGCCTATTACCGTTCTTCAGGAGGCGGATTGACCGTATCCGGTGGAGAACCGACGTTGCAAGCTCATTTTGTCGCAGAGCTGTTTAAAGAAGTGAAACGTCGGTGGAATTTGCACACGACACTGGACAGTAACGGATTTAATGACGCGGGCCGTATCCATGAACTGCTGGACGTAACAGACTTGGTGCTACTGGATATTAAGCATATTGACAATGACAAGCATATTAAGCTTACAGGCAAGTCTAACGACCGTATGCTAAGTACGGCTCGCTGGTTGTCTGAGCAAGGGCGCAAAATGTGGATTAGACACGTATTTGTACCGGGTATTCATGATGACGAGCAAGATTTATTGAATTTGGGACGGTTTATCGGAACGTTGAACGGAGTCGAGAAATTCGAAATTTTACCTTACCATCAAATGGGTGTTTACAAATGGGAAATGCTTGGTAAGGAGTATCCGTTGGAGGGAGTTCCATCTCCTACAGATGAAGAAGTTCAACGTGCATACCGACTCATTGAAGAGGGTCGTCTGGAGACTGCAGGAAAGAATGCTGTCTGTCGTCCATCATAATGTAAATGGCTCAAAAGCTATTTCCTAGTAATGAAGCCGCCGCCACATCAAGTCAGATGGGCGGCGGTTTTTTGTTGTTGAATTTTTTGCAGTCACAGGAGAAAGTTCCCTTTTTTTCATGATCAGCAAAATTTCCAGAAACTTTTTAACAACTGACGCGTCTAATAGTATGACTTTTTACGGGAATGATAATAATTTGGTGATAGAAGGAGACAGACAATGAATTTCAAGAAATGGACCATGCTCACCGCTTTGGCGGTAGCTCAGGTGGCCGCAGTAGCCCCTGTAGGAGCAGAAGCAGCATCAACAACCGTTCAATCCACCGATTCGGTTAGCGCACAGCAGGCTCAGGCCAATGTTGCTGATTCAGGCGTTCAGAATAGCATCGGAGATCAAGATGGAACTAGCACACAAACTGACACGGTGACACCTAATAACACAGGCGTATCCAATGATCCATTGACTGGCCTGCCTACGGATACAACCAACGGATCGAACGTATCCAATGATGTATACGGTGGAGACGGAACGATCACCAATCCTGGTGGAGCTCCAACATCCATGGGTGCTAATCAATTGATTTTGTACTTAAACAGCGCGAAAATGGAACAAAACGGACAGGTGTACACAGCAACTCAGCCGATGACCGTGAAGGACGGAGTTTCCTATGTAGCTATCCGTTCACTTGTCAGCCGTGTCGGATTGCAGTTTAGTTATGACACTGCCACCAAAGAAACCGTAATCACACAAGGAACAAATGTCATGCGCTTCAAAACAGACAGCAAGGTTTATACGGTTAACGGTGAAGCCAGACAAATGAAGGGACCGGCTTTTCAGCAAAAGAACGTATTTATGGTGCCATTGACCTCGATTACACAGGCCTTAAATATTCCTTATACTGTGAATAATACGACTAAACAAGTTATCATGGATTTGAATCAGAAACCTAAAGCTTCCTTCACGGTTCAACAAAAAGATATCTATGCGGGCGAAACCCAAGTTACGTATTTGACGAAGGAATCTTCTCCTACAGGTCTTCCGATTGTGAACCAACGTTGGGAAGGTAAGCAGGACGTATTTCAGGAGCCGGGTACATATGTAGTTACCTATTCTGTTCTTGACTCTGCTGGGAACTGGAGTGATCCTTACTCAGTTACAATTACAGTAAGACCACCAAATCAGCCGCCAGTGGCTCTGTTTACAACTGATAAAAAGGAGTACAAAATGGGTGAGAAAATCACCATTACCGACCTGAGTACAGATGATGAGAATGCTATCACTAAGCGTGATTGGGAGAATAAGAAACTTGCCTTCTTCCAACCAGGTGATGTAACAATCACACTCACCGTGACTGATAAGCACGGCGTAACAGGTACCAAAAGTGAAACAATTAAAATTACGAATGAATTGCTGTACAACGAAGATGATTTCAATAAAATCTTCACACCATATGGTGATAAATATACAGTAGACGGCAGTCAGGTGCCTACCATGGCTACCATTCCTTTGACTAGTACATCTTCTCCGCGTCTTTTGATCCGTGCTAACAGCCCGGAACGTGTATTTCAGGACGGAATTGTGTATCAGGAAACCGGATCAGGCAGCACGCGCATACTCGTCCATCATGTGAATGAAACGGGTCGAGATGTGAAAATGTACGTGATTGCGACCAACAACAATATTACTCCTGCCAACATGAATGTCGAAAATTCTGGTTTTGCTGGACCATCTGAATTTGCCACAGCTGCGGGTAAAGTCTCAATTCAACGATATTTTCAATCCATGCAGGATGGAAGCAAGCGTTCTAGCACAGTTCTAAATCCTGGCGAAAGCCGCATTATTTTAGAGGATTTGAATGCACAAAAAATCAAGCAAAAACAGGTCATATCTTTGTTATCCGATTTGTATACGGATCAACCTATTCAATACACGGTAATTGTGTTAGATGCAAATGTAGATCCGTTAACTGTGTTGCCTACTCTGGCAAAACTGCCTAAGGACGGTATTCATAACCGTGGAACGTATGCTAATTCGGATATCACGCTCAATTATACCGAAGAGGTTGGTAAAACAGCTCAACGTATCGTTCTTGGTGATAATAAGGTAGATCCGAACCTGATTGGTACGGACGGTCTGGACGGCTCTTCTGCTTCCAATGCCGGTAATTTTGGTGTTGTATATAAAGTTAAATTGGATCGTGTAGCGCCGTATTCACTGATTACGTTCAACCCGCGTGGAGGCGAATATTCCGGCTATGCGATGGTAAACAATCAGGTTGTAGGTATCCCGACGAACGGCGCAGTATGGGCTCCAAATGAGATGAGTGTGCTGTATCGCACAGGGCATATCGAGGAAAGTGTAGAGATGTATTTCACTGCTGCTGCAGGAAGTAACTTGCCGGTTTCCGTAGTAGTTATGCCTTTGCCAGCTATTAAAAATTAATATGAAATAACCGGTGCTGTATACCGGCTTAGATCTTGGGTCTCGTCATTCACCGTTTAAAAGTCGATGTCACTTGCAGAATATAGGCGTTCTCCTGCTGCGAATTTAATCGTAGCGCCGGAGAGCGTCTTTTTCTTATGTATAGATACGAATATCTCTTATAATATTGACTTTAATCGTGGTATAATAAATAGATGCAAGCCTAAGCCTGCATCAGAAAACCTGAAACTACAGACAGGGGAGGGTGAAACGCATGCTGACAAAGGATGAGATTATTGCAACAATGTCCGCTCAGGGGCTGCGTATTACAGACCAGCGCAAGACGTTGGCCACGTTATTTTCCGAGAATGAAGGGTATCTGTCCCCCAAAGACGTTTATGAATATATGGGTAAGAAGTACAGTGGACTTAGCTTTGATACGGTTTATCGTAATCTGCGTGTAATGCAGGAATTGGGTGTGTTGGAACAGGTATCTTTTGAGGATGGAATGAAGTTTAAGGTGAGCTGTAATGAGCATCATCACCATCACCATATGATTTGCTTGAGCTGTCAGAAAACATTACCGATTTCTTTTTGCCCAATGCAAATGACAGATACAACGGATCAATTCCAAATCGTCGAGCACAAGTTTGAAATTTTTGGTTATTGTAAAGATTGTCAACAGAAGAATGGGCATACTGACAGTAATTCGGATGGGGGATTCAGACAGACGAGCAGTCACACTCACAGCCACGGGGGCTACTGAAATGAAAATCACCACACGCAGAGTGGTACAGGCTCCGATTAAGTTTTATCGTTCCTATATTTCACCGTTAAAGCCGGCTACCTGCCGGTTCTATCCAACGTGTTCGGCGTACGCGTTGGAGGCGGTAGAGGTGCATGGTGCACTCAAAGGTTCATGGCTTGCTGCTAAGCGTATAGCCAAGTGCCATCCCTTTCATCCGGGCGGCGTAGATTTGGTTCCTCCTGCAAAAAAGGGAACAGATAGGTCTAGCGAAGATCGTTTGGCTACCCACTCCAAGAAGGGTCTGACTTGACAGCGCTATGCGGATTTGGTTATATTTTGGTTAATATTGTTTTCCTGCGAAGGGATGAGTAGGGTAAACCGCCCAGTACAGAGAGCCGGGGCTAGCTGCAAACCGGTCTGGAGCGAAGCCTGAATATGGTCCTGGAGGAACCTTTTTCGAGCGTATTTGCCACAGTTATTAGTGCTTGGGAGGCAAGCGTAAGGGGGAGGCGTGTTCCAGCGTTAATGGGCGGTCAGATGTGACCGGTGAAGCCTGTAGTCTGCGAGGATACAGGAAAATTGGGTGGTAACGCGTGAGGTGACTCTCGTCCCATAGGGGCGGGGGTCTTTTTTGTGCCCAATTTGTGCCAAATTCATGAATTGGAGTACCATCATGTCAGCAGATCTTATCGAGCTGCCGTGAACAAAACAGGAGGCAACATACATGTCCAATGAGAACACATTTTACATTACGACACCGATCTATTATCCGAGCGACAAGCTACATATAGGTCATGCTTACACGACGGTTGCGGGAGATGCAATGGCCCGTTACAAGCGGCTACGTGGTTATGAAGTGCGCTATTTGACAGGAACGGATGAGCATGGTCAGAAGATTGAGCAGAAAGCGAGTGCAGCAGGCAAAACGCCGCAACGTTTCGTAGATGATATTGTGGCAGGTATTCAAGAACTGTGGCGGAAGCTTGACATTTCCAATGACGATTTTATCCGTACTACGGAGGAACGTCATAAGGCTGTCGTACAGGAAATTTTTGATCGTTTGCTGAAGCAAGGCGATATTTACAAGGGAGAATACGAAGGCTGGTACAGCATCCCTGATGAAACGTACTACACAGAAACTCAACTGGTTGACGTGGTGAAGGACGCCGAAGGCAATGTGGCTGGAGGAAAAAGCCCGGATAGTGGACACCCTGTAGAACTGGTCAAGGAAGAGTGTTACTTTTTCCGTATGAGCAAGTATGCTGATCGGTTGCTGCAATTTTATGAAGAGAACCCACAGTTTATCCAGCCGGAATCACGTAAAAAAGAGATGATCAATAACTTCATCAAGCCGGGTCTGGAGGATTTGGCTGTATCACGTACTACCTTCGATTGGGGCATTAAGGTGAAGGGGGATCCGAAGCATGTCGTGTATGTGTGGATTGACGCACTTTCCAACTACATCACAGCCTTGGGTTATGGCTCTTCCAATACCGAGTTGTATGATAAATTCTGGCCTGCAAATGTGCATATCGTAGGTAAAGAGATTGTAAGGTTCCACACGATATATTGGCCGATCATGCTGATGGCGCTGGATCTTCCGTTGCCTAAAAAAGTATTTGCACATGGTTGGCTGCTCATGAAAGACGGTAAAATGTCGAAATCTAAAGGCAATGTTGTAGACCCGGTGACGTTGATTGACCGTTATGGTCTGGACCAACTTCGTTACTACTTACTGCGCGAGGTGCCTTTTGGGGCAGACGGAACATTTACACCAGAAAGTTTTGTAGATCGAGTTAATTCGGATTTGGCAAATGATCTGGGCAACTTATTGAATCGTACTGTGGCGATGGTAGATAAATATCTTGATGGCAAGGTTCCGGCTTATGAAGCGAATGTAACAGCATTCGACGGAGCTTTGGAAGACATGGCAACATCGACTTATAGCAAAGTAGAAGAAGCCATGGAAAACATGGAGTTTTCCGTGGCATTAACGGCGATTAGCCAATTTATTAGCCGCAGCAACAAGTATATTGACGAGACGCAACCATGGAACTTGGCTAAGGATGAGGGAAAACGTCGCGAATTGTCATCTGTTATGTTGCATTTGGTAGAAAGCTTACGCATCGCTTCCATCTTACTCCAGCCATTCTTAACCCGTGCTCCTCATAAAATTTGGGAACAGCTCGGTATTA
This sequence comes from Paenibacillus sp. S33, assembly GCF_053615415.1. Classification (NCBI taxonomy): domain Bacteria; kingdom Bacillati; phylum Bacillota; class Bacilli; order Caryophanales; family Paenibacillaceae; genus Paenibacillus; species Paenibacillus sp. S33. The sequence continues at coordinate 3,325,426 of NZ_JBSIEZ010000001.1, read as the reverse complement.
GCCAAGGTGAGCTGACTACATGGGATAGCGGCAAGCAGTTTGGTCTTATTCCGGAAGGAACGCAGCTGGTCAAAGGTAATCCGATCTTCCCGCGTCTGGAATCAGAGCAAGAGGTTGCTTTTATCGTGGAAGCAATGACCGGGGGGAAGAAACCGGAAGAAGCTACAGCACAAGTTCAACAGCAAAATGCATCTGAGGCGAGCCAGGAAGCCCCGGAGGCAAAGGAAGAGATTGGCATTGAGGATTTTGCCAAGGTAGAACTGCGCGTTGCTCAGGTCGTCGCCTGCGAGCCTGTGAAGAAGGCCGATAAACTGTTGAAGCTCCAACTTGATCTTGGTTATGAGCAGCGGCAAGTTGTATCAGGGATTGCGAAGTTTTATACGCCTGAAGATATCATTGGACGCAAGGTGATCTGTGTGACCAATCTGAAGCCAGTAAAACTTCGGGGAGAGCTGTCGCAAGGTATGATTTTGGCAGCATCACATGGAGATCAGCTTACGCTGGCCACCGTACCGGAAGGTATGCCGAATGGTGCAGTTGTAAAGTAGTACGCTATATAAAAATAAAAGAACGTAACGAGCGTATGTCCGGGAATCATTCTTCCTGGGCATGCGCTTTTTGGCTTGCATCATATTTTGCTCCCGCTACACGTATGTTTTAGTAGGCAGGGCTTGTTTGTTCGTGTTCACTTAAGACAGGTGGGAGGGTATATGATGACAAATATCAACGCCGGGTTGGCGATCGTAGCCGGACTGGTTTCTTTTTTTTCACCGTGTTGTTTACCGCTGTATCCATCTTATTTATCGTATATGACAGGGATGTCTGCGCGTGAACTGGCTGAAGGAAGGCACAAGGCCGAGGTTCGTTATCGTACGATGGGACATACACTTGCTTTTGTATTGGGCTTTTCGGTCGTTTTCTATTCACTGGGTGCAAGTGTCGGGTTGCTTGGAGAATGGTTTGCCAATTATGGGGATACGCTAAGAGTGGTAGCAGGGTTACTTATTTTACTAATGGGACTGGTATCTCTTGGTGTGGTGCGTCCTTTGATTCTAATGAGGGAGCATAAGCTTCGCTGGACATGGAAACCTGCCGGGTACGCCGGTTCCTTTGTGATCGGAATTGGGTTTGCGGCAGGCTGGTCGCCCTGTATCGGTCCCATGCTAACAGCTATTATCGCTTTGGCGGCAGTAGAGCATCACATTTGGTTCAAGCTGATTACAGGCTATGCGCTTGGCTTTGCAATTCCATTTTTTGTATTAGCTTTGCTGGCAGGCTCTGTTCGACTATCCTCTCGCTATACCTCCATCCTAATCAAAACAGGTGGCATACTACTTGTTATCACTGGCATTTTACTGGTAACGGATCATATGACTGATGTAACGCTATTTTTACAACGGATTACCCCAGATTGGATGCTAGTTATGTGAAATATTCAATACGACTTAAAGGGAAATGTTCAAAAATGCGCTCTGTGATAAACTCTCGTAGTGCATTTTGCTGTTCATCGGGATAAACATATTTGTTTTGTCCCCAGCGGCCCCATTTTTTCTTGCGTTTCTCTATGTCCATCTCCAGCTTGGTTTTCGGATAACGTTTCTCGATGACAGCTTTGGATGTTTTGGTGAAGCGATGCTGAATTAATTCGAACGTCAAATCTTTTGTAGCATGCTGAGGCAAGGTTTCTCCCAATTTACGCAGCAACTCGCCGTAGCCTTCTTCCCAGCCGTCATACCAGATGATGGGTGCAATGATGAACCCCAATGGATAACCGGCTCGTGCGATTTTGCCCGCGGCTTCAATACGTTCCTCGAAGCGTGAAGTTGCAGGTTCAAACTGTTTAATAACATAATCGGAATTAATGCTAAAGCGGATGCGAGTATGACCATTATGTTTAATATCCAGCAATGGATCAACATGATGATATTTAGTAACAAAACGCAGACGACCAAATTCCTCATCTGCCATGAAACGAATCAAGTCTCCAAGCGTTCCGGTGATATGCTCCAAACCAACCGGATCGGAGGTACAAGCTGCTTCAAAACGGGTAATTTCAGGCGCACGCTCCTCGATATAAGCTTTAGCTGCTGATAAGATATCGTCAGTGTTGACATATACACGAATATACGGTTTTGCTCCCAAGGTTGTTTGTAAATAACAGTAGTGACAGTGCCCCATGCAGCCAGTCGAAATGGGGATAGCGTATTCGGCAGAGGGCTTGGATTGGTCAAAAGTCAACGTTTTACGGATACCGACTACCAAAGTTTTTTTTGCCATTCGGTACTTTTCAACTTCAGTTTCACCTGGTAAATTGGTAATTCGGTTGTGAGAGGTAGTCATCCGATACGGAATATCCTTGGCTTTAACCCAATCCATAATACGCTGGCCCTTGGGATAATTCAGTGCGTCTGGCTCAAAAAACACCAGGTCAGGCAAAAATGGCTTGGTTCCTCTGGTTTGGACAGGAGTACGCTCAAGCGTAGACATGGCTAACGCTCCTTTCGAAATAAATCCACAGTGCTCTGGTGTCCAACTTTAACATTTTGCCGCAGAAATAAACGATACAGGACGACGATATTAGTGTGCCCGGCTTAAATTGAACAAATCGTGGCAATAGCTGTGAGTGAAGGGATGAGACTTGCCAATGGGCAATGATAACATGTATCATTACATAGTAGGTTTAACGCAGGAAATGAAGGCGGTAAGCGCCCGTTCAATAACAGAAAAGAGGGAAACAAGTGCCAACGCCAAGCATGGAAGATTATTTGGAACGCATTTACCAACTGATTGATGAGAAGGGCTATGCTCGTGTCTCGGATATCGCAGAGGGGTTAGAGGTGCATCCTTCGTCTGTCACCAAAATGATTCAGAAGTTGGATAAGGACGATTATCTTGTATATGAGAAGTATCGGGGACTTATTTTGACACCGAAAGGGAAAAAGGTCGGCAAACGGTTGGTTGATCGCCATCAGTTATTAGAGCAATTTCTGGATATGATTGGGGTTGACAAGGACCTGATATATAAAGATGTGGAAGGTATTGAGCATCATCTGAGCTGGGATTCCATCACCCGTATCGAAACATTGGTCGAATATTTTCGCCGGGATGAAGATCGCTTGCGCCAGCTTCATGACATACACAAGGAATTGAGTGGAGATTCCTAAAAGCATCTGTCCTTACGGACGATGCTTTTTTATTTGTCCCGACCGCAACAAATATCCGGTTATTAGCGTCTATCCATTATATAGCAGGACAAGATAGGGGTTAAAATTAACAGGGTTAGCGGAGGATTGTAATAATATGAATCGAAAGAAAATAGTGGCGTTGGCTGCAGGTCTACTCTTAGCAGTGCAGACTGCCATCGTTCCTGGAGTTCAAGCAGCTCCAACTGGTGATATTGAAATTATATTGGACGGACAGTCCCTGCAAAGTGACGCGTCACCGTATATTGTACAGGGAGCCAATGTTACGATGGTTCCTTTGCGAGTGATTAGTGAGGGATTGGGCGCTCAGGTCAACTGGTCGGAATCGTCCGGTACGGTAACGATTACAGCACAGAACAAAAATATATCTATGGAGAACGGTGCACAAAGCGCTACAGTGAATGGCAAGTCAGTTCGACTGGATGCATCTGCCCGTATGACAAGCGGGAGAGTCATGGTGCCACTGCGTTTTGTTGGGGAAGAGTTGGGATTAAAAGTAGATTGGCAAGCTTCAGAGCGAGTCATTACGTTAAGCAGTGGTAAGGAAGGTGTCTCTACTGGCGGGGACACTTCTGCGGGAAGCAGCGGCTCCATATCAGATACGTCTGCATCTAGCAATCAGGACAGTGTAAGTACAGATCAGGGAGCTGTCGATGATGAGCAGGCGGTTGTCACTTCACCGTCAACGTCTACTAGTGAGGAGGGTTCAAGTTCTTCGCAGGCAAATGTTGTTCAGGTAAAGGCTTCAACTTCCATGCGTGGAGCATGGATTTCTACCATTAATGGAGATTGGCCTTCTTCCGCTGCCCGAAGCAGCTCCGAGAAGCAAAAGCAGGAGTTTACTAAAATGCTCGATGATTTGCAGGGGATGGGTATCAATGCGGTATTTGTTCAGGTTCGTGCCAGCGGTGATGCGCTCTATCCGTCGAGTCTCGTACCATGGAGCAAGTATTTGACCAACACCCAAGGTAAAAATCCAGGCTATGATCCCTTGAAATTTATGATTAGCGAATCGCATAAGCGAGGGATGGAATTTCATGCTTGGTTTAATCCATTCCGTGCGAATTCTACAGGAACAACCAGCGGTTTGGCTGCAAACCATGTGGCTAATCAACACCCGGACTGGATTGTTAAGAATGGTAGCCAATTATACATCAATCCAGGAATTCCGGCTGCACGTCAGCATGTCATTGCGGCGATTATGGAGGTCGTGAACGGATATGATATTGACGGCGTCCATTTGGACGATTATTTTTATCCTTACAGCGGGACTTTTGATGATGATGCGACCTTCAAAGCATATAATGCCAACAAAATCTCTAACAAGGGCGACTGGCGGAGAGATAATGTGAACAGTTTTGTCCGCGATTTGGGTAAAAGTATTCATGGCAGCAAGTCTAAAGTTCAATTTGGAATTAGTCCTTTTGGGGTATGGCGTAACAAATCTCAGGATTTAACGGGTTCAGACACGAAGGCAGGCGTTACAGCGTATGATACGACGTTTGCGGATGTAAGAACCTGGATTAATAAAGAATGGATTGATTATGTAGCTCCACAAATTTACTGGAGTATCGGTTTCCCGGCGGCGGGATATGACAAGCTTGTCGCATGGTGGTCCAATGAGGTCAAAAACACAGATGTTAAGCTGTATATCGGTCATTCTCCGTATAAGATCGGCACCCCTGAAAAGGGCTGGCAAACGGCTCAAGAGCTAATTAAGCAGCTTGAACTGAACGAAGATTATAAACAGGTCAGAGGCGATATTTACTTTAGTGCACAGCATTTGCGTAAAAATCCATATGGACTCATTCAGCTTCTTCAAAATTATTATCAAATGTGATATAAATTGGATCATATAGGTTCTATTTAGACCTCCGTTCTCATAGATAAGCAGTAGAACTGCTTACTCCCAAGAGAACGGAGGTTTTTTGATCTATGCTGATCAATGCTGTGTTCCAGGGTGGAGGGGTTAAGGGAATTTCGCTGGCGGGTGCAGTTAAGGCTGCGGAGGAGCATGGAATTGTATTCAATCGTTTGGCAGGTACATCATCAGGTTCTATTGTAGCTGCTTTATTGGCGGCGGGATACTCTGCGGATGAAATGAAAGCCGTAATTGAGAAAACCCCCTTGGTCAAGTTGTTACGACGTTCTCCAGTGTTCAATATTAAGTGGGTTGGACCAGCAGCTCGTATCTTTCTTAAAAAAGGGCTCTACTCAGGGGAGGCACTGGAGCACTGGGTACGTGAGCTGTTACGAGCTAAGGGAGTGCGTACGTTCGCGGATTTACCTCCTGGCAAATTGCGCATTATTGCATCAGATATTACGAATGGACGCATTCTGGTGCTTCCTGAGGATATCAAACGTTTTGGTATCAATCCCTCTTCACTGGAGGTAGCTAAAGCCATTCGGATGAGCACAAGTATCCCTTATTTTTTTGATCCTGTTATGTTAAGGCTTGATTCTGCACTTGCCAAGGGAAAGACTTTTTCTCAGCAATTTGTATTTGTAGTTGATGGGGCTTTACTAAGCAATTTGCCTTTGTGGCTTTTTGATGAGCCTGTAAATGAACGTGAGGCCAAAACGATTCCAACGGTAGGGTTTCAAATGGTGGGCAAAACGGGTACGGAGACCAAAGTTTCTTATATACGGGGTCCATTGACCATGCTGCAGGCTATTTTTGATACCATGCTATCAGCACACGATGAGCGATATATTGAGCAGGAGAATCGGTATCGGACGATTAAGATTCCAACATTGGGTATCCGTACTGCACAATTTAATATTTCTACAGAGCAAAGTGATTTGTTGTATGCTTCCGGTGTGCAGGCAGGGGATGCTTTTTTCCACAAATGGAGCATTACTTCTTACCAGCAGCAGTATAGCAAGTATCAATTGATGAAGGATACCATGTACGCTATGAAATAAACACTAACTAGCAGTTAAAGTTAATTTAAAAGGGTGTAAAAAAGGAGCCTCTTCCCGGTCATATTTGAATACGCGGGTGATGGCTCCTTTGTGCTACATTTTAAAGGATGTGATTATCATTAATGATATTTAGGTTGTTCTTCTTCATTTTTTCCCTTGGAACCCTCAATCACATGAAAAGGATACGCTTTGCGCTTGCCTGTAGTTTGCTGCTTACGTGCGTTGGCTGTTTTGGCCATGGTGCGCACAGAGGGTTTGATTTTGGGAGTACGGCTACGTTGTCCTGGCAGGTATTTGTATAGCAGAAATATAACTGCAAAAACAAGGACGGGAATTAGTAAACTTATGAGAAAGCCCCAGCTTCCTCTCCATAGCATATCCACAATCCCATATGCACTCAAAGCAAGGGTAAGCCAGAAAATAACGGCATGTCTGTTCATTATTCACTCATCCTTTCACAGGATCAAGGACCGGACTGTTGAAGGTCTCCTTTACAGGTACATTTTCCAACTCAGCATCCAATTCAAGCATACGCTTAAATGAGGCAATAGATACCTCCACTTGATCATCAGTCGGTTCTTTGGTGGTAAGGAGTTGCAGCCACAGACCGGGGTAACCTAAATAACGAAGTACCGGAATTTCACGAAGAGCATTGGTCAGCTTGAGAAATTCAAAAGAAAGCCCCAGTACGATCGGAAGCAGTAGAAGCCGTTGCCCCATACGTTCCCATAGATTATCGTAGGTAAATAAGGAATAGACAAGCACCCCGATGATCACAGTCAGCATAATAAAGCTACTACCACACCGGTAATGTAGACGACTGTATTTTTGCACATTGGCCGGAGTTAGTTCTTCCCCAGCTTCGAATGCAGTAATTACTTTATGCTCTGCACCGTGATATTGAAACAATCGTTTAATTAACGGAGTTTGGGAAATACCCCACAAATAAGCCAATAACAGAATCAGCTTAATAGCTCCTTCTGCGAGGTTATGCAAAATTTGGCTGTGAAACAAGCTACCGAACAGGAAATTCTCTACAATAACCGGAACGAGAGTCAATACAATTTTGCCAAACAGGAATGACAAAATACCGACCGCCGCCACACCGATCATCATACTCAGACTCCAGCGAGATTCTTCTTTTTTCTTTTGCTCAGCGCGCTCTTCCGGATCTACTTCATCATCAGCATACGCATCGGCTGAATAGTTTAAATGCTTGGTACCTTTGGCGCTGGAGTCGATGATGCTTACAATCCCCCGCAATAAAGGAATTCTGCGGAATTTGGATACCCAGGATTGCTCCTTGCGTGGTACTTCCAAATATGTGATTTCGCCAGTTTTGCGGCGAACTGCCGTGACATTGACACGCTTGCCGCCGAACATGACACCTTCAATGACTGCCTGACCGCCGTAGCTCACAGGCTTGGATGCTTGTGACAACCGTCTCACCTCTCTTAATACATGCTTTTTTGTATATTGTATCGAATTTGGAAGGGAATATCTAGTTAGATGAAACTGGTGTAACCACAGGCTTATAAAAAAAGCATTTATGGAGCGTCAGACTGCTCACATAAATGCTAATCATTATAAAACCGAATGAATATTTGGAAACAACCTATTGCGTAATCGCCCCGACAACCTGATCAACCAGCCCTTTTGAAGAGAGAGGACCGCCAAATGTCCATGTCGTACCGCTCAGTGAATAGGTACGTTTTTCTTTAACGAAATTTAGACCGTTCCAGACCGAATTATTTTTCATAGGTGCGCCGAAAACATTATCGTCCGGCTGCACAATATAGATAAAGTTGCTGTCCTGAACGGCAGACAGAGCTTCAATGCCTACAGTTGAAAAGCCATACTGTTCAACTTTGCTCGGTTTCCAATCATTAATCATACCGATCTTCGCCAGTGTTGCCGCGACGACTGAATTATCCGAAAACATACGGAGGCTGGCCGCATTTTGCGAAGTGAAAGCCTGTGTCAGTATATAATGATAATCCGACTTGCCAGCAGCGGTGAGCTTTTCTTTGGCTTCAGCATAATGCTGATCCAGTTCGGCAAGCACCTGCTTAGCTTTGTCTTCTTTTCCAAGAGCGACTGCGATGCTATTAAAAATTTCTACCATTTTATCATGATCGTAGCCGTTACCATCGTTCAGATTATATTCGATCGTCGGAGCGATGGCCTTGAGTTGATCATAGATAGCTTCATTCCCATCAACATTGGAAATGATCAGATCCGGCTTCAATGCAGCAATCGCCTCCAGATTCGGCTCGTTACGAGTACCGACATCGATCACGCTGCTGTCCAGAGCCGCCTCCGGTGTCACATACACCTTGTAGTTGGCATTGTCAGCATTACCAACCGGCTGAACGCCCAATGCAATCAAATCCTCTGTAAATGTCCATTCCAGTACTACGACACGCTGTGCGGGCTTGTTGAGCGTGATCGCACCACGATTATGCTTTACCGTCACAGGACCGGTCGCTGTGTCAGTCGGTTTGCTACCCGACGTGGGTGCCTGATCTTTATCCGATGCTTTGTCGTCTGCTCCGCAACCTGCCAGAGTGAGCGTAAAAACCATTAATAATAAAATGCCAATGAGTCCCTTTTTCATAGAAGCATTCTCCCGTATATATGTTTTTAGAAAATGATAATGATTATCATTTTCATCGTTATATTATGATAGAGGATTTAAATTTTGTCAATGCAAAAAATGGGTCCGAACGCTTAACTGGTAAGCTGCTATTATTCTGCATTCCGGTTCATTGTTAAACGATCCTCCTTTTGAGCATACTACCTAGCAAAATGGGAATGCAGAATCCGATGGAAGTACATGTATCTTCGATTGCAATAGTCTTTACCATGAAAAAAGTTTGCATCTTGAAAGGGGATTAAACAACATGAGTGAAACCTACTCTATACCCAAGATAGGCCATGAACAGGAGCAGTCTCGCGAATCTCAGGATCAACGTAATCATAACGACAGTGGTGGAGGCAGGCAGCAGTCAGGCAAAATACATACGCCTCTCATTCCTTTTGCACTTGAGTTGGGTTTTTTTGCGGGTGTGCTCTGGGGATTGCTGCGCTGGCTGTTTTATAAGTTGCACTTTACGATAGTAGCGCCTGGGTTTCTCGCAGAGCCTTTTTTCAAGCATTCGTTTATGAACACCATGGCGGGGCACCTGGTAGGGCTACTGTTTTTTATTGCATTATCCGTCGTAGCTTCACTGGTGTACACTCTGTTGCTGCGCAGATTTAAGGGTCCTTTACCCGGAATTGTATATGGCCTGATTTGGTGGGTTGTTTTATTTGTATTAACAGGTCCTAAGCTAGGGATGATGAATCCTCCTAATCGGTTAACATGGAATTCCTTATATACGGAAATTTGTGTGTTTTTGCTGTGGGGACTATTTATCGGATATACTGTTGCTGTCGAGTATACGGATGAAAGAAAGCGCGAGCCTGAGAAAGCTGAGGGCTGAACGTAACAAAAACTTCTCAAGCGCCTATTCCCTGTGTTAAAATAGCATTTGGTTATTTGACAGAGGGGAGCGGAATGAAAGATGAAGAATGACCGGGTGTTAAAGCTGCGGCAGGCGCTGGGCGAGCATAATTTGCGGGCTATGCTAATTACTAGCCCTGTCAATCGTCGATATTTGACAGGCTTCACAGGTTCGGCGGGTTATGTGCTGATTACGGAATCCCATAGCTATTTGCTGACTGACTTTCGCTATATGACGCAAGCGACCGAACAAGCCGAAGGCTTCACGGTGGTGCAGCACGCTGCACAGGTCATGGAAACGGTGAAAGAATTGCTGTCTTCCCATCAGATCAGCGAAACAGGCTTCGAGCAAGATGCTGTAACTGTTGCGACGCATAAAGCTTATAGCGAAGATTTGTCACCTATTTCACTGGTTCCGGTGTCGGGCATTGTGGAGAAGTTAAGAGTGTACAAGGATGCAGAAGAGCTGGAAGTAATGCAGCGGGCAGCGGATTTGGCAGATGCTACATTTGCGCACATTTTACCTTACATCAAGCCAGGTGTCAGCGAGCGTGAGCTGGATCTGGAAATGGAATTCTTCATGCGCAAGCAGGGAGCTACATCCTCTTCATTTGACACAATTGTGGCTTCCGGGGTTCGTTCGGCATTGCCTCATGGCGTAGCCAGTGCTAAGTTAGTACAAGCAGGCGAGCTGATTACGTTTGATTTTGGTGCGTTGCTGGATGGCTACTGCTCCGATTTGACACGTACAGTGGCTACACAAGGGGATTTGGCGCCCCAGTTGCGCGAAATCTACGATATTGTACTTAAGGCGCAGCTTCACGCACTCGAACATATTAAGCCGGGCATGACAGGCCGTGAAGCGGATGCACTGACCCGGGATATTATTGCGAGCCATGGCTATGGAGACAATTTCGGGCATAGTACAGGTCATGGTCTGGGTCTTGAAGTACATGAATCTACACGTCTGTCGAAGGCGAGTGATGATATTCTGGAGCCGGGTATGGTGGTAACGGTCGAGCCAGGTATCTATGTCCCTGGATTGGGCGGTGTACGGATCGAGGATGATATCGTTATTACAGATAGCGGCATCAAAGTATTAACACATTCGAGCAAAGAATTTACAGTCGTTTAATAACGATAACAGTCCTGTAGGAGGGGTATTTTAGTGATTAACGTAAATGATTTTAAAACAGGTTTGACCGTCGAGGTAGACGGAGATATTTTTACGGTGCTGGATTTCCAACACGTAAAACCGGGTAAAGGTGCTGCATTCGTACGCTCCAAGTTGAAAAACTTGCGTAACGGTAACACCGTTGAACGTACATTCCGTGCGGGTGAAACGATCGGTCGGGCGCAAATCGAAAATCGTGGTGTGTCCTATCTGTACGCTAGTGCAGACGACCATACATTCATGGATAATGAAACATATGATCAATTCACATTGTCCAGCGATCAACTGAAATGGGAGCTTAACTTCCTGAAAGAAAACATGAATGTAAATATCGTCAGCTATAACGGCGAAATTCTGGGTATTAACCTGCCTACCAGTGTGGAACTGAAAGTAATCGAAACAGAGCCAGGCATTAAAGGTAATACGGCTACAGGTGCTACCAAAAATGCCAAACTGGAAACGGGTTTGAATGTTCAAGTTCCTTTGTTCATTAACCAAGATGACGTATTGTTGATTGATACACGTGACGGCAAATACATGTCTCGCGCATAAAATTTGCAACTTTTAGATTTCCTCTGTCCTTGTTAAGGGCAGGGGATATTTTTATAAGCACTAATATTAAAAAACATTGGCTCCACACAGCACTTTCGTATTATACTGTACTAAAGTTATGCCGCAGGATGTCACGTTCAGTCGTTTGGTGCCATCTCAAGGTTACATACTGTTGAGTCTGAGGGAGTGAATAACGTTGTCTTTGTATGTCATGAAATTCGGAGGCAGTTCCGTCGGTGACACGGAGCGCATGAAGCGCGTGGCAAAACGCGTTGTTGAGAAACAGAGTGAAGGGCATCAATGTGTAGTGGTCGTTTCCGCAATGGGAGACACGACAGACGAACTGATTGACCAGGCCAAATTGTTGAATGAGCAGTTGCCTGCACGTGAGTTGGATATGTTGATGACGACGGGTGAGCAAATTTCAATCGCCTTATTGTCGATGGCTATTCAGCAGTTGGGTCATGAAGCGGTATCGTTTACGGGATGGCAGGCTGGTTTCCGTACTGAATCTGACTTTGGTCGAGCACGGATTACGGATATTCAACCTCAGCGTGTGCTGGATGCACTGAGCAGCAACAAGATCGTTGTTGTAGCTGGTTTCCAAGGGATGTCTGCAGAGGGAGACATTACGACGCTGGGACGTGGTGGCTCTGATACGACGGCCGTTGCGCTGGCGGCGGCGATTCAAGCGGATGCCTGCGAAATTTACACGGATGTGGACGGTATATATTCAACAGATCCACGGATCGTGAAAGTTGCTCGTAAGCTAAAAGAAATTTCTTATGATGAAATGCTGGAATTAGCCAATCTGGGTGCAGCTGTATTGCATCCTCGTGCGGTAGAATATGCCAAACATAACCGGGTACCGCTGATTGTGCGGTCCAGTTTTAACCATAATGAAGGAACGGTCGTAAAGGAGGATGCAGTAATGGAACAGGGCGTTGTAGTCAGTGGGATTGCATATGATAAAAATGTAGCAAGAATCAGTATTTTGGGCGTCGCCGATATCCCCGGTGTACTGGCGAAAGTATTCGGAACACTGGCGGCAGCTAAAATTGATGTAGACATTATTGTACAGAGCGGGGTCGAAGCTGGTAAAGCAGATTTCTCCTTTACAGTAGCTCTGACGGATCGTGAAGCAGCACTGAAGACGCTGGAAGGTATTCGCGGAGAGCTTCCATACCGTGAAGTAACGTCTGAGGAAAATCTGGTGAAGGTATCCATTGTAGGTGCAGGAATGGTTAGCCATCCAGGTGTTGCTGCGCAAATGTTTGCCGTACTGGCAGAGCAAGGCGTTAGCATTAAAATGGTAAGCACATCTGAAATCAAAGTATCGTGTGTAATTGAAGCGGGTAAACTTCATGAGGTTATTCAGGCGCTGCATACAGCTTATAACCTGGACACCGAGGAGCAAGCGTTTGTGGGTGGACCGCAAGACCGTCGTTAATAACTGCAACGTGATCTAGCCACTGAATATGTCTAATGTGAACGATGCTATGACAGGTAAAGGTTGATACATTATAAGTCCTCTATTTATAGTTTGATAAATCATAGAATACAGCAGTAGGTTAAGAGGTTGTTCCATCAGTGAGAGTTAAACTGAGGGGCAGCCTCTTTTTTGCTGAATCTATCTTTTCTACCCAAGGGTATCCCTTAGCCGACAAGGCTTTGAGAGGCCCTTTTTTATTTGTGCGAATTAGAGAATGGTGCTTTAACAAGCGGGGGAAAGGTCTGTTGAGCGTTGGTAGGAGTTAGCAAAAGTTTGCCTAGGTTTTCAATATATTTTCGGCATAAAAAGCGAGAGTCAACCATAGACTTGTCTTAAAGAAAAAGGACAACTGTGAGGGGGCGGCATCGGTATGGAATGGCTGGAGTTATTTCCCGAACCGTTGCACGGTATACTCGGAAGGCTTCCGGAAACGGTATTTAAGCAACTGGAAGAAATCCGGGTCAGGGAAGGAAGGCCGTTGGAAATTAATGCAAATGGTGATCATCATTTTGTAACGTCTGCGGGTCGGCTGACTTTGAACCATGTAGAAGCCTATAAGCCTGACCGTGAGGATGCCCACCGACTGCTGGATTTTATCAGCAATCATTCCCTGTATACCATGGAAGAGGAGCTTCGTAAAGGGTTTATTACGATCCCTGGCGGTCATCGTATTGGCTTGGCAGGGAGAACCGTGCTCAACCGAGGACGAGTGGAACATTTGAGGGATATAAGCAGCTTTAATGTAAGAATTGCTCGTGCAATTCCCGGCATAGCTGATCGGATATTGCCTTATGTAGCAGATCGAATGTCCGGGAAAATCCGGCACACCCTCATTTTGTCCCCTCCTCAGTATGGCAAAACGACACTGCTTAGGGACTTGGCTCGGCAACTCAGTTACGGAGGGATGGAAAGCAATGGGGGGCGACGGAATGGACTCAAGGTAGGCATTATAGACGAACGCTCTGAGATCGCTGGCAGTCACAAAGGTATCCCCGGTTTTGATGTCGGACCTCGCACCGATGTATTGGACGGATGTCCGAAAGCAGAAGGCATGATGATGATGATCCGCTCGATGTCACCGGATGTCCTCATTGTTGATGAAATCGGACGACCGGAAGATGCGGAGGCGGTGCGCGAAGCGCTTCATGCAGGCATTGCAGTCATTGCTTCCGCACATGGTCGCGATGTGGCTGAAATGGCGACCCGGCCTGCTTTTGCTGGATTAACTACAGGGCAAGAGCTGTTTCAACTCTACGTCATGCTGGACCGGACGAGCCGGGGCGTCTCATTCCGGCTGGCAGATGCCAAGCAACGCAGGATTACACTGCCTGGAGAAGGGCAGAATGGGGGCATCTCCTATGCTTAAGTTGCTGGGTGCCGCCTTGGTTATACTGGCCGCTACGCTGGCAGGCTGGCAGCGGGCAAGGCAGTTTGCGATGAGGCCGCGGCAAATCAGGGAGTTGATTCTTGCGCTGCAAAGACTGACCACCGAGGTTTCCTACGGGGTGTCTCCGCTACCAGATGCTTTCGCCAAGACAGGAGAGCCCTTGCGAGAGCCGCTGCGCACTCTGTTTCAGCAAGCCTCACGCTGGATGCACCCTTCTTTTGGCCTGACTGCCAGAGAAAGCTTGCATAAAGCCATCGAAGACTCGTGGAGCCGTTCCTCTATGAAGCAAGCCGAGAAGGAAGCGATGCGGCAGCTTGCTTACAGTCTTGGAACCAGCGACCGTGAAGACCAGATCAAGCACATTGCGCTGACCATCCAGCAGTTATCCCATGAGGAAGCGCAGGCGCAGGCAGATCAGGTGAGGTACGAGCGTATGAGCAGGAGCCTGGGACTGCTGATCGGAGCATTGATCGTCATTTTGATCTATTAGCGGGGTGCTCGAATGAATTTAGAAGTGAATGCGATTTTCCAGATTGCCGGAATTGGCATTATTATCGCTATGATTCATACCGTATTAAAGCAAATGGGCAAAGAAGACATGGCCCACTGGGTAACGGTCATCGGTTTCGTCGTGGTCCTGTTCATGGTGGTGCGAATGCTGGATAACCTTCTGCAAGAGATCAAATCTATCTTTCTTTTTCAGTAGGTGGACACATGGAAATCATTCAGGTGGTGGGCTTCGCCCTCATTGCCACAGTCCTCATTTTAGTCATTAAGGAACAGAAGCCGATGTTTGCCTTTTTGATTGCAACAGCTGCGGGAATCATCATTTTTTTGCTGCTGATTGGCAAGATCGGATCTGTGGTTTCTGTACTGGAGCGACTGGCTCGGTCTTCGGGCATGGATATGATCTATTTTAAAACCGTATTGAAAATAATCGGTATCGCTTATATTGCTGAATTTGGAGCGCAAATCGTTCGGGATGCAGGACAAGACGGGATTGCTTCCAAAATTGAGCTTACCGGAAAGGTACTCATTATGGTGCTCGCAATCCCGATTATCAGCATTATTATTGATACCATTCTGAAGCTGATGCCCGCCTGAGGGGGTGATGCCATGAAAAGGCTAGGGGGCATGCCGAATCTCAAAGTAATTGCGATGTTGTTGCTATGTCTTTGGTGTGCCTCAGCTGCGGTCCTCTTTGCAGATACACCGACTAACGAATGGATCAGACAGCAGGCGGAGCAAATGCCCAAAGATGAAGTAGAACATTATTGGGACGGGCTCATGCAGGAATACGGCGGATTTTTCCCTGATCAGAAAACGCCTTCCTTCATGGACATGCTGCTTCCAGGCGGTGAAGGATTCAGCATAAAGGGTGTATTGAGCGCTATAGCTGATTTTTTCATCCATGAAATTCGAGTAAATGCCAAGTTGCTCGTCACCATCGTCATGCTCAGCATTATGAGTATGGTGCTGGAAACGCTGCAAAGCGCTTTTGAAAGCAAACAGGTCAGCAAAGTGGCCTATGCTATCGTATACATGGTCATTATCATTCTGGCGATTAATAGCTTTAGTGTAGCGATTGGTTATGCCAAAGAAGCGATTGATAGCATGATTCACTTCATGATGGCAATGTTGCCCTTGTTGTTTACCATGTTAGCCTCGATGGGGAACGTCGTAACAGTTTCGGTGACCCACCCGCTGATTGTATTTATGATCAACACAGTCGGAACTGTCATTCATACGCTGGTTTTCCCGCTACTGTTCTTCTCGGCTGTGCTGTACTTGGTCAACTCGCTGACGGGCAAATACAAACTGACCCAGCTAGCCGATCTGATGCGGAACGCTGGAGTAGCAGTGCTGGGAGTGCTGCTGACCATATTTCTGGGAGTCATTTCGGTACAAGGCTTGACTTCGTCAGTTACTGACGGATTAACGATCCGCACAGCCAAATATATTACGGGTAGCTTTGTTCCGGTGGTCGGCAAGGCGTTGGCAGATGCGACAGATACAGTCATTTCGGCTTCGCTGCTCGTTAAAAATGCCATTGGTCTGGTAGGAGTCATTATTATATTGTTCCTGTGTGCCTTTCCCGCCCTCAAGATTCTGACACTGGCTCTCATTTATAAAGTGACAGCAGCGATCATGCAGCCTTTGGGTGATACGCCTATCGTGGAATGTCTGGATGCAATCGGCAAGAGCATGATTTATGTTTTCGCGGCGCTGGCGGCAGTGGGATTAATGTCTTTCCTTGCGATTACAGTCATGCTCGCAGCAGGCAATATGACGGTCATGATGAGGTGAACCAATGCATGTAAACCAACAAGGGGGGAGGGGAGTGACGTGACCTGGCTGGGAGGCTGGCTTAAGGAACTGGTGCTCATCGTGTTGCTGGCTTCTTTTGTCGATATGATCTTACCGAGCCGATCTATGGAAAGGTATGTCAAACTCGTTCTCAGCCTGCTTATTTTGCTGACGTTGCTGTCTCCGGTCGTGCGCTTACTGAGTAGCAGCCCCTCCGAGGTTCTAGGGCGAGCATTGGATCTTCAACGTCAGGCTGAGACAGGCAAGAGGGAACCGACATTGGAGGAGATTTTAGCAAAAGGCAGCCAGTTGAAGCAACAGCAAGAACAAAGCTCCATGCAATGGGCCGGCAAAGAGGTAGCTAAGGAAATGAAAGGACAGTTGGAACAATATACTGGGTTAGCAATTCAGTCGGTCCAGGTTACCCTTGCAAAGATTCAACAGAAGGAATCGGAGCTGAAGGCAGGAACGGGTGTCCAGTCGGTAGTGGTCAAATTGGCAGAGCAGCAGCCAGAAAAAGAAAAGAACAACACAGACGTCTCGCCTGGTGCAGATGCCAAGCCGATAATGGTGGAGCCTGTAGCCGAAAAGACAGTGAATATTCGTGTGGAACCGACACATACAAAAAATTCAGAACTTAATGAAGGAACGCGAGAAGAAGATCGTAATCCTGATAAAACTGCTGAGGACGGAAAGCCAACGGATACGAAAGCTTTTGGCCTAATTACAGGACTTCTACGTGAAAAATGGGGGATAGACAGCAAAAATGTTCAGGTGGTTTCTTCGCAGGATGGAACACATGAATGGTAACAGGAGGTGAGCAGAAATGAGCAAATGGCTGAAAAAGCTGGAGCAATGGCTGGGTGGAGGGGCGGATGGGGCGAAAAGATTCAACTCATTTCGTTGGCTGCTTATACTTGGCCTTATCGGTGTAGCGATCATGCTTTTTAATTCATTCGTTAATGTGAAAAAGGTTGATCCAGAAAACGTAGGCCGTGAGCCGCCTGGCGTGATGAAAAATGAGCCTACGTTAGAGACAACAACAGGTGAAGAAAGTTCCTTTGCCGGGATCGAGAAGGTTTTTGAGGACAATATGAAACAGATGCTGGAGCAGATTGTTGGCGTAGGAACCGTCGATGTCATGGTTACGGTAGATTCCACCGAAGAAGTTATCGTTCAACGCAATGTAAAGGACATGCAGGAAGAGAACAACGAGACGGACGCCAATGGCGGACAACGGCACACTACTCAATATACACGTGATGGCGAGATTGTCACCTATGAGTCATCAGGTGGCCAGCACACCCCGATTGTGACAAAAAAAGTAAAACCGCAGGTGAGGGGAGTGCTTGTTGTGGCTATGGGGGCAGAAAACCCTACAGTGAAGCAGCTAATTGTCGATGCTGTACAGAAGGGACTAAATGTACCTTCCTACAAAATTTCAGTCGTACCGCGCAAACAGGGATAATTTGGGATTTAAGAACAAAGAAGTTTATATTTTAAACCATTAATGAATATGGAGGACGGAACATGAATAATAAAAGACAAACCGTTTGGCTGGTGTCCATGCTGAGTTTAATGGTCGTGCTGTCTGCGTATTATTTGTTTACGGAGGACTCAAGCCCTGCAAATCCACCAGTAGCCGATAGTGAGCAAGTGAGCAAGGTTAAGCAGGATGCCGCACAGGAAGCAACGACGAAGGCAGAGGAACAATTGAACGAACTGAAGGTAAATGAAGTAGTGACGAATGGAGAAGTAACTGATGGAGCATCAGCACCTTCCACAAAATCGGATACAGCTTCCACAACTGACCCAGCAACAGAAAACTCAAAAGGCGATAAAGATACGGCAGCTACCCCTACTACTGAACCAGCGACATCCGATCAAAACACAACTGCGACTAAGACGGACGCGACAGCACAAAGTGACGACAAAGCAGCCTCTACAGCCAAAACCGACCAGCAGGTACTGGATCAAGTGGCAACCGATCAAGCTGCCCAACCTACAGCAGCAGCTGTGATTGACAACTATTTGCTGGAACGGGACGTGGAAAATCAGAAGAAAAATGATGAACTGACTACCGCAATGAACGACAGCACACCAAAGAAAGCCGCGGAGGCTCAAAAGGAATTACATGTACTTGAAGATAAGCAGGCTAAAATTACTGGAATTGAAGAAGAGCTTCAGCAGCAGTTCGCCAATGCGGTCGTCCGTGAGGAAGATGCTGATAAATACAAAGTAGTGGTTCTGAGTGAAAAATTGGATGCTAAGCAAGCGGTAACAATTGTTGATAAAGTCATGAAGGAACTGAACGTAACGCAGGATAAGATCAGTGTCCAGTATGTTACACAATAAGACAAAAAACGCGAAAAAGCCCGGATTTCTGCATTATTCCGGGCTCTTTCTATTTTTAATGATTGTGATATAATACATAAAGCTGTTTCAACAATGTAATCAGCAACCGGCAAAATGCTGAAGGAGTGATTAATAGAGATGTTTAAATTAAGCGAGATTAAGGAATTGATCAAGCTGGTGGATGAAACGTCTGTGCATGAGCTTGAAATTGAAAATGAAGGAACTCGCCTGTTGATTCGAAAACCTGGCAAAAGCGAGATCGTTACGGTACAGGCTCCTGTGGCAACACCTACTTATGCAGTGGCACCACAAGCTGTTATTCCAAATCCACAAGTACAGTCCGATGTTGGACCTGCAACTGCTGGGGAACCGAGGGAATATGCAAGCAATCTACATAAAATCGTATCTCCGATGGTAGGCACTTTCTATAGTTCTTCATCCCCAGATACGGCTCCGTATGTGAGTATTGGCAGCAAAGTGGGCGAAAAAACAACGGTATGTATCATTGAAGCGATGAAGCTGATGAATGAGCTGGAAGCTGAAGTGAAGGGCGAAATTGTGGAAATTTTGGCCGAAAACGGACAGTTGGTCGAGTATGGCCAGCCATTGTTCCTTGTGAAACCGGAGTAAAGAGCTTGTTTGAACCCTCTTTTGAGGGTTCGGCAAGACTGCTCCCAGGGAGGTAAAGTCATGACATTTCAAAAAGTATTGATTGCAAATCGTGGAGAAATTGCGGTTCGTATCATTCGCGCGTGCCGCGAGATGAATATTTCGACAGTTGCCGTATATTCGGAAGCTGACAAGGATTCGTTACATGTGCGTCTCGCAGATGAGGCTTACTGTATCGGACCGACGCTATCTAAGGACAGCTACCTTAATTTTACGAACCTGATGAGCGTTGCTACATTGACTGAATGTGATGCCATTCATCCAGGTTACGGATTTTTGGCGGAAAACGCAGACTTCGCTGAAATTTGCGAATCGTGTAATATTACGTTTATTGGTCCTTCTCCTGAAGCCATTAACAAAATGGGAGATAAGGCCGTAGCCAAGCAGACCATGAAGGATGCCGGAGTTCCGGTTATTCCGGGTTCAGACGGGCTGGTTGAGGATTTGCAGGATGCGATCAGCATCGCACGTGATATTGGATATCCGGTAATTATCAAGGCTACAGCAGGTGGTGGAGGTAAAGGTATTCGTATCGCCGAAGATGAGGATAACCTTATTCAGCAAATCACTACCGCTCAGCAGGAGGCGCAAAAAGCATTTGGCAACGCGGGTGTGTACCTAGAAAAATATTTGACCGGTATGAAACATGTGGAAATACAGATCATAGCGGACAAGCATGGTAATGTTGCCCATTTGGGCGAACGGGACTGCTCTGTTCAGCGTCGTCGTCAGAAGTTGTTGGAGGAAGCACCATGTCCTGTTATATCCCAGGATGTCCGTGAAGAAATGGGTCAGGCAGCTGTTCGCGCAGCTTTGGCCGTTCAATACTCTGGTGCAGGTACTCTCGAATTTTTGCTCGGCCCGGACAATAATTTCTATTTCATGGAAATGAATACACGTATTCAGGTAGAACATCCCGTAACAGAAATGATTACCGGTGTAGACCTGATTAAGGAAATGATTTCTGTCGCTGAAGGACATCCGCTTTCCTTTACGCAGGAAGAAGTCACCATCAATGGTTGGGCGATAGAATGCCGTATTAACGCTGAGGACCCGGATCGCAATTTTATGCCTGCACCGGGTAAAATCGGATTTTATCTGCCTCCAGGCGGTCCTGGAGTACGGGTAGACAGCGCAGCATATCCAGGTTATAGCATTCCTCCTTATTATGACTCTATGATCGCCAAGCTGATTGTGTGGGCACCTACACGGCAAGATGCAATTGCCAAAATGAAGCGGGCTTTGTCTGAGTTTGCTATTGAGGGCATACCCACAACGATTTCTTTTCATCAGCGCTTGCTAGAGCATCCGACCTTTATTAGAGGCGATTTTGATATTAAATTTTTGGAGGAAAACGAAGTTTAATCGGTATATTTCCTCAGTTTGTCATAATGAACGCCAAATGATATAGTATGGATAATAAGTGAGCATGTCTGCTTTGAAATCCAAAGCTGGAATGAAACTTATTTTGACCGAAAGGTGTTGAAGGTATGAGCACAGTGCCAACCGAATTCGAACGTACAGAAATTGGGGAGATTCAAATCGCCCCAGAAGTTATTGAAGTCATTGCTGGACTGGCTACCGTTGAGGTACCAGGCGTAGCGGGAATGAGTGGCGGATTTGCTGGTGGGTTTGCCGAACTGCTAGGCCGCAAAAATTTATCTAAAGGTGTAAAAGTGGAAGTCGGACAGCGTGAAGCTGCTGTAGACGTCTCCGTCATTATTGAGTACGGTAACCGTCTGCCTGAGGTGGCTGCTGCTATTCAGCATAATGTTAAGCGTTCGATTGAGAACATGACAGGTCTTAACGTTGTTGAAGTGAACGTGCAAATTCATGATGTTCAATTCAAAAATGCCGAAAAAGTAGAAGAGCCGGAAGTGCTGGGCGCCGGACGGGTTAAATAGAGCGATACTTTGTACAAACCCCCGACCCTTATGGGTCGAGGGTTTACTCTAATTTAAGGAGGCTGTGCGTTTCGTGGCTAAAGTTATGGACAGACTTCTGCTGTTCTTGTACAGCTTAAGTATCGGAATTATTTCCATTCTCGCCATCCTCCTCCTGAGCGGGGCCATTCCGTATGTTTTAAGTATTGAGGATGAGCGAGTGGTGTGGTTTACCAGCCTGATTATTGCAGGGGTTCTGTTGTTATTGAGTCTTCGTTTTTTTTATATCTCTATTCGACGGAACCAAACCGTACAGCATTCTATTGATCAACGAACGGAATATGGTGACATTCAGATTTCAGTGGACACCATTGAAAATCTGTGCCTCAAAGCAGCTTCCCGATTTCGCGGGATGCAGGATTTGAAAGCACGCGTTCGCGTGTTGGAATCGGGACTTGATATTACGATTCGGGCGGTTGTAGACGGGGAAAGCTCCATTCCGGTGTTAACCTCCGAGGTACAAAAGGGGGTACACGATCATGTGGAAGAAATTACAGGAATTCCTGTGTCCAATGTGTCGGTGTACATCGCTAATGTTTCTCAGTCACCCAGCTTTAAGAGTCGTGTGGAATAGAGGTGATTTTCCCTGATGCCCTGGAAAGAAATATGGGGAAGTTACAAGGGCCGGATCATGGGGATCACGGCTGGTATTTTTTTCGGTTTTATTTATTTGTGGGCAGGCTTTTGGAATATGTTGTTCTTTGCATTGATGGTGTTCATCGGATATACGCTAGGAAGACGTAGCGATTCAGCGCTTGGTTCATTTCTCCCTTGGAAGGAATGGGGCGATTGGTTGTCGCAGCGTTGGCGTCCTTTTAAATGAACCCTGTGATACGTGTTCTCCAAAATAGAGCTGTAGCTTCTTTGCGCCCAACGTTTTGGAGGATGCGTTCACAGGTTTTTTTGTGGAAATTGGTTAGAATGAAAAATAGATATAGGCAAGCGTAGGAGGCAGGGCATGAAAAGACGTCTGGCGAGGGAATTAGCGGTACAGAGTATGTACCATATGGAAATGAATGAAGTGGATGCGGCAGCAGCCGTGGACATGTTGCTTCAGGAAGCCGCTGAGGAAAACGAAGCGGAAGTTGTCGTTAAAGACGCGGCAGTGTTAAGAGCGTATGTTTTAGAGCATGTGCGGGGTACTTGGGAGCACAAGGAAGCCATTGATGGGCTGTTGGTGGATTATCTTAAAGGCTGGCAGATCAGCAGACTTTCACGTGTAGATCGTCAAATTTTGAGACTTGCGGCATATGAGATGATTTTCCGTGAGGATGTTCCAGCCAAGGTAGCTGTTAATGAAGCGATTGAGTTGTCGAAGCACTTTGGTACCGAGGAATCCGGTAAATTTGTTAATGGTGTACTGGGACGAGTGATTCAAGAACTGGAGCAATTGAAAGCACGTTTTTAAGTAGAGACTACTGAATCAGGTTGGAGAGTGGTTAAACATGTCAGCACCGATCATTGATGGTAAACAAATCTCTCAGGATATTCGCGCAAGCATTCAACAAGAGGTCATTCGTCTGAAAGAGCACCGCTTTCAACCGGGACTGGCTGTTGTATTGGTAGGCGAAGATCCCGCTTCGCAGGTGTATGTTAAAAACAAGGAAAAGGCGTGCCATGATCTCGGCTATTACTCAGAGGTTCACCGGTTGTCAGCAGATACTTCTCAGGAAGCATTACTGAAACTAGTGGACAAGCTGAACCATCAAAGTACTATCCATGGGATTTTGGTTCAACTGCCGTTGCCAAAGCATATTCATGAAAAAGCTGTCATTGACGCGATTGCAGTGGAGAAGGATGTGGATGGATTCCATCCGGTAAACGTAGGGAATTTGGTCATCGGTGACGATAGTCTATTGCCTTGTACTCCTGCTGGAGTCATTGAGTTAATCAAGCGTGCTGGAGTGGAGATTGCTGGTAAACATGCGGTAGTTATTGGTCGCAGTAATATCGTAGGCAAGCCAGTGTCTTTATTGTTGCAACGTGAAAATGCTACGGTTACGATGTGCCACTCCCGTACAGCGAATATCGGGGATCTAAGTCGACAAGCGGATATCTTAGTCGTTGCGATCGGCAAAGCCAACTTTATTGATGCTTCGTTCGTGAAGCCCGGAGCGGTTGTGATAGATGTGGGGATGAACCGTCTGGAGAACGGAAAGCTGACGGGGGACGTTGATTTTGAGAGCGTGAAGCAAGTGTCTGGTCCGATTACGCCTGTTCCCGGCGGAGTAGGCCCGATGACGATTACGATGCTGATGCAAAATACGCTTGTAGCGGCCAAGCGGTCGCACGGTTTGGCATAAGGGCAGCTGCCTATGGCTGAACAACGTATTTACTCTATAAAGGACCTGAATCGTTATATCCGGATGAAACTGGAATCGGATCAGGTGCTGTCTGATGTATGGATACGCGGGGAAATTTCTAATTTTACGCATCATTCGAGTGGTCACATGTACTTTACGCTCAAGGATGAGGGGAGCCGTATACGTTCGATTATGTTTGCAACCCATAATCAGCGGCTTCCCTTCGTACCGAAAGAAGGTACGCGTGTTATTGCCCGGGGAAACGTATCCGTGTACGAACGAGATGGACAATATCAGTTTTATGCGACTCAAATGCAGCCTGATGGTATAGGAAGCCTTTATTTGGCTTACGAACAGCTCAAGCAAAAGCTGGATGCAGAGGGACTGTTTGATACTGCTCGTAAGCGTAATCTCCCTGCCCATCCGGCAACCATTGGCGTGATTACGTCACCGACCGGAGCGGCTGTGCGTGATATTATTACGACCCTTCAACGGCGATACCCGCAGGCTGGAATTGTGTTGTATCCTGTGCTTGTACAAGGAAAAGGAGCCGCACCCTCGATCGTCAAGGCAATTGAAGCTATGAATCGTATGCAAGAGGTTCAGGTGATGATCGTCGGACGAGGAGGTGGCTCGTTGGAAGAACTGTGGGCGTTTAATGAGGAAGCGGTTGCGCGCGCCATTTACGCATCGGTCATTCCGGTTATTTCGGCAGTTGGACACGAAACGGATTTTACCATTGCCGATTTTGTGGCTGACTTGCGTGCAGCAACGCCAACCGCAGCAGCTGAGTTGGCTGTGCCTAATCAGGCAGAGCTACGGGATCAGCTGCTCCAGCGTGAGCACCGCCTGCGTAACGGCCTCCGGCAGCGGCTGGAAACCAGCCGTGAACGCTTGGTGAGGCTTCAGCGTTCACCAGTCCTGCTGCACCCACGCCGCTATATGCTACAGCATGCAGAGCGAATGGACATGCTGCATCAGCGGCTAATCCGCGCAGTGGGTAACCGTTCACGCTTAAACGCAGAAAAGAATGCACGTATGCGTCAGGTGCTAGAGCGGTTTAATCCGCGTGAACAAATTCGTTCTGCACGCAAGCAGACGGATATGGCGCAACGTCAGCTGGAGTCTGCGATGCGTGCTATTACGAAAACGGGACGGCAGCAGTTGCACACGGGAATCCGTCAGTTGGATGCGCTGAGCCCACTCAAAGTCATGGCCCGAGGCTATAGCTTGGTATACGATGAGCAGGAGAAACGGCTGATTAAGTCGCTCAAAGACGTACAGCCGGGAGATTCCATCAAGATTAAAGTGAGTGATGGGCAGTTGGACTGCCAAGTATGGGGAATGAAGGAGGACGCGAAGCACGGTGGCGAATGAAACGGAATTGAATTTTGAAGCGGCTATGGCCGCTCTTGAAGAAATTGTCGGACAACTGGAGCATGGAGACGTTCCTCTGGAGCAAGCCATTGATTTGTTCCAGCGGGGGATGAAGCTGTCTCAGCTTTGCAGTCAAAAGCTGGAGCAGGTTGAACGTAAAATTGAAATGATCGTGGAAGAGGATGGAGATTTGCGCAAAAAGCCTTTTGGCGGCGGATTAGATGAAAACGGCGGTGAAGGGCTTGAATAGACCGTCGTTCAAGGAATATTTGACCGGGACGGCGGATGCGGTTTCGTCTGCACTGACCGAGCAGTTCCCGGCCGATTGGAACATTCCCGATGTTCTTCGAGAATCTATGAATTATTCACTCACCGCAGGCGGAAAACGGCTGCGGCCTCTGCTTGTGATCGCTGCTGCTGAAGCATTCGGTGGAAGCAGGGAAGCTGCGTTGCCAGTGGCATGTGCAGTAGAAATGGTACATACGTACTCTCTCATTCATGACGACTTGCCAGCCATGGATGATGATGATTATCGGCGAGGTAAGCTGACGAATCATAAGGTATACGGCGAGGCGGTTGCCGTCCTTGCGGGTGATGCTTTGTTGACCCATGCCTTTTACAGCATTGTGCAAGCAGGACGACGTCACGGTGTTTCATCCGATTCGCTGTTGTCCATTGTTGAGGATTTGTCCGAAATGAGTGGCGCGCGGGGCATGGTAGGCGGACAGGTCGCCGATATGTCAGGCGAGCAAGGAATGACGGGGATCGAGGAACTGGAATATATCCATCTTCATAAAACTGCTGATTTGATTATTTTCTCGCTCTTGGCAGGTGGACGGATTGGTGGGGCGGACAAGAGTCAATTAGAGGCGCTTCGCCGCTTTGGACGAGACTTGGGGCTGGCTTTTCAGATACAGGACGATATACTGGACCTCATAGGCGATGAGAGCAAAATGGGTAAGAAAACGCAAAGTGATGTTGAGCAGGAGAAGGTTACCTATCCGTATTTCATTGGTATGGACGCATCTTTGCGGCAGGTGGAGGAACTCACCGCATCTGCTAAAAAAGTGATAACAGAGAGCGGTATTCCCGATTCTTCTCGTTTGCTGGAGATAGCGGATTACCTGATGAAGCGTGATCATTAGTTGCGTTAGAGCTGTTTTGACTTGTCTGCGTTTAAGCACAGTTAAAAAGTGTGATATAATACTTGTTAACTTTACACACAAACTTGAAGGAAAGCGGGGAGATATGCGTGCTGCTTCCACACATAAAGCAACCAGGCGATCTGAAATCACTGTCGGTTGAGGAGTTGGCTTCTCTAGCCGAGGAAATCAGGAGCTTTTTGATTGAGAAGCTGTCCGTGACTGGGGGGCATCTGGCATCGAATCTGGGAGTGGTTGAGCTCACGATCGCCCTGCATTATTGCTATAACAGTCCAAAGGACAAGATGATTTATGACGTTGGGCACCAAGCCTACGTACACAAAATATTGACAGGGCGAATGGACCGTTTTGATACACTTCGTCAGCGTGATGGACTTTGTGGTTTTGTAAAAAGAAGTGAGAGCGAGCATGATGTTTGGGAAGCCGGTCATAGCAGCACTTCTCTGTCGGCGGCAATGGGAATGGCCTTGGCTCGAGATTTGAAGGGCGAGGACAATAAAGTCATTGCAATGATCGGAGACGGCGCGTTGACTGGGGGGATGGCCTTCGAAGCGTTGAATCATATCGGTCATGAGCGCAAAAATTTAATGGTCATTCTGAATGACAACGAAATGTCCATAGCACCTAATGTAGGGGCCATGCATAATTATTTGAGTAAAATCCGCTCGGATCGTCATTATTTGCGAGCAAAAGATGAGCTGGAAGTTTTGCTGAAAAAAATACCCGCGATCGGCGGTAAACTTGCCAAATCGGCTGGCCGTGTCAAGGACAGTCTTAAATATATGATGGTGCCTGGTGTACTGTTTGAGGAACTGGGACTTACGTATCTCGGTCCAGTGGACGGACATGATTTGCCGAAGCTAATCGAAACCTTCCAGCAGGCTGATAATGTCACTGGCCCTGTATTGGTGCATGTCGTAACCACCAAGGGCAAGGGCTATAAACCTGCGGAAGCAGATTCACACAAATGGCATGGAATCAGTCCCTACAAAATTGAATCGGGTCAGGTACTCAAAGCTGTAGGTAATCCGATGTATACGGAAATTTTCGGTCGAACGTTGATTGAGCTGGCTGAGCAGGATGAGCGCATCGTTGCGGTTACACCCGCTATGCCTGGCGGATCAGGTTTGGTACCGTTTAGTAAAGAGTTTCCTAGCCGTATGGTTGACGTCGGCATTGCTGAACAGCATGCAGCTACCATGTGTGCTGCGTTGGCAATGGAAGGGATGAAGCCGGTGTTTGCGGTGTATTCCACTTTTATGCAGCGTGCTTATGACCAGATTGTGCATGATATCTGTCGTCATAATGCGAACGTAATGTTTGCGATTGACCGTGCAGGTTTTGTTGGGGCTGACGGGGAAACTCATCATGGCGTGTTTGATGTGGCATTCTTGCGTCATATCCCCAATCTTGTGCTTATGATGCCAAAGGATGAGAACGAGCTACGCCATATGATGAAAACAGCGCTCGACTATGAAGATGGTCCAATTGCTTATCGTTACCCGCGTGTTAATGTGGTTGGCGTGCCGATGGATAAAGAATTACAGGCTATTCCCATCGGCAGTTGGGAGCTCCTGCGTAAAGGCGAGGGCTTTGCTGTAATCGCATCAGGACCGATGCTCCAGGTGGCGACAGAGGCTGCGGAGGCGATGAAACGGGAAGGTTTGCAAGTGGGCGTCGTGAATGCCCGTTTCCTGAAGCCTTTGGACGAGGATATGTTGCGTGAGCTGGCTCGTCAGCATACGAAGCTGATCGTATTGGAAGAAGCTTCTGAAGCAGGAAGCTTGGGTAGCGCTGTACTGGAATTCTACGCTAAAGCCGAAATACAAGAGGCACAGGTGCGCCTAATGGGGATTCCCGATCTGTTCGTGGAGCATGGCTCCATCAAAGAGCAGCGTGCTGAAGTAGGTCTTACCATTGAGGATGTATGCTTAAAGCTGCGTAAATGGGCTGCTGAACCAGCATATGGCATGGGACAATCCGTATAGGGTAACTTGAAGTGAAGACCATGACGTTTATAAAAAGTATGACAAGAGCAGCCTGGCTGCCTAAAGGGAGATTAACATGTCTGTTCCGAAGGAACGCATTGATGTATTACTTGTAGAACAAGGCTTTTTTGAAAGCCGTGAAAAAGCTAAAGCTGCGATTATGGCTGGGCTAGTGCTGGCGGACAGCGAACGGATCGAGAAGGCGGGGATGAAGGTACCACGCGCTAGCGAGCTTAAAGTTAAGGGTTCGGTGCATCCGTATGTAAGCCGTGGAGGATTGAAGCTGGAGAAGGCCATCCGTCAATTTGAGCTGGATATGAAGGGCAGGACAATGCTGGATATTGGCTCGTCCACTGGAGGTTTTACGGATTGTGCGCTTCAGCATGGAGCTGAATACGTATACGCCATTGATGTGGGTTATAACCAGCTGGATTGGTCCCTTCGTAATGATGAACGAGTATGCGTAATGGAGAAAACGAATTTCAGATATATGACACCCGCGGATTTGAATGGTTCCGTGCCGAATTTCGCTAGTATTGACGTTTCCTTTATTTCATTACGTATTATTTTGCCCCCGTTGCTTGCCTTGTTGCATCAACCTGCTGATATTGTAGCTCTAATCAAGCCGCAATTCGAAGCTGGACGCGAAAAGGTCGGAAAATCCGGTGTGGTCCGTGATCCTGCTACGCATAAAGAAGTGTTGCAGACCATTCTGATGTTTGCACATGAGCTTGGACTTACGCTGCAAGGTTTGGCTTATTCGCCTATTACAGGTGGAGAAGGCAATATTGAATTTTTAGCGCATTGGCGTTTGGATGGGCTTCCTGCTGCAGAATCGCAGCTGGAGAAGATGGATTTCAGACCACTGATTGAACGTACCGTTCAGGAAGCAGGTCAGACTTTTAATAATGGTCCATCGCGTAAGTAACATTCAGGGGTTCTCCATGAGTTCTGTGAACTTAAGGGAACCTCTTTTTGGTGTGAGGGATTGATTATAGAACTCACGTTCGCCTATAATGAGATGTACAAAGGAAAAGGGATTTTACATCTTGTCCTAGAATATGTCCATGAGGTGATCGGTCCATGGACACAAGATATGATACGGTTATCATCGCTGTAATCGGGGTGATATTAGGGATATGGGCTTTGTATAGCCTACGTGCCTGGTTGAAGGAGCCAGGGCCGCTTGTACTAAAGACGATACCGATTAACGAGGACTTGGACGAAGGGCCTGTCACAGACCTACTCGAAGAAGCAGGATATGAAGTAGTGGGCGGGAAGATGAAAATACCGCTTGCTTTTAAAGTGAATGGACATACCGTGTATAGCCGTTTGTTTATAGACTACGTGGCTGTACGAAACGGTTCGACATATATGGTCAAAATGTCACGCCGCAAGAAACCAATGGAGTGGAGTGGTCCTGATTTAAGGGACAGGCTCATGCCGTATTTATTGCTCTATCCGGGTTGCACGGGTGTATTGTACGTTGATACGGACGAGCGAAGTATTCGCCTTATTACATTAGTGGAAGACCTCGAAGAAGAGGAATATGAAGGTTAATCCATAGGAGGATTATATGAAGGGTCAACGACATATTAAAATTAGGGAAATTATTTCACAACATGAGATTGAGACGCAGGATGATCTGGTTGAAGCATTGCGTAAGGCTGGTTTTCAGGTCACGCAGGCGACCGTATCGCGTGATATCAAGGAGTTGCTGCTCATCAAGGTTCCAATGGACGATGGCAGATATAAATATTCGATGCCTTCAGATCAACGTTACAATCCGGCCCAGAAACTGAAACGTACGTTGGTCGATAACTTTTTGCATATTGACTACACAACCAATCTGATTGTGATGAAATGCCTGCCGGGAACAGCCAACTCGATTGCTGCTTTATTGGACAATATTGAATGGTCCGAGATCATGGGGACGATTAGCGGGGACGATACCATTTTGATTATTTGCCGATCGGAAGAAAACAGCGAAGCTATCGTGAATCGTCTTATGGGCTACATTTCCTAATTATAATGGCTACGCATATTAGGCGTTTTAATTTGTACATCATAGAGGTGAAAGAACGATGCTGGTCACTTTGTCTATACGGAATTTGGCGGTTGTAGAGGCCGTCGATGTTCATTTTTATAAAGGGTTTCATGTGTTGAGCGGGGAAACAGGTGCTGGTAAATCCATTATTATCGATGCGCTTGGGCTGATTGCAGGCGGTAGGGGCTCTGCTGATTTAGTGCGTTACGGTTGTGATAAAGCAGAGATGGAAGCCTTATTTGAACTGCCGGTAAAACATCCAGTTTGGAATACACTTGAGGAACAAGGGATTAAGGCTAATGCAGAGGAGCATTTGCTGATTCGTCGCGAACTTACGGTTCAAGGAAAAAGCTCTTCTCGAATTAACGGCCAGATGGTTAATTTAACGATGCTGCGTGAGGTGGGTGAGCAACTCGTCAATATCCACGGGCAACATGAGCATCAAAGTCTGCTACGTGCAGATCGCCATCTGGCGCTGCTGGATACGTTCGGTGATTCGGTCATCGGTCCGGTCAAAACGCTTTATCGGGAGCGTTACAATGCTTTTGTCAAAGCGGAAAAAGAAGTAAGAGAACTGCAAAGTTCCAGTCAAAAGGCTTATCAGCTTTTGGATATGTACCGATTTCAATTAGAAGAGATCGCTGCGGCGGAGTTGAAATTGGGAGAAGATGAATTATTGGCAGAGGAACGGGTCAAGCTATCCCATAGTGAGAAAATGATGGATGGGATATCAGGAGCATACGAACTGCTAAGCGGCAGAGGTGGACTGGATACGATCAATAACGTGTTGTCCAGATTAAACGATGTCCAAAGCTATGACAGCAAAAGCCTTCAGCCCATAGCGGAGCAGATTCAGTCTGCTTTTTACCAGTTGGAGGACGCAGCATTCCAATTACGTTCTTATCGTGAGGATATTGAATTTAATCCAGGCAAGCTGCATGAAGTGGAGCAACGTTTGAATCAAATTACCGGGTTACAGCGAAAATATGGTGATAGTATAGAGCAGATTTTGGAATACTATAGCCGTATTGAGCAGGAAACCGATCTGCTGGAAAATAAAGATGAGCGGTTGGAGCAGCTCATTGCAAAACGGGATGAGTTGCTTTCCGATTTGCTTGAGATTTCGGAAGAGCTTACAGAAGCACGCGAAATTTGTGCTGAAGAGCTTGCAGAGCAAGTGGAGCAGGAGTTAAAAGACCTGCAGATGGAAAGAACGTCACTCAAGGTGCGCATTGATCCAATTGAAGATCCACGCGGATATGAGTATAAAGGTCTGAAGGTAAGACCTACCAAGCAGGGCATTGATAATGCGGAATTTCTTATATCCCCCAATCCAGGTGAGCCATTACGTCCACTTGGTAAGATCGCTTCAGGCGGTGAGCTATCACGTATCATGTTGGCGATGAAAAGTATTTTTGCGCGTCATGATCAAATTCCAGTACTCATTTTTGACGAGGTGGATACCGGGGTGAGTGGTCGTGCAGCTCAATCCATTGCCGAGAAGCTATATCGTTTATCTTCCGTTTGTCAGGTCTTTTCCATTACTCATTTGCCACAGGTGGCATGTATGGCAGATCATCAGTACCTTATTGAGAAAAATGTCCATGATGGACGGACCATGACTCAAATTGAGGGACTTACGGAGGACGGGCGTGTCAAGGAATTGGCACGGATGCTGGGCGGTGTGGAAATTACCGAAAAAACTTTGCATCACGCACAGGAAATGCTGAATTTGGCGGAAGGAAAGAAAGCCTGAAAAGAGCGGCTGGCGTAATGTTTAACAGTTATAAAAGCCTGGGGGCAAGGTTACCTTATAGGTACGCAATTGGCGACCACCTTTACTCGTCAAGCGAAAGAAGCAAAGGGAGCGTGACAGCCATTGAATTTTTACTCCAGGATCAAATTGCTCGGTCTTTTGCTTGTTTTTCTTATGTGTTCTATCGGTAACGCTCAGCATGTGCAAGCTGCGCTGCCTCCACAAGCTTCTTTGGATTTGTTCGGCTCTAAAAGCATGAGGACAACCCAAGAAAGTTTAGTTCCCGATTTAAAAGTATACCCGGGGGGGCAGACGATTGGGGTCAAAGTAAAATCTTCAGGAGTGCTTGTCGTCGGTCACCATATCATTCAGGAAAGTAATGATCGTAAGGTGTCACCTGGTGAAACAGCGGGGATTCGCCTAGGGGATCGGATTACACACATGAACGGCAAACCACTCAATAGCCTGGCAAGGGTTGCTGAGGCAGTAGACGAAGCAGGTAAGAATAAAAAGCCGCTCGACATTACACTTTGTCGAGGAGAGCAGACGATTTCCACGAAGTTAACACCAGCATATGATCAAGATGATAAAGCGTGGCGGCTTGGGTTGTACATTAGAGACTCGGCTGCAGGTGTAGGTACATTAACGTTTTACGCACCGGACCAGGGTGTATACGGGGCATTGGGCCACGTAATTACCGATATGAATACCCAAACCCCTATTGTCGTGGGGAGCGGAGAGATTGTGCAGTCCAATGTGACGTCAATTGCGAAAAGCCAAAGTGGGGAACCAGGAGAAAAACGCGCTCATTTTCTCAAAGATCATCGGGTATTAGGAAATATTGAACGAAATACGAATTTCGGAATTTTTGGGAAAATGTCAGATGAGCCGCAATATGGATTGTATTCAACTCCTATTCCGGTGGCTCTTGCGAATGAAGTAAAGGAAGGACCTGCAGAAATTTTGACTGTACTGGAAGGTCAACAAATTCAGCGGTTTCAGGCGGAAATTGTACACATTTCTCAGCAGGACAAACCAGCAACCAAAGGACTTGTGATTCGCATTGTAGATCCAAAGCTGTTGGATAAGACCGGGGGAATTGTGCAAGGAATGAGCGGTAGTCCGATTATTCAAAATGGTAAGCTTATCGGGGCTGTGACACATGTATTTGTGAATGATCCTAAATCAGGTTACGGTTGTTTTATCGAATGGATGCTGCGTGATGCAGGAATCATGCAGAATAACGTAAGCTTGAAATCATCTTCTAATCTTAAGGCGAGCTAGTTGCCTTAAGATTTTTTTGTCGAAAAGCAGGGGAATAACTCATATTTGCAAGATAAAGAATTAATTATAATAGAAACTATAAAAAAAATAAATAAAAATAATTTTCGACAGAAGGAATTCATAATTCGATGTCGAAATCATATACTCCGACAAGAAATATTTATATACTGTAAACAGATATCACAATGGAATATCACTCAATGAGGAGGAAGTACATTGCAAAAAATTGAGGTATTGTTGGCTGATGACAACCGGGAATTTACGAATTTGCTTGCTGAATATATTTCCGATCAGGAGGATATGGAAGTTACAGGAATCGCCTATAACGGCGAAGAAGTGCTCCAACGCATCGCAGAATCCCGCAACATACCTGATGTACTTATTTTAGATATTATTATGCCTCATCTGGATGGTCTCGGTGTATTGGAGCGTTTAAGAGAAATGAACCTGACTCCACAGCCGAAAATCATTATGCTGACTGCATTCGGTCAAGAAAATATTACACAGAGGGCCGTACAGCTCGGGGCATCTTATTATATTTTGAAGCCGTTTGACATGGAAGTGCTAGCTAACCGTGTTCGTCAATTAGTGGGGCCGCAGTTAGTAAGCAGCAGTCCGGTGACCATTTCATCCATGCGGTCCAACGTTGTACCTATGGGTAAGACGAAAAACCTGGATGCCAGTATCACGGCCATCATACATGAAATTGGTGTACCAGCTCACATCAAGGGCTATCAATATTTACGCGAAGCCATTACGATGGTGTACAATAATATCGAAATTTTGGGAGCCATCACCAAAACGTTATATCCGGCAATCGCCGAAAAGTTCAAAACGACGGCATCTCGCGTAGAACGCGCCATTCGTCATGCTATCGAGGTAGCATGGACCCGTGGAAATATCGACAGCATTTCACACCTGTTCGGGTACACCATTAATATCAGTAAGTCCAAACCAACCAATAGTGAATTCATAGCGATGGTAGCAGATAAGCTGAGAATTGAGAACAAGGTGTCCTGAAAGGGTCAGAATGATTGAGAAAGCAAGGGATTTTTGTGGTTTTACGTTTATCGATGATAATGCAGGGATGGCTAATTTCTAAAACAGCCGACCCGATCCGATAAACTTCTGAATAGTAGACAACTAATACCGCCTATTTATTGGTTCTTCCAAGAACCAATAAATAGGCGGTATTTTTTATGAACGATTTTGAATTTCCCCGCCACCATATCAAGTATCTACTTGAGACAGGACGAGTACAAGCTTGTAATCCAATAAGTACTAAACAATCTTGGTCGGAAGTGGTGAATAAAACGAAATGAAATATTAAAAATAATATATAAATTCAAACATTGGATAAAAATTTCAAAAAAACATATTAGTACCTTTTTACTATTGTATATGGATTAGATAAATGCAATACTAGAATGGTAGCTGGCCAGCTTAAATACTTTGCCCATAGGAGGCTTGGTTGTTGTGAAAAAAAGAATCGCCGTAATTTTATTGTTTATGTTTGCAATGTTCTCCACATTTAGCTCTGTAAGTGCAGCAGACGGAACCGTTCCGCTGTATCGTTACTACAACAACGTTGACCATTTCTATACCACTAATTTTGATGAGCTTGGCAACGGTATGAGTGGATATAGACTTGAAGGCACACAAGGTTACATTTTCTCGCAACAGCAACCAGATACATCACCGTTATATAGATACTATAATGGTACAGATCACTTTTATACCATTAATTTTGATGAGCTTGGCAATGGTATGAATGGTTATAGCCTTGAAGGCATACAAGGTTACATTTTCCCGCAACAGCAACCAGACACATCGCCGTTATATAGATACTATAACGGTACAGATCACTTCTATACCACTGATTTTAACGAGCTTGGTAATGGAGGATCCGGTTATTCTTTTGAAGGCATAGCAGGGTATATTCCGAATTGAGACGCTCACCTCAGGAATCGAAAGTTCATCGCAGTGGTGGCAGATAAACTACAGATTGAGAATAAGGTGGAGCATAACAATTCAGCCAATACCGCTGATTTATTAGGTCATCCATGACCAATAGATCAGCGGTATTTTTTTATGGAAGATTTTGAATTTCAACTGGATAATTTTATGCTTTACTGTTCGTCTAAGAATATTGCACGTAAAACTTTAGTCTACGAAACAGACCATAAAGTTGTTCGGTAAGCATTTACAAGATCAGTATCAGATTGAATACGTGAAGAAAGTTCAGTCTTGACACTTCCGGCAGTACATTAAATATTTGCAGGAACCTTGGAAGTATACAGTAGTCAATAGGTGGTGGAGACTAGGAGAAGAAGCAACTAGAGAAAAGTTCAGACCTCAAGAAGAACATTTCCACAACCACAATTGCAAACTATATTCGGAATATAAAGTTGTTCTTCAATTATCTCTACGAAGTGGAACTTGAAATACCAAAAGAATCCGGTTGAAGCATTGAGAACCCGAAAGTATAACGTAAGGTAAATAAGACTTTAACAACAGAACAAATCAAAAAGGTGTTGGGTCAATTTGATGCAGCTACTTTTCATGGGTATTCGAAACTATGCAATTACCTGTTTACTGCTTGGTAAGGGGATGAGAAAAGGTGAATGCCTGAGTCTACAGCCAGAATCATTTGATTTCAAGCACAAAAGTATATTTGTTAAGAATGCTAAGAATAAGCAGGAGAAGTATGTTTATTTTTCCTTCAGATCAGTTAACAAGATAAAAAGCTGGATGCGTTATAAAGACCGCTACTCTGAAGCCTATTTCTGCATTGCCAACCTTATATTCTGTCTAATCAATCGTACCGCTGCCAATAGTCTGCCTTGGGCTTTGCTTGTTTTAGCTTTCGCCCTTTAAATACTGTTGTACGGCTCCTTCATTAAAGATAATGGCATGGTGAGCGTCTCAGCTTTTATTCTAGTGGACGTACAATGGTGCGAAGAATATGCTTGAACGACAAGCTCTATTAGAAATATAATTAAAACAATCTTTCAAATGAGGTGAATCGGATGTCTTTCCGTATTGTTCGAGGTATTTAGTTTCCGGGCTGGAAAAAACGCGTACCAGCCGTCAAGGGGAAAGTCTATTCTTTTGACTACAAAACTAAAATACTGAATGATATCGGTCTGCTATCCCGTAGTATTTATCCCTAATTGGAAGGTGGAAAGAAAATGAATTCAATAGAGTATAAAGAGTTTTATAATAAGATTGGAAAAATCAACGGCTGGAATTTCAGCCATGTGAAATGTATCTCCGAAGGAGTAAAATGGGACTTCTACAATGAAGTAGCGAAGACATGCAAGAAGTCGGATATATTGCTTGACATCGGTATTGGCGGCGGGGAAGCAATTTTATCAATAGCAGATTCTGCATTACTTCTAGTTGGGATTGACCATTCCACTGGAATGATTGAAACAGCAACCAAGAATTCTGCTGATCAGACATAGCAAATGTTCGTTTTCTCCAGATGGATGCTGAAAATATAAATTTTCCTGAGAATTTCTTTAATGTAATCTCTTCTAGACATTCGTGTTTTTATGCAAAAGAAATAGCAAAGGTGTTAGTAAAGGGTGGTATGTTCCTGACACAGCAAGTAAGTGAAAACGACAAATTAAATATTAAAGAAGCGTTTGGAAGAGGACAGGCATGGGGTGCTAAGAAAGACTCGTTAAAAGACCAATATATTACCGAATTAAGTGACGCGGGCTTTAAGGACATACAGTCATTTGAATTCAATGCAACCGAATATTATCAGACTCCTGCAGACTTAATATTTCTCTTGAAACACACACCAATTATTCCCAACTTCGGAGAAGAAGAAATTGATTTTCAAATACTCCAACAATTTATTTTGGACAATCAAACCGAATTAGGAATAAGGACAAATTCAGAACGATTTATGGTGATTGCTAGGAAGTAAAACATAAAGGGATACCCGTTTTTTGGGTATCCTTTTTTTTGAGTTTGATGGAATGAGTGAATAAAGATTTTTAGCATCTCCCTCGCTAAATGGCAGAACCATTGGGAATTATGAGACATAATACCCTTCACACTGTTTATAAAATAAACCTGAATCAGTTGCACTAACTTTCACAATGAAAAATTTCCCTTTAGTAAACAGTTCTGAAATTGTCTTTAAATTTGATATAAACAATGTGTCGTTTCTTGTCGATATAGTATCTAATATAAAGAGAACTGAGGAGCGAATATATGAAATTTAACATCCGAACAAAATTGATATTGGGTTTTCTTGCGGTAATAATCCTGCTGATCGTGATTAGTACAACATCTATCTCAAAAATGAAAAATTTAGGCGACACTTCGATGGCAATTGATAGCCATTGGATGCCAAGTGTGACCATCCTGGGAACGCTAAATGGTGATATATCTGATGTAGAGCGGATCTCATTAAACATTATTGTAGAACGTGACCCAGAAGAAATGGAGAAGGTTCAGGCCGAATATGATAAGGTTTTAAAAAAGGTTGAGGACGATCGAAAAATATACGAAAAATTAATTGCTACCCCTAAAGAACGTGAAATGTATGAAGAATTCTCCAAAAATTATACGGAGTATTTGGCTAAGTTGCCAGAAATGATTGAAGCGGGGAAAGCTAATGATTACACTCAATCAAGCATCCTTCATCAAGAGTCCTATAAGTTATGGTATAGTTCAAACGATATGATCAGTCAGCTCATTAAAGTGAATGCAGATGGATCTAAACAGACTACGAAAGAAGCTGTTGACAACTTTATTTCAGGTAGACAACTGGTCATCGTTTTGAGTATAGCAGCCGTTATATTAGCATTGATCATGGCAATCATCATAGCCCAAATTATATCTAAACCTATCTTGCGAATCAGTCGTGCTGCTGAAAGTATCGCATCGGGTGATCTTACAAGTGAAGCTATCATTGTGAAGGGCAAGGATGAGATCAGTACGTTGGCACATTCCTTTAATGTCATGGTTGAGAACCTTCGTGAACTGATTCAATCTGTGAGTAAGACGACTGAGCTGGTAACCACTTCCTCAGAAGAATTGACGGCCAGCGCAGAGCAAAATAGCCAAGCTTCTGCACAAATAACCGAAACGGTGCAAGAAGTAGCTACTGGAACAGGAGACCAGGTAGATATGGTGACGAAATCGTCCCAAGCTATTGAGGAAATGTCTATCGGTGTTGAGCAAATCGCCATCCGCGCGCAAAATGTATTCGCATCTGCGCAAGATGCGGCCCATAAATCGGCTGAAGGTAACCAGATGATTCAACAGGCAGTTACGCAGATGAATGCCGTGAATGATTCGATGAATGGATTGGCAGATCTCATGGCTGGATTGGGAGAGCGCTCAGACGAAATTGGCAAGATCATTGATGTTATCACCAATATTTCTAGTCAGACCAACCTTCTTGCCTTGAACGCTGCGATTGAAGCGGCCCGTGCAGGAGAACATGGTCGCGGATTTGCTGTAGTTGCAGGCGAAGTTCGCAAGTTGGCTGAACAATCGGCTCATTCTGCTCAACAAATTACGGAGCTTGTGGGATTGATTCAAAAGGATACTACCCATGCTATTGAGGCGGTAGCGTCCAACGGGAAGGATGTCATGACAGGTCGTGAAGTTGTACAAAATGCAGGCGCATCCTTTGAATTAATTCAGGAAACTGTAAATAAAGTGGCCAGTGAAATTGAAGAGGTTTCTGCCGGATCAGAACAAATGTCTGCAAGTACGGATGAGATTGTTGGTTTTGTCAGACAAATTTCAGCGATTGCTGAGGAAGCCGCAGCAGGGACACAACACGTATCTGCCGCAACTCAGGAACAGCTGGCATCTATGGAGGAAATTGCTTCTTCTGCAAGAAATCTGTCCCAAATGGCGGAAGACCTGCAAGGGCAAATTGGTAAATTCAAAGTATAATTCGTATACTGCTTTTTATGTTTAAGAGGAACTAGCTGCTCTATTGTGAGCGGCTTTTTTCTGTTTTTTTTATTAATATATTGTGATTAAAGGGTGGAGATATGAGGAGCCTGTAATTGGAACGATATGATATAATGGTGTGAAATTCTTTGGGTTGGAGTGACATGATGGATAATAAGACTGAACTTAAAGCAAGTGAACTACGTCAGTTAGCGATAGACAAAATTATAGCTACACCATTTTTGAGTGATTTTAAATATCTGAAAATCAGAAAAGTTTTGAAAAAAGAAACCAAGGAATTTATATTTGAAATTAGTTTTGGTGCGACTAAATATGGTGCATTAAAAGTTTATATTGTCGTAGAATCCAAAAAAATAAAAAA
The DNA here is from genome assembly GCF_053615415.1 of Paenibacillus sp. S33. Lineage (NCBI taxonomy): Bacteria > Bacillati > Bacillota > Bacilli > Caryophanales > Paenibacillaceae > Paenibacillus > Paenibacillus sp. S33. The sequence goes on along the minus strand of NZ_JBSIEZ010000001.1, from coordinate 3,285,683 downwards.
GAAGTATAGTACTGGGGCTTGTTTTCACAGTGAATTGATTGCTCTGACCAAGAAATATACGGAAAACAGGGATTACCTTGTGTCCACAGAAGCAGAAAGAGAACGAGTGATCCAAGAGATCGTTGAAGATATCTACGCTTTTGCGTTGCCCTTTTTCAAGCGATTCGAACATGTAGAAACACTAGCAGAACAAGTACATAAGTCAGGCTTTTTACCGCATCGCAAACGCTTTGATAAGTTTAATCCGTTGACGAAAAGATTCATTGATTTTTATTATCAAGGGGAGTAATGTAGCCATCTGGGCCATTTTTATTCTCACCATTGGGCTATGATAAGGAGAACGATCTTCATAGAGGGGATATTATCGTTTTTCAAAAGGATGATGTACAATTTGTAAAACGGATCAATGTACTCCTCAGGAAAAGATGATTTACCTAATATGCTCAGTTAGAGGCGAGTCGGATGTTGCACGGGCTAGTGGTATTAACCCAATTGATTCTAAAGCAAAGGCGGGAATGAGAGCATGTGGAATAGTCTGACTTGGGTGTTCTTCGGCGTGTTGTTGGTGGCATTGGGTTGGATTGTTAAAGTAAGGCGTAGTCGCAGCAGCAACAAACAAATGAATGAACAGCGGGGCAGTAATGTCGTTGAATTTCGTCCTCGTAAGTCCGCTCGACAATCCCGTACCGGTAATGAATCTAAGTCTAAAATTTCTTCCGGTCCACGCGCAAATACAAAAGCAGCAGGTATTCAGGCCCAAACTGGATTTGGACTATCTGACTCTATCCAGGACACAGGCAAGCAAAAATGCTCCTTTTGTAAAAAAGAAGACAAATTAACCTTCTATGCGGATGACAATGGATCGTTGTATGGGGTATGCAAAGAGTGTAAGCATAAGGCGGAAAGACGGGATATGTTGCCACTTTAGTCTATACAGACGATTGAGGACCATCATTAAAGAAATCTTTTTATTAATAAAAACTCCCAACCGATGTAGTAAATTGGTTAGGAGTTTTTTGTTTGTATTTTACATTGTTATCTAATTTGCCTGTCAATTAGTTCCTCGAGTGCATCCGCTATGTGATCGGGTCCATAGGAGAGCTCTTCCCGGCTTAAGCTCAACCAGGCATGGCGCTCATCCATATCAAATGCAGTCTCAAGCCAACCAGATAACCCTCTGCCCCTGCGGTCTACTTCTACAAGCACGTGCACACCCTCGGGTTCCAACTGCATAACCAGCTCCAGCTCCTCGATATCACGTGCATATTCTGATCCGGGCGTAAATTCAAATTCCTGTACGTACGGAACGCCGCGTCCCAGCTTAGGATGACGTTCGCAGGTGGAGGAGCGGAATCGGAATCCCAACAGGTGAACCGCCTCAAACACTGTATTCATATAGGGATGTGGCTCGATTTTGAGTGAATCACGATCGGTCGGGTCCAAAGCCATGCCAATATCTAATGCTGTTTCCAGCCAGACGGGCTGTTTGGCGTGAGTAACAGGAGTTTCCAACGGCAATCTGAAGGAAAAAGGAATTTCAAGCTCCTGTCCTTGTTCTAGATGAAAGCCGTCAGATACCTTAATCCGTGCAATGCAGCAGGTGCTGATAGTTTTTTTATCATCGTGCTCCACGATATATTCAGTCTTGAGCTCGATGTCAATTTTACCGATTTCCTGATCAATTTTGCCGCCTTTGATGCGCATGATGCCACTAAGTTCTTCCCCAGGCACATATACAGCTTGATCCACCAGCGTATCGACTTTAGCTGAACCGATTCCTGCGCTTGCTAAGATTTTGTTAAAAAAACTCATTATTCCGTCCCCCCAGATAATCTCATGGTCATGATATACAAACGAAAACTAAAAACTTGTACAGCTTAACCGGATATACGGGGCAATGGTTCGATTCGTTCCAAAAAAATGCAAGAAAAAAGTCACTGGTACTCACGTAGGCATATTGCAGCTTGTCGAGCTATCTGTCCACTAATCGCAGTTCACTTTATGAGGAGGTATAAAGCAATTTCGACAACGAGGCTCATAAGCCTCAGAGTCGCCGATCATCACAATAGGTCCCACAGTGGAAGGTTTACCATTTACCATACGTTGCGTAAATACTGCTTCCGAGCTACCGCATACAGCGCAAAAGGAAGTCAGCTTCTCGATGTCATCCGCCATGGCCAGCAGACCACCGACATAGCCGAACTCCTTGCCTCGATAATCCAGATTCAGCCCATCGGCAATTACATGCTTGCCGCAATAAGCTAGCTCTTGTACAAGCGACATAATGTGACGACTGAAAAACTGGACTTCGTCAAAGGCAACCACGTCGGCATCTTTTGTTTCTTGCAAAATACGCTGAACGAGCTCATCTGTAAGTTTTCTTGGGATAGAGATAGCGGGCAGCCGATATCCGATCCGGCTTACTATTTCGTCCTCGGCATAGCGGTTATCTTCAGCGGGTTTGTAAGCTACCACTTTACGATGCCCGTATTGGATTAGTTTTTGACAGCGGCGAATCAATTCGCCGGATTTTTCACTGAACATGGGGCCTGTAATAATCGTAATTCGTCCTGTAGGCAAAGCGAATTCCCCTCTCTGTAACATGTACATAACACTGTAAATCTTCTTCTCCGAAAGAAAACGCCATTATAGATTACCATAACCAGCCGTATACAGACTAGAGAAAATATATTGATTTTCGACATGTTTTTGTATGTCCATTCCTAAAACGTAAATGTGGTCGTCATTGCTCTGCCGCCGCGGGCATGATATGGTGAAGCGTAGTGGAATGAAGGGAAGAGTGAAAGGCATGGACGAAAAAAATACGGATTATAGTGCCAAAAAAGGAGCATTACTGGAGCAAGGGCTGATCAGCCCGCAAGCTCTAGAACTCATCACTGAGCTGGAGACAGAGCTGAACTTTCTGCGCAAGCAAAATGAATCATTTCGCAAGGCGCTGCGAGCCAAATCAGCACAAAGTCCAAGGATGTCTACCAAATTACGAGATGCACTGTATGAATGATATGGAAAGATATCTGGATTAAAGGGTTAGCTTTTTTGTTGCCTATGCCTAAACGCTATATTTTGTACAGTGAAATAAAGAGAGTACAATAAGCTATATATAATCAATTGTTAATGGAGGAGAAACATGACTATACATTGTGATGTCGCTATTTTGGGTGGAGGTACCGGGGGGTATGTAGCAGCCATTCGTGCCGCCCAGCTAGGCAAAGAAGTGGTTATCATCGAAAAGGACAAGCTTGGCGGAACCTGTCTGCACCGTGGTTGCATTCCGAGTAAGGCCTTGCTACGCAGTGCGGAAGTATATGCCACGATTAAAGAAAGTGCACAATACGGTATCGAGACATCGGGAGCACAGCTTGTATTTCCCAAGGTTCAGGAACGTAAGGAAGCCGTTGTGGAACAACTGCATCAGGGCGTTCAATTTTTGATGCGTAAAAATAAAATTACGGTACTGAGCGGTAAGGGGCGCGTGATTGGTCCGTCTATATTTTCTCCAAAAAGCGGGGCAGTTGCCGTGGAACTAGAAGATGGTGAGATGGAAACGATTGTTCCTGCACATCTCATTATTGCAACAGGATCACGCCCGCGTGTGCTGTCCGGACTAGAGCCAGATGGCGAATTTATTCTGAGCAGTGACGAAGCGTTAACTATGGAGGAGCTGCCAGCATCCCTGATTATCGTGGGCGGTGGTGTTATTGGCGTGGAGTGGGCTTCCATGCTAAATGATTTTGGCGTGGAGGTTACGGTGGTTGAAGCTGCGAATCGACTTATTCCCACGGAAGACGAAGACGTTTCGCGTGAAATGCAGCGTTTGTTAACCAAGCGTGGTGTCAAGGTGCTGACGGGTTCACAAGTGCTGGCTGAAACATACGGCAAAGATGAGGAAGGTGTGCAGATTGACGTGCAAAAAGGGGAAGAAACCGAAACCCTCAGCGCTACCAAACTGCTCATTTCTGTAGGGCGTCAGGCAAATGTGGAAAATATAGGGCTGGAAAATACGGATATCCGCGTAGAGCGTGGCTTTATCTCAGTTAATGAACATTTGCAGACGAATGAACCACATATTTACGCCATTGGGGATTGCATCGGCGGCTTACAACTAGCGCATGCAGCGAGCTATGAAGGTTTGCAGGCGGTTCATCATCTGGCAGGCGAAGATTTTCACAGTGTACCTAACCATCTGATTCCGCGGTGTATTTATACACGTCCTGAAGCCGCAAGCGTCGGCTTAACGGAGCAAGAAGCTCGCGAGCGTGGACATCAGGTGAAGACAGGGAAGTTCCCTTTTCAAGCTATCGGAAAATCGCTAGTATACGGCAGTCGGGACGGCTTCGTCAAAGTAGTGGCCGACGAGAAGACCAATGATATTCTCGGTGTACATATGATCGGTACGCATGTGACGGACCTGATCAGCGAGGCGGCTCTTGCGCAACTGCTGGATGCTACGCCGTGGGAAGTCGGACAGCTTATTCATCCGCATCCGACGTTGTCGGAGATTTTGGGAGAAGCGATGCTGGCCGTTGATGGACAGGCGATTGGCATATAAACGTTTCAAATAAATCGGTGCTTTTCTTTTTGGGGAGAAAAGGATTATAATGGGGTTAGTCAGAGTTTAGTACCAGGTTTTAAGACAAGATGGTACTAGGTACTGGAAGTAGGATGTTTGACACTTAAGGAGGTGCCTCAATGAGTTCTAAAGGCGCTGTAGACGCTGGCTTCAGACATGAACAGCTGGGACTTACTCACGGACAAGTTATTGATATGTACAGATATATGTTGCTTGCAAGAAGATTTGACGAGCGCAACATGCTCCTGCAACGGGCAGGGAAAATTAATTTCCACGTTTCCGGCATTGGACAGGAGGCGGCACAAGTAGGTGCAGCTTTCGGCCTTGACCGGGAAAAGGACTATTTTCTTCCCTATTATCGGGATTATGGATTCGTGCTTGCGGTAGGAATGACGCCGCGCGAACTGATGCTGTCGGCATTTGCTAAAGCCGATGATCCCAATAGCGGTGGTCGCCAGATGCCAGGTCATTTTGGTAGTAAACGGCTGCGTATTGTGACAGGCTCCAGCCCAGTAACGACACAGGTTCCGCATGCAGTAGGTGTAGCTTTGGCTGCCAAAATGCAGAAAAAGGATTTTGTATCGTTTGTTACGTTTGGAGAAGGCTCCAGCAATCAGGGAGATTTTCACGAAGGCTGTAACTTTGCTGGTGTACAAAAGCTGCCAGTCATTATTATGTGCGAGAACAATCAATATGCGATATCGGTTCCGATTCATAAACAGTTGGCAGGCAAGGTAAGCGACCGTGCTTTGGGATATGGATTTCCAGGGATTCGAGTCGATGGTAATGATGCATTGGCGGTATATGCGGCGGTGAAGGAAGCACGCGAACGTGCTGTCCGCGGTGAAGGTCCTACGCTGATCGAAGCCATGATGTACCGACTGTCTCCTCACTCCACCTCGGATAATGATCTGGCTTACCGGACCAAGGAGGAAGTGGATGAGAACTGGGCCAAGGATGGCGTAGCCCGTATGAAAAGCTACTTGATCGAATGCGGCATTTGGGATGAGGCCAAGGATGCGGATCTGTCGGCTGAGCTGCTGCTCGAAGTCAAGGAAGCGATAGAATATGCAGATCAAGCGCCTTTTCCAAAGCCCGAAGATACGCTGCTGCATGTGTATGCAGATAGCGATGGGGAGGGCCGGTAACGATGGCGATTATGGAATATATTGATGCGATTCGTCTTGCCATGAAAGAAGAGATGGAGCAGGATGAAACGGTTTTTGTATTAGGTGAGGATGTTGGGGTGAAGGGCGGTGTCTTTACAACGACAAAGGGGCTTATGGACCAATTCGGTGAGCAACGTGTCATGGATACGCCATTGGCTGAGTCGGCTATTGCCGGGGTTGCGATTGGTGCGGCCATGTACGGAATGAAGCCGATTGCCGAAATGCAATATTCGGACTTCATGCTTCCGGCGACCAATCAGATTATTAGTGAAGCTGCTAAAATCCGCTACCGCTCTAACAACGATTGGAACTGTCCTGTGGTAATCCGCGCGCCAATCGGTGGTGGGATCTTTGGCGGTTTGTATCACTCTCAGTGTCCAGAATCGATCTTTTTTGGTACGCCGGGTTTGAAAATTGTTGCTCCATTTACCCCTTATGACGCAAAAGGATTGCTGAAAGCAGCCATTCGTGACCCTGATCCGGTGCTGTTTTTTGAAAATAAAAAATCCTACAAGCTGATCAAGGGTGAAGTGCCTGAGGATGATTATATCGTTCCGATTGGCAAGGCTAATCTATTACGTGAGGGTGACGATATTACGGTCATCGGTTATAGCCAGCCTTTGCATTTTGTCATGCAGGCTGCTGAGGAATTGGAGAAGGAAGATGGCATTACCGCACATGTTGTGGATTTGCGCACACTCCAACCGCTGGACCGCGAAGCCATTGTTGAGGCTGCACGACATACAGGTAAGGTATTAATCGTGCATGAGGACAACAAAACGGGCGGCATCGGTGCTGAGGTATCGGCTATTATTAATGAGGAGTGTCTGTTCGAGCTGGATGCGCCGATTGAGCGTCTATGTGCTCCTGATGTACCAGCCATGCCGATCAGTCCACCGATGGAGAAGTTTTATATGTTAAACAAGGATAAAGTTAAGGAAGCCATGCGCCGTCTTGCAATGTATTAATATAGGGCAGATTGGACGAAAGCATTCCAAAAGTATAGCGGGGGTAGCGGAAAAACGCGCCCTCCTATGATGTTAAGGAGTTGAAAAAATGTCAGACCAAACACAATGGAACGACGTGACCATGCCACAATTGGCAGAATCGCTCGTATCGGCGACAATTGCCAAATGGCTTAAACAACCTGGTGAAACGGTAGAGCAATTCGAGCCGATTTGCGAGGTTATTACAGATAAAGTGAATGCAGAAATCCCATCCACGTTGGACGGCATTATGGGTGATCTGTTGGCAGAGGAAGGTCAGACAGTAGCGGTAGGCGAGTTGATTTGCCGTATCCAGACGAAGTCGGCTGCACCTGCGGCGGCATCAGGGGCGACACCTGTTGCACCAGCATCTCAAAGTACCGTACAAACACAATCTCAGCAGAGTGCTGGATCGGATCAGTCCATGAGAGGACGTTTTTCCCCAGCGGTGCAAACCCTAGCTGCTGAGCATAATGTGGACTTAAGCCAAGTACCAGGCACGGGCATGGGGGGAAGAATTACCCGCAAAGACGTGCTGAATTATGTGCAGCAGGGAGGGGCTGCTCCTACTGGAGTATCTGGACAGCCGACTACGACGACATCAGGACAAGGCTCTCCTTTTGCAGGAAGACAGCAGTCTGCCACTCAGCAAGGTACACCGATTCAAAATATGGACCCTGCTATTCCGGTTCGTAACAGTGGGATTCATTTGACGGAGGCTCCAAAAGCTCCTGTGATCGAAGTTGAAGGTGGCAACAACAGATCCGAGTATTTTATTGATGTTACACCCATTCGCAGTGCAATTGCTCGTAATATGCGACAAAGCGTTTCCGAAATTCCACATGCTTGGACGACGATTGAGGTGGATGTGACCAACCTGGTGATGCTCCGCAACAAGATCAAAAACGAATTTAAGCAAAAAGAAGGCATTAATATTACGTATCTAGCTTTCCTCATGAAAGCAGTCGTGAATGCAATCAAGGAATATCCGATTATGAATTCGGTCTGGGCAGTGGACAAAATTATCGTCAAAAGAGACATCAATATTTCGCTAGCCGTAGGTACGGAGGACTCCGTTCTTACCCCTGTTATTAAAAAAGCGGATCAGAAAAACATTGCTGGATTAGCTCGTGAAATTGACGATTTGGCACGTAAAACCCGGGAAGGCACGCTCAAACTGGACGACATGCAAGGCGGAACGTTCACTGTAAACAACACAGGCTCCTTTGGTTCAATTTTATCTTATCCGGTGATTAATTATCCGCAGGCTGCAATTCTTACCTTTGAATCCATTGTCAAAAGACCCGTGGTTATTGATGATATGATTGCGGTCCGCTCGATGGCTAATTTGTGCTTGTCGCTGGATCATCGCATTTTGGACGGAGTGATTTGCGGACGATTCTTGCAACGGGTTAAAGAAAATCTAGAAGGCTACACTTTAGATACGAAGCTGTACTAATCATCCGAACAGTGGGGGAAATGTACGGAGAGGAAGTGACAGGCCGTGAACAGACGACCGCTTGATGTAACCTATACGAATAGGATGGAATATGCCCATGCATGGGATGTCCAGAAGGAGATCGTGGGAAAGCTGGATGCAGGAAAGGCAAGAGAAACGCTTATGCTTCTCCAGCATCCGCCGACCTATACGATTGGTTCTCAGCGGCATCCTGAACATTTGCTCCTCACACCAGAGCAACTGAAGGAGCAGGGAATCAGCGTCTTTCAGATTGACCGTGGGGGAGACATTACATATCATGGGCCGGGGCAGCTTGTCGGATATCCTCTACTTATGCTCGGCAACCGGGAGGCGCTGAATCTGCACGGATACCTTCGAAGTCTGGAAGAAGTGATCATCCGGTTGTTGGCATCTTATGGAGTTGAAGGAAGCCGTAAGCCTGAATATACGGGGGTATGGATCGGGAATCTTAAAATTGCGGCCATTGGCGTCAAATTCAACAAGTGTAAGCACCGTCGGGGCTTCGTAACCAGCCATGGCTTTGCCTTTAACATCAAATCAGGGATACAGCACGAGGGCTTTGAGGGCATTGTCCCGTGCGGAATTCAGGAATACGGTGTGACATCATTGGAGGACTGCATACAGAAGCCTATATCGGTGGAGCAGATTGCGAAGGAAATTGTACCGTACTTTGAACAGCAATTTTCATTTGTTGCGCAATGGCAAACGCATTCTTTCCAATAAAGTAAGGCGGGCTATTGTGTATCTACACGGAAGCCCGCCTGTTTGCTTTACGTAACAGCTCGTCCACTCGAGGCCTCGATAGTGCCTTAGAGCAGCCGGATACCTTGAGCGATAATTTATTATAGTGGCATAATAAACGGCTCAATTACCATGAACAGCGTAGAACCAATCATAGCTGCGAGCATAATGTAGACGAAAAAACGAACCCATTTTTTGTTCGACATGTGTAACTCCTTTAGGATAGGTTTAAGTCATAGATAAGAACATCTATCCGTATTGTAGCGTAATCGGGAAAGAGAGGAAAGTTTAATGACAGTAAAAGTAGTAAAAGACCGAATCGTACAGGAATTTATGGAACTCGTACAGGTGGATAGCGAAACGAAAAATGAGCAGGAAATATCACGTGTTCTAAAAGAAAAGTTTAATGCACTCGGGCTGGAAGTAATGGAAGACGATTCTCGTGAAAGAACTGGACATGGTTCAGGCAATCTGATCGTCACCTGGAAAGCGGAAGGTGTAGAGCAAGCACCTAAATTGTTTTTTACCTGCCACATGGATACCGTTACTCCGGGTAAAGGCATTAAGCCACAGTTGGGTGAGGATGGCTGGATTCGTAGTGATGGTTCAACGATTCTGGGGTCTGACGACAAGGCAGGAATTGCTGCTTTGTTCGAGGCGATTCGTGTCGTGCGCGAACAGAATATTCCCCATGGTCAAATCCAGTTCGTGATTACGGCTGGCGAGGAATCTGGTTTGATGGGTGCACGGGCGATGAAGCCGGAAGTGCTAGATTCTGATTTCGGATATGCTTTGGATTCAAATGGTGAGGTCGGCTCTATTTGTATAGCTGCCCCAACGCAGGCACGTATTGAAATGAAGATAACTGGGAAGTCCGCTCATGCGGGGGTAAATCCCGAAGATGGCATTAGTGCCATTCAGGTCGCTTCTAAAGCAATTTCTAAAATGAAACTAGGACGGATTGATAAGGAAACGACCGCTAACATCGGCAGTTTCGAGGGCGGCGGCGCGACAAATGTGGTATGCGATTTTGTATTGATCCGTGCAGAGGCTCGTAGTATTGTGCAAGAAAAGGTTAATCATCAAATCCAGCATATGCGTGAAGCGCTGGAAACCACCACACGTGAATTTGGTGCACAGGGAGAGTTCCGCAGTGAAGTCATCTATCCGGCATTCAGCTTTACGGAGCATGATGAAGTTGTACAGGTTGCTCAGCGTGCCATTCAAAGACTGGGACTGGCAACGCCAACCTTTCATTCCGGTGGTGGCTCAGATGCTAATGTATTCAACGGGCTTGGAATTCCAACGGTGAATTTGGCTGTGGGCTACCAGAACATCCATACAACAGAGGAAAAGATTAAGGCCGATGACCTGGTGAAGGTTGCTGAAGTTGTCGTAGCTCTGATTCAAGAAACCACAAAATAAATTTGTATTATACACTTGCAACATACTGCAAAAAGGTTCAGGTTAAAGACAGGAACAGCGTTCCTTCGTCTTTAGACCTGAACCTTTTTTGGAACAGCTAGCGAAGCGATGGTAGCGGTAGGTCCGTGTTCCTTTTGCCACTGACGCAAGAGTGCTTGAATCTGCCAGGCTTTACCAACGATATGGAGGGTGCTTTCAGTACGGTAGCTTTTCATTTCTGCATCTCCTCAGGACAGGAAGTTTGTTATCCTACCACCAGCATATGTACAAAGTGGACAAGTTAGACTAACTTTGGTGATAATTAATAAAGAAAGATAGATATGAAGGAGGAAACTTACCGATGAACGAGCAAACGAACGGACAATTAAACAAACCAACAAACGATGCACATCGCAAGCCTTATTCCAATCCTGCGCTGGAGGAAAAGACCGTGTCTACACAGCCTATCTTTGAGGGGAAGGTCATTACATTACAGGTAGACACGGTAGAGCTTCCCGACGGCTCCACTGGAAAGCGTGAGATCGTAAAGCATCCAGGGGCGGTGGCTGTTTTGGCTCTACATGAAGGGAAAATGCTGGTCGTGGACCAGTACAGACAGGCGATGGGGCGCTGTGAGGTAGAAATTCCTGCAGGTAAGCTAGAGCGGGGTGAAGACCCGATGGAAGCAGCGGGGCGTGAGCTGAGAGAAGAGACAGGTTATACTGCTAAGTCGTTGAAGCTGCTGCACTCCTTTTATACCTCTCCTGGCTTTGCGGATGAAATCATTCATCTGTATGTGGCTGAAGAACTGGAGTTAGGTGAGATGGAACCGGATGAGGATGAATTTCTGGAGCTGTTTGAGGTGACGCTGGAAGAAGCGCAGACGCTCATTCGTGAAGGACGGATAAGTGATGCTAAAACGATTCTGGCCGTCTATGCATGGCAACTCCGCCAACTTACAGGGAGCTTCTAAGCGTATGGATGAAAATATAGTAGAACTTAACGACTACTTTGCAGACTTGCATATTCATATTGGCAGGACAGAGAAGGGAAATCCGGTCAAAATTAGTGGCAGCCGCGATCTGACCTTTGCCAACATAGCAAAGGAAGCCTCCGGTCGCAAAGGAATTGGGCTGATCGGTATCATTGACTGCCATGCACCTAATGTACAGGAGGATATTCTTACCTATTTACATACGGGTGAAATGAAGGAAATCAGCGGCGGAGGTATCGCATACCGGGATACGGTCATTCTCCTTGGCACGGAGCTGGAAATACGTGCTGAAGGTCGTCCTGAGGCGCACGTACTGGGCTATTTTCCAGATCTGGCGGCGATGGAGGATTTTACCCAATGGCTGGCCCGGCATATGAAAAATGTTAATCTCAGCTCACAACGAATCTATGCACCGCCACGTGAGTTGCAGCAGCAAATTTACGGACGTGGAGGCATTATGGTGCCTGCGCACGTCTTTACTCCTCATAAGGGCATATACGGCAGTTCAGCGGCTCGTATGGAGGAACTGCTGGATATGGAGCTCATTAGTGGGGTGGAGCTGGGGCTGAGCGCAGATTCATCTATGGCCGGTTTGATTTCGGAACTGGATCGCTTCAGCTTTCTCACAAATTCAGATGCCCATTCACTTGGGAAAATCGGACGAGAATACAATAAATTATCACTGGCAAAGCCGTGTTTTGATGAATTCAGAATGGCTTTAGAGCGTCGGGAAGGACGAGGGGTGCGTGCCAATTACGGATTAAATCCGAAACTGGGCAAATACCATCGTTCATACTGTCAAAGCTGCGGTACGATTATTGACGAGCAACAGATGGCGGATGAACGTTGTCCTGACTGTGGTCATACCAAGCTTGTGCGAGGTGTGTTGGATCGAATATGGAGCATTGCCGACCGTGAGCAACCCATGATTCCGTCCCATCGTCCGCCGTACATTTACCAGATTCCACTGGAGTTTATTCCAGGTCTGGGCAAAGCCAAGCTGAACCAGCTATTGGCTGCATTTGGAACAGAAATGAATATTTTGCATGAGGTTACACAGGAGGAGTTAGCAGAAGTCGTCGGAAAAGTGCTGGCAGAGCAAATTGTGCTTTCACGCGAGGGGCGACTGTCGCTTGTATCCGGTGGTGGTGGAACATACGGCAAAATAGCTAAGTCCTAGTAAAGTCTTGTCCCTCTAAAGGCATATCAGTGTCTGCTTGTTCATAACCATAAATTATCTATGCCGCTGGCTTGGCACATCATTCGTGATGTTTGATCTGCAGCGAAAGCTGCCCCATTTCTAGCCATCAGCCGTCGGATTACGGTTGTTTTTTTGGACAAACAAGCAGATGAAAGGGGCAGGACGCCGATGCAATGGTTTCGTCATACGTTAAAGGATCAGACGCCGTATTATGTTTTCTTGGCTGTGCTGTTCCTGGTGGGAGTCGTCTTTGGCGCACTTATGGTGAACGCACTCTCGCTGGAGCAGTTACAGGATTTGTCCCGTTACCTGAAGGATTTTTTTATAACGGTCAATCAAAACGAACAGGGTTTCGCTGATTCGCAGGCGGCCTCGACCTTTTGGGATAGCGTATCTTTACATCTGAAATGGGTCGGCCTAATTTGGGTGTGTGGCCTTTCGGTTATTGGTCTACCGGGCATTCTTGTATTGAATTTCCTCAAGGGTGTGCTAATCGGATTTTCAGTAGGTTATATGGTGGGGCAATATTCGTGGAAAGGACTGCTATTTTCTTTGGTTTCAGTAGCTCCCCATAACCTACTCGTGATTCCGGTACTGCTCGTCTGCAGCGTGGCTGCGATGACTTTTTCCATCCATATGATCAAAACCAAAATACTCGCTACCCGGCCGTCAGACGGAATGCTGCGTCCGTTGCTGTCTTACGCAGGATTGACTGCTGTGATGATGGTGCTTCTTATTGGTAGCGCGTCCTTTGAAACTTGGATCACCCCGGTTATGATGCAATGGGTCACTCCTATGCTGACAGCTTCCGTGTCATCTTAATCCGTTTCAAAATGTTTGACTTTATTTGTATAGACCCCCTATAATAATAGGAGTGAAAAAAGTGCAGTAGGCAGTAGCTTTGCAGGGGGAGGGAGACACATGGAAGCACGGATCGAAAAAATTAAGCAGCAACTACAATCCCAGGGCTACAAACTAACGCCTCAGCGGGAAGCCACCGTCAGAGTTTTACTTGAGAACGAAGATGATCATCTGAGTGCGGAAGATGTATTTATGCTCGTCAAAGAGAAAGCTCCCGAAATCGGTCTGGCAACCGTATACCGTACCCTAGAACTGCTAAGTGAACTGCATGTCGTGGAGAAAATTAATTTTGGTGATGGCGTTGCGCGTTATGATTTGCGCGGCGATACAACCAAACATCACCATCACCATTTGATATGTGTGCAGTGTGGCAGTGTAGATGAAATACTGGAAGATTGGCTTGGACCATTGGAGGAGCGCCTGGAACGGGAATATAATTTTACCGTAGTGGATCATCGTTTGGACTTCCACGGTATTTGTTATCGTTGTAAGGCGAAGAATGATACGACCGCTCAGAAATCTTTGGGCAAATCCAAAAAAAACAAATCTCAGGACTAAAAGCTGACTACCCAAGCTCTCCCCGACGAAGATGCGTTCGGGAGAGCTTTTTTGGTTCGGGATCTGTTGTTCGGGATTAAGCGGTATAAAAAGGAATAGCTTGTCATACCCTTCCATAGAGAGTCCTAATTAGGGCCATATTCTGGGGAAAAGGCGGCTGATTCACATGGTACTATCGTTGCGGAGAGGACTAAAATGGCTGCGTTTGGTAATCTTGTTCGGGGTGCTGGCATGTATGCTCTTTTTTAGCCTCAGGCTCTTTACAGATTGGATAACACCTGTAGATCATTACCGAATACCGGAAGGACATGCAGTTAAGGTATTTGGCGGACAAAAAGTAAATGAAGGGTCCGAGCATGGAATAGCAGTGTTGGAACGTTTACGTTTCTTTTACTGGTATGGTGAATAGTCTAAGTAATCGGTCTTGATGAGCTTATGAAATGAAGGTAGCACACGAAGAAGCAGACGCTGAGACTGAACCGCTGTATGCAGAACAAGGAGACTTTTGGAACTCATGAAAATGTACATTCAACCTTTCGCTCAATATATGGAAGAGGAAAAGGGTTTGTCGCGCAGCACTTTGGAAGCGTATCAACGAGACGTACAGCAGTTTGTCGAGTTCGCAGAAAGCTGTGGAATTGAGCAGCCGGATAACGTCCAACGGTCACATCTGGTACTGTATTTGGGCCGTTTGAAGGAACAGGGAAAAGCTGCGGCGACGATATCACGTAGCGTCGCCTCCATTCGCTCCTTTTTTCATTTTCTTATTCGGGAGGGAATTACGATCCATGATCCGTCCGTTCTGCTGGAGCTGCCTAAAGCGACTAAAAAGAAGCCCTCGGTGCTAACGCAGGATGAGGTAGAGCGTTTGCTGGCCGCGCCAGATGTGACTGCCCCGCAAGGGGTGCGAGACAAGGCGATGCTGGAGTTGTTATATGCGACGGGCATTCGCGTATCGGAGCTGATTGCCCTTAACGTGCGTGATGTACGCACCGATCTGCGCTTTGTGCACTGTGGCGGCGAGGCAGGCAAGGAGCGTGTTGTACCGATCAGCCGTGAGGCATCACAGTGGGCACAAGCCTACATGGATGAGCAGCGTCTATTATTGCTGAGATCCGGGCAGGGTGAAGAAGCTCAGGTAGAGCAGGAAGCCATGTTCCTGAACGTATCTGGACAGCGTCTCAGTAGACAGGGCTTCTGGAAAATGATTAAGAAGTACGGCCAGGAAGCAGGCATAAGCGAGGATATCACGCCCCACACGCTGCGGCATTCCTTTGCGGTACATATGCTGGAAGGCGGAGCGGACTTACGCTCTGTACAGGAAATGCTGGGTCATGCTGATCTGTCAACGACGCAGGTATATGCGCAGACGGCAAGACGGAATATGAAGGAAGTATATGAAAAGCATCACCCGCACGGCGGCAACCGCACTTCTCATGAAAGCAAAGATCGAACGTAACGATACTTTACTTTCATAGAAAATGTGATAATGACTATAACTTTACGATTGTACAAGTCAGGAGAGATACTAATGTCAACAGCCAACCAAGCTACAATTCAGGAAGCAGCAGAATATATCCGTGCCAAAAGCGGAATACGTCCAGAGATTGGTCTTATTCTGGGATCGGGTCTCGGTATTCTGGCCGATTTAATTCAGGATGGAATTAGTATTCCTTATCAGGATATTCCCCATTTTCCTGTATCGACGGTAGAAGGTCATGAGGGAGAATTACTGTTAGGCACGATTGAAGGTCGCGCTGTCGTCATGATGAAAGGGCGCTTCCATATGTATGAGGGCTATGGCCCGCAACTGACGGCTTTTCCAGTTCGGGTGATGAAGCAATTGGGGATTCAAAATCTGCTGGTGACGAATGCAGCAGGTGGTGTAAATACTTCCTACGAAGCAGGCGATCTGATGGTCATCTCGGATCATCTTAATCTGACAGGACAAAATCCGCTGATCGGACCGAACGATGCCGGTCTGGGCGTTCGTTTTCCAGACATGTCGGAGGCGTACAGCCGCCGCTTGCGTGAAATTGCCAAGCAAACAGCTAACCAACAGGGCTTCAGCCTGCAAGAAGGTGTATATGCTGGATTGCTGGGCCCTAACTATGAAACGCCTGCTGAAATCGTTATGCTGCGTACACTGGGCGCAGATGCGGTGGGTATGTCGACCGTATCTGAGGTTATTGTAGCCCGTCATGCAGGTATTGAGGTACTGGGCTTCTCCTGTATCACGAATATGGCCGCAGGCATTCTGGATCAACCTTTGTCCCATGGTGAAGTGATGGAGACAGCAGAGAAGGTACGTGAGCAATTTTTAAAACTTGTGCTAGCGATTATTCCACAAATGTAGATTGGGGATCATGTTCAACCGAAGCGGTGGACATATATCCCAAGAACCCCGTATCCGAACGCCTTTTGTTGGCGTGGGTACGGGGTTCTTTTTCACATACAGCGGTTGAGCTGAGTATGATCTCCTAATGAAGAGGCTGTGTGCTCAATGCAGTTGAATTCGCTTTTTCTGCTACAGCAAGTTTATGTCGCTCTTGCACCTTGATCACAATAACCATAAAAATAATCCAGTAAATAGATAGCGAGTTCAGGAAACGGCTGTCCGTTATATTGTTCAATACGATAAAAAGGAAAAAAACCGCTGCCGTCAGCCATGTATACATATCTGCTTTACCAATTCTGAATTTAAATAAAGTGGTTAGGGCAAGTGTAATGGTTGCCAGTAGTCCTGTAAGGCCCACATCGATCCACAGATCTCGGAAACCGCTATGGCTGCTTGTCAGATCAAATCGAATTCCATTCGCATAGATACTGGGCCGGGCTGCCCAGTAGGAGCCGTAACCATGTCCGAACCAGTAATGGCTCTGAATAGCACCACCAATCCCCTGCCAGATTTCCGTTCTTCCAGTTAAGGTCGTTGTTTTTCCAAATTCCGACGCAATCGCATCTCCATAAGTAAAGATGAATACCAAACCCAAAAGAACGAACAAGCAGGAACAGCTAATGAAGAAACCGCGTAATGCAATGCTTCGGATTCTCTTGAATAGCAATATAAACAATATAAATACGAAGAGCGAAGATGTCAGCACCAAAGAGGTGGTAGATTGGCACTCGATGAGCAATAAGGCATTGAGTAAGATGAAGCCAATATGCAAAACTTTATGTTTACCCCTGAAAAAGTAAATAACATGTGAAACAAAACTTAACAGAGAGAGAGTTCCAAGTGTATTTTTATGACCAGAGATGCCCTTCCATAGCCCAGTATGTTCTACGCCACCATGAATAGCAAAGGAGGGAACGAGCAAAACGGCGAGTAGATTGAGTATGCTCAAAATACTTAACGTAACGACTAAGAGGCGAATGCAGCCCTGTGTTGTATAATGAGTGACCAAATAGAGTCCAAAGGTAGAGAAGGCAAGAAATTTGAGAACCATCAGCAAGGAAGAGGTCTGCTCTTGTTCAGCCCATAAACAGGAGGCAGCGATGTACAGCATGAGTAAAGTCAGCAACGGATTGTCGACTAAGGTTGCGATCAATGACTTGAGTGAAGGTAGTAGCATGGTATAGCTGAACAACAGAATAAGCAGGGAAATCGTGATAACTCTGGGGGACAAACCCTGACAAGCATAAGGAATCGAAAAAGCCAGTAAACCAGCTACGGTAAGTACATGTTTCACGATTTCACCACCTAGATACATTATGTATCTATAATATACAAAACGTATCTTCTTGTACAATAATAATAAAATATTTATTTTCATTTTTCTCAAGCCTAGAGCAAGCCCTATTGTGCATATACTCAGTCCATGCTAAGAAAATGAAGAATTCTTCGGCTTGGTTGAAAAGGAACTTTTTATGTTTTTAAACCTGGGGGTGTTCGGGTGGCGGATCATTTTACAGACCGTTTGAAGTTGAATTTGAGTGGTACAGGCAAAGACTTAACGCCGCAGCAATTAAATGAAAATTTTAAAACCATTGAAAAAGAATTCATTGAACGCAGTGTAAACGTAAGTTGGTTTGGAGCTGCTGGTGATGGTATTCAGGATGACACGGCAGCTTTGCAGGAGTTGATTAATAAGACCCCCGATTATTCCATTCTTCACATCCCCAGTGGACGGTACAAAATAACCTCTACCCTACAGATTCGCAAGCAGGGTGTGCGCATTTTTGGCATTCATAAGGGCAGATACCGACAAGGCAAAGGTGTTACGTCGATTGAATATTATGGTACGGGTCCTTGTTTTCAAATTGGAGATGAAAGTCTACCATCGTTTAGCGGATTTCAAAATGTGCAGTTTCATGACTTATCGATCCGGTACGAGGGGGCTGACAGATCCACATTAAATAATCCGTTTTCGCAGTCAGTGAAGCGTGGATATTATGGCAAAGGTACTTTAGGTATTCAGGATTGGAAGGGCGGCGGAGTTGCCCTAGATAATGTCCTAATTGAGCATTTTGAAACGGCTTTTTGGGGCTACGAAAGTGATGTGAATTTATTTAAATGCACGGAGATTAATTACAATAAAACAGGGATTCACTTGCAGAATAGAAGTTCACAGTTTACTAGCATAGCGCTTTTTACATTGGGGAACGATACGGCATTGGATCTGAACAGCTCCAACGGAGCCAGATTTTTGGCTAGCCAGCACATTAAGGATGGAAGTTCCAATGATATTCCCATTCTAATTAATGATTTTATGAACGCTGAATTTATAGGTTGCTGGTTTGAGGGACTAAGCAGAGAGCATAAGATGACAGTGCCTTCTTTTATTCAAATTGGTGCTACCAAAGAAACGAAAAATGTGGCCTTGCGTGACTCCATTTTAGCGATAGCGGACAAATTCGATGACACCCAATCCGTATGTAACTATTTTGTGGATGTGGTCATTGGCAAAAAAATTTTGGTGGACGAGGTGGGAGGGTATCCCCGTAATCTAAAGCAGCTTATTTCTTTCTCTGGTAGCTCTTCCACACAGCAGGTGACACTTCGCTCACATTTGGATTTTAGCTATAGCAATAATCGTTATGACGAGAACAATGGGACAGGGCAGGCTTTGCTGCTGGTCGAGAAATACTCGAACAACGGAATTGAGCATTTGGACGAAACCTTTGTTAAAGCCTACCTGGGAGCAAGGCAAAATCTCCCCGCAGGTAGCTGGCAGAAGGTAAAGTTCAATCAAATCAACCATGATGAGCTGATTGAATTCGACGCGGCGAATAGCCGATGGCGAGCCAAGCGAGCTGGGAAATACAGAATACAAGTTTACATTTCGACCGATCCTCAAGTGGATGGGAATCGCACACGGCTGGCACTTCACCTGAATGATGAGCAGCTTGCCGGGAGCTCCGCCTATGCCTATCTCGATGATAGGGTTATCGGCGGACTGAACTATAGTGCATTGAGTGGAGCAATGGAACTTAGACTGGAAGCGAATTCTTTTATTGATATACGGGTGTTTAGTCAAAATACAATGGATATTTTACCGGGTGGCGGTATCACATATCTCACCGTAAGCCGAATTTAAACCATTATTTCACAGACGATAGATGTTCTGTCGTTTTATATATTGGAAAAAGCGCACCATGCTGACTCAGCTTGGTGCTATTTGATGTTTTTATCCATATGGAATATTTTTCTTTCATTCTGACGACAATGGTTAGCAGCACGCGAATAGACCGGAGAGATCAGTAAATGGGCTCCGGTGCTTTACGCCAATATGTTGAGGAGGGAACCGATTGTGAAGAAAAAAGTGGTGGCGTTCATCCTGGCTTGCCTTATAGCCTTGACTGCCGTCCCTGTCGGCGGTTGGGCCGAAGAAAGCATACCTGAAAGCAAAACCAAAGAGGGATCAGCGGCTGAGCTAGCTCCCCAGGCTCTCTCGGCGATCCTGATGGATGCAGATACGGGCACAGTCATCTATGAAAAAAACAGTCGTGAAAAGCTTCCTCCAGCGAGCATCACCAAGATTATGACGATGTTGCTGACCATGGAGGCCATTCAGGATGGCAAGCTTAAGCTGACCGATAAAGTTCGTGCCAGCGAATATGCATCTTCAATGGGGGGCTCGCAAATTTTCTTGGAGCCGGGAGAAGAAATGACGGTCGATGAGATGCTGAAGGGAATCGCGATGGCTTCCGGCAACGACGCTTCTGTGGCGATGGCTGAGAAAATTGCAGGGTCTGAGCAGGTTTTTGTCGACATGATGAACGCCAAGGTGCAGCAGCTCGGGCTCAAGGATACGCATTTTGCCAATTGCAACGGTTTACCCGTAGAAAATCACTATTCTTCTGCGCATGATATTGCGGTTATGAGCCGGGAGTTGTTGAAATACCCGCAAATTACGAAATATACGGGAGCCTATCAGGACTATTTGCGCAAATCCTCAGTCAAACCCTTTTGGCTGGTGAATACGAATAAACTTGTCCGTTTCTATACTGGAGCAGACGGGCTGAAAACAGGCTATACGGGAGAAGCAAAGTTCTGTCTTTCCGCTACTGCGAAGCGTGATGGCTTGCGCGTCGTAGCTGTCGTGCTTGGGGAGCCGAATACGAAGATACGCAACAATGAAGTATCTTCCATGTTCGACTATGCGTTTTCTCAATATACAATGAAATCCATATACAAGCCGGGTGAATTGCTGGGCAGCGTAAAAGTTGAAAAAGGCGTATTGCCAGAGCTGAAAATTCAGGCTGATCGTTCCTACAGCGTGCTGGTGAAAAAAGGTGGCAACAAACAAACGTTGCGTCATGAATTACAACTGGCCCCAAGCCTCAAAGCTCCTGTCCGGGCTGGTGACCCAATCGGTAAGCTGGTCGTCTATCAGGATGGACAACGTCTTAAGGAGTTTAATATCATTTCGCCTGTGGCTATCGAAAAGGCCGGATGGTGGAAATTGTTTAAACGTACCATGTCGAACCTATTTTCTTTGTAGATTTTACGGGGTTTTCTTCTAGTTTTGTCGGAGGGCAGGAATCGTCTGCGGCTACGTAGAAATCCTTGTCCAAGACCGGGAGGAGAGTGAGTAAGCATGAACCTGCAAATTGAAATGGAGCATCACCGGGGGGTACTGATTGTAAGGCTGTCTGGTGAGCTTGATCACCATACGTCGGACATGGTCCGTATGCAAATGGATGAGGCGATTCAGCGTCGGCAATGCGAGCATATTGTGCTCAGCCTGAAGAATCTTCAGTTTATGGATAGCTCCGGCCTTGGCGTTATCTTGGGACGGTACAAATTGATCAAGCAAAAGGGCGGGAAAATGGCAGTCTGTGATGTCAATCCGCCAGTACACCGACTGCTGGATATGTCCGGGCTGTTCAAAATCATGCCCATATATGACAACGAGGGAAATGCGCTCACGGAACTGGAGGTAGTGTCATGAGAGAAGGCACGGGTAACAATTTCATGAGCTTGCAGTTTGCTGCCAAATCGGAGAATGAAGCATTTGCTCGTGTGGCTGTCGCGGCATTTATTTCTAGGCTTGATCCCACAATGGATGAGCTAAGTGATTTGAAAACCGTGGTGTCTGAAGCGGTGACAAACAGCATTATTCACGGTTATGACAGCGACCCGTCAGGTGTCGTAACGATCAAAGTCAGGATTGAAGCGGACGTGATTACGTTGGTTGTTGAGGACGCAGGCCGAGGAATTGAAGATCTGGAACTTGCCAAGCAACCTCTATATACGTCCAAACCTGAATTGGAACGCTCCGGCATGGGCTTTACGATTATGGAAAATTTCATGGATGAGTTTGAAGCAGTCAGTGAGCCGGGCGGAGGCACGTCGGTCCGGATGAAGAAAAGGATTGAATCCAAGAAAGCTTTATATAATTAGGAGTTGATCCTATGGAAGCAGGAGGAAAAAAAACTTCGCACAGCTATTTGGAGGATGCGGAAGTCAAGCGGCTTATTGCACTGAGTCAATCCGGTGATAATGAGGCTCGTGAGACACTGGTCAATAGTAATATCCGGCTCGTCTGGTCTGTCGTGCAGCGCTTTATGAACCGGGGGTATGAACCTGACGATCTTTTTCAAATTGGTTGCATCGGCTTGTTAAAATCGGTGGATAAATTCGATCTCAGCTACGAAGTCAAATTTTCAACATATGCAGTACCGATGATTATCGGTGAGATTCAACGGTTCCTGCGTGATGACGGTACACTCAAAGTTAGCCGTTCCTTGAAGGAAACGGCCAATAAGGTCCGCAAAATGAAAGACGAGCTATCCAAACGGCTCAACCGTCTGCCTACAGTCAAGGAAGTTGCTGATGAGCTGGGAGTGACACCGGAGGATGTTGTTTTTGCGCAGGAGGCCAATAAGCCGCCTACCTCCATTCACGAAACGGTGTTCGAAAATGACGGTGATCCAATTACACTTATGGATCAGATTGCTGACGAATCACAGGAAAGGTGGTTCGACAAGCTGGCACTCAATGAAGCCATTGGCGGACTATCTGAGCGGGAGCGGTTGATTGTGTACCTGCGCTATTACCGGGATCAGACTCAATCAGAGGTTGCAAGTCGGCTTGGTATTTCTCAGGTACAGGTATCACGGCTGGAAAAAAAGATTTTACAACTGATCCGCGATCAGATTGCCCAATAATAACAGTCAGGATCTTAGTGAAATCTTTATGCTTACGTATTTAAAAAGGGTATTCCAAAGCCATTTTAATGGCCAGGGGTACTCTTTTTTGCGTGGGATAAAAGACAATACACAGAATAGGTTTCCTCGCTTCGTTCCATACTAATCGATAATTACGAGGATAAGGAGGGGATCGGATGACTCATAGTCCGGCTCCTACAGTAGCTCCTATTGTCTACTTGCGGCTCCGCAGCCGTGTTCGCATGATACAAGGGCAGGATTTACATTTGGGTGATGTAGCCCATCTGCTGACTAATCCTGAATGGGAAAAGGATCTGCTTGAGCTTGTTCTCAAGCGGCCGCAGCACCAGGACGGTAATCTGATACTGATAGACATGCTGCAGATCATAGCAAAAATTAGAGATCATATTCCGGGGGTCGTAGTTGAATCTCTCGGGAAGCCACATGTACTTGTGGAACTCGTGGAGAAACCCCGTAAGCCGTCCAAAATACTGTTTGTTTTGGTATGGGTGCTTCTGTTTTTTGGTTCTGCGCTGACAATTATGAATTTTCATGCCGACGTTAGCATGATGGAGGTACAGGTTCGGATTGTGGAGATGATTACGGGACATAAAGATGAACATCCGTACCTGTTTCAAATTGCTTACTCGATCGGCATCGGCTTTGGCATGATCGTTTTTTTTAATCACTTGTTCAAGAAAAATTGGAACGAGGAGCCGACGCCGCTGGAGGTGGAAATGTATCTGTACCAGGAAAATGTGGATCAGTATGTTGTGGCAGAGGAGTATGAAAAGATGGCCCGTTTGCACACAAAGGATAAGAAACCATGATATTTGTACAGGCTGCACTTCAGATTATTTTAGGTATTGCTGGGGGCCTTGCGGTGGGTAGCGGTGTAATTGCTTTTTTTATTGTGCTGGATATCATGCCGCGATTAGCACAACTCACCCGTACGTATAAAAAATCACGTGCATACGAAAAGGCAATGATTATAGGTTCAGTGCTGGGGACTGTGGTCGATTTTTGGAACATTTGCTTGCCACTACCGGGCATATTTACATGGATACCTGGGTTGTTTTGCGGAGTGTTTATTGGTTTGCTCGCCGCGGCTTTAACGGAGGTGTTGAATCTCCTGCCTATACTCGCCAAGCGACTCCACATGACCGTGTATATGTTTGGCCTATTAATGGCAATGGTGCTTGGCAAGGTGACGGGTTCCTTATTTGACTGGTTTGTATACAACCGTTAACAACGAAAGCGAGGGGGCAAGGAATATGGATCACAGAGCGGATCAAGAGCAACATCAAGAAGACGGGGGAATCGGAAAGGAATATCATACTGACGGAGAAGAGTTGAGTCCATGGAAGGAAAAGCAGGCGCAGGAATCCGCACGTTTTAAACACAAAAAAGAGAGTGAGCGGTCTGATAACGTAGAGGAGTCCGTTCGCTACTGGCAGAACGAAGATGATATATCGCCGAGGATGAAGGATAATAAGAATACACTTGAAACAGTATTAGGTTTGGGGGAGACCTTTGATGTGGTATTCAGGGAAATGACACTGGGTGGGCGTCATACCGGATATCTGTTCCTAAATACCTTTGCGAAAGATCAGATCATGCTTGAAGTGCTAAAGCGTCTCACCTATCTGACGCCGGATAATCTCTCTTCGGATGGACTACAAGCGTATTTCGAAAATTTTATTCCACATATTCAGGTGGAGAAGACAGATAAGATGTCTGTCGTCATTAACAAGGTGCTGACAGGGATGAGTGCCTTTTTCATGGAAGGCGAACGATTTTCCCTTATTCTGGATACTCGTAATTATCCGGTGCGTAGTCCGGAGGAACCTTCTTTGGAGCGGGTTGTGCGCGGTGCCCGCGACGGGTTTACTGAAACAATGCTTACAAATGTAGGTTTGGTGCGCCGACGTTTGCGGGATCCAGGACTTAAATTTGAGGCAATGCAGGTCGGACGTCGAACCCGAACAGACGTATGTTTGGGCTACATTGACGATATTGTGGATAAGGTGATGGTGGATACTGTACGAGACAAAATTAAAAATGTTAATTTGGATGGTATTCCTCTGGCCGATAAGCAATTAGAGGAGACGATTATCAATAAAGGTTGGAATCCATATCCATTAGTACGATATTCGGAGCGACCAGATGTCGTGGCTTCGCATATTATGGAAGGAAGGCTCGTTATTTTCGTCGATACCTCACCCAGCGTGATGATCTTGCCTACCACTTTTTTTGACTTGTGTCAGCATGCAGAAGAGAATCGGCAAACTGCTTTTATGGGAAGTTATTTGCGCTGGGTACGTTTTTTAGGCATATTTGCCTCGATGTTTCTGCTTCCCATGTGGCTGCTAATGGTTATCAATCCCGAATTAAAACCGGCGTTTCTCGATTTTATCGGTCCTCAAAAGGAAGCACATCTTCCGCTGATTGCACAGTTTATCATCGTGGAACTAGGGGTCGATCTTATGCGAATGGCGGCTGTGCATACTCCGACACCACTGGCTTCCGCTATGGGCTTGATCGCAGCCATTCTAGTCGGTGACATAGCGGTTCAGACGGGACTTTTCGTGAATGAGGTCGTGCTGTATATGGCTGTCGCTGCCATAGGAATGTTCGCAACACCGAGCTACGAGCTAGGGCTGGCGAATAGACTGATTCGACTATTCCTGCTGGTTGCTGTTGCAATTTTTCACGTACCGGGCTTTGTCGTGGGTACGACACTGATCATTTTGATGCTGACGCTGCATCGGTCATATAATTCTTCGTATTTGTGGCCGTTCATTCCTTTTAATGCCAAAGCGTTAGCTTCCATCTTGTTCCGCATGCCTGTACTAGATGCACCTAACCGCCCGTCATCTAACAAAACGAGGGACAATACGCGTATGCCCCATACGGATGCCGACACAGATTCGAACTCAGGCAATGGACAAGAGCATTAATATAAATGATCTGCATAAAAATCCATTGTTCTTGATGTTTTTTTTGCTATACTGGTGTAAACATTCGATGGAATATGACTAGCTTGTTCCAGAAAGAGAGGCGCCAGAACATGTATTTGCATGGAAGCAGTAAAATTAACAGCAATGGACATTTGGAAATCGGCGGTTGTGATACAACACTTTTGAAAGAGCGTTTTGGCACACCGCTATATATTGTTGACGAACAGTTAGTCCGCCGGCGCTGCCGGGAGTATATAGAAGCTTTTCGTGAAACCGGATTGAAGTTTCAAGTCGCTTATGCAAGCAAAGCGTTTTGTGTTATGGCGATGTGCGCTTTAGCTGCTGAAGAAGGGATGTCACTTGACGTAGTTTCCAGTGGAGAATTGTTTACTGCGCTACAAGCAGGGTTCCCGGCAGAGCGAATCCATTTCCACGGCAATAACAAAACACCGGAAGAAATTGAAATGGCGTTAGATGCGCAAATTGGCTGCTTCGTCGTCGATAGCGAAATGGAGTTGCATTTGTTGCAGGCCCTTGCCTCCGAGAAAGAACAGCAGGTGAATATCTTACTGCGGGTTACACCAGGGGTTGAGGCGCATACGCATGAATATATGGCCACAGGTCAAGAAGATTCGAAATTTGGCTTTGACATTGGAAACGGTACAGCACGCCAAGCAGTGGAACAGGCTATCAAGCTAGACCATCTTAACCTGCTGGGGGTACATTCTCATATCGGTTCGCAAATATTCGAAGTGAATGGCTTCCAAATGGCTGCTGAACGGGTTGCAGCTTTTTCCAGAGAAATTAAGGAACAGCTTCAGTTTTCTTTCAAAGTGATTAATCTGGGTGGGGGATTTGGCATTCGCTACACAGAAGAGGACACACCACTGAAAGTATCAACCTATGTACAGGCTATCGGCGAAGCGGTGAAAACTTATTTTTCAGGACTTTACGATGAACTTCCAGAAATTTGGATTGAGCCGGGACGCAGTATTGTAGGCGATTCAGGTACGACCTTATATACGGTAGGAAGCATCAAGGATATTCCGCAGGTACGTAAATATATCTCGGTAGATGGCGGGATGACAGATAATCCACGCCCTGCACTGTATCAGGCCAAGTATGAAGCGATGCTGGCTAACCGAGCGCAGGATACGAACGAAGAGACGGTGTCCATTGCGGGCAAATGCTGTGAAAGCGGCGATATGCTGATTTGGGATGTAGAGCTGCCTCGTATAAATAGCGGCGATTTGCTCGCTGTTGCCTCAACCGGAGCCTACAATTACTCCATGGCGAGTAATTATAACCGAATACGTCGACCAGCAGTTGTATTTGTCAACAACGGTGAGGCCGAGTTGGTAGTGCGTCGGGAAACCTACGAAGATATCGTACGCAACGATGTTGTGCCACAGCGCTTGATTCGTGATCAAGCTAGTCCAGTGGTTCAGCCCAACGCCAAGATTACCGTTTCGTCCTGATTTTAGAATTGTAAGATCATGCAGGCCATTGAGTCGGTAATAATACACCGGGGACAATGGCTCTTTTTTTTGGACAAGACTTTGCTAAGCGCGGCAATTCATAGTAAACTGGAACTTGATGTTATTTAGTTCTCAAAACAGGTTGAAAAGGAGATACAAACAATGAAAAAAGGTAGAATAGATCTTGAAAACGGCGGTATCGTTGAAATTGACTTTTTCCCAGAAGAAGCTCCAAACACCGTTGCTAACTTTGAAAAGCTGGCAAACAGCGGTTACTACAACGGTTTGAGCTTCCACCGTGTCATTCCGGGCTTTGTTGCTCAAGGTGGTTGTCCAATCGGTAACGGTACAGGCGGTCCTGGTTACACGATTGACTGTGAAACAGCTACGAATACAACAAAGCATGCCAAAGGCGTTCTGTCCATGGCTCATGCAGGTCGCAACACAGGTGGCAGCCAATTCTTTATCTGCTACGCTCCACAACCACATTTAGATGGAGTACATACTGTATTTGGTAAAGTAACCAAAGGTATGGAATTCATTGATGCTGTAAAACAAGGCGACAAAATGAAAGAGGTTAAAGTATTTGACGTGTAATTTTACCGTTAATTACATGATCTTTTTCAAATAGCGTTGCACCTAAGCCGTTCTGTCTTTGGACAGGGCGGCTTTTGTTGTCTTTTGTTTGACGGTTTATTGATTTTCGCAATCACGTAGGCATTACAGTGCGTTAGATCACATTCGAAAAGTAAGTGTTGTGATAGCCTTTCGATAAGAATGCATTTTCCATTTATTTTATATGAGTATTCAAACTCAGTAAGGATTGGAAAAGAAGGGGGCTTATCACATTGTCTATTTTAACGCGCACAAATCGACTCGGATTTTTTGAAATCCGGCTGGAATCCATTGGTGGACTCGGCGCTAATCTGGCTGGCAAAATGTTGGCCGAAACCGGGGTGCTTGGTCTGGGGCTGAATGCTTCAAATTTTTCGTCCTACGGTTCGGAAAAAAAGGGAACTCCGGTTAAAAGCTTCGTCCGCTTCTGTGAGCCGGAGGTCGATATTCGGGATCACAGTCCGATTGAGCAACCGCATGTGGTAGGCATTTTCCATGAAACGTTATACAAAACGGTAAATGTAATCAGCGGACTGCCAGCGGATGGGATTGTAGTGGTTAATTCCACGCGTCCAGCAGAAGAAATACGGGCTGATTTGGGACTGGTATCCGGTACACTAGCGGTGGTGGATGCGATGGGCATCGCACTGGAAGAGCGGACCAAACTAAATACGTCCATGCTCGGTGCCTTGTTCCGTGTCTGTGATTTCCTGGACCCGGAAGCGATGAGATCGGTTATACGCAGTACCTTTGAAAAGAAAAATCCACTGTTAGTGGAACCTAATCTCCGTACATTTAACCGTGGTTATGAGGAAATGGAACTGCACGTATATCCAGTTACTGATGACGCAGAGGATCGGGTTTTTGAACGTCCGCAGCCATTGATGGGATACGAAACGCAACTACTGGGGGGCGTTATTGCAACTCAGGGAAACAGCATGACGAGAGATGTTAGTGGTTCACGTCAGGGGTATGTGCCTGAATATGAAGCTGATAAATGTACCCATTGTGCCAAGTGTGATTCGATTTGCCCGGATTACTGTTTTGTATGGGAAGAGCAAGCTGACAAACGCGGAAGAATGATGCCATTTTTGCAAGGGATTGATTACCAGTATTGCAAAGGATGTCTGAAATGTGTAGATATTTGCCCATCGGGGGCATTAAGCTCGCGTCGGGAGCAATGGGGATGGGCGGAACGGAATCGAGTTGCCCACCAATTTCCGGTATATGAAGGAGGGCGTGCGTAATGGCAAAACTGGAGGAAGAACTCAAACAGACAGGCGCCGCGCAAGTGACAACGTTCGAATCCGGTAATGAAATGGCAGCTACGGCGGCTGCGCAGATTAATTATCATATGATGGGATATTTCCCGATTACTCCATCTACTGAGGTAGCGCAGTATTTGGATCAGATGAGAACGAGAGGTCAGCATAATATTAAGCTGGTTGCAGCAGACGGAGAACACGGATCGGCAGGGATTTGTTATGGAGCTGCCGCAGCGGGAGCGAGGGTTGTGAACGCCACTAGTTCGCAAGGTTTCCTGTACATGCTGGAGCAGTTACCTGTTCAGTCAGGTACCCGTTTTCCAATGGTTATGAATCTGGTGACACGAGCTGTCAGTGGTCCCTTGGATATTCGCGGGGATCATTCGGATCTGTACTATGGTTTGAATACAGGCTGGGTCATTTTGACGGCAAGTACACCACAGGCTGTGTATGATATGAACATCATGGCACTAAAAATCGCAGAGCATAGCGATGTTCGGCTACCTGTAATGGTTGCATATGACGGTTTTTATACGTCCCATCAAAAACGTAAAGTGCAATATTTTGCAGATGCTGAGACCGTGCGCGGTTTTGTAGGTCCTAACCCGAACTTAAATTATCCGAATATTACTGATTTTGATCATCCTGTTACCGTAGGTGCGCATATGAATGGTGATGACCTGACGAATAATCATGTTCAGCTGTCCGAAGCACTGAAGCTGTCAGAAGGAGTATATGAGCAGGTAGCAGCAGAATATGCCGCTTTATCCGGTCGGGAATACCCGATTTTAGATCTGTATCAAATGGAGGATGCTGAGGTCGCGGTATTCCTGTTGAATTCGGCGGCTGAATCGGCTAAGGATGTGGCGGATCAACTCCGTGCGCGCGGGATTAAAGCTGGTGTGATACGTCCGAATATCATCCGACCGTTCCCAGCCGCACAACTGCGGGAAGCATTACGTGATGTCAAGGCGCTGCTGGTAGGTGAACGTGCAGACTCGTATGGGGCAGACGGCGGGAATTTAACGCATGAAATTAAGGCGGCCTTGCAGGAGGATCCACTGAATCGGACACTCGTGTTGAGCCGTATCTTTGGCTTGGGCGGCAAGGATTTTTATGCGGAAGATGCAGAGGCGTTCTTCCAGCTTGCGATTGAGGCGGCAGAGGCCGGACGAGCGGAGAAGCCCTTTGATTATTACGGTATTAATCCGGGTTCACCGGACAAGGTGATGCCGCAAGTTATGCAGCCGCCACGTGGCAATGCATACCGTACGGGCCTGATTCAGGTTACGCCGGACGAGGCGACCGGGAAGCTCAAAGTCAAGGTACCACCCCTGCGGTCGTTGACAACCAAACCACGCCGTCTTACACCAGGTCACGGGGCTTGCCCAGGATGTGGGGCATTGTCTGCGCTGGAACTGTTTTTCAAAGGTATTGAAGGGGATATTGTCGTGTTGTTCCAGACAGGCTGCGTATATGTGACGACGACAGGGTATCCATATACATCACACAAACAACCGATGATCCACAATCTTTTTCAAAACGGGGCCGCTACACTTTCAGGAGCGCTGGAAGCTTATATGGAAATGAAGCGCCGTAATGAAATTGAAATGTCGGACGACCCGACCTTTATCATGATCAGTGGTGACGGTGGGATGGATATAGGTATGGGTTCTGCCATTGGTGCGGCTCTGCGCAATCATAGGCTGATCATGCTGGAATATGATAACGAAGGGTACATGAATACAGGTTCACAGCAATCATACTCCACTCCGGTTGGTCACATGACCAGTACGTCGGGTGTAGGGAAAATGCAAAAAGGAAAGCAAGGACATCACAAGGATACCGTGCAAATCATGGCTGCTTGTAACATTCCGTATGCTTTTACAGCAGCTGAAAGTCATCCGCAGGATATGCTGCGCAAAGCAGCCAAGGCTCAATGGTATGCGAACAACGTGGGTACGGCCTATGGTAAGATCCTGTGCGCCTGCCCGCTGAATTGGAAATCCGAAGACAGACTGGGCACCAGCATTGTGGGCGCTGCAGTCGAGTCTTGTTTCTTTCCTTTGTACGAAATAGAGCAAGGCAGTACGACGATTACGTACAATCCGGAAGACAAGGGAAAACGGATTCCAGCTGCTGAATGGTTGAAATTAATGGGTAAAACGAAGCATCTTCTCAAGGAGGAGGCTACGCTGGCTACCTTTGAGCAGGAGATTGAGCGTCGCTGGACTATCCTGAAAAAGAAACATGAAATTTCAGAGCTATAATTACGTTTTTTGCATAATCATCGATTAACATTGTTAGCCGCTGTTACTGTAGTGGTTCAATCAAGATTCTTTGCGTTTATTGCGCAAAGAATCTTTTTTGTCGTTTATGGGTTGAAGCATAAAAAAACAGGTAATGATTTCCGATATAGGAGTGGAGGCCTATAAGAGGCACGTTAAAAAGTTTTCTTCTGAATTTTAAGATGCAATGAGGTGCAGGTAATGATTAAGCTGAATACAGTTGAAATAATCGAAATTATAAAGAAGCAGATCCCTAAGGTTATGAACATCAAGCCAGTGGAGCTAAAGTTTACGGATGATTTTGGACGGGCTTCGTTGGCAGCGACAGAACACAAATTCACGCTGACGAACCAGCATTATTCTGCCAAGGTGATGGATTGCGTGTTAGAAACACAGGTACGCCCCATTTTAATGTGCGAAATTATTTATTTTCTGAAATGCGAGTTTATTGACGGACATGTTGATGTGCGACTGGATTATGAAGCATGTTCTGAGGAAGGACGGGGACCGGTTGCTTCAGCCGTAATTACCTTTGATCATGCAACAGAGTTGGGAGTCGAGGAACTGGCCGATCTGATTGACTTGGCGCTTCATATGAATGATAAAACCTGGTTTGAAGAACTCTCCAGCCAATATGTCAAAACCAAAGCAGGAGCTTCTATTAGATAACTTGCTTTTTTTAGAAGTCGGTGCTAATATACGTAACAAGTTTAATGTTAATTCAATTAAATAAGAGCAAGATCCTTCGGGGCGGGGCGAAATTCCCCACCGGCGGTGATGACATGTTTGTGGATCGTTTTTGTGAGAAACAGCATGGCTTAGTCCGTGACCCGGATGCTGAATGATCGGCAGAAGGTGGACCTGGTGCAAATCCGGGACCGACAGTATAGTCTGGATGGGAGAAGGATACGAAGCGCATGTGCATGACGTGACATGTGCCGATTTTTAGCATACTCAATTGTGCGTACGGCTTATTTCGTTGTAGGACAGCATCGGGCGATAGCTTGCTTAAGCTTTCTTTTTGATGGTGTTCAGAGCGTATTTGGTTGTATCCTCAGTCATGCTTTCTATTGGCAAACCTATGATTTCATGTCGTCTTAAGATGCATATGAACTGCGCTTGTATACTACAAATGTGACTCTCATCACCCCCATGACGGATTGAATCCGAACTGGGGGTTTTTTGCGCTTATAGCTGATGAATTAGGGATAAACTGAAATGTAGTGGAAAGGAGTGAAGGCATGTTTACCGGATT
Organism: Paenibacillus sp. S33; assembly: GCF_053615415.1. Lineage (NCBI taxonomy): Bacteria > Bacillati > Bacillota > Bacilli > Caryophanales > Paenibacillaceae > Paenibacillus > Paenibacillus sp. S33. The sequence goes on along the minus strand of NZ_JBSIEZ010000001.1, from coordinate 3,253,221 downwards.
GGTCGAGGAAGTGGGTCGCATTCAAACTATTTCCAAAAGCGGTGAAGCGATGGTGCTGGGGATTTCGGGTTCCGTGGTGTTGGGCGATTTGAAAATAGGAGACAGTGTCTCAGTGAATGGCGTTTGCCTGACGGCGATACAGATCGGTACGAAAGACTTTAAGGTTGATGTGATGCCGGAAACCTTTCGCAGCAGTAATCTGAAAGAGTTGAGATCAGGCAGCCGAGTCAACCTGGAGCGAGCGATGGCGGCGAGCGGAAGGTTCGGAGGACATATCGTGCAAGGACATGTGGACGGGACGGGAACGATTCGCGGGGTAACATCAGATCAGAATGCAGTTGTGTTCGAAATTGAGCCTAAAAATCAAACATTATTTAAATATATTCTTCTCAAAGGGTCAATCACAATTGATGGTATCAGCCTCACAGTCGCACAGCGTACGAGAGATACCTTTGCCGTATCCATTATTCCCCACACCTTATCCGAAACGGCCTTACAAGCCAAACGTGAGGGAGATACCGTCAATATCGAATGCGATATTTTGGGCAAATATGTAGAACAGCTTTTAAATTACAGAGGTGCAGCGGAGGCGGAGAGAGTAGAAGAAGCTCCTCTCAGTTTGGACTATTTGGCGAAACACGGCTTTGCCTGATATTGAAGGGTAAGCCTGTTTAGGAGCATTCGTGGCACAAGACATAAGGAGGAAAGTGTTATGGATAGAGGTAGCCAAACAAGTGCAATGGCAAACGTCATAGAGCATGGCGAGTTGGAACATGACGAAGAGATTCGTTTGGATTCCATCGAAGAAGCGTTGGAGGACTTAAAAAACGGTAAAGTTGTTATTGTAGTGGATGATGAACAGCGCGAAAATGAAGGCGATTTTATCGCTTTGGCTGAAAAAGCGTCGCCTGAGGTCATTAATTTCATGATTACAGAAGGTCGCGGGTTGGTCTGTGTGCCAATTACACGACAAAGAGCCGAGGCCTTGGAATTGCATCCTATGGTAGAGCAAAATACAGATTTCCACGGTACTGCCTTTACGGTATCGGTAGATCATATGGAGACAACAACGGGTATTTCAGCGGCCGAGCGCTCCTTGACTGTACGCGCCTTGGCAGACGAAGCAGTTACAGGCAGTGATTTCCGCAAGCCTGGTCACATGTTCCCGCTGATTGCTCGCGATGGTGGTGTCTTGCAGCGTGCTGGTCACACTGAAGCGGCTGTTGATCTGGCCCGACTCAGTGGCTTCAAGCCTGCTGGGGTCATTTGCGAAATTATAAAGGAAGATGGCTCAATGGCCCGCCTGCCTGATCTGGCAGTGGTCGCCAAGCGACATCAATTGAAGCTGATCAGTATTCAGCATTTGGTGGACTACCGTCGTCGTTTGTCATTGTAAAAATACATCTTGGTTCCAAGTAATCTGAAGTATTGTCCGAAGTCCCTAAATAATTAAACTAAGAGAGGTTGATTAAACATGGCACGTTTTCTAGAAGGTAATCTCGTATCGAACGGTTTAAAATATGGTATTGTGGTAGGCAGATTTAATGAGTTTATTACGAGCAAGCTGTTAAGCGGCGCAATTGACGCACTTCAACGACATGGTGCACAGGAAGATGAAATTGATGTAGCTTGGGTTCCGGGTGCATTTGAAATTTCACTGATTGCACAAAAAATGGCTGCAAGTGGCAAATATGATGCCGTAATTACGCTGGGTACGGTCATCCGTGGTTCTACTTCACATTATGATATCGTCTGCAATGAAGTGGCCAAGGGTGTGGCAGCGAGCAGCCTGAAAACGGGAGTGCCCGTTATTTTTGGTGTAGTGACTACAGAAAACATTGAACAGGCTATTGAACGAGCAGGTACGAAGGCTGGTAATAAAGGTTGGGATTCTGCATTGGCTGCGATTGAAATGGCCAATCTCGGCAAGCAATTTTAATTATAGGAATAGCTGAATAGAACGCTATAAACTGCAAGGTGAAAAAGGGATTGGATTGTTAAGCAAGGCGATGACGTATATACTACAGAAAGAGGGATTGATAACGTAGAGCATAAGTGCTATAGGGAAAGGTATTGTTGAATGATGATTGGAGTAAGGCAGGGGGAAGCACATTGACAGTCGTAAATTACAAGCTGGAAACATTCGAGGGTCCGCTGGATCTACTGTTGCATCTGATTGATAAAGCCGAGATCGACATTCAGGATATCCCGATTAGCGATATTACTGATCAGTATATGGCTTTTTTGCACAGTATGCAGGAGCTGGAACTGGACATTACGAGCGAGTTTCTGGTGATGGCGGCGACGCTCTTATCTATTAAGAGTAAATTGTTGCTTCCCAAGCCACCTGTGATGGAATATGACGATTTGGATTTTTATGAGGAAGAGGATTATGATCCACGTGAGGAACTGGTCCGCAAGCTGGTGGAGTATCGTAAATATAAAGGGATTGCTCGCCATCTAAGTGAACGTGAGTGGGAGCGGAGTCTAATTTATGGCAAGGAGCCAGAAGATCTAAGCGCATTCCTGCCTACTGAACCCGTAAATCCGGTACATGGGCTGCATGCAAGCGATTTGGTCGCGGCCTTTCAGCGTGCTTTGCGCAAAGCAGAACGACGTACGACGGTAACTCGTGTTCATCGGGACGAAATTTCAGTCAAGGACCGTATCCGGCAAGTTATCGGAGCTTTAGAGATGGTGGGGAATGGAGGACGGCTGCTGTTCTCTAAGCTGATGCATGAGGATATGTATCGGCATGAAGTGGTTGTGACCTTTTTGGCTATCCTTGAACTGATGAAAATGAAGCAAATTTTCTGTTATCAGGAGAAGCTTTTCGATGATATTGTAATGGAGTGGAGAGGGGATTTACGGGTTAATGGATTATCTGAAGCTGAAATCAATTATTGAGGGACTGCTGTTTCTCGCAGGAGAGGAAGGGTTGTCCACCAAGCAGATCGCCGACATTGTAGAGCAGCAGCAAGAGCTGGTTGAACAGTGCCTGGAAGATATGAAGCAGGACATGGAGCAGGGGGGAAGAGGCCTGCAACTTGTCCGTATTGCCGGTCATTATCAGCTTGCAACTTTATCCGAACATGCACCTTACTTTGAAAAGCTCGCATACTCTCCGGCACGTGCCTCACTGTCTCAAGCTGCTTTGGAGACGCTGGCCATTGTGGCCTACCGCCAGCCCATTACAAGAGTTGAAATCGAAGAGATTCGGGGGGTCAAATCCGAGCGGGCCATACATACACTGGTCAACAAGGAGCTCATTGAAGAGAAAGGTCGAGCTGAAGCCATCGGACGGCCAATATTGTACGGAACGACGAAATCATTTTTGGATTATTTCGGTCTGGGCTCTTTGGCAGAACTACCACAACCGGAGTTGTTCGAAGATTCGGACAATTTGGAGGAAGAGACTCAATTATTGTTCGAGCGTCTGGAGAGCAGCCAGCCTGCAGCCAACGATCTGGATCTTGAATCCCAATAAAGTTCATCCGGATCTTGCGGCTCACTTATGTAAAATTTCAAATAGACAGCCAGTCCTCAAGTATTTAGGGGCTGGCTGTTGGTATTTAAGATGCATGATTTTCCGGCGAACGGTCATACTATTTTTGCCATGATATTTATAGCAAAAAGGTAGGGAGGACTCGCCAGTGTGGAAATGGATCAGTATCGCCATCATCGTCGTTATATTACTTGTGCTGGCTATTCTGCTCTCTCGTATTCGATTGAAGCTGGATATTGCCAAACATGACAATGATGATCGGGCGCATCTAGAGATCAGATTTCTATACGGGATGATTAAAATAAATTACGATGTTCCGGCCATTCTCATAACAGGTTTGAAAAAAGGGCTTCTCTATCGGCTTGATCGCAACAAAAACATACATAAAACGGATGCTTCCGTGGATAGCGGTAATATTGATACAGAAAAAATCAAGCAATTTATATATGATATACGGGTTTTGCTCAAGGGAACGAAATCCTTCAATCGATGGTTGCGACATACATTGGCACATGTGACGATGTCCAAAATGGAGTGGTCCACCAACATTAGTCTTGCTGACGCGGCTTATACAGCTACCTCAACCGGTATTTTGTGGGGATTAAAAACGACCTTGATCGGTTTTGCTTCCAGCTTTGTGCGCATGGATTGTACCCCTAAGCTGTATGTTGTGCCGTATTGGGTGGATCGCTTGCGTTTTACCACCACTTTGAACTGTGAAGCAAACGTATCGCTCGGCTATTTAATTTTCTCCATGCTCATCTTAGCTTACCGCATATGGCGCGTTCCGGGTGGACCCGAGGCATGGAAGCGGGTTTTTTTCAAAAAAAATGAAGATCTTCAAGCTAACAATGAAAGATAAACAATGAAGTGTGGTGAAACTTAATCTTTCTGAACTTTGGGATTTCAGTGTCCTCCAGATTAAGACATAACCGAATCGGATGACATACATATTTCCTTGAACCCTTGCGCACAATAGCGAAAGAAAAGGCAATCTACGCTTGAGATAAGCAGAGGAGGAATTAATCATGTCAGATCACCCGATTCAAGGGCTCATGCAAACCGCAATGGAAAACATCAAAGCCATGGTAGACGTGAATACGATTGTGGGAGACGCGGTGGAAACACCCGATGGTTCCGTTATTTTGCCAATCAGTAAGGTAGGATTTGGTTTCGCTGCCGGGGGAAGTGATTTTAACGTAGACGAAGAGGCACTTCATACTTCCTCGGCTTCCGGTAATCATAGCGGGAAGGAAGTTCATCCTTTTGGTGGCGGTAGCGGTGGTGGTGTATCTATTCATCCCATTGCTTTTCTGGTTGTTGGCAAACAGGGGGCACAAATCGTTCCATTGGACAATCAAACGCATCTGATTGAGAAACTCATTGACTCTACCCCATACCTGATTGATAAGGTTCAGTCTATCTTCCAGAATACAGGCGGCAACGTGCAGACTCCACCTCCACAGGTACCTGTAGATATTAATATTGATCAAAGTAATTCTGGACCGGCTTACTTGTAAAAGTCATTGGAAATGAAATGCGTTCTCTCCGGAAGGTATCCCAAAGCCGAGTATAGGCTAAGGAATACCTTCTTTTCTGCTTACACTTGGTCCTATCCCAGAATATACTGCCTTCCCCCAATGACAGCATGTATACGGTGACTGTATTCCTGGTGATACAAAGTATGCAGCGACAATTCATTTTTCCGAATTCCTTCGGTAGCGAACTGCGATAAGTAGATGAAGTCCGGATAGACCACTTCATTCGTCAAATAAGCAGATACCGTGGCTTCCGGCCGACGATGTTGATTCAGGGAATCGATAATACCCTTCGCCGGCAAGATGCCAATCCCATGTCCATAAAACAAGTCTTCCTTCAGCTTAACGACATTTTCACCTTTCCATTCCAATGTTTCAGACGACACATCCGGATTGTTGAAATACAGAATATCGCCAGGAGCTGCTTTATGACTCCCTTGCTGCTGTATGAGCCTGAGGTCACTGTCATAGTGCCAGTCATACAGCAGCATATCTGCAAAAATCCGATTAAACTCACTTACCAGAATGGAATCCAGCACTCCTTTGTACAGCACAATAACCATAGCTGTTGCACATTCAAAAGCGTATTGATGACCGTTTAAAAAAATGTCTCTGATCCCCTCTGCCGGAGTGACACCTGCTTTAATCTGAAAACCACCCTTTTCCGTTAAATCCCAAAATTGCTGGTTGCAACGTGCGGTAGCAAAAGTGGCAAAGGATACACTGCTTCGATGCAATGCTTCTGCGGACTCTACAATCCGCGATCTTAAAATCATTTCAAACTGGAGACGCAGCATGATGTAACCCCCGATCCATATTTAACTTTGCTAACTAATATATATGTACTCGGGAGGGCAAGTTGCTTGGTTTATGCAGAAAGAAAGCAAAAAGAGAGCAGCTAATGGCTGTCCCGTAAAGGAATTTTCTGTTATAAAGGTGGACATACTTTGAACAGCTTGGACATAGAATGGTACAAGACTTGCTCAAAACCGGAGGAATCCAAATGTTTAAAAAAAAGCAACACATTCACGCGGACCACAGCTATTTTTTGAATAAGGCACGCGCATTTGTTTTGCCGCTGGTGCTTCTGCTTATTTTGTCATTGCCGCTTACGTTGCTGAGTCCACAGCCCGTTCGGGGAGCGATAAAAACAGAAGCAGCGCCGCCCGCATTAGGAACCCATGCACAGGCTGCTTCTTTAATTGATGTCACATCAGGAAGAATCATTTATTCTACCGAGGGTGACCGGGAGCTACGTATTGCCAGCCTGACCAAGATTATGACTGCAATCGTGGCCATTGAACATGGACGCTTGCAGGACCGGGTAAAGGTGAGTCCAACCGCGTATGCCAAAGAAGGGTCCTCGCTTTTTCTGCAAATGGGTGAACAAATGTCGCTGGAAAATATGCTGTACGGCTTAATGCTCCGTTCTGGTAATGATGCCGCTTCTGCCATTGCTGAGCATGTGGGGGGGACGGAAGAGGGATTTGTCCATTTGATGAATGACAAGGCGGTTCAGCTTGGGCTAAGCCACACACATTTTGCTAATCCTCACGGGCTGGATGCCGAGGGACATTATTCCTCAGCCAATGATATGGCCCGACTTACTGCTTATGCGCTGCATAATCCAACTTTTGCCCGTATCGTAAAAACAGAACTGAAAAAAGCACCGAATCCCAACGATTCTTGGGACTACTCATGGCACAACAAAAACAAAATGCTGCGGCTGTATGAGGGAGCTGACGGTGTGAAAACAGGCTTTACCAAAAAAGCGTTTCGTTGTCTGGTCAGCTCTGCCACACGGGACGGTCGCCAGCTCGCTGCCGTTACCTTGAATGACGGGGACGATTGGAACGATCATGCACGTATGCTTGATTACGGATTCCGATATTATCCGCTCATTCCGATTACGGACAAGCAGCAACCTATCGATGGTTACCCACTATTAACAGGTACAAGCTTTGCCTATCCTTTACATGATGGTGAGAAGACCCAGTTGCACAAAAGACTGGTGTTGTATAAAAATTCTGCTTCTGCAGACAGAGCGGACGTATCTTTTGGCTTACGAGGGCGGGTCGAATTCCTTTTAAAAGGTAAACTTATCGGTTCTGTTCCTGTGTATGAAAAAGGTAGTAAGCTGCCTGCTCAAAGTACCGTACAGCCACAGCAAGAGGCTCCAACTGCACAAGATCCTGCGAACAATACTCAGCAACAAGGTTGGACGAGCAGATGGAACGAAATCCTAAAAAATTTGTTTGGAGCCTAGGGCAAGTAGGAAATTAGAACTGGGACGTGTCACATCATTGGGAAAAGGAGGAATCAGCCATGATTCATCTCATATGGGTGGCTTTGATTTGTATTGGATTTGTATTTGCTGCCGCGCAGGGAAATATTGAGGTGGTGACGAAAGCAGCTTTTGACGGGGCAACTACGGGGGTTACAGTGTGCTTTGGACTGATAAGTGTGCTGGTGTTTTGGATGGGCATGATGAGGCTGGCTGAAGATGGTGGGCTCTTACAGAAAATATCCAAGCTGCTTTCTCCTTTGGTTGCCTTTCTCTTCCCTGATGTTCCGCGTAATCATCCCGCTATGGGTTACATTTTGTCCAATATGAGCGCCAATTTGCTGGGTCTGGGGAATGCAGCCACACCGATGGGAATCAAGGCTATGCAAGAGTTGCAGACGCTCAATCCAGATAAGCAAACCGCCACACCAGCCATGTGTACGCTGCTCGCCCTGAATACAGCCAGTATTACGCTTATTCCTACGACGTTGATCGCGATACGGCTTAATTTTCATTCCGCACATCCGGCAGAAATCGTTGGTACGACACTGGTAGCGACCGCAATAGCCACCTTTGCCGCAATTGCGGCGGACCGTTGGTACCGTAGTCGAGAATTGCGCCGCCGTCCTCCAGCGATTCCGCCGTCCCAGACATCCTTGGCACCACTCACCTCATCAGCACCAACATCTGCTGCCTCTTCAACTACGCTGCCCGTATCTTCACCTGCCGTTCCGCGAACGGGAATCACGGCTACCAAGGGCAGGGACACCACTTGGAAAGGATGAGGGAGGCATGCTTAATTTTATAAACCTCGTATCGACTTGGGCCATTCCGGTTATTCTCGCTTTTATTCCTTTATATGCATATGCTAAAAAGGTACCTGTCTACGATTCTTTTGTGGATGGAGCCAAAGACGGCTTTTCTACCGCCATCAGCATTATTCCTCATCTCGTAGGCATGATGGTGGCGATTAGCATTTTTCGAGCATCCGGCGCTTTAGACTATTTGATCTCCTGGGTAACCCCATGGATTAAACACTGGGGTGTACCCGGTGAGGTACTGCCTTTAGGCTTGCTTCGTCCATTGACGGGCACAGGTTCACTTGCGTTCACGACGGATCTAATTCGCACTTATGGCCCGGATTCCATGATCGGTCGGATCGCCTCAACGATTCAGGGCAGCACAGACACGACGCTATATGTGCTAACTGTATATTTTGGTGCGGTAGGTATCCGCAATGGACGGTATGCTTTGAAGGTAGGACTATTTTCAGATGTGGTTGGTTTTGTGGCAGCCATTGCCATTTGCCTGCTTGTATTTTAATTTCTGTATCGTTTTTTGAACGGGGGTTGTGATTTTGCTCATGGATGGGTATCATTAGCATGAGGTGAATTAGCGAACATGGAAAGATTGCAGAAAATATTGGCCCAAGCTGGTGTAGCTTCCAGACGTAAATGTGAAGAGCTTATTCAGGCGGGCAGCGTGGAAGTGAACGGGGTTGTCGTAACTGAACTGGGAACGAAGGCAGACCCTGATCAAGATATGATTACGGTAAAGGGACGCCCGATCAAAACCGAGAAAAAAATCTATCTGATGATGAACAAACCTAAAGGAGTCATTACGAGTGCTTCCGATCCGGAAGGCCGTAAAATCGTGTCAGACTATCTGAAAGGCGTTAAGGAACGCGTATATCCGGTAGGGCGTCTCGATTACGACACCGAAGGACTGCTGTTGCTTACCAATGATGGCGAGTTCGCCAATCTGCTCACCCATCCCAAGCATCATGTGCCCAAGACATATGTGGCAACAGTCAAAGGCGTTCCGCATGGTACTGAGCTGGACAAGCTGAAAAAAGGAATCGTGCTGGAAGATGGCATTACTGCACCAGCCGAGGTAGAATATAAAGACGTAGATCCGAATGGTAAGGAGTCTGTGATCCAAATTACCATTTATGAAGGCAGAAATCGCCAGGTAAGACGGATGTTTGAAGCCATTTCACACCCGGTCATCAGACTCAAGCGGATTGCCTTCGGTGATCTTTTGCTACAAAACTTGAAGCGCGGTCTAACCAGACCTCTAACCAAGGACGAAATTAACCGTCTCATTCAACTTGCCAAATCAGACAACACGAAAAAGAAACGGACAGGACGGGGGTCATAACCCCGGCCTTTTTGGTGTAAAGAGACTGTTGGATGAGAGTAAAGTTTGACCAAGCACGGGAAAATAGTAAAATAGAGAGAATGGTTTTTTTAGCGAAGGGGCTGGGAATATGTCAGAACAAAGCAACCGCATATTAATTGTAGATGATGAAGAACGCATTCGCCGCCTTCTGCGAATGTATCTGGAAAAAGAAGGATATGCAATTGACGAAGCTGAGGATGGTGAGATAGCCCTCCAAAAAGCGACTGCAAGCGATTACAGCATTATTTTGCTCGATGTGATGCTTCCGGGGATGGATGGGATTGAGGTGTGTACACGGCTGCGTCAGACTAAATCCACACCTGTAATTATGCTGACTGCCAAAGGTGAGGAAGTGAACCGTGTACAAGGCTTTGAAGTCGGAGCTGATGATTATGTGGTTAAGCCCTTTAGCCCGCGAGAAGTCATTTACCGGGTGAAGGCGATTTTACGCCGTTCGTCTGAAACTGCCTTTTTAACGAAAGAGGCGGTACCAAGCAATAGTATTGTTTTTCCGAATCTTATCATTGAGCATGATGCGCACCGGGTAACTGCGGGCGGGATTGAAATCAGTCTCACGCCTAAAGAGTACGAGCTGTTGCACTATTTGGCGGTGTCGCCAGATAAAGTCTTCTCGCGCGAAGAACTGTTGAAAGATGTTTGGAATTACGAATTTTTTGGTGATCTGCGTACTGTGGATACGCATGTGAAACGGCTTCGTGAAAAGCTGAATAAAGTATCGCCAGAGGCAGCGGCTATGATTACAACCGTGTGGGGCGTAGGTTATAAGCTGGAGGTTCCAAAATAACGTGAACTTCTGGAGATCGCTGGTAGGCAAGCTGTGGATCACCATCATTTGTCTTGTAGGCTCTGTGCTTATTTTTCTAGGGCTTTTTTTATTGCCGTACATCAACAGAAATTTTGCGGCGTATGAATCGACGGAAATCAAGCATTTGTTCACCTATACATGCATTGTCGGATTTTTATTGACGACCTTTTTTGCCTTATTCCTTTTTACTAAAATCACACAGCCTATGCAGCTGTTGATTCAGGCGGCGAATGCGATTCGTGAGGGAAGGTATGATACTCGGCTTTCGCTGGTGACCAGTGACGAAATTGGAGAACTGGCGAAAACTTTTAATCATATGTCTACGGAACTGGAAGCAACGATCCGCAGTCTGAATGAGGAGAAAAACCATTTATCCAGCGTACTGCGAAGCATGTCTGATGCCGTAATCACCTTCGACAGAAGCGGACAAATCATCTTGACGAATCCGCCGGCACAAAGTCTGTTGGATATCTGGAAAAAGCTGGAGTGGCAGGAGCGTGATCTGGAGGAGTTTGGAGCTTCTGTACCTGAGCCTTTGCAGTCTCTGTTCCATACCGTTATGGACAGGGGGGAAGATGTCGGAGACTATATCCATGTCAAGAAGGGCTCCTGGTCGGTGCAGATGGCGCCTCTGTATACGGATAATGCAATCCGCGGTGCAGTAGCTGTGCTTAGAGATATTACGGAAGAAGTGAAGCTGGAGAAGATGCGGAGCGATTTTGTGGCCAACGTATCTCACGAAATCCGTACACCTTTATCTATGATGCAGGGCTACAGTGAGGCGTTGCTGGATGGCATGGCGGGTTCCCCTGAAGAATCCGAGGAGCTGGTACAGGTCATCCATGATGAATCATTACGCATGGGAAGGTTAGTCAAGGATCTGCTTGATCTGGCCCGAATGGAGGCTGGTCATACAGACATGCACCGACAGGAAGTGGATGTGAATGAGCTGATCGAGCGTGTTCACCGTAAATTTACGGTACGTTCAAAGGAACAGGGACTGACACTCGATTACCATGAGCAAGGCCAACGTTTACTGCTGCCTGAGGCAGATGAAGACCGACTGGAGCAGGTATTGACCAACTTGCTGGATAATGCATTCAGACATACACCCGGCGGGAAAAAGGTTACTATTGCGGCGGATCGAATTTTGGGAGAACGGCATGAGTTAATCCGTATTCGGATTAAGGATGAAGGTGTAGGCATTGCCAGCGAGGATCTACCTTATATTTTCGACCGCTTCTACAAGGCAGATAAGGCCAGAGTACGTGGTGAGGATAAAGGGACTGGTTTGGGGCTTGCTATTGTCAAGAACATTGTAGAGGCTCACGGAGGCTCTGTCTCTGCTGCCAGCGTATTGGGGGAAGGGACGGAATTTACTATTTTGCTGCCCATCTCCAACAAAACAAAGCTGGGTCTGTAACAGAATTATAAGCCCCAGCTGATATACCCGGTTTGCAGGCATCCTCGGAAGAGGGTGCTTTTTGTTGAAAAATCAACATTTATTTTGTTCAACGTGGAACATCCTGTTTCATGCATGATGATTGCTCTCATGACAGATAACGGTATAAGAGAAAAAGACGCCTGGGTAGCCAGACGCCTCTCTTTATTATAAAACCATGGACTTCTCAATATTGTCTGGAACTAATTTAATACTACTTCTTGGGCAGTATTTAGTTCTGGCAAACCAACGAGTTGAATCAGCACGTCTTTTGGTACGGCTTTATCGACGGTCAGGATCATGATGGCTTCACCACCGACAATTTTACGCCCTACTTGCATGGAAGCGATATTGACGCCGTTCTCGCCAAGCAAGGTGCCAACACGACCGATAATGCCTGGTTTATCATTGTGGGAGATGAGCAGGAAATGAGCTTCCGGTGCCACATCTACCGGGAACTGGTTCAACCGAACAATACGTTCGCCATAGCCTGCCAGCAGGGTGCCAGATACACGTTGCTCTTCGCCGCTCTGCGTCTTGAGTGTAACGGTAATCAGGTTGGTAAAACCCTTGGTGGCGGGCGCCTGAGATACGACAAGATGGATGTCACGTGTTTTGGCCAGATGTACAGAGTTTACAATGTTCACATCGCTGCCCAGATGACGGCTAAGTACACCTTTCAAAATATAACGTGTCAGCGGCTGTGTATCCACAGTGGACAAATCGCCAGCGTAATCTACCTGAATTTCACGTACAGCCTGATTCGTGATCTGAGCGGCAAAGCTGCCCAGCTTTTCTCCAAGGGAGAAATATGGCTGCAATTGCGTCATGACGTTGGATGGTACTGGAGGCATGTTGACCGCATTTTTAAAAGGCTCATCACGCAAAATATGCAGCACTTGCTCGGACACATCGATAGCTACATTCTCCTGAGCTTCGACAGTCGAGGCACCCAGATGTGGTGTGACGATAATTTTCGGATGACTCAGGAATGGGTGATCCTGTGCTGGCGGCTCTGACTCGAATACGTCAAAGGCTGCACCGGCAACGATACCTTCATCAATGGCTTCAACAAGAGCCATTTCATCGATAACTCCACCCCGGGCACAGTTGATGATGCGCATTCCTTTTTTCATCACTTCAAACTGTGGACGAGCAATCATATGTTTCGTTTCCGGTGTTAATGGTGTGTGTACGGTCATAAAATCTGCGTTGCGGATAATTTCGTCCACGCTCGCCAGCTTAATGCCCAGCTTCTCAGCGCGTTCTTCCGTTAGAAATGGATCATAGCCGAGGATGCTCATGCCAAATGCTTTAGCACGTTTAGCCACCTCACTGCCGATACGTCCCATGCCGAGGACTCCAAGTGTTTTGTTACGCAGTTCGACACCGAGGAATGTTTTACGATCCCATGTACCGCCAATGGTTTTGGCATATGCCTGTGGAATATGACGTGCTAGAGCCATCATCATCGCAAAAGTGTGCTCACAAGTCGTAATCGTGTTGCCGTCAGGAGCGTTAATAACGATAATCCCGCGTTGTGTTGCTGCTTCGAGGTCGATGTTGTCCACTCCGACCCCAGCTCGCCCTACAACCTTGAGGTTCTTACCTGCCGTCATGATGCGTTCGGTTACCCGAGTTTGGCTTCGAACGAGTAATGCGTCATAGTCACCAATAATTTGAACCAATTCATCCTCGCTGAGACCTGTGTTCTTGTCCACCGTGACATCGTCTGCATCCATCAGCTGCTGGATGCCCAGGTCACTGATCGGATCGGATACTAACACTTTAAACATTTGGTTTCCTCCTCAAAGTTAACTTCTTTTATGGACAGGATGTACTTCAAACTGAAATACATTCCATAAAGAACATGAAAAAACTTGAAATGCTTCTAAAAGTACAGGAGAGCGGTGTGAAATACTAGTGTGATAACGCATTGACGCAGAAAAGGGATAAAATAGTATTATGCACCAAACTGACGATCAAAAGTCTTACGCGGAGGCGCTTTGCGGTTTTCGGGCATCAAAAAAACCCCCGAATCACATACTATCTCCATAGTAAGGGACGAGAGTTATCGTGGTACCACCCTAATTCGCAGCCATTTCGCAATGGACTGCCTTCAGCGGTCATAAAATGACCGAAAGGATAACGGTTTTCTGCCGATTGCATCTAATGCCGGGAAGTATTCCACAGACCTCGGTGCAATAACTCAGGAGCGCTGAAAGTAGTTACTTCGTCACCGGCTTCCACCCAAGCACCGGTTCTCTGAGGACGAAATCAATACCTTTTCTCCATCATTGTTGTTGTCGCTAATAATTTTTTCATAATGTATCATGGCTTACATGGGCATGTCAATAGGACATGCGACATGTGTGGATAGCCGGCTAGATATATAGCTACAGAATGCAGAAAATTAAGATTTAAGTCTTCTTGAATCCGCCCGATTTTTTGGCTATGATGCTAAAGAAGACTATGCAGAGGACTAACTAACTATGAAAAAGCTTAAAATGAAATGGAAAAGAGCGCAAATTCATGAATTGAACGACCGCTTGCTGCTTTACAATTTGTATCTAACTCAGGGGCTGACCCTGCTGATTGGCGCAATCTGGATATTTTTTCAGAAAAGAAATGTGTTAGAACTATTTGCATTGCCGAACACTCTGCACGTCTTATGGTGGGGATTGGGATTGGCCGCCGCTATGTTACTTGTGGATCTGTTGCTATCCCGGATTATGCCTGAGGATGCTATGGATGACGGTGGTATTAACCAAATGCTGTTTCAAAATCGTCCGGTGTGGCATATTATTTGTATAGCAGCTATCGTCTCTATCTGTGAGGAACTCTTGTTCAGAGGTGCAATTCAGTACAGCTTTGGTCCTTATTGGACAAGCATTTTGTTTGCGGTGATTCATATCCGGTATTTACGGCATTGGATTCCCACTGGCTGGGTTTTTCTTAGCAGTTATGGATTGGGCTACATATATGTGCAGACCGGTAGTCTGTGGGCACCGATCATTTGTCATTTTGTGATTGACCTTATATCTGGCTTAGCGTTACGTTTTCGGAGGTATGAAGAATGAATCAGGAACTTAGCAGAGTGCAGACCTATGGTAGCCGTCGAAATGGTCGCAAAGGCAAGGAGGAGGACAGGTCAAAATCTAAACCAGTTCGCTCCCGTGCTTCACGGCCCGTGCCAGAATTGGCTCACGTTGCCGCTGTACCAGAAGTTGCTGTGACGATGGAGGATGATACTCCTGCCAGTGAGTACCGAACGCGGGCAGAAATGTTTCCGTCCCGCCGTATTCGGGTAAGCAAGTGGTTTTTAAATTTTTTGAGTACTCTTTTTGTGCTGATTACTGCAGCGTTACTGTGGTGGGGCATCAAGGGTGCACCACCCATCAGTGAAATGCTTTGGTAAAGGCGCAAAATGATACGGTAAAAAGGCCTCCGTCTCCGCATGAATAGCGGAGAGTGGAGGCCTTTATTGCATCATCTACAGTTAAGACTGAGTATACGCAAGTCTCTATTTGCTGGCAGGAACTTCAATACTTTGAGGATCAACAAATTGGTACCCCTTTTGCTCAAGGCGTGTCAATAGACTGTCCAGAGCCTCAGCTGTCCATGGCAGTTCATGCATCAAAATATTGCTGCCTGGATGAAGTTGTTCCGTTACGTTTTTGAGAAGTGCCTCCGTTTTATTAGGCTGATTCTTTTTCATTGTCCAGTCCAGAGAACCGACGGACCATGTCATGTATAGGAGACCGTTTTCCTTAGCGACCATGCGACCTACGTCTCCGCCGGCACCATGAGGGGGACGGAAGAATACGGGGGCTTGTCCTGTAATGTCCTTAACAACTTTTTGTACCGATTCAATCTGTTTTTTGACCTCAGGCTCAGATTTATTCTTCAGCACGATGTGATCCCAGCTATGGTTGCCGATGGGCTGTCCACGGTCATGGATAAGCTTAAGCAACTCAGGATGCTCTTTTACACGGTAACCGTTTACGAAGAAAATCGCTTTCGCTTTGTGTTTATCGAGTACATCTATGATTTTGTTAATCATGGCTGCTTCCTTAGGACCATCATCAAAGGTCAGTAACACGACTTTTTTTTCGGTGCCTTGTTGGTTAGGAATTACATTGTAGGCTTTGTTCAAGTGATACATTTTGTTATTGGTAGTTGCAGATGTCGCAGCTCCTGTTTCGTTGCTTTCGCTGGTTTTATCATTTTGTGCATTGGTTTTACCCGCTGAGTTATGATCATCACTGCCTGCTTGCTTACTGCTGCTTTTTGGGGAAGAGACGCTGCTCTGATCTTTGGCGCTGTTACTTGAGTCAGACGCTACCGAATCCTGCTGTTTGCTTGTTGCCGCAGATTCCGGCTTGGTTGCAGTGCAAGCACTAAGCAGCAGACATGCGGTGAACAAAATGGCTGCTGTTTTTGTACCCATTATTTCATCTCACCTTCCTGTATTTTATACCGTATGAGTTTGTCACTACTGACGAACACTATGCTTGATTCTACCACAAAGGGAGGTTCTAATTGTGAAAACATCTTCATTTTTCCTGGGAATCGTCTTGGGCGCTGTCGCAAGCTCCTTGATCTCCCGCAACCGCAACATGTTGGGCTTATCCATGGACATGGGTGGAAAAAAAAGCGGCAATTTAGTGCAGAAAGCCCGTACTAAAATGATGGACGCGGCATTCCCCGGAATGGGCGAGATAACGCTCAATAAAGAAGACACCCATAAGGATCAAGACCATCATTCACAAACAGATAAAAGCGCTCATAACGCCCATACCGCCAAGAACAAAGAAGAGAATATGAAGTTGATTAAAGACTTCATCAGCACAAGTCCCGATGTTAAACGTGAGGTCGAGCAAATTTTGAAAGAAACTCATACAGCCGTACCGGGATTGTAACCCAGAAACCTTTATTCCGAATCATTTTGCGGCTTTTTTGTAAAAGCCGTTCAAATGATTCTTTTTTTTATCTTTTTATTGCGTGCATTTACGATTATAAAATGATAACATGATTACATAGAACCATTTTCATCACAGGCATCATAATTGCATCATAATCTGTTAATAACACTCGGCTGCCAGGAGGAGGGTCCAGTATGAAAATAGAAAGATTAAGTCAGGACAAGATACGGATTTTCCTTACCTTTGACGATTTGAGCGAACGCGGTATTCAAAAAGACGATATGTGGCAAGAAATTCCAAGAGTTCATGAGCTGTTTACCGAAATGATGGATCAGGCATACAGCGAACTGGGCTTCGACGCCACGGGACCGTTAGCTGTCGAAGTCTTTGCGCTTCCTGCTCAAGGAATGGTTGTTATCGTCACCCGGGGAAAATACGACCATCAACAGTATGGTTCGGGTCCCGATGAGGAGCTTCCAGAGGAAGTCTACGAAATGGAAGTCACGCTGGAGCATAGCGATTCCATCGTTTACGCGTTTAGCGATTTCGAAGTACTCATAGAAGCGGCTCATATGCTTCGTAGTAACACTACGGAAGCAGGTAAGCTGTATCATTATAGAGGAAAATGGATTCTGCACTTGGAACCAGAAGAAGTAGAGGAGTCCAAGCTTGCGGCTTTAATTGCGGTTCTTGCTGAATTTGGAGAAGGCTCATCCGTTACACCAGCTATGTTGGAAGAGTACGGCAAGCTGGTCATTCCTGAGCAGGCAGTTGCTGTCATCTGCACTCATTTTGACAGCCGTTCTTGATTCGTTTTATCGAAAGTGATATCGAAGTGAATTTGTCGGCTCTGCGCTAAAAGCAGGGCCGACTCATTTTTATGGAGGGATGATCGGTGGTTCTGTTTTCGGTTTTAGCGGCAGCCACAGCGCCGGGTCTCGCCTTATTGATGTATTTTTACTTGAAGGACAGGTATGATTCGGAGCCACTGCACATGGTTATTAAAGTGTTTTTGCTCGGCTTTTTGGTGGTTCTTCCTGTCATGATTTTTCAACGCGGGCTGCTGCTTTGGCTAGGGGATCACACGTTAATCCAGGTGTTCGGCATTTCAGCGGGAGTGGAAGAGTTTTTTAAATGGTTTCTGTTGTATCACATCATCTATAATCATACCGAGTTCGACGAGCCTTATGACGGTATTTTGTATGCGGCCGCAGTCTCACTCGGATTTGCAACAGTTGAAAATCTGTTATATGCCTGGGCGGGCCATGCTTCGATTAGCATGATGCTGATGAGATCATTGCTACCGGTATCCGGTCATGCGATGTTTGGTGTAATGATGGGCTACTACATGGGGAAGGCCAAGTTTTCAGAGGGCTTGAGGAGCAAATACATGTTGCTGCTGTCATTGGTGCTTCCATGGTTCTGGCACGGAGTATACGATTTGATTTTAACGAAATTTTCGCATGACTGGATCTGGTTTATCATTCCACTTATGGCATTTCTATGGTATGGAGGAATGGCGAAGATCAGTCGAGCTAATAACCGTTCTCCTTTTCGTTTGTTAAAACGGGAAGAAAAGGTTAACATGTAACAAAATGGGGCACACTGATCTGACAAACCTGTTAGAGAAAGAGGTGTCTTTTTTTTGCGTATAAAAGTAAGAATTCATTGTAAAAGATGTGGGGAACGTTTTGTGCTGAGAGGACGTATAGAGCAAGGACAGATTCAGACCGGCTTTAAACGCTGCATTTGCGATAACTGTGAGTTTATTGTTGAAGTCATGGAAAACCATGCATAAGAGAGCATTCTTCTTGTCACACTATCGGTAGTGTACTTGAAGAAAGGAGACTCCCAATATGTATAAGCGACTTAGTGCCGTATTGTTCCCGGTGGTTACCCTGATGATGATAGGAGCATTTGTGTGGGGTTATCAGCAAAGCCAGATGAGAAAAGAGGTGTCTCTTCAGGCAAATAGCATGTCGATAAAAGCGGAAAATCAATACCAGCGTGCGTTTCACGATTTGTCGTTTCATATGGATCAGCTGCATTCTCAACTCGGGAACGCGGTTGCTGTCCATAATACTTCACACGCGATGCACCGCAAATGTTTGATGAACGTGTGGAGGATTGCAAGTGAGGCCCAAAATGAGGTTAATCAGTTGCCTCTGAATGTAATGCCTTTTAATCATGCCAAGGATTTACTGTCACATCTATCCGCGTTTTCGTATCAGACCGCTGTCCGTGATCTGGATCACGAGCCTTTAAACGAGAAAGAAATTTCGAACCTGAAAACGTTATATAACAATTCCAAAGAAATTTCGAAAAACATGCAGGAAGTGCAGCAAAAGGTCCTTAGCAAAAATTTGCGATGGATGGATGTAGATATGGCGGCAGGTTCGCAAACTGGTCCGAAGGACAACACCATTATTGATGGCTTTAAAACCGTGGACAAAAAGGTGGAAAACTACAAGGAGCTGGATTGGGGACCGTCTGTAGCCAGCATCTATGATAAACGCTCTGTGAAAAAATTGAGTCTCCCGGCAGTGAATGCAGAACAAATTAAACGAAATGCCGCTGAATTTACAGGAAAACCGGAAAGTCAGATCCGTGTGAACGAAAACGGTAAAGGAACGGAATGGGCATCTTATACAGCTACCCTGCTAAATAAGAAGCAACCCGTGGCCAGTATGGATTTTACGAAAAAAGGCGGCAAGCTTATTTCTTATCATGACATGAGAGCTGTAGGTCCTAAAAAAGCAACACGTAATGAAGCGATTCGCTATGCTAGTGAATACCTTGAACAAAAAGGTTACAAAGGAATGAAGCCAGTTGCGTATGATGAGAGCGGGAATTTAGCTAATATTACATTTGCGAGTCAACAAGGGGACGTGATTATCTATCCAGAAAAAATCACAGTCAGATCAGGCCTTGATAACGGACAAGTGATCGGTTTTCAATCCAGTGATTATGTGTATGAGCATAGTCATCTCCGCCGCATTCCGCAAGCGAAATTGAATTTGAATGCAGCACGAGCAAAATTGAATCCTGAGTTTCGTGAAACTTACCACCGTAAAGCTTTAATTGAAAATGAACTTTCGAATGAAGTTCTGTGTTATGAATTTGGTGGTAAAATCAATGGTTCCGTTTACCGGATATATATTAACGCCAATACGGGGATGGAAGAAACGATTGAAGAGGTTAAAGATTCAGATGAACCTCAGGTTACTGCAAGTAATGCGTAGTTGATTACATGAAAATGAATCAATAGTCACTCTAAACCTCCTTCATGAAGGAGGTTTTTTGTGCTTTAGTCATAGATCGAACAAATATAATGCTTAATATAGGCACAAAGTCGTGGTATTATATACCTTAATTAGAGCTTTTAATGGACAAGGATGGTGGATCATTTGTTTCCCAAAATTAATGATGTGTTATACATACAAGTGGCTGGTACTGACCATAAGGACGAGATTTTTGAATTTAAGTCTCGTATTGCAGAAGAGGAGCCACAGAACTTTTTAATTGAAATTCCTATGTCACAAACAAGTGGGCATTTGAAAAAATTGTTTCTAGGAGAAGAACTGTCTATATTTTTTATGAGCGAGGGTGGGATTAAAAATTATTTTAATACCCACGTTACGGGTTTTAAAGAGGATATCCTCCGGATGGTTCGTATCCACAAACCTGCTCCAGACAGCATCAGCAAAATTCAGCGCCGCAACTTTCTTCGGGTTAAGGCCAACTTGGAAATTGCAGTAAAGCATGGTGCGAACGAGTCCAGATTTGTAGCAGAGACACATGATGTAGGAGGCGGGGGTGTTTCTTTTCACACCCAGGGAACTCATCATCTTGAAGAAGGAGAATCATTGTCTTGCTGGATTTTAGTTCCATATAAAAACGGTACTCAGGAGCATGTTCCGTTCCAATCTGAAATTGTGCGCATTCAGCAGATGGAAAACGGTCGCAAACTCATTATGCTGAAATATGAGGAAATCGCTGATCAGGAGCGCCAAAAACTGATTAAATATTGCTTTGAAAGACAGCTGGAATTCCGGGGGAAATCTTAATCATCCGAAATTTTTCTTTTTTAGTAAACCTGTCGCTTATTTTGCATCGCCTATAAATGTGTGGTATAATTTTCACGTCGCAGGCAATGCCTGCTTTTTTCTTGAGGTTAGGTTAGGAGGAATTCCCTGTTGGCAAGGCAACATGTATCTTCAAGTAACAAAATAAATGTAGCCATTGATGGACCTGCTGGTGCAGGGAAAAGTACAGTGGCCCGCCTGGTGGCGAAAGCACTTTCTTATGTATATGTAGATACCGGCGCCATGTACCGAGCAGCAACGTGGTACATGATGTGTAAGGAAATACCTGCAGAAAATGTACAAAAAGTGCTTCAACATGTACCTGAGCTGGTGATTGAATTAGTACCGGACCCCACAGGCCAAAAGGTTTATTGTAACGGGGAAGATGTAACCACTGTGATCCGTTCGATGGAAGTGACTAGCAACGTGTCACAGTATTCAAGTATTGCCGGTTTACGTACACGTTTGACTGAAAACCAGCGTGAAATGGCTGCGCGCAAGGGTGTCGTTATGGATGGTCGTGATATTGGAACAACTGTACTTCCCGATGCGGAAGTCAAGGTGTTCATGACCGCAAGTGTTCAGGAACGTGCCTCTCGCCGTTTTAAAGAACTGAGCGAAACTGATGATATCACTCTGGAGCAGCTAGAACGTGACATTGCGGCACGTGACAAGCTTGACGAGGAGAGGGAGGTATCCCCGCTTCGTTGCAGTGAGGACGCCATCGTGCTCGATACGACTCAAATGGGCATTCAGGATGTCGTTGATACGATCGTATCTTATTGCTTAACGGAGAAGGATGGAGAGATCAGCCAATGATATATACTGTATGCGCCAGTATTTTGCGTCTCATTTACCGCGTTCTGTTTAGACTTGAGGCGGTAGGCAGGGAAAATGTTCCTGCTGAGGGTGGAGTGCTGTTGTGTTCTAATCATATTAGTAATCTTGACCCTCCTACAGTCGGTATTTTGCTGAAGCGAAAGGTTCACTTTATGGCAAAAGCCGAGCTGTTTAATGTTCCTGTACTGGGTCCACTAATTGGGAAACTGGGAGCTTTTCCAGTCAAACGCGGTGGTGTAAGTAAGGAATCCATTAAGCTGGCATTGAACATTTTGCGTGATGGTAAGGTTATGGGGATCTTTCCCGAAGGCTCCAGAGGAGCTGGGGGAATCGGTAAAAAGGGTGCTGCAAGCTTTGCGCTACGCAGTGGAGCGGCTGCCGTTCCGGTCGCCATTATTGGTGATTACAAGCTTTTCCGTAAAACGAAAGTGTTATACGGTAAACCTGTCAATTTGGACGCTTACCAAAAGGGTGCCGATATCGAAGGAGATCCGCTTGAACTTGCAACAGAAGCAATTATGTCTCGTATTCGCACGATGAAGGAAACGGGTAAGCCTACGAATAACTGAAAGGCTTGCATGAATTGTGTCTAAGCTCGGAAAACTAGAACAAAAGTTTATTTATGTTTTGAACTCTGCCATGCGCAGGTTTAAATAAATGGTTTTTTTTGAATTGAGGAGGGTATTGACATGTCGGAAGAAATTAAAAATCAAGAAGCTGCTGAAGCGGCAAATCAAGACGAGCTCGATCAAATCGTCTCCCTGAAAAAAGGTGACACCGTTAAGGGTACAATCGTGAAATTGGAAGATAACCAAGCGGTAGTAAGCATTGGATATAAATACGATGGAGTTATTCCAATTCGCGAGTTGTCTTCTGGTTTGGATAACGCAGAAGAAGCAGTACAAGTAGGCCAAGAGGTTGAAGCTAGAATTATCAGCATTGACGATGGCAAGGAAAAACTTGTTCTGTCCAAACGTGCAATCGACAGTGAAAATGCTTGGGAAAAGTTGGAGCAACTGTTCGAAAGCAAAGAAGTATTTGAAGTTGTTGTGAATGATGTCGTTAAAGGCGGCATCGTGGTAGACGTGGGTCTGCGCGGATTCATCCCTGCATCCATGGTAGAACGCCACTTCGTTGAAGATTTCAGTGATTACAAAGGCCGCACATTGCGTGTTGTTGTAAAAGAACTGGATCGTGAAAATAACAAAGTGATCCTTTCTCAAAAAGACGTTCTGGAAGCAGAATTCGAAGCCAACAAGCTTAAAGTAATGGCTGAGCTGAAAGAAGGCCAAGAAATCGTAGGTACGGTTCAACGTCTTACTCAGTTCGGTGCTTTCGTAGATGTTGGCGGCGTGGACGGTCTGGTTCACGTATCTGAAATTGCTTGGACTCATGTCGATAAGCCTTCTGATGCAGTTTCTGAAGGAGATCAAGTGAAAGTGAAAGTCTTGAAAGTAGATCCTGAAAAAGGAAAAATCAGCCTGAGCATGAAAGCTGCACAGCCTGGTCCTTGGGAATCGGCTGCTGGACAATTCAACAACAATGACATCGTAACAGGTGTTGTAAAACGTCTGGTTAACTTCGGTGCATTCGTTGAAATCGCTCCTGGCGTGGAAGGTTTGGTTCATATTTCCCAAATTTCCCACAAACACATTGGAACTCCACAAGAAGTTCTGGAAGAAGGACAAGAAGTGAAAGTTAAAATTCTTGAAATGAATCCTTCCGAAAAACGTGTTAGCCTGAGCATTAAAGAAACTGAGGAAGCTCCTGAAGCTGCTCCTAAAGCAGAAAGAGCACCACGTGCATCTCGTGCACCTCGTGAGGAACTGAATAATCCTAACGTTTCCCTCAATAATTCCGGTCTGAGCATTACGCTCGGCGAGCGTTTTGGCGATAAGCTGAACAAATTTAAATGAGTTTAAATCAATACATTTTATAATAAGCATAACGTACACCATCGGCGGACCCAGAGGGTTCGCCGATTGTTGTTACGTGACCATATCGCCAATAGGTATGTTTTTTGCTATGATGATAGCGGAAGAATTGACAGGAGGAGTGAATTTATGGCAAGACCCGTTGTGGCTATCGTTGGTCGTCCGAATGTGGGTAAGTCCACTATTTTTAATCGGATTATCGGGGATCGTTTGTCCATCGTGGAAGATAAACCCGGAATCACTCGTGACCGTATATACGGTATATCGGAGTGGAATGGTAAATCCTTCAGTATTATTGACACCGGCGGCATTGAGATTGATGGTGAGGATGTCATTTTAAAATCCATCCGTATGCAGGCCGAACTTGCAATAGAAGAAGCAGATGTAATTGTATTCATGAGTGATGCGAAAGCAGGAATTACACAGTCAGATGAAGAGGTAGCTCAAATGTTATATCGTTCGGGTAAACCGATCATCGTAGCTGTCAACAAGGTGGACAACCTCAGTCGCGCCGATCTGATTTATGAGTTTTATTCTTATGGATTTGGTGATCCAATTGCTGTTTCTGGTAGTCATGGCACAGGGATAGGCGACCTGCTAGATGCAATTACGTCCAATTTGCCTGAGCTGGAAGAAGATCACTATGATGAAGACGTTATTCGTGTTGCCTTGATCGGCCGCCCGAATGTAGGTAAATCTTCACTGGTTAACGCCATTCTGGGAGAAGAACGGGTTATCGTTAGTGACATTGCGGGCACGACGCGTGATGCAATTGATACACCTTTTGAAAAAGACGGTCAAAAGTATGTGCTGATTGATACGGCAGGTATGCGTAAACGTGGCAAAGTATATGAAACGACTGAAAAATATAGTGTAATGCGTGCCATGCGTGCCATTGAGCGTGCAGATGTTGTACTGGTCGTTATTAACGGCGAGGAAGGCATTATTGAGCAGGATAAGCACATTGCTGGCTATGCTTATGAAGCGGGTAAAGCGTCTCTGTTTGTCGTTAACAAATGGGATGTCGTGGACAAGGACGATAAAACGATGCACCAGTTTGAAACGAAAATTCGCGATCACTTTCTGTTTATGACATATGCTCCGATTGTGTTCTTGTCTGCAAAAACGAAGCAACGCCTGCAAAAGCTGCTTCCTGTTGTACAGCATGTGGCACAGCAGCATGTATTGCGTATTCAGACACATTTGCTGAATGATGTAATTTCCGACGCGGTTGCCATCAATCCTCCACCAACAGACAAGGGACGTCGTCTGCGTATTAACTATGTGACCCAGGTTGCTGTTAAGCCGCCTACGATGGTTGTATTCGTAAACGATCCAGAAATAATGCACTTCTCGTATGAGCGTTATCTGGAGAACAAAATTCGCGCCGCCTTCAATTTTGAAGGAACTCCAATTCGTATCTTTACACGGCGCAAGTCTGACGAAAGTTAGGAGCGAATAGGTTGATTTTACAAATCGTTGCCATCGTACTCAGTTACTTGCTTGGCTCTGTCAGCTTTAGTTTGCTGTATGGAAAATTAAAAGGAATCGACATTCGCCAGCATGGAAGCGGCAATGCCGGTGCGACGAATACGCTGCGTGTGCTTGGAAAAGGCCCAGCTATTCTGGTACTGCTGCTGGACGTACTTAAAGGGGTTATTGCAGTGCTAATAGGGCACTGGTTAGGTGGAGAATCATCCTGGGTATCGGGTTTGTGCGGCATTGCAGCGATTGCGGGCCATAACTGGCCGATATATTTTCACTTCCGTGGAGGAAAAGGTATTGCGACTGCTATTGGTGTATTGGCATCGCTTGCCTTACTGCCCGCACTATATGCCGGAATCATTGCGATACTTGCAATCGTAATGACGCGTTACGTATCCTTGGGATCGCTCATATTTGTCATTTTGACTCCCTGGATATTACTCGTGCTTGGTTATGCATGGCCGTTATTTTGGACGGCTCTAATCATTTGTCTGTTCGCTGTGTGGAGACACCGTACCAACATAGTCAAGCTGGTACGTGGGAATGAGAACAAGCTTGGCTCCAAAGGAGGAGATCGTCTTGTCTGAGAAAATAGCTGTGCTGGTCGCTGGGAGTTGGGGAACAGCCCTGGCTTCCGTTCTTGCGGCCAATAACAACGATGTCTCTGTCTGGACGAGAAACGAGCAGCAAGCAGCTGAAATCAATGAGAAGCATACGAATGAGCATTATTTACCAGGCTCCATTTTGTCTGACCGCATTTCAGCTACAACTGATATGCAGACTGCGGTATCTGGTGCTAAAGCAGTGATTATCGTATCTCCTTCGGCTGCTGCTCGTCAGGTAGCACGTAGTCTGAAAGCTCATTTTAGCAAGGATATGCTGGTAGTGCATGCCATTAAAGGTTTTGAAACTGAAACGCTTAAACGTATGTCCACGGTGATCTCGGAAGAACTGGAAGTCGCTGAGGGTGATATTGCTGTGCTGTCTGGCCCGAGTCATGCGGAAGAAGTGGTGAGGAAATGTCCTACAACGGTCGTTGTAGCTTCCTCCAATGAGAAGGCTGCACAAGCCGCACAGGGGCTGTTCATGAACTCCTATTTCCGCGTCTATACAAACCGTGATTTGCTCGGTGTGGAACTTTCCGGGGCGCTAAAAAACATTATCGCATTGGGTGCGGGAATGTCAGATGGACTTGGTTTCGGTGATAATGCCAAAGCGGCTTTATTGACCCGTGGATTGGCTGAAATTACCCGTGCCGGAGTTGAGATGGGCGCTAACCCACTAACCTTTGCCGGCCTGGCTGGTATTGGCGATCTAGTGGTCACTGCAACGAGTCGTCACAGTCGCAACTGGCGTGCAGGGTCACTATTGGGACAGGGCCAACAGCTTGATGCTGTGCTGGAATCTATGGGCATGGTCGTAGAAGGTATTCGAACGACAAAAGCGGCATACGCCATCTCTCAAAAATTAGGTGTTCAGATGCCTATTACAGAGGTGCTGTATGGAGTACTGTTTGAAGGACGTGACGTCCGTAAGGCCGTTGAGGCGCTGATGGGTCGCGATCCTAAGACCGAGATGGAAGTCATGCCACTTCAAACTTGGGAGCAATGGCATTCTTAAGGGCACGGATGAGCTTTAATAATATAAAGGCTGTCTCATGGTAGATTTTTTCTATAATGAGATAGCCTTTTTTAGTTAGGCGTTTGGCATGTCTTATGTACGCTTAATCACCTTTTGTCTCCGCCACTCATAGACTGAGTTGAGCAATGGCGGAGGAGGGGAGATTGTGAATAAAAACTTTCCGAAAGATGCATTGAAGGCCATTAACAAAAAAGGCGGCAAAAACATATCCGAAAATGCAGTGAAAAAGCTGGCAGGCACGGTAAAGGCGGACACGCTTCAAAGCGAAGCGCAACTGCGTCAGCTTATCAAGCAGGTGTCTGCGATGGCCAACATTCCGGTGTCGGAAGATACAGTAAGGGATATTGTTGGTGCCGTCAAAAAGAGCGGAATGAATCCTTCCAATATGGAAGCGTTGATGAAAATGATGATGAAAAAATAGACCGCTGGCCGCACGCCAGTTAGTATTATTCACCGTGAACCGGGAAGGTTCGCGGTTTTTTTTGTATTTTGGAGTAGGTAACCTCTTTTTCAGTACACAAAATATCGAACTGCCCTGTCGAACATGTTATAATGATGCCCATCAGGAAACGGAAGGAAAGACGGAAAAGGAGGCAATAATGTTGAAGGAGGCAATATCATCAGTGTTAGTAGACAGGCTTCCTCACAATCTGGCAGTTGCGCTGAGTAGCTTGGCAGAGAGCTGGTCAACAGTGTCGGTTCCGTGGATGCTGGGCGGGAGCTGTTCACTACTTGTGCAAGAAGTTGAACTGGATCGCCTGCCTCGGGACATTGATATTTATGCGGATATTCATGCCGCAAAGCAGCTTCATTCGCACCCCCTGGGTATGAGTATAGATCGACAGCAGGTTGACCGTAGCGGCTCTTACGTTTCATTGCTGAGCCACTATGATCTGGAGGGATTTCCAGTCGAGTTGGTGGGAGGATTTGAGGTATTATGTGGCGGAGCGCTATACCGCTTAGAGATCGAGCGACTACTTTGGTCGACTGGTGTTCAGCTTGAGCTGGGGAGTGCTTCACTGCGCCTGATGCCGCTCAGTCATGAACTTTTATTCAATATATTGCGAAATCGACCCGATCGGTACAAAGCGATTGCCGATGTCATGAAGCGCGACCCGCGACGTCATATAATTGTACTGAAGCAGTTACTAGTCAGTAATATTTGGAATGAGGAGCAATTGGACAAGCTTGCAGAACTTCTGCCTTGGCCAGAGTTACACTCTGTCATCCAGAAGGGCAATGAGGTATAAGCTGTGTGTGTTAGGATAAAGAGGACTGGAGGACCGTTCATGAATGTGCAGATTACGTTCAAGCCGTCAGGCAGGCGCGTGCAGGTCGGTCAGGGCACGTCATTGCTTCAGGCTGCTCGTAAAGCGGGTGTATATATTCCCACTCGTTGTGATGGAAAAGCAGCCTGTCTGATGTGTAAGGTACAAATATCACCGGGATGGGCTGAATTCGCAGGTCAACCAAGCGATGCAGAGCAGCGGAAGCTGGGACCTTTACTGGATGAAGGAATACGCTTATCCTGCCAGGCCCGTGTCCAAGGCGATATGGAGGTAACCATACCGGAGGATAAGCTCAAGGCGGCTATCAGGCGGCAACTGGAGCGTCAGGCGATGGATGATGAACTGTGGTAATGCCGATTATGTCAGGAGAATAAAAAAAGGATGGTTTCCGACGACTCTAAACAGTCAGGAGAAACATCCTTTTTTTATTTAGTCTAGCGACAAAGTCATGGGATAGCCTTGCCCCGCATATATTAGGTGAGTGGACCCAAACGTAAAATATCGTTTCTGCAATGATCGCTCTGTCGTAATCTATTTTTCAAAAAACTAAACATATTTTACGGAGGGGATACATATGATGGTATCAGTCCAAATGCATGTACGAGTTTACGCCGTTTCGCCGATTCCATCAGTCTCCTGAATCTCGGCGGCGGACGACTTCCGGGCATTTTAAAGGCTGTTCTGCCGCATCTGGGATCAAGCAGTTGGTTGAACACGAAGCGGATGCTCTTTAAGCATTTTTCCTTCGGAGACTTTTGAGGAGGGGATTTCATTGGAGAAAGTGGACATTTTTAAAGACATTGCCGAACGCACCGGAGGAGACATTTATCTTGGGGTCGTCGGCGCAGTCCGAACAGGAAAATCAACGTTTATCAAGCGGTTTATGGAGACGATTGTTCTGCCAAACATTACAAGTGAGGCGGACCGTGCCCGCGCCGTAGACGAGTTGCCGCAAAGTGCGGCAGGCAAGACGATCATGACGACGGAGCCTAAATTCGTACCGAATAATGCCGTCCAGATCAAAGTAACGGAAGGACTGGATGTGAATGTACGTCTGGTTGACTGTGTAGGATATGCAGTAGAAGGAGCAAAAGGTTACGAGGATGAAAATGGTCCGAGGATGATCTCCACACCATGGTTCGAAGAACCTATTCCTTTTCAGGAAGCGGCAGAAATTGGTACACGCAAGGTTATTCAGGAGCATTCGACGCTCGGTGTGGTAGTCACTACAGACGGCACGATTGCGGAAATCCCGCGCAGCTCTTATGTAGAGTCGGAGGAACGCGTCATTGAGGAGTTGAAGGAAGTTGGCAAACCATTTGTTTTGGTTATCAACTCCACGCATCCGCGCAGTGATGAAACACTCCAGCTTCGCAGTGAGCTGGCTGCCAAGTACGATATACCCGTCATGACACTCAGCGCGGCGACTATGACGGAAGATGATGTTACAGGCGTACTTCGTGAAGTATTGTATGAATTTCCGGTGCATGAGGTGAATGTAAACCTGCCGAGCTGGGTCATGGTACTGAACGAAGAGCACTGGCTGCGTAGCAATTATGAAAATTCCGTTCGCGATACGGTTAAAGATATTCGACGCCTGCGTGATGTAGATCGAGTGGTCGGCCAGTTTATGGAATATGAATTCATCGACAGGGCCGGGTTGAGCGGGATGAATATGGGGCAGGGCGTAGCTGAAATTGATCTGTATGCTCCTGATGAGCTGTACGACCAGATTTTGGTCGAAGTCGTCGGGGTAGAGATTCGCGGCAAGGATCATTTGTTACAAATGATGCAGGATTTTGCCCATGCCAAACGGGAGTACGACCGCTTCGCTGAAGCGCTGGAAATGGTCAAGACAACGGGATATGGCATTGCCGCGCCGTCGTTGTCCGAGATGGCACTAGACGATCCGCAGTTGATTCGTCAGGGTACAAGGTTTGGTGTGCGGCTCAAGGCAACAGCACCTTCCATACACATGATTCGTGTCGATGTGGAATCGGAATTTGCTCCGATTATCGGAACAGAGAAGCAAAGTGAGGAGCTTATGCGCTATCTGATGCAGGATTTTGAGAATGACCCAATCAAAATTTGGGAGTCAGACATTTTCGGACGTTCGCTGCATTCTATTGTACGGGAAGGCATTCAGGGTAAAATCGCCATGATGCCGGACAATGCACGCTATAAGCTGCAGGAAACGCTGGGTCGTATCATTAATGAAGGCTCCGGCGGTCTCATTGCTATTATTCTTTAAGGCTAAGCCACACCAAAAAATCTTTAAGAGAACTACCGTAGAGAGCAATTTGCTCTCTACGGTTCGCAGAAAACAAAATATTAGACTGACCTCCAAAACCAGACAGGGGTAGCCATGGACGAGAAAATAAAGTCCTAGACTACCTCTGTTTTTATTGAGCTTTTCGTTTCTCATTGACTGGCTATTCATTAAACGCGAAGTTCTGACATTCTGCAGGACACCCCAAATATTCAAATACTCTGCGTGCAGGTTCGTCTATTGGTAAGTACACTTCAATTCCAGGATACATGTGGCTGCTTACAGAAAGATGAATTTGCTTGTAACGAATAGGGACAAAATCGGCCATGGTTCCCATTCTGGCCAAAATGATTTTGGATTGCTCAACTTCATTTGCTGAGTCCTTTGGCTGCATATTCCAATATTTATTGAGGTCGTCGTATTTTCGAAATCTGTCAATTAACTTTTTATACCCATGGTCGTATCGGGAAAACATGTTATTCCTTCTAAAAGCTTGTATCCCATAAATAGCATGAGACTCCCATTGTTCGAACGACTCAGTATCGAAGGTGGAACGGGGCCGAATGGAAAAATCGGAGTTAAAATGAAAATCAACTTTATTCAGCTTGCCATTCATAAAAGAATCATAGGGGATATCAAATAACTGGCGAAACGGCTCATTTAACCCCTTAATATCTAAGGTATGAGTGACGATCATTGCCGGAAAAGGCAGATTACTTATGATCTGCTGCGCTTGCTCCAGCGCCAGCTCCAGAGACCGTCCTTCCAATTCGTAATGGATCGGAAGATAATCGGCGGCGAGGAGAAGATCGTTGCGCTCATCTGAAGTGCACTCCAGATACTCAGCAATATGGATCATCGTTTGCCGATCCGGTATTCGACGAGACCGTCCAACCAATAGATTTTTATATGTAGGACAGGCCTCATCATTAAGCTCCTGCTGAGTAAATCGTTTCAATAACGGGTGAGATTGCTCGGTATATTCCCGCTGGCGTTTTATACGAACAGCTTCAATCTCTCCCAATACGATTTTTAATGTTTTGTGCTGGAAGTCCTCATCCTTGTGCATGGTCATCTCTTTTCAATCCTTTTCATAATGAGGTGTAGTTCTACACTTGGTACACATGATTCCCTACAGTATACTACATTGTGAAAAAGGGGAGCTATTTACAAAGGGTTCTCAATGACAAACATGGAGGAGATCATATGGTTCGTGCAATTGTAACAGATCCGTTTGCTTCAGGATATTTTGCGATAAAGGAAGTTGCCGCCCCACAGGCCCAGCCTTGGGAAGCGATCGTTCAAGTACAAGCCTTCTCTCTTAATCGGGGTGAAGTTGTAGATGCAAGAAATAATGGAGGACAGATCAGACCAGGCTGGGATTTTTCTGGGATCGTCGTTGAGCAGGCTAAAGATGGCACGGGTCCGAAACAGGGAAGCCGTGTCGTAGGCCTTCTCTTGATGGGAGCATGGGCCGAACAGGTTGCTGCTCCTACTTCATTACTGGCTGAATTTCCCGATGATATTACCTTTGCCCAGGCGGCTACTTTACCAGTAGCTGGTCTGTCAGCGCTCTATACGCTTAGAAAAGGAGGAATGCTGCTCGGTAAGCGAATGCTGATTACTGGCTCGACTGGCGGAGTTGGAATTTTTGCACATCAGCTAGCCGCGCAATCTGGAGCTTTTACAGTAGGTGTTGCCAGAACAACGGAAAAAGCCTTACTTGTTCAAGAGGCTGGTGCTAATGAGGTTATTGTTGGAGATACCGCGATTCCATCGGTTGATGCATTTGGACCTTATCATCTAATTATAGATTCAGTAGGTGGTGATACGCTAGCTGCCTTACTGCCTCAGCTTGTGCCAGACGGAATATGTGTATCCATGGGACATTCGTCCTCACCTTACGCAACGATTAATATCAGGGGCTTAGGTGGTAGAACCTTGTATAGCTTCTTTTTAGGAGAGGAGATAAATCGCTATTCGCCGGCGGAAGATCTGAAATTATTAGGTGAATTTGTTTCCAAAGGCCAGTTAGTACCAAGGATCGAAGTGGAGACATCCTGGAAGGAAATTGGAACTATTGCCCAACAACTGATAGATCGGAGGTTCTCCGGTAAAGCAGTGCTCCAAATAAATTAGATGTGAGCTTTCTCATATTTAAAATAACAAAACAGGATTGTATCTTCGGACTAGGCTCCGTCCTGATTTCATATTTAAGCAGCAACCGTTTTCTGGTATTCAATCGGGGGGCGGTTGTTTGTTGTGTTTTGGCTTTAAAACCGGAAATTTTTCTATATTTCATAAAACCTATTTACATACTTGGTTTAAAGCGATATATTAAGTATCAAATTTGAATCATTTTGTGGATTGAACGAGGGGGAAATGAAATCATGAATATCCAAAAAGAGCTCCAAAGAAACAAAAAGCTAGGGCTAGGGCTAGGGGCTATCATGCTACTGGTGCTGGTTTTGCTGGTCACTGCATGCGGCGTGCCGAAAACAGAGAGCGGCACTCAAGGGACAAGCACTGCGGGATCGAATACAACAAACGGAAAAACGGACAATTTAAATCTAAAGGGTAAACGGGTTGCGTTGATCATGGAGTTTAACACGGGCACATTTTCGCAACAGTATGTTCAAGGCGTGGAAGAGGAAGTTAAGAAATTTGGCGGTACGCTGACTAAGTTTGTGGCAGATAACGATAAGGCTAAAATGGCTTCTCTGCTTGATAGTGCGATTAACCAGCAGTTTGATGTCATTTTGACTGATCACGGTGATGCATTGCTGGAGACAGGACTGAAAAAAGCAATTTCCCGCAATATTCCGGTTATCGTGTTCGATGCTGCCGTCAATGTTCCGGGTGCGGTAGTGCTCTCACAGGATGACCAAAGCATGGCTGAGTTGACGCTGGAGCAAATGAAAAAGGATATCGGCGGCAAAGGTAACATTGTGAAAGTATGGGTTGCTGGATTTGCACCGATGGAACGTCGTCAGGTTGCTTATGATGCATTTTTGAAATCCAATCCGGATATTAAAGAAATCGCGACTTTTGGTTCGGCTCAGAATCCTGCTTTAGATACGCAAGCCAAAATGGAAGCTGTATTAAAGCAATATCCTAAGGGCGAAATTACAGCCGTCTGGGCGGCTTGGGATGAATTTGCCAAAGGCGCAGCCCGTGCGATCCAACAAGCGGGACGTACGGAAATTAAGGTCTACGGCATTGACATGAGCGACGAGGACTTGCAAATGATCCAGGACCCGAAAAATCCTTGGGTGGCCTCGGCAGCCGTTGATCCAACAGATATCGGGCGCGTACAAGTGCGCTATGCATATCAGAAGCTGCATGGGGATAATCCGGAGGAGAAAGTCGTATTGAAGGCTGTATATGTGCAACGCGAAGCGCTGCCAGATAAGCAAATTTCCACATCCGAGCTGTCCCAATATGTGGAGGGATGGGGCCAAAGTGAGCAGGGCTATAAGGATTGGATGAAAGAATATGAAACATCCAAATAAAAAGTTTGCATCATGCAAAAGGCGCGCTTCGGCGCGCTTTTATCATAAGCAGGCGTGAGGGGGCACCATGAGTTCACAAGTATATACATTGGAGATGAAGAAAATCAGCAAACAGTTTGCTGGTGTAGATGCGCTGCGAGCCGTGGATTTTACGGTGCAGGGTGGCGAAATTCACGCTCTGCTGGGCGCCAACGGGGCAGGGAAAAGCACATTGATGAAGATTTTGTCCGGTGCGTATCGTTCCGATCAGGGAGTTATCGAAGTTGATGGCAAGGAACTGATCATTAGTTCACCGTGGGAGGCCAAAAGGGCGGGAATCCACTGTGTGTATCAGGAGGTTGATTCAGCGCTTGTGCCTCAGTTAACCGTCGCTGAAAACATTGTAATGGACGATTTGTCTGCACCTGATGGTCGATGGTGGGCTGCGCCGGGGGCTATGCGCAGACGAGCGCGTGAGGCATTAGCTCGTCTAGAGGTAGATATTGACGTTCGACGATATGTGTCTGAACTGACGTTGGCAGAAAAACAACTTGTACTTATCGCACGTATTCTGACACAGCAAGCAAATACCATCATTTTTGATGAGCCTACGGCGCCGCTCAGCGAGGAAGAAACGCGACGTTTGTTCCGTACAATCCATACACTCAAGGATGAGGGTGTTGCATGTATCCTCATCACACACCGATTGCCGGAGGTTATCGAACACAGTGACCGTGTTACGGTGATGCGTGATGGCGAGCGCGTGTCCACGGGACCTGCTTCTGATTTAAGTGTAGGCGACATCGTTACGCATATGCTTGGAAAAACATTTGAAGAGGAATTCCCAAAAACAGAGGTACCGATTGGTGAAACGATATTGGAAGCAAAAGGGCTTCACAAAGGATTACGAGTGCACGGCGTTGATTTACAGGCCCGACGTGGTGAAATTCTCTCTATTGTGGGTTTGGTTGGTGCAGGCAAGACGGAGCTGTCACGACTTCTTACAGGAGCAGACAAGCCGGATAAGGGAGAGCTGACCTTTAAAGGTCGCTCCATTCGATTGAGAGAGCCAGCGGATGCGGTAGCTCGAGGAATTGTGTCCATACCCGAGGAGCGACGTAAGCAGGGGGTGTTGATTGAGGAGAGTGTGGAAAGAAACCTCAGCCTTCCGCTTTTGGACAAGCTGAGTGTCCTTGGTTTCATCAGTCGGCGTAAAGAACGAAATAACGGTAATGGGATTGTCGCCTCTCTCGGTATTAAGACGCCATCGCTCCGTCAGAATGTTAAATATTTAAGTGGCGGGAATCAGCAAAAAGTTGCGATTGGGAAATGGCTGCATTCCGGAGCGGATGTATTTGTTTTTGACGAGCCAACCAAGGGTGTGGATATAGGGGCAAAAAGTGATATTTTCCGTATCATTGGCCAGTTGGCGGAGCAAGGAAAAGCAATCATCTATCTAACCTGTGAATTTGCTGAAGGGATTGGCATTGGTGATCGGATTGCAGTGATGTATGATGGCAAAATTATAAAGGAATTTGCGCGGGGCGAAGTGGAACAGGAACAGCTTCTGTTGTATGCCAGCGGCGGTGAAGAGGTGCATTCATGAAGGAAAAATGGTTAAACGTCTCATTTCGTTACGGTGCCGTAGTTGTCATTATAGGTGTATTGGCGTTTTTTTCATCTACATTACCTTATTTCTGGACTTATGATAATTTAATGGATATTCTAGGATCGATTGCCATTGTTACTTTCGTTGCCATTGGTGTGACGTTGTCCCTTATCGTGGACGGTTTTGACCTGTCGGTGGGAGCTACAGTATCTTTGACAACGGTCGTTTCAGCTTCTTTGATGGTCTGGTATGAGCAGCCTGTTGCGGTGGTCATTATTGTGTCTCTGATTGTCGGCGCTTTGGTAGGACTGTTAAATTCATTATTGATCATTAAATTGCGTATTCCTGATTTGCTCGCAACCCTTGCAATCATGTATATTGTAAGCGGGATTCACAAAACGTACGCCCAGGGCTATACCATATACAATCATATGCAGTTTCCTGATGGCAACAAGGCGCCGGGGGAGATATCTCCTGCATTTCTTTTGCTGGGGCAAGGTAAATGGTTGGGTATCCCGATTTCGGTTATTCTACTGTTGCTGGCTGTGGCGGCGGTGCATGTTTTCTTGACCTATACAAAGCATGGGCGTCAAATGTATGTAACGGGTGGAAATGAGGAAGCTGCTCGTCTGTCGGGCATACGGGTAAAAAAAGTCCGTACTCTGGCCTATGTTGCTTCAGGCGTATTTGCGGCGATTGCCGGAATTTTGTATGCCTCGCGAGTAGGCTCAGGCCAAATTGACGCAGGTTCCCCTTTGCTCATGGAGGCGGTAGCTGCAGTATTCGTCGGTTTTTCGGTCTTTGGTGCTGGTAAACCCAATGTCATTGGTACATTTATTGGTGCGGTATTGATCGGTGTATTGGTTAATGGACTAACGATGATGAATGTGCAATATTTTGCCCATGATATTGTCAAAGGAGTAGTGCTGGTACTTGCGCTGGCCGTTACTTTTTACGTGTTAAACCGTCGTCGTACTTGAAATTGTCTGTGGACTGTATTACTATAAACCTTGTTCCACGCAAGAAGGGTGCCATAAAACGCCAGTTTCGGCCTATATTGCGGAGGTTAGGTATATTCTATGTATATTTAACGACGAAACGGAAACAGATGATAACATTATGGAAGGCAGTACGCCGCCCGGGTTATTTTATACAGGCGACCTCATATCGGTCATTAACACCGATAACCTTAATGCTGGACTACACTTGAATTGGGAGGTGAATATTATGAATAAAACGGATTTGATCAATCAGGTTTCTGAAAGCACTGAATTGTCCAAAAAGGACGTAACCAAAGCAATCGATGCAGTATTTGAGGCGATCTCTGGAGCGCTGCAAAGCGGAGATAAGGTGCAACTGGTAGGTTTTGGGAACTTTGAGGTTCGTGAACGTTCCGCACGTAAAGGACGTAACCCGCAAACAGGAGAAGAAATCGAAATCCCTGCGAGCAAAATTCCGGCATTTAAACCGGGTAAAGCGCTCAAAGACGGAATTAAATAAGATTTCTTACATATTCCCAATGCGCTGAAAAGACCGTGAATTTGATTCACGGCCTTTTCTTTTTGCCCTGTTTACTTCGTGGTAGAGGTGCTATGGTCTGAAGAAGAGGAAGCTGTTCTGGCGTTTCGCGAGGCATAAGCGATCAGCACCAGGGGTTCACCCGTTAGCTCAGCAAATTCATGCTCTAGCTGTTGAAGCCGTTCGATTTGGGCAGGGCTGAGATTGGCGGGAAGATAGTTTTTCATCAGATCCGTTCCTTTCTTTAATGGATGGGACTGCACGGATAGTATGGCTCGGGACACGCTAATTGTTGCAGGTAGCTCGGGAAGCATGTAGTTGACAAAACTAGCTTGAATCTCCATCATAAAAAGTATAGCTTCGGCTCTCAGGGAGGAAAAGAACATGGAAGATAACGTGACGGGTAGCAGTGAGTACGTCGTAATTAAAGCGAAAAGCAACGGATGTCAGGTTTTTGGTCTGACCAGAGGTCAGGATACACGCTTGCATCATTCAGAAAAATTGGACAAGGGCGAGGTACTGATCGTCCAATTTACGGATCATACTTCTGCTATTAAAATTCGCGGCAAAGCCGTTGTGATGACCAAGCACGGGGTAGTAGATACGGAGGATTAAAATGCAGGCATAGCCTGCTTTTTTTTGTTGTAGAATGAGAGTGAGGACCTTTACCGTAGCAAACCCACATTATGAGGTAGAGGTCAGGGGAGGCTCTGATGAAACCTTGGATTGTATTCGGTGGCTCCATTCTCATAACCATCGCAGCAGCTGTGTTGCTACCGTCCTTACAGGTGCTGGACTCAGGAACCGCAGCAGTTCGTGAGACACAGGCGACGATTTCACCTCAGCAACGGGTGCTGCTGTCGGATGACAATCTGGTGGATACGCTGAACGAGCTGCCGTTGACCACACCGATTGCAAGCGCAAGCTGGGAACATTCAGTCCTGACCCTGGATGTCAAGCTGTCCAAGGAAGAAACTGCCCCACTAGAGATTTATCAAAACATGGCGGAGCTTGCCGCTTTTAGCTTTTACGGAACGACGAATGTACGGCAATTGCTGCTTCGGGTGGTGACGCAGGACGAATGGTCAGGAGAACGTCATTTGCTGCTTGCATCAGATATACGCCGGAACGAGTGGACGAACGAGGCATTGGAACAGCTGAGAAGCCGGGAAGGCGCGGAATTGCCAGAGGATTTGAAATCCCGTTTCCGCATTACAGTAACGCCCATGTGGCAAACCAGGTTTAACGGTGTATATACAGATTAGATGTTTCTGCCGGTGGACCTACAGTACTTTAGTCGCGAATCATTTTAAATTGTGATATAATATAAGGCATTGCAATTATTTGAGTATAGCAGAAAGTCATGTCTCGGAGGCTTAGGATGAAACCGTATCGCGTACCCCAATTAGCAAGGAAATATGTGGAATACGACATGATTCAACAACATACGGAAATGCCGGCTTTTCCTGACAGCCGTACCCGTTTGATGTTTGTGTTTTTGAACCGGAATGCGCAGGAGCTGCATGCCAGTGAGGACGAACTGTACGCATTGGTAACCTCACTTGTGCAGATGGGGCTGGATACGCATGATATGATTGATACTTTATCCGGTATACGGAGCCCGGAGGAGATGCGTTCCAGGCAGCTGAAAGTGTTAGCAGGGGACTATTTTAGTAGTCGTTTTTATCAGCTGCTTGCACTGGCAGGCCGCATCACGGCCATTTCGAAGCTGAGTGATGCTGTATGTGAAGTGAACGCAGGGAAAATGAGTCTGTACTGGGGAATGAAGCAATTCCGATTGGATGCAACTCAGTATTTAACTCAGATGGTTCGTTTCAAAAAGGAGCTTTTTTTATCATTCACTTCACTTGTAGCAGAACAGGATCAGGAAATTTGGAAGCAGCTTCTCAACAAATTTGCCCTCTGTGATACCTTAGTGGAGGAATGGGGCAAGCGGACAGAACCGGACAAGTCCCGTTTCGGATATATGTTCTGGCATATTTATGGTAACGGGGACCGGAGCGAGCAGGCATTGCTTTCAGAGAGTAGTACTGGCACTGAAGCATGGCGTAAGCTGGTTCTGAAATACAAAGCCGAGGATGCGATACTGGACAAGCTTCGCACGGCTGTTACACACATCCGGCAGATCCTGTCAGATGATCAAAATACGGGGATCGAG
The DNA here is from genome assembly GCF_053615415.1 of Paenibacillus sp. S33. NCBI lineage: Bacteria > Bacillati > Bacillota > Bacilli > Caryophanales > Paenibacillaceae > Paenibacillus > Paenibacillus sp. S33. The sequence continues at coordinate 3,214,181 of NZ_JBSIEZ010000001.1, read as the reverse complement.
GAATTTGAACGCATGCTTGAGCCTTTCATGAAGCTGCTAAATAGTCCGCACCCAGTTGTGAGGGAAGGTTAGGTGAACGTGATGGGATCAAGCGACACCAAGCCGAAAGAACAATTCGTTCATGGCGTGTTTGAAAGTATAGCAGGTAAATACGATTTGATGAACGATATACTGAGCTTTCGCAGACATAAGGCTTGGCGGAAATTTACGATGAAAAAAATGAACATGCATCGCGGCGATACGGCAATTGATCTTTGCTGTGGCACATGTGACTGGACGCTTGCGATGGCGCGTGCAAGTGAAAGTGGTCACATCGTAGGACTGGATTTTAGTCAGAACATGCTCAATGTTGGCGAGCGTAAGATTACATCAGAATCCCGTGAAAAGCAAATTAAGCTTGTTCAGGGCAACGCGATGGAACTACCTTTTGAAGATAATTCATTTGATTATGCGACGATTGGTTTCGGTCTGCGCAACGTGCCTGACCTGCGCCAAGTGTTACAGGAGATGCAACGAGTCGTCAAACCTGGCGGGCAGGTCGTATGTCTGGAATTGTCCAAACCTACTTGGCAGCCGTTCAAGGGGATTTACTACACATATTTTCAACACATCTTGCCCATGCTCGGCAAATTGTTCGCCAAACGTTATGAGCAGTATAAATGGCTCCCTGATTCGTTGGCGCTTTTTCCAGGAAGGGATGAGTTGGCTGGCATCTTCCGTGAAGTCGGATTGAAGGATGTTCAGGCTCATTCTCTCACCGGAGGCATTGCGGCATTGCACATTGGAATCAAGGAGAGTCAGCATGTTTAAGAAAATTGCTATTTTTTTGGAAATGATTAAAATTGAACATACGTTATTTGCGCTCCCATTTGCATTCATGGGGGCTGTATTGGGGTCTGTTGTCGTGACAGGCAACCTTCCCTCCTGGCCGCAGATCGGCTGGATCCTGCTAGCTATGGTTGGCGCACGTAGCGCGGCTTTTGGCTTCAATCGTATGATTGACCGGGTGATTGACGGGAAAAATCCGCGCACAGCAGGACGCGCTATCCCGGCGGGGTTGCTCAAATCGAGCGAAGTGGTGATTTTCATTATCGTCAGTTTGGTGTTGTTATTCTGGGCATCATTCAAGTTAAGTCCGCTGGCGTTCAAGCTGTTTCCGCTGGCCTTTTTTATGCTCGTTTTTTATTCTTACACCAAGCGTTTCACTTGGCTTTGCCATATTGTACTTGGTCTGACCATTGGTTTGGCGCCACTAGGCGCGTGGGTTGCAGTAACGGGACAAATAGATTTGACCGCTATCGTACTATATCTCACGATTGCATTTTGGACGGCGGGATTTGATGTAATTTATGCTTGTCAGGATATAGATTTTGACCAAAACGAAGGAGTTTATTCTATTCCTGCCCGTTTTGGTGTAGCAGGTGCGCTGAACATCGCTCGGGCATTCCACGTCATTACGGCGATCGGATTTATTGTATTGTTCTTTATTGCAGATTTAAGCTGGTGGTATCTGGCGGGCATGATTATTTCGTACATTATTTTATTTTATGAACACTATATCGTATCTCCAAAAGATTTGAGTCGATTGCAGACGGCATTCTTTACTATGAACGGTGTACTTAGCACTGTCGTATTTGCCTTTACACTGATTGATTTGGTGGTGCGTCAATACTAATGAATAATCAGGTGAGCGGACATCAAGGCAAACGAATCGTTATTGGCATTACAGGCGCGAGCGGAAGCATTTATGGTGTGCGACTGGTAGAGACTCTGCTGGACTTGCAATACACAGTTCACCTGATCGTTTCCAATGCTGGCTGGCGGGTGTTGAAAGAGGAGTTGGGCTGGAATGTGACTGACCGGGAAGGGGCTTTGAATGAACAATTCGGAGGCCGTCCCGGTTCTCTTGTATACCATCCGTTCACAGATATTGGAGCTTCGATTGCGAGCGGCTCTTATTTGGTGGATGCGATGATTATCATGCCATGCTCGATGGGGACGTTGTCAGCAGTGGCACACGGTTCGTCCGATAATCTCATGGCGAGGGCAGCGGACGTGATGATGAAGGAAGGTCGTCCGCTGATCCTTGTGCCTCGTGAGACGCCTCTACATGCCATTCATTTGGAAAACATGCTTAAGCTTGCGAGACTCGGCGTCAAGATGATTCCGGCTATGCCGGCTTTTTACTTTCATCCCAAGACGCTGGATGATATTGTGCTGTTCCTCGTAGGCAAAGTATTGGACAGCTTGCGTATAGAACATCAACTGTTTACGAGATGGGGGGATTCCGATGCCGACACCGGACACCAAGACAATCACAATCGGAAAAATTAAATATACAAACGCTTGGCCTATTTTTCATTTTTTTAATCCTTCTAAGCTTCTCCATTCGGCGGAGATGGTTTCTAAAGTTCCGGCTGAATTAAATCAAGGTATGCTGAATGGGAGTTTGGATATTAGTGCGATGTCCTCCTTTGCGTATGCATCGGGTGCTGAGGAAATGCTATTGTTGCCAGATTTATCCGTCAGTGCAGATGGTCCTGTGCAATCCATTTTACTATTTTCACGCAAGCCGCTGGACGAAATCAAAAATGGAACCATTGCACTTACGAATACGTCTGCTACATCCGTGAATTTGTTGAAAATTTTGATGCAAAAGGCATGGGAAGGTCAACCTTCCTATTTTGACTGTGAACCGGATCTTGACTTGATGCTGGAACAGGCAGATGCAGGGCTATTGATTGGAGATCACGCAATTAAGGCATCTTGGCGAAGTGAAGATCTGTATGTTACGGACCTCGGAGAAGAGTGGAAGCGCTGGACGGGCTACAGTATGACTTTTGCTGTATGGGCAGTACGACGTGCTGTTGCTGCTCAGAATCCTGCCGCGGTGGCTGAAATTGCGAGTGCGTTCCGCGCAAGCAAGAAACGTAGTCTGTCGGACCTGACGCCTGTTATTTCTGAAGCATGCGAGGAAATTGGAGGTCTGCGAGATTATTGGGAGCGCTACTTTACTAATCTGTGTTATGATTTTGGAGAGAAGCAACAACAAGGTTTAGAGCTTTATTTTCAGTATGCGCATGAACTGGGGCTGCTTGACCGACGAGTGAAGCCGCTTCTCTGGAGTGACAATACGCTGACACGGGTGAAAGAATGAAACGATTGGATTTGTTTGGTTTATTAAAGAAGGATATGAACTTTATAGAAGAAGAGTTGTACCGCAGTATCGACAGTACGGAGCCGTTGATTAATGATACGTCGCTTCATCTGCTTAAAGCAGGGGGCAAGCGTTTGCGTCCCGTATTTGTATTGCTGGGAGGCAAGTTTGGAGAATATGATCTGGACAAGCTCAAGCGTATAGCGGTACCTCTAGAACTGATTCATTCTGCCTCTCTCGTTCACGACGATGTGATTGACGATGCGGAAATGAGACGCGGTCAACCCACCGTGAAGTCCAAATGGGACAATCGGGTGGCTATGTACACCGGAGACTACATATATGCACGTGCGCTGTCTATTGCTGCTGGACTGCCGAATCCCGACATTCACCGGGTTCTGTCTAAAGCGCTGGTGCAGATGTCCATTGGTGAAATGGAACAGATTCGTGATTTTTTTAATGTGGATCAGAGTGTGCGTAATTATTTGCTTCGCATACGGCGCAAAACAGCATTGTTGATTGCGGTTAGCTGCCAGTTGGGAGCTATGGCTGCAGGGGCACGGGAAAGTATCAATTCCCTTCTGTACAGCTATGGCTATAACGTAGGTATGGCTTTTCAAATTCAGGATGATCTGCTCGATCTGTGTGGCACGGAAAAAAAGATTGGCAAGCCGCCGGGCAGCGATATGAGACAGGGGAATATCACGCTTCCGGTGATTTATGCGCTCGAACAGCCTGAGCTGCGTGCAGATCTACTGGCCGAAATCCGCCGCATTCAGGATGGGGATGGGCAAGGAGATGCACGCAAAGCGGTGGATATGATCAAAAAAAGTGAAGGAATCGCTAAAGCTGAAATTCTCGCCGACCGATATATTAATAAAGCGCTAAACGCGCTGGACTTACTACCGGATGTCAAAACAAAAAAGACGCTACGCGATATTGCTCATTTTGTAACACGCCGCTCCTACTAAAGTTGTGTTTTGGGTTTGCTGTGACAAAATACTTTAACCGTTTCCAAGCTTTCTGTTACAATACAGTTTAGTACTGTATAAATACATTAGATTGGATTGGGAGTGAGCCGATGGATCGTACTTTTTTGATGGTTAAACCGGATGGTGTACAACGTGGACTGATTGGACGTATCATCAGTCGTCTGGAAGACAAAGGCTTCAAAATGGCGGCTGGCAAGCTTGTGCAAGTATCAAGAGAACAGGCAGAACGGCATTATGCAGAGCATGTGGGCAAGCCTTTTTTTGAAGAGCTTGTAGGCTTTATCACATCAGGCCCTGTGTTTGCTATGGTATGGGAAGGGGATAACATCGTTACGCTCTCCCGCTTGTTGATTGGTAAAACACAAGTAACCGAAGCTCTTCCGGGCACAATTCGTGGAGACTTTGCAGCACATACACCGTTTAACCTCATTCATGGTTCAGATTCACCGGAGAGCGCAGAGCGCGAGATTGCAAATTTTTTCTTGCCGGAAGAATCCGTTCGGTATGAAAAAAGTGTGGCGACCTGGGTATAAGTTTAATTACGTATGAAGAAGGATGGTAGCATGACGGATATGGAACTGGGTCAGACGGACCCCGATTACACAGCGTTTATCCGCAAAATCAAGGACAGCACAGGTATTGATCTTGCACAATACAAAGAAGCACAGATGAAAAGGCGGTTAACTACGCTTCGCAACAAAAACGGGTTTCCCAGTTTTGTTTCTTTTTATGATGCCATGATGAAGGAAAAACCTCTATTCTATGAATTTCTGGATCGGATGACGATCAATGTTTCGGAATTTTGGCGAAATCCCAATCGGTGGGAAGTGCTGCGGGATACAATCTTGCCACAACTGCTTGTAGGAAAGCAGAAGCTTAAGCTGTGGAGTGCGGCCTGCTCGACTGGTGAAGAGCCTTATAGCCTGGCTATGGTTCTCGACGGTAAAGGGATTTTAGGAAATTGCTCCATTACAGCTTCCGACATTGATGATGGTGCATTGGCAAAAGCCAAGGAAGGTAAATATTTGGAGCGTTCGCTCAAGGATGTACCTGAGCAGGTAGCTAGCAAATATTTCAAGCCGGATGGTGCGATGTATCGAATTGATGACCGTTTGAAACAAGCCGTGAAATTTCAAAAGCAAAACTTGCTGCTGGATCGGTTTGAGGATGGCTATGATCTCATTATCTGTCGAAATGTAATGATTTATTTTACAGAAGAGGCCAAACATACGTTGTATCAAAAGTTTGCAGCCAGTCTTCGTCCCGGCGGTGTGTTATTTGTCGGTAGCACAGAGCAAATCTTTTCTCCTAACCAATATGGTCTGGAATCGACGGAAACCTTTTTTTATCGTAAAAAAGCATAAGCCTGCATATATCATCCAAAGTTTTGTAGGAACTTATTTATATCTTTGAGTAATTGATGGTTGGCTTATCAGCAAAGCACGTCCTTTAGCTCCTTTGGCTAAGAGGCGTGTTTTTGTTTATCTGCATACACGTGGCTTTTCTTGTCAAAGAAAGGTGCGTATACTATAATGAAGCACAGTTAAAGGTTTTAGCGATGCACAGTTTAACAGTTTAAAGGGGGAACGCGTCATGAGTTTACGTTATTTAACCGCGGGGGAAACGCATGGTCCCCAGCTAACTGCCATTGTAGAGGGTATGCCGAGCAATTTAAAATTGGATTTTGAGGAATTGAATTTTCAGCTGCACCGTCGTCAGAAAGGATATGGACGGGGTCGGCGTATGCAGATTGAAAAAGATACGGCGAAAATTGCCGGAGGCGTACGTCACGGCTATACCACGGGGGCACCGATTGCGCTGGTTGTGGAAAATAACGATTGGAAGCACTGGCAGAACATTATGAATATTGAGCCTATTGAAGGCAGTGATGAGGAAAAACGTCGGGTTCACCGACCACGTCCGGGTCATGCGGATTTGAATGGCGGAATGAAATACAACCTGAAGGATCTTCGTAACGTGCTGGAGCGCTCCAGTGCACGCGAAACAGCAATTCGTGTGGCATGCGGCGGTTTGGCCCGTCAATTGCTGGCTGAGTTCGGAATCAAGGTGGCAGGTCAGGTCATCCGCATTGGGGAAATCGAAGCTCCTTACCGTGATCTGCCGATTGATGAGCTGATTGCCGTGACAGAAGCCTCCTCGGTGAGAGTAACCGATCCAGAAACCGAAAAGAAAATGGAAGCATATATTGATCTGATCAAGCAAGAAGGTGATTCAGTCGGTGGGGTAGTGGAATGTATTGTAGAAGGTGTTCCGATTGGTCTGGGCAGTCATGTACAGTATGATCGGAAGCTGGATGCACGTATCGCACAAGGCGTCATGTCGATTAATGCATTTAAAGGCGTGGAAATCGGCATTGGCTTTGAAGCAGGAGAATTGCGCGGTTCACAGGTGCATGACGAGATCCTATATGATGAGGAACGTGGATATCACCGTCGTACCAATCGTTTGGGCGGTTTTGAGGGTGGCATGACGAATGGAATGCCAGTTGTGGTTCGTGGCGTAATGAAGCCGATTCCCACACTTTACAAACCTCTGCAAAGCGTCGACATTGATACAAAGGAAGCGTTCACTGCGCAGGTTGAGCGTTCGGATGCATGTGCAGTACCCGCGGCAAGCGTAGTTATGGAGCATGTGGTAGCTTGGGAGATTGCAAAAGCTTTACTAGAAAAATTCGGCGGGGATTCGATTGAAGAGATTCGCGCGAATATTGCATCCTACGAAGAACAACTGGAGCGGTACTAAGATGAGTACGCTGACGGTACAGCTTGGCGAACGTTCTTATCCTATTCATATCGGACGAGGGCTGTTGCATCGAGCCGGAGAGTTGTTGAAGGAACGAGGAATTGCGCAAAAAAGCCCGTTGTTGATTGTTTCTGACGAAAATGTAGCAGGATTCTACTTGGCCACATTGGAAAGCAATCTTCAGGCATCTGGCTACAAGACGGTGTCCTTTGTCGTTAAGCCAGGTGAAACCTCCAAGTCGCTGGCTGTATTTGAGCAGGTCATAACAGCAGCCATTGAGGGCGGCCTGGATCGCAATTCAGCCGTTATTGCACTTGGTGGTGGTGTGGTGGGCGATTTGGCTGGATTTGTGGCGGCTTCTTATATGAGAGGTGTCAAGTTTGTACAGATCCCCACTACGATCCTTGCCCATGACAGTAGCGTGGGCGGTAAGGTTGGTATCAATCATCCATTGGCGAAAAATATGATAGGAGCCTTCCACCAACCGGAACTTGTATTGTATGACGTAGATACGTTGTCAACATTACCTCCTCGTGAGGTATCTGCGGGGCTTGCTGAAATGATCAAGCATGGCTTGATCTGGGATGCTGATTTCGCCCAGTGGTGCCGTGACCATGCGACTGATTTACTTGCGCTGGATGCGACAGCTCTGGAGTACGGTCTGGAAAAGGGATGTTCCGTAAAAGCCGAAGTGGTGTCGCGCGATGAACGAGAAAATGATTTGCGCGCTATTCTAAACCTAGGTCATACGATTGGTCATGCGATTGAAGCCATTGCGGGATATGGTGAGTTTTTACACGGGGAAGCCATTTCTATTGGTATGGTCGGCTCCGCACTTTTGGGCGTGAAGCTGGGGGCAGATCCTTCTTTGGTAGATGAAACGAAGGATATGTTGTCTTCGCTACGGCTACCGACCTCCCTTCCGTCACATCTCGATACAGATCGGCTGCTGGACGCGATGATGCATGACAAAAAGTTCAAAGAAGGCAGCATTACTTTTGTCGTCCCACGTAGCATCGGGCACGTGGAGGTTGTGAAGGATATTTCCGTCTCTTACATCCGACAAGTTATTGAACAGTTAAAAGAGGGGGCGTAACGATGTACAATCGGGGAATTCGTGGCGCGACGACCGTAGTGAATAATGAAGAAAACGAAATTTTGGAAGCAACATGCCAACTACTGGAGGAAATTGTATCCTACAATGAAATTCAGCCGGAGGATATTAGTAACGTATGGATTACGGTGACCCATGACCTGGATACTGCCTTTCCAGCCAAGGCCATTCGTCAGCTTGATGGCTGGGATATGGTTCCGCTCATGTGTGCATTAGAAATTCCTGTGGCAGGCAGTTTACCCAAGTGCATTCGTTTGATGGTACAGGTAAACACCAATAAATCCCAGCGTGAAATTAAACATGTATATTTGAACGGAGCGCAGGCGTTAAGACCGGATCTGGCTTCCCAAGGGAAATAAGCGCCCGTTTTTAAAGTTGATGGTTGCCAAAGTAACATCCCATGAGATATAGTGTGTGTAGCAGAGTTAAGTAGAGTAGAGTTAGCCAGAGACAGAGTTGAGATGAGAAGAGTGCAGCCTTAGTCAATTCCATATGAGATTACAGAGACCGGCGGTAGCAGGTAAGCTTTTGTCTATGAAGAGATATTCTTCTACAGAGAAGCTTATTTGAGGCAACCTGCGCGGTTAGACAAAAGGGATGAGTGTATACTTATCTATTTGCTGTAGTCATTTACATATGGAGCATTCTTATAATTTCAATAACTGACAGCCTCTACCTTACCGGTAGAGGCTTTTTTATATTCTCTCCTTTGGTTCTGCGCCAATTTGGAAAGGAAGTGATCTCATGTTAACGCCGCATGTGGAGCAAGTGATAACGATGGCGAATGAATTTAACCTGATTCCTGTGTACAAAAAAGTGCTGGCTGATATGGAGACGCCGATTCGGATTTTCCGTCGGTATGCCGAGCGGGACCGTGCCTTTCTGCTAGAGAGTGTAGAGGGAGGCGAACAGTGGGCGCGACATTCATTCATCGGTACAGACCCGTTTCTAATGGTCTCGGGTAAAAAAGGACGTTTAATATTGGAACAACACGGTAAACGGCAAATATTAAACGACAAGCCGATTGAAGCGCTCAAAGCATTGCTTCGTAAATACCGTAGTCCGAAACTGAAAGAAATGCCTCCATTTACAGGCGGGGCTATCGGATTTTTTGGATATGACCTGCTTCAATATTATGAAAAGCTACCAGAGCATTCGGTAGATGATTTGAATATGGATGATATTCGTTTTATGTTCTGCGATCAAGTCATTGTTTTTGATCATGTGAAGCAGCAAATTTTGCTGGTCGGCAATGTTCATGTAGGCGAAGGGTTCCGCGATGAGGACATTCGTGCTGCTTATGCTGACGTGGAACGCAAGTTGGAGGAAACGGCACAGTATTTGCGCAAGCAGTCTCAGCCTGAGCGATTAGGATCAGCCTCCATTCCTGATGATGTGGAACTGGGTGAGATCCAATCCAATGTGACGAAGGAACAGTTTATATCAAATGTAGAGCAGGCGAAGGAGTATATCCGCTCCGGTGATATTTTTCAGGTTGTACTATCCCAGCGTTTTCACATTGATACAGAGGCTTCACCTTTACAGGTATACCGCGTGCTGCGCACGATGAACCCGTCGCCATATATGTATTATTTGAAAATGGATGACGAGATCATCGTAGGCACTTCGCCTGAGGCACTCGTCAAGGTGGAAAACGGCCGGGTAGAAACCCGTCCTATTGCAGGAACGAGACCGCGTGGGGTAACGGAGACAGAAGATGTGGCACTTGCTGAAGAACTGTTAAACGATGAAAAAGAACGTGCAGAACATCTGATGCTGGTTGATTTGGGAAGAAATGATTTGGGCCGTGTATCACAGTTTGGCACAGTCAAATGCGATACGTTCATGGAGATTGAACGCTATTCCCATGTCATGCACATTGTATCCAATGTGTCAGGTGAGCTACGGGAGGACAAAGATTTCTTCGATGCTTTCCTGTCTTGTCTGCCAGCCGGCACCGTATCGGGGGCTCCGAAGCTACGAGCCATGGAGATTATTGCTGAGTTGGAGCGGGAAGCACGCGGACCCTATGCAGGGGCGATTGGATATTTAGGCTTCTCAGGTAATATGGACGCTTGCATTACGATTCGCACGATTGTGTTTAAAAAGAACCGGGCCTATGTCCAGGCAGGCGCTGGAATTGTGTGGGACTCGGTTCCGGAAAGCGAGTATCAGGAGACGGTGAACAAAGCGAAGGCATTGCTGAAGGCAATCCGTACGGCAGAAGTGATGTTCCCGGCAACGACACAGCCCTATAACAGCGTCATCAACCAGGATTATTTGTACACTCCGTAACACACAAAAATCTGATTTTGAGGAGGAGACGACAATGGAACGACATGACATGATGCAAGTGGGGTTAAGCCGGATCATTGAGGGACAGCACCTTTCGCGTACGGAGGCCCGTAGCGTAATGGAACAGATTATGAGTGGAAGTGCTACACAGGCGCAAATTGGCGGGCTGCTGACGGCTCTTCGCCTCAAAGGGGAAACGGTAGATGAAATCACTGGTTTTGCCGAGGCTATGCGTAGCTACGCTAGTCCAGTGCAAGCTGAAGAAGGCAGCGGTCGTCTGCTGGACACATGTGGAACCGGAGGTTCAGGGATTCACAAGTTTAATATTTCCACGATATCCGCGATCATCGCAGCTTCGGTGTCTGTACGGGTAGCAAAGCATGGCAATCGTTCTGCAAGTGGCCGTGCCGGGAGTGCTGATGTCCTGGAGGCATTGGGAGTCAACATTCATTTGACGAGTGATCAGGCTAGGTCATGCCTGGACCGAATCGGCATCTGCTTTTTATTCGCACAGCTGTATCATCCGTCTATGAAGCATGCCGCCGCGCCGCGCCGCGAGCTGGGTGTGCGGACGGTATTCAATATGCTAGGTCCTTTGACGAATCCGGCTGGTGCGGATCGGCAGCTGTTGGGCATTTATGACGCCAACAAAACGGAAGTCATTGCCGAGGTATTGAAGCAGCTCGGCTCCAAACGGGCCATGGTTGTCAGTAGTCTGGATGGGCTAGATGAAATTAGTATTTCAGCTGCGACACGAGTATCCGAACTGAAGGACGGCAAGGTTCACACGTTCGAGCTTCATCCGTCGGATCTGGGCTTGCAGACGCATTCTCTTGATCAGGTGCTGGGCGGCGACGCACAGGTTAACGCAGATATCATACGACGAATTTTAAACGGAGAGCATGGAGCTTATCGGGATGTTGTGTTAGCGAATGCAGGAGCGTGCATTTATGTATCAGGTGCAGTGGCTACCTTGACGGACGGAGTAGCACGAGCGGCAGAAGCCATTGACTCGGGACTGGCAATTTCCAAGCTGGATCAATTAATACAGGCAACGGGGGAATATCAATATGTATCTTGACAAAATTGTGGTGACGAAGCGACAAGAAGTGGAGCAGCTTAAGAAGCATTTTCAAATAAGTAAAGCTGAACGATTAATTGCTGATTTACCTGCGACGAGAGGATTCGAAAATGCGATCGCGAGCAGACGCAATCGTCCGCTCGGACTGATTGCTGAGGTGAAGAAGGCTTCCCCATCCAAAGGGCTGATTCGACCGGATTTCCATCCGGTGGACATTGCACGTGCATATGAGGGAGCAGGAGCGGATTGCATTTCTGTACTGACAGATGTGACGTATTTTCAGGGGAGCCCTGAATATTTACAGCAAATTCGCGATCAGGTGAAGATTCCGCTGCTGCGAAAGGATTTTATCATTGATGAACGGCAAATATATGAAGCTCGTCTGCTGGGAGCGGATGCGGTGCTATTGATTGCCGCTATCCTGGAACCCCGTGTATTAGGGTCTTTTTTACAGATTGCCAAGGACCTCGGGCTGGACGCGTTGGTAGAGGTGCATGACAGTGAGGAGCTTAAAGCGGTGCTGGAGCTGGGGACAGCAACCTTAATTGGCGTAAATAACCGAAATCTGCGGACATTCGAGACTCGTCTCCAGACGACAGAGGAGCTGATCTCACTAATTCCTAAAGGGGTTACGTTCATCAGTGAGAGCGGAATTGCGGGACCGGAAGATGTTAATTATCTGCATTCGGTAGGTGCACACGGTATCTTGGTGGGGGAGCATCTGATGCGCAAGGAAGATGTAGGACAGGCTGTAGCCGAATTGATGGACGGGGTTAAAGCATGAACAAAACGGGTGTAAAAATTTGTGGACTTCAAAGCGTTGAAGTGCTAAAATCTATGGTAAACTTACCGGTCGATTATATAGGTTTTGTGTTTGCTGACAGTAAGCGCCGGATTGACGGCGTACAGGCTGGAAAGCTGCTTCGCGTATTAGATGAATGGACCTCAGGCAGCAGACCGCGCAGCGTGGGTGTATTTGTGAACCCTGGTGATGCACTGTTAAATGATGTGATGGAGAAAGCACCCTTGGATGTCATACAGCTGCATGGACAGGAGAGTCCGCAGCGCTGTCGGGAGATTAGGGAGCATTTTGGTATACAGGTATTCAAGGCATGGTCTGTGGACAGTCAAGGACAAACAGAACGCTCGGCGGACGAATTGGATGCCTATGTCGGGACAATTGACGCTTTATTGCTGGATACATACGATCCCCTGTATGGCGGCGGCTCCGGAAAAACGTTTGCGTGGGATCGAATTCCTGCCTATCAGGCTTGGACCCATCAATATGGAATTCCTTTGTTTGTAGCCGGCGGGTTGACTGCCGATAATGCGGAAAAGCTGGTTCATGAGTATCATCCCCATGGGCTGGATGTATCCAGCGGTGTAGAGACGAACGGAGTCAAGGACATTGCAAAAATCACAGCATTTGTGGAAAGGGTGAAGCAGGCATGACACAATTACCTGATAACAACGGACGTTTTGGAACATTTGGAGGACGTTTTGTACCGGAAACGTTGATGAACGCACTGATTGAATTGGAGGATTCCTACCGTAAGTACGCGGATGATCCCGAGTTTAAAGCAGAGTTGAACGGGCTCCTTAAGGACTATTCTGGTCGGGAAACGCCGCTTTATCATGCGGAGCGTCTGAGTCAGCATTTGGGCGGAGCTAAAATTTACTTGAAGCGCGAAGATTTAAATCATACCGGTGCCCACAAAATCAATAATGCATTAGCTCAGGGATTGCTGGCGAAGCGTATGGGGAAACAGAAGGTCATTGCTGAAACAGGCGCAGGACAGCATGGTGTCGCGACAGCGACTGTGGCTGCGTTGCTCGGATTGGAATGCAAGGTGTTTATGGGCGAAGAGGATACTGTGCGCCAGCAGCTGAACGTCTTTCGGATGCAGCTTTTGGGTGCAGAGGTCATTCCGGTGACATCAGGTACACGTACACTTAAGGATGCAGGGAATGAAGCTTTGCGTTACTGGGTCAGCCATGTCCATGATACGTTCTATATTTTGGGTTCAGCTGTCGGCCCACATCCGTATCCGATGATGGTGCGGGACTTCCAACGCGTGATTGGTGATGAAACACGTCGCCAGATCCTAGAGAAGGAAGGCAGACTTCCGGATGTCATCGTGGCAGCGATCGGTGGCGGAAGCAATGCCATCGGCATGTTTTATCCTTTTATTGAGGATCAGGGTGTCGCATTGATTGGCGTGGAGGCCGCTGGAAAAGGTGTCGAAACGGAATTCCATGCAGCTACGATGACCAAGGGAACACAAGGGGTCTTCCAAGGCTCTATGAGTTATCTGCTTCAGGATGAGTACGGACAAGTGCAACCTGCGCATTCCATCTCGGCTGGATTAGATTATCCAGGTGTTGGACCGGAGCATTCATACCTGAAAGATATTGAGCGGGCCAAGTATGTTCCGATCACGGATCAGGAAGCGCTGGACGCGCTTCAGCTCCTCTGCCGTACCGAAGGAATACTTCCTGCATTAGAGTCGGCACATGCTGTTGCGCAGGTCGTCAAGCTGGCACCTACGTTGACGGCAGATGATATTATCGTTATTTGTTTGTCTGGACGCGGGGATAAAGATGTGGACTCCATTATCAAGTATTTGGGAGGAAAACCGTCATGAATTTAATTGATCAGGCGTTTGGTCGCCTTAAAAATGAAGGCAAAACGGCATTAATCCCTTTTCTGACGGTAGGCGACCCGGATGTGGATACTACAATAGAGATCATTCGGCAGTTAGAGTCGGCCGGAGCTGACATATTGGAACTGGGTGTACCCTATTCCGACCCGCTGGCTGACGGTCCTGTAATTCAGCGCGCGTCTGAGCGTGCACTGAAACGGCAAATTTCCATTCGCACGTGCATGAAGACAGCTTCTCTGGCCAGGGCGGCAGGTTCAAGTCTGCCTTTTATTCTGTTCACGTATTATAACCCTGTATTACAGATGGGTATGGATGCTTTCTTTGCAGGCTTGCAGGAGCACGGTATCAGCGGTCTGATTATTCCGGACCTTCCGCTTGAGGAAGCGGAGGAGCTGGGAGGACGGGCCGCAGAGGTGGGTGTGCATCTGATTCCTCTGGTGGCTCCAACTTCTGAACAGCGGATCGAACGAATTGTCCGTCAGGCCCGTGGATTTGTATACTGTGTATCTTCGCTGGGTGTAACTGGGGAAAGAGCTTCCTTTTTTGAAGGTATAGAGGGCTTTATCGCGCAGGTCAAACGGCATACGGATATTCCGGTAGCGGTCGGTTTTGGGATCTCTACTCAAGAGCAGGTAGCCCGGTTTTCAAACATTTGTGATGGAGTTGTGGTCGGCAGTGCAATTGTACGTCAGGTGGAGGAGGCCATTCCATTGCTGAATGATTCTGCGCGCAGGCAAGAAGGTCTTTTGCAAATTCATAATTTTGTGGCACAATTAAAGCAGTAACTGTCAAAATAGAAAGTAATAAATATGTTTTGATTGGATAGAGGAGGTAGGGGCATGCAACCTAAACCGCATATTGTACATTTGCCAGTATATCAGCCCGGTAAACCGATTGAAGACGTAAAACGTGAGCTGGGACTCGATGAAGTCATCAAGCTCGCCTCGAATGAGAATCCGTATGGTAGCTCTCCCAAAGTGTTGCAGGCCATTCAGCAGGAGTTTGCCAACATTAGTGTATATCCTGACGGAAGTGCCGTAGCTTTGACACAGGCACTAGCTAAACGGACGAGTTTAAAAGAGGAACAGTTTATCTATGGCTGCGGATCTGACGAAATTATTGCGTTGATTACGCGTGCTTTCCTCCTTCCCGGGGAAGAAAGCATTATGGCCGATCAGACATTTTCCGTATACAAAAGTAATGTGGAAATTGAGGGAGCGGTTGCAGTTGAGGTGCCTTTGCGTGACGGTGTACATGATTTGGATGCTATGCTGTCTCACATCAATGACCGTACAAAAATTATTTGGATCTGTAATCCAAATAACCCGACGGGCACGATTGTACCTGAAGCAGAGCTAATTGCGTTTTTGGACCAAGTACCAAAGCACATCATGGTTGTTCTGGATGAAGCCTATGCCGAGTTTGTGACGGATCGCTCGTATCCCGACGGCATTCGTTTGTTGCCAGCGTATGAAAACCTGGTTGTACTACGCACCTTCTCCAAAATCTATGGGCTTGCTTCGCTGCGCATTGGTTATGGTATGGGAGCCGAGTCAATCATTCGCTTGATAAATCAGGTTCGTGAGCCGTTTAATACATCACGGGTAGCGCAGGCTGCGGCCATTGCTGCCTTGGAAGATCAGGAATTTGTTCAAGAATGCCGGGATCGTAATGCAGAGGGCAGAGCTTATTTGCAAAATGAGCTCAAGCGTCTGGGGCTGGAGTCTTTCCCGGCACATGGTAATTTTATTATGCTGGATGTACGTCGTCCATCCGGTGAGATATTCCAGGAGTTGCTTCGTAAAGGTGTGATTATTCGCGCAGGTCATCATAAATATCCGACATATATTAGGGTGTCGGTTGGATCACAGCCGCAAAATGAGTTGTTTATTCGTGTGCTGGAACAGGTCCTGGGGGCGGAAGCGGCGAAAGTACGCCTATAATTTCCGCAGATGGGATTTGATAATTGATGAAGATTGCCATTTTCGGCGTGGGACTGATTGGTGGGTCCCTCGCACTTTGTTTTAAAGGGAAGCCGGATATTACTGTTGTCGGCCATGCCCATCTCCCTGAACTGATGGAACCGATGTTAAGCCGTGGTGTCGTGGACACCGCGACTCTTTCGGTTGAAGAAGCGGCAGAGGATGCCGATTTTATTTTTTTATGCGTACCTGTGGGCTTATTGGAACATTATCTCGAACTGTTAAGCAAGCTACCGCTTAAAACGGGTTGTATTATTACTGATGTAGGCAGCACGAAATCGGCAATTGCCAAAAAAGCATCAGAAATTTCTTTGCGCAACGCTTACTTTATCGGTGGTCATCCGATGGCCGGTTCGGAGCGTTCCGGTGTAAAGGCTGCTTCCGCATTGTTATTTGAAAACGCATATTATGTGCTTTCCCCGGCAGAGGGTGTGCCTGAGGAAGCATACAGTTCACTGGAACGTTTATTAAAATATACTAGTGCTCATGTTGTGCGTGTCCAACCTGATATGCATGATGATATTGTCGGTGCGATTAGCCATCTTCCGCACATTATTGCAGCGGCGCTGGTGAATCAGGTGCGAAAGCACAATGATGAAAATCCGTTGTACCGTACATTGGCTGCGGGCGGGTTCCGTGATATTACACGGATAGCCTCTAGTGATCCGGTTGTGTGGCGGGACATCTTACTGAGCAATCGTGAAGTTTTACTAGGCCTGTTGGAAGAATGGAACGGACAGATTGAGCGTTTTACCCATTTACTGAGAATACAAGACGGTGAGGGAATCGCTGACGAGTTTTTGACAGCTGGGCACTTCCGCAGTGAACTGCCAGAGCGTCGCAAAGGAGTCATCGTCTCCACGTTCGATCTGTATATTGATGTACCGGATACCCCAGGGATTATCGGGCGAATTGCTATGGAACTGGGGAATCACAGCATTAATCTGAGCAATATGCAAATCATTGAAAGCCGGGAGGATGTCCCAGGCATCATGCGGCTTTCCTTCCGTCAAGAGCAGGATTGGGAGCGTGCCAAGACTCTGCTGGATTCGATGGGGTATAAAGTGGTGGTGTGAAGGGTGGAGAAAGTATGAGTGTTCGTTAAGGAGGTACACCGCTCCGCGATCCATTTGATCTTACGATCGCTGTTGCAGGGGGATTCTCTGGACTTTTTAAATTATCTAAAGGTAAGAATCCCCCTGCAAAGGCGAACGCTACGCTTCTCTAGATTCAAATGGATCGCTGCGCTACGGATCGCCTTAAAAGTACTATGCTTTCTGGGAGTGAAATAATAGGAAAAGTTTTAAAGCGGGTGAAGAAACTTTCGCCCGCTTTTTTGTTATTTGAAGAACAAATGAGACAATCCTTCTCACTAATTATTATTAAAGAAAACAAAAAAAGACCACCCGGGTAAAGCCCCGGGTGGTAGCTACTTTTAGTGAAGTAGCTGAGTAGGATAGGAGTGGAGAGAAACCATACTGTACTTTTATTATATGTATACGTTTTCATTTTGTCAATAATTTTTTTGAAGCGTTTTCTTTTTGTGTTTTTTTCCTTATTGATGTATTTGAATAGAACATTTTCAATGGGGTTGTCATTTAATCTTGAAAAAATTTAAAATCCCCTGAAAAGCTGTATAAATGAATCAGGTGCCAGCGTTAGGGAGGCATTGATAGAAATCGTGGGGATTTTGGACTTTTTTACTGACGGACATTTTGTGGTACAATGGGTAAGTCCATTTTGGATGTTGAATATTGTTGGGGATAGCACCGTTAATGTTGGCACTACATAGGGTAAGAAAATAACAAATGTTCCATGATGCTGTTTCATCCATTTGCGCAGAGGGCGCAACTTTTTTTGACCTGTTCGGTATATATAGACAGAATCGAACGGGAAAACAGCACATGTATGGGCGAGGAGGGTCTCACTCGGATGATGACAGATTCCCAGATGATTCAGGAAATCAAACAAGGTAATGTTGAGGTTTATTCAGAATTAATGAGGCGGCACCAACGTAAAATTTTAGCTTTTGTTTATCATATGCTGAAAAGTTCGAACCTGGAAATGATTGCTGAGGACTTGTGCTCAGAAACGTTTTATAAAGCGTATCGGAGCCTACACTCTTTTCGCGAGGTAGACGCATCGTTTTCCACTTGGTTATATACGATTGCACGCAATACGGTGCTAAGTGAGCTTCGCAAGCACCGTAGCGGTCAGGTTCCATTGGAGGAGAGCGGTTATGTACCGGTAGCTCCATCGGATGTCATTCCGGAGCAGGCCGTCCTTCGCGGTGAGAAGGTAGAGATGGTTCGTGAAGCGATCAATAGATTGCCTGAGAAGCAGCGATCTGCGCTGATTTTGCGTGAATATGAGCAATTGGATTATCAGGAGATTGCGACTATTTTAGGACAGACGGTCAGTGCGGTGAAGTCATTGCTTTTCCGGGCAAGATCCAGTGTGAAGACGCAGTTGGAGCCTTATTTTTTTGAGCCTCTCTATGAGGAAAACGAAGGGATGAGCAGCCAATGAAATCCAGGGACACTGAGGATTTGTTCGCTACAGGCAAAAATGTATCGAAACAAGACTCGGAGCGCAGACGGGCCAAAAGCTCGTCTGCTGGGTGGGAGCATGGTTCGGAAGAAAAAGAGTGGAATTTGTCAAAAGAAAATCGGTCCGATATTCGTGATATTTCCTTTGAAATAACAGATGAAAAGCTAGAGGCAATGAATCGCAGAGTCATGGATCGAATTTATGAAGAATCACCGTGGCTTGTTCCGGGCGAGCATCGACGTGCGCGTGTGAACCCAGCAGCCCGTAAGTATATGTCTGTATGGATCGCCGGCTTCTTGGCCGTATTTTTATGTAGCTTCTTGTTTTTGAACTGGAACGGAAGCTCCTCTCAGGAAAATCCCCCTCAAGCAGCTCCTGTCATGGACACAGGTATTTTACCGACAGGCCTGTTGAAAACTACAAGTACATCTCCACAATATCAATACCACATTAAAGATGTGAATAGTGGCATTATGGACCCGCTGGTTGCTAGCATTGTTCCTACTTATCCGCAATACTGGATGTTGTTGTCTGTATTGGCACTTGCGCTTGCTTTATTTTCTCTGGGCTGGATCCATCGGGCGAGAAGGGTCAGAAATTAGCAGGACAGCTGGGCTCCAATATGAATTCATAACAATGCCTGAATAACAAAACAGCGGAGGAAACGACACGATGCTTATTGGCTTGATCAGACATGGATTGACGGATTGGAATGCGGTAGGGAAAATCCAGGGTCACAGTGATATTCCCTTGAATGAGGAAGGGCGTCGGCAGGCACGCTTGCTGGCAGAACGATTAAAGGAAGAACCTTATCATTGGGACGGGCTTATTACAAGTAGTCTCTCCAGAGCGAAAGAGACTGGGGAGATTATTGCTTCTGCTCTGCATCTCCCGTTGTTAGAGCCTGATGATCGGCTAAGAGAACGTGCTTATGGTCAGGTCGAGGGCATGACCCAGGCCGAGCGTGAAGAGAAGTGGGGAGTCGACTGGCATCTGCTGGATCTAGGGCAGGAAAGCGATGCGGATCTTCAGCTTCGCGGGCTAGCTTTTATGGAAGCCATTTGGACGGAAAATCGGGGCAAGAATCTGCTGGTCGTTTCCCACGGCGGTTTTTTGGCTAATTTGTATAAGGCTCTGTATCAGGAAAAATTCACGGAACGAATCGGCAATTTGTCACTTAGTGTTCTCCAGCGTGAGGATATGGATTGGGCACCACTTTTGTATAATTGCACGAAGCATTTGCGAGAGAAAAGTGACTGTAACTCAAAAAGTTAGTGAAAGACCAAGGCTTCTACTCATTGTAGGAGTCGTGGTCTTTTTTATTTTTTAATTATAGCTTTGCAAAAAAAGAGGTTTAGAGTCTGAACAATCCGTCAAAGCTGTGGGTACAACAGGTAAGAATCAATTCCGGATGACAGTCCAGTGACGAGGCGATGGAACAATGAATCTGGCGGATATGCTGACATTTGCGGATATTGTGCATTTGAACAGAATCGCGGTGTATTACGATTGTGACTGTAAACCTAATTCCAAACATGAGTTGATCCAGGGGATTTTGACGAAGCTCGGCAGCAGTAGTTTTTTTGAGACGCAGGTCAAGGAGCTGAGGTTGTCAGAGGTAAGGTTTTTGAACGCGTTGCTGTTCGATGACCGACCGTATTTCAGCATGGAGGAATTGATTGCAATAGCCAAACAGTCTGTTGAGGAGGACGAGAATCCTGGTGAGCGGCCAAGGGATATTGTGACCCGTCTGCGTTCTAGTGGCTGGTTGTTCAACGGTTCGACGCACAATACGAGGTATTTGTTCCAAATTCCGTTGGATATGAAGGAGCGCTTTCGACGTGTTATGGTACATGACTTCCAAAACGGAATGACCCGGGTAAGCGAACCGTCGTCGTACCGGGATGAAGGGCATCTGCTGGCAGAGGATTTACGGCTTTTCCTTCAATACATGGGGCAGCATGAGGTTCCGCTAAATCCCGAGGGAGCTTGGTATCGTCGCAATCAGCAGCAGCTGATGGAACATTTGCACATTGCGGAGCCGCTTTTGGGTAAAGGAGGATGGCGTTTCGGGTATGGCTCCTCTTTTAAGTTTTATCCAGACCGAATGGCACTACTTTATGATTATGCCCGTCACTCCAAGTACATTGAGAAGAAAGGGGACCAAGTTGTGCTGACGGCAAAGGGAGAAGCGCATCAGGAGCATACAATTGAGGAAGAAATGATACAGCTATTCAGGTTTTGGTTAAGATTGTATAAAGGAGCCGTTCCTAATTTGCTGTCTCTAGTCTACTGGATTGGAGAATGTGCCAGGCCCTGGACGTCCTCAGAGTCGCTTTTTGTACATATCGGCCCACTGATTCGACCGTTTTACTATGATACGCCCCGTTCGGTCTTTGATCAGAGGATTATACGAATGATGCTTCACTTGGGTATGCTTCGTCAGGGTGAACATTCGACGGGACCATCTGTACAGATGACGGCCTGGGGGCTGAAATTGGCGGGAGAGTGCCGCATTGGGCGGAACGACTCGGGTATACGGCTCCATTGACAAGCAGCACACATATTGATAGAATTTCACCCAAAATGAGAGGGTGAAGTTGTTGCTGATTCACTATAACGGAAACATGCCACAGCTCCATTCATCTGTCTATATGGCAGAAGGAGCAAAAATCGTCGGAAAAGTAACGATCGGTCAAGATTCCTCTGTATGGTTTAATGCCGTACTGCGCGGAGATATGGCGCCTATCATCATCGGTGAACGCTGCAATATTCAGGACGGTGTCGTGGGACATGTGAACACGGATCAGCCCCTGTTGCTGGCGGATGATATTTCGGTAGGTCATGCTGCAATAATCCACGGTTGTACGGTAGGCAAAGGCACTTTAATCGGTATGGGGGCCATTGTACTCAACGGAGCGGAGCTTGGTGAATATGCTTTAATAGGAGCAGGGTCGGTCGTTACGGAAAATACCAAAATACCACCCTATACTCTTTCTCTCGGTACACCTGCCAAAGTGGTGCGCGAATTGACAGATGCAGATTTGCAGCGGATGTCACGAACGGCACTCAGCTATGTGGCGAAAGGAAAAGAATATAGGATCTCTTAAACTCATGTTGGAGGTGCATCCTATGGATAAAATGAAGGTTACTTATGAAGTAATGTTGGGCCTGTCTGCTGAAATGGTTTTGGACGAGGCATTACGTAAACACCGGAGTGAAAAACTCTACAAGGATATTGATGAGGCGCTAGCCTCCGGAGATGAAGTAGCTTTTCGTCATCTTACGGATGAGCTGAAAGCAATGAGTTAGAACAATCTTAGGAATCCTAAGTTGGATTTCAGACGAATCTTTAGTTCAAGATTATAATCATCAAACCTGACTGTAGCGGCGGTCAGGTTTTTTTGATACGCTTGGATATGATATAGTCTTTGTAGGATGGGACCTGTACAAGGCAACTGTCGTATGAACGGAGGATGAAGGACGTGTCGTTATCTTATTTGTGGAGCCGGTCGTTCTTGACGAGCCGGCCTTTTTTGTGGCTGCTGTTCTGGTGTAATCTGGTCGGAACGGTGTATGGGTACATATGGTATGGGGGGCAGTTGGAATATACACTAAATTATCACCCAATGTGGCAGATTGTATTTGTGCCTGATAGTCCGACGGCGAGTCTGTTTTTTACGATCTCTATAGCATTTTTGCTCTATTCTCCGCGTCTCAAGAGTTTGAAGGTCATTCGCCAGATCATCGAGGCGTTGGCTGTTGTCACGAGTGTAAAATATGGCATCTGGGCTTCAGCTATTATTTTTTGGGGAGTTGCGCAGGGGGGACATATGATATGGCAGGATTGGATGCTGGTGGCATCTCACACGGCAATGGCGGTCGAAGCACTGCTGTTCGTGCGTTTTTTCACCTGCAAATGGACTGCTTTATGCCTAGCCGCACTCTGGACATTGTTAAATGATACGATGGATTATACATTTGGTATATATCCGTATCTTCCGAGGACGCTAACGGATGATGTACCACAAGTGCGTGCTTTTACCTATATACTGACCCTTGTCAGTATTATAGCGGCATGGCTTGCCATGTTTGCTCGCAATCGAATGGGAGTAGAAGTGGAGAAATAGAGATGAACATTGTTATAAACCAAAAAGAATATATATTTAAAAAAGGAACCGTGATGATCATAAAATAAGAAAGAACTTTAATCATTTAGCCAAACAAAGTTTTGGTTTTGATTTTGAAGCTTGGTATCAATTGGGCTTTTGGAATGATAAATATATCCCTTACGTACGGCAGGGCAACTGTGATGCTATGTATTTGTTCGCAATGATAGTGTGAAGAATTGTACACTAATTTCGGGTTTGTTTCAGCACAAGAATATCAATTGAACCGGAAAGTAATCATAAACCACTTGGACATTAAAGTTGAGAAATTGAACCTGGAAGAGCAGTCGGATTTAAAGTTACTGAAAAATAAAAGTGCTAGATTAAATCCGTATTCACTTTTTGCTGCGGAAAGTAGTGAATGGCTGGTCTTATTCTATGCATCTCTTTTTTTAAAGATAATTTTATGTATATACCTCAATATGACACGATTGTGGTTGCAGATTTTGAGGGGGATACCATTTGTCTTAAAGCAAGTTCTAGTCTCGGTAACCTTGCCATACAGTAAGGTGAGGAGGGATGTCCCATGATTAGGGGTCAGGCGTTGCAAATTATGATACGTATTGTTTCGAGTGTTGTTTTATCTATGGTCCTGCTGCTGTCCGTCTGCGTCCCTCCAGGTGTGGCAGAAGCGCGTGATCAGTCAAAACCCGTAGGAAATACAAAAGAGATTGAGGAACTGGATCATGCAGCTGCGATACTGTACCGAGATGTGATGGACGGGAACATTGAAAAAGCGCGCGCGGATGTAGCCGAGGTGAGTCGATGGTTTGGCACTGGACAGGTGCAGGCAGCGTTATCTGTAGAGGCCATTCATGCTTTGTCCGGCAGTATCCTTGAGGTGCAGCAAGCTACACAGTCCGTCCAAGCATCACCGGATGAATGGGTGAAGGCTGCGGCCAATTTACGACTTGCGACAGATGCGCTTGCACATCCGCGTCAGCCCTTATGGCAGCAGTATTATAAGATTTTAAAAGAAGATGTTAGTGGCTTGAACAGCCAGTTTGCTAAAGGCAACATGAAGGGTTTCAAAGCTGGAGCCGCGGTGCTGGAGGACCACTATGAGACGATCCGTACAGCAGCATTAATTCATGGCAGAACAAGTGAAGTTGTCCGGGCTGATTCATGGATTTCCTACGTCAAAGGATTGGGGGATCAGCAAAATGCAGATGCCTCAGCGATTAGAGGGGCGTTGGATCAGGGAAATCCGACGTTTAATGCCTTGTTTGGACGTGAAAAAGACGCCACTGCCCTGGCGCCATTTATCCCGCGTGAAAGTGAGCGCCGGGCAGAATTGGCAATCGGCATGATTGTTCTGCTGGCGCTGGCCTATGCAGGTTATCGTAAATATCGAGCTGGTTTCTCTGGATAACGATGCAAAATTCGAATATTCGTGTCGTTGGCTGCTGAGCCATCCATATAGGTTAGCCCATCGCCCGGATTTCCGGGCTATTCCTCTTTGAACCCCTCTCCATGTACATCATGCACATCCTGTATGATAATAAACGCCCGTGGATCAACCGATTTAACAATTTGGTGCAAACGTCGTATTTCCTGACGAGGCACGACACAATAGGCAACATGCTTGGCCTGCTTGGAAAATGCACCTACAGCCGGAATAATAGTAACTCCACGATCCATGTCCCTAATAATAATATCCGCAATGTCCATCGTGTGGTCGCTGATAATCATAAAGGCCTTGGCAGAATAGGCCCCTTCTTGTATAAAATCAATAATTTTGGACGCGATGAACACGGCGACTAATGTATATAGAATTTTTTCTTTTGGTATGTAAAGTAGTGAAGCACCGATAATGACAATATCAATGACCAGCAGAATCCTTCCCATACTCCAGCGAAACTTCCGGTTTAGAATACGAGCGATTATATCCGAGCCGCCCGTGGTGCCGCCAAAGCGGAACACAATACCTAATCCGGCCCCAAGCGTAACCCCCGCATATAATGAAGAAAGTATAAAATCGTGTTCAGTTTGAAATGTTCCCATCCATCCGAAATGAATCATTTTTTCATACAACCACAGAAAAAAAGTGAGCGACCCGATACCTACCCCTGTATATAGAATTTGCTTGCCCCCAAGCATTTTCCACCCAATTAAAAATAAAGGAATGTTCAGCAGCAATGTGGAGAGAGAGGGTGAAATCGAAAAAGCATAATTGAGCAGCAGGGTGATCCCTGTAATACCACCTTCCATCAGTTTACTGGGTATTATAAAATAAAGCAGACCGAATGCATAGATGGCGGTCCCGAACACAATGGGTAAAATCAGTTTAAGCTGTTCCATGGACTTGGATATCTTCATATGATCCCTCGCAGTAGCAGTTTAAGGAAGAACGACTTCATGCTGATTTTGCTAAATCGCAGCTCCTTATATGTAGTATACCTTTTTACGCTATCTTTAAAAGACTGATGACTGTAAGTTGGGATCATAAGTACACAATTAAAAAAAATTTGTTTTAAAATGTGCTTTACGATAACATATGAATAAACCTGCACATGGGGGGATTGCGTGTTTCATGGAAAAATCATTAGATGAAATTCAACGTGAGGTAGACCAGTATATATCTCAATTTAAGGAAGGGTATTTTAGCCCTTTGGCGATGTTGGCTCGGATGTCTGAGGAAGTCGGGGAACTGGCGAGGGAAGTCAATCACTCCTTTGGCGAGAAACCGAAAAAAATGGATGAGGCGGACAATTCGATTGAGCTGGAGCTGGGGGACATTTTGTTCATCACAGTTTGCTTTGCGAACTCGCTAGGTATAAATTTGACCGAGGCTCATGATAAGGTCATGCAAAAATTTAACACACGTGACGCGAATCGCTGGACCAAAAAGGACACCGATTAGGCGTTTTGTACATAT
Organism: Paenibacillus sp. S33; assembly: GCF_053615415.1. NCBI lineage: Bacteria > Bacillati > Bacillota > Bacilli > Caryophanales > Paenibacillaceae > Paenibacillus > Paenibacillus sp. S33. Next base: position 3,188,537 of record NZ_JBSIEZ010000001.1, on the reverse strand, counting down.
GCTGTACCAAACCGGTTACCCGGAGGTGCAGTGTCATGAAGGCGGAGGAATACGTTCAGAAAGCTTATCAGTGCATTTTGCAGAACGATTTTGAGCAGGCCGTGGAATGGTTTGAAAAAGCAATTTCAGCCCAGCCTGATCATGCGGAGCATTATTTCCGGTGCTCGGTTACCTATGCTCGTAGTGGTCGTTTGGAGCAGGCTCTCGCATATGCAGAGCATGCGGTTCGTCTCGCTCCACAGCAGGATGAATATGTTCTCCATCTGCATGCGCAGGAAGCCAGGCAGCATACGGAGAAGGCCAGAAAAATGCTGGATGTCGACAGAGCTACGCCACAGGTGCGTCAGGATGCGATTTTGCTATTGGAACGAGCAATAGCCCTCGATCCGTTATGTGGGGATGCTTTTTTGCTGCTCGCATTGATTTATGATGAATTGAATGAGTATAAGCTAGCTGTGCAGGCTGCTCGCGAGGCGGCTGCACTGTTTCCTCACAATGTGCAGCTTGCCAACCTCATGAAGAAGTTATGCCAGCAGATGAATGAACAGATCTAACACAAATGGATGCATAAGGAGTTGTAGGGATATGTCAGAACCAATAAAAGTGGCTGTTGTAGGAGCAGCAGGGCGTATGGGCCGTGAAGTTGTCAAATTGGTTCTTCAGGATGAGGAACTACAGCTTGTGGCCGCAGTGAACAGAACACATGCCGGCAGTGATGCCGGCCTTCTCGTCGGATTACCGGAAGCGGGTATCGCTATTGTGGAGGACGTGGAGCAGGCTTTACTGGATAGTCGAGCGGATGTCATGGTCGATTTTACGGGGCCGCGTTTTGCGTACGCACATACAGCGCTTGCTATCAAGTATGGAGTACGTCCGGTTATCGGAACGACAGGGTTTACCCCCGAACAGATTAATGAACTGGACAAGCAGTGTCGTGAGCAGCAAATTGGTGGTCTGATCGCGCCGAACTTTTCGATTGGAGTCATTTTGATGATGCGGTTTGCGGCTCAGGCAGCGAAATACTTCCCGCATCTGGAAATCATCGAATATCATGGTGACCAAAAATTGGACGCGCCATCGGGCACAGCCATTAAGACCGCAGAGCTGATCGCCGAACAGCGTGAAGAGCTACGACAGGGTAACCCGGAAGAGGAAGAAACGTTAGAAGGATCACGGGGGGGGTACTATCAAGGGTTCCGTGTTCACAGTGTCCGTCTTCCCGGTGTGTTCGCACAGCAAGAAGTAATCTTCGGAGGGTTTGGACAATCTCTGAAAATTCGTCAGGATTCTTATGAACGAGCGGGCTATATGCCGGGTGTTAAAATCGGTATTCAGAAGGTCATGGAGCAGCCAGGGCTTGTGTATGGATTTGAGCATTACATCGATTAAGAATACGCGAATGATTTGACGAACGAAATTATAGAATGAGGCAGGAGGAACTTTGAATGTTAAAGATTGCATTTATAGCGCATGACCGAAAAAAGGATGAAATGGTAAATTTCATAACGGCCTATGAGCATGTTTTTACAGATCACCAGTTATTTTCAACAGGTACAACAGGTCTGCGCATTATGGAGCAAACCAAGCTTCAAATTCACCGTTTCATGTCCGGGCCGCTTGGAGGAGATCAGCAAATCGGGGCTATGGTTGCACAAAATGACATGGACTTGATTATATTTTTGCGTGATCCGCTTATGGCCCAGCCGCATGAGCCGGATATTAGCGCCCTGTTACGTCTGTGTGATGTACAAGGGATTCCTCTGGCAACCAACGTTGCAACTGCTGAAATACTGGTTAAGGCGCTAGACCGTGGCGATTTTGCTTGGCGTGAGCTGGTACATAAATATAAACCGGGGATTGACCAGCAAGGTGATATAAAATGACACTGGACATCTTGATTTTCGGAGCCCATGCCGACGATGCAGAAATAGGAATGGGAGGCACGATTGCCAAGCATACAGCCGCTGGTTTAAAGGTGGGCGTGTGCGATTTGACGCGGGCTGAAATGTCATCTAATGGTGATGTGGATACTCGTATGGCAGAGGCAGAACACGCTGCAAAAGTACTCGGACTTGCCGTGCGGACGAATCTAGGTCTGCCGGATCGTGGATTATATGTAACTCCAGAACATGTAGCTGCAGTTACAGCAGAAATACGGCGCCATGCACCGAAAGTCGTATTTGCTCCTTATTGGGAGGATCGGCATCCAGACCATGTCATGTGCAGTAAGTTAGTGGAGGAAGCGGTATTTAACGCCAAGTTGCGACGTTTTATGCCAGAAAATCCTGCGGTACAGGTAGAGCAATTATATTTTTATTTTATTAATGATATTGGCAGAACGGATTTGATTGTGGATATCACCGAGCATTATGAAGCCAAAGAACGGTCTTTGTTGAGTTATGCTTCGCAATTTCAGGCAGCACCTGGAAAGGATACAGTATCCACACCCTTAAATCAGGGATATGTGGAACGCGTAAAAGCTCGCGACTCGTTGTTGGGTCAACGCAAACTGATTTCGTATGCAGAAGGCTTTGCGTCCAAAACGCCATATCTGGTTAAGCTATTCACATAAGAATTCTATACTGGAGCATTTTGCAGAATGTTAAAATAAATCGGCAGGAAAGTTATCACTGATGAGCGGAAGGAGGCAGCTTAGCTTGAATGACAAATTGAAAATTGGAATTACCTGTTATCCGTCGTTGGGTGGCTCCGGCGTAGTGGCTACTGAGTTGGGTAAGTTGCTGGCAGAAAAAGGGCATGAGGTCCATTTTATTGCCAATAGCATTCCGTTCAGATTAGGCGGGGCGTTTCAGAAAAATATTTTTTATCATGAGGTTGAAGTTAACGATTATTACGTGTTTAGATATCCACCCTATGATTTGTCACTGGCGACCAAAATGGCCCAAGTCGCACAAATGAAGAATTTGGACGTACTCCATGTTCATTATGCGGTACCCCATGCAGTATGCGCTTACTTGGCAAAGGAAATGGTGGGTGATCATCTGAAGGTGGTAACCACCTTGCACGGTACGGACATTACAGTGTTGGCACAGGATGAGTCGTTGAAGGACCTGATTCGGCTGGCTATTAACAAAAGTGACGCTGTGACAGCGGTTTCCAAGGATTTGATTCGGGAGACGATAGATGCGTTGGAAATTACACGACCTATTGATTTAACCTACAATTTTGTAGATAAACGGGTATATTATCCACGAGATGCCGCGGCGCTTAGAAGAGATTTTGCCCAACCGCATGAAAAAATAATGATGCATATTTCCAATTTCCGTCCTGTCAAAAGGGTGGGAGATGTGCTGGATATATTTGAAAAAGTGCAACGTAAAGTACCTGCGAAGTTGCTGTTGGTGGGAGAAGGACCGGATCTTCCAAAAATCCGTTGCAAAATCGAGAATTTGGGTCTGCAAGATAAGGTCTTCTTTTTAGGTAAGCAGGATCAGATCGCAGAAGTGATTTCTATGGCGGATGTGCTGCTGCTTCCCTCGGAAAAAGAAAGTTTTGGTCTGGTTGCACTGGAAGCAATGGCCTGTGGAGTCCCGACAATCGGTTCTCAGGCAGGGGGAGTACCTGAACTCGTTGTGCATGGAAGCACGGGGTATCTTGCTGAAATCGGTAATACTGAGGCAATGGCTGATTATGCAGTAGAGCTGTTGTCCGATGAAGCGATGGCGGAACGTTTCCGTGAAGCGTGTCTGACCCGCGCCCGTACCGTTTTTTGTGATGAGCTGATTACCCGTCAATATGAAGAGATATATTACCGTGTGTTGGGACGCGAGGTGCCGGATCTTAAACCGATCAGCGTTTAAGAGGGCGGACTCGCGTCCGTTTTTTATATTGAATACTTGCAAAGGGGGAAACCCTATGAATACAAATACTTGGCAATATGCTGACCAAGAGATGGCATTTCATGGCAGAGAGGTCATACATACATTAACCGCAGCAGGCCACGAAGCCTACTGGGTCGGTGGCTGTGTGCGGGATGAGCTATTAGGAAGAGCCATTCATGATATGGATTTGACTACTTCGGCTGAGCCTGAACAGGTCATAGCGCTATTCCCTCACGTCATTCCGACAGGAATTCAGCATGGGACGGTTACGGTCATGCAGGGAGGCCATGCGTTCGAGGTAACCACTTTTCGTACGGAAAGTGGTTATGCCGATCACCGCCGTCCAACGGAAGTTGCCTTCGTAAAGGATATCCATGAGGATCTGATGCGACGGGATTTTACTATGAATGCGATTGCGATGGCAGAACACGGAGAGCGTGTTGACCCATTTGGAGGAGAAGCCGATTTACGAGCCGCTCTCGTTCGTTGTGTAGGCCGAGCCGAGGAACGTTTTGAAGAGGACGGGTTACGAATGCTGCGTTGCATCCGTTTTGCCTCTGTGTTTCGGTTCCGTGTTGCTTACAACACCTGGAAAGGCATGATTCGGCGCAGAGAGGGACTTCGTTACATAGCCATGGAACGTGTGCGGGTCGAGCTGGAAAAGATGCTTGCGGGCCCTGACCCTTTACGTGGGTTGGAGATGCTGAGCCGTAGCGGATTGCTCGGTTGTACGAAGGTTCCGGTTCCCTGGGAACAATGTGAAGTAGGGGCGCTCAAGGGGATCGTTCAACTGCAAGAAGAACTGCGGTGGGGCCTGCTCTTAATGTCTTGTAGACTTACCTCAAAGGCAGCGGACGAGCTACTAAGAGCTTGGACCTTTTCCAACGCGGTACGACTTCGGCTGGTTCATCTGCTGGAATGGGAGACCGAATTAATCTACAGTGCTGGTGCCATAGCTGGCGATTCCGTTCCGGAGGAGTCTGGCATTGTCAACGATGAGGCGCTGCGTCGTAGCTGGATTCGTCTGCTAATTAGACTGGGAAAAGATACAGCTTCAGACTGGCTTGATCTTTACAAGACACTGCCTGCTTCATTCCGCGGATTACCGCCGTGGGTAGAAAAGCATGTGGCGAAAACAGCCGAACTGGCAAGCTCGTGGACAAAGCAGGCTGTAGTCGTTCGTATCAAAGATTTAAATATTACAGGAAATGAACTGGTTCAGGCGATAAATCGACCAGGCGGACCTTGGCTGGGTCAGATGATGGAACAGCTTTTACAAGCTGTTGCCTGCGGAAATATTCCGAATGAAACAGAAACATTGCTTCAGGAAGCGAAACGGGTGATGAGTAGTGAATAATCATGAAAGATTGTTAGGCATACTGGAGGAAGGTACATCCGATTACGTATCAGGGGAGGAAATCAGCCGACGCCTCTCGGTTAGCCGAACAGCAGTATGGAAGCAGATCAACAAACTGCGTGAGTTGGGCTACAACATTGATGCCTCCTCGCGTCGGGGTTATCAATTGATATCCCGACCGGATCGGCTGCAAGTCTCCAAATTGGCCAATATGTTAAATACTCAATCGTTTGGCCAGCGTATCGTTGTACTGGATTCGACGGTTTCCACTCAGCAAGATGCCATGCGTTTGGCAGAAGAGGGCGCGCCAGAGGGGACAGTAGTGCTTGCAGAGGAACAAACGGCAGGTCGGGGACGTTTGGGACGGAAGTGGTATTCCCCTCGTGGCAAAGGAGTCTGGATGAGCATTGTGTTGCGTCCTACCCAGCCCTTGGCTTTTACCCCCCAGCTAACGCTACTTACAGGTGTAGCAGTGTGTAGGGCCATTCGTCGGCTGACGGGTGTGGAGGCTGGTATCAAATGGCCAAACGACGTGCTGATTCATGGTCGCAAAGTATCCGGTATTCTGCTGGAATCTGCAACAGAGGATCAACGGGTTCGATACTGTATTGCAGGGATTGGCATTGATGTGAATTTAAATAAAGAAGATTACCCGGAAGAGTTATCGCAGGTGGGAACGTCCTTGAAAATAGAAGCAGGGCGTGAAATTGACCGTACTGTGCTGATCGCCTCAGTGCTGGAAGAGATGGAACAGCTAAGTAAGTTGTATGCCGAGCAGGGGTTTCAGCCTATAGCCATGCTGTGGGAGGCTTTGTCCGTGACTATGAACCGTAGCATACGGGCACATACCGGACAAGGGGTAACTGTAGAAGGCACAGCTGTTGGCTTGGATCCTTCCGGGGCACTCGTAGTAGAAACGGATCAGGGAGAGCGAATTCAGGTCATTTCAGGGGATATACAATTGTAGAAGCAACCCTAGCTATGAAAACGACCGAAATCGTTCTATTCCCTGTGCAAAACTTCACGTGAAAAAGCTGATGTTTTTTGTTATACTGTGCAGGAGGCGGCATCGGACGGTCCGAGCTGCACTCCAGGGGCACATGCTCTACTTTAGCAAGTTTGTAAGACCATCATAACTTCATTTGAAGGTTACGTTGGATTCTGCTCTGAGCCGAACAGGACCGAGACAGAAGGGACGATCTCAAAATGAGTGTCTTTTTTGGCTGTTCGGACCTTTTGATGACGCAGATGTATAGGCGTTCATAAAAGGTTATTTTTTGTGCCAAAAAAAGATGGAAGGGAGCCATTTACAATGGCAGGAAAACAAGCACTGAATATTGTGAAAATGAAAAAGATGAAGAAAGAGGGCATTCCGCTCAGTATGCTGACCGCCTATGATTATCCATCGGCTAAAATAGCCGAGGAGGCGGGAATTGACATGATTCTCGTGGGTGACTCGCTGGGTAACGTAGTTCTTGGTTACGATTCAACCATCCCTGTAACCTTGGATGATATCGTGTACCATTCCCGGGCAGTCGCAAGAGGCGCGGAACATACATTTATCGTAGCGGACATGCCTTTTATGACATATCACAGCAGCGTATCAGAAAGTCTTCAGGGCATCCGCCGTCTGATGCAGGAAGGACATGTGCATGCTGTTAAATTGGAGGGCGGAGCTGAAATTGCTGATGTTGTAAAAGCAACTGTTCAGGCAGGTGTGCCTGTATTGGGACATATCGGGCTTACTCCGCAATCGGTTAATCAAATTGGCGGCTATCGCATTCAAGGCAAGGACGAAGCGGACGCACGCCGGTTAATGGCGGACGCCAAGGCGCTGGAGCAGGCGGGTGCTTTTGGCGTTGTATTGGAACTGGTAACTGAGGAAGTGGCAACAGCGATTTCTAAAGAGCTTTCCATTCCAACCATTGGAATTGGTGCTGGACGTGGATGTGACGGTCAGGTACTCGTTTATCACGATCTGATTCAGTACGCATCGCCTTATTTCAGCAAACGCTTTGTTAAAACCTATGCCGATGTAGGCGGCTTGATCCGCAGCAGCATTGAGCAGTATGTGAGTGATGTAAAAGGGCGGGCATTTCCGGCCGCGGAGCATGTGTTCAGCGCGGATGACCGCGTTGTGGAATCCCTGTATGGTAAGGCAAAAGGACAGACACAGGAACAAGCTAAGGAAAAGGTGGAATCACGATCATGATCATCGTAAGAGAAGTGGCTCAGCTGCGCAAGATTATTGCTGAACGTCGGCAGCTTGGGACAAGCGGGACAAAAAAGGTACACGGTTCTACCTCTTTACAGCAACATAAAGTCGGCTTTGTACCAACAATGGGATACCTGCATGAGGGGCATGCGAGCTTGATGCACAAGGCGCGTGAAATGGCGGATACGGTGGTGCTTAGCATTTTCGTAAATCCGATTCAATTTGGACCGAATGAAGATCTAGACAGCTATCCTCGCGATGAAGCTCGTGATTTGGAGGTAGCGCGGCGCGAAGGCGTGGATATTGTTTTTTTACCAACTGTAGCAGAAATGTATCCACAACCAACCCAAACCAAAATTCGTGTATCCGCTTTGACAGATCGTTTGTGCGGTGCTTCCCGTCCCGGCCATTTTGATGGTGTGACTACGGTGGTAGCCAAACTTTTTAACATGATAGGTCCTGATTTGGCTTTCTTTGGAATGAAGGATGCGCAGCAGGTTGCTGTGCTCCAGCAGATGGTGACTGATCTCAATATGAACGTGACTATCGTACCTTGTCCCATCGTCAGAGAGGCGGATGGTTTGGCCCTCAGCTCCCGTAATGTGTATTTAAGTGCAGAACAGCGCGAGCAGGCGTTGGTGCTGTCTCAGTCACTGCGTAAGGTGCAAGAAGTGAGCGAAGATATAGTAACAAACACAATTACGATTCGTGAGCTACATCAAATGGTGGAGTCCACCATTACTTCCTCTCCTTTAGCAGAGATTGATTACATTGAAATATTAACTTTTCCCGGTCTGGAGCCCCTTCTTCCCGAGCAGCGGCTATGTGATGTTCAGGAAGACGTCATCGTAGCGCTGGCTGTGAAATTTGGCAATACCCGACTGATTGACAATATAAGAATACAGAAGGCGGAGGTGCTTTCCCATGTTTAGAACCATGATGAAATCCAAAATTCACCGCGCTACGGTTACGGAAGCTAACCTGAACTATGTGGGGAGTATCACTATAGATGAAGATCTCATGGAGACATCGGATTTGTTGGAGAATGAAAAGGTTCAAATTGTAAACAATAACAATGGAGCTCGACTGGAAACCTATGTTATCCCCGGACCGCGTGGGAGCGGCGTAATCTGTCTCAATGGTGCGGCAGCCCGTTTGGTGCAGCCTGGTGATACAGTCATTATTATTTCCTATGCTTCCATGTCGAATGAAGAGGCCAAAACATACAAACCAACAGTGGTATTTGTTGATGAGCATAATAAACCAGCCCAAACGATGAACAAAGAAGTACACGCGACGATCATGTAATGAATGGGAGTGCGGATGAAACCCGTCTTTTAAGCGAAAAATGTGAGTGTATTAATCCATCTTTCATAAGGGCGGGATGCACATGTTCCAGCATGTATTCGCAGAAATGAACAGCATGTTAGATGATATCGTGAAGCATTACCCATCAGCCCAGGGCTCCCGCAGGCAGGAGCTGCTACAGCACTGGAGTCTGCTGCGGAGAATGAGTGACGGAATTATGGATGAGTGGCTGGCCTTTGAGGAAAAAATGGTTTGCCTGCGTGCGGCCGGGTTTTCCGCGGAGACCGATATGTCTGACACGGAGCTGCCTGAAAAAGAGCTGCCAGCTTTTAATCGGGGGCAAGGGTATTATCGATTACTCATGTACCCTGAGGCGATCCAACAATTTGAGCAGGTACTCCAGCATTTTCCGAACAGCTGGCAGAGTCGCATGTATATGGGAATGGCCTATTTTCAACTAGATGATCCAGCAGAGGCTGTATGCCATTTTCAGAAGGTGCTGGACCTGACTGAGCAGGCAGGACTGAAGGCGGTCATCTATAATGCGCTAGGCTGTCTGTTGGCAAAGCAGGCTGACGTAGAGGAGGCGCAAAAATGTTTTGCTCTCGCACATCAGTTCGATCCTGCGTTACCCGAGCCGCTGCACAATATGGAAGCCTGTCTGTCCGGTACCGAAAAGCTTCGATACGACAGCTCCATGATGACCTGGATGTAGTTGTCAGACACCGAGCAAGACGATGCATGCCCACCTCTCAGGCGGCGTGTGCATCGTCTTTTTTGGCTGTCTTAATTTCCAAACAGGCGATCTTCTGCTATGCTAATATACAGAGTTATTATTTTTGTAAGTGTCATAAGAAAGGATTAGCCCGAATGAAATTTGCGGTATTGGATTTTGAAACGACAGGCACCCAGTCCGCGGATGACATCATTCAAGTCGGACTTGCAATTATAGATCATGATAACAGCATTTCCCGTGTTTACGGCTCTTATGTAAACCCTGGCAGATCTATTCCCCCTTTTATCACCGGATTGACCGGAATTACAGACGATGACGTCAAGGATGCTCCTGCACTTGAAGAAATGATGATGGAGCTCGTGCCTATGCTGGACGATGTTGTACTGGTCGGTCATAATGTGGCGTTTGATTTTAATTTTTTGCAAAACGCTCTGGATCGGTGCGGATATTTGCCGTTTAGCGGAAGAATCTTGGACACAATGGATTTTCTGAAAATTATGTTTCCATCGCTATCTTCGTATCAGTTGGGTTTTGTGTCTTCTGAGTTTGGGCTGGCGCATGATCGCCCTCACCAAGCAGACAGCGACGCGTTGGCTACGGCTGAGGTGTTTTTAAAGTGTCTGGGTGAGCTTCAAGCATTACCTTTGATAACGATACAGCGGCTTAGCGATTTGTTTGCAGAGGAAGACAGTGACCTTGGATGGTTTCTTGATGGGGTGCGTGAAGAGAAAGAGCTTGATCCTATTCAGGATCTGGAGGGACATCAGTTTTTTCGTCAGCTTGCGCTAAAAGTGGAAGATTGGACGGAGCTAGCTGCTCCGCGTAGAGAAGATGACCCGAATCCACTGTCAGGTGTTTCCTTTGAGGAGTACATGGATGATGTGCGGGACAATTTGCGTTCATCCTTGAGCCAATATGAGGAGCGCGAGGCGCAGATACAGATGATTGAGGGTGTAAATCAGGCACTGAGTGAAGACAAGCATCTACTGATCGAAGCAGGTACAGGAACAGGGAAGTCCCTCGGCTATTTGCTCCCATCGCTGTATCACAGTGTGAAAAAAGGACAGCGAGTTATGGTAAGTACACATACGATCAACCTGCAGGAGCAATTACGCGAGCGCGACATTCCGATGCTGACCAAGGTGATTCCGTTTCCGTTCCGGGCTGCTATTTTCAAGGGTCGGGGACATTATTTGTGTCTGCGTAAGTTTGAACATAAAATAAACAGAAGAGACTTCGCGACACCGAAGGAAGATTTAATTACAGCTGCTCAGATGATCGTCTGGTTGACGCTAACAGAAACCGGTGATGATGAAGAACTGAATCTGAGCAACCGTGGTGGAGATTTCTGGGAAACGGTGGCGAGTGATTCAGAGTCCTGTCTTGGTCGTTCTTGCCCATGGTTCCGCAAATGCTATTATCATCGTGCACGCCATGAAGCAGGGATAGCGGATGTTGTTATTACGAATCACTCTAAGTTGTTTACAGACGTCAAAGCTAGTCACCAGTTGTTGCCGAGCTATGAACATCTGGTGATTGATGAAGCCCATCACCTGGAGGAAGTAGCTGGTAAGCACCTAGGTATGCATATGAAATATTTCACACTCGTGCATACACTGACGCGACTGTTCAAAGACAGCAAGAATGGACAACTGCCTTCACTTCGTCAACAGTTGGCGAAATCGGGGCACGAGAAGTCGACGGATTGGGCCTCAACCATCGATCAGATGTATCCGCTCGTGTTAGAGGTTAAGGAAACTTGGGACCTGCTAAGCGACAAGCTGTTTGGCATGTTGCCAGAACGAAGCGATGCGACACCGGGTGAAACAGGACAGTTTTCTTCCCGTCTCAAACCTTCAGCCAAGCCTGCAAAGTGGGATCAGGCGGGGGCTTTGGAAAATCAGCTATATGTAACGATGAGTGAAATTTTGCGCAAGGGCGACAAGCTGATGCTGGACGTCAAGGAAGAGCATGACGATTATGCGGCGGATAGCCTTATTACAGATATCACGGGTCTGCTCAAGGATCTGGCGGGGATTCGAGAAAATTTGCGCTTTTTTATGCGACTCGATGATGAAACAACCGTATACTGGCTCGAAGCGAGTGGGCAATTCCGCAGTAAATCATTACAATTTTATGCGGTGCCTGTCGATGTGAGCCGCCAGTTGAAAGAAATGTTTTTTGACAAAAAAAGAAGCATTATTCTGACGTCTGCTACCTTATCGGTAGATAAGTCGTTTCAGTACATGATCGATCAGCTCGGCTTGCAGGAAGCCGCAGATCAAGAGCGGCTGATGACTTCGCAGCTCCCGTCACCGTTTAATTACAGGGATCAGGTGTTGCTGGTCATTCCACGGGATTTCCCAAGCGTGAAGGGCAGTGTAGGAGATGCACACTTTGTAGATATGCTCGTTAGCTCTCTAGGAGCGACTGCTCAGGCGACGCGGGGGAGAATGCTCGTTCTGTTTACTTCCTATCGGATGCTCCGGCAAGTGTATGAGCCGCTCAAAGAGGCCTTAGCATCCAGCGAAATTACTGTGCTGGGACAAGGAGTGGACAGTGGGAGTCGCAGCAAGCTAACCCGCCGTTTTCAGGAAGCCAAAGCTTCTGTATTGCTGGGAACCAGCAGCTTCTGGGAAGGCGTCGATATTCCGGGGAAGGCTCTGACTTGTCTAGCCATTGTTCGCTTGCCATTTCAACCGCCGAATCACCCGTTGCTGGAGGCAAAAAGCGAGCTGCTCCAGCAGCAGAAGAAGAATCCATTTATGAAGCTGTCTGTACCACAAGCGGTCATTCGCTTTAAACAGGGATTTGGTCGGTTGGTTCGTACAGCGAGCGACCACGGGGTCGTTATCGTTTACGATACACGTGTGATCGAATCCTATTACGGAAAGCACTTTTTGTACTCGTTACCGGGACCAAAAATGGAGCATATGCCATCGGAGCAAATGGTGCCCCGCATCGCCGAATGGCTCCAATCCGCCCCGGAGACCGAGGCATAACGGACGGACACTAAGTATGTTCGTTACAATTAGGGGGAGCAAGTATGAAATCAGATAAAATTTCAGAGGCTGTCGTACGGAGGTTACCCGTATATTTACGTTATCTGAATGCACTTCACAAACGGGAGGTGGCTACGGTCTCTTCTCAAGAGTTGGGACAGAGGCTAGATTTGAACCCGGCCCAAATCCGTAAAGATCTCGCCTATTTTGGAGATTTTGGTCGGAAGGGTATCGGTTATGATGTTTCTTATCTAATTGAGAAAATACGCCATATCCTGAAAATCGATCAGCAAATTAATGTAGTATTGGTCGGAGCGGGTAATCTGGGGCAAGCCCTTTCGAATTATAACGCTTATTTAAAAGACAATATGAAGATTGTAGCGGTATTTGATGCGTTTCCGGATAAGGTAGGGACCAAGATCAATACATTGGTCGTGCAACCGATGGATGAACTGGAAGCGACTGTGAGAGAAAAAAACATTCGAATCGGGATTATTACCGTACCTGATTTTGAAGCACAGCACGTGGCTGACAGGCTTATTGAGAGCGGAATTGGAGCGATCCTGAACTTTGCACCGACTACTCTCAAGGCACCGGCCAACATTCGGATTCATGCCACAGACTTTACAACTGATTTGCTTAGCCTCGCTTATTATTTGGAGGACGGAAAGGAAGAAACACAATATGACAGTGAATAAATGGATGATTAAAAACGGCTCTTTTGCCGTAAATGGACCAGAAGCTGGGGTAATCCATGGTTTTATGATTGTGGAAGATAGCCGCATTACTTACATTGGCGAGACTTTGCCTTCCGGTGAGGAAGAGACGGAAGCGATCGATGGTAAGGGGCTTTTGTTTTTACCTGGTCTGATTAATACTCATGGTCATGCGGCGATGTCTCTGCTGCGTGGGCATGGAGATGACTTGGCACTTCAAGTATGGCTTCAGGAAAAAATGTGGCCTATGGAAGCCAAGTTTACATCTACGGACGTGTACTGGGGTACGTCGTTGTCTGTGCTGGAAATGCTGAAAGGTGGTACAACGACCTTCCTGGACATGTACGATCATATGGATGAGGTGGCTCGTGTAGCTGAAGAGTCAGGTATTCGTGCAAGTCTGATGCGTGGAGCAATTGGACTATGTTCGGAGGAAGAACAGCGAATCAAGCTGGCTGAGGCCGTGACTTTTGCGCGTAACTGGCATGGTAAAGCAGACGGGCGTATTACAACGATGATGTCACCGCATGCGCCATACACCTGTCCACCTGCGTTTATTGAAAAATTCGTACAAGCTGCGCATGATCTGGATTTGCCGCTGCATACGCACATGTCTGAGACGATCGCCGAAGTGGAGCAAAACGTACGAGACTACGGTTTGCGTCCAGTTGCACACTTGGATAAGCTTGGCTTTTTCTCCCGTCCCTCGCTTGTTGCCCATGGCGTTCATTTGAACGACGAAGAAATAGCTTTACTGGCTGAACGTGGTGTAGCGGTTTCGCACAACCCAGGTAGCAACTTGAAGCTGGCAAGTGGTGTGGCAAGAGTGCCTGAATTGCTGCGTGCAGGGGTTACCGTTTCTCTCGGAACGGATGGTCCTGCCAGTAATAATAATCTGGATATGTTCGAGGAAATGCGTCTGGCAGCACTTATTCACAAGGGTGTATCTGGTGACCCTACGGCAGTTCCTGCAAGTGAAGCGCTGCGTCTGGCAACAGAATACGGTGCAAAGTCAATTGGTTTAAAAGAAGTAGGAGCGTTGGCAGCAGGCAACAAGGCTGACTTTATCGCGCTGGATCTGAATCAGGCACATTTCTTGCCGCGTACAGATCTTATTTCCCATGCGGTATACTCAGCAAGCGCCAAAGACGTGGTTCACGTATGGGTAGACGGTCGTCAAGTTGTGAAAAACGGCGAATGCCTGACTATGGACGAGGAACGCATCAAACATGAGGCACAAGCCGCCTTTGAAGGGCTGCTGTCGCGCTAATTCAGGTGTCACATCCCCTTAGAGAGGAAGCACGGGTTTGAAAAATAAGAAAAAGTGGATAGCGGTCGCCATTTTGGCCGTAATACTGATCCTGGTCAGCATTTTCTGGTATTATTCCTATGTTACTCAAGACCAGGTGGCTGAGAAAAATGCCGCTATCATTAAGGCCAAGCAATCAGGTGGTCTGGTTAGCACGACTCAAACATGGAAGTCTGTGTGGGATCAGGTATATTGGGTGGTTCAAGGGAAAAATGCACAGAATGAAAATATAATGGTGTGGGTTCCTTTTCAAAAAGTGGAAGGACAACCTAACGTACCTGCCGCAGATAATAGCGGTGTTCACACCGAACTGCTGAAGAATGGAGTCGATGAGCAAAAAATGACGGCAATAATTCAGCAGCAGCTTCCAGGTGCAAAAATTGTAAGGCTTCAGCCGAGTGTGTTCAATGGCGAATATGTGTGGCAGTTGTTTTACGATGATGGAAGTCATCATTACTACACCTTTTATCGTTTCTCAGATGGGGTAGCGACGGGTGTAAAATATACTTTGCCCAATAACTAGCTGGTTGAGGATTAGCAGATGTGGAATGAATGACTAGTAAATAATTGAAAGCTTAATGAAAAGACGTAAATGCGATGAAATTCGTATTTACGTCTTTTAGTCTTGCTATGCCGTAAAATGGGCTGAAACCAGTAAAGCATCTTTACCTATCATCTTCTCTCCTAGGGCAAATTCATCTTTATGGCGGGCAGTACGGAGTGGAGGATTTGAATCTGGAGAAGCGGAGCGTTCGCCTTTACCGCCGGATTTTCTCCGTAAGAATATAATCGAGAAAAATCGGGTGGCAACAGCGATCGTAAGATCAAATCCAACGCTCAGCGTCTCGCTCCACCTTAACCAAAGATTTTGCCTCATCACAACTCCTCCACACATTGCCTTCGATATTAGATATACGTTATGATATACTATATTTTATAAGTGATAGACAAAAATGATAGAAAAAAGAATTGCTGATCGCTGTAAGATCATGCAATTTGGTTGTTTGTTGACATTCGTCCCGTTTCTTCTGGGTTTTACATTTTGAGAGGAGGATGTTGTTTGAAATTGCGTGCAGTTCCTATCGTTGTGGCGGCAGTTTTGGCAGCTTTGCTGCTATTTGGGGGATGGTTCATTTACCGTCAGGTTACAATGCAAAGCCCTCTGGAAAAACTGGTTTCTCAATATCCAGGCGTGACAAGCGCTCAAATAGATATTAAACAGGATCATGTTGTATTGAAACTAGATCTCAAACCACAGGCGGATGTGGCCGGATTAGTCGATGTGGTTAAGCAAAAAGGACAAACCATCATTGGCAGCCGTACCATTAAGCTGGATATTGAAGATCGTTCCAATTCAGCACTGAATCAATGGTGGTCTGAGGCTATGTTTCCTGTAGCCGAAGCGATGGAAAATAAAAAGTATACTCAAATTTCATCTACAGTTGAGCAGATGAAAAAGAAAAAGACGGGTATCAAAGCTGATACCGACATGGATTCGAACAATGTCTATATCCGACTCAGCGAAGGGAAAGCGACCAAGTTTATCGTTTTGCCACGTCAATCTCAGCAAATGGGGGTATGGCCTAATGCCTAGATGGATCAAGGAAACATTAATCGGCATAGTGCCGGTGACTATTATATTTCTCGTTTTTATTGGGGTGAATATTATCCCTCTTCTAGTAGCTGGCGTGATGCTCAGCGGCTTGTTAATGCTCATGCATGCGCGTGGCGGTTTGGCCGTAGGTGCTGGACAAGAACGTAAACGCAAAAAAAATGGTCCGGACAAACTGACGTTTGAGGAAATCGGTGGGCAGGAAAGCGCTAAGCAGGAGCTGCGTGAGGCCCTGGACTTTTTGAATCGACATGATGAAATTTCCAAGTTTGGTATCCGTCCATTAAAAGGTGTTCTGCTCACAGGTCCTCCGGGAACAGGGAAAACACTGATGGCGAAAGCAGCCGCACACTATACTAATTCTGTATTTGTTGCAGCCTCAGGTAGTGAATTTGTTGAAATGTACGTTGGTGTTGGCGCGGGTCGTGTCCGTGAGTTGTTTCGGGAGGCACGTACTCGTGCAGCCAAGGAAAAGAAGGAAAATGCGATTATTTTTATTGACGAGATCGACGTAATTGGTGGTAAACGTGAGGGTGGACAGCAACGAGAATATGATCAGACTTTGAATCAGTTGCTGACAGAAATGGATGGCATTTATTCGGCAGATACACCGCGGATTTTGATCATTGCAGCAACAAACCGTAAAGAAATGTTGGACAGCGCCTTAACGCGTCCAGGACGTTTTGACCGTCATATTCAAGTGGATTTGCCTGACAAGAAGGGCCGTCTTCATATTCTTAAAATTCATGCCAAAAACAAACCGATTCAGGAAGATGCGAATCTGGACAAAATTGCTGAGGAATCTTACGGGTTTTCCGGCGCACAGCTGGAGAGCGTGATGAATGAAGCGGCAATCTATGCGATGAGACAGGATCAGAAAATGATTGCGCAGAAGCATCTGTCGATGGCAATTGACAAAGTAATGATGGGTGAAAAGACAGATCGAGAATCGACGTTGGAAGAGAAAAAACGTGTAGCGATTCATGAACTGGGACATGCTATTATGGCCGAAATTGTTCGTCCCGGTAGCGTAAGCCAGGTAGCACTTAGCCCACGTGGGAAAGCGCTTGGCTATGTGCGCCACAATCCACAGCAAGAGCATTATTTATACACCAAGCAGTTCCTGGAGGAGCAGATCATGATCTCACTCGCAGGGGCTACGGCGGAAGAAATGTACTATGGCGGTCGCAGTACCGGCTCAAGTAATGATTTTGAGCAGGCGCTGAATATCGTCCATACGATGATGACTTCCGGTTTGACTTCACTTGGCATTATTAACATGGAAATGGTAACCAAAGAAGAACTTATGCGGGAAAATGGCGAGATTATGGCTGACCTGCACACCCGAACTTTGGAGTTGCTGGAAAAGCATCGTCCTGTGTTCGACAACTCACTTGACATCCTGATGAAGGAAGAAACTCTGTCTGGAGACCAATTTAGATGTCAATTTAGTGAAAATGCTTTATTACCAGCATAATTTTTTATGCTGGTTATTTTTTTTTACTTTTAGTCCGTGCTAAGATATTATTATCTATTGGGACATAAACATGTATTTTTCGACAAAGAAGGATACAATATATGAGAGTGACCAGGAAAGGGTGGAGTAAAGAATCATGCAATTTAAAAAAATCGGCGTCATCGGCGGCGGCACCATGGGACAGGGGATTTCTGAAATGCTCGCGTCCAAAGGAATCGATGTGCTGCTGGTAGAGCAGACACCAGAGAAACTAGACTACGCCTACAATATGATTGAAACGAGTCTGGACAAACAACTGGAAAAGTGGGCAATTACTCAAGCTGAGAAAAAATTGATCTTATCCCGTATTCAAAAAGTAATCCATTTGGCGGAGCTCGGCAGCTGCGATATGGTCATTGAGACTATTACAGAGAATCTGGACGAGAAGAAAGCAGTGTTCCAAGAGCTAGACTATGTGTGTCCAAGCAATATTATTCTTGCAAGTAATACATCCACGCTGAGCCTGACCGAGCTTGCTAGCTCGACCAAGTATCCTGAGCGTGTTATTGGTATGCACTTTATTTATCCAGTATCCCGTATTGATCTTGTAGAAATTATTCGTGGTTTGAAAACTTCGGACGATACATTTGAACACACTAAAATGTTCGTGGAAGAAATAGTGGAGAAAAAAGGAGTCATGATTTATGAATCTCCTGGATTCGTAACAAGCCGGATTATCTGTCTGCTGATTAACGAAGCGGCCCATGTACTTCAAGAGGGCGTGGCTTCCGCTGAAGATATCGATGACGCTATGCGAATCGGCTATAGCTTCCAAAGCGGTCCTTTGGAAATGGCTGACCGCTTTGGTCTAGATTCCGTTTTGGCTGCTCTGGAGCGTATGTTCCGTGAATTCGGCGAATTGAAATATCGTCCGTCCATCGTACTGAAGAAAATGGTGCGTGCAGGTAATCTGGGCGTGAAATCGGGCGAAGGCTTCTTTAAGTACGACAAGGATGGTGACCGGATATGAAAATTCTCGTAATCAATGCAGGGAGTTCTTCCCTGAAATACCAATTGTATGATATGACGGACGAGTCCGTTCTGGCAAAAGGATTGGTAGAGCGCATCGGTATGGATTCCTCCATTCTTACGCATAAGCCAACCAATAAAGAAGAATACACCGAAGTTAGCGAAATTTTGGAACATACTACAGCCATCCGTAAAGTGCTAAACGCACTCACAGATGCTGAACATGGTGTAATCTCCAGTACTAGTGAAATTCAGGCTGTGGGCCACCGTGTGGTTCATGGAGGCGAAATCTTCAAACAGTCTGCAGTTGTAACGCCTGAAGCGAAGAGTGAAATCCGCCGCTTGTTTGACCTGGCACCACTGCATAACCCTGCTTCCATGATGGGGATTAAAGCGGCTGAATTGAATATGCCAGATGTACCGCAGGTTGTGGTATTTGATACCTCGTTCCATCAAACCATGCCTGAAAAAGCTTATATGTACGCCATTCCAAGAGTGTTGTACAATAAGTATAAGGTTCGTCGTTACGGTGCCCACGGCACTTCCCATGATTTTGTAAGTAAGGAAGCCGCCAAATTCCTTGGTCGTCCTTTGGAAGACCTGAAGATTATCACTTGTCATATCGGTAATGGTGGTAGTGTAACAGCAGTTCAAGGCGGTTTGTCTGTTGATACTTCCATGGGTATGACTCCACTGGAAGGTCTTATGATGGGTACTCGTAGTGGTGATTTGGACCCAGCAATCGTACCTTATGTCATGAACAAAGAAGAATTGACTGTCAATGAAGTCAATTCCATGCTGAACAAGCATAGTGGACTTTTAGCTATTTCCGGTATCAGCAGTGACATGCGTGAAATCACAGAAGGTATGGAAAAAGGCGAAGCTAATTCTACATTGGCATTCGAAATGTATGAATACCGTCTGCGCAAATACATTGGATCGTATGCTGCCGCAATGAACGGGGTAGACGTAATTGCATTTACAGCAGGTGTAGGCGAGAACTCCATCGTTCTGCGTAAGAGAGTGTTGGAGCAATTGACATTCCTCGGTATCGAGCTGGATGAATCGTTGAATGCTATTCGTTCTGGCGAGCCTCGCCGGATTACAACTGCAAATTCAAAGGTAGAAGTACTGATCATTCCAACGAACGAAGAACTGGTTATTGCCCGTGACACGTTCCGTCTGGTTCAGTAGTTCGGTTCGAAAGTATAAACTTTATGCATGCGGACTTACGTTTGAGTTCCGCATGCACCAAACAGCGAGAGCAAACAGCCTGACCCAGGGGGAAGGGCTGTTTGATTTTCGGTTAAGAGGAGAGAGACGGTCATGACGAATAAAAGTACGATTGCCCAAGTGGGCCGCCATGTAGGGGGAACGGTTACAATCGGTGCTTGGGTAAACAATAAACGATCTAGTGGCAAAATTCAGTTCCTGCAACTGCGCGATGGTAGCGGGTATATTCAAGGGGTTATCGTGAAAAGCGAAGTGTCCGAGGATATTTGGAATGACGCCAAATCCTTGACTCAAGAGAGCTCCCTTTACGTTACTGGAGTGGTGCGTGAAGAACCGCGTAGCCAATCGGGCTTTGAATTAACGGTTACAGGCATTGAAATTATTCATTTGACCGAAAACTACCCGATTACACCCAAAGAGCATGGTGTAGATTTCCTGATGGATCATCGTCACTTGTGGCTGCGTTCCGCCAAGCAACGTGCTGTTCTGATCGTACGGGCGGAAATTATCCGTGCTGTACAGGAATTCTTTAACGGCAACGGCTTTACGAAGGTGGACCCACCCATTTTGACTCCTTCCTCTGCAGAAGGCACAACAGAATTGTTCCACATTAAATATTTTGATGAAGATGCGTATTTGACACAAAGCGGACAGTTGTATATGGAAGCCGCGGCAATGGCGCTGGGCAAAGTATATTCCTTTGGTCCAACTTTCCGTGCGGAAAAGTCCAAAACACGTCGTCACCTGATTGAGTTCTGGATGATCGAGCCTGAGATGGCTTTTGTAGATCATGAAGAATCCTTGCGCGTTCAGGAGCAGTTTGTAAGTCATATCGTGCAATCTGTTCTGAAAAATTGTGCGAAGGAGCTTGAAACAATCGGACGCGATGTTTCGAAGCTGGAGCAAATTCAAGGCGAATTCCCACGTATTACGTATGATGAGGCGATTGCCTTCCTTCAAGGTGAAGGTTTCGATATCCCATGGGGAGAAGACTTTGGTGCTCCTCATGAAACGGCGATTGCTGAAAGATATAACAAGCCTGTGTTCATTACACATTGGCCGACTCATATTAAGGCATTCTATATGAAACCAGACCCGACCCGTCCAGAGGTTGTTTTGTGTGCCGATATGATCGCTCCTGAAGGCTACGGCGAAATTATCGGGGGTTCCCAACGGATTGATGATCCAGCATTGATGGAAGAACGTTTTAACGAGCATAACTTGGCTCGTGAAGCCTACCAATGGTATATGGATCTGCGCACCTATGGTACCGTTCCGCATTCCGGCTTTGGACTGGGCCTGGAGCGTACAGTAGCATGGATTTGTGGACTCGATCATGTACGTGAAACGATTCCGTTCCCACGTATGCTGTATCGTTTGTATCCGTAACCGATGACCGGATCATTCGACAAGACATCAGCGGCAGAATGGGCGGAGGGAGTAGCCTTTGCTATGGAAGCCGGAATGGTCCAGATTCCCTACGCCCTGCTCAAGCATTATCGGACACTTCGGCTGACGGATGGTGAAATGCTGCTACTGATGCAGTTGCTTGCCTTTAAACAAGCGGAACGTAATGAATTTCCGACATGGGAACAATTGCAGTCACGTATCGGATGCACTGCGAACGAAATCGCACTCTATTTCAGTAAGCTCATGAAAGAAGGATTTTTGAGAATCGATTCCGTAGAAGACCGCAGCTCATCCGTACAATTCGAACGTTACAATTTGACGGGGCTGTACCGTAAGTTGGCAGAATGTATGATCGCTGAGCGTAATGAGCAGCACGATGAAGATGACATTTTGTTTGCCGGAAAGCCGGATTTACTGAATGGAATATCAGAATCCCCGCTTACAGAAGAACGGAATTTGTTCACGATTTTTGAGAAAGAATTCGGGCGCCCATTGTCACCGATGGAATACGAGACGATCACCAGCTGGGTGGATCAGGATCGGTATCCCGAGGAGCTGATTTTGCTGGCTTTGAAGGAAGCGGTATTTGCAGGGAAAGTACATTTCCGGTATATAGACCGTATTTTGCTGGAGTGGAGCCGAAACCGTGTTCGTAATGCACAGGATGCCAAAGAATACGCCCAGCGATTCCGTGGTGGCGGACGCAATTGATATATCGGTCTAAATAGGCTTTAATGATAGAGGACACACCATTCCGTCAGGAGGGTGTGTCCTTTTTTAAATATTTTTTTTCGAAATATGCAGGGGAAGGAAATTTCCTGGCGTCTATAGTATTGGGAAGGGGGAGAGCGTCATTGATATAGAGAGAATCATTGAACGAATACGGTCCGGTGACCGGCAGGCGTTCCGTGAGATCGTAGAGCTGTACAGCAAGCATGTATTTCATATCGCCTATTCGGTACTGCATGACAGCAAGGAAGCCGAAGATGCCGCGCAGGAGGCGTTCGTTCAGGTGTACAAGTCTCTCCCCCAATACCGGAACGAAGGATTTAAAACGTGGCTGAGCCGAATTGCGCTCCACAAAGCGCTGGATATTAAGCGCAAACAGGACAGACGACCCGCAGAGCTTATAGACGTGGCACAATCCCTTGTACAGCTCCCTTCCCGGGATGAGGATGTGCTGGCCCGTCTCATCCGCGAGGAGCAAACTGTAGAACTATCGCAAAAAATTGCCCAGTTGCCCCAGCAACATCGGGATATTATTCAAGCCTATTATATGCAGGGCAAAACTTACGATCAAATTGCAGAAGAGACGCAGGTAGCTTTAAAAACAGTAGAGTCGAGACTCTATCGGGCGCGGCTATGGATTCGAAATCACTGGAAGGAGGAGGAATGGCAATGACTGACCAACAAGATAAACCGTGGATTGAAGGGAAATCGAATGACTGGCATGCTTACATTGCAGGAACTTGCACGATAGAAGAATCTGCCCGGCTGGAAAAGCTACTGCTGGAAGACGAACAGGCGCTGATGTTATATCTTGTTGCACTGGAGCAACTGGAGTCAACTTTAAAAGATTATTCTGCCTGGATGGATACGGAGCGCTTCACAGATCAGGTAATGGCCGTTCTTCCCGAGATAGAAGCTGAACCGAGTCAAGTTATGTTCAAAAAACGCCGCTGGTTTGAAAAACCTGTGTTTCATTATGTTGTCGCCGCAAGCCTAACGTTGATCTTGTTGTCCAGTGGAGCCTTTGACAAAATGATGCCGCAAACAGACGGAAAGCCAATTCCTCCAAAAGAACGCGTTTCTTACAGTGAAGAGGTCATGCGAGCTACAACAACCTGGCTCGATAAATTAAAGCCCTAAATCATCGGATAAAGGCTGAGATGAAAAAACTCAAAAATAACAACCTTCAATTGGGAACTTTATCAAAATCCCATAAATAGAAAGGAAGTGTAGCGATGCCTTATACGGAAAGAAGCAAGCTCTTGGCATTTCTATTGAACATCATTCCCGGTGTGGGACACTATTACTGGACCCGAAAAGCCAATGTGTTTGTATACACCATTTTGTTTTTCGGATGTTTGGCAGGAGGATTATTTCTTGCATTCGTAGTAAGAGACGAATCGCCTTTATTATTCGGTATGTTTGTTGCCGCCCTTTTTTGGGGACTCAGCATGCTGCATATCATGATTAGCTTGTTGCGTTATGATCCTCGTGCAGTCGCTGCTCCATACCCCCCTCATGCAGGGCCCAATCCATATGATTTTTACTCGCAAAATGGACCTTATGGACAGGCTGGTTTAACAGGGGAGGTACCGGAGGGGGCAACACACGCAGATACGGATGTACCGGGAGCAGGAATGGGATATGGCCCGGGCTATAATAACCATTATCAACAAGGACACTATGGTATGGCAGGATCACCTGCTTTTCAAAGAGGATCGGAGAATGAGCGCTTTTTTACGATTTTGCTGTCGTTCATTCCTGGATTGGGGCACCTCCATTTGGGGCTGATGCAGCGTGGTTTATCTTTTTTACTGTCCTTTTTTGGCTTTGGTGCGATTCTTATCTTTATTACTAGCATTACTAACGAATCCGGATTTTTGGCCTTTGCGGGCGTGTTGCCGATCATTTGGCTGTATTGCATGTTTGATGCGGTGCAGCATGTACATCGCAAACAAGCTGGAGAAATTCTTCAGGACCGGACTTTGTTTGAGGAACTGGAGCATGGAAGAATCGAGGGACGCCGAAGTAAAATGCTGGCTACCATTTTATCGGTATTTCCCGGTGCCGGACATATGTATATAGGTTTGCAAAAGCGTGGACTCCAACTCATGCTTTTGTTTTTAGGAGGCATCTATGTACTGGATGTGCTGCATCTTTCACTCTTTTTGTTCCTGCTTCCGGTGGTTTGGTTTTACAGTTTTTTTGATGCATTGCAGCAAGTAAGCCGTTATGGACGGGAGCCGCTGATCGACAAACCTGTGATCGGTATGTTTGCACAATATCACCGCTGGGTAGGCTTGGGGTTACTATTGCTGGGCGCCTATTACATCTTAATCAACGTACTAGTTCCTACTCTGGATCGTCTATTTCCAAACGGAGAGATTTATAATTTGGTTGACATGTATCTACGGACGATTATCGTATCCTTATTGTTGATCGGCGGTGGTATTTGGATGATGATTGGGAATTCCAAATCTAAACGAGTAAAGGAGAAGCAATAGAATGGATACTGAATTTTCAAAGAGTGAGGCTCCCTTAAAGGGAGTCCATCCTCCTCATAGCGATGGAGGAGGCGCCACAGGTATATTGGGTACATCATCTAACAAAAATAGCTCCTCTAAAGCGTCAAACACGCCGGCAGGGGTGTGGAAAGTTGGAAGGCTGTCAATGGGACTTTTCCTTGTCCTGCTGGGGGGCGTAACGTTTGCCTCCAAGTTTTGGGGAGCGGGCATTCTGGACCAGGCGTTGACCTGGTGGCCTGTCGTTTTTGTTTTGCTGGGATTGGAAATTTTAATGTATACTGCTTGGAAAGGGACGCGTGAGCGCATTGGTTATGATTTGTTCAGTATGTTTATTACGGCGGTATTGGTTTTTTGCTGTATCGGATTTGCCTTGGTCAGTTCATTGGGAATCACTCCACAAGTCAGAGAAATAATGAGTTCGGTTCAGGAAACAAGGGTTCTCCCAGACTGGCATGAAAAACTACCTGCCGGAGTGAACAAGGTGATTGTACAGGGGGAAGATCCTTATGCGGTCAAAATTGACGCAACCACCTCACCAGAGGTGCATGTGTTTGGAAGTTATGTATACACAGGCAAAGAGGACGAAATAAAAGGGCAAGATTTATATCAGACCAAGCAAATCGGCGATACCTTGTATGTATTACTGGGTCAAATTCCGACACGTTTTATGCAGACTCAGCAGCAGCTTGATGTTACGATTGCTGTACCTGAGGGAACTACGGTTACTGTGCGCGATAGCCGAGGAAATATAATTGAAAAATAGGGAGATCTTCCGGCTTCAACTTTACATTTCGTATCATTCACGCGATACTGGAAGGGAGGCCTGAGATGTCATCCATGTCCTAGCTAATGGTGTATTTGCTTATCAGGCGAAACTTGATGATGTGCAGTCGAATAGCGATTGTGATCGGAAATGAGGGAGAAAAATGATTTCGTTGAATCCTGATACGCTTACAGGGCGTGAAAATTATAAGCTGTTGACCGGAAGTATCATCCCAAGGCCGGTAGCCTTTGTAACGACTTTGAGCAGCGAAGGGGTGCTGAATGGTGCGCCGTTCAGTTATTTTTCCATCGTAGCCTCTGAACCGCCACTGCTGTCTGTATCCGTACAACGTGTCGATGGAGTATCCAAAGATACAGCACGTAATGCGATGGAGCATAAGGCATTTGTCGTACATATCACAGACGAGGACAATGTGGGAGCGGTGAATGTGACGGCTTCCCGTCTGTTGCCGCAGGAGAGTGAGGTTGCACTGGCAGGCCTTACCCCAGTCAAAAGTACAAAAATCGAAGTTCCCGGTGTGGCAGAAGCGAAAATACGTATGGAATGTATTCTGGAACAGGTTATACCGTTGGGAGGTCAGGAGGACACACCTGCCTGTGATCTGTTAATCGGACGCGTAGTGCAGTATCATTTGTCCGAGGAAGCATACCAAAATACGTATGTGATTGCTAAGGAGTTGCGTCCAGTAAGTCGGTTGGCTGGGAACAACTATGCGAAGCTAGGAGAGCAATTCACGCTGGAGCGTCCCCAATAGGGGGCGTTTTTTTACAGCATGCCTAAGATTTTATGTGGCTAGTAGAATAGAATACCCTAATTATAAAAAAGAGAACGTTCCTGTGCTATCGCTTAGGCTCCGTTCTCGATATTCAATGGCCACTTTTACAAATAATGATAAGCATCTTTGATATTTATGAGTTTATTTACTTCAAAGTTTTCAGCAGCAGGGAGCGATAGGTCGTTTCAAACAAAAATTCAAACGCCTCCAAATGCTTTTTAGCCTCAAATACATCACGGCCCCACGCATAAATGCCGTGGTTACGCAATAAAATTCCAGGCACCTGATCATTCAGCACACCGGGCACCAGCTTGGCAATCGAGGCAATATCTGCGTAATTAGGCAGTACAGGAATATCAATCGCAGCATTTTCGTCCCAAATGTTAAAAGCCTTGATCAGCTCAATACCTTGGATAGGTACAGCGCCTTGCTCACCGTAATATTCGGAAATCAGATTATTAAACACGGTATGCACATGAAAAACGGCTCCGCAGCCTGTCAGGCGGTAAATTTCGCAATGTATAAGCGTCTCTGCGCTTGGCTTGAGGTTTGTCGCTTCTGCCGCTTTTCCGTACTGGTCTACGAACAGAAAATCTTCCGGAGTACGCTTGGTTTTATCCTTGCCGCTGGCGGTGACTGCAAAATAAAATTGTTCGGGATGAAAGTCACCGATTCGGATCGACAAATTGCCGCTCGTGCCTGGGAACCAGTTGCGAGATGCGAATAGTTCTTTGACATCAGCGAGTTCTTCCAGTGCGCGGCGTTTTTCTTCCAATGAAATGTCTGCCAAGTTAAAACTCATTTACACCACCCCTTGCTCCTGTTTTTGCTTTAAATCCTCGATAATGTCATCAAATGTTTCAAAGGGTACATGTGGTACGCCAAGCTCTTGACACTTTAAAGTCAGATGCGAACGGGAGTACACAAGATCGGCAATTTTGGCTCCTTCAAAATCGGTCAGGCTGTCGCCGATCAAAATCCGTTCGTATTGTTCGGAAGGATATTGACGAATCACAGTCGTTTTACACATGCCACAATCATTTGTACACGGTTCCTCACATGGATGCGGCCACGTAATCTGGATGCGCTCCCCGGAAAAATCCGCTTCGTTGCAATAGACGTGGTCGTGTGGAATGTCAAAGGGTTTTAGCAATGGATCAATAAAAAAATCAATGCCGCCACTGGTGACGAAAAATTGAATCTGCTGCTCTCGTACATAGTCCAAAAAGCGTGCAAAGCCCTCGCGTATACCAGCTTGTCCAAGTACATATGAGATAATTTCTTCCTTTTGCTCCGAAGGCATCAGGGCGAACATCGCACCTACGCCTTCACGAATGGATGTATGCCCATTTACGATTTGATGCATGATGGGCTCACAGCCTGTAGGTTGAAAATGCTTCATAATGGCGACAATATTGTCGCTGTTCGTAATTGTCCCGTCAAAATCGCAAAAAATGACGGGCTTCTTTGCTATGCTCATCGTTCGCCTCCCCATGTGTCGAGCGCAGATTGTAGCTCGGGGTGAGTACGGGCATATTCTGCCAGGGGGACATTCTTCTGTACCGCTTCAATCGCCTGCACAAAGGCGCGCCCACCAGCTTCTGTACCCAGCGGATGTCCGTGAATGCCGCCCCCAGCGTTGACAACAACGTCAGTACCAAAATCACGTACAATGAGCGGCACGAGGCCCGGGTGAATCCCTGCGGAAGGGACCGGCATACTGGCCTTCAGCGGTAGATCAGGGTTGATCAGCTCATCGCGGATCGCCATGTTTTCCTCACGCGGCATCGTCACTGAGCCGTAGGGAGAAGGGAAGAGGACGAGGTCAGCCCCAGCCAGCCGCATAAGCTGACCGAGTAGGACGGAGGCCGAAATACCATAATGCGGCGATGGATAAGCAGCTCCCGCCAACGAAGGATGGGCAGCAATTGGCACCGAGACGGCGGGATCGCTGCTAAGTTCATGCAGCACATCGTAACCGTAGGCCAACACGTTAAACAGTAACGCGTTGGCACCCGTATCAATGGCCTTGAGAGCTTGTGTCTTAAGCTGCGAGGTCGGTCCAGTTAAATTAGCGGCATACAGCAGCTTTTTACCGGTTTCACGCTCAGCCGCTTCGGCGGCTTTGATGCAGGCTTCGACACGTTTTTCAATCGGCGTCAGCGCGTTTTCAAATAAGATCTCGTCGTCCTTGATCAGATCAACACCACCGAGAGCCTGCCGGGTAAACTGTTCACGAAGTTCGTCCAAATTGAGGCCAATTACAGATTTGAAAATGCTCATGAGCAGGGGGCGATCATACACGCCAAGCAGCTCACGCAAGCCGCTGATACCGAATTTCGGTCCTGGAAAAGCAGAGCGGAATGCTTCCGAAAAGCCCAGCTTCGTAAGCTTAATTCGGCCGTCCATCGAAATTTTGCCGAAGACTGTGACCAGCAGTGCGGGAATATCCCGGCTGAAGTTGACATCCGGGTAAGCGATGGTCAGGTCCGCGTACCGTTCACCGGGACCTCCATCGTGAATATCCACAGAATGAACCGAGCCAAGATGTTTTTGCATCGCGTCCCGTTTGGCTTGCGGGAGCTCAGTCCAGCTGCCCACCGTCATGCCGATGGCAATAGATTGGGCCTTTTGGTTAAAATCGGCTTTGTCATCGTATACCCGGTAGGTCGCCAAGCAATAGCTCATTCAATTCCCTCCTTGAGTACAGCTCCCATCTCGCGGGATCGTTCAGCGCACCGCTGCACCGCCGCAATCACCGTTTCGTAGAAGTCACCTTTGTCCAGCATTTCCAATGCAGCTACCGTAGAGCCATTAGGAGACATAATTTTGTGGCGAAGGGCAGAAGGCTCCTCTCCGGTTTGCTGCACCATACGTGCCGCTCCAAGCGCGGTTTGCACCGTTAGTTCGTGCGCTTGCTCAGGGGTCAAGCCACCACGGATTCCTCCGGCAATCATGGCTTCCATCAGGTAGTAGACATACGCAGGGCCGCTTCCAGATATTCCGGTCAAAACATCCATTTTCTCTTCTTCTATAACCGTTACCGTACCTACAGATTCGAACATTGTAAGCACGTTTTTACGCTGTATTTCGCTGATCTCCTTGGAAAAGCTAATACCTGTGGCTCCCAGCCCAATTGAGCTGGATGTATTGGGCATCGTCCGTGCGATCGGCTGCTTGCGACCCAGCAACGTTTGCATCGTACGAATAGACAATCCGGCGATTACCGAAATGATCAGCTGCTCATCAGACAGAAGTGGGCCGAGCTGTCCAAGTGCTTGTGCAGCATCCTTGGGCTTCATGGCAAGCACAATGACCGGAGAACGACGCAGAAGCTCGGTTTTGGCGGCATCCTCGGTTTGGAACAAGACTCCATATTGCTTTTTAAGTTCCTCAAGGCGAGCCTGATTACTGCGGTTGATGACGGTAATACCACTAGGTTTGACAACAGAACGAGCTGTCATTCCGCGAATAATAGCCTCTGCCATTGATCCTGCCCCGAAAAATGTAATTTGCTCATTAATTAAAACCTTTGTTTGTGATTCACACATAGATTCATAACCTCCAAGGATACAGATTGATTTAAGTTATTATTCCCTGATTTGTCCAGTACCGTACACGCGATATTTGGTTGAAGTCAAGGCAGGCAATCCCATTGGACCGCGGGCATGTAATTTTTGTGTGCTAATTCCGATCTCGGCACCAAACCCAAATTCGAAGCCATCCGTGAAGCGAGTGGATGCATTGTGGTACACGGCTGCCGCGTCCACTTCTTGCAGAAAACGCTCGACATGGGCTTTGTCCTCGGTGACAATACACTCTGAATGCATCGTACCGTAACGGGCAATATGCTCCAGTACTTCGTCCAGATCGTCCACGACCTTTACGTTCATAATGTAATCATTATACTCGGTGCCGTAATCCTCTTCTGTAGCAGGAACAACCCAAGGAGCCAATTCTCGTGTGCGTGCACAGCCGCGTAGCTCAACCCCCGCACCACGAAAGCGTTCTGCCAATCCTGTTAAATGTGCTTTTGCATAATCCAAGTGTACGAGCAATGTTTCCATCGAGTTACACACGGACGGTCTTTGCACCTTGGCATTCAGTGTAATCGCTTCGGCCATTGCGGTATCCGCTGTAGCGTCCAAAAAGGTATGGCATACACCAGCTCCAGTTTCGATGACAGGTACGGTAGCGTTCTGAACAACATTTTGAATGAGTGAACGCCCACCGCGTGGAATAATTACATCCAGCAAGCCGTTCAAGGTGAGCATTTCGTTGACCGAGGCACGGTCTGAATCTTCAATAAGTTGAAGCGCCTCGCGCGGCACAGCGGTTGCGTCTAGTGCCTGCTGGAGTACTTCGATAATCTTGCGGTTGGAGAAGAGGGCGGCCGAACCACCGCGTAGCACAACCGGATTGCCTGTTTTCAAGCACAGGCCCGCGGCATCCACGGTTACATTTGGACGCGCTTCATATATGATGCCGATGACACCCAGTGGTACACGTATCTTCTCAATTCGCAGACCGTTTGGACGTTCAATTTGCTCAAGGGTGTCGCCGACCGGGTCAGGCAGTGCCACAATTTGGCGTAATCCTTCGGCAATAGCTTCGATTCGGTCCTCGGTCAGCTTGAGGCGGTCGAGCAGCGATTCCGATGTTCCCTGTTCCCGTCCACGTTTCAGGTCATTATGGTTTGCTGCAATCAGCTCTTCAGTATGATTTACTAGAGCTTCAGCCATAGCAAGCAATGCTTCGTTTTTCTGTGCTGTAGTCAGGCGGTTCATGACCCCGGCACTTTTTTTAGCAAGATTCGCTTTGGTTCGTACTTCGCTAAACTGATTCTCCTCAGTTGCAGCTGTGTTAGTCGTTAAATCACTCATGTTACGGCCTCCCTACATACATAATGTAATCCATTCATCCCTGTGGATCACCTCAAGCCGGTGAATGGGACCAATTTTGCCCACAACCTCGCCGCTGGGTAATCCTTGTACATTCCGGAGCTGTTCATCGTCATAATTGACGATGCCGCGTCCTAACACTTTATTTTCCGGTCCGAGCACCTCAACGACATCTCCGGCATGAAAGCTGCCCTCGACACGTCGTACGCCAACCGGAAGTAGACTGTGTCCTCCGTGAACCAACGCTTCCTCAGCTCCTTCATCTACATGCACCGCGCCCAGAGGGGTGGACATAAATCCAAGCCACTGTTTTTTCATCGGAAGTGAAGAGAGATGGGTGTCAAAATAAGTTCCCGGTCCGTGTCCTTCGACGGCTGCGTCTAGATCACCATTCGCGCTTACGCGTCCCACATATACAGGTACACCGCCGCGTGTAGCGACTTTGGCAGCTTCGATCTTGGATCGCATGCCGCCAGTACCTACAGACGATCCAGAACCTCCAGCTAATGCATAAATCTCCTCTGTAATTTCTTCGATACGTTCAAAACGTACGGCATTCGGATGCTTGCGCGGATCTGCCGTATATACGCCATCGGTGTCCGTAATGATAATCAGATGCTGAGCTTTGACCAGATTGGCAACCAGCGCGGACAGCATATCGTTATCGCCGAATTTCAATTCGTCAATCGATACAGTATCATTTTCGTTAAAGATCGGGATAACCTGCTGGCGCAGCAATTCTTCTACGGTCATTCCGGCATTATTCATCCGTTTGCGGCTCAAAAAGTCACTACGGGTTAGCAGAACCTGCGCGATCACTAGGTCAAAATCTTTAAAAGCCTGCTCATAGGCCTGCATGAGAAGAGCTTGGCCAACAGCCGCTGCCGCCTGCTTTTCATGCAATAGCTTAGGGCGAAACGGGTATCCAATCTCCCTGAATCCGGCGGCTACTGCGCCTGATGTAACCAGCAGCACTTCATGACCTTTTGCACGAAGCAAGCTGATTTCCCGGGCAAAATAAGCGATGGCTTCCCGATTCAAACCACCTTCCACTCCAGTCAGAGAGCTGCTTCCGATTTTAATGACGATTCGTGTTGACAAGACGTCCACTTCCTTAATTTTACTCTTTTTAATGCAAAAAAACTTCCATCCTTTGTATGCAAAGGACGAAAGTTAGTGCTTCCGCGGTACCACCTTCATTGATGATTCATGATCATCCCACTTGAAACCTGTTAACGGCAGGGACCGCCTGATTGCGCAGGGCGCTCGGGGATAGGAGTTGGGAGAGAGTCCAGGTAAATTCTTGCAGCCTATCGGAATTTACTCTCTGAACAGGACCGAGTCTCTCTTAATAGTCCCTTCAACGCGCTAAATGATATTGGATACAGAATACCACGAAAAGACCAGGTTTGGCAAAGAAGTTGTAGCTGGAAAATACGGCTTAACCAAACAGGTTTAGCTTGCCAATTCGATCAGCCGCCTCGGTCAGTCGAGTTTCTGAGCTCAGCAGCCCCGCTCGCACATATCCTTCGCCGCCGCTCCCGAAGCCGATCCCTGGAGCGACAGCCACCTTGGCTTTCCGCAACAGCAGATCGGCAAAAGAAGCCGAAGTATAGCCCTGCGGCACAGGCAGCCAACTGAAAAAGGAGCCACTTGGGCGCGTCGCCTTCCAGCCTATTTGCCCAAGTGCATCATAAAAAGCGTTACGGCGTGATTCATAGCGGGCTACCAGCTCGCCTACGCAGTTCTGCGAGGCCGTCAGGGCTGTCGCCGCTGCTGCCTGAATGCCGCCAAACAAGCTTACATAAATATGATCCTGTAGCAGATTAATCATCGAGATAATTTCGGCATTACCGAGCGCGAAACCAACACGCCAGCCCGCCATATTGTACGTTTTGGACAAGGTATAGAACTCAATCCCCACGTCTTTAGCACCCTCTGCCTGGAGGAAGCTCACCGGACGTTCGCCATCAAATCCAATAGCGCCATAGGCGAAATCACTGGCAACCACAATACCGTTACGTTGCGCGAATTCAACCGTATCCTCGTAAAAAGAAAGTGGAGCCGTTGCCGAGGTTGGATTATTCGGATAGTTAAGGAACATTAACTTGGCGCGGCGGCGGCGTTCCTCGGAAATGGCTTCATAATCGGGCAGAAAACGGTTCTCTTCCTTTAATGGGAGAAAAGACATTTCCGCTTTAGCCAAGGCTACGCCAGACCAGTAGTCCGGGTAGCCGGGATCAGGGACGAGGCACACATCGCCGGGATTGAGTAAGACTTGCGGCAGCTGGACCAAACCCGTTTTTCCGCCAAACAGGATGGCGACCTCGGTTTCAGGATTGAGCGTCACACCGTAATCCTCCTGATAGCGCTGGGCAACGGCTTCCTTGAGAAAGCTGTAACCGCGAAATGGCGAATATTTATGATACAGCGGATTATCCGCTGATTCCTGCAAAGCTTTTACAATATGGGAAGGAGTGGGAGTGTCGGGGTTCCCCTGTCCGAGATTAATGACATCATGCCCCGCCGCGATTTCACGGTTTACATTTTGTACAAGTGTGGCAAAAAATTGAGTGGGTAACTGTTTCATGACGTCAGCGGAGGGAATAGAAAAATGAGTCATCAATTCACACGACCTTTTGGAATAGTTTAAGAAATAATCTATCACGATTTTACCGAGTTGTATAGGGGGAATTAAGCTTGCATGGTTGCGTAATCCAGACTGATCGGGCTATGATGGGAGAAAATACCGGAGAATGGGTCGCGGGAAGCTCCGGCTCACAAGGAGGATGAAGGATTTTGACGTATCAGGAAGCTCAGCCGTTCACTGTTGCACTCATACAAGCTCACATAGAGATAGGAAATCCCCCGGAAAACCGCAGTCATATCCAAGCTTTAATGGAACAAGCGATGAAAGTCGAACTAAAGCCGGATCTGATTGTCCTGCCGGAAATGTGGAATACGGGCTATGCCTTGGATCGCATTCATGAGCTGGCGGACAAGGAAGGGACGGAGACTCGGGCATGGATAGCAGCATTCGCCGCCACCCATCAAGTGAACGTAGTAGCTGGGTCAATCGCAGAGAAAAAAAGCGACGGTCATGTGTATAATACGATGCTCGTTTTTGACCGCACAGGCAGAGAGGTTGCTTCGTATTCCAAAATTCATCTATTCCGACTTATGGATGAAGAAAAATATTTGCAGCCTGGCGAAGAAAAGGTTTTATTCGCACTGGATAGCGGGATTCAGGCAGGTGCGTCAATCTGCTATGATATCCGTTTTCCTGAACTAGCCCGAAGTTTGGCCTTGTCGGGCGCAAATTTGCTGATCGTACCCGCGGAATGGCCTCATCCCCGGCTTCATCACTGGCGTACCTTGCTGACCGCACGTGCTATAGAAAATCAGATGTATGTCATTGCTTGTAATCGGGTAGGTCGTAGCGGAGAAACTGATTTCTTCGGGCATTCGCTCATAATTGATCCATGGGGAGAAATCATTGCCGAGGGTGGAGAGCAGGAGGAGATTCTCACAGGAACAATTGAGTCTGTCTTGGTGCAGGACGTGCGTGGTCGTATTCCGGTGTTTGAAGATCGGCGTCCCTCACTGTATGACCGATAATCAGTGCAGAAAGGAATACTCCATGCTTAAGGAACGCATTGATTTTTTGTGTAAAAAGAAAAACTTGTCCCGTAAAGAGCTGGTAGACGGGCTGGTGACACCCGCACATTTTGCGAATATACTGGCTGACCGTTACCCGTTGGCAGAGGATCTGGCCGAGTAAATTGCTGAGCGTTTAGGTGTAAACCCATTGTACCTCTTGCGTGTAGCGGCAGAGGATGAGGGGACGCTGGCTACAGCGGATAAGATTTTCACAGAGCTGTCCAAGCTGGCTAATCCTGCCACGGAAAGCTATGTGGATCAGCTGGAGGATCGCAACGATTCGCTTGTGGTGGATATGACGACTTATTTGATGAAGGCCGTATATTACCAGCAATTAAATGACCCAACGGCCTATGAATATTTACATCAGACAAAATTAAGCTTAAGTTTAAGCTGAGTGTAACGAAAAACAAGGCGATACATTTAATGTAACCACGCAAAAGGATGTTTTTTCTTCCCAACTATCCAAACTGCAGCAGGGAAGTATTATAGAGGTCATTTATTCACGTCAAGATCCTTCAAAATTAGTCTTTAAAACACAAGTGAGTGAAGCCGAGGTACAGCAAGCATTTGGTTCTTCTCGATAATAAAAAAGTTTTTCGATACCTGTTTCAGATACAGCCCATAGGTGTATTATAATAGTATCCCGACACCAGGAGGTTGATAACGATGGATAACCAAAGTAGATCCGAACTGGCGAATAGGGATGGCCTGTCACGGCCGAGAGGCTTAAATAGACAGGTTGTCGGAAACAATTATGAAATGGGCTATGATCAGGATAAAAGTCCACCAGATTTAGGGAGACCCTGATCACAAAAAGGCGAGGACAGGCACTTTGGGATCACACAGCACATTGGAACTGAGGTAGGACACTCTTGGGAGACCAAGGCTAGAGACCTTAAGGAAAGAAGTGATGCGGGATGGATAAAGTGGAGTTTCCGAGCAAGCGTAAAGTAATCAGGCGAGGCTGACAGGAAATTCAAATGAACATGAAATGTGGTTCGTTGAAGACAGATGGAAGCAACATCGCAACAGTGTAATCGAACCCGTAAAGTAAATGAAGTATTGAAAGTATAGGGGTGAAGCCCCGGGACCGCCTTCTTCTCTGGCTTTGGCTAGGGAGGAAGACGGTCCTTTTCACATTGGAAGCTACTTTTGAGAAAGTTGCTCGACCGTTTCTCGGAAGGTATCAATAAAGGCTTCGGCAGCTTTAGACAAATAACGTCCGTTTCGGTAAGCAATGGCCAGGGTACGGCTAGGGGTAGGTTCGGCGAGTGGCAATAATGCTGGAACAAACTCGCTGCTGGCGGCCCGGGCGATAAAACGGGGGACGAGTGTCACTCCCATACCTGTCGCTACGAGCGATTGGAGCGTCTCCATATTAGTGCTCTCAAACACCACATTAGGTTCAAAGCCCGCTTGATGACACAAATCCATCGTCAGCTTGCGAAAGCCTTGCCCTTTTTTCAGCACGACAAAAGGCTCATCTTTCAGTTCTTCCATATGCACAGGCTGTGGATGGCCTCCGTTTTTACGCAGGGCTAGGGGGTGACCTGGAGGAACGGCTAGATCAATCCACTCTTCACCGATGGGCACATAGGAAAGTGTAGGTTCAACTAATGGAAGAGATAGCAGGCTGAGATCTGTATCCCCACTGGCAGTTTTTTTCTCCAGATTCATGGATGAATCCTCGACTAACACGATTTCAATGTCGGGATGAGCCTTTTTGAATACAGGCAGCACATGCGGCAGCAAATGAGAACCTGTGATAGGCATACTGCCAACCACAACCTTCCCTTTTCGCAGTTGAGAAATGTCGTCCATTTCCTGCCGGAGCTGCTCGACTGCATCGACTATTTTTTTTGCCTTTTCTACAAAGCTCGCTCCTGCATGTGTTAATTCCACCGTGCTGGTGTTGCGTTGAAATAAAAGTACCCCAAGTTCTTTTTCCAGTTTGGATAATTGTTGGCTCAAAGAGGGCTGAGCAATATGCAGTTTTTCTGCTGCTCGTGAGAAGTTTTTTTCCGCTGCAATTTGCAGGGTGTACTGAAGCTGTCTGAATTCCATCGAATTTTGCGCCCCTTGTCTTATAAGCTTTACCTATTACATTATAGACTGATTATACAATAATAAAATGAAATTCCCAATCTTAACGAATCTCATGTGTCACAAGTTTTATATAGATGAAGCGTTTTTATACAAATAGAGTCTTTTAATACAGATAAGCAATTCATTTAACATTCTCCTGATAAAACGTGATTAATCTTAGTTCTGGTGTACAAAAAAGTGTCTGGGAGGAAAATGAATGCTAAAATGTTGGGGGATACATACGAAAAAATCGGTGGCTGCACTCGTAGCGACTATGATGCTAGCAGTAAGCGGTGGGACGGCGATGGCAGTCGAAAAGGACACGTCGATTAAAAACGTAATTATTTTGATTCCAGACGGTATGGCTAATGACGCCACTGCACTGGCTAGATGGTACAAAGGCTCCTCCTTAACGTTAGACAGCATGGCAAGCGGCATGGTGCGTACGCATTCTGCGGATGCTCCAATTGCCGATTCTGCTCCAGCGGGTACTGCTTTTGCCACAGGACATAAATCACATACTGGGTATGTAGGTGTCCTTCCTGATGAAGCGACAATGCCTGGACAACAACCCATTGCAGCGGGTGACGCCAAAAAGCCTGTAGCTTCCATTCTTGAGGCTTCCAAGCTGGCAGGAAAATCAACCGGAATTATTGCGACTTCCGAGATTATGCATGCGACACCAGCTGATTTTACCGCACATTATCCTGATCGTAAAAATTATGATGCACTCAGCATGCAGCAAGCCTACAACGGGGTTGACGTAGTGTTAGGTGGAGGCGGCAAGTTTTTGGAGGCAGCAGGGCGTAAAGATGGCCAAGATTTGGTAGCCCAAATTAAAGACCAGGGTTATGACTTTGTCACGACACCTGAAGGGTTGAAAAAATCGACCTCCAGCAAGCTCTGGGGCAGCTTTTCTCCCGAAGCCCTTGCGTATAACCTGGATCGCGATGCATCCAAGGAACCTAGTCTGGCGGAAATGACATCGAAAGCCATTGATGTGTTGTCCAAAAACGATAAAGGCTTCTTCTTAATGGTAGAAGGCAGTAAAGTGGATTGGGCCGCCCATGCAAATGATCCAACCGGAATTATCAGTGACGTGCTTTCATTTGACGATGCAGTGAAAGTTGCTGTGGATTACGCCAAACAAAACCAAAATACAGTCGTCGTAGCAGTGACAGACCACGGAAATGGTGGATTGACGATTGGTAGCAGCGATACAACTAGCAATTATGATAAAACACCTTTAGCTTCTTTTATAGACCCGCTGAAAAAAGCGAAGCTGACGGGTGAAGGCTTGGAAGCCAAGCTGAATGCAGATCGCAGCAATATTAAAGAGGTGCTTTCCACATATTTTGGCATCACTGATTTGACAGACGAAGAAGTAAAAACCATTAAAGATGCCAAAGAAGGCAGCATGAACTATGCTGCTGGACCGATCATTAGCAAACGTGCAAATATTGGCTGGACTACAGGCGGACATACAGGAGGCGATGTCGTGTTGTACACGTACGCGCCGAACGGAGATCGTCCAACCGGTGTAATCGACAATACAGATGTCAATAAATATATGACACGTGTACTCGGACTGGATTTGGATACGGTCAGTAAGCAGCTGTTTGTTCCTGCAAAAGCTGCTTTTGAAGCTAAAGGATCCAAGTTTACTGCGGACACGAAAGTCATTACAGTGACCAAAGGCAGTAACAAGCTGGAGCTTCCAGTATACAAAAATATAGCTACGCTGAATGGTAAAAATACCACGCTCAACGGTGTAGTTGTATTTAACGGTGTTGATTATTTTGTACCCCAGCAGGCGATTGATTTGATTCAGTAGTAAGCAGAACCATCGACAAGGGCTGTTTCTTCCATTAGAGGAAGAGACAGCTTTTTTTGTGTTGATATAAATGTGTATTTTTTGGGGCAGAAGTTGGAGGCGGTTTTTATAAGATGGGATTTTTTGTGAAACTAATCACGTTACAACCTCTCCGATATTGCTAGAATAATACATGTACGGTACAAGCCGTTGATGATGTGAAGTCCGGATGGACGAGGGAAGAAGGGATGAGTCACGGACGAATTATTACTGCGTCTAGCTGACGGCAAGGAATGGACGCATACGGAAATGATGGAGCTGCTGACACGTCTGGATGATGAGCCGACGCTGCGGGCTCAACTGAGACACCTGGCAGCTCGCACTAAATTGGAGCGCTATGGCAAAGGTGTTTTTTTACGGGGATTAATTGAATTCTCCAGTATATGTCGTCAGGACTGCATGTACTGTGGGCTGCGCGCTTCGAATAAACAGGCAGATCGTTACCGTTTGAAGCCAGAAGAAATTCTGGCCTGTTGTGCGGAGGGGTATGAACTCGGTTATCGGACCTTTGTGCTGCAAAGTGGGGAAGATTACTGGTTTACAGCAGCCCGGCTGACGAAATTGATTCGGGAAATTAAAAGCCGTTTTGCGGATGTGGCGGTTACACTGTCCATCGGTGAACGGGATGATGAAACTTATGAGCAATTATACGAGGCTGGCGCGGACCGTTTTTTGCTGCGGCATGAGACAGCTTCTCCCCATTTGTACGCCAAGCTGCATCCGACGATGACGATGGAAAGCAGGCGCAGCCGTCTGCTGGCTTTGCAACGAATCGGTTTTCAGATCGGGGCCGGATGTATGGTGGGGTTACCAGGACAAACGAATAGTGAATTAGCAGACGATTTGGTTTATCTACACAGCCTGTCACCAGATATGATCGGGATTGGTCCCTTTTTACCGCATAGCAACACGCCACTTCGGGATGCCAGTCAGGGGAGCATGGAAAAGGCACTCGATATTATTTCGTTATCCCGATTGGTCGTTCCAGATGCACTTATTCCGGCGTCTACGGCAATGGGAACGATTCATCCCCAAGGCAGGGAGAAGGCGCTTCAGGCGGGAGCGAATGTGGTGATGCCCAATTTGTCGCCACTGGCGGTGAGACCTAAGTATGCGATTTATGAGAATAAAATATGTTTGGGCGATGAGTCTGCCCAATGTCGACATTGCCTGGAACTGCGGATTCGCGGAGCGGGATTTGAAGTCGATATGGGGCGCGGCGATAGTTTGAGGGTGCAACGACAGCTTATGAGACAGTAAACTTTGTGAGGCCATAACGGAAACATTGCAGTAACCATAAATAAGGAGATGGGTATACGTGAGTGGAGTACGAGAGAAAGTGTCGGCGGATTTTATTAATGAAGCAGAAATTATGGCGGCAGTGGAGCAGGGGAAACAAGAGGCAACAGATCGACACCGTATTTTAGAAATTTTAGAAAAGGGGAGAGCCTGCCGGGGACTGAGTGCGAGTGAAGCGGCGGCTCTTTTGCATGTGGATGATCCTGAATTATTGGAAGAGATGTTCAAATCTTCGAGGGCAGTCAAAGAACAAATTTATGGCAACCGGATTGTGCTGTTCGCCCCTTTATATGTAAGCAACCACTGCGTGAATAACTGTGAATATTGTGGTTATAAACATACCAATGACAGCTTTACTCGTAGCCGTCTGACACCGGAGGAATTGGTGGAGGAGGTTAGAGTGCTTCAAGAACTGGGACACAAGCGGCTCGTGCTGGAAGCGGGGGAAGACCCAGTCCATTGTCCCATTGACTATATCGTCGATTGTCTGCGTCAGATCTATGAGGTCAAGGTAGATAACGGCAGCATACGGCGGATCAATGTGAATATTGCATCCACAACCGAGGAGGACTATCGGAAGCTGGCAGAGGTAGGCATTGGTACGTATATTTTATTTCAGGAAACGTATCATCGGGAAAGCTATCGTAAATTCCACCTACAGGGACCAAAGCGGGACTTTGATTGGCACACCACCGCAATGGACAGAGCCATGCGTGCGGGTATAGATGATGTGGGGATCGGTGTGTTGTACGGCTTGTATGATTTCCGCTATGAGACCGTCGCGATGCTGAAACATGCTGAGCACTTGGAAGAAGCCTTTGGCTGCGGCCCTCACACGGTTTCAGTTCCACGATTGCGTCCGGCTGAAAATGTAGACTTGGAGCGATATCCGTACCTGGTCAACGATGATGATTTTATGAAAATTGTATCCGTTCTTCGACTGGCTGTCCCTTATGCTGGCATGATCCTGTCCACTCGCGAGGAGCCGGAATATAGAGACCGCGTCATTGGTTTAGGCGTGTCGCAGATTAGTGCAGGTTCAGCTACAGGTGTAGGGGCATATGCAAAACAGGAAACTGATGATAAGCCTCAATTTGAGGTGGGGGATCATCGCTCACCATCGGAAATTATTAAAAGTTTGTGCCGTGGCGGATATATGCCGAGCTACTGCACAGCTTGCTACCGTGAGGGGCGAACTGGGGATCGTTTCATGGAGCTTGCCAAATCAGGACAAATTCATAATGTGTGCCAGCCGAATTCGCTGCTGACCTTCCAAGAATATCTGCTGGATTATGGGGATGAGGAGGCGCGTGAACTGGGAGCTGCCGCTCTGCGAGAGAATCTGGAGCGTATACCACGTGAATCGACGCGCCGTTTGACGCTTGACAGACTGGAACGACTGGAAGCAGGCGAACGTGATTTGTATTTTTAGTAATTTATATTATTCGTAGTATCATTTCACGCTATGAAAATTCTCATGGTTTATAATAGAACTTGAAAATGAAAAGCAGTCGCGTTGGAATCAGCGCGACTGCTTTTGTGTGTCTGGAAAAAAATATTAATGATGAGATGAGGTCTTTTAGGAATAACTGCCGGCTTCTACAGCTTGCTCCCATGCCAGCATAGCAGATGGGAAGCATTCAATAGCACGGGGAAAGACCCCCTGTACATAAGCGATGAAAATACCATAGTTCACAATCGGCACCCCGGCAGCTTTTGTTTCCGACATTCGATGAAGCATCGTACGCCGATTGAGCATGCATGCACCGCAATGAATAACCAGTGCGTATTCGCTCAGATCATCAGGGAAGCTGGAGCCGGATGCATGCTCGATGATGAGACGTTTGCCTATCGTTTGGCGGAGCCAGCGGGGAATTTTCACTCGACCAATATCGTCAGATTGGCATTGGTGAGTGCAGGCTTCGGCAATGAGTACACGGTCTCCATCCTTGAGGCGATCAATGGCTCTTGCACCTCGTACCAGTTCGTCCAGATCGCCTTTATGACGGGCAAACAGGATGGAAAAAGAGGTAAGAGGCACATCCTTAGGCGTGTCGGCCGCTACTTTCATAAAAACCTGTGAATCGGTAATGACCAAGCGAGGCTTGCGTCCCAATCTCTCCAGCGTCAATCGTAGTTCATGTTCTTTGGTCACTACAGCGATGGCATCACTCTCTAGTGTATCGCGGATTGTTTGCTGCTGTGGCAGGATCAATCGGCCTTTTGGTGCAGCTTTGTCGATGGGAACGACCAGCACAACAACATCGCCGGGTGACAACAGGTCACCGACGATACGGAAACGATCCTCGTTTTGAGGGAGCGTATTAGTAATAGCCTTTTTCAGTTCCGTGTCTCCCCAAAGCAAAGATGCACTGAAAGGAATCAGGGTGAGATCCAGTTCAGTTGCCAGCTTTGTAGCCGTTTTATCTGATTCAGTAAGGGTATCTATTTTATTCAATACCCCAATAACAGGAATCTTTTTGGTGCGGAGCTTTTCGAGTAGCTCATGCTCGAATGGTCCGACACCAACGGTGGCGTCGATAACGAGCAGGGCCAAGTCTGTACTATTAAGTATTTCGAGCGTTTTGTTGCGGCGCAGCTCTCCGATCTCACCCTCATCGTCCAGTCCGGCGGTATCCACCAGAACAATGGGACCCGCAGGGAGCAGCTCCATTGGTTTGAAAACGGGGTCCGTGGTCGTAC
The DNA here is from genome assembly GCF_053615415.1 of Paenibacillus sp. S33. Taxonomy (NCBI): domain Bacteria; kingdom Bacillati; phylum Bacillota; class Bacilli; order Caryophanales; family Paenibacillaceae; genus Paenibacillus; species Paenibacillus sp. S33. The sequence goes on along the minus strand of NZ_JBSIEZ010000001.1, from coordinate 3,145,975 downwards.
CACCTACAGGAGATACCACAGCGGCGGGCTGACCGGTCAGGGTGTTCAGAATGCTGGATTTGCCTGCGTTGCGGCGACCGAGCAGGACGATATGTGGTCGGTTGCTACGAGGGGTATCATTCATTCCCATGGTGAGTTCCTTCTTCCTGTCCCGGAATTCCGGGCTTGGTTACTGTATAGGGATGGCATAATTGGTCAATCCGCGAACGGGTCAGTAGGCCGCGATCTTCTACAATATCCTCTGGTGCGCGACCTTGCACAATGGCTGCAGATGCAATAGAGGCAGCTTCATCATAGCCAAGCTCCGCGACCAGCGCAGAAGCCATCACGGCTGAGTTACGCAGATTTGTAGTACAGCGTTCCTCACGCACGATCAGGCCGCGCACACATCGCTCCTCGAATAGTCGAACCGCGCTGTTCAGAATATGTAGCGATTCCAGCAGCGATTCGGCAATCAGCGGCAGGAATGCGTTTAGCTCCAACTGACCGGAGGCAGCGGCCATAGTGATAGCCGCATCTTCGGCTATCACACGCATGGCTGTGAGTCCTGCCATTTCAGCTATTACCGGATTGACCTTGCCAGGCATAATAGAGGATCCCGCCTGAACTGGAGGCAGCGTGTATTCGCCAAAACCACCGAAAGGACCAGAGGCCAGTAGGCGAAAATCGCCAGATATTTTGTACAGATTGACGGCAGCTGATTTGAGTAGACCGGACACCTCGACAAAGACATCCATATTTTGAATCGGGTCCATCGGGTGGTCACTGCGACTCAGTCCAAAGCCAGTCTCATCCGCCAGCTTTTCGACCATCCGATAGCTGTATGCGCGGGGCGCGTTCATACCTGTGCCAATCGCCGTGCCCCCAATAGGGATTTCCCGCAGCCGCTCTTCAGCTTTATAGAGACGCCAGCGGTCGCGCGCTATAGCCTTTGCGTAGGCACCAAAGCCCTGCCCGGCCATCATGGGCAGAGCATCCATTAGCTGAGTGCGGCCTAGCTTGAGCAAGTCGGCATATTCTGTTTCTTTGTGCTGTAAAGCATCCTGTAACGAAGACATCGTGTCACATAAAGGCCGAAGCAGCCGTATCGCTGCAATTCGTAGCGCTGTCGGATAGACATCATTCGTAGACTGGCAGCAGTTCACATCATCCAGCGGATGTAAAATCTCATACTGCCCTGGTCTGCCTCCTAGCTGTACGATGGCCAAATTAGCAATGACCTCATTTACATTCATATGGGTACTGGTGCCTGCGCCGCCTTGCATGGCATCCACGGTAAACATATGTTGATGCCTCCCGGCGAGTAATTCGTCGCAGGCATTTACAATGGCAGAGGCCCGTTGGGCAGGAAGCCGGTTCTGCTCACCATTCACTTGAGCGGCTACTTTTTTTACCAACACAAGAGCGTGGATCAAGTTATGGTTCACGGGCCTGCCACTGACCGCAAAATTGTTCATCGCGCGTGCAGTGTGAATACCGTAAAAGGCATCTGCGGGAATTTCCATCTCTCCTAGCGCATCCCGCTCGGTTCGCGTATTTGTAGGCAGAGAAAGACCTTCAGTCATAGACCCGTTGCTGGAATGCGTGTCATATGCAGTAGCTGACGTGCACTTGCAGCGCGTTTTTCCTCAACACGGGCGTGAACCAGATCTGGTTCGACCAGCTTGAGGGCTTGTGTTGGACATTTACCAATACAGGCCGGACCGCCGTCCACGCCTTCGCACAAATCACATTTGCTGGCAATCATGCGTTCTTTGGGTTGCAAACGACCTGACATATTGGTATACAATCCGTCCTGCACTACAGGCTGCCCGTTTCGATACTCGGGTACCATGGTAATCGCGCCGTAAGGGCAGGCGATCATGCAGGTTTTACAGCCAATGCAGCTTTCACTATTAATGAGAATGCAGCCATCTGCATTCGTAATGGAGCCGTTCGGACAAGCGTTGGCGCATGGGGCATCCTCACAGTGACGACACTGAACGGGTGCGGTGACTCCAAATGATTTGATAACCTTCAAACGAGGGTGAAAATGAAACTCATCATCCGGCGAGATAAAAGGGTTCTCCGTTGAATGTGCGATGACACATGCGATTTCACAGGTACGACAGCCGATACACTGATCGGGATCAGCTAAAACAAAACGGTTCATACAATTCGACTCCTCTCTAACTAACGACAAATATAATGTATACAGCATAAAAATAACTTAACTTAACGTATTAATGAATGGAGTAACCCGTATCCCCTTTGGTGGAAATAGTGCTACTGCGGCTTTGCTTGCCGGGCCCCCGTTGTTGGAAGGTCGTGTGCAGCAGATGATGCGACACATGACCCAGCGGCTCACCTAAAAATTCATCATAAAGTTTGATGATGTGAGGGTTCTCATGCGATTTTCGTACCTGGTGTGCAGCATCATGTCCATAGATGGAGGATTTACGTGCCCGATAAGCTTCAATTCGTTGCTTTTCTAACATGAGCTTGGGTTGTCCCCCTCCGCTGATACATCCAGCAGGGCAGCCCATCACCTCAATAAAATGATAATCACATTCGCCCGCCTGGACACGATCCAATAGCTGATAGGCATGTTGTAGCCCGGCGACGACCGCTACCTTGAGCTGCAGCTTGCCTACCTGAACCTCAGCTACTCGAATGCCTTCCTCACCACGAACAAAATCGAGTTGGAGCTTCGGCAGTTTTTCATTTGTCAGCAGCTCGTAACCTGTACGGATGGCAGCTTCCATGACTCCTCCGGTGACTCCAAAAATGGAGCCTGCACCTGAATATTGTCCTAACGGTGAATCGAATTCTTCATCAGGCAGGTTCGCAAAATCAATTCCGCGCTGCTTGATCCAGTATGCAAGTTCACGCGTGGTCAGTACCTCATCCACATCACGGTAACCGTCAGATTCCATTTCGGGACGATCGCACTCAAATTGTTTACAGGTACATGGCATGATGGCAACGCTGTATATATTCGCAGGTTCCACCTCGTCCAGTTGTGCGCCATAAGATTTGATTAGCGCTCCTAACATTTGCATCGGAGATTTGCAGCTGGATAGATGGTCTAGCAGATCGGGATATTCTATTTCTGCAAATCGGACCCATGCTGGACAGCAGGATGTGAACATGGGTAAGGGACCGCCTTCGGTCACGCGACGAATCAATTCAGTGCCTTCCTCCATAATGGTCACGTCAGCTCCAAAGTTGGTGTCGTATACCCGATCGAAGCCAAGGCGGCGCAAAGCAGCAGCCATTTTCCCAGGCGTCAAGGTGCCGAACGGCATTCCGAATTCCTCCGCGAGTGAAACACGAATGGCAGGAGCACATTGGACGATCCGAAACTGTCCAGGTTTGGTCATCATATCGGCTACCTTATTCAAGTTGTAGCTATAATAGGCAGCGAATAGCGGCTCTCTGATGTCGGCAGGCATATCGCGTTCTTGGATACGTTCCAGCCGTCTAGCGGCGCCTTCCTGTGGAGATGAACCTGCCCAGTCAGATGCGTATACGCTGCATATTTGTACACATTGACCGCAAATAACACATCGGTCTGCATTAACGGTTTGCGGTTCTCCGGGCAGTCCCTCTATGGCATCTACTGGACAAACCTCAGCACAACGTCTGCATCCCGTGCAGAGCGTAGGGTCAATATGAATGACAGGGTCTGTGCAATCAGTCGTCTTCATACAAGGAGGTGAAGAGATCTTGTCTATTGTGGTTGACATGTTTTTCTACCTTTCTGCGGCTGATTTTGACCTTATAGGCGTGGGAAAAAGACTTCCCGCCGAGGCTCTGGAGGTGAGTCGGATATACCTTTGGCCAGCCGTAGGACATGATTCGGGCAGGCCTCTACACATGCAGGCTGTCCGTTCTCTGTTTCCGCGCACAGATCGCATTTGCTTGCCGCGGTGCGGGGAAGGGCGACTCGATTTGCACGGTGAGTCAGGCCGGACTGCGTTACAACGTGTCCTGCCCGGTAGACCGGAGACACCTCAATCGCCCCGAAAGGGCAGGCCAAAACACAGGAGGTACAGCCGATACATCGTTCCTCATCTATCATGACGACGCCGTCCTCCTGACGAATGGCCTGTACCGGACAGGCATGTGCGCAGGGGGCATTTTCGCAATGCCGGCATTGCACCGGCACATACATCTCCCCTGTACGTACAACATACACCTTGGGTAAAACAGGTACGCTGACGGTTCCGACCGAAGCTCCTATACCGTTAGCCTGACTGTGAACGGCGAAGCACGCCAGTTCACAGGCTTTGCAGCCGATGCACTGCCCGGCGTCTGCGACTACAAAAGAAGAAGCAACAGCGCTTGTTCTACTGGCTGCTCCCATTCTATTCGTCGAAGCTGACCGGTTATCTGTCGGACGGTGCATCATATTCCCTGTGCCGCTCATCTCGTCACCTTATCAGCCAAAACAGCTTCCTGGACGTTCATCTGTCTGCGAATCCGTTGGTACGATTCATGTACATCACGTTCGGCCTGCACTTGGTCGGCGATCCGTTCCAGACGGATGGCACAGTATTTTAATTCCGGGGTTTTGGATACCGGATCGAGAAAATCAGCGGTCAGCTCGTTACATGCTCCAACCCACCAGTGATAGGTCATGTAGGTCGCACCTTGTTGCACACGGTCACTGATTTGTGCCCGTGCCATGATGCGTCCCCGACGGGAGGATATGGCAACAATTTCACCATCCAGAATATTCAGATCTGCTCCGTCTTCTGGGCTAATCTGAATAAAGCCAGGCTCATCAGACAACTGGCGCAGCGCGCGGCAATTGCCAGTCATGGTACGCACGGAATAGTGACCTACCTCACGGACTGTGGACAAGACAAGCGGGTATTTTGCATCCGGTTGTTCTTGTGGCGGACGCCATTCGCAGGCGAATAATCTGCCTTTGCCACTAGGTGTCGAAAATTGATTTCCTTTATACAAATACGGTGTACCTGGATGATCCTCGGTAGGGCAAGGCCATTGAACGCCGCCTTGCTGCTCCATCTTTTGGTAGCTGGCACCCGAGAATAATGGGCTGAGGCTGCGCATTTCATCCCAAATTTCCTCTGTGTTTGCATAGGACATAGGGTAGCCCATGGCGGTAGCAACCTCGCTAATAATAGCCCAGTCTGGCTTAACATCACCCTGTGGCTCAACGGCTTTGCGGATGCGCTGAAAGCCCCGATCTGCCGAAGAATATACACCGTCATGCTCGCCCCAAGCAGTAGAAGGGAGGATGACATCGGCGTGCAGCGCTGTTTTGTTCATGAAAATATCCTGAACCACGACAAATTCCAATTGGTCTAGGGCTTCACGCAACTCGGCGGCGTTCGGATCACTTTGTACAGGGTCCTCTCCGAAAATGTAATAAGCTTTCAGCTTGTTCTCCTTCAGGATGAGGTGCGGTACCTCCGTAAGTGGATAGCCCTTTTTACGTGGCAGCTCAACACCCCATGCTTTTTCAAACTTTTTGCGAGCTGTGTTGTCTGTTACATCCTGATAGCCAGGGTACACATTCGGCAAAGCGCCCATATCACAGGACCCCTGTACATTGTTTTGTCCCCGTACTGGTCCGATACCGACATTCGGCTTGCCCAGATTTCCCGTCAACAGTGCAAGGGAAGCGAGCCCCTTTACCACATCAACGGCCTGTGAAAATTGACATACGCCCATTCCGTACAAAATTGTAGCGGTAGGGGCCTTTGCATATTCCCTCATAGCCGCCCGGATATCGGCCGCCTTGACCCCCGTAATGCCTTCCGCATATTCGGGAGTATATTTTTTAATGCTGTCTACGTATTCGGCAAATCCTTCTGTGTTTGCTTCCACATATCGTTTGTCGTACAGTCCTTCATGCACAAGTACATGACCAAAAGCGTTCACCAAAGCCATGTTTGAACCGCCCTTTAGGGGTAGCCACATATTCGAAATACGAGCTGTTTCGGTCATGCGCGGATCGCATACAATAATCTTCGCGCCTCTTTGCTTGGCAGCTACAATGCGTCTTGCGACGATCGGATGTGTTTCGGGTGCATTATATCCAAACACGAAAATGAGATCAGAGTGTTCAATTTCAGGAATAGAGTTGGACATAGCTCCATCTCCGAGCGAGTAAGTCAAACCTGCCACAGAAGGGCCGTGGCATACACGAGCGCAATGGTCAATATTGTTCGTGCCAATGACCGCCCGCATGAACTTTTGCATGACATAATTGGCTTCATTTCCCGGACCGCGTGCGGAGCCCGTTCCCATAATGGAGTCGGGTCCGTATTTTTCCTTAATTGCTGACAGCCGTTCGGCAGTATATTGAATGGCTTCCTTCCACTCCACTTCCTCCATAACTCCATTTTTGCGAATCATGGGCTTGCGCAAGCGTGCAGTCAGAATTTGTGGGTCATTCAAAAAATCCCATCCATAGTGTCCTTTCAGACACAACGTTCCTTCATTCGTACGACCACCAGCCGGCTCTGCGCCAATTACCTGTCCTTTTTCCACCAGCAAATGAAGCTGACAACCGCTCCCGCAGTAGGGACATACGGTTAATACCTTGTCTGCCATAAGTGCAGCACCTCTTTTATATGAAATAGATGAAACTCGTAACATAAAAAAAGCCAATACAAAAATGCCGCTTTACGCTGCATCCTGTACTGGCTTATCCGCGAGCGAGGAGACAAGCTCCTTCCCGCTAATCCAACCGGTGTATGTGTTGTAGTTCTAGAGAAATGATAATGTGTCCGTCTCCATGGACGGAGGGGCAGACCTCCCAAGTATAAGTGAAGGGACTGCCGAGTGTTTTTTCGGCTTCGTTCATAAACTCCTTTTCCAGATAGGGACGAAGGACGTTCCAATATTCCCTGACCTTGTCCTCGGCCCCTTCATGAACGAGAATTTCGGACAAATTAGACAATGTACCTCGAATTTCTACCGTAATCCGGAGCGGCGAATCCAGTGAAACCTTGACGTTGTCCGGTCCTTTTCCACGGTAGTGCTTGACAATACATACGGCCAACTTCCTGATGCGCTCACGGTATTCCAATTCGGTATTCAACATCTGGACACTCCGCTTCGAATCAAAATAAAGGCGTACTTGCCGCGCATGCCAGACAGCCTGTGCAGCTGGTTTTAGAACAAAACGTAACCGTCCCGACCCAAGTGGTCTGCCCAGCACGGCGTATCACCCTTCTATGGTAGAACAGGTTGACCCGGAAAGATGTGAAATTCATTACACTGAACCAAAAATTTACATAGATTAGACCACTCTTGAAGTAGCTATACCTCTATGGTTTGTATGATGCTTCTCATTCCGTCGTGTTGTTTGTACAGTTCCAATACAAAAGCAGTGGAATGACATACTATGGGCTGAGATTAGTAAATGGCATTCTCAAAGCCCTCTATACTGAAATGGCTCAGTGCAAATCTCAGAGATTTATAGTGAATTATTCATTTATATGATTTGCAATATCAATTTATTATTACATTGGACGGAAATGCTAGTCGAACTCCAGAAGGCATAGATATGTTATCCAAGATGGTGGTAAAGTACGGGTTCAAGATGTAGAATCTATGCGATATTCAGTTTGTAGAAGGGCAACGTCAAGGTCGCCAAATGAAGACTTAGTAGGAATTACTGCAACGTGTGGCTGAACATGAAGCCGCAAGTCAAGCCACGTTAGAATAAAGAGAAGAGGTCCGTGCTAAAATGCATGGACCTCTTCAAACCTGTAATAATTGATTTTTTATGAAACTTTACTGTTTAACCAGAACGGATAAATCGCCTTCAAAAACTTGCTCCTCTTTCTTGTTGAAAGTCGACAGCAATACAGTAACGAGTCCTGTTCCATTCCTCATCTTTTTTACTCCAATCACTTCAACAATGGTGTACAATTCGTCGCCTGGATATACTGGTTTAATAAATTTAATATTATTCATAGCAGTTCCAGCAATAACCTCATCACCGTAACCGCCTGTTTCAACCCAAAGCTTAAAAGAAACAGCTAATGTTTGAATTCCTGAAGCGATAATTCCATTAAACCTGCCTTGTAATGCTTTCTCTTCATCTAAATGCATATATTGCGGGTCAAACTCCCTTGCAAATCTGGTAATATCCTCTTTAGTTAATTTTAAAGACTTGGTTTTAAATACTTGTCCGATATAAAATTCATGAAACCGCATTATTACACCTCTTGATTAAATTATTTGCTTATTTATAGAGTAGCATAATATCACCAATCAAGTTAAGCTGCCCGTTAGCTTAATGACGTATTGTCCGTCTACAACTTTATATTCACCGAACAATATTTCCCTTTAAAACTCGTAGCGTTATAGCAGCAAATTAATTTAAGATACAAGTATGAAAAGCCTCTGATAATTCAGCGGATTTTTGTAGTCCCACTCAGTAAGTAATCCTCCGTACTTTTGTACAGTCAGATCAATGTAAGTGTCTGTTTTTTGAAGGATTATATTTCCATTACCATAAGTCTCACTGGTAACAGTGGCAAGGTTATTTGACTTCAATGCAGAGTGACTCTTTGGAACTGCTTATTTTATATACTTCGACATTCGATGCAAATAAATAAAAATTATTGACAACTGTTAAATTATGGACAACAATAGAATGCAATAATATATAAATATTGGTACTTCTGTATGAAGGGTGGTTTATCTATGAAAGTTACACCCACGATTAGAGCAGAATTGGAACAATATCTAAAACAAGAAGGTTTGAGCATGATGGAGTTTGGGCATATAGCGGGCATGAATAGGGGGATAGTAAGTAGCATAGTGTCAGGCAATAAATCTATGTCTGTTAACCAGATAGATCGCATTACCGAGGCTATGGGTTTACCAGAAGGCTACTTTTACGACCTATTTATAGAAAACTACATCATCGACACCCCCCCGAATATGAGACGAATAGAGCCATTTTTGTATCGTTGTGCGGAATTGGACAAGCTGGATGCGATCCGTCGAGTGGTAGGAACCATTATGGACAACCTACTCTATTCGCCTAAACTATTTGATATGGCAGAAGTGCTATTAGCACAGGGACGACATGATGCTGCGTTGCTGTTCTATGAGGGTGTAGCTGAAACGGAGAAGTACCAACATTCTGAACGATTGGCGATCTGTCAGTATCGAATGTTCACGATTCAGGTTGGGGACGATCAAAGCCGCAATCTCAAGGCAGCTACGTTGTTCGAGCCTTACATTGAACGTCTGGATGAAATGGACCAACTTGACGCATTGAAGGATTTGGCTAATGTGTACAGGTCTTTGCGTAAGTGGGACAAGGTTGAGGAAATGGCAAGGCAAATGAGAGGGAAAGCTGAAGTACAATATTCCATAAAGCATCAGCAGAAGAATCGAAAGAACAGGGCGCATGAAAAGGAAACCAGAAATCCGTTATTTGGATACATTGCTTACGCCGATTTGTTGTGTGCTAGTGTTTGTGAAGCCCAAGGCGATTATCAACAAGCCCTACTATATACATACGCCTATGCGAATTTAGATTGGGTCAAAGAGACTGATGAAGATACTCAACACTGGGTAAACTTGTTCAGTCAGTGGGCAGAAGGTAACACGTACGTCAATAAACTCCTGTCTGGAGATGTTAGCGTGCTGCCAGACTATGTTGAATATATAGCGACAACATCAACCGCTAATGAAAATGAGAAACTCTCAAAGCTGTTGAACGTTATGATAGCGGCTAACCGATATGAAATAGATGTGGATGATGTCCTTTCACGTTTTGAAACAAATATTAATTCATTTGCTCAACTCCCAACATCATCTGATATATATACCCAACAAGTAATACCAGACTATTTCGCATGGTTTGCTTACGAAATGGCTCATTATTATTTACATCGGGTGAAATACAGTGATGGCTTTAAATACTTGATGTATGCAATGGCAAAGTCACATATAATAACTAATGAAACAAACTTTATAAATTGTATTGGTCTGTTTATGCGTTTTCAAGTCCATGCGACTCCTGAAATCAAAACAGAGTTCTCCAATCTAATTGAAAAGGTGTGGTTAAGTAATGTTGAAAAAAATGGCATTGTTAATTGTTGCGAGTAGCTTTTTGTTTTTTATAACTGTACCCGCTCACAATCATGAGCAGCTTATTCAGACCCTTGTACAAATTGGGGGATTCTAAAGCTAAAGAAAGCTCTGCCGACCATAAGGTTAGCAGAGCTTTTTTCAGTGCAGGAATTACCACAGAATTCACCGAATGACTATCTTGATTATACATATACAGTGTTAAACTTGGATATAGGATTGTTTGTAGCTGCATTAAGCCAGGTAAGAGTATATGTAGTGCAGCCGTTGGGTGATGATATGGTGGAAGTTGTAGACAACGGTAGCGCAGTAGAGAAGATTACCCCGGATGCCATCAAGATTAACGGATCATTTCTCAAAGATCGGGTAGAAGCGCAACTGTAGGAGAATCCTTTAATGTCCCTAAAGGATGGGGTCATGTTAAACTTCGTATGAAGAATCACTCTGATCATCCAGTAAAGGTGAGTTTAATTCACAACGGTTCAACAAACTATATATTGATGCATTAGTAATCACTCCTCACGACACAGTTACTTGGAAATCTACTGATGAAGGTATCACCAACGGTTTGCGTTCTGGATACTACACACTTCAGTGGAGAGGCAGCGATTATAAAGTTAATGGGGAAACATGGGGAGTAGCTGGTTCACAGCCAGGAGACATCTAACTTGTCCTAGATAAACGACGTTATTGGGTGGGGGGGATGATGCGTCGTTCAAGATAGCAAGGGAATTAGTCTCTTAATTGGTTTGTGGGAATTTCTTTATTATCGAGCAGTTTGAATTTAGAGTAGATGTAAAGATGGGCTCGGCTGGATTGATTTTGTGGGTTCTTTTTCCACAGGAACAGGCTTGCAAATGCAAGTAGTGACCTAGCTAATTCTAAAAGGTGTTGTAACTCCACAAGCTTACACAGAGCATGTCATTAATTATGTAAGAAACAATCAATTTAAAGCTTGGGCAAATGATTGGGAAGACTATGCAGCTACAGAAGTAGGTTATAAGGACTTGAACTTCCTAAACGGGTATAGGCTCGATTCTATCTCTATTAGTTATACCGACTCCACATGCGAATTATTAGCAGGATGCACCCGTTACAAAATTCAAACTTATAATTATTCCACATATTAATAGATCATCGGTAGCAAGCCAATAAGCAGTAGCTGAGTATACACAGGAGTTTCCGAGTTCGTGCTATCCAGAAATGGGCACGCATCAAAGATGCTATAGCAGTCGGCCATTCTGACGTATGTACTATTGACCGGGACGGAGCTGAAGAAACTCGCAAGAGTCTTTAAAAGATGTTCCTACAAAAAAGTGATTTGACCGCGACGAGTGACCGTTGGCGATGTGCGCTGAAGGTGGCGCAGGTGTTGATATCCGATACATAACCCTTAGTGACAACAGGGGAGCAGGATCTTGGGTAAGTCATTAATTAAATAAGTATAATGATGGTACAAAGGTGAGTTTTATTGTGAAATAAGGATGAGAGACGCTACTGGTTATCAGCCGATAGGGTCTTTTTTTATACCCATTAAAAAATAAATATGCAAATATTTAGATTATATTTATAGATTAGCAAGTTTATGTTTAGACACAATTCCTCAATTAAATTATTCTTAGTTCTATTAAACCTATTGGAGGATTATTTAATGAAGAAAGCATGTATAACAATTTTATTTTTAGTTCTTTTATCTCTTCCCTTATCCAATGTTTTTGCAGCCGAAGCAGAGTATTCAGAAAATCTAGTTCCACATATGACAACTAACATTTTGCCATCTGGAGTAGCAAGCGCAAGTAATGAATATTCATACGCATATGAGGCGTTTAACAAGGAATTTGCTACTATTGCTAGTGCGTGGACATCAAGTACAACTGCTGCTTGGCTAAGATATGACTTTCCTAAACCCGAAGTTATTGAGCAATATGTTATATATCCACAGACAACGGCAACTGACCGTGCCCCTAAAAATTGGACTTTCGAAGGCTCAAATGATGGGATGACTTGGAACGTGCTAGATACCCAGTCAAATATCACTGGATGGGTAAATAGCACTCCGAAAAAATTCACTTTTTCTAATTCTAATTCATACAAGGATTATAGAATTAATATTACAGGCAATAATGGAAGTCAGTATCTAGCTCTTAGCGAATTAGAGATGATGTCTAAAGTGTCAAGCTCCACTCCTAATCCAGGAACAGAGGAACCAACTCCAAACACAGAGGAACCAACTCCAAGCGGAGATCGTGCAATTCTGGTAGTCACCATGACGACTGGCTTAGAGAAGGAATTTGATTTGAGTATGCAAGAGGTCAATGACTTCATTGCATGGTATGAGGCTAAGCAAGCAGGTTCTGGATCAGCTTCATACGCAATCAATAAGCACGATAACAATAAAGGCCCATTCAGCAGCCGCAAGGATTACGTGCTGTTTGATCGTATCCTTACGTTTGAAGTAAGTGAATACTCTAAATAAATCAAAAAGCTCAGCTGACCTTAATGGGTCGACTGAGCTTTTTTTGTTAAGAGCCCTTCCTTTAATCAAGACCTCGCATAGCCTATGGAGTAGGAGTACCCTAAAATAAAGGAGGCGTTACGTGTGGGGGAAATGAAAAGAGACTACGAGGGAATCACCGGAAGAGTTTGGACATCGATAGCTGCTGTCTTGGCACTGTTCATATTGCTGGTAATCATCTTGAAATTAATTCATTTATAAAGATTCTTAAGCTCCACCGAGGGATTTAATTTCTAAAGCATAGCCCCATTAGTTCCTGAGGAACCTATAAGGTTCGCCGTTTGGCCCATTCCCGACCTTAAAGAAGTTGGTGAAACAACGTTTTAGACACACAAAAGGAACCTCAGCGGCTTTTCCGGAGAAGGTAGGGTAATACCCCTTAACGAAGCCTGATCCACGTCGGAGCAGCTGAAATAAAGTAGACTGATTCATGAGGGTCGCCTCTTTTTGGAATGGTTGGTTTGTGCTTACCATTAGCTGAAAAGGCGACTCTTTTTATCCTATTTTTGGTTAATCAACAAGCCTGACTTTGCTTCAATATCTTCTATAATTTCCAGTGCAACAAAATATCCGAAAAATAATGTTAAAATATCCTCGTATCGTTTTCCTGATCCTCTTGCTCTACTTAATAATATATTTTGACTTTCTTGTATTTTCTTTTTATGGAATGATAGAGAAACAACGGATGAATTGGAAGCGATCAAATCCATCATTAGAATTGACAACTTTTTCTGAAACTCTTCAATCGGAAAGTCATTATTTTCTTTCGAATACAGCTGCATCGTTTCAGGTGGATCTTTAAATGAAGTTTGATATTGAGTATTGAAAACACCTTCATTAGCTATTTTGTCAACAATTAATTTACCAAAAACGATCCCTGATGCGAATGCTTGCCCAGGAATTCTTCCTATACCAAGATCACCATTAAATTGAGCTTCTCCAGTAGCAAAAACACGATTCAAGTTTATAGCCTCAGCATTAGCATTGATTTCGATTCCTCCTGAAGAATAGTGCATCGTTGGTGTAATTTTAATTCTTTTATTTTTAACTACTTTAGGACTAAATCCATATGTTTTGAATTTTTCATTTAATACATTTTCATCAGCATGGCTCATATCCAAGTACATGTCCTTTTTTTGTTTGATGCACTCTAGTTGGAATTTTAAAATCTCATCAATCATTTCGTGGTAATCATCCCGAGCAATTGCATCACAAATATACTCATCTTCTAATAATTGAACTCCTTCCTCATCTATTATTTTCCCTTGACTCAAAGATACAACCCCGCCCAATAAAATTTGTCTTCCGTTATATATAGACCAAGGATGACACATTACTGTAGACATTCCCTTTAATCTCGCACCTATTTTCTTAGCTAAGATTAGCGTTTCACCAGTTGAACCGGGCGAATTATCATTGAAACAGAATTGTCCTGCATATCCCCCCGTAGCTAATACCAAATAATTAGTATATATTCTGATAAATTGATCTGATTGTGTGTCATAAAATATTGCGATAATTCCGTGATCGTACTTTTCCAAATGTATCAAAATTTTATTACACATCGGTTGTTCAATATGTTGTAGTAAACAATTGATTAATTTCTTTCCCCCATGTGATTTAATCATACATTCAGGCATGATACCAAAGGATGTTTTCTCATAAGAAATACCCAATTCTTCGAAGAAATTTATAATTATGTTGGAATTCCTATATAGCGATTCAATTACGGATCGATCTGCTCCACATTTATCAATAGTAAGATTAATAATATGATTAATTTCATTCTCTGAGGGAACACGTGTATTTGCTGCTGAAAGAAAGGAGTTGCTTTGTTTGGGTGCACTCTTTTTTGTTACAATCGTGTACTTGATATTTTTTTTTGACAAATAATAAGCAGCAGTAAGTCCTGAGATCCCCGTACCGACAATCAAAATTGGAGTGTAGTGTTCAACGGATATTCCATTTTGTTTCATCATTCCAACTCCTTTTTAGGATGTGAATGTTTTCTTCGGCTGAATCTCGTAGTCGGTTTTCTATTTTTTTGCAACAAAACGCATCAGGAGGATATTTATAAAATTCTTGCTTTCTTGTTAATTACCTGTGATTTATATCAAATTATATAACTGTATTTCGTTTTATACTTTATACTTTATATAGTTATTAAGAGCTAACAAAATCAAATACAAACAGTTTTGCAAAAGTAGAGGAAAAAAAGAACCATTAAAGCAATTGCTAAGATGATTCTTATTACGAGTTACAATATCCTTGTTACCGACGAAGAATGGAATCTAAACAAAATATTTTCCTGATTGTACAAGTTTATTCCTTATTTTGTCAACAATATCTGAGAATATATAACTGATTCAGCTTTCACAGTATGAATATTCACACAAATTCTTAATGTAATAACTAGCGTACCTTAGAAAGGGCCACAGAGTTCTCGTATTCATCCATTTGTATAACCCTTTTTTTAACCTTCGACTTTTAGTCGAAGGTTTTTACTAATTAAGAGCTGATAGAGAAACAGTGCAATGAACCGCCTATATTCACCTTCTCCAGCCTTATAGCCTTAACCTATCACTTCTATAGATATCATATCTTAGACCAATCAAACATCCCGTGGTATATTGTTGACATTCAAGAGAGAGCCGTTAGCTTCTCTCCACTAGGTTCGAAAAACACAGGGGTGAATAATGATGAGTAAAAAGACCATGTTCGAGAAAATTTGGGATAACCATGTCATCTATCAGGAAGCGGGTAAGCCGAGTATTTTGTACATTGATCTTCACCTCGTACATGAGGTAACATCGCCACAGGCGTTTGAAGGATTACGTCTTAGCGGCCGTCAGGTGCGTCGTCCAGAGCTTACGTTTGCAACGATGGACCATAACGTACCGACTAAGGACCGTTACAATATTACGGACCCGATTTCCAAGCAGCAGATCGATACATTAACTCAAAATTGCCGTGATTTCGGTGTCACACTGTATGATCTGGATACGGTTGATCAAGGTGTCGTTCACGTTATGGGACCTGAACTTGGTCTGACTCATCCGGGCAAAACGATTGTTTGTGGTGATAGCCATACCTCCACACATGGGGCGTTCGGAGCGCTCGCTTTTGGTATCGGAACCAGTGAGGTAGAGCACGTAATGGCAACACAATGTCTCCAGCAAGCCAAAGCCAAAACGATGGAAGTTCGCTTTGTAGGCCGCCGCAAACCTGGGGTGACAGCAAAAGACATGATTTTGGGTGTCATCGCCAAATACGGTACAGATTTCGCTACAGGTTATGTTATTGAGTACACAGGTGAATCTATCCGCGAATTGAGCATGGAAGAGCGCATGACTGTGTGTAACATGTCCATTGAAGGCGGAGCCAGAGCAGGAATGATTGCACCGGACGAAACCACCTTCAACTACTTGCGTGGACGTCAACATGTAGCACAAGGAGCTGCTTTTGAGCAAGCGGTTGCTGAGTGGAAAGAGCTTGTCACAGATGAAGGTGCTGAGTTTGATGTCGTGCTGGAGTTTGACGTAGATGCTTTGATTCCGCAAGTAACCTGGGGCACTAGCCCGGGAATGGGTACAGATATTTCCTCAACCGTACCGATTCCGGCAGAACTGCCAACCGAAAACGAACGTAAAGCGGCTGAAAAAGCGCTTGAATATATGGATTTGAAGCCAGGTACTCCGATCACGGATATTGCGATTGATTATGTGTTTATCGGCTCCTGCACCAACGGGCGAATTGAAGATTTGCGTGCAGCCGCTGAGGTTGCCAAAGGTTACAAGGTTTCTGACAAAGTAACGGCCATCGTCGTACCAGGTTCGGGTCGTGTGAAAATTCAGGCTGAAGAAGAAGGACTGGACGTCATTTTTAAAGAAGCAGGATTTGAGTGGCGTGAAGCGGGATGCAGTATGTGTCTTGCGATGAATCCAGACGTACTGCAACCGGGACAGCGTTGTGCTTCGACTTCTAATCGTAACTTTGAAGGTCGTCAGGGACGCGGAGGACGGACTCATCTGGTATCTCCAGCAATGGCAGCCGCTGCGGCGATTCATGGACATTTTGTTGATGTACGGGATTGGAAATTCAAGCAGGAAGAAGTAGTCCGCTAGGATACAGAGGAGGAATTACGATGGAAGCTTTCACAACATTAAAAGGAATTGTAGCCCCTGTGGATCGGGTGAACGTGGACACAGATGCTATCATTCCTAAGCAGTTTCTGAAACGAATTGAACGTACGGGCTTTGGACAGTTTCTGTTCTACGAGTGGCGGTTTGATGAAGCGGGCAATATCAATCCTGAATTTGAACCCAACAAGCCTCGTTATGCAGGAGCGTCTGTGCTGATCTCTCGCGCTAACTTTGGCTGCGGCTCCTCACGTGAGCATGCGCCCTGGGCGATTATGGACTATGGGTTTCGTTGCGTAATTGCACCGTCTTATGCAGATATCTTCTATAATAACTGTTTTAAAAATGGTATATTGCCGATCAAGCTATCTGAAGAGCAAGTAGAGGAATTGTTTCAGCGTACGGCGCAGCATGATAACTACCAATTGAACGTAGACCTGAATGAAAAAACAATCACTGACGACTATGGTCTGAAAATTGAATTTGATCTGGATGAACATCGCCGTCAGTTCCTGCTGCAAGGCTTGGACGATATTGGCCTGACACTCCAGCATGAATCTGAAATTCTGGCGTATGAACAAAGACGCGCTGCGAAACAAGGCGCATAATCATATTTCCCAGTTCAGTATCAATACGAAGCCATATAGCTTGCTCATTTGTTAGACAGAAAGCCCGTACTGGCAATTCTTTTGCCTGCGGGCTTTTATTATGCTCAAACAATAAATTGGAAAATAAGGGGTTGACGGTTCGACTCAGCATGGTATTGTAAATGTAAATGGGTTGAAGGACTGTGTCTGTGAGAAATACCAAAAAATACATATATAAGTTAGGGGAATGAGGATGAAGAAATATGGTTGGGTGATACTAGCGGCTATCTTGATTTGGTTGTGGCCGTCCTCCCCTCATGTGAATGCGGCTGGAGCAGATTTGTTTTTAGATGGCAAAAGGGTGGAAGCGCCTGCAGATGCCAAGCCTGAAATGGTCAATGGAAAAATCATGGTACCGCTAAGGGTGGTTGGGGAGCAGCTTGGATATCAGTTCAAGTGGGAACCACAAGCCTATAAAATCTCAATCCAAAAAAACAGTACCGATATGTCTATGTATGTAGGCCGTACATCGGCTGATGTGAATGGAAAAACAGTAAGTCTGGATGCGCCTCCTGTACTTCGGGGCAATTCGACCATGGTTCCATTGCGTTTTGTTGGGGAGCAAATGGGGCTGAAAGTAGATTGGAATAATAAAAGTAAATCCGTAAATCTCAGTCAAAAGGCTGCAATTCAACAAGCGAATAAACAGTCTCAATCCCAACCATCGTCGCAAACGTCAACACAGAGTACAACTAGCACCAATAAAACGTCTTCAGCAACAGCGACGACAATAACCCCAGTTGAAGCAGACAAGCATACTGAAGCTACATCTTCACCATCCAAGCAGCAGAATACAGAACAGACCGCAGCGAATGCGTTGCTTGTACAAAATATTACTTTTGAGGGTGAAACGTTAAAGATTTCTTTGAACAAAGATGTTACCCCTAAAGTATCCAAAATGACGGGGTATGATCGTATTGTTGTAGATTTACCAGAAGCTTCAATGACGACTGATTTTCTTCAGCCATTCCCGATTCGTAGCGATGGTACGCGGGCGCTGACGAATAGTAACAGTGAGGATGTGCAGGAAATTAGATTTGCTCCGACAGATGGACCGAATGGGGGCGTACGCATTGTCATTGCTTTAAATCAAGCACGTGATTACGATCTATCAACCAATGGCCTAGGCGATATCACCCTTCAATTGCGTGAGCATAGTGTGAATCCAGTAGCGGTAACACCAACGAATGTCGAAGGACGGCGAATCGTCGTCATTGATCCCGGACATGGTGGCAAAGACCCTGGAGCAGGTAGTGTGACTGGGCGACATGAAAAGGAATTTACATTGGCGGTAGCGTTAAAAGTCGAGCAGCTTCTGCAAAATGATCCTGACATTCAAATCGTATTGACTCGCAATGGAGATACGTATCCCACGTTGGATGAACGACCACAACTCGCTAATAGTCAGCAGGCAAGCGTGTTTGTATCTATTCATGGTAATAGTATGCAAGCTTCAGATAAAGGAAAAACCAATGGCTCTGAAACCTATTATGCACGTCAGGACAGTTTGGCACTGGCAAAGACGATGCATAAATATCTTGTAGCGGCTACCGGATTTAAGGATAATGGCATCAGGGTGGCAAACCATGCAGTGACGAGAAAATCACAAATGCCTGCTGTATTGCTGGAATGTGGCTACCTTAGTAATCTGTCCAATGAAGCAGCCATGTTTTCAGAAGAAACACAGGAGAAGATTGCCGAAGGTATTGTCGATGGGTTGAAGGAGTATCTTGGAACGGGCACAGGAGCAACTGAATCACTTAACTAAGGATGTTAGCAATAAAAGCTACTTTCCACCTTTTAATGAAAATTCATGGGGGTGAAAAGTAGCTTTTTTAGTTTTTTTAGCTGTGACTTTTGACGGAAAACGAATGATCTATATTTTTAGTCAAAATTCGACAAAAATAGTTCTTTGGCACGTATATTTCTGTTATGATGGAATATATTCGCAACTTTTGGTGTGAGATAACGTCTAAAAGGTTGTCTGATATTACATAAGCGCGTATATCAGGTCGCCGCACCGGAGCATGTGGCAAAAAAATTATGAATGGAAGGGTGACGAATGAAGAAATTTGGTTTTTTGTTGTTATTATTTGTCTTCATGTGGGCGGTTCCGGGTTATGGACATGCGGCTTCGAGTGGAACACAAATCTATCTCGACGATCAACAGTTAAGTGTCCCTAGTGGTGCTAAGGCACAAGTAATTGGCGGAAGTACAATGGTTCCGCTACGCGTAATTTCTGAAAATTTGGGATATGACGTGACATGGAAGCAGCAGGCGCGAACCATAACGATTGAGAAGGACAGTACCTCGATCCGAATGATAATCGGAAGTAAGACGGCGACTGTCAATGGAAGCGACATTAGTCTGGATGCTTCGCCTCTGCTGCGTTCCAATTATGCCCTTGTACCGCTTCGTTTTATCGGCGAGCAAATGGGACTGGACGTAAAATGGGACAGCAGCTCCAAGTCCGTAAAATTATATACCCGCAGTAGCGGGTCTGGAAACGGGGAATTTACACCTCCCAAGTCTGGAAATAACAGTACAGGTACTGGAAGTGTAACTGCACCAACGAATAATGCGAACTCAGGTGTTACACAGGTGCAGGGAGTCAGTTTCAGCCAAAACCGTTTAACCATCACCACAGCCAGTGCCGTCAAGCCGAAAGCGTTTACGATGACAGGCCCTGATCGGGTAGTGGTGGATTTGCCGGCGACTGCGTTTGCTGACAATTTTGGAGACCAGCAAAAGCTGGATAGCAACTTAAATGGTTCGCTGGACATTGAGAATGAAGCGGATGTGTCCGGTATCCGGTATGCTTTGTTCCAAAAGGAACCTTCAACGGTGCGCGTTGTTATTGATTTGAAACATGCCATGAATTATACCGCATATAATGATGGAACGAATCGTGTTATCGTCGATCTGGCTTCCAAGGATTCAGTGAATACCACGCCAGACGCAACGTTACCAGATGGCTCACAGCCGGATGACACGCAGACATCACCAACTAACAGCAATGGTAAAAAAGTCGTTGTTATTGATGCTGGTCATGGAGCAAAAGATTCAGGTGCAGTTGGTGTGTCGAGAAAAAATTATGAAAAGACCTTCAACCTGGCTATGGCTCTGAAAGTAGAAAGCATATTAAAGCAGAACCCCAATCTTGAGGTTGTGCTGACACGCAGTGATGATACATTCTTGGAGCTTAAACAGCGCGTAAAAGTAGCTGAAAACCTTAATGCTAACGTGTTCGTGTCCATTCATGCTAACAGCAGCGGTAGCTCAGCTTCCAACGGTACAGAGACGTATTACCAGCGTAGTGCAAGCAAAGCGTTCGCTAACGTTATGCATAAGTACTTTGCTCCTGCGACGGGTCTGACAGACCGAGGCATTCGTTATGGCAATTTCCATGTAATTCGGGAAACGACTATGCCAGCCGTATTGCTTGAAGTAGGATATCTGAGTAATGCAAAAGAGGAAGCCACACTGTTTGATGAAGATTTTCAAAATCGGGTAGCTCAAGGGATTGCAGATGGAATCACAGAGTATCTCGACGTAAAATAAATCTTCAACAAATCGCTTGTCAACGTCAAGCAAGGAGGGGGACATATGAACAAGAAAATCGTAATTGCAGGCCTGCTGGCATTGTTCGCCATTGCAGGTGCAGGGTGTGCCTCTAAGCAAACATCGGCTCCTGCGACTCCATCTCAGGAAACACAAACTTCTAATGCACAAAATAGTACACCTGAACAGACGACCCCTGATCCATCGGCTCAGTCTGCTGAGAATAACGGAGCGAGTCAAACACCTGCATCTCCGTCAACAGAGCCTACAAAGACCAAGACGGACACGGAAAATTCAGGTGATCGACAAACACAGCAGATTACGGTGTACTATACGGATACACAAGAGAACGGCTTGAAAGAACAGAAAAAGGAAATTACCTATCCAAGCGAGCTGGAAAAATTGCAAAAAGCGTTTGAAGCTCTGCAAAAGAGTGGGGATTCTGCTCTAATCCCGTTGTGGTCCGAGAAAATTTCCGTGCATAAGATCAAATTGGATAACGGTGCATTGACTTTTGATATTTCCCTGCCGGACGAGGCTCGATTGGGAGCTGGCGGCGAGGAATTGGCTATCGATGCCTTGAAGAAAACGATGTTCCAATTCAAGGAAGTCAAAACGCTGGATTTGCTCGTAGATGGGCAATCTCTGGAGTCCTTAATGGGACATGTAGATTTGGATCATCCCATGAGTCGCTAACCGATCAGACGGTATGAAAATTTCTTGGGGATTTACACACTTTTCACGTGCAATCTGTGACAGATAATGATAATATAGGAGTGTATTTCTCGCCTATGCAGGCAGTCATGCACAAATAGTATTCGTTTCTTTCCGGATGATTATTTAGAGTGACCGTCTTGATGCGGGCTATCCCGTATCAAGACGTTTTTTTTGGTAGGAGGTAGGATTTCCGTGAATGCAGCAACCGCACGTCATATATTGGACACCATCGGTACGATGTTTCCGGATGCCCATTGTGAGTTGAACCATGACAATGCTTTTGAATTAACGATCGCCGTGTTATTGTCTGCTCAATGCTCCGATCAGATGGTCAATAAAGTAACGGCAGACCTGTTTCAAAAATACAAGTCACCTGAGGATTATTTGGCTGTTCCTCTTGAGGAACTGGAGCAGGATATTCGCAGAATCGGCTTGTACCGAAACAAGGCCAAGCATATTCATAACCTCTGTCGTATTTTAATAGACCAGTACGGGGGAGAGATACCTTCAGAGCACGATCAACTGGTTAAGCTACCCGGTGTCGGCCGCAAGACGGCTAACGTCGTAGTATCTACTGCTTTTAATGTACCAGCTATTGCGGTAGATACGCATGTAGAGCGTATTTCCAAACGGCTCGGTTTTGCAGGGTGGGATGATTCAGTGCTTGAGGTGGAAAAAAAGCTGATGAAGAGGGTACCTAGGGATGAATGGTCTTTGACCCACCACAGGCTTATTTTTTTCGGACGCTACCATTGCAAAGCTCAAAATCCTCAATGTCAGGTATGTCCGTTGCTTGATGTGTGCAGGGAAGGCAAGAAACGTATGAAAACGTCTCTTATCAGAAAAGATAAGGAACGTAGAGCTTAAAGACCCACAGAGGTAACAAAGGGTTTAACCATTTATGTGTAGAAAAGGATGAAGAGTATGAAGTGCATTTCGGTATATACAGACAATTTTGAAGCGTTCTCTGATATTTTTGAGCAAATTGTAACAACAGAATTTGCTGAAAACGAAGAGCGTGAGCTTGAGGGAATCACGGTTAGTCATTCCGGTGATGTACCTGAGCATTATCTGGAGCGTATGTCACAAAAGCCAGAAGTGGTCGTAATGAAGGACAAATCCCGTGGGATTACGATTTTACAGCATGGTCAAGTATTTGAAATTTTGCTGCCAGTGCTTGAGACTGCAGCCAATTAAGTTCAATTAGCGGACGACATGCGTTGCATGTTCCGGTGTAGGCGGCTCGGCTGGTTTAACCAGCCCGAAGGCGCATTATACATGAACCTTGCAGACCATCTGATATGGCTAGAGCCTATTCCAATGAAGTGTGCATACATTTTGCACCCTGAATAATGGTATGCGTTCCCCATGTTCCAAAAGGTGAATGTACGTGATGAGTAGGCTCACCCGTTGTATACATATCTTGCTTCGTCGTTGTCCTTTAAGGGGGCTTTGATGAAATGCATTCGGTTGCCAAAATACTTATTCCTAATGATCCGTTTTGGACAGAATAAAATGAACTTATTATTATCATGTACAAAACAGCGTTCCCTAAAGCCAGGTACTGGCGGGGAGCGCTGTTTAGTTTTTTTGATGTGATGATTCTCACAACGGCTTAGGAATGCTACAATATAGCTATTTGGTGCAGACAAGTGATAAGGAGTGGAACCGTAGCTTATGATGCAAACGATTACAGGCGATGCGGGAAAGTGGTTGGATACGATAGAACAGATACAGAATACATTGCGTAAAGCCGGGGACGAAGTGGGAGCGAAGGCGATAGGTGATCTGCTGGAAAAAGCATATGTGCAGGAGCTGACCATTGCCTTTTGTGGACATTTTTCAGCAGGTAAATCAAGCTTGATTAACAGCCTATGTGGTAAAACCGTGCTGCCATCTGGACCGGTGCCTACGAGCGCTAATGTAGTGTCCATCCGTTATGGGCGTCCGAGAGCGCTCATTCATCCAGCCAAATCAGCGGAAAATGCAGAGCCGGAAATCGTGGAGGCCTCCCTGTCCGAGCTTGCTGAGTATTGTAAAAATGGTGGAGCCTATGAATCGGTTCAAGTGTGGGAGGATGTTCCCATATTATCTAGCGGAGGAGTGTTGCTGGATACACCAGGCGTAGATTCCACAGACCACGGACATGCGCTGGCGACACATTCTGCTTTACATTGGGCAGATATTGTTTTTTATGTGATGGATTACAACCATGTCCAATCTGAAAATAATTTGTCCTTTGCCAAAAGTTTGTCGGATTGGGGCAAGCCGTTATATTTGATCATCAATCAAATCGATAAACACCGGGAGCGAGAGCTTTCATTTACACGTTATCGTAATGAGGTGGAGACTAGCTTTCATGCCTGGCAGGTTCATTATACGGATATCCTCTTTACTTCCTTGAAGGAGCAGAATCATCCATGGAACCAGTGGAAACAGTTGACGCACCTGATCCCGAAATTGCTGGAGCGAAAAACAGAGCTTTTGGCATACAGTTTAGTGTCCTCTATGCACCATTTGGTAGAGCAACATGTGGAGACTGTGCAGGCAGCTGAAGAAGAGGAACTGAACACACTGCTAAAAGAAGCAGGTGGAGAAGAAGCCATTTTGCGCCTGGATATAGAGCAGAAAACCTTGCAGCAAGAAGATGAACACTGGAAGATGCTCCCGGAGCAGGAGCGTAAACGACTGCGTCAAGAGCTGGATCATCTACTGGAACACGCACATTTGACGCCAGCGGAGCTACGTGAAGCGGCAAGCGAATACTTAGAGAGCCGCAAGCCGGGCTTCAAAACAGGACTATGGTTTGCAGGAGGAAAGACTGAGCGAGAAAAGGAAAGCCGTTTGGAACGGCTGACAGGAATGCTGACTGATCAGGTGGAGGGACAATTGCTTCCTCATGTGCGGGAGCTACTGAGGTCTTGGGGTGACGGTCAGGGTTTGTGGTCCGCTGCGATGGAGCAGGAGCTGGATGACATCCGCCCTGTAACGGATCGGCAACTGGTAGAGCAGACGGTGAAGGAAAATGCGTTGTCGCCGGAGTATACGTTGAACTATTGCAAGGATCTACGTGCTGCTGTGACCGCCGATTGCCGCCGCAAGGCGCTTACGCTAGTAGACCGCCTGCTGGCCCAGCTTGCAGTGCGAGCCGAAGCCCGCCGCGCGGCTCTCGCGGATGCGCGCACTGCGCTGCTGGCGCAGGCGGAGGCGGCGAGCCGCTACAGCACCCGCGTGCAAGCTTCGGCTTCGCACGCCAGCCTGCTGCGCAGCTTGCTGCCGCAGGCTTCCGCGCCAAGCGGGTTGCCCCGTGCGGACGCGCCTTCACCTGCGTCCGATACCTCCGCTGCTGCCTCGCCAGCTGCGACGCCAACGGGCGTTGCGCGTCCTGGTATCGCTGGCTCGCGGAACGCATCGGCGCAGCCGCTAGCAGGAACGGCGGCAGCACAGCCTGCCGCCGGAGGCCGCCGCACGCGGCTGGATGCAGTAGCGGCCCGATTGAAGGCCGCCGCTGCCCTGGTAAGCCCATACCCTGCCATGCAAACGGCGGTACGGGATTTACATGCCCGCGCCGCTGCGCTGGAGGGTGGGCAGTTTACGCTGGCGCTGTTCGGAGCGTTCAGCGCTGGGAAATCTAGCTTCGCCAACGCTTTGCTGGGTGAAGCTGTGTTGCCCGTATCGCCGCATCCGACGACAGCGGCGATTAACCGCATAATGGCGCCTGCAAGTGCTGAGCGCCATGCCACGGCTGACGTCCATATGAAATCAGTGGACGCGTTGCGGGAAGATCTTAAATACTCATTTCGGCTATTAGGATTGGGGGAACCAGCGGCAGCGGGCTGGCAAGAAGCCGTTCATGCTTTATCTCCGGAAGGCATCCATCCTGCGGGTAGGCCTCATTATAGTTTTTTGAAGGCTGCCGCAGCGGGATGGGAAGAAGCTGAAAGCTTGCTGGGACAACAGCTTCAGGTGGATTTAGAGCAGTATCGGGATTTTGTTGCGTCTGAGCACAAATCATGCTTTGTGGAGCATATCGACCTTTATTATGATTGCGCTCTGACCCGTCAGGGCATCGTGCTAGTGGATACGCCTGGAGCGGATTCTGTGAATGCACGGCACACAGGCGTGACCTTCAACTATATGAAGCATGCGGACGCTCTTGTATTTGTCACCTATTATAACCATGCGTTTACGCAAGGCGACCGACAGTTCCTGAACCAACTAGGTCGAGTTAAAGAGACCTTGGCGCTCGATCAGACGTTTTTTATTGTGAATGCATCAGATCTAGCTTCTTCTGAAGAAGAACTTCATTCTGTTACCCGGCATGTACAGGAACAACTACAGGCGAATGGAATCCGAAAGCCACGCATTTATCCGCTTTCCAGTATGCTGGCGTTGGAAGCTGCCGAACAGGGAGAGGCTTCATTGCGTTCAGCTTCACGTTTTGATGCATTTGAAGATGATTTCTCGGCATTTGCAGCCGAAGAGCTGGCAGGTCTGTCCATTGCTTCTGCTATGCAGGAACTGAGCCGGCTGCGGAACCGCATAGAGCAACATGCAGCCGATGCCCGGTATAGCGTGGAAGAACGTGAGATCCGATTCGAGCGATTAACTCGCATCCGTGGGGAATTGGAGCATACGCTCCTAGACCTGACTGACAGCAACGGTGCATCTGTGTTATCGGGCGAAACCGATGAACTGCTGTATCATGTACGTCAAAGGCTGTCCTATCGGACTGGAGAATTTATGGCAGAGGCGTTTCATCCATCTGTTCTGCGTGAAGGAGTAGGTGATCTTCGTTCGGCTTTTGCATCTTGTGGTCGTGAGCTGATGCGTTTAATCGAACTAGAGCTGTCTCAGGAATTACTGGCAACCACACTTCGGCTAGAAAAAACGGGACAAATTTTGGTGCACAAGGCTATACAACAATGCGTAGAACACATGAACCATCAGTTGCCAGGACTAGATTGCACAATTCCTGAATCCAGAAAATGGGCTGTTCCCGAGCTGAATGAAATTTCCCTGCAGGAGTCCATTCATTGGAAGGATTATTGGAATAGCTTTAAAAATCCAAAGCTATTCTTTGAAGGAATTGGTCGAGCGAATCTACAAACCAAACTGGAGCCGATATTACGCGAGCGAATCGGGGAGGCTGTGGATCAGCAACGAGAACGAATGTCTTCTTTTTACGTTACGCTGATGCAGGAGGAGCAAATGTGGCAGAAAGCTCAGCTTCGAGAGCAAATGCTGGAGACGACTCGTGGCATGGAGCATGCCCTTATGGGCGGTGAGCAGCCACAGGTTTGGGAAGAGCTTGCTGGCAAGATTGCGGCTTTGGAGTAAAGATAAATAAGTACACCATTTATTAAAGTTCAGGACACCGGGTTGTGGGACAACCCGGTGTTTTATGCATGCTCCAAAAAGAAAGCAATACTGAGTAAATAGCCATATTCAATAATAAGAAAGCGATTTAATTTGTCTAATCACCCACCAATTGATAACCTGCCTGAATACGGCTCGTTATCCTCTTTGCCGCCTTGGAACGCGAATGGTAAACTTCACTAAGCCATATAACAACGTCGTGCAACTAATGGAGGGACATTGACATGGAAGTGCTCAGGCAACTGCAAGTTTTTTTTCGCGAGAGGAGACACTATCTGTTTCTTTCTATTTTATGCCTTGCGATAGCTACGGCTCTGGGACTGGTGTATCCGAACCTGCTCCAAAGGCTCATTGATAACGCTATCATTCCAGGTGACTTCGGGAAAGTCCCGGCGCTGGCTCTGACTGTGCTGGGAGTAGTCATCATCAAAGGGTTCATGCAATTTTTACATGGTTTTTTTGGTGGACGGCTAGGTAACTATCTGGCGTACCGACTCCGCAATGCTTGTTACGAAAAGCTGCAATTTCTGTCCTTCAGATATTATGACACTGCCAAAACGGGTGATCTCATGTCCCGACTGACTGGTGATTTGGAGGCAATTCGTAACTTTATTGGGTTTGGTTTTGCCCAACTCCTCAATGTGCTACTGATGGTCGTATTCGGCTCTATGATGATGCTGTATATTAACTGGCAGCTCACCCTCATTACGATGATCAGCATGCCATTGCTGCTCTTCGTCACATTTAAGTTTGAATCCCGGATTCATCCCACCTTTCAGGAAATGCGGATTGCCCTTAGCGCCTTGACGACAGCGGTCCAAGAAAATATAACAGGTGTGCGAACCGTCAAATCTTTTGCCCGCGAATCCTATGAAGTTGAGAAATTTTCAGTACGTAATGAACAATACAAGAGTAATCAAATTCAGGCTGCTTCCTTATGGAGTCGGTTTTTCCCCGCTATGGAACTGATTGCTTCTGTCAGTGTGGTCCTTCTGTTGGGCATGGGGGGGTATCTGGTTATTCAGAAGTCAATGACCTTGGGGCAGCTCGTCGCTTTCTTTAGCTTAATTTGGTATATTATAGGCCCCATCTGGAGCATTGGCTTTCATATCAATAACTATACGCAGTCCAAAGCTTCTGGTGAAAGGGTCTTGGAACTGCTAAATCAGTCCATAGATGTAACCGATGAAGCTGGAGCACTTACACTCAATGCCGATCAGGTGAAAGGACATGTTACGTTTGAACATGTCACCTTTGCTTACGGAAATAAGCTTCCTGCTGTTGTTGACATCAATTTAGACGCACCGCCAGGATCAGTCATTGGAATTTTAGGAGGAACGGGGTCAGGGAAGTCTACCATTATTCAATTACTCATGCGCGCTTATAATGTGAATGCAGGAAGTATCAAGTTGGATGGCAAGGATATACGTCACTTAAAGATTCGCGATTTGCGTGCTCAAATTTCTTCCGTGTTTCAGGAGACGTTTTTGTTTTCGTCCTCTATACGCAACAATATTTCATATGGTTTAAGCCATGTCAGTATGGATGACATCATACGCGTTTCCAAACTGGCTCAGGCGCATGAATTCATAACTGAACTACCGCTGGGATATGACACTGTCGTCGGAGAACGTGGATTGGGACTGTCCGGAGGACAGAAACAACGGATCGCCATCGCGCGCGCACTACTCAAAAATCCGAAGATTCTGGTTCTGGATGATGCTACCAGTGCGGTCGATATGGAAACAGAGCATGAAATACAGACCGGTTTTCAAGAGGTTATGCGTGGTCGAACAACATTCATAATCGCTCATCGAATCTCTTCGCTTCGTCATGCTAATGAAATTGTGGTGCTTGAGGAAGGACGAATCGTTCAGCGTGGAACACATGAACAGCTCATTGCTACTCCAGGTCCATATCAGGATGTGTATCATATTCAATACGCCGATTACATAGCTCAGGCTCCAGACGGTGTATCCGAAGGGCAGGTGAGACCATGAATATACCCGCAGAAAAAGTCAAACCGTTAAAAAAACCAACGAATGAGCGCTTTGTCTATCAAGATGATGATGTCATTGACAAACCGTTTAACTGGTCAGAATTCAAACGTTTGTTGGCATACATGAAGCCTTATGCCCGTCAGATTTTGCCGATCCTTCTGGTCATGATGATTCTCGGCACCATTACCAAACTGACTGTTCCTTATTTGATCAGTCTGGCCATTGATAAAGCAATTGCTCCCGCATGGCCTGCACTGCCCAGCGTAAAGTTGCTGTTGCTCATCACGGGTGCCGTGCTCTTGTTATATTTAATTCAATGGGCAGCCAGCACGTACCGCATTAAATTCACCAATATTATCGGTCAACGGGTTATTTACGATTTGCGTGAAGATTTGTTCAAGCATATTCAAAAGCTATCTTTTAACTTTTTTGATAAGAGACCGGCAGGTTCTGTATTAGTGCGCGTGACGAATGACATTAACTCGCTACAGGATCTATTTACGAACGGTGCAGTGAATGTCCTGATTGACTGCGTACAGCTTATCGGAATTATTGTCATTTTGCTGCTTATTAACTGGAAGCTCGGTTTAGCGGTAATTGTCACTGTTCCGATCATGTTTTTGATCTCGACCAAGCTGCGCGTACGTATCCGCCGCGCTTGGCAAGAAGTGCGTATGAAGAACTCGCGTATCAACTCTCATTTGAATGAGTCTATTCAGGGGATTCGTGTGACACAAGCATATACGCAGGAGCAGGAAAACATGGCTTATTTCGACGACATGAACAGCTCTAGCAAAAAGTCGTGGGATAAGGCTTCTGCCATGAATCAGGTCTTTGGCCCACTTATTGATATTACCGGAGGATTTGGTACGCTTGTGCTGTTCTGGTTTGGAGCGCATTTAATTCAGACAGACCAACTTACGGTGGGACTACTGGTTGCGTTTGCCAACTATGTTGGGAACTTTTGGGAGCCGATTAATCGGCTGGGCCAAATGTATAATCAGTTACTGGTTGCGATGGCTTCGTCAGAACGAATTTTTGAGTTTATGGATGAACAGCCGAATATTGCAAACAAACCGGGAGCAATAGCCTTGCCGCCCATTCGGGGAGACATCCAATTTGAAAAGGTCATTTTTGAGTATGAAAAGGGACGTCAGGCGCTTAAAGGTATTAATCTTTCTGTCGAGGCGGGTCAATCTATAGCGCTTGTGGGTCATACCGGATCAGGTAAAAGTACAATTATTAATCTGCTAAGCCGTTTTTATGACATTACGTCAGGGCGGCTTACGATTGACGGTCATGATGTGCGTGATGTCACGGTGGAGAGCTTGCGAAGCCAGATTAGCATCGTACTTCAGGATACATTTATTTTTTCGGGGACGATCCGTGATAATATTCGATTTGGCCGTTTGGATGCAACGGATGAGGAAATTGAAGCGGCTGCGAAGGCGGTCAATGCTCATGAATTCATTGTTCACTTGCCAGCTGGCTATGAAACAGAGGTAGAGGAGCGGGGGGGAATGCTGTCCATGGGCCAGCGACAGCTCTTATCCTTTGCTCGTGCCTTGCTGGCTAATCCGCGAATTCTTATCCTAGATGAGGCCACAGCTAGTATTGATACAGAAACGGAGTTGAAAATTCAGGAGGCTCTTCAGGTTTTACTAGAAGGCAGAACTTCTTTTATGGTCGCTCACCGTTTGTCCACCATCCGTAATGCTGATCATATCGTTGTACTGGATCATGGGGAAATCCAAGAAAGTGGTAATCATGAACAATTGATGAAAAAACATGGAATATATCGGGGGCTGGTGGAAGCACAGTTCAGATTTTTGTAAAAAAAAGATCAAAAAATCGCGTTTTTTGTAAATTTTAATGCCGAGCACTATTGCATTCTTGGAGCTAAACCCTGAAAATAAAGATGAAAAGAGATCAGAGCAATTTCGTCAGAGGGGGAAGAGTTCAAGATGTGGGGTGCTCCTTTTTCTGCCAAGGCTAAGAAGATGCTGCTGCTGGGTAGCGGCGAATTGGGAAAAGAAGTCATTATTGAAGCTCAGCGGCTTGGCGTGGAATGTATTGCTGTAGATCGCTATGAACTGGCTCCAGCAATGCAGGTGGCCCATCGCTCTCACTGTCTGG
This sequence comes from Paenibacillus sp. S33, assembly GCF_053615415.1. Classification (NCBI taxonomy): domain Bacteria; kingdom Bacillati; phylum Bacillota; class Bacilli; order Caryophanales; family Paenibacillaceae; genus Paenibacillus; species Paenibacillus sp. S33. The sequence continues at coordinate 3,114,803 of NZ_JBSIEZ010000001.1, read as the reverse complement.
ATATGCAGGATGCTGAGGCGTTGAAGGCACTAATTCGTAAGGAAAAGCCCGACATAATTGTACCTGAAATCGAAGCTATTGCTACGGGTGCTTTGGAAGAATTAGAGCAAGAAGGATTTCACGTAGTACCAACGGCCCGTGCCGCCCGTCTTACGATGGACCGGGAAGGTATCCGCAGGCTGGCTGTCGAGAAATTAGAGCTTCCGACTGCTGCCTATCGTTTTGCAGATAACTTTGAGCAGTTGCGGTCGGCGGTTCATGAGCTGGGCACGCCATGCGTGGTCAAGCCCTTGATGAGTTCGTCGGGTAAAGGGCAGTCTGTATGCCGGGCAATCGAAGATGCAGAATCCTGCTGGAATACGGCGCTGGAAGGCGCGCGTGCCAAAACAACACGTGTCATTGTTGAAGCTTTTGTCCCGTTTGAGAGCGAAATTACCTTATTGACCGTCAGATCGGTTTTGGGTACGACTTTTTGCCCACCGATTGGCCACATTCAGAAAGATGGGGATTATGTCGAATCCTGGCAGCCTCATGGCATGACGGACAAGCAGCTTTCGGAAGCGGAAGACATTGCCCGTAGGATAACGGATGAACTGGGTGGTTACGGATTGTTTGGCGTAGAGCTATTTTTAACAGCTGATGGCGTCATATTCAGTGAAGTATCCCCTCGTCCGCATGATACAGGAATGGTGACCATGATTACGCAGGATTTGTCGGAATTTGCGCTTCACGTGCGGGCCATTCTCGGATTCCCGCTGCCATCCGTCACGCTGCTTACACCAGGAGCTTCAGCTACTTTGAAGGCAGAAGTGACTACGCGGGATTTTGTAATAAGCGGTCTGCATGATGCATTATTGCTACCCCGGACACAGGTGCGAGTGTTCGGGAAGCCTGAAACCAAGCCGGGACGCCGGATGGCTGTAGCGCTTAGCGCTGCAGAAGATGTGGAAACAGCACGGAAGACGGCCAAAGAAGCTGCTAATATGCTGAAAGTGGAGGTAAATCATGTCTAACAATGTGATGATTCCAGTACTGACAATTCGTTCCGTAGAGCTTGGCGATTGCGAAGCCGTAACTGGACTACTAAGAGAAGTCGGATACCCGATGACTTGTGGTGTAATGAAAGAAGTTATGGGAACAGCGCGGGAGGACAGTCAAGCGAATATGATGGTTGCAGAAATGGATGGTCGTGTTGTCGGAGTAATCGGCATGCATACGGCTCAAAGCTTGGCTTATCCTGATCCTGCCGTACAAATCACCATGCTGGTCGTGAGCGGGGAGTATCGCGGCGAGGGCATTGGCAAGCGCCTGGTGGCTTGTGGTGAGGAGTGGGGACGTGCGCAAGGATGCTATCATTTATTCATTACCGGAGCGAATAACCGCATCAAACAAGTAGAGGCCCGAGCTTTCTACAACCGAATCGGCTTTGAAAAGCAAGGCTACCGTTTCAGCAAAAAGCTTAGATAATCAGCCTATAACAAGACAATCTAATACTTAAAGCCTCACTACTTTTAACTTAGTTCCGCATGGGTCAATTCCGAGCGGGGCTATTTTTTTTCCAACTTTTATACCATTGATCCTGCTATAAAACATGATATACTGCTAGAGTAAAGATTACAAAGTTGTAACCAGACGCGTTCACACCAAGGCATTTATACAACAAGGAGATGACGAAATGAAGAATATGTTGAAAAAAACACTGGTGATGGGAAGTCTTAGCGCCATTTTATCCGCAGGATTCATCGTTCCGGCATCAGCTTCACCAGCTGACGATTTGACTGCCCAACTACAACAATGGTTTCAAAATAACGGATATACCGTCAATATGTCCAACGGGACGACTACGATAACAAAGACCGTAATTAAGGATGTTTCTGAAAAGGACAAGGCTAAAAACAAAACAGCAAATCCTTCATCCGGCAAACAAACAACAACCAAACAGGGTGGCCAAAAGGCTTCGCAGTCTGGTACCAAGCAACAGACTCAAAAACAAAACACAAACTCAGGCGCGGGTCAGTCTGCAGGTACGAATGCACAACTCAGCAAGTCCCAATTTGCAGCTGAGGTTGTAAAGCTTGTAAATAACGAGCGCAGCCAAAAAGGTCTCAAGCCCCTCGCATCGAATGCGAAGCTTACAGAAGTAGCCTTAGTCAAGGCGAAGGATATGAGTACGAACAATTACTTTTCCCATACATCTCCGACCTATGGTTCACCATTTGATATGATGAAAAAATTCGGTGTAACTTATACGTATGCGGGTGAGAATATTGCTATGGGACAACAAACACCACAAGAAGTGATGAAAGCCTGGATGAACAGTCAGGGACATCGTGAGAATATTTTGAAGGCAGAGTTTACACAAATCGGTGTGGCTTACTACAATGGGTATTGGGTACAAGAGTTCACACGTAACTAAGATGATAGTAAATACGTTCCCAACGTTATGTCGCTGCTACGAAAAGATAGTGACGTGACGTTAATCTAAAGACCCGCTGACACGTTCAGCGGGTCTTTTGGTGTCTCTTCATCCTCCAGTGGCATAACCACTGCTTTATACCAGAAAAGACATAAGGGACGTATTTATAGTATGATAGCAGCAAGTTGAATAGATATCAGACTACTTATGGAAAGCCAGGTGAACAAATGAGCTACGAAATCGTGCATGAAGGTGCCTTTGCTATGCTCAAGGTGCAGTTGAAACCCGGGGAAATGATTAAAGCAGAAATGGGAGCGATGGTTTCCATGTCTTCCAGTGTAGATATAAAGGGGACGGTAGACGGTGGACTGTTACGTGGCTTAGGCAGAATGCTGAGCGGAGAAAAATTCTTTTTTCAAGAACTGAGGGCAGCCCGGGGACCGGCTGAGGTGTTGTTAGCCCCTGCTAGTATAGGTGATGTACAAGCGGTGGAACTGGATGGCACGTATAGGCTATTCGTCCAAAAGGACGGTTTTCTGGCTTGCACAGAAGGCATTGAGGTTAGCACCAAAATGCAAAACCTGATGAAAGGTTTATTCTCCGGTGAAGGTTTTTTTATCGTAGAAATCAGTGGTCGAGGTACGGTATTCCTGTCCTCTTATGGAGCCATTCATCCCATTTATATCGCCTCAGGAGAGGAGCGTATTATTGATAATGCTCATCTGGTGGCATGGCCGGATTATATGGATTATAAAATTGAAAAAGCATCTAAAGGCTGGTTGTCCAGCGTAACGAGTGGAGAAGCACTTGTATGCCGCTTTCGCGGTGAAGGAACGGTACTGATTCAAAGTCGAAATCCGGGCAGTTTTGGACAATGGATCAAAAGTTTTATCCCTGATAGCAAATAGTTTGATTCGTCTGATTAGAGATGAGAGGATAAACCGTTCGCAGAAGAAAGTATAATATAAGGATGGTCATTTGCCATCCTTTTTTTGCATGTTCATGGGAAATTATATGTGACTCTAAGCATTTATTGCGCTTTTATTCCGAACGGTTTATTTGCAAAATGATATGAGAAGCTTTATGTTTATTTCACTAAGCTATCAGGAGGGAACACGAGTGAATTCATCAAAATGGATTTGGCGGTCTGTCGGTTCCGTTTCCATTGCCGCCACATTGCTATTATTGTACGGATTTTTTACAGCAGTACAAAGTATCACGGCTCCAGAGCCAATGGTTAGCACTCAACCTGTACATTCCGGTTCATCGCAGACACAAACTGCGCCATCCGCTACTAATCAGACGGGAGAGTTTCGGGTAGCTGCCATTGGAGATTCGCTAGCCAAAGGCACAGGGGATGACTCCGGAAGTGGTTTTGTGCGTCGGTCGGTGAGCTTGTTGAATAATCAGGAAGGCCATAAGGCTCAGCTCATAAATAATCTGGGGATTAATGGACTGACGACTCAAGGACTATTGACCAAGCTGGATGAGCCAGGTGTTTCTTATGTGTTGAAAAAGGCTAACGTCATTATTGTCTCGATTGGCGGAAATGATTTATTTCAGGGAGCTCAGGCTGCCCAAACTGGCAAAGAGCCGCCTACACTCAGTGGTTTGCGTAAAGCTGTGCCTGATGCCGCCAAACGTCTGCAAAAAGTGCTGACAAAGGTAGGGAAAATCAATCCGAATGCTAAAATTATCTATGTCGGATTATATAATCCATTCAGTGATCTGCAGGAAATGAAAATTCCCGGTAATCTTGTAGTAACAGAATGGAATCTGGCTGCCATGGCAATTACCAACCAAAACAGCAATATGACTCTGGTTCCAACTTTCGATTTATTCCAGCAAAATTTGCCCGTCTATTTATCATCCGATCATTTTCATCCAAACGGACAGGGCTATCAGGCAATCGCTGAACGTATCGCGCAAGGGTTTGCAGTTGCAAACACGAAGGATGCCGATAAAGTGGATAATGAACAACAGTCTACAAGTAGCCAACCCGCTGAAGTGAAAAAGGGAGGAAACAAGCAATGAGCATCCAATCTGCTGACAAGACCGGGGCTGGAATAACCGAAAATTCGACATCAAGGGATGCATTGTCCAGTTTCCATTCCGCCAATCAGGTTGGCAGCGGAGGCAGAGACAGAAGCAATACCGAAACAGTTCTCTCTGTTCAGCACGTTAAGAAACGTATCAAACGCAAAATGATCATTCATGATGTCACATTCGACGTTCGTGCGGGTGAAATTTTCGGATTTCTTGGTCCTAATGGGGCTGGAAAAACGACGACTATTCGTATGCTGGTCGATTTAATTAAGCCTACGGAAGGGACGATTACCGTCTGTGGTCATAATGTAAATCGTGACCCTGAGCAGGCTTTACGGCATATTGGTTCTATTGTGGAAAATCCAGAGGTGTACAGCTACCTGACAGGGTGGGAGAATTTAGAGCATTTTGCCCGTATGCAGCCTGGTGTAGACGAGCAGCGTATCCGCGAAGTCGTTGAGCTGGTTCGGCTCGATCGCCGTATCCATGATAAAGTAAGTACGTATTCTCTCGGAATGCGCCAGCGCCTTGGTATAGCCCAAGCCTTGCTAGGTAGACCGAAATTACTCATTTTGGATGAACCGACGAACGGGTTAGACCCCAAGGGGATCAAGGAAATGAGAGCTTTTATCCGTTTGCTAGCGGCAGAAGGCATGGCTGTATTTGTTTCCAGCCATTTGCTCAGCGAAATCCAGCTGCTATGTGATCGGGTGGCAATTATAAGTCGGGGAAAGGTGCTAGCTGTAGGTGGTGTACGGGAACTGGTTGAGACGCACTCGCACATGGCCGTGTGGCAACTGGAGCCTCGTGATCAGGGTCTTGCCATATTGCAAAATTCTCCGCATGTGCAAATGATTACGAATGCCGATGAATTAATTGATGACAGCATTGTTGCAGGCAGCGGAGCCGATGCAATTTTTACAGAAATGGATGAAGAGCATATTGCGGAGCTGGTGACACAAATGACGGCTTCCGGTATTTCCGTTAAAGGTGTAACCAAAATCAACCCTACACTGGAGCAGCTATTCCTGAAAATGACGGAAGGTGAGATACTTGAATAACATTTTACCGCTCGTACAAAATGAAACGCTCAAAATTATTAAGAAGAAACGATTTTATGTCATTTTACTTGTTTTACTTGTGCTTGTGCCGATTTTTACGTACGCTCAGATGAAAGTGGCAGAAAACAATCGCGAAAAATTCGGCAATGATTGGCGGCTTGAACTACGCCAGGCGATTACCGATAATCAAAACTCGCTGGGAAGTGACCGGGTTCCCGAGGAATGGAAGACCTATCGTCGGGTCTTTGTGCAGCAGATGCAATATTATTTGGAGAATGATGTGAATCCCAATGAGCCGAGTGGCGTCACCTTTACTAGAGAGTTTATGGATAATTCCATAAATCTGTTCGTTCCGCTGTTGATTATGGCCATTGCCTCCGACTTGGTTTCTGGAGAACGGACGACAGGCACGATAAAAATGTTGCTGACTCGCCCAGTCAGGCGGTGGAAAATACTGCTGAGCAAGCTACTGACATTGTATATGTTCGTCTCGCTCATCATTTTGGCTGTATTTATAATTAGCTATCTCATATCAGGCTTGTTTTTTGGTTTTCGCGGTTTTAATGTTCCGGTATTTACCGGATTTCAAATTGTTGGATCGACGGTGGATTTGTCTGCTGTACATGCGATTCCACAATGGCATTATCTGATGCTGCAAGCCGGATTGATCTGGTTTGTCAGTCTTGTGGTAGCTTCGTTAGCCTTTATGGTATCTGTCCTGGTACGAAGTACGGCGGCAAGTATCGTGGTCATGATGGCTGCGCTTATTTCGGGCACTATTTTGACAAACATGGCTTCATCTTGGCAGAGTGCTAAATATTTATTTATGGTTAACCTCGAATTAACCGATTATTTATCTGGAAGCCCCGCCCCGATTGAGGGAATGACCTTACCCTTTTCTTTAGCTGTACTGTGCATTTGGGGGGCTGCGGCATTGATTGTTTCATTCGCCGTCTTTACGAAACGGGATATATTGAATTAAAATGGACAAGGTAAAAGAAAACATCTGTTTGCATTTTTGGTGAAAATCATCAAGAATAAGGCAAAACACGGTTACGATTAGACAAAGGGGGAGCATGAATGGTCGACAAAATCGACTTGTCTGCGGGAGTGTCCGGCACACAAAGCGGAGCTTCAGAATATGGCGCGGACGACATTCAAGTGCTCGAAGGGCTTGTGGCAGTTCGCAAACGGCCGGGCATGTACATCGGGAGCACCAGTTCTTCGGGACTGCATCATTTGGTATGGGAAATTGTAGACAACGCGGTGGATGAACATCTCGCCAAGTTTTGCTCTCGCATTGATATTACAATGCATAAGGACGGTTCCGTTACAGTATCAGACAACGGGCGCGGTATTCCTACAGGAATGCACAAAACGGGAATTCCTACGCCTCAGGTTGTATTCACCATTTTGCACGCCGGAGGTAAGTTTGGCGGTTCGGGATATAAAAAGTCCGGGGGTCTGCATGGTGTAGGTGCGTCTGTAACGAACGCTCTTTCGGAATGGCTTGAAGTAGAAATTTACCGGGACGGCAAGATTCACCGTCAGCGGTTTGAATATTGGCAGGACAAGAAGGGCGTGGAGCATGTCGGAGAACCGACCACAGGCCTTGAAGTGCTGGGCAATACTAACAAGACGGGCTCGAAAATTACATTTAAACCGGATATTCGTGTTTTTCAGGCAGGCATTCATTTTAACTACGATACGTTGGCTGAGCGCCTTCAGGAAATTGCTTTTCTAAATTCGGGCCTTCGTATTCAACTTAAAGACGAACGCAGCGGAAAGTCAGATGAGTATTTTTATGAGGGTGGCGCAAGTCAGTTTGTTGCTTTTCTGAATGAGGGCAAGGATGTGCTGCATGACGTTATTCACTTTAATGCCGAGAAAGAAGACATTGAAGTAGAGATTGCCATCCAGTACAATGCGGGTTATACAGAGACGATTGCTTCGTTCGTTAACTCCATTCCGACACGTGGCGGAGGCACGCATGAAACGGGATTCAAAACCGCTTACACTCGTGTCATGAACGACTATGCGCGCAAAACGGTGATGTTGAAAGAAAAGGATAAAAACTTGGAGGGCAACGATCTACGTGAGGGCATGATGGCTGTAATCAGTGTCAAGATGGCTGAAGTTGAATTTGTCGGCCAGACAAAGGATCAGCTGGGTAGCGCTTCGGCACGGAGTACAGTGGATGCCATCGTATCTGAGCAGATGCAGCGTTTTTTGGAAGAAAATCCGCAGATAGCACAAACTTTGATCAAGAAGGCAGTTCAAGCATCCAGAGCGCGTGAAGCTGCACGTAAAGCTCGGGATGAGATGCGTTCCGGCAAAAAGCGCAGTGAAAGTTCCAATTTGAATGGTAAACTGTCGCCTGCGCAGTCCAAGGATTTTACACGTAATGAGTTGTTTATTGTGGAAGGCGATTCGGCTGGAGGATCAGCCAAGCAGGGACGGGATTCCAAAATTCAGGCCATATTGCCGCTAAAGGGCAAGCCGATGAATCCGGAAAAATCCAAACTGGCGGATATTATGAAGAATGATGAGTACCGTGCTATTACAGCAGCTATTGGTGCGGGGGTAGGAACAGAGTTTTCGCTGGAAGACAGCAATTATTCCAAAATCATCATTATGACCGATGCAGATACAGATGGTGCGCACATTCAAGTACTGTTGTTGACGTTCTTTTATCGGTACATGAAAGAGCTTATTGATGCAGGACGCATATTTATTGCTCAACCGCCATTGTATAAAATAACTCGAAAGTCGGGTAAGCTCGAAACGGTGCGTTATGCTTGGACTGACGAGCAGCTTGATAATTATCTAAAAGAATTTGGACGAAATTTTGAGCTTCAGCGCTATAAAGGACTTGGGGAAATGAACCCTGATCAGTTATGGGAAACAACGATGAATCCCGATTCACGCACCTTGTTACGCGTTCAGATAGAGGATGCAGCCAAGGCTGAACGCAGGGTGTCCACTTTGATGGGTGATAAGGTGGATCCGCGCAAGCGCTGGATCGTGGAAAACGTAGATTTCACGGAATACGTAGAGTAGTGCTATCAAAAGAGGTGTATACATGAGCTTATCGGAGCAGTTTTTGCCAGCTTTTCTGGAGGAAGTGGTCGGTGACCGCTTTGGCCGATATTCCAAATATATTATTCAGGATCGGGCGATACCCGATGTACGAGATGGATTAAAACCCGTACAACGTCGTATTCTGTATGCAATGTACGATTCGGGCAATACGCCGGATAAAGCATATCGTAAATCAGCCAAAACCGTTGGGGACGTTATGGGTAATTACCACCCCCACGGTGACTCGTCGATTTACGACGGCATGGTACGGATGGCGCAGCCTTGGAAAATGAGTCACGTGCTTGTGGATGGTCACGGTAACTGGGGCTCTCAGGATGATGATCCGGCGGCAGCTATGCGTTATACGGAGGCTCGCTTGTCTCCGATCGCAATGGAAATGCTGCGCGATATTGAAAAGCGTACGGTTTTGTTCAAGGACAATTTTGATAACTCGGCCAAAGAGCCTGTTGTGTTGCCGTCTCGTTATCCAAATTTGTTGGTGAACGGTTCCAGTGGGATCTCGGCAGGATTTGCGACAGAGATCCCTACACATAGTTTACGCGAAGTTATTGATGCCAGCATTGCGGTGATGGAAAAGCCGGAGATTGAGCTGGAAGAGATTATGACCTTTATTAAAGGTCCTGATTTCCCGACGGGCGGACTCATTATGGGTGGCGAAGGCATCAAGGACGCTTACCGCACGGGAAAAGGACGCATTTATATTCGTTCCAAAACGGAAATTCAGTCTTTGCGCGGAGGCAAGCAGCAGCTGGTCATTACCGAAATCCCATACCAGATCGTCAAATCAAGGCTCGTAACCGCCATGGAAAATATCCGTCTGGAGAAAAAGGTGGAAGGGATTGCCGAGGTTCGTGACGAAAGTGGACGAAATGGTTTGCGCATTGTTGTAGAGCTGAAGAAGGAAGCTGATGCGGAAGGGATTTTGGCTTATTTGCTGAAAAAAACCGACCTACAGGTGGCATATAACTTCAACATGGTAGCCATTGTGAACAAGGCGCCACATCAGCTTGGGCTGAAGTCCATTTTGGAAGCGTATATCGCCCATCAACGCGAAGTTGTCACTCACCGTATCCAGTATGAACTGGAAAAGGCAGAGGATCGTGCCCATGTGCTGGAAGGTTTGGTCAAAGCACTGAACATTCTGGATGAGGTCATCGCAGCCATTAAAGCTTCCAAAAATCGTCAGGACGCACAAAATAATTTGCAATGGATGTTTGGTTTTAGCGAACGGCAGGCAGATTCTATTTTGACCTTGCAGTTGTACCGTCTCACCAATCTGGAAATCACCACGCTTGAAAAAGAACTGGGTGATATCCAGAAAAAAATCGCGCAATATCGTTCTATTCTGGAAAGTGATCGCAAGCTGATCAGTCTGATTCGCAAGGAACTTTTGGAAATTCGCGAAAAGTACGGCATTGACCGTCGTTCAGATATCCAGGGCGAGGTAGAAGAGATTAAGGTGAACCTGGAAGTCATGGTGGGAGCAGAGGATGTACTGCTGACACTCTCGAAAGATGGCTATGTGAAACGTACAAGTATGTTGTCATTCACTCGTTCAGGCGGGGAACGTTCAAGTTCTGGTGTTAAAGAAGGGGATTACGTTACCCAATTGCTTGATGTGAATACGCTGGATGTATTGCTCGTCTTCACCCAGCGCGGACAATATTTTTTACTGCCTGTACATCAGGTGCCAGAGTATAAGTGGAAAGAGCCGGGCACACCCATTGTCAACGTCATTCCGTTATCGAAGGAAGATCGTATCGTAAGTGTTATTCCGCTCAAAAACATCGAGGAAATCGGCAAAAGTCTAGTATTTGTAACAAAGAAGGGCCAAGTAAAGCGTACAGAATTAAAAGAATATGCTACAAAACGTTCTAGTGCCGTAGCCGCCTGCAAAGTAGCAGGGGACGATGAGGTATTATCGGTAACGTTAAGCGAGGGTACCCGGGATATTATGCTGATTACCCGCGCGGGTATGAGTATACGCTTCAAGGAGCAAGAGGTTAATGCGATGGGTCGCGTCTCGGCTGGTGTCAAAGGTATACAGCTAGCAGAAGGCGATGAAATTATCGCGGCGTTATGGGTAGAAGAGGATGAAGGAGAAGTGTTGGTGCTGACCGAGTCCGGTTATGGTAAGCGTACGCTTCTGCTGGATTATCCTACACAGGGAAGAGGCGGCAAAGGTATCACCACCTTTGAGTTCAAGGAAGGCAAACGAGTACGTTCGAATGGAACTCGAATCGTGGCTGCCTTCTATTGCCGTGAAGCTGTTCAATTATTTGCAATCACAGCAGAAGGAGAAACGATGTCCTTCCTTTCGGAAAAGGCTCCTTTGACCGACCGAAAGGATACGGGCAAGCTGCTGGCTCCAGTGGAGAAGAAGGACGAAATTGTGAATGTGCTGCTGCGTAGTGAGCCGCAAGCTTCTCAGTCCATAGAATAATAGGAAAGTCAAGCGCTTATTAGCTCGAAAAAGAGAGGTTCTCTCGTGCCATTCCGGCACGAATGAGGACCTTTTTGCCGTCATGCTGTCGAACCCTGACCAGCCTTCAAAACCGAGGTGAGACTTCCTTCCCCTTTTCATTTCGTGCTCCAAAAACGGCAGGAAACCAGGGCTGAATGGCGAAAATTTAATGTGATGAAATACAATCCGGACGGTGGCCCATACGGTAACTTTGATGCTTTTACTGACCCTGTTATTTAAAGGAGTGAGGCAAAATGCAAACGACCGAATTTGCGAAAATCTGGTCCAGAATGGCTAAGGATTATAAGGTTCATATGGAGCAGCAGCTGGCTCCATCACTAACCGAAGCTCAACTTACGGTGCTAGAGGTTTTGAACGAATACGGCCGTATGAAACCGTCTCAACTAATCCCATATCTCGCCACCACACCAGCCGCGGTTACGATGCTGCTGGATCGGATGGAACGGAATCGACTGGTCACCCGTTTCAGAGACGTAAAAGACCGTAGAATTGTATGGATTGTCATTTCGGATCAAGGGAGAGAAGAAGTAGAGCGTGGATTACGAATACGGGATGATTTTCTGGGTTCTGCACTAAACCGAATTTCTCAGCACAATCAAAATTTGCTGGTTTATTTGTTGGGGAAAATTACAACGAAGGCGAAGACTTCAGTATCGGCAAGTGAGACTGAGGGAGTAAAGGAACCAATAGAGCGAGCAGAATAACTAGAATGGTGGCTACATGAAAAGTAGCTGTACGCAGCAGATTATCAATTTAAGGCAAATAGGAGTGCGCGGATGTAAATACCTATCGTGGTATTCATACCGCGCTTTTTTATGTTGAAGTAAAGGTGATATTTGGGTGAATGTTGACATTTACATAAGAGATGATAAAATAATAGTTATAAATAAATAACAATTCGTATACAAATAGTTGCTTGTTTATGTATATGGATTGTGAATTGGGTATTAGAAAGAAGGATGGTTTCAGTGAGTGACAGAGAGGAAGACAGACTTGAGGTGTACCGGATTATTCAATCGGTAAGGGAGGTTAACAAAACGATATTTTATGCCTTCTGGAATGAGGAGCAGCATTTGGATCTGACGGCCATTCAGCATATGGCTTTGGCAATTCTGAATAAACGCCCCAACATCGGGTTATCCGAGTTGGCAGACATAGCGCATGTGGGAAGCAGCTCTATGAGTGGGGTGGTTGACCGCTTGACCAAGGCGGGATATATTGCTCGCGGACGGCATGAGCATGACCGTAGATCCTTAGTGTTGACGCTTACGCCGGAAGGAAAAGATATCATGCAAAAAGTAGACGCCATGTGGATGGAGCGAGTCTTGCCCATTCTGGACATCTCGAAGGAGCAGCTAGAGATGGTCCTGGATATCCATAAACAAATGATCATGAAATTAACACCGAAGGGAATGAATCAACTTGAGCAGTCCTCAAATGACACTACCAGGTAATGTACGCAGAGCACCCATTGTGGCCGCTCTGTTGATTGGCGCGATTGTAGCGATATTAAATCAGACGTTGATCAGTGTGGCTTTACCGAAAATGATGAGTGATCTGAATATAGATGCCAATATAGCTCAGTGGCTCAGCACGGGCTTTATGCTCGTGAATGGGGTATTGATCCCGGTGACCGCGTTCTTGATTGCCCGTTTCTCCACTCGTAAATTGTTTATTAGCGCGATGACTATTTTTTCAATCGGCACGCTGTTATGTGCTATAGCGCCAAGCTTCAGCATATTGCTGATCGGTCGGCTTATTCAGGCCGCGGGGGCAGGTATCATGATGCCCTTAATGATGGTCGTTATCTTGAACATCTACCCAATAGAGCGTCGTGGCCGGGCGATGGGGACCCTGGGGATTGCAATGGGTTTTGCTCCAGCCATTGGGCCAACCTTATCCGGTTATATAGTACAGCATTATGACTGGCGGGTATTGTTCTGGATCATCCTGCCGATATCAGTAATTTCAATTGTGATCGGATTTATTTTTCTGAAAAATGTAACGGAGCAGTCCAAGCCAAAGCTGGACATTCCCGGCATCATTTTGTCTACGCTCGGTTTCGGTGGACTGTTATACGGCTTTAGTGATGCAGGAACATCAGGTTGGGGAAGTATTCCAGTCCTGTCTACGCTTATCGTTGGGACAATTGCGCTTATTTTGTTTATTGTTCGCCAACTGAAGGCAGATGAGCCTATGCTGGAGTTCCGTATCTTTAAATACGATGTATACAGCTTGACGACAATCATTAATGTGATTGTGACGATGGCTTTGTACGCCGGTATGATATTGCTTCCGATTTATTTGCAAAATATTCGGGGTTTTACACCGCTCCAGTCCGGTATGCTGATGTTACCGGGAGCGATTCTGATGGGGCTCATGTCTCCTGTAACGGGGGCTATTTTTGACCGAATCGGAGCACGCTGGTTGTCTGTAATTGGCTTGCTGATCATGGCTATAACGACTTGGGAATTTACAAGGTTGACCGAAACAACCACCTATATGACACTGTTAATTAATTATACGGTGCGGATGTTCGGGATGTCGTTGCTGATGATGCCGATCCAAACGGCCGGGTTGAATCAGCTTCCGCAACGATTGAATGCACATGGTACGGCAATGAGTAACACGCTGCGTATGATTTCCGGCTCGATTGGGACAGCAATTCTGGTGACAGTGATGTCCACACAAAGCAGCAACCGCTTGACATCGATTGTTACGTCTGAGGGACTAAGCGTGACGGATAAAGCGGGGATGCTGGCTGCAGGTAATCAAGCCACGATTTATGGGATTAATTCGGCTTTTATCATTGCAACAGCATTGAGTGTGGCCGCTCTGATTTTAGCATTTTTCATCAAAAATACGAATGCACAAAACGCCCATCCCCGTCAACAGCTGGTAAACAGCAAGAAGGGGCAGTCCGTGGCTTCCTCGTCATAAAAGGATGAGATGACGTATTAATTTAATTTTCTGCAAAAAAAGAACCTGGAATGCATGTTTGTTCACATGCGTTGCAGGTTCTTTGTGCAAATGGGGTCGAAGATCGATATTCAGATAGAGCAGGGCTTTCCGATTCAAATTTCAGACGTAATCATATTCTCATAAAGCGACCTTGGCCATTCATTCCATGGAAATTGGACAGGAGGTAACGAGTGAAATATCATATCGTCCTTGCTAACCGGATGCGGTGCTCCAGCGAGTAAGGACCAGAGCGCCAGCTGTTGACCGGGTCGGCTCAGATGACTGCCATATTTTTGGTCACCGTAGAGGGGACAGCCGATCGCCTGCATTTGCACACGAATTTGGTGTGAGCGTCCGGTGTGCAACTTAATCTGTACGAGACTGAGTCCATCTGCTTGTCCGATCACGTAGTATTCCAAAATGGCTTCTTTCGCACCAGCTGTGCCAGGCCGAACCGTTTGGACCGTGTTGGTTCGGCTATCCTTTAGCAAGTAATGGGTTAGACGGCCCTGTGGGTCCGTCGGAACGCCATTAAGAACTGCGGTATACAGTTTGTGAAAATGACGACTTCGTACCGACTCTGACAGGCGAGAAGCAGCTTTGGACGTCTTAGCAAAAATCATGGCCCCACCTACAGGCCGATCCAGTCTGTGAACTAAGCCCAAAAAAACGTTACCAGGCTTATTGTGTCTGATTTTTAGATCTTCCTTGAGTAAAGACAACAGATCAGGATCACCACTGGCATCCTCTTGTGTTGGAACATTGACAGGCTTTACAACTGCCAAAACATGATTGTCCTCATATAGGACAGGAATGTTCGGCTGTGCATGCTCATGCCGGGTAAGTTCATTTTGAGTCATAAGAGGAATTTAAGCCTCCCAGCGTCCGAGAATACCACAAGGCAAATTCAATCCCGAGCGTGTGATCGGCAATCCGATTTCACCAGCGCTAATTTGTCCGCCGTACTTTTGTTGCATGGTCATGCTCAGCATGTTGCGCAATACAGTAGGCGAAATACCTGTAGTATAGGAGTTAATCAGCATGAACAGCGGTTGATCCGAAATGATGCTCATGCAGGATTCGAGAAACGGGTATAAGCTTTCTTCAAGCTTCCAAGTTTCTCCGTTCGGTCCGCGTCCGTAAGAAGGAGGGTCCATGATAATGGCATCATAACGGTTGCCCCGACGTTGTTCCCGTTGCACGAACTTGAATACGTCATCCGTAATGAAGCGTACCGGACGGTCAGCCAGACCGGACAATTGAACGTTTTCCTTTGCCCACTGTACCATGCCTTTGGCGGCATCCACGTGAACTACACTGGCTCCAGCATACGCAGCAGCAGTAGTGGCTCCACCCGTGTATGCAAACAGGTTCAGTACGGATATCGGTCTGCCTGCGCCTTTGATTTTATCCATCATCCAGCTCCAGTTCGCTGCTTGCTCCGGAAAAAGACCGGTATGCTTGAAACTGGTCGGTTTAATGTGGAATTTAAGCGGTCCATAGCTAATTGTCCAGCGCTCGGGGATAGGTTTTTTCATATCCCAGTTGCCGCCACCGGAGGAACTGCGGTGATAATGCCCATGAACATTACGCCATTCGGCTGTTTCCTGGGCCAAAGGCCATATGATTTGCGGATCGGGACGACGCAGGACAATATCACCCCAACGTTCCAGTTTTTCACCACCGCCTGTATCCATTACTTCATAGTCTTTCCACTCTTGTGCTACATACATGTACAATCCATCCTTCAGCAGTCAATTCAGGATTCAGGCAGCAAGCTGCACAGAAATCCCCATATGGAGTCTATTGTACAACAAACCTCAGCAACAATCGAATGATTACATAAATAAGTAAGTAGTCAAATGGTCTAAAATATTTTTTCTCGGATGTACTTGTAATTATAGCGCTTCCATATTAAAATGGAATCAATCCCACTTGTACGTACAACAATCCGTTTTTTTATTAAAATAATGAAAAATGGATTGAATTGTACGTACATAATATTTTTTATCAACACAGCTGAAATTCTACTTAATTAAACAAGGCTCTAATTTAATGTGCTTATCCATAGAGTTTATCAGCCAACAGTCGCATGTAATGCGGCTGTTTTGCGTATATCTCCCCAAGATTAAAGCTAGTTTTGAAATTAATATTTGACAATGAGAATCATTATCAAATATTATTTGAGTAACAGGGAGTGAAAGCATCCCATATTTCAAATAAAGGTGAGGGATGAACTTGGGTAAAATCATGATTGCTTATGCCAGTTTGACCGGTAATACAGAGGAAATTGCGGAATTAATCGCCGAGGGTGTTCGTCAGGCAGGGCATGAGGCGGAGTTGAAGGCTTCGTATGATTGCAGCGCGCAAGAACTGCTTGCATATGACGGGTTCCTACTGGGTGTATATACATGGGGAGATGGTGAGCTTCCTGATGAATTTTTGGATTTTTACGAGGAACTAGACGAACTTGATTTGTCTGGTAAAAAGACCGCAGTATTTGGCAGTGGAGATACATCTTATACGCAATTCTGTGGCGCAGTGGACTTGGTAGAGGAAAAAGTCAAAGAACGCGGTGCATCGGTCATTCAAGAGAGTCTGAAGATTGAATTCAATCCATTGGATGATGACAAGGAGAATTGCCGAGCTTACGGAAGACAATTTGCACAGGCTGGTATTGAAGTGTCCTGAGAAGAGAGTGAGGGATAGGTATGCGCAATAGCGATAGCTTAAGCGGCTTTCCTCTTCTGCACGACTATCAGCTGGAGGAGATGTGGAGAACTCCACAGCCAATCCGTCAATCACAGAGGAAAAGAGGGCGTGAGGGCTGGAATTGGCGGCAACGGGTTCAATATGCAGTAGGGCATGCGCTTAACGAATACTTTGGAATGGAAGTAAAGGTACGGCGGGAAGTCCCTGTCCAGTATGTGCTGGAGAAATGGTGGCCCAAGCAGTCAGACAGCTTTGAATCTTTGTTCCATTATTGGGATGTCAAAAATAAAGTGTCAGGTGAGTTGTCAAAAATTTGTGGCTTAAATAATGACTTGATGGTGCCTGTGATGCTGTATGAACAATTTTGTACGTCTGTGCCTGAGTTAGAGGTCAATATTTCGCTTATTGTTCAGGCTGCTTGGCAACTATCAGCAGAAGCAGATTCCCTGCTCATTCAAAAGTATATCGTTGACTATAATCCTAACGTTGTCAGTACATTCCAACATATGACAAATGTATTTTGTTATTATGCATTTGGAGCTCTTCCTCAGCTTATTGAGGTATACTGTCTACTGGAAGGCAAGAAGGTCCGTTTCATTCCGGGACCTGCTTCTTTACAGCAATCTCTGGATTACGTACGGCTATTACGGGATTCCCAAGAGGATGTACATGGGACGGCAGAACGCTGCCGTTGCGGGGGGTGCATAGGGGAGCAAGTTTCTCAGGGAAACAGAATGAATAAGAACACGAAGGAAGGGCAGGAGGCGAAAAACTGCAAACAACGGTCAGCTGTACCTACGCCTTTCTCTTAACGTTACTGTGTAACCCTTTAATTGTAAACTATCCCTTTTCGTGAAAGAGCCTTGGAAACAAGGTTCTTTTTTATGAAAAAAAATTATGAAAAAACTGAAAATTTATGTTGCCTGAATAGATAAATATATCTATAATATTTCAATGTACAATAGTTATATGAAAATATTTAAATATAAAAAGCGGTTTGTGGACCATGGATCAAATTGTCCTATGTACATAAGATAGTCCTGTCTTTTGCATGGAATGTTGCCATGTGTTTATTTACGTTCTCTATTTGGTTTAATGGCCTAATATTTCAATTTTAAAATATTAGCGTTGAATAATAAAAATTTTTTGGACAACAGGGGTGGAAGAAGTGAGTAAGAAAACTGTATTGCCAATCCTCATTGTACTGCTCATTCTGAGCGGTGGAGCTATTGGCTACTATTATTGGTATCAAGCAACACACTTTGTTAAAAGTGACGATGCGCGCATTCAAGCTGATCAATATAAGGTAATGCCGCAAATCTCTGGAGAAATTAGCCACATTGATGTGGAAGAAGGAGATGTTGTTCAGCGTAATGAACCGATTGCCGAGCAGGATGTATCGGGGCTGGATGCGAGCATGATCAGCAAGTCCGTACTGCGCGCGCCGATCAACGGAACCGTCATTAAGATTTATTCGAAAGAGCATGAAATCGGATCGCCGGGTAGTGCTGTTGCAACTATGGTGGATATGAACAGCTTGTACGTATCTACGAATATTGAAGAAACTGATATTAACCGTATTAAACCAGGACAGCTTGTTGATATTACGCTTGATGCAGCAGGTGACCAGGTGATTCAGGGGAAAGTTCGTAAAGTGGGCGAAGCCTCCAACGCCGTGTTCTCACTCGTTCCTGCAGTGAACACAAGTGGTAACTTTAACAAGGTGACTCAGCGTGTGCCTGTAGAGATTGCTGTGAACAAGCCGAAGGATCTGAAGCTTATTCCTGGAACGAACGTGGAAGTAAAAATTCATACACCTTAAAAAGGAGGGGTCCATGTGGCTGCCAATGATATTGCTGCTGCTCCTTCGACAGATTCTTCCAAAGAACGCTGGCTTGCCTTTTTTGCTATCGTTTTAGGCGCCTTTGTCGCCATTCTGAACAACAGTCTGATCAATGTCGCCATTCCTAGATTGACGACAGATTTAGGATCTACGACGACACGTATTCAGTGGGTTATTACAGGTTACACGCTTGCATCTGGTGTAATCGTACCGATTACCGGATATATGGAGCAGCGCCTCGGATACAAAAAGTTTTTGATTCTTGCGCTCAGCGTATTTTCGCTGGGAACGGGAATATGTATTTTTGCATGGAGTGATTCTTCCCTGATCGCAGCACGGGTGCTGGCTGGTCTGGGCGGTGGTGTTATTATGCCGCTGAGTATGACGATTATTTACAAAATTATGCCGCGTGAACAAATCGGTATGTCCCTTGGTATATGGGGGATCGCCGCAATGGCAGCGCCGGCTGTAGGGCCTACGCTCAGCGGATATTTAATTGAGTGGTTTAACTGGCGATTCTTGTTTATTGTCAGTGTGCCAGTTGCTTTATTTGCAATTTTAATGGTTATTCTTCTAATCAAAGAACCGCCTAAAGTAGAGCCGAAGCCGTTTGATCTACCGGGCTTTTTGCTGGCGGCAACTTGTGCCGGAACACTCTTGTACGCATTGACAAACGGCCAGCGTGATGGCTGGACTTCTTTTGGAATTGTATCCCTGCTGTTTATTGCTTTCTGGGCACTTGTTTTTCTGATCTATGTAGAAAGCGGCAAGGATAATGCTGTAATTGAAATCTCATTATTCAAGAATTCAAAGTATACGATTAGTGTTATTGCCTCTAGTCTGGTCATGATGGGGATGTACGGAGGAACGTTCCTAACACCGTTGTTTTTGCAAAATATCCAGCGTGTGTCACCGATTGATACCGGTATTATCCTCATTCCACAGGCCATTGCCATGGCGGCTATGATGCCTATTGCCGGGAAGCTATTCGATAAGTTCGGCATTGTGCCTTTGGGACTTGTGGGCCTGACGCTAACCAGCTTTATGACCTATCATCTTCACCAGCTTACGCCAGATACTTCGCATGCCTGGTTGGAAACCGTAATGGCATTACGGGGTCTGGGAATTGGTATTTGTATGATGCCATTGTCCACGGTCGGCATGAATGCCGTTCATCCGAGCAAGGTAGCCAATGCGTCTACAGCGTCCAATCTGGTACGTACTGTGGCTGCATCTATGGCGATTGCGGTGTTAACCGCCATTATGCAAAGCCGTTCGGCTGCTCATGCCCAGCAAATTTCGGAGTCCATTACACCAGACTCGGCTCATGCGCTTCAAGCGACATTGGGCAGCTCATGGATGTCATCCATAAGTAGTTTAATCACACTGGATGCTACATCAAGAGGAATTGGGGATACGTTCCTCATTTCATCCATACCGCTGTTTTGCACAATTCCACTCATCTTTTTGTTTATTCAGAGGAAGAAAGCAAAGACACAGCCGGAAGCTTAATAAGTGAAGTACAAAATATCGACTGGATGACTTACATTATTTCCACGGACAGAAAGAAAGGGAATTATCATGAAAATATTGAGAGTAGAAAGTACATTAGCGGCTTTAGTGCTCGGCGGCGCAGTGCTGGCAGGCTGCTCCAGTAATAGCGGGGCGGCTCAGGACATGGTCGTTCCGGTTAAAATCAGCCAAGCACAGCAAGGCATCATCGGACAGGGAAATATTTATACAGGAACGGTAACACCTTCGGAGACGGTGAACATTGTGCCTAAAGTGGGCGGTAAAGTGGTTGAGCTGCCTGTGGATATTGGCTCCGAGGTTAAAAAGGGTCAAGTACTGTTCAAGCTTGATGATAAAGACATGCGGAATAATGTTGCGAAAGCTCGCGCCGCAGCAGCTGCGGCAGCAGCCGGAGTAAGTACCGCTCAAGCATCCCACGAATCTACGATGGTTCAAGCAAACTCGGGCTTAGTGCAGTCCAAGAGCGGCGTGATTCAATCCCAAAGCGCAATCAATCAGGCACAGGGGGCTATTAATCAAGCCACTACAGCCGTAGAACAAGCAACACATGGTGTCTCCTCGGCAGCCAATACGGTAAAACAAACGCAGCAAGCTTTGGCAGATGCACAGAAGAATGTAACACGTACACAAAGTCTATTTGATGCAGGTGCGAGCACTCAAGCACAATTAGAACAAGCCAAAACAGCAGTTGTGAATGCGGAAGCGGCTTACAATAATGCACAAAATGCGCAGGCTAATGCACAAGATCAGTTGGTAGCTGCGCAGAAGGCCTTGACTACAGCTCGCAACAGCTATGATTCAGCAAAAAATAGCTACAGTAATGCCAATAGTGGCTACAGCAATGCGCAAAACCAACTCAAAGTGTCTCAAAATACTGCGGTCATCGAGTCCAGCCAACAATCTCTTAAGCAGGCTCAGCTGAATGTAAACATTGCTCAGGATGCATTGGATGACACCGTTGTTACATCACCGATTAATGGTATTGTGGGTACGAAAAATGCAGAAGTGGGCGAAATGGTATCCGCTCAATCTCCTGCGCTGGTCATTGCGAATCTGAGTACGGTCAATACATTAATCTATGTTCCAGCGGAACAGATCAACAATGTAAAAGTAGGTGACAAGGTACAGGTTCGTGTTGCAGCGTCCAACATTGTAACAACAGGTACAGTTAAAAATGTAAGCCCGTTGGATGCAAGTGGAAAAGGCTATCCTGTAAAAATCTCAGTTGCGAATCCAGACACAAAATTGAAATCCGGCATGTTGGCTGATATCAGCTTTGTCGCTGCCAATGCACAAGAAGGCATTGTGGTTCCTACTGCGGCAGTTCAAAAGGATCAAGGTAAAGAATATGTATATGTTGTAAACGGAGACCATGCGAAACGTAAGGAAGTGAAGACTGTTCAGACGGCAGGTTCACAAACACTCGTTACCAGTGGCTTGGGCAATGAGGAGAATGTGATCGTGAATAATCTGGCATTGCTGTCCGATAACTCACCGATTACAATTAGCCAATAATTTGGTTCTAGAATTACTACTATATAATAGTAGAAGTTTATTATAGACATATGCGCAAGACAGCCTGCTTAGTGGGCTGTCTTGTTTTGATTTCATTGAGCACATTTTACATAGGATTGATGTCGATATAGGACTATTTTTGACGAACATTGGTAGAATAGGATAGACTAAATTGGAAATAGATAGTTTTCAAGTTTTATTACATTCTCAGATAAATGATCGGAGGAATTGTAAGATGGAAGTAAAATTGGTAGTGGATTTTGAAGCTTATGAGAATGGCCAAACGATGGCTAAATTGCTTGAGGAACTGGCAGCCAAGCCGGAGAGCGCGGAAGTTACGGATCTGATCATTGGAGATTGGGGTGGAGCCTATGAGAGCTCACCAGATGATTTCATCCCAGTGTTAGTGAAGCTTAAAGATCATTTCCCTAAGTTACGCAAGCTGTTTATTGGTGATATGGAATATGATGAGTGTGAGGTTTCATGGATTAACCAGACGAATCTATCCCCGTTATTAGAAGCGTTTCCAGCGTTGGAGTCCTTTCATATCAAAGGAAGCCAGGACCTGAGTCTGGAACCACTTCGTCATAACAACCTTCAGGAATTGGTTATTATTTGTGGCGGCCTGCCTGTGAGCGTTCTTCAGCAAATACACAATGCAGAACTGCCTGAACTGCGCAAGCTGGAACTGTATTTGGGTGTCGATAACTATGGTTTTGACGGTAACCTGAAAGATGTTTTGCCGTTTTTGAATAGCAATCCTTTCCCCAAACTTACATACTTGGGACTGAAAGATAGTGAAATACAGGATGAAATTGCAATTGCAGCAGCTAATGCCCCTGTGATTGGACAACTGGAAGTGCTGGATCTCTCACAAGGTACGTTGTCTGATAAAGGTGCAGAAGCGCTGCTGGCTAGTGAAAGTATAAAAGGGCTGAAGCATCTGGATTTGAGCTATCATTATATGTCTAGTGAAATGATGCAACGTTGGAAAAGCTCGGGTCTATCTGTGAACGTGGAAGATCAACAAGAAGCGGATGAGGAAGATGATTGGCGTTATCCATCACTGACTGAGTAATTTGTACAAATGGACTTAAAACGGACTGTTTTCAAAATTAAAATGATCTAAAGTGAGGCGGCTCTATGGTTAAGATGTCAGACTGTAATGTCAGCGAGCCGTTTATCTTGTTCGGTAATCCGGGGAATCGTCGAACTACCGGGCTGCAGGAGGCGCGAAGCAGATTAATGCTTCCACCCGCTCTGGAGGTTTCCTATAAGAATGTGCTGGAAGCTATTCGGCAGAAACAAGGTCTGAGAGAGCTGATGGCGCGAATAGCTGCGCGAGCTACGCATGATAGCGTGAATGGCAGTTCCTTTCTGCAAGAGAGCATTGATCAGTTACTGGCGGGGCAGATGAACAGTGGTCCGCTGCTTCGTCTGGATGCACCGGGCGAAAGCTTTGAGGTAGAGCGTGAGTTGATTGCTCTTGGCGCCTCGGATGGTGAGGGAGACGATTCTCTGTTGCCATGGCCCGAATGGACACAAGGCACAAGTATATCGGCGGCAGAAGCGCGACGTCTGCAGGAGCAGCACGGTCGTATTTGGCACCCGGCACAATGGTTCCGGGGCTATTGCCGTCTGCTGGCCTGGCTGCGGGATGAAGTGGCTCTGCTCTGGCCCTCGTCATACTGGATGAACGATCCGGCGGAAGTGGCCGTGATGTTCGACAAACGGCGTTGTAGCGCCGATTTAAGCAAGGCAGATATAAGAGTCCCGCCAGTGCTTGCATCTTCAGGTGGTGCATTTCATGATGTTGTCGATCTGCACGCGGCAATAAAGGAGAGCGGGTTTCACCGCGTATTTGTGAAAATATTTTGTGGGTCTGGTGCTTCTGGTGTCATGGCCTATCAGGTACATCCCCATACACACGCGGAACTGGCGGTGACCACGATTGGAACGGAAATCATACGCGGACAGCGCGTGTATTATAATGCCGGACGACTACGTCGTTATACGGATAAGCAGGACATTCATGCTATCCTTAACTGGCTATGCCTGGAAGGGGTACATGTAGAGCGCTGGATTCCCAAAGCGACCCTGAACGGGCGTGTTTATGATGTGCGCCAACTCGTGTGCGGATCAGAAGCTTGCCATGCGGTTTTACGTTTGAGCCACAGCCCCATTACGAATTTGCATTTGCGTAATGAGCGGCTCTCGCTGAAGGAAGCCGGATTACCACAGAATACGGTGGAATCGATCCAGCATACGGCGAAAGCCGCTATGAGTGTTTTTCCAGCCTCCATGGTTGCTGGACTGGATGTGCTGGTTCCGGCTCATGGCGGTCGTCCCTATGTATTGGATGTTAATCCGTTCGGTGATTTGCTGTACCGGGTTGAGCATCAGGGTTGGAATCCGTATGAATGGGAAATGCAGCACCTCGCTAATAGGAGCGTGGGTACGGAAAGGAAAGACAGATATGATTGATATGAACCAAATTGTCGGCTCTCATGATATTGTCATGATTACGCTTGATACTCTGCGTTATGATGTAGCAAAGTTGGAGGAAGAGAACTGTCCGAATTTGTGCGGCTCCGGGTCGTGGGAAAAGCGTCATACACCGGGTAGCTTTACCTATGCTGCACATCATGCCTTTTTTGGCGGATTTTTGCCGACTCCAGCGAATACGGATAAGACTTCACATATCCGTCTGTTTCACACAAAGGATACGGGACTGCGTACGCATCCACATACCTGGCTGTTCGATGCCCCGGATATTGTGTCCGGGCTAGAGGGTGAAGGTTATCGGACCATCTGTATCGGCGGCGTTATTTTTTTCACGAAGAAAAATAAGCTTGCCAAAGTGCTGCCAGGGTATTTCCAAGAAAGCTACTGGCGTATGAACTTTGGCGTTACCAACCCCCGTTCGACGGAGCATCAGGTGAATCATGCTCTGAAACTGTTGGGGAATACAGACCCGTCGCAGCGCTTGTTTTTGTTTCTGAATGTATCAGCGATCCATGGGCCTAATCATTATTTTGTGAAGGGCTCAGCTAAAGATTCAGTGGAGTCTCAACGAGCAGCCTTGCGGTATGTGGATGGTGAGCTTGGACGTTTGTTTGATGCTTTACGAAATCGGGGCAAGACGTTTTGCATGGTTTTTTCCGATCATGGTACAGCTTATGGGGAAGACGGCTATGAAGGACATCGTCTGGCGCATGAGGTAGTCTGGAATGTGCCTTACCGCGAATTTATATTATAAAGCAAATAGAAATATAGATTGCACTAGTAAAATATCAAGAAATCAATCCAGCGCGAGGAAGGAGCAGAAATGAAAGCCATGAATCTGAATCACTCACATCCAACGGGTGCGGTAGCCCCGGAGATAGACACAAACTTAGCACCCTCTAGGTTTCAGTGGCCTGAAACTCCTGCTGAATGGGCACGCACGATCCGTGAAGCTCCCTACCGCTCCTATCTGTACTCTTACCCGCATAAAACGGCCTATCGTTCGTTTGATACACCGCTCTCATTGCAGGAGCTGTGGGAGAAGGAGGAGTTAGAAAGCTATTTTTTGTATATGCATATTCCGTTTTGCGCGGCTCGCTGTGGATTTTGTAACCTCTTCACTTTGCCGGACAAGCGTCTGGATGTACATAAGGAGTATGTGGATGCGCTAGAAAGACAAGCCAAGCAATGGGCACCCATTATGGGCCGTCGGCCTTTTTCGCGTTTTGCGATCGGCGGCGGTACACCAACCTTACTGGAGGCTCCTTTGGTGGAGCGTTTGTTTGACATAGCGGAAAATATAATGGGACTGGACCCTAAACGAGCTTCTATTTCGGTGGAAACCTCTCCCGATACTGTGACTGAGGATAGGTTGGAGGTGCTCAAGCGCCGCGGGACAGATCGTGTCAGCATGGGAATTCAGAGCTTTGTGGAATCAGAAAGTGCCGCCATTTACCGACCTCAGAAGCCCAAACTTGTTAGAGAAGCACTTGAGCGGCTGGTGGAATACAACTTTCCATTGCTGAACGTGGATCTGATCTATGGCCTGCCTGGTCAAACGGTGGAAACCTGGCTGTATTCTTTAGAGGAAGCACTGTCTTACTCGCCAGGAGAAATTTTTCTTTATCCGCTATATATTCGAGAAAATACGATTTTAAAGCCAGGCTATACCGGGCTGGAACATGATATTCGTCTTAGCTTGTATGAAGTGGCGCGCGAACGGCTCAAACGGGCAGGATATGTACAATATTCCATGCGCCGTTTTGCTAAAAATGATGGTATATCCAGCAAAGAGCTTTTGCCCTACAGTTGTCAGGAGGAAGGTATGGCTGGTCTGGGGTGTGGTGCGCGATCCTATACACGTAATGTTCACTATGCCAGCCGGTACGGTGTTAGTGCAGCAGCTACGCGTAGTATTATCGCAGATTATGTTGCTGCGGAACGTCATGATCTGGCTGACTACGGCTTTATTTTAAATGTGGATGAGAGTAAGCGACGCTTTATCTTAAAGGCGCTTCTTCATCGGGAAGGTTTGGAGCTATCGGCCTATGCAGAGCGCTTCGATGTATCCCTGTCGGACGATTTTACGGGAATGTCATTGCTGCTGGAATCCGGTATGGCTGTCGTCGAGGAGGGTAGGCTGCGACTTACAGAGGAAGGAATGGCCTATTCCGATGCGATTGGGGACTGGATGATCTCCACATCAGTACGTGAGCGCATGGAAGGATATGTAGGCGCATGAGAGCGACCTTATATTATCGTGGTTCGTTGACCTCGTGCAACTATGCTTGCCCTTATTGCCCGTTCAGTAAAAACGTTGATAGTCGGGAAACATTGAACAAGGATCGGGCCCAGTTGGAACGTTTTGCCGATTGGGTTCGAGAACAGGGCGCTCTGGGGCATCGTCTCTCTATTTTTTTTAATCCGTATGGAGAAGCCTTGATTCATTCCTGGTATCGCAAGACCATGATTGAGTTTTCCCACATGGCGCATGTGGAAAAAGTGGCGGTACAGACGAATCTATCGACTAAGCTGGATTGGACGCAAGAACTGAACCCGGAGACTGCTGCGCTGTGGGCTACATATCACCCTGGAGAGACGAAAGAGCAAGTTTTTATATCGCAGGCTATGAAGCTATATGAACTTGGCATTTCCTATAGTGTCGGTACCGTCGGGTTAAGACAGGCATTTCCGGCTATTCGTTCCTTGCGATCGCAACTTCCAAGGGATGTTTATTTGTGGATCAACGCCTACAAGGATCGACCGCATTATTATACAGATATTGAGGTTGCTGAATTAACTACGATAGACCCCTATTTTCAATGGAATTTAAAGGATTATAGCAGTCAGGGGCAGGCATGTCGCGCTGGTGAAGATGTATTTTATGTCCAGGGTGACGGAAGAGTAAAACACTGCTATCAGGATCGACGGGTGCTAGGACACTTATACAGGGATGGTCTTGAGGGTCTGAGTGGCAAACGTCCGTGCCGGATGAAAGAATGCGGCTGCTATATCGGCTATATTCATATGGAGGAGCAGCCGTTTCGGGAAATGTACGGTAGTGGCTTACTCGAAAGGGTGCCGCAGGTACAGCTATCTCCGGCTCCATCATTTAGCAGACAGGCTATTCATAGAGCAAATGAATCCATATAACAAGGTCAAGGTACGTCCGCGTCTAAATGTAATGCTATAGCAACCTTAATGATCTATTAGAAAACGAGCAAAAAAACCGACCCTTGCCATCAAGCAAAGGTCGGTTCTTCTTATGCGAAATAATCAAGTTTGGACAATAGCAGTAATTTCTTCATCCAGATCCAATCTGATTTGTTCGCGATAGGCACGAATATTGTATTCGGAATACAGGTATCTCAGAATTGCTTCAATCATGTTGGCTTCCACCAGATATTGACTACGGCCCTGTACATGGACTTCTGCGGAATAACCTGTATCCTCTTCCCAGCTTAATTCTACTGTTATATCAGTGGGCTGGACACCTTTGCGTTCAGCCATATGCAAGCAAATAGCGTTGACAATCTCATCCATACTCAAAATCATAGCTTAGTAACGTCCTCCGCGGGAATCATCGGGTCTGCGACGATTTTTAATAGCACGGTAGATACCTACTCCGGCCATGATCAGGACGTAAATGGCGAGAACGTTAACGGCCAGACCAAGCAAGCTACCCAATGCGCCCATGTTACCGAACAATCCGCCGAAGAGCATACCTGCCAAACCGCCCAGCATCATACCTTTCAGGAATCCGCCGCCACCGCCAAGGAATCCACCAGTTCTGTTTGTATTCCCAGCAGTTGCTCCTGACTTGGTTCCGCTATCTGACTTATTGACGCCACTGCTGTCATTTGCCTTGCTTGGTGTAGATTGGTATGATTTAGGCCCGGATTTAAACCCGCCGCCTCGCCTTGCATCAGCTGTAGATGGTGCGATCATAGCAATGAGTAGGGTAAAAGCCATCATCAGCATCATCATATTTTTCAAAGTAAATGTTTTTTTCATGTAAATATATCCCCCTTAGTAAATTTTTTTTATAGGTCAAACAACCGCTAACCAGTAATACGAATGGCATGGAAAAGGGTTTCAAAGAATTTTAATTTTTAAAAATTAAATAATAACGTCCCATAAATCCTAGGCATGGATTGGTAAAAGCATTCAGCTTTGCGGCTTAAGTAAAAACGGATTAGTATCCGTACTGACATCACCGGCAAGCAGCATACGCAGAACCATTTGGCACCATTCCAGACCTGCTTTAGCATTCAAAAGTCCTTTTTGTACTAAAATATAGTCACCAAAGTTCTTACTGCCAAAATGTAAATTCTCTGCGGGAATGTCGTTCAGAATATCCTCAAGATGCTGGATTTTCTGAATAAAATGACGTTTGCGTTCTTCCAGCATACGATTGGCACTACTTTTGTCCGTCAACCAAAGACAGAACAGTCGAAGACTTAATTCATCCCGTGTAACCGGAGCAGCTAACGCTTCCTGGGACCATTGCTGAAGCATATGGATTCCCTTGTCGGTAATGGTATACATTTTCTTATCAGGCTTGTCAGACTGCTGAATCCAACGAGAGGCTAGCAGTTCCTTGCTCTCCATACGGGCCAGTAGCGGATAGATCTGACTGTGCTTAGCCTGCCAAAAAGGCTGAATACGCAACATCAGATCATAGCCGGAGGATTCCTCTCTTGCGAGAAGCCCCAACAGACCATACGATAGTAAATTCATAGATCTTATCTCCTTCATCCATCATAGTAACGGTTGTAACAGCACTGCGGCAGGTATTCTGCAGCTTCATGAAAAGTGTACACTGAAACTGTATGGTTTGACAACTTTCAGACAGGTCGTTCACAGGTTAGCCAAAATTGGTTCCTGCCATTCTCCACGTATATGCACTTTTTTTCATAAAAAAGGGTAGTTTAGGCTCGTATGTACGAGCTTAAACTACCCTGGTAACTTTCTGACAAAGCGTATCCTGTTTACTGTTCATTCCCGTCAACGACAAGCGTTAACGCTCCTGTATCTGGATGAATAACCATGCCGTGAACGGGGGCATTAGGGGGGAGAAGCGGGTGATTCTTAATAAGCTTCACGGTAGTTCTTACCCCTTCTTCAATGTTGTCAAATCCTTTTAACCATTTATTTAGCTTAATGCCTGAATTTTCTAATGTGTTCAGCACTTCCTGAGAAATTCCGCGATCGAGCATTTCATTGACCATGTGGTCTGCATTTAATGCAGCCATACCGCATTCATAGTGGCCTACGACGACGACTTCGTCTGCTCCCAGCTCATACAGGGCGACTAGCACACTGCGCATTACGCTTCCAAAGGGCTGTGAAATAATCGCACCCGCATTTTTGATGATTTTCACATCACCGTTGCGCAGGTTCATAGCTTTTGGGAGTAATTCCGTTAGCCGTGTATCCATACAGGTGATAATGACCATTTTTTTATTGGGGAACTTGCCCGTTCTATAGGCCTCGTATTCTTTGTTTTCTACGAAAACACGATTGTACTCTAAAATTTCTTTGATGTGATCCACGATTGTTCCCTCCAGATTCTAATAAAGTTTGATATGTACAGTCCAACGTTTGTTTTAGGTCTTAGGAGCTGGTCGTACATGTTGTGTGTTGATTATACTTTTTAATATAAGTATCATCAAGTATAGGTATTGTAAAGTTTTAACCATTTTAAGTTAAAGAGGTGACCTCAAATATGGCGCAACAGACGTTGGATCAATTGACGGCTTTAAAGGAGCTTGCACACAAAATTAGTAGTTATGGCGAAGCAGTAGGTCTGCTGCACTGGGATTTACGGACTGGCGCTCCGCGCAAGGGCGTTGATATTCGGTCGGAGACGTTGGGTATGCTGTCCACTGAAATGTTCAAGCTGATGATCTCGGATGAAATGGGACAATTGCTGCAATTTTTTGCCGTAGAAGACAAGCTGAAGCAACTGGAGGACAATGATCGCAGATTGGTGGAGGAATGCCGTAAAAATTATGAACTGAATCGTTCGGTTCCGGCAGACCGATACCGGGATTATAGCATTCTTGCAGCACAGGCAGAGAGCAAGTGGGAGGACGCAAAGGAACATAGCGATTTTGCCGGATTTGAACCGTACTTGTCTAAAATCGTAGACATGAAGCGTGAATTTATCGGCTACTGGGGTGTTAAGGATACAGAGTATGACACGCTTTTGGATCAATATGAGCCGGGGATGACGGTTGAAAAGCTGGATGCTGTGTTTGATCGTCTCAAGAAGCGCCTTGTACCCCTATTGTCTAAAATTCAGGCTTCATCGAACCAGCCGGATAAGAGCTTTTTAGATGGTGTGTTTGATGTGAAGCAGCAGGAGAAGTTCAGCCTATTCATTTTAGGACAGATGGGGTATGACTTTGACGCAGGTCGTTTGGATGAGAGTGTACATCCTTTCGCAACAGGATTAAATCCAGGTGATGTGCGTATAACAACTCATTATCTGCAAGATGATGTAACCAGTGCTATTTTCAGTTCTTTGCATGAAGGAGGTCATGCGCTGTACGAACAAAATATTGCTCCAGAGCTGGCAGGATCACTACTGTCT
Organism: Paenibacillus sp. S33; assembly: GCF_053615415.1. Lineage (NCBI taxonomy): Bacteria > Bacillati > Bacillota > Bacilli > Caryophanales > Paenibacillaceae > Paenibacillus > Paenibacillus sp. S33. The sequence continues at coordinate 3,084,026 of NZ_JBSIEZ010000001.1, read as the reverse complement.
GGAGGAACCTCTATGGGGATTCATGAATCCCAGTCCCGCTTGTGGGAGAATAAAATCGGACGCAGTCGTGCTTTCTGGGATCGGTATTACGATGATTTGCAAAAGCATTTTCCTGATCGTTTGGCAAAGGTTACGGCAGAGCAATTCTACCGGGCAGTCAACCGTGTGGAAAATTCACTGATTCGTATTGAAGCGGATGAGCTAACATATAATTTACATATCATTATCCGTTATGAAATTGAAAAAATGCTGTTTAATGAAAAGCTGGATGTGAAGCGTCTCCCCGAGGTGTGGAATGCGAAATATAAGGAATACTTGGGACTTGTTCCACCGAATGACGGACTGGGCGTACTTCAAGACGTTCACTGGTCCGGCGGTGATTTTGGTTATTTTGCTTCCTACTCACTTGGCAATATGTATGCAGCGCAAATTTTGGCGACATTACGCAAAGAGTTGCCAAATCTGGATGAATTAATTGCTGCTGGAGAGCTTGAGCCGATCAAGCAATGGCTGACCGAACGTATTTACCGTTACGGCAAGAGTCGGACGCCGTCCGAGTTGATTGTAGCCATTACAGGTGAGGATCTGAACCCGGATTATCTCGCCGACTATCTGGAAGAGAAATATACCTCCATATACAAGCTGTAAATCATATAGCATCTACCCCGCGTTCCCGGGCGAACGTGGGTTTTTTTTTTTGCAATTAACCAATATATCGACAATGGCATAACAATATATGAAGTCAACCGATGTAAAAAGGTGGGGAGGGAATAAGGATGAAAAACGGCGCTCGTTTCAAAGCTGTGGTGGCTGCGGCACTACTCGGATTACTGTTGCTCAGTGGGTGCACCCCCAAAGGAGGGGAGCAGACGATTGAGATCAGATTAGGCGAGGTAGCCCGTACGGTCTTTTATGCGCCGCAGTATGTAGCCTTGAGCCAGGGTATGTTTGCTCAGGAGGGACTGGATGTCCAGCTGGCAACGATTCCCGGGGGTGACAAGGCAATGACGGCGTTGTTGTCCAATCAGGCGGATATCGCGCTCATCGGCGCGGAAACATCTATTTATGTGTATCAGCAAGGAGCAGAGGACCCTATCATTAATTTTGCCCAACTGACACAGACGGATGGAACCTTTTTGTTTGCCCGTCAAACGCAGAATAGCTTTGAATGGGAAAAGCTGAGAGGACAAAATTTTTTGGGGCAACGCAAGGGTGGAATGCCGCAAATGTCACTTGAATTTACGCTTCGCAAACACGGCATTGATCCTCACAAGGATCTGAAGCTGATTCAAAATATTGATTTTGCTAATGTTGCCTCTGCTTTCGGCTCCGGTACAGGGGATTATGTGCAGCTGTTTGAACCGCAGGCATCTATTTTTGAAAAGGAAGGTCGTGGGCGGGTTGTTGCCTCTATCGGTGTGGAGAGCGGCGAGTTGCCGTATACGGTATATATGGCTAAGCAAAGCTACCTGAACACAAATAGCGAGGCTGCACAGAAATTCACAAATGCTGTATATCGGGCACAACAGTGGATTGCTACGCATTCACCTGAACAGATTGCCGAAGCTATCACGCCCTATTTTAAAGATACAGATTTAGCTGTTTTAACGAGTAGTATCAAGCGATATAAGGAACAGAGTACCTATGCTTTGAACCCGATGATTGAGGAAAAGGAATGGAAGAACTTACAGGATGTCATGACCTCGGCAGGGGAGCTTAAAAGTCCGGTTGCACTAGATAAGCTAGTGAACCCAAGCTTTGCACAACAAGCGATTTCGTCAAGCTCTACCGGTAATACTGAACCGCCTGTGAAAAAGAGCACAACTGAATCTACGGATGCAGGTGTCGGTGCTGGAGGTTCGTCATGATGGAGGAACGGAGTGGCCTAACTTTGGACGCGACCATCCCGATGGTGAGACTGAAGCAAGTAACGCATGTCTATGTAACGGATCGTGAAGCTTCGCTGGCGGTTGAGAATATTGATTTTTCCGTAGAGACAGGGGAGTTTGTCAGCTTGGTTGGTCCAAGCGGCTGCGGCAAAACGACGATCCTGTCCATGATCGCGGGGCTACTGCGTCCAGCGACAGGCCAAGTTATGTTGCAAGGTCAGCCGGTAAGTGGTCCGAGTCCAGAGGTCGGTTACATGTTGCAGCAGGATTATCTGTTCCCGTGGCGGACGATAATGGATAACGCATTGTTGGGTCTGGAACTAGGCAACAGAGTAGATGAAGCTGCGCGTGAGCGGACACGGCTGTTACTGGAAGGCATGGGTCTGGGAGGGAAGGAGCATCTGCATCCATCCCAGTTGTCTGGGGGAATGCGCCAGCGCGTGGCGCTGGTACGGACGCTGGCGACCAATCCGGGACTGCTGCTGCTGGATGAACCGTTCTCCGCGCTGGATTATCAAACCAAGCTACAGCTGGAAGATCTGATTGCGGAAACCTTGCGCGAGCGGAGGAAGACGGCTATTTTAGTCACACATGATTTGGCCGAGGCCATTGCGGTCAGTGACCGGATTATAGTGATGGGTCGAAATCCGGGTCATATCCGACGTACCTTCGAGATTCCGGATTGCATCCGAGAAGCTCAGCCTTTTTATGCACGCGAGCAGCCGGGTTTTAATGAGCTTTTTCATGAAATATGGGGTGAACTGGAGGCTTCGGGAGCAAAGGAGTGAGTTAACGTATGAAGGACGAAGCGGATCAGCTTGAGCAACGTTGGATTCAAGGACTACATCAGGCGTATTTACGCAGCAGGCGTTTGCAACGATGGTTAGTGACAGGTGTGCAGACAGCTATTTTACTGCTTTTGTTTGTGCTATGGGAAATTGCAGGCCGTTTGAAGTGGATTGATGTACTACTGTTCAGCTATCCGAGCAAAATTTTTACCCAGATCGGTAAGGATGCGGTCAGTGGTGAATTATGGGGACATGTAGGTGTCACCGTGGGAGAGACGATGGCGGGGTTTTTACTCGGTACACTGTTAGGTACGTTGCTGGCTGTACTTATTTGGTGGTCACCGTTTTTGTCGAGGGTGCTTGATCCCTATATGGTCGTGTTCAACAGTATGCCTAAGGTGGCGCTAGGTCCAATTTTTATCGTCATGTTTGGGGCGGGATTTACTGCTATCCTAATGACAACCCTCTCCATTACGGTCATCATTACGACACTAGTCGTATACAACAGCTTTCAGGAAGTCGATTCGAATCTGATTAAAGTGGTTCGCACGTTTGGCGGATCACGCCGTGATACGTTTCAAAAGGTGATTTTACCTGCATCCTTTCCTGCAATCGTCTCTACGCTGAAAGTGAATGTCGGTATGGCATGGGTTGGTGTGATTGTTGGTGAATTTCTGGTGGCTAAAAACGGCTTAGGCTATTTGATTATCTATGGTTTTCAGGTGTTCAATTTCACGCTGGTTATGTCCAGCCTGTTGATCATTGCTGTCGTAGCTACACTGATGTATCAGGCGGTCGTGTATGTGGAGCACCGTCTGCTTTCTGGTCGTCCTCATCGGTAATAATAAAATTTCTGAACATTTGTGTAAAACGTGAAAATAAAGTACCATGAAAAATGAAAACACTTAAAATTTATGAAAATGAGCATTATGCATAAATTTCGAATTATGCAAAATGCTGAAACAGATTTCATCTAGAGAGGACAGAATTTTTTCATGGGCTTTCGTACGATTAAAACGGCTATTGCCGCATTAATGGCCGTACTTATTGCGGAGGGTTTTGGCATTCATGGAGCCACCTCAGCAGGGCTTTTAGCGATTTTGGGGGTGGATGTCACACGCAAGAGAAGTCTCCGTACCATTTCGGCGAGATTTTTTGCATCCGTCGTGGGGCTTCTTTTTGCTTGTGTTTTGTTTGTGGTATTCGGATTCCATGATTGGGTACTGGCATTATATATTTTAACGGCGTTTCCAGTCATTGTACGGGTGGGATTTAAAGAAGGGATCGTCACCGGTTCGGTCGTAGTTTTTCGCGTATTCAGCGGCGGCGTGATTGATATGGAGGTACTGCTGACCCAGCTAGCTCTGCTAGTGATTGGACTGGGTTCCGCGATGATTGTCAATTTAGCCTATATGCCGGGTTCTGATAATACAATGCAACAAATTCGGCAGGAGGTGGATCGGACATTTTCTGTTATATTCAGAAATATGGCCAATACGCTGCGTAGTCCAGCATACATATGGGATGGCAAGGAAGTTATTGAAGCGAACAGCGTGATAGCCAAAGGGGTTACTGAGGCGGGGCGTTCCTTGGAAAATCAGATGCTTCGTCCCCAAGAGGGCTGGAATGTGTATTTTTATATGCGAAAAGAACAGCTGGATTCGATCCAAAACATGATGCAGTTGATCGCACAAATGTATCAGCATATGCCGCAGGCCAAGCTTCTGGCCGAGCTGTTCGACCAGCTTAGCAATGACGTTTTGGCTGGACATTATACGGGACAGACCGAGAAGCTGCTAGAGCAGGTTCGTGAAGAATTTAAAGCCATGGAGCTTCCCGCAACCCGGGAGGAATTTGAGATTCGCTCGGCATTATTGCAGCTTACACATGAGCTTCATCAGTATTTGAAAATTGCGAAAAAGGACAAGGCCCCTACTCCAGTGAAAAATTAGAGTAAAGGCCTTGAGAGGCTACTATCCGTGACGGACAGTAGCCTTTTCTTGTTCAGTAATGGTAGAAGCCGATTGACTCAAAGTCCGTTTGTGCCGAATTCGGTCTGTGGTCCATAAGACAGCGGTGATCAGGCAAGGGTACAGCATAGCCCATCCGACAAAGGGGAAAACGATCGCCGTAGAGATGAACGATATCCAGCTAATGGCTACGCCCCAGCAACTACCACGTAGAAGCTTAATTCCTGCTGCACAACCGCCGAGATAGGTCAGAATAAAGGTGGCGTTCGGGAATTGAATCAGGTTAGTGAGTGAAACAGCGCCACTACCGTACAACACCATAATGATCACAAAGCACACGCTAAGAAAAGCAATGCCTCCGATAGGGGTATGGAAACGTTGCGATAACCTGCCCATCCAGCGAAAGGCCTGTCCTTGCCGGGATAAAGCATAAGCGACACGTGAAGCGGCACCAACATAAGCAATAATAGTAGCGGTACAAATAAAGATACCCGTCAAGCCAGCAATTATCGCGCCCCACGGCCCGATAGCTCGACTAATCACCCATACGAGTGAAGCATCCGAATCCCCCGCAAGGTAACTTTGTGTGCCCACAGTAGCCAGCGCAGTAAAGAAATAAAGCAAACCGACAATGACGGCTGCAATGGTCACACCTCTAACGGCCGCCCGCTGGGGATTGGTGAATTCCTCTGACATATGGGACACGGCCTCCCAACCGATAAAGCACCAAAACAGAATCGCGGCGGCTTGACCGATAGAGAGCCAGCCATGTGGAACAAACGGGGTGAAGTGGACTGTTTTCATCTGAGGAAGTGCTGCGGCAATGGCGAATATAAGGACGGCAACGATAGCTATGACGACTGCGATCTGAATACGTCCCGCGACCTTCATGCCGATCCAGTTGATGATCAGGCCCACCGCCAGCATAGCAACGGCTAACATTATGCGGCTTTCCTCTCCCCAGCCCATGGCTGCGGTCATATAGCCGGCTCCAGTGAGTGCGGCAACAGGTGCTCCGATCGGAACCGACATGAGAAAAAACCACCCGATATAAGCACCGGCACGTGGGGAAAAGGCCAACGTGACAAAGTGCGATACCCCTCCCGCATTCGGGAATTTGGCAGATAGAAGCCCCATGGAAAGTGCCATTGGCAGGATGAGCAGGGTCATAAAACCCCATGCCAGCAGCGATGCCGGCCCCGCCATTTGGGCAGCAAGACCAGGCACAATCAATATCCCCGAACCCAGTACAGCTCCGATATAGAGTGCAATGGCCTGTGGAAGACCAATGGTGGATTGAAGTTTACTTTCATTTGTCATGCAGAAAAGCCTTCTTTCTCTTGTTATTTTCTCCAGCTTATCAGATAATCAATCTATCGGAAAAACGGAATATAACGATTGCTTGCATCGGAAAAACCGATTGAAGGAGCGGATTATGGAATCGCGGCATTTGTTTACCTTTTTAAATGTAGTCGAGGCAGGCAGTTTTACGCGAGCAGCGCGTATACTGGATTATGCACAGTCGAGTATCACTGCACAAATTCAAGCGCTAGAGACAGAGTTGGGTACGCCGCTTTTTGATCGCATTGGCAAAAAAATCATGCTGACGGATGCCGGACGACGTCTGCTGCCCTATGCGCAGGAAATTTCCAAAATGCATGCTATGGCTAAGGATGCGCTTCGTTCAGAAACAGAATTGGCGGGCACGCTGAAAATAGGAGCACCAGAGTCTCTGGCCGCTTTTCGTTTACCAAGTCTGATCCGTGAGTACAGAGAACGGTATCCGAAGGTTAAAATTGTCCTTAAACCCGGCGAATGCTGGGAATTACGCGATTTGATCCGTTCCGGTGAGCTGGATTTGGCTTTTTTGCTTCAGCCTGAGACGGAGGATAGAGAACTGAATGTCACCACGCTTATTCATGAGCCGATGGCCTTGGTTGCTCCACTTAAGCATTCGCTGGTTACCTATACCCGGGTAGAGCCTGCCGACTTGAAGGATGAAACTATTTTGCATACGGAGGCAGGATGTACGTACCGTATCCTTTTTGAGCAGTATTTGAATAAACACGGTATTTTTTCAGACCCTAGCCTGGAATTTTGGAGTATTGAAGCTATCAAGCAGTGTGTCATGGCTGGATTGGGTATTGCGCTGCTTCCGCTGGTAACGGTACAAAATGAGCTGCGAGAAGGTAAAATGGCGCGTTTAGCCTGGGATGACAGTGAACAGCAGGTGGCTACTCAGGTCGCTTATCACACGAAAAAGTGGAAATCTCCGGCTCTTAGCGAATTTTTACAGATCGTTGAGCAGCATGTAACACATTGGCGTGCATGAGTTCAAGCCATCGCGGCATATGCTTATACAAATAATATTTTTTCCTTTTCGCCTATTCACTCAACATTCGCCCACAACCTGCATACATATGTATGGAATGATTGATTGTATGGAGGAGGTTCAAGAATGGCATTAAGTCATAAAAATCGTAGAGAGATTATTACCAAAGCGATCTGTGGTAAAGGTCGCAGATTCTCTACCGTAACCCATACCGTAACTCCGCCGAATAATCCAACGAGCATTTTAGGGGCATGGATTATTAACCACCAGTATGAAGCTGTGGCGGCGGGGGACGGCATTGAGGTCGTCGGGACGTATGATATCAATATTTGGTACTCATACGATAAAAACTCGCAGACCGATGTGGCCAAGGAAACGGTGTCGTACGTAGAAAATGTGCCGCTCTCGTATCTTGATCCGAAGCACCGGGCGTCTACAGTGGAAGTATCCGCCGAAGCTACACAGGAGCCGAGTTGTGTCGAGGCCAGTGTGTCTTCTGGAGGTGGCAGCGTAATGATCCGGGTCGAGCGGGAATTTGCGGTGGAGCTGGTGGCGGAAACGAAGATTGTTGTAGAAGTATTCCCGAATGGTAGCAGCGATGATTTTGAAAAAGACTTTGATTTTGGAGCGGAAGAGGGGGACTATGAGGAGCTCGACCCCGACCTCATTGACGACGAGCTCTGACAGAAGTAACCAAAAAGAGGGCCGCTTTACTCTTTGCGCCGGCTGATTCTGCGCAGGGGGCAAAGGCCCTCCTTTTTTGTTGTTGTGGGTTGAAATCCGTACGTAGTCCGTAGGGGGGAATACGATGCAGCAGCCGGGACAGGCGCTCATACGCTTCAGACAGATGTCAAACGATGAAAAAGAGCGTAGACTGGAACGTTCAGGCATAACGGTGCAGTGGATGGATAGCAGCCTTGCAGATTTTGCGATAGGCTACGCGGTGCAAATCCATCAACTGCGAGTGCTGGAAATTCGTAGACGTGCCATCGAGCGACCTTCCAAAGTCCGCGCACACGATCTATCTGAGCTGGATCAACATTCACCGCTCTATGTCCGGATGGAGCGGCTGGCTGTACGTGCGTTGTACACACTGGGTTTGGACAGTGGTGAGGTGGTACTGACGCCGCTGGGGGAGCGCAGCTGTCAGGTGCGCGAAGTCTCGGCACAGCCATGGCTGAATGATAGACATTTGGCCACGCTATATGAAATTGCTGCGCGCGAAGGGGATATTGAGGGTGAGAATCTTTCAGCGGAACGAGGGAGAGATCGACTACTCATCGGAATGGACCCTGAATTTGTGCTGGTTCGTATGCCAGAGGGACGGGTCGTTCCGGCATCAAGATATTTGGGTCGTCTCGGCATAGCCGGCTGCGATGCTGTTACCCGCCGGGGACGAACACTGTATCCAGTCGCTGAGCTTCGTCCTGCGCCAAGTGGAGATCCGGCCCGTCTGCTGAAGCATCTGCGTCAAGCTTTTGCAACCGCAGCCCGGCGCATTGCTGACCGCACACTCATCTGGCAGGCGGGGGGGATGCCGCAACCGGGTTTTCCGCTGGGCGGACATCTGCATTTTAGCGGGGTTTCGCTAAACGGTGCCTTGCTCCGGGCACTGGATAACTATTTGGCACTGCCTTTGGCGCTACTGGAAGACAAGCGTGCGGTCCGGCGCAGACCGCATTATGGCAATTTGGGTGATTTTCGCCGTCAGTCGTATGGAGGCTTTGAATATCGTACACTGCCCAGTTTTCTTATTTCGCCACAGCTGGCGAAAGGTGTGATTGGGATGGCGTTTCTCATTGCTTCTCAATATCCGCGTTTGCAACGTAGGCCGCTGGGTCAGGAGGAGGCTCACAGAGCCTTTTATGAAGGAAATCAATCTGTGCTTAAGGAGTATGTGGAACCTCTTATTTTGGATATGGTTTCACTGGAAATATACTCGCAATATGAAGCTTATGTAGCGCCATTGCTGGACAGCCTCCGCAAGGGGAAACAGTGGGATGAATCACGGGATTTGCGTCCATATTGGAAGCTTACGTAAAATCAAGTGTCGACACCAGGAACGGTTTCATGTTATCGACTGTCATTTTTGATATAATGAGAGATAATTATAAGTTTAAACGGAACAAAGTGTGGGGGTTAGTGAACGGTATGTCCAAATATACACCGATGATTGAGCAGTATTTATCCATAAAAGAGCAGGCTAAAGATGCATTTTTGTTTTTCCGTCTGGGAGATTTTTACGAGATGTTTTTCGATGATGCAATTCTTGCATCCAAGGAGCTGGAAATTACACTTACGGGTCGTGAGGGTGGCGCCACGGAAAAAATTCCGATGTGCGGCGTGCCTTATCATTCAGCTGAAAATTACATACAACGCCTTATTGAGAAGGGTTATAAGGTGGCCATCTGTGAGCAAATGGAGGAAGCCTCAGCTACGAAGGGGATGGTGCGGCGGGATATTGTCCGCGTTGTGACCCCGGGAACGGTAATGGAAGGCAAGGTGCTGGGTGACAAATCCAACAACTACATGGTATGTGTCACAGAGACGGACGGAATGCTGGCGCTTGCGGCGTGCGACTTGTCAACAGGTGAATTGTATGTGACTTCTGTGCCTGATTCGAAAGAATGGCTACTAGATGAAATTAACATTTATGAGCCTTCCGAAATGTTGGGAGATGGTCATCTGCTGGATTTTGTGACATCCCGTATGTCCCCCGTTGGACGGCGTGTTGTGTATACGGCCTGGGACAAATCCAAGGATGATTTGGTTCGGGATCAATTTGGGGAAGCCACGTGGGCAAGGCTTACGGAGGAACGCAGACGGTGCGTATCGCGCTTGATTTCCTATTTGAATGAAACACAAAAAAGATCGTTAGGCCAATTGACCCAAATCTCGGTATATGAGCCAAACCATTTTATGATTCTGGATCCATTTACCCGCAGGAATCTGGAACTGGTGGAGACGGTACGGGAACGCTCCAAGAAAGGCTCGCTGCTGTGGCTGTTGGACCGCACAGAGACTTCCATGGGAGCGCGTCTGTTGCGTCGTTGGATTGACAAGCCACTGTTGAGCAGCAGTCTTATTGAGGAACGCTTGGAGGCGGTGGACAAGCTATACCACCAGTTTATTTTCCGAGAGGATGTACGTGCTCAGCTTAAAGAGATTTACGATCTGGAGCGTCTAGTTGGGCGGATCGCCTTTGGTAGTGCTAATGCACGTGATCTGATCGCCCTCAAGCTGTCGCTGGCCCAAATTCCTTCTTTAAGCGAGCTGTGTGCTGAATCTCCTTCGAAGACGCTGAGACAGATTGCACAAACGCTGGATGGCTGTACAGATCTGTGTGCGTTGATTGAGGAAGCGGTGGCGGATGAACCGCCAATTTCCGTAAGGGATGGAGGTCTTATTAAGGAAGGCTACCATCAGCGTCTGGACGAACTGCGCGAGGCGAGTGTGAACGGTAAACGTTGGATCGCTGAGCTAGAGGCCAAGGAACGTGCAGCAACCGGCATTCGGTCACTTAAAATTGGATACAACAAAGTATTTGGTTATTATATCGAGGTGACCAAATCCAATTTGGCTTCATTACCAGAAGGACGATATGAACGCAAACAGACGTTGGCGAATGCGGAACGGTATATCACACCGGAATTGAAGGAAAAGGAATCTCTAATTCTGGAAGCCGAGGATAAAATGGTTGATCTGGAGTACACGCTTTTCTCCGAGCTTCGTAGTAAATTGAACGCTGAAATTCCCCGTTTGCAAAAGCTGGCAGAGCAAGTGGCTGAAATTGACGTGTATCAGTCGCTGGCATCGGTTAGTGCGGAACGGGGATTCGTGAAACCTGAGCTGACTACAGGATATGATTTCGTAGTGGAGCAGGGGCGCCATCCCGTGGTGGAAGCCGTAATGAAAGATGGCGGTTTTATCGCCAACAGCACGGTGTTGGAGGAAGGCGATGCGCATATTCTACTTATCACCGGGCCGAACATGGCTGGGAAAAGTACGTATATGCGTCAGGTTGCGCTTATTGCAATTATGGCTCAAATTGGCTGCTTTGTCCCAGCTGCACGTGCCAAGGTGCCGATGCTGGATCGCATTTTTACACGGATCGGCGCGGCGGATGATCTCATCGGTGGGCAGAGTACGTTTATGGTCGAAATGGCAGATATCCAAGTAATGACGGACAAGGCAACTCCGCGAAGCTTGATCATTATTGATGAACTGGGACGAGGTACGTCCACTAGTGAAGGGATGGCAATTGCACAGGCAGTCATCGAATTTGTCCATGACACGATCGGCTGTAAGGCGCTGGTATCCACGCATTTCCATGAGCTGGCGCATTTGGAGCAAGGCCTGTCTTCGCTGCGAAATTACTCTATGGCCGTGCAGGAAAGCGGCGACAAGGTGAATTTCCTACGCAAGCTCATACCGGGAGCGGCTAGCAGTAGCTATGGCATTTATTGTGCTCGGCTTGCAGGCTTGCCCAATAACATTATTGAGCGAGCGAATGGACTGCTGAATGGTTTTGAACAGGCAGCAGCTCAAGTAACGGCAGGTACCGAGATAGTAGTAGGAGGGAAGAAAGGGACTGATCTTCGTACAGTTTCAGAGACGGAAGATATTTCTTCTTTGACCGAATATAATTCAGGCCAGACATTGCGAGAAAGCGGAGAAACTGCATCATCAACTCAGTCTTTATCACAGCAGGCCACCCTGGTAAAAGAAGATACTCTACAGACTGTGGAGGATTCCAGCAGGTTGGAGCAAGGAGCAACCGAAGTGGTACAGCTGTCCATTTTCGGAGAGCAGGAGCTTGCCGCCTCCAAGCCCCATGCAGAGACAGTAGAGGCTAATCCGATTGTGCGCCAAATTTTGCGCAAGGTGAAAAATGCTGATGTCATGAATATGACTCCTTTACAGGCAATGCAGCTATTAAATGATCTTAAAAACAAGGCCAATGGCCTGTAGTTAAAATAGGTGACATTATTCTTATTTTTCATCACACTTTGAAGTCAGGAGGAGGTTAAAAGGATGTCTAAAATTCGGGTACTGGATGAACATATTGCGAACCAGATTGCTGCCGGTGAGGTCGTGGAACGTCCAGCCTCCGTCGTGAAGGAGCTGGTGGAAAATGCGATTGATGCAGGCGGTACGCGGGTGGACGTATGGGTAGAAGAGGGCGGTCTGCAAAGTATCCGGGTGACGGATAATGGAAGTGGCATTGAGCCTGAGGATGTGGAGACGGCATTCTATCGGCACGCGACAAGCAAAATTGGACATGGTCGCGACCTGTTTCAGATCACAAGTCTCGGCTTTCGGGGAGAGGCGTTGCCAAGTATAGCGGCTGTATCGAAAGTAGAGCTGCTTACAGCAGCCGGAGATGACGGGCGTGCCCGTAAATTGGTGATTGAGGGCGGCAAGCTGGTGCTTCACGAGGATGCCGCTAGTAGGCAAGGGACGGATTTTACCGTACGGGAGCTGTTCTATAATACACCTGCACGGCTGAAATATATGAAAACAATCCAGACCGAGCTGGGACACATTTCGGATGTATTGTACCGAATGGCGCTTTCGCACCCTGAGGTTGCCTTCACATTGCGGCATAATGGCAATACATTGTTGCAAACGCTGGGTAATGGTGATTTGCTCCAGGTGATTGCCGCTATTTATGGAACTTCTGCGGCGAAGTCCATGCTGCTGCTGGAAGGAGAGAGCCTTGATTACCGAATTAGCGGCTATATCAGCCGCCCAGAGTGGACCAGATCGAATCGGAATGCGATATCGACGGTAGTGAATGGACGTTTTGTGCGTAGCTACGGGCTTAATCAGGCGTTGCTCAAGGCGTATCATACCTTATTGCCGATCAATCGTTTTCCGCTGGCTGTGATCCAACTGGAAATGCATCCTTCTTTGGTGGATGTTAACGTTCATCCTGCCAAGCTGGAGGTAAGGTTTAGCAAAGAAGCTGAACTGTTTCAGTTGGTCGAGGATTCGGTAAAAGCTGTTTTAGGGCAGCAAGTGCTGATTCCGAAGGCAGTCAAGCGCGAGATCGGTGGCAAGGACAGTGGCTCGTTTGTGCAGGAGCAGTTTCACTTCTCAAAGGGAAATGCTACGGAAGGGGATGCTCCTTCCGACAAAGACCGGGGGGGAGCACTGCCACTTTCCGTGACCTCGCCGGAGAACCAGGTACCGGGCCAATCCAATTACTTGAACAGAAACGAAGAGAATAACAGAGGTAGCCAGGAGCGTGAGCAACGTCCGAGCAGGGATAGCCTCTCAGCTATTGGACGGGCAAACAACCTTTCAGGTAAAAGTATTAGTGATGATGAACTGGATGCAGATTTTGTGGAAGAAAACAACGGGAGTGAAGTTAGAGGGGACGTGCCGCTCCCTGATGGAGCGACTGTACAGTCGCCCGAAGGAGATAATGCTGCAATAGGCACATCTTCTTTATACAGTGGAGGGATAAAGGAAACGGCTGCTTCTGCAGCTTACCCATCTTCTGTGCCGCCGATTGAAGGACACGCTACGGATTCCCGTCATTTCGCGGATCAGAAGCCTCGCCAGCAACGTCTGAATGCAGAGCAATTGGCAGCGGTGTCGGGAGAAGTTCCAGAGTTGCCCACTTTTCCTGAACTGAATTTAATCGGTCAGCACCACGGGACATATCTGATTGCACAGAACGACCAGGGCTTGTATTTAATTGATCAACATGCCGCACATGAACGAGTCAATTATGAATTTTATTATGAAAAATTCGGTAATCCCGAGTCAGTATCGCAGGAGTTGCTACTGCCAATTACACTGGATTTTACGCCTTCCGAGACAGAAAAGTTGAAAACAAGGCTGCACTGGTTTGAGCAGGCGGGGGTGTATTTGGAGCATTTTGGCGGTCAAACTTTCCGTGTCAGCTCTTACCCGTACTGGCTTCCCCAAGGGGAAGAAGCGGATGTTATTGAGGAAATGGCCGGATGGGTGCTCGAGGAAAGAGCCATTGATCTTGCAAAGCTGCGGGAAGCAGCCTCGATCATGTGCTCCTGCCGGGCTTCGATTAAGGCAAACCAGAAGCTGACTGACCGACAGGCTAGCGTGCTGCTAGAGCGTTTGGCAGCGTGCAAACAACCATATACTTGCCCTCATGGGCGACCTATTGTGGTTTCCTTTTCCACATATGATTTAGAGAAGCTGTTTAAAAGAGTAATGTAAGGGAGTATATATATGTTGCAGGATCGGGAAAACCATGAAGAAGAGCGGTCGAGGCTACGGGAGAAGAAAGTCGAATTACTGGTCACGACAGGGGATTCCCCCTCGGCTGAGGTTGTGGAGCGAGCGAAGATGCTTGCAGCCGAGTTAGGGGTGTTGTATGCCCCTCGTCGTGGCATATCGGTAGCTAAGCTAATCGCGGCTCACAGAGTCCGCCAAGCATTGGTTCTGGTGCAGGGCGGAGTGAGGCTGATTAGTCCAGAACAATCACCGATGGTTTTTCACCCGAGTATGGGCTTCATTCGCGCCAAACGGGTATTAAAGGGTGAACCTGACCCGATGTTGACGGCTGCCCGGCTCGTCCCGGGTGATACTGTACTGGATTGCACCGCAGGACTTGGTACGGATTCTCTTCTATTTTCAATTGGAACGGGAAGCTCTGGACAAGTCACGGCTGTGGAGAGTTCTTTCCCCGTCTATGCTTTAATCAAGGATGGAATGAGGCATTACCGTTCCGGCAACGCTGAAGTAGATCAGGCCTTTTCCAACATTGACGTTCGTTTTGGTCATCATTTGGACTATTTGCGCAGTTTGCCGGATCGCAGTATAGATATTATTTACTTTGACCCTATGTTCCGTGATCCATTACTCGATTCCAGCGCAATCGGTCCATTGAGAGGGTTGGCTAATCCAGACGCGTTGAATGAGGAAAGTATTGTTCATGCGAAACGGATTGCACGAAAAACAATTGTATTAAAAGAAAAACGGGGTAGCGGGGAATTTGCCCGCCTCGGCTTCCGTGTAGAGCAGCGGGGCACAACGAAAACAGTGTACGGAGTGATTGATATTGACAGTGGCACCTAAGCCTAAACTACTTGTTCTTGTTGGCCCGACTGCGGTTGGCAAGACGAAACTAAGCATCGAGATGGCTCGACAATTTGACGCGGAAATTATTTCCGGGGATTCCATGCAGGTATACCGTCATATGGACGTTGGAACTGCCAAAATTTCCGAACAGGAAATGGAAGGAATCAAGCACCATTTAATTGATATTCATGAGCCTGAATACCCATATTCAGTAGCCCAATTTCAGGAAGACTGTCGTCGTCTCATACCTAATATTCAATCTAGAGGAAAGCTACCGTTTATCGTAGGCGGAACAGGTTTATATGTAGAATCAGTCTGCTATGAATACCAGTTTTCCGAGGTGGGGGCTGACGAAGCTTTTCGTCAGGAACAGCTTGACTATGCCGAACAGTTTGGAGCTGACGCGCTTCATGCGCGACTACAGGCGGTTGATCCCGAAAGTGCACTTCGTCTGCATCCTAATGATCGTCGTCGTGTCGTTCGGGCACTGGAAATTTACCATGTTAGCGGAACGACACTTAGCTCTCAACTTGCCAGTCAAAAAAAGGAATCTCCCTACCAACTCTGCATCGTAGGTTTGACAATGGATAGGCAAATGCTATATAAACGTATTGAAGACCGAATTGACGGGATGCTCGATCAAGGGCTTGTTGCTGAGGTAACCTCCTTAATGGAACGGGGAGTGCGAAGCGATGCCATCTCCATGCAAGGTCTAGGCTATAAAGAGATATCCTCCTACCTGCGGGGAGAGGTGTCTTTGGAAGAGGCGGTGACTTGGCTAAAACGGGATACGCGTCATTTTGCGAAGCGACAGCTCTCGTGGTTTCGCCATATGAAGGATATCCAGTGGGTAGATGTCACTGATTTCGGAAATTTTTCTGCTCATGCAGCCCGAATACACGAAATTATAGCAGGAAAGTTCCGGACAGACCTTGAATATACTTCAAAACAATCCAAATGATTATTGGGGGTACGGCTAAAATGAACAAGTCCATTAATATCCAAGATACGTTTCTGAATCAATTGCGCAAGGATTCTATACCTGTAACGGTATACCTCATCAATGGATTTCAGGTGCGAGGGACGATTAAAGCATTTGACAATTTTACGATTGTTATCGACTCGGATGGAAAGCAACAGCTGATTTACAAGCATGCCATCTCCACTTTTACACCGCAACGCAATGTATCGCTTGTACAGCAACAGGATAACGCTAGCGATAACTGATTACGGCTTGACGGTCGCCCGGGTTCATGAAACTTTTCAGGCGTCCGTCTCGTCTAACTGTATAGGAATGTGACCGGGAGCAACCTGATCAGGGTTGTTCTTTTCATTCCGTTTACTTTCATGCTGCCGACAGCAAGCTTTAGGCTTATGTTAGGTATCATATGATTATTCGCGAAAGGGAGTCAGGGGAATGCCAAACGATTCATTGTCCAGATCCGGCAATCGCAATAGAAACACATCTAAAGAGAAGCCGAAGGGCAAGAAAAAGAAAATAACAGGTAAGCGAGTGGGGTGGACGCTATTTATTACAGCGGCCTTAGCCATATTCTGTGCACTTGGTGGATATTTATTTGTCATGGTTAATGGCGAAAAAATTTACAAAGCCAACAAAGACAAAATTACAGTGAACGAGACATCGAAGGTTTATGACCGCAACGGTGTGCTCATGGGTGAGTTGTCTGTGCAAAAAAGCGATCCTGTTAAAAGCGAAGAAATACCAGATCTGCTGAAAAAAGCTTTTGTGGCAACAGAGGATAAACGGTTTTATGAGCATCAGGGTGTTGATATTTGGTCTATCGGTCGGGCGGCCGTAAAGGATATCGTGGCTCGTTCGGCAGTGGAGGGCGGCAGCACACTAACTCAGCAGCTAGCCAAAAACTTGTTTTTGACACGTGACAAAACCTTTTTCCGTAAAGCGACCGAGGTATCCATCGCAATGGCGCTGGAGCGGAATTTGACTAAAGAAGACATCATTACACTATATCTGAACCGGATTTGGTTTGGACGCTCGTATTCTGGAATTAAGGCAGCGTCGGAAGGCTATTTTGGCGTGTCAGACTTAAACAAATTAAAATTGTGGCAGGTTGCTACACTGGCAGCTATTCCGAAAGGGCCATCCAAGTATAATCCGATCAGTAACCCGGAGAACTCGAAGGCACGACGTGCGGTGGTTCTCCAGCTGATGTTTGAGCAAGGGATGATTGGAAAGCAAGAGATGGAAGAGGCCAAGGCTGTAAATTACAATTACAAACAACCAGAAAAAGTTCAAAAGTATCAAAATTTTATGGAATACGTCATGGATGAGGCAGAGGATGCACTGCCAGGAGTTAGCGGCAATGATTTGATTATTGGTGGTTATAAGATTCATACGACAATGGATGCCCAGGCCCAAAATGCGCTGGATCAGGCGATGGCAGATGATGACATGTTCGAAAAAAGTCCTGACGATCAGCCTGTTCAAGCCTCGATGGTCATTATTAACAACCAAACAGGTGGAATTGCCGCAATGGCACCCGGACGAGATTATAAAAAGGGAACCTTCAATCGTGCGACACAGAGCCGCAGACAGCCAGGATCGGCTTTCAAGCCGATTGTAGCCTATGCGCCAGCTCTTGAATCCGGTAAATTTACGATGGATACCCCTTTGAGTAACGAACGCCAGAGTTTTAACGGATACAGTCCGAAAAACTTGCATGGTTACTCATCAACCATTAGCATGCTCGATGCCATTACGAAGTCTGAAAATATTCCGCCTGTATGGTTGCTGAACCAAATCGGTGTGGAAAAAGGGGTTCAATTTGCCGAGAGCGTAGGCATTCCGATGGACAAAAATGATCACTCACTTGCTATCGCATTGGGTGGATTAAGCAAAGGAACGAATACCCTTGAAATGGCGCAGGCCTACAGCGCTTTTGCCAATAAAGGACAATTCCAAAAGGCTTATTCCATTAAAAAAATTAATAATAGTGATGATCAGGTAGTTTATACTCATGAAGAGGAATCTAAATCTGTAATGAGTGAAAAAACGGCTTATGAAATGACACAAATGATGCAAAATGTAGTCAATAGCGGCACAGGTCGCAAAGCACGTATTGACTGGCCTGTAGCTGGTAAAACGGGTACGACCCAAAGCGGAATTAGCGGTAACAGTGGTAACCGGGACATCTGGTTTGTCGGTTATACGCCAGAATATACCGGAGCAGTATGGATGGGTTATGATAAGCCGGACAGCAAACATATGCTCAGAAACTACAGTGGGCAGTCGGCAGCCTTTTTCGGAAGAGTCATGGGTGAAGCTCTCAAGGGACACCCGGTTACGCAATTCAGCGAGCCGAAGGGATATGAACCACCAGTTGAGCAGAAGCCAGAAGAGCCGGTTCAGGCTACCGCTCCAAGCGGGCTGAGCGGGTCTTATAGTCAGGACACCCAAATTGTATCGTTGTCCTGGACTGCGGCGACGGGGGATAATGTACAATACCGTGTGTATCGCAAAGGGACTTCTGATGCAGGCTTTGCAACAATCATGGAGGCCATGAAGGGCACGAGTGGTGAAGATACGTCTCCTATAGCTGGAAACACGTATGAATATTATGTAGTGGCTTATGGAGCGGATGGTAAAGAATCCGAGGCTTCTAATACGATCCGTGTGGAAATTCCGGCAGAGACTACTCCGGTTGATCCACAACAAGGGACTGATCCAAACGAGAATGGAACCTTACCGGATAATGGCGGGGCTACAGACGGACAAAACGGTACAGATCAGGGAAATACAGCTCCTGGCGGTATCAACAACAATAATGGCTCAGGTCAGGTTCCGACATCTCCTGGAGATACTAGTGGGAATGGTGCTGGAGGCACAGGCAACAATAATAGCAATTCCGGCAATGGAAACGATACAAATCAGGAAAATGGTCAGACTACTACACCGGATGCAGGTATTTCTGATGAAGATACTATGGTAAATCCAGAAAATACGGATGCATCTACGACTGAAGTCACAACGGATGGAACTCAAGAAGGCAATTCTAACGGTCATTCGAACTCCAATCGTGGACGTCACAATCGGGATTAGCAAGTATTGCTTTATGTAAGTTGAATTTGCTTCAAATCAAAGGTATTTTCGGACCGTTTCACGGTCTGAGAATACCTTTTTTTGCTTTAGTAAAGGGGTTCTTTTTGAGTGTACAGTTTAAATATGGTAAGCTGGTTTTACCAATGTTGGAGAGGAACATCATTTATGAAGCGCAAATTCGGAGACCGGGCCAACTGGCGCAGAATCACCAATCGCAAGTTTGCTTGCCGGTATGTAGAAAGTGACGCGTTTACAGGATATGTGACCCTGTATACAATTTTGAGTCTCAAGGAGCCGTTATGGAAAAGTTACGGTGGTCATACGTTTTGCATAGCCGATAAAGGATATTCCTGGCTACAATATTATCCAAAAGGTGAGCACTATGTGGTGACTGCTATGTTTGACAACCGAGAGCAAATCGTTGAATGGTACATTGATACCTGCCGAAATCAGGGTGTGACCGATCAAGGAGTCCCATGGTTTGACGATTTGTATTTGGATGTTGTGGTGCTTAAAAACGGTGAAATCTTCCTAGTGGATGAGGATGAATTGGAGGAGGCGTTACAACGGGGGCATATCTCAACGCAAGAGGCAGAATTGGCTAACCGTACAGCGGCTGATGTGTTACATCAGATAGATGCCCACGTGTTCCCCTATTTTAAAATGTCGCTGAAACACCGGGCAGAATGGTTTCACAACGGTGATTTCAAGAGAGAACGGTGAAAGTTTTGCAGTGGATTAAAGACACTAGGCCCAAACGTCCTGAGTTGAAAAGCGGGCAGAGTCGCCTTAAGAAGATATCTATGGTATCCAAGCGTCTTGTACTTTGTTTGATGATTTTCATTTTGGTCGGATTGGTATGGGCAGGTATCCGAGTGTGGGACATGAATACAGCCGCCTCTACCACTCCGCTCAAGCAAGTGCAAATTGGAATCGTACTAGGTGCTTCTATGTGGGGGGCTGTGCCCAGTCCTGGATTGAAGGAAAGGCTGGAAGAAGCAGTGCGCTTATACCGCAACGGGACGGTACAGCGTCTAATTGTAAGTGGGGGACTGGATAAACCAGATTTTCCGTATACGGAGGCTGAGGGCATGCAACGCTATTTAGTAGATAGGGGGGTCCCTGTACAGCATATTGTGTTGGAAAACCATGCGACCAGTACTTACGAAAATCTGCTCTATAGCCAGCGCATCATGAATGAATATGGATGGACCTCCACCGTGATCATCACACATAGCTATCATGGCCCTCGGGCGATGGAGATTGCTCAATTCTTGAAATTTGATCATCCTCAGATGGCACTGACGGAATCCAAAGTGCTGAATATGCCAATTCATCAATCAAGAGAAGTATTGGCATACGCTAAATGGACGCTGCAACGGTGGTGGATCAGCGCTCAAACTTGGGTTGCCTGAATTAAAGAAAAGGCTTTGTGCACGTTCCCGTTGCTTTTATGCTAATAAGGACATGCCAGACCGAATACATTAATAGGGTAAGCTGTGCCTGAAGAAATGTTGAGGTGATGGATGCATGAACGGACGGGGAATCGCCGCGGGCAAGCGGTCGGAGGAGAGACCTTCCAGACAAATTAATGTCGTGCTGCGTAGCCCGGAGCCGATAGCTTCGGTGACTGTGGACGAGACGGAAGCAGTGGCTTCAACCAAGTCACAGGCGCTACCGCAGTATCTCAGTCTTTATCAGGAAATTCAGAAAGAACTCGATCATCTCGTCGGCTTGGATAACATCAAAGACCTGGTATTTGAGGTATATGCCTTTTTGCAAATCGCCCATATGCGCACGGATGCGGGATTATTGAGCAATGCACACGTATATCACATGATTTTCAAAGGAAATCCAGGTACAGGCAAAACGACAGTAGCCCGCATTATCGCTAAAATGCTGCAAAAAATGGGTGTACTGAGCAAAGGTCATCTGATTGAGGTAGAGAGGGCTGATCTGGTCGGTGAGTATATTGGCCATACGGCACAAAAAACGCGAGATCTGGTAAAGAAATCTCTTGGCGGCGTGTTGTTCATTGATGAGGCTTACAGTTTGGCACGCGGAGGGGAAAAGGATTTTGGAAAAGAAGCGATTGATACCTTGGTAAAGTCCATGGAAGACCAAAAAAATCAATTTATTTTGATTCTCGCTGGATACTCGGGGGAAATGGACTTTTTTCTACGAACAAATCCTGGTCTTCCTTCTCGCTTTCCAATCCAGTTGGATTTTCCTGATTATACTGTGGATCAGCTTATCCAAATTTCCGAGATGATGGCCAAGGAGCGGGATTATATTCTCATGCCTCAGTCCATAATTAAAATGAAGGAGCATTTGCTAAACGAGCGTAATGACAGTCTTCATGCATTTAGTAATGCACGATATGTTCGTAACGTGATTGAAAAAGCGATTCGGCACCAAGCTGTCAGGTTGCTCAATCAGTACCGGAGCGGGCAACCTGGCAAACAGGAATTGATGACGCTGCGTCCAGAGGATTTGAAAATGGACAAAAGATAGGCGATAATAGGAATCTGAATCACATCGAATGGTATGACATCGAGCGGGGGCCGGCCTGAACATCAGGTCGGTCTCTGTTCGAGAGTTGACATGAAAATAAAGGAGCAAACAATATGGCGAACTCCACTCATGATACACAAACCGAAATGCAGGACAAGGCGGTACTGGTTAGTCTAATTACGGATGAAGTTAAACGATCTGGCATCAATACGGAATACTCGTTGGATGAGCTGGTGAAACTGGCTGAGACAGCGGGAGTTGAAGTATTGAGCGTCCTGACACAGAATAAGGAAGCTAAGGATTCAAAATGGTTTATTGGCAAAGGAAAAGTAGAGGAATTGCGCGCAGTTGCTGAAGAATTGGGAGCGAATACAGCTATTTTTGATCAGGAGCTCTCGGGGGCCCAAGTACGGAATCTGGAAGAAAGTCTGGATCTCAAAATTATTGACCGGACACAATTGATTCTGGACATTTTTGCACAACGTGCAAAAACACGGGAAGGTATTATTCAGGTTGAACTGGCGCAGTTGTCATATTTACTTCCACGTTTGTCTGGACATGGAAAAAATCTCTCGCGTCTCGGTGGTGGAATCGGAACACGTGGTCCTGGTGAAAGCAAGCTGGAGACAGACCGCCGTCATATTCGTGATCGAATCAGTGATCTGAAACGCCAACTGGAGGAAGTGACCCGCCACCGGTATTTGCACAGGGAGCGCAGACAAAAGAGCGGCATTGTTCAGGTGGCACTTGTTGGCTATACCAATGCGGGCAAATCGACGCTATTGAAGCAACTAACAGCAGCCGATGTATATATTGAGAATCAACTGTTTGCGACGCTGGATCCTACCTCCAGAACAATGGAGCTACCGAGTGGAAAAGAAGTTATTCTTACGGATACGGTCGGTTTTATCCAAAATCTCCCTCATGATTTGGTTGCTTCCTTCCGGGCTACTTTGGAGGAGGCGAATGAGGCTCATCTCATTTTGCATGTCGTAGACGCGTCTTCGGATATGCGAGACGAACAGATGAAAGTTGTAGAGACGATCTTACAACAGCTAGGGGCTGCGGACAAGCCTCAGATCGTATTATTTAACAAAAAAGATGCCTGTACCCCTGAGCAACTGGAAATGCTTCCTTCTGGGGAGGGCTATTTGAAAATTAGCGCTTTTGATGAAGGCGATTTGCTGCGCATTCGTGAACTGATTCAAGAGCATTTGAGCGGTGATACGCTGAGATTCCGCATTCCTGCGGAACGAGGGGATTTAACCTCGGTGCTTTATCGAATCGGAGATGTACTGCTGACAGAGTATGATGGAAATGATGTCATTTATGAGGTTGAAATTCAAAGAGGCGAGTACGAAAAGTATGGTCATGCACTCAGCGAGTTCACAGAAGGTTAACATCTAATGATGCTTTTGGGTCAATAAAATGATAATGCTCATCGTTCAAAGTGAACAATAATATAACATGAATAGCCTAAGGCTGCGTAAGAGAGAGGGTCAAGAAGGTAAATGGTAGTTTTTAGTCCAGAAATTCAGCAAATTCAGGAAACGGCAGAACATAAAATACAAGAACGTATACAGCACATAGATCATATTGTAGATTCAAATCAGTGGAAGGTAATTCAGGCATTCCAGCGGAAGCAAGTGAGCGATTTTCATTTTGCGGGTTCTACGGGATATGCTTACAATGACCGGGGACGTGAGGTGCTGGAAGAAGTCTATGCGGATGTGTTCGGTGCGGAGGCAGCGTTGGTGCGTCCGCATTTTGCCTCGGGTACTCATACAATTGCCACTGCTTTATTTGGTGTGCTGCGTCCAGGGGATGAACTGTTATACATTACCGGGAGGCCTTATGATACCCTGCACAAAGTGATTGGTAAGCCCGGCGACGGGACAGGATCATTGCAAGATTTTGGCGTTACTTATGGAGAAACCGCACTGACAGCGGAAGGTAAAGTGGACTGGGAAGCGGTGGAGGCTGCTATCCATGCCAATACAAAAGTAATCGGTATTCAGCGTTCACGCGGTTATGATTGGAGAGCTTCGTTTAGTGTAGCAGATATTGAAGAAATGACAGCACGTGTGAAGGAAATAAAACCTGACGTCATTGTCTTTGTTGACAATTGCTACGGTGAATTTACCGAGAAGTTGGAACCTACTCAGGTCGGTGTCGATTTGATGGCAGGTTCGTTGATTAAAAATCCCGGTGGTGGCATTGCAGAAACGGGTGGATATATCTGCGGCAAACAAAAGTATGTAGAACTGGCATCCTACCGATTAACTGCACCTGGAATCGGTGGAGAAGTAGGTGCCATGTTAGGTACTACACGAGGCATATTTCAGGGACTATTCCTTGCTCCAACACTGGTTGGGCAAGCGGTTAAAGGGAGTGTATTCGCAGCTGCGGTCTTTGAGGAGATGGGATTTGAGACCAAACCTGCCTGGCATGAAGAGCGTACGGATTTGATTCAGGCTATTTCTTTTAGCGGACCAGAACATCTAATTGCTTTTGTACAGGGTATTCAGCGTGCGGCTGCCGTGGATAGCCATGTGGTGCCGGAGCCGTGGGATATGCCGGGTTATGAGCATCCAGTTATCATGGCAGCAGGTACGTTCATACAAGGGGGAAGTTTGGAACTATCCGCAGATGCTCCGATTCGTGAGCCTTATATTGGTTACATGCAAGGGGGCTTAACCTACTCTCATGTTAAATTTGGAGTGCTTATGGCTCTGCAAACGATGAAAGAACGTAAATTATTGTGAGTTTTTCTAACATGTCATTGACACTTTGCATCAGCTAAATGTACAATAAGGTGAATAATAGATCACTGGAAGGTTGATGACAAATGGGCGACGAAATTCGCAGAAATATGGCCTTATTTCCAATAGGTATTGTCATGAAGCTAACGGACTTGTCAGCACGTCAGATTCGTTATTATGAACAGCATAACTTGATAGTTCCTGCCCGTACATCGGGAAACCAACGTCTTTTTTCTTTTAATGACGTAGAGCGTCTGCTTGAAATTAAGGCGTTGATCGAGAAGGGTGTTAACATTGCGGGAATTAAACAAGTCATGAATCCGGTTACCAAGGAATCGGAGGAAGCTACGGTTATTACTGCAGATACGGAAGTCAAACGCCGGGAAATGTCCGATACTCAGCTTCACCGTCTACTTAAACAACAACTTGTTGCAGGCAAAAGACCAGGACAGGTATCCCTAATCCAAGGCGAATTATCACGGTTCTTCAATAAGAGATAATGCTTTGACCTATCTCTTGGTACAAGGTCGCCTTACTTTAAAACCAGGTCTCATCATTTAAGTATTTATAGAACAACTGATTCGTATATAGTCGTTACAGAAAGGGAGAGGTTAGAGTGAGTTATAGCAGAGAAGATATCCTTCGGATTGCGAAAGAAGAAAATGTTCGTTTTATTCGTTTGCAATTTACAGATTTGCTGGGCACTATTAAGAACGTTGAAATTCCGGTTAGTCAACTGGAAAAGGCATTGGATAATAAAATGATGTTTGACGGTTCTTCCATAGAAGGTTATGTGCGTATTGAAGAATCTGATATGTATTTATATCCGGATTTGGACACTTGGGTGGTATTCCCTTGGGTAACCTCGGATCGTGTAGCTCGTTTGATCTGCGATATTTACAAGCCGGATGGAGTTCCGTTTGCAGGTGACCCGCGAGGCATCTTGAAACGTGTACTTAAGGAAGCAGAAGAGTTGGGATACACTTCGATGAATGTCGGACCAGAGCCTGAATTCTTCTTGTTCAAAACGGATGAAAAAGGCGAGCCAACTACAGAACTGAATGACCAAGGCGGGTATTTTGACCTGGCTCCGATGGATCTGGGTGAAAACTGCCGTCGTGAAATTGTACTTAAGCTTGAAGAGATGGGCTTCGAAATTGAAGCATCTCATCATGAAGTTGCACCTGGTCAGCATGAAATTGACTTTAAATATGCAGATGCGATTAAAGCTGCCGACCAGATTCAAACGTTCAAGCTCGTTGTTAAGACGATTGCTCGTCAGCATGGTTTGCATGCTACCTTTATGCCAAAACCTTTGTTTGGTGTAAATGGATCCGGTATGCACTGCAATCAATCGTTGTTTAAGGACAATGAAAACGTATTTTATGATGAAACGGACGAACTCGGATTAAGCCAGACGGCCCGCCACTATATGGCTGGTATTCTTAAACATGCACGTGCAATGGCAGCGATCACGAATCCAACGGTAAATTCCTACAAACGTCTCGTACCAGGTTATGAAGCGCCTTGTTATGTGGCTTGGTCTGCAAGCAATCGCAGTCCAATGATTCGGATTCCCGCGTCTCGTGGTCTGAGCACACGCGTCGAAGTTCGTAACCCTGACCCAGCAGCGAATCCTTATTTGGCCTTGGCAGTGATGCTGAGAGCAGGTTTGGATGGTATCAAACGTCAGTTAGCTCTGCCAGCTCCGATTGATCGTAACATTTACGTGATGTCTGAGGAAGAGCGGATTGAAGAAGGCATTCCAAGTCTGCCAGCAGACTTGAAAGAAGCTTTGTCTGAGCTTATTCGGAGCGAAGTTATCTCTGACGCACTGGGCGACCATGCTCTAGCCTACTTCTATGAGCTTAAGGAAATTGAATGGGATATGTACAGAACCCAAGTGCATCAATGGGAACGCGATCAATATCTAACTCTTTACTAAAATGGGAAATCCCTTAGCGCTCTAAGCGTTGAGGGATTTTTTTGTTTGTGGGTAATCCATTCATCATTTGACGCCAATTAGTTCTCCCCTCAATCTCCCCACAAAAAAATATTATTGAAGTAGACTTTCGGTAAAAGACTCATAGTTCTCCATGCTATTCATCTCTATTTTTTTGGAGATGTGTGGATAAGTGTCGGCTGTGAAAAGAGTGACGAGTCGAGTTTCTGCATTGTTCTTCCTTATAGGGTGACTGGTTAGATGAGTAAATACAATGGGAGAAAAATGATCTTTACTACTTATTACAGCGGCAGGCCGGTCTAAGATTAAGGAAGTTCGATTAGTGGAAACTATGGATAAGAGACAGATTTCTGTTTTTGAAAATATGCTAAATGATATTTTAGGAGCTTCAGCTAAACAGCAAGTGTCTTTTGGATAAGGGTATTATGAGGATTGAAAACAGATAGTAGAATTTACAGGAATATAACTAAAAGTCCACATGTTAAAAAGAAGAACCCAAAGAGTATCGAAACAGAGCCTCTAAATTTCATGTCATCAATGTAAGCATCACTCGGTTCAGAGTCACCTTTGTTCTTCCAGGCTTCGTTTACACGCCATCCCCAAGTGGGATTTCGTTTACTTAAAATACCAAGCGAGAAAAAAATAATCGCAATAAAAATAAGCATGAATCCCATTTGATCAGCCCCTTTAAGTAAACTATACCAAAAAAGAACGACAGATGGAAAGTATCGTCTCTCAAGGACAGATAGAAGAAAAATAAGAGGGCTTTGCCCTCCATGGGATGGTTCAATTTTAATCTGAGTAGGCAACAGCATTAAAACTTTCTATTCCTATTCGGGTAGCATCTGCTGTGCAAAATAGATATAAGGTATACACCAATTCATTTGAAGGTGGTAGAGGGATATTGTAATCGGAAGCATTTATGGTGAGGACCTGTACAGCGTTTGGGTTTGCTTCGGAGACGCTTACAGAGTAAAGGGCGTAAGCAACAAGCGAATCGAAATTGCCTCTAACAATGGAAAAAGAAATAACGGAGTCAAATGGTGGAGGGGTAGGAAATGCAAGCTCAGCTATCCCGGATAATTGTACACGCATGTTTTCCCCTGCGCCCGTTACATCTAAGCCAAACTCAGCAATGGCAACGGGTGTATTGGCTGGCAAGGGAATAGAGATTGTATTACCGTAACTTGCGTTTTGAGATGTTCGAGCATCTAACAATCTAGTCATTATCTCATCTCCTTTTTGATAGTTTATGCAGAAGATATTCAGTGTTGAGGGCTTGGTGGATATGCCTCTAAGCTAATTCGGTGTATTGCGTCATTAATGGCCCCGAAGGGTAGAGAGGAAGGATACAAGATGGAACTTAGCGAGAAACAGCTGGAGAATGTAAGCACGCTTTGGGCTTAACTTACAACAGAAGCCGACAAAAACATTTTTTACTGTGACACGGTCAATCGGTTTGGAATGATCTTGTTGCTAAAGGGTTAGCTACAAAACGAGGCGGATGGGATGAGAAAAGCGCGTATTTCCGCCTGACATATGAAGATGCGAAGACCGTTTATACAAAGCCATTGACACGAAAGTATTTTGAAGCATTGCATTAAAAAGTTTTAACCCCATAGAGGACAAGAAGGAGGGGGAACTCTCCATAAGGGAGAGAGACACAATGCCTCCCCTATACCAAAGGAGAGAATAACTGGTGCCTGATGAAAGGAATTCAACGTCTTGCGAATTTGAGGTTATTAAGGATGTATATTGGGACGACTGGGTCGCATAGTCCGAGTGTTCCGAGGGTGGTCCACATCCCTCAGGACTTATAGACCTTGAGAGTGGATAGAGATAAGCTTCGAGAGTCGCTAATATTTTACTGGAAACCTAAAAATACGTAGCAGATGAATTCTACGAAGACGGCCATCCTAAAAGTTGTGTAATCACAAGAGACCGCTGAAAAAGGGCTGGAGAAGTATTGAAGTCGTTTGAATTTTAAGGTAGGGAGTAACCCAGTAATACAATACGCCCCTGACTGAGCGTTGGAAGGATGATAGATATGAATGTGTGGCCTATATCGGCTATTAATCAAGACGGATAATCTAGGTGGCCAACTGTGGAAAGCCGATAAGCGAAGCCAAGGAGATTCTTACATGCAGATTGTATGAAGGTGAGTTTGCTTGCTGTCGGGAATGCGATGATGAACATGAGGAATTAGGCTGTCCATTTTCGAATGGCATAAGATATCGTGATTTGAAATATTAAGCCTATATAGGGTGTAGGTAACACCTGCACCCACTAAGGGAGGAAATAGATGACAGATAAACTACGCTTAATAGATGTGGATAACCTACTGGAATGGAGATAATAGCTGAGTGTTTAAAGTTGTGGGAACATTAACTTTAATAAATTAATTAGACCTATTCCTATTTACCTATTTTATTCTCAATATTTTTTTGTCAAGGGTTAAATGATGCTATAAATGTATTTTTATTTGGAATATATGGTACTATAGATATGGCATACAACGGGGTGGGCTTAGATAGTCACCTCTTAATGGATGGCCTAATGCGCGCCTCGTTAGCTCGATACGTCGAAAAAATCTAACAAGAGGTGTATTAAATGAGAAACTACATTAAGTTCGGCATCATATCTTTTTTGATTGTCAGTTTGTTTGCTCTTGGAGTACATAACAATATGATTATCGTTACTTCGGAACAATACTGGACAATTCTTGAGAAGTTGGTTGAGTTGGGAATGACTCTGATGATCGGTGAAGTTTTTCGCGGATTTTTTGAGAGCCCCAGAACTTAAAGCTTTTGGGGCTAAGCCCCTTTCCCTACAACCTACAACTTTTTTATCTATTTTTTAAAATGATTGAGTAGAAGAAAATTTCATATTGTTTAAAAAACCATAATTTCATATTGTAAAAAATCGTCTAATAAGAGACGTTTAGTAGCGTCTCAGAACCCTGTTTTCTCATTAATGCACCCGGCGTATCGATCGGGGGAATGTGTGATGGGCAGCATATTCCCCCGATATTAATTTATAAGAGAAGTTCAGAGGCGGAATTTGGTTGAGCTGATAAAAAAAACGTTCAGTTTATAGATGAACGAAACAGGAGCCAATTTAATAATCCTAAAAACCTGGAATATCTTTAAAACTTGAGGCAAGTGAGCCATTAAACAACTGTGAAACGAAACTTTGAAAGAATAAATAGCTGATTGCAGATTTTAATCACTCTCAGATAGCTATACTGTTATAAAAAATTGAAGAAGCATTTAACATTAAATTACATTTTGAAGGGATGCATGTTTATGGGACTTGCTCAGTCTGTAATTTTAAGCGCCCAATCTGATGATGATTCTACCGAGACATAGAAAATAGTCCAAATAAACTTCTTTTATGATGTAGATGCAGTAGATATAAGAAAAACAAAGTGGTTGCTAAACAAATATACTGATCTAATAGATGTAATAAAGAACTATGAATATTCACTTCAGCAGTTGGAAAACGGTATAGCTGCACTGATTTGCTTTCGGCGGAAGGATCGGTTGCCAAGCGGGTTTCTGGACAAGAATTGACAGCAGATGTGACAGCTAATGCCGTTCTATTGAAAGACCAGCGCCATCTAAATTATAAATTCTATCAATTCATTACGAATAACATTAAGTTCGCAATAAATAATATGCGTGATAAGCACGAGGGGTTGATAGCAACGCTGTTGTTTTTGGATGGAATGAAATACCTCAAAGCTCAACAATATTTGGAAAAAGGTTATCGTAAGGACATTCCACCTATCTCAGCAACTACATTTGCAGATAAACGGCGTAGGGCTATTGTTAACATAGCAAATAGCCTAAAAACAAACCGTACATTGGATTTTGTCACCATCGACTATGGGCGGGGCGTAACAAGGAAGGTGAAATTGGACTGCGGATGCCGGAAGTAAATTAGACCGTAAGGGCTTAAGCCTTTGCGGTCTTTATTGTAGGTGTCTAAAGTTCTAGACTGAAAGATAAAGTGATGGTCTTGACAATGTTCATTAAGCTAACGGGCAGGATAATTAGAACTGTTATCACCAATATAGTTGACAAAGTCAATTTAAATCATTATATTTTTACTTAGTTGACTTAGTCAATTAAAGTATATGCATTAATGTAGTTCAGTTAATTTAGGAGGCTGACAAATGGGTTCGGAAATGTCCTTAATCTTGACTATTCGCAAATTCAACCGATTCTACACGAAGGTGCTCGGGTTGCTTGATAAGCACCTGCTGGACAGCAATTTTTCACTTTCAGAAGCCCGAGTTCTTTACGAAATCGGCAACACGGAGCATTGCACGGCCAGAATGCTCATCGACCTTCTAAGTATCGACGCGGGCTATTTAAGCCGGATTCTCAAACGGTTCGAAAAGCTGGGCCTAATCTACCGGGTTCAATCCGAGAAGGATGGCAGATCTTTTTTTCTGTACTTGTCGAGTCTCGGGGAGGAGACGTTGTCAAAAATGAATGCCTTGTCCGATAATCAGATTCGCAATATGATCATCGGATTGCCGTATCAAAGCCAAGTAAGCATTGCCAGAAGCATGACTACCATTGAAAGAGAGCTATCGGACAATCCTACAGAGCGGAGCGTAAGCATCCGGACTGAACTGAAACCGGGAGACGTAGGGATGCTGATTCATATGCACGGATGGATCTATGCAAAGGAGTGCCGCTATAATCATTTTTTTGAAGGATATGTCTGCAAGACGTTTTACGACTTGCTTCAAACCTACAGCCCGGACAAGGACCGTTTCTGGCTAGCGGAAGCCAATGGCGAAATAATTGGCAGCATAGCTATCATCAGCCATTCTAATGAAAAAGCGCAGTTAAGGTGGTTTATGCTGCATCCGGATGCCAGAGGAATGGGACTCGGGAAAAAACTTTTACATGAGGCGATCAGTTACTGCAAAGAAAGAGGCTTCCAGTTCATTTTTCTGGAAACGACAGAGGACCAGAAAACGGCTATTGGCATGTATGTCAAAGCAGGTTTTCAGAAGATTTCCGAACAAGAAAACGAATCTTGGGGTAAATGTCACATTGAACAAACTTATGAGCTTAATCTCATGAAGCATGATGAATAAGCTTTCATAATGGTAAAAGTACAAGCTATTAAGCTAACGGGAAACGTTAGTTCAATGGAACAGCGGCAGTTTAGGACTTTATTTTCTCGTCCTTGGTTGTCGCTGTTTCAATTTCTAAGGTCAGTCTAATACTTTGGTTTCTGCTGACAGTAGGAACTATGTTAATCCGTAGTAGGTACGGAGTAGAAAGGATTTACACTTTATTCAGGAACAAATTAAAACTATTTTAGGAGGAACACAAATTATGTCTACACAACCACGTTTCGCGTTTCTCAGTTCTGACGGTATTTTGCACTTACACGATGAAGAGCATGCAGCTCAACATGGAAAGCATGTACAGACATCCTTGACGGATGATGAGAGTGGATATCCAGTCATTGAGGGTGAGGGTGTTGTCTACTACCCGCACGAAGACAAAGCTTATATCAAGGGCAATAAAGGTGACGGTAAGCTCATTCCTACGCTGTCAGTGCTCAAACAGCTTGCAGCAGAACTGATGTAGGTCAATAGATTATCCGAAAGAAGGCGGCGGCCAATTTAAGGGTAGCGACCGTCTATAGTGGGAACCACACCGCAAGTATACTGGAGTAGTCACGGCAAGCACATGACGGAGGGTTAGGGCGCATTCAAAACTAAATCGGAGACAGGACTCAGAGGGTAATATAAACTCGGAGCAAGAAGGATGTCCATATAAGACCCATTCCGGGCAGGGCGGATTAGCGGTAGCCGCATGTTATAAATTCTCGATCACTACATAAGAGCAACGTAAATTCGTTGCTCTTTTTAATTTAGATGGCGAATGTTTATGGGAGTAGGAAAAATAAGAAGTGACCTAATTGGAGATAAGGATTTCGAAAATTATTATGATAATCCTCTTCCGATATTACTACCAAAAGGCGGGTTAAAAGTACGGCCAATGGTATTTATTTTATTCCAACCAAAATGATAACGATTGAAAGCATCAGAGCTTGTAATAAATCGCTTCACCCATCTATATCCATCTTCTTTATCATACAGATATACATTCGGACTATCTGGATATTTGAATAGCATTGTTCCTCTAACAAGAGGGGGGCCTATGGGATACGATTGTAGATCAACTGCTAAAATTCCATCCCAATTTCTAAAAATACCCATATAAACATCGGCATCAACAATCCATCGTATTCTTCCTCTGTCGACGAGATAAATGGGATCTTGAAAAGGGGCTTTCACTCGCGAGCCGTCTGATATTTGTCGCACAAAACATCCCTCCATTAAATGTGTTTTTTTATCATATGAGTAATTTGCCTTGAATGGTTGGGCTTACTTGAAAAATACATATTATACAAAATGAGTTATTGAGGTGCAGGAGGAGAAGGAATGTAACAGTGAAATATATCGCTTTGTCCAAACTACTATTTTTCTATTTTGGATAACCAAGACACTTTTTTAGAAAGTGCTATTGGGTGCCTAATTACTTGTTCAGGAAACTTTTCCTTAGCTTCAGCTACATTATCAAAAGGGGGGAGAAAGATATGGGACGAAAGAGAGACCCGAAACGGGACGAAGCATTTTATCTGTACAAGGCAAGTTCCGGCAACATACGTCTCACAGATATAGCCTCTCAACTTAGTGTATCTGAAGGTACGGTAAGAGGATGGAAGGCTAAAGATAAGTGGGAGAGTTTGATTGCTGGAGAAGCGAAACATACGGAACGTTCCGATGAGAATGAAACTGATCAAAAAAAGGAAACTCCAAAGGAAGATGAAGATTCAACATCATGCCCCGACGAGCTTTTTCTAAAAGCTGTCCAAATTGTAGTCGAGGCTAAACAAGCCTCGGTTTCTTTATTACAGAGAAGGATGAGGATAGGCTATAGCAGAGCAGCCAGACTGATTGATGAACTGGAGCGGCGCAGACTCATTGGTACATATAGAGATGATAAGCCAAGAGAGGTATATGCTACCCCGCTTACAGTTGATGCGCTCTCTAAAGAGCTAAAAGTCGCTGCTCCAGAAATACGGAACGTTCCGACAAAAATACCGGAACGCTCTAATGATATGGAGCGTTCCAAAACAAAAAAGAGCGTTCCAGTAATCGAGGAGAAGCCAGAGTCGGAAATTCCGGACGAAGAGGGGTTAACGCCGAAACAGCGGATTTTTGTAATGGAATACCTCAGAGATTTCAACGCGACAAGGGCGGCTGGATATAGCAAGAAAACAGCATATTCAATTGGATGGGAATTATTGAGGAAACCTGAAATTAAGGCTGCGATTCAGAATTACAACGAATCCCTGATGGATGGGGTTGGTTTAAATGCTCAGCGCGTTCTAATGGAGTACATGAAAATTGCTTTTACAGACATAACGGACCATGTAGAATTCGGTCAAAAGGAAGAAGACGTCCTTGGATTAGAAGGAGAACCGGTCTTTGTTTCGGAGAATGGAGAAACGAAGAAGTACAGATATAATTATGTCTCTTTTAAAAACAGCGATGAAATTGATGGAACTCTGGTTTCAGAAGTCAAGCAGGGTAAGGATGGAGTGAGTGTAAAGCTACACGACAAAACCAAGGCATTGGACGTGCTGACTAAATATATGGATTTGTTGCCAGATAAGCATAAACGAATGGTTGAAGACGAAAAACTCAAGATGCAGCGTGAGAAACTTGAGCTTGAAAGGGCAAAGGTCATTGGAGAAGGCAATACAGAAGACGATCTAATTGACGACTGGGTAGAGGCGGTGGTAGGTGATGAGGCAGAAGGACTCACCGGAGACGAAACGGAGGCTTCAAGCATTCAAGATACGTATTCCTGTGTATCGTAAGAATCCCATATTGTTTTGTCAAGAGATGCTTAAGTTCTATCCTGATGATTGGCAAGCAAGCACTCTAATGGATTTAGCTAATAATCCGCGCGTTTCAGTACGTTCAGGTCAGGGCGTAGGAAAAACAGGATTAGAAGCGGCAACGGCTTTATGGTTCTTGTCGTGTTTCCCATATCCAAAGGTAATTTGTACAGCTCCTACAAGGCAGCAACTACATGACGTATTATGGGCTGAGATTAATAAATGGCAATCTAAAAGTCCGGTGCTGAAACGAATCCTTAAGTGGACTAAGACCAAAATATACATGAAGAATTATGAGGAACGCTGGTTCGCTACAGCTCGGACAGCAACCAAGCCTGAGAACATGCAAGGCTTCCACGAGGACTACATGCTTTTCATTGTGGATGAAGCTTCGGGTGTTGCTGATCCAATCATGGAGGCCATTTTAGGTACGTTGTCGGGTGAATTCAATAAAATATTGATGTGCGGGAACCCGATAAAAACGTCGGGTTTTTTTTATGATTCGCCAATAAAGATAGAGCAGACTACAAAACACGAAAGGTGTCCTGTCTAGATAGTCAAAGAGCCAGCAAGGATAATATCGCCATGCTCAAGCGTAAGTATGGTGAAGGCAGCGATGTATGGAGAGTCCGGGTAGAAGGTGAGTTTCCTCGTGGAGAGGCGGATACCATGTTGCTCATCCATATTTGAACCGAATCAGAATAAGAGTCGATGATAGCGGCGTTGGCGGAGGAGTAACGGATCGACTAAATGAAATCGTAGTTGAAGAAGGGCTACCGTATGAAATCATACCAATTAACAAAGGCTCTTCTTCTTTAGATGAGCACTATGGAAACCTTGTTACAGAAATGTGGGCATCTATTAAGGAACAATTAGAACAGAATATGAGCAATTTCATAAATGGAGATGCGAGTGTTCTACAATTGCCTGATGATGATGTTCTTATGACCCAACTTACAGCACGTAAATGGAACATGACCAGTAAGGGTAAAATGCTGCTTGAAAGTAAGAAAGAAATGAAAAAATGCGGACTCAAGTCTCCAGACCGAGCTGACGCTTTTGTTTTGACATTTGGGGAATATCTAATGGAACCAGATACACATATTATGCTTCCTTCAATAGGTAGTGTGGCAGTGAAAAGATAATAGGGAAAAAGCTTCAAACAAAAGATCGCATACTGGAGCTGGCAATGAGCAAGCTTCCCAGCATGCAGCGCGCCATTCAGCGCAGCTACCTGGACAATGAAGAAGAGTTCGACTACATCATTAGTGGCGAGATGGGAGTTAGCAATAGTACGTTTCGACGTTTAAAAGGAGAAGTGATAGGAATACTTGCGAATTTATTGAAGTTAATAGTTTTTAGTAAATATCGTATGAGGTCGGCTGATGTCGACCTTTTTATGGTTTTATTTGATTTTTTGGTATATATTTAGGATGAATTAACTATATAGGAGGGGTTTTATGGGTATATTGAATCAAGGTTGGTTTGGTATTTTAGTCGGAATCCTTACAGCTATTTTTGTTTATGTAAGAGGAAAAATAGGTGCAAGGCTTGATTACCAAATGGGGCAGCTCAAAATAGTGGGTAAAGAAAACTTAATCGCACCTGGTATTGAGATAAAATACAATGGTGTGCCAATTGAAAACTTAGTAAAGACTCAAATTATCATTTGGAATTCAGGCAATGCCACAATTAATGGAACAGAGATAGTCAATGATGATAGACTCAGATTTGCATTTGAAAAAAATGAGATACTGAGTTGGCAATGTGGTGTTATTTTCAAGGGGAATTAATAAAATTTGTGTAAGTAGAGACGAGGATTCTAAGAGGAAATTTTTTGTTGATTTTGATTTTTTAGATCCTAAGGATGGAGCAGTCATAGAGATTTTACATAGAGGAGAGGAGTCCGAATCCTACCCAGTTTTAGAAGGAACGATAAAAGGAATGAGGGGAAAAATAAGAAACAAAGGAATTGCTCCGTTTCCACTAATAGATCTTAAAAAGCTAAAAACAAAAACATTTGAAATATTTTTGATATTTATTGTATTTATATTATTAAATGTGGCAATTAGCGCTACCATAGTGTATTCACAAGTGCTTTCTGGTGTAGAAACTATAAAGATAGTTCCTGTTGTTATAACAAGTGTAGGAGCATCCTTACCCATTACATGTATCATAACAGGAATTAACTTTTTGAAGAGGAAAAAATTCCCGAGAGGGATAGACCAAATAAAATAAGTTTGGATTGAATTACTTGCCTGCTACTTAATCGGAATTGGCTGTTTTATGACCTGTCACTGGATTATTGATGTGGTAGATTTGTATCATGGGAAAACGAATAAGACCGACCGAGATATGAACACTTTGATGATAAGGCAGGCTAATGTGCTGGCCTATTAATTTCTCAATAAACTTTATATTTCTATAGAGTATCTTAAAGGTGTATAAGATCTACTATGAATATCTTAAAAAATAAAGAAAGTAGGTTGTTAAAGTGTCTAGTTTGATTGGTGTGATCGTAGGGGTCATATTAAACCAAATTTCTGTTTTTATCTTTAGCAGAAGGGCCGAGCGTGAACGAATACTAATGGCAAATATGAACGCCAGACTATCAGCATACAGTAACATTTATAGTGCACTACTTGATTATCAATCATATTATAGTCAGTTTGTTGATTATGGCAATGAATTTATTGTCCACGAAGATCCTAAAGACTTTGCTCCTTTAAGCCATTTAGAAGAAATGACGAAGGCTTATAATAAAAATGAAATTTGGATACACGAATCTTCTAAAGCTAAAATTTCCGAAGTGTTACAGCTTTCAAGTTATTGTGTGAATTTAGCTATTTGGATACAGGACCCTAACAATATTGACATGATTAATGAGGTAGAGAAAAAGGCTAATAGTATGTTGAAGTTAATTGAAGATGCTAAAAAGCATATTATAAAAGTTAATGGATTAGAAAAACTGGATCAGCATAGCCAAAAGTTGCTCAAATAATAAAAATAAAAGATATCGCGCGTTAATTAATCTGTTTTGTTTAAATA
The DNA here is from genome assembly GCF_053615415.1 of Paenibacillus sp. S33. Lineage (NCBI taxonomy): Bacteria > Bacillati > Bacillota > Bacilli > Caryophanales > Paenibacillaceae > Paenibacillus > Paenibacillus sp. S33. The sequence continues at coordinate 3,046,665 of NZ_JBSIEZ010000001.1, read as the reverse complement.
AGAGCATGTGTTACTTTGGTGCTTAAATACATAGGCAGATACAAGTCACTCATTTGGGTGGCTTTTTTATTACCTTGAAAGGTTTGAATGGTTTGAAGAAGTAGCAGAAGAGAGGAATTTTGCTCCCGTTGAAAGGACCACCAAAACAGCCGAAGAAATGTAAAGGTTGTGTATGGGGAAATTGGGATGGAGTTAAACAGTTTTGTTTTTGGTCTGACTGTGTGAAAAAGGATAAACCTTCCTGAGTGTCGAATTTTGAATGTTCAAGGAAGGTGGCGAATTGGAATACATTACAACTATAGAGGTTTCTCTGAAAACAGGTAAAACAACTGATAATCACAAGTTTGAGAATGAAAAAGTGATTATTAATCGGGCATCTCACCTTTGGTTTAAAAACAATGGTGATTCGGAATCTGATTTTATTGAGACGGTAAAGATGTGGCATCGAATGGACAAGGAAACGGGAGAAACAACATTTTATAAATTTAAAACGAGTGAGCCAACACCAGTTGTAACATCGTTAGTTTATAAAGTTGAGAAAATTTCAGAAGAGCAACAATCCATTATGTTTGTAGAAATTTGATTTATGCACCTTAACTGGTGCTTTTTCTTTTGCCCATATAAGACAATATGTGAGCTATTCTGAGCCTTCTTCCTGTTATACGGACGGAATGCCGGAAGGAGTGCAGCAGAGAGCAGAGAGCGGGCATACACACGCTCTGACAGCCTGTTAGCCGCCCACCCGAATAGACTAAACCAACTCAAAATAAAAAAGACCCCTGCGTTTAAATGCAGGGGCAGGTACCTACTTGGTTTCAATAAGTAATTGAGTAATCGCTGACAGAAACTCTGGAGTATACTCCATATCAAATTCTGGACCTGGTCGAGGAGATTTACCGTGTGGTCGAATATTAAGTTGTAGACAAGGACTTCTTGTAAATCCATTTTTAACATAAGTGATTCGTAGACTTTCTACTCCTTTCACTGTCTCTACTTCAATGTATTTTTGGTTAGATGAGTCAGTCTTAACTTCATGTTTCATAGTGTTGGCCTCCTTTTTTTAAAATATCATGATCAGCTTCTGATAAAAGTAACGCTCTTACCTAGATCAACCGTTCTAACCTTCCAACCAGCATTGAGCCATGATCGTGCTTGACGTATGGTTGTTCGTGTTGTTTGCCCACCACTGATCACGTTCATATGCTGTAGGAGGAAGTTCAGAACCAAGAATTTGTTCGATTTCGGTGTATGAAAGAGTTACAGTAATCCCTTTCAAATAGTTTTCTAGAGGATCGTATTTACTCATTTAATGTTCTCCTTTTTGGCACTGGATTTATTATACATTGCTTTGGGGGGATAAATGTAGATGGTCAGGAGCGCAGTCCCGAGCGCGAAAAGGCAAAACAGTTGTAGTGGGAGAACAGCATAGCTCAAAATAGGGTTTACAGAATCCAACAATTAATAAACATTTAACGATCCCTTCAATTGGATTTGTAGCTATCAAGAGGGATTAAAATTAAATACCTAAGCAAGATGAATAATCTTTTTGTTAGGTGCAGAAGCTTATGCATGAATACAAACTTTTACAGGGAGTGGCATAAGGTGAAAAAGAAAATAATAATCCTATTAGCGGTCTTGATTTTATTACTGCCTGGATGTGGAGTGAATAACTCTACGCAGCATTCTGATGTTTCGAATAAGACCGAAGTTCAAAAGGAGTACAGTGAGGTTAATCAGGAGGACAATGGACATTCTTTTAGGGTTTTAAACACATCTTTGGACACAAATTATTATAAGAACGCTTTGGGTAAATCTGGACCGGAATTAAAGAAATCCTTACATCAGATCATTAGTAAACAATCAAAATTAAGATATGATGCTATCTGGGAAGCGTTGTATGATACGGACCAAGACCCTAATAATGAAAACAATGTGATATTATTTTATACAGGACGATCTCAATCAAAATTAGATCATGGAACAGGAAATAATCAATGGAATCGAGAACATGTTTGGGCTAAATCTCATGGCGAATTTGGAACGAGAGTAGGTCCTGGAACTGATTTACATCATCTAAAACCGACAGATGTATCTGTGAACAGGGATAGAAGCAACCTTGATTTTGATAATGATGATGGACATCGTAATGATCCGAACGGACAACCAGTAGGTACTACACATAATGAAGCGCCGGACACATTTTATGATGAAAATTCATGGGAACCAAGAGATGAAATCAAAGGTGATGTTGCAAGAATGATTTTATATATGGATACTAGATATGAGGGGGACAATGGTGAACTTGATTTAGATGCCGTTGATGAAATTACAAATGTAAGGTCAAAAGAACCGAAGCATGGTAAGCTCTTCACGTTGTTAGAATGGAACCAATTAGATCCTGTTGATGATTTTGAAAGAAGACGGAATGAAGTGATTTATATGAAATATCAACATAATCGGAATCCATTTATTGATCATCCAGAATGGGTTGATTTGATTTGGAAATTGAAATGATCTAAATGAAATAATCGAAGCAAGCTGTTCGGAACTAACTATTTTTTAAATGCATAGATATTTAAGCGTCTTTTATTGAAGAACTTAGTGTTTTTCAAGTGCAAAACAAATTCCGGTTCCTAAAATGAAAACTTTAAAACAAATGACCCTCTTGTGAGTCATTTGTTTCATTCAGAATAACTGAGAAGGTAAATGTGGAGGAAAATTGAAAAAGTATACTGAGCAACAGATGAGTAATCGATTGTCCTTCCCGGTAATGAAAAAAGAACATTACATACCTACCTGCCTTTAGAGGCTAAGCATTATTTTTACTCCTACCAAGCTGGACATATCCCAGTGGAAATCTTTCGACAGACGGATTTTTGTTAGCACTCATTCATCTGCGAAGCCTAAAAAGTGATTGCCTCAGGTTACGCAAGTTATATACAGACGCAACGAGAGATTGAGGAGCAAAGAGGAAAAGGAAGTACAGATGCGCTTAGAATGTAATCAGGGTTGGTTATGAATCTAAAAAAGAATGGCGAATCATGCGCAAATTCAAGTTTTTTGCTACAATTCGTCAAGTAAAACCAATCGACACGTCATAAGCAACTCAGGAACATCGGGCTTGCCAACTCTATTGCAAGGTTAATTTAACTCGGGAGAACTGTGGAGAATTTGTTGTTTATGGATACTGCTTACCTCCAGCAGCGAAACGAGCATACTTTCCCGTCTCAAAGATGGTGCAATAAAATAACTTGGATAGCTAAGTCATCTTTAAGCTATCTTTCATTCCGATCAGACTAGTAACACTCATCACAGAATTCGAGAGTTTAAGATTACAATTAATCCTATGTTCCGAAGGAAAACAGCTTAGATAATCAATCTATGAAGAGTTTATTGGTTAATCTGAAAGATAAACTCCACTACTACGATTGTCAGACATTAAAGGAACTTATGTAACTTACCACAACCCAGAAGTATGTACAAATGTTCAATAAAGAAAATGACTCCTGATAATACAGAAGTCATCTCCTCACTGCTCAAAAAGGTTCTCTTTTTTCAAACTGGCTTATTACAAGTACGGTCTCAATTAAAATTTTCTAACCGTGACAACTTGTTTGGATTTTTAACGAGTAATTGTTGTTGCTAGTTTTGCTTGAGTGTGATCACAAACTTCGGCAGCATAACCTCGATCATCAGTACACCAAGATTGGGATAAAAAGGAAAGAAATATCGCAACCCACTTTTCTTGGTACTGTATCAAAATCCCACCATCATGCCACGTTCCATTGTCCCTCGCCCAATCCTTTTGCCTTCCGGGTTTGTCTTCATTACCTTGGTTCATGTGGACGTTATGAATGCCATTGGTCGGTTCAAAACCAAAGACCTTGTCTTTTTGTCTTTCGGGACCAAATTTGGAACCATAGATATAAATTGGGGCTTTTTCTTCTATTGCTTTTTGAATGTATTTTTGAATAAAATCATTCAAATCGTTTTCTGAACCGCTAAGATTGTGCTTCAGGGGCACCATCTTGGAAGGATCAAACAAGTCCCCCCTTATATAATCTAATGCAATTTCCCTGTTATTTTCATTTATAGGCGTAAAGCCGTTCTTCATAGTGGGTAAAATCGTAATAGACGAAGCGTCAAAATTTTCATCAGCCAAGTATAGTACTTCCGACTCACTTGAATTTGACATCACATTAACTGCTATTCTGTATTTTGTATTGTCTTCTCCAATTACTAAAATTTGATAATGTGGTGAATTATTATCTCTTTCTTCCCGTCCCTCTTTTGCAAATCCCTTTAGTACACCGTAGTTTCTTACTGGCATAATTAGCACCTCCAAGTTTATTCGAACGATACTTAGCATGTTGTTTTAAATATTAATTATACTGTAAATATTTACTGCAATAATTCTTAATAACACCACAATAAACAAAGGTATTCTTAATTCATAGAAGTAGAATGAATACAGAAGGTTATGGAATGTTTATTGACTTTTTAGGTTCATATTTAGAAATATTATTAAAGGAGCAGTAGTTTCCAATCGTACTGTTTTGGCGATTGAAAAATTCAGTAGTAATTTCGAATTAAACAAATGTTATCCTTTATCCATAGAAGTTTGTAAAGAAAGGTGTTGAAGGCTTGAAATGGTATCATAAAGCCATATATTCATTTGCGAATGTTGTTCTTCCGGCATCCGTAAAACGGCAGATGATGGGTGTTGGCAGAGCGACAGTACCTAATAACGCTAACCCGTGGGGCATATTTAACTGGCTACCCAAGAAACATCAGCAGGCTCACAATATTGACCTTACCAAGTTACAGAGCTATACAGCAGAGGAATTACTGGAACTTCTGATATCCGTTCATCCCGACGTATCCTATGCCTTGTACACATACTTACGTATGGGAGATACGGATATAACGTTTACAGCAAAGAAGCCGAATGGGAACGCAGATAAGGGCGGACAACGGGTGCTAGATGAGCTCAAATCTATGCTAAACACACCGCTACTTTCGCCAGGATATCAGCATGGACGGTCGTTAAATAAACTGGACACGATCCAACGGATGATGATTATGGTTCGTGGTGCTTGTGCCGGGGAAGTAGTACTAAATGAGCGATGTAACGATGTAATTGATATCGTTCCGGTTGATCCGGCTTTAATATGGTTTCGTAGGGAGCCGGATACTAATCGACTTACACCGTGGCAATATGTGAAGAACCCACGAAGGAACGCGAACGAAGAGTGGTTTGGTAATTATAAGAAGATCGACACACCAACGTTCATCTATGAAGAGTTTGATCCTATGGTTGATGATCCTTATGGACGAACGCCTATGCTTCCGGTACTGCAAGCAGTATTCTTTCATCTTCAGGTGTTGGAGGATCTAAAAGCAGTAGTTCATAACCAGGGGTATCCGAGGCTTGATATCTCCATGTTGGAAGAAATCATGTTGAAGAACATGCCGAACAACTTAAAGAGTAACCCCGATGGTCAACAAAAATGGCTTAAAGAGCGGATGGATGAGATGTTAAACCATTTCAACTCACTCAATCCAGATGATGCCCTTGTCCACTGGGATAGTGTAAAGGTGGAATACCTCAAAGGCGGTAATTCGGGGCCGATGATTGATATTAAGAAACTGATCGACATTATTGATACCCAAATGGCGACTTCACTCAAGACGTTGCTTACTATACTTTCTAGGCATCAAGGGTCAACCGAAACGTATAGCTCGATTGACACTCAAATATATATCAAAAATGTAGAGTCCGCGCGGAGCGTAACCAAACGTTTCTGGCAGCGGGCTTTTTTATTGTCAGCAAGAGTAAAGGGGACTCAAATAAAAGTTGAAGCTGACTATCTCCCCATTGATTTACGCTCTGAAAATGAGATTGAACGTGACCGACGTTCAAAGATCGACAACTACATCACAGCGGAGAAGAATTTCTACATCACACCGTTGGAAGCTGCTGAAGAAATACGTTGGACACTTGGTATTAATGCCAAAATTCCAGCCGAATTGCTCCCCTTGCTTCTGAAAAAGCTAGAATTTGATTCAAATGAAGAACAGACTCCACCAGAAGGAGGTGAATAAAACATTATGGCAAAACCTACACCGGAACAACTGGCAAAGATCAATCAAAAAGCATTGGTCCCATTGACCGATGAACAAACTCATGTGTTTCAAGCGAGAATCATTGGAACCAAGCGTATTGATAAGTACAAAATGAAGATTACCCCAAACTTCCTACGCAAAATGGCAGATCAAGTTAAAGAGGAAGTCGCCTTGCTGGTTGACCATCCGTGGCAGAAGCGGGAAGCCTTATCTTTCCCGTATGGCAGAACTTTTGACAGCCGGATTATCGAAGAGGGAGGGGAACTGGAACTTTACGGTGATCATTACATGGCAAAGGGGCTAGAAGCTAATGGGATCTCAGCGGATCAACTGGCTACCGGTATTGATTCAGGAACTATCTTTGATACCTCGGCAGGGTTTGTTAGTACGAAGCATACGTGTAGCATTTGTGGCAGTGATTATTATGGTTCCTCAGCATGTTCACACATTCGTGGGCAAACGTACGATGACAAAGAATGTCTTGTTCTCGCGGATGATGGATATATCATGGAAAACTCCATTGTATTTGATGGAGGATATGAAGGTGCTGGAATAACACGTGAATCTCTGTCGGTGAAACAACATGCTGAAGCTGAGCAGCAGCGACAAACTGAATACGAACCATTACCTTTAGATGCGAAGTCGCTTGATGGCGATGGACGCGTCTTTTATTTTTTCAGCAACAAAGGCGGTATGAATGCTTTTGTATCTAAGCAGCATCAAACAAAAGAACAGGCCGAGAACTGGCCCAAGGAGATGACACTGTGACAGACGAACAAAAAGCTGCTGCTTTGGCAGCACAACAAACACAAGCTACTGCATTGGCAGCGGCTAATAATGTACTCGGACAAATCCGGGCGGCGCTAAGTGTGGAGAATGATACTGAAATTTTGAGCAGACTGACATCGTTGAGCGCCCAGGCCGCTGATGGAGCAACATATAAGGTGAAGGTCACTGAACAAGCATGTGGAGCTGGTATATAGCTAAATATAAGACTGAACTAGAAGAAATAAATAAGGCTATAGCTTCCCTGAAATAAAATCCGTGGTTATCCAGCAACAAACAAAAATTATATACTGTATACACAAAAGCCCTCTTAAACAGAGGGCTTTTCAGATTGTCGAGAAACCCGTCTTTTGAGACGTGGGTTTCTTTTTCTTTACATCATAAGGCTCTGGTCTCTGGAGAAACAGGGGGGTTATCCCTGTTTCTTCAGGCGATCCAGGTGAATCGCCATCTTCTTCATGTTCTGCACGGCTGCCGTCATAAGGGCTTGTTCCCTGACATTTGGAAGACCGCGCAAACGGCAATAGCGAAACCCATGGAGCTCTTTGGCATCCGCGAAGCTTCGCTCAATCGTCTCTTTTCGTTTGCGGTACAGCCGTTTCCCGGATGGGCTTAGCCGGTTGCCCCGTACCCACTCTTTGCTGTCTTCCCAGACATGCCGAGTCACCACTTTGCGGTGGTTTCGAGACTGGGTACACTGGTCTAGCAGTGGGCAATGCTGGCACTGAGCTGGGTCAGAGGCATACTGCCGGTATCCCTTACGGTCCGTCGTTCGGTAGGGCAGTTCCTGTTGGGCTGGGCATCTATACACATTGCGTTTGGCATCGTATTCAAACTTCCATTTCGGAAACAGCCCTTGTCTGGGATGGAATCTTCGGTGAGCAATCACGGCAAAAACCTTTCGGTTTTGCAAACCTCGGCAAATCGGCGTCGTTAAATAACCTGAATCTAGCGCAACAGCTTCTACTTGAAAACCAAAGCGTTCTCTTTGTCGATCCAAACGGGACAAATAGGGGACAGAATCATGTACATTCCCCGGCGTCACATGCACATCCGTAATCAGATTGTACTTCATATCCACTGTGCGGTGGTCCAGATAGAAGAAGCCTTCAGGCTTGCCATCACGGATCATATAGCCGCTGTCTGGGGCTGTTTTGCTCACTTTAATTTCTTTTTCTTCGTTCACTTCCTCTCGGGATTTTAAGGCTTTTTTCCGTGGCTTTTCCGGTCCTCCTTCACCGCTTCGTTAAGCTCGTCCATATAGTCTTTGGTATTCTGCAACACTTGTTCTTTGGTGTACTGGTGTCTGTTAGCATTGGCTTTGACGTGTGTGGAATCGGTGACGAGAACACGCCCACCCACCATTCGGTGAGAGATCGCCTGCAGCACAATTTCATCGAAGATATCTTGAAAGATCGTGGTGTCTTTAAAGCGAGTGCGACGATTCCAGCTAATCGTCGTATGGTCTGGAACCTTATCCGTTAAGCCCAGCCCCAGGAACCAGCGATAAGCCAGGTTCGTCTGAATTTCACGCTCGAGTTGTCGTTCTGAGCGAATGCCATAGAAATAACCGAGAAAGATCATTTTAAACAACACGGTAGGATCAATGGCAGGACGCCCGTTGTCTGCACAATACAGCGGGCTTACCTTCTCATGAATAAAGGAGAAGTCTATATATGTATCCACTTTACGAAGCAGATGATCTTGTGGTACCAGTTCTTCCAGAGAAACCAATTCAAAAGATTGTTGTTGGTCTCGATGAGGTCGCAGCATATCAACACCGTCCGTTCTACAATAGTTACCTATATTATACAACATTAACGCGGTGTCGTCTTAAATAAAATGAACATAAAAAAAGCTGTCGAGACTTTCTCGACACTTCTATTTTTATATGGGGAGACGCATCTTTTAAAACAAAAATCGATTTAAAACGATCTGAGGACCCTAGTTTTTAGACCACTAAGACAGTTTTAAACCCCCTGCAAAAAAACAGGGGGTTTCTCGACAGCCTGAAAAGCCCTCTTAAACAGAGGGCTTTTACTTTTATAAAAGAGGATAGTATTAGACTGCTTTCAATAATAGAAACAACCTATATCTTAATACGTCTATTGAATCGGAACGCAAATTTCGCAATAATGATTATTAATAAGTTCAACTGTATATCGCTCCAAGATAGGTCTGGTTTCATCTAAGCTGAACCTTTGATTTTCCAACTCCAGGAATATTTCAGTCCAAGCTTTTTGAACAGCTTCTGCTGTATGATTTATTTTAAAAACAGCGTATCTTCCTCCACTAATGTTGCTTAGACTTACTTCATCAGTATTAATACAGTAATCATCAGAAAGAACCAAACATGCATCGTAGCGACAATTTTCTGGCTTCACAAATGCAGGATTATCTTGGGCAATACCAAGGATAATAGACGTATTATTAAATAAATTATTCGATTTAACCCAACCTTTAAATTTCTCCATTAGTTGTGAATTTTCAATTCCATAAGGACCAATCTGTCTCATGTATGCAATTCTAAAAGACGGTATTTTTTCAATTTCAGCCTTCATATTTTCTTCTCTTTCTTTTTAAAGTACATCGATGTCTGAAACCATCTTATAATGCTTTAAAATGATAAACAACTCAATTTTAAAAATAGTCAAATTAGCGCTAATACCCAAAGAGAAGACATATGCGCCTGCTCAACAATGTGTGAATGATAGTGGAGATATTTCTTTAATAATAAACTGGTTACTGTATGACGATTAAATAGAAGAGAGCTGCTAAGACAAAACGGTATAGGGCAAACCATTCCAATCCGAGTCGCTTAATTAGTTTGATGAACGTCACTACTGCAATCATCGCCACAAGAAAGGATGTCGTAAAGCCAATTAACATTAGAAAGATATCGTCAGAATTTAGCAACTCGCGACTATCGTACAAATCCAACAAGCTTGCACCAAACATAACAGGTACGGAAATAAGGAACGTAAAGTCTGCGGCGGCTTTTTGGCTAGTGCCAAGTAAAAGGCCACCTGAAATCGTCGAACCCGATCTCGAAAATCCCGGCCACAAAGCCAAACATTGGAACAGGCCAATCCCGAAAGCCTGTTTATAATTAATCCCATCAATCGTATCAGTGGTTTTAGTTCTCCTACTCCGTGCTGCGATAATCATCAACAAGCCACCGGCAACTAAACCGATCAAGACGGGAGTTGGGCCGAATAATTGGCTTTTTATTGTGTCCTTGAAGAAAAGATATACGATTAATGCTGGTAACATAGCCAAAATCATATGAATTACATTTAATCCTTTATTTTGGGAAAAATCCATTCTAATCAGATTAGCCCCAATCTCCAAATATCTTTTCCAATAAAGAATTAGAACTGCCATCACTGCACCTAACTGTATAACAATTTTAAAAGTTATTGCAGCGTCACCATCAAAGCTAAGCAAATTGCCTGCTAAAATAAGATGTCCAGTAGACGATACCGGTAAAAATTCAGTTAAGCCCTCTATTATGCCAAGTATTATTGCTTTGATTACATCAATCATCAGTGGCTATCCCCCTTCAAAAATAACAATTCCCAGTATAAGGGGGACATTTACATATTCCCATCGATCAACATAACAATATTCTATTCAGAATGACATAATTGTCACATTTCTCATTTATAAGTCTTTTTAGAGTTAACCTGCCTTTTAGCCTAATGACGTATATTCAGTCTAATGCTCTATTTCCACGAACAATACTTCTCTAAAATCCGCAGCGTTATAGTAACAAAACCAATTTAAGATATAAGTATAAAAGCCTCTGATAACTCAGGGGCTTATTTTGCGTACAAAGAAAGGTGAGATCGTAATGGATATACTTACAATTCACGGAGTACGAGGGTTTATTGATGGAAATGGGACGGCACAATTGAGTTTAGAGAATGTTTCTCGTGGGCTTGGGTTTGTTCGTTCAGCAGCCAGTGGCAATGAAGTTGTAAGGTGGGAGCGAGTGAGAGGGTACGTGCAAGATTTTGGCGTACCCACAAGTGGGCACGGTGATGAAGTCGGGAAAGTTGGCCTGCCTGAATTTATTCCTGAAAACATTTTCTATCGTTTATCAATGAAAGCAAAAAATGAAGTAGCAGAAGCCTTTCAGATAAAGGTAGCTGATGAAATATTGCCGTCGATCAGGAAGCATGGAATATATGCTACGGATACTGTGATTGATAATATCCTCAATAATCCTGACTTTGGAATTGAACTGCTGACTAAGCTCAAGGAAGAACGTGCTGCCAGAGTACAGGCGGAAAGAACAAATGCAATCCTAATGCATGTTAACAAAACCTATACTGCCATAGAGATTGCCAAAGAACTCGGATTTAAGTCAGCAATTGCTCTTAACCATGATTTAGGCAATCGAAAGATTCAATTCAGGCAGAATGACACATGGTTGTTGTATAGCAGATTTGCGGATTGCGGCTATGTTGAAATCAAACAAGAAGTTCTTGATAACGGAAAAGTGATATATCACCGTAGATTTACACAGTTAGGTCGTGAATGGCATGTGAAAATTTATAATAAGGAGCAATCAAAGGCATCTGCAAACTAAAGGTGTCTTTTTTTGTGTCTGAGGGAGGTGATGAAACCCGTGGCAAAAATAAAATCTACATTGGATATACAACTGGATCTAACAAGGCCAATTGAAGAATTGACTGAGGTCATTTCTGCTGTGATTGCTTCGCAACCAGCGCGCCGGAAAGAAATACTTAAAGGTTTGGATATAGCAATAGGAGATGCATTAGCAGAGATACAGGCGCAAGAAGATCAGAAAAAAGACAATGATAGCTCAGGAAAAGTTTCCTGAACAGAGAGACGGGGGAGAACGATGGACGACAGATTAACACAAATCATAAAAGGGGCGGCGGCGGGGTTTGGGGCGGTTGCTGGCTACCTGTTTGGAGGCTGGAGTGTCATGATACATTTACTTTTATGTTCGTAATTGCGGACTGGTTGACTGTGTGGATAGCTGCATGGATTCGCGGAGAGTTACGAAGCCGGATAGGTTATCACGGCATAGCGCGTAAGGTAGTTATTTTCTTAATAGTGGTAGTGGCCCACTTTATTGATGTGGCGTTGGGCAACTTACACTATTTCCAGGATGCAGTGATCTTTTTCTATTTGGCAAATGAGCTGCTGTCCATTATTGAGAATGTAGGTCGCATGGGTGTACCGATGCCGGATGTACTCAGGAATGCGGTCAAGATTTTTGAGTCTCGGTCACGCCTGCTGTATAAGGGGGAACATATCAAAATGTTCGACACAAAAAAATACACGATAGAACGGCGCTACATAAACAAGCGCCATAACGTAAGACCGGGTACTCGATTAACGTCGGGTACGCCGGTCTTTTTAGTTGCCCATGATACGGGTAATCCTGGGGCATCTGCGGATAACCATTTCACCTATTTTCAAAATCTAAAAGACCGATCAGCGTCTGCACAGGTCTTTGTCGATGATAAAAAGATTCTCGAAATTATCCCAACTGGAACCGGATCAGACGCAGCCGAGAAAGCTTGGCACGTCTTGTACAACGTCACCACAGATAACGAGCGCTTTGGTGACGACGCGAATGACATTGCCCTTGGAATAGAACTATGCTTCGGTGGCAAGATCGACACGTTAGAGGCTTACAAACGCTTTGTATGGTATCTAGCTTACTGCTGTAACAAGTGGGGTATTAACCCGCGAACGCACATACCAAGCCATAAGCAGCTTGATCCAGCGCGTAAGAGGGACGTAGACCAAGCGCTAGCTACGATTGGCAAGGACGCTAAAGGTATTGATCTATGAGGTTGAGACAGAGCTCAAAGGCGCTTCTACAGCTCCAGCTGCGCTGGACTTCACGCCGTTGCCCGTGTATATCGCTCAATCCTTAATTGACAACTATGTATCTCCAGCATGGTTTGCCAGCCAAAAGGCCGATGATCAGGAAGGCAAGACGCATTTTCATAACCTTGCGAACAACCTAAGGGCTGCGGCCGGGCTGAACGAAAAGAATCTGCCTCTTGCCGGAGCTGTGAAGCTGTTTAAATCCAATGCTCAAGAAATCATTTTCCGCTGGCTTCAGCCGGCTTGGTTTAAAGCGAAACAGGCGGGTGACAAGGAACAAATGCAACACTATAACAATTTGGCTAATTATCTGGGCGCTGCCGCAGGTTTGCCCAAACAATAATAGGGGGATTTTATATGCAAAATGTAATCGAAACAATTCAACCAGCCATTAATACCATTGTTACAGCCGTTGTAGGCGTACTGGTGACCTTCGTATTGGCAGGGCTTAATACACTTAAGAATAAGGCTAACTCTTGGTTAGATGCCCGTACGACAGCGGCGCAACGAGATGTAATCCATAAGGTAGCTGGTGAAGCTTTCGCGCTTGCTCAGACCACGTTTAAAGATGTAGGCGGTGTTCGTAAGATGCAAGAGGCTTTACAGTATGCATCCTTGCGATTGACCGAACAAGGTATTGTGGTATCGCCTACGGAGTTGCAAGCAGCAATTGAGAAGGCATATCTGGAGTATAAGGCCAAAACAAAAGCGGTACTGGCTACTGAAGCACAGCCAAACGAGGAGGCAACACAGGCCGCAGCTAAGGAAGCTGTATCGGGTCTGGCTGCAAAGCTTAATGATTTCTTAGCTCAGGCTACAGCGGATGTGGTCGTTGTTGTTCCTACTCAGGTGCAGCCTGAATCCGAGCTTATTTTAGCGCCGGTAGAAGCTGTAGAAACGCCTATGACCACGGAATAAAAGGATAAAACCAGTACCCTGCTAGTGTGTGCTGGCAGGGTACCTAAGAATGTATTTATTATAAAAATTGAATTATTTGCATATTACTTTATGATTTTATCATTGTTAATTGAAGTTTAAAGGCGGGTTGAATAAGATGGTGTTCAATATACTAAGTGTCATAGTGATTATCTTAGGGTTATATGGTTCTCCAACAGGCACATTTAGTTTAACGGGTGGTGATTTCCACCAAGGAATGAGAGCATTAAAGATTGAAAAAAATTTTAGGGCATGGCAAGGTGTCGCTTCTGACGGGACACACATTTACGTTACATCTGATCGTGATGAGAAATTCAAACTTTCCAATACAATATCTGTTTATACAATGAACGGTGCTTTTGTAACTGAGAAAACGAAAGCTTATACAGAAACAGATCAAAGAGGGCTTTTTATGTCTTTTGGAGATTGTTACATAACAGATGGTTACCTTTATGCAACGGTATATAATTTTAATTCGGGGCCATCAACAGAGGAACGAATAAGTAGAATTGTAAAGTATAGCCTGCCTGATTTGAAACAGGTAGATGAGTTCGACATAGGGTATGGCACAGCAGAGTCTTTAGCAGAATATAATAATACGTACTGGGTAGTTTACCATGATTTAAATGAGATTAGACAATTTGATAAAGATTTTAATCTAATGAAGTCTTACCCCTTATCAGAGAATTTTGGAAATGATGGTGGTTATCAAGGCATCTTTTTTGATGAGGATGAGTTATACGCTAACCTACATGGCGCCAATAAATATGGAGAAAATTATGCGCAAGGATTGGATCATTACCATTTTAATGGTAGAGAGTTTAGATTTATTGAGCGTATAAAACCCCCTACATATGGAGCAGGTCAAGGTGTTGAAAAAGTTGGCAAATTATATCTATGGGCTGATCGTCCTGGAAATAGCATAATAGTTACCGAAAAAATTAAGAATTTATTCTGTTTCCGTTTACTAAGATGAATTTAGATGGAAATTTAATGATATACAAGAAATCACTAAGCATTGTATAATCGTAACAACACATACGGAAGCACCGTTGTGCAATCCGAAAGCATTGGTAACACCCCCACTAGCTAAGCTAGTGGGGGTGTTTTGTGCATTTCTACAATTAAATTCAATAAATGAAGTTCAAAAATATGTTAAAATTTCAAGTGTAAAAAATAACATAATTGTATAATAATTCAATTTGTATTATTATTGTAAATATTGGTTGGCCAACCATACTTGTTAAAAATAAAACATAGAGGTGCTAACTTGAAGAGAATAGCTAAGTATTTTGCCGCAATTTTATCCGTTATTTTATTATTTAATATTTTTGGTTTGACTGCAACTTCAGCTTCAGCTGAAGAAATCACTCATCAGTCTGAAGAAGTTACTGAGGAATATGACAGACAATTGGATAAAGTGTATGAAGAATACAAGGAAAATCAGTCTGGCATTCAATCTGAATTTGATCAAAATCACATTACTCCGTTTGCAGCTCAACCAGCATCAATTGGTCATATAATTAAGTTTACAATACAACAACTTTTCAAAAGAGGTAGTTCTGTTGCTGTTCAAACCACAACAAGAAATGTTATAACAAACTTAACTAAACATGCCATTGAAGAAGCTATTAAAGATGGAATTACTACTCTTATGATTGACAATCTGCTTGAAGGCAAAGCATCCGGTATGCGAGCAGTTGAAAAATATGTTGATATTCAAACAGGAGCTCGTGTTGTCTATGACCCTAATAATAAAATAATAGCCATTTTGGATAATAGCGCGAATGATGTAATCACAATTTATAGCGATAACGGTAAGGACACTATTAATTATCGAGTAAATGTGAAAAAACGTTGGTTTAAGTCTATGTGGAATTTTAAATAAAGAGGAGAGAACAATGGCTATTCTTAAAGACAAAAATGAAGAGGGGACATGTGTTGAATTTACATTCAAATATCATATCCCGGGTGAACGTGAAGGGTGTCAGCTCAATTTTAAATACTTCAAATCGGATAAAAAGATATATGATTTGGATTTTGGGTGGACAAATATCACTGTTAAGAATTATATTGAAGCCACTTCGCAATTCCCCGTAAAAAGGTTAAATGGATCGTATTCATCATTCGAGAAAGATCTTTATGAGTTAAACTGGGAAGAGGTTGACTCCGGCACCCTATACAAGCTGAATTTTTACGGTTCTCAACAAGATTTCTGTCTTTTTGCTACTAAAGAAGCAATAAGACAGTTCGGTGTCGATTTGCAGGCGGATTGGGATCAGGCTCCATTACATTAAACTTAAAATTAAGGCTCGCTAGGTAACTGGCGAGTCTATTTTTGTCGTTGGAGGAATTACCACATTATTCATCAAATAAATGACCGAGGTGATCAGCATGAACCATACATATAAAGTGTTAAAGTCGGATATAGAACTTTTTGCAGCTGCATTAAGCCAGGAAAGAGTATATGTAGTAAAACCGTTGAGTGATGATATGGTGTAAGTTGTAGACCACCTGTTTGCCGCACCTGCGGCACAACGACTTTTTATTTTTGCATTATATGGGGGAGTGCCAGCGTCGCTGTCACCAGGCGCAAATACATGTAAAATATAGTAAATATATTTGGGTTGACAGCACATTTGGACAGCAGTATGCTTGCTAAGGAAATATTGATGTCCTCGTTAGGTGAGGCTCCTATACGAACATAAGCCACTGCCCGGAAACATCGAAAGATGCCAATGGGTATAACAGGAATTGCCGGATTAAGGCTCTTCTTAATGTGGCTAAAGAACTTTGGTTCTTTTACGTCGTATAGTGCTAAAGCTCGACTTGGGGGAATCGGATATTTGCATGCTTTATCTTGCATGCAGAACGACGCCCTTCAGTTGAGCTGAGGGGCGTTTTAATTTCAATGTGTTAGGTATTGGCAGTGATATGGTTCCAGTGTGATCAGTAAAATATGAGCCCACAACATGATAATGGGAGAGGGGTTGAACCATTCTATGAGTAGTCGAAGTTCGTCTGAACCGGATCCAGAACCAGTGAGTCTATTGGCAGTCGGGATAAAACTAGATACCGTAATTGAGTATGGTTGCTACTCCTCTCCTACGGGGTAGTATTGGGCCCGACTGCCTTAAAACAAGGAGGCAGTTGACATGTCAAAAATGAATTTTTTTCAAAAAAAGCAGCAAAATAAAAGCGCTGCTCATATTCAAGGCTTTGATATTGAATTGAATCAGGAAAATACTCGTCGTATTGATCGGCTAGTCGATAGTTACGAAAATAGCATTCTTTCTCATTTAGATGAAGCGTACCAAAGAACGACAAGCTGGTCAGATCGTCTTGCGGATCGGATTGCATCATTCGGCGGTAGCTGGAGATTTATTACTTATTTCGCTATCTTTCTGACCATCTGGATACTCTTGAACAGCTTGCCGTTTACTCGCTTTCATTTCGATCAACCTCCATTTATCTTGTTGAACTTGTGTTTGTCCTTTATCGCAGCATTCCAGGCTCCGGTCATTATGATGAGTCAGAACCGCCAAACTGCAAGGGATAAGCATGAATCGATCATTGACTTCGCGATCAACTACAAAGCCGAACAAGAGATTGACGATATGCAGAGCCACCTTCATCGGATCGAAGGCGAACTGATTGAGATTAAAAAACTCTTACTTGTTCTAAAACAACCGAATGAAGAACACAAATGACTCTTTGGATTATATAGAGGCCCTGTAGAAAAGTTTTCACCTGAATCGATTCAGATTAACGGATCTTATTTCTTCCGTAAGCAGTTTGAATTTAGAGTAGATGTAAAGAAGGACTCCACTGGCACGTAGCCGGATAGAGTCCTTCTTGTTGTTTATTTAGTTGAATACTCGCTTACTTCAAATGTGAGTATTTTATTGAATATTACATAGTCCTTACGGTTGCTGAATGGACCTTTGTTGTTATTGTGTTTATCAATGGCAAAGAATGAAGGGCCTCTACCAGCATCTTTAGCGTCATACCAAGCAAAGAATGCACTGAGTTCTTTTTTACTAGATCGAATTCTTTATCAGTTCCATTGTCCATGGTTACAGTCAGAATAGCGCGGTCACCAGTTGGTTGTGATGGTTCGGCTGGATCTGTAGGTTCAGACGGATCAGGCGTGGATTTCTTTAAAGTAGTAGCACTAGCTTCATTTGATACAACTTGATCCGTGGATGAGATATTTGTTGTAACTACGTAGTAATAGGTAGTGTTTTCTTCAACCTTATTATCAGTGTAAGTTGTACCAGAAATATCAGAGGCTAATTCTTCATACGGACCTCCAGGGGTTAGCGCTCTTTCAATTTTATAAGTCGTAACTCCCGGTATTCCATCCCACTTCAATTGAATATTTTCTTCATTACCTGTTGCAGAAAGAGTTAATGAATTTTCAGGTTGTTGGTAGAGGAGAAACCCTTCTGGAAGGCTATACGTGAACGGAGTTGCACCGAAATTTGCATCAAACGAAAAGCTACCAGTTGTTCCACCTGTGATCGAAGGAGTCACAATCTCTCCTGGAAGATCGCTCGGCTTAAAGGTGCTTGTATAAACGAGTACACCATTCTTATACCAGCTGATCTTATCATCACTCATATTTAACGCCACACCAATAACGTCCTTAATTGTGTAGATTTTTCCAGAAGAAACTATACCCGGATAAGTGTTTCTGTTTGCAGCATAATACATCCAATTCTGAAGAGCTGATGCACCTGCTCCATTGTATATTTTACCTTCACCAACGATACCGATACCTGTCGAGGCATTTGATTGAGCATTTACTGTTACTTCCCAATACCATTTTCCTTTGGTTTTTCCCATATTTGCTTTGGTTCCATTTTCATTTACGGTGACTGAAACAGAATTGCTCTTTTCCCATACTACGTTTTTTGTAGCAGCATATGCCGAGGAACTAATACTTATTAAAGTAAAAAATCCCAGTAGCAATAATGGCGTAATAACTCGCTTTAAATTAATCTCTCCTTTAAGCATTTATTATTATGCGAATTTAGCAACTTTTATATGGGTTGTCTAAACATTAATGACTATATATTCAAAATAAGTTTAAATGTGGTTTTTAATTTCCGAAGTAATGAACTCTGCCAGAAAACTGGTAAGAGTCTTTTTATTATGCGACAACATATGCGATACTTCGACATGACTCTCCAATTAGTATAGAGAAGATTTAAATAATATGGAGGTGTCATATGATAAAAGAAATCGCAAAAGGATTAATCGTATTCTTACTGGCAGCTATCTTTTCCGTTCAGGGCGTTTATGCTGAACCGACAGCAATCAACCAACAAGCAGCAGCTGGGTATACGTTGGAGTTCCCAAGCTTACGCTACCCTGAAACAGGGGCACATATTAGAGATGCCATTGCAGCCGGACATTCCGCAGTATGCACGATTGACAGGGATGGAGCAGAGGGAAATAGGAAGGAGTCGCTCAAGGGCTATCCGACGAAAAAAGGATATGACCGCGATGAAT
Organism: Paenibacillus sp. S33; assembly: GCF_053615415.1. Classification (NCBI taxonomy): domain Bacteria; kingdom Bacillati; phylum Bacillota; class Bacilli; order Caryophanales; family Paenibacillaceae; genus Paenibacillus; species Paenibacillus sp. S33. The sequence goes on along the minus strand of NZ_JBSIEZ010000001.1, from coordinate 3,027,426 downwards.
GGCCGATGGCAATGTGTGCTGAAGGCGGTGCAGTTGCCGATATCCGATACATAATAACCCCTAGTGATAACAGGGGAGCAGGATCATGGGTAAGCCATCAGCTAGATAAGTATGCTGATGGTACAAAGGTAAAATTTATAGTGAAATAAGGGTGAGGGACTCTACAGGGTGTTGGCTGATAGAGCCCTTTTTCATACCCAATAAAAAATAAATATGCAAATATTTAGATTATATTTATAGATCAGCAAGTTTCTGTTTAGACAGACTTTTAAGAATGATTTATCTTCGTAATAGTTCAATATATTGCAGGAGGAGATCTTAGTGATAAGTAAAATTAAAGCATTATGGAGTATTTTAATTGTAGTGATAGTGTTCATGAATATGCCAGCTATTGAGGTAAAAGCAGAAGCTGTGAGCGATGAATGGTCGATTAAAACGACTATAGAAAATCCTAAGGCGGTAAGTGCTGTTTCGGAATTGAATGGTAAGATATATATGTTCGGTGGTTCTTCAGGATCAAACCCTTATAAGGATGTAAAAATTTATGATCCGAAAAATAATATATGGGCCTCAGGAAGTAACATGCCTACGGCTCGTGCTGCAGCAACTTCCGTTGTTTATGGAAATGATATTTATGTTTTCGGTGGCTATACAGGTAATGCTTTTAGCTGGACAGGAGGCTCCTCAGTAAATAATGTTGAAGTTTACAATACCCAGACAGATACATGGAGCGTTAAAAAAGCCATGCCGCAGGCTTTAGGTTCGTTGACAAGTGTTTTATATAAGGGAAAGATTTATGTGTTTGGTGGGATGACAACAAATACACTTTCAGTTGCTACTGTCCAAGTATACGATCCAGCTTCCGACAGCTGGTCAACAAAGAAACCTATGCCGAATTCAATTCATGGTTCCTCTGCAGTTGTACATAAGGACAAAATCTATCTTGTAGCAGGTAGACATATTGATAATAGTTCAAATGTTTCACTAAATACATTTCTTGAATATGATCCCGACAGCGATAATTGGTCAAACAAACCCAATCTTTTAACAGCACGTGGAGGGGCCCAGGCTGTCATCTATTCCAATAAAATTTTTGCTATTGCTGGGAAAACTGAAGCAGGTGGACGTAGTTATGAACTTAGTACAGTAGAATCCTTTGATTTTGGACAGAATAAATGGTCTCCTGAGGCTAGTTTAAAGCAAGCCAGAAGCGGGGCAGGGGCTATAACATTAGGCGGACAGATTTACGTTATCGGAGGAAGTCAGAGTACATTATCTAATTCTCCGGTTAATACTATAGAAATATTCGGAAAGATTGACAGTTCCACACCTGAGCCGACACCAACTCCCGAACCAACCGATCCATCTCAACCAACTGGGGACCGTGCAATTCTAGTAGTCACCATGACAACTGGCTTGGAAAAAGAATTCGACCTTAGCATGAAAGAGGTCAATGACTTTATTGCCTGGTACGAAGGTAAGCAGGCTGGTTCTGGATCTGCTTCATACGCGATTAATAAGCATGACAATAATAAAGGCCCATTTAGCAGCCGTAAGGATTATATGCTTTATGATCGTATCCTGACGTTTGAAGTAAGTGAATACTCTAAATAAATAAATAGCTCTGCTAACCTTAATTGGTCGGTGGAGCTTTTAACGTTTCTAACAGGCCCGTGTTAGGCTGGATTACATTTTGTTTTAGCTTCTTTATATAATTTGCCGAGGTTAAGAAACTCAATTGTCGTCCTTTACCACGTTGAAAATATGTTTACTATTTAATATTTTTCGTATATATTAATATTTGGAAATTATTTTTTTCACAAATATTTCCTATAAAACTAGATTGAATTAATAGAGGAGATTATTTCAATGAGCATTTCATTAAGAATAGATCGCAAATCCGGTGGTGAACCAATCGAGTTTGTAAAAGGTGAGATCATTGGCTTTACTTATAAGAATAATAGTCCCATAAACCTTTCAGCTAAGTCTCCAAACTTGGCTCATTCGCTACATATTCGAAGCAAAATTCCGCTTCATTCGCTTCCTTCAGTTATAGGCAATGCGGATAATTCCAACATGCTGTATACATGGGCAAACACAGAATATAAACCAGATAGTGAGGATTACTATCGCAAATGTAATATCCAAATCGTTAGAAATGAAAACACAATCCGAGATATTACGTTTACACACGCTTATGTAGATAAGTATCAAGAACAGATTGATACTAGTAAAGAGATCCTTGAGTTTGAAATTGTTTTAAAACAAAAAGAAGATCAATTGGGAAAAATTCAATACAGTCCTCAGTTAGAACCTAAGGAAACAAGAGAAAAGGATCAGTCTGATATCTCGCAAAAAGTACTGGAAGGCGCATATAGTAAGAATATGTTAGTGTATGCAGGGAATAGTACTTTTCTGTTTGAAAATCCGATGGTAGAACTAGAAAAGACTTGGGTGCGAGGCGTAGAGAAGATAAAGAATTCAACAGATACTGTAATACATTATCCTGATCGTAAAGCATTTACATTAGTAGCTGTTCCTATAGCTCGAAAGAAGTACGGGGACATCACAGCCAATTTACTTCAACATTCCCTTGATTACAAACCAGGACATTTACACTTTAACGAGTGGTCGTATGAGGCGCAGCAAATTAAAAAATCCAAAGAACATAATATGTATGTAATTGATAAAGCAGTACAAAAAGCTAACGACAAAAAAGTTAAAAGTTTTTCAAGTGATGGGTCTATTGCAATTGAAAGTGACAGAGATTTGTATAACGCTTTTCACAAAATGAAGTACAAAATAGATGGAACATATGTAAAAGGACAATGGGAAATTACTACAATATATTATGATAAATATAATTTTGAATATAATTTTAAACAAATGTTTACTGGGGACAACAAACTCGGTTGGGCTGCGGCCAATCTAACAAATTTAATGGAATCATGGGGAACACTCAATGAGTATACATCTTATGTTACAGTAACTGATACAAAAAAGGCTTGGAAGTGAGGTGTGAATTGCAGATGAAACGCAGATACAAGATTTACATCTTGATCTCTCTACTAGTTATAACTACTACTATAATTTTTCTAGCGAATTCTGGAGATGATACGATAAGGAAGTACCCGTATGGCAAAGATACGTTAGAGTTTTTTGGAGATGGGACTTTTCAGATTTACAGGGGAGGAGGATCGGGTGATCCTCCAATACTATACACTCATCAAATTGAAGCTCCAAATTCAGTGATTGATAACGTTTTGTCTTATAAAATAGAAGATAATATCGTATACGTGGTTGGTGAAAATAGCTTCATTAAATTGGATTCAAGTACCAACACATACGTGAAAAAGAAACGAATTTCCGACTTTACACCCAAAGATAGAGAGATATTTAATAAATTACTGGAAAAATAAAAGTAAAGTCTCCAGACCTACCTAGAGCTTTTTTGTGGTATAATCTGGATTGTGTGACAAAACGGCTATAAAGGGCGGTCGGCTAATCTCCCGGAAGGGAGGTGATGCCATGGAAGTTAAAGACACGCTGATGTTGATGATTCAATTCGCAACGTTGGTGATTCTGATACTTTCTTTCGATAAACGAAAATAGACCGCCCTGTGCAAAGGTAAACGGTCTATTCCTAGATCAAGCCTTTAGTGCCGACCGCTCTTATAGCGGTATGTTGTGCAGGGGAGCGGTGGTAGCCGTTCCCTTTTTCTATTTTTATGTTATCACACTATGTTTATTCATGGCAATTGGTATCCTCCACCAAAATTTATCTTTCACACGCTATACTGTTCCTATCTAATGTTTGAATTCAGGACGGACATAAAATAACCCACCGGAGTTTTGAAGTGCACCCCTTAGAATAGACATTGGAATAAACCCCTGGTTTATCCGATGTATTTCTAGGGGGTGCATTTTTTATGCCAGCGAAAAAAGGACAGAAGTTTAAAGAATATACGTTTGAAACCAAAGTAGAGGCCATACGGCTTCATATCGAAGAAGGTTGGACATATCGTAAACTCATGGAGAAGTTCGGGATTGCAGATCGACATCGGTTGAAAGAATGGATGCGGAAGTACAAGGAACTCGGTGAATTCGGACTAATGGACCAGCGAGGACGGCGTAAGGAGTATATCGACCAGGATAGGTATGTACAGAAGCTGAGACGGGAAAATGACATGCTAAAAAAGTGTTTGGAAATCTGGATACAGGAGATGAAGCACACAAATATATAACCATTGAGAAAGCTGCGAAAGACTATCCTATTAGCAAACTGTGTATGCTTTTCAAAGTCTCCAGAAGTGGATATTACGCCTTCTTAAAGCGTAGAGGAGCAGATCGAGATCGGGACGCGAAAGCTCTTGTGAAGAAAGTGTATGAGCAGTATAACGGAGTCTACGGCTATCGCCAAATTCAACTATTTTTGCAGCACGATCATGGAGTCTGGATGAACCATAAAAAGGTACTCCGGCTCATGCAGGTCTTGGGGATCCGCTCACAAATTCGCCGGAAGCATCGCTGTAACTATGCTTCTTCTACAGAAGGTCGTGTGGCGAAAAATCTGCTAAAACAGGATTTCAAGGCGGCCAAACCTAACCAAAAATGGGTCACAGATATCACGCAATATCGTGTGGGTGATTGCTGGCTATATCTGTCTGCGATTAAAGACTTGTTCAATAACGAAATTATCGCGTACCAGATGAGCCATAGAAATGATAACGAACTGGTCTTACAGACGTTTCGACAAGCCTGGAAACAGCAAAAAGACGTGACTGGCCTCATCGTTCACAGCGATCAGGGATTCCAGTACACGTCCCATGCGTACCATGACATGCTGCCAAAGGTTGGCGCCCGAATCAGCATGTCTCGCCGAGGCAATTGTTATGATAATGCCTCGATAGAGAGCTTCTTCTCGCATCTCAAAACGGAAGGGCTCTACCCCTATGATATCCGAAATATGGACGAGGCACAAAGGAGAATAAAAGAATATATCCAATTTTACAACCAGTGTCGACCACAACGAAAGTTAAATAAGCTGCCTCCGAAAGAGTATCGGAAGCAGCTTATAGCCTAGGGGCTTTTTTCAGTGTCTATAAAATGGGGTCTTGACCAGATTGCTCCGGGGCTGTTTTATTCAAGACCAAATTGTGCTTTTGCTTGTAGTTTGTTGCCTTGGAATGTGAAAACGGCATTTGCACCAGGTCCGACTTCACCTTTATACGAATACATTACAGTATAAAATTCGTCTCCTTTTTCACCAACCTCTGAAAGAGCCTCACCGGGACCACCGATAATTTTCGCAACTTCCTCATAAGTCATTCCATTTTTAATCTTGTTATATTTAGCTTTGGTAATGGTTCCGAGGTTTGGCGATTCTGCTACTGTCCGACCCTCTATTTTTCCGTTGTATAGTTTCCAATTGGCTTCTCCCTTAGCACCACGGGAACCAAGTTCACCCTTAAAGGTAACTATATCCCCCGGATTAAGACCATTCAATTCTGAACGATCTGAAACTTTTACAACAATAACATCCCCGAGTTTTTTCTTTTCAGCGCTAATATCTGACCATAGTTCACCGTTGTAATCTGCTGGTTTACCATAGACATAGAGGCTGCTAGATCCAGCTTCAATAACAACACCTGACCATGAAACAACTTGATTTCTTACACTGTCGAATGTTTCCCCTTGCTTTGATACTGGCAATGCAAAGAGTGCAGATGAAAACTTATCAAAAGGAAGCGATGTGTCAATCAATGGTTTTTTAGCGTCAGTCTGGTCCTTTTGTACTGATTCAGTAGTAACTACCTTCTCTTTAACAGGCGTAGTAGCTACTGATTTTGAATTAGTTTCGATTGGTTTCAGAGTGTCAGCGACTGATATTCCAATAATAAATACTAAGAGAGCAGCTAAACCAAAGAGAAACATTTTTTTAGCCTTGCCGTTCTTTCTTATTAAAGCTATAGCCCACAAAACAAAAAACACAAAAAAAGCCAGCAAAGCAATTGCAGTCATTACATAACCCCTATCTATTGGTAATATTATAGTAAAATTAGTATATATGACCTAGGAATAATTTTCTAGTACAAAAGTTTTGGATTCAGAACGCGAAAGGTCTTGTCTAGAACGTATGTTCGGAATATAATTTCTACATAAAACATCAGGAGGCTACATACATGTCGAAAAAATTAGAAGGTAACGGGTTATGGGAAAGCAGCCGGATTATCATACCAGAACACAAGGAAGCATACTTAAAACTCATGAAAGACCGTCAGCGGAGAGGCAAGCCGGAACTTGATGATCAGGAAGTCCGGTTGATCGAGCAAGCGCCTATAGAGTCCTACAACACACGTCAACCTATAACACTGGTGGTTTTTAGCCCGTTCGATGACGAAGAACTCACAGGTGTAATCACTTCTATAAATACTGCTCGCAGGGAAGTAAAACTGTTTCGTGGCGAGGATGATTTTAGTTGGATCAAGTTGGAGGATATCATTTCAGCAAGTTTCTAGCGGGTAAATCTAGAGAATAGCAAAATAATCGTGCGATTTTTGTAATAAAAGTATATATATTGGAAAATATTCATGGTATATTTATCCTAGAACTAAATACCTAGAGGGATATCATGAGAAGTAATGGAAAGGGAAAGATCATAGGAATTATCTTTGCATTAATTGTAGTTGTTGCGATTATTAAATATTTAGGATTGCTGATTATCGCGGGAGGGCTTGGTTACTGGGGGTATAAAAAATATCAGAATGCTAAGAGAGAAAATCAAAGAGTAAACTAGCCATAGTTTTATTTTCACTTGCCGGGATTTTCTTTTTAGCGTTCATCGGGAATCTAACGAATGTTAAGCAGCAGGAATTAGTGAATAAAGCACCAGCTGTTCCAGCTAAAGTAGAACAAACTTCTGTGGTACCTACTACAACTAAATCTGAGCAAACTTCAAACATTGTTTCTACCTCAGCATCTAACGAAAAGGCGGATTCTGAACAACCAAAACGTATTCCTATAACTTTAATAGCGGGAACGGATGGAGATACATTTAAAGCATCAGTTCAAGGGAAAGAGGAAAAGATTCGACTACTCCTAGTAGATACGCCAGAAAGCGTAAAACAGGGTACACCAGTCCAACCGTTCGCAAAAGAAGCTTCGGCTTTTACGCTGAAGCAATTAAAGCAGGGTAATCTTTCCTAGAGCTTGATGTTTCAGAACGAGATAAGTATGGTCGTCTACTTGGTTATGTATGGGTTGGAGATAAAATGTTAAATGAAATGTTAATTGAGAAAGGGTATGCTCGGGTGGCCTACATAAAACCACCAAACGTTAAATACGTCGATCAATTTAAGAAGATTCAAACGACCGCTCAAAAAAATGCAACAGGTATCTGGAGTATTGAAAACTATGCACAAGAAGATGGATTCAATCAGAAGGCAGCTCAAAAGGCAACTGCAAAGACTGAATCTAAAAGTAATGATTCAAGTGTAAAAGAATCTAAGCCTAAAGTAGTTACTCCTAAAAAGGAAGTCGTCCAAACTTATTCTGAACCAAGAGAATCATCAAGCAATGTATACTATAAAAACTGCTCTGCGGTTCGTGCTGCTGGTGCCGATCCAATTTATGAAGGTGAACCAGGTTACAGTAGGAAGCTGGAGCGTGATGGTGATGGAGTAGCTTGTGAAAGATAATCTTTGTTAAAAACTATTCCTCGGTGCATATCCGAGGAATTTTTATGCTTTCATTAATTAGCTTTGCAATCTACAAAAAGAGGGATGAGAATATTGATTGAGATTAGTATAGATGAAAAGAAAGCGAAAGAACTTAGATAGAAGAAAAATTCGGACTTGGTGGAAGTAGTTGATGCTAAATATGTATTTTGGGATACGAAGAGTTAAAGAAGAGAACTTGTATGAGTTGGAATGCAATACTCGATACCTTTTTTTACGATCCGAGATTTATCAAACGTAAAATAGGGAAAAAATGGTATTTTCCAGCTCGTGAAACGAGAGCCTTCTTAGAACAATGGATTTTGGAGCAATGAAATATTAAAAGGTTTGAGTTTCAATATGTTATTTTTAACTAGAGGAGAAAAACAAGGAGCCTTCAAGAAAAACCGAAGGCTACACACGAGGCTTAATCTTGAATTGCTGTTACGAATCCATTTTCGAAATAGATGTACTTATATCGATCATAGACCCATTGTTCATTTACACCATATGCAGTAGTAGTTTTGTTTACGTGTTTTGGAAGTCCCCACTTAGAGTCTATAACTTCCTGTTCAGTCATACCAATTTGGGGAGTGAGCTTCTCTGGTGGGATATCCTCGTAATTTCCAACCTTGAAAAAAGAGTTCGTGCCAAGGCTCTCGTCTTTCGCAATAAGATTATCATTCTTGAGATAATATATTGTGCCGTTGTCAGCATGCAATTCATTGCCGACGAGAGTGGTTGGCCAGGTATAAGTGCTTTTATCCTGTGAATTAGGAAACATTACTTTGGTTACTTCTCCATTTTTAAAAGTCAGATTTTCATAGCCAGATTCTTCTTTCCAAATTCCTTGGAAATGATCTAGCATAAATGCTTGAGCCAGATACCCTTTTGAGTCTAGATAGTTACCGCTGGCAGTGAATAGCTTCGTCGCTTCCTTAAAATGAAACGTGTCGAATTGGTTTATGCCTTCTCGGTAATTCGCCTCCTTCAATAATTCAAAGGAGTCTTTATATTCTTGGATTAGCTCAAGTATTTCGATTGCTGAAGCGTAGTTATCATTAAAAACGTTTTGCTTTGCAAATAGATATTTTGACTCTGTTTTTAACTTCATACTATCTTTGTAGTTAACTAAATTTATAAACATTTGAGCTGCTGTTTCGTATTCTTTATTATTTAACAGGTATTTTGCTTTGAGATACTTGACTTCGTCAATCATTTCATTAGAGTCCTTGAATTTATCCAATTTGGTAAAAGCTTGAATCGCTTTGTCAAATTCTCCATTACTCATTAATGACTTGGCCTGAAAATAACGGACGTAGGGATTTATAATAAAACATCCAACTATAATAAGGCACAGAATAAGGAATGAAGCAATTGAAATAATAACTTTCTTCCTATAGCCGATCTCTTCTTAGGAATAAGATCATTATTCTTTATTTCGGATGTTTTTTTCTGCGGTAAAATATTAACAGATACTTCCTTTCCACAGTGATTACAGAATGAGCTTTCTTCTGGTATTTCTTTTCCACATTTTTCACAAGTCATTTCAGTTAATCCTGCCTTCCTGTAACAAAGGTACTAGTTAATATCCTTTACAAATTTACTTTATCAGATATAGGAATATCTTTCTATATATCAGTTTTACTATAAAGGCATATTGTCCTCAAAAGTGCTAGAGGAACTGACCCCATAACGTGAGACAAATCAAAACACCTTCAAGAGAATCAAGCCATGTCGTAAGATATGGAGATAACCTTGGAGGTGTTTTTACGTTGGCAACGAGAGTTAGCTATCCAGTAGAAGTGAAGATGAAAGCTATTGAAATGAGATTGGCAAGAGTTCCGGTAAGAGAGGTTATGGAGCAGTTGGGAATACGGAATAAGACACAAACTAAAAACATGGATGAGGTGGTATCGAAAAGGCGAAGTACATCGTCTGGAGCAACCTGTGGGTAAACAATACAGCTACGGAAAAGGTCCGGAGCACTCTTCGGAGCTTGAAAAAGTAAAGGCGGAGAACCGATTCCTGAAGCAGCAATTGGACCTACTAAAAAAGTACAAGGAACTGGAAAGGAGGTGGAACCAGAAGTTGCCGTTGCTTGGGTCGAATCCATTCGAGACGAAGTGACGGTGTCTGAGGCTTGTACATGGCTCGGGATCGCAAGAGCGACCTACTACCGCTGGAAAGCAGCCGTGAAGACAGAGCACACAGATGCTACGGTGGAGAAAATCCGGGGGCTTTGCATCCATCATAAATTTCGGTATGGTTACCGGAAAATCACCGCACTCCTTCGGGCAGAGCAAAGAATGAATCACAAACGGGTTCAGCGGATTATGCAGCGTGAGGGGTTACAGTGCCGCGTGAGGATGAAAAAACGAAAGATCACTGGGCAGCCCGCTTATCCGGCAGAAAATCTGCTGAAGCGGCAATTCCATGCAGAGGCGCCCCTGCAAAAGCTCGTCACGGACATCACCTATTTACCGTTTGGCGGAAAAATGTTGTACTTCTCTAGCATTCTAGATCTGTACAATGGGGAGATTGTGGCTTACAGTATAGCGGACAAGCAAGACACGTCCTTGGTTTTGGATACGCTGAATCAACTTCCAAAACGGACAAGCATGCTGCTTCATAGCGACCAAGGAAGCGTATATACGTCACAGGCTTATCAAGCTGCAGTAAAGGGAAAAGGCATTACCATGAGCATGTCCCGAAAAGGAACGCCCGCTGATAATGCCCCCATCGAATCGTTTCATTCCACACTAAAGTCTGAAACGTTCTACCTCGAAGATCTCATCTGTACAACGACTGCAATCGTTGTACAGACCGTTCGAGACTACGTCACCTACTATAACTCAATTCGGATTCAAACGAAACTAAATAATCAGTCGCCGGTAGATTTCCGACGACAGGCTGCTTAAACTTGAAAGGTGTTTTGATCCCTGTCTCACAAACGGGGGTCAGTCCCAGATGACAGTAGGATTTTTATTATATATCCATTTCATCTGAATCATCCCTATACATAAGTGCTTATTTTCTCTGCTTAGTTCAACATTAGTAATGTGCAAACTAAAGAGGGGAACGAGTTGGGGGATTTCGTAACCCCTTATACAAGCGTCCCCCAACTCGCCCCCCAAACGTCCCCCGATCCGTGAAAAGCAATGATATAATAAGAACTTACGTTCCTGTTTAATGCTCCGCATACATTATAGTTATGAAGGAAAGAAACAATATGATGTAGTCGTACATAAACAGAACCCAAGTGCATCAATGGGAACGCGATCAATATCTGACTCTTTACTAAAATGTGAAATCCTTTGGCGCTCTAAGCGTTGAGGGATTTTTTTGTTTGTGGGTAATCCATTCGTCATTTGACGCCAATTAGTTCTCCCCTCAATCTCCCCACAAAAAAATATTATTGAAGTAGACTTTCGGTAAAAGACTCATAGTTCTCCATGCTATTCATCTCTATTTTTGGAGATGTGTGGATAAGTGTCGGCTGTGAAAAATTTTTAACTAACGTTGAATGCAAAGTATGTGTTGGATGTCTTGAAAGTCTTAGAAAACGAAGTGACTACACTCGGGTATACTGACTCTTCTAAAGCATTCACTCTCGAGAGTGACGAGTCGAGTTTCTACATTGTTCTTCCTTATAGGGGTGACTGGTTAGATGAGTAAATACAATGGGAGAAAAATGATCTTTACTACTTATTACAGCGGCAGGCCGGTCTAAGATTAAGGAAGTTCGATTAGTGGAAACTATGGATAAGAGACAGATTTCTGTTTTTGAAAATATGCTAAATGATATTTTAGGAGCTTTAGCTAAACAGCAAGTGTCTTTTGGATAAGGGCATTTTGAGGATTGAAAACAGATAGTAGAACTTACAGGAATATAACTAAAAGTCCACATGTTAAAAAGAAGAACCCAAAGAGTATCGAAACAGAGCCTCTAAATTTCATGTCATCAATGTAAGCATCACTTGGTTCAGAGTCACCTTTGATCTTCCAGGCTTCGTTTGCACGCCATCCCCAAGTGGGATTTCGTTTACTTAAAATACCAAGCGAGAAAAAAATAATCGCAATAAAAATAAGCATGAATCCCATTTGATCAGCCCCTTTAAGTAAACTATACCAAAAAAGAACGACAGATGGAAAGTATCGTCTCTCAAGGACAGATAGAAGAAAAATAAGAGGGCTTTGCCCTCCACAGGCTGTCGAGAAAGTCTCGATAGCTTTTTTTATGTTCATTTTATTTAAGACGACACCGCGTTAATGTTGTATAATATAGGTAACTATTGTAGAACGGACGGTGTTGATATGCTGCGACCTCATCGAGACAAACAGCAATCTTTTGAATTGGTTTCTCTGGAAGAACTGGTACCGCAAGATCATCTGCTTCGTAAAGTGGATACATATATAGACTTCTCCTTTATTCATGAGAAGGTAAGCCCGCTGTATTGTGCGGACAACGGGCGTCCTGCCATTGATCCTACCGTGTTGTTTAAAATGATCTTTCTCGGTTATTTCTATGGCATTCGCTCAGAACGGCAACTCGAGCGTGAAATTCAGACGAACCTGGCTTATCGCTGGTTCCTGGGGCTGGGCTTAACGGATAAGGTTCCAGACCATACGACGATTAGCTGGAATCGTCGCACTCGCTTTAAAGACACCACGATCTTTCAAGATATCTTCGATGAAATTGTGCTGCAGGCGATCTCTCACCGAATGGTGGGTGGGCGTGTTCTCGTCACCGATTCCACACACGTCAAAGCCAATGCTAACAGGCACCAGTACACCAAAGAACAAGTGTTGCAGAATACCAAAAACTATATGGACGAGCTTAACGAAGCGGTGAAGGAGGACCGGAAAAACCACGGAAAAAAGCCTTAAAATCCCGAGAGGAAGTGAACGAAGAAAAAGAAATTAAAGTGAGCAAAACCGACCCGGACAGCGGCTATATGATCCGTGATGGCAAGCCCGAAGGCTTCTTCTATCTGGACCACCGCACAGTGGATATGAAGTACAATTTGATTACGGATGTGCATGTGACGCCGGGGAATGTACATGATTCTGTCCCCTATTTGTCCCGTTTGGATCGACAAAGAGAACGCTTTGGTTTTCAAGTAGAAGCTGTTGCGCTAGATTCAGGTTATTTAACGAGCCGATTTGCCGAGGTTTGCAAAACCGAAAGATTTTTGCCGTGATTGCTCACCGAAGATTCCATCCCAGACAAGGGCTGTTTCCGAAATGGAAGTTTGAATACGATGCCAAACGCAATGTGTATAGATGCCCAGCCCAACAGGAACTGCCCTACCGAACGACGGACCGTAAGGGATACCGGCAGTATGCCTCTGACCCAGCTCAGTGCCAGCATTGCCCACTGCTAGACCAGTGTACCCAGTCTCGAAACCACCGCAAAGTGGTGACTCGGCATGTCTGGGAAGACAGCAAAGAGTGGGTACGGGGCAACCGGCTAAGCCCATCCGGGAAACGGCTGTACCGCAAACGAAAAGAGACGATTGAGCGAAGCTTCGCGGATGCCAAAGAGCTCCATGGGTTTCGCTATTGCCGTTTGCGCGGTCTTCCAAATGTCAGGGAACAAGCCCTTATGACGGCAGCCGTGCAGAACATGAAGAAGATGGCGATCCACCTGGATCGCCTGAAGAAACAGGGGTAACCCCCTGTTTCTCCAGAGACCAGAGCCTTATGATGTAAAGAAAAAGAAACCCACGTCTCAAAAGACGGGGTTTCTCGACAATCTGAAGAGGGCTTTGCCCTCCATGGGATGGTTCAATTTTAATCTGAGTAGGCAACAGCATTAAAACTTTCTATTCCTATTCGGGTAGCATCTGCTGTGCAAAATAGATATAAGGTATACACCAATTCATTTGAAGGTGGTAGAGGGATATTGTAATCGGAAGCATCTATGGTGACGACCTGTACAGCGTTTGGGTTTGCTTCGGAGACACTTACAGAGTAAAGGGCGTAAGCAACAAGCGAATCGAAATTGCCTCTAACAATGGAAAAAGAAATAACGGAGTCGAATGGTGGAGGGGTAGGAAATGCAAGCTCAGCTATCCCGGATAATTGTACACGCATGTTTTCCCCTGCGCCCGTTACATCTAAGCCAAGCTCAGCAATGGCAACGGGTGTATTGGCTGGCAAGGGAATAGAGATTGTATTACCGTAACTTGCGTTTTGAGATGTTCGAGCATCTAACAATCTAGTCATTATCTCATCTCCCTTTTTGGGTAAAGGATTTGCAAGCTGGAAATATAAAAATACAGACAGTGTAGGATTTGGACCGGTTGATTGAACTGGATATTAAGCTTCAGAAGGATGAGCTGTAATAATGCTAACACGATAGGGTCAGACCTATGCCTATTTTCCCGAGATGAAGTCAACAGCCCAATCTTTTTGGTTAATTGCACAATATGCTACTTTGACTAGACTTTGGAGGTGACCATTAATTATGTTTCGACATTATTGTTGGCAGAAGAATATGCATCGGAGAAAATTTAGAAGATGTGTAGTTAAAAAAGTCAAAGTATTACCGAAAGTTATTGTTAAAGGGATCCGAGGACCTCAAGGACCTCAAGGACCTCAGGGACTGCCGGGTCCACAGGGAGTTCCAGGCGCTCAAGGCCAGCAAGGGCTACAAGGTTTTCAAGGAATTCTCGGACCAACAGGACCAACAGGACCAGCAGGAGCAGTAGGGCCAGCAGGACCAGTGGGGCCGGCAGGAGCGGTAGGTCCAGCAGGTCCAGCGGGGGCGGTAGGACCAGCAGGAGCAACGGGGGCAGCAGGGCCTGCAGGCGCCGGGATAACAGACTTCTTAAGTGTTTTCCGAGCAGATCCTGGTACGGGAACTGACACAGTTCCGGGTAACTCACCAATTACCTTTACAGGAGTTTTAGCTAATGTTGGTGGTGCATTTACTTTCACTCCTCCATCTACAACGATAACAATCAACGAAACGGGGAGCTATCTAATAGATTTTACAATTCATAACCAAGGTGATGCTAACTTTAACCTTACCGTAAATGGAATCCCTGTTACCCCTGTTCCCTTCACGGGTAACGGTGGCGGACCAATTTCGGCAGAAGTCATTATTACTGTAGGGGTCGTTCCTACAACTATTCAATTGGTAAATGCAAATGCAACCCCAGCCCAACTTCATAACTTTACCAATACCACTCTTACTATATTAAAGTTGACTGTTTAAGCCATTCTTAATGATATATAGAACATTATATGTAGCCGCCTTAGAAAAGACTGTACGATTTCCATCGTCAGTTTGTCTAATTACACTCATAGTAAGCAGATGCATTTATGAGGAGATTGTGTAGCATGGCAAGAGAACGTAGTGGCAGTAATAAGATCCATTAAACACTACCACTACTCCAAAGCCTATCTTCAAAGTTGAAATGGATAACTTTGTAAAAAAGATGATATTATTCAGACATAGAAATATGAATGCTAAGAAGGTCGGGAAACTTTTCCCACCTTCTTTTTTGTTGTGACAAAATCGGAACTATTGCTTTGATATGTCAGGTACGACAACTCATGAGCGGCAATCAATATAAATTTTCTTTTTGATTAGTCGCGAAAAATGGGAAGCTACAGAAGAACGGGTCGAGGTCGATTGGCCTAAAGTTGAGGCATTTCATAAGGAAGGCTTTAATTTTGTGTTGGTGAAGGAGATTGACAGAGGAAGAATATGAGAAAGTAGACGAAGAGGGGATTAAGCAGTTGGACGGCCTCTTAGAACGATTTCTATAAGGAGTTGTTTCCACCTGATGAAGATTATGAGCCTACGACGAAGAAGACCAAGAGGTTCCTGAGGATGATCGGAAAATAAACTGGATAGAACTTTGGGCTCTATGCGTGAGTAATGGTATTTCTGATTCAGAATGGACTAATATGACCATTCCAAAGATTAGAGCGCTCATGAAGGCCAAGAACAGAAACCGGGAATTCGAAATCATTCTCCACGGTGGTAAGGTGGAAAATAAAAAGCCGAAGAAGGTCAAGTCGCTATCTGATCTTGGTTTCTTCGCAAAGTAAATTAAGAAGCATCCGCAAACATGAAGTGCCCCTGCAAAGTAAACAGCTATTTCCTTGTCTTTGTTTGTTGTATTTCATATTTATGTGTCGAATATTCTTATTTTTAATGAATCACGGAATGGTATGAATATTTATAGAAGGATTTTTTTGCGATTTAGCCAGAATAGCCCTAGCTTATTCGAGGTGATCAGCATGAACCACGCATATAAAATGTTAAAGTCGAATATCGAATTATTTGCAGCTGCGTTAAGCCAGGTAAGAGTATATGTATTTCAGCCATTGGAAGAGGATTTAATATCGGTTATAGACTATTGTGGTACTCAGGAGAAGTTTTCTCCTGAGTCGATTAAGTTAAACGGAAGCTATTTTAGTTTAGATTTAGAGTAGACACGAAAAAGGACACATAATGAAATGTGTATTTTTCATGTCAGACAAAGCTCCCCTAACTTTGACAGTCATTAAGCTGTATGTTTATTGACGAAGATTAAAAGAAGGAGAGGAGTTATTGCTCCGTTGTCAGCTTCTGCAGATGCAGCAACTGTAACACTTGACACTTACAAAAATTTTTCAAATCAAGAAATAGTTTTATCACAATCAGTAATATTTAAAGATGACACGGCATATACAGATGTATCTGTTACAGTGAAAAGAGTGAAATTTTCAATTAATGGTTTGGAAAATCCTTTTAATGCTAATTATTATAATCGGTTGGTCTGGACAAGTGACGAAAATACACCGAGTATAGAAAATACGTTATCAGTAAAAATTGCCCCAAAAACAGGGAGTCTTTACGGTTCCAGTAGTTATGAGAACCTTTCTCTGATAAAACAAAAGATCAACTCCGATTCAAAAGTATATGGATGGATTCAATTAGAATCAAAAGAGTGGACTAAAGCAGGATCAGCTAAAAGCTCTGTTACCTTAATTGGTCTGCAGAGCCTTTAACTGTTCACGGCTTTTAGAATATATCCAGGTATTCTTTCTGGAATTTGATGAAATCTTGCACACTGTCGTGATAGGTAAATCTACCGCCATTTTTATCAATAATCCAGTTGATCTTCTCGTCATTTAACAAGATTCCATACATGCAGTGATGAAGCAGTTCAATTTGCTTTTCATCCCTAATTCGGATCAAATGTTTTTCTTCTTCGACAATGAGGTACCATTTCGTTTCTGTTTCATCTACATCTACATCTACGTCTACATCCGCATCTACATACAGTATTGATACCGACAAGGGGAATGGCCAGTCAAACCAATGTCCTCGTTTGTCTTCTCTATAACCTTCAAATGCCATGGTTATTTCCCCCTACTTGGATAATTTCCTGATTAGTTTAAATGTATCTAACGTGCTGCGATTGTACGCTTAATTGGAAACTGTTTTACGGAAGTGGCAGCTATCCTCAGCCTTTGGCATCTTGGCATCAATCTGGTGAATGACCTGCTGTTTGAGGCTGGTACTAGCTGGGATACGTCTGTTTAGACTGGGTTAACGGAGTTGTGAACTCCGGATTTTATTGTAAATTTCTCATTTGCTCAAGTTTTTAAAGACAATGCTGGTTCAAGGAAACATTTGCGGCAGCCCTTTTTGGCATTGGACGACACAGGCTTTTAGGAATACACACATTAAGTTTACTGCTAGTTCTTGTCTTATCCTACTGGCTCAGGAATATCGCCCCCATATTCTTTCCATGGCTTCACGTACACCATCGTAAACTTCTGAAAAAGTTCAGTGTCGCTTGGGCAACCGTCTAATCCGCTATTGTTGCGCAATAGTTGTATCCTCTTTTATCGTTCATTGTTCTGATCTGTATAGTATACGGAAAACGACAGGTAACAAAGAAGTTGAGCGCTTTGTTACCCGATATCAAAACGCTACTACCAATACTCTACAGTTATTCTACTGAGCAATGACGTGGGCCCAACATGAAGGAACTGGAGTTGAAAACAGGTAGCAGTGTAGTGGACATAAAGGCGCGTCTGCTGGTTTTGGAAGAGGGGGACAACAAGAGCGATATACGCTCTATATTGTAATCATAGAGGGCTGGAATGGTGACCCAAAGATCATTACATTTTCTCATATGGAAATACGCGCTGTATTAAACCTCCAATGATATGGAGCTTATTTTTTGTACTCGGAATATAATTTGCGCATAACACATCAGGAGGCTGCACTCATGTCTTGAATGTATCTTATTTATGGAGTGGTTTGTTTTTTATATTTAAAACAAATGGATGGAAAAGATCGGATATATATTGCTACATCGTTACTTACTTCATTAACTTTAAAGGGGATCTGAAAAAACTTTAAAATTGTAATTCATGGATTGTTGCATTCGTATATATAATTACATCTTTTCCCATTCTAGATAAGGTGGTAGAATGAAAAAAATAGGTATGGGAGGCGTTTTATTTGAAGTGTGATAAATATAATTGGGGACAATTTAAAGAGGGAGCGTATCATTGACCCTATAAACTACGTTAACCCTCATTTCTGGAGGGTCAAAAGTGAAAACCCCTTATTCACAGTCTGTTTTACGCCATAACCAAATTTTAATGTGGCTTTGTGTTCTTTCGTTTTTTAGTGTGTTAAATGAAATGGTTCTTAATATCTCTTTACCTGATATTGCTGATGAATTCAATAAAACACCAGCCGTTACAAATTGGGTAAATACTGCCTTTATGCTAAGTTTTTCTATAGGAACCGCTGTATACGGAAAGCTATCTGATCAGCTAGGTATTAAAAGGTTGCTTCTGTTTGGAATCATAGTGAATTGCATAGGATCATTAATTGGATTTATGGGACATACTTTTTATCCAACACTTATCTTGGGGCGATTTATACAAGGGATTGGTGCAGCTGCATTTCCTTCACTTGTGATGGTCGTAGTTGCTCGCTATATCCCAAAAGAAAACAGGGGCAAGGCATATGGCCTCATCGGGTCTATCGTAGCAATGGGTGAAGGGATAGGACCGGCTATTGGTGGGATGATTGCTCATTATATTCATTGGTCTCATTTACTGCTTCTTCCTGTTCTAACGTTTGTCACTGTTCCCTTTCTGATAAAATTATTGAAAAAGGAAGTCATATCAAAGGGTTCACTTGACATTGCAGGAATCGTGCTTATATCTCTAGGCATTGTAATGTTTATGTTGTATACAACGTCTTACAGAATTTCTTTTCTGGTGATAAGTATTCTTTTTTTCTTGATCTTTTTAAAGCATATCAGACAAGTAACCAATCCTTTTGTTGATCCTTCATTGGGGAAAAATACTGCATTTATGATAGGAATCCTTTGTGGCGGACTTATGTTTGGTACCGTAGCTGGATTTGTTTCTATGGTCCCTTATATGATGAAAGACGTTCATCACTTAAGTACCGCAATGATTGGCAGTGGAATTATTTTTCCTGGAACGATGAGTGTTATTTTCTTTGGTTTCCTTGGAGGAGCACTTGTTGATAAGAAAGGTTCCTTACATGTGCTAGCAGTCGGCGTTGCATTTCTTGCCGTCAGCTTTTTGATAGCTGCTTTCTTTATTGAAATGACACCTTGGCTGATGTCTATTATTATAGTCTTTGTTTTCGGTGGTCTTTCTT
The DNA here is from genome assembly GCF_053615415.1 of Paenibacillus sp. S33. Classification (NCBI taxonomy): domain Bacteria; kingdom Bacillati; phylum Bacillota; class Bacilli; order Caryophanales; family Paenibacillaceae; genus Paenibacillus; species Paenibacillus sp. S33. Next base: position 3,008,046 of record NZ_JBSIEZ010000001.1, on the reverse strand, counting down.
TTATTAAAACAGTAATATCCACTATTGTTTCAAGTAGTTTAAGACAAGAAGAAGCTGGCGCAGGAATGAGCTTGCTTAATTTTATAAGCTTTTTATCAGAAGGAACAGGGATTTCAGTTGTAGGAGGCTTATTATCAATACGTTTTATTCATCAAAAATTTATACCAATCATTAATTTTCCATCTGCTTATTTATATAGCAATATGTTATTGATTTTTACAGTGGTCATTATAATTAGCGGGATTTTAACTGTTATTGTATATAGACGTTCAGTTTCAGATTCCTGATAAGAGCAGAAAAGGATTACATGCTGAAAATGATCGCATCCTCACGTTTGAAGTAAGTGGATACTCTAAATAAATCAAAAGCTCTGCTAATCTTAATTGGTTGGCAGAGCTTTGTTTGCTGATCAGTTTGATTTTACGAGAGGTGGGAAATGTAGCAACGCAAAGTGTGCGTACAAGATGGTATTATTTCAAATTCAGCCTTGTTACAGAAGGATAGGCTAATTTGAATGCTTAAACTTATAATACCAAAAAATCGCTTTTTCATGGGCTGTGGAAAAGTTAGAATATAGCATAGTATCAACTCCGCCGATTACAAAGTTATTTTTAGCATAGAATCGACAAGCTAAAACATTCACATCCTGTGTTTCAAGCATAAGACCAACAAGGTTATTCTGCTTAGCCCACTCGGTTGCTTTACTCAATAAGGCTACTCCGATTCCCTTGTGTCTCCAGTCTTTAGCGACGGCAATATCCTCAATTAGAGCATAGCGATTCCAATTAGTACAAAGTTTAATTTGCCCAACACAGTCGTTCTCATCATAATATAAAAAAATAGATTTTCCTTGTTCATCAATATAACTGATGTCAACGTCATCATCCTCATACTGTTTAAAATATGGTTCGGGGAAACTTTCTTCTATATATGTCCAATTATCGTTCTCGTATTTAGGTATAATCCTTCCTGACACAATAAAGCCGTTATTCTCATTTGACTTCTTAAAATCTCCCATATTCGAAAGTGACATTTTAATTATCATGGCTTGTCTCCTCCTGGTTTAATTTCTCTATGCACACTATTCTAAAAGAGAACCACCTTTTCCTGTCTGTTAGATTTATAAAAAGAGCAAAATTGTAGCGACTGTTCAACTATGTGTGATATTCTACGATCTCGTCCCCTTGCTTCAACGATTCATAGCAGTAGTTAGGTGTACCGTTTAACACAAAAAAAGCAGGAAGAATCCTTCCTGCTTTTGCTTGAAAACGATTATTAACGTCTGCGTTGTCTATCATTCACGCTAAACAGATTAACAGCCAGTGCGTTACCTCTTGCACGCGCAACGGCTCTTTGATTCGAACGGATGTTTGATCTTCTTCTTCTCAAATCACGTCTGCAATGTCTTCTGCTCATATGATCACCTCCCTTCAAGGAAATGAAGGTACGGATGAATCTTAGTGGTGTTTATGCTTACGCTTGGAAATTTTGATATTCAAGGCATTGGTTGCTAGTGCATTTCCGCTTCCTGTTTTAGCAGCTGCGGCTTGAAAGACTTTAACGACCAGATATCTGTTTTTCCCGATGCGATGCTTATACGTTTTAACTCTATTTCTGATCATCTGCATATCTCCTTTGCTTAGGTCTGCTATATACTATGTCAATTGTGATAGTAATGTATCAGCATAAATCTATTAAAAGCAAAAAGAAGCTGGTACCTATATTACTAATGGTTAACAAAAAAACTCATGCGAACCTGTCTTCGCCATTTCAACTTTACATTGCAGGAGAATGTTACAGGCAGGTCGGCATGAGTCTAATAGTGTAGATAAATAATATGCAGTTTAGTATGAAAATTATTTACTATTAAGAGTGTTAAGTTTTTTCTCGTAGTACGCCTCTTGAGCAAGAATATGATTCAGTTGTTCAGAGAGCTGTTTATATTCTTGGCTGTCTTCTGGGTAATTGTTTCTTTCGGAAATTACAGCTTCGAGTTGCTTTTCTAAGTACCTGAAATGGATAAGTATTTGTATGTACTGAATACGATCGTAGGTTGTTATGTGTGATTTCTCTTCTGCATACAAATGATCCATTGTTGGTACTACACAGCTTATGGCGATAAATATCACAACGAACGCTGAAATTATAATTTTTTTCATTTAATTCCTCCTACAGAGCTATGAGTAATTAATATACCATATTTATCTAAAACAAAGAAAGATCTATTAGTTTTGCCCATAACAGTATAGCTGCTCAAGATCAGTGGGTGATTATTTGAGATGAGGAGGCTGATTTTATAGTAGAAACAATAGGAATAGATTGCTGAAATGAAAAAATAGTTGTGAGATACATAATAACAATACAAAACCGGCTTGCCCTAGGCAGCCGGTTTTGTATTAGTGGTTAGAATAACGGGGAAGAAAGAACGAGAAATCAGTGGAAGTCCCGGAAGAGTCCTACAACCTTGCCCAAAATGCTGACGTGTGTCAGGCGAAGCGGTTCAAAGGCTGGGTTTTCAGGTTGAAGCCGGATATGATCTTTTTCTTTGTAGAAGGTTTTAACTGTAGCTTCGTCTTCATCTGTCATAGCTACAACAATATCGCCATTATCAGCGGTCTGCTGCTGACGTACGATTACATAGTCTCCGTTAGCAATCCCAGCCTCAATCATGCTTTCGCCTACAACAGATAACATGAATATTTTATCCTCACCAACAAAGTGTTGGGGAAGAGGAAAGTAATCTTCAATATTTTCTGTCGCCGTAATAGGAAGGCCAGCAGTTACTTTGCCGACGACGGGGACACGACTAATGGAGTAATTAATCAAGTTGCTGTTATCCGATTCGTCTTGACCGAGTAACTCAATAGCCCGTGGTTTTGTAGGATCGCGTCGAATGAGTCCTTTTTTCTCTAAACGATCCAAATGACCGTGAACCGTAGAACTGGAGGCCAATCCGACAGCCTCGCCTATTTCGCGTACAGAAGGGGGGTATCCCTTTAGACGCACTTCATTGCGGATAAATTCAAGAATGGCCTGCTGGCGGCTCGAAATCTTAGACATACCGTATCAACCCCATTTAGTAACGTTTGGGAAAATTATAGCATAGAACCTCCGTTCGTACAAACATAAGTTCTAAATAATCCCTAAAAATAATCGCGAACCTTTGTTCTCTTTTCTATTGAACAAAACAAATGTTCGTGTTATATTGTGAAAACATAAGAACAAACGTTTGGAGGTCGCAGCCAATGATGAAATATAGCACTTATCAAAGTATTTTTCCGATGAATTCAGAAAATTTGCAGGAGACCCGAAAAGAGGGTAGAGCGCATTTTATGCAAATTATTACTAATAGTCTTTTACTTAAGCTTCTTATTTTAGTGATTGTTGCTTGGATTGCAGGGGCAGGTGTACTTACGGTTTTCGCGGCACCCTCAGCTTCCAAGGGAGAAGTGACTAAACTGACCGTACAACCTGGAGATACGTTGTGGGAGATTGCCGCAAATCATAAACCGGAACGAATGGATACACGGGTATATATAGAAGGAATTGTTCGGATTAACGGTTTAGAGGATCGGGGAGTACAGGCAGGTCAGGTACTCAAGCTTCCTAACTTCTGACCTATAGACTATTAGAGCTTGTCAGGGAGCGTAATGCGGGAGCCTTGACAAGCTCTTTTCTACATGTCAAAGTGTATTATATCTTTGCTTTTATGGAGGGGACACAATTTGGATATAGACAGCTTGGTACAGCGCATCAATGAATTAGCGCGCAAAGCAAAATCCGAGGGTTTGACGGAAGAGGAAGCCACAGAGCGCGCCAATCTTCGGGAAATTTATTTAGGTAACATTCGCCGTAATTTTCGGCAGCAGCTTGAAACGATTGAATTTGTGGACGATGATACATCGAAGGGAAATGACGGGCTGAAGCATTAATGTTGTTAAAGCGCCCAAGCCTGCAATTTGCCTTTTGTTTTAGGTACCGTTCTCGGTATCTATATAGATCAGCTTTGAGGCAATTGTTTTATTGTAATATATCTGGGAAGGAATTGAGAGATGGCCCGATCATTTGAAAGAAAAGTACGCAAAAACACAGCGCATTTAAATAAATCGCGCAAAAAGCAAGGCATTCAAACCATTAACGGCGCAGGTTCTGCAATGGATATTTTCCGTGGTCGTAACATTACTGTGCCAATTATGCTGGCTGGTCTTTCTGTATTGTACATGCTTATGAGTTACTTTTTGACTAAAACTGGTATGCGAGGGATGGATTGGCTTGTATTCGGCCTATACTTGATGCTGGCTGTTATCTTTTTCATCCGTCGTCCTTATTTGAAAGTGGGAAAGGATACTATCTATATGCTGAAAGGTGGTAGAGAACGTCCAATGACGGCAGGGGACATGAAAGCCATCAAGATTGAAAAGGGTTACGTAACCGTTGAAAGAAAAGGTAAGGGCGGTAATTTCATTTTCACAAAATCATTAGGTCGCTATGACACGGATGCCATTGCAGAGCGACTTGAGAAGTTTGCGCTATCCAATCAGATACAGGTGGACAAGAAATAACTGATTTAGCCTGTAGCTCTTTAACAAAGGCCGTATGATGTTATTTCATATAACATGCTGCGGCCGCTTGCTTAATATGGGCACACATAACGATTCAAATACTTAACCGAGCAAATAGGTGTACATATACTGTGGAAAGAGAGTGGATAATTCAGATGACGATTCAGGCGGTAATGTTTGATCTTGATGATACCCTTTTATGGGATGAACGTAGTGTAGAAGAGGCATTTGATGCAGCATGCCAAACAGGCTCCCGTGAAGCAGGCGTTGATCCGAAAACTCTGGAGGAAGCGGTACGTAAGGAAGCACGCGCTTTGTATGAATCCTATGAAACCTTTAGTTTTACTCAAATGATCGGCATTAACCCGTTTGAAGGATTGTGGGCGAATTTTACAGCAGGTGAGCAACCTGAATTCCGCCAATTGGAACAGTTGGCCCCTGTTTATCGAAAGGAATCATGGCGCAGAGGACTCCAGCAACTAGGGATAGATAATGAGAAGTTGGCGGAAAAGCTGGCTACCCAATTTGCTTCGGAAAGACGCGCGCGTCCACATGTATATGAAGAAACGTTCGAGATTCTAGAACAATTGAAGGGACATTACAAACTGTTATTGCTGACAAATGGCTCCCCTGATCTACAACAGGAGAAACTGGATGGAGTTCCTCAATTAGCTCCTTTTTTTGATCATGTTGTCATTTCAGGTTCTTTTGGTCGAGGCAAGCCTGATCCGTCTATATTTCAGCATGCTTTGGGGCTTCTTGGTATTGAGCCTGAACATGCTTTAATGGTAGGAGATAAGCTGACGACTGATATTCAAGGAGCATTGGCAGCAGGTGTACACTCGGTGTGGGTGAACCGGAACGCTAAAACCAATACCACAGAGATCAAGCCGAAGTTCGAAATCAAGCATCTGTCTGAATTGGACGGAATTATTCAATCGTTAAAGTAAGAAATCCATAGTCTTTAGAAACGAGTATTAAAAAAACTCCCTTCGCTCGATTGTTACAGTGAAGTGCACCCCTTAGAATAGACATTGGAATAAACCCCTGGTTTATCCGATGTATTTCTAGGGGGTGCATTTTTTATGCCAGCGAAAAAAGGACAGAAGTTTAAAGAATATACGTTTGAAACCAAAGTAGAGGCCATACGGCTTCATATCGAAGAAGGTTGGACATATCGTAAACTCATGGAGAAGTTCGGGATTGCAGATCGACATCGGTTGAAAGAATGGATGCGGAAGTACAAGGAACTCGGTGAATTCGGACTTATGGACCAACGAGGACGGCGTAAGGAGTATATCGACCAGGATAGGTATGTACAGAAGCTGAGACGGGAAATGACATGCTAAAAAAGTGTTTGGAAATCTGGATACAGGAGATGAAGCACACAAATATATAACCATTGAGAAAGCTGCGAAAGACTATCCTATTAGCAAACTGTGTACGCTTTTCAAAGTCTCCAGAAGTGGATATTACGCCTTCTTAAAACGGAGAGAAACAGATCGAGATCGGGACGCGAAAGCACTTGTGAAGAAAGTGTATGAGCAGTATAACGGAGTCTACGGCTATCGCCAAATTCAACTATTTTTGCAGCACGATCATGGAGTCTGGATGAACCATAAAAAGGTACTCCGGCTCATGCAGGTCTTGGGGATCCGCTCACAAATTCGTCGGAAGCATCGCTGCAATTATGCTTCTTCTACGGAAGGTCGTGTGGCGAAAAATCTGCTAAAACAGGATTTCAAGGCGGACAAACCAAATCAAAAATGGGTCACAGATATTACGCAATATCGTGTGGGTGATTGCTGGCTATATCTGTCTGCGATTAAAGACTTGTTCAATAACGAAATTATCGCGTACCAGATGAGCCATAGAAATGATAACGAACTGGTCTTACAGACGTTTCGACAAGCCTGGAAACAGCAAAAAGACGTGACTGGCCTCATCGTTCACAGCGATCAGGGATTCCAGTACACGTCCCATGCGTACCATGACATGCTGCCAAAGGTTGGCGCCCGAATCAGCATGTCTCGCCGAGGCAATTGTTATGATAATGCCTCGATGGAGAGCTTCTTCTCGCATCTCAAAACGGAAGGGCTCTACCCCTATGATATCCGAAATATGGACGAGGCACAAAGGAGAATAAAAGAATATATCCAATTTTACAACCAGTGTCGACCACAACGAAAGTTAAATAAGCTGCCTCCGAAAGAGTATCGGAAGCAGCTTATAGCCTAGGGGCTTTTTTCAGTGTCTATAAAATGGGGTCTTGACCACAGAGCAGAGGGAGTTTTTTTATTCACACAAGGATAAACTCGTAATTATGCTTTAATGAAGGTTGGGTCTTCATACGGTTCGGCAATCCAGCCATTTTCTTCGATGAACAATCGGATTGCGACGATCTTTTGATTCTCCATTAAAGTGAAGAAGTGAGGTATATTTTCAGGTACGGAGATAACGTCCCCCGGTGAAAGCTCTACGTTAAAATAGCCGATCTCTTCAGGGCCTTTAATGATGAAGATGCCTTTACCAGCGACAATGGCACGGATTTCATCCTCGGTGTGGGTGTGAATTTGCTCAAACTTGGCCAGCAGCTCGTCTAAATTCGGCGTTGCTTCAGATAAAGTGATAACGTCCCATATTTTATATCCGCGACGTGCGGCTAAATCCTTGATTTCGGGTTCAAATGTTTGGAGAACAGCGGCCTTTTGATCATCTGTTAAGGTAAAGTTCTCTTGCAGCTCCCCGGACAATTTGGAAGCATCCCAATGTTCATACAATATCTCGTGACTCTCCAGAAATTCACGTACTTGTTCTTCACCGCTAATTCGTTCGTTCGTGTTACGTATTAAGATTTCGGCCATATATCTATTCCCTCTTTTCCACTTGGATTAATATTGTATAAAGAATACCATGTCTTGAAACGTTGTACAATACAGGATTTCAACATTTTATAATGCAAATGACTATAGCTAAAGGGTCAGGGTTAAGTACGTTCTGTAATGCTACAAACTATAAAAATGGATTAGAGAAGTCGTTTTTACAAAGAACAACCTGTATAAAACGTATGTTTTTACTTCAATCTATCTAAATGATACGGTTTCTGCTAAACTAGGATTTAACGTTTTGCGGGGGTGAAGAAATTTGGATAAAGTTAGCTTGCAGGATGCATTACAACGAAGAATACTCCTTCTTGATGGGGCCATGGGCACCATGATTCAACAGGAAGACCTTTCCCCCGATGATTTTGGTGGGGAAGAGCTGGAGGGCTGTAATGAAATGCTGGTCTTAACGAGACCAGATGTCATTCAAGGGATTCATGAAGCTTACTTGGAGGCTGGGGCAGACCTAATTGAAACGAATACATTTGGAGCAACATCCGTCGTTTTGGCGGATTACGATATACCAGAACGTGCCCGTGAAATTAATCTGGTGGCAGCCAAACTGGCGCGTAACGCGGTGGATAAATACAGCACTGCGGACAAGCCTCGTTTTGTAGTAGGAGCTATGGGTCCAACCACGAAAACCTTGTCTGTCACAGGTGGTGTTACATTTGCTGAGCTGATTGACAGCTATCAAGAGCAGGCCTTGGCGCTTATTGAAGGCGGCGTGGATGTGCTCCTTTTGGAGACCTCACAGGATACGCTTAACGTCAAGGCTGGAAGTATCGGAATTCGGCAGGCTTTTGAGCAGACAGGTATCGAGCTTCCGCTAATGATTTCAGGTACGATTGAGCCTATGGGAACGACGTTGGCCGGGCAAAATATCGAATCCTTTTGCATATCACTTGAACACTTACATCCAATTTCGATTGGATTGAATTGTGCTACAGGTCCAGAGTTTATGCGTGATCATATTCGCTCTCTGTCTGAAATGTCCTCTGCAGCTATTAGCTGTTATCCAAATGCGGGCTTGCCCGATGAAAATGGCCAATACCATGAATCGCCTGATTCATTAGCACGTAAAATGGCTGCTTTCGCTGAAAAAGGCTGGCTGAACATTGCTGGGGGTTGTTGTGGTACCACGCCTGAGCATATCCGAGTTATGAGTGAAAGTATGGCGCAGTTTGAGCCGCGTCCGCTGGTAGGTCATCATCCTCCTGCCGTATCAGGCATTGAGCCTGTATATATTGAACAGGACAATCGTCCGTATATGGTTGGTGAGCGAACGAATGTTCTGGGCTCCCGCAAATTCAAGCGTTTGATCGTGGAAGGCAAATATGAAGAGGCATCTGAAATTGCCCGCGCTCAGGTAAAAAGCGGAGCGCATGTCATTGATATTTGTGTGCAGGACCCGGATCGCGATGAAATGACGGATATGGAAGCGTTTTTGAAACTGGTTGTAAACAAGGTAAAAGTACCTTTGGTGATTGATACCACGGATATTAAAGTCATTGATAAAGCACTTCAATATTCGCAAGGTAAGGCGATTATTAACTCCATTAATTTGGAGGATGGTGAAGAGAAATTTGAGAAAATGGCTCCTCTTATTCATAAGTACGGCGCCGCTGTTGTTGTTGGAACCATTGATGAACGCGGACAGGCTATTTCACGTGAGGATAAGCTTGAGGTAGCTAAACGTTCTTATGATCTGTTGGTGAACCGTTACGGTTTGGCAGCGGAGGATCTAATTTTTGATACACTCGTATTTCCAGTAGGAACAGGTGATGAGCAATATATCGGTTCAGCTAAGGAAACGATTGAGGGCATTCGCATTATTAAAGAAGCGCTTCCCGGGGTACATACCATCCTGGGCATCAGTAACGTATCTTTTGGTTTGCCGGAAGCGGGTCGTGAAGTGCTCAATTCCGTCTATTTATATGAATGCACCAAAGCAGGTCTGGACTATGCGATTGTAAACACTGAGAAGCTTGAACGTTATGCATCCATTCCAGAGCATGAGCGGAAACTTGCGGAAGACTTGATCTATAAAACAAATGACGATACTTTATCCGCTTTTGTAGCAGCTTTCCGTAACAAGAAAGTGGAGAAAAAAGAAAAGATATCAAACCTTTCGCTCGAAGAACGACTGGCTTCCTATGTAGTCGAGGGAAGTAAGGAGGGACTTATTCCGGATCTGGAGCAAGCGCTCGTGAAATATTCTTCGCTGGAGATTATTAATGGCCCTCTGATGAAGGGGATGGAGGAAGTAGGACGACTGTTTAACAATAACGAACTGATTGTTGCAGAGGTGCTGCAAAGCGCTGAAGTGATGAAGGCGTCCGTAGCCTATTTAGAGCCGTTCATGGAGAAGAATGAATCCTCAGTAAAAGGTAAGATTTTGTTGGCTACAGTTAAAGGTGATGTGCATGACATTGGTAAGAATCTAGTGGAGATTATTCTATCCAACAATGGTTACCATATCGTGAATCTGGGTATAAAAGTACCACCAGAACGCATTATTGAGGCTTACCGTGAAGAAAAGGCCGACATGATCGGCTTATCCGGACTGCTTGTTAAATCGGCACAACAAATGGTGCTAACAGCACAGGATTTGAAAAATGCGAATATCGATATTCCAATAATGGTGGGTGGAGCTGCTTTAACACGTAAGTTCACTAAAAATCGTATCCGTCCTGAGTATGATGGTCTGGTTGCCTATGCAAAGGATGCTATGGATGGTCTGGATATTGCCAATAAGCTAATGAATCCTGAGTCCCGTAAAAAAATGGCTGAGGACATGGAGGCTGAGCGGGAAGCTGAAGCGGCAATCGTCGTGGAAGCCAAGCCGCTCCCTAAGCTCACTCGAGCTGTGCGCTCTAACATTGCTCAGGATTTGCCCGTCTATATTCCACCAGATACGGATCGCCATGTACTGCGCAACTATCCACTGAATTATATTTTGCCTTACGTGAATATGCAGATGCTAATGGGGCATCATCTTGGTTTAAAAGGAAATGTTGAACAGCTGCTGGCTTCGGAAGATCCGAAAGCGATTCAGTTGAAGGAAACCGTGGACAGCATCATGTTTGAAGCTGTGACAGACGGAATCATCCAGGCACATGCTATGTATCGGTTCTTTCCAGCGCAGTCCCAAGGAGATCAAATTCTGATCTATGATCCGTCGGATGTGAGCAAGGTACTGCACACATTTACATTCCCGCGCCAGCAGGTAGAGCCTTATCTATGTCTGGCTGATTTCTTGAAATCAGTGGAATCCGGGGTTATGGACTATGTAGGTTTCATGGTCGTTACAGCTGGTCATGGGATTCAGCAGATATCTACCCAGTGGAAAGATAAAGGAGATTATCTGCGCTCGCATGCACTTCAAGCGGTAGCACTCGAAGTAGCAGAAGGGTTAGCGGAACGGCTTCACCATATTATCAGGGATAGCTGGGGGTTCCCGGACCCTGCCGATATGACAATGAAACAGCGACACGGTGCCAGATATCAAGGCATTCGGGTATCCTTTGGCTATCCGGCATGTCCAGATCTAGAGGATCAGGGGCCGTTGTTCCAGTTGTTAAAACCTGAGGATATTGGCGTTGAGCTGACGGAAGGGTTTATGATGGAACCGGAGGCTTCTGTATCAGCCATGGTGTTCAGCCACCCTCAGGCGCAGTATTTTAACGTCGAAAAGGTTTAACACCTTTATCAGATGGGATAGCAAATACCCTCCGAGCTTCGGAGGTTTTTTGCTGGTCAGCAGGAAGAAGGTTAATGTTATGGAATTTTATTTTCTCGGTACAAATGCAGGGGTGCCTACGATTCAGCGAAATGTAACGTCCATCGCTCTTCGTTTGCTGGAAGAACGAAGAAGCATGTGGCTGTTCGACTGCGGCGAAGGCACTCAACAAGAGGTATTGCGTTCGCCGCTCAAACTAAGCAGACTTGAAAAAATATTTATCACCCATTTGCATGGGGATCATCTTTTTGGTCTGCCGGGACTGCTGTCGAGCAGAGCGTATCAAGGGGGAACGACACCACTGACGGTATATGGGCCGCCTGGAATCCAGCAATATATAGAGCTATCTTTAGGGATCAGCCAATCGCGTATCAATTACCAACTACATATTGTGGAGCATACGGGCGGGGTTCTGTTTGATGACGGACAATTCCGGGTAGAGTCAGCTTTGCTGGATCATCGGATTGACAGCTATGGCTACCGAGTTGTAGAGATGGATAAGCCCGGTAAGCTTAACCAAGAGCTGTTGGAGCGATATGGTATTAAGCCCGGCCCGGTGTACGGTAAGTTAAAGCGTGGGGAAAGCGTGGAGGTAGAGGGTGGAGTTATTTTGCATCCTCAGGATGTACTGGGTTCGCCGAAAAAAGGGCGTATCATCACGATTTTAGGGGATACGAGACCTTGCCCGAATACGGTAGTGCTGGCTCAAGATGCAACTGTCGTCGTTCATGAAGCCACTTTTCTGCATGAACTGGCAGATACAGCTTACGAGTATCATCATAGTACAGCGCTTCAGGCAGCGGAAGCTGCAAAAGCCGCAGGTGCGGGTCAGTTAATCATGACGCATTTTAGTTCTAGGTATAAAGATCAGGAGCAGCTTCAGCCATTGCTGGAGGAAGCGCAAAGCATATTTCCTAATTCATTGCTTGCGGAGCAGCATGTGTTGTTACCGGTACCCGATATCGGTTAATATACGATTGGAGAAGATATGTGCATGGGTGCCGGGGCTTGCCTCGGTGCCTTTGTTTTTCACCGAAATTATTTTCCGGGAAAGCGCAGGATGCGACAAGAGATGAGAACCCGTGCAGGGTGGTGGGGGATGAATTTGTTCTACCACATATGGAGGCGTGTCCTATTCGAGTTTCTATATATCGAATTTAAAGGATTATATTTCTTGAGCATGACTAGGAAATACAGGAGATTTCCTTGGAGGAAATAGCGCCTTCGATGGATTTCGACGAAGAAGTGAACTTATGTCATGGGAAAGCGACGGGTTTTAGCGAGGAATGGCACTATTTTGGACGGTTTACCAGCAATTCATGGACTTCATACGCATTTTTGACTTAAGATAGATGAGATGAATAGAGACGGCCGATTATTTTATGACCTGAATAATTAAGGTGGTTAAATAAGAAGGAGAACATCGTTCATGGGATGAATTATAATTTTTAATGCTATGATGTGAATGGATTTGAAGTAGGGGAGGGGATTGCGATAAAATCGTTACTAATTGATCTGGATGGAACACTTTATCATGGAAATCGGATGATCAAGGGTGCGGATCTGTTCATATCCCAATTGCGTTCAGACCAGATACCTTATGCCTATGTTACAAACAATGCTTCACGTACACCCGATTCGGTGGCTGAGCATTTGGTTGGTATGGGAATTGAAGCGGCCAGCCATGAAGTATATACTTCGGCGTTAGCAGCTGCACAATATGTTGCACAGCAAAGTCCTGGAGCTCGTGTATTTTGTATTGGTGAAACAGGATTACGCGATGCACTCACAGGAGCCGGTTTGCAGCTTGTTGAGAACCATCCTGATTATGTGGTGCAGGGGATAGATCGTCAATTTACATATGATGCGCTGGCCGCTGCCATGCGCTGGATTCGGGAAGGAGCAACTTTTATTTTGACAAACCCGGATCTCCAATTGCCTTCACATGATGGGCTAACGCCAGGTGCAGGTACGATTGGAGCTGCAATTGAAGCGGCTTCACAGGTGAAGCCTATTGTCATCGGCAAGCCTTCAAGCGTATTGATGAACTATGCGCTGAACCGCTTAAACATTAGGGCGGATGAAGCTCTGGTTGTGGGCGATAATATGCTTACAGATATTGCGGCAGGTGCAGCAGCAGGTTGTAAAACAGCTCTGATCCTGTCGGGCGTGACGACCCGCGCTAATATGGACGAGCATGTGCGCACCGTTGGAGTGAAACCTGACCTGATGTTTGACAATCTCGCTGAACTGCAGGACTGGATGAAAGAAGAGCTGAAATAATAGAAAGTATAGGTCTTACAAAACTTGCGAGAATTAAAAGCTATGTAGCTACGAAAGGAAAGATGTTTTATGCCGGAACTTCCTGAAATGGAAAACTACAGAATCTTATTATCAAAACAAATTTTGGACATTCCGATTACTGGAGTTACGGTTAGCCGTGAAAAGTCCATTAATACTGAAGTGGAAACGTTTGAGAAGCAATTGCTGGGAACGACCGTTGTATATTTAGAGCGTCGAGGCAAGCATTTGATTTTTCATTTAAACACGGGCGGGCGGCTCGTACTTCATCTGATGCTCGGAGGACTGTTATATCTGGGAACGGAGGAGCAGCGTCCAGATCGTACAGTTCAAATCGAATTAGATTTTAGTGGAGTAAAGCTTTATTTTATCGGACTGCGCTTAGGTTATCTGCACCTGCTAACGGCTAAAGAAACAGAAGAAGCTTTGTCAGACCTGGGACCTGATCCGTTAGACCGTCGCATGACGTTGGAAAAGTTTACAGCACGGCTGAAGGGACGCCGGGGGATTTTGAAAACAATGCTGGTGAATCAGCAGATTTTTTCGGGTATTGGCAATTGTTATTCAGACGAAATTGCTTATATCGCCGGATTTACACCGGGTTCCAAAGTACAGAACATTGTGCAGTCGCCAGAAAAAGTGGAAAAGCTATATCATGCCACTCAATCCGTACTACGTGAAGCTACAGCGGAAGGCGGGTACATGGAAATGCCTCTAATGGAGGGGGACACGCTAACAGGTGGATTTGATCATCAGTGTCGAGTATATGACCGCGAAGGAGAAGAATCTCCAAGTGGCGGGAAAATTGTAAGGGTTGAACTGGCGGGGAAAAAAGCATTTTATTGCCCGGTACAGCAGCATGATGCCTAAATTGCTCATCGGCTCCCATGTGAGTACGCGTGGTGGCTTTTCCAAAGCCGCTATGCGTGCGCGAGAGCAGGGGGGACGTTCATTTCAATATTTCCCGAAAAATCCTCGTAGTCTTAGGCTGAAGGAATGGAGTGCTACTGATGCTGCTGCTTGCAACGCTTACTGTTTAGAGCACCAGCTTCAATCCATTGCTCATTCACCATATCCCGTTAATCCGGCTCATGGGTCAGAGCGTCGTCAGGAACTTTATGAGCTGACGATTGCTTCATTACGCAATGATCTGGATATTGCTGAAGCATGTGGGTCAAAAGGGATTGTCGTTCATTTTGGTCATATGCATTCGTTAGACCCTCTAGAGGGCTACCGTAATATCATTAACTGTTTTAATGATGTGCTGGAAGGCTGGCAGGGAAATGCTAAAATATTGATCGAAAATCAGGCGGGAGATCATGGACCCATGGGAACCACGCTTGAGGAAATGGTGCAGATCCGTCAGCTGTGCCGGTATCCTGACAGTATCGGCTTTTGCTTAGACACTTGTCATGCATATGCAGCGGGATTGTGGAACGGTGGAATGGACGAGGCTTTGATCGAAAAAGGGAATCGTCTCGGCTATTGGTCAGCTCTGTGTGGAGTTCATTTGAACGATTCTAAATACCCATATGGCTCTAAAAAAGACAGACATGCTCGTGTGGGACAAGGCTACATTGGTACTGAGGGCATGCGTTGGATGACAGATCAGGAGGCTGTAAGAGGTATTCCTATCGTTTTGGAGAGTGAGACGGGACCTGATGGGACACATCAGGAGGATATTCAAATGATTCTAAGCTGGGAGTAAATCGGTCTGATTGATAATAACTATCTTTGAGGCTTGTGAGCTTGCATATATGGAAAAAGGAGGAGAAGTTGATGTATTTGTTTATGGACGATTATCGGCCTTGTCCTCCGGGTTTTAAGCTGGCAAGAGATGCGGATGAGTGTCTGCTGCTGCTTCATGAATACCCTATTTCGATACTATCGCTAGATTATGATTTGGGTCCAGGTCAGCCTACGGGAAAGGATGTGGCTGCTGCTATCGCAGTGAAACGGTTATATCCACGTGAAATTTACTTGCATTCGTCCAGTCCAGAGGGGCGGCGAGCCATGTATGAGCTACTCTATGCGAATAAGCCAGAGGGAGTCACCGTACATAACGGGCCCATACCCGAAGAGCGTATGCGAGAGATCAGAAAAGGGTCTGAACGATGAAAGAGATCGGACAAAAAGAGGCGCGCCGTGCCATATGGGAGGGATGCAAGCTGGCTTTGTTTGTGTACACTCCCATGTGCGGAACATGCGCGGCTGCCCGTAAAATGCTGGAGGTAGCAGAGCATTTGCTCCCTGAAGAAGCAGTGGTGCAGAGCAACATTAACTATATTCCTGAACTGGTACAGGAGTACCGGATATCAAGCGTTCCCGCGCTTCTTATATATAATGGTGAAAACAAAAATCCTGAAATCATCTACAAAATGGAATCTGTAGAACACTTGCTGAGCAAAATAAGGAGCGTGATGGAATGATATCCATGAAGAGCATTACGTTGCAGCGGGAAGAAAGACGGATTTTGGACGATGTAAGCCTGGACATACGAGAAGGTGAACATTGGGCTATTCTGGGTCGCAATGGTTCCGGTAAAACAACATTGCTGGAAATGATGACAGGATATATGTTTCCAAGTCATGGAACGGTTGAAGTGCTTGGGCAAATGTATGGTCAATGTGATGTGCGGGAAGTTCGCAAACAAATCGGATATATCAGCCAGACCTTGTTGGAAAAGCTGGCGCTAAAAGATCCCGTTTGGGAAGTTGTCGCTACAGGTGCGTATGCTTTTTTGCGCTTTTATCAGGAAATTCCGAGAGGGGCAAAAGAAAAGGCCATATCTTTGCTGGAGGGTATGAATTTAGGCGACTTGATTCATCACCCACTGGGGACGTTATCTCAAGGAGAACGTAAAAAGGTGATGCTGGCCCGCTCACTGATGGCAGAACCTCGTCTGCTGATTATGGACGAGCCTTGTGCCGGGTTGGATCTATTTGAGCGGGAAAAAATGCTGGTCGAGATTGATCGGCTCCGCAAGCGAGACTTATCAGTGGTTTATGTGACTCACCACATTGAGGAGATTGTCCCTCTCTTTACGCATGTTGCATTGATTCGTGATGGTAAGGTCGCAGCAGCTGGACCGAAAAAAGAAGTTTTAACGAAAGAATTGATTATGCACACATATGAAGTTCCGGTTGAGCTGGATTGGGATGGAGAACGTCCCTGGATTCGGGTGTGCACTGGAGGGTAATGTTATTTTGGAGGAACTATATATGAGTACAGATGAACAAAGTGAATCTACTTTGTCATCATCAAGATTTGTTTGTACGGCCAATCATGGTTTTGCACCCTATGCTCAAGAGGAGCTTAGAAGATTATTTGGCTCTGTAAAAAGCACAATGCTTTTACCTGGTGAAATTTTTCTGGCTACATTACCTGCGGAAGAAATTGAGGCAGTGAGGACAATTACAGCTCAGCCGCCGATGTTTTTACGTCACTTGTTTCCTGTTCATTTTCAGGAAGAAGGAACGGACCTGGTTCAGGTGCAGGAACGGCTGGTTGCATTCATCCGTAACCGCAAGGAACTGATGGATCAACGTGTTTCTTTACAAGTGCGCAAAGGATCTAATAGCAGTTGGACTGAAAGCGCAGGTGCGCTCAAGCAGGCTTTGAGTGAACAAATAAGTGATCTATCTATGGAGCAGACAGTACAAGGCGCCGATCTTATTGTGTCCGTTTTTGCAGATACAGATACGTGGTATGCAGGTGTATCATGTCCTGAGGATAACCTATCGGATTGGAGCGGAGGCGCGGTTCGTTTTCAAAAAGAAGATGGACAAATTTCTCGTGCCAAATTCAAGCTATTGGAAGCGGAAGCGACGTTCGGCATAGATTTTGGTGCTTTCCGTCAGGGACTGGATATTGGGGCAGCACCGGGTGGATGGACTTCCTTCTTACTGGAGCGGGGACTGAAAGTTACAGCGGTTGATCCGGCAAAGATGGAGCCATCACTGATGAAGTACGCCAATCTGACTTTTTTGCGTAAAAATGCAAGTGAAGTCAAATTTAAAGAGAATTCGTTCGATCTGCTGGTTTGTGATATGAGCTGGAGTCCTAAGCAAATGGCAAGGCTCGTTACTGATTTACTATATAGTTTGCGAAGTGGTGGTACTGCTATCGTTACGGTCAAGCTAATGCATAAAAAGCCCTTGGCGCTCATTCATGATGTAATTGCTTCATTTGAGGAGTCCGGCATGCAGATTCAGCGAGCTAAGCAGCTATTCCATAACCGAGATGAAATTACCCTGTACATGATCAAGTATGGAAAATAATACTTTACAATAGATACAGGTGTGCTATATAATAAATCCAAATTGTTCCTTAAAAATAATAATCATGTTTAAATCAAGGGAAAGCATCCCGCGAAAACGGTTTTCATGGCGACATGGAAATTTGATTTTGCGGCAGCTTTCCCTTTTTTGCGTTGTCTGCTTTAGAAAGGAGGTAGGAGAATAATGGAGCAACCATCACAGTTGGAATTCGGATCCATTGTCGGTGAGCGTTACCGTATTGTTCGCACATTGGGTTCGGGAGGAATGAGCCGCGTGTTCATGGCAGAGGATTTAAAACTGCCAGGCAAGCAATGGGCGGTGAAGGAGTCGGTTGCCGGGCCACAAGTGATGAAGCTTGTACGTACGGAGGCAGAGATGCTGATTTCGCTAAGTCATCCACGTTTACCGAGAATTGTTGATTTTTTTGAGCATCCTCGGTCTGGTGCGGTATACCTGGTCATGGATTACATCGAGGGAATTACGCTGGAAGCATACATGAAGGGCTATGAAGGCTATATTCCACAGGAGCAGATCGTCCCATTCGCTTTGCAGGTACTGGATGTGTTGGATTATTTGCATACCCGTCAACCGCCAGTCATTTACCGGGATCTGAAACCGACGAATATTATGCTGACACCGGAAATGGAATTTATACTGATTGATTTTGGAATAGCGAGGAGCTATAAGGCTGAACTGGATCAAGATACGGTAAAGCTGGGCACAGTGGGCTTCGCTGCCCCGGAGCAATATGGAGCAGGTCAGACGGATGCTCGTTCAGACTTATACAGTTTGGGAGCGCTGCTATTGTACCTATGTACAGGAGGCAAATATAGCGAGTGGACTGCGGGAGTAGAAGGGTATATTCGCGGAGAATTGCCCCGCCATTTGATCCCGGTGATTCGAAAACTGCTGCGTCAGCATCCTGAGGAACGATTTCAATCTGCCGGGGAGGTCATTGGAGAACTGCGGCACAGTGCGGATTTTCAGCCTGCTCAACAAGGAATATCCGTTAATGATGCCTCAATGGATTATGCAGGTACAAGGGTAGTGGCTGTATTGGGTGTCTCTGCCGGCTCCGGTGCTACTCATACAGCAATTGCGGTGAGCCACTATCTGGCTCGAAGGTCCCGCTCCGTAGCTTTGGTTGAGCTGCACAGCACAGCCAAAGCATTTGCCCGACTTCAAGAAGTCGTAGAAGGCACATCCGTTGGACAATCGAGTTCAAGTCGGCGTTTTGAAGTTGATGGAGTACACTACTGGCGGCAAACATCTCGTGCGGATGTCATTTCTTTGTTGGGTGGTTCCTATAGATTTATCGTACTGGACCTGGGGAGTGGGCAGGACAATGAACGACTGGAAGAATTCTTGAGAGCCGATTATCCGCTTGTCGTTGGCTCAGGGGCCGAATGGAGAGTTCAGGATATAGCAGGGCTAGCCCGATCTCTTCAGCGCCACCCACAGCATAAATGGAATTACTGCTTGCCATTGGCAACCTCGGAGGCGGTTCGCAGGCTTCGTAAGGAGCTGGATCACGATAAAGTATTTGCTTTACCGTTCCACTCAGACCCGTTCGAACGAGATGATGAGGTGGATCAGGTGCTGGACGAGCTGTTTCGCGGAGTCATTCCAGATACCCGGAAAAAACGCTTCGGATTCCTTAAACGACAGCGCTAAATAAAACGGTATATATCAAAAAGAGGCAGGGGAGAAGTTGTGTGTCCAAGCTAAGAAAAAGCAGTAAGCAAAAGCTATACGCCGGTTGTATTGGCGCAGGAATTGTTGGCATTATCTTTGCTGGCTACCTTATGGTTAATATCCATCAAATGGATGAGGTCAGGAAACAGGCTGAAGTAGAGGCAGAGCAGAAATGGAAAGTGTACGAACAGGAGCAACGAACCGCGAAAAAAGGTTGGGCGGTTGTCCGTGACATTTCCCCCGGCGAACAGATTGCATCTAATGATTTGAAGGGAATTAAAGTTCCCGGTTCTCAGGCCCCATCAAATTTGCTGACAGATAAAAGTGAGGTTTCCGGTACCACAGCCAAGATTGAGCTAAAAAAGGGATCTGTGCTTACATCAGCCATGGTTACTGCTGATGAGCCCACACCTAAAGATTTACGCAACCGTGAGCTAAAGGTGGTAGTATTGCCCAACAGCCTCAAGTCGGGTGACGAAGTGGATATCCGCATTCAATTTCCAACAGGGCAGGATTACATTCTATTATCTAAGAAGAAGATTTCTCGACTGGAAGGTCCAATTGTCTGGGTCACTTTGAATGAGCAGGAAATATTATCGCTTTCGAGTGCGATTGTTGATGCTTATCTGCATAAAGCATCTATCTATGCCCTGACATATGTCGATCCCCAATTTCAGCCCAAGGCAATCCCGACCTATCCGCCTAATGCGCAGGTGTTAGCGTTAATGAATAGTGATCCGAATTTGATACGCGTGGCTGAACAAAAGCTGTCCAAGCAGCTGCGGGATTCGCTTGAAAATGCAATTAATGCGTCAAACAATGTGATTTCAACACCCGTGGAAAGAAGTTTGAGTGAGGAAATTGTAGCCCAGCATGCGGGTGCTACTATAGAAAACCCAGCAAGCGGGATAGATGATACAAGAAATGAATATGAGAACGAGCAGGATCATCAAGAACAAACAAAGATTCTGACGCAGGGCGAAAGCTCTGATCCGTATGCCAAATAAATGAGAGAAAAGGAACGGAAGTATGAAAACATGGATATTTGCCGGGCTTTGTGACAAAAGCGATACCTTGTTATATATCAGCAGCATATTAGCAGCTTCCGGCCAACAGGTACTGCTTGTGGATGCTACGCTGCGGGGACAGTATCGGTATAGCATAGGGATGCTCGACAAACCACTTCCCATTACGCAGTTTAGTGGTTTTGATGTAGCGATTGGATTTACAGCATGGGAAGACCTGCATACCGTTATGATGACTGATCAAAAGGCGGAGCAGGCTTATGACATTGTTATTTTGGATGTAGAGTTACCTGATTTTTGTCCAATTTCTGTTTGGAAAGGGGCAGAACTGCGAGTTTGGGTCAGTGATTATAGCCGTATGCTAATGCACAACGGACAGAATTGGCTTGAGCATTTATTCAGTCAACCCGAATTCCCCAAAGATCTTGTATTTCACAAGCTATTTTTACAGGCTGTGGATTGTGGTGTGGAGGAGCCGTATCTGTGGGAATACATGAACCATTTCCCGGCTTCTTGGCAGCAAGAGCCATATGTTCTGCCATGGGATGAGGGGCTGCTTGCTCTGAAACTGGAAAATGAGCATAAAAAACAGCTACTACTAAAACCGCTATCCAGAATGTATAAGAAAGAATTATGCCGTTGTATTGGGGAATGGATGAGTTGGGAATTAAAAGTGAGTCGTCGTGCGCTAAAGCGTGCGGAAAGGAGTAGGGCATGAGTACCATTTTGTTTTGGAGCCCCATTAAGGGGGCTAGTGGAAGTAGCTCTTTGGCGGCAGCAATAGCAATTACCATAGGGAATCTATATAGAGGAAGACTATTATTGACACATTTAGGTCGTAGATATACCGGTATTGAATCAGGATTACCTATACAAGAGTATGGTATGGACGATCCAACCCTACAGCTTCAGGAAGGGGGCTGGGATGCTGCCGCACGTTTAGTTCTGCGAGGGACACTGTCTAAAGAAAATATTCGTAATTATACGACACCTGTACTCGAACATACTTTGGATGTACTTGAGGGAACCTCCACCTTTGGAGCTGCACCGCCGTTACTATCTCCAGGGCTTGTACGGGCAGTAATAGATACAGCGAATCAATATTATGATTTAACGCTGATTGATGCAGGAAGTGGAGCAGGGTGGGGGGCTGTACAACATGAAGCATGTGCACGAGCCAAACTGGCCGTTCTTTCACTCACTCAGAATATGCGAGAATTAGATGCTTATTTTGAATCCGTGTCTCCGTTATCTACCTACTCATCATTGCCCTTATTAATAGTACTTGGGAAATATGATGTGCATTCTCAAGTGAATGAAACGAATATTCGCAGGAGATATGGCTACAAAGGTGCTTTGTATACAGTCCCTTATAGCACCGGATTTATGGACGCATGGAACCGCAGGGATGTGATCGGCCATGTGCAACGTGAGGTACGAAGTGGAAAAGAGCAGCATCGCAAGCTTTTTATGCCCGTAGGATGGGCGCAGAGTATACGACATATCAGCAAAGCTATTCTGGAGGCGGCAGAGTCCGATCTTCGACTCAAGGCTTTGGAGAGGGGCGCTTAAATGCTGTCCGCTCAAATGATCAACGGATTGATTCTTACCTGCATAGTACTGATGTGCATCGTACTGATTATTGTTAAATATCGAGGGAATCTTCACTCGCGACATTCAACCCTTCGGGTAGAAAAAAAGAACGAAGATGCCACATTCGAAACATTAATAGAGTATATCAAAAATGCACTTCATGAACTGAGTCATAGCCAGATGGCGGATGCCGGATTGCATGAAGAGGAATATAGACGGCGTATCCATCAAAGGGCGGAACTACGCAGGGCGTTAAAGGACTGTGCCAATGGCAGCATTGGAGATAAACGTTTTGTTAAAAATCTGATGGCTGAGCTTCTGATTAACGGTTACGGCTTGAACGAGAAAATCGTCGATACTGTTATGCCATTCTCCAGACCTGAGTTGTTTAGCATACAGGATCAATTCGAAATTATATTTTACCAATACCAGCAGAAGTTTGGCGCTGATGCACTATCACGTTTATTGGATACTTATGACTTGGCCGAAATGAGGTATTCACAGCAAGGTGAAGAAGATGGAAGTTATCTCGTTACCGCAGAGGATATTCGTTATATCTATGACTGTGAGTACCGCCCTCTTTCCTTTTTGGAGAAAGTGGATATTATTGTCCAGCGCATTTATCAGCATTACAAAGGCTTTTCCGTCATTGATGATATTCGTGACCAGCGGATCGACGGTGTAAGTGGGGGTGTCAGTGGTATGCCGGAAGGTGGGATTCCTGCATCATCAGACTGGCCTTCGGATGGGTATGCATTTGAACAAACATCTGCGTCTACTGCCAATGGTTATGAGAGCGTGTGGATTTTTTATAAAGGTAAAACGATCCATCTTTCGTTCCTTTCCTTCGGATCTGAGCGTGAACTTAAAAGGGTGTGCCAAAATATTTACAAATACAATTACCCGGGCCAGCTTTCCGAAGCGAATGGTTATAAGGTCAACGAAATGAAGGATGGGTCACGGGTAGTGGTGGTGCGCCCTCCTTTCTCAGAATCGTGGGCTTTCTTTGTTCGTAAATTCGATATTCAAAGCGCATCGCTGGAACAGTTAATTAAGGGACAGAATGCTGATTTTCCAATCCAACTACTTTCTTATTTAATGAAAGGCAGCCGGATTACTGCTATTACAGGCGCGCAGGGTTCAGGTAAGACGACGTTGTTAATGGCGATGGTCAAGCATATTTATGCTTCGTATACGCTTCGTGTTCAGGAAATGGCCTTTGAACTGCATCTGCGCAGCATTTACAGTCGCCGTAACATTCTTACCTTTCGAGAAACGGACCATATTTCAGGACAACAAGGGCTTGACTTGCAGAAAAAAACAGATGGAACCGTCAATATCCTAGGCGAAGTAGCAAGTGATGAAGTAGCTGCTTGGATGATTCAAATGTCGCAGGTTGCCAGTCTGTTCACCATTTTTACTCATCATGCCAAAACATTTCGTGATCTCGTGTTTTCACTTCGTAATTCATTGCTCAAAACAGGAGTATTTCAGCATGAAGGCATCGCTGAGGAACAGGTAGTTCATGTCATTAACTTTGATGTGCATCTCAAACGTGATGCGGAGGGGCGACGCTACATCGAACGGATCACAGAATGTGTGCCGTGTGACCCGGATCATACGGATGCAGGCTCCAATGCTTCATTGAGCTACAGTTATCGCCACGTTATGGAATATCGGAACGGAAGCTATATACCGATGGAGCCCTTAACAGCCAAAAGTGCAAAAGAAATGTGTGAGCAGATGAATGTAAAGGATGCCAGAGATTTCCGCAGTTTTTTGACCCGCTATTGGGAGGAAGACTATGAGTCTTAAAGAAATTTCATTATGGATTTTACTTATATCAGGTGGGAGCTTTGCGCTTCTATATATAGTTTTGTGGGGGTTGCATAAGCGTAGTAGTCATGCAGTTCGCAGAGGACGAATTTATTCTGTGCAGGAAGGACGTAAGGGAAAAGCGGTACTGCAACGTGAGCTGCAAGCCTTACTGCATAAGTTGTACACGCTATGTATGAAGGTCCCTTTCTTATCTGGCTACATCACGAGTGTACGTAAGCGACTAGCTGGTCAGCATGCCTACGATGAGTACAAGCTTCGCCTACAGACTATGAAGATGACACTGTTCATCTGGGGGGCTTTTGCTTGCAGTGGCGTTGTACTGGTCATGATGAAGCCAGGAATAGAGTTTGCTATATTGGCCGTTTTATGCGGAGTGGTAATCAACAGTCTTATTTTGGATATGGCCATTAGCCGGATGGAAAAAAGGCTACTTGCACAGATGATCGAATTATTCGCCAATGTACGTCATTATTACCATCAGCACGGTATGGTGGAGGAAGCCATATCCGAAGCGGCCGATTTGGCGGAGGCAGAGGCTGGGAGACACGCACGACTCATCCATGAGGCGCTAACAGATGTTGATCCGCACGAAGCATTGGAAAGATACTATGAGTCGGCTCCTAATCGATTTTTAAAAGCATTTGCCGGTATCTCGTATATGGTAATGGAGTTTGGTGATCGGATTGAGGAGGGGGGCTCCATTTATTTGAAGGGGCTCGGCAGTCTCGCACGCGAAATCCAGTTGGAGTTGCTGCGAAGAAATAAACTGGACTATCTATTAAAAAGTCTAAACGTGATCGCACTGGCACCTGTTTTCTTTACCACCCCAATCGAGACATGGGCGAGATCCAGCTTTCCATCCATGGATGAGTTTTATCAGGGAAAATTGGGTTATATCACGAAATTGTCCGTTTATATTGTGATAATCGTATCTTATTTTCTGTTACAGAAGCTTCAACAGACCGATGAAACAGGGTATCGTGCGGGTAGAGGACGGAGGGTTTGGGAACAGAAGCTATACCGTTTTCCCATCATCCGTAATGTGGTGGATTCTTTAATTCCGCGTCAGCATATATCTTCTTATTTCCAGATAACCCGTCTATTAAAAGAAAGTGGTGCGGAGATAAAGCTGGAGTGGCTCTACATACGCAGAATAGCTCTTTTTATCGTAGGTTTGGTGCTCAGTATTAGTACGATATTTTTTTTACATGAAGCTGAGAAAACGCATATCCTTCACGCCCCGGTACAATCGGGTCAAATGTTTGGACATTTAAGTTCGATGGAGCAAAAAGAAGCTTTGAAGCAGAGTGGGATTGATCGCAAAATCATGCATTTGCTGAACATGAGAGCGGACAGCACATACGAACGAACGTACGCTGCTTTAGAACATAATGCCAATGGAACTGTTACTCCTGAACAGCTATCCACAAATACTCGGCGTATTCTCCAAAAGCTGAAAGATTGGAATGATGAATACATCAAGTGGTGGGAAGTGCTGATTAGTTTGATTGTTGGGTATGTAGCCTATCAAATGCCTATGCTTTTATTATATTTGCAACGAAAAATGCGTCGGTTGGATATGAGGCACGAGGTGTATCAATTTCAAACAGTTATTTCCATTTTGCGGGTTATGGAACGAATGTCTGTCGAGGAAATATTGGAGTGGCTGAACAGATTTTCAGTTATATTCAAAAGACCTCTGCAAAAATGTTTGCTTCATTATGAACATGGGCCAGAGGCAGCTCTCGACTTGCTAAAAGAAGAGGCACCTTTGCCGGAATTTCAACGTCTAGTGGACAAGCTCCATTTGTCTTTGGGTAAAATTACGATTCGAGAGGCCTTTGATGATTTGGAATCCCATATGTCCTACTATTTCGAACAAAGAAAACAGGAGTATGAAAAAATAATAGACAGCAAGGCTATCTGGGGAAGGATGATTGGCTTTGCCCCGATGTATGGTCTTATCTTTTTATATTTGGTGATTCCGTTGATCGGCATGAGTTTTGTTCAAATGGAAAACTATTATGAGCAAATACAAAAAATTCAGTAAGAAAGTTCTATTATGACTAATACAAAATAACAAGCTGAGGAGAGAAAAATAATGAATAACGCATCAACAGCTTTAAAGGTAGCCGCTGGGATATTTTTGACCATCGCTCTAATTACGATTGTAGTTATACTGTTTATTTCAGCCCAGGAGGCGACTAAAACTGCACAAAACAATTTTGCTGATATCCAGACCGAATTGTCTCAAGCCTCTTTTACGGTATATGACGGCACAACGATTAGCGGTTCCCAGGTGACCAATGCGCTACGGAAGTTTCAGGGGAAGGACCAATTCGGCATTCAGATTAAAACCGGTAAAAATATGGCAGGCCAGTGGTACGGTAATGCTCTGAACATTAGCCCAGACAGTGAACAGTATGGCGCAGTGAATGGTGGCAGTGATAAGACTGGGAAAATCACGAATACGCTTAATGAGAAAGAGAATGAATACGTAAATCCAAGTGGCAAATTCAAGGCTGAAATCGTAAAGGACAAATCGAACGTTGTCCGTGGGTTGTTGTTTACCCAGTCCTAAGCACTACAGCAAAGATAATAATCATAAGGGGGATGAGAGTATGTCTGATCACGCTTCAAGTATGCTGCGGCTTGGTGTGTCAGTTATTCTGTTCATAACCGCATGTGTAACGGCAGCAGACTTGTCCAGCCAGCTGGATGGTGCACTGGAATTAAGATCACAGCAAGAGGAGCATTCTGAAGGGCGAATAGCCCGTACTGCTGGGGTGGAATTGCCGGAACGGATTAAAGGAACTCAGGTCATACAGGCTATTCGCATGAACTTACAGGAGGGGGTTTCGGTTCAAGTCGACGGGACAGAGTACGATGTGTATTCTGAACCATTTGAGCCTGATGTATCTGCCCTGGATGCTTCCTCTTTATATTCCATGTACCCACAGCGCAATGGGAATGGGGACATAACATCTGTACGTTTTGAGAAATTGGGGGAAGACTGAAGTGGTTCAAACAATATCCAAGTTGTTGGGGACGCTGCTCGCTGTATTGCTTTTGTACATCGTTCCCGCAGTTCAAGCTGCTGAACGGCAGGATGATATATCCGGGTTAAATACATATCATTCAACTGTACGTTTTGTTGATATGGTAAGAACCAAAGGTTACATTACACCGACGATGTATAACGATTTTATGCGTGATCTGGAATTGACAGGCAATACGTACGAAGTTGACTTGGAGCATATGCACAAAAAGTATGTACCGGACTATGCAGATGCCGCGAAGCCAGACAGTTTTCTGGGCAACTATGAAACTGTATATGATGGGTACTATAATCCGCAAATCTTGCCTGTACTGTTTCCTGACAATCAGCAGCCAAAATCAGATCAGACACGTCGGTATACCTTGATGGCCGGGGATTATTTTACGGTCCGGTTACATAATACGAATCGGACTCCTGCGAACTTGTACAAATCATGGCTTCTCGGTGGGGCAGATAGCGGCAAGCCGGCAGTTACAGCTTCTTACGGGGGCATGGTTCTGAATGAAGATTACTGATTTTGCAGTCATATTTATACTTTTGTTTTTGCCCTTTGGTGTAGTTAGTGACTTACGGGTGCAGAATCAGCGTGAAGTGCAGCAGCTAGAAATGAAATATACGTCGGCTCTTCGTACCGCAGTTCAGGATGCAGGGGTCATGCTCTCACAGAATGAACGTCAGGAACGCGAGGCCGGATACGGATCGGATAAGTTTTTTCGTGTAGATAAAGAAGCAGCGCTGAACACGTTCCTGCATACCCTTTTTCTTAATGTAGGCATTGATGAGGATATAGTAGCACAACGTGCATTATTGGATTATATACCAGCCATTATAATTCTGGATTATGACGGTTATTATGCGTTCACTTCAGAAGCCTATACAGACGAGCGTGGACAAGCTGCTATTGCCCACAAATGGAGCGGAAAAAAGCCATATGCCTATGTTGATTCAGTAGGCAACAGTGTGGGGTTCAGCTTGGATAATTATGTGCACGCATACGATGCGCGGAATCACAAGTGGGTGGAGGGCTTTCAAAAGGAACTTCAGGATCAGACTCCTATATCTTTACTGAATAATTCAGAAGCTTTTGAGCAAATACGTCGTTCCACTATTGTTGGCAGCGTTCAAGAGGACCTGGCGCGAATTATTAATGTCCATAACGAAAAAGCTGCACGTAACGGCATATCCTATACATTCACACTACCGATCATTCCGCAAGAGGAGTGGTACAACACGATAGATGATGTGGGTCTGATCGCGTTTATCCAAGGCATTCCGGTCGGAGACAGGTATTACAATAACTATGGATTTGGTGGTGGGAGAGTTGTCAGAAAGCAAGACATTATCGGTGGCATAGAACTAGATACTGGAATGAAATATTTTTATAGAGATTCATGTCCAGCTCCCTTTAAAGCGAGTGAACGTTTTACGGATGAAAAATCTGCAGCAGCTGCGGGATACTTTGAGTACAAATGTTATAATGGCTTAAAATAATCACCCTCATGGGTGGTTTTTGTTTTTTTAGGCAGATCCATACCAAAAAACCTTAAAATTCACTGTTTTCAATATTCCGATATGGTTGCAGAATGTGCTACAATAAAGCTTTGAAAGAAACGAAATGCATATGAAATAAGAACAGTCGGCAACGCCGATGACAATAAGGAGCCAAAAACAGCTTATGAGTTTATTGACTGTAGAAAATGTATCCCACAACTTTGGGGACCGCGCATTATTTAAAAATGTTTCCTTTCGATTGCTTGCGGGGGAACGTGTAGGTTTGGTAGGAGCTAACGGTGTTGGTAAATCGACACTCATGAACATTCTCACTGGAAAATTGCTTAAGGATGAGGGTAAAGTGGAATGGACTCCACGTGTACGTTACGGTTATCTGGATCAGCACACCAAGCTGACACCGGGCAAAACGGTACGTGATGTATTAAAAGACGCTTTTCTTCCTTTGTTGGAATTGGAAAAGGAAATGATGCAGATTACTGACAAAATGGGGGATGCTTCTCCTGAAGAGTTGGAAGTGTTGCTGGAACAGATGGGTGAAATTCAGGAGCAACTGGATATGGGGGATTTTTACCTCATTGATGTGAAGGTTGAAGAAATGGCGAATGGACTAGGTCTGTCGGCCATAGGACTGGAACGGGATGTATCTGCACTTAGCGGCGGGCAACGGACAAAGGTGCTTCTTGCTAAATTGCTGTTGGAAAAGCCGAATGTCCTGCTGCTGGATGAGCCTACCAACTACTTGGATGTAGAGCATATTGAATGGCTTACGCGCTATTTGAAGGATTATCCCTATGCTTTTATCCTTATTTCACATGATACTGAGTTTATGAACCAGGTCGTTAATGTTATTTACCATCTTGAATTTACCAAGATGACCCGTTATTCAGCTAACTATGAAAAGTTTCTTGAAATGGCGGATCTGAACAAAGCTCAGCATATTGATGCTTATGAGAAGCAACAGGACTTTATTAAGAAACAGGAAGATTTTATTCAGCGTAATAAAGCGCGTGCTTCTACCTCAGGCCGAGCAAAGAGCCGTGAAAAGCAGCTTGATCGGATCGAACGTATTGATAAGCCTGAAGAAGCCGCAAAACCAACCTTTCAATTCAAAGAGGCACGTGCAAGCGGAAAGACGGTATTTGAGGGTATTGATTTTGAGATTGGTTATACACATGCCCTTTTGCCTAAGATGTCCATGACGATTGAACGTGGCGAAAAAATTGCAATTGTCGGCTACAACGGTGTCGGTAAATCGACATTGCTCAAAACCATATTGGGAAAAATTCCGCCAATCAGTGGAAAAACCTATCAAGGTGATTTTTTGCAGCCCGCTTATTTTGAGCAGGAAGTAAAGGCAGAGAAAATTACACCGATTGACGATGTGTGGAATGAATTTCCGCATTTGAACCAGCATGAAGTACGAGCGCATTTGGCGCGCTGCGGTTTGAAAAATGAGCATATCACACGTCCGCTATCTGCGCTTAGTGGTGGAGAACAGGCTAAAGTCCGTCTTTGCAAACTGTTAATGCGTGAAAGCAACTGGGTATTGTTCGATGAGCCTACCAACCACTTGGATGTTAAAGCAAAGGATGAGCTGAAACGTGCCTTAAAGGAATACAAAGGGACCGTATTGCTTGTATCTCACGAACCGGACTTTTACGAGGATTGGGTAACCAAAACGTGGAATGTGGAAGAGTGGTCAAGTAAAGTTAACTAAACTCAATTAAATCCAGTTCTGCATATTTCACACGAAGTGGGGTTTGCAGAATTAGGAAAATATGCTAAGCTATCTTTAGCTTATACAATAAAATAGTCACACTAGGGGAGCCGCCCATGCGGCTGAGACGGAATAAATGGATTTCGGACCCTTTGCACCTGATCTGGGTTATGCCAGCGTAGGGAAGTGAGCGCCGTACAAACAAGGCAACACCATCTTTATTTTGTTTGTGCGTGGGACGATACACGTATACGGATATCATGGTCCGTTCGATTATTGGACGTTCGTTAAACCACTTCCTTGGGGAAGTGGTTTTTTTGCGTTTCGTTCATTTTAAGTTGTCGAGCTTCCGTAGACGGATTCACATACAATCCCCTTTCATTACTGCTGGTAGACGTGGCTGCTAAGCTTAGATCCTTTAATCCAATGTGAGGTGAAGACAAAATCGAATTACACGCAATTTCGATGGAAAAGGGCACTTTTGCACAAGCCGCCCGAGTGGCTGCTATGATTTGTCCGTATGTTCATTATGTACACGCACGTTTAAAACAGAATGGTGCCTCTGCATTGCTTTCTTTGACTCGCAGCATGGTGGAGCAGGAAGTGCCTTTGCAACAAATTGTAGTAAATGATCGTGTGGATGTAGCTTTACTTACTTTGGTTGGAACCGTCCAGCTACCAGCTAATGGATTACCTGTTGTGGATGTGAAAAGCCTACTTTCAAAGAGTACACGCTGTGGAGTGTCTGTGCATTCCTTGGAGGAGGCGCAGACTGCCGAGCAGGCAGGAGCAGATTATGTACTTTATGGTCACGTATATGAGACCCATTGTAAGCCCGGTATTGTACCGCGGGGTTTAGCTCAGCTTGAACATATTTGCAGGCTGTCGAACATTCCGGTGATCGCGCTGGGCGGCATACAACCGCACCATATCCCGGAGCTTTATATGGCCGGAGCAAGCGGAATTGCGGTGATGTCTGGTATATGGGAGGCTGAGTCGCCCGTTGCAGCTGCGATGGAATATAGGCGAATGGCAGATCTTGTAGTTCACAGCTTGTAGCGAGAAAACGAGAGTAGAGGCAAGCTGAAAGCAGAATGGTTTATGGAGAGGAGACACGGAACAAATGCTAAAGATACACACAGAGGCAAGAGCGATAGGACATGCTGAATGCTTGGTCATAGGTGGAGGTGTCATCGGCAGTTCCATTGCTTATCATGTGGCCAAGGAGGGAAGAAGTACGATCATGCTGGAACGATTGATCCCGGGTGAGGGAGCCTCAGGAGCAGCGGTTGGAATGCTGGCAGCGGAAAGTGAAGAGTTCACCGACTCTGAGCTGGCACGATTTGCTCGCAGAAGTCGAGATGCATTCCCTGAGCTTGTCTGTGATCTGGAGCGTTTGTCGGGTATTTCGGTGGAATTCCGTACAGAAGGATTTGTGACCCCTTTCCGTACGGAAACTGAAGGCCAAAAACGCTGGAAAGCTGCTAAAACGCGAGAGGATGATTGTCCTATCTGGTGGGATGCGAGGGAATTGGCCCGACGAATTCCAGGTTTGGATGAACAAGCGATCGGAGCAATATATCGTTCAAAGGAGACACAAGTGGCTCCTGTCCAGCTTTGTCGTGCTTATGCAGGTGCTGCTGCGGTGCTGGGAGCAACGGTATGGTCTAGTACACGGGCAGAGCAACTGGTCATACAGGATGGTCGAGTTTGCGGTGTCCGAACAGATAGTGGCTTTTTTTCCTGCGATCAGGTCATTATTGCTGGAGGCTTGGATAGCATGAAATTACTGGCGCAGGTTGGGTTTGAATATCCACTTTATCCGGTCAAGGGCGAAGCGGTAGCGGTCTCCTTGAAGGATCACCCATTAGAATACACCATTTATGCTGATGATATTTACCTCGTGCCTAAACAGAATAACGAGCTTTGGATTGGGGCAACGAGCCTTCCGCATCAATATGACGAAGAAGTGACCGTAGGAGGCTTGGAGGGGTTGCTGGCACGTGCCTCTGCCTGGCTGCCGCGCGTCCGTGAAGCTTCTTTTATACGCGCTTGGGCGGGCTTACGGCCGCAGGCTGCATCAGGTCATCCTTTTATAGGTACTGTTCCTGGGGTCGAGGGCGTATATGCTGCGGTCGGGCATTATCGCAACGGTGTCCTGCTGAGTGATGCTACCGGGCGTGCGATGGCAGCTATGCTTAATGGAGCTGGTGCAGCAGAACTTGGGATAAGTAGTTTTTCTTCTGAGCTCCTCAAGGAGAAAAGCTTATGAAGCTGACGATTAACGGCCAGAGCATGACCTTTTCTAATCGAATCACTCATGTGAATCAATTGCTACATGAGCTTGATGTAAAGGTGAAAACCGTAGTGGTGGAGCTGAACCGGCATATACTGAGCCGTGAAGATCATGATGAAGCGGTACTGAAGGATGGAGATTGCCTAGAGATTGTACATTTTGTGGGAGGCGGTTGATTATGTTAACCATTGGAAAAGCATCTTTTACCTCGAGGTTGTTGTTGGGAACAGGAAAATTCTCTGATCTGGATATCCAATCCCAAGCCGTAGAGGCTGCTGAGACGGAAATATTGACGTTTGCTGTACGGAGATTGAACTTGGAGGAACGGGATAAGCAGCATTTTCTCGATATGCTGGATTTGAGCCGGTATACACTTCTTCCCAACACAGCAGGGGCTACAACAGCAGAGGAGGCGATTCGTATTGCCAAATTGGCAAAAGCCTCCGGCCTGTGCGATATGATTAAGGTGGAAGTCATTGGGGATAGCAAGACACTGCTCCCTGACCCTTTTGAAACGTTGAAAGCTAGTGATAAGCTGTTAGAAGAAGGCTTTATCGTGCTGCCCTACATATCGGACGATGTGATTCTAGCCAAGAGGCTACAAGAGCTTGGAGTACACGCCGTTATGCCTGGAGCTTCACCGATTGGTACAGGACATGGTTTGCTCAATCCGTTTTCATTAGAGCTAATTATTGAACAGGCGGAGGTTCCGGTTATTGTCGATGCGGGTATTCGCTCACCCGGTGACGCGGCAATGGCGATGCAGTTAGGGGCAGATGCTGTTTTGTTGAACACAGCCGTATCAGGAGCGAAGGACCCAGTAAAAATGGCCGAGGCCATGAAACTGGCTGTTCGTGCTGGAAGGTATGGTTTTGAGGCGGGGATGATTCCTGTAAAACGTTACGCTTCAGCAAGCAGTCCGACAGAAGGTATGGTTCAGGCATGAAGGTAACTGACAAATCCGGTGCAGGAGAAACACATCCAAGTGACCGTTATTCCAGACAGGAAAGATTCGCGCCCTTTGGACCGACAGGACAACGCCGGCTTGCTTCTTCACATGTACTAATCATAGGTGTCGGAGCGTTAGGTACAGGTATTGCGGAAACACTCATTCGCGGGGGCGTAGGTACAGTGAGCCTCGTAGACCGGGATTATGTGGAATGGAGCAATTTGCAGCGCCAGCAGCTTTTTCAGGAAAGTGATGCTGCGCAAAGATATCCCAAAGCAGTAGCTGCTCAGCGAAGATTAAAGGATATTAATTCGGAAACGGTTATACATGCACATGTACTGGATGTTGGGGTGGAAGAGCTGGAAGAGTTGATCCAGGGGGTAGATCTCATGATGGATGCAACCGATAATTTCGATACCCGACTTCTTATGAACGACATGGCACTCAAGCATCGGATACCTTGGATTTATGGGGGATGTGTGGGCAGCTATGGTGTAACCTATACCATCTTACCGGGTCAAACGCCTTGTCTTCACTGTCTGCTGGAAACTGTACCGTTTGGTGGAGAAACCTGTGATACCGCGGGGATTATTCCGCAGGCCGTACAGATGGTCACGGCTAACCAAACTACGGAAGCTTTCAAACTTCTTGGTGGATATCCAGAAGATTTGAGAGGAAAGCTGCTTTCGTTTGATTTGTGGAAAAATGAGTATGTAGCAATAGCGGTAGATAGCGTTAAAAAGGAGAACTGTCCTTCTTGCGGTAGCCAACCGACGTATCCCTATTTGTCGGCTTCTCATCGGCAGAAGATAGATGTTTTGTGCGGTAGGGATACCGTTCAAATTAGACCAGCAAACCCAACACATCTGAATCTTGCAGAAACAGCAGATAGATTAGCTTCTTTGGGAGAAGGAAAAGTAGAGCGGAATCCGTTTTTGGTTTCCTTTAGTACAAGCGAGCATCGCTTGGTTGTTTTTGCAGATGGCAGAGCGTTGATTCATGGGACAAAGGACGTGGCAAAAGCAAGAAGTTTATATCATCGCTATTTGGGCTAAATCATAAGAGCAGAAGACCATTCTTTGAAGAATGATTTTCTGCTTTTTTGTTACAATAATATAGATATACTTTAATGGCTTACAATACAAACTTGTTCGTATCCAATATGTAATGCTATGTCCAAACCAGGTGGGTGAAAAGATGAGCCCGTTAATTCTACTTGTGAATGTAAATGAAGCGTCTCCCGTATTTGTTCATCCATTGGAGCAGGCAGGTTATCAGGTGGTTCATGTTAGCAATACCACAGATGCAAGCTCTTATGTAGCCCATAATCCTGTGGATTTGCTACTGCTCAATATAGAAGATGAACCGACGGATTCACATGGCTTGCTCCGCACATTGCAGCAATACCATCCTCATATTCCGCTATTTGTTATGACTTCATCAGATGAGGAGGACCATATTGTTTCCTGCTTTGAACAAGGAGCACATGACGTGATCGTTCGGCCCTTTTATCCTAGAGTTTTTCAGGCTAGGGTGGCTAATTTATTGCGGATTTTTGGTATTGAACGTGATGTGAAAAGGGCAATCGAGGCGGGGGATTTACATATAGACAATGCAAGCAGAATGGTGAGCAGAGGGGGGCAAAAGCTGGAATTAACTCCGAAAGAATTTGATCTTTTGCTTCACCTGGCGATACATCTTAACCAAGTTTGTAGCAGACAGCAAATTCTGAAGGATGTTTGGAAACATGATTATATCGTTGATACGAACGTAGTAGACGTCTATATCAGACATTTGAGGGTTAAAGTAGATAAAGGATATAAGTTTAAAATGATCCGTACGGAACGAGGAATTGGCTATTCACTCAGAACACCAACCGTATCAGAATAGCATAAGGCATAAAAAAAGCCGGAACTTTTCGTCCCGGCTCGCATATTTCATAATAAGTTTCAAACTACAGCACGCGGCGTGCTTTAATGTATGTTCTTTTCCAGTTGCTAGAGTTCAAATCGGAGATAGTCACGCCAGGTCCGCCGTAAGTGTGTAGAATTTTACCCCCGCCCATATAGACTGCTACGTGGGTAATGTTGCGACCCGTGGCACGGCTACCGCTTGAAAAGAACACTAAGTCCCCTTTTTTCAAATTGGACTTGGATACGGCATGTCCAACTTTGGACTGTTGAACAGAAGTACGCGGCAAATTCACTCCGTATTTTTTGAATATGTGCTTCATGAAAGAAGAACAGTCAAAATTGCGCGTCGTGCTTGTGGAAGCTCCAAACTTATAGGGAGTGCCCATATATTTTTCACCGTAGTTAATTACTTTTTGGCCAACAGAAGTAGTAGTGGCAGCCTGTGCCGTATTTGTTCCCTCAATTGCAAAAGTACCAAAGCCGATCGTGGCTGCGACTCCTGCGATAATTACCTTTTTTATGATTTTCTGCATATTCATGTTGTAAATACCTCCAGAAATTGATTTGTGCAATATTTTGCTGAGTTGCTAACTAACTGACAGCGTTGAGTATAACAGTTTTGAAGCCGCCTAATAGTTGGAAAAGAACTCTCAAATGCTTGAGGGACAAGACTTACACAGTGATTATTAAAAAACGATTAAAAATTACAATTTGTTAAAAATATATCGATTCATAGATCTCTACAAACGGAAAAACCCTTATTAATAAAGGGTTTTGAGTGAAAAAACAATTTAAATAATGGTTACAACAATGTCATAATTAATCCTTGCTTTGAATAACGAGTAGTAGACCGCTTTTGATGGAAATCGTACCTTTTGGAGCCGTTAGTTTATTACTGACAGCACGTGATTGTCCCATTTTGAGGGTGGCATTATGTAGCGGATACATAAATCCTTCCAGTTGTATGCCTGTTACTTCGGCAGTCATAGGAAGCAGCGATGTATATGTATAACCCATAGGCTGGATCTCAAGCGTTGATCCGGTGAGCTCAATATAATTATGTGCGTCCATAATAGCGCAACTAATATGATGCTGCATTGCACGTACCAATATTTGAACATTAGCCAATGTGTGGTCCATCCGGGTGCCAGTCACACCAAGCAGCAGTACATGATCTGCCTGTTCGTCCATAGCGATTTCCAAAGCAAGCTCAGTATCTGTTAAGTCTTTAAGTACTGGATCGCACGCAATCATACGTTGGCTTGCTGATTCTACCTTTTCTTTTTCCTCTGGTGTGATCGAATCAAAATCTCCTACAGAGATATGTGGTGTAATACCGTGCTCGATCAGGAATAGTGCACCTTTATCTGCACCTATAATAAAATCATCGGGTTGTATTTGATGTAAATCTTCTTCATTAAGACGACCGCCTGAAAATACAATCGCTCGTTTTTTTGTCATAATCAACATCCTTTCTTCCTGATACGATCCTATATATACCATCGTTTTTAAGTATACCGCGTTAAATATGGCTTGCACAATTTTGGAGGACATGGCTACAATGAAACAGAAAAAAGGAAGTGTAACGTGTAATAGGAAGGAGAACGAAATGATTAACGTTTTGTTTGTGTGTTTGGGCAATATTTGCCGCTCTCCGATGGGGGAGGCAATACTGAGACATAAAGCGCAGGAACGGGGCTTGGGCGAAGAAATCGGGGTGGACTCGGCCGGGACAGGCGACTGGCACATCGGAAATCCCCCGCATGAGGGAACACTAAAGCAACTTAAACTGCATGGAATCAGCGAACAAGGCATACAGGCGCGGCAAATAACGGGCCGTGATTTTGATGCGTTTGATTATATTGTGTGCATGGATGACTCTAATGAACGAAACATACGAAAGATTGCAGGTGGAGCGGAGGCTGATATTCTAAAATTTATGGATTTGCTTCCTCAAGAAAAATTAAGAGAAGTACCCGATCCATATTTTACAGGGAATTTTGAAGAGACCTATCGATTAATGGACGCAGGCTGCGACGCCTTGCTGGACAAGATCGTAGAAGAAAAGCTATAATGTGAACGATAGATGACGGCAAAAATTGCCGTTTTTCGTTATACTTTTTTGAAAGCGCAACCAAATTGCATTAAAAAATGAGGAAGGAGCTTTATGACCTAGTAGGTCAATGCTCCATTCCCTATAGAAGAATTTTTACTCAGGCGCGATCCAAAAAATACATTAGCGCGTCAGGCAACTCGTTTTGCCAAAAGCCCCACAAATGTTTGCCATCCTTTTCACGGTAAGAAACTTCAGCGTTCCGTTCGCGCAGCAAATCTGCACATTGACGGTTAAGTTCTACAAAGTTGTAAATGCCAGTATCACTCTCAAATGCATCTTCCTGAAAGCCAACCGTCATCCACACCCGCAAATGAGACAGATCTTTCTCACGGGCGATGATTTCCTGCGAAGCTTCATAGTAAGCACCTGAGAGGCTGATAATGCGGTTGAACAGCTGAGGATACATCAAAGCCAAATGCAGAGACACACTGCCTCCCAGTGAATCCCCCGCCAAAATGCGGGACGCTGCATCTTTTCTTATAGGATACTTTTGCTCCACATAGGGAATAATCTCTTCTGCAAAACAGGTGGTATACGCCTCAAAACGATTGCCAAAGGGAGCGTACTCCTGAGTTCTGATTTTGGTATTCACTTCCACACCTACAATAATGAAGGGTTCGACGCCCTCATCTAGAATGAGGCGGTTGGCGTGAGTTGCAATGCGGCCAAAATTGAAAAATTCTTCTCCGTCCTGACAGTATACGACCGGGTAGCTCAATATTTCATTATAGCCGGGCGGCAAATATATCCGGAGAGTTCTGGTCTCGCTAAGAAAGCGGCTGTTTACTTCGTCTTTAAGGATGGTTCGTTTTAAATACCGAGAATCCGTCATTTTTCGTCACCTTTCTTGGGTATTATTTTGCATTCGGGATCACAATAAGTTAAGATTACCCTGATTGCAATAGATGTTTAAAATTTCAATCATGTACTAAGCTGTTATAGTAAAAAACATACCCTGTTACACACACAAAAATGTGGTAAACTCAAAAAAAATAACTAAATCTTTGACGCGAGCGATATAACAGGTGTATAATAATCCTATAACAGCGGAACTTGATATTCAAATTTTTTTGTTGAGGTGAAGAAAATGAGCAAGGTTCCTTATGAAGTTTACACAGAGGAAGTTGAGGCGCTGTCCGTACTTTCTCCGGATGGTGAAATTATCAATAAAGATATGTTGCCTAAACTTACAGATGATCAATTGAAAGAAATTATGTATCGAATGGTATTTACACGTACTTGGGATGACCGTGCCGTTAACTTAGGTCGTCAAGGACGTCTCGGTTTCTACGCTCCGGTATCCGGACAAGAAGCAACTATGATTGGTAGCGAATATGCGCTCCAAAAAGAAGACTTTATTGCTCCAGGCTACCGCGATATTCCGCAAATCGTTTGGCATGGCCTGCCATTATACCAAGCTTTCTTGTATTCCCGTGGTCATCAACACGGCGGCCAAGTGCCGGACGGTGTTAATGTACTGATGCCGCAAATCATCATTGGCGCGCAAATTTTGCATGCTATGGGTATTGCTATGGGTTACAAACTGAAAAAGCAAAAACAAGTCGCCATTACATATACAGGTGACGGCGGTTCTTCCGAAGGTGATTTCTACGAAGGCCTGAACTATGCTGGTGTATACAAGTTGCCAGTTATTTTCTTTGTGCAAAACAATGGTTACGCGATCACGACTCCATTTTCAAAACAAACGGCTGCTCTTTCGATCGCTCATAAAGCAGTAGCTGCTGGTATTAAAGGCGTGAAAATTGATGGCATGGACGTGCTTGCAGTTATTAAAGCCGTTCAAGAAGCTGCAGAGCGTGGACGTAATGGTGAAGGTGCTACTTTGATTGAAGCCGTAACGTACCGTTTCCGTCCGCATTCCCTTTCTGATGATGCAACAAAATATCGTTCTAAAGAAGAAGAAGGCGAATGGAATGCGAAAGATCCAATTGCCCG
Organism: Paenibacillus sp. S33; assembly: GCF_053615415.1. Lineage (NCBI taxonomy): Bacteria > Bacillati > Bacillota > Bacilli > Caryophanales > Paenibacillaceae > Paenibacillus > Paenibacillus sp. S33. The sequence goes on along the minus strand of NZ_JBSIEZ010000001.1, from coordinate 2,968,610 downwards.
CTTTGCGAAATACCTTGAGAAAAAAGGCCTTTGGACTGAAGAAGATACAGCTCGCGTAAAAGAAGAAGCTAAGGCAAAAGTGAACGAAGAGATCAAAAAAGCCGAGAAAACAGAGAAAATGACAATTCCTGGCCTGATCGATAGCATGTTCGAAACAACGCCTAAGCACTTGGAAGAACAAAAAGCTGATTTTAAATAATTGAACTTGAAAGAGACCGGGCGGTAACCCGATCCGGTCTGCTTTTCGATTGACCTGAACTGAAATTGATCTGTCAATGTTTAAGGAGGAAATGAAGCAAATGGCACAAATGAACATGAAAGAAGCGATTCGTGACGCACTGCGCGTAGAGTTGAAACGCGACCCTAACGTCCTGCTTTTCGGTGAAGACGTAGGTCATGTAGGTGGCGTATTCCGCGCTACAGAAGGTCTGCAAAAAGAATTTGGCGAAGAACGTGTATTCGATACTCCGCTGGCGGAATCCGCAATCGGGGGTCTTGCTGTGGGTCTGGGTATCCAAGGCTTCCGCCCTGTAGCTGAAATCCAGTTCGTAGGCTTTATCTTTGAAGCACTCGATCAAATGGCAATTCAAGCATCCCGTATGCGCTACCGTTCCGGTGGACGTTACAATTCTCCAATCGTATTCCGTACACCTTTTGGTGGCGGTGTTAAGGCAGCCGAGCTGCATACAGATTCCTTGGAAGGCCTTCTGGCTCAAACACCTGGTATCAAGGTTGTTGTTCCTTCCAACCCTTACGATGCAAAAGGTCTTATGATCGCGTCTATTCGTGACAATGATCCAGTATTTTTCATGGAGCATTTGAACTTGTATCATGCATTCCGCGCTGAAGTTCCTGAGAATGATTACACAGTTGAACTGGGCAAAGCTAACGTAGTTCGTGAAGGTTCCGATGTGACGATCATTACTTACGGTATGATGGTGCACACTTCGGTTAAAGCTGCTGATGAGCTGGAAAAAACAAAAGGTATCAAAGTGGAAATCATTGATTTGCGTACCATTAGCCCGATTGACATTGATACCGTTGTTGCTTCTATTCAAAAAACCAACCGTGCTATCGTGGTTCAAGAAGCGCAAAAGAGCTCCGGTGTAGCTGCTGAAGTTATTGCACAAATTAACGAAAAAGCAATCCTGCATCTGGAAGCACCTGTTCTGCGTGTAGCAGGCCCGGATACCGTTTATCCTTTTGCTCAAATTGAAGATACTTGGTTGCCAACGCCAACACGTATCATTGATGCGGTTAATAAAGTATTGGAATTTTAATTAAAGCACACCGTAAATTTGGGAGGTTTTAAACGTGGCTAAATTTGAATATAAATTCCCGGAGCTAGGTGAAGGTCTTCACGAAGGCGAAATCATCAAGATGCACATCAAGCCCGGCGACAAAGTAACAGATGAAGATATCATCATGGAAGTACAAAACGATAAGGCTGTAGTTGAAGTTCCTTGTCCGGTTAATGGTACAGTACAAGAAGTATTTGCCAAAGACGGTGACATCTTTAACGTAGGTCAAGTCGTAGCTGTAATTGATGCAGAAGGTGAACTTCCTGAACAAGAAGAAGCACCAGAAGCACCAGCTGCTAGCCCTGAGCCAAGTGCTGCTGCACAAAGCGGAGCTGCAGGTACAGCTAGATTTGAATATAAATTCCCAGAGCTGGGTGAAGGTCTTCACGAAGGCGAAATCATCAAGATGCACATCAAGCCTGGCGACAAAGTAACAGATGAAGATATCATCATGGAAGTACAAAACGATAAGGCTGTAGTTGAAGTTCCTTGTCCGGTCAATGGCACAGTACAAGAGGTATTTGCCAAAGACGGCGACATCTTTAACGTAGGTCAAGTCGTAGCTGTAATCGCTGCAGAGGGTGAACTTCCTGAACAAGAAGAAGCACCAGCTGCTGCTAAACAAGAACAGGATGCTGCACAAGGCGGAGCTAACACTAAACCAGCTGCAACTCCTGCTGCTTCTAACAAAGATGTACTAGCTACACCTAGCGTCCGCAAATTTGCTCGTGAGCAAGGTGTAAACATCGCTCAAGTGAGTGGCTCCGGCAAAAATGGTAAAATCACCAAAGAAGATGTAGAAGCTTTCAAAAATGGTGGAGGCCAAGCGGCTGCACCAGTAGCGAAAGAAGCTGCAAAAGCACAAGAGCCTGCTAAGAAAGAAGCGAAAGCTGCAGCAGCATCCGCACCAGTAGCAGATCCACGTGCTGAGGAAGAGCGCGTACCATTTAAAGGTATCCGCAAGGCTATTTCCAATGCTATGGTTAAATCGGCTTATACGGCTCCGCACGTTACGATTATGGATGAAGTAGATGTAACTGAACTGGTTGCTTTCCGTACTCGTATCAAACCAATTGCTGAGAAGAAAGGCACAAAAGTAACATACCTGCCATTCATCGTAAAAGCTTTGGTTGCTGCTTCCCGTCAATTCCCGGCTCTGAATGCCACAATCGACGAAGAAGCAAACGAAATTGTCTACAAAAAATACTACAACATCGGTATCGCTACAGATACAGACAACGGCTTGATCGTTCCTGTTATCAAAGATGCTGATCGTAAGAGTATCTGGATGATTGCTGATTCCATTCGTGATCTGGCTGTGCGCGGTCGTGATGGAAAATTGGCTGCGAACGAAATGAGAGGAAGTACAATTTCCATCACTAACATCGGTTCTGCAGGCGGTATGTTCTTTACTCCAATCATTAACTTCCCTGAAGTTGCGATTTTGGGTACTGGCCGCATCAGTGAAAAAGCAGTCGTGAAAAACGGTGAAATTGTAGCCGCTCCAGTAATGGCTCTTTCCTTGAGCTTTGACCACCGTATTATTGACGGTGCAACTGCTCAAAACTTCATGAACTATATCAAACAGCTGCTCGCTAACCCTGAGTTGCTTGTTATGGAGGTGTAATCAATGGTAGTAGGAGACGCTTCTCTGGATATTGACACATTGGTTATCGGTGCGGGTCCTGGCGGCTATGTAGCTGCCATCCGTGCCGCACAATTGGGACAAAGCGTATTGATCGTTGACAAATCTGAGCTGGGCGGTGTCTGTCTGAACCGTGGATGTATTCCATCCAAAGCTTTGATCTCTGCAGCTCACCAATACGAAGCAGCTAAACATGGCGAGTCCTTCGGTATTACGGCTGAAAATGTAAAAGTAGACTTTGCTAAAACACAAGAATTCAAAAACGGTGTTGTTAAAAAAATGACAGGCGGCGTAAGCGGCTTGCTCAAAGGCAACAAAGTTGAAGTTTTCAATGGCGAGTGCATGTTCATCAACGAAAACGAAGCGCGTGTATTCAACGAACATGAATCACCACGTTACCGTTTTAAAAATGCAATTATCGCAACAGGTTCCCGTCCAATCGAACTGAAACCATTCCCATTTGGCGGACGCATTCTGTCTTCTACAGAAGCATTGAACCTGCCTGAAATTCCAAAAAGCCTGATCGTAATCGGTGGTGGATACATTGGTGCAGAGCTTGGACAAATGTACTCCAAATTCGGTTCCAAAGTAACGATCATTGAAGGTATGGATACAGTGCTTCCTGGTTTCGACAAAGATATGACTTCGATCGTTGCGAAAAGCATGAAGAAAACTGGTATCGAAATCTTCACTGGTGCTAAAGCGGAAAGTGCAGAGCAAACAGATAAAGACGTAACGGTGAAATTCTCCGTTAACGGCGAAAGTAAAGAAGTAACTGCTGATTATCTGCTTGTAACTGTTGGACGTCGTCCAAACACAGACGGTGAACTGGGTCTGGATCTGATCGGCGTAGAACTGGATGAGCGCGGAATGGTGAAAGTTGATCACCAAGGACGTACTAGCATTCCTCACATCTTTGCAATCGGCGATATCGTAGCTGGTCTTGCTCTGGCACACAAAGCTTCTTATGAAGGTAAAGTGGCTGCTGAAGCAATCGCAGGCGAGCCGTCTGTAGTAGATTACAAATGTATGCCAGCTGTCGTTTTCACAGATCCAGAATGCTCCAGCGTAGGCTACACAGAGACAGAAGCCAAAGAAAAAGGCTACAATGTCAAAGTTGGCAAGTTCTCTTATGGAGCAAACGGTCGTGCGGTTTCCCTGAACGCTGCTGAAGGTTTTGTGAAAATCGTAGCTGACGCTGACACAGGTCTGGTACTGGGTACGCAAATCGTAGGTCTGGAAGCTTCCAACCTTATTGCTGAGCTGGGTCTGGCGATTGAAATGGGTGCTACACTCGAAGATATCTCCTTGACTATTCATGCTCACCCTACATTGGGCGAAATCGTTATGGAAGCAGCGGAAGTCGTGCTGGGTCATCCGATCCATGCATTGGCACCACGTCGCTAATACCATTTTTCATTATCTCGTTTTTGGTTTTCATACATGACAAAGAGAGGCAAGGAGCGCTATATCTGCGCTCTTTGTCTCTTTTTTTTCAAACTTTAGGATTTTCAGGACTACTATGAAAATTCACACAGTACATGGTCAACGAAGCACCGTACATGATAAACTAAATATAGATATTGGTGCAGAAAAAGAATTTTAAAGATTAGAATCTGGCGATGCCAGGTTTTTATTCATGCTCAAAGGAGAGGAATAACGTGCGCAACTATTTGGAACTGCTGGAGGATATTTTAGAGAATGGAGTAAAAAAAGAGGATCGTACAGGAACGGGGACACTATCTGTTTTCGGAAGACAACTCCGTTTTGATCTGGCCAAGGGCTTTCCCTTGGTGACCACCAAAAGAGTTCATTTGAAATCCGTTATTCATGAGCTGTTATGGTTTTTGCGGGGAGATACCAACATTTCTTATCTCAAGGAGAACGGAGTTACCATTTGGGATGAGTGGGCGGACGAGCAGGGGAATCTGGGGCCTGTATATGGATCGCAATGGCGCTCGTGGGAAACAACAGACGGGCAACATATTGATCAAATTGCGAATGTCATAGAGGCAATTAAAAACAATCCGGACTCACGTCGACACATCGTCAGTGCTTGGAATGTGGCAGAAATCGAATCCATGAAGTTGCCGCCATGTCACTTTGTATTTCAGTTCTATGTAGCTGGAGGAAAGCTTTCCTGTATGCTAACAATGCGTTCTGTAGATACCTTTCTAGGGCTGCCGTTCAACATCGCGAGTTATGCATTGCTTACGCATATGGTTGCACAGCAGTGTGGTTTGGAGCCCGGCGAATTTATTTGGTCAGGTGGCGATGTGCATATTTATTCAAATCATATGCAACAAGTGCATACACAGCTGGAACGTGATCCTTATCCGTTGCCTCAGTTAAAAATTCTGCGCAAACCGGATTCGATTTTTGATTATACCTATGACGATTTTGCTTTTGAAAATTACGAGTATCATCCAGGGATTAAGGCGCCTGTCGCCATCTGATTAGAGGAGGTGGAAAAATGGGCATTTCAATGATATGGGCTATGGCACAAAATGGTGTGATTGGCCGGGATAACAAACTTCCCTGGCGCCTCCCTAGAGACATGGCCTTTTTCAAAGAGCAGACGATTAATAAAACGGTACTCATGGGGCGCAATACGTGGGAATCCTTTGGAGGAAAAAGCCTGCCAAACCGACGTAACGTCGTCTTAACTCGAGATCAGTGTTATCAGGTGGAAGGTGCGGAAGTGATTCATTCACTGGAAGAAGGGCTCCAATTAGCAAAGCAGGAGGAGCTAATGGTCATTGGAGGAGCAGAAATTTATGCACTGTTTTGGCCACATGCCGATCGGCTGATTGTGACTCGGATTGAGGAGACTTTTGAAGGCGACACAACGTTCCCTGAGCTGGATTGGAACGGTTGGAATATAGTTAGTGAGACTCCGGGTATCAAGGATGACAGAAATCCATATGAGTACCGTTTTGTTGTTTACGAGAAAACGGAATAAGAATAGACTGTAGCCGACCCCACTCATTTGAAAAATTAATAAACCATATAAAAAATCCTTTTGGTGTTGATGCAAAAAGTTGCATAAGTTTTCATTACTTTTACGCTGTATTGTGATACAATAAATCAAATTCAACGAGAACAGACCCTTTCATAATACAACAGACAAATTCGAATTTGACTTAAATTCTGAATGGATGATCGGGGTTCATAAGCGAAGAGATGGGGGAACGTAACATGTCTACACCAACTGGATTTATGGAATACACACGACAGCTTCCTACAGACCGGGACCCGGCAGAGCGTATAAAGGATTGGGAAGAATTCCATAAGCATATGTCTGAAGAAGAGCTGCGTACCCAAGGGGCGCGTTGTATGGACTGCGGAACTCCTTATTGTCATACGGGGATGGATATCATGGGAGCAACTTTAGGCTGCCCGGTTCATAATCTCATTCCGGAATGGAACAATCTCGTATATCGTGGTTTGTGGAAGGAAGCGCTAGAGCGGCTGCACAAAACGAATAACTTCCCGGAATTTACAGGTCGTGTCTGTCCTGCGCCATGTGAAGGTTCGTGTACAGTCGGCCTGATCGGACAGTCTGTTACAATTAAAACCATTGAGGAAGCTATTATCGAAAAGGGTTTTGAGGAAGGCTGGGTTGTCCCTAATCCGCCAGAAAAGCGTACAGGCAAACGAGTGGCTGTTGTCGGTTCGGGTCCGGCAGGTTTGGCTGCAGCTGCACAGCTTAACAAAGCAGGGCACAGCGTGACTGTGTATGAGCGTGCAGATCGTGTGGGTGGATTATTGATGTATGGCATACCGTCCATGAAATTGGATAAAAAGGTTGTTCAGCGGCGTGTGGATTTGCTGGAGGCTGAAGGTATTCAATTCATCACAAATACGGAAATCGGCAAAGATATCCCTACCGATCAGTTGATTGCTGAATATGATGCTGTTGTCCTATGCGGTGGTTCTACGAAGCCAAGAGAATTCAACATTGAAGGTAGCGATTTGAAGGGTGTTCATTATGCGATGGATTATCTGAACGGTACCATCAAAAGTTACTTGGACTCCAATCTGGAAGATGGCAACTATTTGTCTTCCCAAGGTAAGGACGTTATTGTAATCGGTGGCGGTGATACGGGTTCGGACTGTGTAGCTACTTCTTTGCGTCATGGTTGTCGGAGTGTCACTCAATTTGGCACACACACCAAAGCGCCTATGGAGCGTGACCCGATTGCCAATCCTTGGCCACAATTTCCAAACGTGTATTCTCTCGATTATGCACAGGAAGAAGCTAAGGCGTTGTTCGGAGAAGATCCACGTGAGTTCTCCATCATGACGACCAAATTTGTAGGTGATGAGAACGGTAATCTGAAAGAGCTGCACACCATTCAAATTCAACGGATTGTTGATGAAACGGGGCGCAAAATCTATCAACCGATTCCAGGTACGGAGCGCGTATTCCCTGCACAAATCGCTCTTATTGCCATTGGATTTGATGGTCCTGAGCAAACGATTGTAGAGCAAATTGGTTTGGAGACGGACCGTCGTTCCAACGTTAAAGCACGTTATGGAAAATATGTTACTAATGTGGATAAGGTTTTTGCTGCAGGTGATATGCGTCGCGGACAAAGTCTTGTCGTGTGGGCTATTAATGAAGGTCGAGAAGCTGCACGAGAGGTTGATAAATACCTCATGGGCGCTACCGTTTTGGTGTGATTATAAATTTTATGTTACGGATTAGTCAAAGCTCCATCTTCGGATGGGGCTTTATTGTATTTCAAGCTGAGTCTGCCAGAAGCGAAAAATGAATAAATGATTATTGAGCTGTGAAACATTGTGAAATATATGTTATATAATATAACTTAAATTTAATCTTATCACCATATATTTCTTATCTAAATTGATCATAACATAAAAAGGGGTGTTTAGTGTAGATTTTTTATAGAAAAAATGATTATTTCACAAGAAAATTAGATAAAAGTTGATTTTTATGTTATATAAATTGACGTATACATAACTTTCGTTGACTGTATAAAATCGTGACCTGAGAGAACCATGGTATCTATGGTATAATACACGTATATTGTTGAAGCGTTTGACTAAATGAATTTACAAAGGAGCTTTCGTCGGGAGAAGGCTCCTTTTGCATGAGGCCGGGATACCTGTGTTTTCATAAACATTCCATGTATATGTATGATTCATGGAGGAGAAACAGAAGGCCGTCAGGAAGGAATGGAGTATGAATGAAGACGTTGATTATTGCTGAGAAACCAGATATGGGAAGGACGATTGCCGCCGTTATGGAGCCGCGGGCGAAAAATAACCGTACCTATTTGGAAGGGGAGAAATACATTGTAACCTGGGCGATCGGACATTTGCTGGGTTTGGCTGAGCCGGATGCATACGATGCTAAGTACAAACGATGGAATATAAAGGATCTTCCTATTATCCCTGAGCAGTTCAAAATTGTACCAAATCCGAAAACAAAGGATCAGCTGAAAATAATTGGTGAACTGGCTAAACGCTGCAATGCCATCGTAAATGCTTGTGATGCTGGACGGGAAGGGCAATATATTTTTGCGTTGATTCAACAGCAATTGAAGTTGCATCAGCCAGTTAAGCGACTGTGGATTTCAGATTTGACAGCGGAGAGTATTGCGAAAGGCTTTGAACGATTGCGAGATGCTTCAGAGTTTGAATTTCTGACTCAAGCTGCGAGGGCACGAAGTGAAGCGGATTGGCTGATCGGAATGAATGCTTCCAGAGCGTTCACAACACGACATAATACACTGCTGTCAGTAGGGCGGGTGCAGACTCCCGTGCTGGCATTGATTCATGACCGGGAAAAGGAAATTGAGGCATTTCAGTCTCAAACCTTCTATGATGTGTGGGCTGAATTTAAGCAAGATCAGATCAAGTACAAAGGTGCGTGGCAGGGGGATCGGCTGACGAAGCCGGAGGAAGCTGAGGCGATCGCTGCAGCCGTTCGCGGAAAAATGGGTAAAATCACCAAATATGACACAAAGAAGACAAAAGAGTATCCTTTTAAATTGTACGATTTAACGTTGCTTCAACGCGAGGCGAATGCCAAGTACGGTTATTCGGCCAAAAAAACACTAGATGTGGCACAAGCGCTTTATGAGCGTCACAAGGTCATTTCTTATCCGCGTACCAATTCTAACTATGTGACAGAGCAAAATATAGACGGCATGCACAAGGCGCTACGGATGCTGGGGACAGGTCCTTATGCTGATCTGGTACAACAAGCCAACCCCAACTTGGTCCATAAACAGAATAAATCGGTCTGCAATCCATCTCGTGTCGAAGATCACCATGCTATTCTGCCAACGTTAAAAAGACCAGGTACGCTAAGCAAGGAGGAGCAAAATGTATATGACCTGGTTATTCGCAGGTTTTTGTCACATTTTTTTCCGCCTGCTGAATATAAAATGCATACCGTAATGACGCAGGTGGACAAGCATCAGTTTAAAACAAATATCAAAGAGCTTCTTTCCTTGGGATGGAAAGTGGTTTTAAGTAAGGTTGACCAGGATAAAGGTAAAAAGAGCAAATCATCGAAAAAAGAGGATGAAGAGGAAACGGACGAGTGGACGGACAAGAAGTTTGAGATTGATGCGGGACGTCCGGTGGAGTGTGTTCGTGCTGAGATGAAAGAAAAGGCAACTCAGCCCCCCAAAAGCTACACGGAGGGTACATTGCTTAAGGCGATGGAAAGCGCAGGCAAACAGATGGAGAATGAGGAATTACGTGAGGTCATGAAGGATGCCGGCTTAGGCACACCTGCCACACGGGCTGCCACAATTGAACGATTGAAAAAGGTTGGCTATATTGAAATGAAGGGCAAAAAGATTCTTATTACGGAAAAGGGAAAGATGGCTATTGATCTGATCCGTCATGCCGGGGTTGATCTATTAGCCTCGCCGGAGATGACAGGTCAATGGGAACGTCGTCTACATCAAATTTCCAAGGGTGAGGCGGCTCAGGAGAAATTTATGGATAACGTTAAAAGATTTACGTTGTCCATCATTGACAAGGTGAGGCAGCAGCCACCAGCTCCGGCAGATGCCTTTGGCGAGGAAGCAAGGGGGAAGCGTGCAGCTGGAAAAGAAGGCGCACGTAGCGCACGTGCGAGTGGACGCACCGCCGCCAAGGGGGTGGGGCGTGCTACATCAGGACGCGGTGGTAACGCTGGAAGCGCAACGCTGGAGCAAGCAGCACCACCAGCAAGTCGTGCTGCGGGAACAGCAGGTTCCGTTGCACGCAGCTCTTCTGACGGACACTCAGGCATTTCAGTGAGCCAAAGGCAAGCTTTGGGTAGCTGCCCATGCTCTAATTGTGGCGGAAGCATTATTGAAGGGCGTAAAGGGTATGGGTGCAGCCACTACAAGCAGGGCTGTGGTTTTGTCGTCTGGAAGGAATATGCTGGCAAGCAGATTACCGAAACGATGCTCAAGTCTCTGTTGACAAAGGGACAGACGCAATTGTTGTCTTTTAAGCGTAAAGATGGATCGACCGTCAAAGCGCGAATTATTCTGAATGAACCAGGTACAGGACAACTTAGCGTTCGAGAGGAATCCTGAGACAAGGTTTAGACCACTATTTTGGCTGAATCAAAGGTTGAATAACAATTTAAATACAAAAAAGGGACCCTATCCGAGGGTCCTTTTTTGTTGATGTAATTGTATGCTTTCGTGGATAACCCGTGGTACTTCCGTCAGCTTCTGTATCGTATACATCACGGAGTTCACGTTTTTTTGCAATTCAACCATATTGTAAATCCATTCCTTAGGCTGCTTGAGATAGACAGCATGAATACCTGCGGCAAGGGCTGGAGATACATCAGTGCGCAGAGAATTCCCGATCATCCAGGTGATGCTTCGGTCCAAGCGATTCATCTGGATGATTTCTTCCAGTGCTTCAACATTTTTATGCTGACGAATGTAGATGCGGTCATCAAAGTAGGTAGCCAGTTTCATTTGTTCAATCTTTCTTTCTTGAATGATCTGCTCACCACCAGTATAAAGATGAAGGGAATGCCCTGCTTTTTGGAGGGAGTTCAGCGTTTCGACCATGCCTGGATACGGTTCGATTTCCTGTTCGTATACACTTCGGCCAAGAGAGCGAAGCTCCTGCTCTTCCCGTGAATCGAGACGGCGTCCGAATTGTTCCGAGAAAAATTGGTACGTATCTATCAGAGATTGTGGGAAATGCTCACTGGCAAAGCCCACCTGATGAACTCCAGCCACATCAATTTCGATTTGTTTTTCACGAATCGTATTTTTCGTTAGGTTATGAGTTGCAAACCATTCCTGAAGCAAATCGAAAAAGTGGTTGAGGATAAGGTCAAAATACTTGTTGCAGTGGACTAAGGTGTCATCAAGATCAAATAAAATGTGCTGCTTCGGATACGACATGATGCATACTCCTTCCAAGCCAAAGCTTTAACGCTGCTTCGGTTATAACTAAAAGTACAATTCAAATTACAATCCAATATAGGATTCCAAAAATACCTGTAAATCAGCCGCGCCATCGGGACGGATGCTGAATTTTTCCTTATGATAACGTCCGATGTGAATACGGAGCAGACCAGCCACTCGTAAAATCATCATATCAGACATGAGTGTATCTTCCAAACGGCTCAAATCGTGGCGCATGTCTTCGAGAGACTTAGGACCTTGAGCTACATAACGTAGAATTCGCAGTCGCTGCGGATCATTGACAGCTCGAGTGAGCCGTAGCAGAAGCGTAGGCGGTTCTTCCTCGCTCTCCTCGGGGATATCTACCGGATACTGGATCAGAAGTGTGCGGGTATAAAAACAGTATGAATTAATCGGGCGATTATGGACAACCGGAAATAGGACTACTGTATCCAGGTCTTCCACGTGTGGCACGACTAGTCCAGCTGTCGCATATTCAACCAGTGCTTCCGGTTCCATCTTACTCAGCAGCATGCGTTTTTCCGCAGCGTCTTCTTCTGCCAACACACGTAGTTCGCCTTCCAAGGCCCGAAAATAATCACGATCCCACAATCTAAGGAGTGGTGCGTATACCTTACGAATGCGTAAAGATTCTTCAAAGGTTAAAAAAGGGATATGCGGAACGAGCAGCTCAAACATATCTTTATCCGGACCGTGGTCCAAATAAGAGATATAATCAGATATTTCATCCGATTCCGGTCGAAGTAACGCCCAGGCATAGAGTGCGTCATAATCGCTAAAAGGGCAATCCTGAGCTGTAGCAAGCTCAGTACGAACTTCATGTTGTAGTCGTGCATCTACCTTGTCGATCCATTCATGTCCCAAGTCCATATCTTGGACCCACTTTTTAGTCACATAGGCCATGAAGCTGCCGAGCAATTCATAAATTGGAGAAGTGTCTATTTTAATTTGATAACTCATGGAACCAATGCCTCCTATTCTGTCTTCTAGCCCAGAGCGGTGAACGTAATTAAGCCCGTCCATAAGCAAAACATGAGCATTTTAATAATTGCTCACTTATTTATTATGGCTTGTTCTGCCAGAGATTGTCCACTATAATATGAAATAGTGCGTTGTGACGTGAATGGGTTCGGATTGAACATACGAGGCTCCTTAACCGAAGGAGTCGGTTACATACCAGACAAGCTCTTTCCGTAAAATCGTCATCTCAGATGGCGATTTTTTTCTTCTATTCTTTAATACACTAATTACACCTGAATTTGTATATGTGATTTGCCGGTTTTGCAGGACAGCATGGAATACATAGTGATAAGAATTATTATTGATTATGGAATCAAATGCAAATCATTTCTTAACATTGATTTTAATTATTTTATTTGTCCGATCAGGAGGAGCTAGGATGTCGTCGTCGTTACGGGTTCATTATTTTATTTTAATTGCTGTTATTATTGTTGCCGGATTATGCCAAGGTTTATTATTACCTATTCTGTCTATCTCGTTGGAACAAATGGGAGTTTCATCTTCACTAAACGGAATGAATGCGGCTGCCCTGTATATTGGTTCATTCGCAATGACGTTGGTGGCAGAACGGACATTGGGGTGTTTAGGGTTCAAAAAGCTGATGGCCGGAGGGCTTGTGCTAGTGCTCGTTACGCTGCTGCTATTCCCGCTAATCCCTGATATTCGGGTATGGTTCATACTGCGTCTGCTAGTAGGTATTGGTGACAGTGCGTTACACTACTCTGCGCAGCTATGGATATTGCTGGTGACTCCAGCAGAGAAGCGAGGCCGCAACATTTCCTTTTATGGTATGTCATACGGTCTGGGTTTTGCATTAGGACCATTGGGATTATGGCTACTCGATTATGGAATGCTGGTTCCATTCGCTGCGTTGGCCTTATTATGCTTGCTTGTTTTGCTGTTGGTGTTAATTAAGCTGCCGGACTCCAGACCGGAGAGGCTGGAGTCCGAGGCGCGTCCCACTCAAAGATTTCGTCGCAGCTACAGCTGGGCATGGTACGCTCTTTTACCTGCATTTCTATACGGCTATATGGAAGCGAGCCTGAACAGTAACTTTCCAGTCTATGGCCTGCGTATTGGCTTTCATACCGATGAAATCGCCGCCTTGCTGCCGTTCGTCAGTTTGGGAGGGTTAGTGCTGCAGCTACCGCTAGGGATATTGAGTGACCGTTGGGGACGTAAAAAGGTGCTAATGAGCGTAGGTATAGCAGGGGGAATGACCTTTATGTTGCTACCTTGGAGCGGCAATCATTTTATGTTGACTTTGATATTGCTGACCCTAGCAGGTGGTTTAGTAGGCTCCTTTTTCTCCCTCGGTTTGGCCTATGCCGCTGATCTGCTGCCCAAATCATTTTTAGCAGCCGCGAATGTACTGGCATCCTTTCATTTTAATCTGGGAAGTGTGATCGGACCTAATATTAGCGGAGGGTTGCTGGACTTTGGAACTCAAGGCAGTATGTTTCTTGTCCTTGGAGGTAGTTACGTTGTTTTCGGATTGTTAGGTCTGTTTTCCAGAAAAAGAGTAACGGCGGTTTAAAACTGCGGTTTGCATGGTATTTGTTTCACATTTACTATAAAATATAAACAGTATTGATGGTGCGCAAAGGGGAATCACTTAGATGATTAAAATTCGGAAGCTGACCAAGCAAGTGGGGCCTGAACGGACCCAGCTACTTCGAGGAATTGATGCTGAAATTCATCAGGGCGAATTCATTGCCATAGTGGGGCCAAGTGGAAGCGGCAAAACAACGCTGCTTCGCTGTCTTGCTTTACAAGAGCCATGGGATGAAGGCAGTTTAATTGTAGGTGGCAATGATGTGCTGAAATCCGGGTGGACGGGCAAGAAGAAAATAAAGCGGGAATGGGCATACCTGGAGCAAAACCCGCATCTAAATATGAATCGAACCGCTCTTAAAAATGTGCTCATTGGCAGATCCGGTCAAACTCCAATGTGGAGAATGGTGACGGGGATGGTGCGTTCCGACGATTATATGGGAGCGATGGACGTACTGGAGGATCTGGGTCTGCTGGATAAGGCGCATGATAAATGTGACAAGCTCAGCGGTGGCGAGCGGCAGCGGGTAGCGACTGCGCGTGCTCTCGTGCACGGAGCTAAAGTTATTTTAGCTGATGAGCCTGTAAATGGACTTGATCCAGCTTCGGCAGCGCATGTATTGGAGACCTTTCGCAAGCTGTGTTCTGACGAGCGGGTGACGATCATGACTGTATTGCCGCTGGAAATGGCTGAACGCTTTGCTTCCCGTATATGGGGGTTGAATGATGGTGAATTGGTGTTTGATATTCAGGGAAGACGATTGACACAAGCAGAAAAGAACAAATTGTGAAGGGGACGGCAAGAGAAGTGAATATAATGCTGTTAAGAATGGTGGCTGGCTGCTGTTCCTTGCTGCTCCTTGCTGGATTTTTAAGCGGCTGTAATGTTATTAGCGATCCCATTTCGCTGATGGAGACACCGACGATGTCTGACGAGAAACAGCAGTTGAATGGTGCAGTGAATACGCAGCTAGGGGCGGTACAGCCTTTAAGGCCGAATGACCCAGATGACCCGACGCCAATTCGGACGGGTGATCTGAACAATGATGGCACAGACGAAGCAGTGCTCTTTTATGAAACACCAGATGAGAGCGTAAAAATACATGGTGCCTTGTTTGAAGATCAGGGCGGAACGTGGGTAAAGAAGCTGACGTTTGATGGGGAAGGCACTGTGCTGGAGTCATTTAAGCTCGTGGATTTAACGAATGATGGAACACTCGATATTGTAGCGGGTTTTTCCAGCGGAGATAGTGGCGATGGCGGGGATCAGAAGGGACTCATCGTGTATTCCTATACCGGAGGAACTCTGGAGAAAATATATGCTACAGGTTATACGGACTTCGTCGTAGATGATTTTAACCATAACAAGATGGACTTGAACGGGGATAATTTGAATGATTTGACGATTATCACGCTGCGACGTAATGAATTCTTTACTGTTAAAACGTTTCAATTCAGTGGGGGAACCTTTAAGGAAATCGGATCGTTGGATTTGGACAGTCAGGTCTTAAGTGTCTATAATGTCGTTGCTGGCAAGGTAGCCGAGGGTAGGCAGGGGGTTATTATAGACACCAAAATTGCCCAGACCACTACCGTTTCCAATGTTATTGTGATGGATCACGGCAAGCTCAGGAAGCTTAATCTTATGGATGTCACCTTCAAGGATGCGACCATCGCCAGTGGTGATGTGGATGGTGACGGCATTCTGGAATTTGGTAATTTGGAGAAGCCTAAAGGTTGGAGTAACAAGCCGCTGGATGAGGTTCCATATTTTGTGTCGTTCTATCAGTGGGACGGGGCGAAAGGGACGATTTTTAAGCAGCAGCAGTATCGTGATTCTAATGAACAGGTCTACTTCAGATTACCGAAAGAGCTGCATGGCAAGGTGACTATTGATCCGAAAGTTTCGAAGAAGGACAGCTATTTGCGCTTCATTTTGGATGATACAGACAAAACGATAGCGGAAATTAAATTTTTCTCGTTGTCACAATGGGAACGAAACAACGAAGGTTATAGCCAACTGTGGAGAACGAATGCGCAGGTCATTGGCATTAAGCGATCCAGTGAGCTGGAACCGCGTAAAACCATTAAAAACAAGATGGGGGAAAGGCAGGTAGAGTAGAGTGAGTAAAGTTTTAATCATGGAAGATGAGGAATCCATTCGCAGCTTTATCGTCATTAACTTGAAGCGTAACGGTTTTGAGGTGTTGGAGGCGTCGGAAGGGCATGAGGCTCTGAATATTTTGAACACGGTGCGGGATATTGATATTGCACTGCTCGACGTAATGGTACCTGGTATGGATGGTTTTGAGGTCTGTCGGAGAATCCGGGAAACGAATGAGCGCATCGGCATTATTTTTCTCACAGCGAAGGTACAGGAGCAGGATAAGGTGTATGCCTTGTCTGTAGGGGCCGATGATCATGTGAGCAAGCCTTTTAGCCCGACGGAGCTGATTGCACGTATTCAATCGTTATTGCGTCGGGTGAATGTACATCGTGAAACAGCAGCCAAAGTATCCTTCCAATCCGGGCCGTTCACGCTAGATTTGATTGCTAAGCAATTTAAGAAGAACGGGCAGCTGATCGAGCTGACACCGACTGAGTTTTCCTTGATTCAATTTTTTCTTGAAAAAGAAAATACGCCACTCAGCCGAGATGTTCTACTTGACCACGTATGGGGCAAGGAATATATGGGCGATCCGAAAATTGTGGATGTGAACATCCGACGTCTGCGGCAGAAAATTGAAAACAATCCTTCCGAGCCAGCTTTTTTACAAACAGTCTGGGGACATGGATATAAATGGAAAGGTCAGTCTCAATGATCAAAAAGGGGATTCGCCGACAGATTGTGCTTCACTATTTTTTCGTAGTGTTCTTGGCGCTTCTGTTAGTAGAAGTCATTTTTATGTTTGCACTCCGGTCGTACTATTACGACTCCATTTACAAACATATCGAAAGCCGTATCGAATCGGTAAGTGAATTTGCATCCAAATTCAAGGAGTCCGAGCAATCATTACAATCCTATTTGTTAGATTTTTCTCTGCCCAAAACCGAACTACAAGTGCTTGATGAACAGGGAAATGTAATTGATAACTCGACAAATTTTGCTTCAGATCTTAATGTGCAAACAAGTGATGTGACACAAGCCTTAGTTGGAGATACAGGCAAATGGATCGGAAAGCAACCGAGTACGGGGCAGCAGATGATGGCGGTATCTCAAAAACTGGACAATATCGTCGGAGACCAGGTGTATATCATCCGGTATACGACTTCACTGGAATTAGTAAATGACAAGTTGTTCATCATTACACTATTTTCAGTGGGAGTCATGGCAGCTGTACTGATCATTGTATTTGTAGTCAGCACAGGGCTCGCGAATTCCATTGTTAGACCGATTAATAATATCCGCGATGTATCTGCTCAGATGGCTCAGGGGAGGTTTGATGCACGCATTGAAGGCGATTATCGTTATGAGTTGGGTGAACTGGCTTCGACTCTGAACTATATGGCACAGGAAATTGTCAGAACAAATCAAATCAAGGATGATTTTATTTCATCCATATCTCATGAATTGCGTACTCCACTTACATCTATTAAGGGGTGGAGTGAAACGTTAAATTCTGGCGGATATGACCCGGAAGAGACGAAAATCGGGATGAAGATTATTTCTAAGGAGACCGATCGGCTGATTGGCTTGGTGGAGGAAATTCTCGATTTTTCCAAGTTGGAGCAAAATGCCATGAAGCTTGTGATGGGAACGGTGGATCTACGGGAGCTTTTACAGGAAATTATGCTGAACGTATGGGCCAAGGCAGAAATGAAGCAGATAAAACTTCAGCTGGATTCGGAGGAAACGGCATATCTCGTCCATGGAGACGGTAACCGTCTAAAACAGGTGTTTTTGAACATTGTGGATAATGCTATCAAGTTTTCGCATGAAAGTTCGATTATTTTTCTGTCTCTACAACGGATTGATGGCAATATCGAGATATCCGTACAAGATACAGGGATTGGAATTAGTGCTGAAAACCTTGCCAGAGTCAGAGACCGCTTTTTCCAGGTAGACCACCAAAACGGTGGTACTGGACTGGGATTGGCAATCTCGCAACAGTTTATCGAGCGCCATCATGGTCAGATGCTCATCAGAAGTGAACTGGGGGCTGGAACTACCATTACGGTTTCATTACCTGCTCTGCAAGCAGAGCAATCCGTGGAACCATCACAACTTACTGAAGGACAGATTTAAAGCCTACTTATAGGTGTAATTAGAAAAACAGCCAGTCCTCTCAAATCGGGAGGGCTGGCTGTTTTTAATTTGGGGTAACGTTATGAAGTAAAACCTTCGGCACGCAAGCGTGTATTGCGCTCGTAAGCTTCTTTCAGCATACGTGTAGTTTGCGGTCGTACCGCCATTTTACCAAATACCGTTTCATTGGGTCCGATGACCATAATTTCGCCCGGTTTACCTTTAATGACAGCACCATCGCGAATCACAGCACCTTCACCGATAATCGCATGTTCAATATGGACGTTACGTCCAATGCGTGTGTCAGGCATAACGATACTTTCTTTAATGGCTGAACCTTTACCTACCTCGACACCACTAAATACAACGGAGCGTTCTATTCGGCCCTCTACTTGGCAGGAATCATGCAACAAGCTGCCCAATGGTTGTGTTTGACGGTTAGGTACCTTTTGTGCGCTCAACCTTGTGCGGCGTTCACGTGTATACATCGGCCAGTCCTTGCGTTGAAGGTCGATCGCACAATCATCCTCTAACAAATCCATGTGTGAATCCCATAGGCTTTTAACGGTACCTACGTCCTTCCAATAGCCCTGGAATTCATAAACGTACAAGGATTCTTGGTCCGCCAACATTTTAGGTATGATATCTTTACCAAAATCATGACTGGATTGAGCATCCTGTGCGTCTTCTAACAGGTAATTTCTCAAGTAATCCCATTTGAAAAGGTAAATCCCCATGGAGGCCAAATTACTTTCCGGTTTCTCCGGCTTCTCTGCAAATTCTGTGACACGCAGATCTTCATCGGCACTCATAACACCAAAACGGTGTGCTTCATCCCAAGGTACCTCCATGACAGAAATGGTAGCCGCAGCTCCTTTTTCCTTATGGTAGTTCAGCATTTCACGATAATTCATATAGTAGATATGATCACCGGATAAAATAAGCACATGCTCCGGATTTTGGCTGTCAATATATTCGATATTCTTATGAATAGCATCTGCCGTTCCTAAGTATTCAGCGTTACCTGTGTTATAAGATGGAAGCAGGGTAATTCCTTTATCATCTGTTTTTGTAAGACCCCATGGTGTTCCATCTCCGATATGTTCGTGCAAGGATTCTGCCTCATATTGCGTCAAGACACCTACAGTATCAATGTCTGAATTTACGCAGTTACTGAGAGGAAAATCGATGATCCGGTAATGACCGCCAAAAGGTACGGCGGGTTTTGCAATCGTTGAAGTAAGGGGAGCAAGACGGCGTCCCTCTCCGCCTGCCAGCAGCATGGCAATGCATTCTTTATTAAACATTTCGTTTCCCTCCCGGTTTAGTTGTCAGTGTAGTACATACATAAACGGTATGGGGTACTCTTGAAACCATAAGGTATATAAGATTCCCCCAAAACTAAGGTTTATTTTTTTCCTAGTCATTTTTCTGTTCAATGTGGCTAGAATGGGGTAATAACTCAAGTCAGCTTTGACCCAAAAGCGAATGCATTACCGATTCATACATTTTTACTTACAAAACATATAAGGGTGGTGACGTGATGACAGACCAAACTCTTCCGCAACAGGCTATTTCATCGGAAGATATTTATTTGTTTCATGAAGGAACGCTTTATCACAGCTACCGATCTTTGGGTTCCCACCTTACTGTGGAGAACGGAGAACAGGGCGTCCGCTTTACGGTCTGGGCTCCTCATGCTCTCCATGTCGGGCTTGCTACAGATCGCAACAACTGGAATGGGGAACAGGATTCCTTATATAGGGTTCCCAAATCCGGTTTTTGGAGTCGTTTTTTTCCGGGGATATCCCAAGGAACTTTTTACAAATACGACATTACGGGTGCAAACGGTGAACGATTTCTGAAAGCAGACCCTTACGCGGTACGTGCTGAAGTGAGGCCAGCAACGGCTTCTGTGGTAGCTTCTATAGATGGTTATGCTTGGAACGATGCGATTTGGCGCCGAAAACGTAGAGCACCTTATGGAAAGCCTCTGCACATATACGAGCTTCATCTGGGCACTTGGAAGCAAAAAGAAGATGGTACGTTTTATACATACAGGGAAATAGCTGAGCTTCTTGTGCCTTATGTGACCGATATGGGGTATACACATATTGAGCTGATGCCGCTGAGTGAGCATCCGTATGATCTTTCCTGGGGCTACCAGCTTACCGGATATTTTGCACTCACAAGCCGTTATGGAGAGCCGCATGATTTTATGTATTTGGTGGATCGTTGCCATCAGGCGGGAATCGGAGTGCTGATGGATTGGGTGCCAGCCCATTTTGCAAAAGATGCTCATGGATTAAGGCTGTTTGACGGATCGCCCCTGTTCGAATACGCGGATCCGCTGATTGCGGAAAAGCCCGGCTGGGGAACGCTGACGTTTGATTACAGCAAGCCGGAGGTGCGTTCTTTCCTAATATCTAATGCGCTATTCTGGATGGATGTATACCATATTGACGGCCTGCGCGTAGATGCTGTGACAAGTATGCTACGGCTGGATTTTGAAAAGCAGGACGGTCAATATCGTTTTAACTCTAAAGGAGGCATTGAAAATGAGGAGGCTATTGCCTTCCTTCAACAACTGAATGAAACAGTATTCCGCTATTATCCGTATGCTCTGATGATGGCAGAGGAGTCCAGTGCCTGGCCGATGGTGACTTCCCCGGTAAGCGATGGAGGACTCGGTTTTAATTACAAGTGGAATATGGGCTGGATGAACGATACGCTTGATTATATCGAAACGGATTTCGATCAAAGGCCAGAGCGCCATAATTTGCTGACATTCCCCATAGCTTATGCGTACAGCGAGAATTTTACACTGCCGTTGTCGCACGATGAGGTTGTTCATGGTAAGAAGTCGCTGCTTGATAAAATGCCAGGTAGCTATGAGCAAAAATTTTCCGGGCTTCGAGCGCTTCTCGGTTACCAAATCACCTCACCGGGCAAAAAGCTCTTATTTATGGGAGGGGAATTCGGCCAATTCATCGAATGGAAGGATGAAGAGCAGCTTGACTGGTTTCTGTTGGATTATGACAGTCACCGTTCGCTGCACGCTTATACGAAAGCGCTGAATCATTTGTATATTCAGGAAAAGGCGTTATGGGAACTGGATCATTCGTGGGATGGATATCAGTGGATTGAAGCGGAGGACCGTGGGCAGAGCGTAATTACGTATTTACGTAAAGGTAAAAAGCCGGGAGATACACTGGTCGTGCTAATTAACTTTCAGCCCGTGCCCAGAGAGAACTATCGAATTGGGCTGGAAAAGGCCGGGAGTTATATCGAACTGCTGAACAGTGATCATAAGGACTTTGGGGGAAATGGCCAGCTAAATACCGGAGTGATACGGACCGCCTCCATTCCTTGCCACGGACAGCTTCACAGCTTGGAGGTGACCATACCACCCTTAAGCATCGTTGTACTCAAGAAAGCGCCTCGTAGGTCTAAAAAAGCAGATTAAACACATAAGGAGGAAGCACATATGAACATTTTGTTTGCGGCAGCAGAAGCACATCCATTTATTAAAACAGGCGGGTTGGCTGATGTCATTGGCGCACTGCCGAAGGCACTTCGTCAGGCGGGGTGCGACGTCCGAATCATTTTACCTAAATATGCGGGGATTCCCGATACTTATAAAAAGTCTCTGCGTCCGGTAGCGGTGAAGCAAGTAGCCGTAGGCTGGCGTAATCAATATTGCGGAATAGAGGAACTGACATTAGACGGAATCAAGGTTTATTTTATAGACAATGAGTATTACTTCGGTCGTGACGGTATTTACGGTTATATGGATGATGGCGAACGTTTTTCCTTTTTTAACCGGGCGATTTTAGAAATGCTGCCTGAACTGAACTTTCGGCCGGATATTTTGCATTGTCATGATTGGCATACGGCAATGGTTCCGCTGCTTCTGAATGCCGATTATCGACATTTGCCCTTCTACAGCGATATTCGCACGGTGTTTACGATACATAATCTGCTGTATCAAGGGGATTTTCCGTATGAGGTCTTAACTGAGCTGCTCAACCTGGATGGAAGCTATTTCACCCCCGAGGGTGTGGAGTATCATGGCAGACTGAATTTTATGAAAGGTGGGCTTACGTACTCGGATCATGTCACGACCGTGAGTCCAACCTATGCAGAGGAGATTCAAACAGAATTTTACGGATACGGGCTGGAGGGTCTGCTTCGTAAATTGGGAGATCAGGGTCGCTTAACAGGGATTGTGAACGGAATTGACACCAAAAGCTACAATCCTGCCACGGACAATCGTATTTATACGAAGTACCGCACGAGTCTGACAAAGAAAAAGGAAAACAAAATTGGCCTGCAAAAGGAGTTGGGTCTGCCGGTGCGGCCAGACGTACCTATGATTGCCATGGTAACCCGGCTTGTAGATATGAAGGGGCTAGATCTGGTAACGAGAGTGCTTGATGAAATCCTGTATTATGATGATATCCAGTTTGTCGTGCTGGGAACAGGGGATCCGGCTTTTGAGCATTGGTTTCGTGAGGCAGCGGGACGCTATCCACTGAAAATGTCGGCGCAGCTCGCTTTTAGCGAACCTCTGTCACGAAAAATATATGCGGCAAGTGATATGTATCTTATGCCATCAAGGTTTGAGCCTTGCGGGATCAGCCAACTGCTGGCGCTTCGTTATGGAAGTATCCCTATTGTGCGAGAAACAGGGGGTCTTAACGATACTGTGCAGGCTTACAATGAGTCCACAGGGGAAGGAAACGGATTTAGTTTCACGAACTACAATGCACATGATATGCTGAACACTATTCGTCGTGCTGTTCATTTTTATCGCCAATCTGAGCATTGGTCGAAACTTACACAGACGGCTTTTGCAGGAGAATATAGTTGGGATGTTTCAGCTAAAGCGTATATGGATATTTACCATTTGCTAACAAAGACGGACTGAACAGAGTAGGAACACCATAGTCATGTTAATGAAAAAGGGAATCCCTTTAGCCAGTGTTTGGCTGAGGAATTCCCTTTTTGCTATGATCAGTCGCCCCCGCCACCACAGCTGCTTCCACATGAAGAGCCGCTGCTACACGAAGAATGACTACCAGAATCGCCTGAATCATGGTGAGAAGAGCCTCCATGATGAGAACTGTCATGGGAGGAATGATGGTGCGAGTGATGTGTATCCCAGTTCGAGCAACCGCTTGCCGAGCTACAGCCGGATGAGCTAGCTAATGCGGCATTACCTGTAGCATCAGGGTGCATGTGTACGGCAAATTGTTCAGGTTGATACCATGAATACCACACAACAGCTAATAATAAATAGTCGACCTGTAAATAGTTGACCTTAGGCAATTGCTTCCCCTCAGGATCATCCACCGCTTTATTCACCCGGTCGCGCAGATGTTGTACAATCTTATGAACCGCTTGTTGGGCCTGCTGTGAAATGGCTGTATTCTCCTGTGTATTCCAGCGGTCACCTGCTGGCTGCGCCGAAGTTGCGAGTTTATAATAGCGCGAAAGCTCGTCGTTCGGTAATGGATGATTAAAAAAAGTACCCCACAAACTGGCGCTATAGCGGTTCCAGCCAAAGCATTCCACATACAACCAGTCAAACCACGCCCGCTCCTCAGGCATCGGCTTAGAGCCGCCGGAATGGGGCGCATGGTGAAGCATACGACCAAAAAAAGCTTCCGAGAATTGCTGATATTCGCGGGTAAACATCAACATTTCGTGCCATAATTCATCCACATCACTACTGAACATAGGCACTCTATTCATAATCGCGCATAGCATAAAATATCGTTTTAGCTCATGCCAGCGCCAATCATATTCTTGGTCCGTCAGCTCTGGGTGGGCTTCCATTACACGACTCCTTACGCAATGAGCATAGGAGGCGGGTATGGATTGCTCCAGTAGCTGCATCAGCTCTGTAATCTCTGGATGACGCTCCTGTGTAAGGGACGAAGGAGAAGGGGAGCTGAGGAAAAAAGCATTCCGGCGCCGTGTTTTTCTGTTTCCCCGGTTCCTGCGTATTGCACGGAATATAAACCAAACAATGATGAGGTCCACCACAATAAACAACGTCCAAAAGCTGCTCATACTATCCATGATGGCTGGCTGCTCCTTTCTGAAAGAACACGGAATTAAGATTTAGCTTTCGTTATTCAGCAGAGAGAATTCTTTTTTTATTTGGGCTAGCAGTTCAGGATTCGTGATTACATCGCAAGCAGTCCATGCCAAGGTTCTCGCAGCCAGCAGCATTCCTTCCATGGCCCGGTCCTGCATCGCCAAATCGCGGAATTCTGGTGTATGCAAGGCATGCTTCTCGTCAATAACTTGAATGTACGGATGGATAGCAGGGCAATGAAGCGATACATTTCCGATATCCATGGAGCCGTGATCTTCACCTTCCGTTATATCTTCTTGCGAAATGCCAGCCTGCACCAAATTTGCGGTAAAGGCATCGGAAAGTACGCGGTTTGTGACCATTTCATCATAAGATGTCTCATAATTGGAGGTCTCCAAACGACATCCGGCCTGTAAAGCAGCTCCTTCAGCAATTTGAATAACACGGCGAGTCAGCGGGTTCAGTTCTTGACGTGTAGCGGCCCTCACATAAAATTGGGCTGAGGCGTAATCAGGAATAATATTGGCTGCTTGCCCACCCTGATTAATGATCCCATGGATACGCACTGTACTTTTTACTTGTTGACGGAACGCATTGATGCCATTGAACGTTTGAATCACAGCGTCCAGCGCGTTAATGCCCTCATGCGGGCTGGCAGCCGCGTGGGCGGATTGACCAAAAAATTCGAATTGTACAGCATCAATCGCCAGCGATTTGCCTGATTTTTCGTAACGGTCATAAGGATGCGTCATAAGTGCTATGTCGCAATCATCAAACAACCCGGCAGCGGCCATCGGGACCTTTGCACCGCGTGTTTCTTCGGCAGGTGTACCATATACCCGTACTTCTCCACCGGTTTCGTCGATGATCGACTTGAGGCCGACGGCAGCACCGGTACTCATCATACATATCAAATGGTGCCCACAGGCGTGTCCTAGACCTTTCAGAGCGTCATATTCTGCCAGAAAAGCGACAACCGGTCCGGGTTTTGCAGATTTGTAAGTTGCAATAAAGGCTGTTTCTATGCCCAATACGGGTGCCTGGACCTCAAAACCGTGAAAAACCAGTTCTTCTTTTAAACGGGCAGCGGCCAGAAATTCCTCGTTACCAAGTTCAGGATTTGCGCCAATATATAACGAAATGTCCTTAAACCGTGGGGCATGCTGCTCAATTGTCTTTTGAATGGTCTGTTTAAAATCCATGCTGAAAACTCCTTTATATAAACTGTAATGTAGGTACTGCGTTAGGTATGCTGAAATTGTACGATAACATTCATTGCATAATCATGCATATTCATTTATAATGACACAATCTTATTTATTATAAAGAATTTAAGGAGAGAAAAAAAGATTGAAAAAGGCATATCGTTTTACCGCCCTGGTTTTGTCGGCGGTTATCTTGCTGTTGACTGGTCTTCCCATGCTCACTGCATACGGAACGGAAGCAAAGCCACAGAAAAAGCTTGTAGTGGGCATGAGTGCCGACTTTCCGCCGTATGAGTTTCATAAAGTCATTAACGGTAAGGATACCATTGTTGGGTTCGATGTGGATATCGCCAAGGAAATCGCCAAAGATTTGGATGCGGAGATGGTCCCTGAGGACATGAGTTTTGACTCTTTGCTGCCTGCTTTGCAAAGTGGTCGTGTAGACTTGGTACTGTCCGGTATGACACCGACGGATGAGCGGAGAAAGAGCATTGATTTTTCAGATGTATATTATCGCTCCAAGCAAGTCATTATGGTACGCCCAGAGGATAAAGACAAATATCCTACGATGGATACTTTGAAAGGCGAGAAGATTGGCGCACAAAAAGGGAGTATTCAGGAAGAAATTGCTCAAAAAGTACCCAATGCCACTGTAACCTCACTGGACAAAATATCCGATCTGGTACTCCAGCTGCGGACCCAGCGTATCAACGCTGTTGTGATCGAAGATACGGTTGCTAAAGGATACACGTTAGATGGTACCGTAACACTTGCCAAGGCCGTGCCTGAGGATGCCGGAGCAGAAACAGCAGTAGGTATACGCAAGGGGAACGCAGAATTGCTTGCCTCTGTAAATAAAACGTTGGCTCGCCTGAAAGCGGACGGGTCGATTGAGAAGTTTTCCACAGAAGCGAGCGCGCTCTCTGCAGATCGACAGGTTTCTTCTAATAACATCGTAGATATTTTTTGGAAATACCGCAGTTTTTACGCTACGGGTATCGGCTACACTCTGTTGCTGTCTGCACTCGGAGTACTGTTTGGATTTATCATTGGTCTGATCGTATCCTTGCTGCGGATGAGTGGTATACGCATCATTGAGTGGTTAGGTACCACTTATGTGGAGATCCTGCGTGGCACACCTATGCTGGTACAACTTATGATCATTCACTACGGAGTTGCTTTGACGCTGGGTGTCAATTTTACCCCACTCCAGTCTGGTATAATCACATTGTCTCTAAATAGTTCAGCATATCTGGCTGAAATTTTCCGGGCAGGTATCCAGGCAGTAGACCGTGGACAGATGGAGGCTGCTCGTTCGTTGGGTATGGGACGCGGTAAAGCTATGCGTCATGTCATTTTGCCGCAAGCGTTTAAATCTATTTTGCCTGCTATCGGTAATGAGTTTATTACGATCATTAAAGAATCATCCATTATTTCGACCATTGGGATGGTAGATATTATGTATCAGGCCCAGGTCATTAAGAACATCACCTACGAAGGACTAAGTCCGTTCGTAATCGCAGCCGCTATTTATTTTGTAATGACATTCAGCTTGTCTAAGCTGCTGGGTTTATGGGAAAGGAAGTTGAGAGCCAGTGATCACCGTTAAACAACTGCGTAAATCGTTCGGTAAGAATGAGATTTTAAAAGGCATTGATATAGATATCGCCAAAGGTGAAGTCGTCGTCATCATCGGTCCCAGCGGTTCGGGGAAGAGTACGTTTTTACGTTGTATGAATCTGTTGGAACAGCCTACGGACGGGGAGATTTTGTTTGAGGGCGAGCCGATTACAGCTCGTGGCCATAATATTAATGTAACCCGGGAGAAGATGGGGATGGTGTTCCAGCATTTTAATCTTTTCCCGCATAAAACAGTGTTGCAGAACCTGACACTTGCCCCAACACAGGTTAGAAGACAGTCAGGGAAGGAAGCAGAAAAAATTTCGCTAGAACTCTTGCGTACCGTAGGGCTTGAGGATAAGAAGAATACCTATCCGAACCAGCTATCCGGAGGACAGAAGCAACGTATTGCGATTGCGCGTGCTTTGGCCATGCAGCCGCACGTAATGTTGTTCGATGAGCCGACTTCTGCATTGGACCCTGAAATGGTTGGAGAGGTTCTGGATGTAATGAAGAAGCTCGCCGAAGGCGGCATGACAATGGTAATCGTGACGCATGAAATGGGCTTTGCCCGCGAGGTAGGCGATCGAATCATCTTTATGGATAACGGTCAAATTGTGGAGCAAGGTACACCAGAGCAGGTATTTGGCACTCCAAGCCATGATCGCACCCGTGATTTTCTTGCCAAAGTATTGTAAGGAAGTGCTGATATAATCTATAAAAAAACCCTCCGTTTGACGGAGGGCTTTTTTTCTTTTTGACACCATTTCCCCATACTTTCGTAACAAATATCGATTTGTTGATGACAAAATTGTAACGAGTGTAGTATGATGTTCAAGGTTCCCAACATTTTCATGCGGATAAGGTTACAAAATTGTGATATTATGCAGTAAGCCAAAACTTACCGGGACAGCATGTGGTTATGACAACCGCTGAAGCTGGGCCCAAACTATGGGAAGTGCGGGGGACGTAACAACGGCAGTCATTCCGATACGTCATAAGACGATGTGGAATATGCCTAGGGGTGAATTGCACAAGCATAGGGCTTCTCCTGAGTCCGAATCCGACAGCTAACTTCGCAGGCATAACAGAGGAGGTACATATCTTTGAAACATCTAAAACATATTGGTAAAACGATGAAATTTGCGGTGCTTGCCGCAGCTATTGCAGGGTTGGCACAGACAGCTGGAGTAGCGGATGCTGCTTCGCTTCACACTGCCAAAGAGGGCGATACCTTTTTTTTGCTTGCTCAACGTTATGGAGTATCGGTAGACGAGCTAACGAAGGCGAACCCAAACATTGCCTCCAACAATATATATGCAGGTCTGCAAATTAAGGTGCCTGGCGAAAATAGTGTGAAGGCAGCTTCGGATTCGAAGCCGCAACTTCTTACGAAGAAAGCACCAGCGAATGAGGGGCCAACGATTGAAGCTTGGGGCAAAACATTCAACTATAGCAAAATAGTTGACGTTAAGGCTTCAGCGTATTCTGCCGCAGCCGACGAGAATGGTAAATGGGGAGCAGTGGACTACTACGGCAATCCGCTTAAACTAGGTACAATTGCGGTAGACCCGAACGTCATTCCGATGGGCACGAAAGTGCTGGTTACAGGCTATTCCCACCCAGGTTTGCCGGATCATTCTTTTGTGGCTGTCGCTCGCGATCAGGGCAGCGCCATTACAGGAAAGCGGATTGATATCTTTATTCCTGGCAACAAATCATTTGTGAACGACTTTGGATTTCAAAATGTGAAGCTGTACGTTATTGATAAATAGCATTGTACGTATATACGGTTTAATAAAAAATAATATATATTATGTAAACTTAATACCTGTATCCTGCCGCATATAACTAGGTCGGACTCTTATCAGGTCTTATCCATAAAAAAAAGCTGTCTTGACGAGCAGAAAACTTCTGCTGGTAAGACAGCTTTTTTACGTTGCTTTAGCTGTTGCTCAATCATAAACATATGGTTATTTCCGTTCCGATGTGTGGAGTAGCCGGGGGACTGTCACAAATTTGTAGCCCTTAGCTTTTAGAGAGTGAATTAGACCCGGCAGAGCTTGGACAGTGCCTTGCAAGTTGGAACTTTGACCTCCACCTGCGTGCATTAAAATAATAGAGCCAGGCCCGGTAGCTGGGATCACATTGCGTTGAATTTGTGTTTTACTTAATCCCTTCCAATCGAGAGAGTCTACATTCCAATTAACAATCATATAGCCATGACGACGTGCCCATTGGATTTGAGGCTCCGTGATTTCACCGTAGGGTGGACGAATCAACTTGGGGCGAAAACCTGCGCTGGCTTGTAAAATACGTTCTGTTTTTGTAATCTGGTTGCGAAAGCGTTCTGGTGTGGCCTTCCTAAAATCCGGATGAGTATAGGAATGGTTTCCTATAGCATGGCCTTCACGGATAATACGGCGTATGATCCCCGGATGCTTTTCCGCACGGTGACCGACGATGAAAAAGGTGGCTTTGATGCCATTAGCGTGTAATACGTCCAAAACCTGCGGCGTATACCTAGAATCGGGCACATCATCAAAGGTTAGGGCAATTTGGCGGGTGTGTGGGCCGCACATTTTAAAAATGTCCGCATGTTTTTTACGCAGCATTGCTAATGTAGGAGTTGCTCGATCTGTGCTCTGATGTACAGAAGAAGCAACAGCTGCTTCCTTGGGATGGGGCGTTCCGGTGTTGGGAGGCGCATCCGCGTGAACGGGTAAACTTGAGAATGCTAGTAACAGTGCCAAGCATGGCAACACTCCCCTGTACGGCATATGTATCCCCCCCTTTCCGTGCAGTGGTACCTAGTGGTGCTCTCGACTATTATGTACCTGTCTTATTAAAAATATGCTGGTAACCAAGTTCGGCTCATAAACGACTGGAAAGAAGCCCACGATGAAACGATTATCAATGAAGATGATGGAGCTAAACGTACATATTCTCTTAAACATGACCGAAAACAGGAGCATTTTCGCAAGTTTTAGCCTTACAACGAATTCGGTATACTGTGACAGCTGGTGTATAATGGGGATGCAATTCATAATTATACAGACATGGAATTGAAGGAAGGATGGATAAAAGTGACCGACTTGTTTACTCCTTATCAATTAAAGGGGCTTTCTTTAAAAAATCGGATTGTCATGCCCCCGATGTGCCAATACAGCGTGGAGGCCAAGGACGGAAATCCAACGGATTGGCATCATGTCCATTATGTGAGCCGGGCAGTAGGAGGCACTGGACTTATTATTGTGGAAATGACAGCGGTCCATCCAGATGGACGTATTACGGATCGTGATTTGGGTATTTGGAGTGACGAACATATTCCTGCATATCGTAAGATTGTAGAGGAAGTCCACAAGTATGGTGCCAAGATTGGTATTCAACTAGGCCACGCTGGACGCAAGGCTGAAGATGCTGAGCAACCTGTGGGTCCGTCCACGATTCCTTTTAGCGAACGCTTTAAAAAGCCGCACGCCTTAAAGACAGCTGAAGTCAGGGAATTGGTCCAGGCATACAAAGAAGGCGCGCGCCGCGCGGTGGAAGCCGGTTTTGATACGGTTGAGATACATGGCGCTCACGGCTATCTGATCCATCAATTTCATTCGCCTTTAACAAATACCAGAGAAGATGAATATGGGCAGGATTTGTCACTGTTCGGTGTTGAGGTCATACATGCAGTTAAAGAGGTTCTTCCTGCTGATATGCCTGTGCTTATGCGGATATCTGCCAAAGAATACGTCGAGGATGGATATAATGTGGAATACATAACAGGCGTAGGGGAACGATATCGTGATGCAGGTGTGGATATTTTCCATATTTCTTCTGGTGGTGAGGGTCCGATTGGTTCTGGCGGAGGCCCGTCTGCGCGTGCCGGCTATCAGGTGGATTTGGCTCATACCATCCGTGAAAAGCTGAATGTACCTGTGATTGCTGTTGGCTTACTGGATGATTATGAGGACGCCCGCCGGGTTGTTCAGCAGAAAGAAGCTGATCTGGTAGCAATAGGGCGTGCCATGCTGCGTGATCCCTATTGGGCGCTGCATGCATCGCGGGAGCTAAAAGTACAGGCCGACATCCCAGAGCCTTACTTGCGCGGTTTTTAGATATTTTTGAAACCCTCTTTGCAAAGCTTGCGTAAACATGTGTACAGAGCTTAAAATTTAAGCATTCAACTCTAGGAGGAACTTCACATGTCTATTTTCAAACGATTAAGAGATCTTACGATGTCCAACATTAACGCCATTATCGACAAGGCAGAAGATCCAATTAAAATGACGGATCAATACATTCGTGATATGCAAGAGGACCTGGAAGATGCAGAGAAAGCGGTAGCCGCTCAAATTGCTATTGAAAAGAGGTTCAAACAGCAATACGAAGAACAGGCTGCTTTGGTAAAGAAACGTGAAGAACAGGCACATACCGCTGCAAAAGCACAAAATGTAGATCTGGCCCGTCGTGCGCTGGAAGAAAAGAAATCTGCTGAACAAAAAATGAACGAGTTCAAAGCTGGTTACGAACAGAACAAAGCTGCAGCCGATAATCTACGTGGCAAGCTGGATGAAATGCGCAGACAGCTGACAGAAATGAAAAACAAGCGCGAAACACTGGTTGCCCGTTATAATGCAGCTAAAGCGCAAACCGAAATTAACAAAGCTATGAACGGTTTTAGCTCTGATACGGCAACTGCAGGATTGAAGCGTATGGAAGAAAAAATGCTGCAAGCAGAAGCACGTGCCGAAGCGAGCAACGAAATGTCCTCTAAGGAAAAATCGTTGGATGAGGAGTTCAAAGAGCTGGATAAGAAAAGCGCCGTGGACGATGAGCTTGCCGCTTTGTTAAAGCAATACGAAAATAAATAAGAACATTTTAGCAATGCCACCAAGTGTGATTGCTCAGGAAGCGAAGGAGAAACGTTTTCTCCTTCGCTTTTCCCTGCCTGGAGGCGCAAAACATTATATGAAGGTCAAGAAGATGTGGAGGATGGTATGAAATGCATTTTTTAGAAACGATGAAAGCAATGCTTGTATGGACTGGTGCGGGGGCTATTTTGATCTTCGTATTAATGTATGTCGACTCTTTATTTACGAAGTATAAGGATTTTGCCGAAGTGAAAGCTGGAAATATGGCCGTAACGGTACGAATGATTATGAAGCTGGTTGCACAAGGCTATATTTTGTCAGGGTCTATCGCTACAGCTAATAATTTGCTCGAAGCGCTTGTGTATTCTGTGATCGCCTTTGTCATCCTGCTTGTTTTGGAAGTTATTGTACGTCTGCTGTTGCGGTACTGGGCTCAGTTTGACCTGGATAAAGGTACACAGGAAGGTAAAATTGGTTTCGGTCTGTTTTCAGGAGCGCTGCATCTAGTTGGCGCCTTGATCATTACAGCATGCTTCTAGGCTAAGAAAGGCAGGAATATAACCATGGGTGTGTGGAAACGAATTTCAAATCTATTTGCTAAGCCGGAGCCGCCAAAAGCAGAGAAAAGCATGCTTCACTTAAATCCAGGTGATATCTGTGAAGTGTCGCTTGTTACCTATGAAGTGGTAGGTCGTGTACATAATCGTGCCCGAAATGCCGTTGTTTTGACGCTTCAGGATGGTAATCAAGTCAGTTATCTTCATATTGAGGAACGGGAAACACTGCAATTCGGACTATATCAGGCCATCGACGGCAGACTTGACAACCCCGAGGAAGTGCCGACCATTTTAGAGCTGGATGATACAACGTATCATTTGGAGGAGCAATATTCTGGGCAAGTTACCGTCATGGGCCGTGCTCCTTTCCGACAGGATGGAGAGCAGCATGTTTGGCAGTACCAGTCTGATGATTATCATCTGTTGCGGGTAGAGTGGCAGGACGGTCGCTTTATGCTTTATGAAGGAGAAGAAGTGATTACCGGAGACGTCAAGGTTATTCGGGCAAGCTAGGAGAGGGTTACACATGAGCAAACGCACCTGGCAGTATGCATTAAAGATCATGGTGGCGCTGAGCTTGTTCGTATCCGTTTTAAGCGGCTGCGGCGCGCCAAGTGTAAAAGATACGTATCCGCTGGAATCGGTTAGTGGCAGCGGAAACTCGACCTCGTATGTATACCGGGCAGCTGGTAAGACAGTCCCGGAAGTAGCGGAGGAATTGAAAGAACAGCGTACACCGGAACAAATGTCACCGCAGAGCAATGAGCGGATGTTTCTGGTATATAGCGATGAGTGGTACCATTTGCAGCAAGATCCAGCTAAGAAGGAAGATACACTCATTGAAATTGACAGTAAAAAGTATGTCGAACAAAATTACAGTTCAAGCTTTCTAAAAGGATACTTAACCGCAACTGTGCTGGATGCTCTGTTTGATTCGTTGCGTGGTTCAGGCTCCTATCGGGGCTACTCCAGCAGAGATGTATACCGACCTTCTCAGGGCCAATATCGTGCCCCTACGGTGCAGGAGAAAAAAGCGATCCCGCCGATTACGGTGGAGCGTAAAGGCTCGGTTACCCGTAGAGGAAAGAACTCAGATTCCAGTGTTGGATCAAGCGGAAGTCTGTTCGACAGAGGGTCCAGCAGTTCACCGAGCAGAGGCTCGATTTCACGTGACCGTAGCGACAGCGGTGGTTCCAGCATATTTGATTCGCCGCGTAGATCTTATAGTAAGCCCAAAACACGTAGCGGTTCAGGTAAAATCAGCCGACGAAGTCGACGATGATGGGTATCGTCAATTTATTTGAAAACAAAAGATTCGCGGAACTGTGGTACTGATGCACAGTTCCTTTTTTATTTTTAGAGATGACGTTGGTGATCATCTAGCGGCACAGCCATCAAGTAGAAGTGGACAGATAAGGGAAAGCAGCCGCAACCTACACCTTTATGGATATAATAATGTAGAGATAATCAAAACTCTGTTTGATTGAAGGGAGCGAAAATTAAATGGTACTATCTATTTCTTGGCCAGATCTTTCACAAAGACCATTTAATCTAATGGTGGAACGAAAAATGGAGTGTTCTCCGAATGTCCTGTATCAGGCGTGGACGAAGCAGTTTGATAGTTGGTTTGCAGCCCCAGGATCAGTATTAATGGAGGCTGAAGTGAACACGACCTTCTTTTTCGAAACGCATTTTGAAGGGAAGCGTCATCCACATTACGGAAGATTTCTAAGACTTGAGCAAAACAGACTTATCGAGCTGACTTGGGTTACTGGCGAAGGCGGCACCAAGGGAGCTGAAACAGTGGTCACCGTTGAGCTTAAACCTCGCGGTAATGGCACGCATCTTTACTTAACGCATGCAGGTTTTCCAGATGAGAATTCAAGGAACCAACATGAGCAGGCTTGGCCGCTTGTAATCGAGCAGCTCGACAAAAGGAAGATGCCAGATAGATAATTCAGAAGGTTACAGGCTAAAATTGCAACAAGAGGACGATTTTAAAATCGTTCTTTTCATATTTTTTGACGACAAAAATAATATTTACCTTACATAAAAACAAATATTACCAGTTTACTAGATTATTTCATTGCCACATCTATTAGTAAAATATACAATTACAACAGGCGAAATAAGAGGATGGTGTATCTGTGTTATCTGCTTTTTTATATATATTACTTGGTGTATTCGATGCTTTGGCCGCTGTTATTTTGGTCTTAAAGCTTTATATGCTTCCCGTGAGGGAATATCGCACAAAAATATTATTCTATGCAATGGGCATAGCTTTGTTTTCCTTTCTAATGAGGGAAGTTATAGGCTTGCCTAAATTAGATTTGCCGCTTCAGTATTTGTTAATGGTTATCTTTTTTAGATTCGGTTTAGGGATCAAAACCCATCTAGCAGCTTTTTCTGCTGGTTCAGGTCTAACGGCCTACATTAACCTACAACTTTTTGTATTTCTGTTTGCGTATTTTTTTGGAGTAGCAGAACCAGGTGCTATTAATGATACTTCTGGCTCTTCTATTTACGTTATTCAGTTATCTTCTATTATTATTGCGTGTTTTATTTCTTATATAATGGGAAAATATAACTTTGGTTTCTCATTTATAATTCAGCCTCCACATGATTTTTTAAGAGTTGAAAATTACTTATCATCCCTAAATAAGCTGTTGATTCTAGGTGCTCTAATATCAGCTGTCACGATTTTTATTACTTTGTATATGCTCTATAGTTCAAACACCATAGGATTGCTATCTATTTCATTGCTTACTTTCGGCGTGTCGTATTTCTTTTCAGAGAGAGGAGATTATGAGGATGCTAGAAGCGCTATCACGGTACATCGCAACGGAAATAAAAAAAGCTGATCCTGATGGTCCAACAAGTGTAGAAGTGATGGAATATGCGCTTGGTATAAAAATTACCGAAGTATCGTCGATACTAATGGTTGCGATTATTGCTTGGATGACTGGGCATTTTTGGGGGGCGTTATTAGCTCTAGTAACTATCATGTTTGTAAGAAAATTTTCAGGAGGGGCACACTTCAGTAATCTTACATTTTGTGTCTGTTTTACAACGGCAATATGTGTAACTATACCTCTCGTCTTTTTAAATTTATCAACGATTTTGATTATTAATGCTTGTTCAGTATTAGTGTTTTTAGTTTATGCACCCAATCATTTTATTTATATTCGTAAGACCAATAACCACAAATATTATAAAACGGTATGTGTATTGATTTGTGCGGTGAATTTTTTAGTACAATCCCACATAATATGCTTAGCTTTAGCTATTCAAGCATTCAGTATTCTTCCTTTATGGAAAGGAGGTGAACGAAAATGGATAAGAAATTGGCGAGAGCTTTAAATTTAAGACTGGGAAAATATGCTAACGAATCTACCAAAAACGAAAAAACAGTATTTGGCGCTAAACCGATACCGGCAGAGCTCAAGAAAAAAGAAAAGAACTGATTATGTACCGCGTTACTCTAGACA
This sequence comes from Paenibacillus sp. S33, assembly GCF_053615415.1. Taxonomy (NCBI): domain Bacteria; kingdom Bacillati; phylum Bacillota; class Bacilli; order Caryophanales; family Paenibacillaceae; genus Paenibacillus; species Paenibacillus sp. S33. The sequence continues at coordinate 2,932,574 of NZ_JBSIEZ010000001.1, read as the reverse complement.
TTGTTTTTATACGATCGGGCTAACCGCACAGGCTTGTAAGGAAGCTTTTTAGCTGTGAGATTGGGCCTGGTACGATTCGAAGCTTCACTTGCTCTATTTCTCATAATAAGCTTGAAGCACTTAAAAAGTTATGGAAATGACCCGTGGAATTCACGGGTTATTTTTATTGCCATACATACTTAGACACCCCCCGATTTGCCAGATAACGGTTTTAGCGTTATAACAGAAAGAGGGCATTTTAGAAGAACGGAGTGAAATTATGAATCATACATCATTAAACGCAGAAAAATTCCAGCGTAAAGCAGTCCAGGTGGAAGAGGCGCAAAGCAGGATAGCTAGTCATGTTAAACAGGGTGAAAGGGAAGACGTAGAGCTGGAACAGGCGCATGGACGTTATTTGGCAATGGATTTGACCGCACCACACCCGTATCCCCGTTTTCGTCGCTCAGGTATGGACGGTTATGCGATCCTTGGCTCGGACACCGAAGTCTGCTCGTCCGGTCAGGAAATCTGGTTACATGTGATTGATGAAATTCCATGTGGCACCGTATCGGACAAGCGGGTGAAAACTGGAATGGCTGCCCGTATCATGACAGGAGCGCAATTACCTGATGGAGCGGACACGGTTGTCATGCTGGAAGCTACACAGCTGCGTGAGGAAAATGGACAGACATATGTCGGCTTGAAGAAGCGTATGGAGATTGGCAAAAATGTGACACAGATTGGTCATGAGATTCAGGAAGGTCAGCTTTTGCTTAGTAAGGGAACCTGCCTGGGAGCAGGGCACATCTCGGTACTGGCTACTTTTGGAGTACATCAGGTACCTGTTTACAGGAAGCCAAGGGTGGCCGTTTTTTCTACAGGATCGGAATTACTAGCAGTGGATGAGCCGTTACAACCAGGGAAAATTCGAAACAGTAATACATATATGCTGGCTTCTCAAATTAGAGAGGCAGGAGGAGAGCCGTTCATTTTACAAGCCATTCATGATGATTTGAGTCTTGCCCGTACCTCTGTACGTGAAGCCATAGCTGCCTATGATATCGTGGTCACGAGTGGAGGAGTATCGGTGGGGGATTTTGATATTATGGGTGACCTGGTACGACAGGAAGATGTGAATATGCTGTTCAACAAGGTTACGATGCGTCCAGGAAGTGTGACCACAGCCGCAGTGATTGACGGCAAGCTGTTATTTGCGCTTTCAGGCAACCCCGGTGCGTGCTTTGTAGGCTGTGAGCTGTTTGTACGGCCGACGATCCAAATGATGTTATCTTCGGCACATCCATATTTACAAACCTGGACGGCGAAGTTAGGCGCAGATTATACGAAGGTAAACAACTATACACGCTTTGTACGCAGCTCTCTGGAGATACGTGGTGGGCAAGTATACGCGATTCCTGCGCGAGTAGATGAATCCAGTGTCATGGTGACCATTAAGGACAGCGACTGTCTGATCGTAATTCCTCCTACAACAGAAGGATTACGCGAAGGTGAAGAGGTGCGAGTACTGGTATTACAAGGTGGACAGGTAACGTGAATACGAAACATCCATTTGTATGTCAAATCGTCGGATTCAAAAATACGGGGAAAACGACCTTTCTCGGAGGGTTGATTCGTTATGTGCAGAAGTCAGGTCTACGCGTAGCAGTGATCAAGCATGATGGACATGAATTTGAAATGGATCATGAGGGTACAGATACGTACAAGCACCGACAGGCGGGTGCTGAAGGCGTAGCTATTGTTTCGGCTGGAAGAACAGCCATTTTAGAGGAGCATAGTCAGCCTGTCACCAGTCTGATCCGGCATTTTCAGGCCTATGATTGTGTGTTGCTGGAAGGCTTCAAGCAGGAGGATTATCCAAAGCTGGTCATGGTGAAGGAACAATTGGATGCTCAGCTTACCGGTAAGCTGACAAATGTACAGGGAGTAGCGGTTTGGGAGCATCAAATGGATTGGGCTCAAGGTCACTACTCAGATGAAATGATACAGATATTTCCTGCCGAGGCCAACGGACCCGCAGGCCGCTGGCTACTCGAACAGATCAAAAGCAGATAGAAGGAATGAGGAATAAGCAGGGGTGAGACATCAATCGGCTGAGTCGGTTAGAGTCTCTACCCGCCGTTCGATCGCCTGGGACATAGTTTTGTCAGTCAGGTGGGCATACACTTCTGTTGTTTCTGTCGAAGCGTGCCCCAGTTGTTCCTTTGTTTTGTAAATATCATTTTGTAAATAATAATCAGTAGCAAAGGAATGACGAAGCTTATGCACGGTAAGGTAAGGCTTGCCGAAACGCTTGGCGTACTTGATGATCATTGCCTGAATCGCTCTTTTGGTCATCCGTTTGCCTTCTGTACTGCCGTTAGGACGTGCGACAAAGAGAGCTTTTTCTTTTTTGGGGGCGCGGTAACGGGTATGTCTCAGGGACAAATAAAGTATGAGATCATCTTTGGATTGCTCGCGGAAATACACCGGCGTTTTAAAGGTTTCGTCGTTATTGCCTTTGCGGTACACATATAATAATTTATTGTTTATGTCTAAATCATCTAGATTCAGATTGACGATTTCAGATACGCGCAGGCCTGAGTTCAAAATGAGGCTGGCGATGCAGGCATCCCGTTCCTTATTTAGTTCATAGGAGTATAACGCCTGCTTGTTATCGGCCAAATCCTGACCATAGCCTTCATAAATATAACCGATGAATTCAAGCAGTTCTTCCTCTTCCAGTATTTTACCTTTAAGCTTGGCCGCCGTATCCTTGGGTTTATGTATACGCTTGATTTCGACCTTGGCCATAATGTTGCGTTTGAGCAATGGATAAAAATTTTCATCCTCAGCGATCTGACTCAAATAATGAAAAAGCGAACGCAGGGACGATAGCTTACGTGAAATGGTAATACGGGAGTTGGAGCCTTCGCGCTTAGTAGACAGGAATAATCGAAAGCCTGTAATACTGTCCATATGAAGTTTCTCCAATTCTTCCAGTGTAACTTGGGCATTTGTTTCTCCAGTAGACAAGCCTTCCGAGCGAAGCCATGAAAAGAAAGCTTCGTAATCCCGCACATATTCTAGTAATGTGGAAGGGGACAGGTCGGGCAGCTTGTAATCCATAAATTGCTGCACGTACCATGGTAATCCCGGCATTTTTTCATCTAGTTTGCGCCGGTCGATGATCTTTTGTATATTCATTGGGTTCCACCTCGTCCGGTCATAATATATATGTATTTTAGCATATTTTGAACAGCACTGGATGGGATGTAATTCGAAGTTTAAGAACAGATTGAACCGCCAAGAGAGGTGAAAGTATGGGGTATAATATCAAATCGGAACTGAAGCTGTCTATTAAGAGTGTACCGGAGTCGCAAAAGGACATTATTGTACAGCTCATGCAATTTTATTTATACGATTTTACAGCCTATCTTCGAATTGATGTCACTGAGAAGGGTACATTCCCGGCTTATCCAGACTTGTATCAATATTGGACGAGCGGTGAACAGAAGCTACCTTTTCTGATTTGGAGACAGGATATTCCTGTGGGCTTTGCACTCGTTGACCGAATGTCCAGCAATCGAGAAGCTGACTACTACATGGCTGAGTTCTTTGTACTTCGTCCTTATCGGCATAATGGGGTTGGGACTTGGGCGGCTCATGAGCTGTTTGGACGTCTTAACGGACGTTGGAAGGTGACCCAAATGAGCACCAATAGGCCGGCACAATCCTTTTGGCGTAAGGTGATTGGAAGCTATACGAAAGGTGAGTACAGGGAACAAACACATCCGGTAAGAGGGAATGTAAGTCAGTTTTTCAATACCTGAAAAATTCGAAATAGAAAGTCAGTAACAAAAAAGAGTCGGGGAGAGTATCCTGTCGGCTCTTTTTTGTTGTCAATTCAAGTCTTCTAAGAGACCAGTTGGACCCGAAAAGAAATGCAAATTAGCATCAAAAAGCCTATTCTTAAATGCTATAGAAGGAGGGAGTTCGTTTGTCATCATTGCTGAAGATTGAACATTTATACGGTCGAATTTCACACTAAAAAAGGTTTACTGCAAGCACTCGACAACGTATCACTAACGATCAGGACGGGAGAAATGGTCTGCCCCAACGGTGAATCCGGCAGCGGAAAAACGTTTACCCCCAAGTCGATTATGCGGCTAACCGATTATGAAAACGGACGAATTGCCCAAGGACAAATACGGTTGCAGTACATAGATTTGACCGTTTTGTCGCAGCAGGAATTAAGCTCACTTCGCGGCAAAAAGATGGCGATGGTATTTCAGGAGCCGATGTCGGCGTTTGATCCGGTGATGTGGTCCTGATCTGCTATGGTTCGCGGTTTCCGCATGAGTTTTCGGGAGGACGCGCCAACGAATCGGGATAGCCCGTGCCATTGCTCTGTATAGGGGTTATGTACTTGGGGGAACTTGTAGAATTGCTCCAAGTGACGAGTTGTTCAGGCATCCTGCCCATCCGTATACCCGAGGGCTTGTTGCATCGATACCTAATCCAAATCCGAAAAACCGCCGGGAGTTAATTACGATGCAAGGTGAGATTCCTTCGCCTGCGAAGCCTCCATCCGGCTGTCGTTTTCATACCCGCTGTCCACTAGCGACCTCGCGTTGCCGTGAGGAAGTACCTGAACTGACAGCGATTAGCACAGGACATTATGCCGCTTGTCATTACCCGTCCTAGGTTCAAGACACCCCTTTGATCTACTATCGGCATGATAAGAGAACTACATTCTATAGGCCGTTCATGGTAAGATAAGGATAGAAGTATATAAATTCAATAGGAAAAGAGGGTATTATGCTAGAAAAATGGGTTCAGGAATTAAAAGATGGTGAACAAGAGCTGATTGCATGGAGAAGACATCTACATCAGCATCCCGAGCTTTCTTTTGAAGAAACGAATACGTCTGCATTTATCGCCGATCAATTGCGCTCTTTTGGCATTGAGGTAAGAACGAATGTGGGTGGAAACGGTGTGCTCGGGTTTTTAGAAGGCGGTCAGCCAGGTAGAACGATTGCATTTCGTGCTGATTTTGATGCGCTTCCCATTCAGGATGAAAAGGATGTGCCTTATAAATCGACCGTTCCGGGTGTTATGCATGCCTGCGGACATGATGGTCACACGGCTGCGTTACTTGGAGTGGCACGCGTATTGAGCCATAACCGTGAGGCGTTGAAGGGAAAGCTTGTGTTTATTTTTCAACATGCAGAAGAAAAACCGCCTGGTGGAGCCAAGTTTATGATTGAGGATGGCTGTCTGGATGGGGTAGAGGCGGTATACGGTATTCACCTCGCCTCTGAAATTCCGCTTGGTAAAATTGGATTAAAGAGTGGGCCTGCGATGGCGGCTGTCGACGCGTTTACGATCCAGATCAACGGTAAAGGCGGGCATGGCGCACGACCGCATCAGACGGTGGACTCTATTGTTATCGGCAGTCAAATTGTGAACGGGTTGCAGCAGGTGGTTAGTCGCAGGGTGGACCCTATTGAATCAGCAGTGTTAACGATTGGGGTATTTCAAGCTGGAACTGCCTTTAATGTGATTGCAGATAAGGCCAAAATTGAAGGGACCGTACGTACGTTTAATAAGGAAGTGCGTAAGGAAGTCGAGAATGAAATTCGCAGTATCGTCAAGGGATTGACTGAGGCTTATCATGCCGGATACGAAATTGACTATTTGAATGGCTATCCTTCTTTGGTGAATGCCGAAGCCGAAACGGAACGTGTACGCGAGCTCATCGGCAGATTGTATGGAGCAGACGCTTTTTTGGATTTGAAGCCGGTCATGGGAGCAGAGGATTTTGCTTATTATTTGGAGCATCGACCGGGAGCATTCATTCATGTGGGTGCACGTAATGAGGATGAACGAACGCATTTTGCTCATCACCATCCTCACTTTGATTTTGATGAGCGAGCATTGCTCGTCTCAGGACATATTTTTTTAGCTCTGGCGCTTGAATACTTGCAATAATATGCATATGTTTATGACTGACGACAGTATTAACGGAAGCAACTGAAGCTGGAACCGCGCATAGCGCGGTTTTTTGTTGTAAATCAAAGTATTTTGACACCCATAAAGAATGAAAATGAGGTAATTATTTCATTATATGAAAAATTCATAATAGAAATAAATCAAAGGTGTTAACTCTGAAGGAAGTCTAAACCTCATATTATAAGCTGAGGAGCAGGAGATAATATTGTATTATCTTGATTTTTCGCACAAGGAGATGAGAAAAAGGTGACGAATCTATTGAGCAAGACACCGATGTAAGCGCTGACAAAACGAGTGTTGCACCGTATATATTGGTTGAATGGGGGTGAGCCTGAGAAAACATTTGTCAGATTTGTGAGAAGCAACGATAACGATAGGAACGTATTCAGAATCGGCTGATTACTTTGATCTCAAAATGACTCGCATATTCAAATGATAATGAAGAAGGAGGTTGAATTCATTGACTAAGGCAAAAAACAGGTTGAGAATTGCTTGTTTGGCGCTTGTGGTAGCGGGTGCTTCCTGGACAGGAATGATAGCACCGGCTCATGCTGCTCCAAGTGACGATTACAGTTGGAAAAGTGTCGTTACGGGTGGAGGTGGTGGTTTTGTACCTGGCATTATTTTTAATGAAACGGAAAAAGACCTAATCTATGCCCGTACAGATATTGGAGGAGCTTACCGCTGGAATGCTGCCAATGAGAGCTGGATTCCGCTGACGGATTCTGTGGGCTGGGAGGATTGGAACAAAAATGGTGTCGATGCACTGGCGACCGATCCTGTTGATCCGAATCGTGTATATATAGCTACAGGTACGTATACTAATTCATGGGATAAACAAAACGGGCAAATTATGCGTTCCACGGACAGGGGCAATACGTGGCAGACAACCAAGCTTCCTTTTAAGGTGGGGGGCAATATGCCGGGGCGTTCAATGGGTGAACGTCTGACGATTGATCCAAATAAGAATAATATTTTGTTCTTTGGAGCTCGAAGTGGTAATGGACTATGGAAAAGCTCTGACTTCGGAGCAACTTGGAGCAAGATGAGCAGTTTCCCGAATCCAGGGACGTATGTACAGGACCCTTCCAATGAATATACCAGTGACATTGTCGGTTTGACCTGGATTACCTTTGACAAAAAAACAGGCTCTTCCAGTAAAGCAACGCAGACGATCTATGTAGGTGTTGCAGATAAAAAGCAAAGTGTCTATCGCAGTACAGATGGCGGGACAACCTGGTCTGCTATAGCGGGACAGCCTACGGGCTATTTGCCACATCACGGTGTGTTATCAGCGGACGGCAACTTGTATATTTCTTATAGCGATGGAGCTGGTCCATATGACGGAACAAAGGGTGAACTGTGGAAATTGAATACAGCAAGCGGGCAGTGGACTAACATTAGCCCTATTGGTAGCAGCAGCGCGGACAATCATTTTGGATATGGTGGACTGACGGTGGATGTCCAGAAGCCAGGTACACTTATGGTTGCTACCTTGAATGCCTGGTGGCCGGATGAAACGATTTACCGCAGCACGGATAGTGGGGCAACCTGGAGTCCTATTTGGGAATTCGATGGTTATCCGTCTCGCAAGCTGAAATACAATCTGGATATAAACGGTGCGCCTTGGCTGACTTTCAATGCCAACCCTGCTCCACCGGAAGTATCGCCCAAGCTGGGCTGGATGATCGGAGATCTGGAGATAGATCCGTTTAATTCAGACCATATGCTGTATGGCACTGGAGCTACGATTTATGGCTCTAAAAACCTGACCAATTGGGATAAAGGAGGAAAGCTGGATATTTCAGTAGCCGCTAAAGGGGTAGAGGAAACGGCGATTTTGGATTTGGTAAGCCCTCCAGTTGGCGCGCCTTTGGTGAGCGCAGTAGGTGATGTCTCTGGTTTCAGGCATGACGATCTGTTCAAGGCTCCAGCTAAAATGCTGGATAATCCGACCTTTACAAGCAGCGAAAGCATTGACTATGCCGAGCTGAATCCTTCTTTTATGGCCCGGGTAGGTAAAGCGGATTATAAAAAAGATCCAAATGCCAAATCCATCGGTTTTTCCAATGATGGCGGAGCCAACTGGTATAAGGCAAATAGCGAGCCTTCCGGTACAGCAGGAGGAGGCAGCATCGCCGTAGCGGCAGATGGGAATGGCTTGCTGTGGAGTACATCGGACAAAGGTGTGTTCTACTCCAAAACTGGCGGCAACGCATGGACAGCAAGCACAGGGATTCCAGCGAATGCAAAGATCGTCTCTGATCGAGTGAATCCTAATAAATATTACGCATTTGCCTCCGGGAAAATATATGTGAGCACCAATGGAGGCGTATCCTTTACGCCATCAGCGGTAACTGGCTTACCGACAGCAGGTAATGCTGATATTGATGCTGTACGAGGAGCAGAAGGAGATGTATGGTTCGCCGGAGGCTCCGAGGATGGAGGAGCATATGGCTTATGGCATTCGAAGGATTCTGGCGCTACGTTCACCAAGCTCTCTAATGTGCAGGAAGCGGATTTTGTAGGCTTTGGTAAGGCAGCGCCGAACCGTACGAATGCAGCGGTATTTATCGTTGGTAAAATTGATGGTACACGTGGATTTTACCGTTCGGACGATGCTGGCGCAAACTGGGCGCGCATTAATGATGACAAGCATCAATATGCTCGAGTGACCAAAATTATTGGGGACCCTCGGGTTTACGGACGTGCTTATCTGGGAACGAATGGCCGCGGCATTCTGGTGGCAGATCGTGTGGGTGGTGATCAGCCATCTACCGGGCAAGCAAGTATTACACCAACGACTGCAACCTATGGAGTAGATAACAGCAATACCGATATTACTGTCAAGCTTACACTTAACGGTAATACGCTAGAAGCGATCAAGCAGGGGAGCGTGGTGCTGAACAAGGGTGAAGATTATACAGTTAGTGAAGAAACAGTCGTTCTTACTAACAAGTATTTATCGAAACTTCCTAAAGGAGAGACCACGCTCAACTTCCATTTTAGTACAGGCACTGATGCGTTGTTCACGATTACGGTGAAAGGGGATACGCCAAGTGAGCGGGGAACAGGCGAGGGCGTTCTGAAGGTGCAAGCCTTCAATGGGAATGTATCCGCCACAAGCAATACAATCAGTTCCAAATTTAAAATAACCAATACGGGAACCTCATCAATTTCCCTAGCAGACGTGACATTGCGGTATTTTTACACCATTAACGGGGAGAAAGCACAAAATTTCTTCACGGATTGGTCGAGCGTCGGTACAGGGAATGTGATTGCTAGCTTCAAAACATTATCCAATGCGAAGCCAGGGGCAGATTCTTATGCAGAAATCGGGTTTAACTCAGCTGCGAGTTCTTTAGAGCCCGGTCAAAGTGTGGAGTTGCAAACCCGGATATCCAAAGAGGACTGGAGCAGTTACACGCAAACCGATGATTATTCATTTAATCCCACAGCAAACAGTTTACAAGATTCTGCTAAAATAACCGCTTACCTGTCTGGAAGCAAGCAATGGGGAATTGAGCCCTAAACCTTAATAAGGATAATCCTAAGTCAGCCACTCTAATGAGTGAGCTGGCTTTATTTTTGATGATCTTGTTGTCCCGCATTCTTTTTTAGGGAAAAAGCAACGACAAATTGAAAACAGGCAGATAATAGAGATTCAAATTAAAGAGTATAATTATTTCACTATATGAAAAATTCATAATAGAAAAAAACTCTTTCTCGCATACGATATCCACAAAACAAACACACCACTTTAAGTAGAAAAAGAAACACTTACGGGAACATATGTTCTTTTATCTCGAAAAAGGAAACGCTCCTGTCCTTAGACAAAAAGCGTCTCTAATCCATTTTTTATATTGATCATACACCTCAAACAAGATGCCGGGATGCTGAAATTAATAGGGTCATCGTAATGACATTCACAATCGTGGAAAGTAATACTGTTTGTGCGGCAAAATCGGGTTCATTTTTATATTCTTCCGCCAAAATACTTGTATTAACACCGGTAGGCATACCCGATGCAATGAGCAAGGCTTGAGCGGGAATCCCCTTAAGACCCAGCAGCAAGACGAGCATAAAACCGACTATTGGACCAGCAATCAGGCGTAGTACCATACTGATGTACACGGCTGTCCGGCGCAAACGAAAGGGATATTGTACAATTTGTGCTCCCAAAGTAAGCAGAGCCACGGCAACCATCGACTGACTAATATAATTCAAAGGTTCAGCCAGTAAATTAGGCAATGGACTATGCAGCAGATTTAGGAGCAAACCTAGCGCAAGCGCATAGGGAACAGGCATTTTTAAAAAATTAATTAATATTTTTCGAGTATTGGCCTTGCCGTTTTGCACAACAAAAGTGCCGTATGTAAATGTGACAAAGCTTTGAAAGGTCATAATCAGAGCTTGAACGGAAATGGCCAAAGGGTCACCTTTGAACACCAACTGATTGATTGGCAGACCATAATTTCCTGAATTATCTAGCATTACACTATTTGTAAAAGCTCCACGCATTCCGGGACTGTATTTCAGAGATCTGGCGACGGTAGTGCTGATTACGTACAGAATAGCTATGTACAAGGCATAAAAAAGTGAAACCTCACCCATGAGCATTAAAGAAATTTCCGAGTTATAAAGACCCGTAAACACAACTGCGGGGGTGATATAGTAAAAATTGATTTTAGCTAAGGTATACAAATCCAGTCGAAAAAAATATTGCATGATACAACCAAAACCGATAAGTACAAAAATAGGTAAAACAACGTCCAAAAGAATGGTGCCGAACATGTCTGTTTCATCTTCTTTCTATTATGCGAATGTAAAGGCTGATACTTAAAAATGCATGTGTAATTCTCATTATACTGTGTAAATAGGTTAGGCGTATAATAAAATTTTATAGTGGTTTTTGGCAATCTGGACTGCGGCTATATTGGTGTCTCACACATTAGTTAAAGAAAAGATAAAAAATCAGCTTAGAGAAGCCGTTAATACATCTAGGGACATTTGAGCCCGGTCTTTACTATAAGGAGGAATCGCATCATGAGAAACACTTGGACAGCTTTACTAGCGTGTATACTGGTCTTGGGATTGGCAGCGGGAACCGCTGAAGCCAAGCAGGGACGCGGAAATGATCAGGAGAACAAACAGGAAGCAAAGACGTCTGTTAAAGACGGGAATGAAAAGAGCGGGGAAGAGCTAATCAATCCCCATGACTCAGACAATGATCAGTCCAAAAAACAAAAGGACAAAGCATCCGGTAAAAAGGATGAAAACAGTAAAAAAGAAAAACACGCAGAAATCAGAAAAACCGAACCTGTTGCAGTAACGGATGATACGTACGAAGAGTCCAAAGACCATAATGGTCACAAGGGACGCAACGGTTACAAGGGTCTGCTTCACGCGGTAGAAAATACGAAGGATAAGCCGGCAGGAGCGGTTATTGCGAATCTGCTGCTTACGAAATACCCGGACCGTTTGACTCCAGAGCAGGTTGCTGAACTTGAATTGATTCGGAATTCTGGTAAAGCACTGACTGAAGCAGCTGAGCTACTAGCTGAAAACGGAAATGTGACAGATGCCGTATACATGCAGGAGGAGGCGGTACTGGCTAATGTGTCCGACCTGGACAGCTACAAAAAGCTCGGTGAATTCTCGAAGAAGGCCGGACGGTCGTCGGGTATGAAGCTGTTCGTGAATGGTGAAGAATACGATGCCAAACCGATTAACCGCAAGGGGACCACACTTGTTCCGTTTAGAACAGCTTCCGAAGCTTTGGATGCAAAGGTTTCCTGGGATCCGAAAGAAAAGGCTGTTACTGTCACCCGTAACGGCGTGTCCGTCAAATTATTTGTTAACAGTCCGAAAGCATATATTAACGGTCAGCCGTATTCTATCGAGCAGCCAGCATCCATAGTGGATGGGACGACAATGGTACCTGTAAGGGTAATCGGAGAGGCCTTGGGGACAAATGTTAAATGGGAGCCTGAGAGCCAGTCCGTTGTTGTATACGAGTAGCCAACAACAACTACTACTACATCAACATCATAACGTGTTGTAAACAAACAAAATTTTGTGAACAAAAAGGGCCCCTGACTAAATGTCAGGCCTTTTTGTTTTACCTTGCAATTAATGATTTCGTATTCTTTTTAATGGTGAGAAGATAGATAGCCTTCATGATACTACCAAGCTATTCGCATTATGTGCTGGTCATGTGTACAATTAAATAGAGAACACTGAGAAAAGGGAGTGTTATAGATGGATTTAGGATTAACGGGAAAAATAGCCTTTGTTGCAGGTTCCAGTAAAGGACTTGGCAAGGCAAGCGCACGGGAGCTGGCACGCGAGGGTGCGAATGTCGTCATTTCAGGACGGAACGAAGCAGAGCTTCAGCGGACGCAGGCGGAATTACTGGAAACAGCGAGTGGCCGCGTTGAATATGTTGTTTGCGATGTAACAAAACCAGAACATATCTCCCAGGCCATCCGCCGTACAGCCGATTTATTTGGCACCGTTGATATTTTGGTTAACAATGCGGGTGGGCCTCCTGCCGGTACCTTTGATGATTTTACAGATGAAGTGTGGATGCAGGCCTTTGAACAAAATTTACTTAGTCATATCCGGTTGATCCGTGAGGTGTTACCTTATATGAAAAAACAACAAAACGGTAGGATTTTAAATATTGCTTCTTCCTCAGTTAAGCAGCCAATTCCGGGGTTAATCATTTCAAATACGCTACGTACGTGAGTCGCTGGATTGGCGAAAACATTGTCTCTGGAATTAGCTCCTCATAATATTCTGGTACATACTGTAGCACCGGGGAGAATTGCAACCGATCGCGTGCGTAGCTTGGACGAGCATCGAGCAGAGAAAACCCAGCAAACGACGGATCAGGTTCGTAAACAAGCAGAAGAGGGCATTCCATTGGGGCGGTATGGAGAGCCTGAAGAGTTCGGTAAAGTTGTTGCTTTTCTGGCGTCTTCAGCTTCATCCTATTTGACAGGGAGCACCATCCTTGTGGATGGCGGAATGATTAAATCGTTATAAAATAAAGATGCGTGCCAGCTCAGGTTTAATTGGGTGCTGGCACGCTTTTTTAAAATTTATCTAAATCTTCATTCACGGCCTGGAAGCTCACAACCCTCATCGGTACATATACCACCTGCATCTTGTTTGGACGAGCTGCCGCTTATCATGGTGAAAGGTGAGCGTTCATCCCATGCTTTTTGAAGCGCATCATGGAATACTTCCTCCGGCTGGGCACCAGAAACAGCAAATTTTCGATCAAATACAAAGAATGGCACACCCTGAACACCTAACTCAGCGCCTTCGGCTTCATCAGCTCTAACTTCGTCGGTAAAACGATCACTGGCTAATATAGCAGCCGCTTCCTTTTGATCCAAACCAACCTCAGTAGCCAGCGCTACCAGCACTTCATGATCCCCTGTATGCTTGCCTTCGATGAATACAGCCTGGAATAAACGCTCGCTCAGCTCCAGCATTTTGCCTTGTGTTTGAGCCCAAAGTGTTAAGCGGTGAGCATCAAGAGAGTTCGTCGGCACCATGGCATGAATATTATAATCAAGACCCGCAGAGCGTGCGTTTTCGTTCATTCGATCATTCATAGCCTGAGCCTCTTGCAGACTGACCCCATATTTAGCGGATAGTTCTTCATTGATCGTTTTACCGCTATCTCTCACAGCATCCGGGTTCAATTCGAAACTCTTGAATGTCAATTGCACCTCATTGCGATGTGGAAATTGCTGTAATACTTGCTCCAAACGGCGTTTGCCAATATAACAGAATGGGCACATATAATCAGACCATACTTCAATATTCATCAGGAAAAAGCCTCCATGTATACGTATTTTATTGAGTAACCGGGAGAGGTGCTCCCCACTTTAGAATGTGCATAAAGGTGGAACTTCATTAGTTACAATAAGAATTATAAAGCTAAAGCATTCAACGTGCAAATAATTAATGCTTGTCAAAAAATTAATGCTATGATATTTTATATGTGTAACCGGTTACACATTGGAGTTGAACCTACACTATGACAACAATTAAAGAAGTCGCCAGCTTTGCAGGTGTTTCCGTAGCGACCGTATCCAGAGTTATTAATGAAACTGGATATGTACATGAGGATACACGGCGAAAGGTTGAGGCTGCTGTGAAGAAGTTAAATTACAAGCCCAATGAAGTTGCACGTTCTCTGTATAAAAAGAAATCCAGATTAATCGGCCTGCTGCTGCCGGATATTACGAACCCTTACTTTCCCTTGTTAGCTCGTGGGGTGGAGGATCGAATGCAGGAAAATGATTTTCGGATTATTTTCGGTAATAGTGATGAAGATCGCCAAAAAGAATTGGATTACATGGATACTTTTGTTCAAAATAATGTCGTTGGTGTTATTTCTTCTACCAATGATCCCGATGCCGACTGTTACGCCAAACTGAAGATCCCGGTCGTTTTTCTCGATCGAACTTCCAGTGACAGTCTCTCCGTATATGCGGATGGAGCCCATGGCGGTTGCTTGGCTGCTCAAGAAATGGTTGCCCGCGGCAGCAAACAAATTACAGTCATGCAGGGCCCTGCACATATTCGTCCAGCACAAGACCGTTTTCGCGGGGCGGTTGAAGAGCTTCAGCAATCCGGAATTGCTTACCATGTGGTCGAGACAACTTCCTTTTCATTCAAGGAGGCCGAGTCGTGGGCCAAAGAGCTGTTTAGCAAGTACCCGGATACGGACGGAGTTATCGCAAGTAACGATATCGTGGCTACAGCGGTGATGCATGAGGCACATAGATTAGGAAAGAAAATCCCGGATGATGTTCAAATTATCGGGTTTGATGATATACCATTAAGCAGTTTGTTATTCCCGCCTTTGTCAACGATCCGACAACCTGCTTATGAAATGGGCTGGGAAGCAGCAGGACTACTCATTCAGCTGATTGAGCAGTCGCAAGTAACGAAGTCAAGCGTACCTAATCTTCATTCGAAAGTACTTACCTATTCAAGCATACAATTGCCCGTCAAATTTATAGAACGGGAAACGACGAGAAAGGTGGATTATGATGGCTAAAATTTCGATTATCGGAAGCAGTTCTATGGATCTCGTAGTTACTTCGTCCAAACGTCCCGGTGCTGGTGAAACGGTATTGGGTGAAAGCTTTACAACCGTACCTGGAGGTAAAGGAGCCAATCAGGCAGTAGCCGCAGCACGACTCGGAGCAGCCGTTACGATGATTGGACGTGTAGGGGATGACCATTTTGGAGAACAGATTTTACGAAATTTTGAAGAAAATCATGTTCATACTGGTTATGTGAAACCGGTTACACATATGGAAAGCGGTACAGCGCATATTGTACTCGCTGAAGGTGATAACAGTATTGTCGTGGTAAAAGCAGCAAATAATGAAGTGACACCCGCCTATGTGGAAGAAGCGCTTGACGTCATCCGAAGTTCGGATATTGTGCTAATTCAACAGGAAATACCAACAGAAACGGTTGTTTATGTAAGCGAGATTTGTGCGAAATACCAGATACCCTTGTTGCTGAATCCAGCCCCGGCTCGTGAAGTGGAAGAAAGCGTAATTGCGAATGCGACCTACATTACGCCAAACGAGCATGAAGCTGCCATTATGTTTAAGGATATGAGCCTGCAAGAAGCGTTGCGTAAATATCCCAACAAGCTGTTTGTGACTGAGGGCAGCAACGGTGTACGATTTTTCGACGGAGAACAGGAAGTCGTGGTTCCTACTTATAAAGTAGAAGCCGTTGATACAACAGGTGCAGGAGATACGTTTAACGCTGCTTTTGCAGTGGCACTGGCCGAAGGAAAATCGCTGGCCGACAGTGTGAAATTTGCTAATCGTGCTGCGTCATTGTCCGTAACCAAATTTGGAGCCCAAGGTGGAATGCCAACCCGTCGTGAAGTGGAGGAGCAAATATAATATGAAGAAACATGGAATCCTAAACAGTCATATATCCAAAATACTGTCGGATCTCGGCCACACAGACTATATTGTCGTGGCTGATGCCGGCTTACCTGTTCCTGAAGGCGTTACCAAAATTGATTTGGCCCTTAAACTGGGTGTTCCATCCTTTCAGGACGTCGTTGATGTCATTGCAGCAGATATGGTGATCGAAAAAGTAACGCTGGCCGAAGAAATCAAACAAGAAAATGAACAAGCATTGCAGTATATTATGCGCAACTTTGCAGGGGAGCAATTAGAACATCCACAGATTAATAAGCAGGCTGCCGTCATTGAGTTTTGCTCTCATGAACAATTCAAGGAGCTGACCCGTTATGCGAAGGCGGTCATTCGTACAGGAGAGGCTAAGCCATTTGCCAATTGTATTTTACAGGCAGGAGTTCATTTTGGATAAATCAATGTTGAATAAAAAGGAGGGTACAGCATGCAGATTCAAATGAAAGGAATTCACAAAGCCTTTGGAACCAATCAGGTACTGAGTGGTGTTGACTTTGATCTTCGTGAAGGAGAAGTCCATGCCCTCATGGGTGAAAATGGTGCAGGAAAATCAACACTGATGAATATTTTAATCGGACTGCATCGGCGAGATGAGGGAACGATCATCATTGACGGCCAGGAAACCTATTTTGCCGACCCCAAAGAAGCGGAGCAAAAAGGAATTGCTTTTATTCACCAGGAACTGAATGTGTGGCCGGAGATGACCGTGCTGGAAAATCTGTTTATCGGCAAGGAAATGACATCCAAGTGGGGCTTACTAGACAGCTCTAAAATGAAAGCGTTAGCAAATGAGCAATTCAGCAAGCTTTCGGTAAACCTTCCATTGAACGGTGAAGCAGGCGAGTGTTCAGTGGGTCAACAGCAGATGATTGAAATAGCCAAAGCACTCATGACGGATGCTAAAGTTATCGTGATGGATGAGCCGACAGCCGCCTTAACCGAACGTGAAATTCAGAAGCTGTTCGAGGTTATTACTTCTTTGAAAAAAGATGGTGTTTCGATCGTGTATATTTCACATCGGATGGAGGAGATATTCGCGATCTGTGATCGGATTACCATCATGCGTGACGGGAAAACGGTGGATACTCAGGCGATTCCCGATACGAATTTTGATGAAGTTGTACGGAAAATGGTAGGTAGAGAGCTGACTGAACGCTATCCGGTAAGAACGCCCGCTTTGGGAGAAGTGGTGCTGGAGGTCAAAAATGCTACGCATAAAGGCTTGTTTGAAAATGTGAATTTTACTGTGCGGTCTGGTGAAATTGTAGGTTTTTCAGGCTTGATGGGCTCGGGACGAACCGAGATCATGAGGGCGTTATTTGGACTGGATGCTTTGGATCGTGGTGAGATCCATGTACGTGGAAAAAAGGTGACTATTCGCAAGCCGGATGACGCGGTGAAACTAGGGATTGGCTTCATTACAGAAGACCGAAAAGATGAGGGCTTGGTTCTGGATTTTTCCATTCGGGAAAATATGGTGCTGCCAAATCTCTTTAGCTTTACCTCAAAAGGATTTATTTCAGGTAAAAAAGAGTTGGATTTTGTTAACACTTTAATTAAGCGCTTACAAATTAAAACCCAATCGGGTGAAACAACAGTTCGCAGTTTGTCAGGTGGTAATCAGCAAAAGGTGGTTATTGCCAAATGGGTAGGTATTGGTCCAAATGTACTCATTCTTGACGAACCGACGAGAGGTGTGGATGTGGGAGCCAAGCGGGAAATCTACCAGTTGATGAACGAGCTGACCGAACGTGGAGTCGCGATTATCATGGTATCCTCGGAACTCCCTGAGGTACTCGGCATGAGCGATCGTATTGTCGTGGTGCACGAGGGAAAGATCAGCGGAGAGCTGAGCAGGGAAGAAGCCACACAAGAAAATATTATGACGCTAGCTACAGGAGGACAGTAATATGACAACTATGAATGAATCAAAAAGCAGCAAAGGCTTTCAAATGTCACAAATCACACAGAAGCTTGGCCCGTTGTTGGGACTCATTATTTTGGTGATTATCGTATCGGTCTTAAATCCCAGCTTTTTGGAACCGCTTAATATTTTGAATTTATTGCGCCAGGTATCCATTAATGCGTTGATTGCGTTCGGTATGACCTTCGTTATTCTCACAGGCGGAATAGATTTGTCAGTCGGCTCCATATTAGCACTATCCAGTGCGTTTGTCGCAAATATGATGCTGGCCGGGTTCGATCCTATTTTGGCGATTATCATCGGCTGTGCATTGGGTGGCGTGATGGGGATGGTCAACGGCTTGATGATTACGAAGGGTAAAATGGCTCCGTTCATCGCTACACTAGCAACCATGACCATTTTCAGAGGATTGACACTCGTTTATACCAATGGTAACCCTATTACAGGACTCGGGGACAGTCTGGTATTTCAATTGTTCGGTCGTGGCTATCAGTTCGGTATTCCGGTTCCAGCGATTACGATGCTTATTACCTTTGCTGTCCTATGGATCATTTTGCATAAAACACCATTCGGACGTAAAACGTATGCCATTGGTGGTAACGAGAAGGCTTCGATTGTATCTGGTATTAAAGTGCCGCGTGTAAAAATTTGGATTTACTCTCTTGCTGGAATGCTCTCCGCATTGGCGGGAGCTATCTTGACTTCACGTTTGAACTCGGCGCAACCGACAGCAGGTACTTCTTATGAATTGGACGCCATTGCGGCTGTCGTATTAGGTGGAACAAGTCTCTCGGGAGGACGCGGACGAATCGTAGGTACGTTAATTGGTGTGCTTATCATCGGTACACTAAACAATGGCTTGAACTTGCTGGGGGTTAACTCATTTTATCAAATGGTAGTAAAAGGGATAGTCATCGCTATTGCTGTATTGATTGACCGTAAAAAATCCGCATAATACACCTAATCTGCGTAGAAGGAGACACATAAATATGAAAAAGCTTACATTAATCATGACTGCATTGCTGCTCCTGCTCATGACAGGGTGTTCCTTGGAACCGCCCGAATGGGCGAAACCTAAAGCGGCCGCGAACCTGAAGGACATCAAAATCGGCTTGTCGATCTCAACACTGAATAATCCATTCTTCGTATCTCTCAAAGACGGAGTTGTGGCAGAGGCCAAAAAACAAGGAATGCAGGTCATTGTTGTGGATGCACAAAATGATTCGGCGAAACAAAGTAATGATGTGGATGATCTGATTCAACAGGGAGTAAACACGTTACTTATTAATCCGACAGATTCGTCGGCCATCTCCACTGTGGTACAATCAGCGAATGCATTGAACATCCCGGTTATTACACTGGATCGTTCTGCTGACAAAGGCGCTGTAAAAGCACTCGTCGCTTCAGACAACGTAGAGGGAGGACGAATGGCTGCCAGATATGTGGTTGATCAAGTTGGAAAAGGTGCCAAGGTGATTGAGCTGGAAGGTGTTCCAGGAGCATCCGCTACCCGTGAACGCGGAAAAGGATTTCATGAAGTAGCAGATAAGGATCTGAAAGTCATAGCCAAACAATCGGCCGATTTTGATCGGACCAAAGGTTTGAACGTGATGGAAAATCTGCTGCAAGGCAACCCGGACGTTCAGGCAGTATTTGCCCACAATGATGAAATGGCGTTGGGTGCGATCGAAGCAATCCAAAGCTCAGGTAAAAACATTCCAGTCATCGGTTTTGACGGTAACGAGGATGCGCTTAAATCAATTAAGGAAGGGAAACTGACAGCCACCGTAGCTCAGCAACCCGAGCTTATTGGTCAATTGGCGGTGCAGGCAGCCAAGGATGTACTTCAAGGTAAAACCGTAAAAACATCAATTCCCGCTAAGCTGGAGTTAGTGGATCAATCGAAATAAAAAGGGCGCTTGACCCAACATATTAAGCTATTCGGACTGATGCTGTAATGCGCATCAGTCTTTTTTTGGCTATTCTACGATGACGATACATACACATAAATGGAAGTTTTTTATTTTTGTATTGTAAGAAGAGACGGTAAAAGATAGAATAACAATTGTATGATAATGAGAATCACTATCATATTATGAATTATATATATCTAAGGAGGACGTATATTGTGCAACAAAGGTACAGATTAAAATGGGAATCCACGCTTTGTCTTGTAGTTCTTTTGATGGTTGTATTGAGTGCATGTGGAAACGCAGCTAGCAACAACCAGACAAACGACAAGACCAGCACTAATGATCCTTCCGGGCAATCCAAGACGGTTGTCATGCGCGAATATACTGATGCCACTGGCAATAAGATCAGTATCCCTGCCAATCCACAGCGAGTTGTCACGACACAATATTTGGATGCTATGCTGGCCTTGGGAGTTAAGCCTGTAGGTGCTGCTTCCCATTTGTTGGAAGGCGACTATTTAAAAGGTAAGATTGACGGAGTTGCGGATATTGGGAACCCGACAAATGTAGAAAAGGTGCTGGAGTTACAACCGGACCTGATCATCACAACAGAATATACCACGCCCGAAGTAAAGGAGCAGCTAGAGAAAATTGCTCCAACCGTAGTCGTTTCGTTTGGAGAAGGCGATGTATTTGAGCAACTGCGGAGTGTCGCAGCCGTGCTGGGTAAGGACAAGGAAGCCGAGCAGTGGATCACTAGTTTCAACAAAAAGGCTGAGGAAGGTCGAAAGAAGCTGGTTGGAAAATTCAAAAAAGATGAAACGGTTACGATTTATATGGCCTACGATAAGAATGTGTTAAGGGTATACGGAGCGCGGAATGTAGGACATGTTATTTACCGTTCACTGGAATTGAATCCTCCTGAGTACATACGCCAGAAGCTGGCGAAGGACCCGAGATTTAATTATGTTTATGATGTTATTTCAATGGAAAAGTTACCTGAACTATCAGGAGACCGAATTATTATGCTGGTTTATGATGAAGCGAGCAAGGACGGAATGCTTAAGCAAATTGAGCAAAGTGCATTGTGGAGAAATCTCCCGGCTGTCAAAAACCACAAAGTGTATTTCATCAAAGCCGATCCGTGGTTTACCTACTCACCGCTAGCCGTTGACCAATCACTCGATGAGGCTGTTAAAATGTTTTCCGTTGATCCGAAGTGATCAGTTCAATTGAAATAAGAAAGGAGAAGTCATAACCATGCTTAGACGATTTTTTGAATACTACCGTCCTTACCGGACTTTGTTCATCATTGATTTCTCTTGTGCCTTGCTGGCTGCACTGCTGGAGTTAGCTTTTCCGCTTGCAGTCAACCGGGTGGTCGATGATTTGCTGCCCAGCGGGAACTGGAAATGGATTTTATATGCCTGTCTGGCTCTACTCGGTATTTATGTCATAAGTGCTGCGCTGAATTACGTGGTTACCTATTGGGGACACAAGCTGGGCATTAACATCGAATCGGACATGCGTAAAAAGCTGTTTGATCGGGTACAAAAGCAATCGTTTCGGTTTTTTGACAATAACAAAACAGGGCATCTCGTTTCACGTATGACCAACGATCTAATGGATATTGGGGAAATTGCCCACCACGGACCCGAAGATTTGTTCATCGCGTTGATGACACTGGGGGGAGCCTTTGGTATCATGCTCGGTATTAACTGGAAGCTGGCTGTACTGACTTTCATCATTGTACCCCTCATGATTTACTTGTCTCTTTATTTCAGCCGTAAAATGTCTGCTGCTTTCCATCGTATGTTTTCTGATATTGCGGATTATAACGCTCGTATTGAAAATAATGTAAGCGGGATTCGTGTTGTTCAAGCGTTCTCCAACGAAGCACATGAAATGGAACGGTTTGCTGAAAATAATGGGCGTTTCCGTAAAACGAAGCTGATCGCGTACCGGATTATGGCCTGGAATTCCTCGATTAGTTTTATACTAATGAAGCTGGTTTCATTGTTTGTGCTAGTATGTGGAACATGGTTTGTTATTGAAGGACAGATGACCTACGGGGAATTTATCGCATTTGTAATGCTGTCTAATGTATTCCTGGGGCCGATTAAACAAATTAATTCTGTCATCGAAACGTATCCAAAAGGGATTGCCGGCTTCCGACGATACCTGGATTTGCTGGAAAGTGAATCGGATGTAGAAGATCTGCCTGGGGCCAAGGCGGTTAGCCATCTTAATGGAGATATTCAATTTGCAGGTGTAACGTTTGGTTACGAAAACAAAGATAAGGTATTACGCAAAGTGGACCTATCTATCCATGCGGGTGAAACCGTAGCACTTGTGGGTCCTTCAGGAGCAGGTAAAACGACACTTTGCAGTTTGTTGCCTCGCTTCTACGATGTCGAGGAAGGTAGCATTACTATTGATGGAATGGATATCCGTGAAATGAAGCTGGAATCGCTGCGATCCATGATTGGTATCGTACAGCAGGATGTATTCCTCTTTGATGGAACGATTCGTGAAAATATTGCTTACGGTAAGCTCGATGCTTCGGAAGAAGAAATCTGGGATGCTGCTCGTCGAGCTCAGATTGAAGACCTTGTTCGCTCATATCCGGATGGTCTGGATACAATGATCGGTGAGCGAGGTGTGAAGCTCTCCGGTGGTCAAAAGCAACGTTTGTCTATTGCCCGGATGTTCCTTAAAAATCCGCCAATTCTCATTTTAGATGAAGCAACATCAGCATTGGATACAGAGACAGAAGCCGCGATTCAGCAAGCGCTGACAGAGCTATCCCAAGGCCGTACGACACTCGTTATCGCGCATCGTCTGGCAACGATCAAAAATGCTGACCGCATTATCGTAGTTGCAGATCAAGGGATTGCCGAGCAAGGCAGACATGAAGAGTTATTGGCAGTAAAAGGGGCATATAGCCGCCTGCACCAAGCTCAATACGGAACGTAAATAGGCCAATATGACACCGTAAATAGAGAGAGGAATGAACAGGTTTGACAAAGAAAATGTGGATTGTAATGATGCTTCTGTCAGTCATTTTAGTTCTAACCGCCTGTGGTGGAAATGTAAAGCAACCAGATGAAAAGCAGAATCAAACATCTAGCGAACAAAAGTCAGAGGAAATGAAAACAGTCAAAACGATTCATGGAGATATTAAAATACCGGTTCACCCTCAGCGGATTGTAGTAGATATGTACCAGAATGATTTATTAGCACTAGGAATTAAACCTGTGGGTAGTGTTAAATATTATCTGGATAATCCGTTTTCGAAGGAGCTTGTGCAGGGCATTGCAAGCATTGGAGATCGCGGCAGCGTATCCATTGAGAAAGTATTGGCTCTGGAGCCTGATTTGATTCTGATTGGTTCCAAAGATGCTCATGATTATGAAAAATATAGTAAAGTTGCTCCGACCATCGTCATTCCATATGGAACGTACAAGAATGTGCATGAGGAACTGACAGCTTTTGGTGAACTGCTCGGAAAAGAACAGGAAGCCAAAACATGGCTTGCGCAATACGATCAGCGGATGCAGGCTGCACGTGACAAGCTAAAGGGAATTGTTCAGCCTGGAGATACTTTCACCGTAATGGAAGCTTCGGAAAAAGAATACTATGTATATGGCGATAATTTTGGCAGAGGAGGACAGGCGGTATACAAAGGACTGAATTTGACACCTCCGCCGCTTGTCCAAAAAGAATTATTTGGTGAGACTCAATGGAAATCGGTGTCAAAAGAAGTCATTAATCAATATGCTGGCTCTTATATCTTTCTGACGGTTAACAAGGATTTGAGCGGTTACGAAGGAGACAGCATATGGAAATCACTGAATGCAGTCCGGCAAGGCAAGGTTTTTGAGCTCCAGGAGGATCGATATTGGTACTTCGATCCCATTGCCATTGTAGGGCAAGCTGAAGAAATCGCAGATTTGATCGTCCAGCGGAATAAAGAGAACGCCACACAGAAGTAGTCGCTTCGGTGTTGTTGGCAGCCCTTTGGTATTTATGCCGAAGGGCTTTATTTGTCCACAATAGGGCAGAGTATTAGGCATTCCTCGAAATTTGCTATTGATGCCGTTGCCACATTAATTTACAATAGTAAAGATTGCATGATAATAATTCTCATTATCAACATCATCTTCAACACAGTTCGTGATAGCTACATACTATTCAACAGTAAGGGTGAACAATAGTTATGAAATTATCAGAATCATCGGATAGCCTCGCTCAAAGTAATCATAACCAGTCGCCGACTCAATTCCACTCGCGACCATGGGCGGCTTCGCTTATCCTGACAGTTGGGCTTGGACTTTTAGCGTTCGGTATCGCGCTATCCCTATCTTTTGGTGCAGCCTCAATTAGGCTGGAAGAGGTATGGAACGCTGTTTTCCATTTTAATCCTGAGTTGCAAAATCATCAAATTATTTGGGAAATCCGTCTACCTCGGATTCTAGGTGGGGTTTTAATTGGAGTTTGCTTTGCCGTAGCAGGTGCAATTATGCAAGGAATGACCCGGAATCCGCTTGCTGACTCGGGCTTGCTTGGACTGAACTCGGGAGCCAGCTTGGCGATGGCGATTTGCTTTGCCCTTTTTCCTGGTTCTTCCTTTTTACAATTAATGTTGTATTCCTTTGTTGGTGCAGCTCTGGCTGTTGTGATGGTATATGGTACAAGCTCCATATCCAAATCAGGTCTTACGCCAGTTCGTCTTGTATTGGCGGGTGCAGCTGTCACAGCATTGCTGTCTGCCTTAGGAGATGCGATCAGTTTGTACTTTGATGTTGGACAGGATTTGGCCTTTTGGTATGCCGGAGGGCTTAGTGGAACCAAGTGGGTTCAGCTCGGTATAGTTTTGCCTTGGGTTGTGGCAGCTTTTATCGGTGCTCTCATGTTGTCGCGCTCCATTACGTTGCTCAGTTTGGGAGACGAAATTGCGTTGAGCCTTGGTCAGCGAACTGGGGTGGTAAAGGTAGTTGGAATGATTCTTGTTCTGATTTTGGCGGGTGCAGCGGTGTCGTTGGTGGGTTCTATAGGTTTCGTGGGATTGATTATTCCCCATATAACCCGCAAGCTGGTTGGCGTCGATTATCGCTGGATTATTCCATGCTCGGCCATTATGGGAGCTTTACTCATTGTGTTTGCCGATCTGGCAGCCCGTATGATTAACGCACCTGAGGAAACACCGGTGGGCGTACTTATTGCCTTAATTGGGGTTCCGTTCTTCCTTTATCTGGCGCGTAAAGAAAGGAGGGCACTGTAAGATGAATAACGTTACGAATGGGGCTATTGCCAAAGCTAGTCATCGTAAAAAAATCCATGATTGGATGGTTGTAGTCATTCTACTCGTATTGCTCATTGCTGCGTTCACCATAAGTGCGAATACGGGAACCATCCGGCTTTCGCCAATGGAGCTATTTAGAACCTTGTTTGGACAAGGGACTCCACAGCAGGAATTAATCCTATTTGAATTCCGATTGCCACGAATGGTTATTTCCCTTCTTATCGGTGCAGGTCTCGCTGTTTCTGGCTGCATCATGCAGGGGGTTTCGCGTAACGGCCTAGCGGACCCTGGTATTCTAGGCATTAATGCAGGCGCCGGGTTGATGGTCATGCTGTTTGTATTGCTTTTTCCATCTATGCAAACTACGAATTCATTGTTTTTACTTCCCGCTCTTGCACTGATTGGATCAGGAGCAGCTGCTATTCTCATCTACGCGCTTTCTTACAAGAAAGGTGAAGGAATTTCTCCGACAAGGCTACTGCTGAGCGGAATTGGCGTAGCGGCGGGTATCAGTGCTGCGATGATCATTATGACTCTTAAGCTGACACCCGAAAGTTACACGTTTGTAGCTAATTGGTTAGCAGGAAGCATCTGGGGCTCAAACTGGAAATTCGTGATGGCTCTGTTGCCTTGGCTGATTGTATTGCTTCCTTTCGCATACTACAAAGCAAATGTGATGAATGTGCTTAATCTGGGAGATCAGACGGCATCGGGGTTGGGTACAGCTATCGAAAAGGAACGTATTCTCCTTCTCGCTGCTGCGGTTGGATTGGCCAGTTCTAGTGTTTCGGTTAGTGGCGGTATCGGCTTTGTCGGTTTGGTGGCTCCACATTTGGCGAGAAAGCTGGTGGGGCCGAAGCATAAAATGCTGCTGGTAACCTGTGCTTTAGTCGGAGCACTCCTGGTACTTGTAGCGGATACGATCACACGATCCTTACCTTTACAGAAAGAAATCCCGACAGGTTTAATTGTAGCCATCATTGGTGCGCCATACTTCTTATACCTGTTGAGTCGCTCCAAAGGGTAACGTCACGAAAGAGTACCACCTGTCAATTAAGGCTACGCAAACAAATAACCTTCAACACCACTAAGGAAGTGGGGCTGAAGGTTATTTGTTTCATTTAATTTAGCAGCCTTTCATCTCAACGGGAAGTATTCAAGGCATGAGAGGTTTGATGCAGCTCTCTGATCATTTTATGCAACGTGTAATTTTCCTGACGTGTCACGCCGTGTTGATTTTCCTGAACCAGCAACTGATGGATGTTTCGTTTTAGAATTTCACTTCGACGTTCCAGCATTTCGGTACTCATAAATAAATGAACACTCCCTTTGTCATGAATAAACCTACATTTTTGAAATGAGCATAGGCTGATTTTAAGTTTGCCTTTCGACTTCTTTAAGTATATCGTGCTGGATGATCAAGGGAAAACGGAGCGAGACAGCAAATTGCTTTTTCTCATCATCCATGCCGTATCGACAGCGACTCACCCCATGAGTTCTTAGATATACTTCCTGATGCTAGCGATAACAGGGGATTAGGCGTAATTAACTTCATGTATATAATTGTTTTTTTGATATAAACGGATTAAGTGTATTAATCCATTTGAAATATTTGTAAGTAAGGGGCGTATTGGATATTGCTCAGGCTGTTCTGAACAAGCAGGGGCTTAATAGCGAGTTAATACAAAGGATCAATTGTGTATTTGCAGAAAATCAACTTGTGCGCTTAAAAGTTAGCTAGGTTTCTGAAGATCAGCATTTTACATACAGAATTTATAGATGAACCCGACCAGTTAAAGCGAATGTATATGGAATCACTTATCAGTTTGCTGAAAGCTATGGGGGGGGAGCAACTAGAACTGCAAAGTTGTATCAATGCAATCATTGGTTTATTCCATATTAGCGAGCTCAGTTAACCAAATTTTGCAGTTCTAAATGTCGGAGTCATTACAACTACCTAATGAAAAGAAAAGAATAAGAGGCTATAACATTTTGGAAGTGAGGAGATACAATAATGATTATTTAAAAATCGGATGAAGAAATTGAGATCATGAGGGGAGCTAGCCGAATTACGACTATTCTGCCAGTCCGCACCGCTTGCCTTTGAGGCTGAACTTTTCAAGTCCTGTGTTGTACGGTCATAGACGTATACTGGTAGCCATGATCCGAATGAAGCACGGCTCCGGATACGTCTATTTTGTGTGCATTCATAATACCAATTTCATCATACCCCGCACCGAAAAGATCCGGAATGGTGGAGAAATAGCTGCTTTATCAACATTATTTGTATTGTGGATATACCGGCTGAACGACTACCTGCTCAGGATCATGACCGAAGAACAACAGATTCGGCTTAACCTCCTGCACAATCTGCTGAATGCGGGCGATTGACTGGCGTGCCTGTTCACGGTTAAAGCTGTCAAACGGCACGTCGTTTGCGTAATTCTCCTGCGTGTAGGCAACATCAATCGTCAGCATGACCGGACCCGATTCCTTTGTTGTGACCAGCGCGGACTGATGACCCGGCGAATGCCCCGGAGTATAGAACAGTTGCAAACCTGGAACCAGCTCATGATCCCCTTGAAGCAGTCGGTAATTCAAGTCCGCCTGCACGCATTCCGGTGGCGCATACTCCAGATTACCGATCGCAGCGTCTGCTTCGGTCTGCTGCACATAAATCGGTGTATTCGGAAAATGCGGATTGCCTCCTGCATGATCCATATGCATATGAGAGATTACGATGGCATGGATATCGTCCGGGTGATAGCCGATCCGATCCAGTACAGCCACGATACTATCATCGGCTGACATATGGGGAATGAAGCGCCCTTCAAACGGTGTACTTTTAAAATAATTTGGATTGTCGATAAACGAATCCGGCATACCGGTATCAATGAGAATCGGACCGTGATCTGTCTCCAGCAGATACGACCAGATTTGCAGGCGCACCAGTTCACCGGGCTGTGCATGATGGTTGAGTGAGGAACGATCAATATCAAGCTGACCGATCGGTAACCAGTACAATCTGTTAATCATACAATCATCCTCCAATCGTAGTTTACATAATAATTATTATGTAGTTATTAATCAGGGTTTCGGCTGACGGAAAGTGATGTTTGTATTTTCGTTTGTAAGATCCGGGTGCTGGAGCCTCGTGCTGTCGTTGTAATCTCACTCTTTAGAAAATTAATTTTTTAATAGTTTAAATGAAAAGGCATGTAGGCGTCCAGCAGAAATTTGCCGTCAGGCAGGCCAGTTCATGCTTTTCCTGTGAACAAGACTGTTTCTACGCTCTGCTCGAAATTTGCCCAGAAGCTGGATCACACGGTCATCATCTCGAAATCGGTGAAATTCTTGGTGATCCACTGCTGCTAGTGGGTGAAAATTACAATCAGCTAGCAGGCTATCATATGGAGATGGTGCACGCACCGGAAGGTGATCCGGATAGCGAGTTGGAAGCTGCGCATGATATTCATGTTTTGGCCACTATGGCGATTTTGACTGCTACCGATCGAGAGCAGCGCCCCCAACTTGCTGATGAAGTAGAGAAATGGTGCCGCATGCAAGACTATTGGCTATTTAGTTTTGTTTTGGATATGAATGAATTACATTAGGTGAACTTTTCTTGAGCGTGTTTTAATTTGTCTACATTGTGGGATCGACCCCCTCTGACCCTATGCCACGCCGTTAAGTGCTTTGAAATGTCTGCTTGAATGCAGATACTAGGCTGGACAAGAGGAAAAACGCTCTATTTGCCCTTGAAAAGCGCTAAAAAAACAGCGTATAATATAAATTATACGCTGTTTAGGTTTAAAACGACTTTTAGAATCCCTCCTGCATAAGATGTCGATTGGATTGTCGATAAAAATCAGACGAAAATGATCGTTTTACAGTATATTTCGGAATATGAACTGAATTGGAGGCGAGCGAGATGAAAAAAGAGATGAGACATGTGGAGCTCGATACAACTGAAGAAATTGATGAAATATATACTGAGGAGCTGGAAGCTTTTTTGATCTGGATGAAGGATGCAGGATATACGATACATACGCAAAAAAATTATATGGGGGATGTGAAGCAATTTTTACGGACGTTGCGTGAAAAACCACTCGATCAGGTGAAGAAGATTCATGTTATGTCGTATTTGTCTAAAGCGCGGGAGGGAGGCGCCGGAGATAGTACGCGGAACCGGAAGCATGCAGCGGTGAACAGTTTTTTTAAAGCGCTACAGGAATTTGAGTTATGCAGCACAAATCCGGCAGCGGGAATTAAAAAAGCAAAGACTGAAAAGAATCGTATGCCCGTCTATCTGGATGAAAAGGATATTCATCCGTTTTTGCTCGCGGTGGAGGGGAAATATGCAAATCGTAATATGGCTATTTTTCTGCTGATGGTCTACATGGGATTGCGGGTGGGGGAGGTTCATTCATTGAATGTCTCGGATTACAGCCGAGAAAGACGTACCTTAGATGTGTTCGGTAAAGGGCGTAAATGGCGTACTCTCCCGGTACCGGAAGCCGTGTGTGATTTTGTAGAGCATGCGTTGGAGGAAAGATTGACGCCGTGGAGAGGTAAAGAGGATGCGATGTTCGTATCCCAAAAAGGCCGCCGTCTGGCAGTGCGCACCATTCAACAGATCGCTACAGAAACGTTCGAACGATTCCAGCAAGATAAGAGTATGGAACGCCGGGAGGCATATTCCAGCCATAAGCTGAGACATACATTTGCGACAATGCTATTACGTAAGGGAGCAGATCTGCGTACCGTGCAGGAGCTACTGGGGCATTCATCCATTCAGACAACCACAGTATATACACATGTCACTGATCGGGAAAAAGAAAAAGCAATGGATAAGCTGGATATTCAGATACCAATATCAGGATTGTGAGTATAACATGAAAGTTGAGATTAAATAAAAATGAGTTTACATAATAATTATTATGTAAACTCATTGGGCAGAATTACATCCTGACTTGAAAATCACATCAACGGCTTTAGGTCATTACGATCATGAACGTAGTATTCTTTTTCATAGCGTTAGTCTTGTTTTTGAATGATTTGCTCCAAATGATGCCGCAAATGCTGAATATAATCGTCGACTAGCCACTGTAATGTTTCGGTGGAGTGGTCATCTTTTTGAAATCTTTTCTTAGAATCGAATGATGTACATGAGTTTAATACATTTATGATTTGCTTATTTAATAGTTTCCATAGATGTATGACATCCACGTAAGAGAACACTTCCTGATACTGATTAGCTGCCACCCATTCATTTTGCGCATACGATTCAATTTTGATAGGGGATGTTGAATGCTTAATCATGATAAATCTTCGCTGATTATTAGAAGCGGAGTCGCACAGATGTCCCAGTATTTCTTTTTTGGACCATTTCTCCGAGAACGGTTTGGCATTAAATTCATGTTCTGTGATCGAAAAAAATTCTTTTTCATAATCCTCGATGATCCTTGCCAGTTCTTCAACAGCATTCTTCAATTGATTAGCCTCCTTATTTTAGCGATCGTCTTATGATTAGCATTAGAATAATTCAGAATAAGCTGGAAAGCAATGGTGAAATAAAGGCTAGTACGATATTGCCTTGACTAAGGTAATATTTTGCTGCAAAATTAGTAAAAGTACTTTATAAACATGGTTTATGAAGTGCTTTCATGATTTTATAGAAAGAAGGTGCTATGTATGGAAAAAGCTAATACAAATTTAATTAAAGAAATAAATCTGAACCTGGTTCGAAAAGTATTGAAACAGATCAATAAGACAACAAAACCCCAACTAGCCGCATTAACTGATTTAAGTGTGGTAACTATCAATACCCTTATGCAGGAATTGCTTAATAATGGAGAAATATTTGAAGATGAAATTGTCCCTTCAAACGGAGGCAGGCATGCGTTAACCTATCGTTTTAATTATGAGTATAGTCTAGCACTGATCATACATATTAATGAAAAACAAGGGACGGATGTTGTCAATACCACGGTAGTTAATTTAAATGAGGACGTTCTAATGAAAGAAGAGCATCCCTTTCAAATTTTTAATGCTACACAATTTTATTCCACGATTCAAGACATCATTTCTCACTATCCCTCCATCAAAGTTATTGGTATAGGAATCCCGGGACAATCTGTAAATGGAGAAATTACAGTCAGCAGTCATGAAAGGTTAAATGGAATTCGGTTGGCAGAGGATGTGCAAAGCAAATTTGGTTTGCCGGTTATTGTGGAGAATGACGTAAATGCCGCTATATGTGGATACGTCTATAGAGAACAAATAGATGAAGATCAATGTGTGCTGGCTATTTATTTTCCTGAGAATTCTCCACCAGGGATGGGAATTTATTTGCGAAATGGGGTGTTAAAAGGCAAACATGGATTGGCTGGTGAAATCAAATTCATTCCGTCGATAGTTTGGGATGAAAGCAAAGGAACGGAAGTTTTCTTTAATAGTATATGTGAAATTATCCGAATATTACAATCTGTATTTGATCCTGACCGAATTGTGATCTATAGAGAGAATACAGAAGAAGTGTCTTTCTTTCATTTTTTAGAATCCTACAAATCTAAGCATAAGATGCCTTTGTATCCTGACGTTATACTCTCAGATTTATTTTATGAAGATTTTAAAACAGGGTTGAGAGGGTTAACTCTAAAAGAATTGGAACGTCCGATCAGTGTCTTTAAATAATGTATATATGTGTAGTGAAGAGAGGAGAGGAGGAGAGAAATGGGTTTATTCTTATTGGGTTAGGACTTGCACCGATTTACCCTGAACTTCTTCATGAAACGCCAACTCGGTTTGGTAAAGAGAGTTCTTCCAAACTCATGGGATATCAAATGGCAGTTGCTTATACAGGAACAACATTACTCCCTCCCGTTTTTGGGGTTATAACTTCTCAGGCAAGCATAGATTTTCCCCGATTGCCGTCATTGTTTCCTTCTTTTTATGCTGTTCAGTTCCTAGCAAGTGAATCGTACATTGAAAAAGAGAATTATGAAGGGTTAATAGAAATTATCACTTGACCTGAAACGCGTTTCATCAGCTAAAGTAAACGTGTAACCTAAAAGAGAAAGCGAGGGCACTCTATGATCTCACTGATTTTACTTTGCTCAGTTATATGGGTTGGTACTTATTGGTGCTTAGTATTATCCGGGCAGCCTAGGGAAGTAAAACCTTACCGCTCCATCGATGATTTTTTTGAATAACTTTCTATGTCCACTTAATAAAGAAGCTTTTTTTACTCGCTTTATTAACATGTTTAATTAAATAATTTAATAAGTTTGCAGAATGCAGAATATGCAATGCACCTATTAAATGGATCAAGTTCTGGCACTAAGTTGGATTTACGGAATAAGGAGGTGCGACTGTGTGGGCGATAGAAGGTATCTCATGTATCATAATTTTAATTATTATGTACTTCATGATCAGTAGTTTGGCTCATTCTCCTCATGTTCAAAAGCTTGCAGCACGAATGTTTGAAGATTTTAATAGAGATTTTGATGTTGATCCATGGAAAGAAAATGAAAAGCCGTAAATTAAACTTGGCTAATAAAGAGCTTATATATTAAGGGAGGATTTATATATGTTTAAACTGGTGGTAAGTGATCTGGATGGTACTTTTCTGAATAATAGTGGCACTTTCGATGTCGACCATGTCTTTTGGAGATGATGAAAATGATGTGGAACTTATGATTATAGCAAAATATAGTTTTGCTATGAAAAACGCATGTGAGAACACTAAAAATGCAGCCAGTTTTATCACTAAATCCAACGAAGAAAACGGTGTCTTATTAACGATAAAAAAAATGATGGATTTACAAAAGCAATAATGTTAATTATCGTTATTGAGAAGACCCCAAATTGCATCATGAAAGGACTATACGTAGCATGAAAAATAAAATACTGGTTTTTGATATTGGTGGCTCTTTTATTAAATTTAGTTTGTATTTTCAAGGTGAGTTTATGTGTAAGGGGAAAGTTAAAACTCCATTGGACTCACTTGAGAATCTACTTATAGCTTTGAAGCAAATTCATAATCAGTTTATAGATGAATGTGAAGGTATAGCTGTCAGCATGCCAGGTATTGTGGATTCGGAAAGCGGTCACATGGTGCATGGCGGTTCATTAAGATATATAAATGATATAAATATGATCGAAGTTTTTAAGAAAGCGTTTCATTTACCCGTAGCAATTGAAAATGATGGAAAATGCGCTGCTCTGGGAGAAGCATGGTGTGGTTCATTACAGGGAATCGCTGATGGTGTTGTTCTGGTCGTTGGAACCGGAATGGGCGGTGGAATCATCTCTCAAGGTAAATTGCTGAAAGGCCATCATTTATCGGCTGGGGAATTCTCCTTCATCAGAACTAACAATGAGTATGCAGACAATGTTGATTATTTGCTTGGTATGCAAGGGAGTAGTTCTGTATTATCTAAAACCGTTACCAAAGCTAAAGGGCTTCCTGCAGATTCTATGACAGGTGAAAAAGTATTCAAGCTCATTGAAGAAGGTGATCACACGGTCCAAGCGATTTTTCAAGAATACTGTAGGAACATCGCAACACAAATTATTAATTTGCAAACGATTCTTGACCCTGAAAAGTTTGTAATTGGGGGAGGCATATCTGCAAATCCTTTACTGGTTATTACTATTAAAGAAGAACTAGAGAAACTTTATCTAGATTCTATCTTAAATTTTGTGCGTGCAGATATTGAGCAAAGTAAATTAGGCAATGAAGCGAATTTGCTAGGTGCTATATATAACTACAAACAAACCTATCATCTTGATTGATAACAAAAGTTATATTTCGATGTCTGATTTATCTTGTCCTGTCTAATAAAGAAGTATAAAGTTTACATAATATATATTATGTTTTTAGTGTGGTGAAATCTGCAAGTGAATCACTCTTATCAAGTGTCCACTTGCAGATTCAAGTTTCACTGACAATATAAAATAGCTTATTTTTCAGTTGAGAATATACGCATGCGTCTATATTTCATTTTCCGGGGGAGATTCAATCATCAGTCCTTCGACATGCTTACGTCCCAGCAGTTTTCGTTTTTTGCGGTTTTCCTTGGTTTCTAAAACAATATCCAGATCATAGTCGTCAGGATACAATTCAGTAGCAGCGATGTGAAGGACGAGCCTCTTTTTGTTCATGGTTAGCTTCTGTCCTTGGATCAAAATCCCGACATTACCCCGTTCATCCTCGGTTTTGTATACAATTCCAGTTCGATCCAGATAGCCTACATAAACACTATCGCCAAGGGCAAAAGGCTTGGTTTTGAGAGCAATTTCTTGTTTACCCCGTTTTGTGACTGTCTCGTCTAAAGCCTCTTTTTTAGGGAAAGGCTTATTTGCATCATCAGACTTTTCATCATCTACAGAAGGGGGAATAACAAACGATTCCTGTGTATTCCGAGACGCTCTGCCTGCAGAAATGGCCTCAGAACGCTCGATAATACGTGTCCACATGCCCAGCTTCAAGGCAATTGCATATGCATAGCTTTCTCCGGCCTCTCCAATGCGAAGTCGGTACAAAGGTTGTAGCGTTTCGGTATCAAACTCCATACGAGCATTCTGAAATCCCGGTGTGTTTTCAGCAAAATGCTTGATTTCGCTAAAGTGCGTTGTAGCCACTACTGTCGCTCGGCGGCGATGGAATTCTTCTAGCAACGCGATAGAGAGGCCTACTCCTTCTCCTGGATCGGTGCCGGATGCCATTTCATCAATCAGAATCAGAGTAGAGTTTCCTGTTGTTTCTAAAATGCTAATCATGTTGCGGATGTGTGCAGAAAAGGTGCTCAAAGCATGTTCAATGCTTTGTCCATCCCCGATATCTACCACAATTTCCTCGAATACAGCCATTCGGCTACCATGCAAAACAGGTACCAGTAGCCCAGATTGCACCATTAGTGTTAATAGACCGACGCTTTTAAGGGCCATCGTTTTTCCGCCTGTGTTCGGTCCAGTGATGATGAGTGAGGAATATCCTTCACCAATTGAGAAATCAAGCGGCACCATGGTATTGGACATCAATGGGTGACGTGCACCTTGGATGTCTATAATCCCGTCAAGGTTAAGTTCGACAGGAACAGCATCCAGAGTCATGGCGTATTTGGCTTTTGCCAATAAAAAATCCAGTACACCTACAGTCTCTGTATTGATGCTTAGTTCCCGGTTGTATGACTCAGCCATTGCCGTCAGGTCTCCCAGCACTTTCATTTCTTCTTTAGATTCTTCTGCCATGTTTGCGCTCTGATCGAATTGCAGATTCGTGATTTCGGCAGGTTCAACGTAAACCGTCTGACCACTTCCCGATTCATCCAGTACATTGCCTTTCACTTGTTTACGGAATTCTTTTTTGATTGGAAGCACGTAACGGCCATTGCGCTGACTAATCATATTTTCCTGCATAATGGATCGGTGACGGCTTGTGAGAGAGTCAAGTTTTCTCTTGATGCGTTCTTCAGTAACCGCAATTTTTTTGCGAATTTTAGCTAGTTCTTTACTGGCGATATCCGTCACACGTCCCGAATGAATACATCTTTCGATTTCGGATAGAAGTGGCTCCATGCTATACATGGAAGATGCATAAGCGCTGACGGTTGGAGCAGCGTCCGCCTTGGAATGCATATATTTTATGAGTTGAATGCAGCTTCGAATGAATTGAGCCATATGAGAAAAATCACGCTCGCTGAACATATACCCGGTTCCGAGCAGTTGAAGAATGTGCTCCATTCCTTCCAACGAAGGAACAGGGACGCTTGCTCCGTGGCGAATGATCTGTAACGCTTCGTTGGTTTCGTCAAGACGAATCTTAATGGTACGGATATCAGTAATTGGGCACATAGAAGCAGCGTGATGCTTACCTAGGTAAGAAAAAGCACATTCGGAAACTCTTGTTTTAATTTGATCATATTCCAAACGCAGCATTGTAGTTTCGTTCATGAATAAATCTCTCCTTTAGTTGTGTAGTCAGGATTTTGGAAAACTTGCTATTAAAATAAAAAAGGGCGGAGAATGAACAAAACGTTCATTCTCCGCCCTTAAGGAAAGAGGGAATTTATCAACAAATAAGCCTGTAATACAGCTTTTGTAGTTCCGAGTTCCGTGTTTCCAATTCATTCACGCAACAGCTCTTTGCTAAGCTATTTGGATCGAATGGAAACGTTAAAAGGGAAGTTACAAAATCTGAAAACAAAAAACCGTGCTGAACACAGCACGGAATAAGGCCTGGATGAAGATAATCCCGAAGGCGATTTATGATATCCGCATGTTCTTAACTAATATCAGGATAACAACACAGCAAGAAACAAACCTGTCCCCGAAGGGTGCAAGCGCCTGGTGTTACTCCCTGAATATGCAATTGCTTAGTTAAGAACGTTCACCGACATCAAAATCTCTCCCTTAATTGAAGATATAACCATACTATACGATTGGACAGGCGTTGAAGTCAAGGCCGACTTCTTTAATTCGATACAATGAGGATCATAAGATTAACATAATGTATATTATGTATACCCAGTATCAATGTTTTTAAATGAGAATGATGATCCTTATAATTGTAATCAAGAGCATGAAGAAAGAGAGTCATAATCCGTATGAAATCATGATACAAACATTAAGAAACCGCCCCGGAGGATGCCATATCATCTCTCCAGGGGCGGTTTCTTGTGCTGTTATTCAGAATCATCGGCTATGACAGCTTGTACAGGCTGTCTGTCACGAAGCAATGGTAACAACAGCATCGCTCCGACCAAAAACAAACCGGCGCTCACGGTATATACAGTGTTCAGGGAGGATTCGTGTTTGAGTGTTCCGCCGATACTCATACCGACGACCATCATCCCGGAGAACAGGGGAGAGAGGGCACCACCGACGCGGCCGATAAAAGCAGCTTCGGCATTTTTCATCATCATCGTGTTGATACCGATATGAATGCAAGGATAAAATAGGCCGCTGAAAACTTGTAGTGCCATAGTCAACCCAATATTGTGCGACCATCCGACACCACAGGTTGTCAGTGTGCTGACCAAGAGTCCGGCCACCAGCAGCAATTGCGGCTGTACTTTTTTGGCAACCCCCATAATCAGCCCGCCTCCCACCAGCATAGCCGCTCCGTTCGCCATTAATGGCCATTGCAGGAATTCCTTGTTTTGTCCAAGGTTCTCGATGGCAACAAAAATCATTAATGGTTGAATAAGTCCAACCGCCAGTCCAATTACAGTAAATGTTCCCCCAAGCGTGCGAAGTGTGCGGTTATTCCATACATAACGTATTCCTTCTTTAAGCTCTTGAATGAAATGAGTGGGTTGATCATCTATCTCAAGTGCTTGTTCATCTTGGGGAATACGAGTCAAGACAAGTGCCGAAACGAGAAACAATATTCCTGTTATAGACATTGAAATGAAAATTCCAAAGTGTTGATAAATAAATGTACCGATAACAGGACCGATAACCATAAATAATGCCATGAGAGATTGAAAAAGGGCCATCACTCCCTGAAGCTGGTCTGGTGCTACATGCTGCTTAAATATCTTCATTGCAGACGGCTGAGAAAATTGAGATAGAATGGCCGAAAAGAAAGTAGACAGCAAAAGCATCTGCCATGACCCGTACCATAATGCCAACAAGACAATAAAAATAGAGGCCGCGGATAGCAAATCGCAACTAATCATAGTCCGTTTGGGCCGCCAACGGTCCGCAAATGTTCCTCCAATGATAGCGAACAGAAAAATAGGCATGAATTCAGCAACCGAAATGAGCGATACGTAGACGGGATCATTATGAGTCAAATCTGTTACATACAACAGTATGGCAAAGTTGCGCACCCAAATGCCCAAATTTAGCAGCGCATTGGAAGCGATAATGGTCCTTATATATGGATTTTTAAACAACAACAAACTCTCCTTTCCTGTTTTCAGGGCGCAAACCCTTTGAAAAACATTTTAAATAAACAAAATTTATTTTTGTCTAGATAATAATAGATAATATAATAAATTAACTATTGTTTAGTCAAATGTTTTTTTGAAACCAAGAAGAAAGTAGAGCATGAAAAAAAAGAGGCCAATGATCCTTAAGGACGTGAATTAGAATAGTGATAAAAGTACTCACTTTAAACTTGTGAGTTGGTAATAATATCTAATCAAAAAAATATTAACATAATATATATTATGTTAACTAAATACTTATCTAATAATAGGGCTCTGAATCCGATGTACCTTTTAAAATCATAGTGATATAATTACGCGTACATGCCTGAAAAGGAGCGAATGGAACATAAATGAACTTTCAAGTGGATTTTTTATCTTTTTTTGTAATTCAGGTAGATGGAAAAGAAGGACAGGGTGGTAAGTCCTATAAGCATTACGCTACAATGGACGACTACGATTATGACGAAAGCGATGTTAAAAAATTTCTGGACGGGGAATTTACTCGTATTAGCAAGCGGAAGGTTGAAAAAAATCCCAGCACAGAGCAGGCACCGACCAAAATCGGCCGCTTTATCGTCGAACCGGAGCATGAATTGAGCAGTAATCCGAATTTCAATATGTTCGCCCGACTGCGGGCAGCAGAGGATAAGGAAGATTTTAAAAATGCTTGTGACGATCTGGTGCGGATGTATCTGGATACGAGCGCAGTACGCGGCGGAGCGCTGATCATTGTACAGGCTACCTTGAATACACACTCGGATGATCCGTTTATTTTTGTGCTTAAATGTGATTTTGAACCTAAAATTGCCAGAATTACTGAAAGCAGTCTGGTGAGTGAGGTCGAAATGGCTATTTCTGCCCGTAATATGAAATCCATCATGTATCCTTACATGCTTGAGGAGGGGATGAACGATGAGTGGGAGCTTAAAATTCACCAGTCTTCGCATGCCCGGTATTTTGAAGATTTTTTGAAATTCGTGACCTATGAGCAATCCATGCCCGAAATTGTCAATGAGCATGTCATGGGCTTCGTTCAGAACTATGTAGAAACCAAATGGCCGGATGCATCTAATGAGGAAAGACAGCAGGAAGAGCGTGATCTGGAATTGTGGGCGGCTAGCGAAAAACGGGATTTGCAAGGGAAATGGGAACCCCTTCAGGTCGTAGAGGCTGCACAGCATATTGTCGAGCTGAAACCAGAAATTGAAGTTCGTTTTAAACTAGATGATACGGCCGTGCGTGGGCTACTGTCCGACTTTGGCGCCAAGCTGCACATCACGAAACTTCATGATAGATATGCACTTATTATTGAAGGCGATGCATTTACGTTTGAAAAGGGATTTTCACCGATTGAGCTGCTCCAACCTGAATCGTTTGAAACGGTGGCTGAGCGGCTAAAAGAGAAACGCCAGCATGAAAATGAGGATGGCGATACGCCACCTTGGTAATTCGAATGCAAAGCAAGACGACCAATTGAACTTTTACATTATAATGACTAAAAAACTGGCCTCTCAACGGATATTACCGCTGTGGAGGCCAGTTTTGTTTAGCTTTTATGTTCCCGATCTACATATGAACTTTGCTAATTTGATCTTTCAGCTTGTCCGCAGATTGAAGCAATCTGGCACGTTCCTCGTCATTGAGCGGAAGATCCAAAATTTCACGTACCCCATTGTGATCTACGATACTTGGAACACCTAAATATACGTCAGATACTCCGTTATAATCTTCCAGCAAGGTGGACACATTAAGTACCGACCCCTCGTCACCGAGAATGGCGGCTACGATTCGGTCGAGAGCCAGCCCTATAGCATAAGAAGTTGCGCCTTTAGCATCTATAATTTCATAGGCAGCATTCTTGGTATTTTCAAAAATTTCATTTTTCGTTTCTTCACCCAGTTCCAGCGGAGTTCCAGCTACGTTGGCAGTGCTCCATACAGGTAACTCGGAGTCACCGTGTTCTCCAATAATATGGGCGTGGATGCTTCGTGGATCGATGCCCTTTTGCTTCCCGATCAAATAGCGGAAGCGTGCGCTGTCCAGCAACGTTCCTGATCCAATGACTCTGCTTGAAGGCCAACCACTGCGTTTCCAAGAGATGTAGGAGAGAATGTCCACTGGATTGGTTGCGATCAGCAAAATGCCATGTGTATTGACCTTGACGATATTATCAATAATACTTTCAAAAATTTCGGCATTACGCTTCAGTAAATCAATGCGCGTTTCTCCCGGCTTTTGTGAAGCGCCCGCTGCAACAATGATGATATCTGCATTACGGCAGTCTTCATAATCACCCGCCCATACTTTGACACCGCCGAGAAAAGGAAGCCCATGATTCATATCGAGCATTTCCCCCTTCGCCTTTTTGACGTTGACATCAATAAAGACAAGTTCTTGCATGCGTTGGCGCAGCAGCAGGGTGTAGCCGGTTGTTGTGCCAACTGCTCCCATGCCGACAATAGCCACTCTACTTCGTTTGTAAGGTTTTAAGCTCATAAAATCCTCATCTCCTTCTCGGGTTGTATACCTTTTCATTTTGGGATATTACTTAAAAATTTATCTTTCCAACTTAGTGTACCCTATATACTAACCCACCGCAAAGAAATATGACATTTTTCCTTGACTTCAAAGGCGAGCTCGCTAATAATTAATCGAATGATAAGAACACGCACTAAAGCGTTGCAGCACCGATATTGACGCATGAAATTATGGAAAGAGGATTCGGCATATGGACTTATTTCGAAAAAAAACAGGACTGCTCCCGCATGAGGAAAGCGGATCTACAGGTCACTTAAAGAGAACAATGGGTGCCTTTGATCTCACCATGCTAGGTGTAGGATGTATTATCGGTACCGGGATTTTTGTTATTACTGGCAAGGCAGCAGCAGAAAATGCAGGTCCTGGATTGATGCTCTCCTTTGTTATTGCAGGTATTGCCTGCGTACTAGCAGCCTTATGTTATGCGGAGCTATCATCTACAGTTCCCGCAGCTGGGAGCGCTTATGCGTATAGTTATATTGTATTTGGAGAAATTTTGGCCTGGGTACTGGGGTGGGACCTAATTCTGGAATATGGAGTGGCGGCCGCCTCTGTGAGTAGTGGATGGTCTGCTTACTTTCAAGGCTTGCTGGCTGGATTTGATGTACATTTACCGCTGGCTTTAACCGCAGCCTTCGATTCGACCAAGGGGACCATTATTGATCTACCAGCCGTGTGCATCATTATGCTCATCACATTGTTACTGAGTCTCGGAGCCAAGGAGACGGTCCGATTCAATTTAATAATGGTTTGTGTTAAAGTCGGAGTTGTATTGCTATTTATTGGGATCGGTATCTTTTATGTTAAGCCTGACAACTGGACACCATTTTTGCCTTATGGATTTTCTGGTGTTTTGAGTGCTGCGGCAATCGTATTTTTTGCTTATCTGGGTTTCGATGCCATCTCAACTGCAGCCGAAGAGGTTCGCAATCCGCAACGGAATATGCCCATCGGCATTATTTCTTCTCTAGCGATCTGCACAGTACTGTATATTGCGGTTTCAGTTGTACTAACGGGAATGGTACCTTATACGCAGTTGGGGGTAAGTGATCCTGTTGCGTTTGCTCTCCGCTTTATTCATCAGGATTTCGTAGCCGGATTGATTTCAGTCGGTGCGATTGCGGGGATGACGACCGTTTTATTGGTGCTCTTGTATGGCCAAACGCGGTTAATTTTCTCCATGTCACGTGATGGCCTTTTACCCGTTTTTTTATCTAAAATAAATGCTAAAACTCAAACGCCAATTCGAAGCACTTGGCTGGTGGGCAGCATTATCGCATTGGCTAGTGGATTGTTCCCGTTACATGCACTGACCAATCTGACGAGTATTGGAACCCTATTCGCTTTTGCTGTGGTATCGGTAGGAGTTATCGTTCTGCGCAAGAAACGCCCTGATTTGAAAAGAGGCTTTACCGTGCCGTGGGTTCCGTTGCTCCCACTTTTAAGTGCTTTGGTTTGCATCGGTCTGATGCTTCAGCTTCATATTAGCACCTGGATTGGATTCATTGTGTGGCTCCTGCTTGGATTGTTGATCTATTTCTTCTATGGATACCACAAAAGTTTGTTGAACCGTAAATCTTAATAAATTCTAGTATAAAAAAAGCCGGCATCCTGCACTTTTGTGAAGGGTCCGGTTTTTTTTTGACATTACGCGAAAAGTGTCACATAGAGGCGTTTATGGTATAATTCTGTTTCAGATAAGCTTTTGGCACGTGATTACAGCATGCCATCGAGGGAGGATTTTATATGAAACTGCGCTGGCGTGCGCTCTTGGGGGGAGTACTGCTGCTGACGGGCATTCTACTGACTGCCTGTTCTGCTGAAGCCCCAGATACGTTAACTAAACCTCCGATTGAGGAACCTGATGACCAGGGTCAGACGATTACTATTAATCCACCAGTGACTCCAAAGGTGGGCGATCCCAACGCCAAATATGTAGTACAGACGCGAATAGCGGATTTTCATTTAATTGATAACAATAAAGGGTTAGTTTGGGGAGTTACCCATAATGAGCTTCGGCTTTATGATACTCATGATGGCGGAAAGACATGGAATAATATTTCCCCCTCCGAAAACGTCCAATTTCAAGACAAGCTTGAATATGGAAAGGACATCAGTTTCACTGATTCTCGTCACGGTTGGGTTGTCCGTCAAAATTTGGACAAAACAGCAACCGTCATTCTGAGAACAGCAGATGGAGGACAGAGCTGGGATGTTTCAGCGCTTCCAAGCGGGGACCATGTGAGCTCGATTCAATATGTAAATCCAACTACTGGCTGGATCATGGCATATGTAAATCTGAATGAGCAGGATCAACAAAAACTGTTGTATCACACCACTGACGGGGGAGCCACATGGAATAAAGTTGCGCAAAGTTCGAGTATGACATCCAATAAATCAGGCTCAGGTTTACCCGATCGGGGCAGCCTGGCGGGGATGAGCTTTTCTTCCAACAATCAGGGGTTTGTAGCGATCAATCTGGATAACAGTGTTAAGTTGTACAAGACTTTGAATCAAGGGAAAACCTGGACTCCGGTAGCTAACAGAATACAGGGCTGTCCTCAGGCAAAAGCAGAAGCCCAGCAGTCTCTGAAAGGGAGCAGTGCCTCGTACTGGATTCCGGTTCTTTGCTATGGGGATAAGGCCATAAAATATAACGGACTGTTTACAAACGATACAGGGACACAATGGAACGGTGTGCCTTTGGGTCTGAGTAGCAACATTAATTCTATTATCCCTGGCCGTACGTTTCTAAATGAAAAGGAAGGGTGGATCATAACCGAGACCGGAATGAGCCGTACAATGGATGGGGGGAAGACGTGGACAAGTCTCACAGGCAACAAAGTGCTACCTTTGAAGCTAAAAGACTACCCACGATCGGTTAAGCTCCGTTTCGCTTCTTCTTCGGTGGGTTGGCTTCTTTTGGAACGCCTTGATGACAAAAAGTCACTGCTGCTGAAAACGACGGACGGCGGTGCGAACTGGAGAATTTTATAATCGCTATAAAGGTGATTGCCCTGGGGTGTTTTTCCCAGGGCGTTTTATTTTTAAAAAATTTAAATTTTATATGACTATATGTGAAAAAAATCACAAACTAACAAATAAGCCGCTGTTATACTAAACCTGTAAACAACGATAGGAGTGATAATCATGAGAGCGAATCAGGATCATATGTTAACCCAATACTACCTTCAATTTTGTTATACTTGCCAGGATGCCTATGGTTGCACGACTGAAGAGGACTGCAAGCAGTGTGCAGAGCGTTACGCTGAAGACGAAAATCATGAAGTTCTGGATGAAACACAACGTTATCTCCAGCTTGTACATGTGTAAATCGATGCATCATTCTGATATCGCCATATCTTGAGCCCTCCCGGATAATTCCGTGGGGGCTCTTGGCGTTCTTAAGGGTTGCTATCAAATTTGGGCAGGAACATACATATACTGTTATAGAAAGCTTAGGTTAGGTCAGGATGCCCGGTAGTTTCCCTGTGAAATGCCTGGCG
Organism: Paenibacillus sp. S33; assembly: GCF_053615415.1. Classification (NCBI taxonomy): domain Bacteria; kingdom Bacillati; phylum Bacillota; class Bacilli; order Caryophanales; family Paenibacillaceae; genus Paenibacillus; species Paenibacillus sp. S33. Next base: position 2,888,455 of record NZ_JBSIEZ010000001.1, on the reverse strand, counting down.
GAGAGGAGTGCGGTGCATGGCTTTTGAGTCATTATGGATGTTCGATTGGCTGGGCACGGTACTGCCCGTATTTTTCGTTGTCGTGTTGGGTATTGTCGTGTTGTCTGCAGGCAGGGAAGTCATGGAATGGAGTCGGAATAAAAGGCAGCCTGTATTGACGGTCGGTTCCCGAATTACAGCCAGAAGGACACATCTCCAACAGAGGCGGCAGGAGGAACAAGGGACTCGTACCTATACTTTCTATTACGTAACCTTCGAGGTGGAAAGTGGCGACCGGATGGAGTTTAAGGTATCTGGGGAAGAATATGGTCAATGCGCTGAAGGGGATGAGGGACGGCTTACTTTTCAGGGTACAAGGTATATCGGGTTTCAGCGTCTTAATCGCTATAGCTTGGAACAGGTTAAAATGTAGAATTCAGTCTAATTATTTTTTGGATTCATTTACAGCCTTCTGCGAGATGCCAGGGTAGGGGGCTGTAGATGTTTCTTGTACAGTACATTTTGGTACATATATACTAGAACAGTGTAGTTCAGAGGAGGAATGATTTGTGTCATTTGAGGGACAAGTTGTTATTGTAACAGGAGCGGCGCATGGCATCGGGAAAGAAGTCGCTTTTGCCTACGCTGCTCAGGGTGCCCATGTTGTATTTGCCGACTACAATGAGGAGGAAGGTGCAGCAGCCGCTGCAGCGGCCCGGAACGAGGGCTATCAGGCCATTTTTATTCCTTGTGATGTGCGGAAGGAAGAAGATATTGTAGCGCTAATCTGTGCCACGGAAGAAGAATACGGTACGATTCATACGCTAATTAACAACGCTGGCGTGTCCAAATGGAAATCTCCTTATGAGTTAACGATAGCAGAATGGGATGACATTCTGAATACAAACGTACGCAGCTGTTTTATTGCCACCAGGGAAGCAGCTAAGGTGATGAAACGAAACTCAGAAGGTGGCTCTGTGGTCAATATGACCTCTACACGAGCTTTCATGTCAGAGCCGGATACAGAAGCCTACGCAGCATCCAAAGGAGCGATTGCGGCCCTTACACACGCGATGGCCATATCGCTAGGAAAGGACGGGATTCAGGTCAATTGCATCAGTCCAGGGTGGATTGAAACCGGGGATTATGAGCAACTGCGTGCAGAAGACCATCAACAGCATCCGTCTGGGCGAGTAGGAACCCCTAAGGACATCGCACGGGCCTGTCTGTATTTGACACAACCCGGCAATGATTTTGTAACAGGCACGAATCTGGTAGTAGATGGTGGCATGACGCGTAAAATGATTTATGAGCCATAATAAAAGCCTAATGAGTAGTCCCAGTCTTGGGGCTATTTTTTTATTTTTCTGGACTGTCACCCATTGGGCATTTGTACCATACGATAGGGTATGTGATGGAGAAGCGAGGAGGGGACGCGGTGGCTGTAATCAAGACCAACTCAGAAGATGTAAGGACCCTCGCCCGGCTGATGCGGGCTGAGGCTGAAGGTGAAGGCGAGATGGGGATGCTCATGGTTGGCAATGTCGGTGTGAACCGAATTTTATCCAATTGCCTAGATTTCCGGGGGATACGTCTCATGAATGACATGGTGTTTCAAAGCCCCGGAGGTTTTGAAGCCACTCAGAAGGGGTATTTTTATCAGAAAGCCCGTGATCGGGACATTCGACTTGCCCAGCGTGTAATCAATGGAGAAAAGCTACATCCGGCATCCAATGCATTATGGTTTTTCAGACCAGCAGGAAACTGTCCGGGCACTTGGTATGACCAGACCAATACCGGACGTTTTAAAGCCCACTGCTTTTTTAGCCCGTCTGTACAGGATTGTCCTAATGTATATTAGACACTTTACAGAATGGCTTGAAGAATTAAATTAAAACCATTTTAGGAGGAATTTACATGATTTCACAGCAAGCTTACCGTCCCGTATCTTATGCTTCCGGCAACGGATATCCCGAATGGCCAAGAGGGATGGCTCCAATGGGAACCATGCAGCCGCAGCCTATGACTGGCTTTCCACCTCAAGTAAGTAGTGGCAGCCCTATGACACCAACGGGTACTGTAGTGCAGGTTCAGACTCCGCAATACGAGCAATCATACATCGAAAATATTTTACGCTTGAACTTAGGCAAAACGGGAACCTTTTATATGACCTATGAAAATAACCGGGAATGGAATGCGAAAATATTCAAAGGCATTCTGGAAGCAGCAGGTCGGGATCACATTATTATTAGTGATCCGGCGACAGGCAAACGGACCATTCTGCTGATGCTAAACCTGGACTATGCAACGTTTGATGAGCCATTGTTGTACCAATATCCCGGCGTCATCGGGAATCCGGGTGCATCCCCGGTTCGCTGATGCCTTCATATATATGAGTCTACATCCTCTGCCAGACGGCAGGGGATGTATTTTGTTTATAATCTTTCTCAAATATAGTAGCTTTCTTGATGGTAAGCGGCGAAAACGAGAGCTTTATGACCTAAATGATAGGGGGGCTGTTTTTTCTGACATTGCTTGTGGTTTGACTGTATAGAGTATAGTTATATAATTAAATATAAGCTGATGAATGATCTAATCATTTATGCGGAATATGGCTTTAGAAGCCGGAAGGAGTGAATGTGTTGGGAAGTTGACGCTGCTTATGATGTGTTATCGTTCTGTCTATGATGAAACTATCCGAAGGAGGTGCGCCTGTCTGCCGTAATGACGGCTGATGGGGAGCATATTGAGTGACCCTTTACCGAGTATGTTTAACTTATTTATTGTTTTTGCATTAGTACTATTGAATGGTTTTTTTGTATCTGCGGAATTTGCCATGGTGAAGGTCAGAGGCAGCCGTATTGAAACATTGGTGGAAGCGGGCAATAAAAAGGCCGTGTACGCCGCCAATATGTTACACAACTTGGACGCTTATTTGTCTGCCTGCCAGTTGGGTATTACACTAGCATCGTTGGGACTAGGATGGATCGGAGAGCCGGCCATCGCACATTTGATCGAACCTGTATTTACAGCCGCTGGATTAGGAGCGGTATATGTGCACGGTACTGCCGTGGTTATTGCATTTATTGTTATTACGATTCTGCATATTGTGTTGGGTGAATTGGCGCCCAAAACGATAGCTATTCGTAAATCTGAGACCATTACGCTGTATTCAGCCATGCTGATGACTTGGTTTTACAAGTTGATGTATCCATTCATATGGGCGTTAAATGGAATGGCGAACAGCCTGCTGCGTTTATTCCGTCTGGAGCCGGTATCTGAAAATGACGATTCCGCGCATACCGGAGATGAAATACGCATTCTGATGAAAGAAAGCAATAAGAGCGGACTAATTGATAATACGGAATTGGCGCTTGTTGATAATATATTTGATTTTACCGACACGACCGCCAGGGAAATCATGATTCCGCGAACTGAGATGATCTGCTTATACAGTAATGAGTCCACAGAAGAAAATCTCGCGATTGCGACGGAAAGCATGAGAACCCGTTATCCAATCTGCGCCGAAGATAAGGACCATATTATCGGCTTTATCCATATTAAGGACCTTCTACGGGCGAACACACTGGATACCCGTACGATGATTCGACCGATTCTTGCTGTCCCGGAATCTACGCAAATTAGTGATCTGCTCAAACGCATGCAGCGCAGCAAGACGCAAATCGCCATTTTGATTGATGAATATGGCGGGACATCGGGTATGGTAACACTGGAAGATATTATGGAAGAAATCGTTGGTGAAATTCAGGATGAGTTCGATCAGGAACGTCCGAGTTGTGAGCAGATTAATGACGAGGAATTTTCCATTGACGGCATGTTATTAATTGATGAAGTGAACGATCGCTTTGGACTGGATCTGGATCATGAGGATTATGATACGGTAGGGGGCTGGCTATACTCACATGTCGAGGTTATTCCTCCACAGCCTGGCCAGACTGTATTGTTTGAGGGATGTATGTTCACGGTAGAAGAAGTTGAAAACAAGCGGATTTCACGTATTCGGCTGATAAAACAGCCTATTATCGTGGAAGAAGCAGGAGTCTCATAACGGAATACGGAATAAATCTTGAGAGCGACCTTGAACGATGTGGGGTCGCTTTTTAATTTGCCTCCTTTACAGAAAGGACATGAATTGATATGATGTTCGTGTTATTGTCAACCTAAAAATAATCGATTGGGTTGACAATAAAAAAGGAACTTCCTCTACGTTGAAAATCTTATCCATTTACATGATCATTAATTTTGGGAGGCAAGAAGTATGAATTTACTAAACGAGGTTATAGATTGGGGCTTGTTGGCTGAAAAAGCGATCCAAGGCAGCCGTATATCGCTGGAAGAAGGTATGAAGGTACTGGAAGCCGACGATGAGGAATTATTACCGATTATGCAAGCTGCATTTCAGGTGCGACATCACTTTTATGAAAAAAAAGTAAAGCTCAACATGATCATCAATGCCAAAAGTGGCCTGTGCCCGGAGGATTGCGGTTATTGCTCACAATCTATCGTATCCACGGCGCCTGTGAGCAAGTACAGTATGCTGGACAAGGAATCACTGTTGGCTGGAGCTAGGGAAGCAGTAGCGCGGAGAGCAGGGACGTATTGCATCGTAGCTTCCGGCAAAGGTCCAACAGATCGAGAGCTGGATCAGGTGATTGAGGCAGTACAAGAAATTAATCGCACGATGCCGCTCAAAATTTGCGCCTGCTTAGGGATTCTCAAGGGAGATCAGGCACGGCGGTTGGCAGAGGCTGGGGTACATCGATACAATCATAATTTAAATACAAGTAAGGCCAACTATCCTTCGATTACAACCACACATACATACGATCAACGCGTCGAAACTGTGAAAATGGCTCAATCTCACGGAATGTCTCCATGCTCTGGCGTTATTATCGGGATGGGGGAAACGAATGAGGAAATCGTACAAATGGCTTATGCCTTACGGGAGTTAGATGCTGACTCTATTCCGGTTAACTTTTTGAATCCAGTCCCTGGAACCCCGTTGGAAGGAGCAAAGCGAATATCACCTATCCAAGCTTTGAAGGTGCTGGCACTGTTCCGCTTCATCTGTCCATCCAAAGAAATACGCGTTGCAGGTGGACGAGAGTTGAATTTACGCTCGTTACAACCGCTATGCCTGTATGCAGCGAATTCAATTTTTGTAGGAGATTATTTAACGACAGAAGGCCAGGAGGTCACATTTGATCATCAAATGATTGAAGATCTTGGTTTCGAAATTGAGATGTGTGCCCTTTCAACCGTATAATAGAAATTGTACAAACTTGGAAGGGAGAGTTAAACGATGAGCGAAAAAGTATTTATTAGTCCAGGTAAATATGTGCAAGGGAAAAATGTGATTGATAAAACAGGTGAGTATGTTAAGCCATTAGGTCATACTGCCTTGGTTATTGCGGACAAGCTGGTTTGGGAGATTGCAGCTGACCGCGTAGTAAAAAGTCTGGAACAGGCTGATATTACGGCGGTTAAAATTGAGTTTCAAGGGGAAGCATCGAAAAATGAAGTCAACCGTATTGCGGATCAGGGACGAAGCGCCCAGGTCGATATTGTCATTGGTGTAGGTGGTGGTAAAACGCTGGATACGGCCAAAGCCGTTAATGAACTACTCGGTTCCTCAGTTGTGATTATTCCAACGACTGCTTCTACAGATGCCCCTACTAGTGCACTATCTGTTTTGTACACCGATGAGGGTGCATTTGATACGTATACCTTTTTCAGTAAAAATCCGAGCCTGATCCTGGTGGACACGAAAGTCATTTCTCAAGCGCCGCCCTTGTTCCTCTCCTCAGGCATTGCAGATGCCATGGCAACGTGGATTGAGGTCCGTGCGGTCATTGAAGCTCGCGCAACGACAATGGCTGGTGGTTTGCCAACCTTGGCGGCAGAAGCCATTGCGTCCAAGTGTGAGGAAGTTCTTTTCGATTACGGTCTGCAGGCTTATGAATCCGTGAAACGCAAAGTCGTCACACCTGCGCTTGAAGCGGTAGTCGAAGCCAATACGTTGCTAAGCGGTTTGGGCTTTGAAAGCGGCGGTTTGGCAGGCGCACATGCGATTCACAATGGTTTTACCGTTCTGGAAGGGGATATTCATCACCTGACACATGGTCAGAAGGTAGCTTTTGGCACCTTAGTCCAGCTTGCCTTGGAAAAAAGACCTTTGTCCGAGGTGGAGCGGTATATTGACTTTTATCTAAAACTCGATCTGCCTGTCACGCTCGAAGACATTAAGCTACAGGAAGCTTCCCGAGAGGATTTATACAGGGTAGCCCAGGCTGCTACCAAAGAAGGCGAAACTGCTCACAATCTACCATTTGCTGTCACAGCGGATGATGTGCTTGATGCGATTTTAGCGGCTGACCAATATTCACTTGTCTACAAGGCTAAAATTGGACATAAAAGCTAACCTCATACGAAATAAAGTAGATTCAAAGGTCGCTGATCAGCGACCTTTTTTCCATTTTTTAACTTGCAACTTATGTTATAAGGTGTATATCTTGGGTCCAATCAACCTTATGTTCCTGTGAGTAAAGTTCCGGGCTGGAGTTGGGCTTTTGTCGTGGTCAGCTTGGTTATAGGATTGCTATTTTCGGGGATTTTCGGTGTGTGTATAGGAATATTGGGCAGCATGTTTTACGTGAAATCATCTTTATCCATGCATCAAACCACCAATCGAAGAGTTGTAAATTGCCTTATTGTCTTTTTCATCATCAGCGTGATACAAATTGTTTTTGGAGTTGCAGCGAATTCTTGGATTAACACGTTGTAAAATAGATCTAACATAGCCTATAGGAAGAAGCAAGAAGGCTCTCACGCATAAAGCGGTGGGAGCCTTTTTTGCCGTGTTAGATCGCCCAATTTCCTTTACGGAAGATAGGTTCCTCAGTACCGTCCTCGGTAACGCCGTTAATGTCCATTTCAGCTGAACCGATCATAAAGTCGACGTGAGTCAGGCTGGAATTCAGGCCGTTGGCAGCCAACTGCTCTTGAGTCATATCCTTGCCGCCTTTAAGGTTAAATGCATAAGCATTACCGATGGCCAAGTGGTTAGAGGCATTTTCATCAAACAACGTATTATAAAATAAAATATTTTTATCAGAGATAGGTGACTTGTGAGGTACGAGAGCAACCTCCCCCAGATAGTGTGAACCTTCATCCATTTCTACGAGATGCTGAAGAGTTTCCAAACCGGTTTCTGCCTGTACATCGACAATACGTCCATTTTCAAAAGTCAATGAAAAGTTGTCGATGATATTTCCGCTGTAGCTAAGTGGCTTGGTGCTGCTGACTTTACCGTTCACTCCCGTTTTGAGCGGAGCTGTAAACACTTCCTCGGTAGGCATATTGGCTACAAAAGTATGTCCCTGTTGGTTGACGCTTTCGGCTGCTACCCACAGATGATCTTTTGCCAATTCGATGGTGAGGTCTGTGCCTGGAGCCAGATAATGCAGCTTTTTATAGCGTTTGGCATTTAAAATATCAGCTTTGCTGGAAAGGGTTTTCAAATGCTCTTTCCACGCCTCCACAGGGTTATCCAGATCCACACGCACGGTGCTGAAAATGGCATCCCACAGTTTATCCATTTGCTCTGAAGCTGGCAGATCAGGGAATACTTTGGCAGCCCACTCTGCTGAAGGATAAGCAATCAGAGACCAACTGAATTTGTCGGCCATTTGATATTCACGATATTGACGTAATTCATGTGACCGCACACGCTGGGCAGCAGTAATTCGGCTGGACGGAATTCCCTGAAGCAAATCCGGATTTTCTGCAATGACATGCAGTACAGCTGCGCCATTTTCGACCTCTTCAGTCATTTCGGCTGCGTACCATTTGGGAGCAATATTAAAAGTTTCATCAGGAGCTAGTTCATACTGTAATCGAGTAATAGTCTCATCACTCCATTTTACTGTAACCAGCTTGGCCCCAGCAGTATACGCTGATTTGACGATAAGTCTCACGAGTTCGGCGGACAAAATTGGTGCATGAACGATGAGTGTCTGCCCAGGATGGACATTGGCGCCGACCCGAACGGCTAACTCGGCATATTTTTGCAATTTTTGTTGAAAATCTGACATGTAACTTTCCTCCATTTCACGAAAAGCCTTAAACAAGGCTTGGGTAACTTGCACAGTTTTTTTGCAAATTCCACACATAGCTTATATATTGTACAATGTAACGAAAAGGTTCACAAATCAGTTTTGGTACTATTTAGTGAAAATGAAAGGGCGGATAGATGAATGACAGAGCAAAATTCACCTCAGGAAGTGAAAGAAGTACATATTCAACAGGCACAAATGACAAAAGATGAGAATGGTGCTTATCTGGGCCAAGTGGTATTTAAAGTAGAGGGACAGAGTTCTGTATATGAAATCACATTCCACAGCAAAAGGGGAAAGGAATGGGATTACAGTCTCCATTTTGCGGGAGAGCCACGGGTGGAGGAAGAGATGCTGCAAATGGATAGCTGGATTGAAGAGAACGATGATTTGTTCGACTATTTGCTAGATACGGCATGGAGCAAATTACCCGAGTAATGTAAACATGGTCTATTTTCGTGACAAGCGGATTATATTTAGCAGTGTCCGCATAATCTGCTGACATGGGGGAAGCCTAAAGGTCGATGTTAACAGGAAATTCCATGTGAATAGGAGGGTGAAGCTTTGGCAAATCATCTGTTCACCGAAGGAATGACGGCAAATGAAGAGGCTGCTCCCGATCTCCTGAGCTTACGGACGCTGTTTGTAAATATGTGTTTTATTGGGGAGCCGGGAAGCCGTTCCTGGGTGCTGGTGGATACGGGGATGACAGGATTTACAGACTCGATTATACGCCTGGCAGAGGAACGGTTCACTGGCCCTCCGATCGCTATTGTGCTTACACATGGTCATTTTGATCATGTAGGTTCGGTTATTGAGTTGGTACAGCATTGGGGTACACCTGTTTATGCACATCCTTTGGAATTACCTTATTTGACGGGAATGAAGGATTATCAAAAACCTGACCCTAGTGTAGGGGGAGGTTTAATGTCGAGCATTTCCTTCTTATACCCTAATGATGCTATAGATCTCGATGATCGCATCACATCACTGCCCCTAGATGGCAGTGTCCCCGGTGCCCCTGGTTGGAAGTGGCTGCATACGCCAGGACATACACCTGGTCATGTATCGCTTTTTCATGAGCGAAGAAGGTTAATGGTGGCCGGTGACGCTTTTATTACGGTGAAACAGGAATCGGCACTGGCCGTTATTTTACAGGAAAAAGAAATACATGGGCCTCCTGCGTATTTTACGACAGATTGGCAAGCTGCGCAGCGTTCGGTGGAAATGCTGGCCAAGTTAAAGCCTGAGATTGCAGTCACAGGACATGGTCATTACATGCATGGTGCTGAGCTGACAGATCAGCTGGAGCGACTGGCGGGAGATTTTGAGCACATGGCTGTACCCAAACAGGGCCGTTATGTGTAGTGATGTGTGAAGGACGATGCCTTGCGGGGCATCGTTTTTTGTGTGGACGTGGAATTTTTTTGCTCAGCATGGTATAGTCAAGCCAAAAGCTAAACGCTTTCATTAAACATCGTCATTTCATCAAGGAGGATTTTTTGATGACACAACAACATGCTGCAATTGGTGATCTTTATTATGGAATACCGGCGATTCGTCTTAAATTTGGACGATATGAAGCAGTTGCCCTGCCGGGAAACGGCGCAAATCTGATTTCTTTTCGTGACAATGAAACGGGATATTCTTTTCTGCGTGAGCCAGATGCTGAGAGCATAGAGGCTTTTAAGCAAAGTCCGTCCGTTTACGGAATTCCTTTCCTGTTTCCTCCGAATCGGTATGAGGATGGAAAATTCCTGTGGAATGGTGTTACATATGAGCTGCCGATAAATGAAGAGGCGACCCACAACCATCTGCACGGCTTTTTACACACTGTTCGGTGGGAGGTTGAGGACTACGGTTCTGGGGAGCAAGGTAGCTATGTGGTAATGAATCAGCATGTAAGGGAAGGACATCCCATGTTCCGCTATTTACCCTTCACCTTTACCATGAAGTTAACGTACAGCCTGGACGAATTTGGCCTGCATCAGCGTTATGTGATCCATAACGAGGGCGATCAACCGATCCCCAACTTATTTGCCTTTCACACAGCGATTCGCGTTCCGTTCGTACCCGATAGCTCGCCTGAGGATTACAAGATTAAGGTCACAATCGGTGAGCGTCGTGAGCTGACGGAACGGTTGTTGGCCACAGGTCAGTTCCAGCCTTTATCTCCGGAAGAGGAACTGCTGAAGACGACGGGAGTTAGTCCTTATTTTGCCTCTATGGATAATCATTACACGGCAGCTCCGCAAAATGGACGCAACTACATGGAACTGACACACAGTAAGACAGGTGCTACCCTCGTATACGATGTAGGCACAGCTTATAAGCATTGGATGATCTGGAATAACAAAGCGAACAAGGAATTCATCTGTCCTGAGCCGCAAATGAACATGATCAATGCACCGAATCGTCCGGACCTGCCAGCAGAGGAGATCGGATTGATTGCACTGGCTCCAGGCCATATTTTTGAAGCAACCAGCCGTTTGTATTGTATTACACCTAATAAATCGAAATCCTAACATTTAAATTTATCCTTATAGGCCTGTATCGTGTCCAACGGTGCAGGCTTTATTTGGGTATATAAGCATAGGTAAGGACCAATGGGGAAGGAGGACGAAAAAGGTTGCAGAATGACAAGCATTCGTAGTATGATACGAAACAGGAGATGATCAGATGAATTTTCCTTTTCAAGCCGTCAAACGCAAGCAAATCGCCGATGAAGTGGCTGAACAGCTGCAACGAAAAATTGCTGCTGGTGAATGGAATGTGGGCACTAAGATTCCAACCGAGCCTGAGCTCATGAAGCTATTCGGAGTCGGGCGATCTACAGTACGTGAAGCGGTTAGCGTTCTGGTGCATGCCGGTCTATTAGAGAAAAAGCAAGGACACGGAACTTTTGTCTGCCAACCGACGACTTCTCAAGAGCCATTGGATTACCGTCTAAGCCGTGCTGAAATTATTGAGGTTTATGAAGTGCGGAGTGTGTTGGAACTAGAGATTGCCAGATTGGCTGCATTACGTCGTAATGACGAGGATTTACGCTTAATGCGTGCGGCGTTGGACCGTCGTGCTGCAACTTTGGCCGCTGGAGATTTGACTGGGTACCTAGATGCGGATATCACTTTTCACTTGGCTGTTGCCGGAGCTACACGCAATAAGGTGCTTACAGACGTATATGGCAGCTTTGTAGAGGCCATTCGCAAGGCATTGAACAATCTCATTACCGATCCAGCGATGCAAAATCATTTTACTCTGCAGCATGAAAAAATATATGAAGCAATCCGGGATCAGGATGGCAAGGCTGCCGAACTTTATAGCATTCAACATTTGGACGGCACCAAGCTGGAGCTGCAAAAGCATATGGGAAGTTCATAATTTTTTTATCCTTAAACATCAGATGATCAGATGAATATGATGATCTTTGAGCCTTTTACTTGAGCATCTCCTAAAATCAAACCAAAGGTGGTATCTGTATGCGCAAAATATGGGTGTTGGACACAACGTTAAGAGATGGAGAGCAATCACCAGGAGTTAGCTTAACCAGCACAGAAAAGGTGGAAATTGCTCTTCAGCTGCAAAAATTAGGCGTAGATCGGATTGAGACCGGCTTTCCAGCAACCTCGCCTGGTGAGATTATCAGCATGCAGGAGATTGCCAAACAGGTTACCCAAGCAACACTGGTTGGTTTTGCACGCTCGAAAGAACAGGATATTGATGCAGTCAGAGAGGCGCTACGAGGAGCTGAGGATACCTGTCTTCATTTGTTCCTGGCTACCTCACCCATTCACCGCCAACATAAGCTGCGAATGGATAAAGCGAAAGTATTAGAGACCGCTGCTGCTGCCATTCGTTATGGACGCAAGTATTTCAGCAAGGTAGAATTTTCAGCAGAGGACGCCAGTCGTACCGAGCTGGACTTTATTTGTGAAGTCGTGGATATGGCGATTCGTGCTGGAGCGACGGTCGTCAATTTACCGGATACGGTGGGATATGCCTCGCCGGATCAGTTCGGTGAAATGTTTAGAATTGTAAAGCAACAAGTGCCCGGTATCGAAAAAATACAACTCAGCACACATTGTCATGATGATCTTGGCATGGCAACAGCTAACACGCTGGCGGCCATCCGTAATGGTGTAGATCAATTTGAAGGTACCATCAATGGAATCGGTGAGCGAGCCGGAAATACACCTATCGAGGAAGTTGCACTGGCCCTTGATACCAGAACTGAGCTTTATGGTGCACAAACGAGTCTGGTTTTGGAGGAGCTGTATGCCACCAGTCGACTGGTGAGCAAACGTACGGGGATGTCGGTACCGGGAAACAAGGCCATTGTTGGAGCCAATGCGTTTGCTCACGAGTCCGGTATACACCAGGACGGAATGCTTAAAGAGCGTACAACGTATGAGATCGTGTCCCCTGAGCGTATTGGGCTGAAGACGAGTAAACTTGTGTTGGGCAAGCACTCGGGTCGACATGCATTTAAAGAAAAACTGGCGGACATGGGGTTTGATGCTTTGACGGAGGAACAGCTGCAAGAGGCGTTCCGCAAATTCAAGGCCTTGACGGATAAGAAAAAACAGGTGCTAGATGAAGATTTGCACGTCCTGATGGACGAAAGCCGCAATGCCTCACCTCAAATGTACACACTGGATTCCATTCAGGTGTCTTATGGCAATCAGTCGGTTCCAGTCGCATCCATTCGGTTGAGTAAACAAGATGGGACAGCAATTGATGAAGTAGCAATGGGTAACGGTTCTGTAGATGCGATTTTCCATGCTATAGACAAGGCCAGTGGTGAAGAGGTGGAGTTGGAGGATTATTCGATCCAATCTGTAACATATGGTAAAGATGCGTTGGGGGAAGTACACGCTATTTTGAGGCAAGGTGAGTACACAGCTCTGGGAAGAGGCACAAGTACTGATATTTTGGAAGCTAGCGCCAAAGCTTACATCGATGCGCTGAACAAGCTACTGGGCAGAAAAGAAGTCCATGGCAAAAGCAATATCACCATTAGTTGAACCTAGTAGCCATGCTTGTAAATTAAATTTCCTTTCGCCTCCTCTGGCCGCATCGTAAAAAAGCGCTTGCAAAATAAATGATAACATTTGAAATTTAATGTATAATAGGCAAGAGAGAGCACCATATTTTGTCTGAATTACATAGGCCAAGAGGAGGAAATGAGTTGAACTACCGCATCGAAAAGGATACGTTGGGCGAAATCAAGGTACCGGCAGACCGTCTGTGGGGAGCGCAAACACAGCGCAGCAAGGAAAATTTTCCGATTGGCTCGGAGAAAATGCCATTAGAGGTCATACAGGCGTTCGCGGTGCTTAAAAAAAGCGCGGCGATCAGTAACTATAAGCTGGGTAAGCTATCACAGGAGAAGCAGGACGCCATTATTTATGCAGCGGACGAAATTCTCGCAGGGCGGGTTGATGACCATTTCCCGTTGGTTGTATGGCAGACAGGAAGCGGTACGCAGTCCAATATGAATGTAAATGAAGTGATTGCTCATCTGGGAAGCCAATGGTTACAAGAGCAGGGAAAAGATACGAAGCTGCATCCCAATGATGATGTAAACATGTCGCAAAGCTCAAATGATACGTTTCCTACGGCGCTTCATGTAGCGGGTGTCATTGCAGTTGAGGACCGTTTGTTGCCTGCCATTGATAAGCTGAAAGAGACTTTTCAACAGAAGTCAGAGCAATTCAAGGATATTATAAAAATTGGACGAACCCATTTACAAGATGCGACACCGCTGACGCTGGGGCAGGAAATAAGCGGCTGGTATGCCATGCTGGACAAGAGCAAGCGAATTATCATTGACACGGTGCAATACATGAAGGAGCTGGCGATTGGCGGAACCGCGGTGGGGACAGGAATTAACGCTCATCCAGAGTTCGGCTCCCGAACCTCTGCGGAAATTTCTAGTTTCACTGGCAAAACGTTCACTTCCGCACCCAATAAATTTCATGCACTGACCAGCCACGATGAAGTGGTGGCCGTACATGGAGCAGTCAAAGCGCTCGCGGCCGATTTGATGAAAATCGCCAATGATGTTCGCTGGCTGGCAAGTGGTCCGCGTAGCGGCTTGGGCGAAATCACGATTCCTGCTAACGAGCCAGGTAGCTCCATCATGCCAGGTAAGGTGAATCCGACTCAAAGTGAAGCACTGACGATGGTCGTTACGCAAGTAATGGGTAATGATGCAGCTATCGGTTTTGCTGCGAGTCAGGGTAATTTTGAACTGAACGTGTTTAAGCCAGTAATCATCTACAATTTTTTGCAATCTGTTCATTTGCTGGCCGATTCCATGATTGCTTTTAACGACAACTGTGCGATTGGCATCGAGCCTGATCTCGCTAAAATTGAGCACAATTTGAATAATTCGCTGATGCTGGTGACGGCATTGAATCCACATATCGGATATGAAAATGCCGCTAAAATCGCCAAACTTGCACATGCAGAAGGGCTGTCCCTAAAAGAAGCGGCACTCCGCAGCGGACTGTTGACTGAAGAACAGTTCGATCAATATGTTGTACCTGCGCATATGATTCATCCTAAAGCCTAAAGCACGACGATAGTCTCTGCTTAAGCCTTATAAAAAATATACAAACCAGCTCATGGAGTGCGATTTAGCACAAACCATGAGCTGGATTTTTTGATTTTATTATATAATTTTTTATTTAGGATTAGTATTCTGTGTGATTTGAGGGTATATAGATAGAAGGCGAAAAATTGAACATCTATTTTCAAGATAGGAGAAGCCGTATGGAACAGACAACCGTTATTAATTTGATTGTACTTTTGCTGTCCGGCTTGCTGCTGGTCGGCGTGCTGACTACCAAATTTTCCAGCCGTTTCGGTATGCCTGCGCTCGTTTTGTTTATTGCGGTAGGTATGGTGCTCAGTCAGTTTATTTATTTTGATAATGCCTTTATCACACAGCTAGTTGGCATTCTCGCGCTCATTGTAATCTTGTTTGAAGGCGGGATGCAGACAAAGTTTGCAGACGTTAAACCAGTTATTCGACCTGCGTTATCATTATCAACGTTAGGGGTCATCATTACGACCGTAGTCATTGGCGTATGCGCCAAGTTTATTTTAGGCGTAAGCTGGATGGAATCCATGCTGTTTGGCGCTATTGTCGGATCGACCGATGCGGCGGCCGTGTTTTCCGTTCTAGGAGGTAAAAACATCAAAAAACGAATTACCTCAACGCTCGAAGCGGAATCCGGCAGTAATGACCCGATGGCTGTATTTCTCACGATAACATTGATTGAGCTGATACATCACCCTGAGCAATCCATTTGGATACATATCTTGTTATTTTTATGGGAAATGGGTTTCGGTTTAGTCGTTGGTTTTGTACTCGGACGCATAGGTGTATATGCGATTAATAAAATGAATTTTGATTCATCCGGTTTGTATCCTGTGATGGCGCTGGCATTTGCGGTCTTGACGTATGCGGCGGCATCGTTACTGGAGGCAAGCGGATTGCTGGCGGTTTATGTCATGGCCATTGTCTTGGGAAATTCCGACTTGACCTACAAGCGATCCATTATCCATTTTAACAATGGTTTCGCCTGGATGGTGCAGATTATGATGTTTGTCCTGCTCGGGTTATTGGTCTTTCCCGATCAATTGCTGGGCATTGCGTGGCAAAGCTTGGCGCTCTCCTTCATCCTCATGCTCGTGGCTCGTCCAATAGGCGTATTCCTAAGCTTACTTTTTTCCAGATACTCTGTGCGCGAGAAGACACTGTTATCCTGGGCAGGACTGCGGGGGGCGGTACCTATTGTACTAGCAACCTATCCTTTACTGGATGAGATGGATGTAGGACCCTTGTTTTTTAATGTTGTATTTTTCGTCGTGCTCACTTCTGCGATTATTCAAGGTACCACTATTTCGTGGCTAGCGGTGAAGCTTGGCTTGATGGACCCTAACGAGACGTCATCTCCTTCACTGCTGGAATTAGTTTCTCTGGGAAAAACCACTTCGGAAATTAACCACATTCAGGTACAAAAAGGGATGTCGATTGCGGGCAAAGCGATTCAGGATATACAGCTGCCTGAAGATATTTTATTCACAGCTATAATTCGGAACGAGCAAATTATTGCCCCGAGAGGTACGACGGTGATTGAACCGGGCGATACATTGTATGTGCTTAGTCCCAAACTCAAGCGACAGCAGATGAAAGAACTGTTCATGCTGCTCGAACCAGAGGCTGCTCCGTAAAAAGCGTAGAGTACCCTTAATTACAGTCCTTCACATTCATGTGGAGGACTTTTTCCTGTGTTTTTTTCAGAGTGGATGAATCTGTTAAAAAATTGACACTATCATTCTACAAAATTAGTTTATGATATTGTCGTTAGATGTCGCTGCCTATCGTTACGGATCATTTGATGGGCCATAGTGATGAATAAGATAGAAGTCACCAATAACAGGAGAGATGATGAATGAAACCGGAAGTCTTGCCAAAGCGTGCAGTAGCTCGCAGGCAGAAAAATAGAAAAAAGAAACGAAAAGGAAAATTCGGTCGTTTTATACTGCGACTGTTTATTGTATTCCTGGTAGCAGGAATAGGGGGTGGTGCGTGGTTGTTCTTAACGTCATCTGGCAAGGACATGCGCTATTTGGCTGCGGATACGCTGATCACGACCCAACATCGTCACTGGGCGAAGTACTTTATCGGTGAAGCAGAGGCGAAAAAACGTGTGGCTGAATATTCGGCCCGTTTTGAAGCGATGGGTGAGGAGAAGGACAGACATACAATCAATTTGCCTGATCTGATACCGACCAAAGTACAACAAACGCCGCTGGTTGAAGTGGAAGAGGTATCGGGCCGTAACTATCATGGCTATGTTATGACGGTGCATGACCCTACTAAAATTCGGCTCGGGGTTCCTGCCAAGGTCGGCCGGGGAGAAAGGGTATCTAGTATGGTCGAGCGTTTAGGGGCTGTTGCTGGCGTAAATGGCGGTGGCTTTGCCGATCCCAACTGGAATGGGAATGGTTTTAAACCGATTGGCGTTGTCATTTCCCAGGGCGAGATATACTACAATGACATGGGCAAAAATGCCTCTGTTCAAATCGTAGGTATTGATAAACAGGGAAAAATGATAGCCGGTCACTATTCGTTGTCAGAGTTGTCCAAAATGAATGTACAAGAAGCGGTTACTTTTCAACCACGCCTAATCGTGAATGGGAAAGGTTTGATTCGCAATGCAAGCGAGGGGTGGGGAATTGCTCCCCGTACCGCAATGGGGCAAAGAGCAGACGGGGCCATTATATTCGTGACCATCGACGGTCGTCAGCCTGGGTACAGCATTGGTGCCAACTTGTATGATATGCAAAATATTTTGCTTAAACATAGAGCGGTTATCGGTGCTAATCTGGATGGAGGTTCTTCAACGGTGCTCGTCAAGGATAATGCCATTGTGAACAAGCCTTCTTCTGAATACGGAGAGCGGTATTTGCCGACTGCGTTTCTCGTATTTGAGCATCCAGAGACTGTTAGTATCCCAAACATATGGGAAGGTCTGAATCCTGGAGACATTGACGCAGCCAAAAAGAGATAGATCTGGAATGATTCCCGGCCGATACCAAACAAATTATGAAAACCTTCAAGTTACCGTGGGAATCGCGTACAGATGTCCAACAAGCGATGGAATAAGTTAAGAACAGCAATAGCAAGTGAAAATATAAGAAGCGCGGATCGTTGAAGTAAAGATACTTCCGGTACGCGCTTTTGTTGATGGAATTTGTACTTTTGTTACTTCGTGCTTGCGTAAATATCGATTAAGCGTCATTATCTGCTTCGAGAAACACGGAGATCAGAATTCGGGCGTTGCTATCTCCCACATTTTTGGCATAGTGGGGGATAGCTGCTCTCCAGCTAAAGGAATCCCCTGCTTCCAGAGTAGCCGAATCCTCGCCTTGCTCCACGTATACCGTGCCCTCCAAGATAAAATGAATCTCATCTCCCCCATGAGCATGCTCCTCTTCTGTAGACGAGCCTGGCGGCATGTCCACCAGCATCATTTTAACGTTTCCTTGCCCTCCCAAATGATCAACCTGGAGGTTGTTTTTACCATATAAGGTTTTACGGCGCTCGTCCTTGCGAATTACTTGCATCCGTTCCTCATCTTTAAGAAGCAGAAAAGCGAGAGGGACCTTAAGCGCATTAGCGATACTGTCCAATGTAGCGATGGAAGGGGAGGTTTTATTATTTTCTACTTGACTCATAAACCCTTGCGATAGTCCGGTTCGTTCGCATATTTGCTGAATGGATAAATTTTTACGTTTACGAGCAGCGCGTATGTTGCATCCTATACTCATAGAACGTTCCTCCTTTAAGGAAATATAATGTATACTAATTTAATATTTATCATACCAAATAATTTGTTGACAGACTACAGTTTCTTATGATAAATTCACATTACAAAATAATTATTTCTATTACTAATAATTCGAGTTTGATTCACACTAATGTGTTGCGGCATAGATTCAGACAGGATTATTTTTTTAACCAAATTATTAGTAATATAAATTAATTATTCATATGCACTTGTATGAGTGTAATAAACAAACAGAATGGAGAGATAAACATGAGTTCAGCAAGCAGAAACATTTCTACAATTATGCGGGTGGCACTGGGAATTTTGTTTTTGGCACACGGAATTGCTAAATTCCAAATGGGGTTGGGTAATGTAGCAGGCTGGTTTGCCAGCATTGGCGTTCCAGGATTTCTAGGTTATGTCGTTGCGGTGATTGAGTTGGTCGGCGGGATTGCATTGATTCTTGGATTGCTTACTCGTTATGTATCTGGGCTTTTGGTTATTGTTTTGATCGGCGCCATTTTTACAGCAAAACTGTCCGGCGGGTTGATGGGGAATGGTCAAGGCGCTGGCTATGAGCTGGATATTGCTTTTATTCTGGTAGCTCTTCATCTGGTATTTGCACCAACGACTCGCTTGTCTCTGGACTCTTTGTTCGGGCGTCGTGAGTCAACAGAAAAGTAATTTTTGATTGTTTAGTCCTCCAATCCATGTAGAAAGAGGGAAATCTCATGACAGCACATATACATGACAACACCAAAATTGGGCAGGTTTCATTAAAAGTTAGTAACTTGGAGCGTTCTATTCAATTTTATACAGAGGTGGTTGGTTTTCAGCTACTGCGTCAAACGGCGAATACCGCCGAATTGACTGTCGATGGGAAGCATGCGCTACTGATCCTTAACTATATTGAAAATGCAGTTATTCTGCCGCGTCAATCTGCTGCCGGGTTATATCATTTTGCTATTCTTTTACCAAACCGTGTAGCTCTGGGCCTGACCTTACGTAATCTGCTGGCTCATGAGATTGAAATCGGACAGGGAGATCATGATGTAAGTGAAGCCCTCTATATCCATGATCCCGATAATAACGGAATTGAAATCTATGCAGATCGTCCCCGTGATCAATGGAAAAAGGATGCTAATGGATTTTACATGATGGGAACAGATCCCGTGGATGCAGAAAACTTGGTTGCGATTTCCGAAAATCTACCTTGGCAGGGACTACCTCAGGGAACGGTAATTGGGCACGTCCACTTCCATGTGTCTAATTTGCTCAAAGCACAGCAATTTTATTGCGATGTGCTTGGCTTTGACATTACGTGCCGGTATGGCTCTTCAGCCTTGTTCGTTTCCGCAGGTGGTTACCACCACCATATGGGCTTGAATATATGGGCAGGTGAAGGAGCCCCACCAGCTCCTGAGCACGCTGCCGGATTGGATTATTTTGAATTGATCGTACCAGATCAGAAGGAATTGGATGCCATTGTCGCTCGTTTAGAGGCAGCAGGCTATGGAGTGCAAGAACGCGAGGGCGCCAAGTATGTAGCTGATCCGTTCCGCATTCAAATTAAACTGATTAACGGTCAAATCTCGTAACAAAGAAGGCACGTAACAAAAAAGGGTATTCCTATTAAGCCGTAAAGGCTGGGAATACCCTTTTTTCGTATACTTAGAACAAGCTCCAGTCCAAATCCCGAGACATCTTCTCCAGCAAGTGTACACCAGCTGTACTGTTGCCCATACGGTTCAGAGAAGGTCCAACCAGTCCAATGCCATATCGTCCGGGTACCATCGTCATAATACTGCCTGATACGCCGCTTTTGGCAGGTAGTCCGACTTGAATGGCGAATTCCCCTGAGGCGTCATACATGCCACATGTCGTCATAAATGTTTTGGCGATCTGTACATAGCGGCGGGGAATCAGCGGTATACCTGTCACTGGATCTCGACCATTGTAAGCTAATACAAGTCCCATACGAGCTAAATCAGTACAGTTCAATTTGACAGCACAATGTCTGAAATAAACTTCAAGCACATCCTCCACATGACCTCTTAAAATTCCTTTTTCCATTAGAAAATAAGCAAGGGAACGGTTCAAATGGCCTGTAGCTGATTCTGAATCGTAGACATCCTGATCATATTCCAATGTGTCATTGTGGGTAAGCAGGCGGAAAAATTGGAGAACACGGGCAAATCTCTCTTCTGGACTGTTCCCGCGAATCAGAGAGGAGACTGCGATTGCTCCGGCGTTAATCAGTGGGTTAAACGGAATGCCCGGTTCAACTAGTTCTAGCTTTAGCATGGAATTAAAACGGTCTCCGGTAGGCTCCATACCCACTTTAGAGAAGACAACGTCCTCTCCATTATCCATCAAGGCCAGAATGAGCGTAAATACCTTTGAGATACTTTGCATCGTAAATTGGATTTCCGTATCTCCGGCTACCACAGTTTCACCCGCACCGTTCATTACAACAACACCCAGCGCGTCGGCCGGGGCTTTGGACAGCTCAGGAATATATGCT
Organism: Paenibacillus sp. S33; assembly: GCF_053615415.1. NCBI lineage: Bacteria > Bacillati > Bacillota > Bacilli > Caryophanales > Paenibacillaceae > Paenibacillus > Paenibacillus sp. S33. The sequence goes on along the minus strand of NZ_JBSIEZ010000001.1, from coordinate 2,867,471 downwards.
GCTACCTTGCCATGAATATACTCATGACGGCTTTGTTCTACCCATTCCGGCAGTTTGGTCTGTAATCTCTGCCACTCCGATGTCATTTCTTTTCCTCCAGTCGAGTAACCAATCTGTGGTATTTTATTGTAGAGTAAGAAGTGATAGCTATACGCCTATTCTAAAGATATTTCTGGTCGAAAGACAAGTTTGAATTGAATTTGATAAGAGGAGGTAGTGATTTGTTGTTAGCTCATAATGAACCGAATTTTGATGAAGACTATGATGAGGTTTTTAAGGGTCGAAGACTTAGAGGTTTTGTACGTAGTGTACTGGAGCAGGCTGCAGCCTTATCAGACAAAAATCCTGAATGGGCTATTCCTATATTGAAACAGTGGGCAAATGATGTGGAAACGAGCCGAAATGAGCGCCTGGAGCATGAACGCACCCGGGAGAGGCATGTGCATCTATTGTTTTCTCAGTCTGCCGCAGGCTCGATGAAGGTAGGACTTTCGGGTGCAGGATTGCGGCTTGAGAGTATCGTGCTGACTTTTAATGATCAGTTTTCCATAGGACCATTGTGGAGGCTGGAAACACCAGAAGGACAAGAAAACCGTCACAGCTGGTTGGCTGAACGGATGATGCATTATGAGTTTTTTCATTACGCCAATTGGGAGCAGCGTATTGAACAGATGATGGTTACCCTTAGTGAGATTCCGGATGATAAGTCGATCACAATCTGGTGTGGATCTAATGCTGACGAGCAGGTTGGATTACGCTTTGCATTATATCTCTTGCGCAACAGAGCTACACCTATTCGGGTCATTAATGTCACGGATACCTTGGAGCGGGAACCGGATGATTATGTATATAATGAGAGTCCATTCCCTTTATCCATGGGCGTGGTGCATTCGAAAGAAATCGAACGGTTCATTAAGCGAAGTGAAGATGAACTTTATGTGGTGTGTATGGAAGACCGACGTCGATACGAACGGGAGTGGTTGGAGCTTAGCGAGCAAGAGAGTGTCCTGAGATTATGGGACAATGACCGTATTGTTCATGTGCCGGAGGATTATTTGGATCAGGCCTTGCTGGCTATGATTAGCCAGATACAGTTAGCTGATAATCTGGAATTTGTGAACACCGGAAAAATAATAGGTCAAGCTTTAACGCAGTGGTCGCAGCCAAGAAGCGATACTTTTTTGGAATACCGGATTCAACAGTTGATCGCTTATGGCAAACTTGATTTTCAGGGGATGCCGGGAATGATGAATCGTTATGCTGTGAAAATAAAAGAGTAAAGCGAAAAGAAATCAAATAAAACTGCCGACGAGATCGGCAGTTTAGTTTAAAGATCTTCTGATGATCAGGTTATTCATCGGAAGATTATTTTGCTATGTAATTAGAATCAATAGTAGCTGCTTGAATTCAATGAACTTATGATAGCAGGCAACAGAGCAACAGCCATAATGATATAGATCACAATTACAATAGCGGCCCAAAGAAGGCCTGCTTTAGCATAGTTAGCTTTGCTCGGATTAGTCGAGCCGCTAAATGCCCACACAAACAGCATAATAAGTCCAACTACCGGTATAGCCATCAGAAGTAAACTGATCATCCACTCCTTGAATGATACAGGAGGCGGGTAAACAGGGGCTGGTCTGGATGGTGCTCCTTGCTGATTGAATTGCGGATTAAACTGGTTAGACAATTAGATCTTCTCCCTACGTGATTAGTATGTTGTGTTTCCTATATTGACCAAAACATCATACATGATATGACAATAAGCAACAAGTGAAATTCAGTAAACAGTCTAATAGTACTATCAAATGATTAAAAATAGGACTATACACCCTATTGACGAAGTAGTTTTTATATATTACTGTATTGATATTAACATTTTGTTTTTATCAATTAATTCAAATTAAAAGTTACATAGAGCATTCGTCACTTTTGAATTAAAAGCGACAAATGACCCATATATGAACAGGTAGGTGAGGCAAGTGACAGATGGATCGAAACATAATCACAGTGGCTTGACGGAAGAGGAGTTCTTGGCCCTGTATGATGCGAATGAATATGAGCGCCCATCCGTAACGGTAGATATGCTGCTATTTACGGTAATGGATCAGCTCCAACAAAATTACCGGAAGCTGCCGGAGAAGACCCTTCAGCTTCTTTTGATCCAAAGAGGGGAGCATCCCTATATAGGGCAATGGGCGTTGCCGGGTGGTTTTGTAGGTATAGATGAAAGTCTGGAAGAGGCTGCACGACGCGAGCTTAAAACGGAAACGAATGTGGATCAGATTTATATGGAGCAGCTATATACTTGGGGAGATGTGGCACGTGATCCTCGTATGCGGGTAATCAGCTGCGCTTACATGGCATTGGTGGATCACGATTCCTTGGAGGTACAGGCGGGGGATGATGCCGATGATGCCCAGTGGTTTGAGCTGGATTACAGCGTAGCTCAGGAAACGCGGACGAAGCAGCTGGAAGGTTACACATGGGAACAAGACATTGATATCACATTGAAGCATGGGGACATCCATCTATCAGCCAAAGTAAAAATAACTGAAATTCTTAAGGGAAGAACCATTGAAATCAAGCGAGAGGTGCTGGAATCACAAGGAATTGCTTTTGATCATGCCAAAATTATTGCGTACGGTATAGAGCGTCTGCGCAGCAAAATAGAATACACAGATATCGCGTTTCACCTGATGCCAGCTCTATTTACACTGAGTGAGCTTCAGCAGGTGTATGAAATTATTCTAGGTAAGGAGCTGTTGGCCGCAGCTTTTCGTCGCAAAATAGCTGATCTCGTGGAAGAAACCAATGAGTATAGAAAGGCGGCTGGACATCGTCCGTCCAAGTTATACCGATTTAAGCCTCGGTCGCGTTTTATGTAGCATAAGGAATATGAAATGAGGAATCTTTATGGAAAAGTTTACGTTTTTTTATCGTAGTCATTCGCCATTTTCACAATGGTATCCTTCTGATTTTGTCGTGGATGGATTGGAGTTTAACTGTGCCGAGCAATATATGATGTTGAAAAAAGCACAGCTTTTTGGGGATGAAGAGGCAGCCTTGAAAATTATGCAAGCACCTACCCCAAGGGAGCAAAAAGCCCGGGGCCGCAGTGTGCGCGGATTTGACCAATCCTTGTGGGAGGCCAATTGCCGGCAATTTGTATATGACGGTAATTACGCCAAGTTTACACAAAATCCGAATTTGCTCAAGCACCTGCTTAAAACGAAAGGAACCACTCTGGTTGAGGCTAGTCCAACCGACACCATTTGGGGTGTAGGCTTAGCTGAGAGCGATACTCGTATACGGAACCGCAAGCTATGGCGTGGTACGAACTGGCTTGGGGAAATATTGACGAATTTACGTGAGGATGTATTGCAAAAGGAGGAATAGTCACCATGAGAAATACAATGAATTCCCGGAGTAGCCGGGATGCACGATCACATATGGCGCAGGAGACACTATCCATTTTGGAGAATGGATATTACACGAATACCAAACAGATTCAAGTAAATATGACAAAAGAGATAGGAAATGCGGTCACAGGCTCGAAGTTATATACACCTTCTCAACTGGTAGCTGTAAAGCAAGAAACAGAGCAAAGAATAAAAAGTATATGGGGCCTTCTTCCCGCATAGAAGAACAGACGATTATTGCAAAATTGGAAATTACGGGAGAAAGCACGTTACAGGCGGCATACAGACTCCAGGTAGAGGAGAAGCTGACCCACGTGGCGTGTTTGAATTTTGCATCAGCTAAAAACCCGGGAGGTGGATTTCTCGGAGGCAGCCAGGCTCAAGAAGAAAGCTTGGCTCGTTCGTCAGCGTTATATCCTTGCATTTCACAAATGGAAGAGATGTATGGACATAATCGGAAGCTGCGGAGCTGTTTTTATTCAGATTATATGATTTATTCGCCTGAAGTTCCGGTATTTCGGGATGATCAGGGAACATTGTTGGAGAAGCCATATCAAGTCGACTTCCTGACCGCACCTGCTGTAAATGCTGGAGTTGTGCGAGAACGGGAGCCAGAGCAGGTGAATCGGATTGGGGAAGTGATGCTGCAGCGGATCCGTTACGTTCTTGGAATGGCTAAGCAAAACGGCGTAGAACATCTTGTGCTGGGAGCCTATGGTTGCGGAGTATTTCGCAATAAGCCAGAAGAGGTTGCCCTCTGGTTCAAGCAAGTGCTTATAGATGAAGGATATGGTTTGCTGTTTGACCGGATTGTTTTTGCAGTGTTGGATCACAAAGCAGACCAACATACTTTAAACAGCTTTAAAAATGTTCTTTCTTGAAGTGAAGGCAGTGCATAAAAACTGTTTTACTATAATATTCCATGAAAAAGGAAGGTGCTGAATGAATCCATCTTCGAATATAACCTGGCATGTGTCCGATATTGATAAGCAAGCGCGTCAGCTTTTGAATGGCCATAAAAGTCCGGTGCTTTGGTTTACAGGGCTGTCTGGTTCGGGAAAATCAACGGTATCCTCCACACTTGAAAAAGCGTTATACGCACGAGGCATACACACGTTTATTTTGGATGGAGATAATGTTCGGCACGGTTTAAATCAGAATCTAGGTTTCCTGCCCGTTGACCGTAAAGAAAATATCCGCCGTATTGCTGAAGTTGCAAAGCTAATGGCACATGCGGGTGTTCTAACGATTTGCGCCACCATTTCCCCTTATCGTGAAGATCGTGAAATGGTAAAGGAGATTTTACAGCAGGAAGGTTGCTATGAGATTTATATACAATGCAGCCTGGAGGAATGTGAGCGACGCGATCCAAAAGGAATGTACAAGAAAGCGCGTGCCGGAGAAATTCATCATTTTACGGGGGTTGATGCTCCCTATGAAGCACCGCTGGAACCTGATCTAATCGTATCTACTGAAGGTCGAGAGGTAATCCAGTCGGTTCAGGATATCTTGGATTTTCTTGATAGGAAGCGGCTGCTATTATGATTTTATGATGAATTCTACATGAATATTGTCTGAAAGCCTCAATGGCAAAACTTCGAGAAGTGATCAAAGTAATCATTATAGAAAGTAAAAATGAAACATATATATTGGTGAATAAATACAGTACTGCATTTACGGCAAGCCTTATGGGGCTTGCTTTTTTATTTATGATTTTAAACTAATTCTAAATCCTAGATTATAATAATTATAAAAAAGTATTGATTTTTGTTTGTGCACAATTTATAGTGAAAGGCACATAGTTAACCAATTCATTCAAGAGGTGATTTCAATCATGAGTAACCAACCAACGAACCTGACTACAAGCTGGGGCGCTCCTGTTGGAGATAATCAAAATTCGATCACAGCAGGCTCACGGGGTCCCACAGTAATTCAGGATGTGCATCTGCTGGAGAAGCTGGCGCATTTTAATCGGGAGCGTGTGCCGGAACGTGTCGTTCATGCAAAAGGTGCAGGGGCGCACGGATATTTTGAAGTCACTAATGATTTGTCTGCATATACAAAAGCAAGCTTCTTGTCTGAAGTGGGCAAGCGTACACCGATGTTTATCCGTTTTTCTACTGTGGCGGGTGAGCTGGGCTCGTCCGATACTGTACGCGACCCACGTGGTTTTGCGGTGAAGTTTTATACAGAAGAAGGCAACTATGATCTCGTGGGCAATAATACCCCTGTGTTTTTTATTCGGGATGCCATTAAATTTCCTGACTTTATTCATACGCAAAAACGTCATCCCCAAACCCATCTGAAAAACCCGAATGCGGTCTGGGATTTCTGGTCCTTATCTCCTGAATCGCTGCATCAGGTAAGTATCCTTATGTCTGACCGCGGTATTCCAGCTACACTTAGACATATGCATGGTTTCGGTAGTCACACGTTCAAGTGGGTAAATGCCGAAGGACAGGCAGTATGGGTGAAATATCATTTTAAAACAGAGCAAGGTGTGCAAAATCTTGATGTGGATTTGGCTGCGAAAATTGCCGGTGAAAATCCGGATTATCATACAGAAGACTTGTTTAATGCCATCAAAAAAGGTGATTTTCCTGCATGGAAACTTCATGTGCAGATTATGCCTGTAGAAGATGCAGATACGTACCGCTTTGATCCATTTGATGTGACAAAAGTATGGTCTCAAAAGGATTATCCGCTGATTGAGGTTGGGCGCATGGTGCTGAATCGTAATCCTGAGAACTACTTTGCTGAGGTAGAGCAGGCGACATTCTCTCCGGGTTCATTTGTTCCTGGAATTGAAGCATCCCCGGATAAAATGCTGCAAGGACGCCTGTTTGCCTACGGCGACGCACATCGCTACCGTGTAGGTGCAAATCATAATTCGTTGCCGATCAACCGTCCGCATGCAGAAGTACACAACTACCAACGCGATGGTGCATTACGTAGTGACAGCAATGGCGGAGGATCTGTTTATTACGAGCCTAATAGTCTCGGTGGACCCAAAGAATCACCTGCGCACAAAATTGCTCCTTTTGAAGTGTCTGGCGAGGCTCAAAGTGTAGCCTACGATCATCACGATCACTACACACAGCCAGGGGATCTGTACCGCTTGCTCAGTGAAGAAGAGCGTTCACGTCTGGTTCGAAACATCGTAAATGCGATGAAGCCCGTAGAAAGTGATGAAATCAAACTGCGTCAGATCGGTCATTTTTATAAAGCTGATCCTGAATATGGACGTCGTGTAGCGGATGGTCTGGGCTTGACCGTTCCACAAGGCGAGTAAAAGGATTTTGCAAACTTCTAACCTGAAAGCCGTATGAATATATAATAAAAGGATGTCCCAACATCACGTACATGGTTGTTGGGACATCCTTTGTTTTTGAGAGCGATGTAAATCAGGTGCTGCTATATCCTCTGCAAGCGAGGTAAATAGATTACAAGAAACAGTGACCGTCCTAGTGCAAATACGATAAAGGATAGCCAAAGTCCGTGATTCCCATAATAGGGAACGCACCAGAAGAGAGCGATCAAAAAGCAGAGCAATGAGATCAGCATCGAATTACGGATCGGATACGTTACCGTCATCCCCGTAAACACACCGTAGAATACCAGTCCCAGCCCGGCTGCCAGCGGAAAGACCACAAGCCATCCATTATAAGGACCTGTAAGACTAATCACTGTGGCATTATCCGTAAATAGCGAGATAAGCGGCTCTTTCAGTGCGAAATATAATCCTCCCGTCACTACGCTGGTCACCAGTGTCCAGAACCAGGACAAGTGAATAACCCTTTGCAGCATTTTACGATCCCCGGCACCCCGAGCCTGACCCGTCATAATGCTACTGGCGTTAGCGAACCCATCAAAAAAGTAAGCCATAATATAGTGGATCTGTAGCAAAATAGCGTTCGCCGCCAACTGATCGGTCCCAAAGCTCGCACTGCGCGCCGTAAACAGATTAAACATCGTCAGCAGACAGGCTGTGCGGATCATAAGATCAAGGTTTGTTGCCATGACACTTTTCAACTCTGAAGCTCCAAACCATCCTCGCCAATTCATCTGTCCGCTTTGCTTCCATTCTCTCCAAATCGATGAGCGGAACACCAGAACTAGACCCAATATACATGCAAGAGCCTCCGCAATCAGAGTAGCGCTTGCTACACCAGTGACATTCCAATGCATCATCTGTGTAAATACAATAGCTAATACCATATTGATTACGTTCATTGTAATTTGCAAAAATAATGTAGCCTTCACACGGGATAATCCCATCAGCCAGCCGAGCAGCACATAGTTCACCAATGTAAGAGGGGCTCCCCAAATACGAATGTTAAAATAAATTGCTGCCTGCGCCGCTACATCCTGAGCCGGATGGATTAGCTGAAGAGAAGCTAGCAGAATTGGCTTTTGTAACACAATGAATACCGCACCAATGAGTAGAGCAATGGCCAGTGGGCGCATGAGAGCAGCTATGCTCTGGTCGTTATTTTGTGCCCCCGCGGCTTGTGCCGTGAAAGCCGATGTGCTGACTCGCAGGAAGCCAAACAGCCAATATAAAGTATTGAAAATAAGAGTGCCCACCGCTACACCGCCTAAATACGCGGAATGGCTCAAATGACCGATTACAGCTGTATCCACCGCACCGAGCAGCGGGGTTGTAATCGTCGAAATAATTAAAGGGATAGCTAAAGCAAGATAGGCTCGGTGGGAAGGCAACATGTTGAAAAAACCTCCAGTAATGATTGTGTATAAGGATGGCGATCCGAGTGAAATAATGCTTCTTTGGGAAAATGCTCAACCACACTGCCTTCTTTCATGACCATGATTCGATCACTCATAAAGTGCACAGCCGCCAGATCATGTGAGATAAACAGATAAGCCAGTCCTAGCTCATCCTGCAAATCCTTGAGCAGATTTAAAACGGTGGCTTGTGTAGTCACATCCAAACTAGCCGTTGGCTCGTCCAATACGATAAAATCCGGCTCTGTGCTGATGGCACGTGCGATGGTTACACGCTGCTTTTCCCCACCGCTGAGCTGATGTGGAAACTTGTCCAGATAGCTGGCTGGAAGCTTTACCATATCAAGCAAATGTTCTGCTATATCCCGACGTTCTAAGGACATACCCGCCATAAAGGAAGGAACATAGTACTTAAGCTGGTCCAGTGGCTCCAGCAGGGAGTGCAGGATGGTTAGTCTGGGGTTCAAAGCCGCAGATGGATGTTGAAATACTGCACCCAGCCTGCTGCGAATCCGTTTTAATTCGCTCCGCTTTAGCCCTCGAATAGACTGTCCATCCAGTCTAAGCTCACCTTGATCAAATGGGTCCAATGTCAAAATACAGCGAGCGAGTGTACTTTTCCCACTGCCGCTTTCCCCGACGATGCCCAGACATTCTCGGGGGGAGATCGTCAGAGCAACATCTTGTAGCACCGTTTTGCCTCCAGCGTAAGCCTTCGTCAAACCGGAGACGGTCACGACAGGATTAGAAGTGTCTTGCCGCTGAGCGCAGGTGGCTTGGTTATCCATGTAAAGCGCTCCTTTCCATTGCGTTCTGTTCTTCAGTGCTGTTGTAAGGTAAACGTGCTGGAGCGCCCGGAGACAGCGGCGGAATAGCCGCCAGTAGACGACGAGTATACGGGTGGTCCGGATGGTTCAGCACCGCTTGCGTGTCACCTATTTCAACCAGTGAGCCTTCGCGCATCACTGCGATTCGATCTGCATACTTGCGTACATGACGCAGGTCGTGAGTGATCCACAAGACGGAAATACCCGTCTCCGTCCGGATTTGGTCAATGAGTTGGAGCACCCGATGAGCTGTGAGCGTATCCAGCGCTGTTGTAGGCTCGTCGGCAATAAGCAACTTCGGCTCCAGCAGTAGTGCAGCCGCAATAGCTGCCCGTTGCAATTGACCGCCGCTGAGCTGGAACGGATAGCTGCGGTACACACGCTCGGCGGGAAGCTGTACGCGCTCCAGCACCTCGATACAGCGCTGTTTGCGCGCCTTGCGATCTTGTTTGCCATGGGCGCGCATCAGCTCGTCCAGTTGGCTGCCTACACGCAGAAAGGGGGTGAAAGCCCCGTGGTAGTCTTGAAAAATGTAAGATATTTCACTACCCAGCAAAGAACGTCGTTGTTTAACGGATAGGGCTAGCAAATTATTGTCCTTCCACGCAATGATTCCTTCCGCTGTAACAGAAGAGGGGAGAAGGCCGCCGATAGCGAACGCCGTCATGCTTTTGCCGCTACCGCTTTCGCCGGCTAGAGCACACCATTCCCCCGGACGAATGGCAAGCTCCAGTTGCTCTACAATCGTTTTTACATTTGTCCGAATCGTTAAGCCTTCAATAGTCAGCATATACAGCTCACTCCTCTGTCCGGGTTTTAACATCATAACGGTCGCGCAGTTTGTCTCCCAATACGTTCGCCAGTAGCACTGTTAGCACGACAGCTATCCCTGGAACCAGCATCAGGTGGGGAGCCATTTGAAAATACGCTCGTCCTTCATTCAACATAGTACCCCATTCGGGAATTGGCGGCTGTGGACCTAAGCCCAAAAAAGATAGGGAGGCAATCATTAAAATGATTTTGCCGATATCCAGCGTAGCCAACACAAGAACATTCCCAATTGCATGGGGGAGAATATGCCGCATGACAATCCGCAGGGAGGAGGTACCCGCCAGTATGGATAACGAAATGTAATCCTTTTGCTTTTCTGCCAGAACGGTACTACGCACCAGACGTGCATAACCAACCCATTTTACCGCAGTCACCGCGAAAATAAGATTTACTAAGCCTGGTCCGAGCAAACCGCTCAGTACAATGGCAAAAATATAATCAGGTAATGTCATGAAGGCATCGACCACCCGCTTGAATACACGATCCATCCAGCCTCCAATAAATCCTGAAAGCAGACCTAGAGGGACCCCGACAACCAGCGAAACGGCCAAAATCAATAAACTGGTTCCGACAGTCGTCCGAAGTCCAGCTATCACTCTCGATAGTACATCTCTGCCCAAATGATCCGTTCCCAGCCAGTGTGTAGCGCTGATTGATTGTAGTCGATTCCCCATCTGGATACGATACGGATCTTGCGGTGCAAGAAACGGAACGACTGTAATTGCTGCAAGAATAAGCAGGATGGAGAGCGACACGATCCATGTTTTGGACAATCGTGTTCTAGTGAGCAGCCCGTTTTCCGCATGTACGGATTTTATCATGATAAACGTTTCTCCTTCAAAGCGATTTCAGGATTGACCCAACGGTAGGACAGCTCTACCAAAATATTGATACATACAATGAATGCAGCCATAAATACGGTATAGCCCTGAATTATGGGGTAATCCCTTGCAGCGATGGCATCCACAATCCATTTGCCCAGCCCCGGATAGGCGAATAGCACTTCAATTACGACTGTACCTCCCAGTAGGCTGCCTATACTCTCACTGAATACCGTAATAAGCGGAACTAGACTGTGACGAAGCATGTGTCTGAAAAAAATGCGGATGGGGCTGATTCCACGCGCTTGCGCCGCTTTGATAAAGTCTTGCCCCGAGCTTTCAATCAGACTTGCGCGGATCATTCGTACATAAACGGCTGCCATTGCCAATCCTAAGGTAAGAGAAGGGAGTACCAAATGAAAAGCGGTTCCTTCACCCATAGATGGAAAAATGCGCAATTTAACTGCAAACCATTCGATAAACAAAAGCCCCAGCCAAAAGCTGGGAATCGAGGAGCAGATTAAGGCAAACACACGACTGGCTCTGTCAATCCAGCGGTTACGGTAGAGCGCTGCCATCGTTCCGAGCGGGAGAGCTATCAGCAGCATAATGAACAGGGAGCCTCCGGTCAGCAGAAGTGTATAAGGCAGTTTTTCCATAAACTCTGTGAATACCGGACGATGGGTTAAATAAGATTGTCCAAAATCAAACTGAAGCAACTGCATCAGCCACTTCCCATATTGTACAGGTAATGGCTGATCAAGCCCCAGTTGGCTGCGCATATCTGCAATTTGCTGATTGGACACAGCTACATCGTCGACTCGGAGAATGCTCCGGACGGGATCGCCCGGAACAAGCTTAAGCAGACAAAAGCTCACAAAGGAAAGAATAAGAAAGAACAAAACCAGTTCAAGAAACTTTTTGGCGATGGATTTAAACATGCTAGTTCACATCCAGGTCCTGGGTCAGCAAGTAGTATTCACTTTGGCTAGTTACCCAGTTATGTACGTAATCGCGATAGGCCACTACGTTGTTAGGATGGACCAGAAAGGATTGCAGATTTTGTTGGTCAATCAGCGTGACAGCCTTCAGCGCCAGCTTGTTGCGTTGTTCCTCATTCACGGTTGTGTTCAGCTGTGAAATCATACCCGTGAGTTCTGGTACATGCACACGCCCATAATTCAGTGCTCCTTCAGGCATGTAAGCCGCATTCAGAAAATAGCTTGCATCGCCGCGCGGGGCTGTAATGCTACTATAAGTCGCTAAATCCCAATCCTGATGTGCGGCGAGATATTCGTCAATATTATCAACCTGACGGATATCAATCGTAATGCCAAGTTCTTTAGCGTTAGCCTGAATCAGCTGGGAAATGAGTGGAAGCTCCGCTCTCGACTGGTAAGTTAGCAATGTAAGATGAAGCGGCTTGCCGTCGGGGTTCGCAACTTTTCCGTTCTGCACTGTATATCCAGCTTGCTTGAAGCCTTCTCGTGCAGCATTCAAATCAAACTGTTTCGTAATATATTTCGGTGAAAAAGGAAAGTCGGACAAGAACGGGCCTTGAGCAGGGGTTCCCTGACCAGACATGATACCACTGGCAATCTCATCCCGGTTGATCAGGTTATCGAATGCTTTACGCACAGCCGTCTTTTTCAGATCGTTATTGTTCATATTGTAAATCAGTTGATGCGTTCGCAAACTAGGAAGCGAGTCTACCTTAACAGTAGAATCAGCTTTCATTAGCTCCAAGCTTTCAATTGGCGGGCGATACACAATATCAGCTGTTTTGGCTTGAAAAGCAAGCTGACGCGCATTGGCGTCTTCGTTAAACATGAATTTGGCATGTTTCAACTTTACTTCACCGTTCCAATATTGTTCATTGCGATCTAAATTCAGTTCACTTCCAGCACGGAAGCTGGCAACCTTGAACGGTCCCGTCCCTGATGGGAGGTCACCTGTAGCTGTGGTGTCTATAATAGCCGTATTCGGATGAACCAGCTCAGACACAAATTCCGGGAAAGGCTTGTCTGTCGTAATGGTCAAAATCTGTCCATCCGCATGAATATCACGGATATGCAGCCCATTTTTGACCGATGGATTGAGCTTTAACGCTCTTTCCAAAGAGGCTTTGACAGCAGCAGCATTGACGTCTTTACCGCTGTGGAAGTTCACACCTGGTCGGATGTTGAAGGTCCAGTGCTGTCCGTCCTTGCTGTCCCATTTCTCTGCAAGCCAAGCTTCCAGCTTAAGATCCTTGTTCACTTTGATCAGTGTTTCACTTACTCCAGCACGAACAGCTGTGTAATTTACATCTGAATGAGGGTCTATAGAAGGGCTTTGCACGTTAAACAATAAGGTGACACTTTTATCTTGTGGTGCAGCAGATGGAGAGGGTGAAGCTGACGGAGATGAAGCGCAGGCTGCCATCATCACCGCCATTACCGCAGGTATAAATAGATTAAAATACGAACGCTTAAACAACAGGGAGTCCTCCTTAATAGTAATCGTAATTTTTACGCTTTAATTCATAAACCATATCGTAACCAAATGAAGGAGCTTTGTAAATATGTAATTGATGAATGTGTATGTAAATTCATATGAAAAAAGGCTGCATAACCAATAGTGAGATGGTTAGCAGCCTTTAAGTATATTTAGAAATGTTTAATTTGGAATGGCTAAAAATTTATGAATTAATGCATGGGTGCTTTGGCAGTGCCATGTTCAACATGAACTCTACGGATGAAAAACGCAAGGATCAACCCGATCACACTGATGATCATCGCAAAGAAAAATGAATTTTGTGATCCGATTGCCATGGCATTGGCCATTTCATTTACGGATTCAGGCATACTGGATTGGCTCAAATAGCTGTCCATGCCCTTCGAGAGAATGCTTACCGCTACGGCTGTACCGATAGCACCAGCAACTTGTTGGAGCGTGCTCATAATGGCCGTTCCGTCTGGGTATAAATCCATAGGGAGCTGGTTAAGTCCGTTTGTCTGAGCTGGCATCATAATCATGGAAATGCCGATCATCAAGCAACTATGAAGCACAATAATGAGTACGAGAGTTGATGTTGTTGTAATGCCAGACAGGAAAAATAAAACAGCGGCCACGATCACAAGCCCTGGAATGACAAGCCATTTGGGACCGAATTTATCGAATAGGGAGCCCATAATGGGAGACAAGAGACCGTTGATAATCCCACCAGGCAGAAGTACCAAACCTGCTGTTAGAGCAGACAAAGCCAGCCCTTTTTGCAAAAAGAGTGGAAGAATCAGCATCGTAGAAAGGATCGTCATCATACATAAGAACACCATAATAACGCCGATCACGAACATAGGATATTTAAACACACGCAAGTTCAACATAGGCTGCTTCATCTTCAACTGACGTACAGAGAACAGTATCAACGATACCAGACCGACAATCACAGGAAGCAGAACCATCAGGCTAGCCCAACCTTCGCCACCTTCTCCGGATTTACTGAAACCAAACACAACACCGCCGAAGCCAATGGAAGACAGGAGGATAGATAAAAGATCAATTTTAGGCTTGGTCGTTTCTGAAACGTTTTGCATAAATAAAATACCGCAAATCAGCGAGAGAACCAAGAACGGAAGGGAAATCCAGAAGATCCAGTGCCAAGACAGATTTTGCAGTACCAGTCCTGCAATGGTAGGTCCCACGGCAGGTGCAAACATAATTACCAATCCGATGATCCCCATAGCCGCGCCTCTCTTTTCAGCCGGGAAAATGATCAAGATGGTGTTAAACATCAACGGCAATAACAACGCTGTACCAATGGCCTGAAGAATACGTGCGATCAATAGCACTGAAAAAGTAGGTGCAAGTGCAGCAACGAGACAACCAGCTATTGAAAACAGCAACGATGTCACAAACAGCTGTCTTGTCGTAAAGGTTTGAATCAGCAATCCCGATACAGGTACTAAAATACCGAGTGTAAGCAGATAAGCGGTAGTCAACCATTGGGCTGTTGCAGTTGTAATATGCAAAATCTGCATCAAATCATTCAGTGCAATGTTAAGTGCCGTTTCACTGAACATCCCAATAAAGCCGCTAAGGAGCAGGGCAATCATAATAGGTAGCACCTTGAACGTTTTGGGTTCAGAGGGTGAACTCGATTGACTCATTGTATTCATGTTGTTTTTGTTCCTCCAATAAATTAATGGTGTTGAATTATAACGATCGGTCTATATATAATAAACATGTTGTTATTTTTTTGTCAAAGTATAAGTTATAACTACTATATAACGAAGGATGCTGTATATGGCTGCTAAACCCGAATCATACGAGAATATCGTACAAACCGCATCGAAGCTCTTTTTTCATCAGGGGTATCACGCGACCGGACTGAATCAGATTCTTGCGGAGAGTGGATCACCGAAAGGGTCACTTTATTATTATTTTCCGCGTGGTAAAGAAGAATTGGCTTTGGAGTGCATAAGAAGAGGGAATGAGTTTATAAAGCAAAAATTAAAACAGACACTGAACGGGAATGATAATCCAGTACTAGCCATTCAGGATTTTATCCGTAATACAGCTGAGGAGGCAGACCGTACCGGCTTTAACGACTTCATGCCGATTGGCTTCTGGGCTGCTGCGGAAACTTCCTGTATTAGTGAATCGCTACGTCATGCTTGTGTGAATACGTTTACAGATTGGCAGCACATCTACATGGAGCGCCTTCAGGATTCGGGCTGGGAAGAGGAAAAGGCACATAGTCTGGCGGTACTTATTATTTCGATGCTCGAAGGTGCATTGATTTTGGCCGTTACGCAACAGAGCAGTGCTCCTATTTATAATATCGTGGATTACATTCCACAGTTGGTCAAATAATCCTGTCTCTTCGATTTTCAATCGCTCCTAATGAGCTCCAACAAGCAACTTTAAAAAGCCGGTGTTTTCGGTTTTGAGAACTCGGCTTTTTTGTGGTTCTGAGACGTAATTTTACTCACATTACCAGCACCAAATGATGAAAAGTATGGTAAAATAGAATGAATTTGATTTTGATTTTGCACGAAGGAAGGGTGATAGCAAGTGGCAAAAGCGAAGGTACCCAAACGGCCTACTCGGGATGAATTTGTACTGGAGGAAATCGGGAATCAGCTTGTAGAAGCACAACGAGAGCAATCCGAAGTTGTATTGACCGTATGGGGACGCGAAGAAACAACCCGTGGACAAATTGTTAAAATGGACCCGAGAACAGGAAAGGTTCATGTAGAGAGTAATGGAGAAACGGATAAAGTTCCTTTTATGGATATTATGAGTGTAAATTACCCGAGAGATTAGTTGTTGTGATTACATAAATATAGCAGATAGGGAAGAAAAGAATGACAAAGTTAGAGTCTCCCTTACTGCGTGGGAAAGTAACAATTTACAATTCGCGTATACAAAAACAACCGAGTGGTTTAGAGCCATCGGTTGTTTTTGTATACTGCTGCATGAGTGGGAAGAGAAAGCAACGTTATTGTGTTGGCACTTTCCCTTGTACATGCTTATGTAGCTTTTATCGGGCTGGTATGACTGGCCCGTGCTTCGGCTTTCTTAAGCACCTTACGATCAAAAATGAAAGGACCAAACGGCAACAGCGATGCAATCAAGGCTGCAAGACTTTGCAATAGCGTTATTTTTCGCAGAATCAGCATGACCACAGTGGCTACAACATAGGCCACGAACAGTACCCCATGGATCATACCCACCCAGCTTACCATTTGTGGCATTCCAGCTGCGTATTTAAGTGGCATAGCGATACACACAAGCAGCAGATATGAAATCGCTTCAATATTGCCAATAACACCAAACATCTTAAAGGCATTTTTGAACATAATACACCTCCTTCTCCTATTGCTTAAAATTTAATATATCCTATAATGCAATGTTATTAAACGGTAGAAAGTTACGATATATCGAATATTTATAGCTGAATCCAAAGGTTATGTCAGAGCTTTCACATGATTGAAGTATCTCCCACCAATGCTTCATTTCGTTGCTTCCAACGTCCCACAGCTTAGCGTGCTCGGAAACGATAATCGTAATTTCGTTTAAATTGTTGAAACAAACAATGGGGCTTAGAAAGATGGCTTGGAGTAAGAAAAAACACTAAGCTGGTGTAGTTCGAAGGCTTAGCATATATTGTTTGCGCGACCCCTATCTGTAAAAATGCTAGTGTGAAGCCTAAACATTTTGTATGGAAATTCCGATAACAGTTAAATGAATGTCTGTACATTTTAGTGTGAATTTTAAAAGCTGGATTGCAGCAGAAGGGTTTGTAAGCTTGACTTATTAGTTTTGACAAATAAAATTTCCATACTGGTACAAGGAGAGCATAGATTATGAATAAAAAACGTTTGCGTCAATGGATGGCTCCGTTCGCAACGGCTACACTGATTTTGAATACGGGATATGGCATTTTGGCACCCGATGCAGTGGCTAGCGCGTTGTCGACTGAAAGGCATAACTCAAATCCGACAGGCCTGAATACAGCACAGTTACATACCAAATTAGCAACCGCTCAAGGCCGTCATGTGCCTGTTACTTCGGGCACGAAAGTGACTACGTTAACAAAAGGTTATAGCCAGAATACCTATCTTAACCAAATGCTAAAAGTAATGTCGAGTCAAATGGTTACTGCGAATATCGCACCGGCAGAGGTCGGCAATCTGACAGCGGTTCCTACAGAAACAACAAAAGTAAATTTGTCCTGGACCAATCCGTCGGACATTAATTTTGACCACATAAAAGTGGTAAATGTCACTAACGCTGTATATGTAGATAACATTCGAAGTAACTCTTATATGATGAGCGGTTTACAGCCGAACACGACATATACCTTTCGCGTGAAAACGGTGAATAGGAGTGGAGATGAATCTCTAGGTACGCCAATACAGGCTAAAACGGCTTCCGTTGATGGTCCTGTGGATAAGACACCCCCAGGAGAGGTAAGCGGGCTGACAGCTACGAATGTAGGATATAACGCTTTTACCGTAAATTACATATTGCCTAAGGATGCTGACCTGAGCCAAGCGATCATCTATTTAAATGGTAAGGAAGTGCAGCGAACTACAGGGACGTCCTATTCATTCAGTGGATTGATTGCTTCCACAAACTATACAGTACTGGTCAAGACTATTGACAAATCCGGCAACATATCTGGAGGAATCAGTATTCCGGTTACGACCTCAGCGCTCACCGTTGATACAGTGCCCGAAGTGACAGGAGCTTCAGTGACATCAGTTAATAACTATAGCGTTACTGTTTCCTGGACAAGACCTAGCGGAATTAATACGGTCAGTCTGTATAAGGATGGGCAACTGGTAACTGATTCAACAGGATCATCCTATACATTCAACAATCTTTCGGCAAGCCAGACCTACACGTTCACGATTAGGTCCAAGCGAAGCACAGGTGCATTGTCCTCTGGTGTGAGATTGACTGCCACAACGGACAGTACGTCCTCCAATTCGTCAGAAGTGTCCAATCTTGAAGTAGATAGTAAGAGCGACACCTGGATCAAAATCACCTACGATATGCCGAGTAAAGCCGACAAGGTAAAGATATATGTTGATGGTGATTATGAGGGAACTACAAGCTCTGAGTCCTATAAAATAACGGATTTGCGAGAAGGACGCTGGTATGAGATTAAGGTCGTGACTGTCAATAGTAATGGAAGAGAATCTAGTGGTGTTAAGATATCAGAACGCACGGATTCGGATGGTTACTACTCTTCTTCGTCATCTAGTTCATCGAACTATGAGAAAGCGAGAGATTTGATGCGAATTGCAGAAAACAGTCTGAATGCCTCCGATTGGCGTTCTGCCAGAGATGCAATCAGTGATCTGCCGAGCGGAACCCGTAAAAGTGATTTGCTGGATCGGTTAGAAGCTATTCGCAATAGAGCAATTGGGACCAGTAGTTCATCATCCGGGACGAGTTCTACTACAACAACAACTTCTGGTACAACGTCCTCCTACCCTAACAATGCGGTTTCCTCATATTCAACTTCGTTCACCCTGACACCAGGAGCTAAATCAGCTTATGTCGATGGTCGTGCTACGACGATGGCTCAGGCTCCGCGAATCATAAATGGGGCGACGATGGTCCCGCTGCGCTTTATCAGTGAACGGATAGGTTACGAGGTAAATTATGAAAAAGCGACCAAAAAGATCATTCTGACTCGACCTACAGACGGCAAACAAGTAGTGCTTCAGGTCAAGAATTCTACCCTTGCCGTGTATGAGTTGAACAACTCCCGGAGTTATTCGACGAACATCACAGCTCCGGTTATTGTTAACGGCTACACGCTGGTTCCATTACGAGTGATTAGCGAGCTTTCGGGGTATCAGGTGAACTATAATACTGCATCCAAACAAATTACGATTACAAAATAAATACTTCTGCAAAAAAGGGTTCTAAAGTTTTCACTTTAGAACCCTTTCTGTGTATTAGGAAGTGTATGTAGAACAATGACAATCTGTTACTCTGTAAACAAGTTATTTTGATTGAAAAGAATATCGAGTTGCTTAAGCTCGCCACTTGTTAGTCGAACACCCAGAGTTTGAAGATTGGACTCGATTTGATCAGGCTTGGTTGCACCTGGAATAATTAGATCAACGGCTGAACGCGTTAATAGCCAAGCTAGCGCCTTTTGCAAGGGTAGTTCTAATTAATTGTCGGCTTAGAGTATCATCGACTTTTGGATACATCATTGAATTACCTACCACACCTGCTCCAAAACCAAGTTTAAATGCTTTTAATCCTGTTTTTCCTATTGCTATTGCTATTGTATTGTTCATGTTTATAAGCTTCCTTTTGTATGATGTGGAATCCTTGGAGGGAATCTAATGCACATCTTACAACCTGGTGTAAACACTAGGTCAAGCAGAGCAATTCAGTTTTAAAAAAAGATTAAGTTTGGGTCTCAAGCGGCAAAAAGTTATGGCCAAATTTTTGCCCGGTTTGCAATTTCAATTCAATCATATCCTTAATTTCCTGAAGTTCTTGCAGCTGCTGATCTATCTTTTTTTGGTAATTGTAAAGCCTATCATACCATTCATTATTTGATATGTTGCTCTCATCTAATTGAAGCTGGATAATAGGTTTTAACTCCTTCAGCGACATTCCGGCTTTTTTTTAACACTTGATCATTAAAAGTGCCTCTTTGTGTGAATTGTTATATATCCTGTGCCCATTATTTTTGCGGGCCACGGGAGGAAGAAGACCTATTTTCTCATAATACCGTAAGGTATCCTCACTGATTTGGAATTGATCCATAAGTTCTTTCATTTTAAAATTTGTTGTCATCTCTCGTCACCTTCGTAAGGGAATCTTTAACGCTTAATGATATTCGAACAGGCATTAAAACGAAATTCATGCGGGGTCAATCCACATCGTTCCTTGAAGATTCGATAGAAATATTTCATATCATGAATCCCGACTTCAAGTGCGATCGTTTGAACGCGCCAACTAGTATCTAATAGTAAGCTACAACTCTCGTGAATACGAATATCCTGTAGCATTTTTGTATAGGTCATTCCGCTAGCTTTTTTAATTTGCGTTGAAATTGACGTGAGCTAATTAAAAATTGCTTACAAATTTGATCAACCGACAATACTTTGAACACCCTGCTACAACGATGAATACGTTTTCCGAGAATCACATGACTGAAGCTTCCAAATAGAGCAGACATTGTATTCCTTCAAGATGTTGTTAAATGGGGAGAGTATAACTTACCCGAAGGAAGCCATAATCCAAGAAGCGTAGCCCCTTATGTTCTGGAAAATGGAGAGGGCGACCGATTACAATGGCAAACACCATTTCTCGAACATTAAGTGGCAACCAAACCGGAGTTGGTATGATTATCTATATGATGGGAAGCTTTATGGCGGGGGCTATCGGAACGTCTATTCTTGGTTCCGTACTTGATCAAGGAGTACAAAGCAAAATTATAGCATCATCCGTTCAGCAGCACATATAGTAATGCAATAACCCATGTTC
Organism: Paenibacillus sp. S33; assembly: GCF_053615415.1. Taxonomy (NCBI): domain Bacteria; kingdom Bacillati; phylum Bacillota; class Bacilli; order Caryophanales; family Paenibacillaceae; genus Paenibacillus; species Paenibacillus sp. S33. The sequence goes on along the minus strand of NZ_JBSIEZ010000001.1, from coordinate 2,846,810 downwards.
CTTATAATAATCGCGAGTCTGTGTCAGGAGTGTTTTCATTTCGATGGCAAAATGATAAAACGCTACTGACCTTCATATGTCAGTAGCGTTTTAAATTGTTTCAATAACAAACGAGGAACAGGTGTGTGCCTTATGAATCGAACCAAGCTTAAGAGCAAATTATTTATTTCGGTAATTTTCTCATTATGTCGCTAATGAACTGACGGAATCTCAATGCTTACCTGTCCGCCGCCTGTCTGGGTGGAGTTGGTGATGATCAGCTTTCCGCCATGTAGATTGACAATGGATTTTGTTATATACAGACCCATACCGTAATGTCCATTTATTCTTCTGGACGAGTCACCCATATAGAACTGCTCGGCGGCCTGTTTGAGGCCTTCTGGAGAGAAGCCTGGGCCTTCGTCTAAGATGCTGAACCGAATGCAGTCTTCCACAGACTCTACGGTCAGCTGGATCTCGCTATATTCAGGCGCCTGATCTACCGCATTAGAAGCAACATTCATAATGGCTCGCTCAAGTAGAACTGGGTCTGCATACAGCGTCTTAGGGAGGTTATATGCAGCGAATGCTACAGATATTTTTTTGACAGCAGCCAAGGCCATTATCTGATCTTTCACTTTCGTTAAATAGAAGTCAGCATCCATCGTTTCCGCCCGCAGGGTGACAAGCGTTTCCGCTTTTGAAATTTCAATAAGAGTCTTAATATACTGCTCCATCTGTCTGGTGCTTTCCGATATATAATCCGTATAGTTCTTTTGCTCTTCGGACTGATCGGTCTCGGACAGCAGCTCTACGTTTCCACGAACGATAGTGAGTGGTGTTTTGACATCGTGTGCTAGGGCGGATATTTGCTCGTGGCGGGATCTTTCGAGATTCCACTGTTTCTGAAGCGAAGTCTTTAACGTTTCTTTCATTTTATCCATGGAATGCAGCACCTGATCGATCTCCATCACGCCACTGAATTCGATTGAGAAGTCCAGATCCTGTGCTTGAATTTGTTTGGTGGCCTGCTGCAACCCACTCATCTTACGTGCCAGCCTTCGTCCGAAGGAGGAAGCCAGCAAGGCACCTCCCCCCAGAAAGGCGATACAGAACACGGCAAAAAAGGACAATTCCGCGTTCGGCAGGTATTGACGCAGGATAGGAAGTTCAAACTGAGCCGAGACAGAATAGCGCATCACAGTAACTTTATCATTATGTGAGACTTTTACATAGTTATAGGGAAATTGATAAGCAGTATCGTTCTGCTGCGTAACACTCCAAGCAGTTTGAGCCTGCTTTTCAGAAAGGTTTCCCTCATTGAGGCGGCCTTCCGAAGTGAATGATGCGTATTTATACAGTTTCTGCCGAGAATCCGGCTGTAGGGTCTTGCCAGCTTCAATGATTGTCTTGTCCTCCCGCACCTGATTCTCAGCATAGTTCGCGGGGAGAATGGTCCCCCAAGACATCAGGACATAGAAGATGAGAACCAGGAACAGAGCGAGCGCAATCGTCCCGATACAGAACATAACTAAATAACCCAGAAAAATGGTTCGTAGTTTGGTTGTCTTGCGTGCTTGCTGTACTTTGGTTACTTCCATCGGTACCCGATCCCCCAAACCGTCTCCACTGGCGAAACCTCTACTTTGCCAAGCTTGGCTCGGATATTTTTAATATGCTCCACGATGGTGGCGGAATCGCTGTCCCCATCCAAGCCGAAGACAGCTTCGTAAATCTGCTCTTTAGAGAACACCTGTCCCCAGTTCAGGGCTAGAAACTTACATATCTCATATTCGCTTTTGGTAAACGGGACTACAACATTCTGAACGGTGATTTCCTTACCGGACAGATTGAAATGAACTTCCCCGATGCAGAATACATTACGCCGTTCACGATTCTCCCGTCTGAGATGGGCGTTGATTCTTGCGCGCAACTCTCCAGCACCAAACGGCTTGACAATATAATCGTCAGCCCCTTCCCCAAGCCCTAACATCACATCGTTCTCCATGGATTTTGCGGTGAGGAACAGGATCGGGCAGTCTATTTTGCTTCGAATTTCCCGACAGAGTGTGAACCCGTCCATGGTAGGCATCATCACGTCAAGCAGGATGAGGTCAAAGGCTCCAAGCTGCATGGTGAGAACCTGTGGGGAGTCGGAGACCACCGTGACAACATGGCCATCTTTCTGCAAAATATTTTGAAGGAGTGCCAAAACGGCGGGTTCATCATCAACGGCCAACAAGTTTGCCATGCTTAATTCACTTCCCTTGCTTTCTTTACTCTGGTCTTTATTCCGACGAATTGTGTCCTTCCCAACGACAAGTCCATAATCCTAATAATACCATGATGACTACGGTCCCTACTACGCAATAGCTGACTCCCGAATCAAGCCGTATAGCTTCAGGAATAGATACTGCTGAGTTTATATCGTATTGCACCCAGATCGTGATGAACCGGGCAGCCCAAGCAGAGGGGATGAATATCCAATTATGATCACCCAGCCCTGTAAGAAGCAAAGCGGACAATAGACTCTCCATAATGCCTAGACCGATGGAAGCTCCCTTGCCGAACCGCAAACTAATGAAAAAATGCAGAAAATAGTGGAATACACTGGACATAAACAGAATGCAGGCAGCCAACACATAAAACTTCAAGCCATACGGTGACTCTCTCATAAGATATATATAGCCAGCCCCAAAGCCTCCGGAGGCAAGCAGCACACTGCCAAATCCCAAGATCAGGAGCAGGCTGAGCTTGCTCAGGAAAGGTAGCAGCTTCACTGGCGAGATCAATAGCTGCTGGAAATTGCCAGCGACTGCCTCCTGCTCAACAGCAATGGAGCAGACAATACCAATCATGGTAGGAAGAACCACGGCTAGAACCTGTAAATAGCCGTCCACCTTTGAAATCGGTGAATACGGAGTAAAGGAATAGTAGGCTAGAAAGATTGCTATGCCTAAAAGCGGCACAAACAGCTGCACAAGCAGTAAGGGCTGCCTTCTAAGTTTAAGCATATCGGATTTCAGATAGCGGAAAAAAGAAATCATCTTATTTAGCCTCCCGCTTGTGGAAGGACATCGCCGTCAGTATCGACAGAATTATAAACAGGCAGATTGTGATCACTAGGCCGGGCACAATCACGCCTTTATCCAAAAGCGGATCTCCTGAAGGAACGGCAAGCCCATTAGGTAGCACTTTAATGACGGCGCACATTAATCGGGCTGGAATAGCATAAGGGACCGCCCACCACACAGAGGACGTAGCGAACAAAATGGTGCAAGATACGTTGCCCAGCATGTTAATAATTAGAGTGGCAAACATGCCTATTCGGTCCGTCAGGAACAGGCAAAGTGGAACTTGCCACAAAAAGGTGATGAAGAGGATTAGAGTTGCAGCAACGCTTCCTGCTAGTGTTACAGAAGTTGAGAATACGAATCCGCCAAGAGTTATCCCTATAAATAGGACAATAAAGGAAACTATTAAGAGTCTTACGCAAACCCCGATTTTACCGTACCATACCTGAGCCAAATCTACAGCCATGCCGAGGACAGCACGGTATTTCAGCTTCTTGCCATCCTTTTGGATCACTCCTGAGCACATTAAGGTGAGGGTACCTGGCAGCAGCATGAAATACCACCAATTGTAGCTGGCGCTTTGGAGCATACGTCCCCCCATGAGTACGGTACACAGAAGAAGAGTAGCGATGGGGGCAAGCCAGACCAACTTTTTTGTGAAGGTGAGCTTTAATTTTAGATGTTCGGCGGCTATATATTGCTGCATCCTACTCATCCCCTTTTCGGTATTCCTGTGCAATCTGCATGAACAACGATTCCAGGTTTTGCCCTGGAGTGACCGCCTCTTGATAAGCTAATACGCCGCCGGCAATGATACCGACATGGTCAACGATTTGTTCGACTTCAGATAAAATATGGCTGGAAAGAATTACGGTAATTCCTTGCTTCGGGAAGGAGCGAATCAACTCGCGTTGCTCCTGAATACCAATGGGGTCTAGTCCGTTGGTTGGCTCATCTAAGATCAATAGCTTGGGATGATTTAGGAGAGCAATGGCAATGCCCAGCCGCTGTTTCATACCCATCGAGAACTGGCCAGAGCGCTTTTTCCCGGTATGGGTCAAATCAACCATGTTCAGCACTTCATCAATCTGCGAATCAGGCAATCCGAGCAACGTTGTACGAACTTTGAGGTTCTCTCTAGCTGTCAAATTTTCATAGAGTGGAGGGGATTCGATCAGTGCGCCGATCTGAGCAAGATCTTTTCGGGACCAGGGTTTTCCTTGAAATAAAATCTCACCGGATGTCGGGCGTAGCATACCGGTTAACATTTTCAAGGTGGTTGATTTTCCAGCCCCATTTGGGCCAAGTAATCCATAGACGGAATTCTCCTGAATAGACAGTGTGACGTTGTTCACCGCCTGTTGTCGTCCGAAGGTTTTGCAGAGATTTTTAGTCTGTAAAATAATGTTATCCATATCAGTTCATCCTTTTCATTTGTTCTGACAACTACTTTAAAGATCAATTCTAAGAACTTTATAAGGATTTAAAATATTAATTTCAAACTTTATGCATTCATGCACTATTCGCTATAATGGATACAGTGATGTAGGAAAGGGACGTAATTATGAAGAAGGTCATCGTAATCGGATCAGGAATTCTGGGGGCATCGACAGCATACCATCTAGCAAAAATGGGTGCTAATGTCATTATTGTAGATCGTAAAGATAAAGGACAGGCTACTGATGCCGCTGCTGGCATTATCTGTCCCTGGCTATCACAGCGACGCAATCAGGCTTGGTACCAGCTAGCCAAAGCGGGAGCACGTTTTTACCCTGGGTTGATTGAAGAACTCAAAAGCGAGGGAGAAACAGAAACTGGCTATGCTCAAGTGGGGGCTCTCAGTATTCATGATGATTTGGAGAAAATCAAAAAAATGGAGAAGCGGGCACACTTACGACAAGCGGATGCACCGGAAATCGGTGAAATTACCCGGCTAAATGAAAAAGAAACCCATGAACGGTTTCCTTTGTTAGTAGAAGGTTATCATTCTGTTCATATTAGCGGTGCCGCCCGAATAGATGGGCGTGCGCTGCGGGATGCGTTGGTCCGATCAGCACAAAAAAACGGGGCGGTCCTTATACAAGGAAATGCTACACTTCAATATGAGTCCGACCATGTAACGGGAGTAGTGGTCGGTGCAGAAAGCTTCTCGTCTGATAAGGTCATTGTTTGTGCAGGTGCATGGGCAAATCAACTACTGTTGCCTTTGGGCATTCATTTTAAGGTTAGTTATCAAAAAGCACAAATTATGCATTTGCAGGTTCCTAATAGGCAAGACACAGGCACTTGGCCTGTAGTCATACCGCCTTCTGATCAATATCTGCTGGCTTTTGATAAACAGAAGATCGTAATAGGGGCGACTCACGAAAATGAAATCGAAGGTTACGATACGAGAGTAACAGCAGGGGGGATGCAGGAAATTCTGGATAAAGGTTTAGAATTGGCCCCTGATTTAGCAAACAGCACTTTTCAGGAGGTAAGAGTTGGTTTCCGTCCTTTTACACCCGGTTTTCTACCAGTGATCGGAGCTGTTCCAGGCTGGGATGGTCTTATAGCGGCCAATGGGCTTGGAGCATCCGGGTTGACCATGGGCCCCTTTATTGGAAATCAGCTGGCAAAGTTGGCACTTGGAATGAATGTAGATATCGATATCAATGATTATGATATTCGAAAAGCAATAGATGAAAGTTGAGCCTTGACTGAGGAGAACAATATATATACTTACTGAAAAAGTCGCCATATTGGCGACTTTTTGTTTTAGTGCATATTTATTTTATACGTCATTCATCATGTCATTGAGATGCGCATTCTCCAACGATTGTGTTAGGGTTTGCATGTTTTTCAAGTAGTCGATTTTATAGATACAGGAATAGATCACATTTAGTACATAGTCAAAAGCAATTTGCGACGAAAATGTACCAATCTTGGCATGTTTTACTTCATCATTAGGTACCTGGATACAGATATTACTGAGTTTGGCCAATTCACTTTGATTGGTTGCTGTAATTGTGATAAAAGGGATATTTTCATGTGCGAAATGCCGTGCTGCTTTTAAAAAAATCGGCGACTTTCCGTGGTAAGTTAAAAACACAGCGCAGTCCTGTGTCGTAAGATTAGCCGTATGGTAAGCCCATTCAGACAGCTCCGTAGCTATAACCACATACTTGTTTATTTTTACCAATTTATTTTGGAAACTTTTCGCACGGATTTGTGAATCGCCCAACGCATATATAAAGATCCTTTTCGCTTGATTCAGCAATAGGGCTGTTTGCGACAATGAATCATCATCCATGAATGTAAAGTTTTTTTCAATCGTTTCTTTCATTAATTCTGCAATTTCTTTCGCCACTTGAAGTGGGGATTCATCATAACCGAAGGGATAGTTGGGGTCTACATTGGAAATGTTCTGGGTGTTCTGCTGAAACTCCCGAGCAAGTTTGATTATAAACTCCTTGAAGCCCGATAGCCCAAGTTTATGTGTTAATCGATTAATTGCGGAATGCGAAGTATACGTTGCCTTTGCAAGCTCCTGAATATTTAAGTGCAGGATACTTTCCTTATGAAGCAAAATATAGGATGCTATGCTTTTTTCGTTTGGTGTAAAGTTTTGCATTTCTGATAATTGTATCAGTATTTTCAACAGGTTCACCCCGGCTCAATTGAATAAAACGTTCGAAAAATAATATGAAATAAACATTTTGTTTAAAAATAAACAACCATTTTTAAAAATAATCGGTTGAATGTACCATTTTGGTGGCGAATCCTTTACGATCAACGTTCTTCTTTTATAATAAATGAAAAAGAGCTTAAGGGGGAAATAATATGCTTACCATCGGTTATATTGGAAATGGGAAAAGCACGAACCGTTATCATCTTCCTTTTTCATTGAACAGAGCTGCATAGAAAGTGAAGACGATATATGCCCGTAATCTAGATAAAAGGGGATGGAAAAAAATCCCTGAAGTGCTGTATACAGATAATATAGAATCTTTAATGAACGATAAGGAGATTCAGTTGATTGTTATCTGTACACCTGTAGAATCCCACTACTCTTATGCGAAAATGGCGCTAGACCACGGGAAAAATGTACTTGTTGAGAAACCTTTTATGTTAACCAAAGAAGAAGCCGTGTCGATCTTCCAATATGCTAAAGAGAAAAATCTGGTTATACAATGCTATCAGAATAGACGTTACGATTCGGATTTCCTCACTACCCAGAAGGTTATTGAATCAGGAATGCTTGGAGATTTACTGGAGGTGGAGATGCATTACGATTATTATCGCCCTGAGATCCCAAACTCCACTTCTCATTTTTCCAGATATAACAGTTACCTATATGGACATGGCGTTCATACCATTGACCAGGTTCTTTCCTATTTTGGAAAGCCGGACACAATCCATTATGATGTTCGTCAATTGCTGGGTACTGGGAGAATGAATGATTACTTTGATCTGGATTTTTATTATCCCTCGCTCAAGGTATCCATCAAATCCAGCTTTTTTCGCTTAAAAGAGCGGCCGGGTTTTGTTGTATACGGCAAAAAAGGCGTTTTTATAAAGCAAACGAAGGATCGTCAGGAGGAGCATCTGAAATTATACTATCTGCCTAAGGGACACTCCGATTTCGGCATCGACCAGCCCGAGCATTACGGCATCTTAACATATCTGGATGATAAAGGCGAGTATCATGAAGAAAAAGTCGTTTCTGAAAAGGGAGACTATGCTCGAGTATATGACGATATCTATCAGTCGATCGTACTTGGTAAAGAAAAAGTGATTAAAGATGAAGAGACGATAATTTGTATGGAAATACTTGAAAAAGCTATAGAGGAGTGCAACTAAAATGAAGTTGGGAATTGTCGGAGCAGGGATGATCGTAGGGGATCTATTGAGCTTTATTCAGGATATCCCGACTATTTTATTAAAGGCAATTTGTTCTAGACCTAGTCATGAGGAAAAATTACTGAATTGGCAACATAGATATGGAATCTCTCAGATTTATTCGGATTACAGCGAGATGCTGATGAATCGTGAAGTGGATACAGTTTATATCGGGCTGCCTAATCATCTTCATTATTCATATGCCAAAGAAGCATTATTGAGTGGCAAACATGTCATTTGTGAGAAGCCGTTTACTTCCAATTTGCAAGAATTCCTAGAGCTAAAAGAAATTGCTCAGCAAAGAAAACTGATATTGGTGGAAGCCATAACAAATCAATATTTGAAAAATTATTTGTCCATGAAGGAGTATCTACCTAAACTTGGTGAGATCAAAATCGTTGAATGCAACTATTCTCAATACTCATCTCGGTATGAAGCTTTCAAAGCGGGAATAATCCAGCCTGCGTTTAATCCAGAAATGTCTGGTGGAGCCTTGATGGATATTAATTTATATAATATTCATTTTGTTGTTGGATTCTTCGGGAGCCCTAAGAAAGTGGAGTATTGGGCGAACATGGAGCGTGGAATTGATACTTCAGGTATGCTGCTGCTTGATTATGGTGATTTCAAGTGTGTCTGCATCGGTTCAAAAGATAGTACGGCCCCCAATGCCGTGAACATTCAAGGCAATAAGGGCTATATACACATGGCAAGTTCAGCTAATATATGCGACTGCTTTGATTACACTGCGAATAAGGAAATGCCAATTCGGGTGGATCTAAAAGATCATTCGCATCGAATGTATGACGAATTCGTTGAATTTGACCGTATCATCCGAGAAAACGATTTGGAAAAAGTTTCGGATATGCTTAAACATAGTGAAATGGTTATGAAGGTCATCGAGGAGGCCAAGCAGTCCGCCAATCTTGTATTTGGCCCTGATCCACTTACACTGTGTCCAACCCCTAAATTTCTAAATGATAATTGAATGTTTTAACTTATATGTCTATTAATGAAGAAATCAAGCGTATTTATCAATGGCAAGCATTCTGTATCAGCCATTTCTGCTAAGGAGGAGCGGGCACACTCGCTGCGAAGTTAAACGAAGCATACCGAAAAAGGTACGGCCCAAGGCCGTCTTTTTTTCTTCTTCACCGATCGGTACAGATACTCAGTCATTCATGACCTGGTCGTATTTTTCCTTCAATCGCTTAATATCCGCTCTTGGAGGAGCCCCAAACATTCGGGAGTATTCGCGGCTGAATTGGGAGGAACTCTCGTATCCGACCCTGAAAGCGATGTCTGCGGCGTCCGCCGATTCAGCTAATAAGAGGCGGCGGGCTTCCTGGAGTCTCAGCTGTTTTTGGAACTGAATTGGGCTCATGGCGGTTACCTCTTTAAAATGCCGATGGAACGAAGAAACACTCATGCTGGCGGTGTCTGCAAGATCTTCGATCCGAAAAGACTGGTCCCAATTCCGGACAATATAGTCAATAGCTTCTCGGATTCGATAGGTGCTGCTTCCTTCGACTGCAATCTGAGCCAATTCGACTCCATAAGGTCCCTGCAACAGCCTATATAAAATCTCCTTCGTGTAAAGAGGAGCGAGAAACGGAATTTCTCCCGGGGTGTCCAGCAGACGGGCAAGCCTAGAATCAAGCAAGGGGGAGGAGATGAATTATTTGAATCGTTGGTTTAGGAACTTATTAGTTCAAAGGCTTATCACATTAATAGAGTTTGAAGAGCATGAATGTTTTAAACAAATGTATAATAGCTCTCTTGATAGGATCGTAAGCCAATTAACTAAAGAAAAATAATGAACATTTATCATTCATTACAAACCCTCCTACTAGATAAAGAAAAAATACGGACCTTACACGAATGAAGAACTCTTGGGCGAAGCTCTTCTGCCTGTTCGAGATCAAGTCGTGATTGCCACGAAGTTCGGCTTCAATATCCAGGATGGCAAGCAGTACGGGATGAACAGTCGCCCTGAGCATATCAAGAAAGTTGCCCGAAGAATCGCTTAGTCGGCTCAAGATTGAAGCCATCGACCTGTACTATCAGCACCGGGTCGATCCAGATGTGCCGATCGAAGAAGTAGCGGGAGCCGTGCAAGATCTGATCCAGGAAGGAAAGGTGAAGCACTGGGGATTGTCTGAAGCAGGAGTGAAGACCATTCGTTGGGCACACGCGGTTCAGCCACTCACTGCAATTCAGAGTGAATATTCCCTGTGGTGGAGACGCCCCGAAGAGGAACTCCTCCCTCCCTAGAGGAGCTCGGTATTGGCTTCGTTCCGTTCAGTCCTTTGGGCAAGGGGTACCTGACGGGGAGTTTTAATGCAAATACGACATTCAATCATGGCGACTTGCGTAGCGTTCTTCCACGTTTTACTCCAGAAGCACTGGAGGGCAATCAGGTGCTGGTCGACCTGCTTAATGAGATGGCTGAGCAGTTAAAAGCAACGCCAGCCCAAATCGCACTCGCCTGGCTGCTAGCCCAGAAGCCGTGGATCGTTCCAATCCCGGGCACACGAAAATTACCGTCTGGAAGAAAATCTAGGCGCAGTAGACATTGAACTCACATCCAAAGATGTGCGCAATATTAACAGCGCAGCCTCGCAGATCACTTTGATGGGCGCCGGATATACGGAGGAATTGGAGAGAAGAACGAGTCTTTGATCTAATTCTTCAAGTCATAATCCAATCATGAGGAAATCTCTTTTGTTAAAGTAAATAATTGAGATGAGAAATCGTATTTCTCCGCAATATTAAAATCCTGTCCCGCCTTATGAGGCGGGGTGAGTATAAGTCCAATGTTCATTAACTCGCTGCCGGTAAAACGTTGGCCCAGCTCTTCCACAAAATATACTGCCATTTCGTCCAGCCCGACTAACTTTAATCGTAAATAAGCTTGATTCGGACGCGAGAGCACCTGGTACCAACCGACGAGAGCATGCTCACATTCTGCATCAATGACCATCCAGGCAGTCTCATTTTTTTCAAAGGGACTTAGCAGACGGTAAAAGGTTCCCTGTGTAATTAATCGTCGGTGACGTTTATACACTTGTATTTGTTTTTTAATTACATTGCACTCTTCTTCGGACAAAGCCAATGGGTCAAGTTCATAACCGAATATACCAAAGTAGGCGACATTGGATCTGGTTTGCAGCGGTGCGGTTCTGCCTACCTGGTGGTTCGGGATGGTTGACACATGAGCCCCCATGCTGCTAAGCGGATAGGCCATGGATGTACCATACTGAATCTTCAGACGTTCTATAGCCTCACTATCGTCGCTTGTCCATGTTTGCGGAGCATAATAAAGCATCCCTGGGTCAAACCGTCCTCCACCGGAAGCACAGGACTCAAACAAAATCTCAGGATGTTCGGTAATCAGCTTCTCATATAAAGCATATACACCCAAGACATAGCGGTGAAAAAATTCGCCCTGTCTTTCCTTGCCCAGAGATAACGAATAGGCTTCTGAAATACAGCGATTCATATCCCATTTTACGTATTCGATCCGAGCAGAAGAGAGCACGTCATTCATTAACTTAAACAGGTAATCCACAACAGGCGGTTGGGAATAATCAAGAACATATTGATGGCGTCCATGCTTGCGTTGACGGCCGGGTGTTCCCACAACCCAGTCTGGATGCTCCCTCATAATATGAGAGTCGGAGTTAACCATTTCCGGCTCGAACCAAAGACCGAATTTCATCCCGAGCGCATTGATCTTCTTTGCCAAATTCGAGATCCCGTTCGGTAGCTTTTCAGGATTTTCAAACCAGTCACCGAGGGAAGAGGTATCATTGTTTCTTCGACCGAACCATCCGTCATCCAAGACAAAGAGTTCAATCCCCAGTTCACCTGCTTTTTTTGCCATATCAACTATTTTCTGCTCAGTAAAATCAAAATAGGTCCCCTCCCAGTTATTGATCAATACAGGTCGTTCCCGCTCGGTCCAACTGCTGCGAATTAAGTGTTGATTGTACAGGCTATGGTATGCTTGGCTCATGCCATTTAAACCGCTCTCAGAATAGACCAGAACTGCTTCAGGCGAATAAAAACATTTTCCTGGCTTCAGGGTCCAGCAGAATTTGTCAGGATGAATGCCGATCATCAATCGGGTAGTTGAATAGCTGTCCACTTCCGCCTGAGCAAGAAAGTTCCCGCTGTAAACGAGATTAACCGCATATACTTCTCCTTGGTGTTCCTGTGATCCGGGTTTGGCAAGCGCCAGAAATGGGTTGTGAACATGACTACTAATTCCTCGTGTGCTCCCAATCGACTGTAGCCCAGGTCTCAATGGTGTACGCTCCACATGACGTTCCCTACCCCAAGCCCCTGATAAATGAATAATTTCATATTCGGAGTCAGGGAGATCAAGACTCAGACTCATTAGACGGTTGACTCTCAGGGGATTATTCCCGGAATTCGTTATGGATACGGATCTCGTGATCACGGGCAGTTCGCTGAAGATGGTGTAAGCAAGCACGGCCACCGCTCCTGTAAGAGAATCGGTCAGCGTTATGAGGAGTGTCTCTGCTTCATGTGCTTCCTTACAAAACGTAGCTGGAAGATGGGGGATTTTAGGCTTCCCAGTGATTACCTCGTAACGATCATAAGTGAACTCCATTATATGAGATCCGTCCTCCTGTATGATCTCAATTGCTGGCTCTCGAAAATCTCCACTTCCCGCAGAAGGAAATTCCTGCTTAATACTTTCCAACGATGTCACCAAGTCACTATCAAACTCACCGACAGACACGGGACGGTAGCTTCGCTCGGTAAAACGGTCATATTGACCCAGGTACTCTATTTTTTTGCCGTAATATAAATGCTCCAATTGCCCGTTCTCCATGACACGGAAAAGATAACTGCAGTATTTGTTCGTTAAGTGAAATGTCCGTTCCTTTTGGTTAACTTGTAGACTAGCCATGTACATAGCCCCCTTCAAAATATGTCGAAGCACTTGAAAGCGTTATTATTGAATCAGCATAACAAAGGTAGTGATAGAAAATACATGACTTTTTTTAAGTCGAATATAGGAAAAACAAAGAACCTTACAAAAAAACTATAGTTTAGAGCTAAACCTTTTCTGGATATTTGTCATCCTTAACTTATGCTATACTGATAAATTAACAAGCATAGGTTCTTTATTTGGGAAAGTGGGAAGGATGCCAATGGGCGAGAATATGATTCAATATGTTGATACGTATACCAGTTCAGAGCATAAAAATATATCAGATTTGATTTTATATAACTGTGGCACAGAGCTCTGCTTATCCAATCAGGATTTTGGACCCATCGCCCGCGATTTTAATCTGGTTCATTTTGTGCTAAAAGGACGAGGTAGGTTGGTGATTGACAACAAAAATTACGATATAGGAGAAGGACAGGCTTTTTTAATTCCAGCCAATAGGGTAGCTTATTACCAGGCGGATGAAGCCGAGCCTTGGGAGTACTGTTGGGTCGGCTTTATGGGCATTAAATCCGACATCTACCTGCAGAACATATCACTTCCAAACCAGAACCCTTATGTAATCGATATTGAAGATATTACGTTCTTTCATTCCACGATTCTTGAGATGTTGCGGATCGGAGATAACACACTTTCTTCATCGTTGGCTATACAGGGGTATTTATTCCATATTCTCGCCAAACTTGTGCACGACTTGGGAGAAACGATGTCGGTAAAGGAGCAGCTTCCTTATTCGGTTCAAGCGATAAACTTTATTGAGAAAAACTACATCAGCGGCATCCAGATTAGTGAAGTAGCGGAGTACCTCGGTCTACATCAGAATTATCTGACCTCCGTTTTCAAACTTGAGACTGGTGAAACGCCTAAACAATATCTGATAGACCTTAGGATTAAAAAAGCGTGTGAACTGCTGCAACATACAGACTATTCGATTCAGGTCATATCAAATTCGGTCGGCTATACCGATCAATTGACCTTTTCGCGAGCTTTTAGAAATATAATGAGTATATCTCCCAGTGCGTATAGAAAACAATTTCTTTGATTTTGCTATATTAATCTATAAAAATATTTGTATTTAGAAGCGGTTTTTTTTGCTATCGTAAAACTGTAGTTTTTTTCCTGCATAGCTTATTTAACAATTGTAGGAAGAGTACTTTTTACGAGAGGAGAATTCCGCGCGTGGATTTCATTATTGCTTTTATTCCAGCCGTTGGCTGGGGAGTTATGCCGATATTGGCACATATAACAAAAGCCAGTCCCCGAGAACAGCTGACAGGTACCGTTATTGGTGCTGTGCTGTTTGCCCTGTGCTTGTATATCATTCACCCTACCTCATTAGCACCGATTCATTTTGTGGTAAGTTTTATATCTGGTATTTTCTGGGCTGCTGGACAATTGCTTCAGTTTCAAGCTTTTCAAAAAGTAAGCGTATCGATCGCCATTCCTGTGATTTGTGGTCTGCAGTTGATAGGGACGACGCTATTTGCCGCACTTATTTTGGGTGAATGGATAACAGGGTACCAATATGGGATAGGCGTTGGTTCTCTTCTGTGTATATTGGCAGGGGTTCTGTTAACCAGCTATCAGGGCAAGTCTGCTGGGTTGTCCAAGCCTTTGCCGGTACCCATTATCATAATGTTGGTTTGCTCGGGGTTAGCGTTAAGTAGTTATGTCGTTATTAATCAGTTCTTTCATATATCGGGACTATCCGTCATTCTGCCGCAATCGCTCGGTATGCTATGCTCAGCCATGGTCATGAACCTGAAGGGCAAAAAGCGGCTACGATTCTCTCTGGTGGTTCGCAATTTACCTACAGGATTGGTTTGGAGCATCGCGAATCTAGCATTATTTATTTCCAACGGGCTGATCGGCATGGCGGCTAGTTTTCCAATCTCTCAAGCGAGCATTGCGATTGCTTGTGTTGGCAGCATTTTAATATTTAAGGAAAAGAAGAGTCCAAAGGAATGGATAGGCATACTTGCGGGAATTACAGTACTTATGATTGGAGTAGGAATGATTAGCTTGCTCAAGCCTTAAGGAATCGAGACCCTTTCCTTTGAGTAACGAAAAGAGCTTATCCATCTATGGGGTACGCTTTTTGGGGATTGACAGAGGTATGGCTGCATGAGAAAATGTACGCGCGTACATAAAATGATTTGGAGGTGGGTAATATCGTTTCGCGCAAGGAAGTAGCAGAACTTTCCGGCGTGTCTGAAGCGACGGTATCTCGGGTCTTGAATGCAGTAGGTCCTATCAAAGAGGATACGCGGAGAAGGGTTCTGGACGCAGCTAATCAGCTTGGATATGTACCCAGTGCGCTGGCTCGTAACTTTGCCCGAAGTAAGAGTGGCCATCTTGGTGTAGTTATGCCTTATGTCCCGAAGGCGCACCTGTTCTCAGCCTATTTTTTCTCTGAGATGCTGAGCGGTATCGGAAACAAGGCCAGAGACAGCGGGCTCGATCTGCTTCTATTGTTCCGAAAGCCGGGGGAACGGATTGATTACAGTAGTCTTTTCCGCCAGCAAAGAATCGATACCTGTATCATCCTTGGAGCCAGGGATGACCACGATGAGGAGGAAGCTCTAAAGAGACTTCAGGAAGAAGGACGTCCGTTCTGCGTCATGAATCACCATTTTGAAGGGCAATCGTTCTGTGAAGTGGATGCAGACCATGTAGAAGGCAGCCGGGCGGCTGTAAGTCACCTCATCGAGCAGGGATACAAACGGATTGCCTTTCTCAACGGCCCGGACATCTATTCCAACAGTACTGAGCGATTGAAGGGTTACCGTAACGCGCTTCAGGAGGCCGGTATTGAATATGACCACGATCTACTTCTGGAAGGCAATTACAGCCGTCGAAGCGGGCTCGAAGCCTCAGCTACAATCGCAGACAAATTGAATGATATTGATGCTGTATTTGCGGCGAACGACCGGATGGCCCTAGGGGTAATGCAGGGTCTCCGTGAGCGCGGACTGGCAGCAGACCGGTTTCCGGCGTTTGTAGGCTATGACGATTCGGATGCGGCTGAGATGGCTGTTCCGCCGCTAAGCAGTGTCCGCGTACCTTTTTATGAGATGGGGGAGCTTGCAGCCTCGAAGCTTATACCCGATTCTCTGAATCTTATTCCAGCCCTGGAACTAACCGGGCGCGACTCGATAAGAGAACTCCTGTCCACAGAGCTGATTATCAGGGCGTCATCCATTCGTCCATAACACCATTCGTCAAAAATTCGTTGAAACTCAGACCCATAAGGAGGATCACGACATGTCTAATCGTCTTCGTATCGGAATGGTTGGCTACAAATTTATGGGCAAGGCTCACAGCAACGCTTACCGTAGTCTACCTATGTTCTTCCCAGATGCCCCGCTGCAGCCAGAGATGTCCGTTATCTGTGGACGCAACGAGCAGGGGGTTCAGGCAGCTGCCCGCCAGTACGGCTGGACCGAAAGTGTTACGGATTGGCGTGATCTAGTGAAACGTAACGATATTGACCTCATTGACATTAACGCCCCGAGTAATGCCCATAAGGAAATTGTCGTTGAGGCAGCCCTCCATGGCAAGCATCTATTCTGTGAGAAGCCACTTGCGCTCTCGCTGGCGGATTCACGTGACATGCTGCAGGTAGCAGAGGAAGCAGGGATCAGACATATGGTAGGCTTCAACTACCGTTTTTCTCCGGCTGTCCAGCTGGCTAAGCAGCTAGTCGAGAGCGGACGCCTAGGCAAAATTTATCATTTCCGTGCCTTCTTCCTTCAAGACTGGATCATGGACCCGTCCTTCCCCCTGGTATGGCGGCTGCAAAAAGAAGTGGCCGGTTCTGGCTCTCATGGTGATCTTGGCGCCCATCTGATTGATCTCGCTCGCTTCTTGGTCGGCGAGTTCCATGAAGTGATCGGCATGAGCGAGACATTCATCAAACAGCGCCCGTTGGCTTTGGAGATGAGCGGGTTGAGCTCCAAAAGGAGCGCTGAAGCAAATGCTCCGATGGGAGAAGTGACAGTCGATGATGCCACGTTGTTCCTGGCACGCTTCGCCGGAGGAGCGTTGGGCAGCTTCGAAGCCACACGTTTTGCTGCCGGACATCGGAGCACAAATTCATTCGAGATCAACGGTAGCATAGGCAGTGTACGGTTTGACTTTGAACGAATGAACGAACTGGAAGTGTATTTCACACAGGATGAGGAGGACGTTCAGGGCTTTCGCCGCGTACTCGCCACCGATCCGGCACACAAGTACTCCGAAGCCTGGTGGCCTGCAGGACATACGATTGGATTCGAACATACCTTCACCCATGAGATGCTTGAGATGTTGAGTGCCATCTCTGAAGGACGGCAACCGTCGCCGAATTTCCACGACGGTGTTGCTTGTCAGGCTGTGCTTGAAGCGGTAGAACGATCCATAGAGGAACGCCGCTGGGTATCCATTGAAGAAATGTAGTATAACAATACATTCCGAAAGGTGAGTGGATTACAGATGCGCAAGGCACTGATTGTATGGGGTGGATGGAACGGACATGAGCCGGAGCAGGTGGCGGCCATTTTTGAACGCATTTTGAAGGAAGAGCAGTTCGAGGTGGAGGTGTCTAATACCCTGGAAGCCTACCAGGATGCTGAGAAACTGCTTGACCTGGACCTGATCGTTCCAATGTGGACCATGGGACAGATTGAGCAGGAACTGGTCAATAATGTTTCAGCTGCGGTTCAAAGCGGCGTAGGTCTCACAGGCTGCCATGGCGGCATGTGTGATGCCTTCCGGAACAACGTGGACTGGCAGTTTATGACAGGCGGGCAATGGGTGGCGCATCCCGGCAATGACGGCGTAGAGTACATGGTGAACATGAAGCGCGGCTCCAGCCCACTTCTAGACCATATTGAGGATTTTCAGGTCAAAAGCGAGCAGTATTACCTCCACGTAGACCCGGCAGTTGAAGTGTTGGCAACCACACGCTTTCCGATCGTACCAGGCCCCCATTCAGCCAATGGGCCAGTGGATATGCCCGTTGTATGGACGAAGCGCTGGGGGAACGGCCGCGTCTTCTACAATTCGCTGGGCCATCACGCAGATATCATAGATATGCCTCAAGTGACCGAGATGATGCGCAGCGGGTTTCTGTGGGCAGCAGCAGGCAAACAGGCGGTGGCCACCCGGGGCAACTCTCTGGCAGAGGCTTATACAGGCATGACAGACAACCAACAGCGGTAATAAAAGAATGCCATTATCCATTTTTTCTGAAGAAGAAGGGAGTCTAGGCATGAACAAAATGAAAGTAGGCATTATCGGGTGTGGTAAAATTAGCGGAATTTACATGGAAAATTGCCATCGTTTCGACATTCTGGAGCTGTACGCTGTAGCGGATCTGGACCAAGGTCGGGCAGAGGAGCAGGCGGTAGCGTTCAACGTCCCGCATGTATATTCGGTAGATGAGATTTTGGCTGATCCGGAGATCGAACTCATCATTAATTTGACCATTCCGGGCGTTCACGCCGACGTATGTCTCAGAGCTCTTGAGGCAGGCAAGCATGTCTATGTGGAGAAGCCACTTGCCGTCACCCGTGAGCAGGGGCAGGCTGTCTTGGATCTTGCTCATCAAAAGGGACTGCTTGTCGGCTGCGCACCAGAGACCTTCTTCGGTTCCGGTATACAGACATCATTGAAGCTGATTGAAGACGGAGTCATTGGGAGTCCGGTAGCCGCTACGGCTTTTATGATGATCCGTGGACATGAACATTGGCATCCTGATCCTGAATTTTATTATGCAGTCGGCGGCGGTCCAATGTTTGATATGGGCCCTTATTATTTGACGGCTCTGGTGCAATTGCTGGGTCCGATTGCTTCCATTTCGGGCATGACAAGCAAGGCGATGGATCAGCGAACGATTACGAGCGAGAAAAAGAGAGGCCAGACCATCCCGGTCGATATACCGACCCATGTGGCCGGATTGCTGCGTTTCAAGCAGGGGGCTGTCGGTACGCTCATTACCAGCTTTGACATCTTTGGTGGAAGCACTCTGCCACCGATCGAGGTATACGGCACTCAGGGGACGCTACAGGTGCCTGACCCGAACACGTTCGGAGGACCAGTTCGCTACAGGCTGCTAGGCGAGCAAGAATGGACAGAGGTACCGCTGCTGCCGGGCTACCAGGAGAATACACGGGGCATCGGTGTTGCCGATATGGCCTACGCTATCCGCAGCGGACGGCCTCACCGCGCCAGTGGTGAATTGGCTTATCATGTGCTGGAGGCGATGTGGGCGTTCCACGATTCCTCCGATCAGCAGACCGTCTATCCAATGCAGAGCACATGTCCGCGCCCGGCGGCTTTACCGGAAAACCTGCCCTTGTATACGTTAGATGCGTAAACTAATGTAATTTTACATCCCGCTTTGAATGTTCATTTCTATTGAAAAGAAGACTTCAGCTCCGTTTTGACCGCGGCTTTGGAGTCTTCTTAGTTCATTTTCAGGAAGGATCTTAATTTCGGGCATAAAATCATTCTTTACCGATCATTCTAAATATGTTATATTGTTGGCGTAGGAGGAATACACGGATAAGAAGCCAAGAGTTATGAGGAGTGGTGTGAGATCTTGCCGTGGACTCTTCTACGAATATTAGAACGACCATTCTAATTATAGCAGATGGAGAAGGGATGGATTGAACATGGAATATCGTGTATTAGGAAATACAGGCCTTAAAATAAGCAGTTTTGTATTAGGTACAGGTACTTTTGGTTTTTGGGGCAACAATACGGAGAAAGAAGCTGCAGTCATGTTAGATGAGGCTTTGGCTGGAGGCATTAATCTGATCGATACAGCGGATGTCTATTCAAGTGGTCAATCCGAAGAAATTCTGGGTCACATCCTAAAAGGACGCAGACAGGATGTTATTCTGGCCACGAAAGGCGGAATGCCCATGGGCACTGGGCTTAATCAATCCGGTAACTCGAAATATTGGATTAAGCGTGCAGTAGAGGGAAGCTTGAGAAGGTTGCAAACGGACTATATCGATTTGTATCAACTACATCAGCCAGATCTCCATACTGACATTGAAGAGAGTCTTGACGCACTTACGGACCTGGTTCGTGAAGGGAAGATTCGCTATATTGGTACATCCAATTTTCAGGCATGGCAAGTGACCGAAGCACAATGGACTAGCGAACGCAAAAATACCGCACGCTTTGTATCCGAGCAAGCCCCGTATTCCATATTGAATCGAAGCATCGAATTCGATTTGCTTGCTGCAACCGCTAAATACGGAATGGGCGTAATGGTTTGGAGCCCACTTTCGGGTGGTCTACTAACGGGAAAATACCGCTCGGGAGAAGCTGTTGCCCCAGATTCAAGAGCAGCAAGTTCTCTAGGGAAACTTTCAACTGTTGTAGATCCGAATCGAGAAGAAAATCGCATCAAGTTCGAAGCCGTTGCTAAGCTCCAAACCCTTGCAAATGAAGCAGGATTAACTTTGCCACATCTTGCCATGGCATTTACACAAGCTCATTCGTCAGTTACTTCTGCTATAGTGGGGGCAAGAACAATTGAGCAACTTCGTGAAACGTTAAAAGGCAGCGACATCCGATTAAGCACTGATATCCTGGATGCGATAGATGCTATCGTTCCGCCAGGAGTAACCCTGGATGCCCTGGAAAAAGGATGGACGCCTGATTGGTTACAAGCAGACAAACGAAGAATCCTGGGTTAAATATATAGATAGACCTCATACCTGTAATGTATTCACTTTTTTTAAATCTAGTTTGCCGATCCTTCACTACATTGTATAATGATTATTCGAGGTGATGACGATGGCAAGATCAAAAGAATTTGAAGTTAATGAAGTATTAGATAAAGCAATACACCTGTTTTGGGCACAAGGATATGAGAAAACTTCAATGCAAGATTTGGTTGAGTTTATGGGCATTCACCGAAGAAGTATCTATGATACCTTTGGGGATAAGCATGCCTTATTTATGAAGGCTCTCGAACGATATGAAACGAAGCAGACCAGCAAAATGAGGTTTCTGATTGAAAAACAAAAACCGATCAAAGAATTAATTCGGGAGTTGTTTGAGGCGACAGTAAGAAATGAAGGAGAACCTCTAGGGTGTTTTCTCGTGAATTCAGGCGTGGAACTCGGCGTGTTGGATCCTGAAGTTGCATCCTTAGTTGATGAGAGTTATTCGCGAACTGAGGAACTCTTGACTAACCTTGTTCTGAAGGGTCAACAATCGGGTGAGTTCAAGGCTGACTTGGATCCTGTAGTTATTTCTCATTATTTAATGAATGCGTGGTTAGGGCTACGTACGTTGGTTAAGACAACAACGGATCAGCAAAAATTAAAGAATATTATTGATGTGACACTGACCGCTTTAGATTAAAAGTGGAATTACAGCATGACAGGCAAAAGGAGTCACCTAAATGGAGGACTGTTTGTTTCCGTGATACAAGTTTTTTCTTGTCCCTTTAATGAAAGAAAGAACTTGTATCTTATGCCTCATACAAGTCAAGGAATACCGCTCCAAAATTAAAATTTTGGTCATAAAAAAATTATTTACTGTTCGTTCTAAAATTGATATGCTAATAGCAAGTTAAATCTAACTTTTTTCACCCTAATAAGAATGATCGTTCTAAAATCATCTTTAAAACTCATTTACACTAATCTGCATGTTATGAAGGAGAGAATATTATGAAGTATACAGTTATTACAGGAGCAAGTTCAGGGATTGGATATGAAACGGCATTGGCGTTTGCTGCACGTGGCAAAAACTTAATCTTGGTAGCTAGAAGATTGGATAAATTAGAAGAACTCAAATCAGCAATTCTGGATATGGATCCTACTATAAATGTTATTGTTCGTACAAGTGACCTGTCTGTTACAGACCAGGCCTACACACTATATAACAATTTAAAGGAATACCAAATTGAGACCTGGATTAACAATGCGGGGCTCGGTGAAGCTTCTTTTGTAGCAGAACAGAATTTAGATAAAGTTGAAACTATGCTACGTGTTAACATTGAAACCTTGACGATCCTTTCTACACTATATGTACGAGATTATGCTGATGTAGAAGGAACTCAGTTAATTAACGTCTCATCCGCACTCGGATATGCCATTGCTGTTGGGAGTGTTGCTTATTCTGCATCTAAATATTACGTTAGTGCCTTCACAGAAGGCCTTGCAAAAGAACTAGAAATGAAAGGTGCAAAACTAAAAGCAAAGGTTTTAGCACCATCTATAACGGAAACGGAATTCGTGAAGAAATCATTAGATACTGAAGAATTTGATTACAAAGCAAACATGCCTAAGTACCACACTGCCAAACAAATGGCGGGCTTCATGGTGGATCTTTATGATAACAACGAAGTGGTAGGTATTGTAGACCAGAACTATGATTTCAACCTGAGAGGCCCAATCTATCCAATCATTTCAGAATTTTAAATTGAATTCATATATCCTTGAATACATTAAAAGAGGAGAGTATCCGAATGAAAAAGTTGTGGAGTAAAACAAACATTGGAACAATGGAATTACCTCATCGTTTAGCCATGGCACCAATGACACGTAGTAGATCGCAAGAAGATGGTACACCGGGAGAGCTAACTTCCCTTTATTATGCTCAGCGTGCATCAATGGGACTCATTATTACGGAGGGTACACAACCTTCTGATGATGGCCAAGGGTACTTATGGACACCTGGGATTTATACGGATAAACATATTGAGGGATGGAAAAAGGTGACCGATGCAGTGCACGAAGCAGGTGGATATATGTATATCCAGTTAATGCATGCTGGTCGCATGTCGCACCCTGATAATACACCACATCATCGCCAACCTGTTGCGCCATCTGCAATCGCGCCCGGTGTAGAAATGTTTACTGCTAAAGGTATGCAGGACATCCCCGTTCCTCGTGAGTTAAGTAAAAAGGACATACAAACTACCATTGCGGATTTCCGCAAAGCAGCAGCAGCGGCTATCAAAGCAGGCGCGGATGGCGTTGAAATTCATGGAGCCAATGGTTATCTGATTAATCAATTTATCGGAGAAAACTCGAATATACGGACAGACGAATATGGGGGATCTATAGAAAATCGTGCTCGCTTCGCGATTGAAGTAACGAAAGCCATCGTCGAAGAAATTGGAGCTGATAGAACAGGCTTCCGTATTTCGCCAGGGACACCTCTTGGTGGGATTCAGGATGGTGAACAAGGCCCTGAACTTTATCGCTACCTTGTAACGGAATTAGCTCAATTGGATTTAGCTTACCTTCATGTTATGCATCTTGGAAATGAAAAGCTGCTCCAAGACATTCGCTCAATCTGGACGAATCCATTGTTAGTCAATCGTGCTGGACGGGCTCTGGAAGATCTTAGCTTGGATATAGAAAGTGGCCTTGCTGATTTGGTGCCTGTTGGTGTATGGTCATTAGCCAATCCAGATTTAGTGGAACGACTTCAAAAAGGTGCGCAACTAAATGAAGCAGATCCGTCAACATTCTTTGGTTTGGGGAGTAAAGGTTACACGGATTATCCTACGATGGAAGAATTAGAATCGCAAGAGGGTCTACAATAACATAAAGGCCGAAACATGGGCGTACAACTGAAAATTGTACGCCACGTTTTTAGTCTAAGATGTTTGATGTTTTCAAAAAAACGCATTTAGTAAATAATGGTATAGCGAGCGGGTCAACCTAAAAACTCGATTGCGTTCATGGTTATGCTATCTCCAAATTAGCAAAGGAAGAGGATGAATATGAGAGCAGCACAAGTACAGAGATATTCAAAAATAATCCATGTGGAATTAAATGATGTAAACATACCACAGATCAATAGCCGTGAGGTACTTGTCAAAGTAAAAGCTGCAGGTGTAAATCCACTGGACATTCTTAATCTGAATGGCAGTGTTCGGATGATTGCCGACTATAAGTTGCCATTAACTTTAGGGAATGAACTATCTGGGGTTATTGAAGCTGTTGGTGATGATGTTTTGAATTTTAAGGTTGGTGACCCTGTTTATACGAGGTTGCCGCTTAATAAAATCGGTGCTTTTGCTGAGTATGCGGCCGTAAATGAAGATGCTTTATCCATCATGCCTGAAAATCTATCTTTTATTGAAGCTGCTGCTGTACCCCTTACTGCCTTGACTGCTTATCAAGCATTGCACGATGTACTCCATGTCCAGCCGAATAAAAAGCTATTCATTCCTGGAGGAACCGGAGGATTTGGCGCTATGGCAATCCCCATTGCCAAATCACTGGGATTATTTGTTATTACAAGTGGAAGTGAAAGAGGCAGATCACGTATACTGTCGATCGGGGCTGATCAATTCATAAATTATAAGGCAGAGAATTATGCTAACATACTGTCCGATATCGATTATGTGATCGACACCTTGGGTACCAAAGAGATCAAAGCTGAACTGGGTATTTTAAAACCACAAGGGAAATTGGTATCATTGAAAGCCGGACCTAATTATCGCTTTGCGGTTGACAATCATTTTCCGATGTGGAAAAAAGCATTGTTTGGTCTAGTGGGTGCTCGCTTAGATTCTTTAGCACGTAAGAATCAAAATGAATATCGCTTTTTATTTGTGCAAGCCAATGGAAGTCAATTACAAGAAATCACTAAACTTGTTGAAAAAGAAAATATCAAGCCCTCTATAGATTCAACTTATACGTTTGATGACATTAACAAAGCGTTGATTAAAGTGTCAACGGGCCACTCCCAAGGTAAAGTGATTGTGACCTTCTAAGTAATATTACATTTTTCATGATACTAGAATGTTCATTCTACTATTTGTTTCTAAAACGTGCATTCTAGCGAGTTGAAAAACGTATTCGCGGGTGGAGCAACCCGGGATTTGATATTACTTTGCGAACCCAAAAAAGGAGAGAAGAACAGATGATTAGTCATGTGGGATTTGATTATTTAGAGAATTGGTTCTCATTAATGCAATCCCCCTGACTAAAGTTTCTGGCAGTGGGGATTGCATTAATGTAAGTTCTAATTCACATACTTTTCTATCGTGCTTCGGACTGCTCCGGGACCTGCCAGCATTTCATAAAACATAGCTTCAATCTTGTCGCCCAGACCAATTTCATATAATCGGACACCGAACAGTTTGTCATCCTCGAGGAGGCAGCGAACCTCGGAGGTCTGATCGCCCAGCTTCGTATTCTGCAAATATCCCTGCAACGTATCCAGTAACGGGTCCGGACTGAGTGTGAAGGGTTCTCCTTGATCATCCACTCCCAGCAAATAGCGACACCAGATCGCAATGGTCAAGGGGATAGCAGTCAAGTTCGTAGGATCAAGCCCTGCTGTGCTAGCATAAGACTTTATGGTTTCCCCAAAACGGATGCTCATCTTTTGAGACGTATCTGTTGCAATCCGCTGTGGCGTATCCGGAATATAGGGATTGGCGAAGCGTTCCTGCAATACCTCGTCAATAAATGGTTTCGGTTCGATAATTCCGGGATCAATTACAACAGGTAAGCCTTCCTTGTAGCCGATGGTTTCCACCAGACGACGTAATGTCTGATCCTTCATTTCATCTGCGATGAGCTCGTACCCAAGCAGACACCCAGCGAGGGCCAGCGCTGTATGCAGCGGATTGAGACAAGTAGTGACTTTCATCTTCTCCACTTTGTCCACCGTATCCCGATTCGTGAAGATGATGCCAGCTTCCTCCAGTGCAGGTCTCCCGTTCGTAAACTTGTCTTCAATGACCAAATACTCGCTAACCTCAGCATTGACAAAGGGAGCCGTATACGTATGCCTAGAGGTAACGATCATCTCCATGTCAGCTAACCCCAGCTTCCGAAGAACAGACTGTACTTGCAAGGAAGGGCGGGGGGTGATTTTGTCAATCATGGTCAAGGGGAAGGTTATTTTCTCCTCATTCTGCAGATAGTCTGCAAATCCTTCCTCTACCAGGCCTCTGCGAGCCCACTCCTTGGCGATGGCAATCATACTATCCTTTAACAGATCGCCGTTATGGGAGCAATTATCCATGCTCACAAAGGTCATTGGATGCCGCCCCCTCAGATAACGCCGATAGGCAAGCGAAGTAGCCATGCTCATCACATGCATCGGCTGTTCAGGACCATTCGTCAAATCCCTCTGCACAACAGCCAGATACTTGCCGTCGGGCCCGGTCAGGGCGTATCCTTTTTCCGTGACAGTAAAGCTGGCCATCTGCAGGGACGGATTCTCAAATATTTCAATCAGACGGAGGTAGTCGTCTGGACGATTTTGCTCTGCTGCGAGTTCCTCAACAATGCTTGCGACCACACTCTTGTGAAATCTTCCGTCTGCACTCATCAACACCAGTAAGGTTAGATTGTCGTAAGGCTTATAGGCTTTGTCGATCATTTCAAAATCAAAGGCTTCGGCCGCAATAATACCTGTATCCGCTTTCAATTTATTCAGCAGTTGTTGCTGCGCATTGGCTATCAACCCACGAAAAATATTGCCTGCGCCGAAATGCACCCATTGCGGTCTAACTCGGGTGTTATTGGCTACAAGCTCCAGATCATATTTCGGCAGCTCAATGCCTGCTGCTCGCCAGGCCGCTTTGTCTGAAAGGCCTTTCCGGTCAAGTTGGAGCATTTATTTCACTCCTTTGCCTTGAGAGAGACTATCCCAGACACCAAGCAAGTACATAACCCCCAGTGCACGGTCATACAAACCATAGCCAGGTCGACAATTCTTTTCTTCCCCCCATAGATGTCTACCGTGATCCGGGCGTACATATCCCTGATAGCCGTTCTCGTGATAAGCTCTAACTACTTCCGGTACATCGACGCTTCCGTCCTTCCCGCGGTGTGACACTTCAATAAAGTCGCCATTCTCAAACACCTTGACATTACGAATATGCGCAAAATGAATACGATCATGAAACTCTCGAATCATGGTTGGCAAATCATTCTCAGGATTGCTCCCCAGTGAACCTGTGCAGAAGGTCAGACCATTATATGGGCTGTTCACTGCATCTAGGATGCGCTGGATGGTCTCACGACTACGGACAATTCTCGGCAATCCGAAGATGGGCCATGCCGGATCATCAGGATGAATGGCCATCTTGATGTCAACCTCCTCGCAGACCGGGATGATGCGCTCAAGAAAATACTTCAGGTTGTCAAACAACTTGTCTTCTGTGACATCCGCATAAGCAGCAAAAAGTTCATCCAGTCTCGCCATCCGTTCCGGTTCCCAGCCAGGCATGGTGAACTTCCCAGCTCCCTTGAGAATCCGATCCACCATTTGGCGGGGATCATCGGTAATGGCAGCCTTTTCATAAAAGAGGGCGTTGGACCCGTCAGGCAGTTCCTTGTACAGCTCTGTTCTGGTCCAGTCAAAGACAGGCATAAAGTTATAGCAAATCACCTTAACTCCCACTTTGGCTAATTTTCGAATGGTGTCGATATAAATGTCAATATATTGATCGCGGGATGGTAGGCCGATTTTGATATCATCGTGGACATTTACACTTTCTACGACCGCCGTACTAAAGCCCTTGCTCGTAATCTGATCAGCTACCTCCTGAATTCGCTCCATTTCCCATACTTCACCGGCTACCTTATCATGTAAAGACCAGACAATGCCCATAACTCCCGGAATTTGCCGGATATGATCCAGTGTAATATTGTCGTTGCCTTCCCCATACCATCTCCAGGTCATATTCATAACGATACCTCCCTGATTGTATTTCATCTGTCTTGTATACAAGATTTAGTTGATCATAAATTATAGGGTTTGTTCTTGTCAATGATAATCTCAGAGGAGTCCGTCACCTCAAAATGCTTTATAATAAGTCTACTAGATTTATAAAGTGAAGGTAGGAATGATATGTTTACAAAAGAAGAAATCATGCAACTGTTGAAAAAAGATATTTTGTCACTAACCTTAAAGCCGGGTACTCTTCTCAGCGAGACGACTTTGTCAGAACGCTTTCAGCTGTCCAGAACTCCGCTACGCGATGTATTGAAGTGGCTTGCGCTTGAGTCCTACATTGATATTTATCCCAAGAAGGGGAACATTGTGTCCTATATTGATCTGGAGTCCGTTGAACAAATTATTTACTTAAGAAGCGCATTGGAAAAGGAGATTATGAAGGAGCTTTCTTCGCAAATTGCATTAAGCGATGTACAGAAGCTGAGCGATATTCTGGACAGACAGAGAGCTGTGATTGAAGAAGATCATGCTACGGATCAATTTCTCAGTTTGGATGATCAGTTCCACCAAACCATGTTCCAATTGGTGGGGCGGGGGTTTCTTTGGCAGCTCATTCAGCAGTCGAATGTCCACTATATCAGATATCGCAAGCTGCATATGCTGGAAACAGGGAAGCTGATAGGCATCTGGCATGAGCACCAAGCTATGCTTGAATACATGCTGAATAAGGAAACAACTAAAATGGATGATCTGGTTCATCATCATCTCAGAGAGGATATCCATTCGCTCGATTTTCTTCGGAAGTTCGCTGATTATATCAAGAAATAAGGCAGCTAGCTCAAATTAACATCTATGAATATTAAAGAAGTGAGGAATTCATGGGGCTGTTCCACAAATTGGATATGTCGGTGAAAGAGCGGGTAAGAAATGCGAGACTGCAGCAAAATTTATGGGCGGAAACGTGCTGGCTGTGTCATTCCGTTTTTGCTCGTGAGTATTGTTATATACCCTCAGGCGGGGTCAAACTGGAGGATCATCATAGGATTTTCGTCCTTGTATACATGATAGGTGAAATCCTCCTTGAATACACTCTATGTATCATGAGCTATCCCGATCTTTTGACAGACTCGCAATTTAAATTCATAAAAAATCAATTGTACATGGAGATGTATAATGTTCCGGTTGTTTACCCAAATTCAATTTAATTTATTTGAGCGATGGAGCATTATAAATAGTTTGGGGAGTAAAAGTTCTTAAGGCTTGATTCGTATAGAATGAAAGAGTAGTCGGGTATATTGTTTTACGCAACCGCTCACCGGGGAACTTCCTAAACTGCTGCATCAAAAGAGAAATTATTTACAATTTAAAAAATACTGAAATATTCCCATGATGTAAGTGAAAAATGCCAGACCGATTCTAGATTATAAGGGGGAACGATATGTGCAGATATGCAATGTACGGCCCATATAAAGATATATTTGCATGCTTTACCTGCAGGAAGGTATATAAGCAGACATCAAGGTTTGAAATGCCGAAGGATGAATATGAACGGATTGTCCATGTCTGTCCGCAATGCCAGGCATCCATGCATGACATGGGTCATGATTTTCAAGCCCCCAAGCAAACGGATATCAAGCAGTGGAAAAAGGTAGAGCTACTATATCAACAAGGATACGCTTACCACTCCTGCGGCTGCGGCGGCCCCGGGTACAGACCCTCTCGGCTGTCGAAGGTACCTGAATTTCTGGAGAACCAGCGAACGTTCGAGAATAAGGGGGAGGCGCTGCTGTACCGGCTTTTGCAAAGCTAGTTGACTCGGGCTAATTATTAACATGTGAGATGAAGTGTATTATAGAAACTTATATGTTTTCCCATTTTCCAAGTGCAAAGAAGAGCAGCCCGGAAAAAATATAAGAGGTTCACTATACGTGCTTCGTTCGCTGAACTAACGGGTAGGTTAGCTCAATAAGAACCTGACGCCACTTCAGGATTTCTTTAGGCTGCATAGAACCGATATGGAACTATGCAGTAACTGAGTTCAGCTCGAGCCACGGTTTTTGATTTGACTAATGATAGTGGAAAATCAAAAAAAGAACCTGGATAGTTTTATCAGGTTCTTTTATATTGCATATAAAACAGACACGATGATATAATTAGATTGTGATTTATTAATTTAAGTGTTCATAAATATCACATCTTACACTTTAACTTTACCATGCCGCTAAACTCTTGTCAAATGTTTTTTTCTCAATTTAATAGTTAGGAGAGATATTGAATGAGTTCTTTGGTTATCGGTTTTCAGGAAATGGAAAAAACGCAGTTTTTGCTCGTTGGCGGAAAAGGGTTGAATTTAGGGGAACTATCAAAAATTGAAGGAATACATGTACCAGAAGGATTTTGTGTTACAACAGTGGGGTATCAAAAAGCCATCGAACAAAAAGAAACGTATTATGCATTGTTGGATCGACTAACAAGGCTAAAAGCAGAAGATCGTGCTCAAATTGGTGAAATCAGCAGGCAGATTCGACAAATCATTATGGAAGTAGAAGTTCCTGCCGATGTTGTGGAAGCAGTTACTCACTATCTCTCCCGGTTTGGAGAAGAACATGCTTACGCAGTGCGTTCCAGTGCGACTGCTGAAGATTTGCCACATGCCTCTTTTGCTGGTCAACAAGACACCTATTTAAATATCATCGGCAAAGAAGCAATCTTGCAGCATATCAGCAAATGTTGGGCTTCCCTATTTACGGATCGCGCGGTTATCTATCGTATGCAAAATGGATTTGACCACAGTCAAGTCTATTTATCCGTTATTGTTCAAAGGATGGTTTTCCCGCAGGCTTCAGGAATTTTATTTACCGCTGATCCGATTACATCCAACCGGAAGCTGCTATCGATCGATGCTAGTTTTGGACTTGGAGAAGCATTGGTCTCTGGCTTGGTCTCTGCCGATTGTTATAAAGTACAGGAAGAGGCAATCGTCGATAAGATGATAGGAACCAAAAAATTGGCTATCTATGGACGAAAAGAAGGCGGAACAGAGACAAAGCAGATCGAGCCTGATCAGCAAAAGACTCAAACCCTTACTGAACAACAAATTTTGCAACTGGCACGTATCGGAAGACATATCGAGGCTCATTTTGGTTGCCCACAAGATATCGAATGGTGTTTGGCCAATGATACTTTTTATATAGTCCAGAGTCGTCCAATCACGACTTTATACCCGATCCCTGAAGCAAATGATCAGGAAAATCACGTTTATGTATCTGTCGGTCATCAACAAATGATGACTGACCCGATAAAACCATTGGGATTGTCTTTTTACCTGTTAATAACTCCTGCACCCATGCGTATAGCCGGTGGAAGGTTGTTTGTTGATGTTACACATATGCTGGCTTCACCTGTCAGCAGAGAAACTTTCTTAAATACCCTGGGACAATCTGATCCGCTCATAAAAGACGCATTTATGACCCTAATAGAGCGAGATTTTATAAAATCGTTACCAGATGATAGAACAGAACGGAGTCCCGGTAATAGCAGTAAAGGTAGGTCGTCTGCAGGTTTTCAAGCACAAATCGAAAACGATCCGACAATCGTTTCTGATTTGATTAAGAACAGTCAAACATCGATAGAAAAATTAAAACAAAACATCCAAACGAAATCAGGAGCAGATTTATTTGATTTTATTCTGGAAGATCTCCAAGAATTAAAGAAGATCTTATTTGACCCACAAAGTTCAAAGGTTTTTATGACTGCTATGAATGCTTCGTCATGGATCAATGAAAAAATGTACGAGTGGTTAGGTGAAAAAAACGCAGCAGATACGCTTTCTCAATCTGTACCAAACAACATTACTTCGGAAATGGGTCTGGCGCTATTGGATGTCGCAGATACGATTCGTCCTTATCCAGAGGTAATTGATTATTTACAACATGTAAAAGATGATAATTTTTTGGATGAACTGGTTAAGTTGGATGGTGGACAGGAAACTCAAGACGCTATCTATGCTTATCTCAACAAATACGGAATGCGATGTGCCGGTGAAATCGATATTTCGAGAACTCGTTGGAGTGAAAAACCAATTATACTTGTCCCCATGATTCTCAGTAATATCAAAAACTTTGAGCCTAATGCTGGCTATTGGAAATTTGAGCAGGGGCGACAGGAGGCTTTGAAAAAAGAACAAGAGTTATTAGATCGATTGAAGCAATTACCGGATGGGAACAAAAAGCCAAAGAAACAAAACGAATGATCGACCTGATCAGGAATTTCATCGGTTATCGTGAATATCCCAAATACGGCATGGTTAATCGCTACTTCGTTTATAAGCAGGCTTTACTAAAAGAAGCCGAACAACTCGTACAAGCTGGTGTTATTCACGAGAAAGAAGATATATACGATCTCACTTTTGAAGAACTTCACGAAGTCGTACGCACAAATAAACTGGATTATCAGATCATCCGTAAACGAAAAGACGACTATAAATTATATGAAAAACTAACTCCCCCGCGTGTAATCACGTCTGATGGTGAAATCATTGCGGGTGAGTACAATCGAGAAAATCTCCCAGCCGAAGCGCTTGTAGGTCTGCCTGTTTCTACCGGAGTTATAGAGGGACGAGCACGTGTCATCTTAAACATGGAAGATGCTGATCTGGAAGATGGAGATATATTAGTCACCGCCTTTACTGACCCCAGCTGGACACCATTGTTTGTATCCATAAAAGGCCTAGTCACCGAAGTTGGTGGACTGATGACTCATGGAGCCGTTATCGCACGTGAATATGGCTTACCCGCAGTTGTCGGAGTGGAGAATGCTACCAAACTGATAAAAGATGGGCAACGAATTCGTGTGCATGGAACAGAAGGGTATATCGAAATATTGTAATGGCTGAATGCGCTAAGTAATAGCCTCTGTCATAATGGACAGTATTAAATGCATCCTGTCATGGATAAAAGGGCGGTTACCCTGTTCGTCCTTTTATCCATGACACAAAATGATGATTTATACATAGCTGACCCGATAATCTAAATCTCTTTTCCTTTACGGCAATAGGTACAAGTCCTTTTCCTCGACAGTATCAGGTGTTAAATACCCAAGTGTGCCCTCAGAGTCGAACCCGCATATTCGCTTCTGAACAAGCCTTTTTCAACCAACTAATGATAATCTTACGGTCAGGGAACCCACAATTATAGTCAGTTCTATGATGTCCTTTATCGTTGGGGTAAAGTGACAGACTTGACTTGAGCAGAGGTATTTCCGTAAATATCCTTGGCCAGCACGAGAATATGCAGCGTATCAGCTTGGGAGGCACCATCCTGTTTGTATTTAGTAGTTGGAAGCGTTGCTGACCAATTGGCTTTATCTTCTGTAATAACGACACGAATGCCATTGACATAAACTTTAAGCTGCGCGATATCACTTTGATCTGTGACTGAACCTTCCAAAGCGAGAACATCATCCGTGATCGAAGCATTCAACTTAAGTACAGGGGTTCCTGTTTCCTTGCGTTTAAAGGGTGGGAGAGTGGTTTGCGGGTTATAGGAAAAGGTTTCATCCTCAAGCGCTGGCGTACGTGCTGCAATAGGACGGTTTTTGGTCGCCTGCTCATAGGAATAAGCGTAACGAAGCAGGTCATTATCGCTGTATGCGGCACCTGCCATCGTCAGATTAACGGGCATACCGGTATCCTTCATAGCGCCCATACTCACAGACACACTTGGGATCCCGTACTCGCGTAGAATGAAATTCGTATTGGAGAAATAGTTGCCATTCTCCCAAGCCTCCTCGTAGGACGTTTCATTCACATCGGAGTCAGCTTTGCCGATATTCGAATTTGCCGGGAATGCAATAAAATCAAGGTTGTTTTGCTTCATCCAATCTTCAAAATCAATCTTTCGTACATTTTCAAGCCCCCTCAGACCTTCCTGAAACTGAGGAATTTGTTCGTAAGGGGTGACGCCTTTCTTTATGGTTTCAATGAATACGTCATAGTGGCCAAGGTCTCTGCCACGTTTGGCATCTACCGAACCGGGCGGATTCGGGAAGACGGTTGCAGGGTCGATATTTGCCCATGACGGGAAATTTGGATCGCCCACACTTTTAAGGAATTCCTCAGCTGCATAAGGATTAAGCAACCCGAATTCCTTTTCAGCCCACTTTGCCGGCATCAAACCACGCTCTTCAGGTGTTTTCGCTGTTGGCCGGTCCTTCTCGCTATTCGCCTGCAAGGGGAAGTCAACTTCCACAACCTCAGCTCCAAGAGCAGTTAAATCCTTAACAGCTTTTTCCCATAATGCCTGTATCGAAGGTCTGAATTTGATCGGAGTTGTGGTTTCATGGTCCTTACCGATATAAATTTTCGGAACGCCAATGCGTTTGCCTTTCAAAGCTTGAATGTCTCGCAGCTCTAAATAGGATTTGGGACGGACACTGTTGACAGAAGGGAGCCGAACGGCTTTCTGCTCTCGCCAGAAATCGCCCTTGGTGATCTTATCTTCTACAACGATCACGTCAAGCAAGCGGAGCATGTCCTCGACAGTCCTCGTATGTGGGACAACGACATCACGTATAGGGAAGAGCGGCCAATTCCCCCGAATGGAGATTAGGCCCCGCGATGGGGTGTAGGCAATTAAACCATTGTTAGATGCTGGTGATCTTCCAGAGGATACCGTTTCTTCCCCCATACCGAAGGCAGCGAGGTTGGCGGCTGTTGATACGCCAGATCCGTTAGAGGAGCCAGAGTACCAGGCTGCAGCCAAATAATCTGGGTTGTACGGACTTTCAGCACGGCCATAAACGCCTCTTTGCATTCCCCCTGCTGCCATTGGCGGCATATTGGTTTTACCAATGAGCACCCCACCGGATTTGCGTATCTTTTCTACTGTAAAGGCATCGTCCTTTGCCATCAGGTTTTTGAAAGCCGGAGATCCAGAAGCGACAGTGAGTTCCTTAACCTTGTAGCTGTCTTTAACCGTGTAGGGGATGCCTTGCAGAGGACCAGTCTTAATACCTTGTGCCCTTAGTTGATCAGCTTGAGCAGCTTCTTTTAGTACGTCGGGGTTCAGAATAGGGATAGAATTCAGTCGAATGCCACTAGAATCATAGGCATATACCCGGTTAAGGTACAGAGCAGTGAGCTCGACACTTGACAGTGCCCCTGACTTCATCGCTTCCTGCATTTGAGCAATCGTAGCCTCTTGCAATTGAAATGTAACTAGGGAAGAGGCGGGGTCACTAGTTTTACTAGGGGATGAGGGTGAGGGAGCGGCGGATGCAAGCGGGCATCCCGTGAAAGTTAAAATCATACCAACTGTGATCCATTTGCAATAGTTACCGATTACATTCCTTGTATTCGCTTTTAGCGTTCGTGCGCACATAGCATTTCACTCCTTAAATTAGGTAGGATCAGGAATTTAAAAAGAGGGGGATGAGAAAGGCCCTATTACTGTATAAATGTTTCTAATTATATTACTTATTTTCATATGAAATGTCAATTTTTGTAATGAAAAACACAAGGAAATTCGCTACTTTTAATGTGAAATCTAGTAATCCATGATTCAGATTGTTGCATCATCGCTGAATACAAAAATCAATCTCATCCGAAAAAGAATTTTATATTTCGTTTAATCCCAGAGGAAGAGATCTTGAAAATTACAGACATTGGATTTCATGTGGACCAACGTACAGGCTTTCGATCCTGCGGGTCACCTCAACAAAGAAGACCTGACGAAGAACGAAGTCTATCACATTGCCAGCAACATCAAGTTTATTGAACAGAGAACCATGTTGGGTGAAAAGGAGAAGTGAAGTGAGGAATTCAGAAGGGAAGATATAAGGCCGAGATCGATGGGGAGTCTATCGTATTTATTATTGGCATGCGAGTAAATCGTCTGTGGGCGATAAATAAGTGGTTACCTGTTTCCAAAGCAATGGGGCCGATTAGAGAACTATACATGAACAAAGATCTGGGGTTTCTCGGGATTGGCTGGCGAGGTGAACCAGTACAACAGCAGCACGTTGATGTCCGCCCACCATCATCTGAAGTAGGAGCAGTTCATGCATATGTTATCAAGGACAAAAAGGAAGTCTATCAAGCGCTGAAGAGGTTTTGGCCAAAAGCACACCGTGCAATAAAAGACATGCGCCCTATCTGCGGAGAAGTAGGCCCCGTAAATATTGTCTAGACAAAACAGCGGTTCTCCGATATTGGAGAACCGCTGTTTAAAAATTGTAGCCGGCTGCGGATCGACCGTCGAATTATACAAAAATGAGGGCTATGATATTAATACAATGCTAAGTATCAACATAAATAAAGGAATTCCACTGTCGGATAACGCTACCGAATTTGCCATGTCAGCTGCCGTTGGGATTAGCGACAATTGTAATTTCATTTTGCAAGATAGCTCTTCTTAAGTCAGTTTCTTATCCGGTCTATAAATAAAACAGGGCGAACGAGTCTGGAACTGTAATCTTGAAAATAAATCGAGTCTTCCTTGTGTTGTCGCTTGCCAGCTCTTTAACCGCCTCCTTCTGCACCTTATGCTCCATCGTTTCTAACGCGTCACTTTCCACAAGCAGACATGGAATCGAGCCAGCGGTCATGAGGTAGCTTTCGCCGCATGACGTACAGTCGAATGAGAACTCCCTCTTCACAAGCGTTTGCTTGCACTGCGGACACGCCCAGTTAACGTCTGTTAATGGTCAAGCATTGCTCACCGCTGCTCCTCCTTCAACCATGGCTAGGCTCTCCTTCGGTGCCGGAGGCATCTTCACCAAATGGACAATTTTGAATACTCTTCTACCTGCGACCATATCGGTATGATTTTGCGTGCCGGGTGCCTCCAGCCATTCCCATACTCGATCTTCCCCTTCTAAGGAGCCTTCAAGCGCATGCAGGCGGGTATCCAGAGCATCGTCTCCCGATTGTAATACATTGCCTGTAATATCCCGGATCAACGAGGTGTGAAAGCCTAGTCTTTGCCACTGCTCTTCATAGCGCGGCACGTCGGAAGCGCTCATAATATCCGCATACAAAAATGTCCCACCTGGCTTTAATACACGGTAGGTCTCCGTAAAGAACAGCTCAATATGAGGGTACAAATGCGAGGACTCGATGTTCAGCACAATGTCGCAGCTTTCCGTTTTAACAGGCAGCTGCTCCGCGTCGCCAATACAATAGTAAGCCTGCTCATATCGGTTATTCCTTTGGCAAAATTGAATATTGGACGGTGTCAGATCAATGCCGACCACGCTGCCGGTCCCATAGTTTTTGCATAGCTCGCTCACGTTGCCTCCCCGTCCACAACCGATTTCCAGGATATCCTTGCCTGAAACATCCAGGCCGCCAATAATTTCGCGAAGCAGCTGGATACTGCTGTGGTTAATACCTTGACGGCCGCCCGGTAGTTCGTTATCGGATGCATAACCCCAGTTAATAAAGGTGGAAAATCTGGACAGTCTTTTCTCCTCAAGCGACCGGTTAATAGAGTCAAACATGCCGATGATCGCTTCCTTTTGCGCCGCGCCTTCGGCAAGCTTCTCCGCTACAGGACGGTCAATTAACATACTTGCGAGGCCCTCTTCCCAGGCGTATTCGAGGCCGCAGGTCTCGCAGATCAAACAGTTGTCCGCCTCATAAAGATCACTCTTGCATTCAGTGCATACCAGGGTAATACCGGACAAAGGCCAAGTCGTTTTCATATCTACATCTCCTCATCGTTTTAGCCGCTTGCGCTGCTATAATTATTTATCGCCTTT
Organism: Paenibacillus sp. S33; assembly: GCF_053615415.1. Lineage (NCBI taxonomy): Bacteria > Bacillati > Bacillota > Bacilli > Caryophanales > Paenibacillaceae > Paenibacillus > Paenibacillus sp. S33. The sequence continues at coordinate 2,809,469 of NZ_JBSIEZ010000001.1, read as the reverse complement.
CTCCAAATCAAACGGACATTTACCAGAAGAAGGATGGGGACGAGCACCCCCCATAGCATAAGCCCTTCATCCAGCCTATTCATAAAGAAAAGTGGACCAAAATTCGTAATAATTTTCTGCATTCATAATCTTTACTCCCCATTTGTTGCTTTTTCTGATGCGCGATATTTTATCCTTACTTACCTGGCGCTAGGATGAACACTTTACCACGATCAATCCCCCCCTTTAAAATTTAGAATTAATTTCAAGAATATGAATTAAATATACAACTTTTATGCATATGTTTCCAGTTATTTTACAATAGTGATGAATAATCTCTGCCAACGTGTCGAGGGACAAGAACATTGCACCGTTTAAAGTCACTATTATATCGGCTTTTCGTATTATTAGGACAGCCAGAAAGAAATTTTCTGGTTTGCCTATTTTAATGGGTGTTTTACGATGGTGGTAGCCCGGAGAACGAGGGCGGCTTAGGGACAAAGAACCTGTACAAAATCCATCCAACGACCATGTTTGAGCTGGTTGAGGGCTATGACCTCGTATCACAAGCTAAGCTATGGGTTTGGAAACCAGGTGGGAATGCCGGTAAATCGAATTAGGGAGGTTTTTATGCAACCCGTTGTTGGAATTGATGTGGCGAAAGGATGTAGTGTTATTCAGGCCTTCAAAAAGCGTAACGAACCATATGGAAGGATGGAGACCCTCCAGCATGGTGAAGAAGGTTTCGAGCGGCTAGGGGAAGTGCCTAGCAAACTGAAAGAGGCAAGTGGTGTGGAGCCTGTCGTTGTCTTCGAGGCAACCGAACATTACCATCGAGGTTTGGCAGGATATCTGAAACGTAGCGGATGGATTCACTACATCATCAATCCTTTGCAAGCGAAACGATCCAAAGGCACACAACTTCGAAAAGTGAAAACCGATGCAGCAGATGCTTGGCATATTGCCGAGATGTATTACCGTGGGGATGTTAAAGCGCATCGCGAGTGGGAAGAGTCCTACAGTGAGCTTCAGCACTTGACCAGGCAGCATGAGTTTGTGACCGCTATGTACGTGCAGGCGAAGCTAAACAGCTAGAATTATTGAAAAATAAAAAAAGTCCACTCCTAAGTCATGAACTGTGACCCGTAAGATGGACACTTTGAAAAAAGTACCCTCTTACGGGTCCTTTGCGTTTTAATCAGATTATAAAAGTTTGTGGGGATGTAGATTATGAAGAAAATCGGACGGGTTTTTACGGAGAAAGAGATCAAGGTACTGGAGTCGAATCCATCCATTTGGGTATCAGAGAATATCACGTATTCCCCTGCCTTTAAGATTGCGGCTGTACAGGCCAATCAAGCGGGGCATACACCCATGGAAATCTTCGTACAGACAGGATTTTACTTGGAACTGATCGGACAGGAGGCGCCAAAAAGATGTCTGGAGCGTTGGTGGAAAACATATGCTTCTTCAGGTGAAGCTGGGCTGCTGGAAGAGCGTAGGGGAAGGGAAGCTCAAAAAGACCGGTTAGTCGTGAGCTATCGGCTGAGGAAAAGCTCCGTCTTGCCGAGGCTCGTATCAAGCTTTTGGAAGCCGAGAATGAACTCTTAAAAAAAGCTAGAAGCGCTCGAAAGGCACAAAGACACAATGAATTACTAGCGTCTTCCGAGCGCTTTCAGCTCATCAATCAGGTTGTTCGTAAACATGGACTGAAACGCGTGATTTGCTATCTTTGTAAGCTTGCTGAGGTAAGTACAAGCGGGTATTATCGCTGGTGTGCGGCGGAAGAACACCGCCAGCTTCGAGAGGCTGCCGATGAACGAGACTTTTTACTTCTGAAGGCGCACTTTGATGCACTTAGAGGGATGGCTGGCGCGCTGGTCATCAAAATGAGGTTAGAACGGCTTCATGGAATCGTTATGAATCATAAGAAAATTCGCCGTTTGATGCGGAAATTCAGACTCGTTGCTGTGATTCGTCAAGCGAATCCCTACCGTAAAATGGCTAAAGCGACGCAAGAGCACCGCACCTGCCCAAACCTCCTGAAGCGTCGGTTTGACCGGGGAGAGCCTGAAATGGTATTGCTCACCGACATTACTTATATGCATTATGGAAATGGCCAACGGGCTTATTTGTCCTGTGTAAAGGATGGTGCAACAAAAGAAATTTTAGCTCACTACCTGTCCTCTTCATTTGAATTGTCTCTTGTTCAACGAACACTGAAGCGGCTGTTTAATCGTTTGGAAGTACATCCGGAGGCTATCTTTCACTCTGATCAGGGATTCCATTACACACATCCTGAAGTTCGTTCCATTATCGCTAAAGCTGGGTTTAAACAATCGATGTCACGAAAAGGAAACTGTTGGAATAATGCTTCGATGGAGACGTTCTTCGGGCATATGAAGGATGAATTAGAGTTCAAGGATTGCTTATCCCTACAAGAGCTGCGAGTTCGTGTCAACGAATACATCACCTATTACAATACCGAACGGTTCCAATGGACATTAAAAAAGATGACTCCTGATGATTGATGAATAGGGACCCTTTTCAAAAGGATCCACAAATGGGGTCACAGTTCATCACCAATAAAGATATGTTAATTCTATATATAGTAAATATAACTTGACTAAATACATATGGATGGATTTGATAGATAAAAAAATCATGAGTTTTAACAATGAAAAAAATGACCTCTAAATCATTGCGGAGGGTTGGGACTGGCTATAAAAGCATTACAAAGCACAAACGCATAAAGCCAAAAGGCACCTGAAACCGTAATTTGGTTTTTGGTGCCTTTTGTATTAAGACTGTAGTGAGCCACCTCTTCGACGATATCACCTTACCGTAGACGCGATGAACTCCAAAATCAGCGAAGTGTCCACCATGATGGATCATATTGTTTAGTAGACCTCGCACGTGGTGGTAAGCGATCTAGAGATACAACCTGTGTTCTCCAGGAGAATGTCAAAGAGATAATAAAGCTTTAGAAAGCTAAAAGGAACTGCTTTTCCTATTTATTCATTTCAAAAACGAAAAATTATTCAGAGAATTAGTCAAAAAATCCAAATGTCTAAATTTTATTTGATAAATTGGATAGTTTATTGAAAATCATAACATCATTTGGGTATTCAATGGTTTACATTTTATTTACTGAATAATTAAATGCGATAAGGAGAACTCAAATAAAAACGGCCGTTTTCAGATGAAACACTATCAAAATGTGCATATGTAAACTAAAAAGTTTATTTTAATTTAAAAAATAATTCGAATGTAAAAAAAAAGTTTGACATTTGTACACATGTGGTTTATTTTGTTAAATATGGGCATGTTGTTTTGAGTGCTCTTGTAGTTTTTCTTGGTTGCTTCTATAGAAAGATGGACGTAATATGTCCCGAACGAGTTGAATCAATTCTAATATGGATCTTATTTAAACCCAAAGGAGCGTGAGCAACATTAACAAAATGCACTTATCAGATGATATTAGCAGCAGAAAAGGATCAGGAAATCTGTATTACAGGGAGACATATAGCCCGGCAAACCACAGGTGGAGGGCATCGCTTACAGCAGGGATAAAGGTCGAACTTGGATAAAATATGAAGGTAACCCTGTTTTGTTCCCAACGAAAACGCTAGACTTTCGTGATCCGAAGGTGTTTTGGTATGAAGAATCGTCAATGTGGGTTATGGTTCTTGCCGTAAGAGACCGCGTCGACTTTTACACGTCTTCGAATCTGAAGGAATGGTCTTTTGCAAGCGATTTCGTTTCCGATATTCCGGGTATCCATCAAGGGATATTTGAATGTCCTGAGGTATTTAAAATCCAAGTGGATGAGGATCCCAATATCACTAAGTGGGTTCTGTTGCTAAGTGTCGGGGATAGAAATGGTGTGAATCCAAACGATTCAGAACCACCAGCAGGCGGTTCTGGCATGATGTATTCTATAGGCAACTTTGACGGTAAGATATTTACAAGGGATGAAACGTTGGAATCATTCGATACGATCAAATGATAGATTACGGGTCTGACTTTTACGCGGCCGTGACATGGGATGGTATTCCGAAAGAAGACGGACGAAAAATCTGGGTCGGCTGGATGAACAACTGGCGTTATGCCTCTACCCTTCCTTCAAAGGAATGGCGTGGCCACATGTCAATCTCCCGAGAGATTCAGCTTAAGACATATCCGGAAGGAATTCGCTTAATCCAAGTACCTATAAGAGAGTTAAGTTAACTCAGAAGACCGATTATGTCTCTGCAAGACTTAACGATTAAGCCAGGTAGCAACGTCTTATCTGATATTTCTACTGCAAAGGCCGAATTATTGCGGAATTTGAAATCGGTACTGCCGTGGAATTCGGGTTCAAGATGCGTTCCTCTTCTACTCAGGAGACAACCATCGGATATGATGTCTTGAATGAGGAGCTGTTTGTCGATGGGACGAAGTCAAACGCAATTGATTTCCATCCTGATTTTGCTGCAAAGCACCAAGCCCCCATGAAGCCAGAGCATGAACGGATAACCTTGAGCATTTACGTTGATTGGTCTAGTGTCGAGGTCTTCGGCAATAAAGGAAAAATAATCGTTTCAGACATGATTTTCCCGGACTTGGAAAGTAGAGGACTAGAACTCTATACCCTTGGGGGAGAACTAAAGGTCGTGTCGCTTCAAATCAATGATCTGGTAAGCATCTGGGAAAATGAGACGGTTTAGACTTTAGCAATGGCTTGATTCGACGAAATGGTTACAGTCCGGTTTTGGGCACCCGGATCTGAACTTGGTGCCCCAAACTAATTAACGAAGCAATCACTCCTTAAAACGAATAAGGACTACAGCGTTGCGGTGGTCCAGGAAGTTTGACTCTATCTGTGCTGTCAGTCTGTAGTTCTTAGCTAATTGACACTAAATCAAATTCTCTCCCAAGGGGGTGTCTAATTGCGATCCAAGATATTACCGATGCAGTATCCGGCAATCACCTCGTGGCAGTGGCAGGCAAATACGTTTGCCGTCCTAGCCAATTACCCGCAAGCAAAGCCGTGGATAATGACACATTTCATTCCTCTCCAGCTCACCTTAAATGAGGGAAGTTCCTATGTGGACTTCTACCGTACTCCTACCTTTGAATTTTGTCCTTGGCTGCTTCGCCAACATTTAAGTCGTCAGTTGGTCCGAAATTTCAACAAGGATATATGTACTTTTCTGATGGATTGTATAGACATGAATAATTATATTTATTTGCTTCTTGATCAAGCGCAGTTTTTGGATATTGAATCTTTCTTCTCACATGACTCATTTATTTTTGGTTATGACGAGGAGAGGGATATATTTCATATCGCCGATTTTACATTCATGGGGGGGAAATACTCATTTAACGAAATCACATTTGAGCAAATGAGACGTGCCTACGAGGGAATCGATGATGATGGAGATTGGTTGTATGCGTGGAAGGGTGGTCTCTCTCTGTTACAATTCAACGAGCGAGCAGCTTATGACTTTAATCTAAACTATGTTATTGAGCACCTTAAGGACTATTTAAATGGAGAAAATCCCGCCGACAAATACAGAGAGTTGGGTTATATAACAAATCCATGTGTATGGGGAATTCGTGTTTATGACGAGCTGATTTTGGATATAACCCGCATACGCAGTGGACAAATTGAGGAAGATAATCGCCCGTTTCAAATGATCTATGATCACAAGATCTTGATGTTGGAACGAATTGACTTCATGAATCAAACTGGTGTTCTAGGGGAAAGTAATCAGCTCAAGGTTCGCTATCAGACGATTGCCGACGATGCTCTATTAGCGCGAAATTTGATTATCAAATATTCACTGACGAAAAACGAAGATAACCTCAAAAAAGTGGAAGTGTTAATTAGGCGTATTCAAGCCTGTGAGCGCGAGGCTATCGAACTTATGATCTACAACTTGAGCCTTGTGTCAAACATAACTCCAATGGGCGTAGAGGAGGAGGTCTAACGTTGAGAAAACAACCCTGTTTGGAACGCATCCAAAACCTTATTCATCAAAAAATTCCGGACTACGATAAACAACGTATAAACGCTAACACGTTACTTAAAGAGATATGGATCCAAATGAATTCTATGCAGATGATTACATTCGTCGTGGAGCTCGAAACCGAATTCGGTCTAGAGCTCCCGGACGAACTGGTAGGTAACATGGCAGGCAGTCATCTAACCGTTGGCGACTTGGCTGATCTTATTAAAAGTTACCAGGATCACTTATAGCAAGCGGTACTTGATCATGCACACTCACCACATGCAGTCTGAAGCAATATGAGTTTGGATCAGGCTGATGCTCTGGCGGACGGCACGAATGCGCATGTTGAATCACTTGTCTAAGCATCTCCCATCGGGAGTGCCATAATAGACGGATCTGGGAGCGGTATTCCAGGATGGCCGCAGTCTTCTGTTTCAAACTGCACTTGGGAAGTGAAATGTAGACTGGATGTAGATTCCGAGCTAGGTCAATTTCCCATTTTATATCTTGACCATAGTTTAAATACGGTAGATCTTCGTAGTAAATCAAACGGGCAGAGACTTCCAGATCACTAATACTTCGTACAGCCTGTTCGGCCGCAACCCGCACGATACCGTGATCCACATGTCTTCCGATTGCAAGCGGAATATAAATATGATCGTAGTCTGTAAGACAGAGTCGTGTCAAAAGCACTTTTGTTGCCTCAGAAATCACGTCCAGCTCGGTCTCGTAGTCACTACGGAACAGATCGTCCAGCTTTTCATATGAGGGGGCACCGCTGCGATCTTTACGATAGATACATTCCGGCATGTCCAGATGAATCGTGTCCACATCGAGAAAAGCACATGCACTAATGTCCTCTTCTCGCCGTACCTTCATCACGTCGGAGCTTAGCCCGAACTTTTTGTGCAGGATGCGAGCAAGTAGGGATAGATCTGTGCCAGTACCAGTGAAAACAGTTGCTATGGTCACATGATAGCCAGCACGAACAAGCGAATCGATATAATCGCCGCAAGAAATAATAGCATCGTCCAGATGGGCGGAGACAAACAGACAGTGGTTATTCAAGGGTTCAAGCCCTCCCTTTAACAGTGATAAGAAATATATTACTATTATACCCTTTATTTATTTTTTTTGGAATTAAATAAAAATCTAAAATACAACTTGAAAGGATGTCGTTTATGTTTGAAACATTAAAAAATATCATTGCAACTGTGCTCGAGGATGACTCGCTTCGTGAAACTCTCACAATGGAGAGCGACCTGATTAACGACGTCGAGTTAGATTCCCTACAGATGATAACGTTTATTCTCGGAGTTGAAGATGCTTTTGGGGTGGAGATCGTTTACGAGGACCTGGACTTGGCTTGTCTGCGCTCAATCGGTGCCTTCATGGCATTCCTAAAAGGCATGAATCAAGAGGTCGGGTAGTATGTTGGTTGCCAGCACCTTTGATTCGGAAACCTATTGGCGTGAAGAAGGGAGTAGCAGGTTGCCTTTTATTCCTGATCCTTCACGGTCGCGGGTGGTAATGGCTATGGATGAATTGCTGGCTTCCTTATGCGGCCCGGAGGACACACTGTTGACCCGCTTTGAGATGGATGAGGCGCACATGGATTATTTGGCGCACATCGGCTTTCATTTTAAACAGCTTAGTGCGAATGTCCCAAGCCATGAACCAAATCTATTTCGCGCTCTGTACGAAGTTCCAGAGACCGACGAGCGGCTGAAGCAGTTTAGTGAAATGACTCCCTTTTCAGTCGTACCTTACGTTCACGAGCTTCTCGACAGGTACAACTATTCGAACAAGCTGCCCACCCTTCAAGACGTTAAACGAGTAAATTCTAAGTTGTATTCCGCCGATCTTGCTAAGAGACTTCTGGGCAGCTCCTATAGCCAGCCAGTGTTCAGCGCGGATGAATTGGCTGCAGTAGGGCGAGAGCTTATGGGGTTGTCGAAAGGGGTCCTGTTAAAAGACCCCTTTGGCGTAGCTGGAAAAGGCAATATGCTGTTTAAAAACCTATCATCTTTGGAACGTGTAGTAAGCTATTTGCGCAAACAAGAGCAAGCCGGTTCCTCAACGGCGTTTCTTGTCGAGCCGTTCCTTGACGTGGAATATGATTTTTCCTGCCAATTTTCAATTGATGAGAGCGGGTCGTACCAGATCGTCGGCTTGCAGCAAATCATCAATCGACAGTTTGCTTATGTGGGGTCACAAGCGATGCAGGAGGAGAACAGTCATTCGCTAATACGGAACGGTTATTTCGATGTCATTGAGAAGCTTGCTTCCTCACTATACAAGGACAGGTACTTCGGCCATGTTTGTGTTGACTCCATGATACTAAAGGACGGCACAATCGTGCCGATTGTAGAAATCAACGCCCGTCAATCGATGGGACTGGTCAGTCATCGACTGGGCGAACGGCTGGAAAATGGGAAGCACGGGACATTTACGTTCCGAACGGTAGGCAGTCGCCATCGGTTTGATTACGGGCAGTGGCTGCGACAGCTGGATGATGACGGCGTTTTATACCCTAATCATACCGGCGAGGGCATCATTCCGCTTTCCCCGGCGTGCATGTTTGCTGGCTATGGGGAATCAGATTACCCACAGACATTAAGCGAAGGCAGTTTCATCAAGGGTAGGCTTTATCTGTTTGTAATCGCGCGAGATGTGCAGGAGCAGAAAAGTTTAATCGACAAGCTAAAGGAACGTTTTGAAGTCCAGGGAGGCAAGTGGTATGGATAGTCATTTGAAGCCTTGTGTCACTATACTTGGATCCGGTAACTCACTAGGTGTGTACATGCCCGCCGTACAGCTAGGCATTTACCTGGAGCGTTCCGGCATTTCAAACGAAGTCTGTGTGCTCGAAAATGTGTATGTCGACGGCTTAAAGAACAAAGTGCCGGCTTATCGTAAAGCCTTTCATGATAATTTCGCTATCGCTCGGAAGAGTGTGGAGTTGGCTCGCGATATTTCAGATTGCCTGGATCCCACCAAGGTACAGCTGCTGCTGGAAGATTGGTCCCGTGAGCGCCGGACGTCGTTCATTGCGTTGACTGGGTTCTGGATCCCGATTTTGGAACAATATGAACGGTTTGTTGGAACTCGGCTCGAGGTCGACATGCTTCATCTCGATGCTACGCTTTCGCCATCTTATTTGGTCTATGGATCTCGAAGCGAGCGGTACAACCACATTTGGTTTTACGAACCGACCAAGAAGCGTTTTGAATTACAACTTCCGATGACGGACGAAGCACCGATCCCGTTTCGCCAGCGAGAAGAGAGAATGGTGGTCCATGGTGGCGGCTGGGGGATTGGGACCTACCCGCAGGCTGTTAGAGACCTGCTTGAAGGCGGTATGGAGCTGGATGTTCTGGCTTATTTTGACGAGGATATCCAGCCTGATCCACGCATTTGCTATTATCGGAACGACCCATCGTGGAGTCCGTGGCTGAGGAATAGACGGGGGGAATTCGGTTTTCCTCCATTTGCTCAGATTCAACATGGAGAGACTCCCATTTACTTAGACAGCGGAACTACTCCCCTGTTATTTGAACGAATTCGCCGTTGCACAGCCATTGTCAGTAAGCCGGGGGGCTATTCCTTGATGGAATCGTTCGCCGCTGCGACGCCTATGGTTTTTCTTGATCCCTTTGGAAGACACGAAACCGCCAATGCTGAATATTGGATTAAGCAAGGATTTGGCGTGTCCTTTACGGATTGGAAGACGCAGGGATTCAACATCGAGATATTGGAACGTGCTCATTGTAACCTACTACATGCCCGCGAGCGTTGCAAAACTTATGGAGGTGTAAATTATGCAACCCAAAACGAGTCGAAAGTTTGATGAGCGTGTGTTTAACGATCTGAAGCGTACAATTATGAATATGTCCCGGGTCAGTCGGCTTCGAGCGACCGATAGTCGCTATGCGATGGAGATCCCGGAAGATATCGGGATCAAGCTGAACAACGGGTGCAACTTGCGTTGCAAGCATTGCTACGAGTGGAACTCGGACGGCTTTCACTGGGACATGTCCAAGGAGGAGCAAGGTAAAGAAATCGATGTCGCGTTGGTCGATAAGCTCCTTGCCTTTACCCATGAGAAGAAGTCGAAAGTCTATCTTTGGGGCGGAGAACCGCTGTACCATAGCAAGTTCGATCAGATTGCGAATCTGCTGGAACGCGATCAGCGGACGACGACGATTTGTACAAACGCGATTCTTCTGGAGGAAAAGTTAGATTCACTGCTTAAGATCGGTGAGGGACTTGTTGTACTAGCCAGTCTGGAGGGATTCGAGGCTGAGAACGACGCGATTAGGGGCAGAGGGACCTACAAAAAGGTGGTTAGTGCCATAGAGCGTCTGCTGGAGTTGCAACGGCAGGGCATTTTCAGGGGCAGAGTATCCGTCAGCTTGACGATGAATGATCTCATGATTCCCAAAATGTTTGATTTTATGAAGTTTTTCGAGGAGATGGGCGTGGATTCGGTCTACTTTGTATATCCGTGGTATATCGCACCTGAGTCTGCTCAGGAGATGGACAATTTCTTCATTAAAGAGTTTGACTGGTTGGATCCAATCCGTCAGGGTAGCTGCAGTTGGAATTCATTCACTTATCATATCTCCGGCGAGAAGGTGGGGGCACTCAAGGAGGAGGTTCTCCGCATCTCCGAGCAAACATGGGGAAGCCGGGTTCGATTTATGCCCGCATTGGAGCAAGACGAGATAGAGGATTTTGTCACTGGCGTGCAGAGAACCGGGATGAAGCGGAAGGAATGCTTGGCGATCTCCACCCGAATGGACGTATTGCCGAGCGGAAACGTCACTCCGTGCAAGTTCTTTCCTGAGATGGCGGTCGGCAACATTAGTGATGTGGATGTGAAGGAGGTTTGGAAGGGGGAAAATTTTTCCAAACACCGAGAGGTATTAGCTTGCGGACTGATGCCGGTCTGTTCCCGATGCGGGTTACTTTATCATTATGGCCGGTAAACGTTATCGTCCACCTTCTAGTTCGATTTAATTGTTAAGGAGGAGCGCAATTGACAGCGATCCATGTGGTGCAGTTAGCTAAAAACTTCACCTATTACACCAAAGAGGTCGGAATGCTTCATTCCATTAAAAACCTCTTTTATCGGAAAAGTTTGACGAAGAAAGCGGTGAAAAATATCTCCTTTTCGATCGAAGAGGGGGAAATGGTTGCTTTCCTTGGGCCTAATGGGGCAGGCAAAACGACGACGCTAAAGATGCTCTCTGGCATCTTACATCCAACTAGCGGCGAACTTACTGTACTGGGCTTCAAGCCTTATGAGCGAAATAAGGAATTCAAGAAGCAGTTCGCTATTGTAATGGGGCAGAAGAGCCAACTATGGGTTGACTTGCCTGCGGCGGAATCCATTTTGCTAAACAAATATATCTATCAGGTTGACGATCGGCATTACAAACAAACACTGAACGAACTCATCGAACTGTTGGACGTCAAGCACATTATGAATGTTCAGGTAAGGCGTTTATCGCTAGGTGAGCGTATGAAGATGGAGCTCCTTGCGGCGCTTATTCATAAACCGAAACTGCTTTTCCTGGATGAGCCGACGATCGGGCTCGATATTGTTACACAGAAAAAGGTGCGGGAGTTTTTGAAGTATTACAATGAACAACATAGGACAACAATTATTTTGACAAGTCATTACATGAAGGACATCGAGGATCTGTGCAAGCGGACGATCATTATTAATGATGGCAGGCTCGTCTTCGACGGGGATCTGAAGCGAATCGACGATGTTTTGAACGACACGAAAATCATACAGTTAAAATTTAAGCAACACGTAGCGACTGGACAGCTGCAGTTGTACGGGAAGGTGCGTCAATCGGACGGATTTCATGCCACGCTGGAGATAAGTAAGGAGCGCATTAGCATGGCTTCCAGGGATTTGCTTGAACACTACCCGATTGAAGATATTACGATCGAAGATATTCCTATCGAGGAAGTCGTTGTATCCTTGTATCAGCGGGATGATCGGGTATCCGGATGAGTGCCTTTCCCAAATACGGACGCGTGTTCCAGTTAGGCGTTCAGTCTTCACTCGAATATCGATTTGACTTTCTCTTTTCCTTGATCAGTGCATTCTTTCCGATTCTGATCCAATATTATATTTGGTCAGCGGTCTATGGAAGATCGGAATCGTCGGAATTTTTCGGATATACCTACGGCCAAATGATTTTATACACGATAACGGCAGCCATCGTGACGAAAATTGTGACAACGGATATAGGTCAAAACGTGGCCACCGAGATCAAGGATGGTGGGTTGAATAAATATTTGGTTCAACCGGTCAGTTTTTTCGCTCTGAAGCTATTTACTATGCTGGGGCAAAAGATTTTCTTTTTTTCAGCCATGCTATGTATCTTGCTGTTTACACTCGTTTACTTGACCGGAACTTATGGTATACGGATTCCCTTGGCACATATTCTACTCTTTATGGTGTCAATGGTCATGTCTTTGTTGTTAAACTTTCTTATCTCTTATACGCTCGCGGCTGTTGCATTTATATTGTCTGAAATCTCCTATTTTTTTGAAATGACCGGCTTATTTGTCATCATTTTAAGTGGTGGTGTTTTTCCGATTGAGGTGTTTGGTAAGACCATAAATAAGATTTTAGACTACTTGCCATTCAAGTATACGATCCATTTTCCTGCGAATGTTATTAATGGCAGATTGTCAATGGACGAGGCAGTACAAGGAATCGGGATGCAGTTCTTCTGGATGATCGCGCTGCTTGCCTTTTCACGGATTGTATGGCGCGCCGGAATGAAGAAGTATCTCGGATTGGGGGGCTGACCGGTGAGAGGATGGCTGGGAACGCTTCGCAACTACCTAATGATTTACTTTTTGTTCATTAAGAACTGCTTTATTGCTCAAATGGAATACAGGACGAACTTCATACTCGGGATTGCTGTGGAAATCGCATACTTGTTTGCCAAGCTGCTTTACGTCGTAGTAGTCTATGAGACGGACTTGCATATCGGATCGATCACGCCTGATGGTATCTTGATGTTTGTCGGCACATACACGATTATGACCGGTCTTTATTCCGGGCTCTTTTTCCCTAATTTCGTCAGGGTATCCGAGTATATACGCAGTGGGACGTTGGATCTACTCATGGTTAAGCCAATTTCACTACAGTTTTTGGTTTCGCTTCGATACATCGATCTTGGGATGCCAATTCCGAATTTCATCGCGGGTGGAACGATGGTTGTGATCAGTTGGAATGCATTAAATATCCCGGTAACGGCATGGAGTTTATTCTCATTTTTGTTTTACTTGGGGACAGCGTTGATCATTACTTACTGTCTCATGTTCATCCCAGCCTTGTTATCCTTCTGGCTTGTTAATACGGGAGGGCTGGCGGGAATTTTCTATTCCATTTGGGACGCCAATAATATGCCAATGCCGATCTATTCACGTTTCATCCAACGAATCGGCGTGTATTTATTGCCTTTTCTCGTCATTACGAATTTTGCGCCTATGATGGTGATGAATCAGCTGACACCTGCTTTGGCGGTATGGGGCGCTATCGTACCAATTGTGCTCCTTGTAATCGTTCGCTTCGTTTGGAGTCGGGCAATACGTAATTATAACAGTGCAAGCGGCTAAAGGCTGACAACTTAATTGAGGGAGGGAGGAATGACATGCATATGCTTCGTTGGCCGGCAACCGGCATTGCCTTAGTATGTCCTATTTGCAAGTCAAAGCTAAACACATCGGATCAGATGTTGGTGTGCGGGGAGTGCGCGGTCAGTTACTTCTTCGGTGATGGTGGTGTTCCGTTTATGCTGGCTGATCTGCAAGGGCAGGAAAGTGGGGAAACTGCAGTCCTCAAAAAGGATATCATGAAGATGTTCACTAACTATAATCGGTCCTTGGACGAGAGTGGCTTTTCCCGTTTCTCGACATTTATCAATTGGGGGTTCGCCTCCGAGTTCAATCAGGCCCCAGCAAGTGTCAATCGAAACTCCATCCGGCTTCTGCAGGAGTGCTTGGATGGTTTATATCTCGAGGATAAGAACATTTTGGAGGTAGCCTGTGGCAGGGGGGGAGGCGTGCGAGAGCTCTGTCGAAGTTACGGTGTGAGAAGCGTTGTTGGCTTAGATCTGACCGAAGCCAATATTGCATTTTGCCAATTGACCAACCGTTTCCCAAATGCCTATTTTTGTGTTGGGGATGCCGAGAGGCTTCCTATCGGTTCGTCATGCTGTGATTTTGTCCTCAACATGGAAGCGTCTGATCTATATCCATCGATTAAGTCTTTTTATGACGAGGTCTTCCGGGTGCTGAAACCGGGCGGGACTTTCGTTTATGCGGACGATTTGCCAACCTGGAAGTTTGACGATGGTGAACGATATTTGCTTGAACTGGGCTTCGAGCTGCTTATATCACGCGATATCACGGGGGAAGTTTTGCTTTCAAGTGATCAAGTTCTAAAGAATCGCATAGCCGCTTTTGGTACTGAAGATCAGATGGATACTGCGATTTGGAAAACAATGGGTGTGCCAGGCACTTCCTTGTACGATGAAATGAAAAGCGGGGAACGCCAGTACAAGATCATGCATTTCCGAAAGCGGGCTCATCACAATGTATGAGAACCACGTGACGATCGTCGATTATTCCGTCTATCTCCCGAAGTCCCGTATCCATGTCACGAAAGCGATTCAGCAGGTGAAGGCCGACGGCGTAGAATTTCGAATGAGCGATTCGGAATACTTGAACAAAGGCTTTGAGCTGGTGCCCATAGAAGAGGAACTTGAATTGGAACAGATGATTGCTACCGTGTGTAGGCCAATTCTGCTCCGGGCTCTGCAAATGAATGTACAGATCGCGGCTGTCATGTTTGCTAGTGTAACGAATAATGAAAACGGTGAACGGAATCTTTTTGATCGCCTAGCAGATGAATTCGCCCTTGAGACAGTCCCATTTATCCCTTTGGAGGAATATTCTTGTTCCACGATGCACTTATCGTTGAGCCTGGCGTCGAACTACTTCATGGCCCCGCGTCAGCAAGGTGCAGGAATCTTGTTCATCACTGCCGACAGAGCTATGAATTCTTATGAACGGAGCGATCCGTTCATGGTGTTCGGTGACGGCGCGAGTGCTGCTTTATATATGAAGGGGCAGCGTCAAGGACAGCAGACACTTGCTTCGGTTATGAGAGTCGACGGTCTCGTATACGATCTGGCTCCAGATCGTATTCAATTATATTACTCAACGTTTTATTTAGGGGTCAGACAGGCAGTAAGAGCAGCATTAAGCGAGTCCGGTATTCACATTGCTCAGATCGCCGTGATCTTTTGCACCAATCTGGGGCTACACGTATGGAGTATGCTGGCTCAAGTGCTGAGGGTGTCCCTGGAACGCTTCTACAATCTAACCCTCTCCAAGGACGGACATATTCATAACACCGATATCCTAAATAATATCGATCACGCTATCCGTTCAGGTTTCTTGAAAGAAGGGGACTTGTATATGACGATTTCCGTTGGCTTTGGAGGCTATTACGGTTGTGCGATTCATCGGTATTCCAAGAAGGTGAACGAGCTATGTATTTGACATTTCATCATGCTGAGGCAGCTTTGGGATTAGAAAAGCCATGGGGACGGATAACCGATCTAATTGAAACGAATAGGAATTGGACCGAAGGAATTGACTTGCTCTGTTACTGTCATCAGACGGACTTTGAAACTGGTGTTAATGGCTGTGCTAAACTGAGGCAAGAATTAGGGCTAAATGAGGTTATGCCCATTTCCGTCGGGCAGTCGGGTAGCCTTTCTCTATCTAATGCATTAACATTATTAGACTGGATGTTCAATAGCGTTACAAAAAATCATGCTCTTTGCGTCATTGCCGACTCATTCATTCCGGATCATATGGACAAACAAGGGAGTTGCTTGAGTATGACCGCACTGATCGGTGTATCGACTATGGCCGGTGATTATCGAGTTGAAAGCTGCCGTAAGCTTCCAGGCACCAACGTTAAAGCAGGAGCAAAAAGCGCAGTTGAACCGATCCTAAAGCTTGGACTGCACCAATCAGAGTTTACAAGCGATCTGGAGATGGAAGTCGTCACGTTCGATGCTGGAGTCTTCGGTGCAAGCCAACTGAAGTTACGACGAACATAATTTCCTCGTACCCACCATCTTACCAAGGCCATTTAGGAGAAGGATTGGTTTTTTCCATGCGCTCCATCGTGACCTCGGGATATTGCTTCTTGTCGAGGGACAAGAACATTGTGTCATTGAAGTCGCTATTTTAGCGGCTTTTTTATTTTATCGGTAAAAGTTCGTGTCCCGAGCCAAGGACAAGAACTTTTACCGATTGCCGATTAGATGTGTATCGCTATTTTAGGAGGATAGGACGACTTTTATTGTGGGATGAAGTTACAGGGAGTTGAAAGTGCTTTTCACCGATCAAGGGGTTCGGTGAATTTTAAAGTCAGATTTTGAATATTGAGAGTTAGTAAAAAAGGACCTCAGAAACTGAAAAATTTCGAGGTCCTTTACTGCGGATTTGGATTGAAAACGACGTTGACGGCAAGCATCATCTAAGAGGACTCCCTGCGGGTGACCTTTTTTTGTAAAACCTTTACAAAAATGCGTAACAGGCAGGAAGCCCTTGATTGGGAGAAAGCGAATGCTATGAGTCTATGGAAAAAAGGCAATTCAATGAGTAGACATCAACAACCACGTCCATGGGAAGAATAGAGGGAGATGAGCGTATTGTATCTAAAAGCATTTGATCTAGATTTACCTTATATAATTAATGATGAAAATGTTGAATCAATGAAGTGGGGCTTTTATAAAGTTTTATTTATCATGAAATAAATTAGAGATGTATAATTTATCAAATAATCTTGAAAATCGCAATGCTCGTTATGAGTGAATGCGCCGCTAGACATTTAGTCAAAATACGGATTTTGTGAAGATGTTCAAGAGAAACCGCGTAGCGACACGGTTTCATCGGTCCATATTATTCACAGCATTACGCATCTCTTCATCTGTTAAGTGAGTATATATCATTGTTGTTTGAATGGAAGAATGCCCTAATTGATTCTTTAGTCTTGGGACATCGTTATTTTCAAGATGATATCGCGTTGCAAATGAATGCCTGAGCGAATGCACTGTTAGAGAAGGTTTCCCAAAGGCAGTTGCATATTTTTCAATCAGCTTTTCAATTGATCGTTGTGTCAGACGACGGCTTTTTCCTTTACGACCTACAGGAGCTGCAATGAATAAATAGTTTTCTTGTTTATCTGGTAAATATCTTGTTTCTCTGATCTGCAGATAACTTTTTAAATCCATTAAAGCCTGTTTGCTAAAGTAAACGTATTGTTCTTTATCACCTTTACGTACCACTCGAACTAAAGCTTTATTCATATCTAAGTCATCCATATTAATTCCTGCAACCTCAGACAATCTAAGCCCTGAACCTAATATCAGCGAAACGATTGCTGTATCACGCTCACGATTAAACTGATGAAACGTAAAAATACGCTTGTTTTCTTTATGTTTTTCACCAAAATCATAAGCTACAAATTGCCTGAATAATTCGAAATCATCATTTCTTAGAATTTTTCCTTCAATACGGTTTGCAATGGTTTCTTGGCTTTCTTTGATAGCATTCAAATCCATTTTGGCCATTACATTTCGTTGAATATAAGGCTTCAAGTCGCTTGTTTCAGCCTTATTCTGAAGGTAATCAAACAACGATTTTAGAGAGGACAATTTGCGATTTATCGTAAGTTTCTTGTTTCCAAGTTGATAATCCAGGAATGACAAGAAGTTTTCCACTTCACGTATTGTTAATAACTCCAATGTTTCTAAGGTTATTTCTTTCCGATTTGATGAAGTTAGATTCTCTGCAATAAGCCAATCGAAAAAAATAATGTAATCATGACAGTAATTAAGAAGTGTTGTTGGAGATAACTTGCGTTTTTTGCTATCTATAAATTCTGTTACATACCAAGGTAAATCAGATAGTTTATCATCAATTCGTTGCATATAGTGCATTTTCATTTGTTTATCCATTATATGTACGTACCTCCGTATTTTCAATATATCTCATTCTCATTTATTCGTCAAATTATTATTTTACGTAATTATATGTGACGTCGTATTAGCCTGTTTAACTAATCATTCTACATTTACCGTGGAGTGATTTTTCATCACATATGATTTCCAAGCTTCACTTCGACTCTCAATAAATCTGGACTCAACTACCTCTTTTGACAAGGTTAAGAGTACACAGTGTGCTTTTAGCCTTAATAGACGTTCTTCCATCATCTCAATTTCTACAGAATTTACAAATGCTGCTCGATGATTTACGTGAAACCTCTCTAAAAGATAAAATACACCGTTTGTTGGGTTCATATGACCAAGTGAATCAATCTAGTTGTATTGTTACTCAATATAATCAACATGACGATTTAAAAGCTGAACATGTTCATCCTTTTCCATCGACCTTAATATACCATGGCATGAATGTAAGACTTGCGAAAAATGTTCACTTATTGCAATTATCGTTTTTTCAGCATTGTGTGTTTGACTATGTAGTCTCTTTATCGCAGAAAATACTGACGTTTTTCCTGCAGTAGATAACCCTTCGATGATTACTCCTCGAATCATATTCCACCTCTTCAAAATACTTCAGTACTCTTTCCGCCTGCCAAGGTAGCCAACCAATCACACTGGCAGCTACCTTCTTTCGTTTATTAAACTATTGTTTCCCGTTAGTTCAACAGGCTGCCAACCAAGGGCAGCCTGTATTATGTTACCTACCAATGAAATCAACAATTGTTTTTTTATCTCATAATCCAAAATGCTCACGAACTAAATTAAACTGTTCTTCAACACTCAATTCGGGTGTTCTTTCCAGTGTTTTGATGCCATTTCGAATACAGGCACTTCTTACATCATGAGAAAACCTAATCATGTTTTTATTGCCATTTGCGATTGTTGCCGCTGGATTTGATGTAAGATTAATAACATCCAAAATCATCTTATGGTCTTCTCTAAAGAAATATAGCCTTTCTATTTCTTCGTCAGAAGTATAAAGGCAAATCATTCTTTCTTTTGGAATAAAGGGTAATATACGCTCGGGCATAATTCCTAAGTCTATAATGATTGGTTTATCAGTAGGCATTTTTAACAAATCCGTAACAAAAAATCCCATCATCTCTTCGACAATTTGAAAAAGCCAATGAACATGTTCATCATTGGGTTTATTGAACCATTTATCCCAATCTAAACCCGAATGAGGATACTGTAGGGCAGGGTATTCAACTGGATTGGTGAATGGTCTGTACTTCATCACGTTATCTTCCAGTGTTTGAAATCCTAACTCTTTAACAAATTTCTTTGTCATTGTGGACTTCCCTGCACAACAACCACCATTTAACCAATATACATGCTTTAATTGTTCCTTCAAATATTCATCATTTATTTTCATTGTAATCCTCCTCAATTTTTTAATATTGAGGGAGGTGACGGATTCTTATTGGTTTTCTGTAACTGTGAAACCACATAGTAAATCCCCCTTTCATAATCTTAATCAATCGTATTCGACATATTTTAGTTAATTCCTTCCTTCTCGTTATCCTGCCCGTTAGCGTAACAAGGCTGCCATTCAATCCACGGCAGCCTCATGGTTTAGTTTATTGAGTTGCCTCAACAAAGACCTCTTCTTTTGCTTCCCGTTTTGCGGTTTCAATCAGTGTTTAGACAATCTTTTACATATGTGAAATTTGCAACTTTCCCCTCTAAGCCTTCCTCATCCTGGTCACTTCCTCTTCCACCATGAGCTCCCTTCTAAAGGAAGTCTTTATGCATAGGTATACTCCGGTCCCAATCGTTCGATAACTCGATCCAACTGTTTGGTTAGATAAGGCGAAACGTCACCAATGCCAGCCACTGCTTCTAACAAGGGAAAGGGTTGCCCACTCCACGGGCCTCGTGGATCAAAGACTTGTCTACCGATTCGCAATCCTCCTGTTTCCTTGAAGATGTTCAATCGTTCCAATCCTTCAATAAGCAGCCCGACCGGCAGTGTTTTGTTCCTACGTCGGGACCATTCTGCCAAGAAGGACATGCCGCGTAATATATCATATTCAAAAAACCTCGGAAAGCAAGGCTTCAGCCATTCCATATCGATGACGCTTCTATTTTGTTTAGAACATACAAGACGATGCTCAATTAAATAACGTGCGCCTTCATCTAAGAAAACGACTTCCTGTTCAGTAAATTCACGGTCTGTATGCCATAAGATAGCTTCAAGCGGAGGAAGTGTTGAAACAATAGAGCTCTTTTTAGAATGAGTATAAGCTTCAGGGTCGCAGTTCAGCCCGCCATCAGGTAACTGATGCTTTAAGAGCCATTCGCGAATCCAAGGCAGTTCCTTGTCCAAATCACAGCCATACGCCATTAGAATCATATAGTATACGGCAAGTTCACAATGGCAGCAATCCATCTTCATCTTATCACTTTCACTTGTAGGATGGTCATCGGCGGATATGATGAAGGTCGGCCAGACCTGAGTTTCGAGTAAATATTTTGCTCCGACAATAGCAGACTCGGGAATTAGTTTCACCTCTCCCATTTCATAAAGAGCAGCCATATGCCACCAAGCTCCATCCCATTTTCGACGGCTGCACTCGCCGTGAGTCATCCCCAAATGGGGAGTAGATTCAAGGAACTGTATAGATTCTTTGATTGCTAAACGAATATTTTGATTTGTTTCCATCTGGGTATCTCCTTTTTGATTACCTCTACTTCATGCTTCAGTTAAGCAACGCTCATCTTGTATACCCTTCCACTCTTAAAAAATTCGATATGTTATTAACCCATCCTGCCCGTTAGCTTAACAGGCAGCCGATATTACGGCAACCTATTCTTATGAGACCATTCGTATTGCGTTAATTATCTTAATCTCTAGGTGACCTTTAAGGCAAAATGATAAAACGCATCGCCACGAGATTGGTTCTCTACATCTTCATCCATCCACCATACCCCGTATGAATAAAAATATGTCCCTTTTTCTGTAGGAACTTGAAAACTATTTTCTTTCAATAAAACTTCTGTAAGTCTTCCTTCATAGAATTGCTCGACATGAAATTTATTCGGTTGGGGCTCATAATTCATAAGGAATTTTACAACATCACCAGGCTTTACTGGAATCGGTTCTTTTCCTTTTAAAAGTTCAACTGGACCAGCTGAATCCACACATGATGTTGTCCAGCAATATGTGCCGAGTTTTGTTTTGTACATTCGTTTATCAATCTGAATTTGAACCTTTGGTGGTTTCTCTCCCTCAAGGTCCTTGTTTTTTGGCTGAACACCCATGCAACCAACTATACATATAAGAGTTAGTGCCATAACGAATAACAAGACTGTATTCTTCATATAAACCCTCCTATCTATATTCGACCCTAATTATTCAACGATAGAAGAAGTAATTTACTGTATAAATCGATTTCTGTGCTGCGGCATTTACAAGGCTGACATGATGATGTTTGCAGGTTCATCGTTGCTCACATTGACGTTTTGATAAGATGCGTAGCCGCCAAATACATGAAGTCCAAAGTGGTCTTCTGCAAAAGTACCATCCATTACATCTATGACTTTTTGTCTATCCACATAAACTACAATATGCGGTCCATTCGCTTCTATTTTCACCTTATAAGTTTGACCTGGCTGAATGAAAGTCGGTACTTTCGCAAGAACCTGCCGTTCTTCAAATCCTCCATTAATTTTATAGAACAGACGGATCGCCTTCATGTTAGGGTCTAGATTCAGATAGTAACCACTGCGCCCATCCTCGCTAGCCCTGAACAAAATAGAACCTGCCCCTCCTGTTTCACCAAGCATCATGTCTGCTTCATACGTAAAATTCCCAGCCTTCTCTTTAGCGATATAATTCGCATCGCTGAAATAATTACCACGAATCCCATTCTCGCTAACTAACCATGAAGCAGCAGACAGATCTTTGGTCCATCCACTCAGGTTTGTCCGGAACTCACCACCTGTGACTTTAACGAGCACACTAGCGGATGCTTTACCATTCGGAGTAGATACGGTGATCGTGGACTCCCCTTCTTTTTTCGCCTCAATAACCGCCTGTGAATTGTCTACCACGTCTAAGGCTATTACTTCTTTATTGCTGGACTCCCACTTAAGCGGTTGAACGCCAAAACCTGGTCTGTACTCGACCATTGCCTGCAGTGTGTCCGATTCCCCTATACCCAGTTCCCGAACCCTCGTATCCATCTTTATCTGAGCTTTTGAATTAATGTCCTCATTCCAGACGGATTGAAGTTGATGCACTTTCAAGGAAACAACGTTCACATTCCCGCCTTTCACGTAAAAACTCATCGCTCTACTGGCTGGATTCGGAAATATAACATCTGAAAAGACGACTTTGCCGCCGTTACCAAAGGCTTCAACGGAAGACTCATCCACAAGAATACGCATCTTGACCCGATTATTCTCCATTTGCATCGGCGCTTCATGTTTTTTATTGAAAAGGCTGGAAAAGTCCGTTACTCCAGATGCAGTTCGGTCCACAAACATTTTACTCTCGCTTGCGGTATAACCCACAACCGTCTTCTGATTTGCACCCTCACGAAGGTTAAAGCCGAACTCGGTCACTGTGCTGGCTTCAGGGATTTCAATTTCAGCTTCAATTTCGTAAGCACCTGAAATAATGCCTTTTAGCAGGTTCCCGGAAGAAGGACTCACTCCTTTGTTAGAAGCAGAGTACAACGGTTTACGCAATGATTCCAATTCTTTAATTGGACTTTGTGCCATCCGAATTCCATCTTCGGTCGTTACCAATGATACTTCTCTCGGAATGGTTAGTTCACCTTTCCAATTCGTCGTTGGGAAAGCGAACGGATAGTCCCAATTCGTCATCCACGCCATCATCACTCTGCGATGATCAGGCATGTTAGCAAAAGACATCGAAGCGTAAAATTCTTTACCAAAATCTGTTCTTAGCACCTTACCCGCCGGATTATCATTCACGAATTTACCATCAGCTGTTAAATGACCGATAAAATACTCGGCATCTGATCCACCAGTTTTTGGATTCGCTCCCGTACTGATCATCATAACCCACTTCTTCTGTGACGTTCCGTCTACCGGAAGCTGGAACAAATCAGGGCATTCCCATACACCTCCGCGGACGTAATCCCCGTATCCCCAATTATCTGTCAATGTCCAGTCAAGTAAATTCGTTGACGTATAGAAACGAATATGATCTCCTCCGGACACAACCATAACCCATCGGTTATTCTCGTCATCATAGATCACTTTCGGATCGCGGAAATCCCAACCCCCAGGGTCTTCTCCGCTCTTACCTGGGTTCTCGATCACGATCGGACGGTCCTTCGAATATTCCCAAGTGCGACCTTGGTCCTTGCTGTATGCCATACCTATACGCTGGTTCCCATTCGGGCCATCCGGATTATAGGAAGTATAATATGCAATAAGGCCCTTGCCTCCTGAATCCCCGAATAAACCGGATGCATTCGTCATATCCGCAACAGCCGATCCAGACCAGACATGTCCGTGATCATTCCACGGAAGTGCAATCGGAAGCCGCTTCCAGTTCAGCAAATCTTTACTGACAGCATGCGCCCATGTGCCTCCATCCTGATGGAAGAGATGATATTCTCCTTCGAAGTAGACAAGTCCATTCGGATCACTTGCTGAACCACGTATTGGCGTGTAGTGATACTGAGGACGATATATTTCGTTATAATATTGGCTCGATTCCGTCACATAAGTATCCTGGAAGTAAGCCGTCCCCTGTTTGACGACGATTCCGGTATTTCCATTCGTGTAGGTTGAATCTTTCACGTCAATCGCGGCCGTAGTGTATCCGTCCAGGAAGACCTGAATTCGATTTCCCTTTGCCTTGATCTCCACATGATGTTTGGCTCCCATCTGACTCGGATAAGTACGCAGTGAACTTGCAATTACTGTTCCTTTCGTATTCGTCAAACTTACACGGACCTGATCTCCTTCCTTCGTAAGAGTAGCTTCATATCCATCAGCTCCATCGACGGAGGAACGAAATGCGAGAGCCGCAACAGAATCAGGAAGAAGGGTAATATTCCCTTCATACACAATATCAACCGCCTGTTTGTTATAGATTTGCTGTGCCTTGCTCTCATGTGCTATCGTCCCTCTTTTGCCGCTGATATCAGGCTGCCATTTTCCCTTACTTGCAACCACTGTACCCAAATTACCTTTCAGATCGCTCACCACGATGTTCGAAAACAATGCGGATCCATCCCATACATGAAGTCCCAGCTTTCCGCTTCGATACGTAATGTCCTGAACATCAATCAAAGGTTTATATTGATTGCCCCAATATACTTTTAGCGAGGAACCCACTGCCTTCACTTTGAGATGATAGATCTGCCCCGCTTCAACAGAAACTTTACGCTCCTCCTTTAATTTCCCATCTCCATTCCTTGCATCTCTTAACCGAATCAGACCTGTACCTGGAATGATTTGGAGCATGTACGAGCTAAAGCCATCCTCATTAGAACGGAACAACAACGTTGAGACTGCCTTCGTATCCCTGATCTTGACATCAGCTTCATAGATAAAATCATCGGACACCGTCTCGGAGATGGCCGTTACATTTTCTTTAGGCTGCGAAGTCAGCAAGATTCCTTCTGAAGTATACTCTAATAACCCTTTCCCTTTCACTTGCCAGCCTGTCAAATTGGTGTTTGATTTGATAGCGTTTTCAAAAATAGAAAGCTCCTCCTTTGCCTGTTTACTTGCTTCCTGATCAGCGAACACAGTCCAACCCGTAGCCGGATTAGATGTAAAAACGCCCATTGAAGTCAGAGCTAACCCCGTTGCCATCAGAAGACATATTGCGAATTTAGATTTATCTTTCATTCCTTACCCTCTTTTCTAATGGAATTGAAAGTAGCGGTCAGCAACTCGAGCTTAACTGGACGAGTCCTGGCAGCACAATATAATCAACAATGTGATCCAGTATGACACTAGAGCTGACATAGCCGTTCAGGTTATGTAGCACAGCCTTTCGAATCAACGGGAACAGCTCTTAGCTGACTTAATTCACTTATGGGTGTTTGGATTAAGCAAATTCCCTCCGAATACGTCCTAAGCTAGTATCTCTCGGGGGATTGACATGTGACCACGCCATTCTTCTGAAGGAAGAGTGGAAGCATAACGCCAATTGTTCATCCAGCCGACCCAAATCTTTCGTACGTCCTCGTTCGGAATGCCATCCCAGGTCACGGCCGCCTGCCGGTGGTTCTGAATCGTTTGGATTCACACCATTTCTATCCCCGACACTTAGCATCAGAATCCACTTAGTGATATTGGGATCTTCATCCACTTGGATTTTAAATGCCTCAGAACATTCAAAAATATCCTCGATGGATACCCGGAATATCAGATCTGAAATCGCTTGCAAAAAACCATGCCTTAAGATTGGAATACGTATAAAAATTTTACATGGTCTCTTACGGCAAGAACCATTACCCACATTGACGATTCGTCATACCAAAACACCTTCGGATCACGAAAGTCTAGCATTTTCGTTGGGAACAAAACAGGATTACCTTGCCTGTGTATCATAAGGGGTATGTTGGTAGAACAGGTGGTACTCTCCTTCATGGTAACCCATGCCGTTGGGATCATTCATCTAATTTTCCTTCGGCTAATAGTGTAATTGGGACTGTATTTATTTTTATAAAAAATATTCACTGGTTCCTTTTCTGCTACTCATCTCACCAGATAAATGTATTTCTTTAATGTTACTCACCCTCCTTTTAGGTTATTTAGGATCTTAATAGAAGTGATTCAACTAGCTTGGCAACTAAATTGGAATGCGTGCAAATAACTGCTTAGTGTACCTGAAAAATGCATCTCTTATGAACCAAAATAATCCAATAGCGTGCATTTGTCAATTTTTTTTTACTTCATTCCAAATATTTTTGGATGAATGAGCTTGTTGATTTTACATTTGCACAAAAATATATTAAATCACTCGAAAATGGCAACTTTTATTTAATTTTATCTAATCGTCCTTCTTTATTTTGTAAACTAAATGTATCTACAAATGTTTACAAGTTCTTGTTCTTTCCGGCAAAGGAACCAAGCTCTTGGTCTGGCCGCGGCAGCTGCAACACGTCCGATCCTCCTGCAAACGGTCCGATTTCTTCCCTATCTCGAACCCTCCCTTAATCCAAGCTTGGTTTAAACCAAGCCTAGAGTGCAACCAGGAACGAAAAAAGGACGCTCATTAATCCATGAACGCCCTTGCTTCAGAACTCATTTTCAGTTGTATATGGATGGAGCTTTCTTCCACGATGGCCCACCGAATTAGACATATTACAGGCACAAGAAAAAGCAGGAACACTATAAAACCAACTGACACCCCACTATTCCTGACAATAAAGCTTAAAAAAGTTTAAGACATAAATGTTTTAGTATACATATAATACAACTTACATATGCTTAAAAAATCATAAAAAAACGCCATCTTGTTTTTAAGAAATAAGATGGTGTTTTTTATGAACACACTTTATTTGACACTTAGCGATATAAGATCTTACTTTTCTTTTGCAAATTTGAACTGCAATCTTTTCATTGAGTTATTCAGCTTGCCATATATCTTTCAATTTCCAATAGGTCAATTCATTTACTAGTGCCTCTCCACCCTCCGTTATGATTTCTATGCCTAGCAATTTCTCACTCGGATAGATGCGACTTGTCATCGTAGCTTGTCCTTCATTCGCAAACATTTCAATGGATGAGCGATCCAGATATACATGCAATGTCAGCTGCCCCCCAGCATTGAAGGCTGTTTGACGTACTCCATCTGTCTTCTTACCTGATTTAGAACAATTAAGCATAAGTTTCTGATCCGGAATAGAATATGTGATAACTGTTTCTTCTAGACCTGTTCCACGAAACTTCAAGCCTACCATGTCTGCACTTGACTTCGTGAGGTCGAACACTACCTTAAGTTCAAGCAGGTCGGCTTCAACTTCCTTAAAGTAACTTCCAGAAATGGCGCCATATTGACACAAAATATGTTCACTTTGACGAAGCAACTTCATTTCTTCTACTGGATTCATCAGCACTTTATTATTGTCACCCAACGTAACTAAACGCGGGATCGTCATTGCTCCACACCAGCCGTCTGCTTTCGTCGGCATATCCGATTCCCACATATCCATCCAACCAATCGCAATGCGGCGACCTTGATCATCTAGAAAAGTTTGAACCGCATAGAAGTCATGACCATTATCCAACTCGATGAACTCTCCATGCTTATATTCATTACTATCATAATTATAATCGCCAACATAATATCCCGTCTGGAACAAGTTATTGTACTTATCTCCCTGCGCATCAATACCTTGTGGGGAGAACATAAATATATGCTTACCGTTCAGTTCAAAGAAATCAGGGCACTCCCACATGAAGCCCATATTCTTATCTCCCTGCAGAAGCACACCATGATAGGTCCAAGTTCTAAGATCAGGAGATGTATATAGAATAACACGCGGCAGATCTTCTTTCGTGCTGTTACCTAGGATCATGTACCATGTATCCTCATGCTTCCATACCTTCGGATCACGGAAATGCTGGGAGCTATCTATCGGAGGTTCAGCGATTACGGGATTCTGCCTTAGTTTTGTAAAATGAATGCCATCTGTGCTTACTGCCACATTTTGATTTTGGAAAAAGATATTGTTTGGTTGATCAATATAGTGATGGCCAGTATAGATCAATGTCAGTTCGCCGTTATTATCTACTGCGCTTCCTGAGAAGCAGCCATCAAGATCACATGCATCTCCAGGTACTAATGCAATCGGACAATGCTCCCAATGTACAAGGTCTTTACTCTTCACGTGACCCCAATGCATTGGACCCCAGTTCTCATCATAAGGATGATGCTGATAGAAGGCGTGATATTCACCTTTAAATTGAATTAATCCATTTGGGTCGTTAATCCAGTTTGCTGGTGCCATAATATGATAACCTAATCGGTACCGCTTGTTCATTTTCGCTTCTGCCTGTTTCAATGCTTCCTCAGCTTGCTTCGTATTGTTATTATATGTGTTCATCTGTCTTCCTCCTATGCTGTTTCAATAAGCTTGTTAGGCTTGGGGTTCAGCTTTTTCGGTTCTTTCTTTAAGGTAAAGATTGAGATTGTTGTAAAGGCAAATACGAAAACACCCATAATCACGTACGTATTTGCAAAGCCTCTAATGTCATAAGACATACCGGCGATTGGCGAGAAGATCGAAGCTCCTACCTGACTCGTAAACTGGTATCCCACCAGATATAGGATCGAAGACAGACGCGTATCGAAATTAGCAGCCAAGTACTTAAATACGGAGATCAGCATGATTGGCAGTTCCAATGCGTGAATCAATTTCATAGCTGAGATACCATAAGGTCCAATAACTAAGCCTGAACCCATGATCCGGAACGCCATCAAGAACCCTGCCAATATCAGACCTTTTTTTGCTCCAATTTTGTTGACAATGAAAGGCGCTAAGAACATCATGCCTGCTTCCAAGAATACTTGTAGGGAATTTAAGTAACCGTAAACTTGATTGCCTAAAGCAACCGTTGAGAACGTCGATGAAAAGTAATTCGGGAACTGCTGGTCATACACATTGTAAACACAGGTAACACCAAGAACATATAAAATGAAGAACCATAAATGCTTATTTGCAAACAAATAGCCGATTTGCTTAAAGTTAACAGATTCTGCTCGCTCCATCTCGGAATCTGTCATTTCAACTTTAATTGTCATCATAATGATAAACAGAATGACAGCAGATACGGATGCAATCCAGAAGTTAATGTTAGGGTTGATATTGAAGAGCTGACCAGCGAAAAATGTTGCTGCTGCCCAACCTAGCGAGCCCCACATACGAGATTTTCCGTATTCAAAGCCATATTTTCGGCTGACTTTCTCGACATAAGATTCGATGGCTCCGATTCCTGCCAAAAAAGAAATACCCAAGTATAATCCACCTACAATGGCGCCGAGAAATACATTGTATTGAAGTAACGGCCCATAGATATAGATATAGAAAGGACCAACAAATAAGAGTAAAGAACTGATTAGAAATAAAATATGCTTCTTCAATCCAATTTTATCTGATATATAGCCATAAAGCGGTTGCATACATAGCGCAAAGATAGCGTTTACAGTAAAGATAACACCTGTTTCAGCACCATTCAGACTGATTTCTTGCCCTAGCCAGATGGAGAACAATGAGTAACTTGCTGACCAAGTAAAGAAGAAAAAGAAGAAATAGGCACTTAGTTTCCAGTACAAGCTCTTTGACTTTCTCATATCGAACGCTCCTCTAAGTTAAACATTTAATGTAAATGAAAGCACTTCCGTATTTACAGATCGATTATATGTCAACCGCTTTCATATGTCAACCGCTTGACATATTTCTAAAAGGAAAAGAGCTCTCCTCTTTGATTTCAATTACTCTAATAAGGATAGCTCCACCTTATATCACAATGCTGAAACTATGGAAATTGTATTAAGCTGTACTAGCTTCAATAAGTTTCACTGGTAGATAGGTTTCTCGCGGGACATCACTGAATCCACCTTCAATTTCTTTAATAAGTAACTCTATGGAAGATCTCGCGATCTCCTGTATTGGTTGCTGAATTGTCGTTAACTCTGGGAGAAGATTGCGGGTTGTTTCTGTTCCGTCATATCCAATTACGCGAATATCTTCAGGAACACGTTTTCCTCTACTTCTTGCTTTAGCAATAAAAGACGCAGCCACCAAGTCATTACTCGCAAACAATCCATCTACTTCAGGATGTTCATCGAGCAAGCGTTTAATCGGTTCATCGTGATTCTGTTGGTGGAAGGGATCATGTACTTCATAGGTAATTGCCTTTCGACCATACTGCTCCATCACATCTTCATATGCTTTTCTTCTCAAGCTTGCCGGTGTTTCCAATTCAACAGGGCCATTGATGTGTAAGATATGCTTGCACCCCTTTTCAATAAGCAGTTCTGACGCCAGTTTTCCACCCAAATAATTATCCGATCCTACAACTGGGATTGAATCGGATAGAAAGTGATCGATCGCAATGACGGCAATATTCTTCTGTTCGTAATTTACGATACCTCGGTTGTGTGTACCAACGATAATACCGTCAACTTGATTTCGCATAAGCATATCCACATAAGATTCTTCTTTATCCAGCTGATTCAAACTGTTACAAAGCAACAGCTTATAGCCTAATGACGCAGAAATATTCTCTATATGAAAAGTCAGCTCTCCGAAAAATGGGTTGCTTGTAGTTGGAATGATTAATCCAATTAGATTTGTTCGTTTACTAAATAATGACCGAGCCACATCATTTGGTAAATAATTCAGTTCCTGCATCGCTTTATGAACTTGATCCTTCGTTTCTTGACTGATATAGCCACGATTATTAAGTACGCGAGAAACCGTAGTCGGTGAAACTCCAGCTAATTGTGCAACATCGTTAAGTTTTGGTTTCATTGATTCAACCTGCCTTCTCTCCATGCCAAGTCTCCAATTATTCTATTATTTTAACATGGTTAAACGTGAAAAACATGTCTCCAGCATTCTGTGCTGTATATGCGATGACATAGTCAATCCCGCATACGAATTTCAAGCAAGGCATAAAAAAGTCGAGCATAGGAAATAAATTACTCCCTGCTCGACTTTTTTGTTATTAGATTAATTCACTTCTACTTCAACCACGGCTCTTCAGCAGTTTAAATAATTACCCATAAACTGCCCTGCCAATCGCTTACACCCTTAATGTGGTGAAAACCGGCTATTTTTATCTCTAGAAGTTCTTAATATTTAACTCCTCTAAAGATACTTGTGTAACCACTTCATAGCCTTTTCCTACTCCATAAGGCTTTACAACGATAGTTCCCATGTCTGGAATTTCGCCTAAACCAATCTCCTTTGGGAAACTATGGGCGATAATGACCGTATTACTCCCAGGGGACGGCTGGATTTCCAAAATTGATTTGAGGGAACTTAATATCCATTCCTGTTCTATCGGGTTCAAATCGCCGCTCAATCGATAAATTTGATACCAAAAAGGATTTACTTGAACATTCTCCCATCCGAAAGCTAAAGCAGCCGTTTCCTGGGTTCTGCAAAAAGGGCCAGCGCTAATTGGAAGTTCAAGGGGAATGCGTAAGCTGCGTAATAATTCCCCGTAGATTATAGCCTGTCTTCTACCTTCTTCGGAAAGATTCCTTTGGGTAGAACAATTCTGGAAGTTAAGGTATGGCTGATCTATTCCCTCCGTTGCTTCTGCATGCCTCGCATAGAGAATATATCCGCCTTGTCGAAGTGAATTTACCAACGAAAAGTTGGATAGTACTGCCTCTCGAATGAGAAGGATTCGATTTAATACACCGTGTTCATGCATCAAGTCTTCAGTAAGTGAAATCGTTTCCGGTTCTGTTGCATTTTCATCGGATAATGGCATCAAATCACTTCCCCATTTAGGCTCTTTTACAGATCTTTTGGCGTCTATACAGCCTATTCGAGAAGTGGCAAGTAAGTACGATAATGCTAAAAATCAAGAACTGCCTTGAGTATAGGAAGTCAACATTACTATCTTGAATGCTCCGTGGATATAACAGCATACAATTACTCTTTTACCGATCCTACAACAATTCCAGTCACAAAATATTTTTGAAGTAGCGGATAAATCAGCAGCAGCGGGATGACAGCGACTACGATTTTGGCCGCATTTAAATTTTTGTTTGAAATTTCAGTCAAGTTGCTGAGTTGTGCTGAGTTGGTGCCGGATTGAAGAAGTTCCGCAATGTTCACGTTAAGGGACTGAATATAAGTCATTAGCGGATAATTGCTGACTTGGGTCATATAGATCAAACCGCTGAAGAAATCATTCCACGTTCCCACGATACTGAATAGTGCTACCGTCGCCAGCGCAGGGATGGACACGGGAACATACACTTTGAACAGGACCTGGAGCGGATTCGCCCCATCGATGAATGCTGCTTCTTCTAGCGCCTTAGGTACAGCAGAGAAGAAGTTCATGACAAGGATGACACTAAATATAGGGACAGCTCCCGGTAGAACAAGCGACCAAATTGTATTAAGCATATCGAGGTTTTTAATCAGTAGATAACTCGGGATCATCCCGCCGCTGAACAGCATGGCAAAAATCATGACATTCATATAAACGTTTCTGCCCCTAAATTCCCTTTTCGACTTGGAGAGCGGGTATGCCATTAAAATAATAAGAATCATGTTGAGAAGAAGTGTGAGCACAACACGTAGAACAGATATGCCAAAGGAACGCCAGAACTGAGCATCATCGATAATTTTCGTATACGCTGCTGTTGTAAAATTGACTGGTACGAGACCTACAGCATTAGCTGACACGGCCTCGCTGCTGCTGAATGAAATCGCAACGATATTCCATAACGGAAGAAGGCAGATCAATGCCAGCAATATGACGATGGCATTGATGACAAACCGGCTAATTCGATCTTTTAGGCTTACAGAATACGGCATAGGCTTTGCCTCCTTAGAATATTTTTCGGTCGGTGTATTTCTTGGCCAAATGGTTGGCGGACAATAGCAAAACAATACCGATCACTGACTTGAACAGGCCAACAGCCGTACCGAAGCTATACTGTCGCCCAACGAGTCCAATCCGATATACATAAGTATCCAGAATATCTCCCGACTCATAGACAACCGGATTATACAGATTATAAATTTGATCGAAGCCGGCACTCAAAATATTGGTTAGACTCATCACTCCCATGAGCAGGATAATAGGCAGCATACCTGGCAACGTGATATGCCATACTTTTCTCCACCAGCTGGCTCCATCCATTCCTGCCGCTTCATACAGACCCGGATCAATCGAAGTAATTGCAGCCAAATAGACGATGGAACTGTAACCGAACTCCTTCCACACGTCTGTCCCAATAATCAACGGCTGGAACCAGGTGTTGCTGCCGAGAAAATTAATATTCTCCAAACCGAAAAAAGCCAAAATTTGATTCACAATCCCATCCAAACTGAACATGTTAACAACCACGGATGCTAGAACTACCCAGGATAGAAAGTGTGGCAGATAAACAATTGTCTGTACGGATTTTTTAACGAATTTGATGCGGATCTCATTTAACAAGATGGAAAAAATGATAGCCATCATGGTTCCCAATAGAATCTTGACAATGGCAATCACCAACGTATTACTAAAAACCTGTGCGATGTCCGGCAGCTTAAACATATAAATAAAATGCTTCAGCCCTACAAATTCGGAGCCAAACATCCCCTTGGCTGGTATATAATCCTGAAACGCCGTAATGACACCGACCATCGGAACATAGCTGAATACCAGCAAAAATAAAATTCCCGGAAGCATCATCAGATGATACATGGCACCCGTGCCCAACCGACCTTTTGCTTTATCATTTCCCTGTTTCATGGATGGACCCCTTTCCTAAAGAAAGGCTGCGTATCGCAGCCCTTCTAGCAGTTCATGATTATTTATTTATCGGATGCGGCCTCGTCTTCAATTTCCTGAATCACCTGGTCACCGCCTTGTTTCTTCCAATTGCTAACGAAAGTATCAAAGTAATCCAGAGATTCTGCACCAGTCACGATTTTGATGAAAGATTCCTGCTCCATCTTGGTCAGATTAGCCCATGTCTGTTTCATGCTTGGTGTAGTTCCAGAGAAAGCGGGTGTCATCCAAACGAATTTGTTTTCCTGTGTCAGTTTGTCGATGAGTCCCACTCCGTTGATACGCGAGTGATATTTCGACCAAGCTGTTATGTTATCCGTATCCATATCGCTCAAGTAGGTTTGGATACTTTCAATATTGTTCTTTGATTCGGTTGTCCGGACCTGATCCAGACTAATTTCCCCTTTAATCCCGCGAACAACGTCAGAGTAATCATCCAGCAGCGAGGTAGCCGAGTTGACTTCAATATTAAAAGGTCTGGTAGAACCGTCTACGCCGTTCTCTTGATACTTGGCGGCTTCTGGCATAGATGTTTCCACATTTTTATCATTTGCCAGTTTATCGTAGAAAAGGTTTACTATTTTAACGGCGAGTTCCGGGTGTTCATATCCTTTTCTCACAACGATAAACTGATTGGCTGGATTGGCGTGTGCCACGTTTACCTTTCCGTCTGCATCCTCCAAAGTGTAAGCCGTGAATTTCGCATTCTTATCCATCTGCTTCACGCTGCTCAGACCCCAGTCGGGAATATGCCATGGTCCAAAAGCAATACCGCTTTGGCCGTTGGTGTACAGTGCCGTAATATCATCAAATGTGCGTGTTCCAAATTGCGGGTCGATGATGCCTCTCTTGAACCAATCTGCCATGACGCCTAACATCTGCTTGGTTTCCTTTGTTGTTGAGCCATAAACAATGCTGCCATCCTTTCCCTTCATCCAGTATTGAGGGAATGCACCCTTGGTGGAGGCAACTCCCAGCATGGTATAGGCGGAACCATTATAGTCACTTGTATTCAGGGTGTTCACAAAAGGAATACCTACCGGTTTCCCGGATTGGCCAGGATCTCTTTTCAGGAATTCCTCGGCCGTTTTCTCCACATCATCCAGCTTGATGGCCCCGTCTCCGTCTGCGTCAAGTTGGATTCCCAGTAAATCCAGCCAATCCTGACGAACCCAGACCATGGTTGGCGCGGAATCTAGGGAAGTAGCCGGAAGTCCCATTAAACGTCCATCTATCGTCGCATTATCTAATGCACGGCCCTCATAAGATTCGTAAATGTTCTTGATGTTATCTGTGGCATACTGTTTGTAAATTTCCGTCATATCTTCAATCAGATCATTATCAACCAGTTCTTTGAGTTCATCCTTGGAATCGACACGCATCATGTCAGGCAGTTCCCCAGAGGCGATGGCGAGAGAAACCTGACGGCTGTAATCTTCTCCGTT
Source organism: Paenibacillus sp. S33 (assembly GCF_053615415.1). NCBI lineage: Bacteria > Bacillati > Bacillota > Bacilli > Caryophanales > Paenibacillaceae > Paenibacillus > Paenibacillus sp. S33. Next base: position 2,774,450 of record NZ_JBSIEZ010000001.1, on the reverse strand, counting down.
GGCTTCAAATTGGTCTTTAATCTGAGCGTTAAACGTTTCTTTGACCAGCCGAGTATACGCGTTGTTCTCATACGTATCTCCAGCCGGCAGTTTCGGGTTGGCTGTAGTCACACGACCCATCGTTACGGTTATTTCGTCTTTATAGGCACTGAATGGGTCTCCCGGTGTTGCCTCATACTTGCCCGCTTCCTCCGCAGTAGGAGGGTTGAAGGAACCCCCACAGGCTACAAGGGTTGAAATCATCAGGGCAGACATCGACAGCACGGCCAGACGTCTCGTCAACATGTTTCTTTTTATGAACCATTTAGTTCTCATCACATTCGATTCCCCTTCGTTCTGAATATTTCTCTATCGTTGTTGTTTGCGCTTTCATTATAAGACTAGGAGAAGACAAATCGAGATAGGGATTGAACGTCTGTTTGGATAGAGAAATGTATACGGTTTCATTCAGGATCATGAAGCCGTAGTTGGCTTGTAAGCATTTATCCTACCTACCGACATACATTTGTCTATCCTTACTTACTAATCAAAGTGAAGAACAAAAAAACCGGCTGCTCCTGAAACAGGAATCTGTCGGCTTGATTAATGGAATTATAAAAGTGTCGTGTAGAATTTATCGTATGATGGTCTTCAGCGATGATTATGGGCTACGGTCACCTCCACAGTCATTTGATCGCCCCCTTGTTCCTTCCATTCCTCGACAAATTGATCAAATGAATCGATTGGTTCAGCGCCTAAAATAATTTTCAAAAATGTATCATGTTCCAGTTTCGATAGTTCACCCCAAGCCTTCTCCATCGTTGGAGTTCGTATATAGGTAAGGCTTCGAACTTTATGGATGTTTGGATCGAAGAAATTTCTTCCGCCTACAAGAAGCGAATAACTCCGCATAAAGCTGTCGCTCTGTTTATTCCAATAGGAAATACCATGTTGATCATAAGGCTTCAATTTGGTTTGTTTTATCGTCGAAACCAAGTTTTCCAGTAATTTGTATTCAGACTTGCCCTTGAAATCGGCGGGTGTTTTGGTTCCCATCAGAATATCCTGCGCGGCTTTCGATTCATATCGTGCCTCATCTACCGGAGCAAAGAAATTGCGGCTCAGCATAAAACGCGTACCGTACTTGAACTCATCACGAAGGTACAGATTGTTAATTTTAATGATCGCTTCGGGATGAGCATATCCTTTTCGTACCACCAAGAATGAACTTGACGGATTATCCACCTTCACATGGTATGCTCCGTTTGCATCCAGCGGGAGTGCGTATGCTTGCCAGTTCGCCTTCGGCTCGTTCTGCCAAGCGCTCGGAAGGGGCCAGTACCCAGCATAGAAACCTTGAAAGAACATCCCCGCCTGACCGTTAATGACCGTTTCCTCCGCTTCTTTGCGGATGCCCATTTCTGGATCGAGAAGGCCTTTGGCGTACATTTCACGCAGCTTTACCAAGGCGTCCTTCGTTTCCGGTAGAACCGAACCGTATACAGGTTTTCCATCTTTGCTCAGCCAATATCCCGGGAAAGATCCATATGCTGCGAAGATCGGCGTTAGATCAAAAGCAAAAGCACTGTTGTTGAAATCGTTATACAGTCCAGTGCTTGAAGCAAGGCCAATCGTATCCCGCTTACTGTTTCCATCCGGGTCATTCTCCACAAAGGCCTTGGCGATAGCTTCCAGATCATCGACCGTTTTCGGCGGCTTCAGTCCAAGACGATCCAGCCAATCCTGTCGAATCCAGAGCATGCTGAAGTCTTCCGCTGTCACAGAAGGAACAGCCATCATCTTGCCATCGAAGGTCACTTGTTCCATAGCCAATCCGTTTGTGCTATCGATGATTTTTTTTATTTCCGGTGATGCGCTGCTATTGTATGCCTCGGTTAGATCTTCAATTTCTCCAGCCTTGATCATCTCGTTCAGCTGCACCTGATTTACAATCATGGCATCCGGCAGATCATTGCTGGCGATAGCCAGATCGATTTTCTGACCCAGATTTTCCTTCGACACCTGCCATAATACCTGGACATCAATGTTAAGGTTTTGTTTAATCATCGTTTTCCACATATTCTTCTCAAGTGTTTCTCCTCCGGATAGATCCGCGCCTGTTGGGTCTACCACATATCCCAGCCGGATGGAAACGGGATGTTCATATTTCCCCAATGGATCGGCAGTAGCAGTGTCCGAGATTGTTTTCGTTGATCCCATTGGTGATTCCCGGAAGTATGGGCTGCTGAAATATACTGTCCCTGTAATTAAGCTGACGACAAGAACACACGCAGCCATCTTCTTAATCATCGCTTTCCCTTCTTTCGCCCGGATTATTGACTCATCTGGGAGAATACGCTATTTATCCCCTCTGCCGAGCTGTCGATATTCGCTTGGCAGCAGACCTGTCAATTCGCGAAAAATTCGGCTGAAATATTTTTCATCCGTATAACCCACTCGCTCCGCAATCCAGAAAATCGTGTTGGTTGTATTCAATAAATACTCTTTAGACTTCTCTATTCGTATAAATCGGGAGTACTCATTAAAGGTTTTCCCCATTAAATCCTTGAAGCATTGACTGAAATAGCTTCGGCTGATGTTCAGTTGTTGGGACAGACCTGAAGCTGTAAAAGCTTGGTCCAAATCATTTTGCATGATCATAATCGCTTTTTTCACGGCGTCTACAATTTCTTGTGAATACGAAGTCTGTTCATCTGCCTTACGAATGCCCACAGAGGTCTGCTTGATCCAATCTTCTACCTCGTACCAGGATTGAAAAGAATGGATCATTGAGATTCTACCCAGCGTGGTCTGAGCAAAAAGGTGATTCCATTCCATAACTATAGAGTATAGCAAACCCATCAGCTGGCCTTTATGCAGTCTTAGTGATTTGAACTGTTCAATCAGTTGGTTGTAGTAACTGTCGTTGTGGGTCCATGGTGATAGGAACCAACTTTGCTTAATACGATCCATGTCTTCATCCTGCGGTTCTATTGGAAATGAGTCCTCCACATTCATCGAAACGGAAATGACAGGATCATAAGGATTGTATGCATAAAATAAGGACGTTTCTGTATAATTCATAATCCAGTTTTGGATTTGCGACCATGTTCGCTCTTGTACATCGGACAGAACCAGCAAGGCGCCTTGGGGAACTTGATCCAGGTATTCCTTCAGTTTATGGAACAGCTGATCCTCTACGTCCATGGGTGCCGTCCACATCCAGCTGTTCCGTTCAACCTCCCAACGGATCTCATCTACATTGGATGTCAGTTCAATCGGCCAGTTCTGTCCTGACTTGCGATCCAGTGAAACAAGTGCATACACATGGCGATAAAGGACATTGGTATCACTTAGCAGCGGCAGCTTTCGTCTTGTATTCGCCAGCTCGTCAATCCGGGTATGTATTCGATGCAGCACGTGTTCGAATTGCTCCTTCTCGAGCTGAACTTTGGCTATATAATCGATGGCTCCCAGCCTGAGCGCTTCCTGGATATAATCGAAATCTTGATGCAGTGTTAATACGACAATATGTAGTTCTGGATAGAGCTGCCTTGCAGCTCGCATCAGTTCAATGCCTGACATCACCGGCATCGCGAGATCCGTCAACATCAGATCGACCGGTTGGGATTTCAGAAAATCCAGCGCTTTCAACCCGTTACTTGCTTCTCCTACAACCTCCATATTGAACTCGTTCCACGGCATCGCGGAGCTTATTCCTTTTCGTACCAATTTATCGTCATCCACAATTAACACCTTAATCATCCTCAGACATCTTCTCCTTTGATAGGAAGTATGAGCAGTATACTTGTCCCTGTACCCAATTCACTTTCGATCACCAGTTGTGCTTGATCTCCGTACTGTGCCCTCAACATGCGGTGGACATAATTGAGTCCGATGCCCATCCCTACTTTTTTATGTTCAGCTATACGATTGTTCAGAAGTCTTTGAATCGCTTCCTCGGTCATACCTGCTCCATTATCCTGTATTAAAATATTCAGCGTTTTGGCGAGTGTAACTTCAATTTGAATAAAACCTTCGTCACTCAGTCCATGATAAAGTGAATTTTCAACCAACGGTTGCAGAATAAAACGAGGCACAGGTATTTGTAGCACTTGATCATCCGCTGAAATACGCACGTCAAATTCAAAGTCATATCGAATTTGTTGCAGGATTAGGTACTGTCTTAGCGCATCAATTTCCTCTTCCATCGTGGATACTTGCCCTAATTTACCCAAATTGTAATATAACAGCTTGTTCAAGGATTGCACCAACTTGTCAATCTCCCCTTGTCCGTTCATAACGGCCAGCCAGTGCACAGTATCCAGCGTATTCATCAGAAAGTGAGGATTGATCTGATATAACAATTTTTCCACTTCCAAATCTGCACGGATCTTTTCTTTCTGCTGCACTTCCTTGAACAGGTCGCCGATTTGATGCTGCATATTTGAGAATTCCCCCAGCAGAAAGTCAAACTCGGGAATTTGAGTGCGGATCTGGCTGCCTGCCTTTTGTGGATTCTGAGACATTCCGTTAATTTCCGAATGGAACAGACCGAGTGGTTTGTAGACGGTCTTCCACAGAAGCCAAGCAAGAAATACGGTAAAGCCGAAAAAAAATAAAGCGACCAGTAATATTTGAAGCAGCCACTGGTTTTTCTCCTGTTGATACTTAGCCTGCGAAATTACCGATATGACGCTCCAATTCTGAGAGGAGTCCTCCTTAAACCAATGGTAATCACGGGATATTCCATCTTTTGCAGTACCTTTCGATATGCTGGAGAAATTCTCTCCGACCTTCATCGCTTCTGGAATTTCACTGTAAACAATGTTGCCCTCACCATTCAGGATCAAATGCGATAAAGCTCCTTTGTATTGATTGTAATCCAGTATATCCTGTGTAAGGCGAAAGCCAGATTCGACGTAAATATATACATCGTCCCTTTGAGGCAGTTGTACCTTTCGCATAGCAGATAAAACGAGCTGATCATCAAATCGGTTCATACTGATATGGGGACCATAGTACGCAATGCCATATGATTTGAATAACACAGGCAAAGACTCGGGGGAAAAACGATCTTTGATGGGAAAGTTAGCGAACTGTGTAGTGCCTTCTTTCTGAAAATAGTATAAGGTCAGACCTATATTCGGATTAGTAAACGTTACGACATTTAACTCATTCTTTAATTCATCTCTAGCCTCAATCAATTCAAATATATTGGAAGAAGGCTTCAAGACTTCATCCAGTTTCTCACCTAATGTACCTCTATATGACAATTGCTGAGTAACATGATTCAGGTTGTTAATTGAATTCTCCAGTGATGAAGTTACCTGCTGTAGATTGCTCCGAATTCCATCATTGATTTTATTCGCAAAAATGGAATCAATGGTATAGTAAGAAATTTCAAATATACTAATAAAGGGAATAAACGCGCTGAGAAAAAACAATAGAAAGATTCTTTTTTTAAGTGTCATTCCGACCATTCTCCTTAGGTAAATGAAACAGCAAGCCTCTGGTTATGGGGCTTGCTGTTTATGAACAACAGCTCTATCAATTATCGTATTCCTCATAGGCAGCGACCTATTTGAAAATTGGTGACATCTCAATCCGTTTCATATTGAAAAAATCAGGATACTTCCATCTCTGTGAGGTCCAATTCTGTTCATAATTATAGATTGATATTCAAATATGTCAAACGCTTTCATGGAATTCATAGAGCTTATTCTCTCTTCCTCTTTGCATACATCCGATTTGTCGTGTTTAATTGCTTATTGTAGTCCTTCCGTTCATCACGAACCAAAAAAAGAAGCGACATCATTCCAAGGTTTTTCTTGTCTTTATGTGTTTTCTTCTGTTTTCCGCTCTACCTGTTCTTGTTTTGCCAGTGTCTGTCATTCTACTTAGATTTTCTGCATACAAAAAAAGGCTCCCTCCGTTGTTCTTCAGATATATATACTTGCTGAACTCCTTTGTCGGCAATTGTTTTTCCTTAATATCGATTTCAATAAAATTGTTCTCCGGCCAGATTGGGAGCAGACACCAGTAACGCGGCCTGACGATTCATATTTTTCCTTCTTTCTGAGGTTTAGCTGTAAACCTCTTGTCCCAGCACACGATTTATAGCCTTGATAAAGGCAAGATATCCACCATCGGTATCGTTCCGATGAGGAAGTGCCAAAAGCATTGTCTCTTCAACCTGGTTATCGTCTAACTCATAGCTGTTTGTCAGGATTTCTCTGATCTCATCGACGGGTGTACCGAGAGCAAACTTCTGAGCTGCTTTATAGATATTATAGTTCTCATAGATATCCTTCCGTGTCACCTTCTGCAAATCGATAAAATCATATATTTTTTACGGAATACAGCACTGCCAGCACGATTGAGATCAGACCCGCAATTGTTAAAATTTCATTCATCCCCATACCTCTTTCCCTATCACTCAGTTGACAGCTTAGCCGATGAAACAGACGAACAAGGTAGTGCCCATCTCACATGCTAAACCTCCTTATCCTCCTTATCCTTCTTATCCTGCTTACTTCTGAGTTCACCGTAACATTTTCACCATTAGTTTAGGATTAGGGTTTTCATATAGGTATAAAGATCATCTTAAGATTTAGATGGCAGATGAAAAATAAAGAAACCATGCTCCATAAGAGCATGATCTCTAATTACATAATGGTTTTGTTACCTAGCCATCATCTCCAACCTGAAGCATACGGTAACCAACTTCAATTTTTCCTGTTTGTAAAAAAATTCAAGATTGCACGTTGTTGCAATCTAGCTACAGCGTATTAAAGGTTCCACGCATGAAAAATAAGACCATCCTTCGTCCTTTCCGGGAGTCCGTAGTTTGCGACAGCCGATAGCTTCGCATCCGAACCGTCTAACTGCCGAACATCGGCATTCGCCTGTGCTTCGGGATTTAAGCCAATCGTTTGCAACAACAATGCGACAAAGAGAACGATACTCCAAATACGTCTCAAGATGGGGCTTGCCTTCCTCCTCATACTAAACTTGATTTTATTTTACAACCAACCTCTCTTGAGAGATTAGGAGTAAATAAAAGAGGGTAAAAAAACAAAATGCATACGTTTTCAAAAGGGCAATCGTTTGCATATAATTATACTCAGAGACATGGTTTTATTCATTTAACAATTTGTCAATGCTTATATTAAAGATAATTTTCTAACGGCTTCCCCATCTGCTCCTTGATCCGTTCACTCCACATTCTTCGTTTAAACATACGCTTTTCTCTGAAAATCCATCTTTTCACTGTTTTTAGCCATTCACTGACTAGCTTCTTGCAAAAACTCTTCGAATATGTAGAATAAGTTCTCGCTATGCTATTACATTGAAGGAATCATCCCCTTTTTAGTACTAAAATATAAACTCTTAAAACCTTAAAAATATGTCCCTAGCAATGCATTGACCAGTAAAAGTATGGATGATATAATCATAAAAGGAAAAAATCATTGATATAGAGCCCTGTGTTAATGGGCTTTTCTCATAGTTTCTTTTGTAAGCGCGTACAATGATTATTTTCCATATATACCGTGGAGGAGGCGATCAATGAATCCATTTTATCAAAATAAATGTCTTTCTTTTTTTTACTTTTAATGCAACCGATTGCATTATCTCCCCTACTAAATATTATCAGGAGGTTGTTAACTTGCTAAGGAAAAAAACTAGGAGTTTTATTTCTTGGTTGATTATTTTATCACTTTGCTTCAACTTCTTCGGTTTACCCGGCGTAGCTTCGGCCAGTAACACCGATTATACATCCACCTACACGAATTCCACAGCAACTGCCCTTCCATCGACAACCGCTTCTATCACGTCTACCGTAACCGCAACGTATGCACCTACCACAACACCTAAATCAACTCAAACTGGGTTAACGGTTCACTTTAAGAAACCTTCAAGCTGGAATTCAGCGATTCGAATCCATTACTGGAATCTGAATCCGACAACCGTTCCGATAAGCGGGGCGTGGCCGGGAATCCTGATGAAGCCGGATGGAAACGACTGGTACAGCTACACCATTGCCGAGGCGACAGGCTCAAGTCTCATCTTCAATGACAGTAGCGGCAAACAGACGGCCGACTTGTCCCGCAGTGTGAAAGAGGGCTGGTATTACACAGATAACACATGGTATGATGCCAGCCCGGAAATGCCTAAAATTCCGGCGATTTCCGCCTCTCCTGTACCCAAAACTTATGATTCGTCCCAAACGGTGACGCTTTCCAGCACCAACAGTGACGATAAGATTTACTATACGATAGACGGCTCGACACCTACGACATCCTCGACCTTGTATACCTCTCCAATCCAAGTTGCTTCCTCTTTGACCATTAAGGCCTTCGGTGTTAATTCAATCGGTCAAACTGGAAATGCATCCTCTTTCGCTTATGTGATTGACCTAAATGCAGATCTGCAAGCTCCGACAATCACAGCGAATTTGCCTGCAGGGCATTCCGATTCCTCAGTGACTGTATCCTTTAACCTGAAAGATAACAAGGCGGCAACGACCAAGGCATACTATACGGAGGATGGTACAGAACCAACCACAAGCTCAAAAGTCTATATCCTCGGCAACGCGCTGGCCGGATTGACTGGACCGTCTATTCTTATCTCCAAGACCACGACATTAAAATTTCTCGTTATAGACGGTGCTGGTAATCAAACCAAACAGAGCTTTGTTTATAATATTGGAACTAAGGGGGATTTTCGGGAAGATACTATTTACTTCGTGATTACTTCCCGGTTCTATGACGGTGATTCGAGCAATAACGTGCACGCATGGGATGATGGAAAGGCGCGCAATCCAGATTCGGACCCAGCTTGGAGAGGGGACTTTAAGGGCTTGATTCAAAAGCTCGATTATATCAAAGCCCTCGGATTCAGCGCCATCTGGATTACACCTGTTGTGCAAAATGCCAGCGGTTATGATTACCATGGTTACCATGCTTTAAATTTTGCCAAAGTAGACCCACGGTATGAATCGGCAGGAGCTTCTTATCAGGATTTGATCAATGCGGCCCATGCCAAAGGGCTGAAGGTTATTCAGGACATCGTCGTCAATCATACGGGTAATTTCGGTGAAGAGAATCTGTATCCCATGTTCAAGAAAGATCCAGCTAAACCCGATACCGCTAACAACTTGGTGAAGACTACGGATAAGTTGCCGCCAAACTATGATTCCATGACACCCGATCAGCAGTATCAGGCAAGGCTCGCCTTAATGAAGTCAGAGGGGACGAACAATAACATTTACCATACAGAAAAAAGTCTCTCCTGGGAATCCTATACTGTTCAAACCGGTCAGATAGCGGGCGATTGCGTGGATTTGAACACGGAAAACCCTGCAGTTAACAAATATTTAATTGATACCTACAATCACTATATAGACATGGGTGTTGACGCTTTCCGTGTCGATACGGTGAAGCATGTAAGCCGGTATATTTTCAATAAATACTATATTCCTGCCTGGAAGACAAGAGGCGGCTCGGATTTCTATATTTTTGGAGAAGTAGCCACTCGTTACAGAGATGTCTGGAACAGTGGAATTCCAGCGATCTCGACGCCATTCTATACTTGGAAAAGCTCAAAATCGTATCCGGGCGATGGAAAGAATGACTACGCCTCCAATAAAGCGTCAGTTGAACAAGAGTGGGCGGACAACTCTACTACAGCAGGACAGCCAACCTCGAACAATGCTTTCTTAAACGGAAATACCTATCATACGCCTGACTATTCGATGAAATCGGGCATGGATGTGATTGATTTTCCAATGCATTGGGCATTCAAGACTGCACAGGAAGCATTCAGTATGAAAGGTGGCGATCAATACTATAATGATGCTACCTGGAATGTAACCTATGTCGACTCGCATGACTATGCGCCCGACCAGGCTCCGGAAAATCAAAGATTTGCGGGCACACAGGACACTTGGGCCGAGAATCTCGATCTGATGTTCACCTTCCGCGGAATACCCGCTATCTTCTATGGCTCCGAAATCGAGTTTCAAAAAGGGGCAACCATTGATACAGGTCCAAACGCACCGCTAAGCAAAACAGGACGGGCATATTTCGGCGATCACATGGAAGGCAATGTTACGGTACAAGATTACGGCAAATACACGAATGCTACTGGCACGCTTGCGGAATCGCTCAATCATCCTCTGGCGAAACATATCAGACAGCTTAATTTAATCAGAAGAGCTGTACCCGCCTTGCAAAAAGGCCAGTATTCCACAGAGAATGTATCGGGCAATCTGGCGTTTAAGAGAAGATATACCGACAGTGCCAAAGGCATTGACAGCTTTGCATTGGTCACGATTTCAGGAAACGCCACGTTTACCGGAATTCCGAACGGAACCTATGTGGATGCAGTGACCGGTGATTCCAAAACCGTTACTGATGGCAAGATTACCCTGACATGCTCCGGCAAAGGAAATGCAAGGGTATATGTATTGAATGGCAGAGGTGGAATTGGAGAAACGGGAACCTATCTGAAGTAAACGGCAGTATGTCTTAGTTAACTGAAGCAACCTCAGTTCGGTATTGCACCGTGCTAAGGTTGCTTCATTAAAAAGTAGATCCAAGAGAGAGTCGAATATTGCTCTGGACTAAATTTCTGGTTTTATGATTTGGAAGATGCACATCAGCAAATCGCTTCTAAAGCCAGAAGCTATCGTTGAAATGGACGAGACATACTTGTAATCGGAAAAGGGCAAGAGGAACATCACCGAACGCAAGCCAAGCTATAGATGTGACTGAACCGACTGAGCTTCGAAAGCTTGAACTGCTGCTAAATGAGAAAATCAAAGACCGCATCCGCCGAGCTGTGGTCGTATCTAAGACATTGAAATCAGATGTTTTTCAGTTCGCAGATTATATTAAATGGAGATATCCCGGGAGATGGAAGGACCTTAGGCCTGAGTGGGGAAAGCGTTACGCTGACCAGGTGAGAGTAGATCCTAGGGTTAATATTTCTGTTAAATGGTTCGGTACGTCGCAGAGACCTCAGTGGAACAGAATCCTGTCGGATACGGAGGAAGACAAATGATTATGATCGTTGTTTATGGTGCAGTAGGTATTTTAGAATGGAGATACCTACGGAAAAATAAACGTTCTATGCGTAGTGTCATGATTCTGGCGTGTTTATGGCTAGTCATATTCACCGGGATGGAAGTTACTTATGCCTTAAAGGATCGGTGGTCCCTTGGGCTGGTTATCTCGTTTATTTTTGAGCCCATACAGAGGTTCTTATTCATCGGAGATTGAAGGAGGCCCCATGGGAAAAATAACATCGCTTCAGGTGTACATGTTCTTTGCTCAATTCCTTTTCTCATGTACGATCGGGTTCTTCATCAGCCCCTTGGTTAAAAATGCCGGATATATGTCTTGGGTGTCCGGTATTACTCGGAAGTCTAATCGGGCTTCTCATAGCTTATCTAACTTATAGGTTATGTCTTCGCAGGCCTACACATTTTCTTGGACAGTACGGAAAGGACATCTTGGGCAGAAGGATCCATTATCCGCTGTTTCTGATCGTCATCTTTGTCAATCTGTTCTCAGCCGCATTTATCATGCGCCAGTTTATTGACTTTGTCGTACAAATATACTTACCTGGGACACCGGACTGGCCTATAGCAATTTTATTCGGTTTTTGTGTAGCCCGAGGGGTTCGTTCAGGCCCAGTTGCGTTATTTCAAAGCGCTCAAGGCGTGTTCTTCTTAAGTTTAATCTCAGTTCTGGCATTCCCCCTATTCGCCTCGAAAGAAATGAATATAGACATGGCCGTTGCATTGGTTACAGCTGGGCAACCAGCTGGAATATGGAATGGTACAATGATCGTCGTGGCCCTGTTCAGCGAAATGGCTTTTATCGTGTACCTATTTCCGTATTTTGTAGGGACTGATAAGTTAATGAAATCCCTAATGGGGGCTACGGCTACAGCTGTTGTGGTTATACTTGCTGTCCTGCTAGGATGCTTATTGTTATTTAGTTCAGAACTAACAGCAAATCTAACCTATCCGACATTAGAATTGATTCGTTATATTCATGCGGGGGTTTTCTTGGAAAATTTGGATCCGCTGCTGATTATCTTTTGGCTGTTTAGTATATTTCTAAAGATATTTACAGGAGTGACTCCAGTCTTATATTATCTGGTGGACCGGATTCGTTTCGGTAAGCTGAAGAAGAACACTAATCAACCAGAGACCGACAGTTAAAGAATACCTGTTAAGAAGTACTTCGATATTGTAATGACAAAAAGCCTGAAAATTGGTCATCCCCCTGTCAAGTAGACAGGACTAAAAAGACATGTTTAAGCAGCAACCGCTTCTCGGTATTCAGCCGGGGAACGGTTGTTTAATTTTTTCTGAAATCTACTTTGGTTATAAAATGAAATATACTCACGTACCTGTTGTTCTGCCTCCATCTTTAACTCCAAGGAGACTGCCGAAAGGGTTGTCCCTTTTTGGCCATGAAAAAATCCCCTCCGTTCAACAAGATTAAATCCATCTTACCAGATGTCTTTTTTCTCTTGTCTACTAAAGGGGATAATACCAGTGCATCACTTCAGCATAAGCGTTTTTTTAAATTTCATTCAATCATTGCAGGTTCATTGGCATAGAGTCTAAATACTTGTACTCCTCGATCCTAACGGAGTCTTCTGTCCAATTCCCCTCTTTATCTTTCACAAAGACTTCTCTTATTTGTTACCGTCAAGGTAAAACTGCCCTGCGTCGGTATGATCTTGTCGGAGATCAGGTAACCCGTATCCGCAAAAGAGGCCTTGGTTGTTCATTGTGCACTTAGGACACACCGTTAATTGTTTTGGCCGTAATGATCTACATCCGGTAGCTCATCGAGCGTGATCACGTTTGGATGGTTAAACACTTTGTTCAAATGCTCCCGGCTGTTGTTTACGCCATCGGTCAGGAACTCTCCCGTCCAGGTAGTGAACCAGCTCCAGTTCGTTCCGTCACTGGAGAGTAAATCCGGATCCGGGATCGCGCCGTTCTCGGTTAATGCGACCAGCTTCTGGTTGTTCACAAGCGAGACGAGTGCATCATACTTGTCAGTGACCGGACTATAGTCGCCCGCAGACGGATAATGGTCCGTACTCACGATGTCTACAACATCGTGTCCCGGATACCACTCCGGTGCGCTAGAGTTCCAGACCCAAATCAAATTGTTCAGATCATGCACGTTCGTTAAGCGGTCGTACACCAGGTGGTAAAGTTTCTTTGACGGCTCCGGACCTTTCGCGCCCCACCAGAACCATCCTCCTTCCGCTTCATGCAACGGCCGGAAGAGCACGGGGATTTTCGCATCTTTTAGCTTTTGAAGCTGTGCCGCAATGGCATCGATATCCCGCAAAATAAGTTTATAATCCTCGGATTCCGGGTGATCCAACGCGTAATCAACGTCGAAAGTGGTGGAATCCCCGAAGAATCCCTTGTACCACTCTTTACCAGGCTGGTCAATTAAACCCTTCGGCGCGTTCCAATGCCATACGACGGTGACAATACCGCCTTGGCTATGCCAATCGATCGCATTCTCGATCTCGGAGGAGGAAGCGCCGTACTCGACTCGAGACGGTGAATAATCCATCAGGTCGAATCCGACAATGGCTGGCTTTTTACCAATCGCGTCCTGCATCCAGCTAATGTTAGAACTGTTCTGCTGACCGGATAGTATACTCTTGCCGTATTGATCGACCAGATAGCTCATCAACGATTTGGCTTCAGGCGAGGCGTTGGGATTAACGAGTGTCTTCCTAACCTGATGCTCCTCAGTGACCGTCGATTTTTGAAACTCGGCCACCCCCCCGTTCAGAACGCCTGATCCTGCTTCATACACAGCTTCAGACACGGTAACCGGTTCTTCGGATGCATGGGCAAAATAGTTGATACTGCTCTCTGCGCCTGCCGTCATTGGTAGCGAGAATAATAACGCTGCCCCGGTCAGAGTGCTGATCAAGCTCTTCGTTTTTTTAAATGAATTCATATTGGTTATCCTCCTAATGTTTATATCTTGCTGTCTGTTATCGCAAGATAAGGTCTGTTATGTGGGAAACAAGAAGTTATCAAAGAACCTAATCCCACGATCTCAAGTATTTATACTCTGTTTTAGCCCCCTTTTTTTGTGCATAACATAATCCATTTTTCTAGTACACTACCTCCTTCCCTAAGGATCGGCTGGTTGACTGATACCATCAATCGCAACGTACATTATTTTTTTGTTTAGCGAGTTGATCCCATCTTCCTATATGAAAAGGCTTTTTGGCGAATCCTCAATTATATCGACATTAAGGAAAAAAATTGAAATAGTTCTATTGGAGTGAAAATTATTTCATATAACAACAAACTATCAATTTCTGCAAAGAATGGTAGAGACTAAGTGTGTGATAAAGAAAATATTGCCGTTTCATTTTTATGAATCTTTAATTCACCCTTATGAATTTTGATTTAAATTATTGTTATTCTTGTACTATATAGAGGATTCATACTCACACACATAAGTGGTGAAAACGAATCAATTTACTTCTTCCACGCAGCTCGAGGATGAACAGATCAAAATGAAGATAGCGGATGCTGTAAAGAGGTAAAAGGAATCTACGATTATCGACGGGTCAAAGTATGGATCGAGAATACGCTTGATGAACGAGATGAGGAGTTAAGCTGTTATACGTAAGAAAAATCCTTATTACGCTATTTAATATTTAATGGACATAAAACCTATCTGCCATCAAAGACCTTTATAACAACGAGATTATCGCCTATTAGATCATGTAGAAATGACTTGAAATTTCTTTAACCATTTTCAAATCAGAGTGTTTTAAACGCTACACTTTTCGACAGGTGAAAAAGTGGAACATGTTATCTAATTAACGTCTATCCATAAAAACTAATATTCTCTGCATAAAATTAAACAACCTAAGACCGTATAAATATCGGACTCAGGTTGCTTAAATATTGCTTTTTTTATTACTGTTTACTTGATAGGGGTCATTTCAAACAGATGTCTTTTTTCTCTTGTCTACTAAAAGGGGATAATACCACGATTCGGGCTTTTAGAGTATAACTACTCAAAGAAGCATTGAACTATATCTTGGGATTAGGTAAAGATGAAAGTTCTTCCTTTTTTTTATCAAGCTGCTTCTCAATCCTTAGTAGCTCCTCTTCCGCCTTCCGATAGGCTTTCTCAGCTTTTTCAATCTGTTGCTCGTATTCCTTCCTACGCAGCATGGGAATTAAGACACAATCGTACACCAATTCGTCTCCCTGCTCTCGAATCACAGCATTTAAAAGAACGGGAAGTGTTCCGCCGCTACCCGTTTTCATCATTAAATATATCTCATCTACGTGATGATTAAGCCGAATCAACGGTAAAAAATAAACCTGAAAGAAAATTTGGCTGGACCGATTTAGCAGGGATTCAAAACTGATACCGTTTACCCCTTGTTTTTCATATTCTAACAAGCGACACAGCGTTGCATTGACGATGCGTATTGTCAGATTTTGATCCATCGACAAATAACCGCAGGGGGCATGATCCAACCGTTCGTCCATATTATGTGTGCAACTCGCTTTCCTGTATTGAATCGATTGAGGCAAGATATTCGCTGATGAGTCTAATGGTTTCATCCGGATGGCTTACGTGTGGACAATGACCGGTTGCATCCATCAGTCGGAACTCGCTCTCCTTCATCTGCTGGTGGATATAGGCTCCAGCTTCCATCGGAACGATTACATCATCGGAGCATTGCAAAATCAACGAAGGCACCACTACCTTGCCGAGTTCCTTACGGTAATCAGAGAGAAACGTTGCTTCCGCAAAACGACGGGCTACCTTAGGATCGGTCGCGCAAAAACTTAACTCAAGATCTTGAGATAATTCCGGTCGGTCTGTATTCCCCATAATGACAGGAGCCAGATAGCTCGCCCAACCTTGAAAGTTTTGATCCATCAAGTCCAATAAATCCATCAGATCTTCCCGTTCAAACCCGCCGATGTAATCAGGTAAATCGTTCAAATATCGTGCAGAAGGACCAATCAGAACAAGCCGATCAAAGTATTCAGATCTTTGAATAGAGGCCAGCATACCGATAGTAGCACCGACGGAATGACCCACTAGAATGGCATTCTTCAATTCGAGCGCTGAACAAATGTCTAAGATATCCTGGGCATACCCGTTCAGATCATGATAAATATAAGGATTATAGGCCTGCATATCGGACTTTCCCGAACCTACAAAGTCAAACAATACCAGCTTGTACTTCTCTTCGAAAGCTGGTGCGACAAAGCGCCACATGTTCTGGTCACAGCCAAAGCCATGGACGAATATAAGAGTCTTGGAACCAAAGCCCCTTACTTTGACGTTGTTTCGGATGAGAATTTGTTGGCTATCCATCGACTTTTCCTCCTGGTAACGATAAATTCTGTTCAATAAATCATTATACCACTATATCAAGATTTTTAAATTTTTCCTGACGTGCCTAATCATCTGCTTGACTCTTATCTGCGGTTCCACAAGAAGCTACGCATATCATTGGCTTAAAGGCTATCCACCGATTCACCGATTTGATTTATAGTTTTACAATCGAAGAACCTAAGCTGGATTAAAGAGACTAACACCAGTTGAGTTACCGTCGCCAGTTTGCAGCTCCATTATCCATAATGTTTTTTTCGGAATTAGGATTACTCGTTGGACTAAACTGCCTGTTAGCTCTTAACAGAGTACCGATAGTCTACAATGTAGTGTAGTGCTTAAGATCAAAAATAACAGCAGCTAGCATACCGATTAAAGCTATTTGATTTCCAATTTCTCAAAAAACGTAAACGTTCTAATTTAAGTATACATAAGAATATGTAGAGCTTCCCTGGAATTGCTGAAATTAATAATACATGCCGCTACTAATTGTGTGGCAGCATGCATTGGTTATGAAATGCATTTTCTATTCAAATAAAGTCAACTTTGTAAAGTGAATATTTATTAAAAGGTGGGAGCAGGTAATTCATCAATTTTTATACGAAGTAAACTATAAGGTTTTTGTCGCAGGTCTTTTCCATAATGAAATCTTGCCTGCCGATGTAATTGGTTCACAATAACATATAAGTATTGATCTGGACCAATAGAAAAAGTATCCGGCCATAAAATTCTCGGATCATGTGCGATGGTTTCCATTATTCCATTCGGAAATATCTTTCGAATACTATCGTTTTCATAGTCACCAGCGTAAACGTTTCCTTTTGCATCGGTTATCAATCCATCAGACGCACCTTTTTCTCCCCAATACTGCACATGATAACGTAAGTTGAAATCCGGTATCGTTCTGTCTCTTAGGGCTTCTGTTGAGATCGAGTATAGATGACGACTGGTTAATGGACAAAAAAATATAATTTTTCCATCAGGGGAAATCGCTATACCATCAGAGGCCAATCGAAAGGGAGATGTCGAACCATCTGTGTTTCGATTCATCAAAATTTTACCTTCCACTTTCGGTAAAAAATACGGATCGGGTGAAGTTGAATTTGCTCCATTTAACCGTCTAAACGCATTTCCATTTTCTAAATCTACGACTATAATAGCGCCTGGACCTTTGGAAGAAGAATCCGTTATATATGCGTAACCTGATTTACCAACACGAAAATCAAATCGGACATCATTCAGATACGTTGTCGGCAAGATTGCATCTTCTGCAAACGTGTATACTTTTCTTATTGTATTTGTTTTTAAATCTACAGCGACTAATTTTGCCCCTCCTTTAATAGGCTCAGAAAAATTTGGTGCAGCTGTATCCAGTACCCACAGGGTTCCCCTTCCATCAGCAATTACACTTTGGACACTGATGAAGGACATAGTGATATTCAAAGGATTTACCAAATTCGTTTCTAAATTAGGATAAGGCTGCAACCGACCCTCAACAATTTCCGCTACCGTAAATCTAACGTCATCTCCCCATTTCGGAAAGCAAATGAAGATACGCCCGGTTTCTGATACACTAACGCCTGTAGGCATAGCCCCATAAAATGAATAAACGAGTTCTAACTTACCGAAATATTCTTCCATAGGTAACATAGGTTTTATGATATCCTCCCCAACATATTTGAACGGATATTACCTATAATATGTTTAAAAACTTTTTCTAATGCCTGCCTCTTAATGATTCTTTTCTAACCGAAACATAGAAGCACGCTGGGTAGAGTAACCCTTTGCTGGTTGTTGCGCCAGTTCTCAATTTTAATTGCCGTAGACAGGTGAATGTTATGGATGTCCTGATCGGGCGAGCTTGCGGTTTGGATGTTCACAAGAAGTCCATTACCGCATGTGTCGTAACTCCCGAAGGAAAGCGATTAAGACGTTTCATACCTACACGGTTTTCCTGCTTGATTTGATCGACTGGATCAAGCAACATTGAGCACTCATGTAGCCATGGAAAGTACTGGCGTGTTCCGGAAACCGATCGTGAATTTGCTTGAAGCTGAAGAAATTCAGTTCCTCGTCGTTAACGCCCAGCACATCAAAGGGTTCCCGGCAGGAAAACGGACGTAAAAGATGCAGAATAGATTTGTAATCTGCTCCGCCACGGTCTGCTGAAACCCAGTTACATCCCAGACCGGAACCTAAGAGAACTGCGCGAATTAGTTCGTTACCATTGCAGCCTGATTCAGAGACGGTCCCGCGAACACAACCGGACCAAAAAGTGCCGGAAGGAGCCAGCTACCGTTGTCTCCGACATCATGGGGTGAGCAGCCGTGACATGATGAATGCCCTGATCGAGGGTGAAGAAGATACGGAAAAGCTGGCTGCATTCGCCCGAAGAACGCTGAAGAAGGCTAGATACGATCACGGGGATCGCAACACGCACCGTGGAACAAATTCTGCACGAAGTCGGGACCGACATTGGTGCGCGTTTCCCCTCCGACACTCATCTCTGTTTATGGATAGGTTTAGTTCCAAGGCAGAACGAAAGTGGTAAACGAATATCCTCCAAGACTCTCGCAAAGGCAACAAATACCTTTGTTCGGCACTCATTGAAGTTGCCCATTCCGTATACAGATCCGACAATTACTCGGGTGTTCAGTACCGACGCTGAAAAGGCAGAAACCGAGCGGCCGTGGCGGTCACCCACTCCATCATGACTATTGTTTACCATCTCCTCACGCGCAGCGATACAAGGAACCATTCCTGTAGCCATAAGGGTGGCCGAACTTGACAAACGAGGCCTCCCGCATCTTTGGTAATCCGGTAATCATTGTCGACGCAGGCTATAAGTTACTCGCTATGTGTCAAGCCCCTATCCCCAGCCGACCTGATATCGAACAGCAGCGAAATTTGGGCTATATTCTTGACAGTAATATTGAGAGCATGAAGAAATCCAATCTGTACGAACTGACCCGTATGGCTCTTATTCCTTATTATTCACGTGATCCCGAGACCAACGACTGTTGGATAACAGCTTTTGTGTACGTACATGGTATAGAATTCGCGCAGGTCAGTGTTATGGAGCTGGATCGCAAATTTACAGATATTGATTTTGAACTCGTACAATTTCTTTGTGAGCTGGTTTCGGTAGAATTGCAAAAGAACAACTTTTATAATTGCAATCCAGGAATGATGCATAGTTTTTGCTTTCCGAACTGCTTACAGGCGAGCTCAATGATGCTAATATTATCGCAATGCGACTGACTCATCTGGAATGGACGCTTACACCTTACCTGAGAGTGAGGACCTTGACAGACTTGAAGAACGGCTTTTTTGACGGGAAAGTTCAGCTGGTTGCACAGCATATGATCCAATTACTGCCGGATAGCCGTTGGATCGTGTATCAGGGACGTATTGTATTTCTCATTTCCCTTGTTGATTCATCCTGTAAAATCATTGCTAAAGACAAACGAATTCTGGAATTTCTCCAAGTAAACGGACTAACTGCTTCGCTGAGTGACTGCTTTAGTCATTTAACTTTTTTGCGAAAATATTATAAGCAATGCCTAACTGCCATCGAGATTGGTTTCCAACTTAATTCTAACAAGCCAGTGTATATGTATGAGGACTATCTCTGCGAGCATATTGGAAAGATCATATCGGAACAGAATGATCTCGCTGACTTCTGCCATCCGGTTATCCAAAAGTTAATTGTTTATGACAATGCCCACAAAACAAGTTTGCTGCCTACCCTTGAAGCCTATCTTCAATATGTGGACACTCCAAATATTGCTGCTAAAACACTTTTTATTCATAGAAATACTTTGTTCTATCGAATCAACAGGATACGTGAGCTTTTTGAGATTGATCTAAGCGATGGTGATATTCGCCTGAAACTTCAATTGACTCTTCATTTTCTAAAACTGAAAACACAACGCGACGATCCTAAAGATCAGAGTATAGAAGGGTAAGAAAATGCAAAAAAACATGCAGACAAAATTTCTTATCGATACTTTGTCTGCATACTGGTCTTCTCTATCTATTTTCTTTAATTTTTCCAATTCTATCATTATTCAGCTTACCAGCTTTAGGCCAACTGCTGAACCGAGTACCATCGCGATGAACAGAATTCTCGCGGTATTACGCGGTTCACTGTAAAAGATCATGCCCAATATGGCACCGCCAGAAGCTCCAATACCGGTCCAGACAGCATAGGCCGTTCCCATTGGTAGTGTTTCCATGGCCAGGGATAGAAACAAGAAGCTCAATCCAAAGCCTGCAAGCAGGTAAAAAGCAGACAGGAAATTCTGGTCTTTATGGAGCTTATTAATCATGAGAACTCCCATCATCTCAAATAGGCCTGCCAAAATTAGAAATACCCAGTTCATACGTCAGTCCACCTCTTTTCCTTGTTTCTTCTCTTTACTCTGTATTTTGAGCCCTACAACTCCGAGCAGAAGCACCCCAATTAGCAACAATTTAGATCCCTGTACCTCAGCACCAAACAACAAAATTTCTGCTAATACAGTGCCGGCCGTTCCCAACCCGACAAATACTGCATACACCGTACCTACCGGAAGCGTACGGGAAGCCATAATCATGAGTATGAAACTTACTAAAATGGCAACTAAAGTGCCCCCCCACTCTATCCAGCCGCTGGCATGTTTCAGGCCGATGACCCATCCAACTTCGAATAATGCCGCAACTACAACAGATAACCATGTCTTGTTCATTTTGTGCTTCCTCCTTTTTGATAATGCTGCAAATGTAGTATGGATTTATAGCAGCAATAAAAAAACCTGAGAGAATACTGCATATAGCAGTTTTTCTCCCAGGCTTTTATCCCTCCGTGGCACAGTACGACGACTGTGAGTTTTCTCTCGGACCAGCCGATATTACATCGCGGAACCCTAGAAAACATTTATGAATTCAATTATAGTTAAAATTATACACATTAGTGAATAAATTACAATATAAAATAATAAAGAATTCTTATATCATCCTAAACTTATATCATTGTTTTGGTCATTATGAAATCAATTTGTTCTTCATCACCCATATAAAAAGAGTGTGCGCCAGTTTGAACAAACCCCATTTTCTTATAAAAAGCAATGGCGTTTTCATTTTTTTCCCATACGCCGAGCCAGATTTTCTTTTTATTATGCTCCATCGCAATTTCCTTAGCTTTATTTAACAGATATTTACCAAGCCCATGTTTTTGAGATTTGTTTTTTATATAAATCCTCTCAATTTCGAGCGATTCATCACCCATTTTTTCAGATTGGGCGTCATTCATATTTACCTTTAAATATCCAGCAAGTTCTTCATTGAAATAGATGAAAAAGATTTCTGAAGAGACGTTAGATAATTCATCCTCCAACTGTTGAAAATTAAATGCTCTTTCCAGATAGGCTTTCATATTTTCAGGTGAATTCTGATCTTTAAAAGTATCGTTGAATGTTTCAATACTTATTTCTTGGAGTATTTGTAAATCTTCACGGCTGCACTTTATTATTTTTACAGTCACTTAATGTATCGCTCCTTCATGTAAATCAATAATTTCTTTTGTTCCCTTTTTTCACAAATTCCCAGTCTTTCCCTATATTTTCTCTCACTCTTTGAAGAAGATTGAAAATGGTTTCTACTTCTCTTTCCGAAAACCCCTCTAATGCAACGTTATTGGAATAATCATTTTCTCTTTTTATAAAAGGATAAACATTGTTCCCTTTATCTGTTGGAAAGAGTTTTTTAATTTTTTGGTTATGGTTATCTTCTTTCTTTTCAATAAAGCCATTAATTACAAGTTTTTTTATAGCACGAGATGCAGTTGTTCGATCTACTTTTATCATCTCAGCTAACTTTTCTTGAATGATTCCTGGGTTTTCACATATTCGCACAAGGTACAAATACTGCCCTTTTGTAAGGTCATATTCTTTAAATTCTATATTACTTATAGAATCTAATGCCCTTGCAATCATTCCAATTTCACGAAGTACTTCCTTCATAGTTAACTCCTTCGCACCTACTTTATTGCAAATGCAATAAAAATGATATATATTGAATTTACCTTATTTTTATTGCATTTGCAACATAAAATTATGTTAAAGAGGTCGAGTAAAGTGAGATATGTTTTTTTCGTATTAGGAATTTTTATATTATCCCTTGGAATTTCGTTCACTATACAATCAGACCTTGGGACTTCACCTTTTGATGCACTTTTGGTAGGACTGTCCATAAATGTGGGGCTTACTGTGGGAAGTTGGGAAATCATAATAGCTATAATATTGATATGTTGTAATTCGCTTTTAAAAAGACAAAGACCAGAAGTTTTGGGGTTGTTAACGGCATTTATAACGGGTATTGGAATTGATATGTGGCTTTTTTTATTACACAATTTGATAACACCTGAACTATGGTACAGCAAAGTTGTTTGTTTTGGAATTGGTTTAGTCGTTGTAGGATTAGGAACTGCAACATATTTACAGACAAATTTTGCACCAATTCCAGTTGACCGATTAACATTGATCATACAAGAATTTACTAGAACAAATCTATTTTTTTCGAGAACATTCATCTACCTTATATTCTTGATCATAGCAGTCATTTTAAATGGACCCATTGGCATTGGAACTTTGTTAACCGTTTGTTTAGGGGGGCTAATACTCAATTACTTTATGCCACTTACTGAAAAAGTACTTGACCGCATATTAACACACTCTGATACATCACCAAATCATGAGAAAGATAAAAAGCATTCTATATAGAATGCTTTTTATCTTGTTCAACTAACTTGGTCTGTTAAAAGATGTAATATCCAAGTTGAGACTGAAGCTTGATGCTCATATCTCTTTGTTTCGATATTAGGTTTCTCTAGAATAATTGGTACTGTTATTTGTCTCTCCATTGGTACTTTAATTGTGTCTAATTCATTTTTATAATGTGTTTGTATTTTGGAGGTCAATTATTAAAGGAGTGTAGCTTTATGTTCTGTGGATTATCTGCTTTTCCACTCACCCCCGTTAACGAGACAGGTATTGACGAAAAAGCATTTGTGACACTAATTCAACGATTAGTTGCAGCTGGTGTCGACTCAATTGGTGCATTGGGTTCAACTGGAAATTATTCATATTTCAATCGAGAAGAACGTTTACGTGTGCTTCGACTTGCTGTCCGTTCAGCTAGGGGGATTCCCGTGATGACAAGTATAAGTGCGATTCGTACTTCTGAAGTACTTCGATTAGCGGAAGATGCACAAAGAGCAGGAGCAAGCGCAGTGCTGTTGGCTCCTATTTCTTACCAGGCATTAACAAATGAAGAGGTATATTCGTTGTATGAACAGGTGACAAGCTCGCTCTCTATTCCGCTCTGCGTATATGATAATCCGGGGACTACACATTTTCATTTCAGTGATGAGTTGCACGGTCGGATTGCTGAGCTGTCTAACGTTCGTTCTATCAAGATTCCTGGAGTACCTTCTGATCCTGAAGCAGCCAAGGCACGCATTAGAAAACTACGCACGACCATTCCTCCCCATGTAACTATAGGAGTAAGTGGAGATTCATTTGCAGTCACTGGCTTGAATGCAGGCTGTGAAGCATGGTACTCGGTTCTCGGTGGTTTGTTTCCAAAGGCGTGCCTAAAAATGACCCGTTTGGCCCAGGACGGTTTTGCTGATGAAGCGGAGCGACTCTCGGCGCTACTTGAACCTATTTGGACGTTATTTCATCAATATGGTAGCCTTCGTGTTGTTTCAGCAGCAGCAGAAATAAGTGGCTTGATCTCAAGTCCCAGTCTTCCTTTGCCCTTACAACCATTGAATCAATCAGCTAGAGAACACTTGGAATTCATACTAAAGGATCTTCAGTCTACAGAAACATTCTGTTGCCCATTCGGCTAATAGCTTTTCGAAGAGAAGACTACTAAGCACGTTTGCTGTAAAATTTTTCGTTATGAGTGTTGGAGAAACAACAGATGTGAGCTTCAATCATAGCATTTTTTTCGGGACTAACGCCTGTGCTTGTTGTCCTGCTAGCTACTTTGCTTTGGGAAGAGACACTTACTTTTAGTGCAGCTAGTCGAATTCTGCATCATTATCCTTCTCGCTTATCGTCGTTAGATACAAGCGAGATCTGCAAGTAGGACATTACCGAGGCTAGCAATGGAGCGTGCTGGCCATCTTGTTTCATAGCTTCACAGACCTTTCCTCGAAACAAGCTTTACTTTACGGAGTATCTATTTTGCCTATGTCGTCAAGAGATATTCGGTTTAATTCTAGCAATGATTGGAATTATCGTAATTAAAATGATGTTTTAATCAAACTGATGTTTAAACTGCATATGAATCCAACCAGCAATTGCTAAATAAAGAAGACCCGCGTTTATTGAAACACGGGTCTTCTTTTGTTAAGTTCATTGAGCTTATTCAAAGTGGTATCTTTTAAATAATCAAAACAATTCGTAACATAAAATGGAGCTAATCCATCTTATAATCTTCCCTTAATATATAATGTGCATAATCAACCTAAACTTGACGAATTTTATAATACTTAAATTTTCAAATGGAATTATTTTTGCTGTTTTTTCAATGCAGGCAAGGGCAGTCGGACAAGCCGCCGCCCTCTGCACACGCAAAGTGAAATCATTGCATCTTAGAAAACAGATTTAGAAAACAAAGTCGATGGAATCCGGCGAGAAGCCTTCCGGTTGCTCGTCCGAGTTCACCTGAATATCGCTTAATAGCAAATCTGGATTGATCCCAACCTGGGACAGGATCGCTATCAAATCTCTGGTTAATCTCTCAATAGCGTCAGCTCCAAACAGCTTCGTGCAATATTCAAACGAACCCTTGATTTCCCCGTCTTCATCACTCATGGACAAGGTCAAATCGAATTTGGAAATACGATGCTCCTGAACATACGGACTGAAGGACAGCATCTCTAGCTTCGCTTCCTGTGACTCCATATTTTCCAGTACAAACATAGTGTCGAATAATGGGTTACGGCTTGCATCCCGTGCTACATCCAGCTTTTCCACCAACTCTTCCAGTGGATAATCCTGATGCTCGAAGGCTTGCAGCGTACGATCTCTGGCTTCCTGCAAGTAGCTGTGGAACGTTTGGTTGTCCCTCGGCTGATGCCGGATGGCTAGCGTATTGACGAACATTCCGATCAGTGGCTCCAGTTCAGGCAACAAGCGGCCTGCTACCGGCGTACCGATGATCAAATCGTCCTGACCGCTGTATTTGGACAGCAGAACGGTGTAGGCGCTTAATAGCACCATGTACAGCGTACTTCCGGTCTGTGCCGCAATTCGGTGCAGTTGCTCGGATACATTCGCGTCCACTGTAAATTCATACATCGCACCCTCGAAGCTGCGAACAGCAGGTCTAGGATAAGCAATGGGCAAATCCAGTACTGGCAATTCTCCGGCTAAATGCTCCAGCCAGAAGTGTTCCCGGCGTTGGTATGACTCACGCTGCATCTCCTGCTGCTGCCACACGGCGTAGTCTTTGTACTGAATTTGCAGCGGCTCCAATTCCTGTCCCTCGTACAGTTGTACCAGCTCCTGCACGATATTGTTAGACGATACACCGTCTGAAATAATATGGTGCATGTCGTACATCAGGAGGTGGCGCTCTGGTTCAGTTTGAATGAGACGGACACGCAGCAGTGGTGCCTGGCGAAGATCAAAGCTGCGTACAAAGGACTCGATATAGGCTCCGGCTTCGGACTCCCTGGCCTGCAAGTGCTCTAATGCAAACTCCACTTGATCGTAAACCCGCTGAACGACCTCGCCTTCCACCATTTCAAAGGAAGTCCGCAGCGTTTCATGGCGGGCTATTAACTGACGGAACGCATCTTCCAGCCGATCGGCCTGAAGCGGCCCCTCCACGGTTAATACACCCGGCATATTGTAGCTGAGATCCCCACCTTCCAGATGGCTCAAAATGTACAGTCGTTTTTGAGCCGAGGAAACCGGGTAGTACGCCTGTTGCGCCGCCGCAGGGATCACCGTATAGGTGTCTGTACCGTGCGTAGCTATGAGCTGGGCTTGCTGCTCAATCGTAAAGTGTTGGAACACCTCACGCAGCGTAATCCGGCTGTCCAGTTCCTGATGGATTTTGGCCACCAGCGTCGTTGCCCGCAGGGAGTGCCCACCCACGTCAAAGAATGAGTCGGTGACTCCTACGCTGGACAGTTTCAAGACATCCTGCCAGATTTGGGCTAGTTTGGCTTCCAGCGGCGTCCGCGGTGCAACGTACTCCAGGCCTCCTTCGAGACGTGCTTCCGGTGCCGGCAACGCCTTGCGGTCGATTTTCCCGTTCGGTGTCAGCGGGAAACGATCCAGTTGTACCACATACGTCGGGATCATGTAATCCGGCAGCTTCGGCTGCAGCGCATTGCGCAGCTCCGGCAAACTCAGGGACTCTGAAGCTATGATGTAGGCACACAGGTCCTTGTGTCCGTCTTCGTTTTCCCATGCTGTGACCACGGCTTTCTGAATGCCATCCACGGTCAGCAGCTGTGCTTCCACCTCGCCCAGCTCGATCCGGTAACCCCGGATTTTCACCTGGTGGTCGATCCGGCCCAAATACTCAATGCTGCCGTCTGGCAACCACCGGGCCAGATCGCCCGTCCGGTACATCCGGTTTGCGTGAGTGCTGTCCGCTTGATCGGCTGCTGCCGCATCTGCGAACGGATTTGGGACGAACTTCTCTGCCGTCAGCTCCGGCAGGTTCAGGTATCCTCGTCCGACACCTGCACCTCCGATATAAAGCTCACCTGCGATCCCGATCGGCACCAGCTGTTGCTGGCTGTTCAAGATGTACACGGACTGGTTCGCTATCGGCGTTCCGATGGATACCGTATGCTCCCCTTTTTCCAGCAGTGCGTTCAGGGACTCTACATCTTCAATCGTATAAGCAGTCGCATCTACTGTGGTTTCGGTCGGACCGTACACGTTGGTAATGACCGGACGATACCCGGGCCACTTGTGCAGGAACACATTTACCAGCTGCACGGATAATGCTTCGCCACCGATCAGGTAATGCTTCACTTCCGGCGCTTCCGTCACATTGACGCTTTCGTTCAAAATATGCAGATGCGCAGGTGTGCCGTCCGACAGATCAATCCGGTGCGTGCGGTAGTAGGCGATCAAATGCTCTCCGCTCAGACTGACGTCACGGGACACCACGTGCAGGGTGTGGCCTAACAGCAAGCTGGCAAAGATTTGCTTCACTGAAGCGTCAAATACAAATGCCGACAGCCATGCGACATGAAGCGGCTGTTCATAACGGCTGTATACTCGTTCCAATAAAGCATCTACCAGATTGCTGACACTGCCCTGCTCGATCATGACCCCTTTCGGTTGGCCAGTGGTACCTGACGTGTAAATCATATAGGCCAGATTATGCGGGCGGGCGACAGGGATTAGATTACTCGCATCCTGTGCTCCCAGTTGAGCTTGAACGTCCTCGTCATCCAAGACTACAGCTCGAACTGTGCTGAGCGACAGGTTGGCAACTCTGCTTGTAATCACGACCTTGGCCCCACTGTCTTGGAGCATGTAGTCGATGCGCTCCTGTGGATACATCGTATCCATCGGCACATACGCGCCTCCGGCCTTAAGTACCCCCAGAATGCTCACCAGAATATCCGCAGAACGTTCCAACAATACGCCAACCGGTTGATCTGTTTCGACCCCTTCCGCTCGTAACACACGAGCCAATTGGTTCGCACGCTCATTCAGCTCAGTGTAGGTCAGCGCGGTGGCCCCAGACACAACTGCTATCCGCTCAGGGTTTCGCTTCGCTTGCTCTTCAAAGCGTTCGCTGAGCGAACGGCCTTGCACCTGTCTGTGTTCAGCACAACGCACACTATGTGCGTTCGGGTCATTAAATACCTCCAGAATCTGCACGGTTTCTTCTACTGTAATCAACTCCAGCTCACCCAGCTTCGCATCCGGGTTCGCCGCCACGGCTTCAGCCAAGCGAACAAAGTGGCGTGTCATCCGTTCCACGGTTTCCCGTTGATACAACGCGGTTGCATACTGCAATCCGAACTGGATGCCTGCCTCTTCCTCTCTGGCTTCCAGCGTCAAATCAAACTTGACTGGCGTTTGTTCTAAGCCGTATGGACGGAAGCTCAGGTTCGCCAGCTGCAGCTCTCCTTCCTCAGTCGTTTGCAGGGTAAACATCGTATCAAACAGTGGATGGCGGCTCATATCCCGTTTCACGTTCAGCTTTTCCACCAGCTCCTCAAACGGATAGTCCTGGTGCTCGTAAGCTTGCAGGGCACGCGTCTTCACATCCTCCACGTAGCTTCGGAAGCTTTGCTCTGCCGTCGGATAGTTCCGCAATGCCAACGTTCCGACGAACATCCCAATCATCGGCTCCAGATCCGCATGCGGTCGTCCAGCAATCGGTGTGCCGACTACAATATCTTCTTGCCCGCTGTATTGGTGTAAGAGCGCGGTGTACGCTGCCAGCAGCACCATATACAGCGTGGAGCCTGTGTTTGCCGCCAGTTCTTTCAGCCGTTCACTGACTTCACGCTCCAGTCCGAACACCACCGTATCGCCTGCCGTACTTCGTACCGACGGACGGGCAAAGTCCGTCGGTAAATCCAGCACAGGCAGTTCACCCCGGAAGGTGTCGAGCCAGTAGGCTTCCTGACGTTGCATCCACTCTTGATGGGCTTTGCTTTGCTGCCATACCGCATAATCCTTGTACTGTATTCGCAATGGCGAAAGCTCTTCACCGTCGTATAAGCGGACAAATTCATCGGTCAGTACTCCCATGGACACACCATCCGAGACGATATGGTGCATATCGAGCATGAGCAAATGCTGCGATTCCTGCTCGGTTCCTTGTACACCCAAATCTACCAAGCCTACCCGCAGCAGCGGAGCGGCTTGCAGATCGAACGGACGTACAAACTGCTGCACCCGTTCTTGTACTTCCTGGCTGACCATCGTGTCCGTATCCGTGGTTGTATCTTCTGCCTGTACCTTTGTATATTCCACCTTAAACGGCACGGTGTCCTCAATCCGTTGCATTGGCTCACTGTCCACCAGTGCAAAGCGGGTACGCAAGGTCGCATGACGGGCGATTAATTGACGGAACGCGTCTTCTACCCGTTTCA
Organism: Paenibacillus sp. S33; assembly: GCF_053615415.1. Taxonomy (NCBI): domain Bacteria; kingdom Bacillati; phylum Bacillota; class Bacilli; order Caryophanales; family Paenibacillaceae; genus Paenibacillus; species Paenibacillus sp. S33. Next base: position 2,744,891 of record NZ_JBSIEZ010000001.1, on the reverse strand, counting down.
CATCCAGCGGTCCGCTCACTTGCAGCACCGACGGCATGTTGTAGTTCACATCATTCGGGTCGAACTGATGCAGCACATACAGTCGTTTTTGCGCCGAAGATAAGGGGTAGAAGTTGCGTTCTTCCGTTACCGGAATGGACGCATATGTTACTTGATCGAGATGTTCTAGTACGACTGCCAATTGTTCAATGGTTGGTGATTCAAAAATACTGCGCAGTGGAAGCGGCTTGTTCAGCTCCTTGTGAATTTTCGAGGCCAGCGTCGTCGCCCGCAGCGAGTGTCCGCCAATCTCAAAGAAGTTTTCCTTCACACCGACCTGCGCCAGACCCAGCACATCCTGCCAAATTTGCGCCAGCTTCACTTCCACCCATGTCCGCGGTGCAACATAATCAGCTCCGCTTTGCAGGCTGCCTTCCGGTGTTGGCAGTGCCTTGCGGTCGATTTTACCATTCGGTGTCAACGGCATCTGCTCCAGCTGCACCAGATAGGAAGGGACCATGTAACCCGGTAGCTTCTGGCTCAAAGCGCTGCGCAGTTCACTTGCCACAACTTCCCCATCGGCGACCACATAAGCGCAGAGCTGCTTCTGCCCTTGCTCATCTTCACGCGCGATGACCACAGCTTCTTGCACCGCTTCCAGCTTCAACAGCTGCGTTTCTACCTCGCCCAGTTCGATCCGGTAACCCCGAATTTTCACCTGTGCGTCGATCCGCCCCTTATATTCCAGCGTCCCGTCCACATTCAAGCGTACCAGGTCGCCTGTGCGATAGCAGCGTTCTCCGTTGCGGAACGGGCTGTCGATGAACTTTTCGGACGTCAGGTCCGGACGGTTGCGGTATCCACGTGCCACCCCGTCACCGCCGACGATCAGCTCACCCCATACCCCGACGGGCTGAAGCCGCATCGAACGGTCCACGACATACGCTGTCGAATTATGGATCGGTCTGCCAATTGGCACCGATTCCGATTGCATACCAGTGATCGCATGCACTGTGGAAAAGGTCGTATTTTCGGTCGGGCCATAGATGTTACTGATCCGCAAGGATGGATGAGCCTCCAGCACCCGGTTCATATGTGGTACGGACATCACATCACCGCCGACCAGCAGCTCCCGTACCCCTTCGAACAGCGCCAGATCCTGCTGGGACAGCTGGTTAAAGAGCGGTGTAGTCAGAAACATCGTGGTAATGCCGTGGCTACGTACAGCCTCCTTAAGCTTGGGGGCGTCCAATATGACATCCTGGCTCACTAGCACCAGCTGTCCACCATTCAATAGCGCCCCCCAAATTTCGAAGGTGGATGCGTCGAAAACAACAGCCCCTGTCTGTAAAATGCGCGTGTCGGCATCTAATTGCGCGTAGTTTGTATTTTTCACCAAACGTACGACATTACGATGCTCCACCATAACGCCCTTCGGCTGCCCCGTCGTACCCGACGTATAAATGACATACGCCAGATCGTTCGGACCAGACAACGATTCCAGATTGGAACTATCCTCGTGATACACACCCTGTGACCCATTCAGCACCAGCACGTTACCATCGAAAGCCACTTTATCCACCAGATGGTTTTGCGTTAACAACAGCTTCGCACCCGAGTCGTCCAGCATGTAGCGGATACGCTCCTCTGGATACGTCGGATCGATGGGGACATATGCACCCCCGGCTTTTAAAATCCCGAAGATGCCCACGATCAAGTCTACCGAACGCTCGGTCATCAGACCCACCAGTCGATCCTTCGTCACGCCTTGACTACGCAAGGTGCGCGCCAGACGATTCGCACGTTCATTCAGCTCGCGATAGGTCAGCTGCTCTCCTTCGAAGAACAACGCTGGCTGCTCCGGTGTCTGCGCCGTTTGTGTCTCGAACAAGCCATGGATCGTTTGCCCGCTTGGATACTCGGCGGCTGTATTTCCCCATACGCGGAGAATTTGCTCACGCTCCTGCGCGGTTACCACATCCAGCTCCTGCACTCGAATGTCCGGCTTCGCCACCACCTGCTCCAACAGCTGTATCAGATGGCCCTGAGTCCGTTCAACGGCTTCACGATCATATAACTTCGCATTGTATTCAAATCGGATTTTCATCGCTTCCTGCGGCATAACGACCAGATTGAAATCATAGTTGGTTTGTTCAATCATGCCGGCATTGAGAATTTCAAAATCCGACTCTGCACCTTCGCCAAGTTGCTCGACCTGCTCCTCCACCGGATAGTTTTCAAACACGATAATGTGGTTGATCAGATCTTGCTTTTGCTCGCTCAAGGCTTGAATTTCATACAGCGGATACGTTTCATAATCTTGAGAAGTCAGCGCCTGCTGCTGATTCGTTCTGATCATGTCAGCAAAGGTGTCCTCAGCCCCACTGCGGATACGTATTGGAATGGTGTTAATGAACAAGCCCACCATATTTTCGATCCCCGTAATATCCGCTGGACGACCAGACACTACACCGCCAAAAACAGCGTCGTCACTACCGTTGTACTTTTGGAGCAGCAGGCCCCAAGCTGTTTGCAGCAATGTATTCGGGGTCACGTGGTGCTGCTTGGCCACCATTTCCATACGTCCGGTCAAATCCTTGCCCAGATCGCACAGGATATGCTCAAATTGTGCATCGTCCGCCTTCACGCCTACTTTTCCGGTCGGAATCGAAGTTTGCTGATCATAGCCGAGCAAATAATCCTTCCAGTAGGAAGCTGCTGCTTCTACATCCTGTGCTTCAAGCCACTCAATATACTGACTGTATGGAGTCACGGGGGTAAGCTTCGGCTCTCTATGCTCCACGGCTGCAAAATAAGCCTCAAACACCTCATCCGTGACTAACGCCACACACCAGCCATCCATCAAGATGTGATGAGAGCTCCACACAAAATAATAATCCTCATCACCTGTTCGTAAAATCGCCACGCGCATCAACGCATCCCGGGACAAATCGAACCCGGCTGCCTTGTCCTTGCGAATAAATTCCTTCACATACGCGTCACGCTCCTGCTCATTCAGATGACGCAAATCTTCACATTTAAAACCAACATCCTTGCGGCGGAAAATAACCTGCACAGGCTCATCCTGCCAACCGCTGATGAAATTAGCTCTAAATATTTCATGCCGCTGTGCCAAATGATTCAAGCTATCTTGGAAAATATCCGCTTGGAAGCGTCCGTGCAAATCAAAGGTCGTTTGTTCAAAATAAGCACCTGACGCTGCATCCATCAGACTATGGAACAACATGCCTTTTTGCATCGGCGTCAGCGCATAGACATTTTCCAGTTCCCCCATGTCACGTGTCCGTTCTACCAATTGATCCAGCTCGGCCATGGTTACATGTTTAAGCATGACATCGCTTGGCGTCAGCTCTTGCTGTTTGCGGCCTACGCAATGCGTAATGATTTCCTGCAAGCTGGTTCTGAACTGTTCGGCTAACTGCTCCATCGTTTCACGACGATATTCCTGCTTGCTGTAGCTGATCGTCAATTGCAGTTCGCCTTCCGAGATCAGTCCGTTCATATCCAGCGTGTGCGTTCTAGCTGCATGGGCGCTAAGCTCTGCACCGCTAGCGTAAGGAGATACGCCAATGGACTGATTTTGCATATCTTGATCAAATTGTCCTAAATAGTTAAAGCTAATTTCAGGTTCGGTTACAAAATGCTCTTGCTCACGTGCTGCGGACAGGTATCTCAACATACCGTAGCCAATGCCCTTTTGCGGAATGCGGCGTAGTCCTTCTTTCACATGTTTGATGCGCTGTGAAAGGTCTTGCCCCACGCTCATATCGAGCACAACCGGGAATTGGGTCGTAAACCAGCCCACGGTGCGCGTAATATCCAGTTCTGGCAAAATGGATTCCCGTCCATGGCCTTCCAGGCTCACGAGCACTCGTTCCAGGCCCGCCCAGCGATGAATCGTCAGTCCCAATGCGGTAAGCAGCAAATCATTCATCTCCGTGTTGTAGGCACGATGCGCTTGTTTTAACAGCTGCTCCGTTTCCTGGGCTGTCCACGTAACTGTAATGTTCTCGCTGTCCCTATTTAAGGAATGAGTAGGGGACTCGTCTTTTGGAAGCGGCTGATATACGCCTTGTTCCATTTCCCTCCAGAATGCGAGTTCTGCTGCCATAGCCGGACTGTTCGCATATTGAGACTGCCCATCCGCCCAGGTGCGGAACGAATCCGTTTTGTGCGGAAGACGAGCCGCTTGTCCGTTCAATGCCTGCTCATAGGCTGTTGTAATATCATCGAACAAAATGCGCCAAGATACGGTATCCACCACTAAGTGATGAATAGCCATCAGCAAATGATCTCCATCGGGACAATGGAACAGCCCCAGCTTCACCAGCGGTCCTTCGCTTAAATGAATGCCCGCCTGAATTTCATTCACTTTGGCCTCGATCGCCGCTGCCACCTCAGTCTCATGGCTGAAGTCCATACGTTCCAGCGTATACAGCTCGCCCTCCCCAATCGCGCGGTTCCAGGCTTCATAACCGTGCTCACTAGGACGGAAAATGATACGCAGTGCGTCGTGATGGCTAACGATTTGATCCATCGCCGTGCGCAATGCCAGTTCATCAAAACCGTCCTTGCTATGCAGCATAATGGACTGGTTATGATGATGAGCATCCGTCAGGTTCTGCTCAAAGAACCATTGTTGCACCGGTGTCAGCTTCACAGCGCCCACCACTTCGCTCTGATCCGCCAATCGGGTCACCGATTGGACTTTCAGTGCCAAGGCAGACACGGTTGGATGACTGAACAGGTCTTTCATCTCCAGTCGATAACCTGCTTGCAGCAATCGGGAGGATACTTGCAAGGCTTTGATCGAATCGCCACCCAGCTCGAAGAAGTTATCCTGCGTGCCTACCGCTTCCACGCCAAGCACCCCGACCCATACCGCGGCCAATACTTGTTCCACCGTGGTACGCGGTGCCACATAGGCTGCACCGGTATGGATGCTTCCTTCCGGTTCCGGCAAGGCCTTGCGGTCGATTTTTCCATTGTGGGTCAGTGGCAAGGTCTCCAGACGCATCAAGCGTGCAGGTACCATATGTGCTGGCAGTCCTGCTTCCAGCTCGGCCTGTACCTCCTTGATCCGCAGCTCGGTTTCTCCCGTGATGTATCCGCACAAATACTTGTGTCCACGCTCATCCGTCCGGTCGATGACTACCGCTTGACGCACACCCGGCACCCGCTGGATCGCCGTTTCAATCTCGCCCAGTTCGATCCGGTAGCCGCGGATTTTCACTTGATAATCCATCCGCCCGATAAAGTCCACATTGTCGTCCGGCATCCACCGCGCCAAATCGCCTGTGCGGTACAGTCGTTCACCTGGCACGAACGGATTGGCCACGAATTTCTCGGCTGTCAGGTCCGCACGATTCAGGTAGCCTCGTGCCACCCCGCCACCGCCAATGCACAGCTCGCCCAGTACGCCGATCGGCACCGGATTCAACTGGCTGTCCACAATGTAGAAGCGGGCGTTCAGCCACGCCTGGCCAATCGGCACATTGCCGCTGCTTGGCAGCTTCGACAATTCTTCGTCGTAGAAGCTGGAGTCAATCGCCGCTTCCGTGACGCCGTAGCTGTTCATAATGCGGATATCCGCGCCAAATCGTTCTTGCAGCATCCGGTAGTCTGTCACGCTGCAGCTATCCGAGCTGGTGATCAGCAGTTCCAGACTGCTCATGTCCAGTCCGTGTTCATGCACATGCTGCATAAACGGTACGATCAGGGCCGGGGTCGATTCGAACACCGTAATCTGATAGTCGCGAATCCAGCCGTACAGACGGCTTGGGTCAATCCGGTCGTCTTTCGGGCAGATGACCATCGTGCCACCGTTATAGAGCGTCCGTGCGATATCCCCGACGAACACGTCGAAGGAAAAGCTCGCCAGTTGCAACAACCGTACCGGGAACTGGTTCAGACGGTAATCCCGACGGTAGGCCGCGGCTGTGTTTACCAAACTGTGATGCTCGATCATGACCCCTTTCGGACGTCCCGTTGTCCCGGACGTGTAGATCACATACGCCAGATCCTGCGGTTCATTGATGTGATTGACGTCTGTGGTATCCCCGGTGTACAACGACTCATCGTCCAACGCCAGTACGGTATGCAGACGCAAACCCGCTGCGGATTCGGACGTTGCTTCGCTGTCAGGTGGCGAATCTGCTGTTCCATTCAGGGTTTCATGGAGAGTACTTGATTCCATCGTCTCAGCGCCAGCCGCTGTTTCCAACTCGCCCTCAGTCTGCCCTCCGGCCAAGGCCTGTCGGCTTTCTTCGAGCCATGCCTGTGCACGCTCCTGCAACCCCGTTTGGGTCAACAGTACCGTCGCACCACTGTCCTCCAGCATGAAACGAATACGTTCGGACGGATAGTCCGCATCCAGCGGCACATAGGCGCCTCCAGCTTTCCATACCGCCAATACGCCGACCAGCATGTCTACCGAACGTTCACTCAAAATGCCGACCATCGACTCGCGTCCAATGCCTTCATTTCGCAATTTACGGGCCAATTGGTTCGCATGCTCGTTCAGTGTGCGGTACGTAAGCTGCTGCTCCCCGTACACCACCGCCACGTGATCCGGTACAAGCTGCGCTTGTTCTTCCACAAAGGTATGGAACAGTGCTCCTGCTTCTACCGCAGCAACATCCGATACCCCTACATCTCCAAAACCGTAGATGATTTGTGCCTTTTCCTCGACGGTTACCATCTCCAAAGCTACCAGTGGCTGCTGCGGATGCAGCGTAATTGCACGGACAAGCTCGGTAAAATGCTGTGCCAATCGCGCGATGGTCTCAGCCTTGTACAGCGCCGTGCTGTATTCCAGACTGCACAGAATGCCTTCCGGCTGCTCCACTGCATCCAAGGTCAGATCAAATTTGGCCGTATGATTGTCCGTCGGATACGTTTTAAAGGTCAGACCCTCCAGCTCGAACTCCTGCTGTTCAAATGTTTTCAGCTCAAACATCGTGTCAAACAGCGCATTCCGGCTCGTATCCCGCGTTAAATTCAGCTTTTCTACCAGTTCTTCAAAAGGATATTCCTGATGCTCATAAGCACTGAGCGCATGCTCTTTGACCTCTTGCAGATAATCCAGGAACGTTTTGTCGCCAGACGGATAATTGCGGATCGCCAGCGTGTTGAGGAATACGCCTACCAAGCCCTCCAGTTCCGCATGCGGTCTTCCGGCAATCGGCGTGCCGACGATAATATCCTCCTGCCCCGAATATTTATGCAAGAGCGTGCTATATGCTGCTAGCAACACCATGTATAAGGTCGATCCCGTTTGCGCGGCCAGCTGTTTCAACTGCTCGCTGTCCTCCAGGCTGATCGCAAATTCCAATCGCGCTCCTTCCAGACGCTGTACGGCTGGTCTTGCAAAATCCATTGGCATATCCAGTGCTGGAATGTCACCAGCCATCGTGTTCAGCCAGTAGCTTTCCTGCTCACGAAGACGTTCACTTTGCATATCGGCATGCTGCCAAACCGCATAGTCCTTGTACTGGATGCGCAGGGGCGGCAGTTCCTTGCCTTCATACAATTGAGAGAACTCCTGCACGATAATTCCTTCAGTCACGCCATCCGAAATAATATGGTGCATGTCATAGAGCATGACGTGACGCTCCGGTCCGGTTTCCACCAGCTGAACCCGCAGCAATGGTGCTTGTGCGAGATCAAATGCACGTACAAAGTCCTGTGCGTACTGCTGGGTCTCTTCTTCGCTTGCCTGCACATGCTCCACATTGAATGCAACGCCCGATTCAATCCGTTGAATCACCTCGCCATCCACCATGTCGAATCGGGTTCGCAGGGCTTCATGACGGACAATCAGCTGGCGGAAGGCTTGCTCCAGTCGCGTTTTATCCAAGGAACCTTCAATGATCAAAGCGCCTGGCATATTGTAGCTAACCTCTCCGCCTTCCAGGTGACTCAGCACGTACATCCGTTTTTGCGCCGAGGAAACCGGATAATATGCACGTTCCTCCGCAACAGGGATGGATACATACGTTTGCTGTGTCTGAACTTCTCCCATCACCTGTACCAGTTGCTCAATCGTCGGATATTGGAAAATATCTCGCAGCGCCAGCTTGTAATTCAGCTCCTGATGGATTTTCGCCATCAGTGTTGTCGCGCGCAGAGAATGTCCTCCCACTTCAAAGAAGTTATCCTGGATGCCTATCCGCGGGTGATTCAAAACACTTTGCCAAATACGTACCAGTTGCTCTTCCAGCAGTGTCCGCGGTGCCACGTATGCTGTGCCTCCTTCGAGGCGCGCTTCCGGCGCAGGCAACGCTTTGCGGTCAATTTTCCCGTTTGGTGTCAGCGGGAATTGATCCAGTTGTACGACATATGTCGGGATCATATAACCCGGCAGCTTGGGCTGCAGCAGGTTGCGCAGCTCTGGCAAATTCAGCGCATCAGAGGCTACGACATACGCACACAAATCCTTGTCTCCGTCTTCGTTTTCCCAGGCGGTGACGATGGCTTTCTGAATGCCGTCCATGGTCAGCAGCTGTGCTTCCACCTCGCCCAGTTCAATCCGGAAGCCCCGGATTTTGACCTGATCATCCATCCGGCCAATAAAGTCCACATTGCCATCTGGCATCCACCGCGCCAAATCGCCTGTGCGGTACAATCGTTCACCCGCTACATATGGGTTCGCTACGAATTTCTCGGCCGTCAGCTCTGCACGGTTCAGGTAGCCTCGTGCCACCCCGGCTCCGCCAATGCACAGTTCACCCAGTACACCAATCGGCACCGGATTCAGCTGGCTGTCCACGATGTAGAAGCGGGCGTTCAGCCACGCCTGACCAATCGGCACATTGCCGCTGCTTGGCAGCTTCGACAATTCTTCGTCGTAGAAGCTAGAGTCGATTGCTGCTTCTGTGACGCCGTAGCTGTTCATAATGCGAATATCCGCACCAAACCGTTCTTGCAGCACCCGATAATCCGTCACACTGCAGCTATCCGAGCTGGTGATCAGCAGTTCCAGACTGCTCATGTCTAACCCCTGTTCATGCACATGCTGCATAAACGGTACGATCAGGGCCGGGGTCGATTCGAACACCGTAATCTGGCAATCGCGAATCCAGCCATACAAACGGCTAAAATCAATCCGGTCGTCTTTCGGACAAATAACCATCGTGCCGCCGTTATAGAGCGTCCGCGCGATATCCCCGACGAAGACGTCGAAGGAGAAGCTCGCCAGCTGCAGCAAACGTACCGGGAACTCGCTCAGACGGTAATCCCGACGATACGCCACAGCCGTATTCACCAAACTGCGATGCTCAATCATGACCCCTTTCGGACGTCCTGTTGTCCCGGAGGTGTAAATGACATACGCCAGATCCTGCGGTTCGTTGATAGGCTCGATATCGGTGGTATCTCCGATGTACAGCGACTCATCGTCCAACGACAGCACGGTATGCAGACGCAGCACTGTTGCCGGTTCGGATGCTGCTTCGCTGTCAGACTTCGAATCTGATTTCAAACTTACGCCTTCACTAAGGCGGTCTCTTTCCATCGTTTCAGCGCTAACCGCCGTCTCCAGCTCACTCTCATTCTTTCCTTCGCCCAGAGCCCATTGGCTTTCATTCAGCCAACCCAGTGCACGCTCCTGCAAGCCCGTTTGGGTCAACAGTACCCTCGCACCACTGTCCTCCAGCATGAAACGAATACGTTCTGACGGATAGTCTGCATCCAGCGGCACGTACGCACCGCCGGCCTTCCACACCGCCAGTACGCCGATCAACATATCCACCGAGCGTTCACTCAAGATGCCAACCATCGACTCACGTCCAACGCCTTCATTTCGTAATCTCCGCGCCAATTGGTTCGCACGCTCGTTCAGTTTCCGGTACGTAAGCTGCTGCTCCTCGTACACCACCGCCACATGATCCGGTACAAGCTGCGCCTGTTCTTCCACAAAGGTATGGAAGAAGGCTCCTGCTTCAGCAGCAACATCCGATACCCCCACATCTCCAAATCCATGAATGATTTGTGCTTTTTCCTCGGCAGGTACCATATCCAAAGCTGCCAGTGGCTGTTGTGGATGCAGTGTAATTGCACGTACGAGTTCGGTAAAATGCTGCGCCAATCGCGCAATGGTCTCAGGCTTATACAGCGCCGTGCTGTATTCCAGACGGCACAGAATGCCTTCTGGCTGCTCTATTGCATCCAAGCTCAGATCAAATTTGGCCGTATTATTTTCCAGCGGATATGAATTCAAGGTCAGACCTTCCAGCTGCAACTCCTGCTGCTCCAATGTTTTCAACTCAAACATCGTGTCAAACAGCGCATTTCGGCTCGTATCCCGCGTCAAATTCAGCTTTTCAACCAGCTCTTCAAAAGGATAGTCCTGATGCTCATAAGCACTGAGCGCATGCTCCTTCACCTCTTGCAGATAATCCAGGAACGATTGGTCGCTAGACGGATAATTGCGGATTGCCAGCGTGTTGATGAAGACACCTACCAGACTCTCCAGTTCCGCATGCGGTCTTCCAGCAATCGGCGTGCCGACTACGATATCTTCTTGGCCTGTGTATTTATGCAAGAGCGTGGTGTACGCCGCCAGCAGCACCATATACAAGGTTGAACCTGTTTGCGAAGCCAGTTCTTTCAGGCGTTCGCTAACTTCACGCTCCAGTCCGAATTCGATCGTATCCCCTGCCGTACTCTGTACCGCCGGACGGGCAAAATCGGTTGCCAGATCCAGCACAGGCACGCCGCCCCGGAAGGTACCCAGCCAGTACGCTTCCTGACGCTGCATCCACTCCTGGTGGGCTTCGCTTTGCTGCCATACCGCATAGTCTTTGTACTGAATCCGCAATGGTGATAGCTCTTCACCGCCATACAAGCGGACAAATTCATCGGTCAGCACCTCCATCGACACACCATCCGAAACGATATGGTGCATGTCGAGCATGAGCAGATGCTGGGATGCCTGCTCTGCTCCTTGTACGTCTAGATCCACCAAGCCTACCCGCAGCAGCGGTGCAGCTTTCAGATCGAACGGACGCACAAACTGTCGTACCCGTTCTTGTGCTTCCTGGCTGACCGTCGTGTCCGTAGCTGTAGCTGTGTCCTGATCTGTATCCGTAGTTGCACGCTCTGCTTGTACCTTCGTATATTCCACTTTGAACGGCACGGTGTCCTCAACCCATTGCATCGGCTCATTGTCCACCAGCTCAAAGCGGGTACGCAAGGTTGCATGGCGGGCGATCAGTTGACGGAACACATCTTCTACTCGTTTTACGTCCAGCGGACCGCTCACTTGCAGCACCGACGGCATGTTGTAGTTCACATCACTTGGATCAAACTGATGCAGCACATACAGTCGTTTTTGCGCCGAAGATAACGGGTAGAAATTGCGTTCTTCCGTTACCGGAATGGACGCATAGGTTACTTGATCCAGCTGTTCCAGTACGACTGCCAGTTGTTCAATCGTTGGTGCTTCAAAAATACTGCGTAGTGGAAGCGGCTTGTTCAGCTCCTTGTGAATCTTCGAGGCCAGTGTCGTCGCCCGCAGCGAATGTCCGCCAATCTCGAAGAAGTTTTCCTTCACGCCGACCTGCGTGAGACCCAGCACATCCTGCCAAATGTGTGCCAGCTTCACTTCCACCCACGTCCGCGGTGCGACATAATCGGCTCCGGTTTGCAGGCTGACTTCCGGTGCTGGCAGGGCTTTGCGGTCAATTTTGCCATTTGGACTCAGCGGCATCTGCTCCAGCTGTACAAAGTACGACGGCACCATGTAGCTTGGTAGCTCCTGGCCCAGCTCACTTCTCAGCTCGCTGGCACCCATTTCTTGCCCGGCGACATAGTACGCCACCATTTGTTTTTGTCCCGTTTCATCCGCACGCGCCGTGACCACAGCTTCTCGTACCGATTCCATTTGGAGCAGCTGCGATTCGACCTCGCCCAGCTCAATCCGGTACCCCCGGATTTTCACCTGATGGTCGATTCGGCCCAGATATTCAATGTTCCCGTCCGGCATCCATCTCGCCAAATCGCCTGTGCGGTACATCCGTTCATAGCCGGCTTCGTCTTCGGCAAACGGGTCTTTCACAAATTTCTCCGCCGTCAGCTCCGGACGGTTCAGATAGCCGCGGGCTACGCCGACACCGCCGATGCACAGTTCACCCGCAACCCCGATCGGCTGCAATTGCTCCGTACCTTCCTTCACGATGTACAGACGAATATTTTGAATCGGTTTTCCGATCGGAATGACCGAATAGGTTTCATTAGGCTCGCAATCGAAGTACGATACGTCCACCGTCGCTTCGGTTGGACCGTACAGGTTGATCAGCTTCGCTCCGGCCAGGCTCGACACAAGCCGCTGGAACCGGGCCACATGCTGTGGTGGCAACGCTTCGCCGCTGGCAAAGACATGGCGCAGCGTGCCCAGCTTCGCTTGCATCACTTCCTGTGGCTGCTGCTCCACATACTCCAGGAACGCATGCAGCATGGCAGGTACAAAGTGCATTGTGCTCACGCCATCGCGGGCAATCGTGTCGACGATGTCTTCCGGGTTCTTTTCCCCGCCAACGGACAGCAAGCTCACCTTCGAGCCGACCAGCGACCACCAGAACAGCTCCCACACCGACACGTCGAACGTGAAGGCGGTCTTTTGCAGAACCGTATCTTCCGCACTCAAACCGTATCGATCATGCATCCACAAAATCCGGTTCAGCACGGAATGGTGCTCCACCATCACGCCCTTCGGTTTCCCGGTGGAGCCAGAGGTATAGATGACATAGGCTACATGGTGCGGTCCGGCCAATGGCTCCAGATTCGAACCGTCTTTGTGGTAAATGTCTTGGCCATCCTGCTCATGACGATCCAGCACCAGCACCTGGCCGTCGAAACTCCGTGAGGCTTGCTCCGCCAAATGCGATTGCGTCAGCACCAGCTTCGCACCCGAATCCTCCAGCATAAAGCGGATGCGGTCCGCCGGATATTCTGGATCGATGGGTACATAAGCTCCGCCTGCCTTGAGGATCGCATAAATGCCTACGATCATGTCCAGCGAACGCTGAACCAGAATGCCTACCGGCTGATCCGGCTGAACACCTTCCGCACGCAGCGTCCGGGCCAAACGGTTCGCGCGCTCATTCAACTCCGCGTAGGTCAACGATTCCGATCCGCACAACACTGCCACCTGATCCGGTGTGTTCGCTGCCTGCTGCTCGAACAGTGCACTTAACGTCTGATCCTGCGGATAGGCTGCCGCCGTATCCCCCCAGGCCTGAACGATCTGCGCCTGCTCTTCCGGTGTTACCAATTTCAGCTCATTCACACGGATATGTGGATTGTCGATAATTTGCTCGATGACATGCAGTACATGTCCCTGCATTCGCTCTATCGTAGACCGATCGTATACATTGGCGTTGTATCTGAACATGATGCGGAAGGTTTCGTCTGGCATCACAATCAAGTCCAGATCATAATTCGTTTGCTCGACAACCTCTACATTCGTAATTTCAAAAGCGGACGGACGAACTTCACTAAGCTGCTCGACTTGCTCCTCTACCGGATAATTCTCAAATACCATAATGTGGTTAATCAAGTTCTGCTTCTGCTCCGTCAGCGCCTGAATTTCATACAGCGGGAAGCTGTCATAGGCTCCCGAGGCCAGTGCCTGTTCCTGCGTTTTCCGCATCACTTCCACAAAAGTGGCATTCCGTTCACTTTGAATCCGCACCGGGATCGTATTAATGAACAAACCGATCATATGCTCTACGCCGGCAATATCTGTTGGACGTCCAGATACGACACTACCGAAAATAACATCCTCATTGTTGTTATATTTCTGCAAAATAAGGCCCCATACGCTCTGCATCAGCGTATTAATCGTGACCTGCTGCTGCTTCGCAATCCGGTGTATGGCTTCGCTCCACGTTGGGTTCAGATCTACCGTTATTTTTTCAGAAATATATTCGCTAGTCTCACTGGCAATAGTGGATGGAACATGTTCCTTTTCTTTTTCCTTGCTGTCCGGCGTTGGCTCCTTCCATAAAGCATCTGCACCCGGCAACAACGTCTGCTGTTCAAAGCCGGCCAAATAGCTGCTCCAATATTCTTTTGCTGCACGCTCATCCTGACGCCCCAGCCATTCGATATATTGGCCATATGGTGTGATAGGAGCAAGCTCCGGTTGCTTCTGCTCCAGTAGCGCAAAGTACGTACCAAACACTTCACCCGTAACGAGCGATAAGCACCAGCCATCCATGACAATATGATGGAAGCTCCATACCAAATGATACGTTTCTTCATGGGTCTGCAATACCTGTACGCGCATGAGTGCATCCGTACCGAGATTAAAGCCCCTAGCTTGGTCCTCTTGCTTAAACGCCTGGATATACACCTGTTGCTCCGCTTCCTGCATTTCCCGTATGTCTTGGAAAGAAAGGTCGCTATCTTTATGACGGAACACGATCTGCAATGGCTCCTGACTGTGTCCTGTCTCAAACATATGGAAATTCGTTCGCAGCGCTTCATGACGCTGTGTCAGTACATCCAGACTCTTGCGGAAAATTTCAACATCAAAGCTGCCTTTTTGATCAAACGACGCTTGCTGGAAGTAGGCGCCTGAGTCCGGCTCCATCAGATTATGGAACAGCATCCCCTTCTGCATAGGCGAAAGAGCATACACATTTTCCAGCTCGCCCACAGAAGCTGTTTGCTCTGTCAATTGTTCCAGCTGCCTAAGCGTCAAGCCTTTGAACAATACATCACTTGGTGTTAGCTCACTCCGCTCTTTGGAGGCACAATGAACGATCACTTCCTGCAAGCTTTCCTGCAGCAACTGCGCAAATTTTTCTACATTTTGCTGATGATATACCTTACTGTCATAGCGAATTTCCAGTGTCAGCGCGCCCGCTGTAATCATTCCGTTCACATTCAGCGGATGCTCCAGAACGGTATGGTCACTCATCGGCTCTCCACCTGGATGTGAAGACAGCGTGATATCCCCATTTTCCAAGTCCTGATCAAATTGTCCTAAATAGTTAAAGCTAATTTCAGGCTGCAAGGTCCAGGAAGGATGGGCATCATGCTGAGACATATATTTCAAAATGCCGTAGCCAATGCCCTTATGCGGTACATGACGCAGGTCTTCCTTCACCCGCTTGATTCGCTGTCCGACTGCTGCCTTTCCGTCCACATCCAGCAGCACCGGATATTGGCTCGTAAACCAGCCCACGGTACGGGTGATGTCGATATCTGGAACAATGGCTTCCCGGCCATGTCCCTCCAGATTGACCAGCACACGCTCCTGACCGCTCCAGTTATATACCGCTGTGCCGAGTGCGGTTAACAACAGATCATTGACCTCGGTGTGGTACGCACGGTGTGCTTCCTGAAGCAGCAGTCGTGTTTCCTGTTCACTCCAAGCTACGCTCACCGTCGCAGTGTCTCTGATTAGAGAATGTTGTCCCTCCGCTCTCTCTTGATCCTTAGGCAACGATGCGACTTCCATTTGAGCGAGATGCTGCCAATATTCACGTTCATTTTCGATGGTCGGACTATTCGCATATTGTGATAAGCGCTCTGCCCAAGCGGAGAAAGCGTCCGTTTTATAAGGCAGGCGAATCGCTTCTCCCCGCACGGCCTGCTCATATCCCGTGGCAAAATCCTCAAACACAATCCGCCATGAAATCCCGTCTACGACCAAATGGTGAATGGCAATCAGTAGATGATCCCCATCCATGCAGCGGAAAAGTCCCAGCTTCACCAGCGGTCCTTCGTCCAGACGAATGGAACTTTGGATGGCATTGGCTTTCATTTCAATGGCTGATGCAACATCTGTAATGTTTTGCACATCCGTCAGATCAACAACGTCCAGACGATACAGCTCGCCTTCGTTCAAACCGCGATTCCACGCTTCATAGCCCTGTTCGGTCTGACGGAAGACCATACGCAAAGCATCATGATGCTCAGTCACTTTGGTCACCGTTTGATGCAATGCGTCTACATCGAAGCCTTGCGCCCTATACAGCATCACCGACTGGTTGAAATAATGCGGCTCTGCTGAGGATTGTCCAAAGAACCATTGTTGAATCGGAGTCAGCTTGACGCTTCCCGAAACCACACGCTGATCGGCTGTACGGCTGACCTTGTGTACATGACCGCTCAGCAGCGAGATGGAAGGAGATTGGAACAAATCCTTCATGTCCAGCTTGTAGCCCGCTTGCAGCAAACGGGAGGATACCTGGATTGCCTTGATCGAATCGCCGCCCAGATCAAAGAAATTATCCAAAATTCCGACTCTCTTCGCTCCTAATACAGCCTGCCAAATCGAAACCAAAGTCTGCTCCAGCGCTGTGTGCGGCTCTACATAATCCGCTCCGCTTTGCAGACTGCCTTCTGGTGCCGGCAGGGCCTTGCGGTCGATTTTACCGTTCGGCGTCAGTGGCATTTGCTCCAGCTGGATGAAATACGAAGGCACCATGTAGTTTGGTAGCTCCTCGCCCAGTAAGCTGCGTAGCTCACCAGCGCTTACGTCTCTTTCAGCGACATAGTACGCCACCAGTTGGTTTTGCCCCTGCTCGTCCGCCTGGGCCAGTACGATGACCTCTTGTACGTCTTCCACTTTCAAAATTTGTGCCTCGACCTCACCCAGCTCGATCCGGTAGCCCCGGATTTTCACCTGATGGTCGATCCGGCCCAAATATTCGATGTTGCCGTCCGGCATCCATCTCGCCAAGTCACCCGTACGGTACATCCGTTCGTAGCCGGCTTCGCCAGCCGCAAACGGGTTCGATACAAATTTCTCAGCCGTCAGCTCTGGACGATCCAGATAACCCCGAGCCAGACCCGGACCGGACACGCATAGCTCACCCGCGACACCTACCGGAGCCAAATGTCCATGCACATCCATCATGTATACCTGATGATTCGGCACAGGGCGTCCGATGGAAATCAGTTGTCCGGCTCTCTCATCCTCGGATACGGACCAGATCGACGTCGCCACCGAGTTTTCGGTGGGACCGTAGCCGTTGTAGTACGCCACTTGATCCTTCCACTTGTATACCAGCTCGGTTGAAGATGCTGAACCCGCTGTAAACAAAATACGCAGGTTTGGCATCCGCTGCGGATCCAGATACACCGCATAGGTCGGCGGCAAAGCGGCCACCGTGATGTGATGATCCGCCATATATTGCTCAAACCGCTCGTAGTTCAAAATCGTCTCTGACGTTGGTACATACAGTGTGGCTCCACAGAACAGTGCCTGGAAGATTTCCCAGCAAGCCGCATCGAACGAATAGCTGGCGAACAGCAACGCATGATCCGACGTACGGATCTTGAGTGTCTGATCAAAATACGTTTTCAGATTGCACAGCCCGTGATGCTCCAGCATCACGCCCTTCGGCTGCCCCGTGGTCCCTGACGTATAAATCACATAGGCTAGATCGTTCGGACCGGACCACGGTTCCAGATTGGAACCATCCTCGTGGTACACCGTTTGCTCCCCATCCAGCACCAGCACGTGACCGTCGATAGCGGCTTTGTCTACCAGATGGCTTTGCGTCAACAGCAGCTTCGCTCCTGAGTCGTCCAGCATGTAGCGGATACGCTCCTCTGGATACGTCGGATCAATAGGGACATATGCACCCCCGGCCTTCAAAATTCCGAAGATGCCCACGATCATGTCCACCGAACGCTCGGTCATCAGACCCACCAGACGATCTTTCGTCACGCCTTGACTGCGCAAGGTACGAGCTAATCGATTGGCGCGTGCATTCAGCTCACGATAGGTCAACTGCTCTCCTTCGAAGAACAAGGCTGTCTGCTCCGGCGTCCGCGCGGTTTGCGCCTCGAACAAGCCATGGATCGTTTGCTCGCTTGGATACTCGGTCGCCGTATCTCCCCATACGCTGAGAATTTGCTCACGCTCCTGCGTGGTTACCATATCGAGCTCATGTACGCGAATGTCCGGCTTCGCTGTCACCTGCTCCAGCAGCTGCACTAGATGACCTCGAATTTGCTCTACACTTTCCCGTTCAAAGGCCAGCGCATTATACCCAAAGCTCATATGAATGGTGTTCCCCGGCAGCACCACCAGGTTAAAGTCATAGTTGGTCTGCTCGACAGACTCGGCTCCGGTGATACTGAAGCTGGACTCATTACCGTTGCCTAATTGCTCCAATTGTTCCTCTACCGGATAGTTCTCAAAAATAAGAATATGATTGATCAAATCCTGCTTAAGCTCCGACAGCCCCTGAATTTCATACAACGGATACGTATCATAGGCATGGGAAGCAATCGATTGCTCTTGGGTTTGCTTCATCACGTCTGAGAATAAGCTGTCCACTTGACTGCGGATGCGTACAGGAATGGTATTGATAAACAGACCAATGATGTGCTCCACATTCGGAATGTCTGCCGGACGTCCAGATACCACGCTGCCAAACACCACATCATCTGTACCATTATATTTTTGCAGCAAAAGGCCCCAAACGGTCTGCATCAACGTATTGATCGTTACCTGATAACGCTTGGCTATGCGCTGAATGCCAGCCGTTAGATCCGCGCCCAAGTCAAAATCCAGACGCTTCGCCTGATATTCCGTTTTGCCCTGAATTTTAGCCTGTGGCAGGCGGGACTGTTCCTCATATCCTTCCAGAACCTTGCTCCAGTAACCGGATGCAGCCTGACGATCCTGCTGTTCCAGCCATTCGATATATTGACTGTACGGCGTGACAGGGGCCAGTTCAGGTTGTTTATGAGCCAGTATCGCAAAATAACTCGCAAACACTTCGCCTGTCACCAGCGACAAGCACCAGCCGTCCATCACGATATGATGGAAGCTCCATACAAAACGGTACGCCTCCTCACCTGTGCGCAAAACGGCCACACGCATCAAAGCATCTTGCGCCAGATTAAAGCCTCTTTGCTTGTCTTTGCGCGTATATTCGAAGATGTATTCGTTTTGCCGCTCTTGCTCCATATCCCGCAGGTCTTCAACATATAATTCACTGCGCTTATTCCGATACACGACCTGCAGCGGTTCATCTTTCCAGCCGCTGTAGAAGTTCGTGCGTAGTACCGTATGCCGCTGCACCAATACATCCAAACTTGCCGCAAACGCATCGACATTAAAATGTCCTTGCAGATCAAAGGAGGCCTGTTCAAAGTAAGCTCCTGATTGCGAATCCATCAGATTGTAAAAGAGCATGCCCTTTTGCATCGGCGTCAGTGCGTATACATTTTCCAGCTCATCGGTATGTGCCGCCTGTTCCGCAATTTGTTCCAGTTCTCTAGTCGTCAGACCTTTGAAGGACACATCACTCGGCGTCAGCTCTGGCTGTTCCTGAGCGACACAGTGCGCAATCACCTCTTGCAAAGCGGATTGCAGTAATCCCGCCACACGTTCCAGCGTTTCTTGGCGATACTGCTTACGGCTGTAAGCAATCGTCAAGCGCAGCGTGCCTTCCGAGATCATCGCGTTCAAATCCAGCGTATATTGCAGCGGTGAATGTGCATCCTCTGTCTCCCCTGCACTATAGGATGACCATGTGATTCCACTGTTTTGCACATCCTGATCGACCTGCCCCAAGTAGTTAAAGCTGATTTCCGGTTCTGCTCCAATCGCATGCGCTTCACCTGATGCAGACGCAGGAGATAAGTAGCGCCATGTGCCATAGGTCAGCCCTTTATGCGGAATGCGGCGCAGACCTTCCTTCGTTTCTTTAATCCGCTGGGCCAGTGCCATTTCCTTGCCTGTCTTCAGCAGCACCGGATACAAGCTCGTAAACCAGCCTACCGTACGTGTAATATCCACCTCTGGCAGGATCGCTTCCCGGCCATGTCCCTCCAGATTCACCAGCACCTGTCCGGCGCCTGTCCAGTTGTGCATCGCCAATCCTAACGCGGTCAATAGCAAATCATTGACCTCGGTGTTATAAGCGCGATGGGCCTGCTTTAGCAGTTGCTGGGTTTCAGCCTCGGTCCACTCCACCGTCAGCACTTCGCTGTCTGCATTCAAGGAGCCTTCGTAGGCGAAATCCTTAGGCAGCGCTGCCGCTTTCGCTTTGGCCTGTTCCAGCTGCTGCCAGTAGGCTTCATCCGATGCAGCCTCTGGACGGTTGGCGTAAGACGACAACTCCCGTGCCCATGTTTGGAAGGAATCCGTTTTATAGGGCAATCGTACAGGCTCGCCCTTGATCGCCTGCTCGTAGCCTGTCGAGAAATCTTCAAACAGAATTCGCCACGACACCCCGTCCACCACCAAATGGTGAATGGCTATGAGCAAATGATCGCCCTCGGCTGTGCGGAACAATCCCAGCTTGACCAGAGGTCCTTCGGACAGGTGGATGCTGCTTTGAATTTCATTTGCCTTCGCTTCCAGCGCTTCCGCATAGGATGCTTGTTCACGGTAGTCCACGGTTTCCAGCGTATACAACGCGCCTTCATCTACGCTACGTGTCCAAGCCATATAACCAGAGGAATCCTGATGGAAAACCGTACGAAGCGCATCATGATGCTTCACAATATGATCCATGACTTGGCAAACTGCCGTCTCATCAAAGCCCTCGGCACGATAGAGCATAACTGCCTGATTAAAGTGCTGCGGACGTTCGCGCTCCTGCGCAAAGAACCAATGCTGGATCGGAAGCAAAGCGGTTTCCCCGCTCACTTCTCCTTGATCTGCCATACGACTGACCTCATGCATATGCGGTGCCAGTGCTGCAACCGTTGGATACTGGAACAAATCCTTCATGTCCAGCTTATAGCCAGCCTGGAACGCACGGGATGCGATTTGGATCGCCTTGATCGAATCGCCGCCCAGATCGAAGAAATTGTCCAAAATACCGACAGTCTGCAGTCCCAGTACCGACTGCCAGACCGCTACTAGAGCGCGTTCTTGAGCAGTACGCGGCTCTGCATAATCCGTTCCGGTTTGTAGGCTGCCTTCTGGTGCTGGTAGGGCCTTGCGGTCAATTTTGCCATTTGGACTCAGCGGCATCTGCTCCAGCTGTACAAAGTACGATGGTACCATGTAGCTTGGCAGCTCCCGGCCCAGCTCACTTCTCAGCTCGCTGGCGCCGAGCTCTTGTCCGGCGACATAGTAGGCCACCATTTGTTTTTGGCCCGTTTCGTCTGCACGAGCCACGACGACCGCTTCTCGTACCGATTCCACTTGGAGCAGCTGCGATTCGACCTCGCCCAGCTCAATCCGGTACCCCCGGATTTTCACCTGATGGTCGATCCGGCCCAGATATTCAATGTTGCCGTCCGGCATCCATCTCGCCAAATCGCCTGTGCGGTACATCCGTTCATAGCCTGCTGCCCCGCCAGCAAACGGGTCTTTCACAAATTTCTCGGCCGTCAGCTCTGGACGGTTCAGATAGCCGCGGGCTACGCCGACACCGCCGATGCACAGTTCTCCTGCAACCCCGATCGGCTGCAATTGCTCCGTACCTTCCTTCACGATGTACAGACGAATATTTTGGATCGGTTTTCCGATTGGAATGACCGAATAGGTTTCATTAGGCTCGCAATCGAAGTACGATACGTCCACCGTCGCTTCGGTTGGTCCATACAGGTTGATCAGCTTCGCTCCGGCCAGGCTTGACACAAGCCGTTGGAACCGGGCCACATGCTGTGGCGGCAACGCTTCACCACTGGCAAAGACATGGCGCAGCGTGATCAGCTTCGCTTGCATCACTTCTCGTGGCTGCTGCTCCACGTATTCCAGGAACGCATGCAGCATAGCGGGAACAAAGTGCATTGTGCTCACGCCATCGCGGGCAATCGTATCGACGATGTCTTCCGGGTTCTTTTCCCCGCCCACGGGCAACAAGCTCACCTTCGAGCCAACCAGCGACCACCAGAACAGCTCCCACACCGACACGTCGAACGTGAAGGCGGTCTTTTGCAAAATCGTATCTTCCGCACTCAAGCCGTACCGATCATGCATCCACAAAATCCGGTTCAGCACGGAATGGTGCTCCACCATCACGCCCTTCGGTTTCCCGGTGGAGCCGGAGGTATAGATGACATAGGCTACATGGTGCGGTCCGGCCAGTGGCTCCAAATTCGAGCCGTCTTCGTGGTAAATGTCCTCGCGATCCAGCACCAGCACCTGGCCGTCGAAACTCAGCCATGCTTGCTCCGCCAAATGCGATTGCGTCAGCACCAGCTTCGCACCCGAATCCTCCAGCATAAAGCGGATGCGGTCCGCCGGATATTCTGGATCGATGGGTACATAAGCTCCGCCTGCCTTGAGGATCGCATAAATGCCTACGATCATGTCCAGCGAACGCTGAACCAGAATGCCTACCGGCTGATCCGGCTGAACACCTTCCGCACGCAGCGTCCGGGCCAAACGGTTCGCTCGCTCATTCAACTCAGCGTAGGTCAACGATTCCGCTCCGCACAACACTGCCACCTGATCCGGTGTGTTCGCTGCCTGCTGCTCGAACAGTGCACTTAGCGTTTGATCCTGCGGATAGGCTGCCGCCGTATCCCCCCAGACCTGAACGAGCTGTGCCTGTTCTTCCGGTGTTACCAATTCCAGCTCATTCACTCGGATATTCGGATTGTCCACAATTTGTCCGATGACATGGTCAATATGACCCCGGATACGCTGCATGGCAGACCGGCTATACACGAGAGCATTGTATTCAAGCAGGATAGAGATATCCTCATCCGGCACGACAATCAGGTTAAAATCGTAGTTGGTTTGCTCGGCAAGTGCCACATTGGCAATCGAGAAGCCTGTTTGTGCCTTTGTCTCGCCGGAACCGCCCATCTGCTTCATCTGTTGCCCGATCGGGTAGTTTTCAAAGACCATAATGTGATGAATCAGGTCTTGTTTTTGTTCAGTCAGTGCCTGAATATCGTACAACGGGAACGTGTCATACATACTGGAAGCCAAAGCCTGCTCCTGCGTACGCTGCAATACTTCAGCAAATGTAGCATTCCGTTCACTTTGAATCCGCACCGGTATGGTATTGATAAACAATCCAATCATGTTCTCCACGCCTGGAAGGTCTGCCGGACGACCGGATACCACACCACCAAACACAACATCCTGATTATTATTGTATTGCTGTAAAATAACACCCCACACACTTTGCAGCAGTGTGTTAATCGTGACATGTTGTTGCTTGGCCATTTGGTTTAATGCTGCAGTCCGTTCTTTACCCAACATAAAGGGCAGCTTTTCCGAAACATAGCCGGCATTTGAACTTTCATCGCTTCCGTCTGGTTCTTCATCCCGTGCGACGACAGAAGCTTGTGCGTTCTCACCAGGCAACAAGGTTTGCTGCTCAAAACCTGCCAAATAGTCACTCCAATAACGGGTTGCTTCCTGCGCATCCTGTTGTTCCAGCCATTCGATATAATCACTATACGGCTTGACAGGTGCCAGCTCTGGCTGCTTGTGCTCCAGCAGGGCAACATATGCACCAAACACTTCGTCCGTCATCAGGGACAGGCACCATCCGTCCATCACAATATGATGGAAGCTCCATACAAAACGGTATGAGCTTTCACCCGTGCGGAAGACAGATACTCGCATAAGCGCATCCTTGCTTAGATCAAAGCCTCGAGCTTTATCCTGGGCCACAAATTCAGCTACAGCGTGTTCGCGCCCTCTGACATCCTCATAAAAGAAGCTCGGATTTTTATGACGATAGACAATCTGCAACGGTTGACCATACCAGCCACTATAGAAATTCGTCCGTAATATAGCATGCCGGCTAACCAGCAGCTTCAGACTTTCCTCGAATAGGGATGGTTCAAAGTACCCCTCCAGATCAAAGGTCGCCTGTTCAAAATACACGCCTGTTTCTGCATTCATCAAACTATGGAACAGCATACCCTTTTGCATAGGGGTCAAGGGGTACACATTTTCCAATTCCCCAACCGTCTTGGTCTGCTCCTTAATCGTATCTAATTGCTCCAGGGTCAGACCTTTAAACAGCACATCACTTGGAGTCAATTCGGTCCGCTCCCGTGTGACACAATGCTCGATCATTTCAAGCAGATTGGATTTCAGCAGATTGGCTAGCATGTGGACGGTGTCCTTACGGAAGGCTTTGCCGTTATACCGAATGTCGAGTTCCAGGATGCCGTTCGTTACGATTCCGCTCACATCGAGAGCATATTTCATCTTCGTCCGGTCACTAGCGATCGATCCAATTGAGTAAGGAGACCTACGCATAGCGCTGTTGTGCAAGTCCTGATCCAGCTGTCCGAGATAGTTAAAGCTTACTTGTGGCTCGGCAAAAGCTTGATATTGACCAAGGTTCAGCACACCTGCTTGCTGACCAACGGCTTGGCCGGATTCACTCAAATATCTCCAGATTCCGTAGCCCATTCCTTTATTCGGAATAAGGCGCAGGCTCTCTTTGACCTGTTTGATGCGTTCTGACAAAGCGGGATCACAACCGATGTCCAGCAATACCGGATATGGACTGGTAAACCAGCCTACCGTACGAGAAATGTCCGTATCCGGCAAAATGTTTTCACGTCCGTGTCCCTCTAAACTAATCAGGCTGCGTTCATGACCCGTCCACGTGTACAGCATCATGCCCAATGCCGTCAGAAGCAGATCGTTCACTTCCGTGTTATATGCGCGGTGTGCTTGTTTCAATAATTTTGATGTCTCTTCCTCCGTAAGCTGGACGACCACTGTATCCGTGTCAGCCAAGGTAAAGGGCTCAGCCTGCGCTTGATCCTCAGGCAAACGTACTTGGTCAGCCCAAGCAGCTGCGTTCCATTGCTCCCAATAGGCGTGTTCACTGTCCATGGCTGTGCTATTCGCATAGGTGGAAAGTTTTTGTGACCAGGAACGGAATGAATCCGTTTTGTCCGGCAGCTGAAGCACTTCCTGATGAACGGCCTGTTCATAGGCAGTAGCCAAATCCTCAAACAAGATACGCCAGGATAACCCGTCCACGACCAAATGGTGAATCGCCATCAGGAGATGGTCCCCATCTGCACAGTGGAACAAACCCGCCTTTAACAGCGGTCCTTCTTGCAGTTGGATACTGCTTTGAATTTTATTGGCTTTCGCCTCAATTGCCGCGCTGAGCATGGCTTCATCCGTCAAATCCCTAAAGTCCAGCACGTCCAGATGATACAGCTCACCTTCCTGTATTCCGCGGTTCCATGCTTTATAGCCTTGCTCGGTCTTGCTGAACACCATCCGCAGAGCATCATGGTGCTCTGCTAGTTTGCCAAGCGCCTGACGCAGAGCAGCTTCGTCAAAGCCCTGCTCCCGGTGCAGGATAACGGCCTGATTAAAGTGATGCGCATCCACTTGGGCCTGCGCAAAGAACCCATGCTGGATCGGAAGCAACGCCGTTTCTCCGCTCACTTCTCCCTGATCTGCCATACGACTGACCTCGTGCATATGCGGTGCCAGCGTTGCGACGATGGGATAGCGGAACAAATCCTTCATGTCCAGCTTGTAGCCTGCCTGGAACGCACGGGACACGATTTGAATCGCCTTGATCGAATCGCCGCCCAGGTCAAAGAAATTGTCTAAAATACCGACGGTTGGCACGCCCAGGACGGACTGCCAGATCGCTACGAGTGTTCGTTCTGTTACAGTACGTGGCGCTGCATAATCCGCTCCGCTGTGCAAACCGCCTTCTGGTGCTGGCAGGGACTTGCGGTCGATTTTACCGTTCGGTGTCAGCGGCATCTGCTCCAACCAGATGAAATACGACGGCACCATATAGCTTGGCAGCTCTTGTCCCAGCTCCTGTCTCAGTTCACCCGCTCCAAGCTCTTGACTCGCCACGTAGTACGCCACGAGCTGTGTTTGGCCCGTTTCGTCCGTACGTGCCATAATGACCGCTTCTTGTACCGATTCCACCTGCAGCAGCTGCGATTCGATCTCGCCCAGTTCGATCCGGTAACCTCTGATTTTCACCTGATGGTCCATCCGACCCAAATATTCAATGTTGCCGTCCGGCATCCATCTTGCCAAATCGCCTGTACGATACATCCGCTCATGGTCTGACTTGTCATCAGCAAACGGATTATTCACAAATTTCTCGGCCGTCAGTTCTTCACGTTTCCAATACCCACGGGCCAATCCTTCCCCTGCAATACATAACTCACCCGGTACGCCGACGGGCTGCAATTCTCCATTCGCATTCATGATATAGATTTGGGTATTCGCAATAGGACGTCCAATATTAATGTGCTCCGCATGGGTCAGTTCCTGCACGGTCGACCACACCGTCGTTTCTGTAGGTCCGTACATGTTATAAATGCGAGGACCTTTTATTTCTTGCAGTGCTGCGAGCAGCTTGGACGGAAGGGCTTCGCCCCCGACCATAATGGCCTTCACGCTTTGCAGTGTGCGGGAACCTGCTTCATGACCCAGCAGCATTTGTAACCGGGATGGGGTCATTTGCAACATCTCAATATGATGATGTGCAATCAATTCACCCAGCGCCTGCGGATTCACCTGATGCTGGCTGTCGCCAAGCACCACCGTCATTCCACCCAACAAGGGCAAGATGGTTTCCAAGACGAAAATATCAAATGAAATAGTCGTCAGTGACAAAATGGTTTGGCTCGCTTCAAAGTCAATGACTTCACGCATCCCGGTAATAAAGTTGAGGACCGAGCGATGCTGGAGCATAACTCCTTTCGGATTTCCAGTCGAACCAGACGTATAGATGACATAAGCCAAATGCTCTGGGCGGGCAATCGCCTCCAGATTGCTGCTCTCTCCCTGATACAAGGCTGCATCCTCAAGAAATATGGCATTGGCATGGCAATGATGCTCTTCCAACAGATCACGACTGGTCAGAAGCACTGTGGCCTCGCTATCTTCCAGCATGTAGGCAATACGAGAGGACGGAAATTCGGGATCAATCGGCACATAAGCACCACCTGCTTTTAGAACAGCCAGGAGACCTACGATCATTTCCACTGAACGCTGTACCATCAGACCGACCAGTTTGTCAGGTCCTACTCCTTGTGCTTGAAGCATTCGGGCCAATGAATTTGCCCGTTCATTCAGTTCCCGATAAGTCAGACTCTGATGTCCAAATACCAATGCCACCTGATCTGGCGTATATTCTACCTGCTCCTCGAACAGCTGATGGATCGTCTGATGAGACGGAAAAGCACAAGCGGTATCATTAAATGCCGCTGTAATCTGCTGCTTTTCCGCCGCTGTGAGTAGTTCCAGTTCTTCAACACGAACATGCGGATTGAGCGAAATTTGCTCCAGCAGGCGTGCAAAATGCCCATACAGACGCTCAATACCTGCTTGATCAAAGCTGAGCGTGTTATACATAAAACGAATCTTGATGCCTTCACCCGGCATAACGACGACGTTCAGATCATAGTTGGTTTCCTCTGTAGACACCACGTTCGAAATCGTAAATTTATCCTGTCCATCACTGCCCAACTGCTCTACCTGCTGCTCCACCGGATAATTTTCAAATATCATAATATGATTGATTAAATCCTGTTTCTGCTCGGTCAGTGCTTGAATTTCATACAGCGGGAACGCATCGTAGGCATTGGAAGCCAGCGCCTGCCGCTGTGTTCGTTTCATCAGCTCGACAAAGGTTTCACCTTGTTCAGACTGCACGCGCACTGGAATCGTGTTAATGAATAGCCCAATCATGTGCTCCACACCTGGAATATCCCCTGGGCGACCGGACACAACGCTGCCGAACACAACATCCGAACTGTTATTATATTTTTGCAACAAGACGCCCCATACCGTCTGAATCAGCGTATTGATCGTCACCTGATTTTGCTTCGCCACTTGTTCGATCTGGGCAACCAGCTCCGGCTGGAATTCGCAATCCAGATCTTCAGCAACATATTCCCCGGTGTGCATCGATTTAGGCTGTATTTTTTGCTGCGGGAGCGTAATTTGCTGCTCGTAGTCCGCCAGATACCCACGCCAGTATTGCAAAGCTGCCTCACGGTCCTGACGTTCCAGCCATTCAATAAATCGACTGAACGGCGTGACAGGCTCCAGCGCTGGCTCATGACCCGCACGCAGTGCCAGATAGCTGCCGAATACCTCCTGTGTCATAAAGGAAAGGCACCAGCCATCCATCAAAATATGATGGAAGCTCCAAACAAAGTGGTACGTTTCATCCCCGGTTTGCAGGATCGAAATACGAATGAGTGCATCCTCTGTGAGATTGAATCCTTTCGCTTTATCCTCGATGACAAAAGCTTCAACACGAGCTTCTCGTTCCTCTTTTTCTAGTCCGCGCAAGTCTTCATAATATAATTGCCCGCTACGATTACGGAAGACGACCTGTACAGGCTCATCCTTCCAGGAGTTGATAAAGTTCGTCCGCAATGCCTCATGACGCTGTACGAGCAGATCAAAGCTCTTACCGAAAGTAACCACATCAAACCGTCCATTCAATTCAAAGGTGGCCTGCTCAAAGTAAGCTGCCGAACTCTCATCCATTAGACTGAAGAAGAGCATACCCTTTTGCATCGGCGTCAAAGCATACACATTTTCTAGTTCACCCATATCTTGTGTATCTTTCACCAATTGCTCCAGCTCGTCCAGCGTTACATGTTTTAACAAGACATCACTTGGGGTCAACACCGTTCTCTTTTGGGCTACACAATGATGAATGACTTCACGCAAGCCGGATGCTAGCAGCTCTCCCAGCCGTGCAATCGTGTCATGACGGAACTGCGTTGTGCCGTAGCGAATCGTGAACATCAGCTCCCCATCCTCGATTAATCCATTGATATCTAGTGCAAAATCCATAGCCGCGTTCGTGCTAACTGGTACACCGATGGAATAGGAGGAAGGCTCCAGATCGTTGCCTTTATAATCCTGATCGAATTGGCCTAAATAGTTAAAACTGATCTCAGGCTGCGCCTGTAACTGCACGCCTGCTTTTTCCAGCACATTCATATCTGACAGGTATCGCAAAATACCATAACCGATGCCTTTTTGCGGAATATGACGCAGCCCTTCCTTAATCCGTTTGATCAGACGAGCCGTATTTCCTCCTTGTCCCAGACTTCCATCCAGTACAACCGGGAACTGGCTCGTAAACCAACCGACCGTGCGCGTAATATCCACATCCGGTACAATAGCTTCCCGTCCATGGCCCTCCAGGTTAACCAGCACCCGTTCAGAACCAGACCAGTCATAGACGGCTTTTCCGAGCGCAGCCAGCAACAGGTCATTCATTTCCGTGTTGTACGCGCGATGAGCTTGTTTGAGCAACTGCTCGGTTTCCTGCTTCGTCCAGCGCACAGTGACAACCTCACTGTCTCCGAGCCGTGCATTGTCATTGGCAAAATCCTTCGGCAAAGGCTTCGCGAGACTGGCTTCTGCTTGTTCGATATGCTGCCAGTAGGCAAGCTCCCGCTCCATCGTCGCACGATTCGCGTAGGCTGACAGCTGTTTGGCCCATACCTGGAAAGAATCTGTTTTATGCGGCAGTCGAATAGCTGTGCCTGTTTGACCTGCAACGGCCTGCTCATAACCGGATGCCAAATCCTCCAGTAAAATACGCCACGATACGCCGTCCACAACCAAATGATGAATCACGATTAGCAAATGATCGCCCTCAGCGCAGTGGAACAGACCAAGCTTCACAAGCGGACCCTCGCTCAAATGAATGCCGGCTTGAATTTCACTCGCCTTGGCTTCTACAGCGGCAGATTCGTCCTCTATTCCTCTAAAATCTACAATGTCCAGCGTGTATAGCTCGCCTTCCTCCACACTGCGGTTCCAAGCGACATAACCCTGCTCCGTCTCACGGAATACAGTGCGCAATGCGTCATGATGCTGGACAATACGTTCCATCGTACGGCGCAGCGCTTCTATGTCAAAGCGCCCAGCTCGATACAGCATCATCGCCTGGTTGCTGTGGTGCAGGTCTACCGGCTGCTGCTCGAAGAACCACCGCTGAATGGGTGTCAGTTCCACCTGGCCTACGACTTCTTCCTGACTGGCCATCTTGCCATCTGTACGAAGTAAAGGACTGAGTGACGCTACCGTCGGATTGCTGAAGAGGTCCTTCATGTCCAGTCGATAACCTGCTTGCAGCAATCGGGAGGATACTTGCAGCGCTTTAATCGAATCGCCGCCCAGTTCAAAGAAGTTATCCTGCGTGCCTACCGTTTCGACACCCAGCACCCCGGCCCATACTGAAGCTAAAACCTGTTCTACCGTGGTACGCGGTGCCACATAGGCTGCACCGGTAAGGATGCTGCCTTCTGGTTCCGGTAAGGCCTTGCGGTCGATTTTGCCGTTGCTCGTCAGTGGGATCGCCTCCAGACGCATCAAGCGTGCAGGTACCATATGTGCTGGCAGTCCGGCTTCCAGCTTGGCCTGTACTTCCTCGATCCGCAGCTCGTCTTCACCCGTAATGTATCCGCACAAGTACTTGTGCCCACGCTCATCCGTCCGGTCGATGACTACCGCTTGACGCACACCCGGCACCCGCTGGATCGCCGTTTCAATCTCGCCTAGCTCGATCCGATATCCCCGGATTTTGACCTGATAGTCCATCCGGCCGATAAAGTCCACATTGCCGTCCGGCATCCACCGCGCCAAGTCACCTGTGCGGTACAATCGTTCACCCGGTACGTACGGGTTTGCCACGAACTTCTCGGCCGTCAGGCCCGCACGATTCAGGTAGCCTCGTGCCACCCCGGCACCGCCAATGCACAGCTCGCCCAGTACGCCGATCGGCACCGGATTCAACTGGCTGTCCAAGATGTAAAACCGTGCGTTCAGCCACGCCTGACCAATCGGTACATTGCCGCTACTTGGCAGCTTCGACAGTTCTTCGTCGTAGAAGCTGGAGTCAATCGCCGCTTCCGTGACGCCGTAGCTGTTCATAATACGAACATCCGCGCCAAACCGTTCTTGCAGCACCCGATAATCCGTCACGCTGCAGCTGTCCGAGCTGGTGATCAGCAGTTCCAGACTGCTCATGTCCAGTCCCTGTTCATGTACATGCTGCATGAACGGTACGATTAAAGCCGGTGTGGATTCGAACACCGTAATCTGATAGTCGTGAATCCAGCCGTACAGGCGGCTTGGGTCAATCCGGTCGTCTTTCGGGCAGATGACCATCGTGCCACCGTTATAGAGCGCCCGCGCGATATCGCCGACGAACACGTCGAAGGAGAAACTTGCCAGTTGC
The DNA here is from genome assembly GCF_053615415.1 of Paenibacillus sp. S33. NCBI lineage: Bacteria > Bacillati > Bacillota > Bacilli > Caryophanales > Paenibacillaceae > Paenibacillus > Paenibacillus sp. S33. Next base: position 2,713,767 of record NZ_JBSIEZ010000001.1, on the reverse strand, counting down.
AGCAACCGTACCGGGAACTGGTTCAAACGGTAATCCCGGCGGTAGGCCGCGGCTGTGTTTACCAAACTGTGATGCTCGATCATGACCCCTTTCGGGCGTCCCGTTGTCCCGGACGTATAGATAACATATGCCAGATCCTGCGGCTCATTGATAGGTTCCACATCCGTGGCATCCCCGATGTACAGCGACTCATCGTCCAGCGCCAGTACGGTGTGCAGACGCAAGTTCGCTGCGGATTCGGATACTGCTTCGCTATTAAATGACGAATCTGATTTCAAGCTTAATCCCTCATTAAGGATGTCTCTTTCCATCGTTTCAATGCTAACCGCCGTTTCCAGCTCACCCTCAGACTGCCCTCCGGCCAAAGCCTGTCGGTTTTCCTCCAGCCATGCCTGCGCGCGCTCCTGCAAGCCGGTTTGCGTCAGCAGCACCGTCGCACCGCTGTCCTCCAGCATAAAGCGGATACGTTCGGACGGATAATCCGCATCTAACGGTACATATGCCCCGCCGGCTTTCCATACTGCCAATACGCCGACCAGCATGTCCACCGAGCGCTCGCTCAAAATACCAACAATGGATTCGCGCCCAATGCCTTCATTCCGCAATCTACGAGCAAGTTGGTTCCCACGCTCGTTCAGCTCACGGTATGTAAGCTGCCGCTCCTCGTATACAACTGCCACGTGATCCGGTACAAGCTGCGCTTGTTCTTCCACATAGGCGTGGAACAACCCTTCTAATTGCTTTTCATCACTCCATGCAGATACGCCTACTGATCCAAAACCGTCGATGATTTTCGCTTTTTCCGAAACAGTCACTAGCTCCAGCTCATCTACCAGCGCATCTGGTCTGTTAATCGCTTCTTCAATCATATGCAGCAAATGCTCGCGGATTTGCTCTACAGCTGTACGTTCCAATACTCGCGCGTTGTACTCCAAATGGACATGAATTTCATCCCCCGGCACAACCGTAATGTTGAAATCATAGTTCGTTTGCTCTGACATTGAAGCATTGGCAATCGTAAAACCGTTCGTGTCACGGCTGCCCATGTGCTCCATACGCTGTTCCACTGGATAGTTTTCAAACACCATAATATGATTTACCAGATCCTGCTTTTGCTCAGTCAGGGCCTGAATTTCATACAACGGATAGGTTTCATAGGCTCGGGAAGCCAGTGCCTGCTCCTGTATCTGCTTCATTAACGCAGCAAACGTCATATCTTTCTCACTGTGAATCCGTACAGGAACGGTATTAATGAACAAACCAACCATTGTATCGATGCCTGGAATATCCGCTGATCTGCCGGATACGACACTGCCAAATACAACATCCCGACTGTTGTTATACCGTTGCAGCACAACGCCCCACGCCGCTTGCAGCAGTGTATTGACCGTTACCTGCTGCTGCTTGACCAGCTTGTTTATCTGCTTGGTCACTTCGCGGTCCAGTGTAAACGAAAGCTTGTCCGCTTCATATTCTTTAGCGTGACCGTCCAGCTGTTTTGCCTGCGGCAATACCGTCTGCTGCTCGAAACCAGCAAAATAATCACTCCAGAACCGTTCAGCCTCTGCTTTGTCCTGCCGCTCCAGCCATTCAATATATTCGCTGTATGGCGTTACCGGGACAAGCTCCGGCTTGCGGTCTTCGAGGATGGCAAAGTACGTATTAAATGCCTCTCCTACAATTAGGAACAAGCACCAGCCGTCCATCAAAATATGGTGGAAGCTCCACACAAAACGGTACGACTCCTCGCCTGTACGCAAAACGGACACCCGCATCAGCTCGCCTGAGCTAAAGTCAAACCCTTCGGCTTTGTCATGCTCAGCAAAACCAGCAATATATGCGTCCTGCTCTCCTTGTCCCATTGAACGAACATCTTCAAAACGGAACCCGGCATGTTTATGACGGTACACCACCTGTAAAGGCTGCTCATTCCAGCCGCTATAAAAATTCGTTCTGAATATTTGATGGCGATCCACCAGTTGATTTAAGCTTTCGGCAAAAGCCTCCACTTGAAAGCTGCCTTGCAGATCAAATGTCGCCTGCTCAAAGTACGCCCCGGATTTTGGCTCCATTAGGCCGTGGAACAGGATGCCTTTTTGCATGGGTGTGAGCGAATAAACATTTTCCAGCTCACCCGCAGCTGCCGTCTGCTCTACAATATGTTCCAGCTCTCCAGCCGTCAGTCCTTGGAAGGACAAGTCGCTTGGCGTCAGCTCTGGCAACTCTTTTTCCACACAGTGAGCCAAGACCTCACGCAAGCTCTCCTGAAGCAGACCAGCCAGTCTTTGAATTGATTTTTTCATGAATGTTTTCCTGCTGTAGCTGATCGTCAGTTCCAGTGCACCGTCCGTGATCATGCCGTTGATATCCAGAGCATACCGCTTGGTTAACGTGTCACTAATGGAAGCTCCGATGGAATAAGGAGACATGCGAAAGGCATTATTCTTTAAATCCTGATCGAATTGTCCGAGATAGTTAAAGCTGATTTCCGGCTCGGTGATAAAAGGGGCTTCCCCTTCCCCGTCAGCAAGATATCTCAAAATCCCGTATCCAATTCCTTTATGCGGCAAACGACGCAGCCCTTCCTTGACGCTCTTGACACGCCGTCCCACATTCCGATCCTCGCCCATATCGAGCACAACCGGGAATTGGCTGGTAAACCAACCGACCGTACGCGTAATATCCACATCCGGCAAAATAGCTTCCCGTCCGTGACCCTCCAGATTTACAAGCACCTGACGGATGCCTGCCCACTCCTGAATTGCGTTGCCCAGAGCTGTCAGCAATAGGTCGTTCGCTTCCGTATTGTAGGCACGATGAGCTTGTTTCAAGAATTGTTCCGTTTCTTCTACCGTCCACGCTACTGTCAGTGTCCGATCATCGCGAAGCTGTGGCTTGGCCTGAGATTTACGAGTGTAATCTTTAGGCAAGGATGCCTGACTCTTCCCTGCTTGCTCAATCTGCTCCCAATACGCACGCTCGTTCTCCAACGCTCCACTGCTCGCATAAGCGGATAGCTGGTCTGCCCACAGACGGAAGGAATCCGTTTTGTTGGGTAAACGGACAGACTCGCCCCGTAAAGATTGCTCATAGCCGGTTGCCAAATCTTCCAGCAAAATACGCCAAGACACGCCGTCGACCACCAAATGGTGGATCGCTACCAACAAATGGTCTCCATCCGGGCAACGGAACAGACCCAGATTTACCAGCGGTCCTTCGGACAGGTTTATGTTGTTTTGAATTTCAGTTGCTTTCGTCTCAATCGTCGCGCTCAGCATGGATTTATCTGTCAAAGCTCTAAAGTCCAGCACGTCCAGATGATACAGCTCGCCTTCCTGTATTCCGCGGTTCCACGCTTGATAGCCTTGCTCGGTCTTCCTGAACACCATCCGCAGTGCATCGTGGTGCTCCGTCAGCTTGATAAGCGCCTGACGCAAAGCAGCTTCGTCAAAGCCCTGCTCCCGGTGCAGCATAACCGCCTGATTAAAATGATGCGCATCCACTTGCTCTTGTTCAAAGAACCCGTGCTGGATCGGAAGCAACGCTGTTTCCCCACTCACTTCTCCCTGATCTGCCATATGACTTGCCTCGTGCATGTGCGGTGCCAATGCTGCAACGGTTGGATACCGAAGCAGATCCTTCATGTCCAGCTTGTAGCCTGCCTGGAATGCACGAGATACGATTTGAATCGCCTTGATCGAATCGCCGCCCAGGTCAAAGAAATTGTCCAACATTCCGACGGTTGGCACGCCCAGGACTGACTGCCAGACGGCTGCGAGTGCCCGTTCCGTTGCAGTGCGTGGCTCTACATAATTCGCTCCGCTTTGCAGGCTTCCTTCCGGTGCTGGCAAGGACTTACGATCAATTTTACCGTTCGGTGTCAGCGGCATCTGCTCCAATTGAATGAAATACGACGGCACCATATAGCTTGGTAGATCCCGCCCCAGCTCACTTCTCAGTTCGCTGGCTCCGAGTTCTTGACTCGCCACATAGTACGCCACGAGTTGTTTTTGACCCGTTTCGTCCGTATGGGCCACGACGACCGCTTCTCGTACCGATTCCACCTGCAATAGCTGCGATTCAATCTCGCCCAGTTCGATCCGGTAGCCCCGGATTTTCACCTGGTGGTCCATCCGTCCCAAATATTCAATGTTGCCGTCCAGCGTCCATCTCGCCAAATCGCCTGTACGGTACATACGTTCATACCCGACTTTGCCTCCGGCAAACGGATTATCCACAAATTTCTCGGCCGTCAGTTCTTCGCGATTCCAATATCCACGGGCAAGTCCTTCCCCTGCAATACATAACTCGCCCGGCACACCGACTGGCTGCAATTCCCCACTCGCATTCATGATATAGATTTGGGTATTCGCGATGGGACGTCCGATATTAATGTCTTGAGCATGAGTTAGTTCCTGTACGGTCGACCACACCGTCGTTTCTGTAGGTCCGTACATGTTATAAATGCGGGGACCGTTTATTTCTTGCAGTGCTGCGAGCAGCTTGGACGGAAGGGCTTCACCCCCGACCATAATTTCCTTTACGTCTCGCAGCGCGCGGAAACCTGATTCATGATCCATCAGCATTTGCAGCCGCGATGGTGTCATTTGCAACATATCAATATGATGGTGAGCAATCAACTCACCAAGCGCCTGAGGGTTCACCTGATGCTGGCGGTCGCCAAGCACAACAGTCATTCCACTCAACAGGGGCAGGATGGTTTCCAATACGAAAATATCGAATGAAATGGTCGTCAGTGACAAAATCGTTTTGTTCGCTTCAAAGTCGATGATTTCACGCATCCCGGTAATAAAGTTGAGTACCGAGCGATGCTGGAGCATAACTCCTTTCGGATTTCCAGTCGAACCAGAGGTATAGATGACGTAAGCCAGATGCTCTGGGCGGGCAAACGCCTCTAGGTTGCCGCTTTCTCCCTGATACAATGCTGCATTCTCAAGAAACATGGTATTGGCGATGTAATGATGTTCTTCTGCCAGATCACGACTGGTCAGAAGCACTTCGGCCTTGCTGTCTTCCAGCATGTATTCAATACGAGATGACGGAAATTCGGGATCGATCGGCACATATGCACCACCTGCTTTTAAAACGGCCAGCAGACCTACGATCATTTCCAATGAGCGCTGCACCATCAGACCAACCAGTTTGTCAGGTCCTACTCCTTGTGTTTGAAGCATTCGTGCCAATGAATTCGCCCGTTCATTCAGCTCCCGATAGGTCAGACACTGATTTCCAAACATAACCGCTGTCTGACCCGGTGTACGTTCTGCCTGTTCCTCGAATAGCTTATGAATCCCCACATTGTGTGGATAGGGCACTGCTGTCGCATTAAATACATCCATAATTTGTGCCCGCTCTTCGTCACTCATCAGTGACAACTCCTGAATCCGCTTCTGTGGCCCTTTCACCATATGCTCTACCACACTCAGGAATTGGCGAATAATTCGGGCGATCTCCTGCTCGCTGAACAACTCGGTCCGATAATCCAGTTGCAATACAAGTTTATCGTCATCCAGCATGTCTATCATGGCAATATCGAAGTCACTCACCGTATCTCCGCAGAAATCGGTATGCACCTGCTGAACGGCTTCATCAAAATGGGAGAAGCTCAGTGTACGGTATTGAATGGTAACGCCAAACAGGCGGCGAATATCCGTGCCGCTTTGCTGTTCACGCAAATCCTGCATGATTTTGTTGTACGGATAACGCTGATGCCGCAAAATGGACGCCTGCTCCTTGCCAACACCTTGCAGGAAGGTGAGTAGCTCGGATTCCGGCTCAACCCGCAGACGTGTAGCCACAGTGCTGACAAACATGCCCATTGTATTTTTTTCCTTCTTCAACGTACGGTTAGCATACAATGTACCCACGGTTAAATCCTGTTCCCCTGTCATTTTATGCAAATAAATATACAGAGCAGCCAGGAAAAATGTAAAAATACTGATGTTATTCGCCTCGCAAAAAGCCGTGACACCACGATATAATTCGTGCTCCAGTGTATAGTTCTCCCGGCGTGCAGCCGTACTCACCGTAAGCGGATTGTATGATTTTAAACCTGTAACCTCCGGCAAATTGGCAAATTTCTCCGTCCAGTACGTCTTGTCCTTTTGATAGCGGTCCGATTGCTCATAGCTTTGCTCCACCTGAATAAAATCGAGATATGAATTCGCTGGAGCCAACGCATCTGAACCTGTACCATGCACAATATTCATATAATGCCCCGTAATTTCATTAATGGCCTGCTCCATGGTTACGCCGTCCGAAATAATATGGTGCATTTTGAAACTAAACCAGGTGTCTTCTGCCCCCAACCGCAAAATAACAAACCGATACAGCTGCGAATCCAACAAGGGGAACGGCTGTGCGTTATGATGGCTGACCCATAGCTCAGCTTCCTCCGGGGTAACCTGAAGCGTTTCTATGCTCTGAGCAGCAAACGGTTCCACATATTGATAGGGGATGCCGTCCCGAGCTGTGATTTTGATACGAAAAGAATCGTTTTGTGCAATCACCCGGTTCATTGCCTGCTGCAATGCATCTATTCGAACTGTTCCCTTGATTTTAACAGTGGTAATAATCGTGGACGTGTTGCGATTGGGATACACAAGCTCCGTGTACCAAATACGTTGCTGTGGTTGGCTTAATGCAAACAATTGAACATTGTGCTGAGTCATACGTATCTCTCCTCGCGAAATAGATGTGGGTAAAAAGTAACTCCTCATAAATGACCGTCCTTGTCAAGGAACTGGTCATGCGTACCTTTTCACCGGCATTAAATTGCCAATGGCAGTCGGCAAAAGCGACCACTCCTGATATACCATTGAGATATGGGTGTCTTCGAAGAGCTGAATTTGAATAGAAACAAGCACATCTCTCTTTTTCATCACTCACACTTTCGCAGTGCAAGCTTTTTTAGTTGGGCGAACATAGTGAAATAACTCTGACTCTGGATGTATGAATATGTGCATGGAGTGAGAACATTTTTGAATTATGCTGAGAGTACATCTTGGTGGTGGGTTGTAGAATGGTTGCCGCAGTGTTAACAACGTAGTGTATCATGATGTGTGCTGTTTGAATCTTGGCTGGAGGGTATCGATGCTGTGAGATACATGAGCTGCTGCAGCGTGGTTAGGAGCGTAATTCTAGGATGAAAGGACAAAAAAATACTCACGACTGCGCTTATAACTTCCTGATTTTGTACATGGATGAAAAATGATGGTCATCGGACGAGTCAACGGGATTCCCAGGCTGTTAAGGATATATTTCGTATACCTTAAAAATAATAGAGTTGTCTTTTGGAATACGGAAAATGTGAGACGGATTTACCAGATATGATGCTATGGACAGGAAATCTTGCAGTTTTGCCTATACAACTGCCATGCTGTTTCAATTACAATCAGTGCTCCCATACAGTGTCTAAAAAAGAAAACAGCTTATGTACTTATGAAGCCATTTCGGGAAGCCGTGAGGGCATATTGTTCTGCTTGATATCCATGGAGCTTCTGTTGAACAACTTTCATGTTCTGTAAGCCATTCAGGTTTAAAGCCCCCATGTCGGGCGAAACAAAATAACTGGATCTTCTCAGTCAGATGGATCACGTTTTTAAAACCAAGACATGACCGAGTTGACATATAAATTTCTCATATCCTCTTACTGTCCAAAATCTCACAATAAATCCTTATATCCCTTTTTTCCTCCCAATACTTTCTAGCTATTTTAAATATACAAACTTTAAAACCGATTAGCATGGGACATAAGTTCCAAATTAATGGATTTCATGAAATCAATAAATAACCCATATTATTCTATTATTTTTATAGCTTCAAATGCAAGAATTTTACTTTTTTATTAAATTGAATACTGACCATGACCCGTTTACATGATTCAAAACAAAATTTTTGATTTTATAAATTGATAAAATCAAAATGATGTAGGCTTGCAAGAAAGTCCAAAACCCTTGTGCCAAAACAAATTTTACGTTACATACCATTAACACAAATATAACAAATCAATCCTGACATCATCCGACAAATTTCAACTTTTTCAGCAATATTCTTTAATTACCTATATCATGGAATTTATTTGCATTAAGCTGGAATGATTCAAAATTAATAACTCTTCACTTTTTAAATAGATAGTGACTTTTAATAGATCTTTTGAACCAATTTACATGCGGAATTTTCTTTAATTTTTCTCCTGAAATTTTAGTTCAGCTTAAATTCCGTCTAATTTAAGCTATAAATTTTATTTTTTAATTAATAGAAACGTTTTGATTCCCCTTTAAAAATATAAATTTTTAGAAAACTCATAACTTTGGAACTATTTTTTTTGCAAAATTTAATGAATGGAAAATACAAAATAGCAAGTCTCCATGTTGCAAGAGACTTGCTATTTTAAAGTTTTGGCGACTTGACCCTTAAGAATGAAGTGAATACTCCCACAGCGAACGTACCGGAAACATTTGTTGTGGAATGTATACTGGGTACGAATCGAATCGTTTTTGTTGCCGAGCGCATCACAACCGAGTGAGCTTCTGCCCTGTGACCAGACAGGAAACGAATCCTTTGAAACCACTCATCAGAAATCCAGACAAACCCTCGTACATCACGTCTTTTAAATGACAAGGGCTTGCCACAGCTGTTCACATTAACCGACAGTTTTTTTACGCAAAACAATCTCATTACTGTCTTCCTCGCTAAACATCCCATACAAACGAGCGCTGACAGCCCATCCTGACAATCCGAACTGTTCCGAGCTGGAGGTCTCCATTAATGCGCCATCCAAAGCAATAATTAAATCGCAGCTTTTTACCGTCAATGGTTGTTCGCCTAATTTACCAGCTTGCACTGCCTCCGTAATGAGAAACAGCGAAACATTTCTAACCTAGCATGTTCCCCTTTTAGTTGATCCAGCTGTTAAATCTCTTAGTATCAAGCCAATGGAATATGTATTTTGTGGTATGGATTATTCTTCCCAGTATATTGACATAATTAACAAAAATGCTGACATCTATGTAACTCGATGTCAGCAGGCAGAAATCAGCACTGTCAATTTGCTGTAAAGATATACTACGAAGTCAACTACCTTCAGCAGAATAAGAATAGTGAATAGTTCTTCACCCATCCACCACATCTGCTTGCAAATCTGTTGCAATTTCAATCATCTTAGGCACGACAGCCTCATCGGAAATAGCCACATACACATCACCCATGTAATGACGAAAAGGTATTTCTACATCAGCATACTTCCACATGAAAAAGTCTCCCTCGATCGACATGGTGCTCTCAGCACCTTGTATGATTAGTACTCGTGAATACGAAAAGTCTGGCTGGGATGCAAAGTAATCTTTGCACTCCTCCAGGGTAATGGATTGCTCCACAGGACTTTCCTGCATGGAACGGGTGATTCGAAAACGCTGGTTCATTGATCTGCCTCCACAATTATGATTAAAAAATTCTGGCTTTCATACCTTATAATGTCCACATGCTGCTGTCAATTTCGTTGGAATTATATGGATATTTAATATACTTTCAAGCATTTACTTTTAAGATGCATGTTCAAACTGACTATTGTATAGATCGGCATAGAAGCCGCCTTTAGCCAACAATTCCTCATGGTTACCCATTTCGATAATGTCACCGTCCTTCATGACCAGAATCAGATCCGCATTCTTGATCGTCGAAAGTCGGTGAGCAATCACAAAGGAGGTTTTCCCCACAGTCAGCTGGTCCATCGCTTGTTGAATCAGCAATTCCGTACGCGTATCGACCGAGCTTGTGGCCTCATCCAGAATGAGCATGGGTGAATCTTCAATCATCGCTCTTGCAATGGTAATCAATTGCTTTTGACCGGCAGAGAGATTGGCTTTGTCATCCAGCACTGTATCATAGCCCTGCGGCAGTGTTTTAATGAAGCTGTGCAGACCCACCGCTCTACATGCAGCTTCCACCTGCTCATCGGTAACATGATCTTTGGAAAAGACGATATTGTCACGAATCGTTCCTTCGAACAGCCAGGTATCCTGAAGCACCATACAGAATAATTCATGAATATTCTCGCGCGTTAATTGGCTAATCGGGGTGCCGTCAATGTAGATTTCTCCATCGTTCAGCTCATAAAACCGCATGAGCAAATTCACGAGCGTGGTCTTACCAGCGCCTGTCGGACCGACAATGGCAATTTTCTGACCAGCTTCAGCTTTCATGGAGAAGTCCTTGATGATCATACGATCTGCATTATAGCCGAAACGGACATGTTTGAATTCGACATCCCCTTTGGCAGTGTCCAGCTTTATGGTCTTGTGACGCTCATCTGCCAATTCTTCTTCACCCAGAAATTCGAATACACGTTCACTGGCGGCAGCCGCCGACTGCAGATTGGTTGCGGCCTGTGCCAGCTGCGACAAGGGCTGTGTAAACAGACGAATATACACCATGAAGGCGACAATAGTTCCAATAGTTATAGTCTGTTGGTTGACCAGCAAAGCTCCCACGACACAGACCGCGACATAACCAAAATTTCCAATGAACATCATGACTGGCATCATCAGACCAGACATGAATTGGGACTTCCATGCATTTGTATATAAGCGGCTGTTAATGCCATGAAACACTTCCTTGGCTGCTTGTTCCCCGTTATATACCTTGACTACGTTATGACCAGCATAAGTTTCTTCGATATGACCGTTGATCTGGCCAAGCTCCGCTTGCTGTGCAACAAAGTATTTCTGTGAATGCTTCATAATCACGCTCATCAGGCAAAAGCCGATCAGCGTAGCTATAATTCCGGTAACGGTCATGATCCAGTTCGTATACAGCATCATAATCAAGGCGCCCACAAAGGTAGCCAGCGCACTGACAAGCGTGCCGAGACTGTTGTTTAACGTTTGTCCAATGGTGTCGACATCGTTGGTTACACGGCTAAGCACATTACCGTAGCTCGTAGAGTCAAAATACTTCAAAGGCATATGATCGATTTTTCGAGACAGTTCTGTCCGCATCTTCTTTGTAAGACGCTGTGAGACGGTTGCTGTAATGAAGCCCTGGAAATAGTTAAAGATAAGACCAAATCCATATAAAAGCGCCAATACAAGAACAATCTTCTGAACAGCACTTACATCAATCCCGGTCACGATTCCTTCCTGAATCAGGTTGGCAATATCGCTGAGCTTATCGGGGCCAATCACGTTGAGGGTGGAGCCGACCAGGGCCAGTACCATAGCTAGTATAATCATAGGCACATAGGCCTTGCTGTAGGATACAAGCTGACTGATGGTCTTTTTAAAATTATTCGCTTTTTCACCAGTACCCTTGCCCCCCGCGGGTCCTTTACCCATGGGACCTCGCTGATTCATTTTCATTTGCTGGCTGTCGACGGTGTGTTCATTCTTATCCATGTATGAGTTCCTCCTTCGAAAGCTGCGAATATGCGATCTCCTGATAGGTGCTGCAGTTCGTCATCAGCTCTTCATGCGTGCCGCTCCCTACAATCTCTCCCTGGTCCAGCACGATAATCCGATCAGCGTCTTTGATCGTACCTATGCGCTGACCAACGATAAGTGTCGTAGCGTGGCCGGTTTCTTTTTTGAGAGCGGAGCGCAGAATCCGGTCTGTTCTGTAGTCTAATGCCGAGAAGGAATCATCGAAAATATAAATTTCCGGCTGACGGTAGATGGCACGCGCAATGGACAGCCGCTGCTTTTGACCACCGGACACGTTCGCTCCACCTTGCGAAATTCTACCCTGATATTGACCATCCATTTTTTCGACAAACTCCGTTCCTTGAGCAATACCAACGGCTTCTTTAACGAGTTTCTCCGAAGCTCCTGCTCTTCCGTTATCGCCATACGAAACGTTGGATACAACCGTACCGTTGAACAGTACAGCTCTCTGGGGGACATACCCGATTTTGTTATGGAGTGCCTGCTGATTATAGTTCCTGACATTCACACCATCCACGAGTACCTCTCCCTCGGTCACATCATAGAAACGGGGAATCAGATTGATCACGCTGGTTTTTCCGCTGCCTGTAGCGCCAATAAAGGCAACCGTCTCGCCTCGTTTCGCCGTAAAGCTAATGTTGCGAAGCACGGCCTCCTCCGCGTCTGGATATTTGAAGCTGACATTACGGAATTCCACTTGCCCCATAACGCTCTCTTCTCCAGTCGTCTCATGCCCGTTAACGATGCTGGATTCGGTATTCAAAACCTCCATGATCCGTTTGGCAGAGATCGAGGCGCGAGGCATCAGAATGAATATCATACTTACCATCATAAAGGCCATAACCACCTGCATTGCATAAGAGGAGAATACGACCATATTGGAGAACAGCGTGATGCGGTCTGGTACGGCCGCCCCGTTAATCAGATAAGCGCCGATACAATAGATAGAGACACTCAGACCTGACATAATAAAGGTCATACCGGGGCCAATCATCGTCATTAATCGGTTCGCGAACAGGTTTGTATTCGTCAACTCAACGTTAGCCTGCTCGAACTTCTCCTGCTGATACTGATCTGCATTATAAGCGCGTACTACCCGAAGTCCGATCAGATGCTCACGTGTTACCCTGTTCAGATTATCGGTGAGACGCTGGATTCTCTGAAAACTTGGAAGAGCGAAAACAACAATGACACTTAGCATTAAAATCAGAACAGCTACGGCCGCTCCTGTGGAGGCGGTCCACTGCCAGTTTTTATCCGCAATCTTCACAATAGCCCATACGGCCAGAATAGGTGCCTTGATGATCACCTGCAGCCCCAGCGCAACCACCGTTTGAATCTGCGTAACATCGTTCGTGGAGCGGGTAATGAGGCTTGCCGTCGAAAAGCTGTTCATCTCTTCCATAGAAAAGGATAAGGTCTTGTCAAAGACCATCGCACGCAGACGCATAGCCAGCCCAGCAGCCACCTTTGCCGCGAAATAGCCCACAATAATAGATGCAATCATACTGCCGACGGCACAAAACAACATGTAACTGCCGGGAATCAGCAGTTCGGACACAGGCGTTCCTTCCGTTTGCAGCTTGGTCGTAATTTCCGCCATATAATCAGGCAGCTTCAGATCAAGCCATACCTGCACAACGATGAAAGCTAGGCTGCAAAGTACGAGCATCCATTCATTTTTCTTGAGATATTTGAATATCTTTAGCATTCTGTTGCTCTCCTTTTATCTGATAGTCTTTGATGTTTGGTGAAGTATGGTGCGTCCTGCATCTGCATAGAAGTTCAGCTTCTAGAGACAATAAGCTTAATGAGTCGAATCAGTTCTTTAGCATCCTCTTCGTCTAACTTTCGAAGAACATTCTCGGTCCATGCAATTCCTTCATTATGCCTATCAATCATGAATTGCTTACCTGAATCCGTAATGAATACAATCACCTTACGTTTGTCGTTGACATCAGTACGCCGTACAACTAGTCCTTTCTTCTCCAGACTCTTCAGTGCCGTTGCTACCCGTCCCGTACTGACGGACAAGTATTCGCTCAAGTGGCCAGAGGTAACCCCGTCCTTATTGAAATTCAGACAAATGAGAATCCCCATTTCGCCACGTGAGAAGTGCCCTCGTTCCTCTAATGCCGGTTTCCGCGATTTGACGATATACTCGAATAGTTCTGTCGCTAATGATTTATAATCCAATGGTCACAACACCTTCTCGCTAATACCTTATAGTATGAGATAATTAATCTTATAGTATAAGATAATAATAATGTCGAGTCACAAAGTCAATTAGAGAAAATATGGAATACAAAAAAATCCTCCGTAACTAGCTTGTATCTTTACCAATTTTTCTACACAAAGTCCAATGTAAAAACATCAGAGCTAAAACTGAATCTCTTCTTATGTATCTTCCTCTGAACATCTTCATTATTGTTTGTAAGGTCAAGTTCTACATGCCGTACTTTGATGAATCGTCTGGTCATCGATTCCGCCCACAGATTCAAAGCATATTCGGCAATCTTACGCACTTCTCCCGCCACAATCGGAAACCTTCTTCCATGCTCCTGCCCAGGCAGCCAGCAAATTGGTTTGAGCAACAATATTCTGGATGCTCTCTGTGATCGCAGAGCTCATTAATTAGACCTTTTGTAGAGTACCTTGATAGAGTACTTTACAGAAGGTCTAAAGGACGTACTTTTTTTGCTTAATCGATTCGAATCGTTTTACTGACCCAAGCAGGCTCAATCAGTAATGTATACAGTCAGTCTTAAAACCCTGTAGTATACTGTGTAGGGATTGCGGTTTCTTTTTTCAATTTTGATGCTGCTTCCAGTGACCAATAAGGATTTCTCAACATCCCTCTACCCACAGCAACCAGATCAGCCTCTTCATTTCCGATAACTGCATTCGCCAAAATTGGATCTTCCAGTCTTCCAACGGCCATCACCGGAATATCCAGAGCTTCTTTGATATCTTTTGCCAAGGGGACTTGATACGCTGCGTGAGTTCCTGGTCTGCCCCATGCAGCTATAGGTCCCTCACCGCCAGATGAAATATCAAACATATCTACTCCTGCCTTTTGATATTCCTTGGCAAAAGCAATGCTTTCCTTAATACCATATCCACCTTCTACATATTCTTTGGCAGAAATACGCATCAACAGCGGCATATCTTCCGGCATTTCGCCCTTCGCTGCCTGAATGATCTCCCGACCAAAAAGGGTAAGATCTTTACCATATTCATCTTCCCGTTTGTTCGTAAGCGGCGAATGAAATTGATGAATCAAATAGCCATGTGCACCATGAATTTCAATGCTGTCGAATCCAGCCTTAACAGCGCGAGCTACAGCAGCACGAAATTTCTCAACGAGTCCTTTAATCTCTTCTGTTGCAAGCGCGCGAGGTTGTTTTGAATTTTCATCAAATGCAATAGCAGATGGTGCTACAGGGACTTCAGCATCTTCCGCCTTGCGTCCGGCATGCGCGATCTGGATTCCCACTTTGGCACCGTAGCTGTGACAAGCATCTACAATCCGTTTGAGAGCAGGAATCTGCTCATCTGACCATAAACCAAGATCAAAATCGGAGATACGACCATCTGGCTCTACATCTGTCATTTCAATTATGATAAAACCAGCTCCGCCTACCGCCCGGCTAACGTAGTGTATATAATGCCAATCTGTGGCGACCCCATCCTTTTTGTCAACCGAATATTGGCACATTGGAGGCATAACTACACGATTTTTCAATTCCAAACCTTTAATTGTATAGGGACTAAATAAATCTTTCATGTGAGAAAGACTCCTCTCTGATTTATATTATGAAATGCATCAATAAAATGCATGCACAAGCATATACATTAACATGTTTGTTTCATTTGTCAACTCTAGGTATGATTTCAAAACTTCAAAGTAATTGGTGCAAATAATTCTTTATTGTTTGGATTCACACTTGATCCTCATCTTCAGATTTTTTGCAATGCTTCGACAACTGAATCGTCACCAGTAATCAGATCAAATGCTCGCTTGTATGTGTTCTCCTCATCTAAAGCTGCCACAATGGCACTGGCTACATCCTCACGTGGGATACTGCCATAGGTGATATTCTCCGCGGCAGCCACTTTTCCCGTACCGATTTCATTCAAAAGAATCCCCAGTCTTATGATTGTGTAGTTCAAACTGCTGTTTCCAGCTATGAGTAATGGCTATACTTGAGACAAAAGTTATTCTTACATTCCTAAAATTTCTAGTTATAAGTGATACTTTCTTGCTTTATAACTGAGACTTTTTACGTTTTTTTGGATTATAACTGAGACTTATCCTCCAACAATAACATAATCACACCCTAATATGATCACTCGTCATTCTATAACTGTGAAGAGAAATGAGAACCAGTAGATTCCTTTTAGCTACTGGTTCTACCTGAACCGCAACAGCGACACAACATCCGTTTGAGTAAACTGTAGGCGATCTGCCCGGCTAAAAAAGTCTCAGACATATACCAAAAAAAGTATAGCTAAATTCGTCTCATGTATTACCGTAACTCATACCTGCGTCAATATGCCGGAAGTGTATTCAATAAGATATCCTTTTTCACGAGCATATTTGATTGTGTTTCTAATCCGACGCTGAAACTCCATTGGTGATTTAACCTTTCCGATATGAATTTCTATCGTATTATCCCACCGAAAATAGCCGTAAATATTCGTCCCTTTACCAGGAACTCGTAGCCACAAGACTATTCGTGTTAAAGCTAAGCAATCCAAGAAGAATGCCATAATGTCGATTGACAACCATGAAACCGGTGCATGACCTAAATACAAGAATAATCCAACGAGAAAACTAAATATAAAACTTATGCAAACAGTTTCAAGCGAACGCCCTTGATAAAGCCTGAAGCAAAATTTGAATCTCTTAAACATTTCATCCCACCAATCTTTAAATCTCTGCAGTTGTCTCCATGCCGTGGTTTTTCCACCATTTGATCACAGTAACCGCTGACTCCCCAAGATCCTGTAAGTCAATAACGTGTACAGCATGACAACATTCAAGCTTTTACCCGGACTAGATGCCCCTCATGGATCGAAATCCATTCGTGCCGAGAGGAGTGAATTCTAATCGGGCTATCTTTCTCAAATGACCACTCGTATCTCCCTGGTATCCAGCCGTCCCCAAATTTAACCTCCATGTAGCTACCCGCTTGGATCGGCTTACCGGCAACAAAATGCCGCAGGCCATTGCCGCTGCCTTCGTGTCCAAGTGTAATCAGATCTTCAATCATTCCATCTTTTTTCGGCTGCGGAGTCATCGGGTCCTTCTCCCCAACCCACTTCCTGACTTTCAGTTCCAACCCAGGGATCGGTTCTATCCAATCCGCATCCTAATAATATGTTCCGGTATGATTCCGAAGTTATCCGCTGTAAATAGTATTCTAAGCTGACTAAAAGAGGGCACTGTCACAATTTCCTCTCCTACTTCGGGGTACCGTCGTAAGATTAAATCGGACCTCACTTCAGATACAAATTCATCGTTGCTTTTCAATTCAAATCGTGGCAGATGACTAATAAACTCGGATCGCTTTTTGCCAACTGCCTCTGCATCTTCTTCTTGCTTCCGGGATGCGTAAGGGTAGAGCAGATACATACCAATTGTTGCAGGTGTAAGGCTTTTGCCGAAGCCCAACCGCCGATGACAAATTGACATCGGACAATTTGTCCGATATAATCAAAGTAAAACGGACAAACTGTCCGAATTTATAATATGAAGGGTGAAACTGGGATGAATATAAAAAAGTTGTATTTTTTACCTGTAGGTGAATGTTTCCTAGATCAATCGGCAGTTAATCGAACCCTTGCCCCCGGGAAATTAGTCAGAATGCCTGTGTGGTCTTTTCTATTGGAAACGACCAGCGGGCCGATACTCATCGATACGGGAATGCCCGACGCTTTTATCAACAATCCCGATTACTACAAGGGGACTAGACGTGAAGGGCGCGTCGTCCCTAACATGTCTGACGGCGACTCGATCGTAAATGTGTTAAAGCGTGTAGGTTATCGACCTGACGATATTCAAATGATCATTAGCTCCCATTTACACTTGGATCATTCTGGGGGAAACGGGCATTTCCGCAATACGCCGATCCTTATTCAAAGGGCAGAGTATGATGCGGCCATAAACAATGAGGATTACTCTCCATTAGAGTGCAGGCTGCCCGATTTACAATATCAAATCATTGAGGGTGACCATGAATTGATTCCGGGGGTTCAAATTTTATTCACTCCGGGTCATTCCCCTGGCCATCAATCAGTCCTTGTCACAACGGAAAAGTCGGGTTCAGTGCTACTGACAATTGATGTTGCTTATACTCGGGAGAACTTCGAGAATAGCGTACCGTTCTTGACATTCGATCAAGAGATGGCTGCCAAATCGATTACTCGCATGCAGGAGTTAATTCAGGATGTTCGGCCGTCCTATGTTTTCTTGGGACACGATAGAGATCAGGCGCAAAAATGCCGCACCTTTCCTGACTTCCTGTAATGGAGGGACAGGCTATGGATACTCAATCAATGGCTTTATCCGGCAATGAGCGGAAATTAATGGGGACACTTTGCTTGCTCATTATTTTCGGAAACATCAATATGACCATGTTTAATTTGTCTATACCTTCGATTTCCGCTGACTTTGCCCTGACCTCCTCGCAGGTGAGCTGGGTTATGGTCGGTTACAGCATTTTGATGGCTATCGGCGCCGGTACTTACGGCAAGTTAACGGAGTCCTTTTCCTTTCGCCAGCTGTGTTTCGACGACACTCCGTTCGGCTGAGATGGGTGTAGGGATGGGTATTTTCACACTGGCCTATCTCCTAGGCGGAGCATTCGGCCCTGCGCTGGTCGGCCGACTGATTGATCTAAAGATGCCTTTTTCTGTTGTTTATTTTACCATTTCCCTGTTGGCAATCCTGACATACTTATTCGCAAGAAAAGCAAATCGTAGCGGAAGCTATGGTAATTAGTTTGGTAGACTTACGACATGTCCGAAAGATACGGAGGATGAATAGATGAGTAAATTAAATTTCCAACTGTCCTTTGCTGCTATTCATGAGCTGGCCGAGGGGATCCGAACAAGGGAAATATCCCCGGTAGAGATTACAGAATATGCGCTTCACCGCATCGAACGTTTGAATCCGAAACTGAACGTTTTCGTTACCCAAACGTCCGAACTGGCGATTGAACAAGCGAAGCAATCGGAACGCGATATTATGCATGGTCGGTACAAAGGGCCCCTTCACGGGATTCCCATCGTTCATAAGGATCTATATTACACTAAAGGGATCCGAACAACTGCCGGTTCAAAAATATTGAACAGCTTCGTCCCCGATTACGATTCGACGGTTGCAGCTAAGCTACATGAGGCTGGAACAGTTCTGCTAGGCAAAGTACAGACTCACGAGTTCGCTGCGGGATTGACAACAACTAGCCCGCACTTCGGTCCTTGCCTCAATCCGTGGAACACTGAACTTGTAACGGGAGGTTCAAGCGGCGGCTCGGCTTCTGCTTTAGCGGCTGGACTTACTTATCTGGGCACAGGCTCGGATACCGGAGGTTCGATCCGCATACCCGCTGCTTTGTGCGGTGTCGTAGGGATGAAGCCGACGTACGGTCGGGTCAGTCGGTATGGTATCATTCCAATGGCCTGGTCATTGGACCACTCGGGTCCGTTGACCCGCTGTGTCATGGATGCGTCCCTGTGCTTGGATGTGATGTCTGGCTTCGATCCAAAGGATGAATCGACTGTCGATCTGCCTGCGCCAGGTATCAAGATGTATCCGAATGGTCTCAGGGGTGTGCGTATCGGATTGCCGACAAGCTACTATTACGAGGATTTGATGCCGGAAGTGGAAGCTGCGATGAAGGCCGCTATCAATAAATTCCGAGAACTGGGAGCAGAAATCATCGAAGTTAGCCTGCCCCTGATCAAACATGTTAGAAGTGCGACGATGGCCATTATGATGACGGAAATGTACTCGTACCACGAGAAGTGGCTTGAGACAGAATTGGAACAGTATGGACCGGACGTCCGAATGTTTCTTGAAAGCAGTAGAGATATTCCGGCTTCCATTTACCTTCAGTCTCAGCGGGCCCGGCAACTAATTGTCAATGATTTTTTGAATGCATTGTCCGGAATCGACATCTTGTTGACGCCGGCAACACCGATCACTGCGCCGCGTGCAGATGATGATGCTAGTGTATTCAGATTGAACTCATTTACGGTTCCGACCAATTTGACTGGCTTGCCTAGCCTGAGCATGCCTTGCGGCTTCTCACCTTCCGGTCTGCCGATTAATATGCAATTGATTGGCCGCCCCTTCGAAGAAGCGACAGTACTAGGTATCGGCAATACTTATGAAATGAATACAGACTGGCACAAGAGACATCCGGATTTGTAAGCCTGAATATATTTGATGGAGGGTAATCTATGGATCAAAAGCAACTTAACTCTGAAGTTAGCAGGAAAGCATCAACCGAAACCGGAACAGATACGACGAGCGACAAGAAAAAAGCATACGAGCAGTTTATTCATTCGATCGCAAGTTTAAAGGAACTGGACCTATCGGGCATTGAACCGCATTTGCCTCCAATTTACAAAAAGCACTATACCAAGAAATAAAAAAAAGCTCATCGGTCACCCAAATGAATGTATTTTTAATTTTTCACGAAATGTATTATAATATGAAGACGGACAACATGTCCTATACACGAAAAACGGACATATTGTCCGTTTTTCGTGTTAAATAACAGTTAAATTAATGATTTAGGGAGATGTTTATGATGAATTCAGAATCGCAATCTGTCTCTCTGAAAATTCCCAGAGAGGAGTTAAACCGAAGACGAATTTTGGCGGCGGCTAGAGAACTTTTCATCAAAAACGGTGTTGACAATGTCAATATGCATCAGATTGCGAAGACTGCTGGAGTAGGACAAGCAAGCCTATACCGCCGCTACTCGGATAAGGGCGACATATGTCAGGAGATCGCGTATGAAGAATACCAACCTTTGTTTGATGAAGTTCAAGCATTTCTTGATCAGCCCCCAGAAACCGCTGCCTTGGACCGGCTTTACCATGTAATCGTAAGATATGTATTTTTTTTAGAAGCGAAAGTTCCTTGGCTCTGTGAGGTCAGCCGGGCCTCAACCGGGCATCGTCCGTTACAATCTCCGTTATGTCAATGGATGCGCAATATAAGCAGAAATCTGCTAAATGAGGCCGTTGAACAGGGAGACGTATCCGGGGTGGACATTTCATATACTATTGAAGCCCTGCTGGCCGTGCTTCACAATATCGATTACCATCTCCAAGATGAAGGCTTTACAAGCCAACGAGTTCTTGATGGATTACACCGCATATTTATTGAAGGTTTAAGAGCTAATAGACATTAATTGAGGGGCTGGCCACAAAGCCACATAACATGGATGAGGGATAGTCCTGCGCAACTCCTCTTTTTATCTCATAATGGTATATTGAATGTACAAAGAAACCATATCCTTTCAAATGGTCGGGTGGTACCTCCATTTTACCCAGGAACGGTTTCTTATTGTTTTACAATTGGAGAACAGGACGTCCCTAGTCATTTTTATGACTTATGGGACAACCCTTTTTTTTCTGCCAATGGCTGCTATGCGAATTGTCCGGATCGGACTTCCATGGCACGCTCTCCTTATTCGGTCTTCTTATCATCAGCAGCGCTCTTTCGTCTACTTCCTGTAGGCTTCGTAGCAGCAGGCTTAGTAGCCTGAGAATCCATGGAGAACAAGCAGGTTTTCATCTTATGTATTCCAAAATTGCAGTTGAAGAGATTTGTACAGCACTTTTATCGTATGACTTCTTCTCTTGTTGCTTCTCAAGTTTCATCGAGGCTTCCAGTACAAAAGTCGGGTGATTCACTAAATCAGTAAAAAATATCTCTAGATCCTCACCATCAGGCCTCCTTAGCCACACATGAGGGGGATTTATGGTAACCACCTTGAACTTTTTCCCATAAAGACAACACTAAGCATATATCCTGATTTGGTTAAATGCCATACAACATTCCTCCATCTATTTTTTCTACTTGGGGGTTCACCTGTGTGTTTAGTGATATTATGCTACGGGATGAAATAAGCTCGTTGAGATTGGTGATTAATGTTCCTTTTGCGATGAGGTGATAAATCAATGGTTTAATTAAGAGGGGATCTGTATTGTTTACGAATGTGGAGGCAAGATGGTCAACTGGACAAGACCCAAATACACTGAAGTCGATAGATAACAGGGTTATACCATTGTGAATAGTACTTTCTCTCTTTTAAAAAACCTTTCAAAAACTTAAGGTTACGGGACAGAGATATCGGAGGTGTTTTTGGGAAAACTACTTGATATTCCCAATCCTTTTTTGATGCGTATGTTCTACAATATTTATTACACAATTCTGTTCGATCATTGTTTCGTTCTTCTTTGGGCTCCAGTTTTATTTGATAAAGTAATGGAATATGCCCTTGCCTAAAAACCAAAACATCAGGAACATGGTACCATTATGATAAGCATTAGCTTGTTCTTGTTTCCTAACCATCGCACGGACTGTGTGTTCTTTGTTTTCTTTCAAAAAATGGATAAGATGTTGTCCAATTTGTCCATTTGAACCTACCACCAAAACCTTCACCTAATCACTCCTCATTATTATATTTTTTCCTTTCCCATTAACTTAAATCACCATTCTTGGCTGTAAGGTCGATCATCTTGTTCTAATTAAACATTAAGTAACCGAATGGTTTAGTGAATACAAATATTGATTGCTTGTTTTTCAGAAAAAATACGTCGATGATTTGAATAAACTTTGGTTCATCTTTGCTTTTCTAAGTTCTCATCTTTCGGCACGTTAAACTTTGAGCGCTTCTGGTATCCACTAGGAAGCGCTCACACTGTATATTGATTTTGATGTGGAGGAAAATCTACATTCTCATGCTCTCCATAAAAAAGCTCAATGCATTGGACACCCACTTCTTGGGATGAAGAACAAGCTGAATTTCCAGTTTGAGCTCGGCATGCTCAAAGGGTAACACCTTTAGCTCTTCCCGTTCGATCTCCTCCAGCGCAGCCATTAGAGGTAGAATGGATATACCCTCTCCAGTCTTGATGCTCCGTTTGATCGCTTCCGGATTACCCAGCTCCAGACTCACGCGATAGGTGATTCCATTTGCTCGAAGCACTCTCTCCAGCAGTTGTCTGTAGTTGCACGTATGCTCGGGCATGATCCACTCCGCATCAACCAGATCATTCAGGTCGATTCGCTCTTTAGCGATAAGCGGATGGTTCGGATGGACAATCAGCACAAGCGGTTCTTCTCGAATGGTAATCCACTGCAACGCCGGATTGCTTGAATCGTCCGCGAGGATCAACCCAACATCGGCCTCCCCTTCCCTCACCTGGTGCAAAATCATCTCTTCGCGATCCGTATGCAATCGTATGTTCAGATCTGGGTATTCTTTGCGAGTCGCCTGCATATACGGCGGCAGAAAATACGAAGCGATGGAATCCATAGTACCGATCGTCATGGAGCCTCCGCCCTGCTTGGCCAATTTTTCTTTCGATTGCTCGAAAAGCTCCAGCATTTGTCCAGCAAGCTTGAACAGCTCTTCTCCGGCGGAGGTAAGACGAATCTTATTGTTATTGTAGCGCTCGAACAATTTAACTTGATATGTTTTCTCGAGCTTTTGAATCTGGGTCGTGACGCTGGATTGTGCGTAACCGAGCACTTCTGCTGCTCTTGTAAAGCTTTCACGAATGGCAACTTCCCGAAATGTTTGAAGATAAATGAAATCCAATCTGGCCACCCCATCGAAAATTTTGATTAGAATCATCGTTTATTATAGATAACTCTGATGCTGTTTCCTATGTTACATTAGATTTAATTCAACGGGAAGGGATAACTGATGATGATGAACGAACAACATATTCATGGGATTTTCATACCGCTGATTACACCTTTTACGCGTGACTATAAGCTGGACATCGATTCGTACCGGAAGTATGTTACCTATCTTGCAGGCCATGACATCCAGGGTCTGGTCGTTAACGGTACGACAGGAGAGTCGCCAACCGTATCCTGGGATGAAGTGAAGCTGATGGTACATGTGACGCAGGATGTTCTGAAGAGCATGAACAAAACCATTCCGATCGTTATTGGCACGGGAACGAACGATACCTATTCAACGGTGCATCGGACGGAAATGGCGGCTGAATTAGGAGCGGATGCAGCCATGGTGGTCACTCCGTATTACAACCGGCCGACGCAGGAAGGAATATTGGAGCATTTCCGTGTCGTATCTCGTGTAGGCCTGCCTGTGCTAGTATATGAGATTCCGGTTCGCACGGGTAGTCGCATGACAATAGATACAATTCGCAAAGTGCTGGACCTGGATGGCATAATTGGGCTCAAGGACAGCACGGGCGGTCTTGATCTGCTCTTAAAATTGACCCAGTACGAGACCAAGCCTGTCCTCTGCGGAGAGGATGCCTATTTCCATGCCATGCTATGCCAGGGGGCTACCGGTGGTATGCTTGCATCCGCTCATCTCCATATCCAGAAGTATGTGGATATATACCGACGTTTTATGGCTGGCGACATGAACGGGTCGCGAGACAGTTTTATGCTACTGAAACCGATGATCCAGCATGTATTTGCAGAGCCAGCCCCGGCCGCGATCAAGTGGTGGCTTACCCAACAAGAGATTGTTGCCGCCGAGCAATTGCGTCTGCCACTTATGCCCCTGTCGGATCAGGTGAAGCAGGGTCTCCTGAATTCAATCATATCCTGATAAATCAGCTTATCTCAGACTCCCCAATCATAACGTAGAAGAAGCATCTCCTGGATAGGAGATGCTTCATTTCTTAGCCGGAACAGGCAGCCTTTAGAAAAACGAATTTAAGAAGATACCCTCTATAGTAGAACGCTGCGCATCTTCATCCCCAACCAACTCCAACTGTCTGTCATCAGGAAAACATTTTTTACAAGTCCCGCTATCTGCATTGGGTTGTTATACAAAGAGAATATTATGAATAACTACATACTCAGCGTTTTCATCCTAATGAGGTCTGCAATCTGAAAAGCTTACAAGCAATAGCTGGATGGTTATTAGTAAATCCAGTTGCAACATTAAAGGGATTATTTCCTATAAGCGAAATTATTGCAAAAAGAGGGCTGCCGATGAATTTCACCGACAGTCCTTCTCTTTCAAGCAGTATACTCCTCACTCCTATTCGCTGGACAGCTCCTTGAGCGATTTGACTTTACCATGGGGATGCTGCTCTTGCTTTCGTGACTTCCAGGCTGCTTCTTTCCTTTTCTTCTGGTGAGCCATAACAGATATCCTCCTTTGGAAATTGTGATGTATACTACTTTCTTAAGTTGTCATTTCTCAGCTCTGTTCATTCATAAAACTAAATTCGTTGAATTTTCTCCTACATATCACAATCCCAAATATAGGATGTCAAAATCGCTTAATCATAAAAATGCACTCACGCACTTTATGTTTGCGGGGGTGTATTTTTGTGATTAAGCAGATCATTGTTCTATTATAATCCATGTATGAACTTACTTATTTAAAATAGGTATCTCTCCAAGCAGATTCTTTAAATTAATAGCATCCCACGGCATATGCTCTGTTATACCTAATCCAACTACATCTGTTTCTTCAGATAGTTCTTTAATCAGATTAAGTAGCTGAGGCATTTGCATTGTTCCCGCAGGAGAAAAATTATAGGGCGCTTCAGGGTTGGCGAACAGTAAAGAACGAAATGCTTTTGGGTCAAGCACATCTAAATCAAGGTGAATAGCTAGATGCTTAATGCCACTTTCTTTAATCCACTCTCTAATAGATTCAGTACTATTCGTTAACTCTTTGGTTCCTGCAGTTTTAATCCCTAGTCTTTGAATCACTTCTGTGTCTGATTCTGCAGGAGCTATCCCTAGTCTTTGAAACGCTTCTGAAATGGCTTCTGTTTCTTGTTCTGTAGGAGCCGCTAATCCCGCGATAAAGACATTTTCAGGTTTTAGTGGGATTTTCACATGTTTTGCGAACTCCTCATCTCCTTCTCCCAAAAGATTTCCGAGCGGTAATGTATGTCCGTTATCATAGCCTACATATCTAACTAAATCACTGTGAGCATCGATCCAAATCAAACCTAATTCCCCACCGTATCGTTCGTTCAAATAGGCAAATGGAGCTTGTTCCACTAAGCAGTCACCACCAAACATTGCAATACGATCTGGCTTATGAGCATCAATGATATGCTGAGCAGCCTCTAACTGTTCAAGTAGCTGTTTTCTCCCATTCATACCGTTTTCGTTTTCAAGCGGAGTACCGTTATAAGCTTGAATGGGAACATGAATAAGGGGTTGATCATTATCCGGAGCTAGCCAAGCAAGCAGTTCGGCTCCAAAAGAGTAATTAGGATTGTTTCCCCCTTGCCATTGTGGCATTAACAGACGTATTGTTTTTTCAGTCATGTTTTTCTCTCCTTTACTTCAAAAGTAAGGTTAGTATAAACTGAACACAAATAAAAACGTAGTACGCACTATTTTGATAGGTACTACCCGAAAGGATATTGTAAACATGAGTATGGCTGAATTTAAAGGTAAAGTTAAAAACATTCAAGATACACCTTTTGGTTATACAGTTTCACTGATTGGTGGTAAATGGAAAATGGTTATTATTTATCTCCTAGCCGAAAACCGAACAGTTCGCTTTAATAATCTGAAAAGACAGATAGGGGCTATTACTTATAAAACATTGAGTTCACAACTAAAAGAATTGGAAGCGGATGGTCTGGTGAATCGGAAAGAATATCCTCAAGTCCCCCCTAAAGTCGAGTACAGTCTCACAGATAAAGCAGAAACGTTATTACCTGTTTTGGAAGGGTTATGTGAGTGGGGAACAAAAAACCAAAAAAATTAAATCCAGTTTTCTAATAAAAAGCCTGTATGCGAAAAGTTGTCCTGTTTTCCAACATTGCTATTCCAAGTTTAAACTCTCTAGTTAAGTGAATCCAGCAATGGCTGAACAACAGCATGCAGCCGTTCTGCAAATTCTATTATCTTAATTATCGCTTCAAGCTAGATTTATTTCCCGAATCACTTCAAGCGGAACCTTCGGTTTTCGGTCTTCCGTCAACAACCCGTTGACTTCCTGCTGTACATCGGTTACCTGTGTATAGCAATAGCCCGAGAGATAGGGGGTCGCTTTAATTGCTCCGGTGATTGCACGGAAACGTTCGATAAAAGCTTCGACTGAATCCACCTGGTTTCCGTATCCCCAGCCCTTGTCCGTCTGGAAGGCAATGCCGCCGAATTCGCTTATGATAATCGGTTGTCCTCGGTAGGCATATCCTTCTGCAAAGGCATATTTCCAATTGTTAAAGGAGATGCTGTTGTTTACGATGCTTTCCTTGTCCTGATATCGCTCCAAAAACTCTTCGCCCGTCTCCACATAATCATGAAGGGTCAAAATATCCGAGACCGTATGCTCCCAACCGTCATTGGTAACCACCGGACGATACGGATCAATCGTCTTCGTCAGATGATAGATGGTTTGCGTGAACTGCTGCTGCCTTACATCATGTCCAATGGTCGATATGCCCCACGATTCATTGAATGGGACCCAAGTTATGATGCTTGGATGATTGTACTGCTGCGGCACGATTTCCAGCCATTCCTTCGTAAAGCGGCTAACCGCCTGATCATTGAACTCAAAGGTCGACGCCATTTCTGACCAGACGAGCATGCCTTTCACATCACACCAATATAAAAAGCGAGGGTCTTCCAGCTTCATATGTTTACGAACCCCGTTATATCCCATCGCAGCTATTTTATCGATATCTTCGATAAGAGCTTCTTCAGAAGGGGGAGTCAGATGAGTTTCCGGCCAGTAGCCCTGATCTAGAATCAGCCGCTGGTAAAGAGGGCCATTATTCAATAGAATCTGTCCGTTTTCAATCGATATTTTCCGCATGCCAAAATAAGAATACACCCTGTCGCTCTCTTTCTCGTCCTCATACAGAGCAAACTCTACATCGAACAAGTTGGGCGATTCCGGTGGCCACAAGCACTGCTTCCATGGACCACACGCTTCATGAAATACATGGGCCTCCACCGTTATCCAGGGCCTGTCGGCAGATAAGCTGACCTTTTTCACATGCTGTCCTTTCAGCGCAATCCGTGTCTCCAGGCGTATATTATCTTTAGCCTCAATACCCATGAGCTGAAAGTCAAAGCGGATCATATGACGGTCGATATCCGGTGTTATCATGACCTCATTGATTCTTATCTCATTCACATATTCAATCCACACACTTTTCCAGATTCCGGTGCTCTGTACATAAAAGCATAATATTTGCTCCAATGCCGAATAACGCTGGCCAAACATCTCCTTGTATCCACGGCACTCACTGTAAAGCAGATTGCACTGGAAACTGGCTTTCATCAAAGCAGCTATTTTATCAAGAGATTTCGGGAGCATACAGGCATCACGCCGGAGCAGTTTCGCCAGCTGAGAAGGATGGGTTAGTACAATCTAAAAAACTCCTTCAATAGCTGGGCATGCGTGTATGGCGACGTACAAATCGAAATTACAAATTTTGCAGTTGAATAAAAGAATAAGCGGCCGCTTAGGACGTTTGGTTAACATGTCCTACGCTACCGCTTCTGTTAATGTTTTTTATTTCACTTCTATATGGGATTATATTGTCTGTTTGGATATTGCTCCGAAATATTCTACAACTACCTCACGGAATTCTAGAGCAGCCCGCGAAATATACCGACTCCTGTGCCATAATAAAGCGATCTCCCGTACCAATTCGTGATTTTCTACTTGAAGATATTTAAGATGTTCCCGTGAATTTCTTGCCGTGCTTGGTATGAAGGCTATGCCAATTTCAGCTTCCACAAGCGTACTAAGCCTTGCAGGTTCATCCCCCTCATACACATACTTAGGTATAAAACCTTCCGATTTGCATACAGAGTCCACTAAATCGCGAGTACCGTAGCCTCTCTTTACACCGACAAACCATTCATCCCTTAGATCCGTCAACGTTACACTGCTTCGATCCGCCAGCCGATGCCCCTTTGGAACAGCTACAAGGATTGGATCGATAAACACGATTTGGCATTCGATGTCATCTCCCTCTATTGGAGGTGAGGACAAGCAAAAATCGACCTCTCCTCTATGAAGCAGCGTTACCATTTCCTGCGTGGTCAGCATTTGCACATGAAATTGAATATAGGGTCGCTTTTTCCGAAACTCTCGCAGAATATTGGGTAATGTGCTTGCGGTGGTCACTGCCAATTCGAGAGTGCCATGTTCCGGGCTGGATAAATCACTAAGCTCCTGCTTCCCCTGCTCCAATTCAAATAAAGCCCTCTCTGCACGGTGAAGGAATCTACTTCCGAACTCATTCAATCGCAGTTTCCTCCCTGTTCGATCGAATAGAGGAACCCCCAGATCTTCCTCCAGGCGTTGAATCGTTTTGCTCAGCGACGATTGAGTAACGTGCAGACTTCGTGCAGCTTCGGTCACATGTTCCAAACGAGCTACCGTCAGAAAATATTGCAGTTGAAGAAGTTCCATTATGATCCCCCATTCATTCCCTCAAGTCAATGAGATTATAACATCAAATGCGTTGGAATAAATAATCGATTTCAAGTACGATGACATTAATTCGCTATGGGGGGACCAGGAATGAGCGTTCGCAGCTGGTGGTTAATGATTTCAGTTGGTCTAGGGATACTATTGAACCCATTAAATTCTTCGATGGTTTCTGTTGCTATTCCAAGTCTGCAAAATGTGTTCCAACTTGACTTTACAGGTGTTTCCTGGATTATTTTTTCTTTCTACATTGCAAGTAGCATCGCTCAACCTGTCATGGGAAAAGCCAGCGATTTATTCGGTCGTAGGAAAATTTTTCTTACCGGGCTTGTTGTAGCCTTCATTGCATCATTATTAGCTCCATTATCACCAAATTTCGGGTGGCTCATCATGTTCCGCATTGTGCAATCCATCGGAACAAGCATGATGGTTGGGGTTGGAATGGCTATTGTTCGAATTCATATTACAGAGAAACAAGCAACTGCGTTGTCTGTTTTGTCCATATTCCTATCTGGAGCAGCAGCAATTGGCCCCTTTATTGGCGGGGTCTTGATTCATTGGTGGAATTGGCCTGCTATCTTTTTCATCAATATTCCGTTTGTGGTGGCCAGCTTTGTATCGGCTTGGAGGAATATTCCTAAGGACGAACTGCCAACATCCGTAGCACGCAACATGTCCTTTCGTAAATGGTTTGAACTGATTGATGCATTAGGGATTCTGCTCTTCACAGTGGCTTTGGTTACCCTGCTCGTTGGACTACTCTCAGCAAAATCATCTGGACATATCTTATTAGGAAATGTCATTGTCGGGCTGATAGGTCTCGTTGCGCTGGGGATATTCGTACGACATGAGTTAAAAGCGACATCACCCTTTATTCCTTTACGTACATTTGCCAAGTACCCTGCGATGACTTGGGTTAATGTTGAATTCATGCTCGTTAATGTACTATATTACTCGCTCTTTTTCGGGCTTCCGTCCTACTTGCAAATGGTACGTCATGTCAGTGAGTTCCAAACAGGCATTCTCATGCTAAGCTTAGGCTTGTGCTCGCTAATTACTTCTCCAATTGCAGGACAATGGATCGATAAATCAGGACCCCGACCGGCATTGCTGGTGTCCGCAATTCTGATGACATTGGGGTCAGTGTGGCTCGTGACATTGAATCCAACTTCACCGGTTATCAGCGTGTGTTTGGCTTTAGCTGCATTCGGTATTAGCAACGGTTTGAACAATGTAGGTATGCAAGCAGCCCTGTTCCAAAGTTCTCCAAAAGAAATAATCGGTGTAGCATCCGGATTATTTAACACATCAAGATATCTGGGAACCATTATCTCTTCATTATTGATAGCTATCGTAATGGGAGGTACGTTTAGCTTCAAGGGATTTCAAATGCTTGGGATTATCCTCACGGTAATTGCATTGTCTTTGGTATTCATGAGTCGGCAGCACTGGAAGTCAGCGCAATTGCATGAGTCGTAGTCCCACAAAGTTCGTATCTTAAAACATTGCGCGGCACCAATCATCATGCATCCAATGTCATTAATTTGGATTAAAGAAGGCGTTTCACCTAAACGAACGGTTTTATGAAATCGGTTGCATGAACCTTTGCACACTATTTTAATTGATTCTGATGTTTCTCTCTGTGAAGCAACCTTATTAGCTATTTTTTTAATAACTGCCATAATACCATTTTTCAGAAAACAAAAGCATATTCAGTGGTCGTTTGATCATTATCGCGCCCCTGTATTTCCCTTAAGCGGAGTGGACTTGTCGAAGTGTTGAGCCAACGTAACACGGAAGTCAGTCTGCTCCAGCGGGCTGGTATATTCGCCAATGTTTGAAAAATACTACAGATTTCGTCCCTCGCTGAAGCAAGGACAAGACCCTCGTTCCGGCTTGCCGACATAATCCAGCTTGTCATTATACCCTTCCGAATTCCAGGGATTAGTAGAACGTTCGCTACACATAAGTTCAGTCTCCTTTTTGTATGATTACAGGTCACAATAGTAGTGCATCATTTTCTCACAAAAACCAGTACTTTATAGAATGTACCGACTTGGTAAAATTTCAAGTATTAAAGACTTAATAGATATATACTAACTATATTTTAATCAAAGCTAACCATTCCCTCTCGGTCTGTCTGACGCAAAGGCAATTAAATAAAGCATCGTGTGGAGTGCATTCTTCATTACTTTTGAATACTTCAGATTCCCCACTTCAATCAAGGACTTAATGGATCTATATTAACCTCGATTTCGTCGACCTGTCAAAAAACTTTCTAAAAGATGCAGCTTGATCTTCCCCCATGCTCATACTAAAAAAACCGCTGATTTGATTTGTTCAGATCAGCGGTTTGAAATCTCAATTCTTCCACAAATTCATTGACATACTTTTAGATTTGTTTATTTTCTGAATTCGGATTATCAAAACCTAACAGCCTACCCTTTGAGGTGTAAATGAAGCCATTTGTTGGATCTTTTTTTGCTTTTATCTGATCATCATTGATTTAAAAATTACTTCGTTGTAGCTTCGTACAAACGCTGTAAAATGGTAACAGCTTCAGCCCGTGTGACTAGCGCTTTTGGGTGAAGGTATCCTTCATTAGCAGTAAGGACTCCCATCTTGGTTAGGGTGTAGAATGCTTCTGCCTTTTGATCCTGGGAATCTCCATCATAGTTGTACTCTTCTCCAGTCTTGTCGATGTACAGCACCGGATAGTAGGCCGAGAAATTGTCATTGTAATTGGCCTGACGAACTTTCATATCCTTGTACTGCGCAGCTGCGGAAATCACTTCCTCAATCTCAGGATGAAGCGTCTGATTGGTATAATCCGTACGAAGAGAGGCGATCATCATCACATCCCAGCGGGTCAATGGTTTGTCAGGTTTTACATAGAATTGATAGTTTGGATATTTCCCGCCAACACTTTCAGCATACGGCCAGACGTAGTCCCCGTTGAATATTGCTGCAAAATCTTTATTCGCCCAGTGTTTACGCGCATCCACAAAGTCGGAAGGTTCGCCGGAAGAATGATCGATTTCTGGAAAAAGCTTGTGAAACATATGTACAAATTCCGCTTTCGTTATGGTTTTGCTTGGCTTGAAGGTCCCATCTGCATAGCCCTTGACAACGCCCTTGTCGACCATGGAACGAATCGATTCGGCAGCCCATTCATATTTTGTTCCTTCCACATCAGGAAACGTGTTTGCCGCGAATGCAGATTGACCGAAAAACAGTGTCGTCGCAACCAACGGGGTGATAAGCCATTTCTTTTTCAACATCTCTTTCCACTCCTTTAGGTAAAATTTATGTATAAAATAGTTCTCTAGACTCAATTTTATATCGACATTTCAAAAGAAAATGATGATATTAGAGAGAAAAAAGCACTGTTAAACAGTATTTTGGAATATCGACAATCTGTGTTTAAAAAATGTTATGGATACAAGTTCTAAAGTCTCTCCATATTCGGGTAGACCCGTCGGGAATTGAGAAAGCTTGTGAAGGCCTTCATGGCCCGTTCTCGCTTTTTACTCTTTTGACCTAAGCCTGTACGTCCCTAGCATCGATTAACCGCTTCATGCGATGAGGAATCTGCATTAGTGTAATCTGCCCGTTAGTTAAAAAACAGCCGAGCGCTCGGCTGTTTTTTTGGTAGCGTTGAACTATCGTTTTTAGTTAGTTTAGCGAATTCCACCCCATAGGACTGGGAAGCTCTTCGCTCCAAAATATTGATATGCATCTACGCTTATAACTGCATCGAGGTATTGCTCTGCAAAAGGCAAGTGGCAGGCATCTGCATGAATGGGGATAATTTGGCTTTCCAAACCAAACTCTCTGAATCTTCTATACTTTTCAGTGCACTAATCCATAAATCCACAGCAAATATGGTTATGTCAAACTTTTGCGCCAGATAGATAGAAGTAAGTCCGGTCCCACAGCCCAAATCCAACACTCGCATTCCTTTCTGCAAAGTCAAATTTTTCGATAGCTCCTCGAGCATGATAATCGAACTAGGCCCCATTAAATTTGCTCTTATGAAATCTACGTCATCTAGATCTCGACGGATCATTTCTGCTGACCCCCTCCTACTTTCTTCATTTGATATTTCCAATAAAGCAATTCTTCATCTTTGTGATCAATTTCGAATCCTAACTTCATTAACAAATTCTTAGAGCTGATATTGTCAGGTACGCATCTTGCCGTTACGATTTGGACTTCTTCATGATTTAAGGACCACTCTATTAATTTTTGAGCGGCTTCATAGCAATAGCCTTTGCGGCGATGACTTTCATTCGTTGCAAAACCGATCTCAATCATACCGTTCTGATCAGGATCTCCTAAAAAACCAATCCCTCCAACAATTTCTTGGGTATCCTTCTCCACAATGATCCAAGAATCAAAACCTCTAGTGCCATTATTTTTTATCAAAAGTTCTCGAAAATAAGGTAAAGCTTCAAAGAAATCAGGACCCGGCCATTCATCACTGGTTTTATAACCCAAAGCTTCAATAGCACCTATATCACGTTGGGCTGCTGCTTCGATTAAATTAAGATCAAGTGTTTTTAATAGGAGCCGATTCGTTTGAAGTTTCATGTAATGTCCACCTTTCTACTTACTTAGATTGAAACTTTCATTCAAGAAGTCTGGTTGTATTTGACCAAATTGGAGTAATTACCTTCTATCCCCCTTTGCTAAAATTAGAAAAGGGCAGGAATGAACATACGTCATTCCTACCCTCATACCACCTGCTATTTAGCCACAAAAAAATCCGCGCTGAACCAGCACGGATTGGACTCATTATAACAGGTATCCCTAAGGATCTGGTAATATCCGTTGTTCTTAACTAATTCCGAAGCTTTCAAATCCCCACCCGTAATACAAAAATTGGGCAGACGAATAGTAGGTGCATAAAAACCTCTTTTTATGGAATTGGATTAGTAAAGAACAGCTCCAGACAAAAAAATCTCTCCTTAGTGAATTACCCTTATTATACCAGGGCCAATTTTATCTGCCAACCTTTCACATATTACAAAAGCGTTTCATTAGGACTATCCTGCTGCTTAGCTTAAAAGCAATCGAGTGATCGGCTGCTGTGGTAGCAGCAACTGCAGCATGACCCTACAGGCCTTTTCCCCCTAGAGCACGCAGTTTAATGGGCTCCGCTCCAATAATCAACGGTCGGGCGCGTTGTATCGACGCCAGTACCTCTTCGTTCTTAAGGCTGGCTGCATGGGCATCTGCATCTTTCCACAGTTCGGTCACATATAACGCATTCGGGTCGTCGTCTGACACATTGATTATATACAAATAGCAGTCATTATTCGACTTCAACAGATCTGCCGCTTCTAGCAAGATATTTGCAAGAGCGTCCCTTTGCCCTGGAGGTGCCGTCAACTTTCCATACATAGCAAAATGGTTCATGATCCTCATCCTACCCTCGAATGATATTTGACTTCATCTTATTATAATGTTCCGCAATGTCAGCGCTAATTTCAGCAAGCTTCTCCACAAGCGCTAAAAAATAGTCGGTACCATTCCCCCATCCATACGGATTGGCGAACCTTTAAATGCAGATGCATAAGGACTACATACAAATGTAGCTAGTCTACCTATTTCAATAGGCTTGATAAATCGCTGTATTTCAGATTGAGGCAGGTTTGTAACCATAAAATCTTTCTCTTTTTCTGAAAAAGTCATATCTTCATGAGGATACATACTCTCAATGATTTGGTGCACATTCTCAGAGAGTGTTGGTCCTGGCATGATCGTATTGACTGTAACTTCTGTCCCTATTGTTAATTTAGATAAGCTTTTTGACAATGATAACAACATAGATTTTGTCATACAATACTGCGGCATTTGTCCTGAAGGCATAATTGCTTCTTCACTCGCAATAAAAATAATGCGGCCATAATCATTTTTCAACATTTTAGGTAAATAAAATTTTGATAATCCATTTGCAGCAAGAACGTTAGTACGGAAGTATTTTTCCCATACTTCATCGTCTACGTCCTCATATTGCATAATTTCATAAATGCCCGTATTGTTAACTAAAATATCAATACTAGGGTATTTTTCAAATAAAGCTTCTCTTTGTCCAATATCCACAATATCGGCTGTCGCATTTTGAGGGGAGGTAGCTGGGAAATTTGACTTAATTTCATTTACAGTTCGTTCTACCTCTTCATAATTTCGTCCATTAATTAGTACATTAACACCTTCTTTGGCTAGTTCAATGGCAGTTGCTTTACCTATGCCTTTCGTTGATCCTGTAACTAAAGCTGTTTTATATTTTAATCCCATATCCATAATACACTTCTCCTTTTTTAAAACAGTCTTGAGCTCTGGATAGTGATTATATTATCTTGTCTGGATTGTCCAGTAACTAGCATATTGCGCCAAAGTTCTTGTTTAACACGCCAAATAATAAAACTCATTAGGCAGTCCTAACGTGCTCCTGATATCGAGTTTGTACCTAAGTGTTCAGTCCGCCAATTTGAAGGTGTATCACCCTCCCATTGGCGGAAGGCGCGGTAAAACGAATTCTGGTCTTCATATCCAATCAAAAATGCCACCTCTTTAATATCGAGCGAGGGGTCTGCCAAGTACTCTCGTGCCTGCTCATGCCTAGCTTGTGTCAATAGAAACTTGAAGCTCGTATTTTCGTCAGTAAGCCGGCGCTGCAAGGTACGATCGCTCATACTGAGCTCCTTCGCCACAGCCTGAATGTCAGGACGCCCTCCTGTAAGGCTACGTTTCATGATCCATTTGACCATCTCAGTAATTGGGCGGCTGCGCTGCTGCTCACCCAACGATCGGTCCAGAACAGGAGTCAGGATTTCCAGCAACTCTTTGTTGTACGAGACAAAGGGACGGTCCAGATCTCTTCGATGTAGCGTCAATCGGTTACATTTTGCACCAATTCGGATGCGACAGCCGAAGTATGCTTCAAGGGCTTGTACATCGCCCATGGAGTGCGAAAATTCAACAAGCTGCGCTGTCAAAGGTTGACCTGTCCCCCGGCGTCCAATCTCCAGAAGACAAGCCAGCGTAATACCCACCAGCATCGGCGGACCAGTTTGCTCGGGAGACAGCCATTCCAGATCAATTGTACAGTGCTCGCCCTTCTCAGTGATGTGTAGGTTTTCCGGGGGACACAGTTGTTTGTACCGAGCCATTCGGTTTAGAGCGTCGCGGTAGTCCCGAGCGTGGTAAGTCGCTAAGACAGTCGGTGGGTACTTCGCTGTATCAAAGACGGTTGCAAGCTTGATGATTCCTTGTGCAGTGTCACCAATGAGATCAGAATATGCCTGCCAGATCGCGAAATATTGAGCGGTGGTGACTACTGTTTCAGTACTAATGGTGATCGGCAATCGTGCTTTGCGAGCTACGTCGTGGGCGCCAAACCCTAACTGACATAATCCTGCCCACAATCCTGGCGGGATTTTAATACGGTCAGAGGTATGAGACTTCATATATATGGGCCTCCTTTATCTACTTGCATATTCATTAGTTTTGGTTGCGATGGGGTCCCTTCTTAAGTACACATAAGAATACTCTTAAGTACGTTAAGGTGTCTACATTAACGTACTAAGCTGCGAAAAATGTTACATCTTCTTGTTATCTGTGATACTTTCAATCAATGAAGAGGAATATGGCGAATTACTTAATCATAATAAAATTCTGTTAATGGCATGAACGACTCATCCTCAACACCAAAAAACACACCCATATGTTTATGAGTGTGTTTTTAAAACCTCAAATCACGACACTCCTAGGAATGTCATTCCTTCATGCTTCTTATATTTAAAAATTAAGGCTTCAAGAAAGGCCGGTTTTCACCGATCTTACCGGAGGCAAGATTATCCGGGAGATCAAGTACAATAAACCTTTTGCACCCCAGCGGCTAGAGTAGTTGTACACAACATCCTGTATGATTTTATATCTTTATCGTGTGCAGCATTAATCAAATCCTGGAGGTTGCACCTGGTGACTCTCATTGGATCACTGTTGGCTGCATTGCCGCTTGAAACATGATTCGCACCACCTCGGTTGTTCGAAGGGTCCCCATCAACGTTTTTTGCAATTGATCAGCATTGATCGGTGTTACAACAATTACAGATGTTAATACAAGTATCCCCGTGACGATCTCTCCCTTCCTCTTTTCTCGTACAAATGATTATTCTATCACTCTCATGGATTATTTTATGTTTTTATGGAAGAATTCAGAGTAGAATATGTTGATTTATAAGAAGGAAATAGCGGATTTTATGTAAAACTTCTTTTCTCTTTACGTGTAAATTAAACCTATTCGAAATCTCAGCAACTTAAAAATGATCAAGCAATAGAATTCGGTTGTGGAGCGATACCCGCTTGGTTTTATGGTGGGCAA
Organism: Paenibacillus sp. S33; assembly: GCF_053615415.1. Lineage (NCBI taxonomy): Bacteria > Bacillati > Bacillota > Bacilli > Caryophanales > Paenibacillaceae > Paenibacillus > Paenibacillus sp. S33. The sequence goes on along the minus strand of NZ_JBSIEZ010000001.1, from coordinate 2,676,250 downwards.
AATTATTTTGCTCACCATTTCAAAGGTTTACTGATTACTTAAATGCATCCCAAAATTTCATTAGATCAATACTGTTTGGTTCTCTCCAGGATCCTATATATCTCTCTTTGATGGATTGAAAAATAGAGCGGATTTAAATAGTTCTTCGAATCACGCTTTTGGTTGCTGCCGCCTCAAAAATCGTCTCAATCAGCACCAATACACGGTGTACTTCTTCATTTTTGATCGCAATCTCCGCTTTTCCTTCGATGGTGGAGACAAAATTCTCATAAAAGCTTTCTGCAGCAGCAGGTATTTTCTCAATCGGGAACCTAAGGGTGGATTCCTCAGACGGCGGCGCCATCGTTTTCGTCAATCCTTGACCTGCTTGAATCGGCTTGGGTTCCACGTGAGCGACATCTGGATTTCGGGTGACGATCTCTCCACTCAAATCCCAATCTCTAATCATTGCGGTTCCTTCAGTTCCTTTAATATACCAGCGCGGCAGCTTTACGTAATTGGTTGTACCCACTTCAATGACTGCGGTCAGACCGTCCTTGAACTCAATAAAGCTGGTAAAGCCGTCATCCACTTCAGTCCCCAAAATATAGCTAAGGGTAGCAGCTACGCTTTCTATTTTGCTGTCCGTAATCTGAAGCAGCTGGTCCAACAGATGTACTCCCCAATCCAGTAGCATTCCTCCTCCATACGCCTTTAGTTGCCGCCAGTCACCTGGGATGCCATTAGCCCCCTGAACTCGCGATTCCAAGTGGAAAAGATCACCCACGGTCTTATTGCCAATTATATCTTTAATAATTCGGAAGTCTTCATCCCATCTACGGTTCTGATGTACTGTAAACACACGATTTTCTTTCTTCGCCACCTCAACAATGTCCAATAAATCCGCGCTCGTTATCGTAACCGGCTTTTCACAAATGACATGTTTTCCGGCTTGCAGTGCCTGGATCGCGATTTCCTTATGAACATCATTAGGTGTTGCTATCAAAACAATATCCACGGCCTGATCGGCAAGGACGGCATCCAGGCTGGCATAAGTTTTATAGCCGGCAGCCGCAGCCAGTTCCATTCGGTAATCGACAATATCATATACACCGCCAATGGCAAGTTGCTGATTAGATTCGATCAATTGAACATGGTAGCTTCCCATGCCTCCATAACCGATAATGACTACATTGTATATACGATTGCCCATTTTCATCTTCCTCCACTCCTGATTTAAGCCCACCTCATATCAAGTGGTTGCTCATAGATCAATAAATTTTAATGTCCTCGTAACTCTCCCTTCACTTCGTCGGATAGCTCTATCATACAAATCTCATGAAAAGCTTTCCTCCTCATTTCTTGCTGTTTTATTCCCGAATATTGTCCTGCGGTATTTCAATGGTGATGTTCCTGTTGCTTCTTTAAAGAGATGATGAAACGTCTTTACACTACTGAACCCTGCTGCCTCTGCGACCTCAGTGATCGGATTGTTTTCATTCAACAAAATCCATTTTGCCTTATTCAGTCTGTAATCATTCAAAAATGCTACAAAGGTCATCCCCGTATTCTTCTTAAATAGCCTAGCGAAATAATAGGGACTGAACCCCATATAATCAGCGACATTCTTCAGCGAAATGGTTTCATGATAATGGCATTCCACATACTCAAAAATACGTTCCAGTTTATAAAGGGTGTCCTTTGATTGTGTTAAGGGTCTTTCAGAGATGTCAGGAAGCCTTGGCGTCGTGCTTCTCGGCACTTCACGCATAATAAGAGTCAACATCTCAAACAACTTCGCTTTGATCATATAGGCATGACCTTCGTGGTGGTTGACGTTCTCATCATAAATGCTTTGAATCAGAGAAAGCATTTTAGCTGCTGTTTCTTCTGGCCAGTTCCAGCTTGATTGCTCCATCTCCGTAAATATAGTTCTAAGAGGGCGTTTCTGATCACTTAATGTGGAAACCTCTTGAAAAAAGCTCAGATCAAATTGAATAACCACCCGTTCGCTGTCGGGAGAAGCCAAGAAATAATGAACATCACCCCCATTTATAAACTGAACTTCACCTTGTTTCATGCGTATCGAAATATCGTTAATTCCAAGATCCAAGGTTCCCTGGGTCACATAAATAATTTCAATTTCTTTATGCCAATGAGGATAGCAAAGCACGTCGCCTTTATTAATAAAACTCCGGAAAGGAAAATGTCGGTCAAGCTCCGGGATTTCTAAATAAAAATTCATTTTGGTAGACTCCTTTTGTTGTAAAGTTCAAAAAAGCCGTACACATGACTATTGATAATTATGCTGCACTGCATCCCTTCTTCTCTTCTTCATTTTTCTCCTTCTCGACTTTCGAAAAAATTCCCTCTCCCTTTTAAATTGTAAGCGGTTAACATTCTTTTTCCTACCCTATCAATCATAGTTGTATTAAGTAAAACAACTGTTAGGTATCCTTACTAACCTAATTTTGCAAACACAAAGTTATGCCTCAATTATGAGCGGTTTGGCGCCCGAAAACAATTTGGGCTGATCTTATTACGTGTAAAATTGTCGAACGATTATTTTTACATTTTTTATATAAATACGTGTGTACATTTCCAAGAAAAAGGTATAATCTAGTAAAGCAACAGAATCCATATAAAAAATATAGACTTATGGAGGGACGGACCTTGAAGAGACTATTCGCTTTAAGTTGTGCTTTCTATCTGTTAATCGGCATTACTAGTGTGGTGCTTGGAGCATTACTGCCGGTCCTACTGCCTTACTATGGACTGGGGTACAGCGATGGCGGATTATTGTTGTTCCTTCAGTTTTTCGGATTTCTTGTCGGTGTTCTGTTCTCCCCCTTCATGGCTCTACACATCGGTCGCAAGTCTATGCTGTCCATTGCCCTGGTTAGTATCGTAGCAGGGTATGCCATCTTGGGTGTACTCCCCTCATGGACCTGGGTTATCGTGATGACCATCTGGGTTGGCTTCGGCTCAGGCATCATTGAGTCGTCCATCGGAGCGTTCACGATTGAGTTCACCGAAGAGCAGAAAGCCGTAGCCATGTCCAAGCTGGATGTCTATTTTGCACTTGGTGCACTGCTCATTCCCGCAGTGGTAAGCCTGTATATCTGGCTTGGAGTGTGGTATTTGACCTTCTACACCATCTCCCTTCTGACGTTTATTCTGGGGCTGTTCTGGATTACCATGCCTACTTCCTCCTCTTCCCATCTTATTCAAGCAGATCTCCAAACCTCTGAGCGATCGGTCGAACAAGCCCGGTACTCTGTACAGCACCGTGTGTTACTGGGAATATTCATTGTATTTTTCTTTGTTTACATGGGGCTTGAACTGGGGCTCATGAACTTCCTACCCTCTATTCTGATCGAGACCCTGCAGATTCGGGAATCCGTAGCTTCGTTGGGTGTTAGCATACTATGGATTGCGATGATCATCGGCCGCATGTTCTCAGGGAAGATTGCAGAGACCGCAGGATATATTCCTTTCCTGCTGTGGAGCGGAATCGGAACTTTCTGCTTTCTGGTCGCAATGGCGTTTGTCTCCAGTCAGTGGGCTACATACCTTCTGATTTTTGGTGCAGGGTTATTCATGTCCGGTCTCTTCTGTATTGCCCTCGTCTATGCGAACGTGCTGATTCCGGGAATGACCGAGAGAACAACCAGCATTCTAATTGCGTCAGGCGGAATTGGCGGAGCAGTGCTTCAATATGTAACAGGCTGGAGCATGAGCGAATGGTCGGTGACGGCTACCCTTTGGATTTTGGCGGCTTTCAGCCTAATTTTGCTGCTGGCGGTCATTTTCTCGCATCTGTGGAATGGCAGGAGCAGACGGGTAGTTGACTCCCTTGTCCATCAGGGCAAGGAAGGATGAGATTCTTTATTCTTGGGGGAGGTGAGGCCCACCGCTTTATGTAGTAGCAGGGCAGTACATTTTTTAAGGATGTACTTAATGAGAATGTATATTCTGATATGGAGGGGAACATCGTGCATACCTTAACCAAAGAACGCTTCAGATACGGAAAAGGCATTACTCTGATTGACGATTCGGGTAAGGAATATTTAGATGGCGTATCTGGCACCTTCAATCTCTCACTCGGTTACAATCACCCTCATGTCGTCACCAAAGTACAGGAACAAGTCGCCAATCTTGCCCACATGTCCTCATCCTTTACCGAGCCCTATGTCGAGGAAGTCCTGGATCATTTGATCCAGTATACGCCGAACGGCATTGACGCGGGATGGATGAGAGATATTACCGGCTCTACGGCGAACGAATGCGCTGTGAAGCTAGCCCAGAAATATACGGGAGCGCTCGATATAATCAGCCTGTATCTATCCCATCATGGGCAGACCCAGTTCGCAACAGGCATATCCGGCAACGCCTTCCGGCGGAGGAAGTTTCCCAACTCGGCTGCAGCAAATTCCCTTCATGTACCTGCTCCCTACTGCTATCGCTGCCCGTTTAATTCTTCGCCTGACAAGTGTGGCTATCAATGCGTCGAAGCCATATCGGATGCTATTGAGTATGCAAGCTCAGGTTCTGTGGCCTGTATGATTATTGAACCCATCCTGGGCAACGGAGGCAATATCATCCCACCTGCAGGATATTTTAAACGTCTCCGTCAGCTGTGCAACGAGTACGGGCTGATCCTAATCGCTGATGAGGTGCAGACCGGGATTGGGCGGACAGGCTATATGTTTGCAAGTGAACTGTTTGATATCCAGCCAGATATCATTACTCTCGCCAAGGGTCTCGGCGGCATTGGTGTACCGGTAGCAGCAGTATTGATGCAGTCTCGTCTTAATGTCCTCGAGAAGCACGAGCACTCCTTCACCTCAGGTAGTAATCTAATCTCGGTTACGGCAGCTAAAGCCACGCTAGAGGTTGTATCTGAACCCGGTTTTCTGGAAGCCGTTCGGTCCAAAGGAAGCCTGCTCGGAACCCTGCTGACGGAGATGGCCGACAAGCACGATTGTATCATTGGTGAGGCTCGCGGCGTCGGCTTGATGTGGGGACTGGAAATTGTCGACGAGGATAATGCCCCAGACGCAGTTAAGAGCAATGCGATTATCGACCGCGCTTTTTCCGAACAGCAGCTGATTCTCAGAGGCTCCCGTTACGGTTACGGCAATGTGGTCAAAGTGAGACCTTCCCTCACGGCTACGGAAGATGAGATTGTCGAAATTGCCAAGCGGCTTGACACTGTTCTGACCACCCTTCACTAACTATCTGCCTAACAGGCAAAAGGAGGAATTATTCATGCTTGCACTGGTATACAAATCGGCTTGGGATGTCGCACTTGAGGAAAGACCTATCCCGGAGATAAAAAAAGATAACGATGTACTCGTCCGAATTCGGGCGACAGGCGTATGCGGTACGGACCTAGGTATCATTAGTGGCAAATATCATGCCGTTCCGTCCACTATCTTGGGCCACGAATCAGCGGGGGATGTGATCGCTGTAGGATCAGCCGTCAGTTCACTGCAGCCTGGGGACCGGGTGGTGATTGATCCAACATACTACTGCGGCCAATGCGAAATGTGCCGGACAGGAAGACAGAATCATTGCACACACAAATCCGTAACCGAGACCGGAGTTAGCGCCGACGGTACGTTCACCGATTATTATGTGACTGAGGACCGTTTTTTGTACAAGCTGAAGGACCATATCAGCTACGAAGAAGCGACGCTGACCGAACCGCTGAGCTGTATGCTGACCGGAATCAACCAGATTCACCTGCTGCCGAACTTCACAACCGTTATTTTAGGCGCAGGTCCGATCGGGATTCTGTACAGTTATGCTCTTGCTTCGAAAGGCATAACTGGTTGCCTTGTTGACATCTCGGAGGAACGGCTCGCTATAGCGGATTCTATTGCTCCCGAACGGTGGTCCGCGCACGCCACACTGGAGTCGGCCATTCATGAGCTGGCTCCGTTAAAAAATCAGGTGGACATGATTGTGGATACCACAGGAGTGGTCGGCACTGAGGTACTAAGCCAGCTTGCGAGCGGCGGGTATTTGATGCTGGTGGGGCTGAGAGATGGGATAAGTTCGTTTAATCCGAAAGAGGTAGTTGACCGTAGCCTTAAAATCATCGGCTCGATTGATTCTCTGGGCACGTTCTCCACGGCGCATTACCTGATTGAGCAACAAATCATTCCCGCCAAAAAAATCATAACCCACTCGTATCCGCTTGATGACTACCATGAAGCCTTTAAGACGCTTGGATGCAATATCAGCGAGCGGACACTTCAGCCTTCGTCTCAGGCGATCAAGATTGTACTGCAATCTAATGGCTCCGGCAACTAAATTTAGCTACTAACAAGGGAGAGAATGGACATGACGAGCATCCATCATGTTACACCGACCAATAATGAATGCACAGGAGACCTATCAGCGTCCGTTCCGGTCAAAGCGGTCATTTTCGACATGGACGGGGTGTTAGTAGACAGCGAACCGATTTACTTTGAGGTCGAACGCAGCTCCTTTGCCCATTTCGGTGCGCCCATGACGGAAGAAGAGCATCACACCTATGTCGGAGTGACACTCGAATCCATGTGGCGTCAAGTGCTGAACAGGCATCAGCTCACCAATACGGTGGAAGAGGCCCTGTCCTATCACCGAAAAAATGTGATGCAGACGATGATTGCGCACGAGGGCCTTGTGGCGATTGACGGACTGGAGCGGTGGCTGGACTGGCTGAAAGAGAAAGGGATTCCGGTCGCGGTGGCCTCTTCCTCTCCACGGGCGCTGATTGATCTCATTATGGAAAAGACAGGACTTGGCCGTTACTTCGACATTCGAATCACCGGTGAAGAGGTATTGCAGGGTAAGCCTGCACCGGACATCTTCTTATACGCCGCCGAGCAGCTAGGCATTGCACCGGCCCATTGCATCGTTATTGAGGATTCACAGAACGGGGTCCAGGCAGCCAAAAGTGCAGGAATGTACTGCATCGGCTTTCACAACCCCGGCTCCGGCCGGCAGGATCTGTCCAGAGCCGATCGCTGGATTCTCAGCTATGACGACCTGTGGGCGATCAAAGAGAATCTACCGTTCGATGAGCAGTTGCTTGCTAAGAGCAAGAGCTGAAAGGTACCGGAAGGTATACCCCCTTTATAATCATATGGAATCGTCCGATCTTTACTATGATTGAGGGTATTAAATAATGCCCCTTGGAATATACACGGGAGAATGTCATTTATCCTTCCCTGTGTGTACTCTAAGGGGCGTGCTTTGCATCGAAGTGGTCTAGTTGAAACGAGTAATTTCCCGGTTCAACACACAACTGTCTTTTTGACATATAACTGATCTCCTGACGGTTTTAAATCCTCTATTCGTATGCAGCAAAACTTATATAGAAAAATGGGGTGCTGTTAACACCCCAAACTGGATTCATCGATATATATCCTGCTTCATCTGAACGGTAATTTTGCCCTATATTCAGCTCTTTCTGTCTTCTTCGGTAATTAGAGAACTGTAAGCCGGAATTGTAACTCTTCCTTTCTTCACCTTTACATCCTTTGAGGTGGAGAAGACCACTTTCCATTTACCCTTATCGAAATCTTTTATCTGCAAGGTAACCGGTTCTCCAGACAGGTTATGATATACATACATTGTTTCTTTGACTGAAGTACGTTTAAATGCGGTCACGCTGGCAGAACCTGCTTTTATAGGTTGCAGACTGTCGCTGCGTAAAGCTTCATGTTCTTCCCTCAGACGGATGAGTGTGCGATAGCTTTCCAGTAAGGAGTCATCGTCCCTCAGCTGCGCTTCCACCGATACCTCGCCTGTGTTGTATTTGGGTTTCTCCCACGTCGTTTGACCAGGGCCATCTCCCTTGTACCAGCGCATAGGCTCACGAAGATACTCATCAGGCTTCTCTCCCTTCATGCCGATTTCTTCCCCGTAATACAGGAAAGGCTGACCCGGAAGCGTCAAAAGAATGGAAGCGGCCAGCTTGGCTTTTCGTACATCCCCGCCCAGTTCGCTCATGACACGGGTCTGGTCATGGTTGCTCAGGAACGGAGCATCGAGTGCCGCCTTATTATACGATTTGTACAGTTGCAGCGTTTTCTCGGCGAATGTCGCGATACCCTGATCTCGGCCGTTTTTCACGGAGTTCAAAATCGTTCCACCCAGGTCAAAATTAAATAGGGAGTGGAGTGGTCCGAAATAAGGAGCTATGGTCTCCGGTTTGTCCCATACCTCTCCTGCCAGATATACATTTGGATTCACCTTCTCCATCTCGGAACGGAATTCATTCCACCAGGCGATGTTCTTATCCGCACCATCCTTCGTCTGTCCTCTAAAAATATGCATCGCCGCGTCAAGCCGGAACCCGTCTGCACCCTGCTGCAGCCAATACTTGCCGACTTTGATCATTTCTTTGCGGACTTCGGGATTGTCAAAGTTCAGATCCGGCATGCCCGACCAGAATGTACCGTAGAAATATCCTTCGCCGTTCGGATTCTTATGCCATACCTGCTGACCCCACGAGCCCTTTTCATCCAGATCTGTGTTCTCATCCGCCCATACGTAATAGTTGTGGTATTTGCTTTGTGGGTTGGCACTGGCCTCCTTAAACCATGGGTGCTCGCTGCTCGAATGATTGATAACAAGGTCCATGATCACCTTGACGCCCTTTCGGTCCGCTTCTTTCATCAAGGTGCGAAAATCATTTAGACTCCCATACTGCGGGTCCACCTGATAGTAATCAGTTACATCATATTTATGGTAGCTTGGAGATGGATTTAGGGGCATAAGCCAGAGGCCGCTGACCTGCAAATCCTTACCCGAATGGGGTTTGCCATCGTTTAAGTAATCAAATTTTTGTGTGATTCCTTTCAAATCACCGTGTCCGTCTCCATTCGAATCATAAAAAGAATTGATATAAATTTCATAAAATACACCGCTTCCAGTAGAAACCGGAGGCTTATGTCTGTTCAATTCCTGCTCTGCCATTGCACCTGAAGCGAACATCGTGAGCATAGGCACCGTTAACATGGCAGTGGACAATCTTCTTAAGCGTTTGTTACGTGTCAAAACAAATCAGCTCCTTTGATTGTTATGGGTGCGCTTTCATTATAAATAGAAACAATCCAAAAAAAGGGGATATTTATTATCTATTATGGTGGAAAATATCGATCTTATTGTTTTATCTCTGTATCAAGCAAAAAAAGGAGCAGACTCTATGTCTACTCCGCTTTTCATCCAAATCAGTTCAGGAAATATATCTTAATTTAATGCGTTTTGAAGCTCTGTGCAGCGAAGACTTTACTGAATTTTCACTCTTGTTTAAGATTCTAGCCGTTTCTTTTATAGAGTATCCTCGGACTACACGCAATTCAAGTACCGTCCTTTGCTCGGTATTACTTGCCATCAAAAGAATTCGATTGACCTCCTCCTGAATTTCAAAATCGACGGTATCCCAGTGGTAGTAAAGCAGCTCCTTACGTAAGTTGTATTCATCCATCTTTTTCCGTTTTCTTATTAAATCTATAGCTAAATTTTTGGCAATTCTCAGAAGATAAAATCGAATACGATCTTGAGGCAAGTCAGGTGAAGCTCTTATAAACCGAATAAAGCACTCATGCAACAAATCTTCGGCATCCTGTTTGTTATGCAATATCCTCAATAGATATCCAAAGAGATCTGATTTGCAAGATAAATATAGATCCTCCACATCTTTAATATCCATATTATTGCTTATCCCTTCTGTTTTGATTTAAATCGGTACGTTACTTGATAGTTTTAGATTCATATCCCTGCTTATTATTCGTATCTCAATGCATCTATAGGCTTCAAACTTGCTGCTTTATAAGCCGGGTATACTCCAAATAGGATGCCTGTGCCTGCAGAGCTAAGAAACGAATATATAATAGGCGAGATCGTAAATTCAATGGTCATATGTGCAGTTGCTTCAAGTATTTTGGATGCCCCTATGCCTGTTACAACCCCGATTGTACCTCCTAATAGACCAAAGATGACCGCTTCAGATAGGAATTGAATCATAATATCTCTCGGTTTGGCGCCAATAGCTTTTCGAATACCGATTTCTCTTGTACGCTCTATAACCGACACCATCATAATATTCATAATTCCGATTCCCCCTACCACGAGCGATATCGCGGCTACACCTCCTAGCAAGCTGGTCATGATATTATCTACACCTGAAGCAGCACCTGCTGCTTCTGACAGACTCATAATTTGAAATTGATCCGGTTCCGAGGGTTTTAGCTGGTGCGTTAAACGCAAGCTTTCCAATATGTCTGAACGAGCCTGATCCATCAAAGCTGGTGACTTGGCGGATACGTCCAATCCTGTAATGTTCTTCTCACCCAGACGGTTCATTATAGTTGTAGCAGGGATGTAAATTTGTTCATTAGTGCTGTAGCTTAATTTCGTTACTGGCTGAGTATTTAATACTCCAATTACCTTGAAAGGGATCTGTTTAATTTGAAACGTTCGTCCCAATACATTTTGGGTATCTCCACCAAAAAGACGTTGAACCGCCTGACTTTCAAGAATGGCGACATTCATGCGTTTATCCATCTCATCGTTGGTAAATGTTCTGCCCTCGGCAAAGGAAAACTTTTTAACTTTATAGAATGAAGCGGAAGTCCCTACAATAGTGGCGTTATAGTTATATCGCCCCCACGTAGCTTTTGAATTGCTCGTTATATTTGGCATCAATGCATCTATGGAATTCTTTTGTTCCAACGCCTCGACATCAGCCCAAGTAAACGATGGAGTGTTGTCATAATCTATTTCACCATCGACCATTGTCATAGCTGGCGCAACCATCAATACGTTATTCCCTAATTTATTAATTTCCGCCTTTATGCGGGTTGTAGAGCCGTTTCCAATCGCCATAATGGCAATAACCGCTGCCACGCCGATAATAATACCGAGTATTGTTAAAAAGGAGCGTAGCTTATTGGTTGTTAAACTGTTAATTGATACACGGATCGTTTCCATTAAATTCATAGGCTTGCCATCCTTGATGAAATTCTTCTATTCATAATGCTCTCATCCCGCTCAATATTCCCATCACGAAAGCTGATCAGGCGCTTGGCATATTCGGCAATTTCCAGCTCATGAGTAACTAAGACAATGGTTTTCCCCTGTTCATTCAAACCTTGAAACAGCTCCATAATCTCGACACTCGTCTTTGTATCTAGTGCCCCCGTTGGCTCATCCGCCAGCAGAATAACAGGATTATTCACCAACGCACGCGCAATGGAGACACGTTGCTGCTGACCACCAGATAGCTCATTAGGCTTGTTGTACATCCGTTCTGCAAGCCCTACACTTCGAAGCGCCTCCACAGCTCGTTCCCGGCGTTCCTTGGCAGGTATACCTGCATACATCATAGGTAGCTCTACATTAGCTAATGCTGTAGTTCGGGGAAGTAGATAATATTTCTGAAACACAAAACCCAGTTTCTGATTTCGAATCTCGGAAAGCTCGTTCTCACGAGCATCCAAAATGGAATACCCATCCAAATAATACTTCCCCGTATCAGGATGATCGAGGCAACCAATGACATTCATCATAGTGGACTTACCCGAACCAGAGGGGCCCATTATGGCAACAAACTCACCTTCGCTAATAGATAAATCAACACCACGCAGAGCCTGAATCTCCTGACCGCCCACCTCATATATTTTTTTAAGTTCTTTAATTTCAATAACGCTTTTATTCAAACGAACTTCGTTCATTGTGCCTGACCTCCATCAGGGTCCTGACCCTCTTGACTGCCATTCGGACCAGCACTACCACCCTGGGGCGGAATAACAATGGTTTCGCCTTCCTTGACACCAGACTTGATTTCGGCCTGATCCGCTGTATAGACCCCCAGCTTCACTGGTCTGAATTCATAATCTGCAGGGTTAGCCGGGTTCCTCGCTACATATACTCCATCCACTCCACCTTCGGATCTCAATGCGAACAATGGAACAGACAACGCATCTTTATGTTCAGCCAAGAGGAGTGATACATCCATGTTCATCCCTGGTTGTAGTCTTATCTTTTGACTATCCAAAGACAATTCAATTTTGTATGTAGTCACATTGGAATCCGTAACCGGCTCTGGAGAAACAAAGAGGACTTCGCCTTTAAATTCTTTGTCAGGGAATGAATTCGTGTGTAACGTAGCCTGGAGCCCAGTCCTCATTTTAGCAATGTCACTTTCGTTAACCTTGGCACTAACCTTCATAACGCCTGTATTGGAGTTGTTCATAACAATGAAAGGTGCTGTAGGACTGGTACCCACATCGCCATTAACCTTCAAAATAATTCCATCCCACGGTGCCGTAACCTGTAATTTGTTCAGAACACTTTTCTTCTGTTCCAATTCCGTTTCAGCCTGTTGTAAAGAAGCCTGTACGGATTGAATATTGGAAGCATCAGGCGGGGACTGTGCTGCCTTTAATTGTATTAAAGCTGTTTTATAGCCCATTTCCGCATCCTCAATCGCCTGAACTTGTCGATTCTTTGCCTTCTTGTATTGAAGTTCGACATTATTCATATCCAATTTTGCCTTATCCAGGTTTTGCTTGGCCGTCGCCAGGTCACTTTCTGCAGATGCATCATTCTGGACTAGATAATTCTGGTCATCATAATCCTTCTGGGCTTTATCCAAAATCATCTTGGCCGCCACTTTTTGTGCAGCCACTTCTTCCAGCTCCATGGAATCCTTGGCTGTTTTAATCGCCATCTGCGCCTTTAGGACATTTGCCTTCTGGAGCTCAATATCACTAGACTTTGGTCCGCGCTTGGCTTCCTCCACCTTGGCTCGGGCAATCGCTACATTGGATTCAGCATTTTTAATTTGTAACTTGGAATCCGAATCATCCAAACGAGCCAACACCTGACCCGCTTTGACACTATCTCCTGCTTTAACATTGACGGCAATGAGCTTGGCACCCTCAACATTTGTAAAATTGATATTGACTTCCTTAGAAGCCTGAACGGTTCCAGTTACTTTAAGCGATTCGGTCATGTTTGTTTTCTGTACCTGTACGATCTGGTTCGCAGGACCCTCCACGGGCTTTTCCTGACTTCTATTCATATAAACAGTACTGCCAATTCCCGCTATAATAATCAAGACAAGAATACCTATGATCCCTTTCAATCTTTTTTTCCTTCTTAACACTTGCAATGCATCTTTCTTTTCTGTTTCCGACAATGTTATATCCCCTTAAAATGTATTTTTTCTAAACCTATACGCTCCACGGTTTGTTTAAAGCATGTTGCAGCATTGTCATTTGAATAATGAGTTCATCCTTATTCCGTTCAATTTGCTTCACTTTTAACTGATTCGTGGCGACCTCCGCACCTGTGGCAAATCCACGTTCCCTTTTTTTACGAGATATGTCCAACACTTTAATAGCGTTCTGTAAATTACTTTGCATTTGTTCGTATTGTTCATCATTTTGCTGTAAGTTAAAGTAGATACTCTTTAGTGATTCTGCCAATTGGTCCTTGGTATTTTTGAGTCCACCTTCCGCCGAGTCTACATCAATCTGTTTAATTTCATAATCGTCCGTTCCCGAGTTCCATGTGTAATATTTAACTTCCATTTTTGCCAGCTTGACAGCCTCCTCCTGTCTCCATACCGAAGGACTCGACGAGATTGCACGCGTCACAAGCGTATCCAAATTCGTGTTATCCATTTTCCGGTAAGCGGGTCGATCAACCAGTTCATATACCGTACCTTGCGGTTGCCCCATTTGGGTGTTTAGCACCTCTAACGCTTTTTGCAGCGCAGATTTTGCAATCTCTACATTCTTTTCTGCTTCTAAACGAGTCTGAATAATGGTGCTTTGTTCACCTGGAGATATTTTCCCACGGTTCGCTTTCGCCTCAGCAGCTTTTTCCTCCAATAACGCAAGCGAAAGTGCATCCTCACTACTCTTCACTTTGTTGTCAGCCAAAAGTACGTCGTAATAGTCCTTCATTGTGGTGTAGTCTGTCTGATCTTGAGCAAGTTCGATTTGCTTCTTGGATTCCAAATAAGAAACCGTCGATGAGGCATACCCTTTCCAAGCAGAACTACTAGCCGCGTCCTCTTCACCGTTGCCTGCACCTGCTGGAATGAAATCCAGATTCTTACCTGCATTTTTCAGGTTAATCCGGTTACGCTCTATCGTTTGCTGGGCTTCTTTCAAACTAAAGCTATTAGACCGTGCCCATTGCTGGGCTTGACTCAATGTTAGTTTCACACTTGCATTGGAAGCCAATTGCTGCCCCTCTGCTTGAACAAAGGACCCTGAAAAAGAACTGGTTGATAAGGCCAACAACAATAAAATAAACACACTTTTTTTCATATATATCCCCCTCTTTCTAAGTTTATTAAGTCTAATAAATACGTTGTTATATGAATTTCAATTCTTCCTCTACACTACAATTTCTTTGTATGACTCCCCATCAAGGAAATCGTGATTGAGAGCTGCATCGTCTATAATCCGTGGAGATTCCAGAAAGGAGGAACCGCTCCTCCCCTTCTGCAACTTTTTTACACACAGCTTATCGTTCCTTATAACATCTTCAAATCCAATTGACGAAGGTACAGGAACCGTACAATAAGAAAGGAAAAGAATTGGATTGCCCAAAAGCACAGCATAATCTGAATAAGCGTAATGCGAAAGGGTACTACATATACTCCAGATGGTTCTGACATAACTAAACAAAGCACTATTCCTATGGATGATACGACTAATGGCAGAAGAAATAAGAAAGCAATTTGTCTGGATGCAGCTCGTCTCATTTCTCTTGAGTTTAGTCCGATTTTCGATAAAGCTCGGTATATTTCCTCATCCCGTTGAAGATCTACATACAATCTGAAATACAATAGACTTACAGTGCTTGCCAACATAATAATGGCGATAAATCCGCCAATAAATTCGCTAATATTCAGATCCATCTCCGATGTCAAATAATCCACTGCTCTAGAGTTAAGCACCCCTTTATTCACCTTGTGGGCCAACACGGAATACAACCATATCTCCTGTTGAGTTTCTGAAGTATCTAAAGAAAGTTGACCATTCTTCCATTTTGGCACAAAGTAGTAAACAGATTTGTATGCCAATGGATCATTGAAATACCGTTGTTCAATTAAATGGTCGTAAGTTCGATCTGGAACAACAAGTAACCGTCCTAGTTCAGAGATGATGTTTTCATCAGACTTTAAGTTATGGTCCAACTTCTGAGTATCCATAATCTGAATATTCATAATCTGAGATTTTCCTTGATTGTAAGTTAGCTTTTTTTCAAAAAAGGTTTTCTGTTCTTCTAAAGACATCCCGTTTGAATCAAAAATGAAAAAGCCTTGATGATCCCGAAGCGCTACTGCCTGTTTTAGCTCCTTAAACCTGGAAGCAAGAGCCTCATAATTGGATTGTTTCATCACTGGCGCGAGCTGTTCATGAAAGGGAAAGATCAATACTTCACCTTTCGAATAATCTACCCCAGCCGTATGAAGATTTTGGTCAATCCCTTTTTCAAGCTCTATAGAACTTACAACATCAGAAGTAAGTGCAAACGAATAAGATTGCTCCTTAAGAAATCTTTTTTGCTGCTGCATGGAGTCAAACGTTGACGCTGCTCCTACACAAGAAATGATAGAAATTAGGGTAATTAATGAAAACAGCCCGGCATTATTCCTGATTTTGTATGTGATCTCAGATAACCATAATAAGCGTATTCCGCTCCAAGACCATTTCCTGTTAGCTCTAAGCAATTGAATGAATAGTACACATAATTGAGTGTAAAATAAGTAAATACCAATAAATCCCATTACAATTGTATATTTAAATGTGTCTCCAACTGAATAGTGTAATATATAAAAAGAAAGAGTCCCCAAACGATACGGTGCCAGATAAATGTAGGGGGGAAAATCAATCCTCATCAAATATACAGCCGCTCCTATTAATACTATGGCAAGAAAGGACAGGCTCCATGAAGCTTTTAAATCCTTCTTCAGCTGTGAAACCTTGCTAAAAGGCTGCTGCAGCTTAAAATAGCGTATGAAGAAAACAGACACAAATGAGATCAATATAAACAAAAACATAAAGCCCACCACGGTGAAAGCCAGTGCTTTCCAAGGAAAATAAAACGTTAAATACATTCTTATGACATTGGATCCCAAAAGTAGAAAGAATTTCGCTGAAACAAATCCTCCGATAATCCCGGTAATTAAGGATAAAAAGCCTATAATTAGATTTTCATATACGACTAAAAAATAAATCTGCCTGTGATGTGTCCCTAAAATGGTCAGTATACCAAATTCTTTTTTCCGTGCAGCAACAAAAATATGGTTTGTGTATAATACGAAGAAAAAGGAAAACACAAAAATCAACAGATCAGCAACTTGTAATCCCTTTTTTACATTAGCTGCTGTGATTGCATCTGAGACATCCGGGTGAAAAATAAATATCGCATATACGAAAAAAATCGAAATCATCAATGAGCTGCTTACATAGTAAGGTACATAAGCACGCACATTGTGCTTGAGATTATTCCATGCTAACAGACGAAAGCTCATGCGCATGTCTACTTCCCCCCAAAAAGGAGAGTATATCTATAATTTCTTGAAAAAATAATTGCTGACTATGACTACGATGGATTTCATTATATAACTCACCATCTTTTATAAAAATAACCCGATCGCAATAACTGGCTTCCACGGCTCCGTGTGTTACCAGCACGATTGTGGAATGATCCACACGACTGATAAGCCCCAGCATTTCCATCACAACACGTGAAGACATGGAATCGAGATTTCCAGTGGGTTCATCTGCGAGCAAGAGTGAAGGAGAGTGAATAATAGCCCTGCCTACAGCTGCTCTTTGCTTTTGTCCTCCTGACACCTCATAAGGTCGTTTATCCAAAATATCAATAATATCCAGTTTCTTCGCTACCTCTTCCAGTTTGTGCTCCATTTCCTTTAATCCTTTTTTATTCAGCATCAGAGGAAACAATATGTTCTCTCCCAAAGTGAGAGTTTCCAGCAAATTATAGTCCTGAAATACAAATCCCAGCTCTTTGCGACGAAATAAAGCCAGCTTATCCTTCTTGAGCTGATGTGGATTTTCCCCTTTAATGCAAACCTCGCCAGAAGTCGGCATATCAATGGTTGAAATCATGTTTAATAATGTAGTCTTCCCACTACCAGACGGCCCCATAATGCCAACAAACTCGCCTTGTTTGATCGTTAAATGGATGTTGTTAAGGGCTCGGTAGGGAACCTTGCCATAGTATATTTTGGTGACTTGATCCATTCGTACAATCTCCATAATTCATTCCTTTCTTTTTCCTATGTCATGATCATAATCCATCCAGACAAGTGAAGCGATCGATTAACATTACAAAAACCTTAAATCTGTTGTAAGGTTTCTCATTTGCGAATTGGAAACAGAATTTGAACCGTCGTCCCTTCACCAACCGTCGATTTTAACTGAATGTTATGATTCAGTCTTTTGCAGATTTCAGACACCAAATAGAGACCCATCCCGGTTGATTCACGATACTTCCGCCCATTTTCACCTGTGTAATAAGCCTCAAATACCCGTTCTACGTCTTTTTTAGGGATACCAATCCCCTCATCCTGTACTTCCAACACAATGACATGATCTCTTACGTGAGACATCAGTTTCAGACTGTGGGCATGACCTGAAGAATACTTCACCGCATTGGTCACCAATTGGTTAATTATGAATCTTAGCCACTTGGCATCGGTTATCACACACAACTGCTCGTCCACTTCATTGGAAGGATAAATTTCGTTACGAATCAATAGTCTTTTGTTATCATAGATCACATCACTAACCAGTTTTCGTAATACAACAGGCTCCACATGAAAATCAGGTTCAAAGGATTCCAACCGTGACATATATAAAATCATGTCTAGTCCTTTTCCCATTCGATCAATTTCATCGTAAATCTGATCAGATTCAGGATCTATTTTTCCTTTGAGGATTAAATGAATAACAGCAAGTGGAGTTTTCATCTGGTGAACCCACTGATTGATAAATGTAATATGGTCACGCTGCTGATGCTCTAACTGATGAATTCGAGACTGATACAATCGGTAATATTGTAAAAGCAAATGTTGCAAAGAAGAGGCTAACGGATTAAGTACCTTCATCTGAATAAGCTCATCTAAATCTCTTAGGTTTGCAGTGGATAATATTCGATATAAACCAGAGTACAAGACATATCGGAAGAGCAAATAAACCAGCAATATGGAAGCCCCAAAAAAGACGGAATACAGGGCCGTCGACCAGTTACGGTAACCATCCAACCAATAGATACTTAACACAAGAAAAAGTTGGATGATATTAAAAATCACCAGCGAAAAATGGTCACGCCAAAAAAGCTTCACCGTTCATCCTCCTCAGTCAAGTGAAGCCGATAGCCAGCCCCTCTAACCGTCTCTATGATATCCCCCAGTCCCAGCTCGCTCAGCTTTTTACGGACACGAGTGACATAAACATTCAATGTGTTCTCGCCCACATATTGGTGATCATCCCATAAAGCCTCTAAGAGATGAACTCTACCCACAACCTGTTTAGGATACGTCATCAATAGCTCTAACAGTGCTGCTTCTTTCTGGCTAATTTCGACCTGCTTGTCATGGAACACAAGTTCCATAATATCGGGATATAGCGTCAAAGCTGACACTTTTAAGGAACGGGATTTTGGAGCAACGGTATAAGAACCATAGGCACGTCGCAGATTACTTTCTACTTTGGCTAACAGTACTTCGGGATAAAATGGTTTCGTAATGTAATCATCTGCTCCATTTTGCAAAGCAATGACCTGATCCATTTTATCATCGCGTGCAGACACAAAAAGGATGGGACATGTAGATTGAGTCCGTATTTGTCTACACCAATAAAATCCATCGAAACGAGGAAGATTCACATCAAGTAGTACCAAATCAGGCTCCACCTTTTGAAAGGCAACTAAAACTTGATCAAAATTTGAAACAATAACTCCTTGATAACCATATTTTTCAAGATAGGATTGGAGCAAGGAGCTGATTTGAGGGTCATCCTCTACTATTAATATCTTTTGCATTATGTTTTCTACCTTCTTAGTGCTTGAATTTTTAACAACTGATTTCTCTATAATGCCTTTATTTAATCATTCAAGCAATAACAACAATCTAATCCCCTTTGGTTGTAGATTTAGGAGGTTTTCGTGGTGGTGTATATAGAACCCCGGATAATATGCATGGTGCCAAATACCAGAGTGATTAACAATATAATTATAGTAACGACAACTATTACTGTTATAATGGTTTTTTTACGATTTTTTAATATTTCATTGAAACTTTGCTTTGGATCTTTCAATTCTGCTCACTTCTTTCCTTGCCTAGCTATTTACCAGCATAATTAGTTTCTACATAACGAACAACAGTTGAATCTTACAAAAACATTTCTTTGCTGTAAGGTTTCTGATTACCTACAGACCATCGTCGGATTGAACTAACGTATGTACATAACAAAACTGCCCGGGGATGAGAATCTTTTTCTGATTCTCAACCCCGAGCAGTTTATCCTTTCTATCCTTTTACAGCCGAACCTACCGTCATCGCCCGCTCCACTTGTTCACTCAAGAACAGATAGACGAGTACCATCGGTAAGGAAGCCATGGTCATAACAGCCCCCATGGCTCCCCAATCTGTGCTGTAAGAGCCTTGGAAGAAAAGCAAGCCGAGTGGCAATGTCTTCATATTTTCATCAGAAATTAGAATATAGGCCAAAGTGAACTCATTCCAGTTGTTCAAGAATTGAAAAATGGCCACCGTCGCAATTGCAGGCAATGCAAGTGGCATAATGATTTTCAGGAACAGTCTATAAATATTAGCTCCATCCATGCATGCCGCCTCTTCAATCTCCTTAGGAATTGCTATAAGAAACCCGTAAAAAATCATGGACGAGAAAGGAAGTCCAATTGCAATATAAGGAAGAATAAGAGCTCCATACGTATTGGTAAGATGAAAATCGCGAACCAGAATCGCCAGCGGTATCATGATAACCTGCAGTGGCATAAACATTCCTATGATCATATAAGTCCGAACGGCAGAACGAAACCTCCATCTCATACGAGCCACTGCGAAGGCAAACATCAGAGCCAGTAAAAGGATGAACAGAGTCGAAATCGTTGATACGACCAGACTGTTCAGAAAGTAACGGGGAATATTAAACTGCGTCCAGGCATTAATGTAATTTTCGTAACGAAAATGCGTCGGCAGTCCAAATGGATTAGAGACAAAGATCTCATCGTTGTTCTTGAACGAGTAGGAAACCATCCAGAACAACGGGTAGACCGAAACAATAAAATACAACCACAGCGGTATCTGCAGAACAGCTTGTCTGAACTTGCTCAAAGCGGTTTTACTCATTTCGTTCTCCTTTTCGATACACGCCTTATCAGGCGGTTTGTCCGCGGTCGAACAGCTTATTGATGACTACAGTTGCCAATAGTGAGATTAGTACAAGCAGCACGGATACAGCACATGCATACCCATAATTGCTTTCCATGAAAGCATAACGGTAAATCATGAATGTCATTGTATAGTTTGTAGTGCCGGGGCCACCATTTGTCATAATCAGCATCTGCACAAAGGCCCCAATTCCAGAGGTAATCGCAATAATAAAGCAGAATTTGTAAGTTTCCCTCATCAGAGGAAGTGTGACATGCCAGTGCGCTCTCCATTTGCTGCAGCCGTCAATCGTGGCGGCTTCAAAGTAGTCTTCGGGTACTGACTTAACTCCTGCATATAGCAGCGCGAATTGATACCCCATAAACTGCCAGGCATTAACGAAGGCAATGGCAATAATCGATGCTGTCGGGGAGCTTAGCCAATTTTGCTGATAAGGGATGTTCAAGAGATCAAACAGCCGGTTGATCAATCCGTTAGTTGGGTCATAGATTGCGATCCACAGCTGGCACACCACGGTTACCGATAAGACAACTGGGATAAAATAAGACGTTTTCAGTATTTTTCGCCCGCGTGTGCGCGGGTCCGCACAGATTAGCGCTAATAGTGTTCCCAGTCCGATCTGAAAGACCGCCAGTACAATAGCAAAGATTAATCCGTTCTTAAGCGAAGTAGCAAGTAGAGGATCGGAGAACAGTTCCCGATAATTACTCAGTCCCGAAAAGGTTAGCGTACTCAGGCCATCCCAATCATAAAAGCTGCGAAGAACGGTTTGCAGAACGGGATATATCAGTATCACACTGTACAGTATCAAAGCAGGGAGGAGAAACAGTGCGAGCGCCGATTTGTTCCCCAAATATTTATTCATGTCTTGCTTCCACCCCTTATCTTTGGAACAGCATCCCCCAGCGGCTTATGCCGCCAAGGGTTGCCAAATCCCTGAATTCTCAGTTTTCTTTTTCCAATGTGCTATTCAGATTGTTCACAAAATCCTGTTCAGAGAAATTGTCTACCATTAAATTTTGAGTATTGTCATTAATGGTGTTCTGAATTTTTGTATTGCTCAGAAGTTGAGCATATTCCTGCGCGTTTGGCAGCAACTCTTTGACGACTCGCTGCATCATTGCTGGGACATTAGAGGCCATTGGCTTATCCACTTTCTGCGAAACAATTGGACTTCCAAGTTGGGTGTATCTGTACTCGGCTGACTTTGTGGCAAGGAAGGCCGCTACCTTTACAGCTGTTTCCTTGTTCTTACTACTCGGTGATACTGCGTAACCTTGTGGTGAACCCGAGCCGTCTATGAAATATTTGGAATTCTCGTAGGTTGCTTCATCCTTTGCAGGCCAGTACATCCAGTCAACCTGGTCGCCCAGCTTTTCTTGTGAACTGTAAATTTCCCATTGTCCGTTCACGAACATAGCAGCCTTCCCTTGATAAAATAAGGACGATGCCTGATCATAATTGGTATTCGTGGCGTTGGCATCGAACAATCCGGCTCTCTGCAATTGCTTCATCTGCTGAGCCGCTGTTACAAATGCTTTCGGCAATGCTATTACACCTTTCTGATCAAGTGCTCCGAATCCATGTGGCTGCTCCCTTGTAACCAGTCCATTATAAAAAGCGGTCGTTATCCATTTTTCCTTGGCAAAGATTGACATAGGCACATAACCTGCGGCTTTCAACTTTTTCGCTGCATCGGCCATCTGGTCAATCGTCTTAAGCGGTGTTTTGATTCCGACCTTCTCAAAAATTGACTTGTTATAATAGATCATTTGGAATTCTATACCGGTTTCGGGATAAGCATATACATGATTGTCTGGAGCTACCAAACGCGATTCAACACCCGGGTTAAGATTCTTCTTGAATTCGGCCGTTGTGTCATAGTTGTCCAGCACCTCAACATTTTTCGACTTTGCGAAAGTTTGCAGAACTGACCAATCCGCTAAATAGATGTCTGGCATGTTTCCCGTTGCCGCATAGGTTTTCAGCTTCTGGCCTCCATCCTGCACGGCAGGATCCAGTTCAATCTCTACGTTTGGCATCTTCTTTTTGAGCTCTTCCACCGCATAATCGAACGGCTTTATGGTATCGTCATCAAAATGCTGCGCATACACCTTCAATTTGATCGTACCGTCCCCTGCCTCGCTCTTGGAAGAGGTCGAGTTATCTTCGCCACAAGCGACCAATCCAATAGACATGGTGAGCACTAGCAAAGCTGCACTCCAACTTCTGTAAGTTTTTTTCATGTGTTTAATCTCCCTCATGCAGTGTGTTTTATGATTACGCTTTCATTTGCATGACTACAGTATACTGCCGCTTCTTTTTTTGATTAAGGAATAAAACGGGCTTAATCAGTAAAAAACGGGACAAAAAGAGCTGCGGTTCTCCATATATAGGAAAACCGCTAGGCTTAAATCGATTTGTCCCGCCTCGTAGGAAAGGCGCTACCTTTTTTTGAGTTGCTCATATTCAGTCGGTGTCATGCCAAAGCGTTTCTTGAAGCATTTGCCGAAATAATTGGGGTCACTGTATCCAACACTTTCAGCGATTTCTGACAGCTTCCGATTTCCATACAGCAAAAGCTCCTTGGCCTTCTTCATCCGGATGTGTGTAATATGATCCACTATGGAGAAGCCAGACTCCTTGCGAAAAACGCGCCGGAGATAGCTGGGATCGACGAAAACTCCGCACGAAACCTGCTCAGCAGACAACTCTGTGTCTGCATAATGGTCCTCGATATAATTGATCGCCGCCGCAAACAAATTGGAAGCCTTCGTAGGACGCATATTCTCCATCAGCTGGATCAGCTTGCGGTATAGGGCGAGCATCCAACCTTCAGCAGCCTCCCAGGAATCCAACTCCCGCAGCCGGTCGTAAGGAGATTTGTTCCCTCCTTCATCCCATAGCCGATCATAAGGAATACCGCGCTCACTTGCAAAGGAAAGTGCTAGAGATACGATTCCCATAAGCATCGCATCCGCGTACTCATCCCCCCACTTGTATATACTAAGCTGCCGGATTGCCTTACGGACCTCCTCTAACGTTTCACTGTCTTTCATTCGGAGGTCTAGCACGACCGCATCACGCAGATGTCCCAAATCAGGCATACCTGCTCTACCGTGCAACGCTTCGCTACCATGCTTACCCCGCTCGGTACTTTCGCTCTCCTGTGGAAACACCGGTAGTTTCGGCTTAATACGTTCCAACATCGAGAGCATTTCTTCTGCATTGAACGGCTTCAACAAATAATCCTGTACTCCGGTTCGAACCGCCTTCTGTAGGTATTCAAATTCGTTATGTCCGGATATGAATACAATAACGATGCGTTCGAACTTGACTTTCAACCTCTCGGCTAATTCAATTCCGTCAATAAAAGGCATATTGATATCTACGAGGGCGAGATGCGGCTGATGCCGCTCGGCTTCCTGAAGTGCTTCCTGGCCGTTCCTTGCTTCGCAGCAAACCCGAAAGCCATGACTTTCCCAATCTATCTTAATACGCAGAAAGTCTCGGAACAGCGGTTCATCATCGACAATCATCACTTTATACATCTTGGTGTTCACTCCCCTTTGGCAGCATCGGCAGCAATAGGTCAACAGTTGTTCCCTCCGTGAGCACACTTTGCACGGATATCCCATACTCTTCGCCAAAATAGAGGCTCAGTCGTTGCTGAACACTGTAGGTACCGATTGATCGTATTCCTTCTTTCGATAAATGTCTGGACATGATAGTCTGAACTTGGAATTCATCCATCCCCACACCGTTGTCCTGCACCCGAACGACCACCTTATCGCCCTGTTTAAAGGCAAAAATACGGATAAAACCTTTTGTTTCTTTCTTCTTAAGACCATGATAAATCGAATTCTCGACAAGCGGCTGAAGCGAGAGCTTCGGGATCGGTGTACCTGCAAGCTCGGGAGGGATATCTACTTCATAGCGAAACACATCGGGATAACGGATTTGCAGAATCGTCAGGTAATCATCAGTAATCTGAGCTTCCTTTTCTAAAGTGATTAATTCCCGTCCCTTGTTCAGCACCATTCGATAAAAATCTGCCAGCGCTTTTGTAGTATCTCTAGCCTCCTCATTACGATCTAACTCATTGAGTGCATAAATGGTATCCAAAGTGTTGTACAGAAAATGCGGTTTAATTTGGGCACTTATCAGTGCAAGTTCATATTCACGCTTACGGTTCTGTTCCTGCCTTACCTCATCCAGCAGCTCCCGAACTCGTCTTATCATAAAATTAAACGCTTCAGCAATGGTACCGATCTCATCCTCTGTGCGGACTGTTGTAACCGATTGCAAGTCACCGGTTACAACAGTCCGCATGGCCCTAGTTAGTTGTTCGAGAGGGCTAACGACCATTTTAGATAGAAAGCTAGCGCCCAGCCAGGAAAAAATAAGGCATATCACGCCGATTAAGAGCGACAGTCTAACATTTTGCCGGACATCAGCCGTAAGCAGGCTAAGAGAAACAATATTGACCAACTTCCAATCCATCCGGTTATAATCCGTAACCGTTACCAGATTGCCCTCATACTCGAATGAGCACGTTCCATGGGATGCATTAGGTGTACAACGTTGGATGGCCTCAGCCAGCTGTGGATTCACCGGATTCATCAGCATCTCATTGTCTTCTGCCACAGCCACACGCATTTCGTTATCTAAAAAATAATAAGATTTGGGCGCATCTGGATCGCTGGAACGAAAGTAATCGGACAAACCTTCTTCCTTCACTAACAGAAAAAGCGTTCCATAGGGTTCGCCGGTGTCTATATTAATGACCATCTTCCCCATCGTCAAAACGGGAGAGTTCGGATCTGGTGTTAGGAAATCCCTCTTCTCCATATCAAACCAGAGGGCCTGTCCATAACTTTCGGATTCCCTTATCCGCTTAAGCATGCTATAGATCTTGCGATCATCCCCGCTTTCGGTATAAGAGGCGAAAATCCTCCCTTCATTATCAATGAATACAGCGGCATCCACCTCACGAAAGATTGACAAATCAATGGATAGGCGGCTCTGCATCAAATTTCTAAACTGAATAGGCTCCATGGCAGGATCAGGTTTGGCACCGTATGAATCATACATCCGGTTAATATTCGTGACCATAATATTGGCCGCCGTTTCCACACTCCTGAATATATAATCGGTCCTAGACAAGATGAGCTGAGACTCATCGACCACATTGCTGGTGGTTCGATCTATCAAAGAACGGCTGAAAAGTTGGTTTGACAATAGTCCAAGAATAAGCAGAGAAATAATAATTAGCGGAAGAAATACCGTTATAACCTTGCTTTTAAAGCGAAGTCGACCGAACCACTTACGAGCTAGTGACAAAATATTCAACTAGGACCCCTCCGTCATCAAGAGAATATTCATCATGTTAACACAAACAATCTCTACAGTAGTAGTTCAAAAATAAAGTTAAAAAAATTCAACCGTTCTTCTTGAAAGTGCTTTAGAGATGTGTTAGGATAAAGTCGATTTTTAGTAAAATTATTAACTAAAAAGGTGTGAGCTCTTTTGGCAACCATTAAAGACATTGCCCGCGAAGCGGGTGTGTCTGCCGCAACCGTTTCAAGGGTTTTAAATAACGATCTGTCACTGTCCGTAAGCCCAGACACTAAAAACAGAATTTTTGGGGTTGCCGAGCAACTCGGGTATAAGCCTACCCGGCTGAGGCAATTAAAGCAGAATACGGAACGTGCCGGGAAAACGGTCTCCCTCCTGCTGTGGTGTTCTATTGAGGAGGAAAGAGACGATCCGTATTACGCTTCGATCCGCCGTGGAATCGAACTGCGCTGTGAAGAGCTTGGCCTGACGTTGGGCCAGACCTTGCGAGGCCGCTCATCCATCGGCACCCTGCAGAAGGCGGACGGTCTGATTGTTGTGGGCGGCGTTGACCCTGAAGAGGTATTCAAGCTTCATCCTGACAAGAACACCATTGTCCTTGTCGACCAGTACCATGAACAGCTGGAGTATGATTCTGTACGACTTCATTTCCGGCAAGCTGTTGATCAGGCACTCGGTCATCTACTTGAGCTTGGCCACCGACAAATCGGATTTATCGGCGGTAAGAGCGACGGTGAGCGAAGAGCGCATTATTTTGAACGATTCATGCGGGAACAGGGGTTGTACAATCCTCAATTCGTCCGTATAGGTACCTGGAGTACCGCGGATGGTTATCTCATGATGAACGAACTCCTAACCCAACAGGAACGACCGACAGCCTGCTTCGCTGCAAGCGATCCGCTCGCTATTGGTGCCCTCCGCGCCCTTCATGGACATGGAGTCAAGGTACCCGAAGATATGGCTGTTGTCGGCTTCGACGACATTGAGATGGCAGCCTTCGTGCAGCCTCCGCTAACCACTGTCCGTGCCTACCCTGAACAGATGGGAAAGGCGGCCGTGCAACTGCTCTCTGAACGGTTTGAGGGACGTGAACCACCTGCGTACAGCGTGATCGGGACTAAGCTTGTCATTCGGGAGAGCTCATGCAAAAAAGGCTAACATCAGTACTTGAGAGTCTTGTTGTCATTGATCAGTACCCTTACGTAAAACAATAATGATAACCCCCTAAGGAGTGAATATCATGAACATTCATGTTAACGAGGCGCTTGGTTTGTTTCATTTGCAGTCCAAGGATTGCAGCTATATTATCCAGCTTGTAGAAGGATATCCCGCACATGTCTATTGGGGAGCTCAACTTCATCATGACCAAAGTCTCGCAAGTATATTGGAGCTTAGGGAGCGTTGCTCCTTCTCTCCCACTCCCGTTTCTTCCAGCCGTACAATTTCTTTGGACACGCTTCCTCAGGAATACCCCCAGTATGGAACAAGCGACTTTCGTCAACCAGCTTACCAGGTTGCACTTGCGGACGGAACTCGGACTACGGAGCTGAAATATAGTGGTTACCGTATTGAACCGGGTAAACCAAAGCTCGAGGGACTTCCTTCCGTCTATACCGAATCGGATGATGAAGCCACAACCCTCTTTTTGATCCTTGAGGATCAATACTCGGGGCTTAAGACTACACTGCTCTATACTGTATTTGCGAACCACAGTGCTATTGCTAGGTCTGCTCTTTTTGAACAAAAGGGAAGCGCTACCATAAATATTGAACATGCCATGAGTGCCTCTGTCGACTTCGCCGATTCCAACTACCAAGCTCTCTACTTATCTGGAGCCTGGGTTCGGGAAAGACATATCCAACGCCGTGATCTCGGACCCGGCTCCATTCGGCTCGAGAGCCGACGGGGTTCCAGCAGCCACCAAATGAACCCCTTTCTGGCACTACTTCGTCCTGATGCGACTGAAGATCGTGGGGATGTGTACGGTTTCAGTCTAATCTACAGCAGCAACTTCGTCGCACAGGCAGAAGTAGAACAATTCAATCAGACTCGTGTAAGTATCGGAATCAATCCTTTTGACTTCTCCTGGCGGCTTGATCCGGGTCAGTCATTCCAGACCCCTGAAGCCGTATTGGTCTTTTCCGAGGAAGGTCTTGGAGGCATGTCACGCACCTATCACCGACTCTATCGCACACGTTTGTGCCGAGGGGCTTACCGTGACAAAGAACGTCCGATTCTCGTGAACAATTGGGAAGCCACGTATTTCGACTTCGACGCCGACAAAATCGAAGCGATTGCCAAGGAAGCAGGACCCCTTGGAATTGAGCTCTTTGTTCTAGATGACGGTTGGTTTGGTAAGCGCGACAACGATGACAGTTCGCTTGGAGACTGGTTTGAAGACCGTCGCAAGCTGCCTGGCGGGCTTGCTGACCTGGCAAAACGGGTTAATGAACAAGGATTACAGTTTGGCTTGTGGGTTGAGCCGGAAATGGTATCACCGGATAGTGAACTGTACCGCAGCCATCCCGACTGGTGCCTGCATGCGGAAGGCCGGCGGCGGACGGAAGGCCGATCCCAACTGGTGCTCGATCTCTCCCGCAAGGAAGTATGTGACTACTTGTATGAGACACTTAGCTCCGTATTCTCGATTGCTCCAATTACTTATGTCAAGTGGGACATGAACCGTAATATGACGGAGATTGCTTCGGCTACCGCTCCTAGTGAACGTCAAAAGGAAACTGCGCACCGATATATGCTCGGACTTTACGATTTGATGGAACGTCTGACCTCCCAGTTCCCGGACATCTTGTTCGAAAGCTGTTCCGGAGGCGGTGGACGATTCGATCCCGGAATGCTCTACTATATGCCGCAGACATGGACCAGTGACGATACCGATGCCATTGAAAGATTGGCTATCCAGTACGGCACAAGCATCGTGTATCCAGCCAGTACCATGGGCGCACACGTATCGAACGTACCAAATCACCAGGTGGGGCGAATCACCTCCCTCGCTATACGCGGCGACGTGGCAATGAGCGGGAATTTTGGCTACGAACTTGATCTAACTGCCTTTACAAATGAAGAAAAGGAGCTCGCTGCCAAACAAATTGCCCAGTATAAGGAAATTCGTTCCCTCGTACAGCAGGGAGATATGTATCGACTCCTTAGTCCATTTGAAGGTCGAGGCGATACCGCCTGGATGTTCGTTAGCGAGGACCAGTCCGAAGCTTTTGTCGCTTACTTCCGCGTACTAGCTGAACCGAATGGACCCATCCGGCGACTAACTCTAAAAGGACTTGATCCAGATAAAAAGTATATAATCGAACACGGAGCGACGGGCAACACAGCAGTCCATGCGGGTAATACCTTAGTGGAAGATGGCGGTTCCCCCTTCTGCGTAGCATTTGATGGCGAAATTTTTGGAGGTGACCGCCTAATGAAAATTGGGCTTGTTGTCTCGGATCTCTCTGGAGATTTCGCCAGCTCTACCTTCCGCCTTAAAGCTATCTCCAACTAATAACAAATGCAGTTAGCAACGGTGAATATCGATGAAAAAATTAAAACAAGGCAGTCCGATTTTCCGGCCTGCCTTGTTTTATAACTCTGGTCCCTGTAGATTAAAGACACACAAGAGATTGCCAAGCAATTGATCATTTAATAGCATCCTTGACTTTGATTCTCCATATCATATGATCAGAGCCTGCTCCCCAATAATCTTTTAATAAATAATCAGGAGTTCCAAATTTCTTTTTCCATATTTTCTGCGCAATACGATATCCACTATCTAAACAAAATTCTTCTACTCCTCTATTCTTCAGAGCCAAATACATTGATTTCAACAATAAATTCCCTACCCCAATCTTCTGGTAGTCAGGGTGAACAAATACAGTTCCTACCTCGCATAACTTTTTAAATGTATCACTGGTAGATTTACTTATTAGTTGACTTACTGGTCCATATTCAATAGAACCCATTATTTGATTCCGATCTACAGCGATTAAGAAATATCGCTGCTCACCGTGACTCTCCAAGTCACTTTCCAAATATAACCTCTTAGTATCAATTTCCTCCTCTATGTCTTCCAGCATATGACCAATGCCTTCTTTAGCAAACGTGTCTGTAATCACAACTCTAAACAATTCATTTAACTTTTCGATGTCCTTAATTTCCGGCCTTCTGATTTCGACATTATTCATCTAATTTCAGCCGATGTACGATTCAGTACGAGACGCTTTGAAAGTACACTATTCGGCAGCTCCATCAAACTTGTTATTTCATAAGTGGGTTGAATGCCAGACGTATTTGTTTTTCTGGAAGGGTTGAACCAACAGGTATCAATTCCATATTTGTTCCCTCCTTGAATATCAGAGGTTAAAGAATCGCCGACCATGAGAACCTTACTTTTATTAGAGATGGACAACTTGGTAAATGCGTAATCGAAAATACCAGCTTGTGGCTTTTGGCAACCCACTTCCTCTGAAATAATTACCTGCTCAAACACATCACGCAGCGGCGAAAGCTGAATTCTGGAGGTTTGCACCTCTTTGATTCCATTCGTAATGATCGCCAAACGACAGTCGGATAGTACATTACATAATTCAATCGCTCCGTCCATCAAAAAAGCACCTTCACCCAAATAACGTAAATAAGCAGCACTAAAGGCATCTGGATTGAAGTCTAGACCATGAACAGTAAATAATCGCTTAAACCTCTCGACCCGTAGCTGTGCCGAGGTAATATGTCCTTCCTCTGCCTCTCGCCACAACGAACTGTTGATTTCATCATAGCTGGATTTATACTCCGTGGCCCCTTGCGGCAATCCAAATTGGGCAAACGTATTATGTAGCGCATGACTCTCTGCCATTTTAAAATCAAACAGCGTGTCATCAACATCAAACAAAATAATTTCGTATTTCATAACGACCTCCATATCATTGCTTTACTAAATTGTTCAGTCCGCTTGATCCTTTGAGCTGTTCCAGATAGAAGTAGAACAAAAAACTAACAATACATTATTTCCTTTCGGTTATTATACAGAACCTAGTTAAGCCGTCAAGTCACTAATAACAAAATCATAGTATTTTGTCATCGGTGCAAAAGGTAAATAACGCTCAATAAGAAAGCCCGTAAAATGAAGGTGATTCTCATTTTACGGGCCACTGAGCATCTAAGAGGTGATTTAGCAAGAATCCTAGTGATCTTCATTAATCCATTCGACTAATGTTTGATCAAAACGATTAGGTTCTTCAAACATCGGGTTATGCCCACTATATTCAAAAACCACTTTTTTCACGTTCTCGTAGGTGTCATCGACCCTATCCCATAAAGAAACTGGCGCAACCAAATAATCATACCTTCCCAAACCAATAAATACGGATTTATGGATATCCGCTAAGGATTGTATCAAATTCATGTTTCCGAATACTTCTCCCCATAAATAATCAATGATAGGCATGTTCGTATATACATCATTCCATGTGTAAGCCGCATCATAGGCATAATCATAAAAGCTTTGAGCTCCCATACGTATACACATGTGAACAAATCTTCTATCAGGGTCTCTTTTGATATCTTCCTCTAATAAAACAATGTCCTTTTCAAAACGTTCCTTTCTTTCTGAACTGGCCGTTTCATTAAAGAAAGAAAAGCTTTGCCGTTGTCTTTCTTGGCTGTTTGTAGGTGCTGAATTTAAAAGTACCACTTTTTGAACATAGTCCGGGTATTGTTTAGCATATTCTAAAGCCATAAAAGCATGCCCGGAATGTCCTAATATGATAAATTCATTTAGATGAAGGCATTGTCTTGCTGTTTCTATATCATTAATAACTTTATCCAAAGTATAGTCTTCTGGTTTTAAAGCTCGAGTCGGTTTTGCAAACCCTCTATGATCCAGAAAAATAAACTGAAACTTTTTATATAAATGGTCTGAAAATAAGCGAGGATAATATACACTACTGCCGATCACCAATATCGGTCTTCCGTTACCTCTTATAGCATATTTCAGCTCAAATCCATCACTAATAACTGTTTGATAAGTGCTCATTTATAATCTCCTTTTCTTTTTTAAATCACTCCCTTTCCTATGTCTAATTCCCTTGTATTCTCCATAGAACGTTCCAACACTTCAACTCACCTCAGAAAGTACAATTTTATGAGAAAAGTTTAACATGTTTTTTTCAAAAACAAAACGGGTTTACTTTTGTCTTACTTGTCTTGACTTATGGGATTCATACTGGATTTTTGACAAGCATATCTTTTTGGAAACAAAAAAACCGCGATAATCGCGGTTTTTTATGTAGAGGTCATACTTTTATTTACTTGGCGACGTCCTACTCTCCCAGGACCCTGCGGTCCAAGTACCATCGGCGCTGGAGGGCTTAACGGTCGTGTTCGGTATGGGTACGTGTGGAACCCCTCCGCTATCGCCACCAAACATGAATTTACATCGTAAATTCTTTTTCAGGAATCAGCATCGCCAAATGCTGTGTGTTCGCTTGTTTCATATAAGCTACTTGAGCCTATACCATACAAAACTTACACCCTGAAAACTGGATCCGAAACTCATTTGCGTTTTATTCTTAGGATAAGCCCTCGACCGATTAGTATTGGTCAGCTCCATGCATTACTGCACTTCCACCCCCAACCTATCTACCTCGTCGTCTTCAAGGGGTCTTACATACTGGGAAATCTCATCTTGAGGGGGGCTTCACGCTTAGATGCTTTCAGCGCTTATCCCTTCCGTACATAGCTACCCAGCGGTGCTCCTGGCGGAACAACTGGTACACCAGCGGTACGTCCATCCCGGTCCTCTCGTACTAAGGACAGCTCCTCTCAAATTTCCTACGCCCACGACAGATAGGGACCGAACTGTCTCACGACGTTCTGAACCCAGCTCGCGTACCGCTTTAATGGGCGAACAGCCCAACCCTTGGGACCTACTTCAGCCCCAGGATGCGATGAGCCGACATCGAGGTGCCAAACCTCCCCGTCGATGTGGACTCTTGGGGGAGATAAGCCTGTTATCCCCAGGGTAGCTTTTATCCGTTGAGCGATGGCCCTTCCATGCGGTACCACCGGATCACTAAGCCCGACTTTCGTCCCTGCTCGACTTGTAGGTCTCGCAGTCAAGCTCCCTTCTGCCTTTGCACTCTTCGAATGATTTCCAACCATTCTGAGGGAACCTTGGGGCGCCTCCGTTACTCTTTAGGAGGCGACCGCCCCAGTCAAACTGCCCACCTGACACTGTCCTCGCACCGGGTCACGGTACCAAGTTAGAACCTAGATACGATCAGGGTGGTATCCCAAGGATGCCTCCTCTCAAGCTGGCGCTCAAGATTCTAAGGCTCCCACCTATCCTGTACAGATCGTACCCAAATTCAATATCAAGCTGCAGTAAAGCTCCATGGGGTCTTTCCGTCTTGTCGCGGGTAACCTGCATCTTCACAGGTATTAAAATTTCACCGGATCTCTCGTTGAGACAGCGCCCAAGTCGTTACGCCATTCGTGCGGGTCAGAATTTACCTGACAAGGAATTTCGCTACCTTAGGACCGTTATAGTTACGGCCGCCGTTTACTGGGGCTTCGGTTCATAGCTTCGCCCCGAAGGGCTTACCACTCCCCTTAACCTTCCAGCACCGGGCAGGCGTCAGCCCGTATACTTCGCCTTGTGGCTTCGCACAGACCTGTGTTTTTGCTAAACAGTCGCTTGGGCCTTTTCACTGCGGCCCCCTCGGGCTATTCACCCTACCGAGGCACCCCTTCTCCCGAAGTTACGGGGTCATTTTGCCGAGTTCCTTAACGAGAGTTCTTCCGCGCGCCTTAGAATTCTCTTCTCGCCTACCTGTGTCGGTTTGCGGTACGGGCACCTTCTCCTGGCTAGAGGCTTTTCTTGGCAGTCTGAGATCATGACCTTCGCTACTACAATTTTCGCTCCCCATCACAGCCCAGCCTTACGATGTGCGGATTTGCCTACACATCAGCCTCACTGCTTAGACGGACATCCATCAGTCCGCGTCACTACCCTACTGCGTCACCCCATCGCTCATAACGGATTACGGTGGTACAGGAATTTCGACCTGTTGTCCTTCGACTACGCCTATCGGCCTCGCCTTAGGTCCCGACTTACCCTGAGCGGACGAACCTTCCTCAGGAACCCTTAGGCTTTCGGCGGATCTGATTCTCACAGATCTTTTCGTTACTCATACCGGCATTCTCACTTGAATGCAGTCCAGCGCTCCTTACGGTACACCTTCAACCCGCATTCAACGCTCCCCTACCCCTGATGCAAAGCATCAAGCCATAGCTTCGGTGGTGTGTTTAGCCCCGTTACATTTTCGGCGCAGAGTCACTCGACCAGTGAGCTATTACGCACTCTTTCAATGGTGGCTGCTTCTAAGCCAACATCCTGGTTGTCTGTGCAACTCCACATCCTTTCCCACTTAACACACACTTGGGGACCTTAGCTGATGGTCTGGGCTGTTTCCCTTTCGACAATGGATCTTAGCACTCACTGTCTGACTCCCGGAACTAAATCTATGGCATTCGGAGTTTGACTGAGCTTGGTAACCCTTGCGGGCCCCGCACCCAATCAGTGCTCTACCTCCACGATTCTATTTCCGAGGCTAGCCCTAAAGCTATTTCGGGGAGAACCAGCTATCTCCGGGTTCGATTGGAATTTCTCCGCTACCCCCACCTCATCCCCGCATTTTTCAACATGCGTGGGTTCGGGCCTCCAGTGCGTGTTACCGCACCTTCACCCTGGACAGGGGTAGATCACCCGGTTTCGGGTCTACGTCCACGTACTCATTCGCCCTATTCAGACTCGCTTTCGCTGCGGCTTCAGCTCTTCACCTTAACCTTGCACGGGAACGTAACTCGCCGGTTCATTCTACAAAAGGCACGCCATCACCCATAGATCGGGCTCTGACTTCTTGTAAGCACACGGTTTCAGGATCTATTTCACTCCCCTTCCGGGGTGCTTTTCACCTTTCCCTCACGGTACTGCTTCACTATCGGTCGCCAGGGAGTATTTAGCCTTGGCAGATGGTCCTGCCGGATTCATACGGGGTTTCACGTGCCCCGCACTACTCGGGATCCGTCTCGGAGGGAACAAGTTTTGAACTACAGGGCTTTTACCTTCTCTGGCGGGCCTTTCCAGACCTCTTCATCTAACCGGTTCCTTTGTAACTCCATGTGAGACGTCCCACAACCCCAAGGAGCAAGCTCCTTGGTTTGGGCTAATCCGCGTTCGCTCGCCGCTACTGACGGAATCACTATTGTTTTCTCTTCCTCAGGGTACTTAGATGTTTCAGTTCCCCTGGTCTGCCTCTATTCTGCCTATGTATTCAGCAGAAAGTGACTGTCGATGAAGACAGCCGGGTTTCCCCATTCGGACATCCCCGGATCAAAGCTTGCTTACAGCTCCCCGAGGCCTTATCGTTGTTCGCCACGTCCTTCGTCGGCTCCTGGCGCCTAGGCATCCTCCGTGTGCTCTTTGTAGCTTAACCTAGTATTTACATCGTAAATACGATTTGCTCTGAATTTCGGTTCAACACTTACGTGTGAATGGAATTCAAGGCAGCTACCTTTATTTCACTTGTTTACACAAGATCAGCTTAAAGGAATATTCTAAAACGCAATTTCGTTTCGGTATCCAGTTTTCAAGGTGCAAAGCTGTAAACAACCAGCTTTTTTTGAGAGTTTGAGCTCTCAAAACTGAGCAACGAGTGAGTAGTTTTTGAAGCTTACGCTTCATATTTGAATGTTTCCATTGCAGGAAACGATTCTCCATAGAAAGGAGGTGATCCAGCCGCACCTTCCGATACGGCTACCTTGTTACGACTTCACCCCAATCATCTACCCCACCTTCGGCGGCTGGCTCCCTTGCGGGTTACCCCACCGACTTCGGGTGTTGTAAACTCTCGTGGTGTGACGGGCGGTGTGTACAAGACCCGGGAACGTATTCACCGCGGCATGCTGATCCGCGATTACTAGCAATTCCGACTTCATGTAGGCGAGTTGCAGCCTACAATCCGAACTGAGACCGGCTTTTCTAGGATTGGCTCCACCTCGCGATTTCGCTTCCCGTTGTACCGGCCATTGTAGTACGTGTGTAGCCCAGGTCATAAGGGGCATGATGATTTGACGTCATCCCCACCTTCCTCCGGTTTGTCACCGGCAGTCTGCTTAGAGTGCCCAGCTTGACCTGCTGGCAACTAAGCATAAGGGTTGCGCTCGTTGCGGGACTTAACCCAACATCTCACGACACGAGCTGACGACAACCATGCACCACCTGTCTCCTCTGTCCCGAAGGAAAGGTCTATCTCTAGACCGGTCAGAGGGATGTCAAGACCTGGTAAGGTTCTTCGCGTTGCTTCGAATTAAACCACATACTCCACTGCTTGTGCGGGTCCCCGTCAA
Organism: Paenibacillus sp. S33; assembly: GCF_053615415.1. Taxonomy (NCBI): domain Bacteria; kingdom Bacillati; phylum Bacillota; class Bacilli; order Caryophanales; family Paenibacillaceae; genus Paenibacillus; species Paenibacillus sp. S33. The sequence continues at coordinate 2,640,024 of NZ_JBSIEZ010000001.1, read as the reverse complement.
TTCCTTTGAGTTTCAGTCTTGCGACCGTACTCCCCAGGCGGAATGCTTAATGTGTTAACTTCGGCACCAAGGGTATCGAAACCCCTAACACCTAGCATTCATCGTTTACGGCGTGGACTACCAGGGTATCTAATCCTGTTTGCTCCCCACGCTTTCGCGCCTCAGCGTCAGTTACAGCCCAGAGAGTCGCCTTCGCCACTGGTGTTCCTCCACATCTCTACGCATTTCACCGCTACACGTGGAATTCCACTCTCCTCTTCTGCACTCAAGCTCCCCAGTTTCCAGTGCGACCCGAAGTTGAGCCTCGGGATTAAACACCAGACTTAAAGAGCCGCCTGCGCGCGCTTTACGCCCAATAATTCCGGACAACGCTTGCCCCCTACGTATTACCGCGGCTGCTGGCACGTAGTTAGCCGGGGCTTTCTTCTCAGGTACCGTCACTCTTATAGCAGTTACTCTACAAGACGTTCTTCCCTGGCAACAGAGCTTTACGATCCGAAAACCTTCATCACTCACGCGGCGTTGCTCCGTCAGGCTTTCGCCCATTGCGGAAGATTCCCTACTGCTGCCTCCCGTAGGAGTCTGGGCCGTGTCTCAGTCCCAGTGTGGCCGATCACCCTCTCAGGTCGGCTACGCATCGTCGCCTTGGTAGGCCTTTACCCCACCAACTAGCTAATGCGCCGCAGGCCCATCCACAAGTGACAGATTACTCCGTCTTTCCTCCCTCTCCCATGCAGGAAAAGGATGTATCGGGTATTAGCTACCGTTTCCGGTAGTTATCCCTGTCTTGTGGGCAGGTTGCCTACGTGTTACTCACCCGTCCGCCGCTAGGTTATATAGAAGCAAGCTTCTATATAACCCCGCTCGACTTGCATGTATTAGGCACGCCGCCAGCGTTCGTCCTGAGCCAGGATCAAACTCTCCATTAAAGACCAACCGAAGCTGGTTATCGAAAGAGCGATGAGCTCATGTTGAAACTGACGAGATAAAAATATCTCTTGTTCGCTTCCATTTCATACAACCTAATGGCATGTACCAAAATTTCTGCGTTGGATTTTGTAAACAAAATCCGTACTCACTCGTTGTTCAGTTTTCAAAGATCAAATCAACAGCCGTTTAACTGGCTGGATATATAATTTATCACGTGTATACCCATCAGGCAAGTTGTAATATTTACCAGTTTGCTAATTTGTATTTCTACACGGTGTAGTTTTTATTAAAACACTCCAACACACGATGATTTACCTGTAATAACCGAAACTCTCTTTTCTCCTACTTGAAGTGCAAAGTTGATCAGGTATAAACGTCATAAATCAGAAAAGCAGAAGCTCTTTATGTATTGGATGAGCTGCTGCTTTAGCTTTTATGATAAAAATCCTGAAATGTTCGTTTAGCTTAAAGCTGTAGCTAAATCCTGTATCAAAAGTTCAGCGGGCTCATGCCCTACAGCCAAGCGGATAAGCGATTCAGGCATGTGTTGTTTTTTTAGACTCTGCTTATTGAAGCCGTAGTTTGGTGAGATCACCTGACTCTCCATGGACCCCCAAGATACACCGATCCGGATCAGTCGCAGTTTATTGATCACTCTACATATATCCTCATAAGTCGAATCCTTTAGTTCAAAACTGAATAATCCGGCATAGCCTTTGAGCTGTCTACATGCGAGCTCATGTTGTGGATGAGAAGGGAGTCCGGGATGATTCACTTTGGAAATGGCCGGATGATCTGATAGAAAATGAGCAACCAACAAAGCGTTTCTCTGATGGGCTTCCATTCGGAGCGGGAGTGTTCTTAGCCCCCGAATGAGTAGCCAGGCTTCAAAAGGGCCTAACGAGCCGCCAATCAACTCATACTCTTCAGCATACATACGGTTTATTATCTCTTTAGAAGCGATCACTGCCCCTGCAATTAAATCATTATGACCACCCAAGTACTTGGATGCGGAGTGAACAACGATATCTACGCCCCATTCCAATGGTTTTTGGAAAAGGGGTGTAGCCCATGAATTATCTACGATTGTGCGTATACCCTTCGCTTTGGAAAGCGAAGTTACCTCCTGAATATTTACCATATCGAATGTGAATGAGGTAGGAGACTCCATAAGAATAGCTCGGGTCTGCGGTTTGATGGCACCAGCGACTGCTTCTGTTGAAGTCGAATGTACGATTGTATAGTCTATATGGAACCTCTTTAAATATTGGGCTAGGCTGACGGAGGTTTCATATATGTGTCCGACCAGAATCAGATGGTCCCCTGCGGACAAGCTACACATTAGCGCGGCGCTGATAGCAGCCATTCCGGAAGCAAAGCACTTGCAGTCCGCCCCACCTTCCAGCGCAGCAATCATTTGCTCTGCAATCTGAACGGTAGGATTGGTTCCCCTCGAATAGACATAATGCTCCTTTTCATTATTAGCTGCTTCAGCATAATCTTCGTAAGTATCAAAGAAAAATGGAGCAGTCTCATAAATAGGAGGAGCAGCAGCCTTAGCAAAATACCCTAGTTCGCCCTCAAATTTGAGACAGATAAGCTGATCATCCGAGAAACTCAAACCTGATCACCACTTTCTAAAAAATTTCAAACCCGTATGAGGTAGTCTCCTCAATCCGGAACTGAAATATTCTATAATGTAAACTCCTCTAGACCCTGTGGTGGTTGATTTGCGAAATTCGGAAAATTATGAGCCAAATGTTTTTCAATAAGTATCCAATTCATAAAAATAACGTATATTTTAGGTTGCAGGGCAAAGATAGGCTTTATCAAAAAAGAGGGGCTCACATGTGTTAACACGTTGGATTAGAAATGTTCTGAAACCTGGAAAAAGGTACACACAGGATATCGAAAAATCCAAACAGCAAGCCTCTTCAGAACCTATAAATCCATCATTAGCACATACTCTATCTTTGCTCAAATTAAAACTTGGGCAAAGTTCTGACTTTATTATTCGTGATTTTCCCGAAAGTCCTACTCATGCCGGGCCAATTTGCCGTTTGTTATATTGAAGGACTGATTGACCAAAACTTGCTTCAAATCATCAATTCGCAAAATCAGATATATCAAGCTATCTTGTCCGGAAGTGCTGTCATTGTGATTGACGGTAATCTATGTGCTTTGGCCATTTCCATAGCAGGCGGGGTCAGAAGAGCTGTTGAGGAGCCCAGTTCCCAAACCGTCATTAGGGGGCCTAAATAAGGATTTACAGAGGATATCTCGTTGGTTGCTCAACGGGAAGGTACTCCTTTTCCTGCATTATTGGAAGCATTCATGATGGAATTAATGTTTGAAGTGATTCGTGAAGCCGGTGTACGGATGCCCCGGGTCATCGGACCAGCCGTTTCAATCGTAGGGGCTCTGGTTATTGGGCAAGCAGCAGTACAAGCCGGACTGGTCTCAGGTGCAATGGTTATCGTTGTTGCCTTCACAGCTATATCTAACTTTGAAATTACGTATTTTAGTATGCGCTCAGCAGTCCGGTTATTGCGTTTTGCTCTCAGTGCTGCTAGCAGGAGCACTGGGGCTATTCGGTATTCTGATGGGGATCATCCCCCTTTTGGTTCACCCTGTAGCACTCAAATCGTTCGGCATTAATTATTTTATGCCCTACAGCCCCTCCTATAAGTCCAATTTTAAGGACTTGGTCATTAGAGCACCGTGGTGGGCTATGAAAACAAGACCTAATGAAAAATCGGGCCCTAACAAGACGAGACAAGCAGCCCATCAATATCCTGACAGTTCAGATGATACTGGTGGTGATCATGAGTCTGATATCCAAAAGTAGTTGCAAATTCGGGAAGGATGGGAAGCAGCTCAGAAACGGAATATCGATCTTGTTGGAATCGGGAATAAAATCCACCAAAAATATTCTCAAGATTGGAAAAAAATTAAGGAAACGTGGCCTAAAGAGTTGGCAAGCATGGACATGGAACTAGATGTAAAAGTAAACATTAAACGCCCAGGGTTATTTCAAAAATCTTTTAAAGAACTGCTGGAATCTGAAAATGATAATTAAATGCATGAAATAAATATGGGAGGGGTGAATGTAAGCCATAATATTGGGGTACACTCTTCAACCTGTTGTTTGTTGGATATTTTGCATATGAAACTTCCCGGAATTTACGCGATTTAGGCGAGGTGACAGTGATGACTTTGCTGAACCAAACACCAATATGGGTCATTACCTTGATTACAGTCATGGTTATATCCAATACGGTTCGTTACGGATACAAAGTATTGTTTTCATTTAGCTTAATTCTTTTACCTGTTTTTGCGATTGCATTTACTGTAATTACTGTATTAATCCCGGCCACCGGCCTTTTTCACTTTGAGTTTATACTTCCTATTTTGGAATACGATGGTTATTTTTGTTCTGGGTTCCAAGATCGCCGCAAGCAGCACGCTGCCTCTTTTGGAAACTGTACAATTGATTGAATTGGCAGAAGTGTTCGAACGCATGGATGCACTTTTCACCTTGCTCCTCTTTCTTGGCTTAATTATCAAAATGGTCGCATTTTTTAATGGTGCCGTGATAGGGCTTGAAAAAATAACTAAAATTGGATTTAAAAAATGGGTTTTGCCTCTCGGAGCTCTCATTTATGGGCTTTCATTTCTATCCCCTAACTACACTCATCACATTATGACGGGTCGGAAGACTGTGGTTACTTTTTGGTTTCCTATTTTTCAGTTTATCCTCCCATTATTGCTTCTTATAGTAATAGTTATTAGAAAAAGAAAGAAGCTAAAAAAAACAGCCCGATTCGTAATTCAGCCTCTTTTATTGTGCTTTTTCTATTTCATCGGCACGATGTGAAGTGTTCCATCCTCGCTAAACTCTGCATAGGCAATCTCATCGATACTATCATATCCCTGCTCTCGCACTTTTGCTTTAATCTCTTCAATATCGATTGACTTCCCACGCATAGATTCGTTCAGGAATTTTCCTTTATCAATGACTGTAACAGAAAAAAGATCAGGCTGTGCGTCTATTCCCATATCCTGAGCGGCGGGTGGCTCGTATTCGGGTTTGCGCATGACTGACAATGAACCGTTCGTCTCTAACGTGGCATACAAGACCTCACGTAGAGAAAAAATATTTTGCTGGCGCAGCATGGAGAGCAACTGTGTGAATTCTATATCATATTTTTCAAGCATCTCTTGATTGACCTGGCCCTTATCCACGAGCAGCACTGTTCGACCTTCTGCCATATAGCCAAATTTCACAAAACGGGTCGTCGCCTTTTCAAAAAAGTAGGCCAGCGCGCACCATAGTGCCAAAGCAAACAATAGCTGCCCAATGGTTACCTTATCGTCATATAACGTATTTCCCACAATTTCGCTTAACACCAATGATGTTAGGAAATCGAGTGGTGTTAACTGACTGAGTGTTTTCCGACCTGTAATAAAAGTAATGATCCACAAGCCAAAAAAGCTGATGATCAATTTGACACCAATCGTAACAAATACCTCCATAAGTATGCCTCCCGGAAGAAGTTGTTTTCCTTATGTGTTATTTACACCTGTCTACCTCAGCATAAACAGAGGCTTATTCCTAAAATTGTACGATTAAAAAAGCCCGCTACCAACTAGAGGCAGCGAACTTTTTAATTACGGCTATTATATAATCTTAATCTTTCAGATGTTTATCAAAAAACTCTTAACCACGTCCAATATATGTGGCTGGTTAAAGGCAATATGCCAGCTCCCGTAATTTTGTGCATAGTGATATCATTGCCCGCTAGCTTGGACTCTGGAGTCAGGATTATCTACTTTTCACAAGAAGCTGAATCGCTTCTTTAACCAGCTTATCCGTGTCTCCTCCAGCCTCTTGCTCTTCCAATATACATCGTTGCAGATTCTCTGCTACAATTTGGGCAATCGCTTTATCTGATGCGTTACGTACGGCAGATAACTGGCTAACGACGTCTTTGCACGATTTTCCTTCATCCATTAAACGAAGTACCCCACGCACCTGTCCCTCAATCCTCCTCAGGCGCGTTTTCAGTTCATCACTGTAATTGTAATCCATAAGTAATGCACTCCTTTTTTGACTTACCATATACACGTATAGGTATATTATAAACCAAAAAAATAAATAGGATACCCTAAATAAATAGATTCACCTTGCCCTGCGAAGCATCCCCCAAGTAGGCGGCTACTCCAGCATATTCCAAACCTTCGATTAGCTCTTCTTGCTGCAGCCCTAACAAATCCATGGTCATGGTACAGGCGACGAGCTTGATCCCCTGCTCTCGTGCCAACTCTATAAGCTGCGGCAAGGAAAGCGCATTGTGCTTTTTCATGACATGCTTGATCATCTGTGGACCAAGTCCGGCAAAATTCATTTTGGATAGTGCAAGCTTTTTGGGTCCACGAGGCATGATCCAGCCAAAGGCTTTTTCGAGCATTCCCTTATTGGTGCTCACGATTTCATCCTTGCGTAACGTATTTAGCCCCCAAAAAGTAAAGAAAATAGTTACTTCATGATCATATGCTGCCGCTCCATTCGCAATAATGAATGCAGCAATCGCCTTATCCAGCTCCCCGCTGAATAATACAATCGTTGTTTTGGGCTGAGCATATTCTTGATTATTTGTATAAATTCCTGCTGTCGTACTCATATGGATTCGCTTCCCTTAGTCTCTCCAGCCCATTCGGATATGCCTGAAAGTACAGATTTGACTTTATTAGCGCCTTTGGAAACTAATAGCTGACAAGCCATTTCACTGCGTGCTCCAGCTTGGCAGATCACTACGATTTCTTCTTCCAAGTTCAGTTCAGAGAGTCTGTTCTCCAGTTCGCCAAGAGGGATGTGCTTAGATCCAGGGATATGTTTAAGCGCAAATTCAGCGGGTTCACGAACATCAAGCAAAATGAAGTTCTCGTTTCCAGAACATTTTGCTTGTAGCTCTTCATAGTTTATCGTAGAAGAAAATATTTGCTCCTTCTTCACTTCAGCCGGATTTGCTTTGCGTAAATAATGTCGCATTACATCTCCTTCTTGGAGAGTGCCCAAATATTGATGTCCGGTGTTTTTGGCCCAGCTCTGAAAATCGGCTAATGAACCTTTGTCAGTCGCCTGAACCTCCATAATCTTTCCGGGAACGAGCTCATTCATAGCCTTTTTTGTTCTTACTATAGGCATAGGGCAAGCTAGCCCTTTGCAATCAAGAATACGATCTGCTTGGATATTGTTAATTGATGACATTGTAGTACCTCCGTCTGTTTTTTGAGGGGGCTTAGCTTAGTTAAACCTCTTTATACATATACCCCTATGGGTATTAGGATAACGAGACTCGCTTCTCTTGTCAACTTATTTGGCCGTTTTTTCTCAGTAGCAAACGAAATCATGTCTTGAACAAAATAAAATTAAAAGCAAAAAAGCCGCGCAAAAACGCGACTCTAATGCATAAACCCAAATTAATCGTCTTTTTTCATCAGTTCTGGCAGATCCAGCGACATCGAAATATTGCACAGCATACCTCTGGCAAGAAAAAGCATCGTTCTTTCCATTGCTTGTTCAATACCTGCCCGTCGGAAAGCATCATAGACCGTCGTATGAATTTCACGGAATCCTTGCTGCATCACGCTTACGACCTCATCCTCGCGAATCGTCTGCGCCTGCATTTGCAAAAGTGTTTCATTGCGGTATTCCATCATCATTTGCGAATAGGCTGCAATTAGCTCTTGCTCGAGCTGTTCAGATGAGGCCGAATGAATGACGCTGTGAAAAGATTCTATGATACGTGCAAATGAAACCTTCAAGGCTTCAACAAGCAACGCTTCCTTGGTAGCGAAAAAACGAAAGACGTAAGGCTGAGAAATATTGGCCCGTTCCGCAACTTTGGCTGTTGTAGCTCGGTAGTAGCCCATCTCTGCAAACACTTCAATAGCAGCAGATATGATTTCCTTTTGGCGATTTATAGAGGTTGACGTAGCTTTAGCCATGTTTTTTTCATCCTTTTATTTAGCACAGTTTTCTGATTAGTGATTAATCAATTACAAATCAGTATAAACAACATAACCTAAAAATGCAATGAGTTTGAACAAAGTCGCCTCCGCAATTCTGACGGAAACGACTCTGTTATATACATCCAATTATGGTTTTTTAGAGTTAAAATATATTCGGATATAATTGATCTTTTGCGTTTTGGTTTGATAGGAAAATACTAAATAATAACTAAGTCCTGATGTGTTATTGATCGTATAATTAGCTTCTGCTGTGTCAGGTATGTCTCTAGAGGTGTCAACGGTTTCCGTAGGTTCGCCCAATTCGTCAACAACTTGTTTGATAAGCAACTTCTTATAGTCTGGATCGAAAGATGTAATTTCTGTAACTTTATCGCTTCCATCCAGCATGATGTCTGTATGATACTTAGCATAGCTTCTCATAGGACCTGTAGAACCTGACTCGGATTTCCCCCACAGGTCAAATAACAAATCGCTACTAGTTCCCAAGCCAAGACCTTTAGGCAAATTCGGTAAGGTCCCCTGCTTGGCTGCGCTGAGTATAGCAGCTGCGGAGCTGTGTTTACCGTGAGATGAAGCTGTACTACTGGCAGGTTCTTGATGGGTAGAGGTTGAGCCTTGCCCATTAGTATTGAGATCCGTGTTTTGATCTGTAGAACTAACAGGTGGTGTGACTGTTTCTGCTTTAGTAGGAGCAGTTGATTTTTCCTCCCCGCTATTGCTGCATCCTGTCATCACAGCAAAACCTATAGCCAATAAGGCACTAGTGGTGATTAGCTTGTAAGCCAACTTTTTACGATCATAAGATTGATGTGTATGCTTCATTATAAGATCACTCTTTCCTTGTTCTTGGGTACAAACCAAGTGTAACCGAACCTCATTTCCGGAATACCTCTACTTGTTTCCAACTTGTAAACAAGGACATTGATGATTTTCTAACATACCCTATTTACGACCATAAGCTCCCAGCTGTTGTTTAGAAAAGGAGTAAGGAGAGTCACTCTTCTTCAACCATATATTCCCTTTAATGATGAAGATGTATACAGCAAAAACAAAGTAGATCGTACCCGCAATCCAGTCTATTGCCGTTGGGATGTCTCGCTGTACTATTTCATGAATATACCAGATTCCGACTGGAACATGCAGGAGAAGTGCCGTAAACAAGCCAGGATTATATAAGGTTTTTGCTTTAATATTGACAACGATGCCGTGCCAAACGACCTGAAAGAATCCCATAAAAACTGGTGCGAGTCCAAGCCAGATTACTTGCGGAAACCATACGGGAAGCAGATAAAACACATAGGCAATTGCCACATTGATAATCATCGCTGATTGAGTGTTTAAAGGGTAATGATCCGGTGTGTCACTTTTAAACATAACATTGTTAAATAAACCAGCAAAATATCCAGGCCAGCGGTACTCCTCAAATTGATGAAACAATATAGCCACAAAACTCAACCATAACATGCCTGTTATATCCGAAAGGATAGCTGGATTCATAAGTAAAACAATACATACAACCACACCGATTATAGCCCCTGCATCTTGCCAATATTTTCTCAAAAAATTCATATTAGTCACTCCTATGATTTATTTTTGATCAAAATATCTTTCGAACAGCAGATTTAATTGTTCCTCTATTGAAGGTATTTCCACAACTGCCCCTGATTCAAGAATTGGACTCATCAGTGCAGGCAGAAAAATAGCTCCAAATATTTGCAGCATCATTGCTAACAAGCGCTCCGGCTGTTGCTCACCTGTCAGCTCCTTGATCGTGCTCTGAACCTTTGGAAATCCCATTATGTTTAAAAACCTTCCGTATTCCTGTTGAGATGTAAAGGGCGTGCTGCCCATGGCAATAATTCGCGAAAGAAGCTCTGGATATTGACGAATGACCTGCAGATAGTTAAGTAAAAATTGTTTCAGTCTATCTTGGGGGGGCATCGTTGTATTGTCCAAAATAGAAAAGGTATGCTGAAAGCCATTTAATATCACTTCAATAGCTTCACTGAGCAGATTTTCCTTAGAGCCAAAATAATAATTAACTAAAGAAATATTAGTAGCAGACAGCTCGGCAATTTTCCGGATTGTAACCGCCTCAAAACCTTCCTTTTGAATAAATTCCAGCGTAGCGTCTAAGATTTTTTCTTTGGTTTGTTGTTTTTTGTCTGGGTGATTCATGTTTTTCCTCCTCCTATTTCGTCCAATCATAACGGATGAATGAAATGGGACGATTTTATGTAAATGACTTTTCAAACAATAATTAAAACGTTGTTTAAATTACTGTTTGAACTCAGTTTAGCACTTTATATTTCACAAAACAAGGAGCAATTTGAGATTTAGGGAATAGAAAAACCCGCATAACGAATGAGATCGTTTGCGGGTCGATTGAATGGAGATTGAAAAAAGGCCTAAATAGCCCAATTTCCTTTGCGGAACACGGCTTCTTTGCTTCCGTCTTGCAATTCGCCGTCAATATCCAGCTCAGCTGAGCCGATCATGAAGTCCACATGAGTCAGGCTGACATTGGCACCGTTCTGGAGCAGCTCCTCCCGGTTCATTTGTGTCCCATTTTCCATATTAAATGGATACGCACTGCCTAGAGCCAAGTGGCAGGAGGCATTTTCGTCGATACCTGTATTGTAAAAAATGCGATTGAGATTGGAAATTGGTGAATCGTGCGGCACCAGTGCAACTTCTCCCAAATAGCTGGCCCCTTCATCCGTAGCGAGCAAATGAGTCAGATGCTGCTCGCCGGATTCTGCTGTATATTCAGTGACTTTACCGTCCTTAAAGGTAAACGTTATGCGATCCACCAGTTGACCATTTAAATTGAGTGGCATTGTACTTGTGACATGACCATTGACACCTGTACGCTTAGGCATCGTGAACACTTCTTCTGTCGGCATATTCGCGACAAAATAATCTCCGTGCTCGTTCTCACCACCACCACTGCGCCAAATATGCCCGTCAGCCAGTTCAATTCTCAAATCTGTTCCTGGTGCACGATAATGGAGGCTTTTATACTTTTTATGATTCAGCTTGTCTTGTACCTGTTCAAGGTTTTTCAAATGTTTCTGCCAATTCTGAATAGGATCAGAGCCATCTACACGATTCATTTGGAAGATTGTATCCCACATGACACGTATACGATCCTCTTCTGCTACATCTGCAAATACTTTATCGGCCCAAGCCTTCGTCGGCGCTTTAATCAAACACCAGCTAATTTTATGATTTCGGGTATATTTGGAAAAACCTTCTCTCGCCGTAGCTGCCGCCTTAGTCGCACGAGATACCTTTTGTGGATCAATGCCTTGATATAAATCCGGGTTCGGCACTTTAATCGTTAGTGTGGCTCCACCCTCTTCGGCAAATTTCTCCATCATTTCTGCCTTCCAAGCAGGGTAGTCATCAAAGCTGGCTTCGTTACCATGTTCAAAACGACTACGTGTAATGGAATCATCCTCGAACTCTACCTGTACATATTTAGCGCCTGCTTCATAGGCTTTGCTGACAATCAGGCGTGTAAACTCAACAGTTTCCAGTGGTGCAGTTACCAAAAACGCCTGTCCGGGCTGAATGTTAACCCCTACTCTTACGACCAGTTCTGCGTATTGCTCCAACAATGATTCAAATGTACTCATTTTTCCACGCTCCTGTTCCGTTTTGATTATATTGAATGATTTCATCACTACAGTACGGATTGCTTCTCCAGTTCCCGCAGCTCCACTCTTCGTATTTTGCCCGAGCTAGTTTTAGGAAGCTCTTGAATAAACTCTATTTTTCGTGGATATTTATAAGGCGCCGTCCATGTTTTCACATGATGTTGCAGTTCCTTCACTAACGCCGGTGATCCTTCTACCCCAGCTTTGAGTACGACAAAAGCCTTTACAACATGTCCACGGATTTCGTCAGGGCTGGCTACGGCAGCACATTCCTGCACGGAGTCATGCTTCATAAGCGCTTCCTCTACTTCAAAAGGACCAATGGTATAGCCAGAACTGATAATGATATCATCCCCACGTCCTTCGAACCAGAAATATCCATCCTCATCTTTGCGAGCCCGGTCTCCCGTAACAAAATAATCTCCGTGGACACTAGCTAATTTGCGTTCTGGATCATGGTAATACGTATGGAATAATGCCGGCAGATCAGCGCGTACCGCAATATCGCCCACTTGCCCCGGAGCCAGCGGAATGCCATCCTCGTCTACGACCTCAACGAGTCCCGGTGCAATAGATTTGCCCATCGAGCCTGTGCGCAGAGGCGCTTCCTTTAAATTACCAATAATTAATGTGCTCTCTGTTTGACCGTAGCCGTCACGAATCGTAATGTTGAACTGCTCCTGAAACTTATTAATGACCTCCTGATTGAGAGGCTCTCCCGCAGAAACTGCGCTGCGCAATTGGGATAGATCATATTGATCCAAACCATCCGTTTTCGCCATAATCCGGTATTCTGTCGGCGTACAGCACAACACTTGGATTCCGTACTGCTGCATGAACTGCAAATAGCGACCCGGACGAAACGGACCATTATATACGAATCCGGTCGCTCCATTCCCCAGTACAGATAAAAACGGACTCCAAATCCACTTTTGCCATCCTGGTGCAGCTGTAGCCCATACTACGTCTGAAGCTCGAATATCCAACCATGGTGATGTTATCCGCAGATGGGCATATCCCCAGCCATGGCTATGTACAACACCTTTAGGATTTCCCGTGGTGCCCGAAGTATAGGCCAGAATGGCCATATCGTCACGGTGCGTCTTCACAGCTTCAAAAGTATCTTCCTGTCCATCCATTAGCTCATTCAGCACGAGCCAGCCAGATACATCTGCCGTGTCGTCCCCGGAGACCACGATACGATAATCCAGAGCAGGCAAATCATCATTTATTTTGTCCACTTCGCTTGTTGCTCCCGTCCAGGCAATGACTGCACGCGCTTCCGAATGGCGAAGACGATATGCAATATCCTTGGCACGTAGCATTTCTGAAGATGGAATAACAGCAAGCCCCAGCTTCAAGCAGGCCAGATAAATTACATACGCAATAATACGCCGTGGTACTACGACCAGAACCCTGTCACCTTTGTTAAATCCCAGATTTGCGAGTCCTCCAGCCAGCCGGTTAGCCTTTTTCAACAGCTCTCCGTAGGTGATTTCTTCGTATTCTCCTGTCTCACTCAGCCACTTGAGTGCAGTTTTACTAGCATCATGGTGTTCCATTTCCGAAGTCATATTGTAATATTCAGGCGCAAGCCATTGTTGTTGATCTGTCAAATTATACCTTCCCCTTTATACATAAGATGAGATCCACTTTCTTACTGTAGTATAACACGTCTTAGTACCAGGTTCTAATACCAGGATCATTTTTTTGGAAAAAAATAAATTTGGTAAAGCGAACGACAAAAATAAAGAGCCTGATTTCAGGCTCTAGGCTCTTTTTCTTCACCGCTATCGTGATCTACAACTGGAGTTCTACCATTGTAAAAGCTGCTTCCTGCCCGTTTACGAGCAGCGCAATCCGGTGCGCTCCCGCATAATGGCAACGAGTTGTCAGGTCTGCAAAACGGTGTGTCCGTGTACCTGCAAGACGCGTTCCTCCGGGGACCGTTTTATCAGATAGCAAAAACAGTTTACGTGAGACTTGTCCTCTCGCCTTCACAAAATCGATGCCGTACTCGATACGGACTCGTACTGGGTCACCTTCTCGAAGCTGAAGCGCGTAGCTCAACTCACAGTTATCACCGAGCCTTAGCAAGGCAGGGTCTGTGCTGAAAGAGGCTTCCGTGACTAACGGCGCCCCGTCTGTTTCATCCGCATAGCCAAACATTGCCATCACTTCGGGGATGGATTTGCGAATCAAGGTCCGACAGCCATGACGCACAATCCAGTCGGTGTCAGGATGTATCCCTTTCCACCGTTGAGCCGTAGCAATGACCACATCAGGATGATCCTTGGCGATATCGTTCAGGTTGTTGGCTACACTTTTACGTACATATAGTGAAGGATCCGCCTTCAGTAATTCCAATATGGTCAATACTGGAGCAGGATTGCGCTTAAACACAGGCAATGCCTGTCCCCATGGTAGCCGTGGACGACAGCCTTCGCTGGCAAGACGGCGAACGTGTTCACTTTGGTGTCCCGCCCAGGTCGTCATCTGCTGCATCATCCGTTCCGGTTCACGCAGGAGGAAGGGTCTCACGGCAAACTCCGCAGAGGATTTAGATGTGAAGCGCTCCAGTGCCTTCATGGACAGGTCCCAATGCTCTTCTCCCTGCCCATAAACCTCCACAAAATCGGGGAAAAACAAGTACGGAAAACCACTGCAATGCTCGTCTATAGCAAAAAGAATATCCAGAGCTTCTTCATAATTGCTGGGCAAAAATACCCCTAATGTAAACGAAATACGCCGTATTCGTTCTTTTAGCTCCAGCTCATCCCATTTTTCATCCATCACTTGATGGATGAATCCGTTGGTATCGAACGGCATGTACGCAGACTGTACTTTTTCACCGAATAGTTGAAGAAAATTCTCCGTGTACATATTTTTTAAGGGCTCGGCCATTATATATCTCCTTTTGAATGAGGTTGAGAGAATTGTAGCAAGGCATACTAAAAATGCCAAGTCCTATGATTAGGACCTGACATTTTTACATTAATACAAGAAAGCGATTTACTTATAATTCGTGTTGGGCAAACCAATTGGTAATACGTTGCAGTCGTTCCACGCGAAGCTGCGGGTGCCCTTTTCGTGAAAGCTCGTGACTTGAAGCTGGAAAACGGACAAATTGCGTAGGTTTCCCCAAGCGACGCAATGCTGTAAACAGCTGTTCTCCCTGCTCTATAGGGCATCGCAGATCCTGCTCACCGTGCAATATGAGCAGCGGTGTGTTGATTTGCTGCACATAAGCCAGCGGAGATTGCCTCCACAAGAGCTCGCAATCGTCCCACGGATTCCCGCCGACTTCATCTTCAGTAAACGAGTATCCTATGTCACTCACTCCATACATGGACAGCCAGTTAGATATGGATCGCTGGGTCACAGCTGCACGGAAACGATCGGTATGGCCGACAATCCAGTTTGTCATAAAGCCACCATAGCTTCCTCCTGTTACACCCAACCTTTCTGGATGAATGAATGGAAATTGACGTATAGCCTCGTCCACTGCGCTCAGCAGATCGGTGTAATCGCGTCCGCCGTAATCTCCAAGGACGACATTGGTAAAAGACTGTCCGTACCCTCGGCTTCCTCCCGGATTCGTGTAGATGACTGTATATCCCTGAGCGGCCAGCAACTGAAATTCATGAAAAAAAGAATTGGAATACATGGCATGAGGACCACCGTGAATCTCCAAAATAGCAGGATAAGATACCCCCTCCTTAAACCCAGCAGGCTTCATCACCCATCCCTGCACCCGTCGTCCATCCTCAACCTCAGTCCAGAAGATCTCAGGCACACTGATCTCAATCTCATCAAGCAGAGAATCATTCACTCGTGTCAGCTGTTCCTCAGTTCCTGAATGAATCGCAATCCGGAACAAATCACCCGGTAAAGCTACATCGGTGGAAGCGGCAATGATATGCTGCTCATCCGAAGTAAGCTCGAATTGGTAAATTTCCCGTTCTCCTTGGGTTAAAATTTTAAAAGTTCCATCAAGCGCAAATTGATATACGTGTACATTGCCTTCAAGGGTTACCAGCGTATACAGGGATTGACCGTCCGCACTAAAGCGTGGTGGTCCTACATGAAGATGTGAACGCATGTCGCTCATACCCGCGTTACCGAGGTGAGCGTCAAGCGTCTCACTAACGCATACTGCCGTCCCCCCACTGGAAGGAACCGTGTACAGTCGGGTCTGTGTAGCGTCTTTGGCATGTCGATCATGACCGTAAAAGGCAATCGTTGAACCGTCGGGAGAATAAGCAGCACTCTCGATGTGCAGTTCAGAATGGGTCAACTTAAGCGGTGCTGCTGCATCACCATTTGAAGTCGCAGGAGCTATCGTAAACAAATCATTTTGCTTACGTAAATCCGTATCCTCGTTCGAATGCTCTGCTATTCTGGCGACGAATAAAATACGTTGACCATCCGGTGACCACACAGGCTCCGCCACATCATAAGCGCCGGAAGTCAGTTGAACTGTGTACCCCGAAGTCACATCAGTTACATACAAGTGATCACGAGTATCATCCCACAGTCCATATCCGTCGGATTTAGCTTTCGTTCGATTAACGACTCGTCCCTTAAGTTGTGCCTCCTGAGTTCCTCCATCGGATGTAGGGCTTGACGGGTTCTCGGCCGTTTTAGCTACAAACGATATGCAGGTCCCATCAGGAGACCAGGCTAATGAATGAACATTGTTCTCTACGTGTGTAAGCTGTCGTGCCTCCCCCCCGCGTTTCGGAATAATCCATACCTGGCGCTTGCCGTCTGTTGTACGGAGAAAAGCTAGTTGTGTTCCATCTGGTGACCAGACAGGCGTTTCATCTTTGGGTCCATATGTAAAGGGTACTGCGCTAGCGCCTTCAGACGATAATAGCCAAATTCCTGAGTTATAATCTGTCCGCTCTTTATTAATATGCTGCTCTACGTAAGCGATTTCACTGCTGAGAGGATGAATAGCTGGATCGCTAACCCAGTGAAGTCGATATAAATCCTCGGCTGTTATACAGCGCTTGGTCGTACTAAATTGTGGGTCGCTCAAAAAAATTCCTCCTTTATATCATTAGATTCCACATCTTTAAATTTTAATTAATCCGATTAATTTTATGCGATTTAAATAAATATACAATTACGTTACTCTTTTTATGTATCTCTGTCAATTTGTCTAAAACTAAAAAGCACCTCTCTCAGTCGCTATCGACCCGAAAGCACCGCTACTTCGGTTGCTTTCATGAGAGAGGGTAACGTTATTCATCAATCACAACTGAAAAATAGGAGAAATGGAGGGAGCACCTTTAGGAATAGCAGCCAGTGATCCATTTTCTTTGTGTAGGTTCGGCACCTGCTGCCAAATAGTGCTGGGAATCTCTCGCCGCAGCACAGGGATGATATCCTCGGCAAACCGATGCAACTGTTCAAGTTGCTCCTGCTCTTCCAGCCCATCCACGCTTATGCTAAGTACCTGATGGCCGAACGCAGTATAATAGTTTCGTATTTTTTCAAGAACGCTGTCCGCAGAACCAATCAGAACTGGACCGTTGCGGATATTGTCCTCCAAACTTGTAAACGGGGATTGATTATGCTGAGCCGCCGCCGTCGAGTGGTAAGCATCATAATACGGGCGATAGCGTCTGATCGCTTCCTCGTCTGTATCCGCCAGATACAAACTCCCGGCTCCGGCACCAATTACGGCCCGAGCAGGATCATGACCGTAATAAGCGAGCCGTTCACGGTAATGATCAATTAGCGTTTTATACTTGGCCTGAGGATGGAAAGAATTTGAGGAAAATAACGGCTCTCCATATTGTGCAGCCAGCTCCGTCGATAATGTACTGGAGGCACTTCCATGCCATATCGGAATTTGCTGTTGATACGGGCGTGGCTGTGTCGTGACCTGATACAGCGGGGACCGATAGCTGCCCTCCCACGTAACCTCTTCCTCGCTCCATAGCCGTTTGAGCAGACGATAGCGTTCTGCTAGCGACTCCCACTGTTCTTCCTCCGTAATTCCAAACAACGGATAATGGCGTGGATCATTGCCTTTTCCGATAATCAGTTCTAATCTTCCACCCGATAAATGATCCAGTGTCGCGTAATCCTCAGCTACGCGTACCGGGTCAAGAATACTAAGCACCGTTACCATCGTCAGCAGACGAATCCGTTCAGTTCTCGCTGCTATAGCGGTCAGAACGAGTGGAGGCGAAGACGACAAAAAAGGCGCACCATGCCGCTCCCCCACACCATACGCATCAAAACCAAGCTCCTCTGCGAGCACAGCTTGCTTTATTACATTTTGGAATTTTTGCTGCGAACTCCAGGCTTCCCCGGTAATCGCATTAGGCAGATTAGCCATTAGGCTGAATAATACAAACTTCATAAGCTCCTGCCCCCCTTCTGCGAACGAATCGGCTTCGTCCGTTCCCTATGATCGCGTCTAATTTCGATTGGCTGTCTCGGCTTCATTTTTTTCACGAATATAGGTGGAGAATAATTCAGGATTCACCACTTTACGCAGTAAATGCATCGTCCCGTCCCCTGTTCCATGGTCAAAAGCATGGATACGTTCATATCCCCAACGCTCGTACATGGATAGCAAATAGGGATGCTTTTCCGCAGTCGCCAGTGTCACAGCAGGAGCACCGACCTTGTCACGAATAATCGTTTGCTCTACCCAATTCAGCAGTTTTTTCCCATATCCTTTGCCCTGGGCAGCCGGGTCTACAGCAAACCACATCACAAACGGTAGATCGGTTATAAAATTAAGGGCTCTATTTTTGAGATGGCTAACGGTAGCCTGAATAACACCGTCTACTTCCAGCACATAGCAATCATTATTTTTAATGTTTTCTTGAATGAGAGCAACGTCTGCCTGAGCGGCAGGCCATCGAAGCTCCAACTGCCGAATTGTTTCATACGCCTCATACGTCACATACTGCAATCTTTCTGCGTCCTCCTGGAGTGCCAGACGATAGATTTCACTCATACTAACCCGCCTCCTTCTAATGTTTTTATAAAACGAGTGAACCACTATATAACTATTCCCATCTATTTAATAAGATATAAAAGTTAACATAACTGTAGCATGCTCACCATTCAGCGACAAATTAATTTTTTCTATAACTCCATTTAAAATAACAATAGCCCCTCGAAAGATGGGAATTCGTTCATTAAAGTCAACGCAAAAAAGCCCGAAAATCGGGCTCCTCTACTTTCTAGACGAATAAAATGCTGGTCTTAGCTCCGGCATTCAAAACAAACCATGTATGCTGTACTACTCCGCAGGGGCAGTAAAGCTGCGTTTGGCAAACTCGCTGTCCAGCATATAAAAGGCGTTGCTGTCTCTTTCAATGCGCTTAAGCTTCTGGATAACACTGTCGAACAGAGCTTCCTCTTCGACTTGCTCATCAATAAACCATTTCAGGAAATGGATCGTTGCATGCTCACGTCCATCGAGGGCCAAGTCAGCCAGATGATAAAATTTTTGCGTGTTTTGCTGCTCATGCTTGTAGCCATGCTCAAATACGTCCAGCATGGAATCGTAGCTATTTTTCGGCTCCGGCAATGCAGCCAATGTGGCGCGTCCTCTACGGTCATTAATGTATTTATACAGTTTCATGGCATGAAACCGTTCCTCCTCAGCTTGTACCAGGAAGAAGTTTGCAAACCCATCCAGACTTTCACTGGAGCAATAAGCAGCCATCGCCAGATATACGTGAGCGGAGTAAAATTCAAAGTTCATTTGCTCATTCAGAGCCTGTGCCAAATTGTCATTCATGTCTCAGGTCACCTCGGTCATGTATGTAGTGATGTAACGATCATAGTGTACCACGAATCCGATCACAAAAAAATGGACGGAAGTGAATTCAGTGCTCTCACGTTCCGCCCGCATTTTCCACAATCAGTTCACAATCAAGGCTCCAGACCCCAGACACGTTTGTCGTTTATATACAAAGGTGCTTTGTCCCAATCCATATAAGATGTCTTGGTTGGATCATAGGAAAAATCATCACTTTCGTTATAGTTGCTCCAATCCGTCTTGTTCATGCGAATTTGAATATCTCCTGTATTTTCCCCTGCTGCCAGACTTCCCGCACCAGCTCCAAAGGAGATTTCCAGATAATAATCTGCGCCTGTAACGGCCTTATCCAGTTTCACAAAACGTCCCTGAACGTTACTACTGCCCAACTGTGCATAGTCACAATGGAATTCCTGTGGCTTGTCGCCATCTACGGTGTAGTAGTATCGCAGCTTGACATTTTTCAGATCAACTGCCTCTTTACCCTTGTTTACTACACGGAACAGTGGCCGAATCTGGTTATCTCCCGGGTTGGTGTCGCCCACGCGATATTGTGCAATCACATCTCCCGTTGCTGGAATGGGTGCTGCCGTAGGCTTGGCACTGACCTCAGCAGAATCCGGGCTGGTTCCTAAAGAATTTGTTGCATTTGCCACATAATAATAAGTGGTTTCATTCACCACTCCTGTATCCTTGTAAGTGCTGTCTGTTACCGTTGCTACTGTGGTATAAGGGCCACCACTGGTTGTCGAGCGCTTGACTGTATAGCTATCGGCACCCGTCGCTTTGCTCCAGGTCAGTGTAACCTGAGCGTCCCCTGCATTTGCCTTCACATTTGCCGGAGCTTTGGGAGCTGTCGGCTCGGTTGGTCCACTACCGTTAATGAGACGGTCATACTCGGCATAAGCCGTTGCCATATCCACTTGGGACCAGAAACGATGATACGTAAATTCTGGAGCACCTTTATCCCATTTTTTGGTCTGATTGTTCCAAGAAATCGTGTATTTATCTTTGAGATAAGACCATTGTGGATCTTTAGTGATATTAGGCCGGATGTCACTATAGCTGGAATACGTACCATTACCGCCTTTGGACGGATCAGACGGTGTAGCTCCTGTGCCAGGGATTGTGTTGCCTTGTCCAGTCTTACCGCTCCAGCCGCTCGGAATATACACTTCTTTAGTGAAATAGCGATAATAATCCTCGCGCGCTTCCTTCGTTGTAATGCCTATACCATCGTTATAACCCCATGCAGCATCAAGCAAAGCTTTAGACAGATCCTTAGCTTCCTTGCCTAACTCGGAATAGTCTCCTTTTTCAGCTTTCGTTCCAGCAGCAAAGAAAGTAAGTGCTTTAACATAGCTGCCCAGCACTCCGGCATCCTGCCCTGGATTCTTTGTTACCACATGGAGATTGGTATTCCCTTTATGATTGGCAAATCCGCTCCAGGTTTCAGGCTTTCCGCTCCATTCCAGATTGCTCGGCAGCCAGAATTCCCCTTTAGCTGCTGTAGTAGCCACTTTCGGATTCTTGCCACCCAGAATACGCTTACCTTGAGCGTCCAAATAGTATCCCTGTGCATCAGTCACAGGCCGTTCGTTGGCAAATACATAGCTCTTGGACCACGCTATCCAGTTTTCCGTCACTTGTTTAGCCATTTTAAACTGCTCGGACGAAGTATCCCCTTTCTTGGCTAAAATGTAGTACAGCTCGGCAACCCGCTCGACAGGCCAAGCCTGCATCCCGAACCAGTTGTTCGACGGTGGATCATTATATACAGGAGCCCCTGTATAAGCCATACCATAAAAGGTACTTGTGCCAGATGGATAAGCCTTGTAGGCACCATCCCAGCTATTCGTCGCTCCGCCTGCAATGGCCCCCTCATCGGATTGCAGCCAAGTATAAAACTCCAGTTGGCGCTTCAGCGAGGTCGCCCAGTCCTGTCCCGCCGTTGGTGAATTCGGTATTAATCCACCATCTTGATCGGACAACGCATACGCTGCGACGACATTTTGGTAGCCCTGATGCGCATGGCTGGCACCAATACGCCAAGCCCAGTTGCCGCTTTGGCCAAGTCCGCCGCCCCAAGCCGTATACCATGCCATCAGGTAAAGACTGGCATCCTTCCCCGTACCAGCAATAGGACTCCCATTGGAAGCACTTCCGGTTTTCTGGAAGTATTTATCGTACATACCGTACCGCAAAAAGTCTCCCATCTTTTTGGCTTTATCCAAATATACGGAGTTGTCATATCCCAATTCCTTAGCCCAGTACATCGCTTGGACTGCCCGTGCATCTGCATCGGTGGCATTCGTGTAACGCCATTGCTGTGCCGGGGCATTATTTTCCTTGGTAAACAAGCTCATAAAGCCTTCATTAGGCTTGCCAAACTTATGATTATCTTGTGATGGATGCGGTACAGCCTCCCAGACTGATTCCTGTTCCCCACGCTGGAAGGTGTTTACATAGGCAGCTGTATGCGACGGATTCAGAAGATTGCCGAAGCCGTACCAATTATCCACATCCAACAACCAGTGCATCAGATAAGTCTGGTTGTTGCCATAGGTTGCCTTCAGCTCAGAGTCCAGTGGATCCTTGCCAGCACCATACTGACCACTCAGACGGCTTGGGTACTGATCCGGCTGCGAATATTCTGCGGCATAAGTGGCCGGGCTGTTCGGATTATAGTTACTCATTGTCGGTTGCTCTTCCTTACCGTCCCCTTCATTAACAGGAATGATATATTTCTCCATGTTGTCCCATGCGGATTCCAAATGCCCCCAATCCCCAGTATAATGACCATACAGCACTTCCAGCCACATCCAGTAGCTGTACGCTTCCGAAGTCGTTAAGTGTCCGTAATCCGGAGCCTCGCTCATGAGCGTTTCAACGGAATGATAAGGGATGCCTTCTTTTGAAAAGTATCCGCTAGCCGGATCCTTCAGCTGTTTATATAGTTGTAGAAAACGTGTCGATTCCGGTGTTGCGGCTGATGCACGGTCGGGTCCTGCCTGAAATAAGCCCAAGGTTAACGGAAGTACCAAAATGGCTGACATGACCATAGAGACAGATTTCCTGAACACGGATTTTCTGCTGATCACTTTTGCATTCATCCTCTCCATTATCAATTTTGGCTTTACACAAGAATTTATTCCGAAAAACGACAGCACAAAAAGACAGCATCATCACCTCACTTTCCCGTAAAAAAGGTGGAGGACACGCTGTCTATTGCTCCAAATGCTTCGCATTGGCCCTGGAAAAAATATATCATACTAGGCGCCAGATGAGCGTCGAAAAATTCTATAAGTTTAGAGATTCACAAGGAAAATTGACGAAATCGATTGGAATCGGTACTATTTCACAGGGAGGCGTTAAAACATGAAAATTTTGCTATTGCTTGGTTGTATCGTGATGTTTTTAGCCGTAGCTCTGGGAGCGTTCGGCGCGCATGCATTGAAAAAAAGACTTTCCGCAGACATGCTCAGCATATTCCAGACAGGAATTCAATATCAAATCGCTCATGGACTGGGTTTGCTACTGCTTGGAGTTCTTGCTGACAGCCTTGTCCATTCTTCTCTCATCGTAACCGCAGGTTGGGTTATGCTGGTGGGTATTCTCCTGTTTTCCGGCAGTCTGTATGCCCTTAGTATATCCGGTGTGAGAAAGCTTGGAGCAATCACTCCCCTTGGCGGGTTGGCTTTTTTGGCAAGCTGGGTCATTGTAATCGTGGCGGTTGTGCAAGGTTAAAGAAGGATAAAGGAACGGAGACTTGGAAAAGGAGGCGCTTCCAAGTCTCTCAATTATTAACGAAGCATTCCTGATTATATGAAAGAATGCACTATCTCGTCTGCACTTGTTGCGCTTTCTGAGCGGCTATCCGATGACCTTCGATATAACGTCTGGATTCAGCCATCTCATGCTCCTGAGCAGCTTCCATAATAATATGAACCCCCGGCTTGTACTGCTCCAGTAGTTCCATGTAGAGGCCATAGTTCATGTCTCCAAAACCCGGCGGCACCGTCTCAATTTCACCTGACGATGACAACCGCCGGTCTTTGGCATGCGCTGCGATAATCCGGGGGCCCAGCAGTTGGAAAGCTTCGCGGATGATCTCATCCTGTTGCGCCAGATTTTCCGTTTTCAGCAAATTACCCGGATCAATCACAACACCGATGTGTGAAGAAGGTACTTCCTCCAGAAAGGTAGCCAACTCTACGGCGGTTCCGACCAAGTGATCGTTTGCAGCTTCCAATCCTACGAATACGCCCCACTTCTCCGCTTCATCTGCTAATTCACGCACTACTTCCCTTACAACTCTCCAGTCACGTTCCGTATAGGCAGTACCGTCCTCATTACGTCCGACTTCAGCTGCAACCATTGGTGCTCCTAACAGACCCGCATATCGGATCAGCTCTTTGAAGCGCTCTACATTTTCACGCAGCAATTCCTCATCCTGTATAAAAAAATGTAAATAGCACCCGAGCACCGATATGGATACACCATGCTTACGAAATTCTTCTGCGATAGACAGTGCCAATCCCGGATTGAACTTACCCGGTTTATTAAAATCTACATCACTGATCGCTCTCCACGGAGCCAGCTGAACATGAGTAAAGCCCGCTGCGCCTACCTTTGCAGCCAATTCACGATAAGGCAACTTGCCAAACAAATGTGCCAATACACCTACTGTCACTAAAAATCACCTCTTATTTTTATTATTGTATGCTACTTGTTACCGTACTCTGCTCAAAGGTCTCATTGATGATGTGCGTAATCCGTTCCACTTCATCATGAATAAAAAAGTGTCCTCCCTCAAAGGTAAACATACGAAATTGCTGATCCGTATGGTGTGCCCATGCCTCCGCATCTTGTAAGGTCACCGTGTTATCGGTCATTCCCGTCAAAGCGGTGATAGAACAATGTAAAGGTGCGGCTTTAGCCATGTACTTATACAACTCGACAGCTTTGAAATCCGCTCTTAACACTGGCATAAAATAGTCGTATAATTCCCGATTGTCAAAAATCGCTTCCGAAAGCTGACCGTACCGCTGCAAATGCGTCCTGAACTGATCTGCGGGCAGATCGTGTAACCACGGGGAATTTCTTGGGACATGCGGTGCCCGTCCACCTGAAACGAACAGATGAGCAGGCTTTCCATATCCACTCGCCACCAGCTTGTAGTACAGCTCGAATGAGATCATCGTCCCCATACTGTGTCCGTATATGGCATAAGGATCGCCCGGGGCTATCTCTTCGCTGATCTTATGCAACAGATCCTCGCTCATCTCCTCAATGCTTTCCTTTAGCGGTTCCCCAGAACGAATACCTCTGCCCGCTAATTCCAGTGGAACAAGCTTAATTTGCGGAAGCAGCAACTTTTTCCATTTGAAGCTGACCGACGCCGATCCGCCTGCATACGGGATGAAAAATAATGTGATAGGTGCCATTCTTGCAACCTCCTGCCTTGCTAAATTCTAACTTTTTCATTTTAGCATAAAAAGGTATATTTACCCATTTCGGATATTTTGCAAATTCCAGAAGAATGCTTGAGAAAATCAAGTACATTTTGTATAAGGCAGGAAATGTCTTTCTAAAGAAAGAACGGCTTTATGTTTGAATATAATCATGTGTTGGGTCTTTTGACGGGTACAGCGGCATGGAACTTTATAGCTATTACTCAATCCATTCTCGGTATTCAGCCCGAATGGGATGGTCTGCGTATTGATCCGTGCATTCCTACAGCCTGGGAAGAATTCACAGTCACCCGTGTCTTCCGCGGTGATACCTACGTGATTCATATCACGAATCCACAGCATGTCTCCAAGGGTGTAGTTACAGTTACCTTAGATGGCACCGTCCTTACGAATAATATCCTGCCGGTTGCAGGGGACGGGGCTATCCACCAAGTAAAAGTGTTGTTAGGCTAACAAGTTCATGGCCTTCAAAAAAATTAGCTTCAACTTCATCACATAGTATCTTATAATACGAGAATGGCTAAAGATACATTAAGTGTGGTGACATCATGAACAAGACAAAACGGCTTACTCAAACCATGGATTACAAAACAAAGCAAGCCCGCTGGGTACGCAAAATGTTATTACTGTATTGGATGATTATAGCTGTACATTTTATCGTCCAGCTGGGCAGCTACTTATTTCTTGATTACCACGCTTCGCCTTATGAATTTTACGTCGGAACCCTTATTGTTCCCACGCTAATCATGAGTGGTTCCAACTTACTGGCAGAGTTGGCCCATTTTAAATTTAACAGGTATTCTTTTGCGATCCTGTTTATGGCAAGCACCGTCATTTGCTGGATGATTATTCGCCTAAATTATGATATCCGGATTATCCCTGCGCTATGTTTGTTGCCTATTTTCTCTTCTATTCTGTTCTTCAATCGTCGCTTAATATGGCTTTCCTTTGTATTGCAAGTGGTCGTCTTTTTTCTGTTGCTGGCAGCAGATGGATCATTCCGCAGCTATTTGTCAGACTTTGATATCGTGGCGATTCCAACCTTTTTAATTATGTCCACCTTTCTTGCTCTCATTATTCAGGCCAGCGGCCGCGATTTGTTAGTGGATTTGTATAAAACAAAGCGCGCCCAACAGGAATTAATGATCAGTAACGCGATTATCAGCAAAATGTCAATGACTGATGGTTTGACAAAGCTGTACAATCATTTGTCCTTTCAAAACTTTTATGAAAAAGCACTCGAATATGCCGAACAAGGCGCGATCATCCATCTGGCGTTAGTGGATATTGATAATTTCAAGAAGATCAATGACACTTACGGACACCAGTTCGGAGATAAAATTTTGGAAGGCATCTCGCAAATCATTACAGAACAGATTACCGCAAATGACATTGCAGCTCGCTATGGCGGTGAGGAATTTGCTATTTTGATGTTCGAGCATACTTTCGAAGAAGCTTATCAGATCGTCGAAAACATCCGGCGTGAAGTGGAGAAAATGACCTTTCAGGAGAAATTGCAGCTCGTTTCTGTAACCGTAAGCATTGGACTGAAAAGCTATACAGAGGAAATGAACAAAGATAAAGATGTATTTTTTCAGCAAGCAGATGACTATCTGTATCAAGCTAAGCGCTCCGGGAAAAACAAAATTGTTGCTCTTAATCATATCGCTTAATGTAAAAACACTTCATTTGATGGACTCCGGCATGAGCTTGCCGGAGTCTTTTGAATATAGAGCTTAAAATATAATAGAGTTGACAATTCCATAAGTTGAAACTAAAATTGTTACATATGTATTGGTTATTTACTTACATTAAATAAGTTCGAAGGAGATGGTTTTTTAAATGTCAACCCTCGTTATTGTCGTTCACCCTGATCTTGCGGAATCTCGCATTAACAAAAGATGGGTGCAAGAACTCAAGAAACAATCCGACGTGACCATTCACAACCTGTATGAGGTATATCCAGATGAGCAAATCAATGTCGCCCAGGAGCAGGAACTGCTAGAGCAGCATGACCGTATCGTTCTGCAATTCCCTTTTTACTGGTACAGCACTCCTTCCCTGCTGAAAAAATGGCTGGATAAGGTTCTAACCTACGGCTGGGCTTATGGAAGCGAAGGTGGCAAGCTACAGGGCAAAGAGTTGTTGATCGCCTTGTCTGCTGCCAGCGTTGAGGAAAATTATCAACATGACGGACGGAACAGGTATACGATCGAAGAGCTGTTGAGACCTCTGGAAGCTACAGCCCATATGATTGGTGTCAAATTGCTCCCTTATTTCGTACAATATGGTGCTGCAGTATTGACCGATGAGCAACTAGAGCAATCCGCACAAAAATACGCGCAAACGGTTATTTCTTAATTTTTTACTAGAAAGCCCCTTGGACGGCGCCCGCCATACCTGCTTTACAGCAGACGGCAGCTCCAGCCAAGGGGCTTTACTGATCGATTTACATCGTAACCAAGGTACTGGTTACTTGTGCCATACTTTCTTTAATAATTTCGCAGCCCTTACGCAAGTTTTCCAAGCTTATCGTTAACGCTGGCATAATTTTAATTACCGTATCGTTACGCCCAGCACGTTCAATAATGAGTCCCCTACTAAAGCAGAGAGACGCTACCTCCTTGGCGAACGCTTCTCCCAGATGAGACACATCAATCCCCCAGATCAATCCCATGCCACGAATTTCAATAAGAGGATCTATCGATTGGATATGTTCACGCAAGAACTGCTGAACAAATGCCTCTTTTTCCTTCACTTGTGCTTCCAGCTCTACCGTATCTCTGAACTCCAGCGCAGCCTTTGCCCCGACGAAAGCAAGCTGATTTCCACGGAAGGTGCCGTTATGCTCACCCGGACTCCATATATCCAATTCTGGCTTGAGTAGCAACAGAGACATTGGCAATCCGTATCCACTGATCGATTTGGACAAAACAACCATATCAGGAACGATTCCCGCCCGCTCGAATGAGAAGAACGAACCAACCCGGCCGCAACCGACTTGAATATCGTCAACAATGAGTAAAATATCATGATCATCGCACAGCTGTCGCAAATCACGCAGCCATTCGGTCTCTGCAATATGAATACCGCCTTCAGCCTGTACCGTTTCCAAAATGATCGCGGCAGGCTTTTCCACACCCGAATGGGTGTCTGTTAAAAGCTGCTCCATATACAAAATGGTATCCATTCCGTTAAATGTGCTGTTATAAGGTATGAAGGTAACATTGTTCAGGGGAACCCCTGCGCTCTCTCGCATGGAGTTGTTGCTGGTAATAGATAAACTGCCCAGCGACATCCCGTGGAACGCACCCATAAAAGCAAAAATACCATTTCTGTTTTTCACCTTGCGTGCAAGTTTCAGTGCTGCTTCCACTGCATTGGTTCCGGTCGGTCCGCAAAATTGCAGCTTATAATTCAAGCCCTTGGGCTGGAGAATACGCTCTGAAAAAGACTCCATAAACTCTTGCTTGGCCGTCGTGTACATATCCAGACCATGCATAATCCGATCGGAAGTTAAATAATCCAATATCCGGTTTTTCATAAAATCATTATTGTGCCCATAGTTCAAAGCCCCTGCACCGGCAAAAAAGTCAATGTAACCCTTGCCTGCCTCCGTGTACAGTACATCGTTTTTAGCTTTGTTGAAAACAACTGGAAAACTTCTGCAATAGGATCTTACATTGGACTCCAGCACTTCGAATGTGTTCATGATCTCTCGTCCTCCCGCTGACCTGATTTTAAAAAATACAAGCATGGAAAGCAAAAAAATGTAAATATGTAATCTAAAAGAGTAGACAGTCTGAATTCACAATGGGATATCCACACCAAAGAATCATAAGTATGATCGCAAGAACAATTAAAGTACGAAAATTAAATACAGAGATAGCACATTGAGAGTAAGTTAGTAGAAGATTAAATAGTGGGTTTTTCTCTAAGAGGCCTATCAGAGGATGTCAACTCCTATGTAATAAAATACCATAATTTTCATTTAAGTCAATGCATGTTTCTGAGGTGTTTTGTTAATTTTTTGTAATTTATCATCAACGACTTGTAGTATATTGTTATAAGAAAACGAAAAATGTCGTATTATAGAAATAAATCTCAAAAATAGTACATTTCCATATCAAATAGATATACATCTGGACTATTTGTCCACAGGATTGCCACAACAAACCTGATCTTTTGACAGACTGTCCAAAGGAGTTTACTCTATCAACAGGACCTGCTAAAAACTTGTTGTAAACATTGCAGCTATCCTAACTATTTGGCTCGAATTTGATAGAAAGATAAGGAAATATGATCATGTCTAATGTTTTAATTATTGAAGATGACAATATGCTGGGAGATACCCTTTCCTTGTATTTAACAGGAGAAGACTACAACGTTACTCGAGTGGAACAAGCGTCTGAGGGTATTGCTAGGCTTGAGATCGTACAGCCCGATATTATTTTGTTGGATCTGTTGCTTCCAGATTTGGATGGAATGAATCCCTGCCCACTGATACGCAAGCATACGGACGTGCCCATCATCGTGATTTCTACAGAAAACAACATATCAGAGCGCATTCGTACACTTACGTTGGGAGCAGATGATTATATTTGCAAGCCTTTTAGTATGCAAGAGCTAAAAGCACGGATAGAGGCTCTTTTCCGTCGTATTGAAATCACACGCTTGCAAGGAAGAGGCAGAGCACCTGAACCTGAAACGGGCATTACTTTGGATCTAGCGAAAAGAATGATTACCGTTAACGGACAGGATGTGGAGACAACATATTCAGAATTTGAGCTCATGAAGCTTTTTTATTTGAACCGGGGAATTGTATTCAGTAGGTATGCTTTGATTCAGGCTCTCCGTGGCACAGACTCCTTTATTAATGAGAGGGCTGTGGACGTACATATTAACCATTTACGCAGAAAAATCGAAAAAGACCCCAAGAAACCGCAATTGATCAAGACCATCTGGGGAATCGGCTACAAATTTATGCAATAATACGGTCAGCTCCAGGGAAGTGATGACTTGATCTGATTAATCTCCTTCTGAACCGTACTGAGTTGCTCTTTCCAGTCTGAATACAGTTCACCTGTTGAGGTTTCATTACTGCGCTTCAATGCCTTTTCCAGCTCTATTACCTTTGCCAGCAACTCAGGCGCACACAGGTTCCCCGTTCCTCCCTTAAGCGAGTGGATTAATCGAAGAGCAGAAGATAACTGCCCATTGCCCATTTTTTTCAGAACTCTCTTATCAAGATACTGGTATTCCTGAATCCATTTATAAAGGGCAAATTGAAAAATATACACCTTGCCATCCATAGCGGCTATCGCCTGCTCTGCGTGAATACCATGTAAATCTTGCAGCCACGCTAAATTAATCCAGCTAGTTAACACTCTAACAGCGGTCAGTTCATGGATAGGCTTGAGAAGCACGGCATTAATACCCGCACGAAGACAAACTTCCTGTTCATGCTGCACAGCATCAGCGGTAAAAGCGATAATGGGAAGCCTGTTAAAAGCTTTGTTTCTCCGAATATGTCTCGCCGTCTCAAAACCATCCATCTCTGGCATATGCAGATCAAGCAACACCATATCCCAGTAACGCAGTTCCAGTAACGCTATTAGTTCTCTTCCGTTCGTGACCATCGTTACCTCAAAGTTACGCTCTGCTAAAAACTCGGTAATCACCACCTGGTTAATTTCGTTATCCTCTGCTATGAGAATTTGATACTTCTGTGTTGTATCCCCCACCTCATTGCGGGAACTCATGGTCACATGAGTCTCCAGAGTATTACCATCTGCAGGCACTGACTGTTCCTTCTTCCAGCAGAGAACCTCCAGCAGAGCGTTCCGGGTAACGGGCTTGGACAAAAAGGCATCTATCCTATGATCCATGTCCCCAGCAGCTATGGTTTCCATCTGAAACACGGTTGTAAGTCCAATGATCTGAGTTATCTGCCTATCCAGCATTTGAAGCCATTGCCTCCGGGAGTCCAGTTCTCTAAAACCTTCCATCCCCATATCAATGATAACAAAATCAAAATGCTCACCCTTTTGAAAAGCGTCCATACTTTCTTGGAAGGATGAAATAGTGAATGGTTTTAGCCCCAAATCTTGCAGTAGTTCGTTCAAACTGTACCTCACCAGTTCATGCTGCGCAACAATTAAGGCTTTGCCTTTGATTTGTTTTTCTATTTGTGTGCTTCCCGCATTCAATTCCTCGGTATCCAACTCGACATTAAAGTAAAATTGACTGTACTCTCCTAATTGGCTTTTCACCTCTACTTTGCCGCCCATAGCTTCAGCCAAATGCTTGCTAATGGCCAAACCCAGCCCAGAGCCCCCATATCTGCGGCTGGTTGAGGTACTCGCCTGGATAAAAGGGACGAATAGCTGGTCCATACACGTCTCGGAAATTCCTATTCCCGTATCTTCTACCATAAAAGAAACGCCTACTCGTCCGCCCTGCTGACTGAGCATTTTCACCTGTAACAATACATGTCCCTGATCCGTAAACTTGATAGCGTTGGTCAGAAGATTTGAAAGCACCTGCTCCATTCGAAGCGGATCTCCCTTAACCCTTTTCGGTAACGCCAGGTCCGTTATAAATACGATCTCTATTTCCTTATCTTCCAGCAAAGTTCCAACGGTATCTGCGAGATGACGAAGCATTTTTTCCGGCTCAAATTCTACCTTTTCCAGCTCCAGACTGCCGGCTTCCATTTTGGAAAAATCCAATACGTTACTGAGCATGGATGAAAGGGTACGCGAGGAGGCAAGAAGCTTGTGGAGGTAATCTCTTTGAACGGCAGTCAGTTCAGTCTTATTCAATAGCTTTGACAGACCGATGATTCCATTCAGCGGGGTGCGGATTTCGTGACTCATATGAGCCAAAAAAATGCTTTTCGCATGGTTAGCCTCGTCCATCTCCATTCTCTTCTGCTCGGAGGCTTTATACTCTGTAATATCCAACACGTGACCGATAACATACCTAGTAATCCAGTCCTCCTTAACCGGATGTAAGGTAATGAGAGCCGAATATTCCCAAAACTCCAATTCAAATACGGTTCGATCACCTAACCAGGCTTGCTTGTAGTATTGACTAAGCTGCTCCATCGTTTCAGAGGAAAGCTCCAATATGTCCCCGAGACGCTTCACATGCTCCCTTTTGTTGTAGTTGACTTGCAAATTCAGACCTAGGCGCTCCAGCAATTCCCCTTCAAGCAGCTTATAATAAAATTCATCACCACTTTTCTCCAGCCTGAAGGTAAAACCCGGTTGGACCCGAAGTGAATTCAGCAGATCACGGTCTTTGTTTAACAAACGTTGTCCATATGTATACTTAGCGGTCATTAAAGTGTGCACAAACAAAGTCATGAACATTAGACCAATCCCTAGCTCCAGCAAGCAGGTCAGCAGTGTTTTATCACTTATACCAATACATAAGAGCAGAATTCCTGCCACTCCATAAAATACACCTGTGATCGTCTGACGAACAAGCTGACGCTGAAAAATCAAAACTAACAATAATATCACGATAGCACATAGCATTAAATCTCGAACCAAGTGTTCGCCCCCCTTATAATCTTCCATGTTTTGTACAATAAATCGAAAATATAAAAAAACTCAGGACAGATTCCTTATGCCATAAGGCTTAAAGAACTGTCCCGAGCATTCATTGTACTATAGATTCCATAGGGTTCAAGCTCGTTTTAATATTTGAAACGACTGATCATCACCTTCAAATCAGTAGCCATGGTTGAAAGCAACTGTGCAGAAGCTGATATTTCCTCCATGGAAGCCAGCTGCTCTTGTGAGGAGGCGGCAACTTCCTCAGATGTGGCGGCATTACCGGTTGCAATCGTCGCCAGTTCGTTGGCTGTCGCTGCAATCTCTTGTACACTGGCTGATATTTGCTGTGCAATCGCAGCGACCTCCTCTACCTGAGGTGTTGTCTCTCGAATACCTTCCATCGCATGACCCAACTTGACAATGGTTGCTTTGGAAATCTGCAGTCCATCCTGCACCTCAGTCGTAACCCTGTCCATCGTCTTCACTGTCGTTTCGGTTTCATGCTGAATTTCGGCAATCAAGGTGGCAATCTGTGTGGCGGATGTCTGAGACTGCTCTGCCAGCTTGCGCACCTCATCAGCAACGACGGCAAAGCCTTTTCCATGATCACCCGCTCTGGCTGCCTCAATAGCTGCATTCAATGCCAGCAGGTTTGTCTGATTGGAGATATCGCCGATAACCTTCGTAATTTCACCGATTTCATGAGAGCGGGCTTGCAAGGTTTGAATCATCTGGTTGGAACGCTCTACTGATTGATGAATGGAATTCATTTGCTCACCTGTCTGCTCAACAGACTTTCGTCCTTCCTCGGCTTGCAAGGCAGATCGTTTGGCCAAATCGGCTACCGAAATCGAGCGTTCAGCGATTTGGGTGATTCCTTGTGCAATTTCATCGAGAGCCACCGAATTATTTTCCAGCCCTGTAGTCTGCTTCTCTGCACCACTGGCTATTTCTTGCACAGCCTGGGACACCTGCTCACTTGCAGCACTGGTTTGTTCCGCGCTTATTGTCAGTTCATTCGAAGAAATTGCGACATGATCTGCACTGTTCCCTACGTTCTGAATGACTGATCGCAAGTTATTCTGCATATTTTGAAAAGCCACTCCTAATTCTCCGATCTCGTCCTCGCTCTTTACTTGAATGTCCTGTGTCAGATCTCCGGCGCTCACATTTACCGCTTGTTCTTTTAACTTTAAAATCGGTTTGATGATGGAACGGATCAGGAAATAAACGATGAAAATACCAATCACAAGACAACCGATGATGGTTAGTAAAGTGCTGATCAAAATCGGTCCTGCTGCCTCATCGACTTCAGACAAATATAGCGTTCCGCCTATCTTCCAGCCAGTTAGCTTGTTAGTCGCATAGTTCATATATTTGGGCTGTCCTTCATACTCATACTCGTATTCACCAGCATCGCTCTGAAACATGCGTGATTCAATATCTGTAATTTTGGTGCCTGCTTCCTTCGTCGGATGTACAATGTAAGTATGGTTGCTGTCCAGCAATATAGCATAACCCTCATGACCTACTTTAATATTGTTCAACGTCTCTTTAATACCACTTATTTTCAGGTCAATGCCAATAACACCCGATCCATCTGACGTTGCCTTGGACACCGTAACCGTCATTTGCTTCGAGCTTGCCGAAAGATAGGGAGAACTAATCGCTGTCTTTGCTTGCTCCTTTATCGCTTTATCGTACCAAGGTCTGACTCGTGGATCATAATTATCCGGTAATTGCTTCTGTGGATAGGTTGTAAATTTACCGTCCTTCGTACCATAAGAGATGGATTCTGCTTCAGGATGAAGTGCAGCATATTGCTTGAAAAACTCTTCCAGTTTGGCCGCTTGTTCCTCCGTCTCTACCCGATTGCCTTTTAGTCTTTCTGCAAAATATTCTGCGTCATGTACCTTGGGTTCAATAGTACTATCAATAATAAAATTAGTGCGGATGATAGCCTGCTCGGCACTTTCTTCAATCTGGTTTCGAATCTGCTGACTCGCGCTTATAAACGACAAAGCCCCCACGATCATGGACGGTAAAATCAGAAATGCAATAAAGGCGACCATTAGCTTCGTTTTAAAATTTTTGCTGAGCACCCTTGCGACTAGCCGCTTTTTCCCCGATAACTTCTTCATTAATAAACATCTCCATTTCACTACCTGGATTTCCTAACCTATGGCGAACCTCTTCGTTTGCCGATGACGACAATCACCCGACAGACTCACTTTCACATTTTTCACATCTGCTGCTAAAACGCTTGGACATAAAAGATATAAACACGCTAGTTAAATAGGTATATGTACTTATTTTCGAAAACAGCAAGGCTGGTCGGAACCGGTTCTTTGATATAATATACCTAAAAAATATTAAAAAAAATGCATAGCATATGTTAAGAAAATATTAGTTTCATCTCACTATACCTACCTCTTAATATGAAAATAATCCCCTTGTAGGTAGCAAACATAGGGTCATTTTCGAAAATCACCTTATGCTTACTACCCCCAAGGGGATTAGGTTTGATCGCTTTATTCAGTTCAATCCAACACCACCTTCAGATCTTCAAGCCTGGTAACAGGTGCCTGACAGGTAAAATGCTCACACACATATACAGCTGGTTTGCCTTCCACAAGATCGTAATCACGGATATAAGAAACCGTCTCTGCAATCTCCGACTGTCCTTCATCCTTCAAAATAACGACCGTATTCGGCCTGAACCCCGCTCGAATCGCCTGAATGAACTGTACGGTCTGCGGATCGTCCCTATGACCTACAATCACAATCTCTTTTGTCGTTCCTGTTGCATACAGCAACGCGCTGAGCAAGGCTGAGCAGCCTGACGGGTAATGAGCAACCATGCCGCCAAAAGCCTTAAACTGCTTGGCTGCATAATTCTCCAATCGGGATTCACCCGTTAGCCGTGCAAGCCGCACAAAATTATGAGCCGCAATGCTGTTACCCGACGGAATCGCACCGTCATAGATTTCTTTAGGCTTGGCAATTAGCTGCTCACTATCTGACCCATAAAAGAATAATCCGTCCCGTTCCTCATCCCAGAATAAGTCGATCATATTTTGATTGAGCGTCAACGCCCGTTGCAGATACTCTATATCGAAGGTCGCCTGGTACAGCTCGATCAAGCCCCACACATAAAAAGCATAATCATCTACATAACCGGGATAAGCTGCTTCTCCGTCCCGATAACGTGCCAACAGCCGTCCGTTCTCCTGTCTCAAATGGTTCCACAAAAACGTCTCAGCTTTCCGAGCTTGCTCTGTATATCTCGGGTCTCCAAAAGCTTGTCCCGCCTTCGCCAGTGCAGCAATCATCAACCCGTTCCACGAGGTCAAAATCTTGTCATCCTTATGAGGATGAACCCGCTGTTCTCTGGCAGCAAACAGCTTGGCGCGTAGCTCACTAACCCGCTGTTCCAGTTCCTGCTCAGTCAAGTCATGTTTGATCCCATAGGCTTCCAGATTGATATCAATCAGGTTTGGAATGTTGTGACCTTCAAAATTGCCGTAAGGTGTAATCCCATACAAATCGTTGAAAAAGGCGGCATCCTCATCGCCTAGTATAGCCCTTACCTCAGAGTCGTCCCAGACATAGAATCTCCCCTCTTCTCCTTCGGAATCCGCATCCTCCGCCGAATAAAAGGCACCCCCTGCATCCGTCATGTCTCTTGCGATATATGTAAAGATTTGTTCTGTAATCCGTCGGTACAGTTCCTTGCCTGTCACCTGCCAAGCTTCTGTATACGCGATGGCCAACAGAGCATTGTCATACAGCATTTTTTCAAAATGCGGCACCAACCATTTCTCGTCCACGGAGTATCGTGAGAACCCCATGCCTACGTGGTCGTAGATTCCGCCACGGGACATCGCATCTAGCGTTTTCTCTGCCATTTCCAGTGCCTGTTGATTCCCCGTATGCTGTGCATATCGCAGCAGAAAAGACAGGTTATGCGGAGAAGGAAACTTAGGAGCTTCCCCGAAGCCGCCATATTCCTTATCGAAGGTGTGGCTGTATTCATGGAAGGCTTTATTCAAGCTCTGTTCATCCAGTTCACCGCGATAACCTGCAAGCAAGTCCTGCCGCTCATGCTCGGTAAGTACCTGCTCACTCAGCTCCACCAGCTCTTCGGGTTGTTCTTTCCACCGGGCACCCACCTTGTCCAGCAACTCCAACAGTCCGACACGGCCATACTTTTGCTCCTTGGGCAAATACGTTCCCGCAAAAAAAGGCTTCTGATCCGGCGTCATCAATATTGTCAGTGGCCAGCCTCCATGCCCTGTCATCGTCTGGCAGATGGACATATAGATATGATCCACATCTGCACGTTCTTCACGATCCACCTTAATGGATACGTAATCCCTGTTTAATAGCTCAGCCACTTCTTCATCCTCGAAAGATTCTCTCCCCATTACATGGCACCAATGGCAAGTGGAATAGCCAACAGATAGGAAAATAGGCTTGTTATCACGTTTAGCAATTTCAAAAGCCTCATCTGACCAAGGGAACCAATTTACCGGATTGTGAGCATGCTGTAGCAAATACGGTGATTTTTCCTTGGATAGTCTATTCGGTTTGCTGCTCGTTGTCATGGGACATCACCACTTCCGTAGTTGGATTTTATGCTTGGTACTATTTTACCCTAAATGGGTGGTAAAAGTCGGAAGAGATGAAAAAAAGATGATATCAGATTAGAATTAATATATTGTTAAGAAGTATCAATGACTCTCAACCGTATCTATCCATAAATTGTTTATTCAGATCATAAGTAGGTATGAATAAACACTGAAGCACTGATGGA
Organism: Paenibacillus sp. S33; assembly: GCF_053615415.1. Classification (NCBI taxonomy): domain Bacteria; kingdom Bacillati; phylum Bacillota; class Bacilli; order Caryophanales; family Paenibacillaceae; genus Paenibacillus; species Paenibacillus sp. S33. The sequence continues at coordinate 2,602,744 of NZ_JBSIEZ010000001.1, read as the reverse complement.
TATTCTTCATCAGTGCTTTATTTACTGCAGTCGGAGCTTATTAGCGTTTAGCATTATACTCATTAGAATTTATATCAAAGATGTCCAGCGCTTTCAGTAAGGCGTATTCACTTGTTCTGGCCCCTTCTTTTGAAAAATGTGCATCCAGAAACGCAGGAGACATATGATGGTACCCGGGATAGACATGTAATTCCACTAAGACTCCATCAAAAGCTAGTTGTTTGGCAAAAACCAAGGCTTCATCAATGAATAAATCAATGGTACCTATATTTATATAAGTCGGTGGTAACCCGGCCAATGACTTAGCACGGGCCGGCGCATAATACTCATTTACCTCCTCTTGACCCGGTTCTTCCCCCAATACAGATTTCCAGCCAAAATAATTACTTTGTTTTGTCCAAATAAACTCTCCTGCGTATGGATGCTCTGGTGCGGTACTTGTGCGATCGTCTAGCATTGGCCTCATCAATCTTAGATGATGGATTTCGAATTCCTTCTGATCACGAATGTACAAGGCTAGGCCAGCCGCCAGACCGCCGCCAGCGCTGCTGCCCCCTACGGCAACTTTCTGAGTATCTATCCCTAACTCTTCCGCATGTTCAATACACCATTTTAGGCCCGAATAACAATCCTGTAACTGACTTGGCTGCACATGCTCTGGTGCTAGGCGATAGTACACGGATACACAACAGAAACCATGTTGTGCAGCAAGAGATGCATTAGCAGGACGATCCACGACTGGACTTCCTAAGACCATCCCGCCTCCGTGTATCGAATAATAAAGAGGCATCTTATGATGCTTTGAATGTTTGGGCTTAATAATTTCTATTTGAATATCTGGACCACTAAAATAACTTGGCACAACCTTTTTTTCTAATGTAATAGGGAACATCTGCGTTACATCTATTTGTTGCATCATTTGAGATTGATTTTTACGTGCTTCCATTAGTGTAGATTCGGTAAGATCGGTTGTTGGTATTAAATCAACTGCACTGATAATTTCCGGATCAATCAGATGTCTACTTCTACTTTTTTGCTCTCCCATAGTAATTGTTTCCTCACTTTCTTATTTTAAAGACAATGAATCAATACATTTTTCCCTTTAATTGTTGCTGTTGTTTATATTCATATTTTAAAGATTAAAATAAGCTTAATAAATGAAAACAACGATTTAGAATCATTTTTGGCATAAAAACAATAATGAAAAAATGAAGTACAGCCTTTGAAATAGAATGGGTCTGTTGGATCATCGGGGAGGGTGAACGGAATTTTGGGATCAAGAACGGTATGTAAAAAAGCTCAAGAGAGAAAATGAAATGCGAACACACATCAAACCTTTTGCCAAACAAAAAAGACGTGACCGGATTGATTTTTCACCACGATCATCCGGTCACGCCCTAGGCTCACCATGTTATGAGGCCAAAATTAAATTCATTGACGCGAGTATAGCACCACGCCACTTTGCAAACTAGGTATTTTTATGTGAATACACAATTTTCTTAATGGTTTCGGTAGAGAGGAAAAACTCCTTCGCTAATTGCTCGATACTGCTGCTATTTTGAAAAGCATTTCTGATTGCAGCATTTCGCTGTTCAAGCAACCTTCTCCCGCCACTCAAACTTCCCCAATCCATATATTCCGTTTTTGGCTTAGGAATATACAGCGTCTCTCCTTGAACATATTTTTGGATTTCCATAATTAGTTTTTGAGGTAAAACTTTTGTAGCATTCGTATATCTCAATTTTGCTCGCCCCTTATTTTGATTCTTTAAAATAAGGTGCAAAGCCAAAAATATTAAAAAAGCTTATAGCGTTAAAAATTGTTTCGCCCCATACAAAGTAACGCTTTCCTAATAATTGGCTTTGCATGAGTGTAAGAAGTCACAGACAATCCCAATAGATTCTCCATCAGTAGGCACCCCCTTTTACTTCGCAAGTATAGCATAACTTCTGCTCACCTGGGACCAGCTAAATGATATCAGTACAATCAAACCATTAAAATTGAGCTGATAAATAACTGATCTTCATTCGTTTATGAGGTGTTGCCGGGACTTTTGTTTGCCCGACTCTTGTTATTCGCAAGCCGATGTTTTATATTGACATAAGAGTAGGTCAAAAATAAAAGAGGTGAACGGACGAGATGTCTCCACGTACGAAGGAACAAAACGAAGAGATCCGGCTGCGGCGTCTGGCGCAAATCCGAAAAGCCGCTGCCGATGTGTTTTTAAATAAAGGGCCTTTACTGGAAATCCGCGATGTGGCCGTGCAGGCGGGACTCGGCTATGGCACGGTATACCATTATTACAGCAACAAGGGCAATTTGCTCCACGATCTGCTGTGGGACGCGTTGGAGCGGGCCGGGGGATGGCTGGAGGCCCCACGCGCTTCGGCTTCGGGGGAGGCGCCGGCAGGCGGGCATTTCGGCTTGGTTGCTGCGGCGGACACCGGTAACTCGGCTGCCGCGGATTCCCAAAGCAGCAGCCGCGAAACGGCTGCTTCCACAGAGCTTGGCTCCGCCGCCGCCGCCGGCATTCGGCTGCTGCAGCTTTGGGCGGAGGACCACGCCTTGTACCTGCTGCATAAGCTGGCCGGTGAGGGCTTTGCCTCGCTGCCTGAAGCGCGCTCTGCCCCACTCTCGGCTGCCTTTCGCCGGGAGGTGCTCGCGCCGCTTGCCGCGCTGCTGGAAACCGGTCGTGCGGCGGACGGGGCTGCCGCTTCCGGCGGAAACGCGGCTGAGCCACCGTATCGGCTACAGCGCGCAGAAATGCTGCTGGCCGCCTTGGTCGGCTGCGCGTCGCTTTCGCTTCGCCGCGGAAAGCTGCACGAGGAGGCCAAAGATATCGTCCGGTTTTTAAAATTATAGAATTGATAAGGAGCGAATAGACAAAAATGATCATTTTAAAATCACCTAGGGAAATCGAAGAGATGAAGCCGGCGAGCCAAATCGTTGCGGACTGCTACCGCGAGGTGGCCAAACTGATCGAGCCTGGGATCACCACCCGGGAAATCAATGACTTTGTTGCCAGACACATCATTAAGCTGGGTGGCAAGCAGTTTACGAAAGGGTACAACGGTTTCCCCGCCGAAACCTGCATTTCGGTCAACGATGTGGTGGCCCACGGCATTCCTTCGAACCGGGCGCTTATGGACGGCGACTTGCTGAAGCTCGACATCGTCGTGGAATACGGTGGATGGTTTGGCGATTCGTGCTGGTGCTATGCGGTGGGCAATATCCGGCCGGAAGCGCAAAAATTAATGAAGGTGACAAAGGAATGCTTGGATATGGGAATCGCCCGGGCACTCCCGGGGGGCCGGCTCGGCGACATAACGTCGGCGATTCAACAACATGCGGAAGCGAACGGGTATTCAGTCGTACGCGATCTGCTGGCGCATGGGATCGGGCGGAGCCTGCACGAGGAGCCGAGCTACGAGCATATCGGCGTAGCCGGCAAAGGCATTCGGTTAAAGGAAGGCATGGTGTTTACGATTGAACCGATGCTCAACGAAGGTACGTTCCGTATCACGATCGACGACGATCAGTGGACGGCGAGAACGGCCGACGGCAAGTTGTCGGCGCAATATGAGCATACGATCGCAGTTACTGCGGACGGACCACTGATTTTAACGGCCCAGTAAGAATGGAGGAGAACGGACGGCAATGCGTCATTTTAGGAAAATAAGTCGCCAACCCGCCCTCCTTGGCCTGACGAAAGTTCGTAATCCGAAACGCGAAAAAGCGCTGGTTCCAGCTTGGGGCCAGCGCTTTTTTTATATGGTTTGTAACTTTACCGATTTACGAAAAACCACGTTGTTATACGTTTTTTTTATTATCCTTTGGTATCGTGTTACGGATTTACACTCTCTGCTTTGCTAGCCTGTCTTGCGTGTATTTTTTTCATTGCAAATCTTGCTATTGGCTGAGCGACCAATAGCTCAATCCAAAATGCTACACCAAAATTTCTAAACCAACTGTGAAAGAAGTTCTGAAGGTTCTAGGCTTATTTGTTTCGTACCAACCCAAGTTCCTATAATGGTTAGAAGCATAGATAAGACTGTAACATTCAATAAAGTATTCAATAAAACTCTAGCATTAAATCCATCTGTTTGTCCTACGAATTTGGGTATCACTTTACCCACTAACGGTCCTGCAACCAATCTTACTAACAAAACAACGATAATCCACATAAACGGAATAATCTTAAGCGTTTCTAAATAGTTTTCTTTACTAAAGCCTCGTTCCAATCCCATAATAATGGGGGCGATCATGTTTACTGAAATAATTGAAATAATCAATAAAAATAATATACCTTCTTTTGCGTTTTGAGGCAGTCTTTCTTCCTTATACATATTGTTTCCCTCCGAAATAAAAATATTTCAGATGGTAGACGTATCATGCGACATATATTTTTGGTCATTAAAACTAGTACCAATATCTCTACACACTGATCTAACAATTATAACAACTTTTTTCAAACAAATAAAAGGGTTTTCTAAGTTTATCAAGCTGACATTCGTTAACTGTGACGATCCTTGGATTGTCGCTACAAGACAAGAGTAGCAAGAGAATGAACGCTAGGCTACATGGTCGTGCTAATAATGTAAAATATAATCAAGTATAAAACTGATAAAGGAGTATATGAACCAGATGAACAATTTTCTAAATGAATTTGAGGAAAGATTTAGGGCAGGATTTTGGGATGATCTTAAAAGCATACTGGAAGAAGTGAAGAATGAGCAGGTTTACGCTTGTGCTTTTGGCACAGACAGCGATTTTATCACCTTGTTTCTTGCTGTTAATACGGAGGAATCACTTGTTAGACATATCACAAACATGAAAGCCCAAGACCTGTGCAACAGCAAGGAAGATGAAAATTATTATAGATGGGGATTAAGCGAATATCAATATGGCGATACAACACATCTCAATCATATTAGCAAATTTCTGTATGCAACCGAAAATGTGTTTGACTATAAAGATGAAATGATAAAAATTATGGCCAAGGTAGTTAAGGAAACAGACGATGTACTTTTTAATCAATTCGGCCAATCCAAAGAAGATATTATTTTTTTCGTGTCCATGACGGATGATGATATGGCCGAGGAACTGGAAAATCAGTCCGTAATTCAGATGACAAACGCCAAATTAGTTGATGGCTTCTTGCATCGTTATCAATAAAAGTGCGTTTGGAATATTACACTCATTTCGTTTAGGTAGGTTGCTTTGCTAGACAAATTCGCAATGTGCTTGTCCTATGCATCGCTAGTACTCTCTTGATCTACACGGGGTAGTACTAGCGAAGCTGATACTACCCCCGGGTCAGAAACAACTACTATGATCAGCCCCGCATTTCTCTTCGCAAACTACGCCGCTATCATACTCATGGTATGGGAATCCGTTTGTTTTACTAATGCGAGACTCCGGTGCAGCTTGTGATTGACGATTCCGATCACCACGTCCGGCTCCATTTCATCCTGATGGGAGAGCATAACCATTGCTGCAATATCTCCCATCTGATATGCCGCCGTCAACGCCCTTAGAAAATTCTTCGAGTTTTCACTTTCCGGTAAGGATAACTCTCCTTTGAGGAGATCCTCCTTGACTGCTTCAAGCGATTTTCGTGCCCGGTGGAGTGCAACTTTTACCGCTCCCTCCGTTGTTTCGAGCATGTCGGATGTCTCGCTAATCGAATATCCAAACACATCTCGCAGCAAAAAAACAGTTCTCTGAAGCGGAGATAAATGTTTCATTAAGGACTGCAACGCTATCTCGATTTCAAAAGATCCATGATCCGGTACAGTTACTTTCGCTTGTTCCCTATTCAATATTCGAGTGTAGACTGCTTTTCTCCGTATATCATCAATCCAGGTGTTCTTAGCAATTCGTAGCAAAAGCGCTTTGGGGTTTGTATGCTCGAAGCTATTTAACTTACCTAATGCTTTTATCCAAGTGTCCTGAGCCAGTTCTTCCGCATCCCAATTTGATTTCGTAAGCGACAGACAGTAACGTTTCAGGACCGCCTGTAATTCCTCCAAGTTCTCGATGTTTATTGTATTATCTGTCATTTGTATAGAATCATCTATGCGCATAGGTCCTCTCCTCCACGGTCTTATTCTGCCCTTTCCTAGAGCAAAGCCATTTGTTACCTCCAATGTAAACGAACAAGTGGTTGTAAAAGTTACACCATTTACGCAAATCGTTTTCCCATTGAAACCTCCGTATCTTTTTACGGCCTCGGTTCGTTTACAAGGAGAAATCAACTGAAAACGGGAAATTGGGGGTATCAAAATGAGTGCTTATGTTCCTTATGTTGTTGAGCAAACCGCTCAAGGTGAAAGATCGTACGATATCTATTCCAGACTCTTAAAGGATCGTATTGTGTTTGTCGGGGCAGCCATCGATGATCATTTGGCTAACAGTATTATTGCTCAATTATTGTTCCTGGCGGCAGAAGATCCGGAAAAAGAAATTTACATGTATATCAACAGCCCGGGTGGCTCTACTTCCGCAGGATTTGCCATTTATGATACGATGCAGTACATCAAACCCGATGTACACACGATATGTACGGGATTCGCTGCTTCGTTTGGCGCGATCCTGTTGCTAGCGGGCGCCAAAGGGAAACGTTCGGCGTTGCCGAACAGTGAAATCATGATCCATCAGCCGCACGGGGGCGCACAAGGTCAGGCCAGCGATATTGCGATCAGCGCAAAACGAATTTTATGGACTCGTGAAAAGGCAACCCGTATCACAGCTGAACGGACCGGGCAACCTTTTGAAAAAGTCGAAAAAGATATGGACCGGGATTTTTACATGTCCGCTCAGGAGGCACTGGAATATGGTGTTATTGATCAAGTGATAACTTCTTTGTAGAGTATGCCTAAAACCTAATGATCTGCAAGAAACTTCAAGAAATAATACGAGGTGATATCATGTTAGCAAGCTTACAAGGCAAGGAAGTAACTATTCATTTTATAGATGGGACAAATGTATGCGACGGGGTACTGGATCAGATTGACGACAAGTTCGTTAAATACCTTACGCAATATCAGACGCTTGTTATTCCTATTACATCCATTCGCACCGTTTCCATTGACATTAAGGAACGGCAACGCCACAGAGTTGGATTCGCCCCTTGAACCTATTTTAGCATGGGTGGCAATTTCATTTTACGGAGGCCCGATATTTTGAAAATTTCACAGGGAGTAGAAATGCTTCAGCTAGATTTTCATGGGAGTATGATTCACCCCATTCTTTTATGGGATCAAGAAACGGCTGTTTTAATAGACACAGGATTCCCTGGGCAAATGGAAGATTTACGCGAGGCTATGGAAAAGGTAGGCGTGTCGTTTGACAAACTAAAAGTTGTGATTTTGACGCATCAAGATGTGGATCATATAGGTTGTCTTCCTGAGATTTTGCAGGAGTGTGGCCATCATATCAAAGTCTATGCACACGAACTAGATAAGCCGTATATTCAGGGGGATATCCCCCTTTTAAAAGATAGTCACCTTGAGAATCCCCCGAAGGGCAAAGTGGACGATACCTTAATAGATGGTCAGGAACTGCCGTTTTGCGGCAGAATTCGAGTCATCCATACGCCTGGGCATACCCCTGGTCATATCAGCCTTTATTTAATGCAAAGTAAGACTCTTAATGCCGGGGATTCGATGTACAGTGTTAACGGGATTCTCGGGGGAATTCATGTCCCGACCACACCGGATATGGATGCAGCTCATCTCTCATTGAAAAAGTATTTAGATCTCGACATTGCATCCGTAGTTTGCTACCACGGGGGGTTAAGTAATGTACATGTGAATGATCAGATATTAGGACTTACCCAAGGATTATAAAGTTAAAGTTCCTGCAACCCATCTGATGATATATCAGTCATAAAAACATCACTTCACGCGTGCTAACTTGTATATAGATCAGACTTTAACTGAGAAAAAATATATTCTTGCATTTGATCTAAAAGAAGAATGATGTTAGTATCTTTGCCATTTTTCAAAACCCACTGAATAGACATCATTGAGTTAGCAGCATATAGTTCAGCTAAATACTCCAATGCGATCGAAGTTGAAGAATTCTGTTGCTTTAAATAATCTAAACAAGTCCGAAACAAATTTTGTTCAAATTCTTTACGTAAATCAGCTGATACTTCATGAACGGTTAACAATGTTGAAATTTCCAGCTTAATTTTAATCATATTATCGGTTACAAGTTCTATGGCATTGGCCACCTTGCCATCTTCCATGGAATCAAAACGCTGCTCAATTTCAACTTTAAAATCAGAAGCATACTGTTTAACTACTTTTTCTAGCAAGTCGTACTTATCCAAATAATGACTATAAAAAGTAGAACGTCCGATAAGAGCTTGATCACAGATTTTTTTGATCGTAATATCTTTAAAATCATGTTGTTGGAGTAATTCTATCAAAGCTCGCTCAATAGCTATTTTTGTTTTATAAATTCTGATATCTTCATTCATTTAACCACTTGCTCCTTATGTGTAAGTTTTCGAACACTTTATATATACCGTGTAAGATATCCTACAGATTATGCGATACTAATTATTTTTTATGTAGTAACTATACTCTATAGTAAGCACATACCCAAATTGAAGGAGGACAGTATATGTTTAAATCCTATGTCAATAACGAACAGTTCAATCTTCAAATTAATCGTTTTATCAATGATTATTATCAAGAAGATGATCGAGCACAAGCTGACTTGGAAAAAATGATTCCGAAATTAAAAGACACCCATAGCTGGTATGAAGCTTGGCTCAATTTTGCTCAGAAACGCGAAGACAGCAAGGACTATGACTTAGCCTCAGTCTACTATCAAGCCGCAGAATTTTATCTTGCAACCACAGACCCTAATAAAGAAAAAATGTATCAGAAATATAGAGAAACATTCTATAAAGGCTTTCATGATTTTGATTATGAATCCTACAAGATTCCTTATGAAGATTCCTATCTTCCTGCTGTAAAATTATTGACACCTGGAGCTACGAAAACATTGCTTGTCTTTGGTGGGTATGATTCTTATATGGAAGAGATACTTAAAATGATGAAATTCATAAAGGGAATTAATTACAACATTATTGTATTTGATGGTCCAGGCCAAGGAACTGCTTTAAAAAACGGCCTAAAATTCATTCATAACTGGGAAAAGCCCATATCAACGGTGATTGATTATTTCAAACTAGATCGTGTAAGTCTCGTAGGTGCTTCTTGGGGAGGGTATTTAGCTATGCGTGCAGCAGCCTTCGAAAAGAGAATCGATAAAGTAGTTGCTTTTAACATTTTCTATTGTGGTTTAGATGCCTTAAAAATGGGAATGCCAGAAGATACTTACCAGGGCATGATGCAACTCGTTGATCGTAATGAAGTAGACCAAGTGAATTTATTATTCGAACAGATGATGACTCACAATATTGATTTGCATTGGAAGATTACCAAAGGGATGGAAAACACCGGTGAAGCAACGCCTTTTGATCTCATTAAAAATTTCGAAAAGCACACGATGCACGGCATTGGAGCATTCATAAATCAAGATGTTCTTTTACTAGCTGGAGAAGATGATCAATACGTACCCATTAGCCGACTCGCTCAAATCCAACAAGAATTAATCAATGCTGCGTCCATTACAACCAAAGTATTTACTAAAGAAACGGGCGGTGAGCAACACTGCCAAGCAGGTCACAGAGAGTTAGCATTTAATGAAATGAAGAAGTTCCTATAACAACTGTAAATATATATTTTTTTTATGCGCAACATGCCCATCAAAATCGTAGTTCCATAGCTTCAATCGTTGTTATCCAATTGGCAAGTAAAAACCGACTCCAATTATGGAGTCGGTTTAGTCCATTCATTTTCCCCTGTTATCTCAATGGAGAAGTCCGTAATTTCCTCTGAGCTTTTCAATTCATGCGGCCTAGCAAGGTTAGATTTTCGAACCGAAGAACCTTGAAGGAGCGCAAGAAACGAACTTAGATCCACAGCTTCAAACCCTCTTGTTTGTCACTGCAAGTTTAAATAATCAAAATCAACAAAACCACCCGTTGATTTAGTAGCATAATTGAACAAAGCAAAACGGTATCCCATAAAGTGAGGGATTGTATATGACATCTGAAGTGTGTTGCCTATAGCCGTCCAATTTGTGCCGTCAAGACTGTAGTAGAAATATGCTTTATCCATCTGATTTGTAAAATCACATATAAGCTTAAGATACACTCTGTTCTGGGTGAAAGGGACACTTGCCACTTCAGTCATTGCTCCAGAGCTGGCATTCACCATAACAATGGATTTGGAGGTCCCGTTCATCTTTATGCCTACAAATCCATAATTAGCCTGAAAAGCTGCAAGACCGGAATAGTCTCCGTCCTTCATCCCGCTTGTTTCCATTGCAATGATTCCTGTACTTTTCGGTCCAAATGTCCTTTGGGTAAGCGTATTTCTGGCATCCAGAATACTTTTACTCACTTTCCCTGTAGTCATTCTCATAAATCCAGGACGCTGTGTAAGGGACCAATGAGTATTGTCAGGATTGTGGTTCCATTGCCACTCCTTTTTAAGAGTCGCTTCAGAAGACGAGGTTCCTGTAAACGAAACATCGTCCACATAGAAATTCATCAAATCATTTGTTGGGTCTGGGGTTGAACTGTAGGGTGTCTCAATGAAAATAAACGTTTGTGAGAGGTCGGCACCTGCCGGAAGTGTATATGTTCCTTGAATTGTGCCCCATTGGCCCTTGGTTAGCGTGGTGGACCCAAGAATCGATATACCTGTGTAACTTGGACCATTCTGAATACCAAAATTAAATTGCTTAGTGGCAGGACCTTCAGTGTATTTAACCTTTGCAGAAAAATTATACATTCCGCCGGCTGCTACTTTTCCGGTAATTACTTGTTTTGGACCAGCAGCTGTTTGTTGTCTACCGCTGATAAACAAGCTTTTTGAGCCGATGTAATAGTCTGTAGTGGTTGCTGCAACAATTGCAGTGTTATTATTCGTCCACGGGCTTATGGTGGCATTTTCAAATCCACCGTTTGCAATAAGCTGACTGGAGGCTTGAGAAGATGAAAACTCATCAGACGCATAGACCTTCTTTTCGGGATAACCTTCAACAGGAACATCCATCGTAAGAGGAACCTTACCGTTAACACCGAATACCGGCCAATTATTTGACCATGTAACCGGAACAAGATACGGCATACGTCCAATTGCTCCGCTGTCTTTAAACAGCATAGCATACCAGGAGCCAGAAGGAGTATCAACAATTCCCCCCTGTGCAATACCTGAATCATTCAATGACACCTGACCTGTATAGGGTCCTGTCAAGCTACTTGCACGATAGGTTAATTGTGTGCGGTTGCCTCCCGATGGCCAGCATATAAGAAATATATAGTACATTCCCTTGATCTTTTGTATGTGCGCGCCTTCAGCCTTGACTATGAAGCTGGACCCGGCAATATTACTGGCAGCGGAAATAATCACCTGATTAAGTCCCCCTGGCTTGATAGCCTTTGCATCTGCAGTAAGCTCAATAATTCTGATATTATCACTGCCATAAACCAAGAATACACGTCCATTATCAAACAGCAGCGATGCGTCATGATAATAGTTGCCAAGCACTGATGATGTCCATGGACCAGTTTCTATATTGCTGGTTTGATAGATGTATGTTTTGCCGGTAGAATTGGAGCCAAAGGACACATAGTAGATGCCGTTATAATATCTAAGGCTGCTTGCCCACGAGCCTTTTCCATATTCGTTCTCCCCGTTGTTAAGATTTTGTGCGTCATTGTTGGCATACGTATCGTAAACATAATTTACGATTTCCCAATTGACGAGATCATAAGATTTCATGATCGGAACTCCATGATTCATGTGCATGGTCGTGCTAGTCATATAAAAAGTATTACCTACCCTGATAACATCGTTGTCTGGAGAATCAGCATTTATAAACGGATTTGTAAAAGTAGTAGCTGCAAATACAGAAGTATTGGACATCATACTCATGAATAATGGTAAAACTAATAAAAGCACACTTATCCTCCTATACATATTAGATCGCCCCTAATCTTTGATAGGTTCAAAAGCTTTTAGTTTTAGTTAATTAAATTGTAAATAATCCACATAGGCATCCCAAGTCCCGTTATCAGTGGTTACGATCAGTCTGACCTCTTGATTTCCGGTTACATGGGTGATATTAGACAAGGTTTGGACCGTCGGCGTAGTTCCAGTAAAATAAAAGGAACCAACTGTGGTTCCTCCTATTTGCAAGTCTACTCTGGCGGTACTGGAGTTATTCGAAGCACCCCTGACTGAAATACTATGAGTAGAGTTGGCAAAATACTGAGTGTATGCACTATAATCATCATTGGCGTATAAAGCGACCCCATTGAAAGGAGAACTGATCTTCCCAGCGTAAGTACCACCGAGAGTCATATCCTCAGCTTCAACCCTTGTTCCAGTAGTATTGGGTGTAAACTGCCAGTAATCAATATTAAATAAGTTACCAGTCCCTGTTCCGGTAAACACTAAGAAAACCTTGTGGACTCCTGTTGCATTGCTTACAGTGGTTTCGACTTCCTTCCAGGTCTGTGTTCCTCCAGTAGAACTGACATTAAGAGTTCCAACCAGAGGACCCGTTGCACTGTCAAGACGTATTTCTATTTTACCGCCTGCATTGGAGGCTATGTTTGCTTTAAACGTCTTGGCCCCACCGCTACCAAAGTCGGCATTTCCTACAGCGATCCAATCTCCATTGTGTACGTTTGTCACATTAAGATTATTTGTCGGTCCGCCTGATGCTTGACTCGCCTCGGTTGTAATCCCTGCATTCCACCCGATTGTTTCAGCCTCAATCCTATTGTATGGATTAAGATTGGCTATCTGAGGCACGCCTGCCATATTTCCCTGAACCTCTTGTATCGTTACATTCGTATTATGGATAAGCTTGTTAATATTAGGAGAACGATATCCTTTCCCTTCTCCCAACAGAGCCTTGCTGACAGTTTGGGAATGGTACACTACATACCATTGGTTATTAAAGTTAAACACCGAATGATGGTTATTTCCACCAACTCCGAAAAATGCTTGTGGATTTTTCAGGAAATGTCCTGTATAAGTAAAGGGTCCCATAGGACTGCTGCTCACCATGTAGCCTATTTCACCTGCTGGGTAATTTGACGGGTGTGTACCGGAGAAATTGATACAATATGAGTAATAATATTTGCCGTTATACTTATGAATTCCTGAGTCTTCAAACATGTAAGGAGCATCAATGGTTACTGCACTTCCAATAATACTAGTCATATCAGCGCCCAGTTTTAAAACTCTGGCTGTTTTAGGATTTGCAATTGAAGCTGGGTCCGAAGTATTGGGTATACCTCCACCAACATACAGATATCCTGTACCATCATCATCCACCAATACTGCCGGGTCAAAAAGCCATGTAACTCCAGACATTCCAGTTGTACCGTGTGTAACAAGAGCCTTTCCGAGTGGGTCTGTCCATGGTCCTATCGGAGTGTCTGCAGTTAGCACACCAATACCTGAGGCACCATTTGCAAAATAAAGGAAGAATTTATCCTTACCATTTATTTTTTTATGTGCAACGGCCGGTGCCCATGAGAGTGATGCCCATTTTGCAATACCTTTTCCATTATTTTTGTTATTGTATCCTGCGACCGGAATTGCACCGTGGTCTGTCCAGTTCACCATGTCAGCAGAAGATATGACGAATATTTTATTTAGTTCACTAAAATCATTCTCTTTCACCGTTCCATTACTGTTATATACATATGCATCACTTGACATATAGATATAAACCCTTCCATCATAGACCAACGCATAGGGATCCGCCCCCAATTTATGGTCCATAAGAGGATTTGAATTCCCTGGAAGCTTTGCAATTGCATTGTTAGCAGCATGTACAGGTACCATTGGTAAACAACTCAGCAATAATGTAAAAGCTAATAAAAACACCGAAAATTTTTTAATCATAAACATATTACCTCCATTTTTATATATCATGTCTATTAAAAGTTTACAAATTGCCTATGCATAGATTTAATTAGTAATTTTGTATCCTATTTGAAGGTTGGTGCTCCGAAACTTGGACTTGTATCATTTTCAGCAGATGTTATAGCCTCCCTTCTAAATTTGTAACCGCTTTCATTTTTCTGGATGGAGACTCGAATCAAGCCGAATTAGGCAGTTCATCATTTTTATTTTCGCCCAATAAATTTCAGTTAATGGCTTTTTATAATTACCTTGGTTACGGTTACGGTACATACAGCAAACTGCGTTGCACGGGTTCCAGGCATTCTTTTGGATATCAGCGCCTTAATTCACCGATGGCAAGCCATAACAGTCGTCTTCATGCAAGATGGTGCATTCGAGCTGTTTGTGCTCAAATGTCAATCTCCAAATTCCCCTCCCTTCTTTATCATTTCACGTACCGATTGAAAACTTTAACTTTAGAGTTGAACTTGAAAGCTTTTACATAATTACAAAGGAATATTATGTCGTTGGTAAGCGTGGAAGCGAATTTTAGGCTACGCAGTCGGGGAAATGATATCCAGGAATATAATACCATAAACGCCACTTTGGAACAAGTGCGACAGCTTTGCAACTTGTGGAGTATGCTAATAATTCCAGGGTGTTGCGAAGCTTATATTCATGCCATTTTATGCGACTAGTTCTATCCAGAATAGCCATCAATCATGAGTTATCTTACAATTCAAACTTCAATCTATAAATAACATTTATCCCCTCTCATTAATGCCCGATCCTTTTCTTTTAGTCGCCCATTTAGATATAAAAAAACTTATTTCTCCTCAGCGTTCGAGGTGAAATAAGTTTTTAACTGAGTACATTTATCCAGATGAACAGGAGACTTACCAATCGACTTCTTCAAAAAGACGGAAACGCATCTTTTTTTCAAATTTATCTAAAATTTTAAAACCAGATATTTCATCTTCATTTTCTCCAAGTTTTATCATAGTAGCTATTGCTAAGTCTCCCAACTTATAATGGCCTAACAGCTTACCTTGATGTTCCCTTTTTAAAGATAATCCATTTAATTTTTTAAATATTACCTCTGTACGAATGCCTTCTTTTCCGATATGTGTCATTGCTTGATATAAAACTATGGGGTTCTTTTCTTCTAGCAAATTTTCTAACTCATCTATTCAACATTTTCCATCTTCAATTTTTTTTACTATTATCACCTATAATTTTTTTATTTCTGGGTAGGTTAAATGATCTAATCCTTTGTTTGTTCCTACTTTAATTGTACCTTCATCTTTTGACTCAAAAGTTAAACTAACATCCATTATTTTTCCCATTTTAACGTTGCCCCTTTATCGTTCTTCAATATAAAGTTCTCTCTTAATATCACGTATATGCAAATCAGCATTTTTTAAACGGGTTATGGTATCTCTTAGTAGTGTAATTCCTTCAAGTGATGTTAAATTAGGTTTAAAGACACGCTCTCGTCCAGTAAAAAGATATTGCCTCATCAGATCCGCTAAATTAGCGGCTTTTTTTGTTTTAAAAGTGCTGGCGCGTCAGTCCTTTTTTTTATAAAACATCAACATGGTTTCCATATATAGCAAAACTGAGAATGGATGGTATAATGAAGGATGATTTAAAGAAATCTGTAGTGTAGTGAAGGGATGATTCATATTGATAAATCACGATAATCTTGAAGAGTATCGAGACCCGATTAATTATGATCTTGAATTTGGCGGTGAGACTAATAAATACAATTTCTATCTTGATATGGCTAGATTGAACCCAGGCGAGGTTCTGGAACTTGCATGTGGTACAGGATTGACAACCATTCATTTATCAAAATCGGGGATACATATAACAGGTGTTGATATTTCTTCATCGATGCTTGAATATGCGCGGGTTAAAGCTCAAGGTTTGCCTGTGGATTTTATTGAAGCTGATGCTCGTACATTCGATTCCGAAAAGCGTTTTTCCATGATTTATTTGACAGGAAATGCATTCCAGGCATTTTTGAGCGATGAGGATCAACGAGCCTTACTCGAAACCGTTTACAGGCACCTAGAATCAAATGGGATATTTGTTTTTGAAACACGAAACCCCTTGGGGACCGATTTATCCAACCAAGAGGAAAGCATCTGGGGAAATTTTATCGATAAAGATGGAATTAAAGTCAAGATATCTGGGACACAGTCGTATGATTCAAGTAACCAGATCATGCACTGGGTCACATTCCGTGATTGGGGATCGGAGAAAACAATTTCTCGAATTGCATGTCGCTTTACTGATAATGACACGCTTCAGCGTTTATTAACGAGCCGCGGCTTTTGTATTGAAAATCAATATTCCGACTGGGATAAAACACCGTTTACTCCTTTATCTCCTTCCATCATTACTGTTTGTCGAAAACATGGAGCCTAAAACGAATAATCCCGGAATGTTCATCCCAAGTGTTTGACGACCGCGTGTAAGATATCCATGTCATTCGCATGTTTTTGAAGGAACAACAGGCTATTCAGTGATTCCCGGAAAGAAAAATCGCCGAGTCACCCTAAAATATGATCAGGACGTTTACAAAAAAAACGTTATTTGGTGGAATGCTTCTTTAATAAAGTAAAGAATTTATCGTCGTCTGGCAACTCACTATGATAAATTAGCGTGTACATTCAAGTCTTTTTTTGCCTTGGCAACCATTATGGTTTGGCTTGCCTGAGTTTGAAGACACGCCCTAATTCATAAAAAATTCTATTGTTTTCTGCCAAGAATCTGATTGACCAAAAGAATTTCCTTTTAAAGTACCACCACAAGTAAAAACGCCTCCACCCATTTTTAAGTTCAATGTTTCGCTTAAAGGTATAATAAACGGTAATGGTAATGAGTGACCTAAATCCTTATAGTCTAGAAGATTGTATTTGTATTTATAATTGTTTTTTTTCAAAATACTCATTATTTCTACACATGCCTCGTGAGTATTCCAAATATTATCTTGATGGCCTGAAATTAGCAATAAATTTGCATTTGCATTCTCTATTTTTATTCGAGCCTCCTCTTTATTTCTTGCCCTTTCCACACTTTTTTTATATGTAGTAGTAAAACCAAAAGGTATATTCTTTTCTAAGCAATGACGCTGATGGTCGTAAAAAATATCATTATCAACGGGTATAAATGGTAATGATCTCCCTTCATATGACCATGATGAAACATTTTTACCACTCATCAAACCATCCAACGCTTGAAAACAATATGCATGGGGTGCAGAAGCCACAACTTTAGAAATGAAATTATATCGCGCTGCCAAAAGTAACGCCAATTCTCCGCCTTTAGATGTACCATGTACATATATTTCATTAGCACGTGTTAATGGATTTTTTTTAAGCCAAGAGAACACCTTTTCAAAATATTCAAGGGGAATTTCCTCTAGTTTTTTAGGCAATCCCTTTTCATTGAAATATCCAACGGTTAAAACATTAAAACCTCTAGATGCCAATGGTCCTGACAAAAGCGAAAGACCACTTCGTTCACCATCAGATCCACCCAATACTACAATCGTTTTATTATTTGAGTTTTCAGAATAAAATAACTCTCCCATAAATTCATCAGTGATCTGTTGTCTTTTCACTTCCGGTAACTTGAACATACTCTCTAGTCTTATACATTCTCGATCTTGTCTATTTTCACATACTATATCAATAAATACACTATCATCTATTGAAATATTAAGAGCGATATTCCCTCCCTCACTATTAATCTTTTGTAAAGAAGTAATAAGCCCCATACTATCTATATAATCATAAGTTCCAGAATCAGGTTTGTGTTTTGATAAATCAACACTGCCATTTGAATCGGCAGTAAACCAAGCAAATGATTGATACTTTTCACTTACTGCCCATGGAAAATGCATGGTTGCAGTTATTTTCATTTTGCCCTCTGGTGGTAACCCTGTGACACAAAAATTGATTTTTTCATCAATAAGTGCAACTCTTGGTTGTACTTGTAATTTCATCTCGTAGCCTCCAAAGAAAATATAGAACTTGAATGGAAATAGTGCCTATTTTCAATTCCATCATTTAAAATGTTTTCTCCGCAAAATAAAACTATCTAAAGCTCGAATTTGTGCTCCTTGAAACCCTTCCAGGTCTTCAAATTTATAATTTACGTCTTCCTCAAAACCAACGTACTCTTCGTTGTGAGTACCATATATTCTTTTCAATAAACTCCATAACACTTCTAATTCTTCAGTTGTGAATTCATTAAAAATATCTGCCATTAGGCATATTGCTTTCTCACCACATTCCAGCATGACTCTTTTCCCTAATTCCGTGATTTCCACGTTAATGGCACGTTTGTCCCGTTTGCTTGGTGTCGTAATCAAGTATCCTTTATTCTCTAAATTGACTACAAGCTTTTGTGCACTTTGTTTGCTTGTTTCTAACTTTCTTGCAATATTAACAAGTGTCGTTTCATCCTCTGGCAAATGAGCTATTGCCAGCATGATCATGTACTGTCGTGATGTTAATTTCTCAAAATAGTTGTCGCCTTGTATTTGCAACTTATTAGTAACGGAAAAAAAAGTAGCGTAAGTTTGTTGCATTATATATAACTCTCTAAGCGCTTTAGAATATTCCATAAATATATCCTTTTCTTTTTATTGTCACCATACTGACTATAATTACAATAACAGCATTTTGTATTATCGTCAACATGGTGACAATAACCCTTTGGAAATTTAATACATTAAATAAACAATTGTTATTTTGTATCTGGAATCCCTAGTCGTTATGAACGATCAGCCCGGTCACGTCTTTTGCCTTGCAAAGCTTTGGCAAGTCCTTATCGCAGAAAGATACCACCAGCGTTCGCCCACTCGATATTGCGTAATATCCGTTACCCATTTTTGGTTAGGCTTTTACTCTACACACTCAGCAGCTAAGTAGTTTCTCCTAGAGCGACGTTTTCGGCGAATTTTGGACTTGACTAAACTTTCAAAATGAATTGAATACAAACGCTCTACAGCTTGAATAAGTATTCTATTCATTTGGTTCACCTCCATTAGATATGAAAAAAACTTATTTCTCCTCATGGTTCGAGGTGAAATAAGTTTTGAATTAAGTGCATTCATTCAAACGAACAGGAGGCATTACCATTCGATTTCTTCAAATAAACGGAAAACCATCTTTTTTTCAAATTCATCTAATATCTTAAACCCAGTTATCTCATCTTCTTTTTCTCCAAGTTTTATCATAGTAGCTATTGCTAAGTCTCCTACTTTATAATGACCTATCATCTTATCTTGAGGTTCCCTTTTTGAAGACAATTCACTTAACTTTTTTATAATTTCCTCTGTACGAATGCCTTCTTTTCCGATATGGGTCAATGCATGATATAAAACTATGGGGTTCTTTTCATCCAGCAAATTTTCTAACTCCTGTATTGAACATTTTCCTTCTTCTATTTTTTTTACTATATTCATTTTATTCCTCCTTTAAACAGATATTAATTAATGTTCCAAACTGTAAATACTTGCCCCCACTTGAACAAGATCAGGAGATGCTAACTTACCAATGCGTATTCCAATATTCTTCTTTTCAGCCATTGAAGTTGAAATTTGAACAGAGCTAACGCTTAATACCATTTCATTTTGATTTGCATATTTAATAAGAATTTTATTACCTATCATTTTTTTTATTTCTGGGTAGGTTAAATGATCTAATCCTTTGTTTGTTCCTACTATAATTGTACCTTCATCTTTTGACTCAAAAGTTAAACTAACATCCATTATTTTCCCCATTTTAACGTTGCCCCTTTATCGTTCTTCAATATAAAGTTTTCCAAGAATATATAAATTCATTAATCTCTTCAAAAGAATTTTGAGTACTAAAGTATAATTCTTTAATTTGGAAATTAGATTGAGAAAGTTCGGTTAGTAGCACTAACATTTTATTTATAATCGAATCATTATAGTTTATAACTTTATTTGGTATAATCACGAAAACACCTCGCAATTTTGTATGAAAAAAGAGACTATAATTTTACATGCTTCTAGAGAACTATTCTCTGTCTTTTTACTTAACCATTCAGCCATATGATTATAAATCTCTTCTTGTGTATGTTTATTTTTCTTCAATTTTAGGTAAAATGTATTTACTTGAGAAGCAATTGTATCAAAGGAATATTGACATTCTTTGTCCAGCATTATAAATTGTTCCTTCACAAAGAAATAGTAGTCCGCGACATCACTTTTAATTCGTCTCTTTGTAAGTCTATTCAGAGTTATATTCGCCTTTTCATCAACTTTCAATGCATCTAAATTTAGAATCTGAGGAGATAATTCATTTTCGTTTTCCACAAGTTTATTTAGTATTATTTTAATTTCTGCCTCAATTTGATAACTATGATAGTCTGCTCTCCTCTCATTTCTTCTAATAATCTCCTTATTTATGATGAGTAATTTTTTATATTCTTCTATAGTTCGTGGGGAATCAAATTTTTTATGACAATCACGACATAAGGCAATCAAATTATTCAAATCGTTTACATTTTGAGATAATTTCTCTACGTTTTTTAACAATAAGGATTCTTCTTTTGTTGGATTTAATGGGTAAATAGGAGCAGCTTCAAATATCTTCCTCCTAATTCCATTTTTCACATATAGTAAGCTTTTAGAACAGAAAGGGCACATACCTTCTACCTCAGAAAAAAGGATCATATTATCATTTTCATTCATACTTTTTCTATTAGCTTGCATGAGTTCACCTCAAACTAATCAAATGTAATAAGATACAATTAAAGAATTTTCTTCCTTATTTTGACTTTATGTACTTATAGTATCATACAAATGAACTATTGGTCGATGTTACCTGATCTTTTTGCCTAATACTTAAGAGCCATTTTCGAAAAAAAATATTACATTAGTCTTCGTAATTGGCTAACTAAGCTAAAAGCTCACTCCAGTAAATTAAGGAGAAAGCTCTGGTTATAATCATTGTATTATAGTTTAGTTATGATCCAATTGTCATTTTATCAGGAAATACTCCCCTTCTTTAATGAAGCATCGAGCCATTTGTTGTGCTGCTCTGTCAAAATAAAAATGTGTTTGAATGATTTGAATCTTGTATAGGCTCAAACTCAGAAAATAACTTAGTATCTTTATTCAATTGGATTTTCTCTCATGAATCCTTTTTTGGACCTTATCTATACACAACCACAGTCTCATCATACTGTTCTTTATAAAGTAAAATAAATGCTTCCATTCTCAAAATCCCCTTTACGTACTCCCCTTAATATTATTGATTGTTAACATAATCTGAATTAGATGTAATTCCCTTAAATAGAATTTATTTACAATATCTTCGATTTCACTAGCAAACTTTCTCATCTATAAAGAAAGCCTTCTGTCTACACGTATTTCCCAAGCCTCGTACTGCACCTCTTGTAATAAAAAAAGTAACTCCTAATGTGAGAGCTACTTTAAAAAACTAAAATGGCATCGCCATTTGTTTCTACGATTCTTGTAAATAGTTTATATATTTCACTTACGATTCAATAGTAGTTTTTTCTACGAAGTTTCCATTCTCTTTAATAATCATCCTTGCCAACCTTCGTCCCGCTCTCTTAAAGAAAAATTCGTCAGCATAATTCTCTGAAACTATCGGTGAAATTTGATTTATAACCTCATTTTTTTTGTCATATTCTATTTTCCCCATTACATCTTCACTCGGTCCATAACTATATACAACTCTTTCCTCATCTTCGTAATCTTTTAACATGATTATATATACGGCCATTATTCTCACTCCTCATAAATCTTTTCCCAATTCCATGGTCTTCCAGATTCTATAGTTTTATCATGTGCTGTTCTGTAATTCGTATGGAATATGCCTTCAAATCTCGATTCAAAAAGCTCATGATGTAGTAATTGTACATCAGAATCCACATACTTCCCATCCATTAATCTCTCCCACGCTTGTGATAACTCAAAGTCTGGGTCAAATCTCCCGATTCCATGATCTTTAATGTGGGTATCGTTAAAAACATGGTCTTTGATTCTTTGAATTCTATTTTCTGAGAAACCAGTATTTTTAGAAATGGCTTCCACGTCTTGATTTCCTAAATTCCTAAATTTTTCATACAACTCTTCTGCAATAGCTTCTTCTCTAAAAAATTGCTCTGGAGAAATATTACGAGCACCAGTTTCAGCATAATTAAAATCGTCTGATTTTATATTAGAAGAGCGCTGTTCGCTTTCTTTTAAAATATTGGCTTTACTCTGAGTCGATTCAAACTTTACAGACCCTTCCAAAATATTTTTGGGCTTAATCAGCGCTTTGGTTGTCGTAGAACCTATCATCAAACCAGCTGTACCAATCAAATTTGCCATATGTTCTTTTGACCATGCATTTGTGGGATTAAATGCTCCCTGAATCATGCCCGATACTCCAAATGTACCGAAATTGAGCATGTCATTCCATGAATCGTTTTGTTTAGCTGCCCGTTCCATGTACCCTTGATACATTCCCTTCGGAATGCCGTACGACATATAATCCAGGAAGCTCCAGACTGAATCAAATTTTTTCTCATATCGTTCTGAATTAGCTGCTACAAAATCCTGCCCAAGCTCCGTTAAGCTATCCGCCGATTTCTGGAGCGCATTTCGTGTATCTGCAACAGGAACTGTGCAAGTATTCGGTGGAGGTGGCAAGCAACCTGGGTCTAGATTCCCATCCTCCATCATATCTGTTAATCTAAACTTATTTGCATGCTGCCGTAGTTCTCTAGCAATCGAATCTGTTAGTGTAACAAAGTCAGCCATATTCTTCTGAGATGTTTGGAATCTATAATAGAATTGCTCCTTTGTTATCCCCTCCCAAAATCGTTCCATAAACGAAATTTGCTGCGATAACTGACTATTCATTTGCATCGCCGTTTGCTGCGCAAGCTCAAATTTCTTAGAGACAGTTATAAGTTGTTCAGGTGTCACTTTAATTGTTGTCATAATTTACCTCGGTTGAGTTCATTAAGACATAATAACATTATTCAAATTTATGGAAAACCATCTTTATTACTAATTGTTATATGAATTAGAAGACTTAATACCTACGACCTCTGACTTATAAATTATTAACGTTGGTGCCCCTTAATCATATTGTAAAGCCTTTTAACTATACATTTTTTAACTTTAAAGTAGTAGGATCTATCAAAATTTAAATGATTTTTCTATCAAATATTTCAACCATCGTCAAAGCACCAGCTTTGTATCCAGAAATATAATCTGAGGCGGATAATATAGAAAGCAAAACATCATTTAAATCAGATAGTTCTTCAATTAATTCGTAATCTTGTTCCGACAGTCTTGCTTTTAGTGCTTTCATAGAAGCGGATATTTTCTGATGGACTAGCTCAAGCTCAGGGTTTTTAGGTTTGGTTCGTTCGCTTGGGTACCATTTTCCGTAATATAAATCCTCTAAGATACTCATATTCATCTTCTCCTTCATGATATAGATAAGGTTTTGAGTTCGAACACTGAGTGCATTTTGTTCCTCAAAAACAAGGATATCTCAGTAAAAAATCAATACTGATTTTTAGCGAAGATTTCACTAAAGTAATTGAGGACTAATGCCGAGTATCTGAAATGTGACCAGAGGATTTACACCGATTATGAACGCAGTGAAAAAGAATCACGTCCACATCGAGGATAATACTGTATAGGTGGCCGGATTCGGTCCGGTTGCCTATGAGTAAGTGCTGGACGAATTCAGCCCTTCGTGGAAAATAAGCAGGACTTCATATCTTCTACTCATTAATGTTAGAAGCCATAACAAGCGAATTTTTTTAAAAAAGCCTCACTAATTACCAGATTACTGTGGAGGGAACGAATACTTTTTGCCACCCCAAGCCACGAGAAGCGCAAGGAATAAGAGTATGAATAATGCCCATGAAAATGATCCCGCACCAAAAGTTTCAAGCAAAATACCCCCAGTCATCCCGCCGCCAGCGATAGCCAGATTCCATACGGTCGTGTTAATCGGCATCACCATATCCACTTTGCTCTCCCCTGCAGCCTGAGCAAGCGCCGTTTGCAATAGCGTTGCTGCGCCGCCGAAGGTTAAACCCCATACCGTAACAATGATATAGATTATAAGGACATTGGAGTTGCTAAAGCTCATGGCAATAGAAATTAAGACGAAGGAAATAAGACTAATAAGGACAAGCTTACGCAGCCAACGGTCGATGAATACGCCAGTTATCCATATACCTACAAGAGCAGCAATGCCAAAGAAAGCCAGCGCCAGACCCACTCTCTCCCCTATCCCATTGGCCGCAAGAAATGGAGCAATATAAGTGTAAAGAATATTATGTGCTGTCATCCAGGTCAGTACAACCAATAGTATGGGCCGAATCCCCGGTGTAAGGAAGACTGCATAGATCGAAGCTTGCTTATCGGAGGATTGTCCCGGATAGTCAGGCACCTTCCAAAGCACCCACGCGATCAGTATAACAGTCAGTAGCGACATGATTCCAAAAACAGAACGCCAACCCATAAGGTTCCCCAGAAACGTTCCCGCCGGGACACCAATAGCCAAGGCGATGGGCGTTCCAACCATGGCAACCGCCATCCCCCTCCCTTTCAATGTAGCAGAGACCATGCGGAGAGCGTAACCGCCGATCATCCCCCATAGAACTCCAGCCGAAACTCCTGCCAGCAGACGGGCAGCCAGCGTCAGTATGTAGCTAGAGGAAATTGCGGTGACACTGTTAAAAACCAGAAACCCGCAGATAGCCAGAAGTAACAGCGGACGCCTCCGCCATTGGCGGGTAACTATAGCTACAGGGATGGCAGCCACTAAAGAACCGATGGCATAGACAGTGACCAGTTGACCAGCCATTGCGTCTGAAATATAAAGTCCCTTGCTTATTTGCGGAAGCAAACCAGCCGGAATCGTTTCCGTCATAATACAGATGAATCCTGTCATAGCCAAAGCGAGCAGGCCAAGCCAGGGAAAGCGCTCAGATGAGACGGAAGAAGCAATCTTTGCAGTAGTAGAAGAATTATTGCTGGACATTAGCGCAGCTCCTTAATATCGATTTCAAAACAAGTTCAAGCGAAAAATCAAGCACATATACCAATGATTTGCCCTCCTTTTATTTCAATTATGGATCAATCATTCCATATTTTAAAGATGCCTCTCGGTCTTGTCAATTACTTTTGGATCGATTAGTATATAAGTACAAGATAAAAGGAGGCGACTCCATGGTTAGAACCGGAAGACCACGTAAATTCAGTCGCGACGAAGCGATCTCCCAAGCTATGATGTTGTTTTGGGAGCATGGATTTGAATCAACCTCTTTAGCTCAGCTCAAAAAGGCGATGGGCGGCATCTCCTCAGCCAGCTTTTATGCAGCTTTTGAATCAAAAGACGCATTATTCAAAGAAGCGCTGGACCAGTATTTGGCTACATACGGACAAGTATCGACAAGCCTTACAAACTATTCACTTTCATCGCGCACAGCTATTGAATTAGCCTTAAGAAGTTCAGCAATCATGCAGACTGAGCAGACCCATCCCTTGGGTTGTTTAGTCATATTCTCTGCAAATACTTGTTCGCCGGAAAACACTCATATTCGAGAACTATTGACCAGGCAAAGAGCAGTGACTAGGAACAAGTTCCATGCTCGTATTGAGCGAGCTACCAAGAACGGAGAACTTCAAGAATCCACAAATGTTAGCATGTTAACCACACTATTCGTTACCTTCCTGGAAGGTATATCTACAGAAGCCAGAGATGGTGTTTCCATAGACAACATTGATGCAGCCATAACTAAATTGATGGAGCTTTGGGATACTTGTGCCTGAGACTGGCTCAGTTTTCATGAAATAAGGGCATACAAATAGAAAAGGCAATCCTCCTAAAAAAGGAGATTGCCTTTTTATTCAGGAAGATTGCTTCTCTCAACAACGGCTTTATTCAGCCTATCCTACACATCAGTTTGACTTAATTGGGTATCGAAGTGTGATTTGAAATAGAATCGATTATTAAATCCCAATCGTCGTAGTGAAGTTCATGTCCAGTTCCTTCCAATGTAAGTAAAACCGCACCCGGAATTTCGTTAGCAAGATTTATTCCGTGTTCATAAGGGATAATCGGATCTTCAGTACCGTGTATAACCAGAGCAGGGACGGTTATTTCCCTTGTCCTAGCCAGATAGGATTCTCCACCTGACAGCATTGCGTGATTGTTCATGCTGGCTATATTGTTGCTTCTTTTCCATTCTTCTTTTGCTAATTTATAAACTTTTTTTTCATCGAAAGCGTGTTTTGAACCTACTAGAATTCTTGATCTACCTATCACAAAATCGACCACCGATTGTTCGTTCGTCCAATCTATTGCTCCCATATTCGAGAAATAGTCCATAACCTTTTCCTCCATCGGTGGAAGATCGGGAGCAAAATTGGACGTTGATACGAGGGTAACGGTTAGAACTCTGCCTGGATGTCGCAGAGCTATCATTTGAGTCAGCATGCCGCCCATGGACATGCCCACAATATGCGCTTGCTCAATCTTATACGCATCCAATACTCGAATAGCATCATCTGCCATGTCTTCGAAAGTATAGTCCTGTTGCCCAGGTTCATAGGTTGTAGAACGTCCAACATCTCGGTTATCGTAGCGAACGACAAAGCGACCTGTCTCTGCTAAACGCTGGCAGAATTCTTCCTCCCACCAGACCAATGAGGATTGAGCCCCCATAATCAGTAATATTGCCGGGTTAACTTGCTTTCCAAAACTGTCAGTACAAATTACTATTCCATCGCTTTTTATGAGTTGTTCGTTCATGTAGAATTCCTCCCCTCAATGATATATAAAACAAAAAAACACAGAATATTAGTCTGTGTTTACAGTAATCGAAAAATAATTTAGAAATGAATGCGAATTATCTTCATCACTTACCTCCATAAAGTACTTTCAGTTCCTCTTCTTTATCGTAAATGTATGTTTTTCTTCAGGAAAACGTTTATTTTTCACATCAACAGTTTAAGCTTGAATGGACTCTAATATAAACGGATTCAATGCCCTCCTCCTCAATTTAAATGGGACATATATTCAAATGCTGTTGTTCTATATACACTTTTAAAGTGTTTATTTAAATGGGTTAAGTCAACTAAGCCACATTCTGCAACTGCTGAATAAATATCTCACACAATTGGTTTCTTTCACGCTGTTTGCTATATCAAAATTCCCTTTATCCAAGAGTTTCTTGTTATCCGCAGCTGTCTTTTAAAAATTACTTAGCCCGAATCCTCCACCGTTAAGATGTCATTGACCTTACCGACAACAAACGCATTTATGGATTATTGTGGTATTATTTTGGATTATTGTTAATACTACGTATCTGAGGAGGGTGAAAATGAAGTTACATACCAAATTTTCAAGACAATTATGCCGGAATATCGATCTCATTTGTGACTTCATGGGAAACAGTTCGGATTTTATTGTTCGTGAAATCACAGCTGGCCATAAACACGCCGCACTTTTTTATTTGGACGGAATGACTGACATGCAAAAGGTACAGGACAATGTGATCCGTCCGTTGCATGATCGTGTCTCCTCTGACGAGATCACTTTACCGTTATTGAAAAACGCAATTTTGGACATTGGTGAAGCAAGCTTTGCTCAAAACTTTGAAGATGCTTTGGAACAGATCCTCTCAGGTGGTCTTCTCCTACTCCTGGACGATATGGATGAAGGATTGATCATTTCTTTGCCTGGATGGGAAGAACGCAGTATTACAGATTCGAAGACACAGCCTGTGGTCAGAGGTCCGCAAGAGTCGTTTACAGAAACTTTACGTACGAATACGACTATGGTTCGTCGAAGGGTGAAGGATACAAGAGTACGTCTAACTACCATAAAAGTTGGCGAAAAAACCAAGACCGATATATCGGTCATGTATTTGCATGGGGTCGCTGACCCAAAAAAGGTGCAGGACATGATATCCAAGTTAAAGAACATGCATGTAGAAGGTGTGCTTGAAAGCGAATATTTGGAAGAATGTCTCCAAGAAAATAAACAACTCACGATATTTCCGATCTTTTATAATTCTGATCGCCCAGACTCTATTGCAGCAGGAATTATGGAGGGGAAAATTGCGATATTTGTGGATGGATCTCCCTTCGCCATCCTTGCACCTGCGGTGTTTGTAGACTTTCTTCAATCCGCAGAAGATTATTATCAATCCTTTATTTACAGTAGTATCATTCGAATATTAAGGTACATATGCCTGGCAATCTGTATGTTGGCTCCGGCCATTTATGTCGCATTAACGACATTTCATCAGGATATGATTCCAACAGTTTTGTTATTAAGCTTATCCGCGCAACGTGAAGGAGTTCCGTTTCCAGCATTTATTGAGGCGATGATCATGGAAGTGGTTTTTGAAATTCTGAGGGAGGCAGGTCTTCGTATGCCACGGACGGTCGGTCAAGCCGTTTCTATTGTCGGGTCAATAGTGATCGGCCAGGCTGCTGTAGAAGCAAACATCGTTTCGGCTGTTATGGTCATTGTTGTTGCAATAACTGCCATTTCGAGCTTTGTCATTCCCTCGTACACCTTTGCCATTCCAATCCGGATATTACGTTTCGCTTTCATAGGCATAGCCGCTATGTTTGGTGTGTACGGATTGACTGTTGGTATTCTCATGCTCTTTGTGCATCTCAATGGGCTTCATTCATTCGGTGTACCGTATTTAAGTCCCTTTGCCAATTACAAATCGTCTGAGCAGAGGGACGCCATATTGCGTTTTCCATATAGAACTAACAAAAAACATCGCAAAAACTAAAGGAGTAGACCATCATGAACTCGTATCGATCCACCATTTTATTACTGATTATGTCCATCTGGCTAATGGTGTTTCTTACGGGTTGCTGGAACAGTAAGGAATTGAGCGCAATTTCCGTCGTGATGGCTCTGGGCATTGATGCAGTTGATGACCAATATGAAGTCAGTTTACAAGTGGTTGACCCAACGAAAATGTCTCAGAATTCCCCCATGGAACGGACGCCAACGATCGTTTTTTCCAAACGCGCCGATACCATATTTGAAGCTATTCGAAAATTAACAACGGAATCGTCCCGAAAAATGTATATGTCTCACTTAAAGTTTGTCATTTTTGATGAAAAAACGGCAAAAAAAGGAATCAAGGAGTCGCTGGACTTTCTGTTCCGTGATCATGAAGTTCGGCCTGATTTCTATTTGGCCGTTGTCAGAGGAAGCTCGGCAAAGGAGGCCGTTACTTTTGTAACTCCAACCGAGGTCTTGCCTGCAATGGATATGTATAAGGCATTAAGGCTTTCTGAAAAAGCATGGGCTCCAACTTCCGCGGTCAATGTGAAAGATATTTTACAGAGTTTCACAGATGATGGCATTGAACCGGTTCTCACCGGTATTCGACTGACAAACCTAGAAAAAGGTCTAACTATTGATAGTGTGACAAAGTCGCCCCAACATGTTAAATACTTTTTTACTGGAATTGGTGTTTTCAAGGGCGACCGACTTATCAATTGGATGGATGATTCACAAAGTAAAGCCTTTACCTATATATCCAATCGTGTTTCCAGCACCGTAGCTTCCATCGATTGTCCGAATTCCAAAGGAAAATTTGTTGTTGAAGTAATCCGTTCCAAAGTAAAGATGCGTCCAAAAATAATAGATCATGAGCCGCACATTTCTCTTATTGTGGATACAGAATCCAATATCGGAACGGTCTCGTGCAATGCCAACCTTAAGAATGAAGAGACATTTAGAGATCTTCAAGAATCAGCTAAAGAGCATCTGGAACAATCTTTGAAGGAGGGCATTTCGTACGCACAACAAATCGGTTCCGATATATTCGGGTTTGGAGAAGCTTTTCACCGCAAGTTCCCACGTGAATGGCATAAATGGAAAGAGGATTGGCCACAAAAATTTCAAACGCTTAAAGTGGATATTCAGCTCAATTATCGTTTAGTCCGGTTCGGGGACATTACCAGTCCAATCGATATGGGAATACACAATCAGGAGTGAATGCAATGCTTTATGTGATTCTCGTAACTTCCATTTTAACATCTTTGTATGAGTTTAAAAAATTCAAGGAGAAACAATATGTGCGTGAAATTGTATTCAGCTCGATATTGTTGATTATAGGCGTTATATTGATTATCCTACGGATCGCCAACATTAAACTGCCGACTCCACTGAAGGGCATTCAAATCCTATTTCAACCAATAAGTCGGTTACTTACAGAAATATTATCTTAAGGGGGGGTATTGGAATGAACTCCAATTTGACGGTTCGACAAGCTATTTTGTGGTTTGCATTGTATCAAATAGGAAGCGCATATCTGGTGCTCCCAGCGGTAATTACCGCTGTCGCAAAACAAGATGCCTGGCTCTCCATCCCAGTCTCCTTAGGTTTCCATCTGTTATTGATACCTTTATATGCCTCCATCGCTAGGCAAATGCAGGGGAAATCTTTCGTAGAGCATCTCCGTTGCCTCTTCGGTCCCTTGGGCGGGACGATCAGCATCGTTTTCATTTTTTTCTTTCCCTTTCTTGTGTTCATTATGACACTTCGAAATCTGGGCGACTTTATCACGATAGCTATTATGCCGGAAACTCCCTCCGACGCGATATATTTCATCATGCTTATAGTCATTTATTTTGCCGTTCGATCAGGCCCTGCTGTAATTGGCCGTTGTGCGGAAATCCTATTTTTTTTCCTTCTGGTTCTGTATCTGTTGGTCAGGGTTACCCTTCTTTCTGATACCAAATAATGTGCTCCCTATTTTAGAGTATGGTTTGAACCCTATCGTTCTCGCTTCGTTCAATTTGTTTGCCTTTCCCTACCTTGAGGCAATTCTGTATCTTTTTTTTGCACAGCACATCCCCGATCCAAAAAAGTGGAGAAAGACAGTGATAACTTGTGCTTTGATTAGCGGCGGCATGTATTTTTTCATGGTTCTACAAATAATCGCCGTGATGAGTGAAGGTGTTGTATCTAATTTGACATTTCCTACTTTTTTTATTAACCGAACAATCAGTAACGGAGAGTTTCTTCAACGGTTTGAAATTTTCGTTGCAGTGTTCTGGTTTGTCACCATTTTTTTCCGACTCGCACTGCTTTTATATGTTTCAGCGCAAGGGCTTGCAGATGCTTTTCGTCTTCGAAGCGCTAACTCTCTCTTAGTTCCTCTGATCCTAATCGCATTGGCAATGGTTCATTCTATTTGGCCAAATATGCAATTTTTAATCAAGTTTTTTTCAGTATGGCCTTTTTACGCCATGATTTTCGGTATCGTGTTTCCTATTGTGCTATGGCTGGTGGGTAAGGTATCGTTGAAATTACGTAAAAAGTATCACTAAAGTTGCGTTGGCTGTATGAACATACTGTTCTCAAATAAACTTTTGTTGTACTCATTATTGCAATTTAGCAAGAAGTAGCTCCAGTTCCGCCTTCTCAAGATGTCTCCATTGTCCACGCTCCAGATGATCCAAGGTAATATTCATAATTCGAACACGTTCCAGCTTTAGCACCCTGTACCCCAAGGCCTTGCACATTCTGCGAATTTGCAAGTTCAGACCCTGCGTCAAAATAATGCGGAACTCGTATTCGCTCGTACGATCAACCTTGCACGGTTTGGTAATGACGTTCAATATTTCAACGCCACAAGACATGGCCTGCGTAAACTCGTTTGTAACAGGTTGGTCTACAGTCACTACATACTCCTTCTCATGACCATGTTCGGAACGCATCATTTGATTGACGATGCTTCCATCGTTGGTTAATAGAATGAGTCCCTCTGACGCTTTATCCAGCCTGCCGATGGCAAAAATCCGCGAAGGATAATTGACATAACTAATAATATTGCCAGCCACTTGCTCCGCTGCGGTACAAACAATGCCTATAGGCTTATTCAGAGCCAAATATACAGGTTCACTGGAATTGAGCGGAATAGCTTCTCCATCAATCAGCACGATATCCTGTGGCTCTACTTCTGCGCCCGCTTCACAAACATTTCCATTAATCGTAATTCGCCCTGCTGCAATCAGCCTGTTGGTTTCCCGACGTGAGCAAAATCCTGTCTCACTGATGTACTTGTTAATTCTCACGATTCACCTGCTTCTGATTATAATATGCGAGTTTAAGTAAAATAATTAAAAAAACACCTGATTGTTCTTGCTTAATCAGATGTTCGACGTTTACGACAACTTATACTTTCCCGGCTTATTTGCTACTGTTGCCGCCGCTTTTATTCCTTGTTGGTTTGGCAGTGCCGCCTTTTGTGCCACCTGCCGCTTTGCTTCCCGGTGCGCTTGTAGAAGCGCTTTTTGTCCTTACTGGCTTCGCAGTTTTGTTCCAGCGTGTCCAGCCCTTACTACCTGTACCTCTGCCGGTCCCGCCGCCCTTGCTTTTTCCACCCATATGATCACTCCATTACTAGTCGTTCAGATTTAACTAAGCTATCATACCATTACTTTGATCATCATGCCCATTTCTTTTAAAAATTGAACATGTTAAGCCGCAAATACTTTCGCAAAACGGATCTTGTTGTATTTTTGTTTGTTTGCAAGTAAATAATGATTCTTGAAGGAGTGAAACACATGTCTGTTGATGTTTATCTTAACTTTAATGGAAATTGTCGTGAAGCAGCGGAGTTTTACGCAGAGGCATTTGGGACTGAGAAACCACAAATCATGACGTTCGGTGAAGCACCACCCAACCCCGATTATCCTCTCCCTGAAGAAGCCAAAAATTTGGTCATGCATACGCGGCTTCAAATTGATGGTAGTAATGTCATGTTCTCAGACGTTTTTCCTGGTATGCCTTTCGTAGCCGGAAACAACATCAGCCTCGCCATCGTCAATAAGGACGAAGAGAAAATTCGATCGTACTTTCATAAGTTAAAAGAAGGAGGAACCGTAAGCATGGAACTTCAAGAAACATTTTGGAGTAAATGTTACGGTAGCCTTAAAGATAAGTTCGGAATTGAATGGCAGTTAAGCTATGATAACGGAATGACCGACAGTTAGTCTGTTATATAACCTACGACAGTTAAGCCCTCACAAGCTATTCTGACTGAATGCTTTGTGAGGGCTTAATATTAGCTTGAAGTTACTCTATACAGCAGCCTTAGAA
Organism: Paenibacillus sp. S33; assembly: GCF_053615415.1. Classification (NCBI taxonomy): domain Bacteria; kingdom Bacillati; phylum Bacillota; class Bacilli; order Caryophanales; family Paenibacillaceae; genus Paenibacillus; species Paenibacillus sp. S33. Next base: position 2,569,548 of record NZ_JBSIEZ010000001.1, on the reverse strand, counting down.
TTCTTCCAAGACCTTGAATTTGTCTCCATGGATCTTATCCAAGTGATCCTCTCCCCAGTAGCATAAATGGTCTAGCGCGGGTTTTAATCCCCAGCCGTAGTCCGTTAACTCATACTCCACTTTAGGAGGGACTTCATTATAAACCTTTCGTGTAACGATCTCATCCTTTTCTAGGCCTCTGAGCTGAGTAGTCAGCATTTTTTGTGTAATGCCGGGTATTAACCGACGAAACTCAGACGTTCGTTTCCGTCCTGTCATCAGATGGTAGATAATCAAAGGCTTCCATTTCCCTCCCATCACCTCTAAAGCCGCTTCCACTCCAACTTGATACTTCTTTTGAACCCTATTTTTTATCTGTTCAGTCATTTCTTAATCCTCCTTTAGAAGGCTTCGTTTGCTCAGAACAACCATCACTTCAATTCATTACTCAGATCAGTTTCTAGGGAATCTACCTAGGGCACTTCCATGTTCCTATGGCACCTGTATCATCCTATAGAACTTAAAAGTGCGTACTTCCAGATTATTCTCCTACTGTATATAATAGCATCAAGCATTGAGCATTCCTAGAAGTAAACTATTGAGAAAGGTAGTGAAGAAGCATGAAAGTATTAACCGTTGTTTCACACCCGAGAAAAGATTCCTTGACCTTTAAGGTTGCTGATCGTTTCGTACAGGGTCTTGCCGATGCAGGCCACGATTATGAGATATTGGATTTGCATGAGATTGGTTTTGATCCTATTTTAAAAGGAGTAGATGAACCGGATTTGACAGTTGCGGAACAGTCCTTTTCCCCTGAAGTAGAAATGGAAATGAGGCGGATGAAGGAGCATGATGCATTGGCATTTATTTTTCCTCTTTGGTGGTGGAATTTGCCAGCTATGCTGAAGGGTTATATTGACCGTGTATGGAACAATGGGTTTGCGTACGGTTCGAATTACCTGCATCATCAGCATGTCTTGTGGATTGGCTTGGCCGGAGTTTCGAAGGAACAGATGAAAAAGCGTAACTATGATAAAATGATTACTCATTTGCTGAATGTGGGAATTGCAGATTATTGCGGAGTTTCCAATTCCAAGGTTGAATTCTTAGATGAGACCCTGAGTTCAAATTCCGGTCATTTTGAAATGCTGCTGGACCAAGCTTATCACTTTGGTTTGAATTATGCCAAGGATTAGGCTTTATTTACAATCCCCACCCTTCAACACGAAGGCCGGAAATCCTAACAGAATGTGAGAAAGAATTGTTTTTCCACAAGGAGACCTAAGTAGTAACAAAAAAAGATACTAACCTAGCCATTTTTTCTATGGACATGGGTTAGCGTCTTTTCATTTATCTGCATTTAACTGGCTTTCGACAGTAAGTAAAGGAAATAAGGGGTGACCAGTATGGTGATAATAATTCCGGTTGGAATATCTGCCCCAAAACTAATCGTTCGAGTAAGTGTGTCAGCAATCAAAATGACGAGTGCACCAACTAATGCCGTCGTAGGTAGCAATAGCTTATGATTGGGCCCTACTAGCTTGCGCGCTAGATGGGGGCTGACCATGCCTACAAAAAAGAAATTTCCGCCAAGTGCCACGCTACCAGAAGCAAGCGCAACGGCAGCAATCGTCAAGCCGATAAACTCCCTTTTAATTGCTACGCCGAGGCCCGATGCTGTCTGATTCCCCAAATTCAACGTATTGAGTGTGTTAGACCTGTAAAAAACGTAAATACAGATGATAAGCACCCACGGGAGCAGCACCATAATATAGCTCCAGTCGTCCCCCCACAGGTCTCCAGCCTGCCATCTCAAAGCAAAGTCATACTGTTGCTTGTCTAGCCGGAGTGTCAACATCAGAGATAATGCGCTGTAGCCACTGCCCATAGCGACACCAGTTAAAATTAAGCCTGTAGGCGAGATGTCTCTTCCCCGCCTGAAAGCAAACATAAAAATCAAAAATGCTGCCGTAAGGCCGCCTGCAAAAGCCAGCCCAGGAAGAAGAATAGGCGATAGCAATCCTTCACTAGCGAACAACGTAATATACATAAGTACAAATAACCCTGAGCCTGAGCTGATGCCGAGTGTTCCCGGACTGGCCATGTCGTTTTTGAGCAAGCTTTGCATAATACAGCCTGATATCCCCATGCCAATACCTACCAATATAGAAAGCACAATACGTGGCAGTCGAAAGTCAAACACGATCAGGTTCTGTTTGCTCGTTCCTTCGCCAATGATGACCTTGAAAACTTCGAGTGGAGTTAGGTTCATTTTCCCAACATTCATACTAAGTACAGCCACTAGCAGCGTCAGCACTACTAACAGTAAAATAATGCTAATCCCCCTGGTATTACGGGACAGTTTCAACTAAACTCCCTCCTCTGCTTGCGCACAAGGTAGAGAAAATAGGGTACGCCCACCAAGGCAAAAATAATGCCAAGGGGTGTTTCGTGAGGACGATTGATCAGACGTCCGAGTAAATCCGCCGCCAACAGAAAGACTGCTCCATACAAAGCTGAGGCCGGGATAATATACCGATAATCCGTTCCGACCAGATGGCGCATAATGTGTGGCACGATCAAACCAACGAAGCCAACAGGGCCGACCACAATAACCGATAACCCCGTTAGAATTAATACAATTAAGGTTGAAAACAACTTAATCCTGTTTGCACGAATACCCAAGCCTGATGCCACATCCTCCCCGAAGCTCAAAATCGTAATCGAGGGAGAAAGCACGATGGCACAGATCAAACCCACTACAAACAGTGGCGCAATGAAAGCTAATTCACCCCACTTGGCACTGGCTGTACCACCAGCAGACCAGTAATCAAGGGCTTGGCCAATCTCATACTTAATAGCGATAAACGTACTAAACGCACCAAAAAGCATGGAGATGGACATTCCTGCCAGCACCAGTCGCTGAGGCGTCATTCCTCGCTTGCCTATAGATGCGATGTAATACGTAATGCCTGTAGTGATTGCTGCACCTAGACAAGAATACAGCATGGTTTCTCCGTAGGTGCGACCAGGCAAAAAGGCCATACATAACGCAATAGCAAATGTCGAGCCAGAACTTATGCCAATGAGTCCCGAATCCGCTAGTGGATTACGAGTGGTTCCCTGCATAATTGCCCCACACACAGCCAAGCTGCACCCTACAATGATATCTGCCACGGTTCGTGGAAAACGCAAGGTGTGAATAATCTGATGTTCTGTAATGTTGGGATCAAACTGAAATATAGCACCCCATGCCAGCTTCAGGCTCATTTCCGCAGCACCAAAGGTAATAGATGCTGCGGTAACCAGCAGGAGCAGGAACACGCCCACGATCATGTAGCTTACAAAATGAAATATTCCTTTTTTATTTGGTTCTTTGTGAGTAGACATCGATTACACCCTTAGTTGGTCAATTATGCATCGTTACTTAGTCTGTTCCAGCAATTTGCTAATAATATAATCTAGCTGTCCCGTCATACTAGCAACGTCCGAATAATAGAACAGTCCTGCATATTTCGCTGGAATTTCGATGATATGTCCGTTTTTAACGGCTGGAATACTGCTCCAGATTTTTGTCTTCGCATATTCAGATTCCTTGCCTTCCTGCTTAAACCAAAGGACATAATCTCCAAAGTATTCAGCAGCTACCTCGTAGGATAAAGAACCCCGACTCTCTCCGGAATTTTTAACCAATGTGTTGAGCTTTTCCGGTTTGTGAAGTCCCAGATAATTGTAAAGCAACGTTCCTCCACGTGAGCCTGTTTCATAATATATTCCGTAAGAGCCACTGCCCCAATCCTCGAAAATGCTAAACGTTTTGTCCTTGAATATGTCGGAATTTAGTTTTTCTTTGGCCTGACTCAGCTTGCTTTCAAACAGTGAAATCACTTTGTCTGCTTCTGCTTCATGTCCTGTGGCCTGACCAAGTAATTTCAAACGTTCTATAGAGGTCATTTTATCCTCAGGTATTACAAGAACAGGCGCAATTTTAGACAACTTATCATAATCCTTTGTATCATATGTAATGATGAGATCAGGATCATACTTCATAATTTCCTCAGTTTCCCACTTTTCAATATTGGGAATGTCGTTAAACTTATCGTAAAAAGGCATCGTTTCTTGTTTCCACCCCATGACTGCGGCTGGCTTAATCCCTAGTGTAAATACATCGCCAACATACCAGTTCACGACTACCCGTTGAGGATTAGCGGGCACCTTCACGTCTCCTTTTACCGTAGAGACTGTACGCGTATCAGAATCACTGCTTGCCTCTTCCTTCACGGACGACGCGGGTTTAGCAGATGAATCAGAGGAACTGCCAGCATTCCCGCAACCTGAAATAACGAAAATCACTACGAATAGTGCACATAAAATCATGTGAAACTTCTTATTCATCATACGATGCATGTTGTAAATCTCCTTTGAAATATAGTAAGTGCAAAACATACTTAAAATTAGTGATATTGATAATCATTATCACTGATATCAAATTGTAAATTTTACCTCACTGATTGTCAACTGTTTCTTTAAGTTTTATGTTTTACTTTAATGGGTTCTCCAGCTCCCCTCTTCTATTTGCTTCATGCCATTCCTGATAGATTCCTCCAATTTCATAAAAGGCTTTGTTCATTACAGTTGTCAGCTCCTTCATGATCTCCTTGGTATATTTTAAATGAGTATTTATGTTATCCACTTTATATTTGCGAAGCAAATTTAGATGAGCAATGATGTGAATCGTATCTTCGATAATCCAATAAATCACATCCTCTACATCTTTCGTAAGCTTGTTCAGCATCTGTATGCCTCTTTCATACATCTGGAGCGTATACCCCCGCTTGCCTACTTGCACATACGGACTAAGATCATCATAAAAATCCGTACGGAAAGGTCGTCTTACATATTGCTCATACTGCTCTTCATATATTGAAGTTTGTTCAAGCAGCTTAATAGTCATATCTATAATTTCTTGTTCACTGTATATTTTTTTCATCAGATTTTCCCTTGCCTTTCTCTACTAAATAAATTCAAGTCATAGTTAAATTAGATCACAAGTGATGCAATAAGAAGTCAAACTCTTTTTTTACCAACGATTAACAATTTTGTTTGATGCAAACGATAATTAGAATAGAGGGATTTCCCTCAATATATCCAACTGAAGGAGACAGGCGAATGAATAGAGTATGGACGAAAGCATCGGCTATTTTATTGGTAGTAATATCCCTGATGTTCAATGGAACGTACGCGCTCGCAGCTTCAGCAACATCAACGTATATCGTTACGTTTCAACAAGCAACCTTGGTATCCAACGATCACGTAGGCAACGAATGGGCCATTGCTGCCCAGGTGGCGGGCCAATCCATTAGTGAAGACAACAGCGTAAAGGTAAAGGTCAAATCAGGGGGCAGCATTAAGCTGTATGCGTATGCCGAGGAACAAGACAAAATTCCTGATGAAGGTGAAGCCACCAAGAATGTAAAGGTCTCCTCTGTTTCTGCCAAAGGTTCTACCGTTAAGCTAAGAGTGACGGTTACTGAAAACCGTGGACGTTACTCAGGTCATCAAGCCGTTTGGGAATTTACGTATAAGATTAAGAAACAATAATAGAAAAAATAGACCGTCACTCCCAGGAGGGGCGGTCTTCGCTTTTACAAGTCGCGGTAACTGGGCACATACCATTTCGGTATATAGGTTTGAAAGTAATCATACGCTTCCAAAACCTCTTCAGCTCGTTGCACCATATCGTCCACCTCTTTTTTGCCAAATGGAATGGCCCAGTGAACCGATGAAAGCTGATTGCTTGCAATATACAGAGCCATTAATCTAAAAAATAAGTCAGGTACATGGTTATTAAAATAACCGTGGATACGGCCCGAAGCGAATAAAGGACTTAACGCTGCACACCAGGTAATTCTATTGAATTCCTCCCAAGGATCACCATAATCCATTCTATTAAAATCGATGATACCCAGTTCACCGGATGGGGTAACCACCATATTGCCCACATGATAATCCCCATGCTGAAAAGTCTGGGGACGATTTTCTAATAGCTGACGATTTTGCTCAATAAAGCTTATGGCTTGATCTGCTCCCTTTAGGGGAATACCGCATGACTTATAGTTTGTAATATATCTGTTTATTTTGCCATTATAATGTTCAACCCATGGGACTCGATCTTGCTCCGCATGAATCTCATGCATTTTTTTCAATGCATCTCCTGCTTGAACCCCGAGTTGATACTGTTGTGCTGCGGTCAACGTAGGGATAATCTCTTCAGCATCTTTCCCTTCGATCCAGGTGAACAGGGAATATACAGATTGACCATCATGACAAATCCCAAATTCAAGCGGCCGGGACATGAACAGATTCTCCACGTGGTTCAGCTTTGTTACAGCTTCAAACTCGCGCTTCTTTTTATCATAATGAACCATATCCGCCATTCTTAGCAGCAAGTCCCTACCGTCAGTGGTTTGAATATAATATTTCTTGTCACTGGACCAGCCTCTATGAATTTCTTCCACGTGGCTCCACCTGCTGGCACCCGGTATTTCACTAAAGAGTTGATTCACGCTCATCCCCCCCCCAAGTTAAGATAGCCTTACTTACTATATATGCTTTCCATAGTTTACCTTCGTAATGACAGAGGAATCAATCCTCTTCCCGGAAAAACCTCAAATAAAAAAGGCTGAAAAGACAAGCCGTCTCTTCAACCTCAATATTCACTGAGTTGCCATCGTGAAAACCCATCACTTGTATTTTCAAATCAGTAAGAATAAGAAAACTCATGTTTAAATTCGTCTACCCGTTGAATGGTTTTCAGAATATTTCGACCTTCACGTGTGCCGTCAATAATACGACGAGCTTGTTTACTATCCCCGATATTAATAACTTCTACTTGATGTTCTTTACCATATTGGAGCAAGCTGTCCATCAGCGGACTGTGTGAATGCATACCCAAGCATACGAATCCAAGATCAAAAGGAATCTCAAACTCCTGTTTTCCATGCTTTACTTTGAAGCGGTCGCTACACACTTCTGTCAATGCTGTTTCCGTATGGACGTTCACTTCCCGCTCCTCTACCATTTTCATCATGGAAATCCGAGTAATCATATCCAGATCTTTACCCAGTAACGGCATCATCTCAATAATAGAAACCTCTTGTGCTCCACGCTCTGCATAATATTCGACGACATCCAGTCCCACGGCTCCGCCGCCAACTACAGCAATGCGTTTACCTTCAAATTCCTGGAATTTCTCCATGTTGTGCAAAAGATCAAAGATGGAGAACACTTTTGTACCTGGTTTACCGAGTTGCTCATGTAAACCTGCAATGGGCGGAAGAAGTGGTGTGGCCCCCGTCGCATTGACAATAATATCAGGATTCAGAGCACTAATCATCGCCAAATCGGCTCGGGTCCCTGTTACAATGTTCAGATTGGTTAACTGTTTGGTGCGCTGAATCAGATAATCAGGGAAATCATTGATGCGTGTTTTGTCTGGCAGGCGGGCAATATCACGAGCCAAGCCGCCCAACTCTAGTTTTTCCTCAAAAAGGGTTACTTTACAGCCTACTTCGGCTGCCGTACATGCAGCTTCCATACCAGCGGTCCCACCACCAATAACAACAACCTGAAAATTGTTCTTAACTCGTTGTTTCCGGTATTCAGCTTCTTTGAACAGATCCGGATTTACCGTACAGCAAATCGGTTTACTTTTGGAGATACGGTGATCCGCACAACCAATGTTGCAAGAGATACATTTTCTAAGCAAATGTTCGTAGCCGTTTTGCACTTTAAGCACCCAGTTCGGTTCTGCAATCAAGCCTCTACCCATAGCCAGAAGATCAGCGTCACCTCTCTCCAAAATATCCTGCGCAACCTGTGGGCTCCGAATATTACCTGAGGTCATCGTGACCTTCCCGAATTTTTCTTTTACTGCTTTGGCCATATAAGAGCGCCAACCATCTGGCAAGTTCATCCCGTCAATCTGGAACTGGATGGAATCATTCAGAGCAGCAGAAACGTTCAGAATATCTACCTCATCATTAAGATACTCCAATAACTCGAGTGTATCTTCCAGTGTGTTCCCACCTTCTGTGAACTCTTCCGCGCTAAATCGTAAGCAAATAGGGAAAAATGGGCCCACCACTGAACGAATTTCATCAATGACTAATCTGGCAAAACGGGTACGGTTTTCTGCGCTGCCGCCAAATTCATCCGTGCGTTTATTATACATCGGCGAAAGAAACTGACTCAGCAAGTAGGAGTGTCCCGCATGAATTTCAACACAGTCAAATCCTGCTCGTTGCGCTCTTCCCGCTGCTTCTCCGTATTTGCGCACAATGGCGTAAATTTCTTCTTTTTGCAAAGGTCTTGGAATCACTCCGCCCTTTTTAGAAGGAATATTCGAAGAAGATACAGGCTGAACTCCGTTCAGTCGTCCCGCATAAGCTGAAGCACCCGCATGGTTAATTTGTACAGAAACACAAGCTCCATAAGAGTGCAGGGCTTCTGTTAATCTAAATAGTCCGGGAATAAACTGATCGTTATCCATACGCAACTGGGTTGTTCCGTTCGTACCCATCGGGAAATCCAGACAAACATTTTCTACTGTTATCAAGCCGGTACCACCTTTGGCCCGTTGCACGTAATAGTCAATATGATCCTGAACAAAGCTTCCGTCCATGGCAGCAAAGTTAGTTCCCATCGGGGGCATAACAATCCGATTTTTCAAGGTCATTCGTCGTATGGTTAGAGGTTCAAAGATAGCAGGATAGTGGTTCATTGTTCTTCCTCCTTGCGAGTTTACAAATTTCATGTTCAAGCTTCCATTAAAGCATTCTCATATGTGATTTTTTTCACTTTTGGGAATTTCGAGATATTATTGAGTACGATCATTCCTTATGGTTTGATTTTATATCATCTAATTCATAAATTCTAATGCTATTTTATGTAGTGAATCATAGTTTCAGTCTATAGATTAACTGGATTAAGACATAAAAAAGGAACAAACCTGTGAGGAATGTCCCTTTTGTGTGAAAAAAATCATGCTAATATTCCGAACCGCCTACCGATCTGTTCTTTTGAAATCGTTGGGTACACGCTCCAAAATCCCCTGCCCGAAAAGCCGGGTGAGTCCAATGAAAGGAAACACCTCAGCTTGACGTCAAGGGAGACTTGTCTATCCGTATACAGATTATACTTTTAAATCACCATCATAGGTGGCAATCATATTGTACAGTTCAGGACGACGGTCACGGAAAATGCCCCATTCAATCCGTCCTACTTCCAGCTCATCCAGATCAAATTCAGCAGTAAGCACTTCCTCATCGGTACGACCCGCTTCTGCGATCTTGTTACCTTGATGTCCGGCAATAAAGGAAGAACCGTAGAATGTAATACTGGAGTCCTCGTCCGTTTCAGTTCCGATCCGATTGGAAGCAATGACTGGAATCAGATTGGAAGCCGCATGACCCAGCATGCAGGTCTGCCAGTGATCTTTGGAATCAATGGCAGAGTCCTGCGGTTCCGAGCCAATAGCTGTCGGATAGAACAAAAGTTCTGCGCCCATGAGCGCCATACAGCGGGCCGCCTCAGGGTACCATTGATCCCAGCACACGCCTACCCCAATTTTGGCATAACGTGTATTCCATACTTTAAAACCGGTATCGCCCGGATTAAAATAAAATTTTTCCTCATACCCAGGACCGTCAGGAATATGGCTTTTGCGGTATTTACCCAACACTTCACCGTCTGCGTCAATGACAGCAAGACTGTTGTAGCGCGCGTAGTTTTTCTTTTCATAAAAACTGATGGGCAGCACAACCTGTAATTCTTTGGCGATCTTCTTAAAATGGTTAACCGCCTTGTTGTGCTCCAGCTCAGTTGCATATGAATAATAATCAGACTTTTCCTTCTGACAGAAATATGGAGTCTCGAACAACTCCTGCAGCAAAATAATTTGTGCGCCCTGCGCAGCCGCTTCACGTACTAGCTTCTCTGCTTTACTAATATTTTCTTCGATATTGGTAGAGCAGCTCATTTGAGTTGCTGCCACTTTTACTTTTCTCACGTTAGTCCTCCTTTTAGATGTTGTATCGTTCAACGATTTACAGCAGGCATCTGCTGGGTCGTACAGTGTACGTTACCGCCTTCACGGATGACCGCCATACCGTCTACAGTACGAATGGTGCGATCTGGAAATACATTTGCCAGCACTTGCTCAGCTGCAAGATCGCTCTTAGCGGCAGTACCGCCAAACACCGGCAAAATAATGCCGCCATTCACAAAGTAGAAGTTAATATAGCTCAGTGTCAATCGGCTATCTTCATAATCCACGCGCGGTGGCTGACCGATCCGAATCACTTCCAGCTTACGGCCTTGGGCATCCGTTGCTTGCTCCAAAATACGCAGATTTTCCTGCGTGATTTCGTAATTTTCATCCTCAGGATCATCACATACTTGCATAATGACCTTGCCAGGAGCTGCAAAGCAAGCAATATTGTCCACATGACCATCTGTTTCGTCGCCACTAAGACCACGTTTTAGCCATATTATTTTCTCGACACCTGTATACTCACATACATACCGTTCAATTTCTTCTCTGCTTAATTCCGGATTTCGGTTGGGATTGAGCAAACACTCTTCGGTTGTAATCAGTGTGCCTTCGCCGTCTACGTGCAATGAGCCGCCTTCCATCACCAGCGGTGCATCAAACCGTGGAACTCCAAGTTGGTCCAAAATTTGCGGCGCAACCTGGTCATCTAGATCCCATGGAGCGTATTTGCCGCCCCAGGCGTTAAACTTCCAGTTTACACCTGCCAATTGACCATGCTCGTCTGTGAGAAAAGTAGGGCCGTTGTCACGCAGCCACGCATCGCTGTGCTCAATCGGCAGCAGTTCTACCCGTTCCCCAAGTTCAAGCGCCTTAACGCTCTCCAGATCATCCGGATTTACGACCACAGTAACTGGTTCAAATTCCGCCATTGCGCGTACAATTCCGGCATACCCCTTGCATACATCGCCATGCATATCTGGGTAAACCATTGAAGATTTTACAGGCCAAGAAATATACGTGCGTTCATGTGGCGCCCATTCAGGTGGCATCTTATAATGTGAATCCTTAATTTGCATGTATTGAAGCTCTCTTTCTTTTTCATAATGTAGACTCCGCTCCTATCATACAATAATATGATCTTTGTCTCAATCGAAGCGGAAAAGTTTTAATAATTTACATTTACATTGGAATAAATTACTTTGAAAACGTGATTGCTTTCACCGTATTCCCATCAAAATCCTTCACAGTGAATTGTGCTCCCTCCAGCACACCGTAAGAGGATGAATAGTTTTCTTTTGGCAGCGAGATCGAACCGGGGTTCAGTATAAAGACCCCATTTTCCACATCCGCTACCGGAATATGAGTATGTCCCTGGATGAACACATCTCCCGCTTCCAGTGGTGGTAAATTTCCGATACTAAAGCCATGTCCGTGCGTGACATAGATTCGCCGTCCTTCATGGTGCAACAAAGCATAATCACCCATCATAGGAAACTCCAGTAGCATCTGGTCCACCTCTGCATCACAATTTCCGCGCACAGAAACCGCAATATGGGACTTGTACTTATTCAGCAGAGCTGCCACTTCTGCCGGATTATACCCTTCTGGTAACGGATTACGTGGTCCGTGGTACATATAATCTCCGAGCAGAACAAGACGATCGGCTTTCTCCTCCCTGTACTTTTCCAGTGCCAATTGCAACCAGTGTAATGAGCCGTGAATATCTGATATAAACATCAATTTCATGATTGTTCTTTCCTTTCTGATTAGGCTAAAAAATATTCCACTTAAGTACATTATTGCATTATTCCCTGAACAAATCTGTGCAAAATTGTTCTTTTGTTTGGTAACACTCTTTTAAGACAATAAACTACAGCTCCGAGTGAGCTGTAGTTTATTATTAGTTCCTTTTGTACTTGGTCTTATTATCTTCGGTGATTTTACGGATTACCTTACATGGGTTTCCAGCAGCGATCACACCAGAAGGGATATCTTTGGTAACAACACTTCCTGCACCGATACGTTGTTCTACATCAAGAGGATGACCCGCAGTATAAAATCCGCAGTTAGGAGCAATAAACACATGATCACCGAAAACGATTTTTGCCCCATCAAGCATGATCGTATTATGGTTACTATAGAAATTTTCACCGATTTCAATGTTATAGCCATAGTCACACACAAAAGGTTGCTCAATCAGGAATCTATCAGTTGTCTTCCCAAGTAAAGTTTTGATGAGTGTTTCTCGTTCTTCGATATTTCTAGGATGAAGCTGATTATATTCGTGGCAGAGACTTTTGGCGTATAAACGTTCTTCAATCAACTCTTCAGAACTGGAAAGCTACTCACATTGAAATTTCCACCAAATTACCTTCTGGATCTTTAATTACGCTTTCATAATAGCCGTCACCTGTCAATCTTGGCTGACCCACAACTTCATATCCTGCATGCATGAGCTGCTCTGTCTTTTCATTCACCCGAGCTTTACTTCCAACGGAAAATGCCACATGAGCCCAGCCCGTAATATTTATCTGTGGTGAATGATCTACTCCCGTTTTACGCATAACCTCTAACCTTGCTCCATCCTCAAAGGTGATAAAATAGGACTCAAATCCTTTTGTAGCGTTATAATATTTATCGTTAGATTTTCCATCAAAATATTGCTCGTAAAAGCTTTTCATCTTTTCTAAGTCCCTCACCCAGATCGCTACATGCTCAATCTTCATTATTTTCCTCCTTCTGCAGCCCTCATCATTAAAAAATCATTAATTTATACTGGACTCAATTTTTAACATCGTTATTATTAACGTTTTAATAAGTCTCAATATATCTCAGTAATTCATTTTTGTCCAATCTATTTATCATCAATTATCAATAAATAACGCTTTCGTCTTCAGCTTGTAACTCGGTTGCTAATACCCCTAAAAAATTAGCGACCGCTTCGTAAAAGAGAAGAAGCGGTCGCTATCTATAAGCCTTCATTGTATATTTAATACTTAATCACTGGTTTATTTATAAATTAACGTTTCAAGCTTTCACCGTTCGTAGCAATAACTTCTTTGTACCAATGGAACGATTTCTTCGGATATCTTTCAAGTGTACCGCTGCCATCATCATGACGGTCTACGTAAATGTAGCCATAACGTTTTTTAAGCTGAGCGGTCGAAGCGCTGACAAGGTCAATACATCCCCAAGACGTATAGCCCAAAACCTCTACTCCGTCCTCAATTGCTTCTCCAACTTGAACCAAATGATCATTCAGGTAGTTGATTCGGTAGTCATCCTCAACCGTTTTTTCGCCTTTTTCATTCGTGATCAGTTCATCAACGGCGCCCAGGCCATTTTCAACGATGAACAATGGTTTTTGGAAGCGATCATAGAACGTATTCAGGACATAACGCAGACCTTGCGGATCAATTTGCCAGCCCCACTCACTTGCCTCGAGATGCGGATTGATGACACCACCAAGGATGTTACCTTCACCTTTGACTTTTTTAGCTTCGTCAGCTGTCTCACAAGTACTCATATAATAGCTGAACGAGATAAAATCAACGGTATGCTTCAAATCTTCGGCATCACCTGGTTCAAAGTGAATAGAAATTCCGTTTTCTTTAAAGAATCGTTTCATGTAACCAGGGTATTGACCTCTTGCGTGAATATCGGCAAATGCCATGTTTCTGTGATCAAATTCCATCGCAGCAATCACATCGTCTGGATTAGGTGTTAGCGGATAAGTAGGCATACTCAGCACCATACAGCCAATTTTGAAATCAGGGTTGATCTGGTGACCGATTTTTACCGCTCTTGCACTCGCTACAAGCTCATGGTGAATAGCTTGATAAAGATCTTGCTCACTAAGTTGATCTTTTGGTGTGCTAATTCCTCCACTCATGAATGGTGCTTCAAGAATGGAGTTGATTTCATTGAAAGTCAACCAGTATTTAACTTTATCTTTGTAGCGATTAAATACAGTTGTAGCATAGCGCTCATAAAAATCAACAAGCTTACGGTTTACCCAACCATCGTATTCTCTGGATAAATGTAAAGGTGTTTCATAGTGAGATAATGTAACGAGTGGCTCAATTCCATATTTGTGAAGTTCATCAAACAAATCATCATAAAATTGCAAGCCCTTTTCGTTAGGCTCCAGTTCGTCACCTTTAGGGAAGATACGTGACCATGCAATAGAAGTACGGAATACTTTGAAGCCCATTTCCGCAAAAAGTTTGATATCTTCTTTATAATGATGATAAAAATCAATACCGATCAACTTCATGTTATCTTCTGTTGGTACATCCGTAACGGGCCCCCAGCCACCACGAGGAGTTACATCCTGAATGGACCAGCCTTTTCCATCTTCTTGATAAGCGCCTTCGAGCTGATTAGCAGCAACTGCTCCGCCCCACAGGAAATCTTTTGGAAACTGTGTACTCATATTTTCTCCGCCTTTGCTGATGTTTTTCATTAACTAGATAGAAATACGTTACCTCTATGCTAATGTGTTATAAGTACTTCTAAATGAATCTTAAGGTTTGTAACGCGTTTCATGTCAAGTATTATTTTAAAAACTTCTAGAGCTTATAACTGTATTATCTCCAATAAGTACTCCCATATTTATAACTCTTCTATTATTGAGTAAAATGACTATTCTTTAATTGGCGGATCTACATGAATATCTCTATCTGGTTCAGTGCTTACCCAACGTGTAAAAATAACCTGAAAGCCGGCTCGAGTCGGCGCGCAGGCAAAAGGACCCGCCTGTTGTCCCGTTTCATAAGGAAAACGTGCTACACGTACGGTGCGCCAGCTTTGATTTTCGGTTCGAGCTCTAATGATAACTGCATCCTGTAGCTGTGAAGCACGAATCGTGACATTTTTCCCTACCCACTCAGGTACAGGAGCTAATGACCAATCGGAATAGCCATCTGTGACTACGACAGCTAATTGAGGAATTCCGTCATTTAATTCAATCCCAGCTTTAATCCACTTTTGCTGTCCTTGATACAGCATTATACCGGCCTGATCATAGAGCTCCGTAAATGAGCCTAATTGAAACGTGACTTCGATGGCTGAGCCTTCTTCCCAGTCTGTAAGCAGGGAATGTCCGCTACTGCGTTCAAATCCATACAAAGTTTTTTCCCAGTAGTCGCTTCCTTCTCTGGTTTCAACTTTAAGAAACTGGTCTTCTTCTATGGATGATACAGGGTGATTAGTCCATGTTCCTGTAGTCCATGCAATTGATCTTTGAGTCATTGATCTCATCCTCTCATGCTTTATTGAACGATGTCCTATTTCCTTTTCTCCACCAATTGCAAATTGTACGTCAGACTTTCAAGGGTCACCGAAATCAACCCATACATATATTCATCATGCGTATCGTTTTTCACAAATATCTCGGGCATATGTTCTTTGGGTACATCTTTTAGACAGCCGTTATAAATATCGTCCAACAGAGTCGGCTTGGATAACTCTCCAGTCAAAGCGATAGATACAGGGTCTATAATTGCAATAATGGAAGTTATCGTTTGGATCGCCAGAGGAACAAATCCCTCTGTGCTATTTAACTGTTTAAGCTGTTCCTCTCTTGTTAAATCAAAGGGTAAGAAGGACACCTCCCCCGCAAACTTGGTATTTCCTTTTAACAAATGTCCGTCGACAATAAAACCCGCTCCCGGGAAATTGTCCTTGGGAAACGAAACAATAGCAAAGGTTTTATCCTCATCATAATTCTGCATGTTATAAAATCCGTAGACTGTCAAATGCATATCATTTTCAATGGTAACTTCTAATCCGTATTTATCTTGAAGCCGTGGACCTACAGGGACTCCTATGAGCAGGTCGAGATCGCAAACATCGATAATCCCTTGATGAACAACCCCAGGAATGCCAATCCCAATGGCTTTGACGTTTCCATAGTTATTAATCAGCTCTCCAATTTGGGTTTCTATGACCTCATAATCAATATGGGGCACTATGGAAGTATTCTCGATGATGATATCACCAAGCAAATTGGCAACAGCATAAGTAAGAGAATGTATACCGCCTTCCGTTTTCACATTTAAACAGATAATATATGAATAATCAGCGTTATATTTGTACCGTCTAGCCGGACGTCCGCCGTTCGATTCTTCCAATTCCGTCTCTAATACTTCCCCGGTTTGAAGAAGCTCATTCAGAATATTTCCGCAGGTTGCCACACTAAGACCTGTGATACTGGCTATGGATGACTTGGTTGCATATTCCTTGGATTTCAGTGTGTTTTTAACTAACTCTACATTAATTTGTTTAACCCGAATAGTATTATTGGAGACTGGTTGTATTTGAATACACTCCTTTTCCAGTATTTATTAAAAGGTTTATAATAAGTTGTAATATACCGCTCTGCCTGCAAAAAGTCAATTTGAACGCGTCTTCCTCTTCTCTTCTATCATCATGCTATACTATAAATAAGAAACAAATTTTTAGTGCGGCATCTTTGCAATGAAACTAAGTGAAATAGGAGGGATTCTGTTGTCAGCTATTGAGTATATAGCAATAATCGCGTTGCTCCTCTCCGTCATACTTTTAATTAAGGTCTATAGCCTTCAATCGCGTCTTAATGACCTGAAATCCGACGTGGAGCGTCTTGAAAATCGTTCAGGAATACAAGGAACATCGCTGTCGGGTACTATTGCTGCCACTCCTTCACATGTTCTAGATGCAGGAGCTTCAGAAGATATCAATGAAAAGTTGCTCCTGCTAATTAGGGAAGGAAAAAAGATTCAAGCCATAAAAGAGCTGAGAACCGCTAAGGATCTTTCCCTTAAGGATGCAAAGGATTATGTCGATCAATTGGAAAAACTCTAAAGAAAGGAAGAAATAAGATGAGTGCCAGCAAAACAAACGCCATGCGCATATTAGATAGGCAACACATACAATACAATATTTTGAGTTATGATCATCAAGACGGAAAAATAGACGGGATGAATGTGGCTGAGAAAATAGAGAGAGCCCCAGAAATGGTTTTCAAAACTTTGATTGCACACAGCAAACAAAATCTGTTTGTTTTTGTAATCCCTGTACATAAAGAGCTTGATCTCAAAAAAGCAGCCAAATGCGCGGGAGAGAAAAAAATTGAAATGCTTCCAGTTAAGGATTTGCAAAAGTATACGGGATATATTCGCGGTGGCTGCTCCCCCATAGGAATGAAAAAGCTCTACCCCACTTTTATCGACCAGCCTGCATTGGAACTGGAAGCCATCGTTGTGAGCGGTGGGAAAATTGGGACCCAACTGGAGTTGAGTCCACACGATTTAGCTCAAATCATTCAAGCACAGTTTGCAGATCTGACGCATACAGCATAAAACTCACCACATGATCATAAAATCTTTATGCATATTTTCTCTAATTCCTTGCTTCATCAAGCTTCAACCTGGAAAGGAAGATCTAATGATGCATAATGATTGCCCGAAAAATGTAAGAATCCCCCAACCCATCAGAAGCGATGGTGCTGGGGGCATCGACAAGGGCCCACGTGATGTGATGAGGGATCTACAAAATCCCGATATGCTGGTTCCCCCCGTAACGGACAATGGTCTCATTCCGAATATGAGATTTTCTTTTTCTGACGCCCATATGCAGCTTAATCATGGTGGGTGGTCAAGAGAAGTAACGGTAAGAGAATTACCTATTGCCACAACCCTTGCCGGGGTGAATATGAGTTTGACGCCGGGAGGTGTACGTGAGCTTCACTGGCATCAGCAGGCGGAATGGTCTTATATGCTGTTGGGAAGTGCTCGTATTACGGCAGTTGACCAAAATGGACGTAATTTTATTGCTGATGTGGGTCCCGGGGATCTCTGGTATTTTCCTCCTGGCATTCCCCACTCTATACAGGGGCTTGAGGATGGCTGTGAATTTCTGCTGGTTTTTGATGATGGCAGCTTTTCCGATCTGAACACCCTATCCATCTCGGATTGGTTCGCACATACTCCCAAAGACGTACTTTCTGCAAATTTTGGTGTACCAGAAGCTGATTTTGCAGCAATTCCTCAAGACCAAGTATACATCTATCAGGATTCAATTCCCGGTTCAATTCAAAGCCAAGCGCTTCCCTCTCCTTACGGGACGTTGCCCCAATCCTTCAAGCATGAATTACTAGCCCAGCCCCCAATCAAAACACCGGGCGGAAGCGTACGCATCGTTGACTCCTCCAATTTTCCGATTTCCAAAACCATCGCAGCCGCCCTTGTTGAGATTGAGCCCGGAGCCATGCGAGAAATGCACTGGCACCCCAATAATGACGAATGGCAATACTATCTTACAGGGCAAGGACGGATGACTGTCTTTGGTGGTAATGGCGCTGCCCGCACATTTGATTTTAGAGCCGGAGATGTCGGATATGTGCCTTTTGCTTATGGTCATTACATTCAAAATACTGGCTCTAGCTCATTATGGTTTCTTGAAATGTTTAAAAGTGACCGTTTTGCGGATGTTTCCCTGAATCAATGGATGGCTCTTACGCCCACAGAACTGATTCAGAGTAATTTACATGTAGGTGTTGATGTAATCTCTAATTTACGAAAGGTAAAATGGCCCGTCGTCAAATATCCTGGTTATTCTTATGACCCTAAAAAGAAATAACGGGAACAACTTTGTCATGATTATTTCCAGCTATCCCCATGGCTCAGAACAAACTGCTCGAATGATATCGGACGGCGCCCAGTGACACGCTCTACGGTATGAGTAACTTGATCTTCACTTCCATTTTCACGTATCCTTCTATCCAATCCCGCCAGCATATCTGCATATTCTTCAGGCATTCCAGCTCGAACCATGCCCGCTTTTAGCTCTTCATCAGGCAACGAGATATGCTGGATTGCTTGGCCTGTTAACTTCCCAATAATCTTACCGACTTCGCCATAGGTTAGTGACTGAGGTCCAGTGATGACATGAGCTATGTTATGTGGTTTATCGTCAATCAGAGCTCGTACTCCCACTTCTGCAATGTCATCTGCACTGACAAAACCTACTCTCCCTTCTCCTGTCGCACTATAAATCGTGCTGGTGTTTTTGATGGTACTTACATGCTGACCTTCTGTAAAATTCTCCATAAAGTAGGATGGCTGCAATACAGCCCACTCTGGAGCTAATCTACGTAGTGCTTGATGCACAGGTCCAAATACTGGTCCGTCCTCAGGCACAGATGCGCTCCCTAACAGCACAAACCTTTGCACTCCTTCTCTCAAGGCCCTCTCAATAAAAGGAATCATCACTTTGGCGGGATTGACATCCAGCACAGGTACTACCAAATAAATTTTATCTACATTCATCAGCGCCTGTGCATGTGTTGATTCATCATACCAATCAAAATATACATAATCTTTCCCTTCCCATTCGGCAGGATGAGCACGTCCTGCCAAACGTACCGGATGCTGAAGTTGCGTAAGTCTGGCGGCTACACGGCTACCTGTTTTGCCGTTTGCTCCTGTAATCAACGCTATATTTCTGTCTTTCATGAAATTCAACTCCTATTTAAATTTTTTGTTTTCGCCTAGATATCCATATCCCTATGAGGCTTGAACTCTTTCATTTATGATTCCAGGGCTTCAAGAGCTACTAAAGGGTTCCAGTAATCTTTGTAGTGAATAATTTTTCCGTTCTTCAGCTTAATAACAGAAATGTAGGTTTGATTATACGGTTTACCTGTGCTCACAGCCTGCGCCTCACAGGCGAACTCGGCCACGAATAAATCCGGGTCCGTTGTCGTATGGATAATTGGTGAAGAGAAATGCTGAATCCGAAGTATATTAGGAAACTCCTTAATGTACTCGTAAATTGCTGCTTTGCCCTGAAGCATTTGTGCAAAATGCTTAGGTGCATAAGGGAACTCGAAAACAGCGTTATCATCAAATAATGAAATCCATTGCTCCATATTTTCTTCTAACAGGTTGCTCGTAAATTTATGCATGACTGCTTGCGCTTGCTGTTTTACTTCGTCAGTATTCGGATTGATTGTCATGGTAGACACCTCGCAAATATATTTTTAGTTCCTGCTTAAAAAACGAATTCAAGACGCTAAAATAAACATAAGCATTCTAGATTGAACAGTCTATAATACTCAAAAAAAATTTGACCAATCAGTCTGGAATGTTCAAAAAATAAACGCTATTAAGCGTTCATAAAGATCAATCTAAAATCGACAGCGTTGTACGCACAATATCTCTAAGCACCTCAGTGCTCGCGCCTGTCTTGGCGGTAAATGTCAACGATAGTCGGGCATGATTTAGAAATCTGGCGATTGACAATAGCTCAGATTCCGTAGCATGAATCTCCCCTTCTTTTTGGGCGCGGACTAGGGCGTCGTAAAAAGCAAGTTCAAGCTTTTCTGTGTTTTCAGAAATAAAAGCTTTGATCTCATGATGATGCGGAGCCTGTTCAATAGCACTGTTCATAATAAAGCATTCCTTGGACATCCTCTTATCCGTCAACACTCTAACAGATTCATTAAAAATCATCGCTATTGCATCCTTAATGCTCCCAGGTTGACTGAGCAGATGAACTACGGCTTCGGTCTTGTCACGTATATAAAGCTGAATAGCCGAAAAAAACAAATCATATTTCGTT
Source organism: Paenibacillus sp. S33 (assembly GCF_053615415.1). Classification (NCBI taxonomy): domain Bacteria; kingdom Bacillati; phylum Bacillota; class Bacilli; order Caryophanales; family Paenibacillaceae; genus Paenibacillus; species Paenibacillus sp. S33. The sequence goes on along the minus strand of NZ_JBSIEZ010000001.1, from coordinate 2,548,910 downwards.
CCGTAGGTATCATAAAGACTCTGCCGCGCTATACCCAACTGATCCAGTAAAATTGTCAGAGAAGTTCCCTCATAACCATGCTCTCCAAATACAGCCATAGCTTTTCGTAGAACACTTTCAGTATCAAATTCTTTAGCTCTTCCCAAACCTTATGTTCACCTCCTTGCCTATGATTATAATTTTTACAGACTGATCAGTCAAGAAAATAAAATTGATTTTTTATAAGTTTATTTACAAAAAAACCATCGTACCGATACGATGGTTTAGGAATGTTTATTTTATACAAACGCTCAGATGTAAATGATGCAATCCGACTATTCGTCAGAGTCTACATTATGGTAAACCTGCTGAACATCCTCCAAATCTTCTAATGCATCAATCAATTTATCGAATTGAACCTGTGCATCTTCTGGAAGAGAAATATCATTTTGGGCAAGCATGGTGAGCTCCGCAACGGTAAACTCAGTCACTCCTGCTTGTTTGAAAGCTTCCTGCACAGCATGGAATTGATCAGGCTCTGCATATACGATGACGGCTTCATCTTCTTCAATGATGTCTCGCACCTCTACATCTGCCTCCATCAACAGCTCCAGCACTTCATCTGCGGTTTTACCCACCAGACCAATAACTGCTGTTGAATCAAACATGTAGGCTACAGATCCGCTCACGCCCAGGCTACCGCCATTTTTCGTAAAAGCAGAACGCACATCCGATGCTGTACGATTAACGTTATTGGTCAGTGCATCTACAATGACCATGGAACCGTTCGGTCCGAAACCTTCATAACGAAGTTCTACGTAGTTTTCATCGCCAGCACCTTTTGCTTTTTCAATAGCACGGTCAATGATTGCTTTGGGTACATTGTACGTTTTTGCACGTTCTAAAACGACTCTTAATACCCGATTGGATTCAGGATCAGGTTCGCCCTGTTTGGCTGCCACATAAATTTCCACGCCAAATTTAGCATATATACGACTCGTATTAGCATCCTTGGATGCCTTCTTTTCTTTAATGTTATTCCACTTACGTCCCATAATATCCCGCTCTCTTCCTGTATGAATATACACAACGAACTTCATTATATCCTTGTATATTATATCTCCTAAAGGACATACGAACAAGTTCAAACAACTCCGTTATGGAAAAATAAACAATTCTACCTAATTAGGGATGCTTGGAAATATGAACTTTCAATTCTCCTCATCTATGGACAATCCCCCTATCCATGTCTAAGATGAGGAGGAAGTCTGACTTGAAGGAGATCATTTAATTGGATGTCTTGTACAAAAAGTTGAGCCATAATCATGAAATCACAGTATACGAAACCACCGAGCTGTACGGTGAAAAGGGATTATTTCGGGTGATGCAGTTTTCAAATACAGCCATCCAAGGCGCGGTGGACTTGAATCATCCGCAACGCATTTTGTTCGAATATCCTAGAGCAATCATCCATCTCATGGAACTGAACGATCCGTCATTTGAAGATGTATTTATTATTGGGCACGGTATAGGTACAATAGCGGGTCATTTTACAGATAAACGCTTTAAGATTGCCGAGCTGGATGCACAAGTCGTAGAGTTCAGCCGAACATTCTTTGGATACGATCAGGATAATGTAACTGTTGGCGATGGACGACGCATTCTGGAGAAGGAAGCGCCTGATGCTTATGACTATATTATTCTGGACGCCTTCACAGAGCAGGGTACACCTTTGCATTTAGTATCCTGGGAATTTTTCAAGATGGCCAAAGAAAAGCTGGATTCCGAAGGCTCCCTGATCATGAATTTAATGGGCAAAAGTGAACACGACCATCTGATTAATGCCATTCACACAACGTTGCGTGAAGAATTCGCCTATGTCACAACTTTCTCGCTCCCCTCGGATGGCGCTGCCGATATTCAAAATATCATTATGGTAGGTCGGGACAAGCCAATCCGGTTTCAGGCACGTCAGATGGCGGACTTTCATGAGATTACACTTGGAGAAGGTCATATTCTACGGGATACAGATGCTTAGTGTAGTTCCAATATTCGTCTCTCTACATCTTCGATATGAATCGTCTCTTTGTTGCAGCTTTTTCGTTCCACTAACTCTACTTTCCCGTGTTCGGCATCTTTACCAACGACGATGCGCACGGGAATGCCTACTAAATCAGAGTCTTTGAATTTAACCCCGGGCCGTTCCTCACGATCGTCCAGCAGCACCTCCACACCGCGATCCAGCAGCTGGTTGTATAATTTTTCGGCTATTTGCATCTGAAGCCTGTCTTTCACAGAAATCGGAATAATATGAACTTGAAACGGGGCCAGCGCATGAGGCCATATCATTCCGTTCTGATCATGATTTTGCTCTACAATGGCAGAAAGGATTCGGGAAACCCCAATACCGTAGCAGCCCATAATCATCGTTTGCTCCGTTCCGGACGCATCCAGAAAAGTCGCACCCAGCTTCTCACTATATTTGGTGCCTAGTTTAAATACGTGTCCGATCTCAATCCCACGATAAAGTTTTAATTCCCCTTCCTTACATCGAGGACACCTATCCCCTTCTATGACATTCCGCAAGTCAGCCACATGCCGAAGATCTATATCGCGCCTTGGATTCACATGTCGATAATGATAATCCAGCTCATTCGCGCCTGCGATACCGCTGGACATTTGGACAACGGCGTAATCTACCCACACAGGGATCGTCAATCCGCATGGGCCTACGAACCCCGAGGGGCTTCCGGTCGCCTTTGACACGGTGTCTGCACTTGCTATTTCGAATTTTTCACTACCTAAAATATGTTTAAATTTCACTTCGTTAACCTCATGATCACCCCTGACAACTACAGCAACAGGTTGATCGTCAGCCATATAAATCAGTGTTTTGATGATTTCTTCAGGTTCTATGTGAAGCGATTCAACCAGTTGATCTATTGTACGTAGGCCTGGAGTATGGAATTTTTCCATTTTAGCTGTATCAAAAGAAGGATGGCTGACATGTTCATTTTCATCTGAGACTGGAGCTATTTCTATTTTCTCCGTCGACCGCGCCACGGCTTTTTCAAGATTAGCTGCATATTCACAGCAGGTGCATGCTACAATGGTGTCCTCTCCAATATCAGCTAGAGCCATAAATTCATGGGTTTCACCTTCGCCACCAATGGCACCCGCATCTGCTTCTACTGCACGAAAATTCAGACCACAGCGGGTAAAAATGCGCTGATATGCCTGGAGCATAGTCCAATAGGTATGATCTAGTCCTTCCCAATGTGCATCAAACGAATAGGCATCCTTCATCAAGAATTCTCTGCTACGAAGCAGGCCAAATCGAGGACGTCGTTCATCCCGAAATTTGGTTTGAATTTGATACAGGGTTACAGGCAATTTGCGATAAGAATTCACTTCATTTCGTATTAAAGACGTAATGACCTCTTCATGTGTAGGCCCCAATGCAAACTCTCGATTATGTCGATCTTGCAGACGCATCAGCTCAGGACCGTAAACATCGTATCTCCCTGATTCTTGCCATAGCTCCATTGGCTGCAATACAGGCATCAGCAACTCCCCAGCTCCGGCGCGATCCATTTCATCTCGTATGATTTGCTCTACTTTTCTGAGCACCCGTCTGCCCAATGGCATGTAGGTGTACATTCCAGCCGCCAGTTGGCGGATAAATCCTCCCCGCAGCATAAGCTGATGACTGATCACTTCGACCTCTGCGGGTGCTTCACGCAAGGTTGTCAGTAATAATTGGCTTTGGCGCATGTGTAGCTACCTCCTTGTATGGACGATAAAATGTACGCAAAAAGACACATCCGTCAGGGACGAATGTGTCGTGGTACCACCCTTAATTTGACCGTAGCCATACACGGAACGGTCCTTCATCAGATAACGGCGTCTAGCCGGTAACGGTTTATCTTACAAACCGCTACAGCTCGCAAGGCAGGGAAACGTTCATTCGCGGCGAGAAACCTTTCAGCCCATGAGTTTCTTCTCTGTACAGCGGGTATTGAACCTTTGATCCTTGGTCTACACTATTCCTATATATTACAATTTTCACCACTTTATACGAAATGTAATTTCTAGTCAAGGAGATAATCGTCTATCTGAGATCAGCCAGGGACATGAACGATATTTAATTTTCAAGATAATTAAATTCCGTTGGTTACCCTATTGCATAATGAGTGGCCAGACTTTAGAACGGATACACCTGCGAAAACCCAGAACAAAGCAGACACTACCAAAGAACCTCCCTTTAAAAGCAAATAAAGGAGGCACTGTGGCAGAAAAACAATTACGTATTTCACGCTGTCCATCAGACAACATGCTCCTTTTACCAATTAATTGATTGAGGCCATTACGTACGTGAAGCTCCCAATACGCGCTGTTGTAGGGTAGAGTTCTCTTGATTACTTATGTATCTTCCTTTTTAAAATACACGCCCTTGAAAAACACAAAATTTTGCGAATGTGTGCCATATAGCTCCTGAAACCTAGAATGGAGTTTATTCATAGAAAGGGTCTCTGAAACCGTCCGATCCGTTTGCAGGGTCAAGTCGACACAGCTAATTCCAAATTGGCACACTTGCTCCATAGGATAACCTTGGGTGATTCCATAAATCATCCCGGCAATAAAAGCATCATCTGCGCCTGTGACATCAATGACCTCTTTAACGGGATGCATAGGAATTTGTCCATGAGTTCCATCCTGAGAGGCGTACAAAACTCGATCAGCACCGCAGATAAAAATGACATTTTGAACCCCAAGTTTGTGAAAAATCCGGGTGGCATCCAACATATGCTGATCATCTGTAAGTTCTAGCCCCAAATAAGCTTCAGCCTCCACCGGTTTACATACCAGCCATTCCACCCCATGCAAATTTCGGGGAAGCTTTCTCATCTTGGAGGCCGATACCGAAGAAACGACAATCGGAACCCGATGTTCATGGCAGACATGTATGGTGGCTGCAATTACGTTCATAGAGAAATTAGTGTCCAGCAGAACGAGTCGGGACGAGGCGATTAAAGGAGTATTTTCATAAATTACTGAAGGACGAATCTGATCATAAATCTCCATTTCTGCTGTCGCTACAATCAGTTCACCACGCTCATTCAGCAAGGCAGTATAAACCCCAGTTGACGGCTCACCTTTGACTTGCAGAGGAACCACGTGCATGTAACGGCCGGACTGTTCAATAATAAATTCACCTTCCGCATCGTCCCCAACCGCAGTTAGCAGGCTGACCCGTTGGCTCAACCTCCCTAAATTTTCGGCTACATTTCGTGCTACCCCACCGCAAGATTGCAGCCTTGTACTGCTTGGATTGGAGGTATGAAGCTGAAATGTACCTTTAATCATGATTTTACGATCCAGATTGGCCCCCCCGATACATAGTATTGGTTTGCTAGAGGGCCAAGGCTCGTCCTGTTCATTTTTGTGGATTTTTTTTAATTTCATGATTTGACTCCTTTCTCGAGTCTATTCGCTAGAATGATTTAAATTTGTACAGAAATAGGCACCCTATAAAATTAACACGTTCCAAATGTCAAATTCCCAAGAATAATGTCGAGTCCGTTAAAATATCCAAAAGTTACCCATGCAAAAAAATCACCCTATCGTAAAGTTTACCTTCCACTTATACGATAGGGTGATTGGGTTGGAATTGCAGCATAGTTCTTCCTTACATTATGTTATTCAGGATTTTTGCAAAATCCTCTATTTCAAAATAAATAGAGCTGCTCCGTGAGGAGGTAAATCTGCGGACAGTTCTTGTGTTAAAACACCTAAATCCACATGGTTCCACAAATCTCTGGCATTTGCCTGTCCTTCAATACCAAGGTCTTTTAAGGATACACGCATCTTTGAAGCTTCATCTCCAGCATTAAACAAAGCTGCGTATACATGACCTTCCCCGTTATGTGAAGTCCAAACGATATGTTCATCCTTTCTGTACACCTGCCGCGCATTCAAACCGTTGCGATGGGCATTTAACACTTCTTCATTCGTTAGCAAGGAAAGGGTCCATGCATCATTATCCCGCAGTTCTCCCCCGAACATCAGTGGAGACCGGAAAATGCTCCACAAGGTCATCATCGTTAGCTGCTCATCCTTCGTAAAGCGTGTCCATCGGTCATGGCTGCCGGAATCCACCGAATCTACCGAACGAATACCCAGATGACCTAGTGGCAGCATGTCGCAATCCGGCCAGTGACCCGGACCTACATGTTCCGCCCACTTCTCGCAGCGCTCAAACATACCATACAGTAAAGGCCATACATCCCAGAAGTCATCAGTCATACGCCACATATTCGCGTTTGCAATTAAATCAGATGCATGCTCCAGCGGTGCAGGACCAGGTGATAGACTCAGCACCATCGGACGTCCGCATTGGGCGATAGCCCGCCTAATCAATTCAATTTCCGCCAAATGAATACCATAGAGACGTGATGCAGCAATGTCATCTACTTTGACAAAATCCACACCCCATTCCGCATACAGGTCAAACAACGAATTATAGTACTCCTGTGCGCCTTCCTTGGATGCATCTACCCCATACATATCTGTGTTCCAGGGACAAATAGAGTTGGGATGCGCAATTTGTCTCGCCGTGGCTGTGGTTCCCAAAATCGGGGTATCCTGGTGCACCGCCTGACGGGAGATGCCTCTCATCATATGTATACCAAATTTCAATCCCAGACCGTGTACATATTCCGCAAGAGCTTGGAAGCCTCGTCCATCTGCTGCCGAAGGAAAACGATTCACCGCTGGAATAAGACGTGAAAATGAATCCATTTCCAATGGGACGAACGGGCGATACTGTGAAGAAACTGCTCCTGACTCATACCACTGAATATCCACCACGACATATTCCCAACCATATTCCTTCAGGTGCTCCGCCATATATTGAGCATTTCCCCGTACTTCCTCTTCCCGTACTGCTGCACCGTAGCAATCCCAGCTATTCCACCCCATAGGTGGTGTATGCGCTGTCAAATGATGTTTCATTTCATTCATCCTTTCACCTAGTAAAACTCATCCTGCTACCAGAAATCCCCTCATTACTACGTTACTATTATAATGTAAACCCTTACTTTTGTCGCTCGTCATCTTTTCCATTTCCACTTTTTATACATTTAAGTTGACTAACTTAAAGAATGTGGTACATTTAAAATTGCTTGTTAAAAAACTTTGACTTGAATCAGAGGGTGATTTTACGTGTGTGAACATGCTTATCGAATTTTGTTGTTTTACAAATATGTCAACATTGAAGATCCTGCCACCTTTACGGCAGAGCATCTGGCTTACTGCAAGGAGCTGGGCGTCAAGGGAAGAATCTTGATTGCTGCAGAAGGAATCAACGGAACACTGTCTGGTACAGTAGAGCAAACGGAGCAATATATGCGTGATTTGCGCGCCAATCCGAAATTCCACGATATTGTTATTAAAATAGATGAGTCTGACGGTCATGCGTTCAAGAAAATATTTGTACGCCATCGTCAGGAGCTAGTTACGCTGCGTCATGAGGATGAACTGGACCCTAATGTAATTAGCGGTAAGCGGCTGTCACCAAAGGAGTTTTATGAACAGCTTCAAGATGAAGATGTAGTTGTTCTGGACGGACGTAATGATTATGAATATGACATCGGTCATTTCCGCGGGGCTATTCGCCCTGAAGTCGAATCGTTCCGTGAATTTCCACAATGGATTCGCGACAATATGACTCAGTTCAAAGACAAAAAAATCCTGACGTACTGCACCGGAGGTATCCGTTGCGAAAAGTTGTCCGGTCTTCTGATCAAAGAAGGGTTTAACGATGTAGGCCAGTTGGATGGCGGCATTGTGACTTACAGCAAGGACCCGGAAGTACAAGGACGTTTGTTTGACGGTAAATGCTACGTATTTGACGAACGAATCTCCATTCCGATCAATCATACGGATGAAGACGTCATTGTCGGCAAGTGCTTCCATTGTGAAACGCCCAGCGATCATTATATCAACTGCCCGGTGTGCAATCTCCAGCATATCGTATGTCCGGATTGCGAAGAACAGCATCAGCACTATTGCTCTGATGATTGCCGAACCAAAGCGGAAACCGTCGCTACTGCATAAATCGGCAGTATCATTGGTTCATTATAATAAAAGGGATGCCCACAGCCATGATAAACGGCTAATAGGGCATCCCTTTTATTGTTTTCACAATAAGTGTCGAAGGCTTCATAGTATATACCTATGACCTTGATTGTGTTTTCATCTTGGACGGGCTCGAAAGTAGCGCCTTATAATGGAAAATGTCATTACAGAAAGGATGGGTGGAATTCATGATACAAATCGTACTTTCAACTCTATTATCCGTTATCGTTCCGCTGTCCATTCCAGTGATCGCCGGATTTTTACTTGGAAAATTCATGAAGCTGGAAACGAAACCGCTCTCGACTTTGTATTTATATTTTTTAAGCCCCGCCATGATTCTGGACACGCTACTCAAAGCACAGCTTTCTTGGCATGATGTAGCGCAGACTGCCACTTTTTCAATACTGAACCTGCTGCTGTTGTGGGGAATTGCACAATTAGCGGGGAAAATCTTTAGACTGAGCACTCCGGAAACGGCTGGACTTACCTTAATCTCCACGCTGACCAATAGTGCAAATTATGGCCTGCCCCTTATTTTACTTGCCTTTGGGCAGCTCGGTCTGGATAAAGCCTCCGTGTATGTCGTCATCCAGATAATCATGGTCAATACCATTGGCGTTTACTTTGCAGCCCGCTCTGAATTTTCTGTTCAAAGTGCTGTTAAGTCGGTGTTTTCACTTCCTGCGATCTATGCAGCTCTACTCGCCATGGGACTGCGGCTGCTGGACTGGCATCTTCCCTCTGGCATTCAGTCGGGCGTCTCGATGATTGCTGCCGCTTATTCTCCAGTCGTGCTGGCGATCCTTGGTACCCAGATGGCTTATGTAAAAATATTCAAACTGGAGTCGTCTATTAAAAAAGCCAGCTACGCCGGACTAACAATTCGCCTTTTGCTCTCTCCGCTTGCGGCTTGTCTTGCTATGCTGATACTGGGAATTTCAGGCCTTTTGTTCTCCGTTCTCTTCATTTTGGCCTCGATGCCGGTTGCTGTGAATGCTGTCATTTTAGCAGAAAAATTTAATGCATCGCCAAAACTGGTTTCCACCTGCATCCTGTGGAGCACGCTTGCCTCATTCCTGATATTGCCTATTCTGATTATGTTGGTAGCAGGTTAGCAAGAAAAAAAGACTCTCTACACCATAGAGAGCCATGCACGATCCTGTCTCCATTCTACTTGTACAGGCGTTTCAAAAAAAGTACTAAGCGTGTCACTGCTCAGAATATCAGTCGTTTTACCTTTGGCAAATACCGTGCCCCGGCGGATTAGAATCGTATGCGTGTACATCGGTAGAATTTCTTCGATATGATGTGTAACATACAGTAAATTCGGCGAAGTCGGCGTCTCGGACAGCTGACGAATGCTATCCAGCAATGCTTCCCGGGAGAAAAAGTCCAAACCATTACACGCCTCGTCCAAAATAAGTAGCTTGGGCGAGGCCATTAATGCGCGGGCGATAAGCACTTTTTGCTTTTCTCCCTGTGAGCATCCCTGATACAACCGATCCACGAGATGAGCACACCCCAGTTGCGTCATAAGCTGAACGGCCTGTTCATACTCTGTATCCGTCGTCTGGTCATAAAGTCCAATGGAGGCAAATTTGCCGCTAATGACAACATCCTGCGTACGCTGACTCCCATTAATTCTTTCCTGTAAAGAGGAACTGACCCAACCAATAGATTTGCGCAGCTCCCTCAGATCCACATCGCCAAAGGTATGACCCAATACACCGACACTACCTGTGGTTGGCCATATATAACCGTTAATCATATTGAGCATCGTTGTTTTACCTGACCCATTCAAGCCGAGTACAGCCCAGTGCTCTCCCTCAGCTACCTGCCAATTGATTTGGTCCAGTATGGTACGGTTATCTCTCTTCCAGCTTACATTGTTAAGTTCAATGACAGAATTCATGGCTGTACACCCTTTCTATTCGTCGTATCATCAGATGTTTATACGCATAGTAAAGATCATCGTTAGTACGGCTAGCTCCTCTTTTATGTAAGCATAGCACAGGGTCACAGGTTGTTCAATTTTAAATAGCCCACTCCATTGTTCATATAGGAGTGGGCTCAACATGTACTGCTCATGTAAATTCTCTTGCTCCATCTACTTTTTCTTACGCTCGCGAAAACGGCGTACCTTCATCAAATTACCACACATTTTTTCGTCGCAAAATCGCTTTGACCGATTTCGGGTATCATCGTAAAATACCCATCGGCAATCGATATTATCGCAAATACGAATTCTGGAGCCGCCGCTATTGACAAGTGCCTGGGCAAAATCGGCTACAACCTCTGCCAGCACTTTTTTCCAACCATTTGCCACGGGTTCCAGCACAATGCTGAAATGCTCATCCTGTTGCTTTAATAAGCGAGTGACCGGCCCCCCTTCCATCATCTTTCGGTTAATCATATCCACCAGAACAGTTGTCATTTGTCCGCCAGAAGTCAGGTGCTCAGCGAAGCTACGTAATTCCCGCCGGAGAATTTGCATTTCTTCGATATCTTCCGCACTGGCTGGGACCGAAGCGGTAAATTGCCACCGCATAAGAAATTCATTTTGCCATTCGGGCTTCAACAAACGATCTTCTGAACGTCCGCTCCCTCTCCAATCGTGCCATTCGCTGTTTACAAAATCAGTCCAAAGTGTATTCAAAAGAGTTCCTCCACCGTCTGTAACCACTAAAATCAATTTAACTGGTTGCAAATCTTAATTTGTCATGCTACATTGTTAATTGTAACGATTTATCCTATGTTTAGCTAGTTACATCCCTACAAAAGGAGTTGGGTTAGGTGAGCCAAGATCGAGTAAATATGCTGGTATTGCAAAGAGAAAATTCATGGGATAAGGAAGAATGGATTGTTCCTCTTGCCGCAGCACTTCACGGTGTGAATACACAGGAGGCCACTTGGACACCACCAGGTGGAGGAAACACGATTTGGCAAACGGTTCGTCACATTAATTATTACAATGAGCGTATTTTGAGACGTTTAACTAACCGACCTATAAGTTCAACTGGAATAAGCAACGATGAGACATTCGGTCCGCCAGGGGATGCTGAAGACCATGAAGGATGGCAGGAGACGCTGAAAGAAGCGGAAGCTCTTGTAAACCAACTGCTTGTCGCCATTACTGCTCTGAATGATGCTGATCTGGATAAGCCTCACGGCTCCGACACTCTCGGTGCTGAATTATCGCGGTGGACGCTGCACGATGCATATCATAGCGGACAAATCGTACTTATACGCAAACAATTGGGGACTTGGCGAGTTTAAAATGTAATCCTAAATAAAAAGGATGAATTATGAAAAATTCATCCTTTTTTCTGTATTAGCTGCTGGCAATGAAGCAATCTACTGGTCAAGATATTTTTTGTTTTTTAGAATCTTTAATTACATTCTTATCTTTATTTTTACCTTTATTCTTGTCTTTATTTTTATCTTTATTTGTATCTTTGCTTGGGACGGTGACCTTTTTTTTTTCATTAGCCAGTCGCCAATAGCTTAACACTTTACGGTACATGGACTTATCTGTTAATTGGTTAAAAATATATGGGTCCGGCTTCGTATTCACCTCAATAATCCACGGGATAAAGCGATGATCCAGTCCAATGTCCACACCAATTTGCCGGAATTTCGGATATGTTTTTTGCAGTTGTTTGGCGATAGTAAGACCCAGTTCATTTAGTTTCTTAACCAGCTCCGCCTGCTTGCTTTGCGATAAATGGGATTTTAGTAACTGCTCCAAGGCCATCGGCTTACCACCACTATGATAGTTGGTCACGATTTTACGGGGATGACCAAGACGTCCAATAATTCCGGTAGACTCCCATAGCCCTTTTTCATTACGCTGCACCATGACCCGAATATCAAAATAACGCATTTGATGGCGTAGTAAATGGATTCCCTTTTGAATGAGATAACTTTTCTTCCCCGTATGTTTCGATAGGCTGATATATAGTGCATCCAAATGTTTGAATTCTTGGCGCGTTTCCTCATATTGATAGGCGAAACGCTGGCCGGCCTCCTGCTCTACTCTCATTACACCTTTACCAAAGGTACCTCGCTCGGGTTTTACATAGACCATACCGTACTTCTCCAGCATTGATTTCAAATTTGCTTTATTATATTTGCGAGTTTCAGGTACATACGGCTTGATGCTGCCATGCTGGAGCAACAATTGGGTTTTATGCCATTTGCTGCGCAACGCCTGCGCTTGTGAAGAATTCACTTGCCCCTCTCCTCTCTACTCTCAGGTAGAACGCTCCTGTTAAAAAAGATCAATCTATCGTATGCGCTAACTCCCCATTCGAAGCTTCATCAGCCCTGTCCTGCATAGAAATGGACGTTTGACCTTGCCCGGTCGAAAGCGCCTGTCCAAGCATACGATATGGAGAGACGCTGGGAGCGTATATTTGCACATATAGGGAGTGAATAACATGTCAGCGCAATCGGATGGGCCACGGAAGGGTTCCCTTACAATCGATGTTCTGATTCCAGCAATTGATAAAGATCTTGCCACACTACCGCTGGTGATTGACAGTCTGCGCCGTCACGTGCAGCACCGAATTGGAACTATTTATATCGTCTCACCGCAAAGCACCGGGATTCGCCGTCTGTGCGCAAACAAGAAATGTACATTTATTGACGAAAAAACGGTGCTGCCCATCACCAAAAAACATATTCATTACGGGACAACGCGCTGGGACCGCTCAGGCTGGCTGTATCAACAATTACTCAAAATGAATGGCGACAAAATCAGTAAAGCCTCTTTTTTTCTCGTCATTGACGCGGACACGATTTTGATTCGTCCACATACGTTCCGTAAAGACGGAAAAACGATTTTTTACTACCGCAGCTGGAGCCAGCCTGAGTATTTTCGCACCTATCACAAGTTGATGGGCGTTAAAGCGCCCTCACCAAAGTCCTTTGTTACTCACTATATGCTTTTTGAAAAAGCGCGGCTTGCCCAGCTCAAGCAAGTTATCGAGGCCCGACATGGAAAACCTTGGTACAACGCGATTATCCAAAGTATAAACCGGACAAAACAGTTTGGGTTTTCCGAATATGAAACGTATGCCAACTATTTATACAGCAATCAACCCTCTCGGATGATTTTGCGCAAGTCATTGAATAAAGCGCTTCATAGTCGGGCTTCTTCCCTGTCGCAAAAACAATTGGATGTCTTGGCCAAGAGCTATCGTTCCTTATCTTTTCATCAACGCAAGGTGTACCAGCTTGCTCCAAAAACAAAGATTGAATCATCGCTAAAATAGTTCTTAAAATCCTGCAAAATGATGCAATCCAAATGGATCTGCATTGAAGGAGGAAACGTCCGTGCGCATCGTATTGTTATGCGGTGGTGCTGGAAAACGGCTATGGCCACTATCCAACGAAATCCGGTCGAAGCTGTTTCTCCAGTTGTTGCCCGCCCCTGACGGGCGAAAGGAATCTATGCTCGGCCGGGTGTACCGTCAGCTTACCTTAGCCGGGCTGGATTCCTCTGCCCTGCTTCTGGCTCATCGAAGCCAGGTAAATCTAGCCTTTCGCCATACAGAAGGTCGTCTGCCCGTTTTGGGCGAGCCTGCCAAACGGGGAACCTTCACCGCTGCTGCACTGGCGGCTGCTTATTTTCACACCAGAGGCATGGGGCTGGATGAAGTTCTCTGCATTGCTCCAGCGGACATGTTTGCAGGGGAGGATTTCTTCCATAGCATAGCAGCGCTCTCCGGCTTATTGCTTGAGAGCGGAGCCGATTTGGCTATGCTTGGGACAAGGCCCACTCATCCCTCCGACCAATACGGCTATGTCGTTCCGGGTCTGCAAATGATACGGGAAGGGAAACCTTCTTATGCGCAAGTTGCTCGCTTCACAGAAAAGCCGGATCATTCCGGGGCACAGCAGCTTATTCATCAGGGTGCGCTGTGGAACTGTGGTATTTACGCTTTTACATTACGGTATATGCTCTCCTGTATGGAGCGAAGTTATTTGCCGCTGAACGATAAAGCATTATGCGCAATGTATGATGGCCTCCCGGTTCGCAGTTTCGACGAGGAGATTGCAGAGCGTGCCGAACATGCCATCGTCCTGCCATACGATGGCGAATGGCACGACATCGGCAACTGGCAGGCTCTAACAGAGCAGCTAAATAGCCAAGTGATCGGGCGTGGACAGATCAGTGGCCAAACTCATGGCACGTACATCGTCAATGAGTTGCCCTATCCACTTCATGTCATTGGTGTAGAAGATATTATTGCAGCTGCGAGCCCCGACGGCATTCTCATCGCTTCCAAGAGCCATGCTCACGCGATCAAGGACCAGCTAGGCAAACTTCAACTACATCCCAAGCATGGCGAAACCTCTTGGGGCAGTTACCGGGTGTTGGACGAATTTGATCATCGGAGTCTGAACGATATACTGGCCATACGGCTGACGGTACTGCCAGATCACCGCTTGAATGGCCGTATTCACGGCAGTGGACTTAAAGTATGGACGATCGTGTCCGGCCGGGGAGAGGTCATGCTGAACGGAGAACGTTTTGCTGCGGCAAGCGGTTCTGTATTTAGCATTCCGGTCGATACGTATCACACGATCCGTGCCGATCTGGATACATCACTGGAGCTAATTGAGGTACGTCTGGGGAACAGCTTAGTGAACGCTTTCTATAAATCCGAAGCCTGACAACACATAGATATAATATCAGCACGCCACGGATTCTGAACGAAGGTCGCACATAAAAAATCGCTCCTGAGCAAGGTGCAAAAAACCTTGCTCCAGAAGCGATTTTATTTTGTGATGCCATATTTTCTTGAGGTAACCGTTCTAACCTTGGCAGATAAATAAACCTCGTTGCCTTTGATTATTCCGGCTTCTTTTAAAAAATGCTGGACGATCTCCAACTGATAGTGTATGCGTACTTTCTTGGGCAGGCTCCAACCCGTTTCCACGGTAACCGCGCGTGCACCTAAAATACGGGCTGCTGCAGTGCGGGAGGAACCTGGAAGCTCATGCAACCGAATGTTGAAATGTCGGTCGCTCATCTGGATGGAGCGATTCATTCGCTTAATAATCCGACGAACCATAGGTACCACCGGATTGGCCTTATTGGAGATTAGCGTTTGACCAAGCACCTTGGCATCCTTTTGTGACAATCCGTTGGCCTCATGCAAGTCGAGATACCATTCAGGTTGATGCTTTTGTGTTAATTTGAATAGAGCAGCGGAAAGTGGTTGTGTTGCCAGTTGCTTTTTTTTGCGCGGAAAGGTTCGATTAAGATCAGGTATTCCTCTAATCCGTTTGCGGTAAGCCTCTTGATTTACAATCGGTACAATTATAAGCTTACCATGGCTAAATCGCAGTTTTTGCTGATTCAAAAGCTTTACCAATTTCTCAGCAGCTCGTATGCTTGCTATTTCTTTACCATGTATTCCCGCCACCACCATCACACACGGACCTTTCTGTCCCCCTGTAGCTATATAATAAGGAGTTGCCCAAGAGCCCTTTCCGAGCATATATCGTTTGACCTGCATCTCCTTCACCCCCGTATAGGCTGCCGTTGTCCTCTCTTCTGTTCTCGCCGACGGATGATTTCACGGTATAGTCTCAAGTAGTTACTGGTCATTTGTTTGTTGGTAAATCTTTGAGTCACATACAAACGTAGCTGCGCTGGTGACGGGTAATTTTTTTGCTGTGCTTTTCGTGCCATTTGGCTAACCGATTTGCAGATCAACTGTGGAAAGCCCGATAGTACCTCGGGAACGGAGCCATTTTTTAATGCCAGCACCGGTGTTCCACAAGCCATGGCCTCAACCATGACAAGTCCGAATGGCTCTTCCCACAGTGTCGGAAACAACAGACACTCTGCATGTTTCAGCAACTTCTGTTTCTGAGCGCCTCCAACTGCGCCTACATAGCGTATATTCGGATTGCGCTGAATTCGTTTCTGAATCTCTTTACGGAAAAATTCTGGTGCTTTGATAGGACCTGCAATAAGCAGTCTTTTTCCTGTTCGTTCTGCAACCTGAATGGCCTCCAATACACCTTTATCTCGTATGATTCTGCCCATGAACAGCAAATAGCCACGCTTCTCACTGCTGAACTCGTATTCATGTGTGTTGATACCGTTATAGATATAAAAACCTTTGCCCCTGCCCATCAGCTGGCGCGCTCGTTTACTGACATATACTGGGTTTTTACCGTGTCTCTTCACTGGAAGATGAACGGTGCATACCGATGGACAAGGCAGCTTCCTACGCCCTACAGTAGAACGAAAGGTATGATCATGAATGATATGTGTGTCGGAAGGCATATGCCGGAGTACATATTGGGGGATCTGACTATGTTTCAACCCCTTGGGATAGGGAATCAACCGCGCACTGCTCTTGCTCCCACGGGCGGCAAAAAGAGATACATGATGTCCTCGTCTCACCAATTCCTCCGTTAATTCATACACGACTTTTTCCGTTCCGCCCTTGTTGGAGGGTACCGGCTGTGCATCGGGATAGTTGGAAATGACCTGAACAATGGTTAGACGTGGTTTTTTGAGTGCTTTATTCTGCTTTGAAGCCATACGAATTCCCCTTCCTGACCGGAAATACGGTGTGATCCTTACAATGTCAACGGGAATCAGAACACACTCCCGTACAGGTTATAAATTGTAGTATATAGGTATGTATATTTTGCGTGATTGCTTGTGCCAATCGTCTGCAACTCGCTTTTTGTCATACGAGCCTATCTATAAGTGGAGTCTAGACAATTTGTCAAGCCAAAATTAAGGAGGAAATTCTCATCGTTTTCTAATAAATGAGGACAAAGCGTTGGGGTAACAGGTTTGTAACCATGAGTGGTAAATTCCGGACATTTTATTTGTGTTATTGTCATTTCAGGACATCAACACAATACGAATAACGGAGGAATTTATATATGAAACGTACTTCTAAAAAATTGTGGATGGGTATTTGCTTTACTATGACTTTGGCATTGAGCGCAGGGAGCTTCGTCGTTGGACCAGCCACCACTCATGCCGCTTCGGCAAGTAAAGCTGATCGGATTATTTCTAAAGGCTCCCAGTATATGGGCGTGCGTTATCAACATGGAGCCCCAGCTGGCAGTACAAGCTCTTTTGACTGCTCTTCATTCACTCAATATGTATTTGCACAAAATGGCATCAAGCTTCCGCGATCTTCCAGACAGCAATCAACTGTTGGCACTTTCGTACCGCGTAGCCAGCTGAAAAAAGGTGATTTGGTCTTTTTCTATGCGCCAATTCATCATGTAGCCATTTACATGGGGAACGGCAAAATTCTGCATACGTATGGTAAAGGCGGCGTAACGGTTACAGATCTAAATTCGGGATGGTGGAGTCGCAATTACACAACAGCACGTCGTGTCCTTTAGCATAAATTTTAGATGATATCCATCCACCGAATGCTTAACTTACAAGTAACAATAAAAAGGCTGTTCCGCGAGTAGATATCTACTGGAGGGACAGCCTTACCTGTTGTCTTTGGGGCAGCGTGACGATGACTACCGTTCCTTCTCCTTCTACGCTCTCCATACGTATCGTACCCTGATGGGCGTCTGTAATTGCCTTGGCAATTGGCAACCCCAGCCCGGTTCCTCCGGTTTTACGATGTCTGGAGCTATCTACCCGATAAAATCGTTCAAAGACCCGCTTGATCTCGCCCTCAGGTATTCCGATCCCATAATCCTTAACCTGGATATAGACATCCTTTTCATCTGTAGATAACCCTATTTCGATCTCATCCGAGCTGTATTTTAATGCATTATCCAGCAGGATCACTAGCAACTGCTTCATTTTCGTCAGGTTGGCATCCAGCCAAATTTCGTTCTCTTCTGTTAAAATAGAAATTTGACGATCATGTACAGGCTTGAGATGCGCTACTACCTGTTGACAACAACCGATCATTTCGATCCGCTCATGCGGCTCAGGGTCTTTCTGCTGTGAGGAGGCAAGAGTCAGTAACTGCTGTGTCATCGTACGCATTCGCTGAGTTTCTTCATAGATCGACTCAATGGATTCCTTACGAATCTCCTCATCACGCGTACCCCACCGCCGCAGCATGTTGGCATAGCCCTCAATAATCATAAGTGTCGTATTCAGCTCATGTGAGGCATCTGAAACAAACTGCTGCTGACTCTGAAAGCTTTCTTCTAATCTCTCCATCATTCGGTTAAAAGTAGCGGTCATTTGGGACAATTCATCTTGATTGTGACCACCAACGGGGATTTTTTTGAATTTCAAGCTTCTTTCAATTTCCTGCATCGTTTGAATACTACTTGAAATCGGCAGCAATATCGCATTCGCCAAAATCGTGCTCCCTACCAAACTTAGCAACATAGCCCCTACAGTGGATGTGATGAGGATCGTATTTAAAATATCGAGATTGGTTTCGAGTGCATCCCATTTTTCTACAATCTCCAGGGTCCCCTTCTGATTACCCTCTGGAGAAAGCACAGGGAGATGGATTACCAGAATTTTATGACCCTGTACATCTGTCAGTTGAGAACTTTGTGAAGTGTTAAAACGTATACCGCCCAGCTTAAATCGGGACTGGCGACTTACTTCATACAGAAGTCGGGATTGCTGATCAAACACTCTCAGAGTGGTGTCTCCAGAAAGCTCATCTTTTAGTTTGGAGCCCCATGCATTCTTTAGAATCATCGTGGGTCCTGTTTCGGCAATGATTTCAGTCCATTTATTTTGCAGCACTTCTCTTTCGTTTCGCGTAGCGATTTTGACGAACAATAGGTGAACTGTAACATCCACAAACAGGAGTATCGACATCACTAAAATAGAACTGAGCAGGGTTATTTTGGTCCGAAGCTTCACGAGTCTTCCTCCCGGATGCAGTACCCAACGCCGCGCACGGTTTTTATCAATTTCTTTTTGTATCCATAATCAATTTTTTTGCGAACATACCGGATATACACATCTACGACATTCGTATCACCGACAAAATCAAATCCCCACACGTCCTGAATCATTTGATCCCGCTGCAATACCTGATTTTTGTGCTCCATCAGATAAAGAAGCAGATCATATTCTTTTGGCGTCAGTTCGATTCGATTGCCCTCCCGCACCACTAACCGTGTCTTGCGTTCCAACACCAAGCTGTCCACTTGCAGCCTAGACGGCGGCTTATCCTCTTCCTGTAAAGCGGTAGCTGTTGGCTCCATTTGATGCCTCATACTGGCCCGCATCCGCGCTAATAACTCCTCGATCTCAAAAGGCTTCGTAATGTAATCATTGGCACCTTCATCCAGACCTGAAACCTTATCAGGAGTCGTGTTACGTGCAGTGACCATAATTACTGGTGTATGATTGTCCACTTTTCGAATCTGCTTTAGCACCTCGACCCCGTTCATCTCCGGCAGCATTACATCCAGAATGATGATATCCCATTTACCAGCTAGAGCTTTTTCCAATCCTTCTCTGCCCGTCTGTGCGATTTCAACTGCATATCCTTCATGAGATAACTCCAACTGAAGCAATCTGGATATCTTCTCTTCATCATCAATAACCAGCACCGACTTTTCCATTGCAAAACCACCTATTTTCTATAGAAAAAACAAATGAGTAATGGAAATGACATTCATTTTTTATTTGATTTTAAGCTTTTATCCGTATAGTCGCTCTATAATATAACTTTGTTATTCAATTTTTTGATGTTAAGGAGTAATTTATTCATGTTAATTAATGTAGACTATGCTTTATTTCACTGGATCAATGAACTGGCTAATTCCCTCGCCTTTTTGAATGGAACCATGCTTTTCTTGGCGCAATATGCACCGTATTTTTTCGGAGTGGCTTTGCTGATTTACTGGTTCACTTTTAAAATGCCGCATCGGATGATGGTTTTAGAAGCCGTCATAACGGTTTGTATCGGCTTTGTAATTAGTTGGGGCCTTGGACATTTGTTTTACAGAGATCGGCCTTTTGTCGGACATTCAGTCATTCAGCTTATTCATCATGATCCTAATGCTTCATTCCCGAGTAACCACACCCTTGGATCGTTTGCTCTGGCTACAATTTTATGGCTTCATCATCAAAAATTTCGTGTCCTCTGGGTTATCTTGGCTGTACTCATCGCAGTATCCCGCGTGTGGACCGGAGTGCATTATCCCTCGGATATTTTGGCAGGTGCGCTTATTGGTGCAGTTTGTGCCGTCGGCGTTCATCAATTCATTCGAAGCCGGAAGCTTCCTGGCATCTTCATGCAGGCGGCTATTATATTTTATGAAAAATGGGAGCATAAGCTGGGGCTCAAGCCTGGTGAACAGGCCAGAACTAAGATGACTGAGCACACTTCCTCTGTCCAAATGAAAAGCAGACGCTAAAGCGTCTGCTTTTTTATAAGCTTTATTATTTATGCTACCCGTTATGCTGTCGATTTGGAGCGAAGTGGCAGCATTCGTCGTTCTTCGTACCGCTGATAAAACCAAATACAAGCCGCCATCCAGCAGCCACTCATAAAATAGCCACCCACAACGTCGCTCGGATAATGTACGCCCAAATAAATGCGGCTCGTCCCGATTGCTACAATCAGCAGGCTGCTGAGTACAATAAGAAGGATACGCCCCAGCCTAGAAGGAACATGCTTCCACACTAAAAATGTCAGCGCCGCATACATGCTGAAAGCTGTCATGGAATGTCCGCTTGGAAAGCTGTATCCATTCTCTTCAATAATACGGTTAATCTCCGGTCTCGCACGCTGAAAAAGCAATTTTAGTATCGTATTCAGCATTACCGATCCCAATATACCAGCCGCCAAAAAAAGCAGTTCTCTGCGATGTCCCAATACTCTATAGAGCACGAACATGGCAATTAAAATGATGATCACAACTGGAATCCCACTGCCGATCATGGTAAAAAATTTCATTAGACGGGTCATGGCGGGCGACTCTAGTTGTCCAATAGCCGAAATAATTTCCTGGTCAAAATGCCGAACTTGATGGTCACTCACCCATAATGCGACTAAGCCAAAACCGAATGCACATACTATACATGTGAGCAAAGCCAAGGAAATGGGCAGCTTTGTTGATGTTTGCTTCATTTTCTATAGTTCCTCCATAATGTTCATTGCGTGATAAAACAAAGTTCAGCATTAGCTTACATATAGGTCTTACTTTGCCCACTTTTCTCTTATCATTTCATTAAAAGAATTAGGTGCCTCCCTGTTGGTAACCACTGCCACTCCCTTTTTACCAACGTAACAGCGTCTTCCATGCAACGTTGAATGAGTTGAGAGCCTAATCTTCTCATGCAATAGCATCCGTCCTCCCTTATTTGATTATCATTCCATTCTATGGATGTGGTTGGACTTCTCATACTAGCCTCTCCCAACTTTAGTATCACTTTATAATATAAGGATTTCATATTGACTACAAAATCGCAAGCGGAATGTAGCGAAAAAAGCAGCAGCAAAAAAGGACGCCATTCAAGCCTTATAAACGGCTCGAATGACATCCTAAGATTACACGTGACAACTACAAGCGCAATTCCCAAGTTAAACAAACATGATCTTCTAATTAGGTTGGTGTGACTTCTCCAATTTTAACCTTACTCTCTGCTTCCTCTATTGGATAGCGTCTGCGGAACCACAGCGACTGAAGCAGCAAAAAGGTGCCGCTTACTGTCCAATATAATGGCATGGCAGCAGGGGCATTAAAGGAAAAGATCGCCATCATAATCGGTGAAAGATAGCCCATGATCGCAAATTGCTTGCGCTGGTCAGGCGTCATCTGAAGCTGAGAAAGCTTGGCCTGTGCCAAGTATACAACTGCGACGACGATTGCCAAAATCCAGTCCGGCTGTCCGAGCCGGAACCATAGGAAAGAGTGAGATGCGAGCTCCGGGGTTAAGCGGATTGCAGTGTACATACCGCTCAAGATCGGGAGCTGAATGAGAATAGGCAGACAACCGATATTAAGCGGATTGAATTGATGCTCTTTGTAAAGCGACATCATTTCCTGCTGCATACTCTGCTGGCTGGCGGCATCTTTTTTGTTTTCATACTTCTTCTTAATTCGGTCCAAATCGGGCTGCATGGCGCTCATCTTGCGCTTCATCCCCTGCTGGGCACGCGTTTGACGCATCATAAGAGGAAGTAAGGCCAGCCGGACAATAAATGTCAAAGTCATAATCGCCAGCCCAAAGCTTCCACCAAACCATTGCGCCAATTGCTGAATAAGCCAAGAAAGCGGGAACACCACGTAATGATTAAAAAATCCCGGTGTCTGTGCATTTATCTCCGCAGCATTCGCACCACAACCAGACAGCAGCATGACCACCGCCAACACTACCATTAATCCAAATATCCGTTCTTTTTTACCCCAAAAGGTGAATCCCTTGAATCGTTTCATATGTTCCTCCTCGTTGATTGGCTGTGCCATCGTTCAACGAGGGAGAACAATCGGATGCATCTTCATCCGGCGCTTCCTTACGCCGGATATGTCGGGCCAGCCGGACAGGCATGTCCTGTCCACGGGCAGACATCGGCATCTGTGGAGAAGCATGAGACCTTACGGGCCCGCCTTCGACCCAGCATTCGGGTACATTGCCGTGCAAATGAGCGAGATACGTATAAGTCACTGTGCACAGTAAGCCGATTGTAAATAAATAAGGGAGTAGGTCCTGAAGCTCAAACAAGGGATTCACCTCCTTCGGTTGGTTGCCACAATTATAGCACGAAAACCGGACAAGCGACTAATCTTTAATTAGAGATACAGGTTGGATCACAAGCAACTGAATTTAAGTATTTATGCTCAAAACAACCAAAATACAAATACAAATTGAAACTTTTGGTTTTTTTTACAGTCTAATCAAAGGTGACTTTCTGAAATCCTTACTCCCCTATTAACCATTAAAGGAGCCAGCGCGTATGAGAAAAACGATACATAGCACATTGTTTACAGGATTGGCGGTAGCCAGCATTGGGTTGCCCTTGATCAGCGGTGGATTCGCTGAAAAGGCAAGTGCAGAGCCGTCTGCGGTCTCTATGAGTAACGGCGCTTATAGCACCTCAATCCAAGCACCTGTGATCAAACCTTCCTGGTCTTTTCCCGTTATCCCAATCGATAGAAACCGATATCCAGATCAGGCGGTAACAATAGCGGAAAACGGTAAGGTGTTCGCGGTTGATCCTAACCACAGACTGGTTGCCCTTGAGGCCAACTCGGGACGGAAATTGTGGCAATATGGTGATCAGCTTACCCCTGATTTAACGTACAACAAAGGTATCATCTACGGAATGACACGAAGCGGTTCTATCTATGCCGTTACAGAAGCTGGCAAGAAAGTGTGGTCCACTCCGCTGGGATTTACTGAAGCATATCGTATTCAGCGCATTGGTCCGACTATATATATTATGCAATCGGTGCAAACGGCTGCCATTGATGCTGTCAGTGGCAAGGTGAAGTGGAAAATCAGTGAGGATAAGAACTCATACAGTGGTTTGGGCGAAATAATGGAAACTGACGGTGTGCTTATCCGCAACTATAATGTACAAGGCAGCCTGACCTTTGAACAGATTAATGCCTATGACGCTAAAACCGGCAAAAAGCTTTGGGACAGCTTTAGAACTTCCTTTCCACTGGCGGTTAAAGACGGAATCGTATACTCTGTAGCCAACACGTTTATGATTGATGATGACCCGGTAAACCATAAAGTTACGATCGCACAGTACGACCTCAAGACAGGTAAATCCAAAGGAGATCGTCAGTACCGCTGGACCGAGCCTGAAAATAAAGACGGTGTCTACCGATCTGGAGGTGTATATGGTTCTGCTTTTTTGTACGGCAAAGATCTTTATGTCTTTCAGGGAGAGACACTAGCTTCCTATGATTTTTGGAACTACAAGCCAGACAGCAAACCTGCTCGCAAGTGGGCGCAAAATGGCTATGATCAACTTGTTCCTTTATTGTCTATTCATGAAGGTCGCATGTTCTACCAAGATTTTAGTACATCCAGACTGACTGCTATGAAGCTGTCCTCAGGTCAATTCATTCATTACGACGGCGATAATCCGACCGTTCAAGCTGACGTATTCGGTAAAGGAGTCTACGTCGGGCAATCAGATGGCGTATTTCATGGCTATGATTTGATGAGCTTAAAGCCCGTGTTTGCTGTCAACACAGGCTCACGCTCCTTCGGTCCAACGCTCAAATCCGGTGGAATGATATTTATTCAAAGCAGAAACCGTCTGCTTGGCGTCAAGCTCCCTGCTTCTTTAAAATAAGGCCAAAGATTTCAAGCAGCATTCTCGCTGGAACAGCAAAAGGTTAACGGATAGCAAGCATACGATTCAATGCTAGTACAGCATCCTGTCTGATCTGAGCATCCACACGAATCACACCCACAGGCTCACCCCGATCAAACTGCTCCATTGCCCACAGCAAATGGGGAAGATCGATCCGGTTCATGGTCAGACAGGGACACATATCGGGATTGAGCGATTCAATCTGCTGTTCAGGGTACTGCTGCTTGATTCGTTGCACGAGATTCATTTCTGTGCCAACAGCCCATTGGGTTCCCGGCTCTGCCGCGCGAATGGTATCGATGATGAATTTTGTGGAGCCCGCGCAATCTGCGAGCTGTACGACCTCATAAGAGCATTCGGGGTGAACGATGACCCGGATGTTCTTATCACGCTCGCGGACATTGCGAATGTGATCTACTGTAAACTTTTCATGAACAGAGCAATGTCCTTTCCATAAAATAATTTTTACAGTTGCCGGGTCCTGTTCAGTCTCAAGCTGATCGGTCATTGGATTCCACACGGCCATTTCATTTAGCGGAATTCCAAGATCGTAAGCTGTATTGCGACCTAAATGCTGATCCGGCAAAAACAAAATACGTTCCTTTTGCTTCAGCGCCCACTCCAGCACTTGCTTAGCATTCGAAGAAGTCACGGTAGCCCCGCCATGCCGTCCTACAAAGGCTTTGATCTCTGCTGTGGAATTTACATACGTTAACGGAATGATCGTATCTCCTACCAACTCCTGCAAATTCTTCCATGCTCGTTCTGTCTGCTCCACATTCGCCATATCTGCCATCGAGCAGCCTGCACGCATATCCGGCAGGACAACAGTCTGTCGATCAGTAGTCAGCATATCCGCTGTCTCCGCCATAAAATGTACCCCACAAAATACAATAAACTCTGCTTCCTGATTTTGTGCAGCCAATTGAGCAAGCTGTAGAGAATCTCCTGTTATATCAGCAAACTGAATAACCTCGTCCTTTTGATAGTGATGGCCCGGTATGAGCAGCTTGGGTCCCCATTTTTGTTTCAGCTCGGCCACTCGCTGCTCCATGTCAGCAACCGTCAGTGTCTTATAATGCTCTGGCATAAGCCCTCGATTTCCTTGTAAAACGTCAAGCATAGACATTAGAATCCCTCCATATCGATGCGGCTGATCGTTCCCGCTCTCACGAACAGATAACCGCTTTGTGTACATACATGTTTACAAGTGTCTTGACACTTATATTTACACATGCTTACAATAATCTCAAGAGTTTTTGAATGGAATTATTTTTAAGCAGGGAGGATTTGGTGTGATTTATCTGGACTATGCCGCTTCCACACCTATGTGTGGCGAAGCTTTAAATATGTATAACGTATTAAATAAGGAAATGTTCGGAAATGCCAGCAGTCTCCATGATGCGGGCGGTCAAGCAGCCTATACGCTAGATTACAGCAGGCAACGAATAGCAAATATGATTGGCGGGCAAAAGGAAGGCATCTATTTTACAACAGGGGGAACAGAATCCAATATGTTGGTTGTGCAATCGATCCTGAACGGGTTGCCGCAGCATAAAAAGCATTGGATCATGAGCGCTTTGGAACACCACTCGATGTACAACCTTGCTACTTTGCTGGAACGTCAGGGCTATGAACTGACCATTGTGCAACCCGATCGGGAAGGACGGATGACTCGCGAAACTCTTTTACCTCACCTGAGAGAAGACACCGGACTTGTCTCCGTACAACACGCTAATTCGGAAACGGGACTGGTTCAGGACCTTGCTGCCTTATCTCCCCTGCTACGCGAACGGGGTATCTTGCTGCACAGTGATGCGGTACAGACATTTGGGAATATTCGCGTAGATGTAGAATCCATGGGAGTAGATGCACTCTCTGTATCAAGCCATAAAGTGTATGGCCCCAAAGGTGTCGGTGCTGCATATCTCAAACCCGGAACCCCGTGGCGTCCCGTGTACCCTGATACACTACATGAAAACGGATTTCGTCCTGGAACGGTTAATGTTCCCGGGATTGCAGCCTTTGTCGCGGCGGCAGAAATGATGACCGAACAGATGGAGTCGCATCAGGAGCGATATACTACCCTGAGAAGACACTTTATTACGAAAATTCAGGAAAGATCCATTCCGTTACGTTGGGCCGTACAGGAAAGCGAGAATAAAGCAGTGCTTCATCATATCGTAGGATGTTTTTTTCACGGTTACGAGGGACAATATGTTATGCTGGAATGTAATCGCAAAGGTGTCTGTATATCAACTGGAAGCGCATGTGCTGCCGGACACCACGATCCTTCGCCTGCCTTACAGGCGCTTGGAGCATCCGGCCGTGAAGCGTTACAATTTATCCGTGTTTCTTTCGGAAGAACGACCACCATCGAGGAATTGAATGTATTGGTAGATATTTTGACAGACCTGACGCATCGAAAAGAAAGGAGCTTATCCCGTTGACTGAATCTTTAAAACGGTCAGGTACGGATCGCCGCGAACAGCTACTATTGTGGCTCAAGAGCGAATCACCACTGACCGGGAGCGAACTGGCGCGCAGATCCTCCGTCTCCCGACAAGTAATTGTACAGGATATTTCCCTGTTAAAAGCAAGCCAAGAGCCTATCCTTGCAACAAGTCAAGGATACATTTATATGGAGCCTGCGAGTCAGGCAACTCCCTTAGCCTCACGTATTATTGTGTGTAAACATCGACCTGAACAGACAGAAGAGGAACTAAAGCTGATTGTGGACTACGGTGTAAGTGTGCAGGATGTTATTGTTGAGCATCCGGTATACGGGGATCTGACTGCTCCGATACGGGTTGGCACTCGCAAGGAAGTGGACGATTTTATCCGTAAAATCAGCTCCACCCAGGCCACTTATTTGTCCCAGCTGACGGGAGGCATCCACCTGCACACCTTGAATGCCTCGGATGAAGATAAAATTAATGATGCCTGCGCTGCATTGGAGCAAGCAGGCTTCCTAATGACGGACTAACTTAGTGCGCTAGCGGAGTAAAGAAAATCCTGTCCAGTATGTGGAGTGCAACTGTGCTCCACATGGACGGTATTGTAGGCAGCGAGAAATAAAAAATCCCGGCCCCCTCATATAAGGGAATCGGGAATGAACTATGTGAGCTTAATTTCAAGCAGCTCATATTTAATTACAGCCATGGGTGCATCCACATGAATGATACTGCCCACTTCTTTTCCCAAAAGTGCCTTACCTAAAGGACTTTCATAGGAAATTTTGTTATCAAGAACATCCGCCTCAGCAGGACTTACAATTTTGTATTCCATCTTCTCTGAAAATTCGATGTCATTCAGAATGACAGTCGATCCGATACTAACGGTTCTAAGGTCTAAATTACTCTCATCCACGACCCGGGCTTTGGTCAGCATCTTCTCCAATATGAGAATGCGGGTTTCCATAAACGCTTGATCGTCCTTGGCTGAGTGATACTCACTATTTTCTTTCAAATCGCCGTAGCTGATAGCCAACTTAAGGCGTTCGGCTAGCTCCTTGCGTTTTACGGTCTTCAGTTCCTTAAGCTCATCCTCCAGCTTGGCCAATCCCTCTTTAGTTAACAATACTTCTTCATTCGACATATTTTATCTACAACTCCTATTTCAGCATTTTGCTTAAGTCCAATTCAACGCTCAAAAATACAATAAACGAACTAAACCGTTTCAGTCTAAACATTGCTGATTGAAAACGCTCCTGGGATTTATGCAAATGCTCATTTGGCTTGCTTTATTGTAGTGTACTCTAAATCGGACCAACATGCGAAATAAATTACTGGATAACAGTAGCCAACTGCCTTCAGCCAGGATGATTCTTATAGTAACCAATGCTCTCTTATTCGCATATCGTATGATCATAACGTATATTGATGAGCACATGGAGTGCCGCTGTCCTTGTCTCGAATTTTGTGAAAACCAGGCAGGAGCAGTATATGGCGGGAGGAAGATTCAATGGCTTCCTTAGGAAAGAATGGTAATGGGAACGGGAATCGTAAATCCAAATCCCCCCTCAACGGTCAAAAGAAAAACGGATTAAACAGTAATTCGGCTATCTTTTCTGCGCTTCAAGGAAAAAATGTGGAGGTCCTCGTGGCAGCCCTCCTACTAACAGGAAAACTAAACGTCGATTCCGTGACTTTATACAGACAAGCAACATTGTTTTTAGGACTCACAGGAAAATACAAAACACTAGCATCCACTCCATCCAATGTCGATAATATGGTGAAATTTTTAAATGATAACGGGAATATGACACTGGACCAGGTGATACAAGCCTTTTCACAGAAAATAAATAATTAACAAGTGGCGAAAGGAGACTTATGCGGTGAGTGAGTTTGATGGAGAATATTTTGCAGAGGTTGTCATTATTGTGATTCTAGTTGCCATGTTCTTCTATGGCTCCTCAGATATAGAGGGACTTTCCGCTTCGCCAACCCAATCCTAAAATGATAATTCCCACTTCGAAAAAAATAAAAAAGCATCTATAGACTCTCACGAGGTCAATAGATGCTCTTACTTTTTAACGGCCCATCATTTCTACTTAATGTCCTTTTACTTCTACGCTTATCGTTTGACTAGAAACTTCTCCTGAAGCATTGACTAACTCGGCCCGATACTCATATGTACCCGGCTTTTGATTTTGGATGTTGGTGACTGCACTTTGGGCCTGCGGGCTTTGGCTTGGAAAATCCTGGGCATCGATCAGTTCTCCATTTTCATATAAGTTGTATTTTGTCGCATTCGTGCCCCACCACATGTTCATTGTAAGGGTGTAGGTGCCGTCACCGTCCCAATTGTCATGAGACAGCACTGGAATGCCAGGGGAAGCATCGGTCACTTCGACAGTTAACGGATCGCTGGTCGTTTTACCAGAAGCGTTGATCAGTTCTGCAGTATACGTGTAGATACCATTGGTCTTGCCTGTAACAGGAATGACTGCATGCTGTGCTCCAGGGGAAGCGGCTTGCAACGATTGGGTGCCAATCAGCTTGTCGTTTTCGTACAACTTGAGTTCATCACCATTCGTACCCCACCACAGATTCATGGTGATGTTGTAGTTGCCATCCTTCAGCCCGGTGTCCTGCCCGTTATCATGCGACAGCACAGGCTTACCCGGCACTTCACCTACAGCAGTCTTTTCGACTCTAACGGTTACAGGATTGGATACGACCGTTTTACCGTCCAAGGTGACGCTGGCTGTAATCCCCGCGCTCCCCTCTTTTAGGGCCTTAAGTTCTCCATACGTATCCAGCGAAACGGATTCATGACTGCTGATATACTGAACAGAAGCGCGGCTTAAATCAGCTTCGCTGCCATCTGTCAGCGTACCCTTGAGATGTGTCGCTGCCGTATCCCCAATGTTGAGGGTCGTTTGATCCATTGAAAGCTCTACTTCCTGCAAAGCTGCGCCTGTCTGAGATGAAAAATCATCCAGTCCACGCGGTTTTAACTGATAATTCCCTTTGAAAATCGCCGAAATTCCCTTCAGCTTCACTTGCTGTCCTTCTTGATATGGAAAAGATGTCCGAGTTAAGCCTGTACGTGCATCGACGCGCACATGGTGACTTACTTCACCAGATACTGCATCAAATTCAAACGAACCTACGGGAGTGGCGTCTATCACATTACGAATCATTGCCGTAGGAAGCTCAACCAACTGTCCTTGGTTCGCATCACTGAGTTCGGTGACTTGTACAGCTTCCGGAAGTTGTCCTTCTCCCGTTTTTTCAATTGCCACTGGATCGGTTAACTCTAGCTCACTATTATACAGTGCCAAGCTTGCTGTAAGCTTTACTCGATCCCCTTGGTGAAAGCCGCTTTGGTTCTGATATACATAAATACCGCCACTTACATCCTGCATGTAAAAGGCTTGACCACCGAATGCACCTGGTTCTGTCGTCACAACACCCTCTAAGGTCACGACTTTGCCAGCCGGGAGATTCCGTGCTTCTGCGACACTGATACGAGCTGGAACCGTATTGCCTTCCTCAGGCAACGGCTGGGCCGGGACATCAGCCAGCACGACGGATTGGGTCAGCAGATTGCTGCCGTTTTGCCTCAGTCTAAGATTAGCTGAACCACTGGTTCCCGGCTTGATCCGCACCGTCAAGTCCTTATAGGCATGGCCTTTGCCGTTGGACTCCAGGCTAAATGTTCCGCTATAGCCGTAAGAGGTCGGCCAGCTTCCATCCGGATTTTGAATTTGGGCTACTTGATTGCCGCCTGCAACATAAATACCTGTGCTGAATCCGCTAATCGTGCTGTTAGGAGCCAGTTGGTCGGCAGTAACCCGAATTTGAAAAGGCTGTGCATTGGGCAGCTGCTCTTGACGAACGATGCTGTACACTGGTTGCGCACTGGCTGTAGATCCGCCATAGGACCCTGCTTTGAATGTTCGCTGATCCCACCAGTTGTAGCCGGCTGCGGGAGCGGACCAAGGCTCGGCTTGTGGTTCCGTGGAAGTCTGTGGCTCTTCAAAAGGCAGTAATGCCGTCGGCTGGTCTAGCTGTAAGCTTTTCACTTCCGTCAGGCTGCTATACTCCTCCTTCTTGGACAACCAGTCTACGATATTGACCAGTAACACAGCGTCATCCTGCTCCTTAAAGCCGTCATACGTTGTCTTCTTGGTTCCTGTCTCTTCGCGCAAATATTTTGGCGTTGCATCTTCGACAGGAGACGAGTCCCCAATGAAAGCAGCTTTGCCTAGCCCTACTTTCGATACAGCTGCATAAGGTCCTTCCGGAATGCCGCCTCCGTTATAAACGCCCTGATCTACCGCGTTGCCCCAAGCCTGATTGGTTTTAGGAAGATATACGATTCCCTTGGCTTTCGCTGGGTCGATAATTGCGAGTGTTGATCCTGCATGCATTGCGACATTGCTCACTCCAGCTGTAATGCCGAACGCCTGCGCTGGCTCGACAATCTGATTGGCCGTGATATCGCCTAATGCATTGTAGCGAAAGCGCACACCAAACTGGCTGCCCAGCCAATCTGAGCTGACTACGCCCTGCATTGCTGCCGAGCTTTTTTCTTCCGCACTCATTCCCTTCGCAGGGTCTTCCCATGCACCACGACGATAGCCATTAATGCTCTCCGATCCGTCCCAGCGATTCTTGTTTCGGTCCGCGTTATAATGATCTCCAATGAAAAAAATACTATTGCCTGCTTTTACATACTGCTCCATTGCAGCCTGCTCGCTCTGTTTAAAAGGAATATTCGGCTCTGCCGTAACAAATACATCATAATTTTTTAGATCATTGTAAGTAATAGGCGTAGATTGGCGAAGCTCGTGTACATCATAGCCATTACTCGCGAGGGCTTGGCCAAAGTCTGAAAATCCACCATCAATCACCCAATCTGCTGCGCCAGCTGTCTGTCCATGTGTATTATCAAACAGCACTTTTTTACCAGCGTTCTCATTGACCACTTTCGCTGCAATGAAGGGGGCTGGGTCCGCCGGACCTTCTGCCCGTGCCGGTTGCATGCTGCCCGCAACACCAACGTACAACGATAAAGTGAAAACCATAGCAGTTGCGTATTTGAAGCTACGGGATGTAAAACGACGAAAGATTCCCATTATTTTCCTCCTGTTTGTTGGTTTAAAGCCCCTCTGGGGGGCATCAGATACAAATTTTAGCATTCATTTATGTTCGAATATGCATTGTTTTGTAAATCTTTAGGAATAATGAATAGGAAGGAAATTCCAATAAAAAAGATATATCGTATGCAGCAAGGTGAGTACCGCAAATAGGATTTTCCCGGCAGCCCGGGTTCTTCTTTCCCCTGTAATCAGCTTTGCGCCATTCACGATTAATACCCACACGGCAATGAGTGCTGAAATGAGTGGCAGCGTGCAAATTCCCCAGATATACCACGCGGAATAGCCATACACGATCTGATTGTTACCATAGATGACCTGCACCCCGAGAAAAATCGTATTTAGTGACGCAATGAATGCAAGGTTGGACGAAATGTGATTATTCGTTTTACGGATATCTCTGATCACATATCTTACGATCCAAATCAGCAAGGTCGTGATGAAAAATAAGGAGGCGGCAGCGTAGCTGACAAGCAGAGTCCAGGTACGGTGCCAAAGTGTCGTCTGCTTCATGGTCTTACTATCCGGGGCAACCATCATCCACGTACCGTTTTCCTGATACAGCAAAATTTTAAGCTGGCCCCCCTTTTCCACAAACAATCCATCGCCTGCTGCTTGAAAAACTTTGTCTGTTGCTTCATTCTCATTTGGGTATTTTCCTTTAACAATTAACGTATGATCATCTTGAATTCGCACGGTGTATGTAATGTTTCCTAGTATCCGAATCCATTTTCCCCACCCATGAACAGGATTAGAATCCACCTGATATACGCCCTCAATCTCTGGCGAAAGCTTCACTTGAGTGGAAGAACGAGCTAGTGACTGCGAAACGGCCTTCGGCTCTGAGGGCAGCATTTGGGCTATCGCATGGATGACTTTTCCATGAAGCAGGGTGTCCGTGTCAGCTGAATTAATGATCACAAAAATACCAATCTTTTGCGACGGAATCAGTACCATTTCGGAAATAAAATCATCAATTTCCCCGGTAGCCCACAGCATAGGTACTCCCGTCTCCAATTGACCACGGAAAAATCCGTAGCCTACGCCATCCAGGCGTGCATCGACTGCAAATTGCTGCGCATGCATCACTTTTACCGTATGTGGCTGGAGCACCACTTTGCCCTCATACTTGCCCTGGTTTAAATGAGTGATCAGATAATGGGAAAACTCGTTGGGTGTGACGTTCAACGCTCCTGCTCCCGGCAGATTGATATATGACAAAGGCTGTTTCAAATACGCTCCATCCTTCCACTGATACGATTGGGCCAGTGCCGGATGATTTAACGGCAATTCCAGCGTCGCGCTGGGCATATTCATCGGCTGGAACAGATGTGTACGGAGGTAATCATTCAGTCTCTGACCGCTTACTTGCTCCACGATATTACCGATCAGACCGTAGGCGACATTGCTGTAATCATACTGAATTCCAGGTTTGCGGATGGGAGGCTGATTTTGAAAATACGTGCTGAGATACTGCTCTGTGGGCAAAACGCCTGCCCGAGTCGAGCTGTTAATGTCGTACAGCGCTTCATCCAATCCTGAGGTATGTGTCAAAAGCTGATGCAAATTGACAGGCTGATTTTGGTATTGCGTAGTTTTATAGCTGTGGAGATAGCTGTTCACGTCTTCATTCAAATCAAGCTTGTTTTGCTCAACCAGCTGCATCGTGGCGCTTGCACTAAATGATTTGGTTAGAGAGCCGACACGAACAATGGTCTTCGCTGGATCGAATGCCACTTTCCGCTCCAGATCTGCATATCCATAGCCTTTACTAAAAAGGATTTGGTTTTCTTGGGTCACGACGACCGCAGCCCCCGGAATATGCAATTTTTCCAATTCTGTATTCATGATATCGTCCACTGTTTTTTCCAATGAATCAGGTGTTATGCTGTCTGTTGCCCATGCCGAAGCAATGAGCAGGTTCCAGAGAAACAACGCTGCTAAAAATGCGGATAGGTAGCAAATGCCTTTATTCTTCATATTGAAGTACCATCCTTACGTATGAAGTTGATTTAATGATTTGAACCGTGCGGTGATTGCATAGCGAGCAGATATTTATACTCCGTATGGAAGCCATCAGCATGGCGCTATGGAATCATCGCACTTCCCATCGCGGGAGTGCACATGATAAAGCGAATCCTGATCGAATCGTGTAAGCAGAAGGCTTCTTACCTGTCGATCAGGATTCATGTGTTACAGATTAAAAATTAGTGATTCCGTTCGTTGCATCACCGACCATAGATTTTCAAGATTTATGATGTGCCAAATCTTGTGTCATGTCTTTGTCCGTGTTCCGAGTTATCTTTTGTATTGTGGAACGGATACTTTTTACATTTTCCTCGATAAATCCGGGTTCCAGTAGTTCATAATGATTACCAATCAAGCTATGCTCTTCATAGCTACCTTGTGTAGCGTCTTTCCATAAAAGTCGATTATCTCCTGTACCCCTCACCGTTTCCGATCCAACGGCGACAAAGCCGTGAATATTCGCCTGAACGCTCTCTGTATTCACAAGCTGGTTGCCATACACCGCGTAAGCGATCATTTTACGTTGGTACGTTTCATTCAACAGCTCACGGTAGGAGTCGGGAACCTGTTCCAGCATGTCATGAATTTCATGCTCTGTTTCTTCAACTGTGAAGGCCAGGGCTTCCGCCCTTTTGACCGAATCGAGCATAAAAATATCGGATACAGCATGACCTTGACGTTCCAGTGTGTCAGCAACCTTATGCGCCAGATTACCACCTATAGAATAACCAAGCAGCACATACGGACCTTGCGCTTGCGTGCTGACGATCAAATCAACGTAACGTGCCAGCATGGCCTGCTCATCCGCAGCATCATCCACGAACTCCAATCCATACACGACTGCGTCCTGATCCAGTTGTTTCGCCAGCTCCGCGAACGACAGCCCGTATCCAAGCATAGGAGGAAAGCAGAAGATGGAGATCGGACCGTGTTCATTCAATCGAATGATTGGACTATCGGCCTTGTATTCCAGATCGGCTTTCAATAATGTGAGCGCCTGCTCTTCTATAGTCGGGAAGTCCATAACACTACGGATGGGAAGCTCAATGTCTGTGGCAAGGTGAACCTTGCGTATAAGCTCCAGTACTTTCAAGGAATGTCCACCCAACGTGAAAAAGTCATCATGGATACCCACTTGTGGAATTTCAAGCACTTCCTGCCAAATGGATGCCAGCAACTGCTCCACATCGGTTCGCGGTGCGACATATTCTATACCCGTGTGCAGCCCTTTGTCCGGCACAGGTAAAGCTTTGCGGTCGATTTTGCCGTTTGTCGTCAGCGGAAACCGATCCAGCTGTACAAATGCGGATGGAATCATATAGCTCGGCAGACTGGCCGACATCGCAGCTCGAATCTCACGGATGGTCAGCTGTTCATCAGCAGTAAAGTAAGCACATAATTGCTGCTGACCTGCTCCATCCCGCAAAGCAATAACCACGCTATCCCGCACGGACGGTACACTTGCCAGCCGCGCCTCCACCTCACCCAGCTCAATCCGGTAACCGCGAATTTTAACCTGTTGATCAATCCGTCCAGCGTATTCCAGTATGCCGTCTTCACGCCAGCGAACAAGGTCTCCCGTACAGTACAGGCGATCTCCATCCCTCCACGGGTTAGCAAGAAATCTCTCAGCCGTCAGCTCAGGACGATTTAGATAACCACGTGCAACTCCGTCTCCGCCGACGACCAGCTCACCCCAAGCTCCGACCGGTTGCAGGTTAAATGACGAATCTACAACATACGCCGTCGAATTGCAGATGGGCCGTCCGATCGGCACAGAATCCAGCTGTTCTTCCGTAATGTGATACGTCGTCGAAAAGGTTGTGTTTTCCGTTGGCCCATAGCCGTTAATGATGTTCATGTCCGGATTATCGCGCAGGACCCGGTTAATATGGGGTGCAGACAAAACATCACCACCAACCAACAAATACTTCACATCGCCGAAAAGTTTACTATCCTGCTGTGAAAGCTGATTAAATAACGGTGTGGTCAGCCACATCATGGTGACGCGATGATACCGTATCGTCTCTTTAAGCTTGGCCGCGTCCAATAGATCATCCTTATGCACAAGAACAAGCTGACCACCATTCAGTAGCGCACCCCAAATTTCAAACGTAGATACATCAAATACAAACGCGCAAGTCTGCAGCATTCGGGTCGATTCATCAAATGGCACATAATCCGTATTGCGGACAAGGCGCACGACACTTTGATGCTCAACTACGACACCCTTAGGCTTACCTGTTGAACCTGAGGTATAAATAACATAAGCAGCATGATTACCCGCTCCATCTATACCCAGATTGGAAGCATCTGCACTGTAGGACGTATCCTCATTCAGATTGACAATCTGTCCGTCAAAATAGCAACGATCCAGTAAATCCTGCTGAGCCAGCAGCAGCTTAGCTCCCGAGTCCTCCAGCATATAACGGATACGGTCCTCCGGATATTGAGGGTCTACCGGCACATACGCGCCTCCAGCCTTCAAAATAGCGAGTGTTCCCGTAATCATGTCCAGTGAGCGCTCCGTCAAAATGCCAACAGGTTCATCGGATTTCACCCCTGCCTCACGTAGCGTATGCGCTAAACGGTTGGCTGTCTCATTGAGTTCTCGATAGGTCAATGATTGATGACCCAAAGCTACAGCAATATGATCCGGCGTGCGCTCTGCCTGCTCCTCAAACAGTTTTTGGATCGTGTGATTGCTTGGATATGCAGAGACAGTGTCATTAAACTCTCCTGTAATTTGTTGTTTTTCCGCCGCTGTAACCAGTTCCAGCTCTTCTACGCAAACATTCGGGTTAAGCAAAACTTGCTCCAACAGATTCACAAAATGCCCATGCAGACGCTTAATGCCTGTTTGATCATAACTTAACGCATTATACATAAAACGAATCTTGATGCATTCTCCCGGCATAACGACTAAGCTCAGATCATAGTTAGTCTGCTCTGCAGCCACCACGTTGGAAATCGGGAATGTATCCTGCCCGTCACTTCCCAGTTCTTCGACCTGCTCATCTACCGGATAATTTTCAAACACCATAATATGGTTAATTAAATCCTGTTTCTGGTCGGTCAATGCCTGAATCTCAAACAGTGGATACGTATCATACGCATGAGAAGCCAGCGCCTGCTCCTGTGTTTTCTTCATAACTTCTGCAAAAGATTCCCCTACCTCACTAAGAATGCGAACTGGAATGGTATTAATGAACAAGCCGATAATATCCTCTATCCCGATAATATCCGATGGACGGCCTGAGACGACACTACCAAATACGACATCACTGTGGTTGTTATATTTTTGCAGCACAATCCCCCAGACGGTTTGTAATAACGTATTCATGGTCACCTGATATCGCTTAGCCGTCTCCTCCACCCGGAGGGTCAACTCACGTTCCAAAACCGTCACCCAATCACTAGCCGTGTTGCCTCCACTTTTGCGACCGGATTTTACAGCTGGTAATGCTGTTTGCTGCTCATATCCAGATAAATAGCTGCTCCAGTAGTCGGTTGCCGCCTTGGCATCCTGTGCTTCCAGCCATTCAATAAAGCGGCTGTACGGCACTGCCGGTGCCAGCTCTGGTACTCTGCCCTCCTGAAGTGCTGCATAGCTTTCAAACACTTCTTTATTTATAAGGGACAGGCACCAGCCGTCCATGACGATATGATGGAAGCTCCATACAAAATGATAGCTGTCTTCTCCGGTACGTAAAATCGCTACACGCAGCAGGACATCCCGACGCAGATCAAAGCCCCGTGCTTTATCTTGTAGCTTGAAATTTTTCACCCAGGTATCTATTTCATCCTCATCCAGATGGTGTAAATCTTCATATTGAAAGCCGCAATCCCGATTTCGATACACCACCTGCAACGGTTCCGTATCTCTGCCAAAATAAAAATGTGTACGCAGCGCCTCATGTCGCCGAACCAGAATATTCAGGCTTTCTGCAAAAGCCCGAATGTCCATCTGACCTCGCATATCATAAGAAACCTGCTCAAAATATGCGTCATTCGCAGCTGCTTGACTATCTAGCTGGCTGTGAAACAGCATCCCTTTCTGCATGGGGGTCAGTGCATATACATTGTCGATCTCACCCGCAGCACCCATTTCAGATAAGAGGCTGTCCAACCCCTCCACACTCATTCCTTTATAAGAAATATCACTTGGGGTAAGCTCCGGGTGTTCTTTATGGATGCAATGCGCCAAAATTTCACGCAGGCTCGATTCCAGGAATTTCGCCAATCGCTCGATGGTCTCCGGTCTATAGCTGGTACGACTATAGCTAATCGTCAGACCCAGTTGGCCTCCCGAAATAATGCCGCCAAAATCCAGCGTATACGTTCGAGCCATGGTCGGGCTCAGCGGCATCCCACCCTCATATGAGGATGATTGCAAGTCGTTCCCTTTCATATCCTGATCGAACTGTCCCAAATAGTTAAAGCTGATTTCGGGATCTGTCGTAAATATGGCTGGAGATGCCTCCGGTGCCTGTGTCTGACGGTCGGATAAATATTTCAGTACACCGTAGCCAATCCCTTTTTGCGGAATGCCACGCAGTCCTTCCTTCACACGCTTAATCCGTTGCGAAAGTGCCAGTTCTTCCGGCATATCGAGCAAAACAGGATATTGGCTTGTAAACCACCCTATCGTTCGAGTAATGTCCACCTCTGGTAAAATGGCTTCACGTCCATGTCCCTCTAGATTTATCAGGAAACGATCATTTCCACTCCATGCTTGCAATGCCATTCCTACCGCCGTCAACAACAGGTCATTAATTTCTGTACGGTAGGCACGATTGGCCTGCTTGAGCAGCTGCTCTGTCTCTGCATGTGTCCACAAAGCAGTAACCGACTCACTATCGCCAATCAATGGCTTTTCGTGCTCGTTATGCCCATAATCCTGCGGCAAAGAAGCCAGTTCCGCTTGTGCAAGTTTCCCCCAATACGCTCGCTCATGTTCCATAGCTGGACTGTTGGCATAAGCGTGCAGCTGCTCGGCCCATGTTTGGAACGAATCTGTTTTATGAGGCAGCTGAATCACCTGTTCACCCTTGGAGGCTTGATCATAAGCAGTCGCCAAATCCTCGAATAAAATGCGCCAGGATACCCCGTCTACAACCAAATGATGAATCACGACCAGCAGATGATCTCCATCTGGGCAACGGAACAGCCCCAGTCTCATCAGCGGACCTTCGCTTAGGGAAATACCAGATTGAATTTCATTACATTTCGCTTCAATTATCTTCGCCAAATCTTGCTTGTTTACATCGCTGTCATTATAGTCAAAGCATTCCAGATGGTACGGTTCGCCTTCCTCTACATTGCGGTTCCATGCTGTACATCCGTTCTCCGACAAACTAAAAACCATACGCAATGCATCATGGTGCGAAGTAATCTGATGGAGCGCCCGCCGTAGTGCCTGTTCGTCATAGCCTTCCTGACGATAGAGCATGACAGATTGGTTAAAATAGTGTGGTTCTTCCGTTGGCTGTTCAAAAAACCAGCGCTGAATCGGTGTAAGCACTACATTTCCT
Organism: Paenibacillus sp. S33; assembly: GCF_053615415.1. NCBI lineage: Bacteria > Bacillati > Bacillota > Bacilli > Caryophanales > Paenibacillaceae > Paenibacillus > Paenibacillus sp. S33. Next base: position 2,509,341 of record NZ_JBSIEZ010000001.1, on the reverse strand, counting down.
GTAACCTCGCCCTGCTCGGCTATTCGGTTAACAGGCTGAATATATGTGCTTAGTCCCGCAATTGTCGGGTATTTGAACAAGTCCTTCATTTCCAGCTTGTATCCGACCTGAAACAAGCGGGACGATACTTGGATGGCCTTGATGGAGTCACCACCCAAATGGAAAAAGTTATCCTGTATTCCGACTTTCGGGATACCAAGAATGGCTCCCCAAGCCGTAGCCAGTGCCTGTTGGACATCCGTCTCGGGTGCCACATAATCCATACCTGTATCGAGATTGTGCTCAGGTGCGGGCAGTGCCCTGCGGTCTACTTTGCCATTCAGCGTCAAAGGCAGTCTGGAGAGCTGCACAAAGTAGGACGGCACCATATAGCCAGGCAGATCCTGCGACAAAATGCTACGTAAGTCGCTGGCGCTCAATTCACTGTCTGTTGCAAAATAGGCACACAGCTGTTTTTGTCCGTGATCGTCCTGCCGCACGGTAACAACCGATTCCTTCACACCTGGAATCGTGGACAAACGGGTTTCAATTTCACCCAGTTCGATGCGGTAGCCGCGAATTTTGACCTGTTCATCCATTCTTCCCTTGTACTCCAGTACACCATCAGCACGCCAACGCACTAAGTCTCCTGTACGATAGCAATATTCTCCAGACCGGAATGGACTTTCAATAAATTTTTCCGCCGTAAGCTCGGGCCGATTCAGATATCCTCGCCCAACACCGTCGCCACCGACGATCAGCTCTCCCCAGGCCCCGATAGGTTGCAGCTTCAACGAACGATTGACCACATAAGCGGTCGAGTGATCAATTGGACGTCCAATGGGAATAGCCTGGGTTTGCGGTTCTGTAATGTCATAGATGGTGGAAAAGGTGGTGTTCTCCGTCGGACCATAAATATTGGCCAGGCGAAGCTGCGGGTACTCCTTCAACACACGATTGACGTGTGGTACAGACAACACATCACCACCCACGAGCAACTCCTTCAAGGACGCAAACACTCCGATTTCTTGCTGCGAATACTGATTGAATAAAGCCGTAGTCATGAACATCGTGTTAACACGATACTTGTCAATTGCCTGTTTGAGCTTGGAGGCATCCAGAATAGTGTCATGGCTTACCACATACAGTTGTCCCCCGTTCAGCAGCGTTCCCCAGATTTCATATGTGGAGGCATCGAACACAACTGCGCCCAATTGCAGCATACGTGTATTTTCATCAAGCATGGCATAGCTTTTGTTTTTCACTAGGCGCACGACATTACGGTGCTCAATCATCACGCCTTTCGGCTTGCCTGTCGTACCAGAGGTGTAGATCACGTACGCAAGATCGGAGGAAGATCCCCCTGTTGTAATCGCAATTGTTCCATCCGTCTGAGCGTCACATTCAGATTTGCTATTGCATCGCTGTACATCACTCAAATCGATGACCGGAATGCCGGGTTCAAAAGGAATCTGCTCACGTCGCTGTAACAGTAACAGCCCCGCACTGGAATCCTCCAGTAAATAACGGATACGCTCTTCAGGATAATCAGGATCAATGGGAACGTAAGCCCCTCCGACCTTCAAAATCGCCAGCATACCGACGACCATTTCAATGGAGCGTTCAGCCATAATCCCTACTCGCTGTGTCTCTGGCTCGGACCCGCGCTGTATCCCATGGGAAGCGAGTATGCGTGCCAGACGGTCGGCACGTTCATTCAGCTCGCGGTAGGTAAGCTGCATGTCCGCAAAGGTGATGGCCAGCCGATCTGGTGATTGCGCTACCTGTTCCTCGAACAGCACATGCAGTGCTTGATCTCGTGGATACGGATAGTCTGCTACCGTATCATTGAATCTCTGCACAAGCAGCTCTTTTTCTTGGGCCGAAACCATTTCTATAGCCGAAAGAGCGATATCCGGCTGTTTTATAACCGCATTGATAAGCTGCTGCAAATGTTCAGTCAGTCGTTCAATGGTTTCCCGTTTGTACAGCCGAGTTCCGTATTGAAGAGCGCAGGAAATTTGTTCTTCATCCTCCACTGCGAACAGACTCAAATCAAATTTGGCCGTCGTTTGCTCACTTGGATAAGATGCCAATTGCAGCCCCGCCAGCTGCTGCTCTTTTTGCTCTATGTTTTGTAGTGCAAACATGGTATCAAATAACGGATTACGGCTTAAATCTCGATCTACGCCCAGCTTCTCCACCAGCTCTTCAAACGGATAATCCTGATGTTCAAAAGCCTTTAACGCGTTTTCCTTGACCTCCAACACATAATCGCGGAACGTTTTCCCGCCTTCTGGATAATTACGGATTGCCAGTGTATTCACGAACATCCCGATCAGACTGCCAAGATCCGCATGAGGCCGCCCTGCAATTGGCGAACCGACAATAATATCCTCCTGCCCGCTATAGTGGCTAAGCAAAGCCGAATAGGCAGCCAACAGCACCATATATAATGTCGATTCCGTCTGCACCGCAATGCTTTTTAAGCCTTTGCTTTGTCGTTGGTCAAGCGTAAATTCCAGCACATCTCCTTCAAAGCTTCTCACCGCTGGGCGTGGATAATCAGTCGGTAGATCAAGCACAGGTAGCTCTCCTGCGAAGGTATTGAGCCAGTAGTTTTCCTGTTCCCGGTAGCGTTCACTTTGCTGCTGCTTCTGTTGCCAAGCGGCGTAGTCTTTATACTGAATGCGTAGCGATGGCAGCGTGTCGCCTGCATATAAATGAATAAAGTCCTGAATTAGTACATTTATAGAGGTGCCGTCCGAAATGATATGATGCATGTCCATCAGCAAAATATAATGCTCTGGGTCTGTTTCAATCAAACCAACTCGGAATAACGGGGCCTGCCCCAGATCGAATGGTTGGACAAAGTTACGTACCAGCTCATCCGTTTCCTTTGGGGCAGCTCCGTGAGCATAGGTCAATTCCATGCAAAAAGGAACCTCGTCATGTACTCGCTGGACAGGTTCACCGTTCATGGTCTCAAAACTTGTGCGCAATGTTTCATGGCGGTCAATAAGCTGACGGAACGCGTTATCCAGTGCCTTGTGATCAAGTGAACCGGTCAGAGTCAGGGCACCAGGTATGTTATAGCTAATTCCCGCTCCATCAAGCTGATTGAGGATATACATCCGTTTCTGGGCTGAAGAAACCGCATAAAATGGCTTATTCTCCGTAACAGGGATGGATTCATAGGTGGTTTGCTCCAGTGCTTCAATAACCTGCGCCAGCTGTTCAATTGTTGGATGCTGGAACAGATCCTTTAGCTGCACATTTTTATGCAATTCCTTATAGATGAGTGATATGACATGTGTCGCCCGCAGGGAATGTCCTCCTGCCTCAAAAAAGTTATCCTTAATCCCAATGCGCTCAAGCTCCAGCACATCTTTCCAGATGCTAGCCAGTTGTGCTTGTAATTGATTTTGAGGAGGTACATATTCTGCGCCTGAGCTTACACCTCCCTCTGGTTGTGGCAACGCTCGGCGATCCACCTTGCCATTGGGCGTCAGTGGCAATTGCTCCAGCTGCACAAAATACGACGGTACCATGTAGCCCGGTAGCTCCTGGCTCAAAGCACTACGCAGCTCACTTGTCGCTACTTCCGCATGGGTGACCACATATGCGCAGAGCAGCTTTTGCCCCTGCTCATCTTCATGTGCAATTACAACAGCTTCTCGGACTGCCTCCAGCTTCAACAGCTGTGCTTCCACCTCGCCCAGCTCAATCCGGTAACCTCGAATTTTCACCTGCGCGTCGATTCGTCCCTTATATTCCAGCGTCCCGTCCGCATTCCAACGCACCAGGTCCCCTGTTCGATAGCAGCGTTCGCCGCCACGGAACGGACTGTCAATGAACTTTTCGGTCGTCAGTTCTGGGCGGTTGCGGTATCCGCGAGCCACCCCGTCACCGCCGACAATCAGTTCTCCCCACGCTCCAACAGGCTGGAGCTGCATCGAACCGTCCACGACATATGCCGTCGAGTTATGGATCGGGCTACCAATGGGCACAGATGCCGATTGAACGCCGGTAATGGCATGTGTGGTGGAAAAGGTCGTATTTTCCGTCGGACCGTAGCCGTTAATGATATGTAGATTCGGATGGGCCTCCAATACCCGGTTAATATGCGGTACGGACAGCACATCACCACCAACCAATAGCTCCCGCATCCCCTCAAATAGTTCCAAATCCTGCTGGGATAGCTGATTAAAGAGTGGTGCGGTCAGCCACATCGTGGTAATGCCGTGATTGCGAACAACTTCCTTGAGCTTGGGCGCGTCCAAAATAACATCCTGACTCACCAGCACCAGCTGTCCACCGTTCAATAACGCACCCCAAATTTCGAAGGTGGACGCGTCAAAGACAACAGACCCGGTCTGCAAAATGCGCGTGTCGGCATTCAAGCGTGCATAATTTGTGTTTGTCACCAAACGCACGACATTACGGTGCTCCACCATAACCCCTTTGGGCTGGCCTGTAGTCCCTGAGGTGTACATAATATAGGCCAAGCGACCAGCTGCGCTCGCTTTCGGTTGTTCTTCAGCTGCATAAGCGTGCTGTATTTGTTTTGCTTGTTCTGATTGCGTAGCTTTGGGTTGCATGTTTTCTGGTTGTATGGTTGTCGTAGAAGCAAGTTCGGGACTGGCGGAAATGGAGTAGAACGGATCTAGGCAGTCCACGTATCCCGGATCAGTATTCGTTCCGTGATCATTCGGCAAAATGGGATCATAACGATCAGCATCATCCGTTCCATAAATTGCAGCATCGCTAAGGTCAAGCACCCTTCCCTTAAAATCAGTGGGCCGATGTTCCATTCGCTGCACGAGCAGTATGTCCGCACCGGAATCCTTCAGCAAATAGCGTACACGCTCATCCGGGTAATCAGAATCAATGGGTACATATGCTCCACCTGCTTTGAGAATTCCGAGCATACCGACAATCATCTCAATCGAGCGTTCAGCTACAATGCCGACCGTCTGCTCGGTGCGGATTCCCTGCTTACGTAAAGAATGAGCCAGTCGGTTGGCCTTTTCATTCAATTCTGCATAGGTTAGGCTATCTTGCCCACACACTACCGCCACCTGCTGTGGTGCCTGCTTCGCCTGTTTCTCGAACAATTCATGAATAGACGCATGACGTGGATAATCCACATTTGTATCGTTGAAGGTATGGACCAGCTGCTCTACTTCTTGCTCTGACAGCACTTGTGTTGTGGAAATTGCCAACTCTGGCTGCTGCAAAACAATAGTGTACAGCCGCAGAAGCTGCTCAACAAAGTGCTCAATCGTCGTCTCGCTATAACGGTTGCTATTATACTTTACGTTCAGGGAGACCGCTTCATGTTCCCATTGAAACTGGAGATCTAGTTCAGATTGTACGTGATTCAAAAAATCAGAAATATGAATATTTTGCAAGGATACTGTGGTGTGAATAAGAGGCTTTCCATCCTCATTACGTTGAATGTCAAGTAATTCAGAATAGTTCCAAAAAGGAATGTTTTGATGTTCAATAGCTTCGCCGACAGAGGTTTTGATTTGAGACAGCAAGGCTTTGAAGGTTGTGCTGGAATCCAGCGTATTTTTCAATAAAAGCAGATGGTTGATCGGCTTTGTAGCACCGTTGCTAGACTTGGCTACCGGAATGCCCAGCAGCACACGTTCCTCACATGTGTATTTATGCAATAAGCTCTCTACTCCAGCAAGCAGGACCATAAACACGGCCCATGGAGCGCCACCTGTTATAGATGATATTCTTTGGGAAATTTCAGATGGAAATGTGAGTGTGTACGTATGGGAATTTAAACTTGTTGCAGTTGTACTTCCGGACACCTGGTTGGTGTAGGGTAGGCAGATGATATGATCCTCAGATTCCAGTTTATGACTCCAGTAATTTTTTTCCTTCTCAAATAAGGCTTTCAATGACATCCCTCCTGCTTCTCGGGGCCTGTTCCCCCGGTTGGATGGTGCGTTGTTACGTACATGAGCGTTGTGTCAGAAAAAGAATACTTTGCAGGCAAGGGCAGTCGGACAAGCCGCCGCCCTCTGCACACGCAAAGTGAATTCATTGCATTTAGAAAACGGATTTAGAAAACAAAGTCGATGGAATCCGGCGAGAAGCCTTCCGGTTGCTCGTCCGAGTTCACCTGAATATCGCTTAATAGCAAATCTGGATTGATCCCAACCTGGGATAGGATCGCTATCAAATCTCTGGTTAATCTCTCAATAGCGTCGGCTCCAAACAGCTTCGTGCAATATTCAAAGGAACCCTTGATTTCCCCGTCTTCATCACTCATAGACAAGGTCAAATCGAATTTGGAGATGCTGTGCTCCTGAACATACGGACTGAAGGACAGCGTTTCTAGCTTCGCTTCCTGTGACTCCGTATTTTCCAGTACAAACATAGTGTCAAATAATGGGTTACGGCTTGCATCCCGTGCTACATCCAGCTTTTCCACCAACTCTTCCAGTGGATAATCCTGATGCTCGAAGGCTTGCAGCGTACGATCTCTGGCTTCTAGCAAGTAGTTGTGGAACGTTTGGTTGCCCTTCGGCTGATGCCGGATGGCTAGCGTATTCACGAACATTCCGATCAGTGGCTCCAGTTCAGGCAACAAGCGGCCTGCTACCGGTGTACCGATGATCAAATCGTCCTGACCGCTGTATTTGGACAGCAGAACGGTGTAGGCGCTTAATAGCACCATGTACAGCGTGCTTCCGGTCTGTGCCGCAATTCGGTGCAGTTGCTCGGATACATTCGCGTCCACTGTAAATTCATACAGCGCACCTTCGAAGCTGCGAACAGCAGGTCTAGGATAAGCAATTGGCAAATCCAGTACCGGCAATTCTCCGGCTAAATGCTCCAGCCAGAAGTGTTCCCGGCGTTGGTATGATTCACGTTGCATCTCCTGCTGCTGCCATATTGCATAGTCCTTGTACTGAATTTGCAGCGGCTTTAATTCCTGTCCCTCGTACAGTTGTACCAGCTCCTGCACGATATTGTTAGACGATACACCGTCTGAAATAATATGGTGCATGTCGTACATCAGGAGGTGGCGCTCTGGTTCAGTTTGAATGAGACGGACACGCAGCAGTGGTGCCTGGCGAAGATCAAAGCTGCGTACAAAGGACTCGATATAGGCTCCGGCTTCGGACTCCCTGGCCTGCAAGTGCTCTAATGCAAACTCCACTTGATCGTAAACCCGCTGAACGACCTCGCCTTCCACCATTTCAAAGGAAGTCCGCAGCGTTTCATGGCGGGCTATTAACTGACGGAACGCATCTTCCAGCCGATCGGCTTGAAGCGGTCCCTCCACGGTTAATACACCCGGCATATTGTAGCTGAGATCCCCACCTTCCAGATGACTCAAAATGTACATTCGTTTTTGAGCCGAGGAAACCGGGTAGTACGCCTGTTGCGCCGCCGCAGGAATCACCGTATAGGTGTCTGTCCCGTGCGTTGCGATGAGCTGGGCTTGCTGCTCAATCGTAAAGTGTTGGAACACCTCACGCAGCGTAATCCGACTGTCCAGTTCCTGATGGATTTTGGCCACCAGCGTCGTTGCCCGCAGGGAGTGCCCACCCACGTCAAAGAATGAGTCGGTGACTCCTACGCTGGACAGTTTCAAGACATCCTGCCAGATTTGGGCTAGCTTGGCTTCCAGCGGCGTCCGCGGTGCAACGTACTCCAGGCCTCCTTCGAGACGTGCTTCCGGTGCCGGCAACGCCTTGCGGTCGATTTTCCCGTTCGGTGTCAGCGGGAAATGATCCAGTTGTACCACATACGTCGGGATCATGTAATCCGGCAGCTTCGGCTGCAGCGCATTGCGCAGCTCCGGCAAACTCAGGGACTCTGAAGCTATGATGTAGGCACACAGGTCCTTGTGTCCGTCTTCGTTTTCCCATGCTGTGACCACGGCTTTCTGAATGCCATCCACGGTCAGCAGCTGTGCTTCCACCTCGCCCAGCTCGATCCGGTAACCCCGGATTTTCACCTGGTGGTCGATCCGGCCCAAATACTCAATGCTGCCATCTGGCAACCACCGTGCTAGGTCGCCCGTCCGGTACATCCGGTTTGCGTGAGTGCTGTCCGCTTGATCGGCTGCTGCCGCATCAGCGAACGGATTTGGGACGAACTTCTCTGCCGTCAGCTCCGGCAGGTTCAGGTATCCTCGTCCGACACCTGCACCCCCGATATAAAGCTCACCTGCGATACCGATCGGCACCAGCTGTTGCTGGCTGTTCAAGATGTACACAGACTGGTTCGCTATCGGCGTTCCGATGGATACCGTATGCTCCCCTTTTTCCAGCAGTGCGTTCAGGGACTCTACATCTTCAATCGTATAAGCAGTCGCATCTACCGTGGTTTCGGTCGGACCGTACACGTTGGTAATCACCGGACGATACCCGGACCACTTGTGCAGGAACACATTTACCAGCTGCACGGATAATGCTTCGCCACCGATCAGGTAATGCTTCACTTCCGGCGCTTCCGTCACATTGACGCTTTCGTTCAAAATATGCAGATGCGCAGGTGTGCCGTCCGACAGATCAATCCGGTGCGTGCGGTAGTAGGCGATCAAATGCTCTCCGCTCAGACTGACGTCACGGGACACCACGTGCAGGGTGTGGCCTAACAGCAAGCTGGCAAAGATTTGCTTCACTGAAGCGTCAAATACAAATGCCGACAGCCATGCGACATGAAGCGGCTGTTCATAACGGCTGTATACTCGCTCCAATAAAGCATCTACCAGATTGCTAACACTGCCCTGCTCGATCATGACCCCTTTCGGCTGGCCGGTGGTACCTGACGTGTAAATCATATAGGCCAGGTTATGCGGGCGGGCGACAGGGATTAAATTGCTCGCATCCTGTGCTCCCAGTTGAGCTTGAACGTCCTCGTCATCCAAGACTACAGCTCGAACTGTGGATGGCAAGCTGAGCGACAGGTTGGCAACTCTACTTGTAATCACGACCTTGGCCCCACTGTCTTGGAGCATGTAGTCGATGCGCTCCTGTGGATACATCGTATCCATCGGCACATACGCGCCTCCGGCCTTAAGTACCCCCAGAATGCTCACCAGAATATCCGCAGAACGTTCCAGCAATACGCCAACCGGTTGATCTGCTTCGACCCCTTCCACTCGTAACACACGAGCCAATTGGTTCGCACGCTCATTCAGCTCAGTGTAGGTCAGCGCGGTGGCCCCAGACACAACTGCTATCCGCTCAGGGTTGCACTTCGCTTGCTCTTCAAAGCGTTCGCTGAGCGAACGGCCTTGCACCTGTCTGTGTTCAGCACAATGCACACTATGTGCGTTCGGGTCATTAAATACCTCCAGAATCTGCACGGTTTCTTCCGCCGTAATCAGTTCCAGCTCACCCAGCTTCGCATCCGGGTTCGCCGCCACGGCTTCGGCCAAGCGAACAAAGTGACGCGTCATCCGTTCTACCGTTTCGCGCTCGTACAACGCAGTTGCATACTGTAATCCGAACTGGATACCTGCCTCTTCCTCTCTGGCTTCCAGCGTCAAATCAAACTTCGCTGGCGTTTGTTCCAAACCGTATGGACGGAAGCTCAGATCTGCCAGTTGCAGTTCGCCTTCCTCGGTGGTTTGCAGGGTAAACATCGTATCGAACAGCGGATGGCGGCTCATATCCCGCTTCACATTTAGCTTTTCCACCAGTTCCTCAAATGGGTAGTCCTGATGTTCATAGGCTTGCAGAGCACAAACTTTCACTTCTTCCACGTAGCTGCGGAAGGTATGTTCCGCTGTCGGATAGTTTCGCAATGCCAACGTACCGACGAACATCCCGAGGATCGGTTCCAAATCTGCATGCGGTCGTCCTGCAATCGGTGTGCCGACTACGATGTCCTCTTGCCCGCTGTATTGGCGTAAGAGCGCGGTGTACGCTGCCAGCAGCACCATATACAACGTCGAGCCTGTGTGCGCCGCCAGTTCTTTCAGACGTTCGCTGACTTCACGTTCCAGCCCGAACACCACCGTATCGCCTGCCGTACTTCGTACCGACGGACGGGCAAAGTCTGTCGGTAGATCCAGCACAGGCAGTTCACCCCGGAAGGTGTCGAGCCAGTACGCTTCCTGACGTTGCATCCACTCTTGATGGGCTTTGCTTTGCTGCCATACCGCATAATCCTTGTACTGTATTCGCAATGGCGAAAGCTCTTCACCGTCGTATAAGCGGACAAATTCATCGGTCAGTACTCCCATGGACACACCATCCGAGACGATATGGTGCATATCGAGCATGAGCAAATGCTGCGGTTCCTGCTCGGTTCCTTGTACACCCAAATCTACCAAGCCTACCCGCAGCAGCGGAGCGGCTTGCAGATCGAACGGACGTACAAACTGCTGCACCCGTTCTTGTGCTTCCTGGCTGACCATCGTATCCGCAGTCGCACCCTCTACCTGTACCTTCGTATACTCCACCTCAAACGGCACGGTGTCCTTAATCCATTGCACCGGCTCACTGTCCACCAGCTCAAAGCAGGTACGCAACGTTGCATGGCGGGCGATCAGTTGACGGAACACGTCCTCCACTCGCTTCACGTCCAACGGACCACTCACTTGCAGCACTGACGGCATGTTGTAGTTCACATCATTCGGGTCGAACTGATGCAGCACAAACAGTCGTTTTTGCGCCGAGGAAAGCGGGTAGAAGCTGCGTTCTTCCGTCACCGGAATGGACGCATACGCCACTTGATCCAAACCTTCCATGACCGCTGCCAGTTGTTCAATCGTTGGCGCTTCAAAAATACTGCGTAGTGGAAGCGGCTTGTTCAGCTCCTTGTGAATCTTCGAGGCCAGCGTCGTCGCCCGCAGCGAGTGTCCGCCAATCTCGAAGAAGTTTTCCTTCACACCGACCTGCGCCAGACCCAGCACATCCTGCCAAATTTGCGCCAGCTTCACTTCCACCCATGTCCGCGGTGCTACATAATCGGCTCCGCTTTGCAGGTTACCTTCCGGTGTTGGCAGTGCCTTGCGGTCGATTTTACCATTCGGTGTCAACGGCATCTGCTCCAGCTGCACCAAATACGAAGGCACCATGTAGTTTGGAAGCTCCTCGCCCAGTAAGCTGCGCAGCTCACCAGCGCTCACTTCCCGTTCAGCAACATAGTACGCCACCAGTTGGTTTTGCCCCTGTTCGTCCGCTTGTGCCAGTACGATGACCTCTTGTACGTCCTCCACCTTCAAAATTTGTGCCTCGACCTCGCCCAGCTCGATCCGATAGCCCCGGATTTTCACCTGATGGTCGATCCGGCCCAAATATTCGATGTTGCCGTCTGGCATCCATCTCGCCAAGTCACCCGTACGGTACATTCGTTCATAGCCGGCTTCGCCAGCCGCAAACGGGTTCGGTACAAATTTCTCAGCCGTCAGCTCTGGGCGATCCAGATAACCCCGGGCCAGACCCGGACCGGACACGCACAGCTCACCCGCTACGCCTACCGGAGCCAAATGTCCATGCACATCAACCATGTACACCCGATGATTCGGCATAGGGCGTCCGATGGAAATGAGTTGTCCGGCTCTCTCATCCTCGGATACCGGCCAGATGGACGTCGCCACCGAGTTTTCGGTTGGACCGTAGCCGTTGTAGTACGCCACCTGATCCTTCCACTTGTACACCAGCTCGGTTGAAGATGCTGAACCCGCCGTAAACAAAATACGCAGGTTTGGCATCCGTTCTGGCTCCAGATAGACCGCATAGGTCGGCGGCAAAGCTGCTACCGTGATTTGGTGATTCGCCATATATTGCTCAAACCGCTCGTAGTTCAAAATCGTTTCTGTCGTTGGCACATATAACGTGGCTCCACAGAACAGCGCCTGGAAGATTTCCCAGCAAGCCGCATCAAACGAATAGCTGGCGAACAGCAACGCATGATCCGACGTACGGATCTTGAGTGTCTGATCAAAATACGTTTTCAGATTGCACAGCCCGTGATGCTCCAGCATCACGCCCTTCGGCTGCCCCGTGGTCCCTGACGTATAAATCACATAGGCTAGATCGTTCGGACCGGACCACGGCTCCAGATTGGAACCATCCTCGTGGTACACCGTTTGCTCCCCATCCAGCACCAGCACATGACCGTCGATAGCGGCTTTGTCTACCAGATGGCTTTGCGTCAACAGCAGCTTCGCACCCGAGTCGTCCAGCATGTAGCGGATACGCTCCTCTGGATACGTCGGATCGATGGGGACATATGCACCTCCAGCTTTTAAAATCCCGAAGATACCCACGATCATGTCCACCGAACGCTCGGTCATCAGACCCACCAGACGATCCTTCGTCACGCCTTGACTACGCAAGGTACGAGCTAATCGATTGGCGCGTGCATTCAGTTCACGATAGGTCAGCGCTTCTCCTTCAAAGAACAATGCTGTCTGCTCCGGCGTCTGCGCAGTTTGCATTTCGAACAAGCCGTGAATCGTTTGCTTACTTGGATAGACTGCCGCTGTATTGCCCCAGACCTCAACGATCTGCTTACGCTCCTGCTCACTTACCATATCCAGCTCATACACTCGAATGTCCGGCTTCGCCACCACCTGCTCCAACAGCTGTACCAGATGGCCCTGAGTCCGTTCAACGGCTTCCCGATCATATAACTTCGCATTGTATTCAAATCGGATTTTCATCGCTTCCTGCGGCATGACAACCAGATTGAAATCATAGTTGGTTTGTTCAATCATGCCGGCATTGCGAATTTCAAAATCCGACTCTGCACCTTCGCCAAGTTGCTCGACCTGCTCCTCCACCGGATAGTTTTCAAACACGATAATGTGGTTGATCAGATCTTGCTTTTGCTCGCTCAAGGCTTGAATTTCATATAGCGGATACGTTTCATAATCTTGAGAAGTCAGCGCCTGCTGCTGATTCGTTCTGATCATGTCAGCAAAGGTATCCTCAGCCCCACTGCGGATACGTATTGGAATGGTGTTAATGAACAAGCCCACCATATTTTCGATCCCCGGAATATCAGCCGGACGACCAGACACTACACCGCCAAAAACAGCGTCGTCACTACCGTTGTACTTTTGGAGCAGCAATCCCCAGGCTGTTTGCAGCAATGTATTCGGGGTCACGTGGTGCTGCTTAGCCACCATTTCCATACGTCCGGTCAAATCCTTGCCCAGATCGCACAGGATATGCTCAAATTGTGCACCGTCCGCTTTCACGCCTACTTTTCCGGTCGGAATCGAAGTTTGCTGATCATAGCCGAGCAAATAATCCTTCCAGTAGGCAGCTGCTGCTTCTACATCCTGTGCTTCAAGCCACTCAATATACTGACTGTATGGAGTCACGGGGGCAAGCTTCGGCTGTCTATGCTCCACCGCTGCAAAATAAGCCTCAAACACCTCATCCGTGACTAACGCCACACACCAGCCATCCATCAAGATGTGATGAGAGCTCCACACAAAATAATAATCCTCGTCACCTGTTCGTAAAATCGCCACGCGCATCAACGCATCCCGGGACAAATCGAATCCGGCTGCCTTGTCTTTGCGAATAAATTCCTTCACATACGCGTCACGCTCCTGCTCATTCAGATGACGCAAATCTTCACATCTAAAACCAACATCCTTGCGGCGGAAAATGACCTGCACAGGCTCATCCTGCCAACCGCTGATGAAATTAGCTCTAAATATCTCATGCCGCTGCGCCAAATGATTCAAGCTATCTTGGAAAATATCCGCTTGGAAGCGTCCATGCAAATCAAAGGTCGTTTGTTCAAAATAAGCACCTGACGCTGCATCCATCAGACTATGGAACAACATGCCTTTTTGCATCGGCGTCAACGCATAGACATTTTCCAGTTCCCCCATGTCACGAGTCCGTTCTACCAACTGATCCAGCTCGGCCATGGTTACATGTTTCAGCATGACATCGCTTGGCGTCAGCTCTTGCTGTTTGCGGCCTGTGCAATGCGCAATGATTTCCTGCAAGCTGGTTCTGAACTGTTCGGCTAACTGCTCCATCGTTTCACGACGATATTCCTGCTTGCTGTAGCTGATCGTCAATTGCAGTTCGCCTTCCGAAATCAGTCCGTTCATATCCAGCGTGTGCGATCTGGCTGCATGGGCGCTAAGCTCTGCACCGCTAGCGTAAGGAGATACGCCAATGGATTGATTTTGCATATCTTGGTCAAATTGTCCCAAATAGTTAAAGCTGATTTCAGGTTCGGTTACAAAACGCTCTTGCTCACGTGCTGTGGACAGGTATCTCAACATACCGTAGCCAATGCCCTTTTGCGGAATGCGGCGTAGCCCTTCTTTCACATGTTTGATGCGCTGTGAAAGGTCTTGCCCCACGTTCGTATCCAGCACAACCGGGAATTGGGTCGTAAACCAACCCACGGTGCGCGTAATATCCAGTTCTGGCAGAATGGACTCCCGTCCATGACCTTCCAGGCTCACGAGCACTCGTTCCAGGCCCGCCCAGCGATGAATCGTCAGCCCCAATGCGGTAAGCAGCACATCATTCATCTCCGTGTTGTAGGCACGATGCGCTTGTTTTAACAGTTGCTCCGTTTCCTGAGCTGTCCACGTAACTGTAATGTTCTCGCTGTCCCTATTTAAGGAATGAGTAGGGGACTCGTCTTTTGGAATCGGCTGATATACGCCTTGTTCCATTTCCTGCCAGAATGCGAGTTCTGCTGCCATGGCCGGACTGTTCGCATATTGAGACTGCCCATCCGCCCAGGTGCGGAACGAATCCGTTTTGTGCGGAAGACGAGCTGCTTGTCCGTTCAATGCCTGCTCATAAGCGGTCGTAATATCCTCGAACAAAATGCGCCAAGATACGGTATCCACTACTAAGTGATGAATCGCTATCAGCAAATGATCTCCATCGGGGCAATGGAACAGCCCCAGCTTCACCAGCGGTCCTTCGCTTAAATGAATACCCGCCTGAATTTCATTCACTTTGGCCTCGATCGCCGCAGATACCTCAGACTCATTTCTGAAGTCGGCCCGATCCAGCGTATACAGCTCGCCCTCCCCAACCGCGCGGTTCCAAGCTTCATAACCGTGCTCTGTAGGACGGAAAATGATACGCAGTGCATCGTGATGGCTAACGATTTGATCCATCGCCGTGCGCAATGCCGGTTCATCAAAACCGTCCTTGCTATGCAGCATAATGGACTGGTTATGATGATGAGCATCCGTCAGGTTCTGCTCAAAGAACCATTGTTGAACGGGTGTCAGCTTCACAGCGCCCACCACTTCGCTCTGATCCGCCAATCGGGTCACCGATTGGACTTTCAGTGCCAAGGCAGACACGGTTGGATGACTGAACAGGTCTTTCATCTCCAGTCGATAACCTGCTTGCAGCAATCGGGAGGATACTTGCAAGGCTTTGATCGAATCGCCACCCAGCTCGAAGAAGTTATCCTGCGTGCCTACCGCTTCCACGCCGAGTACTCCGGCCCATATCGCAGCCAGTACTTGCTCCACCGTGGTACGCGGTGCCACATAAGCTGCACCCGTATGGATGCTTCCTTCCGGTTCCGGCAAGGCCTTGCGGTCGATTTTTCCGTTGCTGGTCAGGGGGATCGTCTCCAGTCGCATCAAACGTGCAGGCACCATGTGCGCTGGCAGCCCGGCTTCCAGTTCGGCCTGTACCTCCTCGATCCGCAGCTTGGCTTCTCCCGTGATGTATCCGCACAAATACTTGTGTCCACGCTCATCCGTCCGGTCGATGACTACCGCTTGACGCACGCCCGGCACCCGCTGGATCGCCGTTTCAATCTCGCCCAGCTCGATCCGGTAGCCGCGGATTTTCACTTGATAATCCATCCGCCCGATAAAGTCTACATTGCCGTCCGGCATCCACCGCGCCAAGTCACCTGTGCGGTACAGTCGTTCACCTGGCACGAACGGATTGGCCACGAATTTCTCGGCGGTCAGGTCCGCACGATTCAGGTAGCCTCGTGCTACCCCGGCACCGCCAATGCACAGCTCGCCCAGTACGCCGATCGGCACCGGATTTAGCTGGCTGTCCACAATGTAGAAGCGGGCGTTCAGCCACGCCTGGCCAATCGGCACATTGCCGCTGCTTGGCAGCTTCGACAATTCTTCGTCGTAGAAGCTGGAGTCAATCGCCGCTTCCGTGACACCATAGCTGTTCATAATGCGGATATCCGCGCCAAACCGTTCTTGCAGCACCCGGTAGTCTGTCACACTGCAGCTATCCGAGCTGGTGATCAGCAGTTCCAGACTGCTCATGTCCAGTCCCTGTTCATACACATGCTGCATAAACGGTACGATCAGGGCCGGGGTCGATTCGAACACCGTAATCTGATAGTCGCGAATCCAGCCATATAGACGGCTTGGGTCGATGCGATCATCTTTCGGACAGATAACCATCGTGCCACCGTTATAAAGCGTTCGCGCAATATCCCCGACGAACACGTCGAAGGAGAAGCTCGCCAGTTGCAGCAACCGTACCGGGAACTGGTTCAGACGGTAATCCCGGCGATAGGCCGCGGCTGTGTTTACCAAACTGCGATGCTCAATCATGACGCCCTTCGGACGTCCCGTTGTACCGGAGGTGTAAATCACATACGCCAGATCCTGCGGTTCGTTGATGTGATTGACGTCTGTGGTATCCCCGGTGTACAACGACTCATCGTCCACCGCCAGTACGGTATGCAGACGCATCCCCGTTGCCGGTTCGGATGTTGCTTCGCTGTCAGGTGGCGAATCTGCTGTTCCATTCAGGGTTCCATGGAGAGTACTTGATTCCATCGTCTCAGCGCCAGCCGCTGTTTCCAACTCGCCCTCAGTCTGCCCTCCGGCCAAGGCCTGTCGGCTTTCCTCCAGCCAGACTTGTGCACGCTCCTGCAAGTCCGTTTGCGTCAACAGTACCGTCACACCGCTATCCTCCAGCATGAAACGAATACGTTCGGACGGATAGTCTGCATCTAGGGGCACATACGCGCCTCCAGCTTTCCACACCGCCAATACGCCGACCAGCATGTCTACCGAACGTTCACTCAAAATGCCGACCATCGACTCGCGTCCAATGCCTTCATTTCGCAGTCTACGGGCCAATTGGTTCGCACGCTCGTTCAGTGTGCGGTACGTCAGTTGTTGTTCCTCGTACACCACCGCCACGTGATCTGGTACAAGCTGCGCCTGTTCTTCCACATAGGTATGGAACAAGGCTCCTGCTTCAACCGCAGCAACATCCGATACTCCCACATCTCCAAAACCGTAGATGATTTGTGCCTTCTCCTCGACGGTTACCATATCCAAAGCTGCCAGTGGCTGCTGCGGATGCAGGGTAATTGCACGTACGAGTTCGGTAAAATGCTGTGCCAATCGCGCGATGGTCTCAGGCTTGTACAGCGCCGTGCTGTATTCCAGACTGCACAGAATGCCTTCCGGCTGCTCCACTGCATCCAAGGTCAGATCAAATTTGGCCGTATGATTGTCCGTCGGATACGTTTTAAAGATCAGACCCTCCAGCTCGAATTCCTGTTGCTCAAATGTTTTTAACTCAAACATCGTGTCAAACAGCGCATTCCGGCTCGTATCCCGCGTTAAATTCAGCTTTTCAACCAGTTCTTCAAAAGGATATTCCTGATGTTCGTAAGCACTGAGCGCATGCTCTTTGACCTCTTGCAAGTAATCCAGGAACGTTTTGTCGCCAGACGGATAATTGCGGATCGCCAGCGTGTTGAGGAATACGCCTACCAAGCCCTCCAGTTCCGCATGCGGTCTTCCGGCAATCGGCGTACCGACGATAATATCCTCCTGCCCCGAATATTTATGCAAGAGCGTGCTATACGCTGCTAGCAACACCATGTATAAGGTGGAGCCGGTTTGCGCGGCCAGCTGTTTCAACTGCTCGCTGTCCTCCAAGCTGATCGCAAATTCCAATCGCGCTCCTTCCAGACGCTGTACGGCTGGTCTTGCAAAATCCGTTGGCATATCCAGTGCTGGAATGTCACCAGCCATCGTGTTCAGCCAGTAGCTTTCCTGCTCACGAAGACGTTCACTTTGCATATCGGCATGCTGCCAAACCGCATAGTCCTTATACTGGATGCGCAGGGGCGGCAGTTCCTTGCCTTCATACAATTGAGAGAACTCCTGCACGATAATTCCTTCAGTGACGCCATCCGAAATAATATGGTGCATGTCATAGAGCATAACGTGACGCTCCGGTCCGGTTTCCACCAACTGAACCCGCAGCAACGGTGCTTGTGCGAGATCAAATGCACGTACAAAGTCCTGTGCGTACTGCTGGGTCTCTTCTTCGCTTGCCTGCACATGCTCCACATTGAATGCGACGCCCGATTCAATCCGTTGAATCACCTCGCCATCCACCATGTCGAATCTAGTTCGCAGGGCTTCATGACGGGCAATCAGCTGGCGGAAGGCTTGCTCCAGTCGCGTTTTATCCAAGGAACCTTCAATGATCAAAGCGCCTGGCATATTGTAGCTAACCTCTCCGCCTTCCAGGTGACTCAGCACGTACATCCGTTTTTGCGCCGAGGAAACCGGATAATATGCACGTTCCTCCGCAACAGGGATGGATACATACGTTTGCTGTGTCTGAACTTCTCCCATCACCTGCACCAGTTGCTCAATCGTCGGATATTGGAAAATATCTCGCAGCGCCAGCTTGTAATTCAGCTCCTGATGGATTTTCGCCATCAGTGTTGTCGCGCGCAGAGAATGTCCTCCGACTTCAAAGAAGTTATCCTGGATGCCTATCCGCGGGTGATTCAAAACGCTTTGCCAAATACGTACCAGTTGCTCTTCCAGCAATGTCCGCGGCGCAACATACGCCGTGCCTCCTTCGAGGCGCGCTTCCGGCGTAGGCAACGCTTTGCGGTCAATTTTGCCGTTTGGTGTCAGCGGGAAATGATCCAGTTGTACGACATATGTCGGGATCATATAACCCGGCAGCTTGGGCTGCAGCAGGTTGCGCAGCTCGGGCAAATTCAGCGTTTCAGAGGCTACGACATACGCACACAAATCCTTGTCTCCGTCTTCGTTTTCCCAGGCGGTGACGATGGCTTTCTGAATGCCGTCCACGGTCAGCAGCTGTGCTTCCACCTCGCCCAGTTCAATCCGGAAGCCCCGGATTTTGACCTGATCATCCATCCGGCCGATAAAGTCCACATTGCCATCTGGCATCCACCGCGCCAAATCGCCTGTGCGGTACAATCGTTCACCCGGTACATATGGATTCGCTACGAATTTCTCGGCCGTCAGGTCTGCACGGTTCAGGTAGCCTCGTGCCACCCCGGCTCCGCCAATGCACAGTTCACCCAGTACACCAATCGGCACCGGATTCAGCTGGCTGTCCACGATGTAGAAGCGTGCGTTCAGCCACGCCTGGCCAATCGGCACATTGCCGCTGCTTGGCAGCTTCGACAGCTCTTCGTCATAGAAGCTGGAGTCAATCGCCGCTTCCGTGACGCCGTAACTGTTCATAATGCGGATATCTGCGCCAAACCGTTCTTGCAGCACCCGGTAATCCGTCACACTGCAGCTATCCGAGCTGGTGATCAGCAGTTCCAGACTGCTCATGTCTAACCCCTGTTCATGCACATGCTGCATAAACGGTACGATCAGGGCCGGGGTCGATTCGAACACCGTAATCTGGCAATCGCGAATCCAGCCATACAAACGGCTAAAATCAATCCGGTCGTCTTTCGGACAAATAACCATCGTGCCGCCGTTATAGAGCGTCCGCGCGATATCCCCGACGAAGACGTCGAAGGAGAAGCTCGCCAGTTGCAGCAGTCGTACCGGGAACTCGCTCAGACGGTAATCTCGGCGATACGCCGCAGCCGTATTCACCAAGCTGTGATGTTCGATCATGACCCCTTTCGGACGTCCTGTTGTCCCGGACGTGTAGATCACATACGCCAGATCCTGCGGTTCGTTAATCGGCTCGATATCGGTGGTGTCTCCGATGTACAGCGACTCATCGTCCAACACCAGCACGGTATGCAGACGCAGCACTGTTGCCGGTTCGGATGCTGCTTCGCTGTCAGACTTCGAATCTGATTTCAAGCTTACGCCTTCACTAAGGCGGTCTCTTTCCATCGTTTCAGCGCTAACCGCCGTCTCCAGCTCACTCTCATTCTTTCCTTCGCCCAGAGCCCATTGGCTTTCATTCAGCCAACCCAGTGCACGCTCCTGCAAGCCCGTTTGGGTCAACAGTACCCTCGCACCACTGTCCTCTAGCATGAAACGAATACGTTCTGACGGATAGTCTGCATCCAGCGGCACATAGGCGCCTCCAGCCTTCCACACCGCCAATACACCGACCAGCATATCCACCGAGCGTTCACTCAAGATGCCAACCATCGACTCACGTCCAACGCCTTCATTTCGTAATCTCCGCGCCAATTGGTTCGCACGCTCGTTCAGTTTCCGGTACGTAAGCTGCTGCTCCTCGTACACCACCGCCACATGATCCGGTACAAGCTGCGCCTGTTCTTCCACAAAGGTATGGAAGAAGGCTCCTGCTTCAGCAGCAACATCCGATACCCCCACATCTCCAAATCCATGAATGATTTGTGCTTTTTCCTCGGCAGGTACCATATCCAAAGCTGCCAGTGGCTGTTGTGGATGCAGTGTAATTGCACGTATGAGTTCGGTAAAATGCTGCGCCAATCGCGCGATGGTCTCAGGCTTGTACAGCGCCGTGCTGTATTCCAGACGGCACAGAATGCCTTCTGGCTGCTCTATTGCATCCAAGCTCAGATCAAATTTGGCCGTATGATTTTCCAGTGGATACGAATGTAAGGTCAGACCTTCCAGCTGCAACTCCTGCTGCTCCAATGTTTTCAACTCAAACATCGTGTCAAACAGCGCATTTCGGCTCGTATCCCGCGTCAAATTCAGCTTTTCAACCAACTCTTCAAAAGGATAGTCCTGATGCTCATAAGCACTGAGCGCATGCTCCTTCACCTCTTGCAGATAATCCAGAAACGATTGGTCACCAGACGGATAATTGCGGATTGCCAGCGTGTTGATGAAGACACCTACCAGACTCTCCAGTTCCGCATGCGGTCTTCCAGCACTCGGCGTGCCGACTACGATATCTTCTTGGCCTGTGTATTTATGCAAGAGCGTGGTGTACGCCGCCAGCAGCACCATATACAAGGTTGAACCTGTTTGCGAAGCCAGTTCTTTCAGGCGTTCGCTAACTTCACGCTCCAGTCCGAATTCGATCGTATCCCCTGCCGTACTCTGTACCGCCGGACGGGCAAAGTCGGTTGCCAGATCCAGCACAGGCACGCCGCCCCGGAAGGTACCCAGCCAGTACGCTTCCTGACGCTGCATCCACTCCTGATGGGCTTCGCTTTGCTGCCATACCGCATAATCTTTGTACTGAATCCGCAATGCCGGTAGCTCTTCACCGCCATACAAGCGGACAAATTCATCGGTCAGTACCTCCATCGACACACCATCCGAAACGATATGGTGCATATCGAGCATGAGCAGTTGCTGGGATTCCTGCTCCGCTCCTTGTGCACCCAGATCCACCAAGCCTACCCGCAGCAGCGGTGCAGCTTTCAGATCGAACGGACGCACAAACTGTCGTACCCGTTCTTGTGCTTCCTGGCTGACCGTCGTGTTTGTATCCGTAGTTGCACGCTCTGCTTGTACCTTCGTATATTCCACCTCGAACGGCACGGTGTCCTCAACCCATTGCATCGGCTCATTGTCCACCAGTTCAAAGAGGGTACGCAAGGTTGCATGGCGGGCGATCAGTTGACGGAACACGTCTTCTACTCGTTTCACATCCAGCGGACCACTCACTTGCAGTACCGACGGCATGTTGTAATTCACATCACTTGGATCAAACTGATGCAGTACATACAGTCGTTTTTGCGCCGAAGATAACGGGTAGAAGCTGCGTTCTTCCGTTACCGGAATGGACGCATAGGTTACTTGATCGAGACCTTCCAGTACGACTGCTAGTTGCTCAATCGTTGGTGCTTCAAAAATACTGCGCAGTGGAAGCGGCTTGTTCAGCTCCTTGTGAATCTTCGAGGCCAGTGTCGTCGCCCGCAGCGAATGTCCGCCAATCTCGAAGAAGTTTTCCTTCACGCCGACCTGCGTGAGACCCAGCACATCCTGCCAAATGTGAGCCAGCTTCACTTCCACCCATGTCCGCGGTGCGACATAATCCGCTCCGGTTTGCAGGCTGCCTTCCGGTGCTGGCAGGGCCTTGCGGTCAATTTTGCCGTTCGGACTCAGCGGCATCTGCTCCAGCTGTACAAAGTACGACGGCACCATGTAGCTTGGCAGCTCCCGGCCCAGCTCACTTCTCAGCTCGCTGGCACCCATTTCTTGCCCGGCGACATAGTACGCCACCATTTGTTTTTGTCCTGTTTCATCCGCACGAGCTGTGACTACGGCTTCGCGTACCGATTCCACTTGGAGCAGCTGCGATTCGATCTCGCCCAGCTCAATC
Source organism: Paenibacillus sp. S33 (assembly GCF_053615415.1). Lineage (NCBI taxonomy): Bacteria > Bacillati > Bacillota > Bacilli > Caryophanales > Paenibacillaceae > Paenibacillus > Paenibacillus sp. S33. Next base: position 2,486,896 of record NZ_JBSIEZ010000001.1, on the reverse strand, counting down.
CGGTACCCGCGGATTTTGACTTGATGGTCGATCCGGCCTAGATATTCAATGTTGCCGTCCGGCATCCATCTCGCCAAATCGCCTGTGCGGTACATCCGTTCATAGCCTGCTTCCCCGCCAGCAAACGGGTCGGCTACGAATTTCTCGGCCGTCAGCTCTGGACGGTTCAGGTAACCGCGGGCTACACCTATACCGCCGATGCACAGTTCTCCTGCAACCCCAATCGGCTGCAATTGCTCCGTGCCTTCCTTCACGATGTACAGACGAATATTCTGAATCGGTTTCCCGATCGGAATAACTCCATATTCCTCATCCGGCTCGCAATCGAAGTACGATACGTCCACCGTCGCTTCGGTTGGACCATACAGGTTGACCAGTTTCGCTCCGGACAGGCTCGACACCAGCCGTTGGAACCGGGCCACATGCTGTGGCGGCAACGCTTCGCCACTGGCAAAGACATGGCGCAGCGTGCCTAGTTTCGCTTGCATCACTTCTCGTGGCTGCTGCTCCACATACTCCAGGAACGCATGCAGCATGGCAGGTACAAAGTGCATTGTGCTCACGTCATCGCGGGCAATCGTGTCGACAATGTCTTCCGGGTTCTTTTCCCCGCCTACCGACAGCAGACTCACCTTCGAGCCGACCAGCGACCACCAGAACAGCTCCCACACTGACACGTCGAAGGTGAAGGCGGTCTTTTGCAGGATCGTATCTTCCACACTCAAGCCGTAACGATCATGCATCCACAAAATCCGGTTCAGCACGGAATGGTGCTCCACCATCACGCCCTTCGGTTTTCCCGTGGAGCCGGAGGTGTAGATGACATAGGCTACATGGTGCGGTCCCGCCAGTGGCTCCAGATTCGAACCGTCTTTGTGGTAAATGTCTTGGCCATCCTGCTCATGACGATCCAGCACCAACACCTGGCCGTCAAAACTCCGTGAGGCTTGCTCAGCCAAATGCGATTGCGTCAGCACCAGCTTCGCTCCCGAGTCCTCCAGCATAAAGCGGATGCGATCCGCCGGATATTCTGGATCGATGGGCACGTAGGCTCCGCCTGCTTTGAGGATCGCATAGATACCTACGATCATGTCCAGCGAGCGTTGGACCAGAATGCCTACCGGCTGATCCGGCTGAACACCTTCCGCACGCAGCGTCCGGGCCAAACGGTTCGCTCTCTCATTCAACTCCGCGTAGGTTAACGATTCCGCTCCGCACAGCACGGCCACTTGATCTGGTGTTTCCGCTACCTGCTGCTCGAACAGCGCACTTAGCGTTTGATCCTGCGGATAGGCTGCCGCCGTATCCCCCCAGACCTGAACGATCTGTGCCTGTTCTTCCGGTGTTACCAATTCCAGCTCATTCACACGGATATACGGATTATTCACGATTTGCTCGATGACATGCAGTACATGTCCCTGCATCCGCTCTATCGTAGACCGCTCGTATACATTGGCATTGTATCTGAACATGATGCGGAAGGTTTCATCGGGCATCACAATCAAGTCCAGATCATAATTCGTTTGCTCAACAACCTCTACATTCGTAATTTCAAAAGCGGACGGACGAACTTCACCCAACTGCTCAACTTGCTCCTCTACCGGATAATTCTCGAATACCATAATGTGGTTAATCAGGTTCTGCTTCTGCTCCGTCAGCGCCTGAATCTCATATAGCGGGAAGCTGTCATAGGCTCCCGAGGCCAGTGCCTGTTCCTGCGTTTTCCGCATCACTTCCACAAAAGTGGCATTCCGTTCACTTTGAATCCGAACCGGGATCGTATTAATGAACAAACCGATCATATGCTCTACGCCAGCAATATCCGTCGGACGTCCAGATACGACACTACCGAAAATAACATCCTCATTATTGTTATATTTCTGCAAAATAAGGCCCCATACGCTCTGCATCAGCGTATTAATCGTGACCTGCTGCTGCTTCGCAATCCGGTGTATGGCTTCGCTCCACGTTGGATCCAGATCTACCGTCATTTTTCCAGAAATATATTCGCTAGTCTCACTGGCAATAGTGGATGGAACATGTTCCTTTTCTTTTTCCTTGCTGTCCGGCGTTGGCTCCTTCCATAAAGCATCTGCACCCGGCAACAACGTCTGCTGTTCAAAGCCGGCCAAATAGCTGCTCCAATATTCTTTTGCTGCACGCTCATCCTGACGCCCCAGCCATTCGATATATTGGCCATATGGTGTGATAGGAGCAAGCTCCGGCTGCTTCTGCTCCAGCAGCGCAAAGTACGTACCAAACACTTCGCCTGTAACGAGCGATAAGCACCAGCCGTCCATGACAATGTGATGGAAGCTCCATACCAAATGATACGTTTCTTCATCTGTTTGCAATACCTGTACGCGCATGAGTGCATCCGTACCGAGATTAAAGCCCCTAGCTTGGTCCTCTAGCTTAAACGCCTGGATATACGCCTGTTGCTCCGCTTCCTGCATTTCCCGTATATCCTGGAAGGAAAGGTCGCTATCTTTGTGACGGAATACGATCTGCAATGGCTCCTGACTGTGTCCTGTCTCAAACATATGGAAATTCGTTCGCAGCGCTTCATGACGCTGTGTCAGTACATCCAGACTCTTGCGGAAAATTTCAACATCAAAGCTGCCTTTTTGATCAAACGACGCTTGCTGGAAGTAGGCGCCTGACTGCGGCTCCATTAGATTATGGAACAGCATCCCCTTCTGCATAGGCGAAAGAGCATACACATTTTCCAGCTCGCCCACAGAAGCTGTTTGCTCTGTCAATTGTTCCAGCTGCCTAAGCGTCAAGCCTTTGAACAATACATCACTTGGTGTTAGCTCACTCCGCTCTTTGGAGGCACAATGAGCGATCACTTCCTGCAAGCTTTCCTGCAGCAACTGCGCAAATTTTTCTACATTTTGCTGATGATATACCTTACTGTCATAGCGAATGTCCAGTGTCAGCGCGCCCGCTGTAATCATTCCGTTCACATTCAGCGGATGCTCCAGAACGGTATGGTCACTCATCGGCTCTCCACCTGGATGTGAAGACAGCGTGATATCCCCATTTTCCAAGTCCTGATCAAATTGTCCCAAATAGTTAAAGCTAATTTCAGGCTGCAAGGTCCAGGAAGGATGGGCATCATGCTGAGACATATATTTCAAAATGCCGTAGCCAATGCCCTTATGCGGTACATGGCGCAGGTCTTCCTTCACCCGCTTGATTCGCTGCCCGACTTCTGCCTTTCCGTCCACATCCAGCAGCACCGGATACTGACTCGTAAACCAGCCCACGGTACGGGTGATGTCGATATCTGGAACAATGGCTTCCCGGCCATGTCCCTCCAGATTGACCAGCACACGCTCCTGACCGCTCCAGTTATATACCGCTGTGCCGAGTGCGGTTAACAGCAGATCATTGACCTCGCTGTGGTACGCACGGTGTACTTCTTGAAGCAACATCCGTGTTTCCTGCTCGCTCCAAGCCACAGTCACAGTCTCACTGTCTCTGATCAGAAAATGCTGCCCTTCCGCTCTTTCTTGATCCTTAGGCAACGATGCAATTTCTATTTGGGCAAGACGCTGCCAATATTCGCGTTCATTTTCGATCGCCGGACTATTCGCATATTGAGACAACCGCTCTGCCCAAGCAGAGAAAGCGTCCGTTTTATAAGGCAGGCGAATCGCTTCTCCCCGCACGGCCTGCTCATATCCCGTGGCAAAATCCTCAAACACAATTCGCCACGAAATCCCGTCCACCACCAAATGGTGAATCGCAATCAGTAAATGATCCCCATCCATGCAGCGGAAAAGTCCCAGCTTCACCAGCGGTCCTTCGTCCAGACGAATGGAACTTTGGATGGCATTGGCTTTCATTTCAATGGCTGCTGCAACATCTGTAATGTTTTGCACATCCGTCAGATCAACAACGTCCAGACGATACAGCTCGCCTTCGTTTAAACCACGATTCCACGCTTCATAGCCCTGTTCGGTCTGACGGAAGATCATACGTAGCGCATCATGATGCTCCGTTACCTTGGCCACCGTTTGATGCAATGCGACTTCATCGAAGCCTTGTGCTCTATACAGCATCACCGACTGGTTGAAATAATGTGGCTCTGCTGAGGATTGTCCAAAGAACCATTGCTGAATCGGGGTCAATCTAACTGCCCCTGAAACCACCCGCTGATCGGCTGTACGGCTGACCTTGTGTACATGGCCACTCAGCAGCGAAATGGAAGGATATTGGAACAAATCCTTCATGTCCAGCTTGTAGCCCGCTTGCAGCAAACGAGAGGATACCTGGATCGCTTTGATCGAATCGCCGCCCAGATCAAAGAAATTATCCAGAATTCCGACTCTCTTCGCTCCTAATACAGCCTGCCAAATGGACACTAACGTCTGCTCCAGCGCTGTGCGCGGCTCTACATAATCCGCTTCGCTTTGCAGGCTGCCTTCTGGTGCCGGCAGGGCCTTGCGGTCGATTTTACCGTTCGGTGTCAGCGGCATCTGCTCCAGCTGGATGAAATACGAAGGCACCATGTAGTTTGGAAGCTCCTCGCCCAGTAAGCTGCGCAGCTCACCAGCGCTTACTTCCCGTTCAGCGACATAGTACGCCGCCAGTTGGTTTTGTCCCTGCTCGTCCGCCTGAGCCAGTACGATGACCTCTTGTACATCCTCCACTTTCAAAATTTGTGCCTCGACCTCACCCAGCTCGATCCGGTAGCCCCGGATTTTCACCTGATGGTCGATCCGGCCCAAATATTCGATGTTGCCGTCCGGCATCCATCTCGCCAAGTCACCCGTACGGTACATCCGTTCGTAGCCTGCTTCCCCAGCCGCAAACGGGTTCGATACAAATTTCTCAGCCGTCAGCTCTGGACGATCTAGATAACCCCGAGCCAGACCCGGACCGGACACGCACAGCTCACCCGCGACGCCTACCGGAGCCAAATGTCCATGCACATCCATCATGTATACCCGATGGTTCGGCACAGGGCGTCCGATGGAAATCAGTTGTCCAGCTCTCTCATCCTCGGATACCGGCCAGATGGACGTCGCCACTGAATTTTCGGTTGGACCGTAGCCGTTGTAGTACGCCACCTGATCCTTCCACTTGTACACCAGCTCGGTTGAAGATGCTGAACCCGCCGTAAACAAAATACGCAGGTTTGGCATCCGTTCTGGCTCCAGATAGACCGCATAGGTCGGCGGCAAAGCTGCTACCGTGATTTGGTGATTCGCCATATATTGCTCAAACCGCTCGTAGTTCAAAATCGTCTCTGACGTTGGTACATACAGTGTGGCTCCACAGAACAGTGCCTGGAAGATTTCCCAGCAAGCCGCATCAAACGAATAGCTGGCGAACAGCAACGCATGATCCGACGTACGGATCTTGAGCGTCTGATCAAAATATGTTTTCAGATTGCACAGCCCGTGATGCTCCAGCATCACGCCCTTCGGCTGCCCTGTGGTCCCTGACGTATAAATCACATAGGCTAGATCGTTCGGACCGGACCACGGCTCCAGATTGGAACCATCCTCGTGGTACACCGTTTGCTCCCCATCCAACACCAGCACGTGACCGTCGATAGCTGCTTTGTCCACCAGATGGCTTTGCGTCAACAGCAGCTTCGCACCCGAGTCGTCCAGCATGTAGCGGATACGCTCCTCTGGATAGGTCGGATCGATGGGGACATATGCACCCCCGGCTTTTAAAATCCCGAAGATACCTACGATCATGTCCACCGAACGCTCAGTCATCAGACCCACCAGACGATCTTTCGTCACGCCTTGACTACGCAAGGTACGAGCCAAACGATTGGCGCGTGCATTCAGCTCGCGATAGGTTAATTGCTCTCCTTCGAAGAACAATGCTGTCTGCTCCGGCGTCCGCGCGGTTTGCGCCTCGAACAAGCCGTGAATCGTTTGCTCGTTTGGATATGCTACCGCTGTATTTCCCCAAGCCTCAACGATTTGCTCACGCTCCTGCGCGGTTACCATATCCAGCTCATGCACCCGAATGTCTGGCTTCGCTACCACCTGCTCCAGCAGTTGCACCAGATGACCTCGAATTTGCTCTATACTTTCCCGTTCAAAGGCCAGCGCATTATACCCAAAGCTCATATGGATGGTGTTCCCCGGCAGTACCACCAGGTTAAAGTCATAGTTGGTCTGCTCGACAGACTCGGCTCCGGTGATGCTGAAGCTGGACTCATCACTGTTGCCTAATTGCTCCAATTGTTCCTCTACCGGATAGTTCTCAAAAATAAGAATATGATTGATCAAATCCTGCTTAAGCTCCGATAGCCCCTGAATTTCATACAACGGGTACGTATCATAGGTATGGGAAGCAATGGATTGCTCTTGGGTTTGCTTCATCACGTCTGAGAATAAGCTGTCCACTTGACTGCGGATGCGTACAGGAATGGTATTGATAAACAGACCAATGATGTGCTCCACATTCGGAATGTCTGCCGGACGTCCAGATACCACGCTGCCAAACACCACATCATCTGTACCATTATATTTTTGCAGCAACAGGCCCCAAACGGTCTGCATCAACGTATTGATCGTTACCTGATAACGCTTGGCTACGCGCTGAATGCCAGCCGTTAGATCCGCGCCCAAGTCAAAATCCAGACGCTCCGCCTGATATTCCGTTTTGCCTTGAATTTTAGCCTGCGGCAGGCGGGACTGTTCCTCATATCCTTCCAGAACCTTGCTCCAGTAACCTGATGCAGCCTGACGATCCTGCTGTTCCAGCCATTCGATATATTGACTGTACGGCGTTACAGGGGCCAGTTCAGGCTGCTTATGAGCCAGTATCGCAAAATAACTCGCAAACACTTCGCCTGTCACCAGCGACAAGCACCAGCCGTCCATCACGATATGATGGAAACTCCATACAAAACGGTACGCATCCTCACCTGTGCGCAAAACAGCCACACGCATCAAAGCATCTTGCGCCAGATCAAAGCCTCTTTGCTTGTCTTTACACGTATATTCGAGGATGTACTCGTTTTGCCGCTCTTGCTCCATATCCCGCAAATCCTCTACATACAGTTCGCTGCGCTTATTCCGGTACACAACCTGCAGCGGTTCATCTTTCCAGCCACTGTAAAAGTTCGTGCGCAGTACCGTATGCCGCTGCACCAATACATCCAAACTTGCCGCAAATGCAGCGATATTAAAATGTCCTCGCAGATCAAAGGAGGCCTGTTCAAAATATGCTCCCGATTGCGAATCCATCAGATTGTAAAAGAGCATGCCCTTTTGCATCGGCGTCAGCGCGTATACATTTTCCAGCTCACCGGTATGTGCCGCCTGTTCCGCAATTTGTTCCAGTTCTCTAGTCGTCAGACCTTTGAAGGACACATCACTCGGCGTCAGCTCTGGCTGTTCCTGAGCGACACAGTGCGTAATCACCTCTTGCAAAGCGGATTGCAGCAGGCTCGCCACACGTTCCAGCGTTTCTTGGCGATACTGCTTACGGCTGTAAGCGATCGTCAAGCGCAGCGTGCCTTCCGAGATCATCGCGTTCAAATCCAGCGTATATTGCAGCGGTGAATGGGCATCCTCTGTCTCCCCTGCGCTATAGGATGACCATGTGACTCCACTGTTTTGCACATCCTGATCGACCTGTCCCAAGTAGTTAAAGCTGATTTCCGGTTCTGCTCCAATCGCCTGCGCTTCACCTGATGCAGACGCAGGAGATAAGTAGCGCCATGTGCCATAGGTCAGCCCTTTATGTGGAATGCGGCGCAGACCTTCCTTCGTTTCTTTAATCCGCTGGGCCAGCGTCAGGTTGACATCTGTGTCCAGCAGCACCGGATACAAGCTCGTAAACCAGCCTACTGTACGTGTAATATCCACCTCTGGCAGGATTGCTTCCCGGCCATGTCCCTCCAGATTCACCAGCACCTGTCCGGCGCCTGTCCAGTTGTGCATCGCCAATCCTAACGCGGTCAATAGCAAATCATTGACCTCGGTGTTATAAGCGCGATGGGCCTGCTTTAGCAGTTGCTCCGTTTCAGCCTCGGTCCACTCCACCGTCAGCACTTCGCTGTCTGCATTCAAGGAACCCTCGTAGGCGAAATCCTTAGGCAGCGGTGCCGCTTTCGCTTTGGCCTGTTCCAGCTGCTGCCAGTAGGCTTCATCCGATGCAGCCTCTGGACGGTTGGCGTAAGACGACAACTCCTGTGCCCATGTTTGGAAGGAATCCGTTTTAAAGGGCAATCGTACAGGCTCGCCCTTGATCGACTGCTCGTAACCTGTCGAGAAATCTTCAAACAGAATTCGCCACGATACCCCGTCCACCACCAAATGGTGAATGGCTATGAGCAAATGATCGCCCTCGGCTGTGCGGAACAATCCCAGCTTGACCAGAGGCCCTTCGGACAGGTGGATGCTGCTTTGAATTTCATTTGCCTTCGCTTCCAGCGCTTCCGCATAGGTTTCCTGTTTACGGTAATCCATCGTTTCCAGCGTATACAACGCGCCTTCATCTACACCGCGTGTCCAAGCCATATAACCAGAGGAATCCTGATGGAAAACCGTACGAAGCGCATCATGATGCTTCACGATGTGATCCATCACCTGACGAACCGCTATCTCATTAAAGCCCTCGGCACGATAGAGCATGACCGCCTGATTAAAGTGCTGCGGACGTTCGCGCTCCTGCGCAAAAAACCAATGCTGGATCGGAAGCAAAGCGGTTTCCCCACTTACTTCTCCTTGATCTGCCATACGACTGACCTCATGCATATGCGGTGCCAGTGCTGCAACCGTTGGATACTGGAACAAATCCTTCATGTCCAGCTTATAGCCAGCCTGGAACGCACGGGATGCGATTTGGATCGCCTTGATCGAATCGCCGCCCAGATCGAAGAAATTGTCCAAAATACCGACAGTCTGCAGTCCCAGTACCGACTGCCAGACCGCTACTAGAGCGCGTTCTTGAGCAGTACGCGGCTCTGCATAATCCGTTCCGGTTTGTAGGCTGCCTTCCGGTGCTGGTAGGGCCTTGCGGTCAATTTTGCCATTAGGACTCAGTGGCATCTGCTCCAGCTGTACAAAGTACGATGGCACCATGTAGCTTGGCAGTTCTCGGCCTAGTTCACTTCTCAGCTCGCTGGCACCCATTTCTTGCCCGGCGACATAGTACGCCACCATTTGTTTTTGGCCCGTTTCGTCTGCACGAGCCACGACGACCGCTTCTCGTACCGATTCCACTTGGAGCAGCTGCGATTCGACCTCGCCCAGCTCAATCCGGTACCCCCGGATTTTCACTTGATGGTCGATCCGGCCCAAATATTCAATGTTCCCGTCCGGCATCCATCTCGCCAAATCGCCTGTGCGGTACATCCGTTCATAGCCTGCTTCCCCGCCAGCAAACGGATCGGTTACGAATTTCTCGGCCGTCAGCTCTGGACGGTTCAGATAGCCTCGGGCTACGCCGACACCGCTGATGCACAGTTCTCCTGCAACCCCGATCGGCTGCAATTGCTCCGTGCCTTCCTTCACGATGTACAGACGAATATTCTGAATCGGTTTTCCGATTGGAATAACTCCATATTCCTCATCCGGTTCACAATCAAAGTACGATACGTCCACCGTCGCTTCGGTTGGACCGTACAGGTTGATCAGCTTCGCTCCGGCCAGGCTCGACACAAGCCGCTGGAACCGGGCCACATGCTGTGGCGGCAACGCTTCGCCGCTGGCAAATACGTGGCGCAGCGTGCCCAGCTTCGCTTGCATCACTTCCCGTGGCTGCTGCTCCACGTACTCCAGGAACGCATGCAGCATGGCGGGAACAAAGTGCATCGTGCTCACGCCATCGCGGGCAATCGTGTCAACGATGTCTTCCGGGTTCTTTTCCCCGCCAACGGACAGCAGACTCACCTTCGAGCCAACCAGCGACCACCAGAACAGCTCCCACACCGATACGTCGAACGTGAATGCGGTCTTTTGCAGGATTGTGTCTTCTGCACTCAAGCCGTATCGATCATGCATCCACAAAATCCGGTTCAACACGGAATGGTGCTCCACCATCACGCCCTTCGGTTTTCCCGTGGAGCCGGAGGTATAGATGACATAGGCTACATGGTGCGGGCCAGCCAGTGGCTCCAGATTCGAACCGTCTTTGTGGTAAATGTCTTGGCCATCCTGCTCATGACGATCCAACACCAGCACCTGGCCGTTGAAACTCAGCGATGCTTGCTCGGCCAGATGCGACTGCGTCAGCACCAGCTTCGCTCCCGAGTCCTCCAGCATAAAGCGGATGCGATCCGCCGGATATTCTGGATCGATGGGTACGTAGGCTCCGCCTGCTTTGAGGATCGCATAAATGCCTACGATCATGTCCAGCGAACGCTGAACCAAAATGCCCACGGGCTGATCCGGTTGGACGCCTTCTGCACGCAAAGTACGTCCGAGACGGTTGGCACGCTCATTCAGCTCAGCGTAGGTCAACGATTCCGCTCCGCACAATACTGCCACCTGATCCGGTGTTTTCGCTGCCTGCTGCTCGAACAGTGCACTTAGCGTTTGATCCTGCGGATAGGCTGCCGCCGTATCCCCCCAGACCTGAACGAGCTGTGCCTGTTCTTCCGGTGTTACCAATTCCAGCTCATTCACTCGGATATTCGGATTGTCCACAATTTGTCCGATGACATGGTCGATATGGCCCTGGATACGCTGCATGGCAGACCGGCTATACACGAGAGCATTGTATTCAAGCAGGATAGAGATATCCTCATCAGGCACGACAATCAGGTTAAAATCGTAGTTGGTTTGCTCGGCAAGTGCCACATTGGCAATCGAGAAGCCTGTTTGTGCCTTTGTCTCGCCGGAACCGCCCATCTGCTTCATCTGTTGCCCGATCGGGTAGTTTTCAAAGACCATAATGTGATGAATCAGGTCTTGTTTTTGTTCAGTCAGTGCCTGAATATCGTACAACGGGAACGTGTCATACATACTGGAGGCCAAAGCCTGTTCCTGCGTACGCTGCAATATTTCAGCAAATGTAGCATTCCATTCACTTTGAATCCGCACCGGTATGGTATTGATAAACAGTCCGATCATGTTCTCCACACCCGGAAGGTCTGCCGGACGACCAGATACCACACCACCAAACACAACATCCTGATTATTATTGTATTGCTGTAAAATAACGCCCCACACACTTTGCAGCAATGTGTTAATCGTGACGTGCTGCTGCTTGGCCATTTGGTTTAATGCGGCACTCTGCTCCTTGCCCAACCTAAATGGCAGCTTTTCCAAAACATAGCCGGCATTTGAACTTTCACCACTTCTGTCCGGTTCTTTATCCCGTGCGACGACAGAAGCTTGCGCGTTCTCACCAGGCAACAAGGTTCGCTGCTCAAAGCCTGCCAAATAGTCACTCCAATAACGGGTCGCTTCCTGTGCATCCTGATGTTCCAACCATTCGATATAGTCACTATACGGCTTGACAGGTGCGAGGTCTGGCTGCTTGTGCTCCAGCAGGGCCAAATACGCCCCAAACACTTCGTCCGTCATCAGGGACAGGCACCATCCGTCCATCACAATATGATGGAAGCTCCATACAAAACGATATGAGCTATCCCCTGTGCGGAAGACGGATACTCGCATAAGCGCATCCTTGCTTAGATCAAAGCCTCGAGCTTTATCCTGGGCCACAAATTCAGCTACAGCGTGTTCACGCCCTCTGACATCCTCATAACGGAAGCTCGGATTTTTATGACGATAGACGATCTGCAACGGTTGACCATACCAGCCGCTGTAGAAATTCGTCCGTAATATAGCATGCCGGCTAACCAGCAGCTTCAAGCTTTCCTCGAATAGGGATGGCTCAAAGTACCCCTCCAGATCAAAGGTCGCCTGTTCAAAATACACGCCTGTTTCTGCATTCATCAAACTATGGAACAGCATCCCCTTTTGCATAGGGGTCAAGGGGTACACATTTTCCAATTCCCCAACCGTCTTGGTCTGCTCCTTAATCGTATCTAATTGCTCCATTGTCAGACCTTTTAGCAATACATCACTTGGAGTCAATTCGGTCCGCTCCCGTGTGACACAATGCTCGATCATTTCAAGCAGATTGGATTTCAGCAGATTGGCTAGCATTTGGACGGTGTCCTTACGGAAGGCTTTGCCGTTATACCGAATGTCCAGTTCCAGGATGCCGTTCGTTACGATTCCGCTCACATCGAGCGCATATTTCATCTTCGTCCGGTCACTAGCGATCGATCCAATTGAGTAAGGAGACCTACGCATAGCGCTGTTGTGCAAGTCCTGATCCAGCTGTCCGAGATAGTTAAAGCTTACTTGTGGCTCGGCAAAAGCTTGATATTGACCTAGGCTCAGCACACCTGTTTGCTGACCAACGGCTTGACCGGTTTCACTCAAATATCTCCAGATTCCGTAGCCCATTCCTTTATTCGGAATAAGGCGCAGGCTCTCTTTGACCTGTTTGATGCGTTCTGACAAAGCGGGATCACAACCAACGTCCAGCAATACCGGATATGGACTCGTAAACCAGCCTACCGTACGAGAAAGGTCCGTATCCGGCAAAATGTTTTCACGTCCGTGTTCCTCTAAACTAATCAGGCTGCGTTCATGACCCGTCCACGTGTACAGCATCATGCCCAGTGCCGTCAGAAGCAGATCGTTCACTTCCGTGTTATATGCGCGGTGTGCTTGCTTCAATAATTTTGATGTCTCTTCCTCCGTAAGCTGGACGACCACTGTATCGGTGTCAGCCAAGGTAAAGGGCTCAGCCTGCGCTTGATCCTCAGGTAAACGTACTTGGTCAGACAAAGCGGCTGCGTTCCATTGCTCCCAATAGGCGTGTTCACTGTCCATAGCTGTGCTATTCGCATAGGTGGAAAGTTTTTGTGACCAGGAACGGAAGGAATCCGTTTTGTCCGGCAGCTGAAGCACTTCCTGATGAACGGCCTGTTCATAGGCAGTAGCCAAATCCTCAAACAAGATACGCCAGGATACCCCGTCCACGACCAAATGGTGAATCGCCATCAGGAGATGGTCCCCATCTGCACAGTGGAACAAACCCGCCTTTAACAGCGGTCCTTCTTGCAGTTGGATACTGCTTTGAATTTTATTGGCTTTCGCTTCAATTGCCGCGCTGAGTATGGCTTTATCCGTCAAATCCCTAAAGTCCAGCACGTCCAGATGATACAGCTCGCCTTCCTGTATTCCGCGGTTCCATGCTTTATAGCCTTGCTCGGTTTTGCTGAACACCATCCGCAGTGCATCATGGTGCTCTGCTAGTTTGCCAAGTGCCTGACGCAGCGCAGCTTCGTCAAAGCCCTGCTCCCGGTGCAGCATAACGGCCTGATTAAAGTGATGCGCATCCACTTGCCCCTGCGCAAAGAACTCATGCTGGATCGGAAGCAACGCCGTTTCTCCGCTCACTTCTCCCTGATCTGCCATACGACTGACCTCGTGCATATGCGGTGCCAGGGTTGCGACGATGGGATAGCGGAACAAATCCTTCATGTCCAGCTTGTAGCCTGCCTGGAACGCACGCGACACGATTTGAATCGCCTTGATCGAATCGCCGCCCAGGTCAAAGAAATTGTCTAAAATACCAACGGTTGGCACGCCCAGGACGGACTGCCAGATCGCTACGAGTGCTCGTTCTGTTACAGTACGTGGCGCTGCATAATCCGCTCCGCTTTGCAAACCGCCTTCCGGTGCTGGCAGGGACTTGCGGTCGATTTTACCGTTCGGTGTCAGCGGCATTTGCTCCAACTGAATGAAATACGACGGCATCATATAGCTTGGCAGCTCTTGTCCCAGCTCCTGTCTCAGCTCACCCGCTCCAAGCTCTTGACTCGCCACGTAGTACGCCACGAGCTGTGTTTGGCTCGTTTCGTCCGTGCGTGCCATGATGACCGCTTCTTGTACCGACTTCACCTGCAGCAGATGCGATTCGATCTCGCCCAGTTCGATCCGGTAACCCCGGATTTTCACCTGATGGTCCATCCGACCCAAATATTCAATGTTGCCGTCCGGCATCCATCTTGCCAAATCGCCTGTACGATACATCCGTTCATGGTCTGACCTGTCATCAGCAAACGGATTACTCACAAATTTCTCGGCCGTCAGTTCTTCACGTTTCCAATACCCACGGGCCAATCCTTCCCCTGCAATACATAACTCACCCGGTACGCCGACGGGCTGCAATTCCCCATTCGCATTCATGATATAGATTTGGGTATTCGCAATAGGACGTCCAATATTAATGTGCTCCGCATGGGTCAGTTCCTGCACGGTCGACCACACCGTCGTTTCTGTAGGTCCGTACATGTTATAAATGCGAGGACCGTTTATTTCTTGCAGTGCTGCGAGCAGCTTGGACGGGAGGGCTTCGCCCCCGACCATAATGGCCTTCACGCTTTGCAGTGTGCGGGAACCTGCTTCATGACCTAGCAGCATTTGTAACCGGGATGGGGTCATTTGCAACATCTCAATCGAATGTTGAGTAATCAATTCACCCAGCGCCTGCGGATTCACCTGATGCTGGCTGTCGCCAAGCACCACCGTCATTCCACCCAACAGGGGCAAGATGGTTTCCAAGACGAAAATATCGAATGAAATAGTCGTCAGTGACAAAATGGTTTGGCTCGCTTCAAAGTCAATGACTTCGCGCATTCCGGTAATAAAGTTGAGGACCGAGCGATGCTGGAGCATAACTCCTTTCGGATTCCCAGTCGAACCCGACGTATAGATGACATAAGCCAAATGCTCTGGGCGGGCAATCGTCTCCAGGTTGCCACTCTCTCCCTGATACAAGGCTACATCCTCAAGAAATAGGGTATTGGCATGGCAATGATGCTCTTCTGCTAGCTCACGACGGGTTAGAAGCACTGCGGCCTCGCTGTCTTCCAGCATGTATGCAATACGAGAGGACGGAAATTCGGGATCAATCGGCACATAAGCACCACCTGCTTTGAGAACGGCTAGAAGGCCTACGATCATTTCCACTGAGCGCTGTACCATCAGACCGACCAGCTTGTCAGGTCCTACTCCTTGTGCTTGAAGCATTCGGGCCAATGAATTCGCCCGTTCATTCAGTTCCCGATAAGTCAGACGCTGATGTCCAAACACCAATGCCACCTGATCCGGCGTATATTCTACCTGCTCCTCAAACCGCTGATGGATCGTCTGATGAGACGGAAAAGCACAAGCGGTGTCATTAAATGCCGCTGTAATCTGCTGCTTTTCCGCCGCTGTGAGTAGTTCCAGCTCTTCAACACGAACATGCGGATTGAGCGAAATTTGCTCCAGTAGGCGTGCAAAATGCCCATACAGACGCTCAATACCTGCTTGATCAAAGCTGAGCGTGTTATACATAAAACGAATCTTGATGCCTTCACCTGGCATCACGACGACGTTCAGATCATAGTTGGTTTCCTCTGTAGACACCACGTTCGAAATCGTAAATTTATCCTGTCCATCACTGCCCAACTGCTCTACCTGCTGCTCCACCGGATAATTTTCAAATATCATAATATGGTTAATTAAATCCTGTTTCTGCTCGGTCAGTGCTTGAATTTCATACAGCGGGAACGCATCGTAGGCATTGGAAGCCAGCGCCTGCCGTTGTGTTCGTTTCATCAGCTCAACAAAGGTTTCAGCTTGTTCAGACTGCACGCGCACTGGAATCGTGTTAATGAATAGCCCAATCATGTGCTCCACACCTGGAATATCCCCTGGGCGACCGGACACAACGCTGCCGAACACAACATCCGAACTATTATTATATTTTTGCAACAAGACGCCCCATACCGTCTGAATCAGCGTATTGATCGTCACCTGATTTTGCTTCGCCACCCGTTCGATCTGGGCAACCAGCTCTGGCTGGAATTCGCAATCCAGATCTTCAGCAACATATTCCCCGGTGTGCATCGATTTAGGCTGTATTTTTTGCTGCGGGAGCGTAATTTGCTGCTCATAATCTTTCAGATATCTGCTCCAGTACTGCAGGGCCGCCTCACGGTCCTGACGTTCCAGCCATTCAATAAATCGACTGAACGGCGTAACAGGCTCCAGTACTGGCTTATGACCCGCGCGCAGTGCCAGATAGCTGCCGAATACCTCCTGTGTCATAAAGGACAAGCACCAGCCATCCATCAAAATATGATGGAAGCTCCAGATAAAGTGATATGTTTCATCCCCGGTTTGCAGGATCGAAATACGAATGAGTGCATCCTCTGCGAGATTGAATCCTTTCGCTTTATCGGCAAGGGTAAAAGCCTCAACACGCGCTGCTCGTTCTTCTTTTTCCAGTCCGCGCAGGTCTTCATAGTACAACTCTCCGCTGCGATTGCGGAAAACGACCTGTACAGGCTCATCCTTCCAGGAGTTGATAAAGTTCGTCCGCAATGCCTCATGACGCTGTACGAGCAGATCAAAGCTTTTGCTGAAAGTAACCACATCAAACCGTCCATTCAATTCAAAGGTGGCCTGCTCAAAATAAGCTGCCGAACTCTCATCCATTAGACTGAAGAAGAGCATACCTTTTTGCATCGGCGTCAAAGCATACACATTTTCTAGTTCACCCATATCTTGTGTATCTTTCACCAATTGCTCCAGCTCGTCCAGCGTTACATGTTTTAATAAGACATCACTTGGGGTCAACACCATTCTCTTTTGGGCTACACAATGATGAATGACTTCACGCAAGCCGGATGCTAGCAGCTCTCCCAGCCGTGCAATCGTTTCATGACGGAACTGCGTTGTGCCGTAGCGAATCGTGAAAATCAGCTCCCCATCCTCGATTAATCCATTGATATCTAGTGCAAAATCCATAGCCGCGTTCGTGCTAACAGGCACACCAATGGAATAGGGGGAAGGCTGTAGATCATTGCCTTTATAGTCCTGATCGAATTGGCCCAGATAGTTAAAACTGATCTCAGGCTGCGCCTTTAACTGTACGCCTACTTTCTCCAGCACATTCATATCCGACAGGTAGCGTAAAATACCATAACCGATGCCTTTTTGTGGAATATGACGCAGCCCTTCCTTAATCCGTTTGATCAGACGAGCCGTATTTCCCCCTTGTCCCAGACTTCCATCCAGTACAACCGGGAATTGGCTCGTAAACCAGCCGACCGTGCGCGTAATATCCACGTCGGGTACAACGGCTTCCCGTCCGTGGCCTTCCAGGTTAACCAGCACCCGTTCGGAACCGGACCATTCATACACGGCTTTGCCGAGCGCAGCCAGCAACAGGTCATTCATTTCCGTGTTGTATGCGCGATGAGCTTGTTTGAGCAACTGCTCAGTTTCCTGCTTCGTCCAGCGCACAGTCACAACCTCACTGTCTCCGAGCCGTGCATTGTCATTGGCAAAATCCTTCGGCAAAGGCTTCGCGAGGCTGGCTTCTGCTTGTTCGATATGCTGCCAGTAAGCAAGCTCACGCTCCATCGTCGCACGATTCGCATAGGCTGACAGCTGTTTGGCCCATACCTGGAAAGAATCTGTTTTATGCGGCAGTCGAATAGCTGTGCCTGTTTGACCTGCAACAGCCTGCTCATAACCGGATGCCAAATCCTCCAGCAAAATACGCCACGAAACACCGTCCACAACCAAATGATGAATGACGATTAGCAAATGGTCGCCCTCAGCGCAATGGAACAGACCAAGCTTCACAATCGGACCCTCGCTCAAATGAATGCCGGCTTGAATTTCACTCGCCTTGGCTTCTACAGCGGCAGATTCGTCCTCAATTCCTCTAAAATCTACAATGTCCAGCGTGTATAGCTCGCCTTCCTCCACACTGCGGTTCCAAGCGACATAATCCTGCTCCGTCTCACGGAATACCGTGCGCAATGCGTCATGATGCTGGACAATACGTTCCATCGTACGGCGCAACGCGTCGACGTCAAAGCGCCCAGCTCGATACAGCATCATCGCCTGGTTGCTGTGGTGCAGGTCAGCCGGCTGCTGCTCGAAGAACCACCGCTGAATGGGTGTCAGTTCCACCTGGCCTACGACTTCTTCCTGACTGGCCATCTTGCCATCTGTACGAAGTAAAGGACTGAGTAACGCTACCGTCGGATTGCTGAACAAATCCTTCATGTCCAGTCGATAACCTGCTTGCAGCAATCGGGAGGATACTTGCAGCGCTTTGATCGAATCGCCACCCAGTTCAAAGAAGTTATCCTGCGTGCCTACCGCTTCCACGCCGAGTACTCCGGCCCATACCGCAGCCAGTACCTGCTCCACCGTGGTACGTGGTGCCACATAGGCTGCACCGGTATGGATGCTTCCTTCCGGTTCCGGCAAGGCCTTGCGGTCGATTTTGCCGTTGCTCGTCAGTGGCATGGTCTCCAGACGCATCAAGCGTGCAGGTACCATATGTGCTGGCAGTCCTGCTTCCAGCTCGGCCTGTACTTCCTCAATCCGCAGCTCGGCTTCTCCCGTGATATATCCGCACAAGTACTTGTGTCCACGCTCATCCGTCCGGTCGATGACTACCGCTTGACGCACACCCGGCGCCCGCTGGATCGCCGTTTCAATCTCGCCTAGCTCGATCCGGTAGCCCCGGATTTTCACTTGATAGTCCATCCGGCCGATAAAGTCCACATTGCCGTCCGGCATCCACCGCGCCAAGTCACCTGTGCGGTACAATCGTTCACCCGGTACGTACGGGTTTGCCACGAACTTCTCGGCCGTCAGGTCCGCACGATTCAGGTAGCCTCGTGCCACCCCGGCACCGCCAATGCACAGCTCGCCCAGCACGCCGATCGGCACCGGATTCAACTGGCTGTCCAAGATGTAAAACCGTGCGTTCAGCCACGCCTGACCAATCGGTACATTGCCGCTACTTGGCAGCTTCGACAGTTCTTCGTCGTAGAAGCTGGAGTCGATCGCCGCTTCCGTGACGCCGTAGCTGTTCATAATACGAACATCCGCGCCAAACCGTTCTTGCAGCACCCGATAATCCGTCACGCTGCAGCTGTCCGAGCTGGTGATCAGCAGTTCCAGACTGCTCATGTCCAGTCCGTGTTCATGCACATGCTGCATGAACGGTACGATTAAAGCCGGTGTGGATTCGAACACCGTAATCTGATAGTCGTGAATCCAGCCGTACAGACGGCTTGGGTCAATCCGGTCGTCTTTCGGGCAGATGACCATCGTGCCACCGTTATAGAACGCCCGCGCAATATCCCCGACGAATACGTCGAAGGAGAAACTTGCCAGCTGCAACAGCCGTACCGGGAACTGGTTCAGACGGTAATCCCGGCGGTAGGCCGCGGCTGTGTTTACCAAACTGTGATGCTCGATCATGACCCCTTTCGGGCGTCCCGTTGTACCGGACGTATAGATCACATACGCCAGATCCTGCGGCTCATTGATAGGTTCCACATCCGTGGCATCCCCGATGTACAGCGACTCATCGTCCAGCGCCAGTACGGTGTGCAGACGCAAGTTCGCTGCGGGTTCGGATGCTGCTTCGCTATCAGATGACGAATCTGATTTCAAGCTTAATCCCTCATTAAGGCTGTCTCTTTCCATCGTTTCAATGCTAACCGCCGTTTCCAGCTCGCCCTCAGCCTTTCCTTCGGCCAAAGCCCATCGGCTTTCCTCCAGCCATGCTTGGGCACGCTCCTGCAAACCTGTTTGCGTCAGCAGCACTGTCGCGCCGCTGTCCTCCAGCATAAAGCGGATACGTTCGGACGGATAATCCGCATCTAACGGTACATATGCCCCGCCGGCTTTCCATACTGCCAATACGCCGACCAGCATGTCCACCGAGCGCTCGCTCAAAATACCAACAATGGATTCGCGCCCAATGCCTTCATTCCGCAATCTACGAGCAAGTTGGTTCCCACGCTCGTTCAGCTCGCGGTATGTAAGCTGCCGCTCCTCGTATACAACTGCCACGTGATCCGGCGCAAGCTGCGCTTGTTCTTCTACATAGGCGTGGAACAACCCTTCTGATTGCTTTTCATCACTCCATGCAGATACGCCTACTGATCCAAAACCGTCGATGATTTTCGCTTTTTCCGAAACAGTCACTAGCTCCAGCTCATCTACCAGCGCATCTGGTCTGTTAATCGCTTCTTCAATCATATGCAGCAAATGCTCGCGGATTTGCTCTACAGCTGTACGTTCCAATACTCGCGCGTTGTACTCCAAATGGACATGAATTTCATCCCCCGGCACAACCGTAATGTTGAAATCATAGTTCGTTTGCTCTGACATTGAAGCATTGGCAATCGTAAAACCATTCGTACCACGGCTACCCATGTGCTCCATGCGCTGTTCCACTGGGTAGTTTTCAAACACCATAATATGGTTCACCAGGTCTTGTTTTTGCTCTGTCAGGGCCTGAATTTCATATAACGGATAGGTTTCATAGGCACGGGAAGCCAGTGCCTGCTCCTGTATCTGCTTCATTAACGCAGCAAACGTCATATCTTTCTCACTGTGAATCCGTACAGGAACCGTGTTAATGAACAAACCAATCATTTTATCGATGCCCGGAATATCCGCTGATCTGCCGGATACGACACTGCCAAATACAACATCCCGACTGTTGTTATACCGTTGCAGCACAACGCCCCACGCTGCTTGCAGAAGTGTATTGACCGTCACTTGCTTTTGCTTAACCAGCTTGTTCATCCGTTCCGTCACTTCGCAGTCCAGTGTAAACGAAAGCTTGTCCGCTTCATATTCTTTAGCGTGACCGTCCAGCTGTTTTACCTGCGGCAATACCGTCTGCTGCTCAAAGCCAGCAAAATAATCACTCCAGAACCGTTCAGCCTCCGCGTTGTCCTGCCGCTCCAGCCATTCAATATATTCGCTGTATGGCGTTACCGGGACAAGCTCCGGCTTGCGGTCTTCGAGGATGGCAAAGTACGTATTAAATGCTTCCCCCACAACTAGGAACAAGCACCAGCCGTCCATCAAAATATGGTGGAAGCTCCACACAAAACGGTACGACTCCTCGCCTGTACGCAAAACAGACACCCGCATCAGCTCGCCAGAGCTGAAATTAAAGCCCTCGGCTTTGTCACGCTCAGCAAAATCAGCAATGTATGCGTCCTGCTCTCCTTGTCCCATTGAGCGCACATCTTCAAAACGGAACCCGGCATGTTTATGACGGTACACCACCTGTAAAGGCTGCTCATTCCAGCCGCTATAAAAATTCGTTCTGAATATTTGATGGCGATCCACCAGTTGATTTAAGCTTTCGGCAAAAGCCTCCACTTGAAAGCTGCCTTGCAGATCAAATGTCGCCTGCTCAAAGTACGCCCCGGATTTCGGCTCCATTAAACCGTGGAACAGGATGCCTTTTTGCATGGGTGTGAGCGAATAAATATTTTGTAGTTCTCCCGCAGTAGCCGTCTGCTCTGCAATATGATCCAGCTCTCCAGCCGTCAGTCCTTGGAAGGACAAGTCGCTTGGCGTCAGCTCTGGCAACTCTTTTTCCACACAGTGAGCCAATACCTCACGCAAGCTCTCCTGAAGCAGATCAGCCAGCTTTTTGATTGACTTTTTCATGAACGTTTTGTTGCTGTAGCTGATCGTCAGTTCCAGTGCACCGTCCGTGATCATGCCGTTGATATCCAGAGCATACCGCTTGGTTAACGTGTCACTAATGGAAGCTCCGATGGAATAAGGAGACATGCGAAAGGCATTATGTTTCAAATCCTGATCGAATTGTCCGAGATAGTTAAAGCTGATTTCCGGCTCGGCGACAAAAGCGGCTTCCCCTTCCCCGTCAGCAAGATATCTCAAAATCCCGTATCCAATTCCTTTATGCGGCAAACGGCGCAGTCCTTCCTTGACGTTCTTGACACGCCGTCCCACATTCTGTTCCTCGCCCATATCGAGTACAACCGGGAATTGGCTGGTAAACCAACCGACCGTACGCGTAATATCCATATCCGGCAAAATGGCTTCCCGTCCGTGACCCTCCAGATTTACAAGCACCTGACGGATGCCTGCCCACTCCTGAATTGCGGTGCCCAGAGCTGTCAGCAATAGGTCGTTCGCTTCCGTATTGTAGGCACGATGGGCTTGTTTCAAGAATTGTTCCGTTTCTTCTACCGTCCACGCTACTGTCAGTGTCCTATCATCGCGAAGCTGTGGCTTGGCCTGAGATTTACGAGTGTAATCTTTAGGCAAGGATGCCTGACTCTTCCCTGCTTGCTCAATCTGCTGCCAATACGCACGCTCACTCTTCAACGCTGTGTTGTTCGCATAAGCGGACAGCTGGTCAGCCCAAAGGCGGAAGGAATCTGTCTTATTAGGCAAACGGACAGACTCGCCCCGTAAAGCCTGCTCATAACCGGATGCCAAATCCTCCAGCAAAATACGCCAAGACACGCCGTCGACTACAAAATGGTGGATCGCTACCAACAAATGGTCTCCATCCGGGCAACGGAACAGACCCAGTTTCACCAAAGGGCCTTCATCTAGACGGATACTGCTTTGAATTTCGCTGGCTTTGCTCTCCAGCAAATGAGCAAAGTCAGACTCATTTGTAAAATCAACCACTTCCAGGCTGTACAGTTCTCCTTCTTGCACGCCACGGTTCCATGCTTCATACCCACCGTCCGCATTTTGGCGGAATACGATGCGCAAAGCATCATGGTGCTCTACAATGCGTTGCAGTGCCTGATGAAGCGCCGTTTCGTCCAAACGATCCTCACGGTGCAGCATCAGAGCCTGATTATAGTGCTCAGGCTTTGATGGCTGCTGCTCAATGAACCAGTGTTGAATCGGTGTCAATACCACGTTTCCACTGACTTCTCCTTGATCGGAAACGCGGGTCACCCGCTGCACCCGTCCATTCAGCTCAGCAATCGTCGGATACTGGAACAGCTCTCTCATTTCCAGCTTGTAACCATTTTGCAGCAGTCTTGAAGACACCTGGATGGCCTTAATCGAGTCGCCCCCCAGATGGAAAAAGTTATCCAGCACACCAATATGCTCGATACCAAGTACAGATTGCCACACGGACACTAGCGTCCGTTCTACCTCATTCCGTGCCGCTACGTAATCCTCACCGGAATCCACGCTTCCCTCCGGTTGCGGCAACGCCCGACGATCCACTTTGCCATTTGGTGTCAACGGCAATTGCTCCAGCTGCACAAAATATGACGGTACCATGTAACCGGGCAATTCTTGGCTCAAGGCGCTTCGCAGCTCACTAGCCGCGATATCCGCAAGGGTGACTACATATGCACAGAGCTGCTTTTGCCCCTGCTCATCCTCACGTGCAATGACGACGGCTTCTTGCACCGCTTCCAGCTTCAACAGCTGCGCTTCCACCTCACCCAGCTCGATCCGGTAGCCCCGAATTTTCACCTGTGCGTCAATCCGTCCCTTGTATTCCAGCGTCCCGTCCTCATTCCAGCGCACCAAATCGCCTGTGCGGTAGCAGCGCTCTCCGCTGCGGAACGGACTATCTACGAACTTTTCAGCCGTCAAATCCGGACGGTTCCGGTAGCCACGTGCCACCCCGTCGCCGCCGACGATCAACTCCCCCCATGCCCCAACAGGCTGAAGCTGCATGGAACGATCTACGACATACGCTGTGGAGTTGTGGATCGGACGCCCAATCGGCACCGCTTCCAATTGCACGCTGGCAATCGCATGAGTTGTAGAAAAAGTTGTATTTTCTGTCGGCCCATAGCCGTTAATGATCCGCAGGGACGGATGAGCCTCCAGCACCCGGTTAATGTGCGGTACGGACAGCACATCACCACCGACCAGCAGTTCTTGTACCCCCTCGAACAGCTCCAAGTCCTGCTGAGATAGCTGGTTAAAGAGCGGTGCAGTCAGCCACATTGTCGTGATACCATGGTTGCGCACGGCTTCCTTGAGCTTTGGAGCGTCCAAAATGACATCCTGACTTACCAGCACGAGCTGTCCACCATTTAGTAGCGCACCCCAAATTTCGAAGGTGGACGCGTCAAAGACAACAGCGCCAGTTTGCAAAATGCGTGTATCAGCATCTAATTGCGCATAGTTTGTACTTTTCACCAAACGCACAACATTGCGATGTTCTACCATAACCCCTTTGGGCTGTCCGGTTGTGCCCGAAGTGTACATCAAATAAGCTAGTCGGTTTCCAAAATTACGTTCTTGTTCTCCAGCAGTGCTGTCTACGACAGACGAGGATGATTCCTTTAAAATCACATTTTTCAGATTTATATAATCGGTATAATCCGCATGATAAGCCTCGTTTTGCTCCCAATGTACGGTATTCAAGCCTTGGTCATCCTCTGCCCCGTACACCTTAGCATCGCTCAGATCCAGTACGATTCCGGTGTATTCCTCCGGTTGCTGTTCTGCACGCTGCACCAGCAGCAACTTCGCCCCCGAATCTTCCAACAGGTAACGTACACGTTCAGCCGGATAATCAGGATCAATCGGTACATATGCGCCGCCCGCTTTGAGAATCGCCAACATGCCGACGATCATATCCGTGGAACGCTCAGCAACGATACCTACAGTTTGCTCGGCGGTAATACCGTGTCCGCGCAACGTGTGAGCCAGTCGATTTGCTTTTACATTCAGTTCGCCATAAGTTAAACGGGCATTTCCGAACACAACTGCTGTCTGATTCGGTGTACGTTCAGCCTGTTCCTCAAACAACTCATGAATGCCTGCTTCGTGTGGATATTCCACCGCTGTAGCATTGAATACGTCGACGATTTGCGCCCGTTCTTCCTCACTGATCAGCGACAATTCCTGTATCCGCTTGTGTGGGCCCTGCACCATATGCTCGGCCACACTCAAAAATTGTCGAATAATTCGAGCAATTTCCTGTTCACTAAACAGTTCGGTACGATAATCTAGGTACAGCACGAGTCTATCATCATCCAGCATTTCAACCATGTGAATATCGAAGTCGTTCACCGTATCTCCGCAGAAATCGTTATCTACCTGCTGAATGGCTTCATCAAACCGGGAGAAACTCAAGGTACGGTACTGAATGGAAGCACCAAACAGACGCTGAATGTCCAGGCTGCTTTGCTGTTCACGTAAATCCTGAATAATTTTGTTGTACGGGTAACGCTGATGCCGCAAAATGGATGCCTGCTCCTTCCCTACACCTTGCAGGAAGGTCAACAGTTCGGATTCTGGTTCGACTAACAGACGCGTAGCCACAGTGCTGACGAACATACCGATGGTATCTTTTTCCTTCTTAGACGTACGGTTGGCATAAAGTGTCCCCACGGTTAAGTCCTGCTCCCCCGTCACTTTATGCAAATAAATATACAGAGCCGCCAGGAAGAACGTGAAAATACTAATTTTATGTTCCTCGCAAAAAGCCGTAACACCACGATACAACTCATGTTCCAGTATAAAGCTCTCCCGGCGTGCAGCTGTGCTCAGTGTCAGCGGGTTATATGATTTCAAACCTGTAGTCTCTGGCAAATCAGCAAACTTTTCCGTCCAGTACGTTTTGTCCTTTTGATAACGGTCTGATTGCTCATAGCTTTGCTCTACCTGGATAAAATCCAGATAGGGATTGCCCTTGGTCGGCGTATCTTGACCTGTACCATGCACAATATCCATATAATGTCCGGTGATTTCATTAATGGCCTGATTCATGGACACGCCGTCTGAGATAATATGATGCATTTTAAAATTAAACCAGGTTTCTTCTGCTCCGAGCTGCAAGATAACAAATCGATACAGCTGCGAATCCAACAATGAGAACGGCTGTGGATTATGGCGCTTTAACCATTCCTTTGCTTCTTCCGGGGTAACTTGGAGCGTTTCTATACTTTCCGCCGTAAACGGCTCTACATATTGATACGGAATCCCATCCTGAGCAGTAATTTTGATACGAAAAGAATCATTTTGGGCAATTACCCGGTTCATTGCTTGTTGCAAGGCATCTATACGAACAGTTCCCCTGATTTTTACTGTTGCAATAATTGTTGATGTGTTCCGATTAGGATACAGAAGCTCCGTATACCAAATCCGTTGCTGTGGCTGGCTTAGCGAAAACAATTGAACATTTTGCTGTGTCATCCGTCTCTCTCCTCGCAAATTAGATATTGGTAAAAAGGAAATTCGCATATTTATGCGGTTTGTTCCTCGGGATGCTTTCGAAATTGAAGCTCATACAGCTCTGCATAATGACCGCCCTCGGCAAGGAGCTGATCATGGGTACCCTGCTCTTTCAGTTCACCATCGGCAAGGACACAGATCGTATCCGCCCGTTCAATCGTAGACAATCGATGGGCAATAACTAATGTCGTACGATCCTTCATCAGCTCATTTAAGCCCTGCTGGACTTCATATTCCGATTCTGCATCCAAAGCCGAGGTTGCTTCATCCAACAGCAAAATCGGTGCATTTTTGAGCAAAGCACGAGCAATTGCGATCCGCTGTCTTTGACCGCCAGACAAATTGGCTCCGCGTTCACCGACAATCGTGTCGTACCCCTCTGGCAGCTCGGCTATGAAGCCGCTGGCATAGGCTGTTTTGGCCGCAGCCTCTACTTCCTCATCCGTGGCAGTCGGTGAGCCAAAACGGATATTATCCGCTACTGTACCGTGGAACAGCGTAGCCTCCTGTGGTACATAGGCCATCAAATCCCTGACCTCATCCAACGTAAATTCTTCTGCCAAGCGACCACGAACCCGCAGCACACCTTCGTCCGGTGGGTAAAATCCCAACAACAGCTTCATGACTGTGCTTTTGCCGCCACCACTCGGGCCAACAAGCGCGGTTACCTGTCCTTCTGGCACGACCAAGTTTAACCTTTGCAGCGTTGGATAGTTAGGCTGATAGCCAAAGGTGATGTCGTGCAGCTCCAGCGCAGCCGGAGTCTGTTCAATGGCATGGTCTGAACGCAAGGTCTCAACATCGCCATAGAATTCCCCAGATTCACGGGCTGATAAAGCTGACGTCTCGGGATCGATAAGCCTAGTCAGCAGTCCCTTCTTTTTAGCCGCGGGGAACTGCTCTTCTTCCTTCGACTCATCCAGAATTTCGCGGATACGCGCCAAGCCTGCCAAGGAGTTTTGTAACAGTGTTACAGCCGCCCCTAGCTCCAAAAACACCGTTGAAATACCGGTTTGCAGCTGCACAATCTGTCCCAATACTCCCAGTTCCATTTGCTTCTGCGATACCAGAATCAATCCGGCGACAAGCACACCGCCCAGCGTAATGAACTCTATGACAAAATTGCACATATCCTGCAAGCCCATATGACGTCCCTGCCGGATGCTGATACGGTTTATGTCCTCGCTTGCATCGTTACATAGTCCACCTACCTTTGTCCTCAACCCAAACAACTTCACCGTCTGCAAACCGGAAAGCAAATCACTCAATCGTTCCGTGAACCTGCTCATCCGTCCCTGTAACTCTTCACTCGTCTTTCGCATTTTCTTCGCGAAATGAGCATTGATCCAGGCTGAAGCCAGCCCAAGTAAAACCGCCATAATCCCAAATCGCCAATCAAGCGTCATCAAAATGACCAACGAGCCCAAGAAAAGCGAAATTTCCAGTATAATCGAGCGGATATGAACGGTGTAAGCCTGCTCCAGCGCCTGTACATCATTCGTCATACGGGATACAAGATCACCCGAATGGTGTTTTTCGGCTTTATCGTACGATAGCTTAACAATGTGGCCAAATAGTTTCATTCGTACTTCGGCAATCGCCAGCTTTACACACCGTTTATACATATAGCTGCACAGGGGGGAAATAAGACTTAATGCCAAAAATGTACCACTAACCAAATAGACCGCTCGGTATAGCTCCTGTACATCGCCATTAACCGCGAAATTCAGCAAATAATGCACCACAAAAGAAAGTAAAATCGTGATGCTCGCATTGGTCAGACTATTGCCAACCAGCCCGGTAAAATACCATTTTCGTTGCGGCTTCATCAGGGACATCAACTGCTTAAATTCATAAAACCCCTGCTTGAAGGTCACGACACTCACCCCTTTCCTCAGGCAACGAAAACCCGTTTTCCGCCGTATGCTGTTCTTCTTCAAAATTTTTCAAATACAGCTTTCGGTACACACCATCACGACTTAGTAATTCCTCATGAGAACCCGATTCCACAATGCTCCCCTGATCGAGTACAATAATGCGGTTCGCCTGACGTACGGTTGACAGTCGATGAGCAATGACCAGTACCGTCCGGTTTTGCATTACCGCATTCATCGCATTCTGCACCTGAGCCTCCGACTGACTATCGAGTGCTGAAGTCGGCTCGTCCAATAGAAGCAGTGGAGCATTTTTCAGTAATGCTCTTGCTATGGAAATACGCTGTTTTTGACCGCCAGACAATCCGCCTCCCCGCTCGCTCAACAGGGTTTCATAGCCCTCGGGAAGTTGAACAATAAAATCATGCGCATGTGCCGCTTTCGCCGCTTCGACAATTTCTTCCCGAGTCGCCGCCAAACGTCCATATCCGATATTTTCTGCAATGGTGGCCGGAAAAAGCGACGACTCCTGAGATACCATCGAAATATGACTGCGCAGGCTGGTTAAATTCCAATCTGTCAAACTCTTTCCAAATAGTTGAATGGTTCCAGCATGCTCTCCAGGTTCATTAAATCCGCAAAGCAGCTTGAAAATCGTGCTCTTACCTCCACCGCTGGCACCGACAATCGCCACCATATCCCCTTGCCCTGCCTGGAAGCTGATATCCTTCAGCACTGTGTTCCCTTCATCGTAGCCAAAGGTCAAATGCTCAAAGCTGACTACAGCAACACTATCAACGTCATCATCACTTTCTGCTCCGCCTTCACTCATTCGGTTGGCTTCCCCATTTGCTTCGTCTTTCAAATGAGGCGCCTCATTCTCTCGCTTCTGATCTACCAAGGTCATTTCGCCATCCTGACGTTCATTCTGCCAATCCAGTACCTCAAACAAATGCTTTGCGGCTCCACCCGCTTCCTTCATTTGCGAAATGATCGTCGGCAGCATGGCAATCGGCTGCAATATGAACGAAATCAGGTATAAAAAAAGTACAATGCCTCCAGCATTCAGCTCTCCATGTTGTATCAGGTATCCTCCGTATACAATGACTAAAATAATCGGTGTTGCTAGCATCATCACACCTACCGGAGTAATGGCTGCATAGCGCTTTTCTAGCCGTAGGCCGCGCTTGACGACCTCCTCCATAATCACCATATACTTCTTCAACAGCACAGCTTGCATATTGAATGCCTTGACGATAGGGATTCCTCCGATTGCATCTTGCCCCACAGCGTTCAAATGAGCAATTTTCTCCTGAAGATCCGCGGAATATTTTTCAATCGGCTTGCTCATTAGTGATGTTATGATCATTCCTATTGGCATGAGCGCAAGACTTGCCAATATCAGTTTCCAGCTTGTCAGTAAAAGCAATATGAGTGATGCCGTAAACACAAGCGGTAAATAAAACAGATTGGCAAACTGCTGGATAAAAAAGTTCTGTAATACTGCCGTATTATTGGTTAGACGGGATACCAAATCTCCGGTAAATTTCCTTTCCACGCTGGAAACCGGTAAATCGCAAAACTTATGTACGAGATCGCCTCTCAAGTCGCGCAGAGCACTAACACTAAATCGCGCTGAAGCGTACCTCATCACAAACTTACATGGCATTCCAATTAGCGTCATACCAACAACCAGATAGATCATGTTCTGGGTAGAGGAGAATGTCCCCTGTGCCATTTGCTCAATGGCCTTACCCAAAACAATGTCAATAGCTGCCAAACACAAGGAGGCGATCACCGTTATGAAAACCCATAGATTATACGGCCTTACATAACGTGCGAGTCTCCGAAAAGCAGAATTTAATCGAAACAAGGGCATCCCTCTTTTCGTTGCCCACACTTTTATCAGTGCGAACTTTTTATATTGGCTGTGGACGTCGTTGAGATAAACTCTGGGTTTGGATGCATGAGTATCCGTGCAGAATAAAATGCGATTTTGAACTATGTTGGAATTTACATCTTGATGTGGGTTGGTTGTTGATTGAGATGGTGATAACGAAGTGTATCGTGATGTGTGGGACATTCAACTCTGTCTGAATCGTGGTTGTAGGGTGCTTGTGTTGTAAGCTGTGTGAGCTGCCGCCGCGTGGGCCATCGGCGAGGATGTAGAAAGAATGTTCTCGACTGCGCTCATAACCTCTTGTTCTTGTTCATGGATGAAAAAGTGATTACCTTCGAACATCCGAACATCCATAGGTGATGTCGTATGTTGTTGCCAGGCATGGAGTGAATCTGTGCTAACCTCAAAATCCTTCATTCCGCCTAAAACGGTCATCGGGCATACCAGTGGATTTCCCGGCTGATAAACATAAGTTTCACATACCTTAAAATCTGCACGCAGACGAGGCATAATAATTTGCATCAATTCTGCATTTTGCAGCACCTCTTCAGGGGTTCCCTGCATTAAACGAAGCTCTTCCGTGAAAGAATCGTCTGCCAAATCATGGAGTTGTTTTTTGGAGTATGGAAGATGTGGTGCGGATTTACCAGATATGATAATATGCACAGGTAGCTTTCCAGTTTTGCTGTACAACTGTCGTGCTGTTTCAAATGCAATCAGTGCCCCCATACTGTGCCCAAAAAAAGCGAACGGCTTATGCATGTATGGAGCCATTGCGGGAACCAACGATTGAACGATGTCTTGAAGAGTATCCATTGGAGCTTCTGTTGAACGGCTTTCACGTCCTGGAAGTTGTATAGGCAACACGGTAATGTCAGGCGCAAACCTAGACTTCCAAGAGTTAAATATGTAAGCACCACCACCGGCGTAGGGGAAGCAAAATAGTTGGAGCTTCGCAGTCGGTTGGACCTCTGTTTTCGCGAACCAAGATTGCGATCGAGTCGTCATATGAATTCCTCCATCCTCTATGCAGTTCATAATTTTACAGTAAATCCTTATATCTCTTTTTTTCTTCCAACACTTTCTAACTATTTTTAAATATACAAACTTTAAAACCACTTGGCATGGGACAAATGGTCTAAATTGATAGAGCTTATAAAAATAAAACAAAATCCATATTATGTTATTTGTTTCCAAACTTCAAAAGCAACAATTTCACTTTTTGTATTAGTTATCTGTCAATCATGATCTGTTAATTTAGTTTAAAACGAAATTTTAGGTTTTCACGAATTTTGTAAAACTAAACTCATTATGATTTACATTGAAGCCCCAACCCCTTATCCTACTACAATTTTATCTTTACATGCCATTAACATAAATGTAACAAATTCAACCTGATATCATCCGACAAATTCCGCCTTTTTCCGCAACTCTCTTTAACCTCCTAAATAATGGATTGAATTTGTGTCAACCTCACATAAGCCAAAATTAATAACTCTTTAATTTTGTAATAAATATTGTTATTTCATAGTCCTAAAGGACCATATTTTGCAAATTTTTTTTCTGACTCTTCGTTTAAAAATTCAGTTCGGATTGAGTTTTTCTCTCCCAAAGCTATGAATTTTCTTTTCAAACTCTAATAGAAACGTTTCTATCTCGTTTCAAAAGTTACCTGTTCTCTAGAAATTTATAGCCTTACTTTTAATCTTTCACCCCCTCAAAAAGCAATAACGGCAAACAGCAAGGCTCCCTGTTGTTGGAGCTTGCTGCTTTATAAATTTCATTATGTTTGACTTCACTATCGGTCGATATGCAGAGCGTTGTAAGCTTTATTG
The DNA here is from genome assembly GCF_053615415.1 of Paenibacillus sp. S33. Lineage (NCBI taxonomy): Bacteria > Bacillati > Bacillota > Bacilli > Caryophanales > Paenibacillaceae > Paenibacillus > Paenibacillus sp. S33. Next base: position 2,455,233 of record NZ_JBSIEZ010000001.1, on the reverse strand, counting down.
TAGTTATCCCCCAATCTTATTAATTTAGTGGAATGGAGTATATGTATGGGTTTCTTGTATATTTTCCAAAACGCGAAAGCCTTATGGTATACAAAAAGAGCACAGCCCATTAAGGCTGTGCTCTTTTATCTTGCTTGGCGACGTCCTACTCTCCCAGGACCCTGCGGTCCAAGTACCATCGGCGCTGGAGGGCTTAACGGTCGTGTTCGGGATGGGTACGTGTGGAACCCCTCCGCTATCGCCACCAAACATGAATTTGCTGTGCAAATTCTTCCGTATGGTTATTCGGTTCATCACTTATCGTGTGAATGAATAGCCATGCGCTTGTATGTATTTCTACATACCTTCAAGGTTACACCCTGAAAACTGGATCCGAAACTTATTTGCGTTTTATTCTTAGGATAAGCCCTCGACCGATTAGTATTGGTCAGCTCCATGCATTACTGCACTTCCACCCCCAACCTATCTACCTCGTCGTCTTCAAGGGGTCTTACTAATTGGGAAATCTCATCTTGAGGGGGGCTTCACGCTTAGATGCTTTCAGCGCTTATCCCTTCCGTACATAGCTACCCAGCGGTGCTCCTGGCGGAACAACTGGTACACCAGCGGTACGTCCATCCCGGTCCTCTCGTACTAAGGACAGCTCCTCTCAAATTTCCTACGCCCACGACAGATAGGGACCGAACTGTCTCACGACGTTCTGAACCCAGCTCGCGTACCGCTTTAATGGGCGAACAGCCCAACCCTTGGGACCTACTTCAGCCCCAGGATGCGATGAGCCGACATCGAGGTGCCAAACCTCCCCGTCGATGTGGACTCTTGGGGGAGATAAGCCTGTTATCCCCAGGGTAGCTTTTATCCGTTGAGCGATGGCCCTTCCATGCGGTACCACCGGATCACTAAGCCCGACTTTCGTCCCTGCTCGACTTGTAGGTCTCGCAGTCAAGCTCCCTTCTGCCTTTGCACTCTTCGAATGATTTCCAACCATTCTGAGGGAACCTTGGGGCGCCTCCGTTACTCTTTAGGAGGCGACCGCCCCAGTCAAACTGCCCACCTGACACTGTCCTCGCACCGGTTTACGGTACCAAGTTAGAACCTAGATACGATCAGGGTGGTATCCCAAGGATGCCTCCTCTCAAGCTGGCGCTCAAGATTCTACGGCTCCCACCTATCCTGTACAGATCGTACCCAAATTCAATATCAAGCTGCAGTAAAGCTCCATGGGGTCTTTCCGTCTTGTCGCGGGTAACCTGCATCTTCACAGGTATTAAAATTTCACCGGATCTCTCGTTGAGACAGCGCCCAAGTCGTTACGCCATTCGTGCGGGTCAGAATTTACCTGACAAGGAATTTCGCTACCTTAGGACCGTTATAGTTACGGCCGCCGTTTACTGGGGCTTCGGTTCATAGCTTCGCCCGAAGGCTTACCACTCCCCTTAACCTTCCAGCACCGGGCAGGCGTCAGCCCGTATACTTCGCCTTGCGGCTTCGCACAGACCTGTGTTTTTGCTAAACAGTCGCTTGGGCCTTTTCACTGCGGCCCCCTCGGGCTATTCACCCTACCGAGGCACCCCTTCTCCCGAAGTTACGGGGTCATTTTGCCGAGTTCCTTAACGAGAGTTCTTCCGCGCGCCTTAGAATCCTCTTCTCGCCTACCTGTGTCGGTTTGCGGTACGGGCACCTTCTCCTGGCTAGAGGCTTTTCTTGGCAGTCTGAGATCATGACCTTCGCTACTACAATTTTCGCTCCCCATCACAGCCCAGCCTTAACGATGTGCGGATTTGCCTACACACCAGCCTCACTGCTTAGACGGACATCCATCAGTCCGCGTCACTACCCTACTGCGTCACCCCATCGCTCATAACGGATTACGGTGGTACAGGAATTTCGACCTGTTGTCCTTCGACTACGCCTATCGGCCTCGCCTTAGGTCCCGACTTACCCTGAGCGGACGAACCTTCCTCAGGAACCCTTAGGCTTTCGGCGGATCTGATTCTCACAGATCTTTTCGTTACTCATACCGGCATTCTCACTTGAATGCAGTCCAGCGCTCCTTACGGTACACCTTCAACCCGCATTCAACGCTCCCCTACCCCTGATGCAAAGCATCAAGCCATAGCTTCGGTGGTGTGTTTAGCCCCGTTACATTTTCGGCGCAGAGTCACTCGACCAGTGAGCTATTACGCACTCTTTCAATGGTGGCTGCTTCTAAGCCAACATCCTGGTTGTCTGTGCAACTCCACATCCTTTCCCACTTAACACACACTTGGGGACCTTAGCTGATGGTCTGGGCTGTTTCCCTTTCGACAATGGATCTTAGCACTCACTGTCTGACTCCCGGAACTAAATCGATGGCATTCGGAGTTTGACTGAGCTTGGTAACCCTTGCGGGCCCCGCACCCAATCAGTGCTCTACCTCCACGATTCTATTTCCGAGGCTAGCCCTAAAGCTATTTCGGGGAGAACCAGCTATCTCCGGGTTCGATTGGAATTTCTCCGCTACCCCCACCTCATCCCCGCATTTTTCAACATGCGTGGGTTCGGGCCTCCAGTGCGTGTTACCGCACCTTCACCCTGGACAGGGGTAGATCACCCGGTTTCGGGTCTACGTCCACGTACTCATTCGCCCTATTCAGACTCGCTTTCGCTGCGGCTTCAGCTCTTCACCTTAACCTTGCACGGGAACGTAACTCGCCGGTTCATTCTACAAAAGGCACGCCATCACCCATAGAT